>NZ_JCACRV010000004.1:0-5562 GCF_059076335.1 Psychrobacter sp. H25 | reverse complement strand
TAGGTGGTTCCTTTATGCCAGTCTGTTTTAAGTGGTCTATTAATAGGTTTGAGGGGCGAAATAACTAGTTTCTTTGAGGTATAGCCTAAAAAAATTAAGGTGAACATAAAAAATGACAGAAGATCATCATTATATTTCTCATAAAACTATGGTTAATCTATTAAACGATTTATCGCCCTTTAATTATGCTTATTTTCATGGGTTTTTTGCAATTTTTTTCACTTCTTTAATACTAGGCTCCAAGTTCAAAAACTATCAAGGTATTACCCCCTTTGCACAATCAATGGAATTAGCTTCGGGTAGAATAAGGTTACTGAACGATGTAGTTCTACTATATTTTGTATTAATATTTTTTATAATTACTCTCACTTATTTCATGAAAGGGGTCTCAAACAAAGTTGTCAGGGAATTTAAACTAGCAGCAAAAAACCCAGATAAGTTAAATCATGCAGTCGGTGAAAATCCCAAAAGAACTATTCTTATAACTGCATTAATATTACTTTTTATAAATATAGGTTGGTTTATGTTCTTTGGCTTTACCTCAGCGGGAAACTCAAGAATCATGAGAAGCTTTCTAGTGGGTTCTGAATATTTCATTATAATAAATATTTTCTTAGGTTTTCTGTCAAACTTTTATCTATTAGTCTATTCATTAGTAATGATGGAAGGACGAAAGCACGTCGTATTCTCACGCTAAGCCCATATATGGTAAATAAAAATAATGATCCAAAAGCTCACTACATGTACACAACGAAGTACACCGAGATTACCTAAATAACTCAATATACCGATACCACTAGCCTATAGCCTAGGATTCAAGTCCTCACTAGGGAACCGAACCAAGGAAGGAGCCTGCTTGGTTCGCCATAAATATGCTTAAAAAAATATATCAATGAACCATGTTACCAACCAGCCAAACTCTCTTAGACTTACAATTAGCGTTTGGTGGATATTTCCATTTTAAATTTTCTTCATTTACCAGTGAGTAATCAGCAGAAGATCCTCCAACAGTGACTACATCTCCAATCTTAAATTTTTCATTACTTACTCTGTTGTAAATAACGAAGGGATTCTGCTCCCATTCTAGGTTCGGATTAACTATTACCACTAACATATCACCCATAAATAAACAGCCATTTATAACATTAAGGGTTCCCCTGTAAGCTGCCGCATCTCCATCTCTAGAATCTGTTTCAATAGCAGTGACATAAACCATGTTTTCAGATTTTCTCTCACTGAGCTTACTAGAATTTAATAGAGATTCATTGTAATTAGAAAAATTTTGATCTTCGTTAGCAGAGGGTTGACATCCGCTAACGAAGAAAATGGCTACTATAGCTGCATATAATTTTATTCTAATTGCCATATATTCCATCCTGCTGTTAAGTAATCAAGAGACATGTATAAGAAACCACTACGATAGAAACTGTCTGTTGGAATCCTTTTTCTCTTAAATGCTGTGACATATATAAGCTCTCAAATTGTTAAAGTGTTTCAGAGTCTGCTTTGGTTTCATTGTTATTTTCAATGTTAACCTTACCACCAAGCCCCTTTACTAAATCTGCCATTAAATCCTTATCCGTCTGTCTGTTCAAAAAACCTAATAGATTGTTAGCTGTATATTCCTTTAAGCCATTTACTGAATCATTCTCTAAAACATCTACCAAAAAGGCACCCAGTAGAATTTTTTGTCGTGTCAGCTTCTTATCTAACTTCTGTCTCTCCCTATTTATCTTTAGCTCAAGATCATTAATCTTCTGCTGTTCTTTTAAATCATTACCACCTAGTAAGCTCATACCTTCCTCCTAAAATATCAAATTACCTATTTACCCGACTATAGCAACTCCGCCAGACTCTAACAATCTATTATGATATAGTTAATTGACGGATGGTTGAGTCCCACTGACTAAGTGCGAGTTTTCGACTTCACAAATGTTTACTTCCTTCGGTCGTACATTTGTGAAGTCAAACGTCGGCAGGGGCAAAGCCCCCACACCCCCGCACTACGAAAAGACGTAGTGCTAAAAAGCAAAAGCATGAGTGTTTGAAAATGGCTATTTTTCTCGCATCGACTAAATCAATATCACGAGGTAGCGGACAAAGTGCTGTTGCTTCTGCTAGTTATCGAGCAGGGGAAAAATTAAAGGATGAGCGTTACGGTAAGACGCATGATTACTCTAAACGCTCAGGTGTCATGAGTGCCGATATTATTTTGCCGTCAGCATTAGCTGATGCAGGCGTTACTATTGATCGTAGCGATTTATGGAATAAAGCAGAGAGCGCCGAAAAAAGAAAAGATGCGCGAGTGGCTAGAGAGTGGTTGGTCAATTTACCGCATGAGTTAAGCGAACAAGATCGCAAAGACATAGCACATAGGTTCGCCCAGACCCTAGCGGATCGTTACGACACGATTGCTGACTGTGCTATTCACAAACCAACTCAAAGAGAGATTGAGCGCGGTGCTGACCCTCGTAACTTTCATGCTCATATCATGTTTACTACTCGTAAAGCCGTAATAGGTAATGACAACGAGATTGTATTGACTGACAAAGCCGATATTGAGTTGTCCGATACGAAGCGTCGTCAGCTTGGATTTGAGATAGAACGAGTCAATGATGAGCTTAGGGAAATTCGTCAGCTGTGGGAACAGATTGCTAATGAGAAGTTAGCTGAGCATAAGCACGATTTAATAGATTGCCGTAGCTATGCAGACCAAGGCAAAGATATTGAGCCGCAGCTTAAAATGGGTTCGGTTGCGACCAAGCTAGAGCGTGACGCATACGAAAAGGCTAAAAAAGAAGCTTTAGATAATGAGCAGGAATTTACTGGCATCGCACCAGTGACGATCCGTGGTGAGATTAACGCTATGATCGCGGAGCGTAATAGCCTGGTGCTAGAAGCGTCTAACAAAATTGAGAGAGAAAACAGTGAACGAATTAATCGAACAAAACGAATCATTGATGCAAACGCAGACAGAGTTAGAGACACAGAATCAATCATTGACCGAGTTAGTCGAAGGCTTGGAGAAAGCACTGACAGAGTTAGAGACACAGAATCAATCATTGAGACAACACAACGAGTCGTTGATGCAAATGCAGACAGAGTTAGAGACGCAAAATCAGCAAATGATTGGGCAGCTGAACGATGCAAAAACCTACCAAAGGCAACTAATGGAGCAATTGAAGCTATCGAGAGAACGCTTCAAAGAATTGATGAAAACGCAGTCAGATCTAAGAACACAGTATCAGCAATTAGTGGAACATCAGAAATCAATGACAACACGAAACAACGAGCTGAAAATAGCAAATCAGAAGCTGCGAGAGTCAACAACAGCATTGCAGCAAGAGCAAAACCAGCCCCAAGCCCCTTTGACAACGAATACGAAAGAGCCTTTCATGAGCGAAAAAGACAAATTGATCAAAAAACTAGAGACGCAGCTCGACAAGCTCTTGAAGCAGAACAAAATACTAGAAGAATACAAGCTGATACGCTAGACAAGAAAAAGGTTCTAGCTTACCGACTGCTTATGCGCAATCAAGACAGTAAGAGGTTAAGTAAAGGACGTAACGAAAAATCGGAACATTACCCAGAAAAGTTCGATTATCGACAAATTGCCATACTTAATGAATTCGCTCACTCTCTAGGTATTCATACAATTGAGAAAGAGTATCTAGAAAAATACGAGCTAGTCGTTGGTATGCTTAGCCTTGAGGTCATGCAAAACAACCTAGCTGCTATAAATATATTAGTAGATAACCAAAAAGAAAGATCTCACCATCAAACTGTTACAGCAGACTTTTATGATTTTATCGCTAAGCTAGACAGACAAAGAGCTGAACAGGTACAACAGCATCAAACAAGATTAGGTAGGAATGATACTAGCAGAGTGACTGCGACAATAATAACAGCTCAACCTTATCTAGCTGCACTGACTAAATATGCAAATAACAGTGAAAAAACAGACGAAAGCAGAGCATTAGCAGAACAACATATCAATCAGACTATTAGACTGACAGCTAAGCAATACGAGGTTGCTTACAAAGGACTGAATACTTTAATGAGCAATGATAGCGTCCAGAAGCACGTTAGAGAGCTTGGAGACAGTTTAGGTAGATTTACTACTGATTACGCTGAAAAGTTATCTGGCGATGATTTAAGAAGCATTAATAACGATTTAAAAGTCATTGATAGAGGGATAGATACAGGTAATGTAAATGATAGTAGAGATAATCCATCACCAAATTTCTAATTATACATACCTCTATTTTTTCTTTTTCTTTTATTACTTATCCACAACTAAAAATGCTTTTAATGCTTTTAAATGCTTTTAAATGCTTTTAAGCAAGCTGTATCTACCGAAAATAAAGGGGTTCAGACCTCATTAATAGACGTTTATACCGTTATAAATGGACGTTTATACCGTTATAAATGGACGTTTATACCGTTATAAATGGACGTCTATGCCGTATTAATTGACACATTATTATTTGACTATTAATTGACATTATATATAATAGTCTTTTTAACTAAAAATGATTAAAGGCAGGGAAGCTTATGAATAATAAGAAAAAAAATGGTGGGCAAGACTTAGTTGTTAAATCAAATCGAATTATCACAGCTTTTCAAAACCTATCTTTAACTGAGATGTGTTTAATACAGCTAGCTATTGTTGATGCAAGAGAGACAGAGCAAGGGTTAGGGTTCAATAAGCCTTTGTCTATAAGTGCGAAAAGATATGCTGAAGTTTTTAATATACAAATTGATACTGCCTATAAGGTATTAGCTCAGGCTGGGAAAGGCTTGAGAGCGCGCTATTTTACGTTTTCAGATGGTACTGGTAGTAAGGTTGAGACAAACTGGGTTCAACAAGTCAGGTATGTTAAAAGTGAGGGTCGCATTGAGATCATTTTTACTGTTGCCGTTATTAACGAGATTACTCGTTTAGGTTCACACTTTACACAATATGACCTAGAGTTCATCGCCACGCTTAACAGTGTTTACTCTGTGCGTTTGTATGAGCTGACAGTAAAATGGTTAAGTGCGAAGAAATCAGAAGTGTTTGATTACGCACTATTGCGAGGTCAGCTAGGAATTGGTATCAATGAATATAAAAATATGGGAGATTTTAAAAAACGTGTTCTTGATTTAGCAGTTAAAGAGATAAATGAGAAAACAAATATCAGAGTTAAATATAGTAATGTAAAACAAGGTCGAACAATCATAGGCTTTGCGTTTACTGTGCATGAAAAGCCTAAAGCTAACAAGACAAACAAAAAGCCCAACGCTGATACTGGCAATATGTTTACGATAGACGGACTATCAGATAAACAGTTGTGGCGTATCAGTCGGCATAAAGAGTTTATAAGCACATACAGTAGTCTGGCCAAAGGTGACGCTGGTAAGAACTGGTCAGCGTATAGTGATTTCATAGTTAGTGAGATCAAAAAAGACGCTTCTAGATTCAGTAAGAAACGCCCTATACGCGAATATTTAGATGGAAATGAAGCAGACTATGACTTCTCAAGGTAACGACAAAAACCGACCACTTAAAACAGACTGATA
>NZ_JCACRV010000003.1:0-13042 GCF_059076335.1 Psychrobacter sp. H25 | reverse complement strand
AAAGGCAGCAATAGGCATTTCGGTAAAGCATACTGCTGGGCATAGACCATATATCGTGGGTTTATTGTTACGTATTGATTGTGTTGCCCAAAGTCGCCCATTCCGCAAAGCTGCTCTTAACATAAAAAAAGCTGGGAATGATGTATCTTCATATAAATTCTGAAAACCCATATGATCCGGCATCATCACTGGACTACCACTATCTAAATTTACATCCCTAAAAAAATGTATGAGATAGTTCGATAAATCAAATCTATTATTATTATAATTCACGTAATTCCCTTTTAAACTTGAAGTTCAAATAATCATAAATTCTTCTACGACTATCTTCTCTATAAAATTAATAAACTCTAAGTATATCCCAGCGGAACCATCTAAAAAGGCTCATTAATCAATTAATAGACTACTATATTGGAACCACTTGATGAGCAGTGATTAGTTTAGGTCTTTCCTTGGCCACATCAGCGATCAGATGCCGTGAGCACTTAGCCATTTTTTGAATATCAGAATAGCTATGACCTGATTCGAGTAGACTGGCGATGATCTTACGTTTTTCAGTATCTTTCTTACGTCCTGAATACTTACCTTCTGCCTTAGCACGAGCAATACCTTGCATCTGACGGTTCCGGCGATCCTCATAATCTTTTCGAGCAATGGCTGCGAGCATATCCAGCATCATCGAGTTGATGGCCTGCAATATACTGCTCATAAATTCAGTGCTGCGTTCAGGTTGAAGCGCCATATATGAGGTAGGCAGCTCTTTTGATACGATAGAAAGCTTTTTTTCTGATAGCATTCTTTTGAGCGTATCCCAATCAGCTTGGTTCAGACGCGCCAATCGATCAATCTGCTCAACTAAGATAATATCGCTTTTATGAGCATCTTCAATCAGCTGCATAAGCTTGGGTCGCACCAAGGTAGCTCCTGATTCATTTTCGACATAGAAGGCGGCAATCTTGTGGCCATGATCGTTGGCAAATGCTATGAGTTCGCTTTTGGCACGCTCAGCATCTTGTTCTTTGGTAGACGCTCGTAGATACGCTCTGATAAACATAAACACCTAAAATAGTCTGTTATAAGTGGTTCCATTATACCAGTCTGTTTTAAGTAGTCTGTTAATAGGTTTTTGGGGTGAAATAGCTGGTTCCCTTGGGGTATAGCTTTATATATTCTTATTGATTGGGTAAATTACCTTTAAAGTTTAACCAATAAGTGTGAGTAAAAAATATGAAATCAATTGATCAGGCCTATGAATACCTTACAGAATATAGTTTAGCATTCGCAGACGGAAGGCCTTGGGATCTTATCCATGTCGATTTTAGTATTTATTTTAAAATGGCAACTGCTGACCACTTCTTAATTTTTGAAGGAAATAAGATAAACGTAGGAGGGTTCGAGAATAATTCAGATGCTATTTGGACAGGGCTGGACGCTACTATATTCATTAGAGACTATATGGTAAAGGTAACAGGGGATAGAATATGGGGTTTAAAATTCACACTATATCCTAATGGTAAATTTGAAATTGAATACGACTATAATAAACCTAAAGATTATGAAGAGACGAGTGAAGTAATTACTGGAGATGAGATAAGTCAGGCTTTTTTAAGATGATTATTTCCTTGGCGGTAGAAGTCAGTTCGGTGCCTGTATAGCGCACCGATCATGAATAGAATATGTATGTTAAATACACCATCGAGTACACTGTGAATATTCCAGCGAGTTAAAACGTTGATGCCATTAGCTCACAGCTTAGCGTTCAAGTCCTCACTAGGGTACCGTACCCATTTGATATGATTAAAATCTCTCAAGACTCAAAAATCAAATTTTCCCCATAGATAGCAATAATACCTTATATTTGTTCAATAAAATGGAAGATATATATCTGAACCCTCTAATTTTCGTATAAAGTATTTATGATTTGCCTCATAGGTAGGTTAGTGCGATAGTTGTCCACTGAACGTTCTGAACAGTCGTATTGTACAGAGCTTAAAAACGTACTTGGACACTAGGTGAACAATGAATATATCAGTGACAAAAGCAGCAAAAGAATGGGGTGTATCGAGAACCACAATATATCAAAAAGTCAATGATGGCGAGCTTTCTAGAACAGCAGACAAGAAAATTGACACTGCGGAGATGCTTCGAGTATTTGGAGAGCCTTTGTCCAAAAAACGTACTGAACAATCACTGGACAGTCCTCATAATACGCACTTGAACAGTCAGACTGTACAGCCTTGTACAGAGCTTGAACACCAATTAGAGCTAGAGAAATTAAAGAATGAACACCTGCGACAGCAAGTCAGTGATCAAAAGCAGTTAATAGAGAATTACCAACAACAGATTAGTCAGCTAAACAAGACTCTGGATAAAGCCAACGCTAGTATTCACGATTTTGCTCAAGTGAGGTTGCTAGAATTCAAGCAACTTTCATCAGATGATGAGGCACAGCCAGAACAAAAATCAACGATGACACCGGCAACTGCTCCCAAGAAGAAGAAACGGTGGTTCTTTCAATTATAATTCGTGTTGGACAAGGTGTTAGTGTTTAATCTTTGGTAAATAGCTCTCTAAACCCTTATTGGGCTTGTTAAAGCTTTCAGGTTCTCGCTGTATGATATTTATCATTTCGCGCTTAAATGCGTCAGTCTGCATTTTGCCGTCATAACTTAGGCTTGGATGATTATTATAGTCATTCATAAACTGCAGGTTATCGACTATAGACTGTATGGTAGCTTTTGACAGAGTGCCATCTTCACTGGTTAATTTATCCAATGTTTTCCGATGGAATTTGAGCGTTAATCTCTCATAACCTTTGCCTCTACTTTTTTTATGATACTCAACAGTGACCTTGTAGTTTGTACTCTCATTGACTTCATCTATAGCAGTGTCAATCACACGCTCTCTAAGCTGTCCAAATTGCTTATACTTACCTTTAATGCCCATAACGTAGCGAAAATCATCTAAATTCATAGCTTTAGTATATTGATACTGACCTACCCAACAAACAATTAATTCATATAGGCGTATCGAATGAATACTTGATAGCTCAGATACCTCCATCAGCCTATATTTTGTGAAGTTAGCTTTCAGCTGTGTCAAATAAGGCAGTACATCCTCTGCAAATGTTATTGTTATCTGCTCTCCGTTGGGATCATAAAGAACGCCGCTAACAAAGCGGGTACGAAGCGTTTTATTATCCTCCAGTGCTATCAGAACTTCTCTATCAAAAAGCCGATTGCTAGCTTGCTCTAAATCTCTAAAAGCATTCTTCTTAGTACTATCGTTATAGAATATCTTTGCTACTTCCTCGACTGTCACTGTGAACTTGGTTTGCTTAGTAATGTTTGGCGCATCGGGTCTACTATCAATACGACTAATACAAGTTAGTAAAAGCTGTTTCTCTTTAGTGGTCATGGTATAAGCTGCTAGGACAAGCTCATTGGATTGTACAACTAGATTGTTTTCCATATTTTTTTCGAATCCCTGCTTAATATACTGTTATTTCCAATAATAACTAAGCTTTACTTTAACATATAAAACTATAAATAATATCATAAATTTTTATTTGTGTTTATTCTACTCATTCTGTGTTTATTCTACTCATTCTGTGTTTATTCTACTCATTCTGTGTTTATTCTACTCATTCTGTGTTTTTTCCCTCCGTAACATATTGATTTTAAGGAGGAAAAATACCTCTTAAACAGGAGTAAACAGGAGTAAACAGGAATAAATAAAAACCCTTAAAGAAACGGGTGAATAAAAAAGTTGTGGATAAGATTAAAAAGGAGAAGGAAAGGGTCGATTGATAGGTCTAGCAATCTCTAATTTCTGACTAAGGACTCTCAATCCGTTATTAATGCTCTTGATATCGCTTTCAGTCAACTTATCAGCATATTTGGTATTAAACCCACTTAAACTAGATTCAAGCGCTCTAGCATGCTTCTGGACGCTCTCGTTACTATCTAATGTTCTTAATCCTTGATAGGTAAGTTCATACTGTGTAGAAGTTCTTTTTAGAGTCTGGCTGATATGCTCCTGAGCTAATACTTTGCATTCGTCAGCGGTGGTTTCTTTGTTTATGTACTGCTCAATGTTATCCAAATAACTGACGGCTGTTAGCGTTTCTGCCGTCATTCGGCTAATGTCACTACGACCCAACGAGCCTTGCAATTCATTGTTTTTGGCTGTTCTGTTAGTATCTAATTGAGTAATGAATGCTTCAAAATCGGCTGTGACCTCGTGATAGTTTTTGCGTTCTTTTTGTCTGTTAATCAATATATCCATGGCATTCAGGTTGTCTTGCATCACGTCAAACGTAAACAAGTCCGCAATGCGCCGCTGTTCCTCTCTAAAATCATCAAAATCGTTGGTTAAGCCCAATTCGTTAGCGAAGCGATCAAGGACTTTGACTTGTCGATAGTCAAATTTTTCAGGGTAATCAGCAGGATTATCGCGAAAACCTGGGCGCAAACTGAACTTTTCATTGTGTCGAGTCATTAAACGATGGGCAAAAGCGCTTAACGTCGCTCTAAGATCATTATTGTCTTTCTCATCTGCGTAACTTTCTCTGTGAGCTTGTTTATCCTGCTCTCTAAGCTCTCGATAAATTCGTCTTTTTCGCTCATAAAAGGCTCGTCTGTAGTTGTCATCAAAGGGGCTTGGAGCTGGTCTTGCGCTTTGCTCAACTGCTCTGTTAATTGCAAGATCCGACTTTCCGATAGCTTCAGTGACGCTGTTAATTGACTGTTTTGTGTTGTTAATTCTTTGTATGAGCTTGTCATTTGCTTGTGCTGTGTCAGAATATCTTTTTGTGTTGCTCTCAATGGCTTTGTGGTTTTCATCAATCCAGTTTGGTAGATTTTTGCATCGCTTACTTGACCACTCAATATCTTGTTCTGTTCGCTCAATTTGTCGTTTTGTGTTTCTAATTCTTTGATTCGCTCGATCAATACATCGTTTTGTTGTTTCAAGTCGCTCATTATAATCTCGCTGCTCAAAAATAATTTTGTTAGACGCTTTTAGTACCAAGCTATTACGCTCTGCGATCATGGCGTTGATTTCACCTCTGATCGTCACTGGCGCAATGCCGTTAAATACCTCGCCTTTCTCTTCTGCTGCCGTTTTAGCTTTCTCATATGCGTCACGCTCCAGCTTGGTTGCAACGCTACCCATCTTAAGTTGTGGCTCAATATCCTTGCCTTGATCTGCATAGCTACGGCAATCTATCAAATCGTGCTTATACTCAGCTAATTTTTCATTAGCAAGCTGCTCCCATAGTTGGCGAACCTCTTTAATCTCAACACTGACTCGTTCCATGCCAAGCTTATGACGCTTAGTATCGGACAACTCAATATCAGCTTTGTCAGTCAATAGGATTTCATTATTATTGCCAATTGCTGCCGTACGAGTAGTAAACATGATATGAGCATGGAAGTTACGAGGGTCAGCACCTCGATCAATTTCTCTTTGAGTTGGTTTGTGAATAGCGCAATCGGCAATCGTGCCGTAACGATTCGCTAGGGTTTGGGCGAACTTGTGTGCCAGTGTCTTACGATCTTGCTCACTTAACTCATGCGGTAGATTAACCAGCCATTCGCGAGCCACTCTTGCATCTTTGCGTTTCTCAGCACTCTCTGCTTTGTTCCATAAATCACTACGATCAATAGTAGCGCCGGTATCAGCTAATGCTGAGGGCAAAATAATATCCGCGCTCATCACACCTGAACGTTTGGAATAATCATGGGTCTTACCGTAGCGCTGATCGTCAAGCTCAACACCTGCACGATAGCTCGCACTGGCAACAGCACTTTGTCCGCTTCCTCGTGATACTGATTTAGTCGACGCGAGAAAAATAGCCATTTTTAAATGCTCATACTTTTGCTTTTTGGCACTACGTCTTTTCGTAGTGTTGGGGGTGTGGGGGTTTTACCCCTGCCGATGTTTTGACTTCATAAATGTATGACCGTAGGAAGTAAACATTTGTGAAGTCGAAAACTCGCACTTAGTCAGTGGGACATAAATATCCATCAGTTAAATATATCATAGTGGATTGATGGATATTTATTTATTTGTTATAGTCATAAAAGAAGAAAGACAACAATGATAAGGTACTACTATGAGTATGTTAGGTAATGACGAATTAAAAGAACAACAAAAAATTAATGAGTTGGAAAGATCAATTAGTAGACAAAAAGAAAAAATGAGTAAAAAACAAACCAGACAAAAAATATTGCTAGGTGCTTTTTTACTCGATACTTTAGAAAAAAACGAAGTTCAAGGATTAAAAGAATATATAGCCAAAACACTGCCCAAATATTTGACAAAAGTAACAGACAGAGAGCTATTAAAAGGTTTAGTAGAAAATTTAGGCGGTACTATGCCACCTGATGAAAAAGAGCAAGAACAGAAACGGGTAGTACAAGATGATATTTAAACGTGTTTAATTAGCTTTTTATTTAGTAATAATTTAGAGATATAAAGGGGGGGGGGTGTGTCCGAAAATAGTATTGAAGACATTATTAACGATCTTCAACTCAATAGTTGGGAAGCTATCAACAATCTAAGTATAGATGACTTTGAGAATCTGTTCTCCAACGGAGCTTTATCCTCATCAGATAAAATTCTTGTTTTTGATATACTTAGTTTATTTAATAATCTTGAATTAAATTTCAATAGAGTTATAGGCTTAGATAGTTTTAGCTGCGGTGGTCTTGGTGCAATTTTAAACGAAAATAATATAAGGCAAAATCCAACGTATAAAGCATTATTCGAGACAGATGAATCGTCTAAATTTAAAGAGATCCTACAAACCTACTTAGAAGTTCGCAATTTAATCGCTCATTCCTCGATTAAAAAGCATAATGATACGGATAGCATGGTCTTCTTCAGTGCTAACAAAACAGACTGGTCTAACAACGTCAAGCGAAGAAAAAAAGAGCCTCATAAGTTTGGCAATCGTATAGACAGTGCTGTTACTCTGAATGAGATGGGAGAAAATCAGGCGAACTTCGCAGTTTTGTGTCTACCCTTCTTAGAATACTTAAGAAGATTGTTAATACCAATTGATTTGTATTTCGCTAACTACGCAGGGGAAGTGACTGGACAAGACCTTAGTGAATAAGCGCTTTTTAGTGTCTTCTTACTAACCGAAAAGATACCCAAAATCATTTGTCATAATCTAATCTAGGCGTATTCATTTACTGCATATTTGCATGCTGACTGCATGTTGTATTCTTCAGAATCGTATAATATGTATATAGGACTATTCTCTGAGACGTTTTCTGATATAGCAATCAATCTATCACCCTTATAACCATTTACACGAAGATATTCTTCATGACTCTTCTTCCAGTTCTTTATAACCATATGAGGAAAATCATGATCGTCAAGAAACTCAGGATTTGGTGTATCCGTAATTATTCCAATATCATTAAGCTTTTTGATATGCTTTTTGAGATCATCGGAAGATATACCCTCAAGTAATTCCATAATTTCATTTTCTGTCATTTTCTAATCCTCTATATATAAAATTATTTCAGTTAAAAACAATACTATATTAATATTAATCGAAAAGCATTTAAAAGTATCGTTTGAATAAAATTCAACTACTCTGGTCTTAATAGGGACCGAGAAATCTTACTCCATTAAAATGAATTAAGTGAGAAGGTGCATCCGCTACCCAAACTTCTGTTTCCCATGCGATTTCGCCAAGATATTTGCCCATAATAGATCTATTAGGAAAAGCAGTAACGTAAACAAGACCAGCAGTTGATTCAGAGAATAGGTTAGAAAGTTCTTTATACCTCTTTCCATCGACAGGGCCATGACTGGTGACAGATTCTACTAATAACAGCCAGTTTTTTTCAGTGTAGTGTAATACTACATCAGGCATTTTACCATGTGAGCCTACATCAACATTTAGCTCCTTGAGCCGTTCTTCATCGAAATATCCCCACTTCTTTTCCGTATCACCTGCATAAATTAATATACTATTTTGTGCAAACCGTGACGCAAAATCTTCAATAATATTTTTGATAAGCTCGCTATGGACACCAGGACTCAAAGTAATTTCTTCACCCTCTGTAATCCTTACTGGAATACGATTCTGCTCTCGCTCTTTAGCATAACGCTCAACAAGCGATGTACGATCAACTAGATAGCGATCTAGATTTTCGGCCCATAGTGTTGTTCCAAAAGTACGTAATAGAGTCAATGCGTGAGGTTCAATTTGGTAAGCAGCCTTAGGGCTATTTACTGGTCGATCTGGCTTATCTGGATTGTAAAGAGCTATTCCTGCATCGCAGAACTGGTGCATCGTTTGGCGGCGAAAGGTTTCTCTAGAATTGGGTGCATAGAGTTTTCCATACTGATTATATGCCCAGCTCATCATCGGTGTAATACCTATGAGAGGGTTCTGTGCTTGTGACCATGTTTTCTCTGGCCCAAGGTTCAAAAGAGCTAATAAACATAGAGCGGAGCGCTCATTTTGCTGTTGCGAAGGTAAACCTAGAGCAGCTATTATTTCCTGAGCATCTTCAAGGTGAGTATTTTCATTATTCATTAAATTAAGTCTCCAAATTGGGCGTCAATATTCTCTTGGGTAATATTTTCTTGTTTTAAAGCCCATTCGCCAAGCTGTATTAGAGCCTTACGACTTGGATATTTCATTTGCTTGAGATCTGTTGCATTGACCTGAGTATGGCCACTAAACCGTCTAAAATGCTCGTCTACTGCTGTTGTGTTCAAATAGACCGTAAGTCCATTTGCTAATGCCTCAGGCAAACCATTTTTATTATCGTGGAATACATTTAAATGGTTCTCAAACCCTAGCATTGGATAATCCTCAAAGTGATTAGGATCAATCAAGCTGGCAACAATACGGCGCTTTTCTTCCTTCGATGAAAATCGCTTCACTACACAATAAAAACCTTTTGGGTAAAGCCATTTTTCCGTATCAGAGTTTTGCATAATAGCGTTAGATTTTTTCGAATTAGTCATAGGCCAATTGGTTTTACCAGTCTTTAGATGGTTAGGGTAAATCAGTGGTGCTGAACCTTTTTCAGGCATATCACGTAGATGCTCTTTCAATCGAAAATCAACAACTGGTCCAGTTGATAGCTTCACATCAATATCAGTCATTGAGTGACGTACTGCAGAGGATAATTCGATAGCGCTTTTATCAGCTGTCGTCTGTACATGAATAAATTGTTCTGAATCATTTGGGAATACTATGCGCTCAAAAGGAATGACACAATTTTCTAGATCAGAAAAACTATCGTCAGTAGAGGTCGAGATAGTAACAGGGCCTTGCTCTCCATCACGCTCAAGGCAAATAATTATATTCTCTTGTAAAACCTGGTCATCTTTAAAGGCTTTATTGCGTGATTCAAACAAGTGTATTTGACGGATCGATGCCCGTTTGAGAATAAAGTCACGAAAAGGACGATAGTAAGGACCATTGCAGAAACTGCGCGGAATAATAGCCACAATTTGCCCACTTGGTGCCATTTGTGCCAGTGCTAGCGCTATAAAAGCGGAATATAGATTGACTGTCTCAATGCCAACTTCACTTAAAGCTAATCGATGCGCTGACTTACTATTGATTTTTTTATAGGGAGGGTTGAGAATTGCGTGAGTATAGCCTTGATCCTGCAGACCTTTGTCTGTTGCTAGTTTAATGTAATCATCAGAGATGATATGAGTTTGCACGTTATCGTATGCGTTTAGATGCTTACTAAGATGAGTTTGCAACTTTTTATCAACCTCATAAGCCGTCACCTCGACAGAATCGAAACTAAATCCATTCTCTACCCAACGGTCAAGAAAAGCACAGCTCAAAGCGCCTACACCTGCCCCAGCGTCCAATAGATGACAAATTTGAATATCGCTAGGTGGAAATAGAGATGCCATAAAGTGAGCCACATTAGAAGGCGTCATAAATTGCCCGAACTCAGCTTTATGTTTTGAAGTGGTACGAAGTGTTAATTCGCGACGTACACTGTCTGCAGTGTCTAACTGTTGAAGCATATTAAATCCATTTGTTAATGATCAAATGTAGCTCTATGTTGGTTCAAAGCGAGCGTATATATTAACATTTTTCAGTAGCTCTTCTATAACTACTAAGGCTTAAAAAAGTAAAGCTTAGTTCACCACTTTTCATTATTAATTAAGTACGTATCTAACATGAAATTATGAAATACTTAATTGTTAGATCAACCATACTACGAGGAAAATGTGGATATTATTAACCTAGATCAATTATATTTGATGGTACTTAGCGGTATCGTAGCTCTTGTTATTGGCAAACTGTATGAAAAATTGCCTGTAAAAGAAGCGTTCATGCTTTTTGAAAAATATCACAAAGCATCTAGGCTAAAAGAGCTTGTTAAGATTAAAAAGTATCGTCTTGATTTGCGTTACTATTTGTATGAACTGCAAATGATTCAGAGTTGGTTTATTGCTCTAATGATAGTAGCTGTAGTGAATTTTATTTTTCTATTAAGCAGTGGTTTCTTAGAGTATTCGATCTGGTTGTTTATAGTAGGAATGCTACCAACTTATGTCATAGAGCTAATATGGCTGAACAAAATAAGCTACGTGAACGACCTTAGGGTTTATCAAAAAGGTAATCCAGAGTGGGGGAAACGCATACAGCGCAAAGTGGCGCGTAAGCAACGTAAAAAATTGAAGTTAGAGCGTAAGACAGAAGAGTTAAAACAACTAGGGCAATAACAACGATTTGGGATCTTTTAACTCACTAAATATATAAGATATGCTTTAAGCCTAGCACCGTCAAAAGACGGTGTGATTCTGCTTGCCGTAGTCCGATCAGAGCATCAGCAAGAACATACAGAAGGTTAATATTAGTATGCTGAAGTTAATTAGCAGCGTAACAAGTTTATATAACGTCATTCTTCTCTCCTTATAATTGATGGATTCATATGTATTTAACAAAATCTGAAACTCAGTTCTAAGCTTGTTTCCGATGTCTTGTTAAGATTATGATCAGTAGAGCCAAGAAATATTAGATGAAGGACTTCAGTTAAGTCCTATAACCTTATTATCCACGGTTAATTTAAGAGCTTTAGGGGGTGTTCCAACCTCTCCTCTTATACGTGTAACTTCTAACTCAACTAGAACTTGATCAAACACTAAATATAAGAATAATAATTTCAGTAATCACATACTTACGAAAGTAGGTTAAAACTATTTCTTTCTGGAAAAACAAGAAAAAAACGAGATTTACTTGATTCTATCGCAAAAGAATGTATTATAAATATAAATCATTAACGATAAAAAATAAATTCTATTGCATATGGTTGATTAAACGAGGGTTGTCTTATGAGTAAAGTAGTGGGTATTTTCACAGGCAAAGATTTAAACATGATGGAGCTAGAAGGGGGGTCAGGTTACTGGGTCGCACGTTCCGATAGAATTAGAAATTCTGACTATGTAATCTTGATGAGGAATCGTAGAGCGCAATGGGCAGCTAAGGATGGTAAAAGTCATGGACAAGCTTTTATGATTGGAAAGGTGTCAGGATGTATAGCTTCTCAGAAGTACAACGGAAGGAAGGTTATTCAAATGAGTGAGTATTCGCTGTTACCTGATACGGATGATTTCAAAAAAGCTTGGAAAAAACTAACGAAAGGTCAGAGATATCCAGTTGCTTATCTCAACACTGATGATTTATTGGAGGATATTGGATTAGACGTTAACACTCTTGAGTGGTCTATCTTTAATGCTAATCCTATTGAAGATGTGTCTATAGACGATGTTGAGGACAATGACGTTGAGCATTCTTTGGAAGTTGATGCTTCTCACGAGCTTCCCGATGTGGTTGCTGAAGCGAAAGAAATGATAGCTGAAGCAGCGGGGGTTGATATTGATCAAGTTGAAGTTAGAATTAACTTTTAAATAACTTTACTTACTACAAGAAAAAGCCCCCAGCTGGGGGCTTTTTCTTCGTTAATTCAGCCGTTCAATCCAACCCCATTTAACATAATCACTCTTATGGGAGTAAGGCAGAACTTGCTTAATTACCACTACTTGCACTCCAAGCACAGTTAAAAAAGCTGATATCTTCATTGAAGTAACCAGCATAAGACGGAACTCCCATTGGATTAATTGAGTTAAGTACAGAAAAATAACAGCAACTCATATTAAATTCAGTTTGTATAAATTCTGCGAGCTGTTTAGTCATTGCCTCACGCTGTCTAAGTCCTCTATGACCAAAAAACTCAGTAAGATAAGCAAGATATCTACCTTCTTTAGTGACGAAAACACGTCCCTCTTTTAATAGAGCTCGTGTGAGTGGTGCAGTATTATCATGTAGCCATAACCAACAGCCACCTAACTCACCAGAAATAGGCTGCTCACTGTTCTCTTCTATATCTGAGACAATTTTAGAGAATTTATAATTAAAATCACGACTCTCTTCATCAGTAATAGAGAAGTAAGGTTTAAGATCAACCATAGCATCTGAGATTGCTTGTGATGTTTGCGATGGGTGTTGTAGCTGTTCGATAGAAGGTAAAAGGCTAGTATTCAATACAAAGCCAAAAGAATTTAAACGAGCTTGTCGACTGTCTACTAGAGTTAACATATCACTTATAATCAATTGAACTTGTTGCGCAGTTTGAACGATAACGCCCATATTCTGAATTTGAACTTCATTGCTAAGAAAATCTAATCCTGGAATATCATACCAATTTGAAGCTATTCCGTATTCTTTAATCTCCTCGTTATAATTAGATATGTCATCACGATAAGGGAAGCGCCATTCTCGCTCATGTGTCCAGTCGATATTTCTTTCACCAAGGTTATAAGTTACATATCTATATTGCTCCATTAGCGGCATTGCTTCAGTGGGAAGCATTCTATAACCTTCAGAGTTATATTTTGCAGTTGACGGTACACCTTCGCTAAGTCCAGAAATAACTGGACGAGCCCCTAATTTAAAAAGAGTATCTTTTGGGAAAACAAATGCAAAAGAACTCATGGCTTGCCCACTCTTGTATCTTTTAAAGCCTGCCTCTAA
>NZ_JCACRV010000002.1:0-39315 GCF_059076335.1 Psychrobacter sp. H25 | reverse complement strand
AATTAATAATCTCAAATTCCCACCCTTGCTGCAACTGACCAGCTAGACTATGAACCACCCTAGGATTATCGAAGACTCAATATTCTCCAGTTGGTAATTGGATGGATACAATACTAATTTGACAACAAGCGATATGCTTTTTGAGCATTACTTCACTTCTTTAGCTATAGCAGCTATCAGCTGACACGAATACTTGACTGTAGCTTGTATTTCAGAATAGCTATGCCCAAATTTTAGGAGACTAGCGATAATCTTACGCTTCCCGGTATCTTTCCTACGTCCTGAGTATTTACCCTCTGTCTTAACACGAGCAATACCTTGCATCTGACGGTTACGCCGATCTTTATAGTTCTTTCTAGCAATATCAACGAAAATATCAAGCACCATTGAGGTGATGGCTTGCAATACGCTAGTCATAAACTCAGTATTGTTTGCAGGCTACAAGGCCATATATGAAGTCGGCAGCTCTTTTGATACTGCCGCTAGCTTTTTCTCAGACAGGATTTTTTAAGATGTCCCAGTCATACTGATTTAAAAGTGCTAAGCGGTCTACCATTAGTCTATACCCAAAACATAAAACTTCTAAACGATAACCTATCTATCATTTGACTTTTATTTGATATTAAATGATAGTAATATCTTGCTATTATCAATGAACATCAATTATTAAGTCTAACTGATACAAAGAGGTATTATGACCGTTCGTATTTATGTGAGAGCCAGCACTAAGGATCAAGACGCTACTAGAGCATTAATAGATTTGGTTGCCTTCAGTAGCCGCTATGGTGATAGCTATGTTGATTACGTTGAGCACTTCAGTGGTACAAAGCTCGATAGACCAATCTTAGCTAAGTTGCTAAAGGACGCCGAGCAAGGCGATATTTTATTGGTTGAAAGCGTGGATAGATTAAGCAGACTATCTCAAGATGATTTTTCGATTCTAAAGCAGCGTATTAAAGATAAGGGCTTACGATTGGTGGTGGCTGATCTACCAACCACACATACGATGAGTGACGGTATGACAGGTGAGATCCTAAAAGTGATTAACGATATGCTGATCGATTTATTAGCGACCATGGCAAAGCTTGATAATGACAAGCGTAGAGAGCGCATTAAACAAGGATTGGCCAACAGTGGCTATAAACCCACTGGTAAGAAAGCCAATACCGCAAAACACAATCGTATTAAAGCATTGGCTAGTCAAAACAATATGACAAAAGAAGAGATCGCTAAGGCGGTTGGTGTTGGCGTAGCTACCGTTTATCGTGTCTTAAAGCAGGTCAATAGCTGAGGTATTTTAAATATCGACTCAACGTGACCTTTGGTCTTGATTTAAAGGCATCGCAACGTCATAAGAAAATCGTTTTAATGCAATAAGGCTTTATAATAATCATTATATTGCATTCATAATTGTTTTTGCGCAAAATGGCTTATCTATAATCGCTTGAGCCACTCATGATGAATACCCCTATCTCAGATCCTATTGGCGCAGCATGGCTTGTCCGTTATGCCAGCATAGAGCTGGTTTCGCCTTTATATGTCAGCAGTAGTATCGGTGGGCGCAGACAAACCTATAAAGACGGTGACGTCATTCATAACGCTTATCAGGAAACCGCACGTCCACTGGACACTATCATTGCGCACTTACAGTTTCACATGCGTCATGAAGTACTGAATTTAGAGTTACTGGTTCGTCTATTTGAGCAGATAGGGGCAAATGACGTGCAAGCATGGGTAAACGCTGAGCCGACAGGCAGCTATGCCCGTAGAATGGCTTTCTTGTATGAGTGGCTCATGGATAAACATTTAGAGGTACCGAGTAATATAGGCGGTAACTATGTGGATGCTTTGGATACCAAGAAGTTGGTTACTTCAAGTCCTTCGCAGGTCATCAAGAACGCTCGCTGGCGTATCAATGACAATCTAGCAGGAACCCGTCATTTCTGTCCGATGCTGGTAAAAACAGAGGCCTTTACGCAAGCAGCTGCACTCGATATTGCCACAATGGTTGACAAACTTAACGATGAATTTGGGCAAGACTTACTGATGCGCGCCTCCGTATGGATGACCCTACGAGAGAGTAAAGCCAGCTTTACTATAGAAGGTGAGGGAAAAGAGTTAAAACGCATTGAACGTTTTGCCGATGTGATGGCACGGCGTACCGGCACCGGTGACATTCCGCTTGATCCTGAATCACTAGCAGAGTTGCAACAAGAGATACTCGGTAGCAAAACGGTTATCCAGCAGTATGGTGTCCGTCAATCACCAGTTTTTGTGTCGCATACTCAGGTCAATGGCTTTAAAGAAATTGTGCATTATATTGCTCCACCAGCTGATGACATTGCTGATAAGTTAGAAGGATTACAGGTATTTATGGAAAAGACTGAGGGACAATCAGCACTGATGCGTAGTGCGGTTGCCTCCTTTGCCTTTGTATATATTCATCCGCTGGCGGATGGCAATGGCCGTGTACATCGCTTTTTAATTAATGACGTCCTCAGGCGAGACCAGGTCATTCATGAGCCGATTATCCTACCTATATCACAAGCCATTGCCGAGCATCCCTCAGACCGGCATGCCTATGATAAGATTTTAGACCGTGTCTCTGTGCCGCTCATGAAGCAAATCCGTGATCATTACAGCTTTGATAAACAGGCAGTTACCTACCCTGATGGTATTCGCTCAAACTTAAATTTTGGAAATACTCACCTGATTCAACCTGCATGGCGCTTCATGGATCTAACGCCTCACGTTCAGTACTTATCAGGACTGATTGCTCATGTTATTGAAAAAGAGATGCATAACGAGTCACAGTACCTAAGAAAGCATGACCATGCACGACTGGCGATAAAAGAGATTGTTGAGATGCCCAACAGCTATGCCGATAGAATCATTCGCAGCATACTACAAAATAAGGGTGCTAAAAGTAATAAGCTACTGAAGGATTATCCGTTTTTGGCAAATGATGAGGTTTGGGACGATATTTTCTCTATCGTTGTAGAGACCTTTAAAGATGAAGCAGATGGTTTGAATAGTTAGACGAACCCTGCTATACGCAGGAAAGTCTGCCTTGATAATCAAGCTCAAGCTAGTCTCAATATTATCGTTCCAATGATGATTCGTTTGTAAAACGATTCGGCGAAAATACCGTAGCCTGAAAAGTAATCAATATTTTTCTTGACCCTATTCAAGCTAATAAACTACTAAAAATAGAATATGTTAAAGGAACTTTGATAACAGATTACTTTTGTTTGACAAGAATTATTACAGCTCCTAAAATTTGAGTATTTGAGTATTTGAGTATTTGAGTATTTGAGTATTTGAGTATTTGAGTATTTGAGTATTTGAGTATTTGAGTATTTGAGTATTTGAGTATTTGAGTATTTGAGTATTTGAGTATTTGAGTATTTGAGTATTTGAGTATTTGAGTATTTGAGTATTTGAGTATTTGAGTATTTGAGTATTTGAGTATTTGAGTATTTGAGTATTTGAGTATTTGAGTATTTGAGTATTTGAGTATTTGAGTATTTGAGTATTTGAGTATTTGAGTATTTGAGTATTTGAGTATTTGAGTATTTGAGTATTTGAGTATTTGAGTATTTGAGTATTTGAGTATTTGAGTATTTGTTTAGCTATAACAGCTATCAGCTGACGCGAACACTTAGCTGTAGCTTGTATTTCAGAATAGCTATGCCCAGATTTTAGGAGGCTAGCAATAATCTTACGCTTTTCGGTATCTTTCCTACGCCCTAAATATTTACCTTCTGTCTTAGCATGAGCAATACCTTGCACCTGACGGCTATGTCGATCTTTATAGTCCTTTCTAGCAATAGCAGCGAGCATATCAAGCATCATCGAATTAATGGACTGTAATACGCTGCTCATAAATTCAGTGCTGCTCTCAGATTGAGGCGTCATATATGAGGTCGGTAGCTCTTTTGATACTACCCCAGATTCTTTTCTAATAGCATTCTTTTGAGAGTATCCCAATCAGCTTGGTTTAAACGTGCTAAGCGGTCAATCTGCTCTACCAAAATTATATCGCCTTCATAGGCATCATCGATCACTTACATTAACTGTGGACGTATTAAAGTTGCGCCTGATTCGTTTTCGACATAGAAGGCGGCAATTTTGTGATCATGATCAGTAGCAAACTGTATAAGCTCGTTTTTGGTACGCTTGGCATCTTATTCTTTGGTAGACGCTCGTAGACACGCTCTGATAAACATAAACACGTACAATAGTCTGTTATAAGTAGTTCCATTACAGCAGTCTATTTTAAGTCGTCTATTAATCGGTTTTTGATGCCTTTTAGATGGTTCCCTTGGGGTATACCCTACGATAACAGGAAAGCCATCGCGAATGACAAAACCTGTTTAGCTTTTAAACAAGACGGGTTTGTCGATAGTATGTAAGATAAGTTCGAAAAGTAACTGGAGTGTGAGGCTATTCATACTTGGTCTGAATTAAAGTTTTATTGTGATTAATTTCTGCTCAATGTTATTCATTTGTCGCCATGATGAGTGATGGCGGCTTGTGATTTAGTTAGGAAAAATAATCTTGAGTAATAAGATACGTTTGTGGCATTTGTAGCAGAGCTTGTTCTAGGCTTCTTTACTTACATTTTCCTGCAAGTTCTTTTTTAGTAAATGATCGAATATAAATGGGCCAAAAGGTAAGAGTGAGCCGAGTACGCCCGCAGGTATTGCCCAAAGAGGCATTTTCATTTTGATAGCTGAGCCTATAAGTATTATGATATAGGTAATAAACAACATACCGTGTGCCATACCGATGTATTTCACACCTTCTGGAATGTCCATCATATATTTTAGTGGCATGGCGATGAAGAGCAATAATAAGAAAGAGGTGCCTTCTAGATAGCCTATAAGGGTAAGACTTTTTAACGCTGTCTCTTGTTTTTTTCTAAGGCTGTGAATTTTTTCAATAGTTGGCTGAGCCTGTGACACTGTATTTTCCTTTTGTTATGATCAATAAAGAATTTATGGATTATTCAATGTCTCTATAATAATGGCTCTACGCAGAGCTTTTAAGTATTGAGTTTTAAGACCTAAAATGAGTGAGTACCTATACCAGTCATACATTATCTTCCAGTTCACATTTTATAAACATACTCAAGTATAAAAAGTATGTTTCCGTATAGAGTGACTACGACGCTAGTTCATTTTGTTTGTGATAATCGGCATCAATGTGCTTATTTATTACGCTTACTTTCTAAAAATATCATGTCAATTATAATCAATGCGACACCGACACAGACACCTATATCTGCAACATTGAAAATAGGATAATTCCATACATCAGCATAATGCACATGGATAAAGTCAACCACTTTACCAATTCTTAAACGATCGATTAAGTTGCCAATCGCACCACCAAGCATTAAGGCCAACCCCATAGATAATAGCTTGGCTGCACGTGGCGCTTTGATTAAATAAACCGTTAAAAAGATAGCCATTACAAAAGCTAAGCCTGAGAAAAACCATTTCTGCCAACCGCCAGCGTCGGCTAAAAAGCTAAATGCTGCCCCATAGTTATAAGCGAGTGTCCAGTTGAGAAATGGTTCAATGACCGGTACGGGGTCATTGAACGCTAATGTGGTTTGGGCCAACCACTTAGTCCATTGATCAAGTATTAATACCATTATCGCCAACAAATACCAGATAAAAGCGCGACTGCCATTGGCAACCATTTTTGGCATTTTGTCCAACTTACCTTTAGGTGTTATTGAGTTGCCTGAAGTCACGTACATAGCTTTAGGCGTATGATTCATGGTTTTAGAGTCAATCGATTGATGAGTACTACTCACAGCTATAGGTACTTTATTGTCAGCAATATTAGTACTAGCCGATTCAACGCTATTCAATTTAGTACTATCTAATCTGTCGGTAGATTCAGTCATAGTTGTTTTCTTTATCTATGTTTATACAATGAACAATGTTAAACGTATATGTTTTTGGTATACAATTATTAATCGCGCCACTTTCATAAACGGCTCCACTTACCGCTCTGGTTTTATGAAACTTACGGTAATAATTTTTTATTAGGGAATCTGTTGATTGATTTCAACATTAACCTGAGTCTGTTCAACGCTAATCATTATAGGATTACCCGATAAGTCGCCTGATTCTGCTATGGCATTACCGCTATGACTAATACGAGCAACGACTGCTAACTGAGTTTTGTCACTACGAGCTGAATTTAACGTGCGATCTGGCATCATCGCATCAAGATTACTTAAGCGGATACTAGCCTCACCTTGCTTGATAATACTAATGGGTAAACGTTTGGCGGCAAACGGTGGACCTCCTTTAACGTCACGTATCGCAACAAACAACACATCATCAGCTTTCACTAACGGTAATAAATTAGCGTTAATTTTCACTGTCACGTCAATACCTTCTAGCGCTTGCTTTTCTTGCGTGCTAACGTAGTTGCTTAACTCATCTAAGCTTGCTAAAGCTTTAGTATGATCACCTGGTTTGGCCACAATGCTGCCTTGTAAGCGTTTAATCCAACCTTGCGCTTGGGCAAAGTTACTACTACGAGTCTCACCCATTGCCATGAGCATTTGAGCCCGTTCATGCTGCGGATTCTTAGCTAATATAGCTTGTAATAGACGGCGAATATTGGCGTCTAACTGACCTTCATTAACAAAAAAACTAGTCTGAGCATAAGTAGTAGCAATCTCCTCGTTATCAGGTGCTAAACGATAGGCACGCGATAAGGCTTCTAACGCAGAGTCAGTCGCCTCCATCGATAAGAAAAGTTCAGATAGGCGCATCCAGCGATTAGGATCATCAGCGTTACGATGGACGTTGGTCTGCATAGCGCTAATCAACTGACGACCGTTTTCAGTCGCCCACTTTGGTGGCTTATCAATCTTAGCCGTCAATAGGTCATCAGCCACTTGTCCTACTTTGTCCTCGCTTGTCCACAAATCAAACACGGGCGTACGATTGCCTATTAGTAAGTACGCCATTGCAGCCAATATTGGGATCCAAGCTGCGACAATTAAACGGCTTTTGACATCAGGGGTAACCATAGGTGTTATCTGACGCTGCGCATCTAATAGCTGACGCTCCAGTTCCAGCTTTTGATTTTGATAATGGCTATTATTAATAGTACCGCTGTCTTTATCTGTTTGTAGCTCAGCTAAACGTTCGCGAAATACTGCAACATTAATATCTAGCAGTTGATTGTCTATTGGTTTGGACTGCAAACGCGGTGCTCGTAGCCATGGCATAATAGCAATTAGCGCAAATATAAGAGCAATCAGCAAGCTTAGAGCTACAAATAAGCCAAAAGTAGAAAATAGAGTCATTTTTTGTCCTCTATGCTAGTAATATCGTGGTCGACATTCTCAGCTTGCGATAATAGACGATCAAGCTCAGCCTTTTCCGCAGAGGTCAAGGCAGCAGTACTGTTCACTGTAACGCCGTTTTGGCCACGGGCGACAACTTGGCGGCGTTTACTTTGCCAAAACCAACCAACAATTAAGACGAGCAATAATAGTGGTGGAAAAAACCATAGGATCCATGTCGATGGTCGCATAGGCGGCTTGTAGCTAATAAAGTCACCGTAGCGCTCTTGCATATAGGCGCGTATTTCAGCATCACTACGTCTATCTTTAATTAAATCATAGACTTTTTGCTTTAGATCCTGTGCAATCGGTGCATCAGAGGCTGCAAGGTTTTGATTTTGGCATTTTGGACAGCGAAACTCTTCTATTAATCCACGATACTGAGCTTCTTGCTGTGGTGAATCAAAATCGTATACGTCAATAGCTGCGTTTGCCGTCATGTTAAGCAGACACGCTAGTATTAAGCTTGCTAGTTTTAAAATTATATTGAGTTTTATTTGAGGAGCTCTTATTCGAGTAACGTTCATTTGCACATCTCCTCAACCTGAATGAGATCAGGACTATCGTTGTTCTTATTAGCCTCATTAAGTACGGTCAGGCACGGCTTAACACGCTGTTGCCAATTGGCTTCATTAATCTCACCAACAATATGCTGACGAATGATGCCATCTCCATCCACAACAAAGGTTTCGGGCGCACCAGTTATGCCTAAGTCTAGAGCAAACTGACCCAATGAATCCTGAATAGACATAGAAAATGGATCACCGCCTTGGTTTAAGTAACTGAGCGCATTACCAATCTCATCCTTATAATTCACACCAACGATATCAATGCCGCGCTCTTCTAGTTGCATTAAAAACGGATGCTCAATAATGCAAGTTGGGCACCACGAGCCCCAAACATTAAGTAAAAACGGCTTATCTGGCAAATTATTATTGGTGATAGTACGGGTAGTATCTGCTAATAACGGCAGCTCAAAGGCAGGAACCGGACGCTCAAGAGCGGTATTGGTCACAATGTCTGTTGGTTTACCTAAGCGCATGTACAATATAACTACCAAACCAAAAAAGAGGATAAGCGGAATTAAGAACCATAGCTTCATCTGCTTTTTTTTCATTGCCTTTGGGTTACGCTGCTTACTGTTTTGGCTATCTTTTTGCTCAGGAGTGTTATTCGACATAGTCATTTATTTCTCCTTTAGTGTCGACATCGTCGATGCTGAGATTGCCTGCTCAATAGCTACCTCATTGACTCCATCAGTAGCCAAACTACCAGTAACTAGCAACGGAGCTTTAACTTTTTTGATGCGGTATCGTTTATCAAGCATACTAATTAATCCACCTAGAGCCATGATAATTGCCCCTAACCAAATCCAGCGAATTAATGGTTTTACATAAATCCTTAATGCCCATTGGTTACTACCATCGGCAATAGGTTCGCCCAGTGCGACATAAACATCGCGCATAAGACTGGGGTCAATAGCGGCTTCAGTCGTTGGCATCGTGCTGATAATATAAGTACGCTTTTCTGGAGTCAGTTTCGCCACTTCACGACCGTCTTTGGATACCACGACTTGCGCTTGCGTTGCATCAAAGTTACTACCCTTTATTTCAAAAAATTCAGTTACTTCAAAATCGTAACCTTGAACATTGACTGTATCGCCAATACCCATTGCTACGTCACGCTCAATACTCAGGCTACTAGTAAAGGCTATGCCAATGACAGCAACCAATACGCCAATATGAGCAGTCTGTTGACCCCAATAGCTCAGACGCAACTGCCGCAAACCGTTAAAAAGATTAGGCGCATTCTTAGTTTTATCTTTAAAATCAACTGCCATCCATAGCAGTGCCCAAAAGCTAACGGCTAAAGTCACACCAATATTAAGCATAGACGATGGATTAACAAAGTAAGTAATAATGGCAGCTAATACTAAGCTACTAACGGCGATGACCATGCCTATACCCAGTAGTGGACGGGTGTCTTTTTTCCAGCGAATATTTGAGCCCATACCCATAGCTATTAATAACAGCCACGTTAAAGGTACAAATAATGCATTAAAATAAGGAGGGCCAACGGACACTTGTCCTAAACCAAAGGCATCAGCGATAATAGGGTAAAGGGTGCCGAGCAGCACCACTAAGGTTGCAATCAAAATGATGGCGTTGTTGATCACTAAAAAGGACTCACGTGAAATCAGCTGATATTGACTTTCAACGGTTAAACGCCAACCTCGAACGGCAAACATTAATAGACCACTACCGATGATAATGCCAAGAATAGCTAAGATAACCAAACCACGCGTCGGATCAGCGGCAAACGAATGCACTGAGGTAAGGACTCCAGAGCGTACCAGGAACGTGCCAAGCAAGCTTAAGGCAAAGGCGAAAATAGCCAGCATAATGGTCCATGCTTTAAACACCCCGCGCTTTTCAGTGACTGCTAATGAATGCAGCAATGCTAAGCCGACAAGCCAAGGCATAAACGAGGCATTCTCTACCGGATCCCAAAACCACCAACCGCCCCAGCCAAGCTCGTAGTAGGCCCACCACGAGCCCAGTGCAATACCAATGGTCAAAAACCCCCAAGCCGCGAGCGCCCATGGACGTGACCAGCGTGTCCAAGCAGCATCTAAACGCCCTTCCCACAATGCCGCCATACAAAATGCAAAAGGTACTACCATACCCACATAGCCCATATATAACATGGGCGGATGAATAATCAGACCGAAATCTTGTAGGACAGGATTTAAATCAGCGCCATCGACCGCTAGATTGGGTAAGGTACGCTCAAACGGTGACGAGGTAAATATCAGCATCGTTAGCATCATTAACTGTACACCGGCCAAAATAACTAATACCCGCGCACGCATTGATAACGGCAAGCCGCGACTAAAGTATGATACCAGTGCACACCATGTGGCCATGATGGTCATCCATAGCAGCAAAGAGCCCTCGTGTCCGCCCCATGTCGCCGATAACTTATAGTACCAAGGCAACAGCGTATTGGAATGCTGCGCGACGTAACTGAGGCTAAAATCATTATAATAAAAACCTGCTATCAAAGCGCCAAATGACGTTATCATGGCGGCAAACTGTGCCCAAGCTAAGCTAGGGGCTAGTCGTTGCCAAGCAACTTGGTTATGAATAACACCAATAGTTGGTAGAATTACCTGCAATAACGCCAATACAAAAGCGGTAAGCAAGGCAAAATAGCCCAATTCTGTAATCAACATACGGTCTAACCTTATTTACTCTAATGCGGTTGCAGTTTACTGTGGCGGTGGAATTTTTATTATTAGAACCCACCCCCGAAATCTGCTGCTATCTCTAGTTTTTAATTGATTTCGAAGGGTTTTATTTAACTACTTTAGGCGGATTTACCAGTGGAGGCGCTCCCTTAAAGCGCAGTAAACGTAACGCATTAAGAGTAACGAGCACTGTTGCTCCAGCATCAGCTAGAACCGCAATCCATAGTCCAGTAATGCCGAATACGGTCGTGATCAGAAAGACGCCTTTGAGACCCAAAGCGAAAATGACGTTCTGATGAATGTTGCGCATGGTGGCACGTGAAAGTGCGATGAGATGAGCCATATCCGTAACACGACTTTTTAATAATGCGATATCGGCCGTCTCAATGGCCACATCGGTACCACCACCCATCGCGATGCCAACATCGGCAGTTGCTAGCGCTGGCGCATCGTTAATACCATCACCAACCATCGCTATTTTGCGGTTGTTCTTCATCTCGTTAAGCAGGCGCAGTTTGTCCTCAGGCAACAGCTCAGCTTCCCATTCCACGTCTAAATTACTGGCAAGTGCTTGAGCGGTTAAGCGGTTGTCGCCTGTTAGCATGACGGAGCGCACACCCATCGCTTTGAGCTGAGCCACACCTTCATGAGCGTCGTCTCGTAATTCGTCTCTTAGCGCGATTAATCCAAGCACTTCACGGTTTTGCTCATCGAAAAGAACAGAGACGGTCTTACCCTCATTTTGCAGCGCCTCAATTTGCGCCTGTTGTGTGGATGAAATCAATGCCTCATCGGCTGCGTAAACAGGCGAACCGATAGCTAGCGCGCGCTCCGCGACAGTTGCGTGTACCGCTTTACCGGCAGTTGCAGAAGTATTGAAGGCCACAGGTATGAACACTTTAGCAGCTTCAGCATGACTAACAATGGCTTCAGCAAGCGGGTGACTAGAACCAGTCTCCACACTGGCAAAAAGTGCCAATATCTCATCTTGACCTTGAGAATTCTGACCTTGAATACTTGAGTCCTCTTGTGTAAAGGCAACAACATCGGTCACGCGTGGTTTGCCTTCAGTTAAAGTGCCTGTCTTGTCAAAAGCGACCGTCTTCACTTGGCCGATAGTTTCTAAAGCACTACCGCCTTTGATCAGCAAGCCACGGCGCGCACCAACAGCAAGACCAGAGGCGATGGCAGCGGGTGTTGATAGTACAAGAGCACAGGGACAGGCAATCAGCAACAGTGCTAGACCGCGATACAACCAAGTCGACCAATCTCCACCCATGGCTAACGGTGGAATGATAATAATTAGTGCGGCAATAGCCATCACTGCGGGTGTGTAATAGCGACTGAATTTCTCAATAAAACGGGCAGTGGGTGCTTTGGAGGCTTGGGCTTGCTCTACCAGCTCAATAATGCGCGAAATGGTGTTATCGGCGGCTGTCTTTTCTACGCGCACTTGGAGCACACCATCGATGTTAATTGACCCTGCAAATACATTGTCACCCATCGTCTTGGCAACAGGAACAGACTCTCCCGTCACGGGCGAATCATCAAGGCTGGACGCACCTTGAACAATGGAACCATCAGCAGATACCCTATCTCCAGGACGCACCAGCACAAGGTCATTCACTTGTAATGAAGTCGCTGGAACGTTACGCTGCCCACCTTGAGCATCAAGTAAAATTGCACTTTTCGGAACCAGCGATGATAAGGCTCTGATGCCAGCGCGAGCGCGATCAGCAGCGATACTCTCAAACAGTTCACCGATTGAGAACAAAAAGACAACCGCTGCGGCCTCTTCAGCTTCACCAATGATAAGTGCGCCAAGCACGGCGACGGACATCAGCGTTTCAATTGAAAAGAATGAACCTGTTTTAGCCAGTGCTAAGGCTTTGCGCGCAAATGGAAAAACGCCTACAATCACAGCGATGGCAAACACCCATATCCCATAAGCGGGCAACAGTAGTGACAGTGCATAAGCGCTGCCCATCAAAATACCGAGGCCAACAACCTGTTTGCCTTTTTGAGTTTGCCACCATTGCTTATCCTGCGGAGCCATCTGATTGTCGCTGTCAATATCAATAGCCGATACAGTTTGTTGACCAGTATTGGCAGAGATGCCGAACCCTAGGCTTTTGATTGTTTTTTCGATATCACTAGCCTGAGTCGGCGCACCAGGGGCTAAATTTAGCTCTAGCGTTTCTGTAGCGAAATTCAGCTGAACATCAGAAACCCCAGGCATACGTTTCAAAGCTGTTTCAATCTTGCCGATGCAACTGGCACAGTCCATACCTTCAATATGATATTTCATAATAATTTACCCTTTGAATAATGATATTATGAACCCTATAGTGGCTTTAGAGTCAAGGTTATTTATCTACAGTTTCGTAATTTTAATTTCTCTAGCGCTAGTCTTTACAGCCACTTTAATTATTTAAATCGTAGAGGTTGTTATGACAATCAAAATTGGTGAGCTCGCTAAACGCACAGGTGCCACAGTAGAAACCATTCGCTATTATGAAAAAGAGCGTTTATTACCCGAGCCTTTTCGTAGCGAAGGGAATTATCGTTTATATAATGAAGAGCACATTGAGCGTCTACAATTTATCCTACATTGCCGTACGCTCGATATGGCTTTAGATGATGTGCGAATCTTACTTGAATACTGGGAGTCGCCTGACAAGGACTGCGGCGCTGTGAATAACTTGCTAGATGAGCACATTCATGCTGTGGAAATACGAATGGAAGAACTGATGCACTTAAAGCATCACTTGACCGTTTTGCGCCAGAAATGTGCAAGTAGTGCACCAGCGTCATCATGTGGCATTTTAAACGCGCTTGTCGATAACTCCTGTCATGAGTAATGATATCAGTAGTGTTCATTTCTGACGGATCAAATCATGAAAGGTTAAATACGCCCTGATGTTAAGCACAAAAAAACCCAGCAATGATATTAAGATCACTACTGGGTTGGAGGAAATAACAACTATGTTGTGCTGACTTAGAAAGTCTTATTTATCATTCATAGCAAGGTAGATATTACGATCTGATGCGGATGCGTCATCCACGTATTTTGAATCGCGCCATGTCGTATAAGCATAGACACCACTGTATGGGCTGATGCTGTTCTGACGGAAATCAGAAATCCAATTTTCGCCATCAAATATTTGGATATGGCCATGCGGGCGCTTTGATGAGCGATCATAGACAATAACATCACCTACTTGGGTTGGCATATCATTACTGATTTTGCTAAAACCTGCTTTATCAAGCGTGCCACGAGTGGCGTACTGATAGGCTGAAGGATTGGGTGTAAATTCATAACCAGCTGATTGTAGTGCTTTACGTACGTAACGGGCACAATATCCAGAGCTGCCAGATAAAGCCACTTTTGAGGCGCGAGCAGCAGCGATAGCGGGGGCTGAATTGCTGTCAGGAACCTTATTGACTTGCTGCTGTTGTTTTTCAGCGTATAAGCGGCTGTTTAATGATGAAAGCTGATTCTCTTTTTGCTTGGCCTGCGCACTTAGGTTGCTAATTGCTTGACTAATTTCATCATTATTAGAAACATAAGCACCACTTTTGGTGCTATAGATGTTTTTTGATGAACCGTAGTTTGATGCCACAGAAGTATTGGTGATGGTATTATTTGTTTGAGAGATTGTGATAGCAGCACCACTCGTTTGTGCTATGCCCATACCCAGTACTGACAAAATCAATAAAGCCTGTTTCATAAATCTAATACCTACGGTTAATTCAAAATCGTCTGTTATCAACAACAGCGCAGTCAATTAAATCTCAATAACTCAAGTATATATATGTCATAGTGACTGATACTTCTGCTGCATATTATTCATATAAAAAATGATTATTGGCGATCACAGCTCATTGAAGTCTTACGAAGCTGTTACAAATCAAGCTGCTGACCAAAACACAAAGCCGACTTTAGCATAGGCTGTTTAGCCTGTCATCCCCCTTAAAAACCCCAAAAATACTTTTTTGATGTCGAAAAAATTGCTAATATCCCACATTTTACAATGTAAGTTTGTGTAACATGTACAGAATATAGCTGACTAGATTGACCACAATTTCTACTGTTTTATAAGCAAAAAAACGTCTGAGGGTTAAATCTATAATTTAGATTTAACCCTCAGACGTTTTTCTATTGGATGAAGTAATTACCCTATATAGGGTCTAACTAATTATTAAGATAATATAATAATTTATAATATTAATATAGATGTTAATTCCCTACTGGCTTATGTAATATTACGTAATTGTTTCGATACATCCTGTATATTCTTGTATTAACCCTTAGTTATTTATCTATTTTAAGGGTTAATAACCGATAAATCCGCTTACATTGTCATCAAAAGTTACAAATTCAAAGTTATTTTTAATTTTAAAGTCGCAATAGCTAATGAATTTTTTGATGAAGAATCATTTTATAAGCAATAGAACAGTCTTATACTTGCTTCATTCGCTTTTAACGCTAACACTATAATCAAAGTATTCTTAACTGCTAACACACTATAATTGCTGCTCTACCGATTCAATATCAGCATAAACTTGGGTCGTCCCGTCTTTATTGAGTTGCATAACCTGATAGGGCATGAATTTATTTTGATACTCCATACCCGGGCTACCAACAGGCATGCCAGGTACGGCAAGACCCATAGCTTGTACTGGCGGATTTTCTAAAAACTGTGCCATATATTTAGCGGGTACATGACCTTCAAAGACGTAACCATCAGTAGTGACTACAGTATGGCAAGAACGCATTTCATTTGGAACGCTGTAGCGCTCTTTAAATACGGCTAAGTCCGCAACATCTTGCGCGGTTGCACTTAGACCATTATCTTCTGCATGACTTATCCATTCTTTACAGCAGCCGCAATTGGCATCTTTATAGACAGTGGCTGAGACGTTTTTTAGTAGGTCTGGTTTATTTACTGATGTCATCATAGAAGTATTTATAACGTTTGGTTCAGCTGTCTTCGGAACAGTCACTACATCTTCAGTTGATGCCGATGTTGTGCTTGCATCAGATACGCCACTACTCGGTTGGCTACAAGCAAATAGTGATGAGGCGGCAAGTAATACTAACGTACTACGCAACCCCTTAGACAGATAACGATTGAATATAAGACTGGATTTTATTTTTAAGGGGGTCATAGTGCTCTCTCATGTACTGTAGATATTGTGAGCTATAGAAGGTCAAGTAACACTTCATATCGTTTGGTAATGTAGCATAATAACCCATCAAACGGAGTACGTAAATTTATCCATTGAGCAGTGCGGACTGGTATCATAAGCAGTTTTCATTTTGAAATGCTGCCTGTAGTATTAACAGGTCTATCCGAGTTTTGGATTTTGACTAAAAATTCAAAACTCATAATTTTGGATAATTTGCGATGCGCCTGTCTACTATTAATCTACAAAAGCGTTTGAGTACTCACTCAAATCAATTACCGCTATGGTTTACGCTAGTAGCAGCATGGCTTGCAGGGGCTATTTTTTTATTTGCGCTAGCGCCTCATGGGTTCTGGCCGCTAGCAATAGTGTCACCAGCGATTTTATATGCGCTGTTGGTACCAAATATGAGTGGTCGTCGCGCTTTTATTATCGGTGAAGCTTACGGTATGGGGCTATGGTGCGTCGGCGGCTTTTGGCTCTATACTGCCATCCATGATTATAGCGATACTCCAACGTGGCTCGCATTGATTATGATTGGATTGATGGGTCTCGGTATGGGACTGTTTCATGGATTTTTAGCACTAGTCTTTAACCGTATGGTAGGCAAACAACCCTTTTCATTTGCTGCTCTTTGGGTGCTACAAGAATGGTTAAAAACTTGGTTATTCACAGGCTTTCCGTGGCTGTTTGTTGGTTATGCATTTACTGAAGAGTATTGGTTATCGTCCTTAGCACCCGTTGCTGGTGTTTTTGCCGTCTCTTTTGTTGCCATACTATTGGCTGCAAGTTTAGTAGAGCTACTGCTTCGGCGCAGTAGTTATGCCGTCGTTTCTGTACTGTTATTAGCCATTAGCACATCATTATGGCTGGTCAATCCGCAATGGACAAAACCTAAGGGCACACCTGATCTGTCAGTGTCATTGATTCAAGGTAATATTTCACAAGATATAAAGTGGCTGACGCAATATCAATTAGAAACGCTAAAGATTTATGCGAAGTTAACACGCACTGAGTGGGGACGTGATGTGGTGGTGTGGCCTGAATCATCTATTCCGATGTTTCAGGATGAGGCTGCGGGCTTTATTAGTGAAATGATAGAAATGGCCAATGCGACCAATACGACATGGATAACTGGTATCCCTTATAAGGATAAAGCGGCATTCAATGCCAGTACGGATAAGTATCCCCCATTTTACAATAGCGTGATTGCTCGAGGTGTAGAAGCGGAAGGCCTATACAAGAAGCAGCGTCTAGTGCCTTTTGGAGAGTATATTCCATTTGAAGGCGTGCTCGATATTTTCCCAAGTTTGGCCGGTAGTCAGGATATTAAGAGCTATAGTCGTGGTAGTGATCAGCAGTCACCGCTAAAGGTGCGTGGACACAATATAGGGACGGCTATCTGTTATGAGGTAGCTTATCCAGATACCACGCGTAAAAATGCCATCGATACTGACTTTTTGTTGACCGTCTCTAACGATGCTTGGTTTGGCACTTCAGCAGGACCATTGCAACATTTGCAAATGGTACAAATGCGCGCGCTTGAGAACGGGCGCTGGTTTATTCGAGCGACCAATACTGGTGTTACCGCTATTATCAACCATAAAGGTCGTATTGTAAAACGCGCACCGCAGTTTGAGCGTACTGTACTACGTGGTGAGATACAGGCACGGGTTGGTAACACGCCCTTTATGCTTATGGGAAATTACCCTATCTTGATAATAATAACCCTGTTATTACTACTAAGCTATTTTGGCAAAGGTCTAACCACACTTAGAAGACGAGGGTAATAGTAAACTTAATCATAATAATTTAATCAGTGTAAGTTTTTTATTTTTTCTAGGTAACATCCTAACGCACGTAAATATAAAAGTTTTAAACTATTGATCACATAAGAATTGATTGAAAAAATTATGTCGACATAAGGCACGCGCCTCATACTTAAAAAAAGATAGCTATATACGGTCTATCATCTTTTTGTTGATACTTTCATTTAATGCACGCGATTTTTGATTGTCATCTGCCTTAGTACCAAATTCAATAGTTGCATGTTGTATATTCTGATGCGCCAAATCTTCCTTGATGTTTTCTTTCATAGTAATAGTCTCTTTAAACGTTATGTCGGTCTTCGGTACAATATGAACTGTAAGAGCATTCTCAGTGGTACTCAAAGCCCAGATATGTAAATGATGAAAGTTTTGAATAAAATTATAGCTCTCTAAGATAGCAGTGATTTTACTGAGATCAACATTTTGAGGTACTCCGTCGATAGCAAGCTTGATACTCTCTTTTAGTAGACCCCAAGTCGATAACAGTATAACGACTGAAATAATCAAGCTAACTAGAGGATCAACGATATTCCAACTTGTATAGTAAATAATAATGCCCGAGATAACGACACCTACAGAGACCAATGCATCTACCATTAGATGCAAGAAAGCACCTTTGACATTAATATCGTCTTTTTGACCTTTGTAGAATGCAAAAGCAGAAACAGTATTTATAAATACGCCTATTAGAGCTGTAATAATAATAACTTTTCCTGCAACTTCCGGTATGGTATCAAATCGACCCAAGGCCTCATACGCAATACCTATAACTATTGTAACTAACAATATGGCGTTAATAAGAGACGCCATTATAGAAGCTTTTTTGTAGCCATAGGTATAAAGCGTAGTAGATGCTTTCTGTGCTAATTTCATTCCAATTAACGAGATTATTAAACTGGCAACATCACTTAAGTTGTGGCTAGCGTCTGCGATTAAAGCTAATGAATTAGTTGAGTAGCCCACTATAAACTCGATGAGCGTAAATGCAGAATTTAGACCAATCCCAATATAAAAAGCTTTATTCATATCTTTAGGGTTTGGAGCTTGATGACTGTGGTTATCTGAATTACTCATAATTTACCCTTGTTTAGGTTGCTGCATTTTATTAAAGGTAGAAAATAAGTTTATTGCATATTTTCTATATTGCACAGTCAATATTGCTCTAATACCGTAGACACACTTATTTTTATCAATAAACTGAACCACAACTTGATTGTGTGTCCTATCTCTCCTTGGGCGAAAAAAGCGGATTTTACTGTAATCTAACTGGCTTACGTAAGCTTCTTGTTCTCATGTTCAAGCTCTTTAGTATGTGTAGCTTAGTCTTGAATGTTGGTTAGTATAGTTTCATTAGTGCGCTTTTTATGACATGACCACATAAAGGTGTAATCGTTTAATGCTTCAATCAGCATGCGAACGGCGCGTTCTTTAATCTCAGGAGTGTAAGTTTGTCTTTTCATTATCGTATTCTCTCAGAAAGATGATTTACCGCTTCTTAACAGCGCGTGTAAAACCTTGCATCTGACGACTAAGGCGGTCTTAATAGTAAACTACCTCAGTATTGTCAGAAACTTAACGTCTTGTGAGAATGTACTAAGTACTAATTGCTAACTTCAAAATAATTGAAATGCTTACGCTAAATGACGACAAAAAAAGCCTAAGCAATTTAACGAAAAATCAGATATTAAAAACCTAATCTGTATGACAAACAAAAAAATGCCTCTGGGAGTTGACTCCCAGAGGCATTTAGTTTTAAATGTAGATAACGGTTACAGTGTGCGTCAACACCCTGTAACGAACAAATAAGCACACAGACTGCGTTATTTGAACAGCATTAAATGCCCGTTTAGGGTCATTTTATCCAAAATCTGCTCTCATATCAACTCTATTTGCTATACATTTTAAAAACTGCTTGTTCGCTCGTTACATTTTCGTGCTGCTCTCTCTGTACCCGTTACCCGTCAAATGGGTGGCAGGCCTCGGTGACGACTGCGTTTGACATAAGGGTGAGCTCCCTACAGGGGTGACTAGACAAAGGATCAGAGCAACGCAATGAGTGGTTACTTGTGCATATCGTAGCGGTATATTGGGCGAACGCCCTTGCTAGCGTATGACAGCACAGTAGCGGTTATGAGCGTGTCTAGGCGGTGCTATCAGCCGTAATCATAACAGCCGTAGCTTGATACAGTGATACGGTCTTGATGACGCGATGGGCGATGAAGTCGGCATGACTAATCACATCAAATTCAAGGAATGCACTAAAGTGTTTGTGAGTATTTTTATTATACTCATAATTGCTTTAGGGTGAGTATTCCTTGAAATCTGCTCAAGGCTCCAAAATCAGCATAAATTCACTTAGGCTAATTTAAGTAGTATATAGCCCACTAGGCTATATACTATAAGAATCTAGAGAAAAATTTAGAATATTTATTATACAACCATCATTTATTCAGTGAGTCGACATTGTCATGGTTGATTCATAAGCTTAGTGTGAATAGAACGGGATTGACTTAGTTATTGTTAATAGGCCTCTATTACTAAGTTTAACTGATACTTTTAGTGTTAATTGTCTCTCGCATCTTTTCAATCTCTGCAGTCAATGAGCTACTCTTTTCCTGTTCTGATTGATAGTTAACTGAAAGCTCATCATACCGCTCACTCAATGCAGTGTACTCTGTACTAAGCAAAGTTCTCTCATGATTTAACGTGTCGTGTTGCTTAATCAGTAGCTGATGATCTGCTTCAATCTTAGCTTGCTTTTGAGTCAGCCGCTCATTGATCCCTGATAACTTATTACGTTCAGCGGTTATCGCTTTTAATTCTCCTTTTACCTCTGCTGTAAGGTTCATTATTTGGTTGTGCTCAGTAGTCACTGTTTTTAGCTCAACCTTGACTGCTTCAAGCTCTGTCTTCACACGTGTGATCTCTGCTTTATCGCTATTAGCAGTGGCTTCAAGCGTGGCCACCTTCGATATGTTGGCACTCAGCTCTTTTGACTGTTGATCAAAGCTGCTACGCAGGTCAGCAAGTTGAGCCTGAGCTGCAGCTGTTTTAGCTCGTTCAAGCTCCAGCTGGTGCTGAGTATCACTGAGTGTTTGCGTCAGCATATCCCGTTCAGCAGTCACTTGAGCCGCGGTGATAGCCGTTGCCTCTGCAGTTGCTGTGACCTCATCGAGCTGTTCTAACAAATCAGTCTGCTCACTCTCTAGTGTCTTAACCGCGTCTTGAGCCTCGTCTGTCTCAGCTTGCAACTTGGTTTTAATATTCTCTAGAGCCTCCCGTTCTCTAACCAGACGATCATTGGCAATATCAATGGCCGTTTGCCACATATCCGCGCCAAGCGTTTGTAAACGTTCAGCAATGCCACTTGGTAGCTCAACCTGTCTTAGCTGCTCTTCTTGTTGGTTATCCTGACGCCAAGACTTCATGGCTTCACTGATGGTCGTAAATGATCCACCACCCAGCGCCTTACGCACTTCTGCTAAAGTAGGTTTGATATCTTGTTCGTGCAGTTGATCAGCGGTAGCATGAATTTGCTGTGTAGTAATGGCCACAATTATTGTCCTTAATTTTGTATGAGTAAATATGTAGCGTTTGTATTATGTTGTATATAGTATAATACAATATACAACATAATACAATATAAGATATAAAAAAACCTCAAGCAATCTTGAGGTCATAATCGTTAGATTATGGCTAACAATCAATTAAGTACTCCTCTAGCGCATTATTATCATTTATTAATGATTAGCGCTGGTTTTTTTAGAGAATCATAGTGTCTTAATACTGCCAAGGCTAGCACCTAACCACCCAGCAATAGGATGTTTTTGTCAGTCTACGTATATTCTAAATAATCACGAATAGGACATTTATTGAAAACTGAAGAATCCGTCTTTAGTCTTTTGACCATCTCAATTGCCCACTCTGCCTCATTTTGGCCTGCTAGACTGGTGGAGCTGACCAGATGGTTATAATTGGCTATAAATTCTTTATTCAGAACAATGCGCTTTAATTGTGCGTCGCTTAGACCTTTAATTGAAAAAGGATTCAGATCACTCTTCAATGCTTTTGACTGCTTAGCCTCTACCTTGGCTTGACTGCTATCTTCAAAACTAAACACAATCTCACTCACCACCCGCCCTTTTTTCTTTTGAGCGTAGGTTATACGGTAAGGCGTGTGCGTATGAATATCACTGATAGCTTTATCTAATACATAACGTTTGAAATCAATATTCCTACCATAGCTATCAACGCAATTAAATTTTTCACGTAAATAGTCAACGGTATACGCCTTTTCTTTGTATTTTTGGAACATACAACTGGCAATCAGCTCAAATAAAATCATGCCATAACTACCAAGATTAATAATCCAATGTCGCTCCCATTTGGTAAATGGATTTTCACGATCGAATACTGATAGCATCTCAATCACTGTATCGGCCAGTATAATTTCTAACTGTCCCTCGTTTTCCTTATATTCGCACTGAACAAGCCAAGACACTCCAGTTCTATGCGTCCGTTCATTATTCTTAAAGTTCCAAAAAAAGAATGCTTTGTGCAGCATGCTATTAGCAACTTCTGCCAAGGTACGGTAAATACTTTTTTTGCCTAAATTATATTCACGGGCAAACTCTAGCGCATTAACCACAAACATTCGTTTTCTGGCATCAGGGTCTTTTTCTACATGCTTACGTACTAAGGGCGATAAAAACATAATCAGACGCCGCTCATTCAAGTCCAAATCTGAAATGGCATTTAATAAACGGTTTTGCATCACCAGCCATTTGTCACTGTAAATTGGTTTGGGCTTACTCTCAACTTGACTGACATTCTGTAATGGTTTGATTTCTTTAACGTCTGAGGTAATCAAATCAAAATTAAAATCAAATTTTGATTCTATGACAGGTTCAATAATAAGGATAGTGGCATCATTATCACCCACTGTCCTTCTTACATGAGCGGTAAGTTCATCGCGCTCTTGTTCGCTTAAATTTTTATCTACTTTGACCGTATAAGACTCGCCTATAAACTCTCGTAGGTTATTTTGGAACTGTGCCATCTCATTTTTATTCATATCGTAATATTTCGCTAGATTAATGCTTATGGTAAATAATAAACAATATTAGTGGAATTTACAAATTTACTTTCCACCTTCAACCGCTTAAACTTCCACCTTCAACCGCTTAAACTTCCACCTTTAACCGCCTAAACTTCCACCTTTAACCGCCTAAACTTCCACCTTTAACCGCCTAAACTTCCACCTTTAACCGCCTAAACTTCCACTATATAAAAATATTTTTCCGCTGTAGACCAAGTGAAGTAAGTGTCTGCGCCGATTTTCACCTTCAGGACAAAAGCTTTTAAAAATTATTAAAAAATAAGAAATATATTTTTGTTTTAAGTAATAGGAAAATAGGCAAAAAAACCGACGAATTTGAAATAATAATATGAGCTACCAACTGCTTTTAAAATTATTTAGTAGCTCAACCAGCTGTTGTCCGCTTACTTGATATTAATCCTCACTTTCATAGTCCGAATCAAGAGTCGACCTCTGGAAATCTTCAAAAGCACGATCAAAGATCTTTTGAATGTCTGCATCTGTCATTTTGGACAAAGCTGGTTTCATGTTTTCAGTCGCATTTTTTGTAGATAATTTGTCTTCATTTTCAGTAGCCATTATCGATACCTCTGTAAATACATCTCAAATCGTTGCTAGAAAGCCTAAAAAGCACCCTTATACGCATTCTATGCTCTGTTCTATACACTGATAGCTAAATATATTTTAAAGCGCTTAAAACAGCTAAAAATCGCCTTCTAGCATTTTACTAATTAGAAGACGATTCAGTTGTACGGATGAATAGGCTATTGCTAACAGTAACAGTTATTGCGCTGCTGATTTGTCATCAAACAATGAACCGTACTCACTGTCTTGATTGTCTTTATGCGAAGTAAAACTGCTTGATACCATCTTAGCCTCACCTTGCATCTTATGAGCAATTGACTTTAAAAACTCACGGTGCTTTTTCAAACGGACATATTTTTCATTATCGTGTGCGTCTAAAAAAATGGCTTGCAGTTCATGATTGTCATCATCGTCCAATGCGTTGGCCAACCACTCCCCCAATATTTTATGTGCTTCAAGCCTGTCCTGATCAATCTCTTTTTTAAGAGCCTGCAATTGCTTAATCTTATTTGCGAATAAATCATCTGATATTACTGACATTACTTCATCCTTTTTTAGCCAACTATGATAGAGTTGATCCTAGCAGTACATACACAGGTATGCAAGATAGTAAAATACACAAGACCACATCGTTTCGTGGGCGCAGTAGTATTTTAACCCTCTGTTAAGAGCGAACTTAGGAGTTTATGTAAAAAAGGCCCACAAGGGGCGCTATTTTTTTACATAAACTCCGTCGTTCGGCAGGGGGCGAACCCCCTACAACCCCCAAAAAATTATCTCTCAATGTTGGGTTTTTTTGCTATGAATAATAAAGGGTTTCATCTGTCAGTTAGCGCCGTTAGTAAGGCGAGAAATCATAGCGTGGTGGCAAAGTCGGCTTATAATTCTGGCTCAAAACTGGCTGATGAGCAGTCAGGAGTCGTCCACGATTACACCAGTAAAGCTAAAGACAAAATCTTAAATTTAGTGGACAGTGATGGTACTAAATACACGCAAGTTATTGAGAAAAATGTGATGCATACGGCGTTGATAACGCCAACTCTTGCTGGGGATCTAGCAGTGACACGTGAGGGTTTTTGGAATGATATCGAACGCATTGAGACTCGTAAAAACGCTCAATTAGGTACTGAGATTGATGTGATGTTTCCTGATGGGATCACCGCTGATCAGCGTATAGTTTTGGCCGAGCGCTACGCTCAAACCTTATCTGATCGCTATAACGTGCTTGTCGATGTAGCCATTCATCGGCCACACAGTCACGAGAAACATGTGGGGGAGGTTGAAGTGGTTGAGCTGACCAGTCGTAACTTTCATGCCCATATTTTACTCTCAAGCCGTGAGATAGTAGCGGATGTTGAGGGTTATGCTTTATCAGCACGCAAGAATTGGTTGCAGTGGTCAACGGAGGAGCGTTTATCTAAGGGGTTAAACGGGCGCGGCGATGAGCTTAAATATCAACGCACCCTTTGGGCGGATATGGCCAATGAGCTACTGCCTGAGAATAAAACCATTAGTGAGAAATCCTACCGTGAGCTGGGCATCAGTCGTTTACCAAAAATGAAACTGGGTAAGTCACTATATAAGGATATTCTCAAAGGCAATCGTTCAGTGATTCATGAGTACAACGAGACGATTGATGAGATCAATGCTTACATTGAAAAAAATGGTCTGGTAATTGAGTATGACGACAAGGGACGTATTGACCTAGAAAGCAATGAACAAGAGGTTAACGGCGTCACAATACATTATAAAAAGCGTAAACCCTTTGCGCGAATTGAGCTCAGTAATATCCGCTTTGTAGATCCTGCCGCTGAACTTGAACCCGCTATTCCTAAAAATAAGAGTCAGACGCATAGTGATGCGGCCAATGATCACGCACTTGATGAGCTTTTAGCAATCTCAGCCAACTTTGTGAGTCAAAAAAAGATGGTACGCAGCGCCTTATTTTCAACCATTGATGCGCTGCATGAAGAGTTAGCGCACCAGTCTAAACAGATTATTACCATTGATAAAAACATTAAGAGTACCCAGCGGTTCACCGAGGAGGTGGGACAGGATTTTAGCGAGCCCCGCCAAAAAATGATTGAGCTTGCCCGGAAAATACATACGAAAGAGCAAAGTGAGGCACTAAAGACGGCTTTAGTGTTGGTTGATCAATTTAGACAAGATGACACCCTACAAACAGGCCGCGCTGTTAGCCGTCTTGAAGAGCAGCTGTCACAGATTGATAAAACGATGCTGAACAATAAAACGGTTTTAAAAAAGCTTATTCCCCTTAACAATCGAGTTATTGATGATCATAAGGCGCTAAAGGCCACCCTAAAACCGTTTGCCGCAACGCTGAATAAGCTGGCTACTGACTTTAAAGCGCTTGATGAGATTGATGTTGAAAAAACTGAGCTGCAGCGGCACTGGCGGGAGGCGTTTGAGGATTTGCAGACGATCGAGGTAACGAGCAACCTTGACACCTATCATAAGTTCGCGACAATGGCAGATCTTGATGTTGAGCGTTTTAAAGCGCTTGAGCAAGAGCGTGAGGCGCTGCGTGCTCTTAAAGCGGTAGAGATAGATGATACCGCTGAGGCACGTTTGAAGATGCTTGTATCTGATGTAAAGACATTTAAAACCGCCAATAATGAAGACATCAAACAATTAAAGCTGCAAATCAATACTAGTCAAAAAACCTATCAGCGCCTATCGCCGTTTTATGAGCAGCGTATTGCCCTTCTTGATCAAAGTGAAGCGGTGATTGTGCAAGATGATAACTTATACGATGAGATTACCCGTACCAAGACCACTCAATTGAACGCAGATCGGCTTGATGACTGGCGTACTCGTACCATGGCGCTCCAATACCAGCTCAACAAAGCGCATGAGCAAGCCGAAACTGAGAACAAAGCCAGGCGTGAGCGAGAGGAAGCAGAGAAGCGGCGGCAAGAAAAACAACAAAAAGAGCAAGATGCTACTGCCCTTGCGCGTACCCGACAGGCAGAAGTCAAGGCGTATCAGAGCAGGTTTGATAATATGCTGGTACGGGTTAAATACCGTATTGATAAGATCGACTTTAAAGCGATTGATACTACTGCCACTGTGATAGAGGCGGCTGAAAAGTTAGCTGCTGAGGCCCTCGTTTTAAAAACGCTTCAGCATACTGATAACGTCACCGCGTTGCAAAAGCGTTTGCGAGACACGGATGCAGAACGGGTGATGATAGACAGAGATACGTCGGTACAGACACTATTACAAGCGCTCGGCACGCTTTCTAGCGACCGTCATAAAATTGATACTATAAACGCGCTTAATGAGCGTTTTGAGCAGATTCCTGACATCCGCGTGGGCACGCAAAATTTAGCGCAAATCTTGGCCGCACAAGTGCTGGATATAGACAAGGCTATTCAAGAAAAAGCGCGCCATTACTCGTCACCACGCCCATTTTAGTTGTGATGATTACAATAATGAGTACTTACTATGGATAAAAATGACCGCACTGAGCAAGACATACACGATCAACTTGTTAACCTAGTGACTTCATTGACTCCGGTCATTGGGGCCTTGCGTGAGCTGATTAAGCGAGCCGATGATGCGGTAGCGAGGCGGCTTGAGCGTTCGCTTAGCGGTATTGATAGCAAGGTGAATGAGGTGTCTTCTGCCATTGAAGAATTAGGTAGTAGCGCAAGCACGACTTCGCAGGCATTGAGTCAGTATCAAGAACTCGTGTTAAAGCAGCTACAAGCGGCAGTGACTGCTTTTACTGACAATGAGATGCCGCGTCGTTATGATGACAAAATAGCAGGCATCATCACCGATATGAAACAGCAGATTGATACGGCTGTAGAGTCGGTCGTTACTGCTAAAAACGACAGCATAGAGGTACAAGTGAGTACCATGCAAGCGGTGGCTGACAAGCTTGGCGTAAGCGCTGACAATCTAGCCCTATTCACCAATCAGTACCAAGCTGGTCATAAGCAGATTATTGAAGATATTGAGACCTTTGAGACCACCACCAAAACGCGGATTGAGCAGGTTGAGGGTAGAGCTAGTAAAGACTTGGACAAAATTCATAAGTCCATTGAGACTATGAGTATTAAAAGGATTGCAGCCGTTGTCGCAGCGGGTACGATGGCTGTGATAATAAGTTTGGTGGCCCTGGTATTTTGGTATGTGCCAAGCTTTGATGAGATTGCAGAGATGAGATACCAGCAAGCAGAGCTACAGCGCGGCATCGATGAGCTTGAAACGGGGTGGAAGCAGGCATTTGATAACGCTCAAAGTCAGCAGATTATTTTGGCTTGTGATGTTAATGAAGCGCAGCCTGATGCAATCAGCTGGTGCGTTAGAGCAGACAGCAAAAGTGTTTTGAGAGATGAGAGAGGCTTTGTTTATTATAAAATAGCTGGGGTGCCGCGTGCAGAGCCGACTGAGTAAAGGCATATGGTAACAGTAAGCCATATTGCCCAAAAGTGCGTCTTCTGAGACATATAAGACTGAAAAAAGCTTGTTTGATTGTCGTTATCTTTGTCTATATCAAGAAGCCAGATAATGACACTTTATCTGGCTTTAAGGATTATTGTTTCTTGTTAAACAAGAAGTCTGTAAATATAAGCTAAAGCCATTACGCTGCTTGGTCAGTGTGAGCTGTGACCAACTCTATAAAAGCAGTTTCAAGGGTGCTTAACGCATGATCGTCAACGATAAGACCGTCATCTAGCTGTCGTTGCACCCAGACATAAACCGCTTCATCATTATAAAGAATGGGGTCAACACCAAGTAGGGTTGCCAGCTGTAAGCCTTGCTGTATTTGTAAGCTTAATAACAGCTGAGAGGCTAACGTTTTAGTCTGTTCACTAAACCATGTGCAGCTATTGAGCCGAGATAGATTGTTATTCATTGGTATTCTCCTATAGACCATTATATGCATATAATAAATAAAATGACTTACTACAGGTCAAATTATACCTATATTTTAATCTATTGCAAGAGAAAATAACCTTCTGTAGGTCTTTTTATTCGTTTAAAGACAATCACAGCTCATGACAACGTTATTTATGCTGGTGACTCACTGCTGTCCTCATTTATGATTTCGTATAAATCACCAACATTGATTCTAAGATAAGTACATAAAGACTCGATGACATCTAGATCAACGCGGGTGGCTTCTTCATGATACATGCGAGTAATGGTGCCACGATTGATGCCAGTATCTCTTGAGATATCGGCAATTTTAAGGCGTCTTTCACCCATGATGGTCGATAAGTGACACTTCACCATAGTGGTTCCCTCATTCATATTAGTGGTTTTTGATTGGTGAGCGGATTATAACGAATATGAGCGGCTAAAGTATTGCTTTTAGTAGCTCATATTGATACTTGATAGCTACACTTTATATGTTAGCAGTCAGTTTACTGGGGCATCTCAGTCTTTGATAAATTTATGCATTTTTATGAATATTATTCACATAGAAATTCAGTCGATATCAAAGATATAGTTATTTTTTAAAAATGTTGCTATTCATCTAACTATTGAGTAAAGTCTTAATAATACTCAAATACTCAAATACTCAAATACTCAAATACTCAAATACTCAAATACTCAAATACTCAAATACTCAAATACTCAAATACTCAAATACTCAAATACTCAAATACTCAAATACTCAAATACTCAAATACTCAAATACTCAAATACTCAAATACTCAAATACTCAAATACTCAAATACTCAAACTTAGGATTGCTCTATGAAAGTCATTGCTGTGTTGAATCAAAAAGGAGGCAGTGGCAAGACAACTATTGCCACTCAATTAGCTCGTGGCTTGCAGCTGCAAGGACATAGTGTATTGCTAGTAGATAGTGATCAGCAGGGCAGTGCACGGGATTGGCGAGCTGTAGATGAAGATAATCCAGTACCAGTGATAGGTCTCGATAGACCTACGCTTGATAAAGATCTAAAAAACGTCTCTGATAAAGAGTATGTGGTGATTGATGGTTCACCACAAGCAACTAGTTTGGCTTTATCTGCAATTAAGGCGGCTGATTTTGTATTAATTCCTGTACAGCCTAGCCCATACGATGTCTGGGCGACTAGCGATTTAGTAGACTTAGTAAAGCAGCGTATAGAGATGACTGACGGTAAACTAAAAGCAGCCTTTGTAGTGTCTAGGGCAATTCAGAATACTAATATTGGTAAGGATGTGGCTTCAGTTTTACTAGAGTACGGTCTACCTGTGTTAGATAGTAGAATTATGCAACGTGTAAGTTATCCAAATAGCGCAGCATTAGGCAAGACCGTGTTTGATACTGAGTCAGTGAATAGTAATGCGGTACAAGAAATGACAGCATTGGTTAATGAAATTAAAACATTCTTTGATAAGGAGTAAATGATGAGCTTAGCAGCAGGTCGTCCCAGCAAGAAGGTAAAAGATGAGTTATCTTTGTCAGACGTGACCGATAGTCCTCAAAAAACGGCACGAGTAAACTTTAACATTGACAAAGATAAGTATATTGCATTCAAAAAGTTTGCGCTTGATAACCGAAAGACAGTGACTGAGCTATTAACTGAAATGATTGAAGAAAAGTTGGTTGAGCGATAGGCATAAAAAATCCGATTTTTTATGCCTATAAAAAGGATATGTATAAAAAACTCAAAAAACTATACATATTATCGGATTTTAGGGCTGATTTTTGACAACTCCCATTCAGCCAGAATTTTTCATAGTGACAGACTAATAACGAGTATTGTTACCCTTGATTTGTTACTGTTAATCTATACGTAGTTGCGCTATCTATGCGCTATTTAGAAACTATCTTTTACTGCCTAACCTGTAGAAAGATTGTACTTCTTACAGGTTAGATTTGTTTTAGTCCGATATTTCTACAGGTTAGCTTTATAAATACCTATTAAAACAACTGGCTAACTGAATTCAAACTTTAACTAATACTGCCCCTCAGAACATAGAGAACAAAAAAACATGGCTAAAACACCTGCAAATAAGAACGACACTATAAAAGACGGTCGCTTTGAAGAAGCCCTTTGGGATGCGGCCAACAAGCTACGAGGTAGTGTTGAATCCTCAGAATATAAGCATATCGTCCTTAGCCTGATTTTTTTAAAGTTCATCAGTGATACTTTTGAGCAGCAGCGCCAAAAGCTTATTGATACGGGCTATGAAAAGCATATCGACATGGTGCAAGCCTATACCAAAGACAACGTATTCTATTTACCGGAGGAGAGTCGTTGGAGTTTTATCCAGCAGAATGCTAAGCAAGAAGACATCGCGCTTAAAATCGATACGGCGCTCAGTACCATTGAAAAGACCAATCAATCCCTCAAAGGTGCATTGCCTGACAACTACTTCTCGCGTCTTGGCTTAACAGCCAGTAAGCTTGCTGCCTTGATTGATGTGGTCAATAACATCGATACCATCGGCAATCCAGAAGAAGACACCGTAGGGCGCGTGTATGAGTATTTTTTAGGTAAGTTTGCCGCGACTGAAGGCAAGGGTGGCGGTGAGTTCTATACGCCTAAATCGGTGGTCAATCTGATTGCAGAAATGGTTGAGCCGTATCAAGGCAAAATCTATGATCCGTGCTGCGGTTCAGGCGGTATGTTCGTCCAGTCCATCAAGTTCATCGAGAGTCACCACGGAAATACCAAAGACGTGTCTATCTATGGGCAAGAGTACACCAGCACGACCTACAAGCTCGCCAAGATGAACCTTGCCATTCGTGGTATCTCTAGCAACTTGGGCGATGTGGCTGCCGATACCTTCTTTAAAGATCAGCACGAAGACCTAAAAGCCGACTTCATTATGGCAAACCCACCTTTTAACCAAAAGGATTGGCGCGCGCCTGATGAGCTGGTTGATGATCCACGTTGGGCAGGCTATCCAACACCACCTACGGGCAATGCCAACTATGCATGGATATTGCATATGATATCCAAGCTCTCTGAGCACGGTACAGCAGGTTTCGTATTGGCCAATGGTTCGATGTCTACCACTACTAGCGGTGAAGGTGATATACGCGAGCAAATCATCAAAAACGATCTGGTCGATTGTATGATTGCGCTGCCGGGTCAGCTGTTTTATACCACTCAAATTCCGGTGTGCTTATGGTTTATCAGTAAAGACAAACCTGCTAAATCCGCTGATAGCAAAGCACGTGGACTTCGCAATCGTAGCGGTGAGACGCTATTCATCGATGCGCGTAATATCGGGGCGATGATTGACCGTACTCATAAAGAGTTCTCTACTGATGATATCGAAGCGATTGCCAAGACGTATCATGCATGGCGCGGTGAGAAAGAAGCAGGTGGTTATGAAGCCTATGCAGATGAGGCAGGCTACTGTAAATCAGCAAGCCTAGCGGATATCGAAGCTAATGATTATGTACTGACTCCGGGGCGTTATGTAGGTGCAGCAGCGATTGAGGATGATGGCATACCGTTTGAGACTAAAATGTTAGAGCTAAGCCAAACGTTATATGCGCAGATGCAAGAGTCGCAAAAGCTAGACGCGACCATCCGTCAGAACTTGGAGGTGTTGGGTTATGGCGAGTGATTGGATAGTTGCAAAACTAGGGGATGTATTGGAAATTAAGTATGGCAAAGACCATAAAAAACTTAACGACGGTGACATTCCTTGTTTTGGTTCTGGTGGACTAATGCGCTATGTGGAAAACTCCATATACGAGAAAGAGTCAATTTTAATACCAAGAAAAGGCTCATTAAATAATATTTACTATGTAGACCAACCATTTTGGACAGTTGATACTTTATTTTGGACAAAGATAAATCTTGAAAACGTGTTTCCAAAGTTCCTTTTTTATCAATTAAGACTAACGGATTTTGTATCTCTTAATGTAGGTTCTGCTGTGCCAAGTTTGACTGTGCCAGTTCTTAATGACTTAAAGATTAAGCTACCACCACTTCCAGAACAAAAATCCATTGCCCATATCCTTGGCTCATTAGACGACAAAATCGAGCTAAACCGCCAAATGAACGAAACGCTAGAAGCGATGGCGCAGGCGTTGTTTAAAAGCTGGTTTGTTGACTTTGATCCCGTGATTGATAATGCGCTCGCAGCTGGTAATGCCATTCCTGATGAATTTATCGAACGTGCTGAGCAACGTAAAGGCATTGAGAAAAAAGACAATTCAGATATTCAGGCATTATTCCCTGATGAGTTTGAGTTTACGGAAGAGATGGGATGGATTCCGAAGGGATGGGATATTTCAACTTTAGATGACTTAACTACAGAACTACGCCGTGGTATTTCCCCAAAATACACTGAAGTTGATGGTGTCAGAGTTGTTAATCAGAGATGTATTAGAAATCATAGCATAGACTATTCAGTATGTAGGCTGAATGACGAAAGTCTTAGAAAAGTAGAAGGTCGCCACCTTGAGGTTGGAGATGTTGTTGTGAATTCAACAGGTGTTGGAACCTTAGGACGAATGGCTCAAGTTCTTTATTTAGATGAACCAGCTGTCGTGGATTCTCATGTAACAATAGTTAGACCTAACACTGAGTTAGTGAAACCTTATACGTTTGGTAGGTTGATGCTATCCATTGAACCATTAGTTGAGTCGATGGGTTTAGGAAGTACTGGGCAGACCGAATTAAGTAGAGTTCATTTAGGAGAATTAGTTGTATGTGTTCCTCCTATAAAGTTACAGGAATTTGTTGAAAAGTCGTTTTTGAGTTATTCAGATAAAAGTGCCTCTAGTATTCAGCAAAATATCACTCTCTCTAAAATCCGTGACACTCTTTTACCTAAGTTAATGTCAGGCGAATTACGAATTACCAATGATATTTTGTAGGATGATATCCATCGCATCACCGATATAATTTTGACCATAAATGGTACTTAGAAAGCACTTTACGACTAATGCTCAATTATATAAATAATAAAAGGTTGAATTTCTTTATGCCGGATTTTGACAGAAAAGAAATTGAGAGTAGGAAGTGGCATAAAAATGATAAGGGTTTGTTTTTACCAGAAAATTACGTAGAGGAGAAAAAGCCAGAAAAAAAGAATACTATAAAGGCGCAATTAAAGTGGGTCTTTAACAATCTAACCACTGCTTTACTACTACCGTCCTTCTTGGGAGCGGTATGGCAAATTTTAGAACTCTCGAGTATTAATATTGCCTATATTAGGTTTTTCTCTCTTAGCCAAATACCGATAGACGGCGCTCTGATTCTATCCTTGTTCATAATGCTAGTAGGGATAAGTAAATTTATAATATCCTTTGTAAAGTTCATCTTTAATCATAGACTTGAGCAATTTGAAGATGAATCTTTCCTTAGGAAAGTTATGCCTACACTAAACAGGACATTAGCAATCCATGCCACAGTAAGTATCGGAATACTAATAGCTATGCTGTTCTTCCTTCCGATGATCTTTTCAGAAATATTTTCTAAATCGCCTATTGCTACTATATTGATAGTAGCCTTTTGTACTCTGGGCACAATGTTGTACTTAGCTGATGCTCTAGTGCTTCTAATTATTAAACTATATAGCCAACATGCTAGTAAGAAAGATGCCAAGATATATGTAGTAAGCATTGTTGATAAATATAAATATCATATTTACTGGTCAGGTATTTTAAGTATTGTTATCGGCGCTTTTGTATTAGTTGGATTGTTAAAGCTATTCAGTCAGAATTTTATACTACCTCCCGATTTGTATAACACCAAAAATTTGGAGTCTATAATATATGATGAGTTCAAAACGAAGGACTACAGCATAGAGTACTTCAATGATAAATACATCTTCGTTAAGTTGTGTGCTATTAAAGATTGTAAACATATGCTAGACAAAGAAATAGTAATTTATCCAACTGAGAAAGTATTGTTTAAAACTACATATGGCAAAGTATGGACAGGTTATTTTACGACTTATAAACCTGTTGAAAAATAGTACTAGTCTTTTTGCAGACGAGACTTTGAACCACGAACGGTACTTAAAAAGCACCCTACGTATAACTCAATGTTATATATTAGTATTAACCGTATCAAAATGTGAAAAAGGACATCCCATTGAAATTCACCGAAGACCGACTTGAGCAAGCCATTATTGAGCTACTAGCAGCCGAGGGTTATGCACATACGGTTGGCGAAGCACTTGACCGCAACCCTGACGATGTGCTGATTAAGTCTGATCTTCGACAGTTTCTAGCGACCCGTTACCGCGATGACTCAATCACAGAATACGAGATTGAGTCTATCATTCATAAGCTTGAATACCTTCCTGCCTCTGATCTATACGACACCAACAAAGCCATTATGAAGTTTGTCGCTGACGGGTTTTTCTTAAAGCGTGAGGACTATACCCAAAAAGACCTATACATCCAGCTGCTTGATTATGATGCTATCAATAACAATCGCTTTCGCATCGTCAATCAGATGGAGATACAAGGCTTTGAGTTGCGTATTCCTGATGGCATTCTCTATATCAATGGCTTGCCACTGGTGGTGTTTGAATTTAAGAGTAGCATTCGTGAAGATGCTACTATGTTTGATGCCTACACCCAGCTGACCACTCGCTATAAACGCGATATTCCAGAGCTGTTTAAATACAATGCCCTATGCGTCATTAGTGACGGGGTCAACTCAAAGATGGGATCTTTCTTTGCCCCGTATGAATTCTACTACTCTTGGCGAAAAGTGACTGGCGATGAGAAATTAGAGAAAGACGGTATCCATTCCTTACTAACCATGATTAGCGGCTTATTTGATAAAGCACGTTTGATTGATGTTATTCGCAATTTCATCTATGTGCCTGACAAATCAAGCAGGGAAGAGAAAATCGTCTGTCGTTACCCGCAGTATTATGCAGCCACCAAACTGTTTGATAATATTAAGCAGCACATGAAATTGCTCGATAATCATGGCAACTTAACAAATGATAATGGCTTACGAGACGGTAAAGGTGGTACGTACTTTGGTGCCACTGGCTGTGGTAAAAGCTTTACCATGCTATTTTTAGCACGTCTGCTGATGCGCGACGTTGAGCTTGGTAGCCCAACCATTATATTAATCACCGATCGCACCGATTTAGACGGTCAGTTGTCTGAAACCTTTACCAATGCTAAGACCTATATCGGCGATGACAATATCATCAGTGTCGAAAGTCGAGCGCATCTGCGCGAACAGTTAAAAGGGCGCAGAAGTGGCGGTGTGTTCTTGACCACCATCCATAAGTTCACCGAAGACTTAGCCCTACTGACCGAGCGTACCAACGTCATCTGTATCTCAGATGAAGCACACCGTAGCCAAATCAATCTCCAGCAGAAGATTACCGTCACTGAAAATGGCGTCAAAAAGACCTACGGCTTTGCTAAGTATCTACATGATTCATTACCTAATGCCACTTACGTTGGCTTCACAGGTACGCCGATTGATGCCACCCTTGATGTCTTCGGCCCAGTCATTGATAGCTATACCATGGTTGAGTCAGTATTTGATGAAATCACGGTGCATATTGTCTATGAAGGTCGCGCTGCCAAGGTGCTACTCGATAGCAAGCAGCTTGACGAAGTAGAGAAATACTATCAAGAAAGTGCAGATGCTGGCACCAATGAGTATCAGATAGAGAAAAGCAAAAAAGCCATGGCGAGTATGTCCACCATACTTGGTGACCCTGACCGCATCCGTGCCATTGCTGAAGACTTTGTGACACATTATGAAGCGCGAGTAGAAGAGGGCACGACGCAAAAAGGTAAGGCGATGTTTGTCTGTAGCAGCCGGGAAGCTGCCTATCAGTTATATAAAGACATTATAGAGCTGCGTCCTGAATGGAACGAAGTAAAAGCATGTGAGGAAGGCTCAACCTTGTCAGAGAGTGATAAGAAAAATGTCATGCCCATGGAGCGTGTCAAGATGATCATGACTCGTAACAAGGATGATGAAAAAGGCATGTGGGACAATCTGGGTAATAAAGACTACCGCAAAGAGCTGGATCGTCAGTTTAAGAACGGCAAATCTAACTTTAAGATCGCCATCGTCGTCGACATGTGGCTCACAGGCTTTGACGTACCCTTTCTCGATACCATCTACATTGATAAACCCTTACAAAAGCACAGCCTGATTCAGACTATCTCACGGGTCAATCGTAAGTTTGAAGGCAAAGAAAGCGGCTTAGTCGTTGATTACATCGGCATCAAAAAGCAGATGAATCTAGCGCTCTCGCATTACACTAGTGGTCAGGTTCAAAACCTAGACGATATTCAAAAGTCAGTCGTGGTGGTCAAAGACCATTTGGATCTACTAGATACCGTCTATCATAAGTTCGACTCTAGCCTATATTTTAACGGCACGCCATTAGAGCAGCTGAACTGCTTAAATGCGGCGGCTGACTTTGCACTGCAATCTAAGAAGCTAGAAAAACGCTTTATGGACTTAGCCAAGCGCCTGAAGTCTGCCTATGATATTTGCGTAGGTAGTGAAGCACTCACCAAGACTCATAAAGACAAGATTCATTACTACCTAGCCATTCGTACCATTATCTTTAAAATCACTACTGGCGGTGCACCTGACGTTGAGCAGATGAACCAAAAGGTACGTGACCTGGTCAAAGACGCGCTGATGAGTGATGGCGTTGAAGAGATCTTTAAGCTGGGTGATAACACTGACGGTGAAATTGATATCTTCGATGAAGACTACTTAGCCAAGCTTGAAGTGATCAAGCAGCCAAATACCAAGCTAGAGCTACTACAGCAGCTACTCGCTAAAGCCATTGGTGAGCTTAAAAAGACGAACAAGGTGAAGGGCGTTGATTTTAGCAAGAAGATGAATGCGCTTGTCGAGAAGTATAACGACCGTGACGAGCAAGACATACTGCGCGCTGAAGTCATTGGTGATTTCTCGGATGAAATCATCAAGCTGTATCACGAGCTACGCGAAGAGATGGCGTCATTTGGTGAGATGGGCATCGACTTTGAAGAAAAAGCATTTTACGACATCTTACTATCACTGGCGCATAAGTACGACTTTACCTATCCCGAAGACAAGCTGCTTGAGCTGTCAAAAGAAGTGAAAAAACTGATAGATGACAAGGCAAGGTATACCGACTGGAATAAGCGGGATGATATCAAAGCGGAGCTACAGTTTGATTTGATGATATTACTCGATGAATGGGGTTATCCACCTGTGGACTCAAAAGAGGTCTATAAAGAGATATTTGAGCAGGCGGAGAACTTTAAGAAGCATAAGGTGGCTTAGTTATACTTATACATAATTTACTATGACATCTTTGAGTTTGAAAAGCAGTATTATGATAATTTTATCACGTTAGGGCATGGCTGCCTGACTCAAGTAAACCAACCTCCGATATAGTCGGGGCGGTTCAGCATTAATCATCTAAAAGATGATTGTCCTTTTTGTGGACAGGAATTAGAGCGAGAAGCTCAGTCCTTGATTGAAAACTATCAAACTGCTTTCGATGATAATTTTCAAAATTTTGTAGCTCAAACGAAATCAAAAGCTAACTCTCTAAAAAGAAAGTCTTTGATTAGTACAAATATAGAAGATATTAGAGAAAAACATGACAGGAATTTAGCATTTTTAGATACTTATATTGAAGCTGATATTAGAAGTAAATTACAGGAACATGACTATATAGATCAGTTGATGAGCTGTTTTCAAAGCATAGAAATAGCTTTATCTGATTTGTATGATGCTAATAATAGTATCGCTAAAACTATAGAAGACGCTCTCAATTACAAATACGAAGTTCCTTATAGCTCACTTCCCCCTATAGATTTTACGCAACTAAAAAATATGTTCTCTATATTTGATGATTCAATCGCTGAATATAATAGTGTTAAAGAAAAAATTAACCTGGAACTAGATTTGTTTAAGGCATCACAGAATACCGTAGCGCTACAAAATTTAGTAGATGATGAGGTAAAGGCAGAGGCATTGCTTCTATCTCAAAGAAAGAGACTTGCTATGAACGAGGATTGCATAGAATTTTCTGGTTTATGCTCTGATCTGCAAGCAGCTGATGATGAATATAAAGAGAGTAAGGCCAAACTAGAGGAGGATCAAGAAGAATTCTTGAACAATTATTTTGAGGAGATAAACAGAATTTTCTCTAGTATTGGAACGAAGAATTTTGAAATATCTAGAGGTACTAACAATATTGGAACTAGAACTGTTTATGAACTAAAAGTCTCTTTTAGAGGAGAAAATATAAATAAAGATAAGTTTCATTGCCTATTCAGTGAATCCGATCGCAGAGCTCTAGCTCTCTCTGTTTACTTCGCCAAAATTAATAAGCTGCCTGAAAATGAGAGACAGAAGTCTATTTTAGTAATGGATGATCCTGTTACTAGTTTTGACAGTGAGAGAATTACCAGTATTTTACGAATACTGCATAACTTAAAACCTCGTGTTAAACAATTGATTGTTACTACACATTATAAAGGTATGGCTTCATCTATGATGATGAAATTCAGTAAGGAAGCTAGTGCTATAAAGATCATTCAAACACAGAAGGGATCAATACTAGAGCAGGCAACTGAAGCTGAAATGACTGAAACAGCACATAATAAACGCTACAATGAAATAATGGATTTTGTAGAACGTAGGACAAATGAAGATAAATTAGAGCAACTACGTGTATTCGTTGAAGCTGAGATGAGAAGTCGCTATAAACGACAGCTCATCTCACTTAATTTAAACGAAAAAAGTGGTTTTAATGATTGTTTAAAAGCCTTAAAAGATAATGGCTATATTACAGAAAACAGTTTTCTGTCACTTGATGATCTTCGAGGTTCGCTAAATGTTCCATCACATAATATACAACATAGATCTCTTGAAGATTCTAGATCGTATGCAGAAGATATGATGAACACTATATACAACGAAATTTGACAGAGATTTGAGCGTCCAATTAGAGAGCACCTAGAATACTAAATAGTATTCTAGGTGCTCTCTAATTGGACGCTTATTAAACTGAGATACATCCTCTTTGAAAC
>NZ_JCACRV010000001.1:0-3167771 GCF_059076335.1 Psychrobacter sp. H25 | reverse complement strand
TATTCTCCAATAGCTCAGTTGGTAGAGCAACGGACTGTTAATCCGTGTGTCCCTGGTTCGAGCCCAGGTTGGAGAGCCACATTTTAGTAGTAAACCTTTTGAGTCACTATAGATTCAATTATGGCATTTGCCAAAACCCCCATCAGTTTGATGGGGGTTTTTTTATGCTTATTATTTAGAATAATTTAGCGCTACACTTATTCCAACGTTTCGATAAGCGTCTGCATTTCTTTTAGCTCACATTTTTGTGTCTCAATAATATCATCGGCAAATTATAGCTGCTGAGCGATGGACTCAATATCTGCATATACTTGATTTATACCGTCCTTATTCATTTGCATAATTTGATAAGGCGAGAACTGGTCTTGATACTCCATACCTGGGCTACCGACTGGCATACCAGGTACAGCGAGCCCAATAGCTTGCTCTGGTGGGTTCTGTAAAAACTCTGCCACATACTTCGCCGGGACATGACCTTCAAAGATGTAGCCATCGGTCGTCACTGCCGTGTGACAAGAACGCATCTCATTAGGAACGCTATAGCGGTCTTTAATCAATGACAAATCAGCTGGGTGCTGGGCTGTCGAGACTAGCCCGTGCGTCTGTGCATGATCTATCCACTCTTTACAGCAACCACAGTTGGCATCTTTGTAGACGGTTGCAGATACATTCTTCAAAATACCAGTCTGGCTTGCTTGTGTCGCTGCTGTAGACTCTACTACCGCTTCAACGTTTGCATCTTTACTGGTATTGACACTTACCTCATCAGTATTATCAGACTGTGCGCATGCCGACAATAGAAGCGCAGTAACCAATACAGCTGCCCCGCGGATTGGCATTAGCAAATACTGACGAGGTTTGAGGATGGTGTTCACAGTAAGCATTGTCATTTTATACCCTCATTTTAGGTAAAACACGGATTGCATGGAGACCTTATCATGCCCAAACAAAGCTGATCATCGATACATTTATCAAATTGGCGTTCTAGTAAAGCGGGCTTGCTAATGCTTTGATTAGCTTGACAGCATAGGCAACCAAACAACCAAAGCTAACAATGTTACGAGTAGCACAGGAGGCGTAATCAACAAGCCTATTTTTATATACTGTCCCCAGCTGATTTTATAGTCTTTTTCTGCCAGTACATGCAACCATAATAAAGTGGCAAGACTACCAATCGGTGTAAACTTGGGGCCCAAATCATTGCCGATCACATTGGCATAAATCATCAGCTCTCGCGTCGCTGCGGGCACTTGAGCCTGATCAATCGCTAGCGCGCCGACCAAAGTCGCTGGCATATTATTCATGATAGACGCGATAATAGCAGATAAAAACCCAGTTCCTACTGTGGCAATGACTGCGCCCTGCTCTCCCAACCAATTAAGGATTTGTGCGCCATATGCAGTGAGACCTGCATTACCTAAACCATAAACCACCAAATACATACCAATGGAGAATAACACGATTTGCCAAGGTGCATTACGTAACACCTCACTCACAGAAACGACTGCACTGCGCCCGCCTTGCCACAAGCGACCAGCAATGGCCATCAAAACAAGGGCGGCCGCACCAGTGACAAGTGAAATCGGCAGCCCTAACGGTTCAGTCGCAAAATAGGCAAGAAGCAGCAAGCTCAATAACGGAAATGCAGCCCGAAACACCAATGGATCTGTAATAGCAGACTCTGGAGCACTTAAGTTATCAACTGGATAGCGCTTAGGGATATGACGCGCGTAAACAACCCATAGTACCAGTAGTGTCGCCAATACAGACACGATATTGACGGGTACCATGACCGCCGCATAACGACCAAACCCAATATCGAAATAATTGGCACTGACGATATTAACCAAGTTTGACGTAACCAAGGGCAGACTTGCCGTATCAGCGATAAAGCCTGTTGCGATGATAAATGCCAAAGCTGACGGCGGCGAAAAATTCAAACGCAGCAAGATAGCAATCACAATGGGTGTTAGTAATAGCGCTGCCCCGTCATTGGCAAAAAATGCAGAAATAAAGGCGCCAAGCACGACAATCATCGGAAATAGCAAGCGCCCTTGACCATTACCTAGCCTTGCCACATGTAGTGCCGCCCAGCCAAAAAACCCTGCCCGATCTAGGATAAGCGAGATGATAATCAGCGCCACAAAAGTAAAGGTTGCATCCCAAACAATATCCCAAACAATACCGACATCTGATAGCTGCACCACACCGAACACCAACGCGACAAGCGCGCCACCCATAGCGCTCCAGCCGATACCCAATCCTTTAGGCTGCCATATAACCAATACTAAAGTAACCACAAAAATAGCAAATGCAAGCATGATGCAACCTTACTTAAGCTGACTTTGTTCAGCCGATTTTTTATAAAAGACTAGATCGATTTTTGATTAACGCGATTTGATACTTGCTCAGCACTTTCAACGCGTTCTGAATAGCGATCGGTAAGGTATGCTGAGCGTCCGCGTGTGAGCCAAGTAAATTTCACCAGCTCTTCACAGACGTCAACCAGACGCAGGTATAAAGGCGACATATCCATACGATTGTCATCGTTGAACTCTAAGAACGCTTTAGGGATCGAAGATTGATTAGGGATAGTAATCATCCGCATCCAGCGTCCGAGAATACGCATTTGATTGACCGTATTAAAGCTCTGACTACCACCACTGACTTGCATCAGCGCTAGTGTTTTACCCTGAGTGGGTCGCACGCCACCTAGTGACAATGGTATCCAGTCGATTTGTGCTTTCATGATACTAGTGATACTGCCATGGCGCTCTGGACTCACCCACAGCATGCCTTCAGACCACTGTGCCAGCTCCCGCAATTCTTGCACTTTTGGGTGGTCCGAATCTACATCGTCAGGCAACGGCAAACCAGATGGGTCAAACATCTGCACTTCACAACCATACCAACGTAGCAACCGGCTCGACTCTTCAGCAGCTAATCTAGAGAATGAGCGCGCGCGGACAGAGCCGTACAACACCAGTATTTTGGGTGGGTGACGTGAATCATTTGGTGCAATAAGAGACTTAATATCGATAGGCTGTAGATTATCGATATCAATATTGGGCAAGTCATCAATATTAGAGGTCGTCATAGATGGCTGCGTAGCCTTAGCGTTTACCATGAGAGACAACCTCGCCATCTTCTTTGGTAAAGCTGCTTATTGGGTTATCTAACAGCTCAAAAACTCGCTCTGAAGGACGACATAAAGCTGCGCCCTTTTCGGTTACTACGATAGGACGGTTGATTAAGATAGGATGCGCGATCATCGCATCGATAATGTGATCGTCAGAGAGTTCAGGATTATCTAGCCCTAGCTCATCATTGATAGCTTCTTTGCTTCTTAATAGTTCTCTCGGAGAGATTTGCATTTGCGCTAATAGCTCAACCAAACGATCGCGCGTCGGTGTATTTTTTAGATACTCCACTACTTCTGGCGTTTCGCCTGATGCCTTAATAATAGCGAGGGTATTACGAGAGGTACCGCAATTAGGGTTATGAAAAATCAATGGCTTCATAGTGATATTACCTATTAAGTGTGTGTCTTTTAAGTGAAAGGCGTTTAAGTGAGTGCCGTTATTGAATGGATAATAGGTTTAATGATGGCTTTGTTCGGCAGACGCATCCATTCGGCAGCCACTCAAACTATCCATAAGTGAGGCGCACAGCTCTGGATGCCCTGCACAGCAGTCTTGGAGTAAGAATTGAATGACGCTGTCCATATGGGAGAGTGATGCTCGATAAATGATTTGCCGACTGTGTCGTTGAGAGACTACCCAGCCTGCTCGTGCTAGCACCGCTAGATGAGCTGACATCGTATTGTGCGGCACACCAAGCTGACGGGCTATTTCGCCCGCAGGGAGACCTTCAGGCTCGTGGCTGACCAGCAGCTTAAAAGCCTTTAATCGAGTATCTTGAGAGAGCGCAGCAAAGCTTGCAATAGCATTAGTTATTTCCATATGTCCAATAATACAGACATATTAAAAATAGTTCAATGTTTTTTGAACGAGGTTTTCATTTCTTAGAGGTATCAGGCATTATTCATCATGGCATGATAAATCAAACCAACGCACCTTAGTAATGCACCACAAGCATTAGCAATTATCAGTTTCAGAAGTAAGACTGGATAGGAAATAATTTGATGCTACGGCTTGATATAGTATTACCTACCTTGGCAACTTATTATTTTTTTGCGCGTTTAAATACCCTACCAACATGAATCAAGCTAATTAGCTTAATTAGCGGTTTGATAAGTAGTTGTGCGCTGCCAAGGATGAATAGCCATGTACCGTCCGTCGTCAACGATTCTTTCAAAAAGAAAAAGCTACCAATCAAAAACCAAACAGCAATGAGTAAATCATTCACTGCACCCAAAGCGTCATATCGTCGCTGTATGACAATATGCTCTTGCCCAACATCAACATCTAATGCCTTGTGGTCACTCAAAATTTATCCTTTACTTGCATGTATTTGAGTCATAGATATATCAATTGGCCAGCATCTCTGTCAACAAGCTACTGTAAAAAACCTACTAAATAAGACGTCTGTTTTTAACTTCACTAACTAACGTTCAATAACTTTATTACATTTATAGAATTTTTAAACCTGAAAACAGCATACATGAGACGCTAAATATCGATCCAAAAAATCGCTGTTTATTGGATGAATACCTATATAAATATAAAGTTAATATATGTTATTGTATATTGATAGATATTAAGAAAATCTCAGTGAGTAAGAATTCAATCAGACAAATCAATGTAACTAGTAAGATGCTACTGGCAAAAATCTCATTTGACATAATTATAATAAGGAAAAGACCATGCTATTAGAAAAAATTAAAACACCTGGACTGTCTCACCTATCCTATTTGGTAGGCTCTGGTGGTAAGGCAGCGGTGATTGATCCGCGTCGTGACTGCGCGATATATGTAGAAAAAGCGCGTGCAGCAGGGCTTGAAATCACACATATTTTTGAGACGCATCGTAATGAGGATTTGGTCTCTGGCGCCCCTATTTTAGCAGCCTTGACAGGGGCTATCGTCTTGCACGGACCAAACCCAGAACAACCTATTGTCTACGCTCAGACAGCACGTAATGGTGATTGCTTCATCATCGGTCAACTTGAAATCCATGCTCTGGAGACTCCTGGCCATACCGATGATCATCTGGCTTATGCACTGTTTGATACCGCATATCCAGACAAAGCCGTCGGCGTCTTTACAGGCGATGCACTATTCGTCGGTGATGTGGGCCGTACCGATTTCTATCCTGATCGTCGCAGGGAAGTGGCAGGTCTACTTTATGACTCGTTACAAGACATTCTAGCACTTGGAGATCAGGCCATTATATATCCCGCTCACGGTGCTGGTTCAGTATGTGGCTCAGGTATGGCGGAGCGTGAGTTTTCTACTGTTGGTCATGAACGAATGAATAACCCGCGTTTGCAGATTACTGATCGTGAGGCATTTATTGACTTTAAGACTAACGAAAACCATTATCAACCGCCCTACTTTAGGTTGATGGAGCGTCTCAACATGGAGGGCGGTGAAGCACCTCCTACTGTTATGCGTCCTCGTAGCCTCTCGCTCAAGCAGCTGCATGACTGCGGTGCCGATCATCTCATCGATATTCGTGAGCCAATGGCCTATGCATCCGGACACCTGCCTGAATCGATGAGCTTACCTGTCAATATGCTACCTGCATTTGCTGGGTGGTTTATTGAGGAAGGACAAAGCTTGGCACTGATTGCTTCTGATGAAGAGCAACTAGCGACTGCAATGGAGCATCTGGTACGCATTGCTTTTGATAATATTGTCGGGGGCTATGTGGGTGTCGTTCCTGCTGCTGCCCAAGGCGCGCGGATGCAGCGAACCCCTATGATTGACACCTCTGAAGTAAAAAATCGTCTGGACAATGCTCAGAACTGGACTTTGCTAGATGTACGTGATATCGACGAGAGAAACGATAGTGCGATTGAAGGCTCACAGCATATCTATGTTGGTCATCTGAACAAGCGTTGGCGTGAGCTCGACCAGAGTCGCCACTATACCTTGATGTGTGCCAGCGGAGCTCGAGCAACGATAGCAGCAGGATGGCTTGCTAGTCGAGGTTTTGAGCATATTGATATCTATCTAGGATCAATGGGCGCATGGCAAGCAACGCGTGACTAACCCTCTATCTGTAGCTAGAGCCTATAATGAGCCAAACGTGTCATAAATTATAGATAATACACTTTAAGCAAAGCTCCTTTAAAACGCTGTATCTAAAATAAATATGATGACCCTTCTTTTATTCAATACAAGACTGATGTAAAAGAAGGGTTCACGCTCTAGCTGACCTTTAATTGATATGACTTAACTACATATAAATTATAATTCTAGATTATAACTCTTACTATATTTTCTTATCTGACTTATAACTCATAAAACATAGATAAAAACACAGGCACAAAAAAACCCCAAACAACCTAATGTTTGAGGCGAAACTTGCTTAAACTCGAAAGTCTAAATTCGTTTTAAATATGGCGCAGCGGACGGGACTCGAACCCGCGACCCCCGGCGTGACAGGCCGGTATTCTAACCAACTGAACTACCGCTGCTTAGGTCGTCTTAGCTTCTTGCTCTTATTTAAGGAGCCCACTTGCTAAGAAGTGGTGGGTGATGACGGATTCGAACCGCCGACATTCTGCGTGTAAGGCAGACGCTCTACCAACTGAGCTAATCACCCTTCGAACAATTGCGATGCAATTTATTCAACATCAACTGAGCCCTAAGTTTGTCACTAAGCTCTGCTGCTGTGGGTGTGTATTATATAGATTTACACATGGCTGTCAAACGCTATTTTCTACTTTTTGAGATATTTTTGACGTTTTTATCCAAATATTTAGCAAGCATATGTTTTTGTTGATTTTATATTTTTCCAAAAAATCAAAGTTTTTGGTAGATGCCATTTATTTATTCGCTAGTGCCTGCTCAATATCACTTTTGATTGCTTCTGGCTTAGTTGTTGGAGCATAGCGGTCAATAACCTGTCCTTTACTATCGACCAAAAACTTCGTGAAGTTCCATTTGATACCGTCGGTCAGCACACCACCTTTCTGATCCTTGAGCCATTCGTAGATAGGATGAGCATCTGATCCGTTGACATCGGTTTTTGCCATCATAGGAAAACTGACACCATAGTTCTTTTGGCAAAACGCGCCAATCTCGTCATTACTGCCTGGGTCTTGGCTACCAAATTGATTACAAGGAAAGCCGACAACTACCAGCCCTTGATCTTTGTACTGTTGATATAACGATTCCAACCCTTCGAACTGCGGCGTAAAACCACATTTGCTTGCCGTATTGACGATTAGCAATACGTTGTCTTTATAATCAGAGAATGCTTGCGAACTACCGTCCATACGCTCAGCGGTAAAATCATAAATAGTACTCATTATTCATCCTTAAATCGAGGTTTGGTTATTTTTGGTGTTGGTTCAAAAGCTTTATCTTCTTAATGATATGAACAGTAGAAAATATTGAAAAGGAAGCACTCTGTACTTCCCTCTCACACTGCTAATAATAAAACCCTACTTCTCAGACTTATCTAAATCAATAGATACTGAGTTGATGCAGTAGCGCATACCTGTCGTCTCAGTAGGTCCATCTGGGAATACGTGACCCAAATGGGCACCGCAGTTGCTACAGGTGACTTCTGTGCGAGTCATGCCAAGCGAGTTGTCAACGTGCTCGTCAATCGCGCTGTTGTCGATACCTTGATCAAAACTTGGCCAACCGCAGCTAGCATCAAACTTTCTGCTCGAATCAAACAAGCTAGCACCGCAGCCCTTACAGCGATAGACGCCATCATCAGTTGCATCGTTGTACACACCTGTGAATGGACGCTCCGTACCTTTCTCACGCATCACGTGGTATTCATCAGCACTTAGACGCTCTTTCCAGTCAGCTTCAGTCAATTGGCTGATCTCTTCTTTGCTTAATTGATTATCTTGCATAATTTATCCTTATTCGAGTATTTATTGTCTAATCTCGATAACTGTTTTATCGCCATATAATTATGAAAACGATGTGCCCTATCTGTTGGTTATTGCCTCACTATTCAAGGTATAAACAAAGGGAGTGCTGCTAATATTATTGGATAAGTAGCATTGCTAATGAGATTGATTAAGTAAAATATAGCAAATTACCTCTACATAATAATGGGTAAAGATGTAATTTTGATACGTCTAACGCCTATTATTGATATACAAACATTCCTAATTGAAGAGTTGTTTATAGCTAATGCAAGTATAACTTGCATATAAGATTATTTGTTTAAAACTATTTGCAAAACACTTTTGAATGCAATAATATCTTGCATTAGTGTTAAGTAAAAACACGTATCTCAGGTTATAAGTTTACTAATCAATAAAGGTTCCAATAACAATGTCTGATGATAAGAATAAAAGCACGCAAGCAGAACGGTTGGTCCAGTTACGACATGACAAAGGATTCACCGCTGAACAATTGGCACAAGCCATGACAGCTGCTGGTGCCAAGGTCAGTCGCGGCGCTATCTCAAACTGGGAACGTGGCACCAATGGCATCGTCTCATCAAAGCTGCCCACACTCGCCCGTATTTTGGGGTGTAGCGAAGGCTACCTGCTACGCGGAGAGCTAAAGGGCGAAGGCACTGACAACAATGAATTAACTGTACCTACAAAACAGATTACGCAAGATACAGATGCCGACATAGCTACTGAAATAGCTACTGACATAAATGCGACGTCACATAATCAAATAAATACCAAAACAGACACTATTCAACCTGCTATGTCTTCTAATACTGTCAAACACACATACACTCATTCGACAAACGGTCACGCTATGAATACCATCAAAAAATCTGACAAACTGCAGAACGTCTGCTACGACATTCGTGGCCCACTATTACAGACTGCCAATAAAATGGAGGCTGAGGGCAAGCGCATATTGAAGCTTAATGTTGGCAATCCAGCACCGTTTGGTTTAGAAGCGCCTCATGAAATTTTGCGTGATGTCGCCATGAACCTATCTGAAGCTACTGGCTACTCAGACTCGCAAGGCATTTTTTCAGCGCGCAAAGCGATCTTGCAGTACTACCAGTCTAAAGGGCTGCTGTCAGCGGTAGATGTGCGTGACGTTTATCTAGGTAATGGGGTCTCTGAGCTGATTGTGATGACTATGCAGGCACTGATGAATGATGGCGATGAGGTACTGATTCCGATGCCAGACTATCCGCTTTGGACAGCGGCTGCTAACCTCGCTGGTGGCACCGCTGTACACTATCGCTGTAACGAAGAAGACAACTGGCACCCTGATATTGAAGATATCAAATCTAAAATTACCACCAAGACAAAAGGCATCGTGGTTATCAACCCCAACAACCCAACAGGTTCCCTGTATAGCGATGAGCTACTAAAACAGATTATTGAGGTTGCCAAAGAGTACAATTTGATCATCATGGCAGATGAGATTTATGATCGTATTCTTTATGATGATCACGTGCACACCCCTATGAGCACCTTAACTGACGAAGTACTGGTGCTCTCATACAATGGCTTGTCAAAATCACACCGTATTGCAGGGTTTCGCTCAGGCTGGATGATGGTATCTGGTCGCAAGCAGCACGCTACTGACTTTATTGAAGGCTTGGATATGTTAGCCTCTATGCGCCTTTGTTCTAATGTTCAGGGACAATACGCTATTCAAACCGCTATGGGTGGTCACCAAAGTATGCAAGAGCTAACCTCGGAAAAAGGTCGCCTATATAAGCAGCGCGAAATGGCAGTCTCACGTCTTAACGCAATTAAAGGCATTTCTTGCACCATGCCCCAAGGCGCATTTTATTGTTTTCCAAAAATGGATCCAGAAGTCTACCCTATCGACGACGACATGAACTTTATGATGGACTTACTGGTCGAAGAAAACGTATTGATGGTGCAAGGAACAGGATTTAATTGGGACAAACCAGATCATTTCCGCTTGGTCTTTTTACCTAATCTGCACGACTTAGAAAACGCGATGGATAGACTGGATAGGTTTTTTGCAAAGAAGCGTCAACAGTTTGGTACCGACTAAACACACCGTTAGCGAGTGGATCAAAAAAACGCTTATTAGCATGAGGCTAATAAGCGTTTTTTGTTGTTCTTAGCATAGTCGCAACCTAAATGTCGCAACGAGACACATACTAAAAAATGTTTTTCAAAACAACATAGCTGATCGCTGATAGTCCAGCGGCAACTGGCAAGGTGATTACCCATGCAAGACCAATTGGCTTCATTAGCGCCCAATTAGTGTCTCTATTGACGATACCAATACCAAGTACAGCACCTACCAAAGTATGCGTACTAGATACCGGTAGACCTAAGGTTGATGCACCCATAACAACCGCAGCAGCAGCAAGCTCTGCTGAGAATCCTGACGCAGGATGCATTTTTGCTAGATTGGTACCAACCGTTTGAATCACTTCTTTACCGATGAACCAAAGACCTACGATCAACGCAACACCAAAAGTCAGCATGACAGCTGGCGGTACTGCTGCTTGTGAGGCAATCTCATTGGTACGGATAACATCCATGATGGCAGCAAAAGGACCAACCGCATTAGCGATATCGTTTGAACCATGACTAAAGGCAAAGGCTGATGCAGTAAATACCTGCATCCAGCTGAACATAATAAAAGTAGCCTTGGTCAGATCTTCTTTGTGCTTACCGCGAATACTCTTGGTGTAGATAAAGGTCGCTAGCCAAACTAAGGCTGCGATCATACCCATGATCAAGAAACCCTGCAGCGTGGTCAGATTACTATTAACGTTTTTAAGACCTTTAAACACGACCAAGGAAGTCATGACTGCGCCGCCCAATGCAGCAATAATAGGTACCCATTGCTTAAGCGCTTTTAGCGTATCAAGATTACTACGCTCGTTTTCGATTTCATAAAGCTCTTTGTAGTAATCAGTTTCTAAGTCTGTGACGACACAATCATCATCTTTATAGATTTCTTGATCACGTAGCATCGCTGAGGTATAAGCCAGCTGTTCTGACTCTGTCAAACCATCCAAAAACTCTTTATGATTTTGCTTTAGTACCTTTTTATTGGCTTTTAGCTCACCGATATGGGCTTCTGTTTGATCATTATACGCAATGATATTTTTCTTAATGAGACCATATAGGATATATGCTAATACACCACCTAGCAGCGGTGATAGAACCCAAGAAATAGCGATGGTACCAACCGTACCCCAATCTACGGTAGATAGTGCAGTAGCGCTACCACCCAAATCGAATCCTAGAACGATAGAACTACCAATGACACCGCCAATAATAGAATGAGTCGTCGATACTGGTAGCCCCCTGCGTGTGGCAAATAGCAGCCAAAATGCAGCGGCGATCAATGCTGAGAGCATGACATAAATAAACTGGTTGGGTGTGACTGTCAGACCGTCCAAGTCAACGATACCTTTACGAATGGTATCGGTAACCTCACCACCTGCCAATACTGCACCAGAAACCTCAAATATCGCGGCTACCCCTAACGCTTGGGGAATGGTTAGCGTTCCTGCCCCTACCGAAGTACCGAAGGAGTTGGCAACATCGTTACCACCGATGTTGAATGCCATAAAGACACCAAACGCGGTTGCCACAATGAACAGCGTCGTTTGCTGACGCATGGTGTAATCTAAACCCCACCACAAAAAGTAGACGGTCATCGCAATTAATAGAATGGCAAAAAATAGATTTACTTTCATAGAGCCGACTGGTTGAGTTGGCTCTGTAGAACTGTTGCTAATACCCATACGTTGATACGTCCTGCGTAAGCTGATTGAAATTATATGCGATTAGGACATTGCGTAGCATTTAAGCAGATGATGCTAATCTGCATTTCGACTGCTTGATATGTGCGCAATGTGTTTTCTAAACAGTGAACTTAAAATAATGAACTTTTAACATGCTATTGCTGCCGTAATCCTAAATCTATCGTTGCTTTTGCACGTCTGATTTAGGTCGATAATAGTAGGTCAACAAGAAATACTCCCTACCAAAACACATCACTCCATATATCACAAAGCCGCAAGGTATAGTGCTCAATCATTCGATTACAGCATCTCGCGGCTTACAACTCTGATAGTGGTACTGTTTTTATTTATCTCTAGTACGGCAGTAATATTGGTTGAATCTCTGCCCTAATCATAAAATATTCGTTTACTAGGAGACTTTATGACATAACAGAGGCAATTTTGCCCCTATTATATTAAATATAATCACATAATGCATAATGATATTGCAAGATTTGTAACTGGGAATGTGTACGTTTGATGTCACTCTTTCTCGATGACAGATTGAATTGAGTATGTTTTGTTCCATTAGCCTATTAATAGGCAACTTGTAGGCGCTATCAACAGCGAGCTGTCAGTATAAACCATTGTCAAAAATCACTATTCAAATCATGACCATCACAGGCCTAACTATTAAAGTCCAGACATTAAAGCGCAGGCATTGAAGCCAAGTTCTGAAAACCAAAACATCAAAACTCTAATAGTGAAACCTAATCATTAAAAATTAGTTATTTTTATTCAGCTACTGCTGATAGCTGCTCAATCGCATGATCTAACACATCCAAACGTGCTTGGCGTTTTTCATTGGTTGCAATAACACACCATGGCGCTGTTTTTGTGTCTGTGCGTGCCAGCATATCCGCGGCAGACTGCACATAATCAGACCACTTATCACGGTTGCGCCAGTCATCATCAGTCAGCTTAAATTGCTTGTGCGGTGTGTCTTGGCGATCCTCAAAACGTTCAAGCTGCTCTTTTTTGCCAATAGCCAACCAGTATTTTATAACCAACGTTCCTGCAGCTGCCAAATCTGACTCAAAGCGATTGATTTCATCATACGCGCGCTGCCATTCGTCATTGGTTGCAAACCCTTCAATACGCTCAACCAATACGCGCCCATACCAAGTGCGATCAAAAATAGCGATACGACTGATACGATTGGTTTGCTCAGCAGGCAATCTGGTCCAGAACCGCCATAAGTAAGGATGCTGGGTCTCGTATAACATCGGTGCGCCAATATTATAAACTTGATACTCACGTGGATCGAGCGCTGCCACTAGTCTCTTAATCGCACCGCCTTTTCCAGCGGCATCCATGCCCTCAAAAGCAAAGACGATATGGCGACCTTTGCGCGCACGTAATAGCTCAGCAAGACGCGCTTGCTTCTCTGCCAGTGCTTCGCGGTAGTCAGACTTACTGATTTTTGAGTCGTCTATGTCAGTCAATTTCTTAGGTATCTTGACAGGCTTAAAGGGCTTTTTGTCAGCATCTGACTGAGACTTTTTCTTCTTAGATTGAGATTTTTCAGCCTTGGGTGCACTTTTGCGACTACTTACCAGTGAGGCTTGCATGGCATGCAAGACTTCATGACAGAAGTTATCAGCGGCTACAGACTTGTCGTCGCCATCGATAATAATCCAATCACCTTGCTGTTCGAGTAGCGTCGCTGCTACCTCATTAAATTTTTCGATGACTTTTTTGCTGTTCCAGTCTATTTGATACAAAAACTGCGGATCCGCTTCATCATCTTCCAAGCGACTTTGCAGCGTGTCAGCGTCAACATGAAACCAGCATTTCAATACTCTGGTATGATTGGCCACAAGGTCTTGTTCAAACGCTTTTAACACTTCTAATTGTTGCTGTAGATAGTCTTGCCACTGAGCAATAGGTAGTGCGTCTGTGTCGATACTATTATTCATTAACTGAGCATTCGTAGACTGATCTTGGTCACTTTTATCATCTGATGCTGCCAATCGCATGATGTTGTATAGCAAGTCAGCATACCAATTACCGAAATACACCATCACATCACCATGGCGCGGCATATCACTCGTATGGGCTTGCCAAATAGGCTGATAGCTTAGTGATGCCTGACCAATGGTTGCTTCAACCTTGAGTAGTCTTGGATCAACCCACTGTCTGAGCTGCTTAACTGATGTGCCCTTACCTGCCTGCTCCATCCCATTGACAAGCACCAATAGTCCTGTTGGTTTGTTGGTGGTTTGCTGACGCGTGGCTCTTAGTGCATATTGCGCTGTCACTAGCGCCAGTCTCAGCGCATCCTCATCCATAGAGAACTGGCTCAAAGGATTGGGCGTTAGGCGCTGCTCGACGACTTGCTCACTAAATTGTGCACTCACCGCTTGTAGTGCCGCAGGTTCAGTAGTATCATTTTTTTGGGACATGATTGGACTCGCTTTTATTTATAGTAACTGTATTTTTGGTAGCTATATTCTTAGTAACTTTGTCTTTATTAAATGATGTTTTTGCTGATCTTTATTATTGCTCGGTCATTTTATTGTCAGATAATATCAAAACCTTTGACCAAGAAGCCTGTCATGAAGAAGCTGTTAATTAAAAAGCTATGCGTTAAGAAGATTTCCGCTAAGTGCTTCTGCACACAGCGGATATTGCTAGCAAAACGTTCTTTGAATTGTCTTTTCGGCTATTTTTATCTCACTTAATCATAGCACCACGCCAATCGAGTAAATAATAGTGCTATGTAACAGTTTGGCATTTGTATTCTTATTTATTTTCTTTTAAGGTGAACACAATTTTTAGTGCTTGTTAACATAGATGCTCAAACACTCACTACATCAAATCAACATACCTACTTTTTAAAATATTATTTACCTCTATAGGATTTACTGCCATGGCCGCTTTAGCTGATCTACAACAGCACTTGAACCGTTTTTGGGCACTACCTCATCATCAGGATGAGCAACTGAGCATTAAGCTCAAAGAAGTACAAACATGGCAGCAAGCACGCATACGTCATACTCATCGCGCACTGTTTGAGCAGCCAAAAAACCAGCTAATGGCAGATTATTTTTTGACCCAGTTGTATGGGGGTGATGAATTCAAGGTGTTGGCTGAACAGCTAGCACGTATATTGCCAAAAGCCAAAAAACTAGAGCGTCTTGCCAAAGAATCTGCGTTAGAAGCTGGTAGCATGGGCATCCAAGCCGCGATTTTGGCCATTGAGCTAGACTTGCACTTAGCACAGTGGCTGCTCGATCAAAACTTGCCTGTGAACGAAGACAACATGCTGGCCGCTTACCGTGCTGTGGACGAAGAGGCAGAGCGCCGAGTACAGATTGCCAATCTAAAAGAGGTATGCTATCGCACGGACAAACACTTAAACTCATTCATGCTAAAAAAGGCGTTTGGCTTAGCAAAGACCACAGCATATCGTCACGGTTATCAACCGCTTTATGACTTTATTGATACAGGCTTTAAGGCGATGAAACCTCTTAAGAGTGTCAGCGACTTTATTGAGCCGTTTTGTAAGCGTGAACTACTGATCGTCGATGAGGTGCATAATAGCGATAAGCCAGTAGGGTTTGGTGTATCATAGAATACATCATTTAGAGTTCAATCAGCTCTTATAATACATTAGGCTGTATGTAGTCTAATAAAAACGATAGGGAAACACGATGACCGATACTTCAAACAATAACAGTGCCCATCTTGACCATACCATACCTACCAATAGTCACTTGCAAAACAAACTGGTAGAGGACAGTATCGCTCATAACCAGCAGATAAGCGCACAGATAATGCGTGCCCAGACAGCGGCATCTAACGCAGATAACAGCAATGCTGCTCATAACAGCAACAATGACTTTACCAAAGTTCAAGATCTACCAACTGGAACGCCGCAAGGCCAGCAAACGACTATGCCAAACAGCAATAAGAGTAGTAGCGCTAACAACAGTACCGCGCAAACGATCAAGCAAGCACTATTTAACCAACGCGATGACATCAACAATCCGCATACGCCAGATACTGATGGCGACGAGCCAACGCATTTTGGGTACAAGACCGTCAATAAAGCTGAAAAGCAAGCACGCGTGGCTGATGTCTTTACGTCTGTCGCCAAAAAATACGATATCATGAACGACTTGATGTCATTTGGTATTCATCGTCTATGGAAGCGCTATGCTATTAGTCTATCAGGCGTTCGTGCGGGTCAGCATGTATTAGATATCGCTGGCGGTACGGGCGACTTAGCTAAAGTATTTAGCCGTGAAGTCGGTAGAAACGGTCATGTTGTATTGTCAGATATCAACGCTGCTATGTTAGAGGTGGGCCGTGAACGTCTGATCAATGCTGGCTGTAACAATGTTGATTTTGTACTGGCGAACGCTGAAACATTGGCACCATTTGATGATGAAAGCTTTGATCTAGTGACCATTAGCTTTGGTCTACGTAACGTCACAGACAAAGACGCAGCGCTAAAAGCCATGTACCGCGTGCTAAAACCAGGCGGTCGCTTGTTGATTCTGGAATTCTCAAAGCCCGTGTTTGAGCCATTATCAAAAGCCTATGATTTGTATTCGTTTACCGCCCTGCCAGTCATGGGCAAGCTGATTGCTAATGATTCTGAGAGCTATCAATACTTGGCGGAATCAATTCGCATGCACCCTGATCAGCAGACCTTAAAGCAAATGATGCAACAAGCTGGCTTTGAAAACTGTGATTATCACAACTTGACTGCTGGTATTGTTGCTGTGCACCGCGGCTTTAAGGCGTAGAGCACAACTGGCAATACCCTATTGAACTGACGTCAATACTTAATATTCTATGCGCTAATCAAGCGCTCACTTAACGATGCGAGAGCCTTATGCTAACTGTATTACTATTGGCTGGTGCCGAAAAGCTGATTAATATTGCGATTGCAAGTGACGAGATTACCAAAGCAGGTTTGGCACCACTTGCGGGTAAAGTATTGCGTCTCAATATGGGCATGCCTGATATTGACTTAGATGTCCTGTTCTCTCATGAACGCTTGCGTTTTGAGCCAGTCATGACTGAAAGTGTGTTTGAGCCAAGTGGCCAGATGAGCGAACGCCAAAGAGCCAGTATGGAGCGCGCGCGTTTTGGTCATAGCCGGCCAGACTGTACCATCACTGTAGACAATCCTGCGCAGCTGCTCAATCTGATGCGCGGCGCTGAAGGTAACTTACCAATCGCTGGTGATTACAAAGTACTAATGCAGCTTAAACAGCTGGTGGCAGGCTTTGATCCCGATGTAGCAGGTCAGCTTGAGCCACTGATTGGTAAACCGATGGCCAGTCAATTACATCTTCTCATCTCTCAGCTCAAAGGTACCTGGCGTCACAATGCCAAACGTGCTTTTGACGATGTTAGTGATTGGGCCAACGACGTTGCCGGTAATAGCACACCTGATCCTGTCGAAGTCGCTGAAGCCAATGACCTCAAACAGCAACTCTTAAAGCTGCGGGCAGATGTCGAACGTGAACAAGCCAAGCTTGCTGCTATCAAAGAAGAGCAAGCACGTTTCCTCAACAACTCATTTCATCAGTAGTTTGTTTTATGAGTAGCGTATTTAACCCATGATCAGCAATCAGTATTGCTGGTCATATTTACTATAAAACATAGCGCCTACCCTATTTTCGTTTTTGTCCAGAGTACCCTATCCCATGCTACTATCTCACCGCGCCCGTTTACTTGAGCTTTGGCGTATTGCCGCCACATATCGCCTCGATACCCATTTTTCTGTCGAGGAAGCGCCGCAGCTACAACCGTTAATGCGCCTAATTCGTACGCATCCGGCAGCATGGGGCAAGAAGCACCAGCCAAATGCCATTAAATACGCGCTTGAAGATATGGGTACACTATTCCTCAAATTAGGCCAGCTGCTCTCAACACGCCGCGATCTGGTACCACCTGAGATTATCGCTCAATTGGTACAACTGCAGGACAAAGTTAAGCCTTTTGATGCTGATATTGCTGTCGCTCAAATTGAGCACGCGAAACATGGTCTCGGTCAGCCTGTCGATACCTTGTTTGCCCGATTTGATATTAAGCCACTGGCGGCAGCCTCTATTGCACAAGTCCATACGGCAGCATTGCATGACGGACGTGAAGTCGTCGTAAAAGTCGTACGTCCTGATATTCGTACTGTGATCGTTTCTGATTTTGAATTACTACGAGAACTGGCAAGTTGGGCATCTGCCCGTATAGAAGCTGCGCGCGCCGTACATATCATTGATATCGTCGAAGACTATCGGCAAGTCATGCTCAATGAGCTGGATTTGACGCTTGAGGCTGACAATACCACGCAAATGCGCAACAACTTCTTGGGTTCAGCATTGATGTATGTGCCTGAAGTGTATGATGCTGCCAAAAACGTGATGGTCATGGAGCGTATCCAAGGGGTGCCCATCTCACAAGTTGAGATATTCGATCAGCTGGGTTATGACCGTGCAGCGCTTGCCGAAAAAGGTCTAACGATATTCTTTACGCAAGTGTTCCGTGATAACTTTTTTCATGCCGATATGCATCCAGGTAATGTATTCGTTGAGACACCGCCTGTGCAGACACTACACGAAGGTATGGCAGCAGTTGATTTGGGGCATGAACCACGCTATATCGGGCTTGATTGCGCCATCATGGGCACCCTATCAAAAGACGATCAGCTTATCGTGGCACGAATGCTACTTGCGGTCATGAATAACAACTTTACCGCGGTCGTCGATATCGTTAGCCGTGCAGGCTGGATACCACCAAATGCTGACAAGCATGCCCTAATGCGTGATATGAAGCGCACCGTGGGCCCTATGCTACAAAAATCAATCAATGATATCGATTTTGCTGGCGTACTAATGCAGATTTTAGACATTGCGCGTCGTCATCATATGAGCATCCCGCCTCAACTGATGCTATTGCTCAAAACCTTAGTTCATGTAGAAGGACTCGGTCGCGACTTGTATCCTGATCTGGATATTTGGTCGCTTGCCAAGCCCATCCTGAGCAGTTGGATTAAGGAGCAGTTAGATCCTATGCGTAATCTACAACAGTTACGTCAGCAGCTGCCTGAAATGCTACTGTCTACCACCGATATCCCTAAACTACTTGATCAAGGTCTACAAAGCCTTGCCTCACAAGGATCACGTCAGGACAGTCAATTGCGTGAAATTCAGCAGATCCGCGCTGACATGCTCAATGACCGTCGCCGCGATTGGTTGGCACTGGCTGGATTCGGTATCAGTATTGGTATTGCAACGCAAGTGGGCTGGTTTGCACCCTTGTTTTATTTGTTAGCTGTTTTAGTCGTTGTATGGCGTATCCTAATGTAATTATAATAGAACAAATGCCTGTTATTAGCGATATCAAATAAATATCGATTATGTTAATTTAAGGCTGAATAATCGCATTATTTATAGGATCCATCATGTCATCAGTAGCATTGTCACAGACTCACAACACTCTCAAACCAGACCATAGCTTGGCTATTGCAGCACTGCAGGAACGCTTTGGCAAACAATTGAGTGTGAACTCAACAGTGCGCGAGCAGCATGGCCATACGATGACGTGGCTGGCCAATCAGCCGCCAGATGCCGTACTAACGGTGCAAGATAAGCAAGAAGTCGCAGCAGCGGTCGAGATTTGTCATCAGTATGAGATGCCCGTGATCGCTTTTGGTATTGGCTCATCGTTAGAGGGTCAGCTGAATGCACCCTATGGCGGTTTATGCATCGATATGCATGCCATGGATGCTATCTTGCAGGTTCATAATGAAGATTTGACTGTGACGGTGCAACCTGGCGTGACGCGTGAGCAGTTAAATCACTACTTACGTGATACAGGGCTGTTTTTTCCGATAGATCCCGGTGCGAATGCCAGTCTTGGTGGTATGGTCGCCACTCGCGCCTCAGGTACCAATGCAGTGCGTTATGGCACTATGAAAGATGTGGTACTCGCGCTTGAAGTAGTAACGGCGAGCGGAGATATCGTACGCACAGGTACGCGAGCTAAAAAATCTGCTGCAGGCTATGACCTGACGCGATTAATGATTGGATCGGAGGGAACACTAGGGATTGTCACCGAGATCACGCTCAAACTGTTTGGTATCAGCGAATGTATCGGTAGCGGTATTTGTCACTTCTCAACCATCGAAGATGCCTGTCAGGCAGTGATGCTGACTATCCAGATGTGCTTACCTATCGCGCGTATTGAGCTACTAGACGCGATGCAAATCAAAGCATGTAATCAATATGACAATCTCAATCTTACTGAGACGCCGACACTATTTGTCGAGTTTCATGGCACAGAAGCAGGCGTTGCTGAACAGGCTCAACTATTCAGTGATATTATCGCAGAATTTGGCGGCCGTGATTTTTCTTGGGATACGAATGAAGCTGAGCGCAAACGTCTCTGGCAAGCAAGACATAATGCATATCATGCCAGCTCTGCGCTACGACCTGAGGCCAGTGCGTTATCCACTGACGCTTGCGTGCCTATTTCACGACTTGCAGAATGCGTGAGTGCCACCGCAAAAGATATTGAAGACGCTGGTATGATTGGACCTATTGTCGGTCATGTTGGTGATGGCAACTTTCATGTCTTGTTGTTAGTCGATGCGGGCAATCCTGATGAAGTCGCCACCGCTGAGGGTATTATCGGGCGCCTAGCCACACGGGCTATTGAGATGGATGGCACTTGTACAGGGGAGCATGGTATTGGACAAGGCAAACAAAAATACATGCAGCAAGAGCATGGCAGCGGCCTAATGCTGATGCAAGCTATCAAGTCAGCGCTCGATCCTAAAAACATTTTAAACCCAGGAAAAATATGGCCTGAAGCTCTGCCCATTTTTTAAAATTATTAAAAAAATCATAGCCTATACTGAAGTCAAAGCGACAGCCGAAAAAAGCGCCTACTTTCAATCAAAAGTAGGCGCTTTTCTATTTCTATGCTTATAACATTTGATCAATCGCCATCTGTGTCAGCACCCGTCCACGAGCGGTACGCAGCACATACCCTTGTTGAATGAGATAAGGCTCAATCACGTCCTCAAGCGTACCACGATCTTCAGCCATCGCCGCTGCGACTGCTTCGACCCCAGCAGGACCGCCATCAAAACGCTCATGCAAAATCTCGATATATCGTCTGTCTAGATGATCAAGACCGCGTCTATCTACTGCCAACATATCTAGCGCACTACCTGCAATCGCGCCATTGATGCTGCCATCACCTTTTACCTCAGCATAATCACGCACTCGGCGTAGCAAACGATTGGCAATCCGCGGCGTACCACGAGCACGGCGAGCAATCTCAATCGCCCCATCTTCACTCATCGGCACACGCATGAGGCGCGCTGCTCGACTGACAATCGTTGTAAGATCAGCAATATTATAAAACTCAAGACGCTGCACAATACCAAAACGATCACGTAATGGTGAGGTCAACAGCCCAGCTCTCGTCGTTGCTGCCACCAATGTGAATGGCGGTAAATCAAGCTTAATAGAACGCGCCGCAGGCCCCTCACCAATCATAATATCCAGCTGGAAATCTTCCATTGCTGGATATAGTATCTCCTCGATGACCGAGCTCAATCTATGAATCTCATCGATGAACAGTACATCGCCTTCCTCTAGATTGGTCAGCATGGCTGCCAGATCGCCTGGGCGCTCGAGCACAGGTCCTGAGGTAGAGCGTAGATTGCCCCCCATCTCACGGGCAATGATGTTGGCGAGGGTCGTCTTGCCCAATCCTGGTGGCCCAAATATAAGGGTGTGGTCCAACGCTTCATTGCGGCCACGAGCAGCACCGATAAACACTTCCATCTGTTCACGTACCACTGGCTGACCAATATACTCAGCCAATAGTGCTGGTCGGATGTTGGCATCGGGTGCATCACTGGCACCTTCTAATGGATTAATTAGGCGATCTTGCATCATAGAATTTATCGTTATATTAAAAATATTAGGTAATAAATAGCATAACCAAACGCTGCGCATAAGTCATGCAAAACATCATTAAACAGGTACCAAAACGAAAATAAGCGACATTCAATGTCGCTTATTTATTTACTGCATAATGATACTATATTGATAGCTGTTATAACTCAAAAGCCAGACAGTTGCTGTAGTGTGGCTTTTAGCAAACCTTGAGTATCAGAGAAACCGTCCCCTTTACTCTTGGCTGCTTTTATCGCGAGCTGCGCTTCTTTTTCTTTGTACCCTAGACTGATCAGCGCACCCTCTACCTCAGCGATAATACTGCCTTCATGAGAAACCGTCGTTTCTTGAGGCGTCAACTCAAACGCACCATTATCAACTTCGATAGTTTTTAGCTTATCTTTTAGCTCAATTAATAAGCGCTGAGCTGTTTTTTTGCCGATACCTGGTATACGAGTCAAGGCCGTCTCCGACTCTTGCTCGACATGCATTTTAAGTTCAGCTGCTGACATTGCAGAGAGCATTGCCAATGCCATTTTTGCCCCAACGCCATTGATCTTGATCAGTTGACGAAAAACATCACGTTCTTTGCGGTCAATAAAACCATAAAGCAGTTGCGCATCTTCACGGACATGAAAGTGCGTCCAAATACTTGCCTGCTCATTGAGTTGTAGTTGACAAAACGACGGCAATGGCAGCTCGATATCATAACCCACACCAGAGGTTGTCATGATACAAGCCGTCGGCGCCATCAAGTACTGCACCTGTCCAGTAATCAATCCAATCATTATTTACGACCTCTTGTATGAGCGATTATAAAAATCAGCTGCCATTCATTGTATAAACGTACCTTTTACCAGTATAGTCTACTACTGGTAAAAACCAACCATACCTTCAAGGCTAGTTGGACGGATCTTGTGCGCTTGACCTGCTGAACCAAACGCTTCAAAACGATTGGTACAGATGTCTGACATCGCGACCATAGACGCTTTGAAATATTTACGTGGATCAAATTCACTTGGATTTTTCGCAAGGAACTCACGGATAGCGCCGGTTGATGCCAGACGTAAATCAGTATCGATATTGACTTTACGTACACCATGTTTGATCGCTTCTACGATCTGCTCAACAGGCACACCATAAGTTTCGCCGATATCACCGCCGTTTTCGTTGATGACTTTTAGCCATTCTTGTGGCACTGATGAAGAACCATGCATGACAAGGTGAGTATTAGGAATACGCGCATGAATCTCTTTTACACGCTCAATAGACAAAATATCGCCTGTCGGTGGACGCGTGAATTTGTAAGCACCATGGCTGGTACCGATAGCAATCGCTAACGCATCGACATTGGTGTCTTTTACAAACTGCTCAGCTTCGTCAGCACTAGTCAATAGCTGTTCGTGATCTAATACACCTTCAGCACCAGAACCATCTTCTTCACCAGCCATACCAGTCTCTAGACTACCTAGGCAACCAATCTCGCCCTCTACAGAGACACCACAAGCATGTGCCATTTTGACAACTTCGCGAGTAACGCTAGCATTATAATCGTAATCCATTGGCGTTTTGCCATCTTCACCAAGCGAGCCATCCATCATGACTGATGAGAAGCCAAGCTGAATTGAGCGTTGGCAGATAGCTGGTGACATACCGTGGTCTTGATGCATTACCACCGGGATATGTGGCCACTCTTCGATAGCAGCAATGATCAAATGACGCAAAAATGCCGACCCTGCATAGTTACGTGCGCCTGCACTGGCTTGAACGATGACAGGTGAATCACAAGCATCCGCAGCCATCATGATTGCACGCATCTGCTCTAAGTTATTAACGTTAAAAGCAGGAACACCATAGCTGTGTTCAGCGGCATGATCTAGAAGTTGACGTAAGGATATTAGGGCCATAAGACGCTCTCTGATTGGATTTTGAATAGTATGTTAGAAATGACGACCACTCTACTGCCTATAAGACGACATGCAGAATGATAAAACCCTAAATAATTTTGGGCGTGGTCATCACGCGGTGATTATAGCAAAAATTGTCCTGTCTTCGTAGCGGTTACCTGACTATTTGTCAGTCTGATTAGTGCATCTGCGCCAACCACTTCTATCATACTTGTTCTGAGTCATATAGGCTTGGTGGCATAGATTGAGTGACATATACCAAATCAAATATGTTAAGTCACGCTATCCATTATCCTAATAGCGCACAACGCAAAAAGCCTTGGCAATCACCAAGGCTTTTCTAGTATTTCGAGGCTTATAAAGCAATGACTAATTAAAAGGATGATCTATCAGTTACTGATAATATCCAAACAGTCATCAAAGTACTTGTTACTTTGCTTAGTACTGCTGTTCTGCATCAACTGCAACATCGTTAGCACCGTCAGCAACAGCGTTAGCGCCATCAGCAACAGCTTCAGCAGTGTTTTCGACCGCTGTGTTAGTACCTTCAGCGATAGCATCACCAGTGTTTTCTAGAGCGTCTGTTGCAGCAGCACCCGCAGTTTCAGCGCCTTCAGCAACTTCATCACCAGCGTTTTGTGCAGCAGCTTCGGCTTCGGCAGCAGCAGCGTCTGTTTCAGCTTCAGCAGCTTCAGCATTCATTGCAGCATCATCACCAGCTGACTCAACAGCAGCTTCAGTATTTTCTTCAGTTTGTTGGCTACATGCAGTAACTGCGAAAGTACCAGCAAGTACGCTAGCAAGTAACAAATGACGTTTTAACATAATAAACCTCTCGTAAATAATGCATGTCAAGATACATGGTCGCGCTATTTTATAGAGTGCGAATGAGACATGCAATAATAATTTTCAGTATATAAACAAATAATTACCGCTTGATAATGAATGACTATCGTTCTCACTTATGTAAATAAAAATAAGAAAAACAACAGTCAAAATATTATTTTCACAGACTACCTTAGATACCTACTATTAGTTGTACGTCTAATGTTACTAAACTGCTGAGTAACGTTAACTTTTTAGGCATCAGTTTGCAGCGCTGCAACTGCCGGGAGCACTTTCCCTTCGACGAACTCTAAAAACGCACCGCCACCTGTCGACATATAACTCACACCATCAGCAACTTGGTACTTGTCAATAGCCGCCAATGTATCACCGCCACCAGCTATAGAGAAACCGTCGCTGTCTCTTACGGCAGTTGCCAGTATTTGTGTGCCTTGACCAAAAGCATCGACTTCAAAAACACCTACCGGACCATTCCACAAGATTGTCTTTGCATTAATAATGGCATCAGCAAGCTGCTCTGCACTTTGTGGTGCGATATCCAATATCATGTCATTGTCGCCGATTGCATCAACAGACTTGATGGTTGCTGCAGCTTTCTGTAGAGAGCCTGTAAAATCAGCAAAATCGATATCGCCTTTATCGGCAACAACGACATGCTCCGGTAGCAAGATCTCAGTTTTGGTCATAATGTCACGCGCAGTATCGAGCAAATCTGCCTCGTACAGTGAGGCGCCAACACTGTGTCCTTGAGCGGCCAAGAAAGTATTGGCAATACCGCCACCAACGATAATTTGCGAACACACTTCAGCTAGGCTATGTAGTACTTCTAGTTTAGTAGACACTTTTGATCCACCAACAATAGCAAGCATCGGTTGTGCTGGCGTTTCAAGCGCTTGACTTAAGGCGTCTAATTCAGCTGCCAGCAAAGGTCCTGCGCAAACGCTTTTACCTGCTTGACGCATCGCTTGGGTAACCCCTTCTGTTGATGCCTGTGCACGGTGCGCGGTACCAAAGGCATCCATGACAAAAACATCGCACAAATCAGCATACTTCTTGGCTAAAGTCGTATCGTTTTTCTTTTCACCATCGTTAAAGCGTACGTTTTCTAGTAGTACAACTTCGCCAGGTTTTGCTGCGGTACCTTGCATTAGGTAGTCACTATTAAGGCGTACTGGCGTCGATATTTTCGAGCCCAGTTTGTCTGTCAAATAATCAGCAACTGGTGCCAATGAGTAGATGGTCTCAGGATTGCCTTCTGTTGGACGTCCTAGATGTGAGCATACAATCACAGCAGCGCCCTTCTCTAACGCCATCTCGATAGTGGGTAAACTTGCTTGTAAGCGGGCATCACTTGTAACCTTACCGTCTTTGATAGGGACGTTTAAATCCTCTCGGATCAGTACTACTTTGTCCGTTAAGTTCAGCTCACTCATACGCAAAAAATTCATTGCCTGCTCCTATATATCAACATATTTGTTAATTTACGACTGCTATCATTATTAATAAGACCAATAGTCTTTCTAACTATGAGCCATTATATGTACTCAACGATTTGGATTATCGCTTTGCATGCTTATTATTTATGTCTTTATCGCTAAACGCTCAGGCTGTTTACCCATTTATTTTATTGGACTGGATAAGCAGATAGAAATCAGCGGCGATATATTCTACCAGTTTTCTATCATAGGCTCGCAAGCAACGCTACAAAAACCTGCGTAATGTTGATATAGCGAGCTATTATTTTTAGACGTCTATTTCAACGAATCGATTGCATCTACTAGCGTTGAGCCGATTCAATAAACAGTAACATTTCGTGGTGGTACTCAGCAGTCAGGGTCTTTATGATAGGAGCGTTGACAATAACAATAACCTTTTAGGAGAGCATTATGAGTATTGATTTAGACAATGCAAAACAAAACTTATTAAAGTTAAAAGATGAATACGAGTCTCGCATCGACAAAATTGAAGATCATATCCAAAACCCACAAGATGATCTCAATGAGCACTGGGAGGATCAAGCCATCTCATATCGTCAGAACGATATGCGCAAGAATCTAATGGGCGAAGCACGCCAAAGTCTCATTTACGTTGAAAATGCATTGAGTCGTATCGAAAACGGTACTTATGGCGAATGTGAAGTGTGCGGAGAGCAAATCGAAGAGCAACGATTAGAAGCACTGCCCTACGCTACTTTATGTATGGAACATGCCGAATAGTTACTCAGCTCTTTATATCTATTTTTTAAAGCATTTTATCAAGTAGGTGTTTTCCTTCTAAGCAGGTATTTTCTATTTAGAAAGTGCCTGCTGCCATTCATAACAACGCTCGGCAACCTTATCTACTGGTAACCCCATGATATCGTCCACTACTGCCACAAGAGCAATAGGTATATCTGCCAGTTCTGAGATGTTTTCTGCAGTCAATCCACCTATGACACATATCGGTATGCCCTGCTGACATCCTTCAATTAGCTGCTCACGTGAGACAATGTTCGCGTTTGGTTTAGTGGTAGAGGCAAACACCGCACCCATTGCCGCATAGCTTGCTCCGTTCTTTTTCGCTTTTTTGATGAGTTCTATATCACCGTGGCAGGTACGTCCAATGATTTGGGATGGTGCTAGAACTTGCAAGGCATCACTAATCTTTCCATCTGTTTGACCCAGATGCACACCGACGCCAAGCTTTACTGCCAGTTCAATGTCATCATTAATGACGACTGGGACCTCATATATGTTAGCCAACTCGACAATTTGCTTCGCTTCCTCATAGAGCATCGCATCACCATTTGGTAAGCTGACAATTTGCTTGCGGCGAATCTGTAATAGCCCAATCAAATTTGTCGATAGCGCTGCCTCTAGCTTTTGGTACAACAGACCAAACTCATCATCATTGGTCAGCAAGTAGAGCTTCGGTGGCATAATAGATTGAGATGATGGTGATTGACTCATAGTAAACATCCTTGATTTATTATTCTTAAACACAACACAATAAAAAGGCCGTTATGTAAAATAACAGCCCTTTATGTATTCAAAATAAACGCTTTATACCGTACGGCGTGTTGCTAAGCTATTTAGGATGTTCTTGGCATCTCCCCAACGTGTCGCTGAGCTGTTTGCACCTAAGATAACGATAATCGCTGGACGATTATTAACACGTGTTTCCATTACAACGCAGCGCCCAGCTTCATTGATGAAGCCTGTTTTTGAAATACCGATTGGATAATCACCTGCACGAACTAAACTGCTGGTATTGTTGGCACTATAAGTACGGTTACCGCTTGAGTAGTTCGAGACAAAGAAGTCATAGCTCTTGGTGGTAGAAAAACGACGAATGACATCGTAATTGCCAGCCGCACGTACCATTTTTACCAAATCATTTGAGGAAGCAACATTACGTTTATCAAGTCCAGTTGGATCCCCAAAAAATGCCGTGCTCATACCCAAATCTTGTGCTTTTCGGTTCATTGCACGCATAAAAGAATTGTAGCCACCTGGATAATTACGCGCTAGGCTTTTTGCCGCTGGGTTCTCAGATTTCATCAAAGACATCAACAGTAGCTCTGCACGGTTCATGCGGTCACCTGATTTTAGACGTGAGCTTGCACGCTTGGGACCAACAAAATCCTCTGGATCAAGTGTGATCTCTTCGCGCATATCGAGACCAGCATCTAGCACTACCATAGCTGTCATTACTTTTGTAATACTGGCCATAGGGCGCGCAATATCTGCATCTTTTTCGTAGATAGATTCGCCAGTTTCGGCATCAATTACCGCAACACTGCGCGAGTCAGTACTGATTGGGATCATGTTGCTGCTACCAAATGCACCGCGGTAAGTTGTATTGTAACGAGCGCCATTGGTGTTGCTACTGCTCGCAAAGCTATTGGTGTTCGTGATATTGGTCGTACCATAACCATTATCGACTTTTTTGATGGCTGAGCTGTTAGACTTATACATAATGTTGCGTGCTTCAGATAGGCTATCAGCACCGCCCCAACTCATACGGGCACTAGAGGTCGTCTCAGTGCTACCATTAATTGTAAGTGCGGCTTGTGCAACACTGCCCAAACTCAATGAAATCATAGCAGCGATCAATTGCTGTTTGGTTAATGGTAGTTGCTTCATTATGCCTCCTGCTGTCGCTATCACGCCAGTTACATACTGTCTGACGCCAAAAACGTACGTAGCGTTTGTAGATGTGTTTGTAAGTACTCACATAGAGCTTTTGTATTTTTAGTGTATCATGGTTTACATTTAAGTTTAATCTATCAAACTGATTTAGTGGTTTTTTTTGACTCCATTCAAACTTTGACACAACCAGTTTATATTGTGGAAACATTGATTCACAATATAGAAATATAACTTAACTTAGAATGCTATGATTCTTGATACCTTTCTATATTAACTGATAACTTTCAAACGGACTAAGTACTGACATTTACGTGGTGCATTATCAATGTTTTTTATATTCGGAAACAAAATATACCTCACAACAGTTTCGTTTTTCCTACGATCTCATTCTTATAAAAAATTCATTCTGACAAACAACAAAGAGTATGGTTATGATTAAAGTATTGGTGGTGGATGATCATGATTTGGTGCGGATGGGTATTAGTCGCATGTTATCAGACAGCCCCGATATCGAAGTAGTGGGTGAAGCAGACAGCGGAGATATGGCGATAAAACAGGCCAAGCAGCTACGTCCTGATGTGGTATTGCTAGATGTCAATATGCCAAATATCGGCGGGCTTGAGGCCACCAAACGCCTTATTCAGCTCGATATGGGTATTAAGATTTTGGCAGTGAGTAGCATGTCAGCCCAGCCTTATCCTTCAATGTTGATAAAAGCTGGCGTAAATGGTTATATCACAAAAGGCACTCCGCTTGACGAGATGATACGCGCTGTCAAAAAAATCTATCAAGGGGGTCGTTATTTCAGTCAAGATGTTGCTGAGCAATTGGCCGATGTTTTGTTGTCTGATAATGCTACTTCACCTTTTGAGTTATTAAGTGATAGAGAAAAACAAGTCGCCATGATGGTCGTCAATTGCCAAAGCCCTCAGCAAATTGCTGATCAATTATTTGTCAGTGTCAAAACCATCAACACTTATCGCTACCGTATCTACGAGAAAGTCGGGGTTGATAGTGATGTGAAATTGACCCACCTTGCCATTCGCCATGGTTTGATTCAACCCTAAGCTACTCAGCACCTCTTTTTTGTAATGGTCAATTTATGAAACCTGCTACCAGACTTGTCTCTGCCATCACACGCTACATCCATCAAGATGATACGATTCCTCTGCCGCAATTGCGTAGGTTGGGCATCATTTATAGCAGTTATCGTTTTATCGTCAGCATATTTTCTATGCTGATGCTATATATCGCTGCTCGAGCTGATAACAACGACTCTCTCCCCAGCTTCTTGCAGCAAACCGCATTGAGTTTTTATGTGATGCTGAGTTTGATTTTGCTGGGCCTGTTTTATGTGGTGAACAAACAGATGCGCCGGCAGCTCGCATTTGGTCTGGTGCTCGACGTTATTATATTGAGTCTATTGCTCTATACCGCAGGGGAGCCTGATTTACAGCTGACCATGCTATACATGGTCGTCGTTGCCGCCAGTTTCATGCTACTCCACGGCTCTCAAGCCCTAGTCATTACCCTACTGGCTATTATTTTTGTCATTTACCAACAGTTTTTCTATGCCATTGCCAATAGTATGAGCTTAGCTAACTTGGGTGATGCGTTACTGATGTCAGCCAGCTTTTTGGCAGTGGGCGGTTTGAGTTGGTCCATCTCTCAGCGTTTGGTGCAACTTGAAAAAGTAGCTGCAACCCATGCCAAAGAAGTCGAACGACTTAATGTGATCAATCAAGAAGTCATCACGCAAATGGTCAACGGGGTTATCGTCATCGACAGACAGCATATTGTCCTTGCAAACCTTGCAGCTCACCAATTGCTCAGTATTGCACAGAGCCCTTCAATACAAGCACATAAAACCTTGATGGCTACAGGAGATGACCGTAGCCATGCCGTTTTGTCCAACTTTGAACAGCAACTGAGCAGACAACATACTCAGCTAATCAAAGCCTGCTTATCAGTGGCTACAGGACAATCGCGTACGTTTACTTATGATGTGCCTGAGGTAGCCAATGCTTCGATATTTGGTAAGCTGCGTGTACAAATCATTCCACTAAAAGATGACAGTAAATTAATTATTTTAGAAGACTTACGCCGTGAACAAGCCAGCGCACAGCAATTGAAACTGGCATCATTGGGTCAGCTGACAGCCAGTATCGCACATGAGATCAGAAATCCTCTCGCTGCTATCTCACAAGCCAGCCAGCTCTTAATGGAAGATTTTACTGAGTTTGAGACAGATGAAAGTCTATTGGCCAGTGCACCAAATGTGGATATGGCGGGCAATCATGAGCTCTATAAAATGATATTTTCACAAACGAAACGGGTGAACCGTATCATCGAAGATATTTTAAAACTGTCGCGCCAACAAGCCGCTTCTCAGCAATCAATTGTATTGGCTGAATGGATGCCCGCATTTTTAGAAAACTACTTCAAAGGACACGACATTTTTCTACGGGTAAAAACCCAACCTACTATCCAATTTGATCCTCATCAATTAGAGCAAATATTGATAAACTTGATCAATAATGGCTTACGTTATAGTAGCTATAGCCACCCTCATGCTTATGTGGAAATTGAAATTTACTACGCCGACAACGATGTTATAATCGATGTATTAGATGACGGTAATGGTGTAAGCAATGAAGATCTAAAACATTTGTTTAACCCATTTTTTACAACAGACAAAACAGGGACTGGTCTAGGATTGTATTTGTCACAAGCTTTTTGTGAGGCCAATCAGGCACGCTTGCTATATATTGCTGAACACGAAAAAACATGCTTTCGTTTAATTATACCCGCTATTGACTCTGATCATAATTTTCAAGCTGTTGAAGAAAACCTCTATTAGCATCGCTTTAGATCAAAACCTTGTCTATTTGTAATTCTTGAGTAGTCAATATTGATCATTATAGAAGCCAGGTATGATTGACATACTCTTTTACAAAAAGCGCTACCCTATCTGGCCCTAGCTATTAATATTTTGTAGCCATTAAACACAATGAGATAATGTATGACAACAAAAGCGCTGGTCGTTGATGATGAAGTGGATCTATGCCGATTAATGCAAATCACTTTAACCAAGATGGGCATCAAAAGTGATGTTGCTTATACGTTGGCGCAAGCAAGATCCTACTGGCAGGACAATGATTATGATTTTTGTCTGACTGATTTAAAGCTTCCTGACGGCTCAGGATTAGAGTTGGTAAAAGAAGTTAGCAATAGCTCCAACACTCCCATTGCGGTGATTACCGCTCATGGCAGTATGGATCTAGCGATTGAAGCATTGAAAATCGGTGCTTTTGATTTTGTGAATAAGCCACTTGAGCTGCCACGTCTACGTCAGTTGGTCGAAAATGCCCTGAAAGTTATTCATCAAGATAATGAAGCACAAACCACACCTGAGTGCTCGCCTGAACAAAAACTATTAGACACTAGGCTGATTGGCAACTCTGCTGTGATGCATCCTCTCAAAAATACTATTTTAAAGTTGGCACGGTCACAGGCGCCCGTATTTTTGTCTGGTGCGTCAGGTACAGGTAAAGAGGTTGTCGCTAGACTGATTCATGACTTAAGCCCACGACGTGATGGTAGCTTTGTACCAGTGAACTGCGGCGCTATTCCTTCTGAGCTAATGGAATCAGAGTTTTTTGGTCACAAAAAAGGAAGCTTTACAGGAGCAGTTGCCGATAAACAAGGTCTGTTTCAGCAAGCAAATGGTGGCACGTTATTCTTAGATGAGGTGGCAGACTTACCATTGGCCATGCAAGTGAAACTACTGCGGGCTATTCAAGAGAAAACGGTCAGAGCCATTGGTGATACCAAAGAAGTCCCTGTTGATATCCGTATATTGTCCGCCACTCACAAAGATTTGAGTCAGTTGGTGACAGATGGCGCGTTTCGACAAGATTTATACTATCGTATCAATGTGATCGAACTCAAGCTACCAACGCTCAATGCTCGCCGTGATGATATCCCTGTTTTGGCAGAACATTTTTTGGCACTAATCTCTGAAGAATGGCAACTAGATACCCCGCCATCACTGACACGTGATGCTTGCGCGCGTCTGCAACGTCACGATTTTGCTGGTAACGTTCGTGAGCTTCGCAACTTACTTGAGCGTGCAGTGACCTTGGCTGAGACCTCAGAGATTGACACCTATCACTTGGGTCTTCCTGAGCTTGAGCAAAACCTTGAAGACACACAATCTCACGGCGAAAACACCAACCAGAACGACAATCAAAGCGCTTACCAACATGTAGATGATCAAAGCAAGTCGCAACCAACTGCTCAATCGATATCCCAAGTAGCAGAAAACCATGAGCGGACCTCGCAGTCTAGCGTTGAGGTAACCGCTATACAGACCAAGCCAGAAACAACGAATCTACATCCTTATCGTACTAATATTCAGCATTATTCGTCGGTGATACAATCAACACCTAACCAAGTAGCACCATCAGCCACTCAAACGGATACGGATGAGCAAACGGATATTAATAAGACAGCATCGCTCACGCATACTACCCAGCTAGACAATAGCAGTAACACAAGCGCTCAAGAACCCCTTGATGGGCAGTTGCCACCTCAGGGCTTAGAGCATTACCTACAAGAGCAAGAAAGACAGTTGATTATCACAGCACTTAAGCAGACTGGTTGGAATAAAACCCAAGCAGCAGAACTGTTAGGAACCACTTTTCGCTCATTGCGGTATCGCATGAAAAAACTAGAAATAGCAGAAGACCAGTCTGATTAGTTTATCTAAGTATTAAAGTTGCTTTATTGAAAATGACACGTTGTATTACGATATGTTGTTAGGTAACAGCTAAATTTTTAGTTACTAGTCAACGAAAGGCTACTGTATCGTAGCCTTTCGAACAAAACGAATGCCAGAATCAAGTGCACGGGCTTTTAACAAGCTTAGTGCCTGCTGCTCCCAAGTACTCTCATTACCTGATAGGGAAACGTCAGGCTCAACTCCAATGCCATCTATTTGCCTGCCTGATGCTGTCATATAGTTAGCTACCGTTAATTTCACTGCTTGCTCATCGTTGAGTGGTATAACAGATTGTACAGACCCTTTACCATAGCTTACTTCACCGACGATAGTCGCCCGTTTTTGCGCCTGTAAGCTACTGGCTAATACCTCAGCTGCGGATGCGGAGTAGCGGTTTTGTAGTACAACCATAGGCAAAGGTTTGAGTAACGCATTCCCTTGTGTCGGTAGTACGCGTGATTGGTCTTGGCGTGCCTGTACTTGTACGACATCAGTATCACTCATAAATAAACTGGCAACGCTCACCGCTGATGTGAGCACCCCACCTGGATTGTCGCGCATATCCAACAATACTCCTGAGATAGGCGCGTTCAAATCAATCAAACCTTCCAACAGCTTTTCACGGCTATTGTTTTGGAAGGCAGGCAGTTTAATAACTGCCATACCGTCGACGAGTTTTGTTTGAATAACTTGGGGGTGGCTATTATTGCGCTGTAACGTTGTGGTGTGCTTGCGGCGACCTGCCTTAGACGTAATGATATCTACTTGTGTACCAGCAATGCCTGTTAGCAGCTGATCAATATCGTTGCTTTTCCTATTCTCATCAAGCTTGAACTCATCAATCTGATGCAGGTAATCACCAACGGCGATTCCTTTTTTGTCAGCAGGCGAGTCATCGATAACGTCTGTCACAACCCAGTATCCTGCATCTGCTTGGTAGGTCACTTTGATACCAATATCGCCGACGTCACCCTCTGTAAAAGCACGTAAGTTTTCGTAGGCTTCAGCATCTAAAAACTCAGCATGGCTATCAAGCTTGGTCAACATACCGCTCATCGCGTTGTTGAATAGCTCCTCATCATTGACCGCATCGATGTACTGACGACGTACCAAGTCTACGACAGCCACAAAGGTTTTTAGCGTCTCAGGAGAAATCGCATTTAACGATACTTGCTGGACTTCTGGTGGAATGCTTGTGTCAATGCTATCGGTATCATCCATTAACGCACTTTCATCTGGGACGCTGTCTATCGAATCATCTGACTCATCAGCAGCTGCTAACATATCAATATCATCTTCAGACGCTACGGTATCTGCATTCAAACTGATCAGTTGTAGACTCGCTGTAGGACTCGGGGTGGATGCATCAGTTGGGTCTGCTGCTTGCGCACTCGTATTGGCAACACACCACCCTAGCAAACCCAGTACTAATAAGCGTTTAGGATCTACAGAATTGAGAGATTTATGTTTGAGGTGACTAGGCTTGAGATTACTATTTGCGATTGATGATCTAAGCGCCTTTTTTCCCAATTGTTTGGACAAAGATGAACGCATAAGAGAAATAGAAGGCATAAGAAACTCATTTAAATAATAGAATGTATGACATTATTGTTATGTATTACCGTATAAGTTAACACCAAAAGCCTCTCTCGGACTAGAGCAGTTTTGCAAATCATGGGACAAAATACGTCACAAAAAAAGGGAGAGATAATAAATACCTTTCCCTTTTCTAGTTTATATCATTAATCTAATTAACTATTTTCTACAAGTTATCCAATGTACGGATAACTTGAGGCAACCGACTTACGATGCTGAAACCAATAGACTCTCACCAGTCATCTCAGCAGGTGCATCGACATTCATCAATGCCAAAATAGTCGGTGCCACATCACTAAGCTTACCGCCATGGCGTACTTGCAGCTTTTGTGTGCCTACGTAGATCAGTGGTACATGCTCTGTCGTATGCTGAGTATGCACTTGACCACTCTCGTAGTCTTGCATTTGCTCACAGTTGCCATGATCGGCAGTGATAAGCATGTCGCCACCAGCCGCACGCACTGCTGACTCAATACGTCCAACACACACATCTAATGCCTCTACTGCTTTTACCGCAGCATCGAAGATACCAGTGTGCCCAACCATGTCACCATTGGCATAATTCACGACTAGCACATCGTATTTGCCAGATTCAATCGCTTCTACCAGCTTATCAGTGACTTCAGGCGCACTCATCTCAGGCTTTAGATCATAAGTCGCGACATCGGGAGACGGTACTAAAATACGGGTCTCACCGTCGTACTCTTCTTCGCGACCACCGCTAAAGAAAAACGTGACGTGTGCGTACTTCTCAGTTTCTGCAATACGTAGCTGCGTCTTCTCTTGATCCTGTAAGTACTCTCCCAATGTATTGGCCAAAGATGTTGGATAATAGGCAATACTAGTTTTTGTATTATTGGCCAAAATATCTGAGTACTTCGTTAGCATCACAAATGCCGAAAGCTTCGGTTGTTTTTGACGAGCAAATCCAGAAAACTCGTGATCTGGCAGAACAAACGCTTGTGCAAGTTCGCGAGCGCGGTCAGCACGGAAATTCATAAAGATTAGTGCATCATTGTCTTCGACCGTATAAGGCACTTCGTCACGTCCAATCACCGTCGTGGGGCTAATGAACTCATCAGTCTCGCGCGCTTTATAGGCGGCTTGGACAGCGCCATCTGCTCTGGTCGATAGGCGCTCAGCTTTGCCTTCTGTGATCAGCTCATAGGCTTTTTGTACGCGATCCCAGCGATTGTCGCGGTCCATTGCATAGTAGCGGCCGATGATGCTAGCAATCTGTACATGCCCGCCTTCATAATGGGCGTTGAGCTTGTTGATATAGTCACGCAAGCGATTGATATACTTGTCAGCAGACTTAGGCGGCGTATCACGGCCGTCTAAAAAGCAATGAATAAAGACATTTTTGGCACCGTGAACCAATGCCGAATGACACATGCCTTCGATATGATCCTGATGAGAGTGAACACCGCCATCAGAAAGCAGGCCCATAATATGGACATTGCCACCGCGCTTATTGGCAGCTTTGACTGCATTAACAAGCGCTTCGTTTTTGTAAAACTCACGATTGGCAAGTTCATTTGAGATACGTGTTGAGTCCTGATAAAGCACACGACCAGCACCCAGATTCATATGGCCAACCTCTGAGTTACCAAATTGCCCATCTGGTAAGCCTACGTCTTCTCCTGAAGCGGAGATGAGTCCATGAGGATACTGTTGGTATATTTTGTCCAGATTTGGCATATTGGCCGCAGCAATGGCATTGTCTTTATCGTCTTCGCGATGACCAAAGCCGTCTAATATCATTAAAACATGCGGCGTTTTTTTATTCGGTGCGCCATCTTGCTTACTATTAAGCTGCGCCTGATTGTCATCAATAGATTTTGATGCTTGCTGGGTATTGGTCATATATTACCGCTCCTCGAGTGAATGAACGCCTATCATGCTGTGTTAAGGTATTGAAAGCTCTCTATATTAACACAAATCTTAAAATAGCTGAAAAACTGACAATTTTTTACTAATAAATGAACGGTTTTGTATCGTTTTTATACCGCCGTATTTGTCAGCAAACCCATACCAGTCATGTAACCAACGATACTGAGTATCAATCTGTAACTCACACTTGCAATCACTCATTTCATTAGTTAAGATGAATCTATTCTGAAGTGTTGGCTAGTAGATGTTTATTCCCTGAGCCGATAATGCTTTACCAGGATGTGGTACCTATTGTCTCATTGTGTATGCCTGCACCGCTTGCGGTGTATCAGGAAACCTGCAGAGATGATGACGCATCCGCCCTGAACTTCACGGTTCATGGGTCACCATCTTACAGCGGCACTTCGGTTGTTTCATTCGGTCTGTAAACGCATCCTTTGTATTATATTAGGTGTTTTTACTGCCACTAAAAAGCCCCTTTCGCCATTAGCGAAAGGGGCTTTTTTTATGTTGGATGAATGACTGGATAGCCGTTACTCATCATTAGCAGATTTAGTGATTTTTTTCACATCTTTAGGAACATTCTTGGCAGTGCCATCAACCGTTGTATGTTGTTTGAACACATCACCAAATGGGTTTTGCTGTTGCTGACCAAATGGATTTTGATTGTTCATACCACCTGCTCCACCGAATGGGTTTTGACCACCCATGCCGCCAAACGGGTTTTGTCCGCCGCCCATTTGACCACCCATCTGCTTTGCCATCATTTCCATCATTTTTTGCTGATTATTCATGACATAGTTGTTAGCCACGTCTTTAAGCTTCTTTTGTACAGGTGGTAGTACAACCAGTAGCGCAAGCAAATCGCTTAATACGCCTGGAATCAGCAATAAGATACCCGCTGCTGCCATAGCAATACTTTTGATCATCGTAGACTCTGGCGGACGCATTGCAGGGTTCATCATGCCACCCGCTTTCATTTGCTGGGCCATTGGGTTTAGAGAAGCCATACCTTTACGCACAAGAGAAATACCGATAACCGCTGCAACAATAAACCACATGAACACCCACCAGCCGCTCATAAATTGAGCAAGCAAATACCACAGTAGCATCTCGATAATAAACCAAACGATGGCTATACCAACTATCTGACCCATAAAGTGTCGTCCTATAAAATAAAAACCAATAAATTGAGTGCCATGTAAATTAAAATGGCTAACATATGATGTATATGGGGATTGGTTGCTATACTATCAAACTTACGGCTCATTTTTAAGCCATAAAACAAAATGTAAGCAAGACGGAATACTATGGCAATTATTATTGGGATTGATCCAGGGTCACGTATGACCGGTTATGGGATAGTCCAGCAAACGGGTGATAAACTCACCTATATCGATGCAGGTACGATTCGCACAGATACTAAGGAGATGCCTGAGCGTCTCAAACGTATTTTTAATGGATTGACTCGTATCACACAGCATCATTTGAAATATGCAGACGAACCCATTTACACCGCTATCGAACAGGTATTTATGGCAGAAAACCCAGATTCTGCGCTCAAACTGGGACAAGCACGAGGTGCCGCGATTGCAGCGATGGTCGCACTGGATCTAGAAGTATCAGAATATACTGCTCGGCAGATCAAACAATCGGTATGTGGCTATGGCGCGGCGGCAAAAGAGCAAGTGCAAGAGATGGTCTGCCGAATACTGAAGTTAGAGGTGGTACCACAACAAGATGCTGCTGACGGTCTTGCCTGCGCTATTTGTCATGCGCATTCAAGTCACTCTATGAATAAAATACTATCAAACAGCTCCATGAGAGGCCGTGGCGGCTCTAAGAAAAAAGGGCGCTGGCGTCTAACCGAAGAAGACTTGGGTAACTTACGTTAGAACAGATAAGCGCTGTTAAGATAAGTGCTGTTAAAGTCATTAAACACTGACACAAATAGATACTCAAGCATAAAATAGGCAATAAAAACACGCGTCCAATGGTGCGTGTTTTTATTGCCTATTTTCATCCTAACTTTCGATATCTAATAGCTATCGACATCTCATAGCTGTCGACGTTTAAAATGCCTATTTGTTTTGAAATGTTCAGATGGGTTAATGGATTACATTGTATTGAGTTATTCTGCAACTGAGCTTTCGATAACAGCGTCTAACACATAAGCATAGGCGTCATCATTCGTGTCACTCTCTAGTGGCTCATCGTTCATTAGTAGCTCACTGGTACCTAGCTGATAACGCTGTAAGCGTAGTACCTCCTCATGCGTGCCATCGTGATGGTAGCCATCAATCTCTCCAGAAAATACTCTCCACTTTCCTTCGTGAGTTTTTATGCCTTGGTTATCGTAGGTGACCGGCTTGATTTGTAAACACTGTTTATCATTATTCATTTCACAGTCTACTTTTTTAGCATTTACTGCCCAAAACACTGCCTCACCCTTGCTGTTGTATTTCGCTTGAGGGGTGAGTCTACCGCTCCAGACCAAGGTGGCATTATCACTGGTAAACTGTGTCAACACTGGGCTATCGCTCTGAGTCACCTTTAACTCACTGTTACCTAGCATCAGTGTATTCAAAGTATTTTCGGCGCTATCGAGTTCGCTACAAGACATTTTGGTGCTCATACCTTCATCTATAGTCAGCGTATGTCCTTGTAGTTGGTAGGCGGCGCTAATTGTATTGCAACCAACACTATAACTGAGCGTGTTCTGTCCTTGATGCTCATTGAACACTAGGGTAACTTGGCTATTAATATTCGCAAACTCGGTCACAGATTGATGGTTCGCATCAGTGACACTATCAAGTGTCCAACGATGACGAGATAAGGTGTCAATCAGCTGCGCTTCAGCATTAGACATAGTTGATCTGACTGGGTCTGATGTAGGGCTCACATTGGACGTCAGGTTTTCGCTCGCTACCGAATCTAATGCGTCGTTGACTTCAGTGCTATCTGATGCACTCTCTTCGCTAGTTGTTGTTTCTTTTTGACAAGCACTTAGCATCAAACTTATTGCCAACACACTAGGCAATAAAAATATTATCGTTGTTGGTTTTTTTGCTCTACCTACCATATTTCATACCTCGTAGTAAGCGTGTATCACTTTTTTCTATGTCTGGTTTTCATACTGGCTTTTATTAAATGATCATGTGGAATGAGATTATTATAATCAATTTAGATTGACCACTATAGACTGAGGGATATTGCCTTATGTAATGAAATGTTGATTTTTATTATTATTTAAATCTATTGTTGTTTGATGCCATAAGTATTACGAAAAAAAGGACAGCCAATAAATATCAGCTATCCTTGATATTACTTAAAATGCATTTGTTTCTCAGGTTAAATTTGGTTCTCAGGCTAATAGATCTTTGAATACCTAAATTTTAACGTTGGTTCATGCAGACTTGTTTTTGGCTATATTTTTAATACTAAAACGCTCATTCATCTTTTGATAAAAGCGTGCTAGGTTTTCACCTTGCTCATTAGGATTAATCTTAAGCACTTTACCAAAGTCTAGGCTTAGATAAAGCACGATATCTGCAAAGCTCAGTTGCTCACCTACTAGATACTCACGACCCTCCAAAATTGTCTCAAAATACCCCATTGCCTTGATAGCTCGAGCAATCGATGGCGCGACGAACTCTGGCACCTGTTCAACACGCTGTGCTTTGGACGGGTGACTGTGCTGGAATGCTAGCATCAAATTGTACATCACCTCGAACTCAGCAACACGGCGCATAGAGCACACTTGGGCACGCTGCACCACGTCATTACCCATGACCGAACGCTCTCCATAAACGCGATCTAAATACTCGCAAACTGCCTGTGAGTCATTGAGCACGGTACCGTCATCTAGTGTTAAGACGGGTACGGTCTGCATTGGGTTCATTTGAGTAAAGGCTTCTGACATCTGCTCGTTTGCAGCAAAGTCAATATCAATCACATCAATGTCATCCATATCATCGACATCGATGCCTTTTGAAGCCAATAAAATAAGTGCTTTGCGCGGATTGGGTGCGGTACGAGTAACGTATAGTTTTTTCATAGTAAATTCCTTGTAATAATGATTGAACAACAGCTTAGCGTTAATACGCTTTATTATGATCGTGGTAGTACTGAGTACCAATCTATTGATGCTTTATACCACAGTTATAGCCTACTCTGACCCTCATGGCAAAGGCTTATTGCTCATGAGTCAAAATATAAAAAGCCCCACGACATTGAGTCATGAGGCTCTATTTAATCATATCTATGCAACCAAGCTAATTATTTGTTTGGTGCAGGTGTCGTACGCAAGTACGGCTTGATTTCTTTATGACCTTTTGGATAGTTGGCAGCAATATCTTCGTTCTTGACGCTTGGTGGAATGATCACGTCATCACCCTCTTTCCAATCTACTGGCGTGGCGATATTGTATTCGTCAGACAATTGCAATGCATCAATAACGCGGATGATTTCATCAAAGTTACGACCACAGCTCGCAGGATATGTCAGTGTTAGGCGCACCTTCTTGTTCGGATCGATGATAAACACACTACGTACTGTGTGCGTACTGTCTGCATTAGGATGCATCATGTCATATAATTCAGCGACTTCCTTATTAGGGTCAGCGATGATTGGGAAGTTCATATCTGTCCCTTGCGTCTCACCGATATCACTTGCCCAAGACTTATGATCTTCTAGACTATCGACAGAAATACAAATCGGCTTCACATTGCGCTTTTGAAACTCGCCGTTCAATGCGGCTGCACGCCCAAGCTCAGTGGTACATACTGGCGTAAAATCTGCTGGATGCGAGAAAAAAACGACCCAGTTGTCACCTGCCCACTCATGAAAATTAATATCACCCTCTGTGGTTGCCGCGTCAAAATTGGGTGCGGTATCACCTAAACGTAAATGTGCCATGCTGTATTCCTTAGCTATGTTGATGAACGCTGTTATCGACACGTCGGTCTCGCGCTCTATTATTATCTTCGATGTGCTGAGTAGTAAAAACCAAGCACATCCCTAAAAACTGACTTTATAGTAACAAACTGGTTATGAATGTCTTGTGACGGATTGTAATGCGGTTATTCCATTTACCACTTAGCAAACAAGTAACTATTCTCACAGCTTCTTATACAACCATGCCTGCATCCCACAAGCAAAACTCACCAAACTTGCCCTTTTTACTAGTGCCACCAGCAGCACGTCCAGCATCAGTCAATACAAGCTCACCCTCTTGAGATTGTAGGTAACCTGCTGCAAGCAATTTTTCATTAAGCTCCTGTGTCTTAACGCCCAATTCTTTGGCAAGCTTGGCAGTGGTCAATTTAGAATAATTAGGTGTGGCATCTGTCGTTGGCGCAGTCGACGTTACTGGCGTCTGAGATGCTGTACTTGCTGTTTTGGTATTAGGTTCAGGCTGACTTTGGGTTTCACTTACCTTTTCAAGAGACATTCTAACCTCATCACTGATACGAATGATGCGCTGCGCTTCTTCGTAAGTATCGGCATAAAGTTTGGCATCGTCATTACGATAAATCAGCACGCCCATTTCATTATTATTGACCTGGCTAAATTCATAAAGATTTAAACTGGTAATAATGCATTCGTTTTCATTCAGGTAGCATTTGGCATGCAAGTTTTTGCAAAAGCTAGTACGAATAAACGTTAAGTTTTTTAGCCAATTTATTTCCTCTGGATGTAAATCATTCTTGCCATAAACAATGCGAATGTCGATCTTGAGACGGTTGCGGTCTTCTAATAATTCTTTGATACGTTCATTAAGCTTCAAATATGGGCTAATAATAATCAACCGATCAGAAGCGTTTTTAATCAGTTCTTCTAGATGATAGGTCGTCCCACTGCTGTTCAAAAATTTTGCCATGCTCATTTCCTCAAATATTACTGTCAAAAACTTTATAATTGTCCAAAAAAAGCCCATCCCTAGCGTACTAGAAATGGGCTTGCTTGCAAACTACTATTGTTCAGTATTATCTCAACACATCAGCTTCCGTGGTAATGCCTTTTATAGATTTAGTCAGTATCAGATTAAGCGGGCTTATAGCTGTCGCGTAAGCTAACGATTTGGTTAAATACTGGCTTATCAGTACTGTGATCTTCGCTATCAGAGATAAAATACCCTTCGCGCTCAAACTGGAAACGCGTGCCAGCATCAGCACTGGCTAAAGATGGCTCAACGACAGCATTTAGCTCAGTTAATGAGTTAGCATTCAATGCCTGATGAACGTCAGCGACGCTACTTGGATCCTCAACGCTAAATAGCTGCTCATACATACGTACGATTGCTGGTACGCCTTGACTGGCAGATACCCAGTGAATCACCCCTTTAACCTTGCGACCCTCAGGGTTGTTGCCAAGAGTGGCAGGATCAATCGTTGCTTTTAGCTCGACGACATTGCCACTCTCGTCAGTGATATGCTCAGTGACGGCTAACACGTAGGTGTTCCGCAAACGAATCTCTGGCTTTTCTGGAGAGAGACGCTTATAACCTGCTGGTGGTTCAATCTCGTAATCACCTTGATCAATGTATAGCGTCTCGGTAAATGGGATCTCGCGCTCACCCATGTCGACGTTAGGGTGTTTGGGCTGAGTCAACCAAAGCGTCTGCGCCTCATCATCAAAACGCGCGTTCACACTATCGGCTTTTTGTGTCTCCCAGCTGCTGACCGCTTCGCTAAAGTTAGTAATCGTCACTTTTAGTGGCTTTAACACCGCCATACCGCGCGCAGTCATTGTCTCTAATGACTGACGAACGCTAAACTCTAATAGACGAAAGTCAACCACACTATCCGCTTTGGTCACACCCACACGCTCACAAAAATCACGCAAGCCCTCTGGCGTATAACCACGGCGGCGCATACCAGCGACGGTCGGCATACGTGGATCGTCCCAACCGCTCACGATGCCTTCATCAACAAGTTGCTTGAGCTTACGCTTACTGGTCAATGTGTGATCAACGTTTAAGCGACTAAATTCGTACTGGTGCGGCGGCACATCAAAGCCGACTTTTTCGATGACCCAGTCGTAGAACGGACGGTGATCCTCAAACTCAAGGGTACACAACGAATGAGTAATACCTTCAAGCGCATCAGAGAGCGGATGAGCAAAGTCATACATCGGATAGATACACCATTTGTCACCAGTTTGATGATGGGATTGATGCATGACGCGATAAATAACAGGGTCACGCAAGTTCATATTTGGACTTGCCATATCAATCTTGGCGCGCAAAATAGCCTTACCTTCAGCGTATTTACCTTCTTTCATATCATTGAAAAGCGCTAGATTTTCTTCGACGCTGGCATCACGATATGGTGAAGGCGTGCCCGCTTCATTAAATGAGCCACGGTTTTCTTTAATTTGCTCAGGCGACTGTAAATCAACATAGGCGTCGCCTTGCTCAATCAACTGGATTGCCCATGCATGCAGCTGATCAAAATAACTTGATGCGTGGTACGCCTCGCCTGCCCACTCAAAACCGAGCCACTTCACATCATTTTCAATATTATCAATGAAATCTTGTTTTTCTGCGGTTGGGTTGGTGTCATCAAAACGCAGGTTGCATACACCGCCAAACTCTTCGGCCACCCCAAAGTTTAGGCAGATAGATTTGACATGACCTAAGTGTAAGTAGCCATTTGGCTCAGGCGGAAAACGCGTGACAATTTGCTCATACTTTTGCGCATTGACATCGTCACGAATGATATTACGAATAAAATCATTTTTTGGTTCGTCTTTTTGTGCAGTGTTGTTTGAGTGCTCACTCATCGGGTATTGCTCCTAACGCAAATTGTCAGTTCATGGTGCGTGCCATCACGCATCACGAAACGTTTAAACTAAAGTATTAAAATAAAGCGAGAATATAAAAACTTGGATAGTGCAACCGCATTATCACAATTTGTCAAAGCTGATCAAAAATAGGTAAAGTTGCGTTATTCTATCAGGTTTCGCAAACGCATTAACAGCCTGATACATGACACGGGATAAAAAAGCCGTTAGACTACCCGTAACTTTTTAAACACCAACTTTTAACCACCACTTGACAGCGTCATTTAAGGCGCTGCAATCAAAAAGGAATATCCCATGGTAGACATGCCACCAGTAGTAGAACTTGAAACCAATATGGGTGCGATCGTTATCGAACTCAACGAAGAAAAAGCGCCAAAAACCGTAGAAAACTTTTTGAACTATGTAAAATCTGGTCAGTATGACGGTACGATTTTCCATCGCATCATTGATGGTTTCATGATTCAAGGCGGTGGAATGGACGCTGAGATGAATGAAAAACCAACCAATGCGCCTATCGAAAACGAAGCGGACAACGGCCTGAAAAATGACAAAGGTACTATCGCAATGGCGCGTACCCAAGATCCGCATTCAGCAACCAGCCAGTTCTTCATCAACGTAAAAGACAACGACTTCCTAAACCACTCTGGCAAAAACATGCAAGGTTGGGGTTACACCGTATTTGGTAAAGTAACTAGCGGTATGGACGTTATCGAAAAAATGCGCAGCGTCCCAACGGGTCGTTTCGGTATGCATGCTGATGTGCCAAAAGAGCCAGTTGTTATCAATTCAGCAACCATCGTTACTCAGTAATAGCTATTCGATAAAAGCTACTTAATAGCAGCTACTCAATAATAGCTGTGAATGAGCGAGCATTTTGTAGTAGAACTTATTGAGTCATGCTCGCTATACGATAAGTCACGAGGACAAAGATAAATGCAAAGTTTTGATCACTTAATCACGACCCGCCCTCATCAAGTGCGGCAAGTATTGATTAGCGATTTGCATTTATCGCCTCAGGAGCCTGCCTTAGTGCAGGCTTTTTTGACGCTGCTGGATGACTGTTTTGCTCTGCCTGCTCTTAAGCGTCTCTTTATATTGGGTGATTGGTTTGAGGTATGGCTAGGCGATGATATGTATTTACCCCTATTAAAAGAAGAAGGGTCAGAGGACGAACAAATAACGCATTGGCTAACGCCGCTTATCGCCAAACTCAAGCAGCTACGTATCAATGGTTGCGAGATATTGGTCATGCATGGCAATCGTGATTTTTTGTTGGGTCAGCCGTTTTGTAATCTATTCGGTGGTGAGTTGATCAGCGAACCGTATACTTTGGCTATTGGTCAACAGAATTACCGCTTGGAACACGGTGACGCACTCTGCACGGATGACAAGAAGTATCAGTTCTTTCGTAAAATCATGCGTAACCGTCTGACTCAGTGGTATCTGCTCAACAAGTCATTAGAAAAACGCTTAGCCATCGCAGATAATATGCGCAAAAAAAGCCAGAAAAATAATGCCAATAAAGCCGCTTATATCATGGATGTGAATGATAAAGCCGTATATCAAGCCATTACTGCTAGCGATGCACTACTGCACGGTCATACCCACCGTCCCGATATCCATCAAGCTACCACTGATAAAAAGCGCTATGTGCTTGGCGACTGGCGACTGTTAGGTAAAGACGCTCGCCAGCCAAAAGTTAATGCGGTAATTGGCGCGGTAACAGAAGACGAGCATTCAAATGAGAGTTTGAATAGTAATGATGCTGAGTTTAAGTTGTACGAGTTTGAATTTCTTGTTCGCTAAAATGCGTGTAATGGCGTTTTAAACTTAATGGCATTTTAAACAATGCATCTTCAAAAACATCTTTTCAATATAAAAAGGGTCTGTCGATAGTTCAACAGACCCTTTTTATGTTTACTACATGCTTGAGCTACTTATCGCTTGCTCTCTAGTCCATCAATTTAAAGAAATGCTGACGATAGTGCTTTAGCTCACGAATAGAGTCACGAATATCGTCTAAAGCTAAATGACTGCCGCCTTTTTCAAAGTTCTTTAGAATGTCAGGACGCCAGCGGAAACACAGCTCTTTGATCGACGACACATCAAGATTACGATAATGAAAGAAGCGCTCAAGCTCTGGCATTTGGCGCGCCATAAAGCGACGATCTTGGCAGATAGAGTTACCGCACATTGGTGACTTACCACTATCAACCCATTTATTTAGGAACTTAATGGTCTCAGCTTCCGCTTCTGCCAGTGTCACCGTACTACGGCGCACACGGTCGACCAATCCTGACTGTCCATGCTGCTTGGTATTCCAATCATCCATCTTATTTAAAACTTGATCCGACACCTTGATCGCAAACACAGGCCCTTCGGCAAGCACGTTCAAATCTTCATCAGTTACGACGGTGGCAATCTCAATAATCTCATCGTTTAACGTATCGAGTCCGGTCATTTCTAAGTCAATCCATACCAGCCCTTTTTTACCTTGGTTTTTGATCTTAATCTTATTGGGATGGTCACCGGTAGCCATAAAATATCCTATCATTCATAATTTTGGAAAAGCAACTTTAGAAAAACAATTGAAAAAACGTATTACACGTAGACATCCGTGCTCGAGCAGTATTACAACGCGCTATTCGGTTCAGAAAACCTTTAGAGTCGCTACAATATTACAAAACCACTGTCTGCCGCAGACGCTTTAGGCTGTATGTTAGCAAATTTTCACGCTACACTTAGCAATATTTTTATAATAGGTCACAAACCCATGGCATTAATCCGGCAACGCAAACTGACTAAACAACAGATTCGTCGCATCGACAAGCAGCAACTGTCCAATCAAGACAGCATCGATGATAGCTTGATGGATGGCGTGGTCATGGCGCACTACGGTAAGCAATTAGAAGTACAAGTCACAAGCCTGCCTTCAGTGATACCTGAACAGCCAGAAGTCGCCCCTGATGATCCTGAGCCGTTTTGGCAAGCGCTCGCGCTTGGCGACATCTGGCGCTGTCATGTACGTACCAATCTACCGATGCTAGCCGCTGGCGACCAAGTACGCTGGAATGCCGACTCCAACACCGGCTTTGGACGTATCGAAGCGGTCAAGCCGCGTACCTCACTGGTCTCTCGTCCTGATCGTTATCATAAGCTCAAACCCGTCGCCGCCAATGTTGATATTCTGGCCATCGTCTTTGCCCCATTGCCTGCCGCCGCGCCAACACTAATCGATCGCTATCTGGTGGTGTGCCATCACGCGGGTGTCAAACCACTACTCGTCCTCAACAAAGCCGATCTGTTGGCTCAAGAAAACGGTGTTGATACCAATGAGTTATTGGCACAGTATGCAGCACTTGGCTATGAGAGCGTACTCACCTCGGTCGATTGTCCTGAAAACGTCGCCGAAAGTGACGAACAAGAAGGACTCGATGAGCTAAAACGCTACATAGATAAAAAGCTAGTTATCTTTGCTGGTCAATCTGGCGTTGGTAAAAGCAGTCTGATCAATGCCCTACTTCCAGAGTCTGGTCAAAGCGTCAATGTCATCTCGCAAAACTCTAAGCTTGGTCAACATACCACCACGACGAGCCGACTGTTGCCATTTAACCCAGACGATCTTACCCAAGGCGGTATCGTCGATACCCCAGGTATCCGTGAGTATGGTATCTGGCACCTCACCCCTGATGATATTATTTCAGGCTTCGTTGAGCTGGCGCCATTGGCCGGTGACTGTCAATTCCGTGACTGTCGCCACACTCATAACAGTAAAGGCTGTGCACTATGGCAAGCCGTGGCGGATGGGACTGTATTGCAGCGCCGCGTTGAAAACCTCGTGACGCTAAGAGAAGAGGCAGATACTAAGCCTTACTAATTCTTATTAGGCTCAATTGACGTCATCTCAAAAGCAAGATGACAGCTCGATTATTGACCGTGTCATCGCCCGTTTACTATAGATGACCTTATCGGTATAATAGCGCCTTGTTCATTATCATTGGGCTGGCTTCTCAGCCTGATAGAACACTTATTTTTTTGGAGGTATGGTTTGGATCGTGCGCTGGAATTTGTGGGCAACCACCCGTTTTTATTTGGTATATTAGCCGTACTTGCTATCCTGTTTTTTACCATTGAAAACAAACGTAGCGGTAGAAAAATATCGCCCAACACTCTTGGCATGATGGTCAACTCTCAAAACGCGCAGCTGATCGATATTCGCGCCAAGAAGAAGTTTGAATCAGGTTATATTCAAGGCAGCCGCAACATACCATTCACTGACCTGAAAGACCGCTTAGAAGAGATTCGTGCGATTGAGCAGCCAGTAATTATTATCTGTGATATGGGCGTACAAGCAGGCGCAGCCATTCAAATGATTGGCAAAGATGACGTCTATCGTCTAGAGGGCGGTGTCGGTGGTTGGCAAGGTGCTGGCATGCCATTGGTTGGTATAAAAGACGCTAAATCAAAGAAAGGTAAGTCAAAGCCCAGTCTAAGCAAATAGCAAGCCTGCTTCAACGCTATGCTTAGTTAGTGTTTACCACTACCTGACTGGCGCTCAAAAAATAAAAAGACACCTCTTAATAAGGTGTCTTTTTTTGTGCAGTACTTATAAGGCAGTAAAGTTAAAGTGACAAAGTTAATGCTGTGAGGCGTTTTAAACTGAGACGGCTTGAATTTGTCGTACCTATCCCCACTTTAGTAGTGAACACAACCGAATACATTTGTACTTTACTCATTGATAACAGACTATACCAACACGTAGACTATGATAATTAATCGTGTTATCTATAATAGTGCTGTTGTCTCACAAATTTATAAATAAGGATTAACCATGATTGTACCAGTTAAAGTTTATACCACACCTATCTGCCCATACTGCTCAAACGCCAAACAATTATTAAAGACTAAAGGCGTTGATTATGAAGAAATCGGTATGCATGATATGAGCCGTGAAGATCGCCAAGCATTGATGCAAAAAACCAATAACTACCGCACTGTGCCACAAATTTTTGTTGGTGATACCTTTGTTGGTGGCTTTGATGAGCTTAACCAAATGAACCAGCAAGGCAAACTTGACGAGCTATTAGCAGGTTAATCTGCTACTTTACGCTACTGTCTGTTTTTATGCCTATAAAGACAGACAGCGGTGGGTTCAAACATAGCTTTTGATTCAAATGTAGTCCTTGATATAAATACAGTATCAAGAAGTAGTGATAAAAACATCGAGTTTTCGTCCCTATTTATATTACAATGAATTTCTATTAAAATGACCGTTTGCCCAATTATTTGATTTAATTTTAGAGGATTTATCATGGCTGAAGAACAAGCACAACCACAATTGGCATTAGAGCGCATCTACGTAAAAGATATGTCACTTGAAGTACCAGGCGCGAGCGTATTCACCAAAGAGTGGAACCCAGAGCTTGATATCAACTTGTCTAGCAATGCTGAAAAGCTAGATGATGACCATTATCAGATCATCCTTACCGTGAGCGTTACTGCCAAAAATGCGGAAGAAGCAGCGTTTATCGCTGAAGTGCATCAGGCAGGTATTTTCTTACTAAAAGACATCCCAGAAGACCAAATCGGTCAAATCTTAGGTGCATACTGCCCTAACGTGCTGTTCCCATACGCTCGTGAGGTCATCAGCGACATCGTGACGCGTGGTAGCTTCCCGCAATTACTACTCGCTCCTGTGAACTTTGATCAAGCATACGCGCAAAGCCAGCAGCAAGCGCAAGTGGATGCTCAAGGTAACGCATAAGCATTAATTAAAATATATGAGCTCTACCAGTCGTATATTTGATAAGAGGCCGTTTACTTATAATGAGTAAGCGGTTTTTTTTGTGTGATTTCTCATGAGAATTTACAAAATTATTTGTTAGCCATCATGAAAGATAAATCTGTAAGATCTTGAATTAATAGACATATTGGATCAACAGATATAGAAAAACCCTGCTATCAAACAGGGTCTTTAATGACGATATCGACTGGCTAAATGAATTAGTTACAATCGATCATTAGCCTTTTAACGCTGATAAGATCTGCTGCTTGACCTCATCAATACCTTGCGTACCATCAAACTTATCATAGCTAGGTGCATCATCACCCTCAGTCGCTTTGTCTTGGTAAAAACCAACCAATGCTGACGTTTGCTCATGATACGTAGACAGACGGTCGCGGATAGTCGCTTCTTGGTCATCTTCACGCTGAATAAGCGCTTCGCCAGTGACATCATCGATACCATCAACCTTTGGTGGGTTGTGATCCACATGGTAAACACGACCCGAACCTGGATGCTGGCGACGGCCAGACAAACGGCTGACGATTTCGTCATCAGGTACGCTTATTTCGACCACATGATCGATGGCAACATCAGCATCTGCAAGTGCCTGCGCTTGAGGAATAGTACGCGGAAAACCATCCAAGATACAACCGTTGACACAATCAGGCTTAGCGATACGCTCTTTGACTAGGTTGATAATAAGATCATCAGAAACCAAACCACCAGCATTCATAATATCCTTGGCTTTTTTGCCAAGCTCGCTACCTTCTTTGATTGCTGCGCGTAGCATGTCGCCAGTTGAGATCTGTGGAATGTCATATTCTTTAGAAATAAACTGGGCTTGAGTACCTTTACCGGCGCCTGGTGGTCCTAGCAAAATAATACGCATCATTACACGACTCTCCTTAATAGATAGGATTTTGGGATTAATAAAACTTAGGGATTAATGGTTTGCAAAGCTACCTTACCTTGTGGCTTTGCAAACCTCAAGTATTTTCATAATTACGGTTATGAGTTGCTATGACTTAGCTGTTCATACAACACTGTTGCGCCCTTATATAACGGACAGTGTCACTAAGGTGATAGCGACTCATAGTAACAGAGAAGTCTATAGTACAGCGAACTTAAAAGAGTATTAAAACCACCCGTTATTTAACTGCTGCAAAGCAATATATCTCACTTACAACCAGAATGAGGCTGCTACGCTTTTGTAGTGAGTAGACTATGCTACGGTATTTGCTGATTGATTTCTACATTGGCCTGAGTTTGATCAGCACTAATCACTACGGGATTACCTGACAGGTCTCCAGACTCTGCGACTGCGTTACCACTGTGGCTGATACGAGCAATGACTGCCAACTGTACTTTGTCTCCTCGAGCAGATCCTATAGTACGTCCTGGCATCATAGCATCAAGATCGCTTAGGCTAATAGTAGCCTCGCCTTGCTTGATGGCGCTGATCGGTAAGCGCTTGGCGGCAAACGGTGGTCCACCATTGACATCACGAATCGCGACAAACAGCACATCATCAGCTTTGACCAACGGTAGCAAGCTTGAATTTATCTTAACGGTCACCTCAACACCTTCAGAGGCTTGCTGCTGCTGGATAGCCACATTAGCACTCAGCTCATCTAGGCTTGAGAGCGCCTGCGTATGATCGCCTGGCTTGGCAGAAATACTAGCACGCAAGCGTTTTATCCAGCCTTGTGCTTGGTCAAAGTTATTCGCTCGCGCCTCACCCATTGCCATCAGCATCTGAGCACCTTCATGCTCTGGGTTAGTTGCCAATAACTCTTCTAGTACTCGGCGACTATTAGCATCTAGCTGACCTTGATTAGCAAAAAAACTGATCTGCGCATAAGTCGCTGCAATTTCTTCGTTGTCGGGTGACAGGCGATAAGCACGTGATAGAGCCTCTAGCGCTGAATCAGTCGCTTCTAATGACAAAAATAGCTCTGATAGGCGCATCCAGCGATTGTAGTCATAGGCATGGCGATAGACATTGGTCTGCATGGCACTAATCAGCTGATTACCATCTTCGATAGCCCAGGCTGGCGGCTGATCAATTTTACCTGTTAATAAATCATCAGCCACTTGACCTACTTTGTCCTCAGCAGCCCATAGCTCAAACACAGGAGTACGATCAGCGACCATCAAGTAGGCCATGGCTGTAAGGACGGGGACCCAAACGATGATGATCAATCGACTTTTGATACCAGGCGTGACCATAGGGGCGACTTCACGCTGAGCATCTAAGAGCTGACGTTCTAGCTCTAGCTTTTGGTTTTGATAATGGTGATCATCAATGATGCCACTATCTTTATCTGTTTTTAGCTCAGCCAAACGCTCACGGAACACGGCAACGTTGATATCTAATAGCTGATTGTCCACAGGCTTACTGTGTTTGCGCGGTGCTTTTAGCCATGGCTTGATCGCGATAACACCAAGCAATAAGGCAATAAGTAAGCTTAGCGCAATAAATAAGCCAACCGTAGAGAATATGGTCATTTTTTGCCCCCAAGGCTTGTAATGTCATGATCGTCTTTATTATCAGCACGTGATAACAAACGCTCAAGCTCCGCTTTTTCGGTGGCAGATAATGCCTCAGTAGTATGCTCTACTGCCACGCCACTGTCGCCACTAGCGACCAGCTGACGCCGTTTGCTTTGCCAAAACCATCCAATGATCAAGATGATGAGCAATAATGGTGGGAAAAACCACAAGATCCATGTCGAAGGACGGACTGGTGGCTTATAACTGATAAAGTCGCCATAGCGTTCCTGCATATAAGCACGAATCTCACCATCACTTCGGCCGTCTTTGACCATGTTATAAGTTTTTTGTTTTAAATCTTGAGCAATTGGTGCATCAGAGCCTGCTAGGTTTTGGTTTTGACATTTTGGACAGCGTAGCTCTTCAATGAGACCGCGATACTGAGCTTCTTGTTGTACAGAGTCAAAGTCATAAACATCAATAGCAGCAAAGCTGGTCATACTCAATAAACAAGCAATGAGAACGCTTGTTAGTTTTATAACCAGGGTTTTTATTTGATAGGCCATCATTTACATGCCTCCGCAACCTGATTCGGATCTGGACTGGTACCGTTATTATTGGCTTCGTTTAGCACCATCAAACAAGGCGTGATACGACTTTGCCAATTGCTCTCATTGATCTCACCGATAATATGCTGACGAATGATCCCCTCACCATCTACAACGAAGGTCTCAGGTGCACCCGTCAAACCCAAATCTAAAGCAAATTGCCCTGATAGATCCTGAATAGACATCGAGAATGGATCGCCGCCCCTATTTAGATAGCCCAATGCATCACCGATATCATCTTTGTAATTAATACCTACTAAGTTGACACCGCGCTCTTCTAGTGTCATCAAAAAAGGATGTTCAATGATACAAGTCGGACACCAAGAGCCCCAAATATTCATGAGGAATGGCTGATCTGGCAGGTTGTCATTGGTCATGATACGACTGGTATCTGACAACAATGGCAGCTCAAAAGCAGGCACAGGACGCTCAAGCGCGGTATTAGTCACAATATCGGTCGGTTTTCCCAGACGCATATATAGCATGGCAAGCAAGCCAACAAAAATTACTAAAGGTATTAAAAACCCTATTTTTAGTGATTTTTTACTTTTGGCTTTTCTGTTGCCTTGTTGAGCAGTACTGTGCTGCTTATTGTTGTCAGGTGTGTTGTTTGAGGCTGTCATATCAATGATCCCCTGTCTTTGTAACTGACGCATCCAAATCTGCAACCGTCGTAAACCCTGACTTTTTGGCAGCGATCTGTGCAGGTGTTCTGGTTTTTTTGATACGGTAACGATTGTCTAGCATACTGAGTAGGCCACCGAACGCCATAATAAGCGCACCCAGCCATATCCAGCGAATGAGCGGTTTGACATAGATACGGAACGCCCACTCGTTGCTGTCCTCAGCAATTGGCTCACCAAGTGCTACATACACATCACGCATCAGGCTGGCATCAATTGCTGCCTCTGTCATCGGCATCATACTGATAATATAGTTGCGTTTTTCAGGGTATAACGTGGTCACTTCTTTACCGTCTTTACTTACCGCAACCTCAGCTTGAGTAGCATCAAAGTTACTGCCTTTTACTTCGCTAAACCCTTGTACCGTAAAATCATAGCCTTGGACATTGACACTATCGTTCGGTCCGAGCGCCACATCACGTTCAATACTGAGCGTAGTGGTAAATGCCACACCAATAACTGCAACGAGCACCCCAATATGAGCAGTTTGTTGACCCCAATAACTTAGGCGCAACTGACGCAGTCCACTTAGACGACTTGGTGCGTTTTTGGTCTTGTCTTTAAAGTCGACCACCATCCAGAACAGCACCCAAAAGCTGACTGCCAACGTAACACCAATATTTAGTATCGCTGATGGACTGGTGAAATAAGCAATGATCGCGGCCAACACCAGACTACTTACGGCGATAACCATACCAGCACCCAGTAATGGACGGCTGTCTTGTTTCCAGCGGATATTAGAGCCCATACCCATTGCCACTAACAGTAGCCAGGTTAATGGCACAAATAGCGCGTTGAAGTACGGAGGACCAACAGAAACCTGACCCAGATTAAACGAATCAGCGATTATGGGATACAACGTCCCTAGCAATACGACCAAGGTCGAAATTAAAATGATAACGTTGTTAATCACTAAGAAGGACTCACGCGAAACCAGACGATACTGGCTCTCAACTGTCAGACGCCACCCACGTACCGCAAACATCAAAAGACCACCGCCAATAATCACCCCAAGAATGGCTAGAATCACCAAACCACGGGTCGGATCAGCGGCAAATGAATGCACTGAAGTGATGACACCTGAACGGACAAGGAATGTACCTAATAAACTGAGCGCAAAGGCGAAGATCGCTAGCATGATTGTCCATGCCTTGAATACGCCGCGCTTTTCAGTCACTGCAAGCGAGTGTAGTAACGCCGTACCTGCCAACCATGGCATCAGTGATGCGTTCTCCACAGGATCCCAGAACCACCAGCCGCCCCAGCCAAGCTCATAATATGCCCACCATGAACCAAGCGCGATACCAACCGTTAAGAAACCCCAAGCCGCCAGCGCCCACGGACGTGACCAACGTGTCCACACCGCGTCCAAGCGACCTTCCCACAGTGCTGCCATACAAAAAGCAAATGGCACAACCAAACCCACATAACCCATATAGAGCATCGGTGGATGAATGATCAAACCAAAATCTTGCAAAACAGGATTTAGATCCGCGCCATCGACGGGCAGATTGGGCAAGGTACGATCAAATGGTGATGAGGTGAAGATAAGCATCGCCAGCATCATCATCTGCACACCAGCCAATATGACAAGTACACGTGCACGCATCGTGAGAGGTAAACCGCGGCTAAAATAAGAGACCAGTGCACACCAGGTGGCCATAATGGTCATCCACAGTAGCAAGGACCCTTCATGACCGCCCCACGTCGCAGATAGCTTATAGTACCAAGGCAACAACGTATTGGAGTGCTGCGTGACGTAGACAAGACTAAAATCATTGTAATAAAAGCCTGCCATTAATGCTGCAAATGATGTGATCATGGCCGCAAATTGCGCCCATGCAAGACTTGGTGCTAGACGCTGCCAAGCGACATGGTCACGCATAACGCCAATAGTTGGTAGTACCACCTGCAAAATCGCCAGTATAAAAGCGGCCAGCAAGGCAAAATAACCCAATTCTGTGATTAACATACGGTCTAACCTTGTTTACCTTGGATACAATTAAGGGTTCACCGATGGCATTGCTAGCCACTGGCAAACGCTAAATAGTCCTTTATGCGGTCATAGTTTACGGTCAAAAACTGAGGTTTTAGTGGCTATAGACGCACCTAAAACCCGCTACTATCATTGAGAGGTATCAACGTGAATGGTTGATACAAAATGCTTATCTGTCACTGGTCTTACATTAGTTTATTGATTCAAACTGTATTAGATATTGCGGTGTGTGACTATTTAAAAATACTTATTATCGTATTCTTGCTCGCAGTGCGCTCACGATAGAATAATTGCATCAAAATCATAGCGTCTAAATTACAGCATCGAAGTTATGGTATCAATATCATGGCATTGAGGGGAAAAACACCAGCACCAGATGTAACCACCCCGCCAGGAATCCCGTCAGACCGCCCAATACAATCAAGGTCATCTCGTCTTCTCGAAAGGCAGGACGCAGTAGATTCTGAAACTCATTTGGCGTTAGCGCCCGTATCCTATCGCGAAACAGACCAAATATCTTACTGGCGCGACTTTCATTGAGCTCAGGATCACGCAGTGGTACCATCGTCGCTACAATTGACTTATCGATAATGGTGTTTTTGAGCTGCCCATAATCACGGCGACCCAACCCCACACGTAATGTCGTGCTGATTACGGGTGACTCTAGTACTGTATATAGATGTGACTTCATCAATTCACGAGTTTGCGCTGAACGATCACCATACATCATCTCATTCATGATGTTCTCAAGAGTGACCAAGTCTTTTACCACAATCTCAGCGAAAACTTCAGACACTTCCTCTTGGCGCTTCATAAAGCCGCCTTGCAAACGATACCTTGCGATATGCGGCATCACTGGCTTGATAAACGGGAAGCCGCTCTGTACCGTGAATAGCTTTAAGTAAGGTATAAAACGGGGCTCTACTGGATTGAATACCATCCAAATGGCAATCCAGTTGGTCAAAAATCCCCAAATCGCGGCAAAAAACGGTACGGTCCAATGCTGCGGCACCACCAAAAATATAAACATCTGAATAATACCAAACACCAAACCGATCAGTGCGCTGATATGCCAGATAAAATCGATCTCTTTTTGACCGACCCTTAGGAACATGTTAACCATCAGACGACGGTCGTTCTCCATCGTGTTAACGATCATCTTACGCATATCGACTAGATCTTCGACATGATAAGTCAAATCTGTCACCAGCGACTGCATGATACTGGGCAGCTCTTTGTGTGCTTGGGCATAGACACGGCGCTTTAGGGCGTAAGGCAGATTACCCCATAGGGCGGGCGAATGATCGAGCATAATCTCATCAATCAACGGCTCAAGATTTTTGTCCACCGTGTCAGTGACAAATAGCGCCATTTGCTCCGGTTCCATCGCCTTAAAAAATTCATCAAGCGAACCGAGTTTTGATAGCGTCTGATCAACGATGACGCCCGATATCTTGCCTGCTTTGCGCGGCACGATACCTTGCCAACCGATACCTGGCAACCCAAAAAACGGGAAATTCGGAATACGAATACCCCGAAACTTAATCGGGTAAAACAGCATCTTGAGTGCCATCCACACATGTACCCAAGTGACGAATGCCGTCACTGGTGGAATGGTCAGCATGGCAAAAAACTCTGGGTGTTCAGCGATTGTCTGCCACAATGAATTTACGTCCATGACTTCTCTAGTCCCTGACAGGTTAATTGTCGTTGCTACTATTGTCGTTACTGATAACAAGTGATTAGCAAATTAGAACGTTTCAAAAGACGCTCTGCCCGTAACAATTACGATAAAATAAATCGCCTGATTTTAGCATACTTGCCATTTATTAGCACATATAGACCCTCAGCAAGTTGTGACTAAAGATGACATCTTTTATACGGTATCTTTATTAGCAAAGATATCACCATGGCCCATCGCTTATAGAACGTATGGTCAGAACAAAATGAGCAGCCAAATACTGCACCCTTTCATTTGTTCTGTTATAATTTGTAGTGAAACAACAAAGACTCCCTACGTAACAGTCGATCGTACCAATCAACGCCTCATAAATTTCTCTCGTACCACGCTATGTGATTGAAACCATTTGCATTATCCTTTAGACTCACCGCACTTTGGTTGACCAAGCCGCCCATTTATTCCTCTTTTACTGACTCACTGACCAATTGGGCTCTGATTTTCTATGAATAAACCGCTAACTCCCAATACTGAGCAGGTCAATAGCACCTTTACTAACCGTATTATTATCTTTGGGATTTTGATATTGATTGGTTTGGGCGGCTTGATAACGCGTTATGGTTATCTGCAAGTCTATGCTCATGATAAATACACCACGCAGGCTGATAACAATCGTATCAAGCTCATATCTGCACCGCCTAGCCGTGGTTATATTTATGATCGTAATGGGATCATTTTGGCAGACAACCAACCCGTCTTTACTGCCATGTTAAGCCCCGATGAAGTCGACAATCCTGAGCGCACCTTGAAGTTGCTCGCGCCTATCTTTGACTTAACAGCAGAAGACATTACGGATATTCTGGCGCGTTTAAGCAAAAACAAAAACGATCCTGTCACCATCAAAATCGACTTAACGGAAGCGCAGCTGGCTCAGTTTAGCGAGCGCAAGCCTTTTTTTCGCGGGGTTTCTATTCAGAGTAAGCTGACACGCGACTACCCTTATGATGAGCTGTTTGCTCATGTTATCGGTTATGTTGGCCGTATAAATGATAAAGAATCTAAGCGTATAGACAAAGACCGCTATGCAGGTACTGACCTGATTGGCAAAATTGGCATCGAAGACTATTACGAAGATATTTTGCTCGGGCAACCAGGCTACCAGTCAGTAGAAACAGATGCTCATGGCAATATCTTGCGCCAATTGGACACCAAACCGCCAACCTCTGGTAATGATTTAACCCTGAGCTTGGACTATGGCTTACAGACCATCGCACAAAAGCAACTTGATGGTCGCCGCGGTGCAATTGTAGCGATAGATCCCAAAAATGGTGACGTATTGGCGTTTGTCAGTAACCCAAGCTACGACCCTAACCCGTTCATATCGGGCATCTCATTTAAAGACTACGACGCCCTGCGTGAGGACCTGGATCAGCCGTTATACAACCGCGCCTTACAAGGCACCTACCCACCCGGCTCTACTATCAAACCGTTCGAAGGTTTGGGCGGTATACATTATGGCTTGCGAGACTGGGACACTACTATTTACGACCCTGGTTACTTCAGCCTACCTGGCGACTCACATCGGTTCCGTGACTGGAAACGCGGGGGGCATGGTACGGTTGATTTAAAAAAATCTATCGCGATGTCAGTCGACACCTATTACTACAAGCTAGCATATGAGATGGGTATCCAGCGCTTGCACGACTGGATGGTACGTTTTGGTTTTGGGCAGGACACGGGTATCGACCTTCCTAATGAAAAATCAGGCATCATGCCCTCACCAAAATGGAAGCAAGACACTTATGATAAGAACTGGCTACCAGGCGAAACCATCTCTGTCAGTATTGGCCAAGGCTATTTCTTAGCCACACCGCTACAGATTGCCAACGCTACTGCCATGACCGCCAGTAAAGGGCAACATATTACCCCGCACTTGCTAAAAAGCAGCGATGGTGCCGCAAAGGTAAAAGTAATCACCAAACCAGATGGCAAAATTGATTATAACGGTAAGCCTTCTGACTGGTTACGTATGCACGATGCCATGGAGAGTGTGATAGAAGACGGAACAGGACGCGGTATCTACACCCCGCGCTACCGTATCGCTGGTAAAACAGGTACCGCGCAGGTAAAGTCTATCGCTCAGGGCAAACGCTATGATAAGTCTGCGATAGATAAGCGCCACTGGGATCATGCTTGGTTTAATGGCTTTGCGCCAGTAGAAGATCCACAAATTGCGCTTGCCGTGCTGGTCGAAAATGGTGGCGGTGGTAGTACTACAGCCGCTCCTATTGGCCGTGCGTTATTTGACTATTGGATGGTACAACGCAAAACTGATCCTGTACTACCGCCGTCACCCGATGAGCTAAAAGTCATCAAGCGACAAAAGGCATTTGAAAAAGCATTGCAAGACGCACTGCGTGAAAAAGAAGCAAAAGCTTTAGAAGCGCAGGAAGCGGCAGAAGCAGAGGTAGAAACACAGGCAGCAGCGGCAACCTCTGAATAGTAGTATTTGACCGTTATTGCTAAAAAACTATTACTGAGTAGATACTGCTAGGTACACCCATCTACATAAAACGCTTAAGCAAAACAGAGTATACGAGACCCCATAATGAAAAAACCCGCAAACGGACGCGTATCAAAAAAAACCCACAAAACAAAAAACGCAGCGGCAGGCGATGTACGTATCATTGGTGGACAGTTTAAGCGCCGTATTGTGAGCTTTATCGATGCAGAGGGGTTACGCCCCACCCCAGATCGCTTGCGTGAGACTCTGTTTAACTGGTTACTGGCTGATATTCATGGTGCACAGGTGCTCGACAGCTGTGCGGGCAGCGGCGTGTTAGGGTTTGAAGCCTTGTCTCGCGGCGCGGCACATACTACTTTTATCGAAGTGAATAGCGCCCAGAGCAACATGCTACGTCAGAGTGCCGAGCAGCTACGCCTTGATACCGCCACTTATAGCGTCATCACTGGCACTGCTGAGCAAGTACTGGGTCAAGCCCAACTGAAGCAAGACCAACCGGCTCAGCGACCTTTCGATATTGTATTCATCGATCCACCGTATGCTCAAGATCTGTGGCAGCCTATTTTGACCACGCTCATTACAAATGATTTGGTCGATACAAAGACGCTTATTTATTTAGAGGCAGATAAGGATTTAAGCGCTCAGCTTAAGCAGTTGGAAGAGACACTTAGTGAAAACCCAGATATTCATTTATCTAATACTCAGCAAATAATAAGCTTTAATTGTTTGAAACAAACCAAAGTCGGTCAAGTTGTTGCTGGACTTTATCAGCTGTCATTGTCATAATTGTACGGTAATTGCTAAGCGCATCATTAGCGATTATTTGTTAAGATCCTTTAGCAAAATCAATCAATACCTGTAAAAAATGTTTAAAACCGCTTAAAAACTGGCCTAACGCTGCAGTTTAATGTATAAAGGCGAAAATAAACCCCAATGCAGCTTGCAAGCGTAGGCGCTACTGCTTATAATGTGCAGTCTGTTTTTTGAGAGCCCCGTTCCCAGCTAAACTCTCAACGAATTCTAATTTTAAGGTTTTATCATGAAAACACTTAGTGCAAAACCAGCTGAAGTGACCCATGACTGGTATGTCGTAGATGCTGACGGCAAAACCCTTGGTCGCTTAGCCACTCAAATCGCAACTCGCTTACGTGGCAAGCACAAGCCTTCTTTTACTCCGCACGTTGATACTGGTGACTTTATTGTTGTCATCAATGCTGACAAAATCACGGTAACGGGTAAAAAAGCACAAGACAAAAAGTACTATCGTCACAGTGGCTACCCAGGTGGTATCAAAGAAACCAACTTCAATAAGTTGCTTGCACATAAGCCTGAAGATGTTCTACATAAAGCAGTTAAGGGTATGCTTCCAAAAGGCCCTCTTGGCTATGCAATGATCAAGAAGCTGAAGCTATATGCGGGTACTGATCATCCACATACTGCACAGCAACCTAAAGAACTAGACATCTAAGGATATACTTATGGAACGCAATTACGGAACTGGTCGCCGCAAGACGTCTACCGCTCGTGTCTTTTTATCAAAAGGTACTGGTAGTATCGTTGTTAACGGTAAGCCACTAGACGAATACTTCAGCCGTGAAACTTCACGCATGGTTGTTCGCCAGCCATTAGAACTATTAGACTCAGCTAATGCATATGACTTGTATGTCACTGTTGCAGGCGGCGGTATTAGTGGTCAAGCTGGCGCAATCCGCCACGGCATCACACGTGCATTGATCGAAGCTGACGAAACTTTGAAGCCTGCCCTAAAAGCAGCTGGTTTTGTTACTCGTGACTCACGTCAAGTTGAACGTAAGAAACTTGGTCTACGTAAAGCACGTAAACGTCCACAGTTCTCAAAACGTTAATCAAAGCGCTCTCTTATATTTTTGTTGCTATTGTCTTTTTCTCGGAGCGATAGTAGCAATATTCAATAAGAGAATAGTTTTGCAAAACCTTATAAGCTGTTTACAGCTTATAAGGTTTTTTTATGTCTATTAGAGGCGTATGACTCACGTGACTCTGTCTATGTAACTACGTTTACTGTAAGACTCTCCCCATAATGACGCTTATTGTCACTATTATTCTTTAAGATATTCTTAGAGAAAAATACTGCATATCAGTACTGCATAGTAGACACCTTCTAAAAATTCTAACTTGCAAAGCGTTTGACGCTACCCCATCATATCAATAACTTTTTATCATTAGCCGCGATGTCATAGACAGTGCTGTAGAAGGATATTATGAAAGCGCCTGAACAATACGATCACAGTAAACCCTCTAGCAATAGCAGCGTACCGTCACCAAGTATGCAGCAGTCAAACAAGTCGCCTAACATACCTGCTGGTACCCCAACGATTACGCAGAATCATAAGCGTACGGCGCAAGCAGATAAAAAGCCATTTCAGTGGCAGTTTTTAGCACCAAAATACTGGGGCATCTGGTTATTATTCTTGATTATGTTGCCAATGATGTATCTACCGCTACGCTGGCAATTTTGGCTCGGACGTCAGCTTGGTCGTTTGATTTATAATGCTGCGGGCTCACGCCGGCGTGACACCCTAATCAATCTCAAACTGGCATTCCCTGAAAAACCAGAAGCTGAACGCGAATTGATGGCCAAGCAAGTTTTTGTCAATCAAGGCATTGGTGTATTTGAAACCTTGTGCGCTTGGTTTCGCCCCAATGTGTTTACTAGAACAGTATCTATCTCAGGACTACAGCATCTGGTGAATGCTCAAAACGAGCAGCGGCCCGTCATCTTATTAGGTGCACATTACACCATGCTCGATTTGGGTGGTTTGCTGAGCGCGCAGTTTTTCCCTGTGGACTGCATGTACCGTACGCAAAACAATTCTTTATTAGACTGGTTTATTTATAATGGTCGTACCAATATATTTGGTAAGCAAATCTCTAGCCGAGATATGCGCAGCTTGGTCACATCAATCAAAGCAGGACACGTTATTTGGTATTCCCCTGATCAAGACTATGGTCTCAAGCAAGGCGTTATGGCACCATTCTTTGGCGTGCCAGCAGCGACGATTACGGCGTCACGCCGTATGGCAAAAATGGGTAACAAAGCCACGCCACCTGCGGTTATGGCGCTGCACACTTATCGACAGACACCAGACAGTCTGCCGCGTGGTAAGCGTCCACATTATCATCTGACTATCACCCCAGAGTTGGACAACTACCCAAGTCATGACGAGGTCGCTGACGCCACTCGAGTCAACGAGACGTTAGAAGGGCTCATTCGTATCGATCCTACCCAGTGGATGTGGTTCCATCGCCGTTTTAAACATGGGCCGAATGGTCGTACGGACATCTACAAGTAGACTTAGTATTTGGTAGACTTAATAGTTGAATGCTCAACAGGCCCCAATAAATTTGCTATACTTTACGGCTGATATTTCGCTTCTTTGACCCTATATTTATAATAACTTGATAAACAAAATAATGGATTTTTCATGAGTAATAACAGCACCTCTGGCAGCCAAGCTTCTGACCATTCAACTGAAAAAAAACGCATCCTAACTGGGATTAAACCGACTGGCATTCCACATTTAGGCAATTACGTTGGTGCGATTCGTCCCGCAATTGAATCCATCCAAAATAGTGATCACGAAGCGTTTTTCTTTTTGGCAGACTATCACGGTATTATTGGTTGCTACGACCCTGCTATCATCCATGAATCGACGAGAGCGATTGCGGCCACTTGGATTGCTTGTGGTCTCGATCCTGAGCGTGTGACGTTCTATCGTCAGTCAGATGTGCCTGAAATTCCAGAGCTCGCTTGGGTTTTGAACTGCTCATGTGCTAAGGGTCTCATGAACCGTGCCCATGCCTATAAGGCAGCAGTGGATATCAATACAGAAAAAGCCGATGTCGATCCTGATCAGGGAGTCACGATGGGGCTGTTTGGTTATCCTGTACTAATGGCAGCTGATATCTTGATGTTCAATGCGACCCATGTACCTGTTGGCCGTGACCAGGTTCAACATATCGAGATGGCACGCGATATCGCAGGTACGTTCAACCATCGATACAAAACACTCTTTACGCTACCGACAGCGGTTGTAGACAATGATATACCACTACTCACTGGCTTGGATGGTCGTAAGATGAGTAAAAGTTACAACAACACTATCCCCTTGTTTGGTGAGTCAAACCCGCAGGTCAGCTCAGAGAAACAAATGCACAAAGCCATCATGAAAATCGTGACCAACTCACAACTACCTGATGAGCCAAAAGACCCTGATGACTCTGCTCTGTTTGAGATTTATAAAGCATTTTCTACTCCTGAAGAAATTGCTGACATGCGTGCACAATATGCAGCCGGTATTGGCTGGGGCGATGCCAAGCAAGCGCTATTTGATAAGATCAATGATGAGATTGCGCCTTTCCGCGCGCGTTACGAAGAGCTCATGGCCAATCCAAAAGAGCTAGAAGAAATCTTGCAGATGGGTGCAAATAAAGCCCGTCGTCATAGCCGTAAGCAATTAGACAAGACTCGTCGCGCTATTGGTATCCGCCCTCTTGCCAAACTCAAGTAGTCGTTTGATTGTCGCCATTTATCACTACTAGAGCGGATACCAAACGTGCAGACTAAGCCAAACACCAAACAAGCGGCTTTATCAAAAGCCGCTTTGTTCCCACCAGTGGATAAAATATCTACCAATAGAATGTCCCAGTCTATGTATAGTCAAAGTGACTATGCTGAATCAGTCAGTCATGATACTGCTTTGCGTATTTATCAGACACCAGTACAGCATCTACCAGACGATCTTTATGTCCCGCCACAAGCGTTTGCGATTTGGTTGGAGCAGTTTGCGGGCCCTTTAGATTTCTTATTGTATTTGGTCAAAAAGAACAATGTCGATTTGACCCAAATGCCAATATTACCAATCACTGAGCAGTACCTTGCGTATATCAGTGAGTTGGATACTGAGCACTTTGAATTGGCAGGTGATTATCTCTTGATGGCCTCCACGCTTATTGCCATAAAGACAGAATTGCTCCTACCGACGCCTGATACGCCTACTGATGAACGCGACCCAAAAGCCGAACTGATTGAGCGTCTTGAGGAATATGCGCAAATTAAAGTAGCCAGTCAGCGCTTAGATGGTCTGGTACGTTTAGAGCGCGATGTGTTTTTAGCGATGGTCAGCATGCCTGGTCAAGAGGTTATGAACGCTGAATTACCCAGCTACTCACCAACATTATTGATTGAGAGCTTATTTAAGATGCAGCTGCAGCCAGACTATCACATGCATACTATTAAGGTTGACGCCGTACCACTCTCTGACCGTATTGCCAGTATCAGCAGGCAACTGAGCACTGATGGTGCGCGCTCCTTTTATGAGCTATTAGACAAATCACAGGGCAAGATAGGTGTTGTCGTCAGCTTTGTCGCAGTGCTTGAGCTGATAAAACGGCAGCTGGTCGGTGTGATTAGCTCTGAGTTAGATGATGAGGTGATAGCATCTGCTACCCATACTGCTGGTCAGCGGTATACAGATGAGTCCACAACACTGACATTGCAGTGGCTAGCCTAATACGCGTTAAAGCTATTTACGAACATTGTTTATCAAAAAATTGAAATAAGAGCGCATTTTAGATGGTAGATATTGACGAATCAAAGCCACATGATAAAACAGAACTTACAAGCACTGCTGCTTCTACTGAAGCAAATCGTGCTCATCTTGAGGAAACGAGTAAACACATCGAGGTACTATTGCATGCTTCAGAAGCGCCGCTAACAGCTCATGCGCTAAAGAAGCATTTGTCGTTATCCACGAAAGAGCTAAAACAAACCCTAGACGTATTGCAACAACGTCTAGACACAGGTGTGCTCAAACTACACGAAACAGCTAGTGGCTATCGCTTACAGATAGGTGATGATTACAGTCGTTTGATTCAGCGCGTCTTTCCGCAGCGTCAAGAACGCCTAAGCCAAGCACTACTTGAGACATTGAGCGTCATTGCTTATAAGCAACCTGTAACGCGCAATGATATCGAGCAAGTACGCGGTGTGACGCTATCAAGTAATATACTGCGGCAGCTATTTGATAAAGGATGGATCTTAGAGAAAGGCTATAAAGATACTTTGGGACGTCCAGCACTGCTTCATACTACTGCGCAATTCTTAGATGCGTTTGGGCTGAGTCATCTAGATGAGCTACCACCGATGCCAGATATAGATACCATACGAGCGATGTCTTAATTTTTCTATTAGACAACTCAAACTACTCTCATAAAAAAGGACAGACCCCGTAGAATCTGTCCTGTTTATTAGATGTTTAATCTTACTTATACTGAGGTAAAACCTATTGAGCCACTCACCTATTAGTATTTGGTGATTAGTCTTTACTGATTAATGACATCAACGCCTTTTGGTGGGTTGAATTTAAACTGGCTGCTACCGATGCTAGGGTTCATTTTGATACCACTGAACTTAATAGAAGTCGTTTGACCTAGGGTATCGTTTAATACCATCATGACAGGTTTACCACCGCTAAAGCTCATTGATAGGCTCTTAAAGCTAGCGCTGTCTGATTTTGGATACAGCACATAGTAGTTTTTATTGCTGTATGGCTGAGTAATCTTGAAGTTCTGATCAATCTTGCTTGGATCACCTGATAATAACAACGCTGGCGTATTACCTACTTGGCTGTCGACGTTTTGCTTAGTCGCTTGTTCTAAATCTTTATCATAGATCCACATAGAGTTACCGTTGGCCACGATCAGCTGCTCTGATGGTGACTTGGTCTCCCAGCGGAAGTTATTGGGACGCTGGACGCTCATAGAGCCTGTGAAAGTACCGCTGCTAGCCCCTTTCGTTGTTTGGCTAAAATTCGCAGTCATACTCTTGGTATTGGTCAACAACTTGTTCAAGCGTTTGGCTGCCGTCATATTGTCAGCAGGTGCCGCTGTAGCAGACTGAGTCAATGCCATCATAGGGGCGGCGATACCAAGTGAGGTCATCAATACCCCTGCCAAAGCCCCACTCATTACTTTTTGTTTGGTCGTTTGTTTCGTAGATACAGTCATCATAAATCCTCTCTAAAAAAGCACAGTTGCTTTAAAAATAGTCGCTTTAAAAATATTTACTTAAAATAAAACAGTTTATTAAAATTTTTATCTTCTAAAAATGCTTATGTTTGCCAGTATCGAACCGGTATCAATCAGCAATGGCAACAGTGTGCCAGTTTTTTTATTATGCGCCTAGTCATGATTTGCAATCATTACTACGCCTGCCATACACGCTTGTAACCAATACAGTTACACAGTGAAATATGTCTTTATCGTCATTAGCTATGAGTCTTATTTTGAAAAAATAGTTGGGATAGAATTTTAGACCATTGGAACTGTTTGATGAATCGGGACGGTTTGATGGTAGATAGTTCGTGAAGACTTAATTCTTGAGTATATCGTTTTTGTATCGGTTGATAGGACTCTATAAACGCAAAAATCCCCTATTACCATCAGGCAGTAGGGGATTTTTTAATTATCTGATCATTCTATCCAAAGAACAAAACGACCTACATAGATAATTATGCGTTTTCAACCGTAACATAACGACGGTTAAATTTACCTTTGGTCTCAAACTTTACAACACCGTCATTTAGTGCAAATAAAGTATGATCACGACCCATGCCAACGCCTTCGCCTGCGTGGAATTCTGTACCACGTTGACGAACGATGATGTTACCAGCTACGATAGCTTGGCCACCAAAGATTTTTACGCCTAGCATTTTTGGGTTTGAATCACGACCGTTACGGCTCGAACCGGCAGCTTTTTTATGTGCCATGAGAAAATCTCCTTGTTAATGTGACTTATCGCTTATGCGACAACTCTTAAGCATTTAGTGCGCTATTTAGCAATGTTTGCTAAATGGGTAATTAGGCATTAATGGCTTTGATTTTTAACAAGGTATACCATTGGCGGTGACCTTGCTCTTTGTGGTAATGCTTACGGCGGTTGTGCTTGATGATACGGATTTTTTCGCCGCGACCATGCTCAACAACTTCAACTTCTACGCTAGCGCCATCAACAACAGGCTGACCGATTTTGACGTTATCGCCGTCAACAACCATCAACACGTCTTCAAATTTGATTGTTTCGCCTTTTTCTGCTTTTAGCAATTCAACTTTAAGCAATTCATCGACGACTACACGGTGCTGTTTACCACCAGTTTTAATTACTGCGTACATTGTATGACTCCGTTTAACCCGTGTGCCGTGGCTGATGTTATACCAACGCTTTTACGACGAACACGACAGGGAAAAATTAAAGGCAAGATTCTACGGCTTTTTGCTCATAAAAGCAAGCCGCGCCTCTTGTTTTTGTAAGGTGATTACACTAAATCACCATCGCTTATGTGACGACAAGTTCTATAAATGATTAGAACGCCGTAGATGACCATTCTAATCAGACTCTAGAAGTCATCATTTCGATCGATGGTTTGAGCCTAACGGGAGCTATTATAACTTATACAATCAGTTACTTACAGTCCTTTATCAAGCCATTATGTGACTACAGCATCATTTAATAAGTGAACCACTGTATGATCCAAGTATGCGATACCTTTTATCAATTACAAGCTACTCTTTATATACAGTAATGCGTTTGTAGCGTAATGCCGACCTCTTCTGTCATCTACTTTAACCCACAATTTTCGCAGACAGCTATGCTATTATAAGCCAAACGATACCTTACCCATGGATGGACGACATCAAGGTTATAAAAACTCTCTTTATTCTTATTAATATGACTATTTATTATGACTATTACCTCTACAGATAATACCCTACCCACTGCTCAAGCAACGCCTAGCTATGCTGATATCCAACGTATCGTCGCCAATGATTTTGAGGTGATGGATAAGCAGGTATTCGGTAGTCTAAATTCAAAAGTACAGCTAGTGATGAGTGTCTCGCAACACGTGATCAATGCTGGCGGCAAGCGTATGCGCCCGTTGATTACGCTTTTATGTGCTCGTATGTTTGATGATAACCCATCAGAAAAAGCCATGCACTTAGCGGCCATTACTGAGATGCTGCATACGGCAACTTTAGTCCATGATGACGTGATCGATGAGTCAGGACAACGCCGCGGCAAACCAACTGCAAATGCCACTTGGGATAATGCCACTGCGGTGTTGGTCGGTGATTATTTGATTGCACGCGCTTTCAATCTTTTGGTCGGTTTTCAGAGCTTGCCCCTATTGCAGATATTTTCAGATGGGACTTGTGATATTGCCGAGGGTGAGGTATTACAGCTACAGCATCAGCACAACCCTGCGGCGACAGAAGAGGATTACTTACGAATCATCGATGGTAAAACCTCACGGCTGTTTATGATGGCGACCCAAGGCGCTGCTATTTTGCAAGACAAAACCGAATATATGACCGCATTGGGCGCATTTGGACAACATTTTGGTAATGCGTTCCAAATTATTGATGATGTGCTGGACTATAGTGGCGACAGTGACGTAATGGGTAAAAACTTGGGCGATGACCTTGCAGAAGGCAAGCCTACTCTACCCACTATCAAAGCACTTGAGCTGCTAAAAGACAGTGATACCGAAGGCTACGAGCAGCTTCGTATCGCTGTACAGACTGGCAAGACGCCAAACGCCGAGCAGCTCATTGAGTTAGTAAGACAATCAGGCTCATTAGATTATTGTAAGCAGCGTGCTTTAGAAGAGACTAGACTCGCCCAACAAGCGCTTAGCACGTTACCTGACAACCAGTATCGTCAAGGACTGTATCAATTGACTGAGCTTGCTAGCGCACGACTAGTATAATCAAATCTGAGTCGTCTTTACTTTCAGCCAACTAAAAAGACCAGCCAGTTAAAACAGCCAGCTGATAAAGACGACTCTTCTCTTAACGCTTTAGCCGCTTTCTTTAACAGTCGGTTAACGTAACGCCGATAATTCAAAACGACTCTCTCAAAAGTTACCCTCTCAAAAACGACGGTATCAGCCAAATCGTTACCTTTCTTTAAGTTTCATAACTCCTTGCAGTACTATAATCATGACAAGGGTTTTGATGGTTAAATGATGTTAGATAAAGATATGATGTTAGATAAAGGCATATTGACGACAGTTTTCTGAGCGGTAATTAAGGGTTGCTAAATTTTCTATTTTGAGTACAAACATGGTTTTTGGGGTCTTAAATACCCTAGTGCTCATATGGCTTTACAATTATAACAAAAAATTACATTATGTTTTGGTGTCGGGTTGTATATCAGACTATTAGCTGTTAGCTAATGTGACGCTTACTATAGCGCCATTTTTTTTATTCATAAAACGTAATATTACTACTTTTCGCCTCTGCCTCTTTTATAAATCACTTGACTGTGGGGTTACCCCAATAGTTTATAATAACCCATTAAATTTACTAGTCCACTTTGTAATCTGTCTACATTTTTGATGCCAAATCCGCCAAAACCCTACTTTATGTTTCTCACTATCAGATGTCCTACTAGTGAGTTTTCAATTAATAAGTATCATCAAAGGCTGGGTCGATAGCGATGGAATAGACTTGCAGGATTAGTAAACACTTTATATCTCATACGCCAACATTTATTGTTTAATTTTTATACTGTCATTATTTATATATATTGCCGAGGACATTGATGAAGCACTCTACTCTTGCGCTTGTAATAGCATCTGTACTATCTGGAGCTGTACTGGTCGGCTGTGACAAAAGCGACGACGCTGCTGGCGAACAAGCGGCACAACAGCAAATGCCGCCTGCGGTTGTCAACGTTCAAACCGTTACGTTCGATACCATTCCACAGGTACAGACTTTTTCTGGACGTACTGCCGCCTACCAAACTGCCGATGTTCGCCCACAGGTCAATGGGGTCATTGATGAAGTGTTGTTCCGTGAAGGAAGCAATGTCAAAAAAGGTCAGCCACTGTATCGCATTAACACCGATAACTATGCGTCGTCTGTCAGCAGTGGTCAAGCAGCCGTACAACAATCACAGGCCAACTATCAGACTGCTGTAGCAAACAATGCTAATGCAAAAGCTGAACTGGTGAGTCGCCAAGCGTCATTGGCACAAGCACAAAACGATCTACAACGCCTGCAAGGTCTTGTCAGTATCAATGCCATCTCACAGCAGCAGTATGAGCAAGCACAGACAGCGGTACGTACTGCACAAGCTGCTGTACAAAGTGCGGCGGCGGCTGTCGGACAGACCCAAGCGGGTATCGAAAGCGCAAAAGCAGGTATCCAAACTGCCCAAGCTGGTCTCGATGCAAGTACGTTGGATTTGAACCGTACTATCGTACGCGCGCCTCTTACCGGTCGTACTGACCGCTCAAGCGTGACTGCTGGTACGCTAGTGAGCGCCGGTCAAGCGGATCCTCTGGTTACGATCTCGCGCTTAGATCCTATCTATGTCGACATCAGCCAGTCTTCTTCTGAGCTACTCAAGCTGCGTCAGCAAATAGCAGACGGCTCTGCTCAAGCAGGTATGAACTCGGTTGAATTAGTACTAGAGGATGGCTCAGTCTATCCAGTACGCGGTAAGCTTGCATTGTCTGAGGCCAAAGTTGATGAATCAACAGGCGCGGTCACTTTACGTGCGATTTTCCCGAACAGCAACAATATCTTGCTACCCGGTATGTATGTCACAGCGCGTCTAACACAGAGCGTCATTACCAATGCCACTTTGGTCCCTCAGAGCGCGGTGACACGTACGCCTAAGAGTGAGACTCAGGTGTATATCGTTGATGAAAACAACAAGATACAAGTACGTCCCGTCACTATCAATGGTACTTATGATGGTCAATGGGTTGTCACTGATGGCTTGCAAGTAGGTGACAAAGTGGTTGTGATTGGCGGTGCTAAGGTAAAACCTGAGCAAGAAGTGGTTGCCAAGCCCTTAGAGAGCGCAAATCCTGCGCCATCTGCACAAAACGCGCCTAATGCCAAAACGCCGCAGCAAGCGGCAAAAACGATGGATAAAAAGCCAGCTAGCACTGCCGCTTCTAGTAGTGAGACATCAACAGAAGCTGCTGCTAACTAATTCCATTCAGAGACAAGAAGACTTAGGGATATACTATGTCACGTTTTTTTATTAATCGCCCTATCTTTGCTTGGGTGCTGGCTATTTTGGTCATGCTCATCGGGGTGTTATCGGTTCTCAACCTACCGATTGAACAGTATCCACGTATTGCACCACCGACGATTTCGGTCAGTGCAAGCTATCCGGGTGCTAATGCGCAAACTGTTGAAAACTCCGTAGTACAGGTTATCGAACAACGTATGAAAGGCCTAGATGGCCTCATGTACATGTCGTCATCGAGCTCATCAAATGGTAGTGCCTCAGTGACGCTAACGTTTGAAAACGGCACTGATTCTGATACCGCTCAGGTACAGGTACAGAATAAGCTGCAGGCTGCGATGAGCGCCCTACCTGAATCGGTACAGCGACAAGGCGTCAACGTCAATAAATCGTCTAGCAGCTTTATGATGGTGCAGGCATTTATTTCTGAAGACGGCAGCATGGATCGTAGCGATATTGCCGATTATATTAACTCCAATGTCCTCGACTCGATCAGTCGTGTTGAAGGGGTTGGTGAGGTTCAGGTCTTCGGCTCTACTTATGCGATGCGTGTTTGGCTTGACCCTTCACGCCTGCGTAGCTACAACATGGTGCCATCCGATGTTGTCAGTGCGATACAAGCGCAGAACGCTCAGGTATCTGCTGGTCAGTTAGGACAAGCGCCCGCTGATGCAGATCAACAAGTTATTAACGCGACAGTGACCGTTCAAAGCTATTTACAAACACCTGAAGAGTTCCAAAACATTCTGTTAAAAACAGACACGTCTGGTGCTCAGGTGCGTTTGGGTGACGTCGCTGATGTCGAAATCGGTAGCGAAAACTATAGTGTTTTATCGCAATATAATGGACAAGAAGCTGCAGGTCTGGGTATCTCACTTGCTGGCGGTGCCAACGCATTAGAAACTCGCGAAGCGGTCAGCGCGCGTATGACTGAGCTGGAGCAAAACTTCCCAATTGGTCTAGCCTCAGTCGTTCCGTATGACACCACACCCTTTGTACGCTTGTCTATCGAACAAGTCGTTATGACCCTCATTGAAGCGATTGTGTTGGTATTTATCGTTATGTTTATTTTTTTACAGAACTGGCGTGCAACGATTATCCCGACCCTTGCCGTACCTGTCGTACTCTTGGGTACCTTTGCAGTGTTGTATATTGCAGGCTTTAGTATCAACGTCTTGACCATGTTTGCTATGGTTCTCTCCATCGGTCTGCTGGTCGATGATGCGATTGTCGTGGTAGAGAACGTTGAGCGAATACTAGAAGAAGATCCACATATCTCTATCAAAGACGCGACCACTCAATCGATGGGGGAAATCAGTAAGATCGTTATTGGTATTGCGCTTATTTTGTCCGCAGTATTCGTACCGATGGCCTTCTTTGGCGGTTCAACTGGTGTGATCTATCGTCAGTTCTCTATCACACTGATTACGAGCATGGTGCTCTCTGCCATGGTGGCATTGATATTCACCCCTGCCCTATGTGTGACACTGCTCAAACGTGGTAAGAGCCACGACAAAAGCAGTACTGAGACGCAAAAAGGTTTCTTTGGTTGGTTCAATCGCGGCTTCTTTAAACTTAGCCGTTCTTACGAAAAGTTCGTCGGTAAAAGCATACGTTTTAAATGGCTTTATATGATTGGCTATGCCGCCATTATCGGTATCATGGCGGTTGTGTTCTTACGTATTCCTGGCTCATTCTTACCAGAAGAAGATCAAGGTATTATGTTTACCTTGGTTCAGCTCCCTGCTGGGTCGACGTTAGATGAGACGCAAGACGTACTGGATAAAGTCAGAACCTATTATGATACCCAAGAGACTGATAATATCGAGTCTGTGTTTACCATTGCTGGCTTTAGTTTTGCAGGTCAAGGTCAAAACATGGGGCTGGCATTTGTTCGTTTGTCAGATTGGGAGGAACGCTCTGGCGATGAAAACACCGCACAGGCAGTTGCTGGTCGAGCAATGGGATATTTCTTCACTCAGTTAAATGAAGCACAAGTATTTGCCATTGTACCACCAGCCATCACTGAGCTTGGTAATGCCAGTGGTTTTGACTTGATGCTCCAAGATAGTAGTAACTTGGGACATGAGGGGCTGCTTGAAGCCCGTAATATGCTCTTAGGTATGGCCGCGCAGAATGACCAAGTCTCAGGCGTACGTCCTAATGGTCAAGAAGACTCACCGCAATTAAAAGTCAATATCAATCAAGAACAGGCCGCAGCTTATGGCTTGTCATTGAGTAGTATTAACAGTGTTATCTCTACTGCGTGGGGCTCAAGCTACGTCAACGATTTTATCGACCGTGGTCGTATTAAGCGTGTGTATGTCCAAGGTGAAGCGAGCAGCCGTACCAACCCTGATGACATCGGCAAATGGTATGTACGAAACGACATGAACGATATGATTTCGTTCGATGCCTTCTCTAATAGTGAATGGCAATCAGGCTCACCGCGTCTGACTCGCTACAACAGCCTACCGTCAATGAACATCCAAGGTAGTGCAGCACCAGGACTCAGCACTGGTGAGGCAATGAGCTCGATGGAGGCAATGATAGAACAGCTGCCTGAAGGTATCAGTTATGAGTGGACTGGTATGTCATTGGAAGAGCAGAAGTCAGGTGCACAGGCACCTATGCTGTATGCGCTTTCAATCCTAGTGGTATTCTTATGCTTGGCGGCATTGTATGAGAGCTGGTCTATTCCTGTCTCAGTCCTATTGGTCATACCACTTGGGGTCTTAGGCGCCGTAATCTTTACATGGCTACGCGGTTTTGCCAACGATATTTACTTGCAGGTGGGTCTACTCACGGTCGTTGGTCTATCCGCCAAGAACGCTATTTTGATTATTGAATTTGCCAAAGAACACCAAGAGGAAGGCTACAGTCTAAGAGAAGCGGTCATGACAGCAGCACGTCAACGTCTGCGCCCGATTATTATGACCTCGCTTGCCTTTGGTCTCGGTGTTGTGCCATTATTCTTGGCGAGCGGTCCAGGTTCGGGCAGTCAGAATGCGATCGGTACTAGTGTTGTCGGTGGTGTGATAACTGCGACACTACTAGGTATCTTCTTTATTCCGATGTTCTATATCTGGGTGCGTAGTGCATTTCCGCATAAATATGAGAACAACAAACCAAACGATAGAGACGATGGCAACGGTACGCCTGACTCGCATACCCCAATGCCTGCTGATAACTATCAGCCTGCAGGCCAGCCTGCAAGTCTTGGAGACAACAGATAATGAGTGCTCACAACATGTTTACTACTAACTCAGTGGCGGTGGCAGCTTCTGCTACCGTGGCACAGCCAACTCTGTCGCGCTTACGTAAAAATAGCAGTCGCTTGCTCGGCCTTACTGCCTTGGCAATAAGTATGACCGCTTGTAATACGATTCCAAAAGCTGATATGAGTCCTGTTTTGGCAGAGCCAAACCTTCCTATAGAACAAGCTTATGGTGCGTTCGATAAAGAAACGATCAGCACCCCTGAGCAAGCAAGTGTGGCAGGTCAACGCTGGCAGAACTTTTATAGCGATGAGCGTCTAAAAGGCTTAATCGCTCTAGGTCTTGATAACAACAAGAACTTTGAAAGTGCGCGCCTAGCAATTGAACGCGCGCGCGCGCAATATCAAATAACCGATATCAATAACTTACCAGCGATTAACGCAAGTGGTGGCTACTCGCGTGGCGCTCAAAACAATATCAGTAGTAGACCAGGTAGTGACTATACGGTACAACTAGGACTTGCCAGCTACGAGTTAGATTTTTGGGGCAGAATATCCAGCCTAAAAGATCAAGCGTTACAAAGCTTTTTGGCGACCACTGCTGCCACAGATGCTACCCAGATCAGTCTAATCAGTAACATTGCTCAAAGCTATGCTAATTTGAGCTACAGCTTGGCACAGCTACAACTGGCAGAAGCAACGGTGCAAAGTCGTGAGCAGTCATTGTTTATCGCCAGTAAGCGTTTTGAAGCCGGTATCGATCCTAAGCTTCCCTCACTACAGGCCAGCGCCTCACTTGAAAATGCTAAGCTCGCTGTCCTACGTGCGCAGAGTAGTATTTTGCAGTCGCGTAATGCTTTACAGTACTTAGTGGGCGGGACGATTCCAAACGAGCTTATCCCGACGCCTGCCGTTAGCAATATCACCAGCCAGCAGATATTTAGTGCAGGCCTGCCAAGTGATTTGCTACGCTATCGTCCAGATGTACTGCAAGCGGAATACAACCTTAAAGCGGCTGGTGCAAATATAGCGGTAGCACGTGCAGCTTATTTCCCAACCATCAGTTTGGCCAGTAGCGTCGGTCTTCGTAGCGATAACTTGGGGGATTTGTTTGACAATAATGGCTTTAGTTGGTCGTTTGGTCCTAATATCAGCGTGCCTGTCTTCGATGGTGGTCTTTTAGATGCAAATTATGAAGTCGCGCAAATCGAGCGTGATCAGACTCTCGCAAGCTATGAAGACTCTATTCAAACCGCATTCCGTGAAGTATCAGATGTACTTGCCACGCGTGCCACACTTGGCGAACAGCTCGAATCACAGTATCGCTTGCAAGACAATTTTGAGCAAACCTATCAGATTGCTGATGCCCGTTTCAAAGCTGGTCTTGATAACTATCTAGATGTACTCGATGCACAGCGTTCATTGTTTTCTACTCAGCAAGGTATATTAGACTTAGAGCTACAGAAAATCATTAGTCAAGTTGAGTTGTACCAAGCACTTGGTGGCGGTGCTAACTTGGATGTACCAACCGTGATTCCTGTACCGCAATATACCAATCTAGCTCAAATAGCGTCACTGCCTAGCAATACTGCAAAAGCCAAAGCTGCGGATGCCATACAAGCTGCCAGCTCAGCACGCGTAACCTCTCCTCAAGAGGCTATCGCTATTAAGCAGTCGCAAGCGACAGAAACCACTACCTTTAATCCTACAGCTATCGTCGATGTTAATGATGATGGCAAGAAAGATGCCGCTGTGGGTGTGATCACAGAAGAGACTCACTTTAGCGACAATAGCGTGGAGCAAGTTCCTGTCACACAGATTGTTGAGCCTTAAATGACATACTCATAATGTGATGATGCAGCACTATCATCATATCGACAGTCGATAAGTACCATCAGCCCTACCGACTTAACGTGGTGGGGCTTTTTGCTTTTACTGACATCTTTTGGTTATAGTAGGCTCGCTTTATACAAGCTCTTTTTATCTGTAGCCACTGATAAAGAACAGATTTTGATAAGCCAATTCTATAAAATACCGCTTATAGTGATATTATTTTAACCATGTAACATGATAACTATTAGAACAATCATAAGGAACTATTATGAGCTACACCTTTAACCGTCAATACCCTGCCACTCGCTTACGTCGTCTGCGTTATAACGATAATGTACGCTCAATGATTCGTGAAGTGGAGCTGCATCCTAAGCACTTTATTGCCCCTGTATTTGTATTAGAAGGTGAAAACCAGCGCGAAACCATCGCTAGTATGCCGGGCGTTGAACGCTTATCAATTGATTTGCTAATTAACTATGCCAAAGAATTGTTAGCAGAGGGTGTGACAACCATCGATCTTTTCCCTGTGATCGATAACGCTTTGAAAACACCAGATGGTAGAGCTGCTTATGACGAAAACGCCCTGACTGCACGTACGATAAAAGCAGTCAAAGATGCTGTACCAGAAATGGTCGTCATGACTGATGTGGCATTAGACCCTTATACCTCACACGGCCAAGATGGCCTGCTTGATGATAGCGGCTACGTCATCAATGATGCCACTATTGAGGTATTGGTCAAGCAAGCGCTCGTACATGCCCGCGCTGGCGCTGATATCATCTCTCCGAGTGACATGATGGATGGACGTATCAAGGCTATGCGTGATACGTTTGAAGCTGAAGGGTTTTTTAATACCGCTATTATGGCCTACTCAGCCAAATATGCGTCTGCTTACTACGGTCCATTCCGTGATGCTGTCGGTAGTGCTGGTAATCTAAAAGGTGGCCACAAAAAACAATACCAGATGGACTTTGGTAATCGCGCTGAAGCATTGCATGAAGTTGCTATGGATATCAACGAAGGCGCTGACATGGTTATGATTAAACCTGGACAGCCTTATCTAGACCTTATCCGTGAAGTTAAAGACACTTTTGGGGTACCGACCTTTGCCTATCAAGTATCGGGTGAGTATGCCATGCATATGGCCGCTATCCAGAACGGCTGGCTCAGTGATGCTGTAATTTTAGAGTCTTTGATTGGGTTCCGCCGTGCTGGTGCAGATGGTATCTTGACGTACTTTGCGCTAGAAGCTGCCCGTCAGTTAAATAATGCGTAGTATGAGCTAAACAGCTCTTGATAGCATAAAAGCCCCAGCTGCCTCATAACAGTTGGGGCTTTTTGCGTTTGTGCTCTTCTAGAACGGTACTCTTCTAGAACAGTGCTATTCTAGAGCAGATAGCCTTTGACCACCTTTATGAGTCAGACGTATTTATAAGGATTCACGATTGTGCGCTGCCGTAAAATCAATAACAGGCCCAGCAGGGATAATACGCGTAGGGTTTATATTGGCATGACTGGTGTAATAATGCTGCTTGATGTGCTCCATGTTGACGGTCTCAGCAATACCGGGCACCTGATACAATTCACGTAGATAACCCCAAAGGTTTGGATAATCGACGATACGATGCAAGTTGCATTTAAAATGTCCAACGTAAACGGCATCAAAACGAACCAACGTCGTAAACAGTCGCCAATCAGCCTCGGTAATGGTGTCACCTATCAGATAGCGCTGCTGGGCAAGGCGTGTCTCAAGTGTCTCTAATGCTGAAAACAGCTCATTCACCGCCTCTTCATAAGCTTCTTGAGTAGTAGAAAACCCAGCCTTGTATACTCCATTGTTGATAGCAGTGTAGACAAATGCATTGATATCATCAATTTCTTGCAATAGCTCTGCTGGTACAAAATCACCTGCTAGTGCACCAACGTCATCAAAGGCAGAGTTAAACATCCGAATGATTTCTGATGACTCATTACTCACGATCGTATTTGTTTTTTTGTCCCATAAAATGGGTACAGTGACACGGCCTGTATAGTCTGACTTTGCTTTGGTATAAAGCTCATAGGCATAGTCTGCATTAATCACTGGGTCGGCAATCACGCCTTTACCCTCTGCAAAAGTCCAACCATTCTCACCCATATATGGATGAACCACAGATATCGGAATGATATCCTCCAAACCTTTGAGCTTACGATAGATGAGTGTGCGGTGTGCCCAAGGACATGCCAACGACACATACAAATGATAACGATCAGTCTCAGCCTTGAATCCGCCCACCCCTGTTGGTCCTGCACTGCCATCGACCGTTACCCAGCTTCTAAAACCAGAATCTTCACGCTCAAATCGACCACCACTACCTTCTGTGTCGTACCACTTGTCCTGCCATTTACCATCGACTAATAAACCCATATCGTTGCCTTATATTTTTTGATTTATATTAAAAAACGTTTAGTTGCGCTTAGCTATGCTATTTAGCGTTTATATTAACATCTCTGTATTGTCCTTCCTCAAATCTTCGTTGCAAGATTGGTATGGTTATAGATGTATTGCTTATCTAAGATGTTATCTGTTCCTTATGCTGAACATATAGAACCCTATAAAGGTAAAATCTCTAATATTTTGATAATAACTGCAGATAGTGATAGAAAAGGCTTGCAAAGTCTGAGAAACTTGCTAAAATGCTCAACCTAAATAGGCGTATAGCTCAGTTGGTTAGAGCGCTACCTTGACATGGTAGAGGTCGTTGGTTCGAATCCGATTACGCCTACCAGATTCGAAAAGCCCCAATCTTAAGATTGGGGCTTTTTTTTGTCCGTGAAATATGGGCTGTAGCGGAAAAGGAAACTATACGTCGATGCAAATTTCCTCTTTTCTCACTTTCAGCAAATGTCATCAAAAAACGTGTGTGCCCAAATTGTGCCTAAGTTGTGCCTGCTCTCTATTTAGCATTCCTTCCAGAGTAGCACTTTTGACCTCTACCCTGAATCATCTAAAGCGCTCTCAAGATTAATTTACTTCTCTTTATCTAGCGACTCGTTAGGTACATAAGTAAATAAATCACCTACTTCAATATCTAGTGCCTCACAAATTTTATCCATAGTGTCAAAATCTATTCTTGAAGTCTGTTCGTTATAGATCTTGTGCACTGTCGACTTGCTAATTCCTGTCATTCTTATTAGATCTGCCACCTTCATACGTCGTTCAGCTAGTAGCACTGGTAGATTACATAAAATCATTAATAATTCCTTAATAGACTAAAAAAGTACTTGCATCGACTAACGGTAGCTAGTAAAGTACTTCTATCGAACAACAAATTACTTTTATAGAATTATTTGTTATCTCGATAAAACAACCTAGTTATTTAATTGGCTTACAAGGAATTTATTATGTCACATACCTACCTAACTACCCAAGAGCTTTCTGAGCTCATCAAATATAACCCTCGTACTATCCGTAATGAGCTAAAGGATAGTGTGCTTATCGAGGGTATTCATTATATACGCCCGTTCGGTGGTCGTAAGATTTTGTACATTTGGGAAGAGATTGAAAAAGATATGCGCACTGGTATCGCCGGTAGCATCAATGCCATGGCACTACAATAAGGAGAAATAGGATGGCTAGTATCAGAAGGCGCAAAGGGAGCAATATGCTATTTGTCGATTTTTATTATATGGGTATACGCTGTCGGGAGACGACAAACCTAACAGACACACCAGCGAATCGCAAGAAGCTTGAGAAAGTGGCTGAGAAAATGAAAGCAGAAATCATCTTAGGACTGTTCAATTACGCTAAGTACTTTCCAAAAAGTGACAAAGCGGCACAGATGGTAGCGTTAAACGATCGCAAGGAATGCATTAGTACCGATACGCCCTCTTTTGAACAGTTTGCAGAATTATGGTTCTCTGAAAAAGAAATTGAATGGCGCGATACCTATAAGCGCAAAATAAAGGAGATTATTGATATGTACTTGATTGCTAAGTTTGGGACTAAGCCCATTCATCTCATAAAAAAGACAGATGTATTAGCCTTCCGTTCATCGCTCGCCAAAGTAACGTACGGAAAAGCTAACAAACATCTGTCAGCGGCACGCATCAATTCGATAATGGTACCTTTGGGTATGATACTAAAAGAAGCGGCTAAACGCTATAAATTTGATAATCCTTACTACGATATCAATGCGCTCAAACAACCCAAAACAGATATTCAACCATTCACACTAAGTGAGGTCTGGACGTTTATTAATGGTGTAAGAGCAGACTATCGCAATTATTATCTGGTACGTTTTTTCACAGGTATGCGTACGAGTGAAATTGATGGATTGACTTGGGAGAACATTGACTTTGACCGACGTGAGATTGTGATCAAACAAGCTTATGTCAAAGGCAAAATTGTTCCTCCTAAGACTCAAGAGTCTTACCGTGCGATTCAAATGTCACCTTGGGTCTACGATGCTCTGAAGGAACAGCAGACCATCACTTATAAGCGATCTGACTATGTATTTTGCGCGCATACGGGTGAGCCACTTGACTACAACAACGTGAATAAACGTGTTTGGCACCCTACTCTTAAGATTTTGGGTCTCAAAAAGCGTAATGCTTATCAGACTCGTCATACCGCAGCAACGCTATGGTTGGCTGCTGGCGAAAGTCCTGAGTGGATTGCCAGTCAAATGGGACACTCTACAACTAAGATGCTATTCAACACATATAGCCGTTACGTACCGAATATGACTCGGCAGGATGGTAGTGCATTTGAAGCATTGGTCAATCGCAGTCAGATTGCTCAGGTATCTACCGATAAGGGGCCTCACAATGAAAATGATTGATTACGATAAATTGCATGCGACGTTTAAACCTAGTGGCTATGTCAGTAATGGCGCAGATAATATTGCTAACTACCTCATTTGTGAGCTCTGTATTCAGTCAGGTACTGGTTTGGCTAGGTTCCTAAGTATTGATAGTTGCTTTGATAATCATACGGCGCTGCGCATATGGGTTCAAATGCGCTTAGAGGCCAATCCTGACTATGTCGTTGATGATATGTGTAGTCAGCTACAGAGTGAGCTTTACGAGCTACTACCTCAAACTGGCTATGGATACTAAGGAGAATGTTATGAGCATGAACTTCGTCTTTGATTCAGCTTTTGATGATACAGCGAAGCGTTTGTGTCATGAGTATTGGTCCTATGTGTCGCCCAGTGATTATATAGCGCATTTAGAACTGCTTTGTTGTGACCACAACACGGAGATTGATGCATTATTTACTACACTTGCAAAATGTCAGGTTTATTTAGATGACGTACACTGTGAGTACTGTGGTCGTCCCTATCAATTAGATGTCCCAGCAGATATACCTCATGCAAAGAGATTGAACTCTTGGTTTTGTGAGGGGTGTATCGGTTTTTCTGGTGGACAGCTTGTCTTAGGTAGGTAAACCTTAAAATAGTTAGAATCAGAAAAACAAAAAAGCCTCAGCTTAAAGTTGGGGCTTTTTCAGTTTAGTCAGTTCAGCCATATTTTAGCTAAAAATTTTATAAGATTACACTTTACAGACCACACTAGCTTCTTTAGCCTTATCATAGACCCCGTAAGCATCTAGTCCTAAAGACTCTACATCATCAAGATATTTCTTTGTACCTTTTTCAAGTGGGCCTTTCCAGTCTGGGTCATTGAGTGGGTCTAAGATATCGACAACTTCGTCTCCTTGATCGATAGCTGCTTGTAACTGCGTTGAATAAGTCTTATCCCACATAGCCCCTACTTTTTTGCTAAGCGCCATACCTGAATTGTCATCAATAACTTGTTTCAAGTCCTCTGGCAGACCTTCATACTTATCTTTATTCATAGTTACCATTAAAGCAGAACTATAAAATGGCATATTGGTATGATACTTCGTCAACTCATTTAGTTTAAAAGTCTCCATGGCTTCCCATGGAAAGCTTAATCCATCAACGACACCACGCTGTAAAGAAGTATATATATCATTGGCAGGTAGCCCAACGGGAGAAGCTCCCATACTCTCGATGATGTCACCTGCAACTGCTGAGGGCCTACGAATACGCATACCTCTCATATCCTCAGGAGTTCTGATTAATTTGTTAGTACTGTGCAAGGTTCCAGGTCCTGTGGCAAACATAAAGAGCAAGTGTGAATCTTCATACTCGTTAGCAATCGTACCATTGTCATATAAGGTTTGTAGCATACAGCCTGTTTGTGTTGATGAGTTAGATAACCCTGGAAGCTCTGCAATCTGAGATAGTGGGAATCGACCACTTGTATAACCTTGTACTTGTGAGCCAATATCAATGGTTCCTTTTACAGCAGACTCATAAGCTGTATCCGCTTTACTGATAGTGGCCGAAGGATATACCTCAACTTTAAGACGCCCGCCCGAATCAGCTTCGACTTTCTTTGCCCAAGGTTCAAAAATCTCTTTATTAATATCAGATGTTGCAGGATAGAAATGTGAGAAACGTAAAACAGTGGCTTCTTCTGAGGAAGTCGTACCATTACTGGATTGGTTTGAACAACCTAAAAGGCTCATCGCGGCTAGCACACTTATCGAAAAAATGGGTGCTAATTTCATTATCAATTCCTTTTGATAGTAGTCATAAGTTCATTAATTTAATTTATGTTTGTATAATATTTGACAGGTAAGTTAAATACGCCATTAGCAGTAGTTATAGATAACTAGGTCAATATATACTTAACGTACGCCTAAACATTCATCTGAAATTAGCAACTAAAATGATATCTGTCAAATCATTTAATGACTATTCTCTAACGTTTGTGATAATGTAACACCTTACAAACATCGGCTAGTTAAGCATGCTAAGAAATTCAGATATTGCTTGCTTTTCTGGTACCTAGAATTTTTTAATACGTTTTTTTTGCAGCTCACTGTCCGCAATGATTTTGTAAAAATGTATTGAAAGTAAAAATGTTAATAAGATAAGTAGTTACCTAATACTCTTGAAAAGCATTGACGCCTTATAAGAGTCTAATCGATATAAAAGCACTCTTACTTTTGCATCGTTTGATCTCAACAAGTGAGTATATATATACAAGGAAGAACAGAATGACAGGGATTGAATTTTATACTAACGGTCATATTGTCAGCGAAGCTGACAGCATGCGCCAAAAGCTAGGGGTCTTAGCGAAACAATATTCTGCAACATCAGCCATCATTATTACAGATGCTGGTATCTCCGAACTAGGCTATGTCGATATCGCCCAGCAATCCTTACAGGAAGCCGGTATTAATGTCGTTGTGTTCGATAGTGTCGTTGCAGACCCGCCCATTGAAATTGTTGAAAGCGCTATTGAGCGTGCAAGAGACAATCAATGTGACTTGATCATTGGCTTAGGTGGTGGAAGCTCTATTGATACAGCAAAGATTGTCGCCTTATATCCAAACGACTTTCAGTCCGTTAACGATATTTTGGATAAAGATATTAGCGGTTTCAAAAAACTACCACTGTTTGCGATACCGACCACTGCTGGTACGGGCGCAGAGTCTACTTTTGTCTCCGTGATTACCGCAAAGGATGGCAGTAAAAAGGCTATTTATACTCCTAAAATCCTACCTGACGTCGCCATTTTAGATGCAACATTAACACTAAAACTACCTCGTCATATCACTGCAGCAACCGCGCTTGATGCCATGGTGCATTGTATTGAAGCCTACACGAGTCGCACTAAAAAGAATCCTATTTCAGATGCGCTAGCACTAAAAGGCTTACAGATGCTTTGGAGTAATTTTGGAAAAGTATTAAACCAAGGTGACAATATTGATGCTCGTGCCGATATGCTGTTAGGTTCCACACTGGCAGGCATAGCCTTCGTCAATGCCTCTGTAGCCGCCGTTCATGGACTCTCCTATCCCCTTAGTATTAACTTCCACATTCCACATGGACATGCTAATGCACTCGTCATGTGCGGTGTTTTTACATTTAACTTATCAGAAGCTGCTCCTCTATACGCAGAGCTTGCTCGTGCTGTCATGCCTACTCAAACAGCTGGAATGACAGATTTAGACGCAGCGAATTCATTTATTAGTCAACTAAAAATGTTTTTGGAAAACAGTGGTCTTAAATACCGTTTGAGTGAATTGGATATTACAAAGAACGATATTCCTGCCCTAGCCGACATAGTTATCAATACCTATGCACGACTAATCGCAACCAATCCCAAAGATATGACTTTAGAGGAAGTCACTGCAATATATGAAGAAATAGCCTGATAATAAATATTGTTTAAATAATTTTGTCTATCAATCAAGGAAGATGATTATGTCGAAATATGAATTAGAAGTTGTCGTTGATGGCTTTCACTATTTAGAAGGGCCTCGCTGGTATCAAAATGCGCTATGGTTTGTCGATTTCTATACTCAAGGCGTTTATCGAGTTAACGACGAAGGAGTAGCGGAGAAAATCATCCATGTTGAACAGCAACCTTCCGGTTTAGGATGGTTGCCTGATGGGCGTTTGCTGGTTGTATCGATGAAAGACCGCAAAGTCTTACGACTAGAAAATGACGGTAACTTGGTCGTTCACGCTGATATCTGGGAGCATTGCGGTGGTCATGCCAATGACATGGTTGTTTCATCTAATGGCAACGCTTATGTAGGGAACTTTGGTTTTGACTTGATGAGTGGCGCTGACCATGAAAACACAGGGCTTATATTGGTCAAGCCTGATGGAACCTCACAGGTTGTCGCTGAAGGATTGGCATTTCCAAATGGCATGGTTATCTCTGCGGATCAGAAAACATTAATCGTTAACGAGCTGTTTGGCAATAAAATCACGCAATTTGATATCAAAGAAGATGGTAGCCTTGGAGGAAAGCGTGACTTTGCTAATTTTGGAGAATTAGGTGATGAGCCAAATCTTGGTCTATGTATAGAGAATGCCAGCATATTACCGGATGGTTTAGCCTTGGATGCAGAAGGTGCCGTGTGGATCGCAGATACTTTAAATCAGCGAGCTGTACGTATAGCAGAGGGTGGTGAGATTTTAGAAACTATCGATACTGCACCTGATGGTATCTTTGCAGTTGCACTTGGCGGACAAGATGGCAAGACACTATTTATGTGCGCGGCACCAGACTGGGATGAGGCCTCTCGTAAGGCAGAAACCAAAGGACGTATGCTAGCTGTACAGGTTGAAGTAGGGCATGCAGGTACGCCATAATTAAAAAGCTTCTCAGAACTGAACTTAAAACAACCCGCCTGATGCGGGTTGTTTTAGTTAATAGCTAGCTACTTTTTGAAGGTGGTTTTTATGTTAATTGCGATAAAGGTATTATGATTTACTCATTCAAATAAAGCTCAGCCATCCCATCAAGTTTGGCTTTTACCTCTTTCCAGTTCGGCATCACCTGCGTTAATAAGCGCCAAAAACGCTCACTGTGATTATGCTCTGCAATATGACACAGCTCATGCAGTATCACGTAATCAATGCATTCCTTTGGTGCTTTTGCTAAATGCGGATTGAGTATTAAATTGCCTTTAGTTGAGCAGCTTCCCCACTGCTTTTTCATAGTCATTAATTTTATTGAAGGACTATTTTTAACCCATGAAGCCTTATATATCAAGGCTTCAAGCCTCTCTCTAGAGATCGACCTAAATTTATTTTTATACCATTCATCAATAAGACGTTTAACTAAGACAGCTCGTTTTTCAGCGTCCAACTCAGAATCACTTTGAGATAATTCTACATTCAGCTTACCGCGACTAAGCTTCACCCTTCTGTGTATCTCATCAGCAGCTGCATCGGCTATCACTTTTAACACATAACGACGGCCTAGATAAAACTGGGTCTCACCGCTGACATAGCGCTTGGGCAATACATGATCTTGTTGCTTGGCAAAGTCCTGTAGGCTTTGCCATATCCAGCGAGCACGCTTCATCACCGCATCATGGATTGCTTCTTCGCTGGCATCGACAGGTGCGGTGGCAACCACACGCTGATCAGGATGTACTTTGATAACCACTTTTCGAGGCTTGGTCTTTTTAGCAATCAGCTTGTCGCTTTCAGGTTTCTTTATCTTCTCTTTATAAGTTACTTCTTTACGCACGACTTCATAGTCAATCTTATATTGACCATAATAAAATACGCCATTCTCAGTCATTACCTACTACCCTCTTGCTGCTCTTAGGCTACTTGTCTCTTGAAAGTCCAAGACGGGTAATCTTTAGCACTTCCTCGATGAGCTGTTGCGCTTTGTCGATACCCAAATCCATAAATAACATCGGTAGCAATTTGACACTAATAGCATTTTCGATCTCTGCTGGGTTAATAGAATACTCAGCAACTGCTGTCTTAACGATACTATCAATCTCAAAGGCGTAAGCGACCAGCTTGTCATTATCTAGCTCTTTATCCGCTAAGAAATCAATATCAAATAAGTGTTTAAACAAACCAAAGTACGCCTGAGCATGTTTGTTCAATTTACCACTATCATCGATAAACGCATTCGGTACATCAGCGACATCGCGGTCTTTGACAGCTTGCTCAAAATCAGCAAACATCATGTACTGCTTCACGGGTGCATCGAACATTGCCTTGGCATCCGCAATAGCTTGCTTGAGCAATTTAGAAAAATACTCTTGGGCATAAGGGTCATCAGCCAAATCTTGTTCAATCATCTTGGTGACACGACCAGTGATTTTATCGGTTTGGTTGCGCGCTTCATCATCGCTTAATTCTTCAGGCTTAACATCCTTACCTAAGTTACCAACCAAGTAAGCACCTTTTGCCTCACGAACTTCAAGCCCTGCGATATGCTTATCAAGTAAGCTACGAATGTCCGCTTCATACTCATCGTAATCAATGGTTTCATCAGCATCTTCGCGTACTTGCTTACGTAGATTGATAAAGGCTTTTAGATCGGCTTTGTAGCGATCACGTTTACTATCGAATGATTTGTCTTCAAAGAAAGACGCTGATTGCAACGCAATTTTCATAGCATTAGAAAACGTAGTCAAAGCTGCATAAAAGTCGTCACGTTCTTTGAGCTTGGTATCGACTACCCTACCTTCTATTTCCTGCATTTTTGGTGCAAGTACTTGTCTTAACGCTTGACCATCCTGTTTGTTCTTCACTGATGAGAAGATAGCCCATAAATCACTATGCAGTCTTGGTAGCTGCTTATACTCGGTATCCATCGCGTTATACAGACCCTTAAGATCTTCGATATCAAAGCCACCTTGCGTACGTTCTGCTAAGTCTTGATATTTCTCAATGGTGATATCCAGCTCTTTTAAGATGCCACGATAATCAATCAGATAACCAAAACGCTTTTTCTCATGCAAGCGGTTAACGCGAGCAATCGCCTGAATCAGGTTATGCTGTTTTAAAGGCTTATCAATATACAGTACGGTATTTTTTGGTTCATCAAAGCCCGTTAGTAGCTTATCAACGACAATCATAATGTCAGGACCATCATCCTGACTAAAGGCTTCTATGATAGCTTTGGTATAGGCTTTTTCATCACCACCATATTGATTGGCGACATTATCTTGCCACCAGTTTTGTACGATGTCTTTTGATTCACCATCAACAGTGTCATGCCCCTCACGGGTATCAGGTGGCGACATGGCAACCACTGAGGTCACTTTGCCAATCTTGTCTAAGGCCATCTTATAGCGGATAGCTGAGGCTTTAGAGTCACAGGCCAGTTGACCTTTAAGGTGCTGCTGTTTAAAGTTTTGGAAGTGATCAGAGATGTCATGAGCGATCAGCTCAATACGACCTTCAACCTGATAGATTTGACCTTTTTGTGAGAACTTACGCTTGAGATCAGTCTTTTGATCATCGGTGAGCTTTTGGGTGATACGGTCAAACCATGCATCAATGGCTTGATCATTGGTATTCAATTCAGGGATACGCTCTTCGTATAAGAGTGGCGTGACCGTTTTGTCTTTGACCGCTTGCTGCATGGTATAAGAGTGAATGATCCTACCAAATTTATTCTCAGTCTTGTCATCCTTGAGCAGTGGCGTACCCGTAAAGGCAATAAAGGCAGCGTTTGGCAGGGCTTGCGCCATACGGATATTATTCTCACCGTTTTGGCTACGGTGACCTTCATCGACCATGACGATGATGTTTGGGCTGTCGTTATAACATTCATCATACTTAACGGCTGAACCAAACTTATTAATAATGGAGAAAATAACGCGTTCGTTACCATGACCGATTTGCTGCGCCAGACGGCGACCAGAAGTTGCCATGGCGTCACGACTATCACGTTTACTAGTTATTACACCACCCGACTTAAAGGTATTGCTCAACTGGGTTTCAAGATCAACACGATCCGTGACGACAATAATGCGACACTTAGCGAGCTCCTCTAACCAAATAAGTGCTTTAGAGAAAAACACCATCGTAAAGGATTTACCACTACCTGTGGTATGCCAAATCACACCGCCCTCACGACTACCCCTTTCATCAAAGGTACTGATACGTTCAATCAAGGCTTTGATACCAAATACTTGCTGATAACGGGCAACAATTTTCCCCGCCTTTTTATCAAACAAGGTAAACATGCGCGTCATCTCAAGCAAACGCTCAGGTTGCAATAAGCTAATGATTAAGCGGTCTTGATCGGTGATCACTAAATCACCAGCATTAATCAGTGATAAGTATTCTTTTTTAGCAGAGGCAGGACGATGATCAAATAGACGACTAAGCTGCTCATCACTGAGCCTTTGGTTTTTTAGACGATTAAACTCAGCCTCTTGTATGTCTTCTTCGACCCATTTTGCCCAAAACTTCTCAGGCGTTTTGCAAGTCCCGTATAAACCGTCATTACCATTGACCGCGAGCAATAACTGGCTGTAGGCAAACAGATGCGGGATTTCTTTTGGCTTTTGATTGCGAATATGCTGGGAGACGGCTTGCGTGTTGGTTGATTGCCACTCTCTACTCGAGTCAGGACGTTTGGCTTCAATCACTGCCAACGGTAGACCATTTACGAAGCAGACGATATCAGGAATGATATTACCTGTCCCTTCAGCATTCTGTACTACCAGCTCTTCGGTAAAGTGAAAGCTATTATTATCGATATGATTCCAATCTATCAGATTGATGGTTTGCGAGGTTTTTTTACCATCGATAAATTCGGTCACGGTCACGCCATATAGCATGGCGTTATAGAGCTTTTCATTGGCGAGCTGCAAGCCTAAGTTCATAGCTGGGTTTAGCTCATGCATGATCTTATCAATGGCACTGTCGGATAAATGATGCTGCGTGCCTTCAAACATAAAGGTTTGCTTAGCTAAGAACGCTCGCATGATAGGCAATAACACCACTTGGTTAGTGGCTTTGTTAGCGTTAGCCTGATTAGCTATTAGCTTATTGCTACGCATGGCGTTGCATTGGCTTGGCGGAATAAACTCATAGCCGAGTGTAGTAAGTAAGGTTAAGGCAGGAATCTTTGAGCTGAATTCTTCAGCGAAATTGATGCTGTGGTTGGTCATATTAGTATTCTTATCATTATTGCGTAATAAGTGTGAAACTAGTCACGACACTTTTTATAAGTTAATGAAGCATCGTTCCAATCAGCTTTAATGCGTACACTTTTATCTGGTAGATATTTATAATTTATCGTGGATACGACAGGATCTGCTTCATAATAAAAGGCACCCATGACATTCAATTCGGTTGAAGATATGGGGTCTACTTTGATAACGTCGAATCGTTGAACACCATTTGAAGAGCCTCTATTTGCACTCAAAAATGCTGGCTCACGAATTTTTTTAGGGAGATCGCAGTCTCCCCAAGCGCCTTGGTACTTTTTAGGAACAACACTGGATTGCTGGGAATAGACGTAAGAGCCATTAAATGCCCTTTCAGTAGAAGTGCAATTGCTTAAGTTCTTTAACTGAATTTCATTGGGTGAAAATCTCGCTTCAACTTGGCAACCTAAGTTAGACTGATAGTCTAGATAACCACTCTCCGGTACCGTAAAAACAACAGTGCTATTGTCTTGAATGGGCTTGGCTTTACTAGCAGTGACAAAGCTAGAGTCGCCAATCATATTGGCGAGAAACAGCTCGTAGTGTTTAGCGCCCTCATATTCAAAACTGCTTAGATGTATTCGTTTATTCGTACCGCTAACATAGACACCTTCCATTACAGGAGCAGCCATCGCCGTCACAGGTAGTATGGAAAATAGCACTAAAGCTTTTTTCAACATGAGGCTATATCTTCTTATAATCAGTTTTCTATAGTGATTTATAGGTTTATGAAACGTTCCCTACGGCTACGCACTTTGCGATAATACCTCTAAAGTTTTAAGCTGTCTTGCTTGGAAAGTTCGAAGTATGTCTGGTAAAATTAGATTAAACTTCACTTCCTGAGAATAAAAGAACTTTCGATTAACATAACCTTCTATCCTACCGTTTTTATCTGTGTCAGGCAGAAGAATATATCGCTCAACTAACTCATAATTTTCATATTTTTCATATATTCTTGGAGTATCATCTAATAAACTGTTGTGAATTAACTCGTTGCGATAAGACTCTATCGCATTAATAAAAGCATCCTTTTCAAAAAGAGTTCCTATGCTTTCGTTAATCTTAAGCTTTTTCTTATCACTGTAAAGTTTATTATTTGATGCTAATTTAGGATATTTCTCAAAGCTAGTTTTGATTTTCTCAATCTCGTATGCAAGCTTCGTATAATAATCTAGCAAGCTATGAAGTCTTATGTAAATCAATGCCATTAAACCAATTAGCTTATTAGCTACGGGAGACTTGGTAGTCCTAAAATTCTGCTTATTGCTATTAGGTAAGCCTGAAAACTCTGATTCAAAGTTTAGAATGTAATAAAAATCCCCGCTCAAATAAATTAGTTCTTTGGATAATTCTTGAATATTAGAAATTAAGCTAAAAACATCTATGGTATAAAGATATTTATGTAAAAATTTCTTATCATCGGCATCAGTTATCTTTCCTAATATTTTGTCAAAGTCGCTTTTACTTAGTGTACTTTCAGCGTTAAGACCTGTATCAGTAAGCATATCTTTCCAATCCGCATTAATTGAGCCTTCTGCATCCACATACGCTTGAGAACTACCCCACAACTTTGTTACGACTAGCTCATATAGCAGTAAATACTGAGACTCTAGAGAATTAATAATGGTTTGATTTGGAAATGACCAATAACCTGTGGGATTATGGAACAGGAAGTTAGTATGATCAGTTGGCATGGTTTCTAATGGAATACCATTCAGTCCTAAATACATAGATTTTTCTAAGCTTTCCGAGATAATCGAAGGCGATACTTTTCCTGTATTTTTAGCATTCATCAACCACCACCCTTTTCTTACCCGTCAACAACACCTGCATGAGCGCCTTCTTCTCTTGCTGTAAATCAGCCAATTGCTGCTCAAGCAGTTCAATCTCTTTATCAGCATTGGTTAACACGGTGGCGATTTTTTGTTGTTCTTTGAGAGGTGGCATTCTAAATTTCATACTTTCGAATGAAGTTTTTGAAAGCTCTAAGAAGGTTGAGCCACTCGCTTTGCTTATCATTCTGTGTTTGTTATACGTTAGGAGGTAATACACAAACTCAATATTGGTTTTGCTATTAGGAACGATATTTTTAAAGCCTTGGTTCGTACACATCTCATGAGAAGTAATTGCCATTGCACCAATTGTTGCACGGGTACAAATAAGCAACGAACCTGCTGGCACTAGTTTAGCTGAGCTATTTTTTAGCCCTTCTAGCGTGATTTTTCTTAGACTAGAGTTTATATAACGACTATCTTGTTTGGTAATATCAGTGGGTGTAATCCAGTTTATATCACCATCCCAATATTCAGTATTGGATGTACTAGGCGTACCTCCTGAATAAATCTTGCCCAAGCTTGAAACTGCTCTTTCCTTCCATTCACTCTCAAACCTTTTCCCCGACTCATCAAGCAAACGCTTTTTACCCGTCAGCAATTGCTGCATCAACGCTTTTTTCTGCTGGGTACTATTCTCAATCAAACGCTCAGTCGCGCCAATCGCTTTATCCCACGTGGATAGAATTTTGGCGATTTTTTGTTGTTCTGGGAAAGGTGGAGAGTTTATTATTATTTCTCCACAGTCTGGAACCCTCATATGAGCAACTGTTCCACCATTGCTGAGATCTTCTATTTGCTTTTGGCAATACCCACTCATTAATGAGTAGAAAACAAACCTGTTGTTAGCGACTTTAGGATTTACTCTATACATCATTGTACGTTGACCTAAAAAAATCCCTCCGCTATTTTCTAATATGCCAGCCTCACCAACAGGTGCTTCACGGGTAAAGATAATATCTCCGTCTTGTGGCGCACCTCTACGAATCCACTGTTGATAAACGTCTTCATCTACATAGCGCACATTTTCTGTATCAACTTTACCGTGCCGAACATTAGTAGTCCTTATCATCTTATAAGGAGTTATATAGTCCACATGCTTGGCAGTTTTATTAACACAATCAATTATAGACTCGCAAAGTTCCTTTATAGGCTTACGCTCCCATCCCTTAGGCACCATAACCCAACTCCTTTAAAAACCCTGCCATCTCAGCTTCTAGCGTATCCAATTCAGCTTTTAACTCAAGACGCTCAGCACGTACCGCGTCCAGATCAATCTCTGCCTCTTCCTCAAAGGTATCGACATAGCGCGGAATGTTTAGGTTAAAGTCGTTTTCTTTAATTTCATCAAAGGTGGCTAGATACGCGTATTTATCGACGCTTTCCCGCGCTTTATAGGTCTCAATGACTTTAGCAATATTGTCTTCAGTCAGCTGGTTTTGGTTCTTACCTGATTTAAACTCATTGCTGGCATCGATAAATAACACCGTGTCATCATTTTTGTTCTTCTTAAACAGCAAAATAGCCGCTGGAATACCCGTCCCAAAGAACAGTTTTTCTGGCAAGCCAATCACCGTATCAAGTAAGTTTTCTTCAATAAGTTGTTGACGGATTTTACCTTCACTTGACGCACGGAACAGCACGCCATGTGGCACGACCACACCCATGCGACCAGTGCTTGGTTTAAGCGTTTCGATCATATGACTGATAAACGCATAGTCGCCCTTAGTCTTGGGCGGTACACCGCGATGGAAGCGACCATAGGGATCGCTACTGGCATCTTCATGACCCCATTTATCCAGTGAAAACGGCGGATTGGCGGTCACCACATCGAACTGTAATAAGTGCTTGCCGTCCTTATCGAGTAGCAGCGGATTACGGATGGTATCGCCCCACTCGATACGGTGGTTGTCCTCACCGTGGAGGAACATATTCATCTTGGCCAGTGCCCATGTCGAGCCAATGGCTTCTTGACCGTATAGCGCATACTTCTTAGAATTTGAGTTTTTGCGTACCATCGCCCCACATTTAATGAGGAGCGACCCTGAACCACAGGCTGGATCACAGATTTCATCGCCTTCGACAGGCTCAAGGATAGTCGCTAACAAATTCGATACTTCAGGCGGTGTATAGAACTCACCAGCTGTCGCCCCACTACTGGCAGCAAAATGCTTGATCAAATACTCGTAAGCATTACCAATTACGTCCAAGCTACCGACACGCTCAGCGCTTAAATTAAGGATGTCTTTGCCAAAATCTTCTAACAAATGGCGTAGTAGCTCATTCTTTTGCTTTTCTTGACCAAGTTTATCAGTGTTGAAGCTAATGTCTTGGAAGACGTTTTTGAGCTTGGTGCCGTTGGCTTCTTCGATAGCGTGTAGCGCCTCGTCAATACGTTGACCATTACCCGGCTGATGACGCTGCTCGTACAAGTCCCAGAAGCTTGCGCCTTCAGGCAACACAAAACGCTGCTTGGACATCATCGCGTGGATCAGCTCAGGGTTGTCGCCAAACTGCTCAACCAGTTTGTTGTACTCATCGCGATATACATCAGATAGGTACTTTAGGAACAGCATGGTTAAGATAAAGTCTTTATAGGTATCGGCGCTGATGACCCCGCGAAACGTGTCACAGGCATTCCATACTGCTTTATTGATGTCGTCTTGATTGATTTTGCTAATATTATTAGTGGTACTGGCAGGCATTTATTATTCCTTAACGCGCTGGAAAATTGCTGGTTGTTATAGTGAGGTAATGATATAAGGGTATATAGTCGATATCTTAAAATGATGGGCTTTTAATTATTAGACTTTATCAAAGCGGCGGCACTGAAAATACTAGGCATTAACTCTAATACTCTATCTACGAAATGGTTAGCTATCAGTGACCCTTTACGCGATGACATAAGCTACTTTTATTTATTCGACATTCATGACGATATTTCACCGTCTAAATATCAAATACTGAGAAGACTCTAGAAAGTGTTATTTAATAATAACCAGACTAAATTCTGTTTATAAGAAGCATTATCTGATGCATACAGTATAATTTTAAAGTTCTTTTTCCATTTGCTCCGCACGTGCAATACACGCATCCATAGCATCGCCAACGGTTTTAGTTAAGCCTTCATCTTTTAAGTGCTCAACAGCTTCGTGAGTAGGACCGCCTTTAGTTGTTACGTTTGAGCGTAATTGCGAAATACTAATATCAGGCTGGCTAAGTGCCATTTCGGTAGCGCCAAGTGCTGTTTGTTGTACTAAGCGACGGGCATCTTCATCGTTAAAACCAAGTGCTTTCGCTTTTTCTTCAATGGCTTCCATAAATAAGAAAAAGTAAGCTGGCGATGAGCCAGTCACAGCAATAATATCGTTTATTTGCGACTCTTGCTCAACCCATACAGCAATACCAGTACATTCAAAGACTTGTTGTACAAACTCGTGTTCATCGGCTGTTTCGTTTGCACCAAATAAACCTGACACGCCACGCCCTAGTAGCGATGGTGTGTTTGGCATGCAACGCACCATCTTAACGTCTTGGCCGAGCATTTCACGTAAACGCTTAACGGTTAAACCTGCGGCAACCGATATAAATAATTTATCACTAAAATCTACGCCTGATTCTTGAAACGATTTACATAAATCGCCCATCATTTGAGGCTTAACAGATAATACAATAACATCAGCATCGCGTAGGGCTTCGTTATTGTCACTGGTGGTTTTTACCTTAAAATCGTCTGCTACCTTTGCAAGCTTTTCTTGGTTGCGGTTTGTAGCAATGATGTTGTTTGCATTAAAACCGTTTTTTATCATGCCACCAATAATGGCATAGCTCATGTTGCCTGTGCCTATAAATGCGATTTTTTTATATGACATATGTCTGTTATTACCTTTTAAGTTCGCGTTCCAAAAATGTCTGTGCCGATCCTCACCATAATCGAACCTGCACTGATGGCAGCTTCAACATCTCCACTCATACCCATTGACAACGTATCTACATGAGGATATTGGGCCTTTAGTTTATCAAAGCAAGTTTGTAATTGCTCAAAAGATTGAATTTGTCTCTACGATCGCTTCAATATAGTACCGTCTTCTTTTTCAGCGTAAACCACTGAGACTCTCTAATGACTGTTAAGTTTAACAGTTGATATTTGTTTACATCTCTGTTAGATTTTAACTCGATACATAATGTATCATTTTATATATAGCTGTATTTAAACAGTGGCTAGCCCGTCGGTGTTCGCACATCACATTGTTATAGCAGTTGTATTAGTCATATTTCGTTCGTGCTGTATCTATGGACGTTTACCATACGTCTTAGCTACAACTGCTCTTTTCGATAAAGCTCTATCAATAAGTACTAATGAATAGCACGCACTATCACTTGATAGCTGGCAAATAGCATCACAAAAATCAAAGATACATGTTGTCTCAAAGCCACATAACACACTTTTCTTACCAGTTTAGTAAAACCTCCTAGCTTTCTTATCTCATCATAAGCACCTTTTAGATTCTTAACATTGAGATTTTCGGTCTATTAACAGAGTTGTCATCAGCTTTGTCTACAAAAGCTCAGAGCGCAGCAAGGCGTCATCAGCTGTCGCTTAATTCAAGTGTTTGACTTAAAACCTCATAAATTGGCTTTCAATTATTAGTTGGTCCTCGTAAAGTATTAGTGGAGGTCATTTGAAAGGTATATGTAAAGAGTAGTTCATTTACAAGACACTGAATAATTGAGGAAGATATGGATAGGATATCAATAGCTAAGCTTCAAAAAAACACAGTGACGATACATCCAGATATCGTTAGTTTGTTCGATATTTACGTTAATCATATTCGACCTTCAATGAGTAGCCATAATATAGAAATGGAGCAGAACCGAGTCTTCTTCAGACCTACATTATTTATTAAAGAAAAGACAGTATGGTCGATGGTCAATAATTTCGAACTCCACTTCTTAAAACCGTTTAAAATAGATCAGGAAACAGCCAGAAAGGATGTGAGTATAGGTAGTATAAGTGAAGATCAGTTGGTGTTTGGCATACCTTTTTATGAATTAATTGACATCATCGCACGGTATAAAAAGAGCTTAGATATAAAACTTATCTATAGTTGCTTAAACGAGATTTTAACTACGAGTATCAATCAAGAATTATTTAACAAGAATACCTTTCCCATCACTACATTTTGTCAACTCATAAACATCAATGAGCAAACCTATCATAGACGTCCTTCTGAGAGTGTTTTATGATGGAAAATACTGAAAGTATTGATAAACAGCTAGAGTGTCTTAGCACTCAAGCAATGACAGATATTGTTAATACACTTAACGATGATGAGACATTTACATATCCAGAAGAAGTTTTAGCTGCCATATCTGCCATTGTTATTGCCGTAAATGATAGCTATGTATATCCGGATGACTCTGTTCAAAATTTGTTCGAGCGTATCGTACAGATATTACAAACAGAACCAGTGGCTCGCCGCTATATGGAGACTAGCAAATCAGCACTGGCACAAAAGCCGCTGATGATGCAGCTACTCATTCTCATGCAGAACCCTATAAACAGAGTCCCCCATGATTTTCTAAGAAGAAATCTGATTTGGCTAGCTATAGCAATGCACACCAGCGTACTGCTGATGCCGAATGGTATAAAAAAGCACACTGATAATATATTAATGCAGTTTAAGCAGGCTCAGTTTTCAAGCTCTATAAGACGAACGTGGATTTGGCGTGAACTACCCGACTTGTCTCAGATGATCATAAGTGTGGAGTACATATCTACCCTTCTCAATAATCTATTAGAGCAGAAAAAAAGTGAGCTTGAAGCATTAACTAACAACCCTATTAGTGACTCAGTCAAAGCAAAAAACGAAGAATCTATAGCAAAGGCTAAGCTTGGCCAAATAGATAAGATAACAATTGCCTACCAGCACGCATACAATTTACAGGCAGCAAAACCTAAGCGTAAAAAACCACCAAAAAACAACAGTATCAAGCCTATAAAATTATCCGATGATACTCCGATATATTTGGCTGGTCCCAATACATTGACTCATAACTGGGGTAGTACACATAGCGATAACAACTGGAGCAGTACACCGGATGATATCGAGCATAATACTACTGCTGTAGATCTGGAATTTTTGGACGCCCATACCGAAACTCACGAAGGGTTGACGACGAGTTTCGAAGAGTATGTCGATCACAATGGAGCACCATATATTAGCTACGACAACTATCCTGACCCTCTCATACAACAGTCTATACCACTACAAACTATTGATTTGTCACTGCAGCAAAACTATATGTCCCAGCGCAATCTTGCGCTCAATTCTAATACACGACTGCTCCCTCTTGTCGGTTACCAATCGTTATTTGCCGCTCTACACCAAGATGCCAAATCTTTACCAGAAGCAGAAACGAATAAAGTCTGCGCTGGTATTCTATTGCTCTCAATGCTGACTGGTCTCCCAGTTAAATCGTTACTCATATCAGGTTATATCGGTCATCCTAGTATTTTTGGTATCTACGATAAAAGAGCTTACATCAAACACAGCCTTGGTATTACTAAACGCTCTGTTAGTCAGACATTAACGAAGCAAGATTACGAAAACCACTCTGATGACATCAAAATCCCACTACCTTTATGGCTAATTGATAACCTGATTGCTTGCAAATTGCCTGTGAAAGCGGACTTTATAGCTTATCTCGCTGACTTACGTAGTAGTCTTGGTTTGTCTTACCTTTCAATCAATCGAATAGAAACGGCATTACACGTCGTACTCTCTCGCTATACGCCAAATTGCCATGCACATATCGCCGATATTATTTGCCGCACGGCCGCGCCTCACGCTCCAGCAATGTACTATAGCAGCCATACCAGTGAGGAAGTTCTTACACACTATAAATCAGCACTGAGCGTATTTAATAGTCATAGTGACTTTGACTTAACTTATATCACCCCTTGGCACAAATATATGGTGGGCTCAGCGTTTGCGCTGAAGATTGAAACAGTTTGCGACATCTTGAATGAGATGAGGTACTGGACCGATCAAAGTTCAAACGATGAAAAGCACTTTAATAGAACCAGTATCTTTGTATGGTTTGTATTTTGCCTTTTAACCGGCGTGCGACCAAATAACGGTCTTGGAAAAATGTGCGATATCGATCTCGATATGGGCTGGCTTGTTATCAATGATAAACCCGTTAAAAAAGTGCAAACTGATCGACTAATTCCATTGTGCCCTACTGTTGTACGCCTTCTAATAGAATATAGAGACTATTTGAGTGACTATAAAACTAGATATCCATCAAACCAAAAAATCAGTGAGACTATCAAGAAAATCGGCTTAGGTAACGATGAAGCACTGTTGAAGCTCTTATCTGCAAGTGTAAATAATCTAAAAGATATCAAGCGAGGCGATGCCTATCATATGACAAAAGATATTATTGATGCCAACCCTTATTGGACACGTCATTTCGTACGTACTCAGCTTGAGAAACGTGGCGTTCAGCTTCCACTCATCAACACCATTATTGGTCATGAAAAAGCTCGTCAAGAAGTACTGGGACGTTTCTCATCAAGTAGTAAAGCAGATATCAGACGTGTTTCACCTATATTTGAGCAGATGGCTGAGTATTTAGGGTTAAACCTTGTAGAAATAAAAAGCTATTCTAAACTCAGTCGTATACAGAGAAGACATATAGGGGTAGATCATGCTAATAGATAATATCCATCTGCCAAAAATTATTGATGGTTTAGCAAAATTTGATGGTAGGAAAAAGCGCTACGTGCCTTACTCATCTATACTCAAGGACAGTGACACAGCAAGAACACGTGAGATACAGCTACTCGCCGACTTACAGACCGAATGGGAACTCCTACTTGAGATATATCCTGGCAACGTTAGGTTCGTCCAATCTTTTAATAAACATTACAAGCAAATGCTTTGGCCAGATAATCGCACCTTTTTAGCTATGCCGAGGCCTGTAAGTTTTACTGATGAGTTATGGTTGCCAGAAAGTCAAATGCTAGGTCAGTTTCAGCGTAATTTTACTAATAAGCGAAAGCCTTTATCGGGCGAAGGGTTCGATAAGTTTCAAGCGATTGTTCAGAATAAAATTTCTCAAGCCTATAAAACTACCAAAACACTAAAACAAGCATGGCAAACCGTTAGTCAGTTTATCGATTATCAAAATCAGTGTTACATGCTTGCTGAGCATCACTATCCCAAGATAATCGCGCCGCAGCCCATAAAGTTCAACCCATTAGTTACTAATAAAAGCTGGGTTAAAAACGGTAAGGTACTGGTCAAAATTGTTCGCGCAGTAGAGCATAATTGGGAGCAAACAGCCGATTACAGCCAAGATCAGATTATAGGTTGGCTGATATTCTCAGGAATTGTATATGGCGGTATCAATGAGGTTCAAATGCTTGAAGGGTGGCTTACCTCATTGCTTGCAAAAGAGTATCAGCCATTCATCAAAGACAGGATAATGGTCTCGCCGCGTTTTGTGCAAAAGCGCTTTGGTAACGAGCGCGAAGAAGAAAGTGACCAGCTTTATAACACCAAGCAAATTGTTGTAGATATGGTCAGTCAGTGTTGGCTGATGCATTACCATAGAAACAGCAGTCAAGCAGAGACCACACATATCATTACCAAGCTGTCAGAAGATAAGATCAAACAATACTTGACCATGGTTTTGTCTGACGTGATCAAGCCTTTGGGTATTAAGCCACTTCCCTTTTCAAAGTTTTTACGTTACGCCAGTTATTACTGGGAGGGTCTCGATGGCTCTGATATTGATCATGCTTCAGTTGGAGTGCTGCGAGGTATGCATAACACTGCAGGACTGAGTACTCAGAACTTTGATCGGTTTCTGAATCAGAAATATCAACATACAAATGAACCTTATAATCTAGAACATATTTTAACGCTGTCTATCAGCAAAAACTCTACTAATCAAAAAGAAAAGACTGACATTTCTACCAAAAATATAGAGGTTAGAAAGTCTGATTTGATTGTAAATCTCACTAAAGACTTCAAAATGGATGAAAAACAGAAAAATCAAAAAACCAGTAAAAAGCCACCTACCCTTATCGAAAGAGTACAAAAACGTTATAAACAATACGATGACTTAAGTGAAAAGATTTTATTAGATTGGGTATTAAGTCTGCTAAGCCGAGAAGGACCACCGAACAACGTGACTATTTTGAAATATATTAGAACTATAGGCTATGAATGGTTATATTTCACAACAGCGCAGCCGCTTGATATTTGGTCAGAGGAAGAGTTTGAAGAGCTCTATGAAGATATTTTAGAGTATAAAGCTGTCGTACGTAATAATACTGACATTGTATATTCTGCCAATTTATTGAAGAGTATGCACAACTTTGCTAAGAGCAAATACAACCTACCCTCCGTGAACTTCCAACATACCAAAAATGGTCGGCGTGTACGTGCAGAGCTGATATCACCGCAAGCGTACCAAGCCATTATCATACAGATACTGGGTTCTGTAGATATATTGGAGCGAGAGATGTTCGCACTTTTATTTATCTTAGTCTATCGTACTGGGATGCGCAAAAAAGAGCTGTTGGGGCTTAAGTATAATGATATCGAAGGTCTAAAGGCAGCTACCCCCTCAGTGGTAATAAGGCCGAATAGCTATCGTCCAACCAAGACTCAAAGTAGTATTCGCCGCGTTCCCTTATTTGCCCTCCTCAAACCTGATGAGCTGAATTTTTTTATTAACTTTGTGCAGAGTAATATGGGTGATAGTTCAAACAAATTTATCTTTACCTTATCATCGGATCAACGTCCTATTGATGACCATGTTCCTTTACAATTACTCAAACGAGTCTTAAAAGACATTTCGGTAGATGATAATGTTACAGAGCATACCTTTCATGGGTTTAGGCATACGGCAGTGAGTAACCTATCTCTGGCGCTAGTAGGACATTCAGATCTCGTAGAAGCCCTCACCGATTATGATGAAAGCGACATACTGCGTATAAAGGAAGGCCTACTCGGCGAGCATATCGATGCACAAGATCGCTGGTACGCTCTATCAGGTATTATGGGGCACTTATCGCCTGAGCGTAGCTTTGAGTATTACAACCATTTTGCCACGTTGATGGCGACCTACGCGCTTAGTAAAGCAGATATAACATTGCTAGAGCGGACGCTGTATAACGTAACAGGTTTTACGAATAAAAAGCTTAAGGAGAATAATGCGACTGTCCATAATAGTAGCGTCAGCATACCTAGTATTCGTACGCTGTTATTTAAAAATATCGTAGAGGGCAAACGCAAGTCACCGAAATTTACGATCGAGAGCTGTGATAAACATTTTCTCTTGAGTACCAATACGCAAGCCAATAATGAGCTGTTTGGTCGTTATGGTCTAAACCGAGTACAACTGCTATTACAGACCTATGATAAAAAGATGCCTTTAAGTAAAGCAGCCCAGTTGGCAAATATTTCTATTCACGATGCAAAGGTTCTAATAGAACGTGCGAGCGAGGTTGCCAACATCACTACCAAACGCAGCAAACCTCGCTTTGTTAAGCTATCAGATTCAAACACCCCTGTACTGAGTCCACTGAACATTCAATACCAAAGTGATTTAAGGTTGCTATCGTTTTTGTTAAGTAGTGCCTATCGTCTACGAGAAAATTCAGGGGCTGACTGGATTTGGTTTATTGAGATATGTCGTGAAAGACTGTCTAATAGCCGAGCATACCTACCATTTAGAAAAGAAAATGAGAAGGAGTTGCAGCGTTTCATTGATATTGCTGAAAAACTACTGCCTTTGAAGCGTTGGCTGGTGAGTAGCAACGAAGATTTGTTGATGAAAACTATGTCATCTACTGACTATCAAGACATTAAGCAGCAATCTAATGAGTCGAAAAATGCTCTCCATATCGGTATTGCTAGTCAAGACCATAGGGAACGGACTAACAAGTGGCAATACTCACCGCTACTACGGTTTTTTGTGCATATGATGCTAATCACAGATGAGAAACTATCTATTGTGAGTTGATTTTTCTAAATTATTCACAGATTTTTAGAGTCAGGCCCAAGCTTAATCACCGTAAGAACTATGATGCGCCTGAAAATCTAATCAGCATATATATTCCCATACCGACCATCATAATGTTTTCGGTCAAAGATACAAAACCAAGCGGTACATTTGAGTTACCACCAACACAGGCACATTTCAGCTCACGCTTGTCTATATAGACGGCCTTAAACACTGAGAGGCCATTGATACCACCTATAAATATAGCCACGATAGCCGCTATGACATTAAGCCATGCAATACTAGCCAACATTGCGATACCGACAAACGCCTCGGCGAAAGGATAAACGTAGGCGTAACGGACCACCTTACGTGCTAACAAATCATATCCCAAAAATTGATTGGTAAAACTCTCTAAATCTTGCAACTTTTGAATAGCGAGTACAATCATAGATAAGGCAACAAACCAGATGATAGTTTGTACCGAAAATAATGTGCTGCTAAACCTCCAAGTCAGTGCAATACTAGCGAGTGCTGTAGTTGCGAATATTGCGATCACTGGCGTATAGCTGACCTCAGTACTCTGAGAAACCTCTTTGCCAAAAAACGCTTGCAGATCGTCATACCCGCCTATGCGCTCGCCATCGATAAAAATCTGTGGTGTAGTTTTGACATTAAACTTATCTTTAAGCGCTTGAGTTTCAGTATCATTAGTCAAATGCTTGTCTTCGATCTGATAACTATGACGCTCTAAAAGATCGAGTGCTTTTAAACCAAATGGACAAACATGATCAGGTTTGACCATACGATAAACCACGGCTGTTTTCATAATACACACTCCTACCTAATTTCTAACCTCTAAATCCTACCTTTTAAACCCTTTATGCTTCATTCAAGCTCTTGAATGAGCGCTTGCATCTCAGCGATTTCACGCTCTTGTGCTTTTATAATATCGTCAGCAAGCTGTTGTACACGCGGATCTTCAATATCAGCACGACTACTGGTGAGAATGGCAATCGAGTGATGCGGTATCATGGCTTGCATCCAATCAACTTGATTAACCGTTGCTTGCGACCTCACGCCCCAAATGCCGACAGCAAACATCAATACGCTCAGACCGTAAATCATCAAGTTAATCTTGGTCTTCTTATACATAGTGGTCATAAATGCCAACATGACGACTGCCATACCGGCACCCATGTATAGCGCCATATAAGCTCGGGTTTCACTAAAATAAATATGATCCCATTCATAAGTATTGAAATACATCATGATGTACATCACAATCGTAGACGTCACAATCATCAGAGTGAACTTTACATAAGGGTTCATGCCCTGTTGATGATCCATGGTGTTTTGATCTGAAGCATTCATAGTATATCCCCTATTATTTTAATAATATTAGAACCAGAATTTGACCCCCGCAGTCAAACTACTGCTATCAACCGATTCATTTTCTTGACGTCGTTGACCACGAGCCTTGCCAAGCGCTGTCTCATAACTCACACCCACATAAGGGGCTAGCTGGCGACTGAACGTCTCATAAGTCAGCCTAACCTCGGCTTCCATTTCATTAAAGCCCTTGGTAATGCCATTATCATGGTCATCTTTACTAAAGGCAGTCAGTCCCACCTCCGGTATGACCACCCAATGCTGATCCAAACGCCATTCGTACTCTGCGCCTAAATCAAGACGAAGTTGACCATCGGTATATAAATAGGCTCTCGCATCTGTTTCGATAAAATACGGCGCGGTACCGACAATACCTGCCATAAGGGCAGCGTTATCGTTTTCAGTATCGTAAGCGACACCAGCTTCACCATTCCAGAAAATGCTCAGTGGTTTCCAATAAGCAAGCGAGCTCAAGCTATCGATTTCTTTATCATCTTTAGTCTGAGCACTACCTTCCGTGCGTAGCCTGATACGATTACTGTCAGTACCATACCAACCCGTCGCCTCGAAGTTGATTTGATCCTCATCAAACTGATAGCCCAAGTCGTCTACTGATACTCCCCATAATGGCATGCTGCCCATCATCATTGGCTTACCATACTGCCCGTAGGGAACCCCATTTGAATAGTCTGGACTACGAGCATCGGCTGGCGGCTGCCCGCCTTGCATCCCAGACATATCCATGCCGCTGTGATCCATGCCTGACATATCCATACCGCTGTGATCCATGCCTGACATATCCATGCCGCTGTGATCCATGCCTGACATATCCATACCGCTGTGATCCATGCCTGACATATCCATACCGCTGTGATCCATACCAGACATATCGCCCGACATGTCCATGCCACTGTGATCCATACCAGACATGTCGCCCGACATACTCATACCGCTATGATCCATATCAGACATATCGCCCGACATGTCCATGCCACTGTGATCCATACCAGACATATCGCCCGACATATCCATGCCGCTGTGATCCATATCAGACATATCGCCTGACATGTCAATGCCACTGTGGTCCATACCAGACATATCGCCTGACATATCCATACCGCTATGATCCATACCAGACATATCAGCAGCCGTTGCAAACGATGATGTGAGCAAGACTAGCGATGACAAACCAATGAATGGCAGATTTTTCTTAGATACTTTCATAATAAGCCTCATATTCGAAGGTTTGTTAAACGACGGCAACTTCTCTGAACATACCGGCTTCCATGTGATAAAGCAGATGGCAATGCCACGCCCATCGTCCAACTTCACCCGTCACATCGAAGCTAATCTTTTGCGCTGGCTGCACCACAATCGTATGTTTACGTACCTGAAAGTCTCCAGATGGGGTGCGCAAATCACTCCACATACCATGCAAATGCATCGGATGGTTCATCATGGTGTCATTGACTAAGGTGATGCGCACGCGCTCGTTAGGTTTAATATTAACAGGCGTTGCATCCTTAAACATCACACCATCTAACGCCCAAATATAGCGTTCCATATTGCCAGTCAGATGTAATTCGATCTCTCTAGTAGGCTTGCGCTGCTCTGCCAATACTTGCTCATCCACGGAGCGTAATTGGTCATAAGTTAAAACCTTTCTATCAATCTCACGCAGGTTAATACCGGGGTCATCGAGGTTCATACGTGGGCTGTCGACACGCATATCAGATTTAAAGTCATACTCGGTCTTGGCGTGCTTTGCTTTGTAGCCTTTATCACCCATCGCACCCATCATATCAGCCATGGTCAGCCACTCGATCTTATCCATAGCAGGTATTGCAGCACGAGCGCCTTTTTTGGTCGCAAGCGTGGTCGCGACATAGCCCGAACGATCGATGTTTTGGGCAAATATCGTATGTGCATCTTTGGTCGGCGTGACGATGACATCATAAGTCTCAGCCACCCCAATACGGAAATCATCAATCGCAACGGGCGCGACATCATTGCCATCCGTTGAGACGACGGTCATTTTCAGACCCGGTATACGCACATCGAATATCGTCTGTGCTGAGCCATTGATAAAGCGCAGTTTGACGGGCTGTCCCGCTTTCACTAGCTGTGTCCAATTGGCTGCGGTGGTTTTACCATTCATAAGGTAGGTAAAGGTTTTTTCACCAGACAGATCGGTGAAATCTGTCGGCATCATGCGCATCTTATTCCACATTTTGCGCTTGTCATAAGCGGCTTCTAGATCTGTTGCGGCAATATCAGACAGCAGCTTTTTAAAATCTGGCAAGTGGTAGTTATCAAAGTCAGCACGCTGCTTCAATAGCTTTAGCAAGTTATGCGGATCGCGGTGTGTCCAATCACTCAATAAAATCACGTGATCTTCGGCGACTGGATGGCGTTCGCGGCCTTTAGGCTCAATGACGATAGCGCCGCGCATTCCAGTTTGCTCTTGAAAGCCAGTATGGGAGTGATACCAATACGTACCCGATTGAATCAGTTTGAATTTATAGGTAAAGGTACTGTTCGCAGGAATACCATCAAAGCTGATACCTGGCACACCATCCATTTCAAATGGGACGAGCAAGCCATGCCAGTGAATAGAGGTCGACTCATTCATCTGGTTATGGACACGGATGGTCACGGTATCGCCTTCTTGCATCTTTAGCGTTGGCGCTGGCAGTGAGTCATTGATGAGGGTTGCCATACTCGACTTGCCATTGACAGTAACGGGCTTTTTGCTGACATACAGGTCAAACTCATTACCGGTTAGGATAGGTACGATATGGTCAGATTTATCACTGTTGACGGCTACGTTTTGTTGACCTTTACCGAGCGCACTATTGGCAATAGATGGCAGTGTGGATAGCATGGATGCCCCTAATAGAGTAGAGGACCCTGTCAAAAAACGCCTGCGGTTAAGCATATTCTTGTTCATAATTATTTACCTAACTTAATCCATGAAATGGGAGTTGAGTCTATATATTTATCAGTCAAGCTTATGTCTTCGACAGCCCATTAGTAGAGCTGGATAAGCTATTTAAACGTCACTCAAACTATAATTGCTGCTGCGGTGACTCAATGGTTGCATAAATGGCTGTTGAGCCATCTTTGTTAAGCTGCATCACTTTATACGGCATAAATTTATCTTGATATTCCATACCAGGGCTACCAACTGGCATCCCAGGTACGGCAAGACCGATCGCATCACTTGGTGGGTTTTTTAGGAACTGTGCCATATATTTGGCAGGGACATGACCTTCAAATACGTAGCCGTCAGTAGTGACAGCGGTATGACAAGAGCGCATCTGCTGCGGTACGCTGTAGCGCTCTTTAAACAAGGACAAATCTTCGACGTTCTGTGCGGTTGCATTTAGGCCATGACCTTCGGCATAACCGACCCATTCTTTACAGCAGCCACAATTGGCATCTTTATAAACGGTGACTGAGATATTTTTTAGGATAGTTGGCTGGGTGTCTGAATGAGCACTGACAGGCATTATTTCCGCTTTTGGTTGCTCTGTTTGCGCGGTTTGCGTAGCGGTAGTTGGCTCAGTCGCTGGTGTTGAGTCAGCAGCAGCGTTAGGTTGACTACAAGCCGCTAATAATAGTGAAGATGTCATCATCACTAAAAGAACACGACCAGATAACCGGTTGTGTTCACTAGAAAATATATTGGTATAGCGTCTCATAAAATCACTCCTGAGCATTTATCTGACGATCAAATTTATAAAAATTAAAGCCGTAACACTGACCAAAGTGGTATTGGTAAAGCTTAAAACTCAAATCGCAAAAGGCAGCACTCTTGAGTACTGCATTTCTTACGAATAATCAATGTTGCATGCCGGATCCATCACCAGACATATCCATCTCACCATCAAATGACATGTCCAACACATCATCGTCTATCCTAGTCGTTAGCATGGTGTACTGATTTTCATCTAAGTCAGGTAACGATCTGATAAAAGCAACCATTGCCCACATTCTATCGTCATCGTGCGAAGCGCCCCATGCTGGCATACCTGATGCCATAATGCCGTGTTTGATGGCCCAAAAAGCTTGCTGAGCACCGGCATCGGTCTTATAGCGTTTAACCAAGTCAACATTGGTAAAACTTGGCGGCTTAGGATATAAACTGGCGCTAAAATCAGTGCTTTCCACCCCAGGAGACAAGTGACACCCTGCACACATATCTTTGTAATCGGCACCGCCCGAGCTGATCATTTCTGTCTTTTCTAAGTTGGGAACCGTAATGTCCTTACTAGCATTCGCTATTGAACGCGTGCGGGCAGTCTCTAAAAAATTGTAAACTAGCGGACTATGGGCTTGATCAGCGCCGATATTTATCACACCACTAGTCACTACAATAAAAATACCCACAATCGCGACAAAGACGGTAAACAGTATTCCTAGTAAAAACTTCATAGGTTTGTCCTAAAAATCCATTTTTGTTAATATCCAATTACTGCTCGACAAAACCATCTAACAATAATATTGAATTTCTACGATCCACTTCTATAAGATCAATGCCTAAGAGTCACTTTTACTAGTAACACAGTGCTTTTGATACATCGCTTTCATTTTGCTCATGTTGGTCATCATGGCTTTCATAGCAGGATCGTTCATATCCATTTTGCTATGATCCATTTTTCCCATCATATCCATGTGTTTTTCCATCTTTTCGCAGTTCATCTGATCTTTCTGCGCATGCATTTTTGGGTCATGTGCCAAAGCTGACGTTGAAACAACTAAGGCTATAGCAGTGGCTACGATTGATTTAGATAGTGGCATTGATTTGAATAATGACATGGTAAATCCTTATTTGATTTGGTATAAAGTCAAAAAATCTTTGGGGTGTTAAGTTATTTTAAAGCATACTTCATTGATTCTGACAGAGAGATGACAGCAAGATTACAATATTGTCATCTTGCTGTTTTTAGTTTTTAATGTTGCTTGTATTCATTTAGTATTGAGGCAGCATTAGAATCACGATCACGTCCATACTTATCTACGAAATACTTTTCAGACTGTAGATGCTGATCTTTGTGTTCGATCTCACAAGCCACTCGTGCATCATTATAGCGCTTCATTTGCGTACTAGAAACTTGAGCATCGTTGTGATCCAAGTTTTTTGCAAAGTCAGTAACCGCATCACAGTTATTGATGACTGAAGTACTTAGCTCGGTAGTGTGCGCATTAGCCGCAGTAATACCAATAAGTACAGAAGCCGATAGCAGTACTGCTTTTTTGAATGAACCATATGTTTTCATGTAAAACCTCTTTTGTAAGTTGTTAGATATTTGAATTGATTACCTGTGAAAATAATTCATAGTCGCTAGGTATGAACAACTATGTTTCATTCATACAGATTAGCAAATGAAGACTGACAATCTGATTACGAACAGATGACATCTTTGTCAGCTAGCAGTCAATTTTGTCATCTGTGTGGGTTAAAACGTTAAATAATTATAATCGTACTGAGGAATTACCATGAAAGTACTGCTGGTAGAAGATGAGTTGAAGCTTGGCGAGTACATAAAAAAAGGCTTAACGGAAGCTGGGTTTATTGTGGATCATCACATAACAGGTTTAGATGGCTATCACGCATTGATGACGGAAGAGTTTAGCGTGATACTGATGGATGTCATGCTACCTGATGTTAGTGGCTTTGAGCTGGTGCGCAATTACCGAGCGGCAGGTAAGCGTACTCCCGTGCTGTTTTTAACGGCAAAAGATGACTTAAGTGACAAAATAAAAGGGATTGAAATTGGGGGCGATGATTATTTAACCAAGCCTTTTGCGTTTGCAGAATTGATCGTTAGAATCAAAAGCTTATTACGACGTGCCAATCAATCCGATTATCAAAGTACGATTATGCAAATAGCGGATCTTAAAATGGACATTGCCAAGCGCACTGTGCATAGAAAAGACAAGGCTATTAAGCTCACGGCAAAAGAGTTCTCATTATTACAGTTTTTATTAGAGCGCCGAGGTGAGGTGCTACCTCGCTCAGTCATTGCTTCTCAAGTATGGGATATGAATTTTGAAAATGATACCAATGTGATTGATGTGGCGATAAGGCGTCTTCGCATAAAAATAGATGATGAGCATGAGGCAAAGCTGATTCATACTGTGCGCGGTATGGGCTACCGATTGGAGGCGCTAGCTACTGAAGTCCAAAGTGGTGCGGACGGAGACTATTCTAAATAGCATGAACTATAAACTCAAAAATCGGCGCTGGTCATTGCTATGGCGAACTATTTTCTTATTGACAGTCTTCGTTATCATCTCTCAGGTCATCATCTATGCGTGGGTGCAGCGCTCTGTGAGTGGACACTTTGAGCAAATGGACTCAGAGATTATCACCCATGCGGCTTTTAACCTGCGCAAACGCATGATTGATGTTAACGATCACATAGAACCATTCACAGTGTCAAAGTCCCAATCACTCATTAATGACAATCACTTGCATTCCTCTTGGCTAGATTATGATTTAAAAACCTTAGTAGCAGATAAAAAAGGCAAATTATTATCCAGTGACCCTAGTAATTTCATTCATAATTTACCGCCCGATTTTAGCTTGTTATCACTATGGCAGGATCATCACGATCAGCAGTTTATGATCAAGATAAATAATAGGCATTACCGAGCAATTATTATTCCAAATCAAGAGGTTTTGGCGTTTATTGCATTACCTATCGATGTGCATCATCAATATCTTATCCAGTTCAATCGCCAGCTGAGCTTGATACTTACTGCCATCACCTTATTATTAGTTTCAGTAGCGGCATTAAGTGTTTATTGGGGTTTTGCTCCTCTGGCCACTATCGTACAAAAAATGAAAGGCATAAACCTCCAAAGGTTAGACGAAAGAGTTGGGGTTGACGATATGCCGTTAGAACTGCGGCCACTAGCAGAGTCTTATAATTCGATGATGGTCAAGCTTGAAAGCAACTTTGAATCTTTGTCACGATTTTCAGACAATATCGCTCATGAGCTACGTACGCCAATAGCGACGCTTAGTACACAAACGCAGGTCATGTTAACTAAGCCAAGAGCTGGCGATGAATACATTGAGCAGCTACATCATCAGCATGATACGTTAGAGCAGCTGTCGGCTATGATAAACAATATGTTGCTACTGGCAAAAACTCAAAAAGGATTAAGCGACTCGCAAGTTAGTAACGTAGATACCGAGGGTCTAATCACAAAGCTGATCGACTACTATGAAATGCTTGCCGAGGATCGTGAGATAACTTTTGTAAAATCGGGTGTATTTGCGACAGTACTAGGTGATGAAGGTTTGCTGCAGCGGTTATTTGCTAATCTGCTGTCAAATGCCATCTATTACGCCGCTAGTGCCAGTACTATCACAATATCAGCTACCATCATTACCTCAGATATGACTCTTGAGAACTCAAAAGAAGATCCTCTATCCTCAAAACAATCATTATTAAAAATCGCCTTGACTAACCGCTTAGACAAACCGCTAAATCAAAGCGCGGCCGATAAATTATTTGAGCGATTCTATCGTCATGATAAGACAAGCAGTCAACATTCAGGGACAGGACTAGGATTGTCTATCGTTCGGGCTATCGCCAATGCCCATAAAGGCAAAGTAAATATTGCGATCAAAGATGAGTATCATTTTGAGGTTACTGTAGAGTTATTGATGGCCAAATATTAACTATTTTCATACTACGATGCTTGGATTTTATGAACTATAAAAATCGATGAGTTAACAAGATATTAAGATAATAATGACGGCACCCTAGTGAGGACTTGAATCTTTGGCTGTGAGCTAATGGTATTAAGGTTTCAACTTGCTGAGATAGCCACAGTGTACTTCATGATGTACTTACCATAGATATTCTATCTATGATCGGTGCGCTAGTGAGGACTTGAAGAGACCATCCCAGATTCTGTGTAACTGACGTTTAGATTAAATACTTACACAAAATTTAGGAAGGTCTCTGAAAATTAACCACCTGACACAACTCGTCACCTACTAACAGATCTTGGCGGTCATAAAAGTTGCCCCAACGCTTATAATTATTATCCGTTCTCGACTCAGGGTTATAAGTAATGGCGATGTAGGTTTGAATTTTATTAGTGTCCTAAATTAGTTGACCACCACCAGATTCTTATCAAAGACTTCATCATCTATTATTCGCCAAACGGCAACTTGCTGATGGTCTTTGGTGGTGACTAGATTTAAAGTTTGTTCAATCATTGCTTGAGGTCTCATATCCTTATGATGTTTATTTGCTTCAAACCCAGTTACTTTACACTTAGCGGTTTAATTAAGCTACTTACTTGAGCTATTTGCTTCAGTTATTAGGCTTGGCTACTTACTCAACTTCAATATTCTAAAGGCGCCCTGAATAACTAAAGCAAATACGATGCTACCAATAATCAAATCAGGCGTACTAGAGTGTAACCAATTAACCAAAATCCCTGCAACAATTACCCCTAAATTGATAATCACATCGTTTGAAGTGAAAATCATACTGGCTTGCATATGGGCTTCTTCTTTTTTGCTTTTCGATTTTTGTAGTAAATAGAGGCAAATCAAGTTTGCAATTAGCGCAAGAATCGATATGACTATCATGGTAGAAAAGTCAGGTAACTGCTCATTGCCAAAGAAACGTCTTAGTACTTCTAAAAAACCAAGAATCGCTAGCGTAATTTGAAAATATCCGGCAATTCTAGCAATCCGTTTTTTCTTAATGACCGTTCCACCGACCGCAAATAAGCTAATTCCGTACACGAAGCTATCTGCTAACATATCTAAGCTGTCGGCGACCAACCCCATCGAACGAGAAATCAGTCCCGTGCTCATTTCAATAATAAAGAAAGCAAAGTTAATGACCAGCACTATCCATAGTAGCTTTCTTTGCTCAGCATCTTTTTTGTGACTAGAGTCAGCATCAATTTTAAAATTATTGTTGGGATCAGAGGGGTCAATGGTTTCGGTCGAGAGTAGGGTGTCTCCTAATTTTAGGTCATGAATAGCAGTCTCTATCCCTTCTATATTGTCATGATGAAACACAGTTAATTGACGGTTAGGAATGTCGAACTCAAGATGTTCAATATTCGAGTGGCCCTCTAATTTCATTCGGATTAGGTTTTCCTCCGAAGGGCAGTCCATCTTCGATATTTTAAAAGTTGTTTTATTCATAGCTACATTTATATCCGGGTGGTGGTTCAAAAAGTAGGCTGGAAAAAAACAGGCTGAGAAATTGATAAATAGTGAAATGCAAATGACACTATACATCAAATGCCCAGCCTGTCTAAGTGACAATATAAAGAAAAATGGTTTCAAAAGCTATACCCCAGCGGAACCAGCCAACTCACCTTTTAAAACTATTAATAGACTACTTAAAACAGACTGGTATAATGGAACCACTTATACCAGTCTGCTGAACTCACTCTTACTGAACCGCCCCGACTATATCGGAAGCTGATCTACTTGAGTCAGGCAGCGATGCCTGACAGGGTTAAATTATCATAATACCGCTTTTCAAACTCAAAGGGTGACACATATCCAATCGTGCTATGTAGACGCTTCTTGTTGAACCAATCCACCCACTCAAGGGTTGCCAGTTCAACATCGTTCACACCAGTCCAGTTCTGCTTTAAATAATGAATCACCTCAGACTTGTAAAGCCCATTGACCGTTTCAGCCAATGCATTGTCGTATGAATCGCCTGTTGTACCAACAGAAGCAATCACGCCAGAGTCCGTCATCTTATCGGTATAGCGAATAGATAAGTACTGAACCCCTCGATCACTGTGATGAATGACATCTTTGGGATTGTTTCTATCTGTTATCGCTTGATTTAATGCCGCCATTACCATATCCGTGTTCATACGATTCGATACTTTCCAGCCGACAATAGCGCGAGCAAATACATCAATAATAAAAGCGGTATAAACCCAGCCGCTCAATGTCTTGATATAAGTAAAATCTGCAACCCACAGCTGATTAGGACGATGGGCATTAAAGTTACGATTGACCAAGTCGTCAGCACGCTTTTGGTCGTCACGGCTGTTGGTGGTAATCTTACCCTTACCGCGCCAGACACCTTGTAAGCCGTGCTGACTCATTAAACGCTCGACGGTGCAGCGTGCGATATAAATGCCATCTGCCTTCATCTGCCGCCAGACTTTGCGAGCACCATAGCGGCATTTGCTGTCCTGCCAGATGCGTTTAATCTCGCTGAGATAGTAGTCGTCATGCTGACTGCGCAGTGAACGCCTTTCAGGGCAGCACTCTAGGTCTTTAGCACGGTGATAGGTTGACGGGGCAATCGGTAGTACTCTACAAATCAGCTCGACCCCATAACTACCTCTATAGTCATCAATAAACTGAACCATTATCTGGGTGGACGGTCGAGCTCCGCCTGGGCGAAAAAAGCAGCAGCCTTACGTATAATCTCATTGGCTTGCTTGAGCTCTCTGCATTCGCGTTCAAGCTCTTTGATACGCTCTTTGTCACTTTGAGCCTGCACTGAGGCGGGAATGGTTTGGTCTATGTGCTTTTTATGCCAGGATCGCAGTGTCTCAGGCGTACAGCCAATCTTTGACGCTATGGCTTGAATGGCTGACCATGTAGAAGGATAGTCGCTCGACGCTTCAATCAGCATGCGAACGGCGCGTTCTTTAATCTCAGGAGTGTAGGTTTGTCTTTTCATTGTCGTATTCTCTCAGAATGTTGAGTCTCCGACAATCCCGGGGCGGTTCATACTGTACCCAAAGTCATGGTACCTTGCATCATACTCTTTTTATTACATCGTCTACTTTTTACATGCGTTTCAGTATTTTGTAGTAGTCATTACCCTGTTTAATAATTTGTGCTGACATACTATAAAAGTGCTAAGCACTATTATCGCTTGGCACTAGTATGCTTCTATCCTACGTGACAACCTCCAAATTACTGACTAAATCATGACTGCTAACAACGTTTTGAACGTCAATAAAGGTACTTTTACCTAACGCCCCAAGATTATAGCTTGCAAACTCATAGTATAAATTAACCACATCACCCATAATCAATAGCGCAGGGGTCGGTAGTTTTGCCTCAGCTTGCTGCTCGGCGATACTGCCAAGCGTACCGATTAGCAGCTGCTGAGTAGGCAAACTAGCATGACTAATTACAGCAAAAGGTGTGTTACTGTCGCGCCCTGCGGCAATTAACCCTTGGGTCATCTCATCTAGTCGATTCAACCCCATATAAAAGACAACGGTTTGCGTACTGTCCAAAAGTTCATCATAGTCATTATTAGGTGCACCTGATTTTTTGCATGCTGTTACAAACTTCACGGCTTGTGCATGATCACGGTGTGTCAATGGAATACCTGCTCTGCTTGCAGCCGCACTAGCAGCAGTGATACCAGGAATAGATTCAAAATGAATACCATGACGCACCACTTCTTGCAGTTCTTCACCACCTCGTCCAAAAATAAAGGGGTCGCCCCCTTTGAGCCTAACGACCGTTTTACCTGCTAGCGCATGTTTGACTAGCAGCTCATTGATACCTTCTTGTGGTAGCGCATGATTGGCACGGCGCTTACCAACGAATATCTTCTCTGCTGTCAGCGCACACATATCTAAAATATCCTCTGAAACCAAGCTGTCATAGAGCACGACATCTGCTTTTTGCATCACTCGCAGTGCTTTTAACGTGAGTAGTTCAGGATCACCAGAACCTGCACCAACCAAATGTACCGTGCCTACTTTCATATTTTTGTCTATACCTAATGGCTTGTCGCGCCCTGCGGTATGACAATTAGTATTAGACAAATGATTTGCAATCAATGTGGTAATAAAGGGAGATGAATCAGTCATGGTAATAACTCCTAATAACACTGTTAATAACGCGCAAACCTGCACCTAACAATGGCATACCTGAGAAAAGAAGAGCCTACAAGATACAGTGCAAACCCTATGCCATATTAGTAAGCAAGCCTGATCTTAGAAAGTTTTTAAGACGCATACTTTTCGATTAAGGTATTGATTTGACTCACGCATGAACCGCAGTTAGTCCCTGCGCGGCACGCTTTGCCAACCGCGTGGGCACTCATACATTGCTGCTTAGTAATCGTCTCGATAATAATATTCTCTCCAACTGCCATACATGAACACACCAATGGACCTGGATCAACATAACCTGTCGCTGGACGACCTGCTAGCAACCACTTATGACGTTGATTTTCTGGTATCGCATCAGTACTGGCAAAGCAACTATTGAGCCAATGAATACTGGGCAGCTGCGCCACTTGTGGCGCAAAACAAACGCTTAGTAGAAGCTGATCGCGTGGTATGTCAGACTTTGACGTGCTAATCGATGCATGATCTATCGCTTTACTATCTGCATCTACCTGCGTCGAGACGAAGCGAAGCTGCTTTGCTTGCTTGCTGCAAGTAAACGCACTATTGATGGACTCATTGGCTAGAGATGTTTGATAGGTATGGATGAAGTGCTGCCAGTAATCAGCATCAAGCAATTTACTGACGACGCTGTCTATGGGACTGGCCAAGGTAATCAAAACGCTATTAGTTTGACGACTTAAACTCCATGTCAGTGCGGGCAACGCAGGCAATGCGTCTGCTATTTCAAAATCTGCATTGGTATCACAGGAAGATATCGGCGTATTTTTATCCTCGGATTCTGTTTCAGAGTTCAATATGGTCTCACGCAGATGCACTATAATGGTGTCTTGTAAATCAGGATGCACCAAAATCTTACCATAAGTTTTCATCGGTACAGGCATCACGCTGATTGCGGAATTTTTTAATTCAGGCTGTCCTGAATGTGGATCAACGACTGTTGGAATCAGCGTACCTACGCGCGCAAAACGAGCGAAAGCTCTACTCCAATGCATCGGCATAAAAGCATCTCCTGCGATCATACTATCGCTGATGGCAACTTGTGCGAGCACCTGACTGTCTGTAGTGGTATTACTAGAAACCATGTACTGCGGCTGGCTCTGTATTGATAAGTTTTGCTTATCGCTTTTCTCGTCGCTTTTATCATAGCAAGGACGTAGCTGTACATAATCGCCTTGGTCAACACCAAGCTGCTTGGCATCATGGGGGTGCACGGTGAGCGTTGGTACAGATGCGTGTTGGTTGAGCTGCGGTGCAAGTCCTGTGCGCGTCATCGTGTGCCATTGATCGCGAAGCCTACCTGTAATAAGCCGTAGATCTACCGCCCCTGAGTGATGCTGATGCAACGTATGACTGTCATTGTTTTTTTGACTATCCGCGCTTTTCGATCTCAATCGTTGCGGATGCCTATTGGGTAAGCTGCCGTGACTGGGAGGCGTAATGGCAATAAACTTTGTTTTGCTGGGTGTAATACGTGCGCCGCCCCACTGAAACGGGGTCATGACATCGTATGCGTCACGGCTGAAAGAAACTACGTCTTTATTTTGCTGCTCAAGATGGTCTGGCTTTATCAGTTCTAGCGACCCTACTGGCTCTAGCGAAAGATCTTTTGCCAAATTAAGATAGCGCGGTTGATTGCTATCTGACAAAGCTTGGCTAGCATCATTTCTATAAGCAGTTAGAGCGATATGCTCATTAAATATCTCACTAGGATGGTGGTAATCAAAACCTAATAAACCCATACGTTTAGCGACTTGCGACAGTATCCACCAGTCAGGCTTTGCTTGTCCGAGTGCAGGCATTAACGCCCGTTGGCGCGAGATGCGACGCTCCGAGTTGGTCACTGTGCCTGATTTCTCCCCCCAACCTTGTGCCGGCAAAACAATATCTGCACACTTAACCGTATCGCTATCGACGGAGCAGTCAGATACAATCACCAAATCACAGGCCGACAGTGCGCGGCGAAACTTATCGGCTTCAGGTAAGCTAACGACAGGGTTGGTTGCCATAATCCAAATGGCTTTGATACGACCATCTAGTATGGCATCAGCGGCATCGCAAGCTTTTACCCCAGTCTCTGCGGCAAGCGGTTGCGGCGCTTGCCAAAAATCAGCCACCAAGTGACGATGCTGCTCGTTATCTAGGTCTAGATGCGCGGCAAGTAGGTTCGATAACGCGCCCACTTCACGCCCTCCCATTGCATTCGGCTGACCGGTGAGTGAAAATGGACTTGCACCTACTCGGCCCACTCGCCCAGTATACAAGTGAGTATTGATGATGGCATTGACCTTGTCGGTACCACTCGCAGACTGGTTGACGCCCATACTAAATGCTGTGATTGTTTTATCGTTTGCAGCGACCAGCTCATAAAACTCCCGTACAAATTCCGCACTGATACCGCATGCCGTCGCCACTTTATCAATCGTCCATGTTTTTGCGGCCTCTAAGGCGGGCGTGACACCCTGACACTGCTTAAGATAGTCCTTATCACCACAGCCTTCTTTCTCAAGATAATGCAGCAGTCCGTTATATAAGTGGGTATCCGTGCCGACAGTGATGGGCACATGTAAATCGGCAAATTCACAAGAATCAGTACGACGCGGATCAATAACGATTAGTTTTTTATTAGGATCACGCTTTTTGGCGGCTAAAAACCGTCCGAATAAGATAGGATGACACCACGCCATATTGGAGCCCACCAATACCAATAAATCACAAGACTCTAAATCTTCATAATTACTAGGCACTAAGTCTGCACCAAAAGCACGCTTATGCCCTGCAACTGCTGAGGACATACAAAGACGCGAATTGGAATCGATATTATTATTACCAATGAAGCCTTTAATAAACTTATTGGCAACGTAGTAATCCTCTGTAAGCAGCTGCCCTGACACATAAAACATTACGCTGTCACGCCCGTGTGTCGCGATAGTGTTATTCAAACGACTGGCAATATCATCCAATACTGCCTCCCACTCGACAGGCTGCTTATCTGTTGGTTGTCCTTTTGCAATTGATCGCTGTTTGTCTTGATAATAAGGCTGAGTCAACCTGCGCTCAGTGCCCAATGTTTGTGCCAGTGCACTGCCTTTTGAGCAGAGTTTACCGAAGTTTGCTGGATGATCAGGATCGCCTGTCACGCTGACTACACCTGCTTCATCGATGTTTGCTAGTACGCCGCAGCCTACGCCGCAGTAAGGACAAGTGGTACGAATAGGACTGATCAAATCCTCAGTGTAAGTTGTAATGCGAGAGGATGGTACGACACTGAGGGCTTGATCGTCATTTAAGATGGTGCTGCTCATGATGCCTCTCCTATTAGGTGTGCGTCACTTGGCACGGCAGATTCGGGCTCAGCTGCTTCTATTTTCTCTACATCGCAATAGGCTTCGCCAAAGATAAGGTCTTCTTTTATCGAGGATATGTCACTGCCATCAGTGATCAGCTTACTATAAAACCCGCTTTCACTCACATCACCGTACAGTACCGTGCCAATAAGTTTGCTTTCTTTAATATAGAGACAAAGATAATGATTGAAGCTCGTTTGCTGATAGACCACGCGCTCTATCTGCATCATTTCACTATCGTCAAAAGCAATCTGACCTGCTGAAAAAGCCGCGATGCCAGATACTTTTAATTTTAAAGATAAAGGCTTACTGATAAAGGGACACCAGTTATTTTCAGATTCGTGTGGTCGCGAGTCACTATTGGCTGTCTTACGACTTGAGATACGTGGCGCTTTTAAGACAGACACCAAAGTATCGACCTGTTGATTGACAGGAGCCACCATCCCGAATAGCTCCCCGTCCAGCTCGACACACTCACCGATCGCATAGACATGCGGGCAGCTAGTATGCATAAAGTTATCTACAAGGATACCTCGGTTAACATCAAGACCACTTTGCTGCGCCAGTGTCATATTGGGGATGACACCAACTGCCATGACAATAAAGTCTGCTGGCAGTGTGCGACCATCCTTTAACAACAGACCATTAACCTCGTGTTGATCATTGACTGTAATACATTCTGTGTTGGCTAATACCTCCAGCTTGACACTTCGACTGAAGAGTTCTGCTTGTAGCAGATGAGCGGCGGGCATATCAAGCTGTCGGTTGAGAACATGACTATCGACATGAACCACTGTCATATCTGCCCCTTGAGACGCCAAAGCGCAGGCGGCCTCTAGACCCAACACCCCGCCACCAATAACGAGACCATTTTTTGCTTGGCGCGCGTACTCCGTCAATACCTGCACATCAGCAATATCTCGAAATACATGAACACCCTTAGCATCATGATTGGCAAAAGGGATGACGCGAGCTTGCGAGCCAGTAGCCAGCACCAGCTCGGTATAATCTAGGACTTGTCCATCACTCAATTCAATACACTGTTGCTTGGTATCGATGGCATCTACCGACGTGCCAGCCAATACCGTGATACCCAATTGCTCATATTCTGCTAGCTCGTATAAATATGTCTCTTCAAAAACCGACTCCCCTGAGAGTACCGGTGATAGCATGATACGGTTATAGCCAACTTGCGGCTCTTTACTAATCAGCGTGATGGGCAAATGCGCGGCGTTTCTTTCTCGTCTGCTTGACTGCTGAGCACGTGCCAGCTCAATGGCAAAGCGACTGCCTGCCATCCCAGCGCCTATAATCACGATGCCCGTAGTGGCTTGGCATTTAGGGGAAGAAACGTTGGCAGAGAAAGAAGCATTGGTTGGTTCTGGTGAATCAAGTGACATATCAAATGACATAGGAAGAGCCTCCCTTAGCCGCAACACGCAGCGATGAATAAAATGGCTTGTTGTACTATTTGCCTTTTTAAAAGGTTTTATAAAAAATGAATCAGCAACGATATGATAATAATAAGCTGAATAAAGCAAATGCTGTGCCAAACCAGTAAGGGATGGCGTACGATCAGCGGTTCAGGATCTCTGGTATCATTACTGTTATCAGGATTAAAGTCTTGTAAGAACTCGCCAATCGCTTGATACCTCGCCTGCGTATTAGAATGTAGCGCCCGCATCAAAGCCTGTTGGCTAGCAGCTGGCACTCGATTTTGACGCAGGCGCTCGGCAGGTACGATCAGTGAGCCAGATGGATTCATTAAAGTTTGCGAGCTAAATGGCAGCTCGCCTGTGAGTAACTCATAACCAATCACGGCAATCGAAAACAAATCGGAATGTATCCCTTTTGGGGCGTCGGTGTAATATTCTGGTGCAGCGTAGTGCAAATCCCCATTAGGAGGACGCGTACTGTCTTTTAATATGGAGGAGCTAGCAGAGCCAAAGTCGATTAATTTGACCGCACCTGATTGAGTTAATAATATATTTTCAGGCTTGATATCTTGGTGCAGTAGATAGTTCCGATGCATCACACGGACTGCCATGCCGATCTTGGTGAGTAAATCGTAAGTTTGCCAAATATCACAAGGGGCTTGACGATCCATAAAAACTCGTAGGCTCTCCCCTTCAATATATTCCGTTAAATGATATAAATAAGTGCTGCTGGCAGGCACTGGGTAGTAACGCAAAAGCCCCGACGCATTAGACGCATTGAAAGTAGCATTCAGTTTTTTAGAGACATCACTGTTTAAAAGCGGATCATGGGAGGATACGCTATTGGGGTCCACTTGATTATAAGCAGGCTCACCAATGCGTTTGTGCTTGGACAGGCTCAAACCGATTTTGCGCTCCTTTAAAAACTCACGTAGATAATGCCCATCAGCAATGACATTGAGACTTGGCGACTTCAAAACAAATGCATGCTGGTCGTCATCCTCTACTAAATACACCTCACTGCGAGCCGTACGCGCGATGATTTTTTTAACCACAAAATTATCAATCTGTGCCCCTACTGCCAAGCCCGTTGGTAAGCGATAGTGATTGATATCCTGAGCGTGACTACTGTCGCTATCCACATTTTGATCAAGAGCAATGCCGTTGTCGGTTTCTCTATGCGTTTTGCTCTTTGTGAGTGCATCGTTCATGCCTAGCATGATCACACTGAGATTATCATGGCTACCCTCGCTAAAGGCATGCTCACATAAGCGCTGGCTTATCTGAAGATGGTCGATGATTTGATTGGGACATCCCACTGATTGATGCATGGCCTGTACCGCAGCACACAACTCAAACTGTAACTCTGCGGGCACGATAGACTCATAAACCCCATCAGTCATGAGCGCCAGACACTCGTTTTGATGCAAGGTAAACACCGACTGTTGCAGCTCAACTCGGGTATCAGCACCGATAGCAGCAGACAACGCCCCTTTGTCTCGTCCGTGGTGAATGTGATGGTCTTTGGTCAATAGCACCATACTGTCGATACCGATACGATAGATACGAGAATCGCCCGTATGAAACAGATGAATACGGTCGCCTATGCATAGCAGTCCTGATAAAGTTGATAATAAAGCTGGCAGACGATCATACGCCTGCGGGAAATAAAGCGCATCATTGGCTTGGTGGACCGCCTCCTTAATCACTATGGCAATTTGATTGTCATCAAAGCTATAGAGTGAATCTTGCACCGTATCTGCCTGTATTATCTCTGCAAGTTTTGAGGTGATATGGTGTGCCACCGTGTTTATCACAGACTGACTGGCTTGTTTGGGAAACTGGCAAGCACTAACCCCATCAGCCATCAGCACCAACAAAGGCGCTGTAAAAGATGGGGGACAGTTCCTGAGCGCTGACGATGACGACCCATAAGGTAGGCAAGTCGTTATAAGCAGGCTATCTTGGTTCTCAGCTTTGCGCCCTGCCATCGTACAAAAATCAGGCAGCCACAATGCAACGTCCGCATCATGGCTGCTTACTTGATTTGTCTCTTTAGGCGCTTGTTTGACGCTCTCGTACATAATTTAGCTCACTTGTATTTGAGCAAAACTGCCATCTGGCATCTCTTCAATAATGACGCCTTCAGGCTCTTTTAATAAAAACAGCGCCAAGAAGCCAATCACTGCCGTTGCGGCAATCACAAAGAAGAATGCCTGATACGATACCAGACTCAGCACGGTCAAATAGACCACTGACCCTACGTTACCGTAGGCGCCTGTCATCCCTGCAAACTGACCTGTCATACTACGTTTTATTAGTGGAATCACAGCAAACACTGCTCCCTCACCCGCCTGTACAAAGAAAGAGCAGAACATGGTAATCAACAGCGCAAGTGCGATCGGCCATGAAGAGTCAACGACACCCATCAACAGATAACCAACGGCCAAACCTGCAGTGAGAATCAAAAGTGTGATTTTGCGACCAAATTTATCACTCAACCAGCCGCCGCCTGGACGTGACATGAGGTTCATAAAGGCGTAGCTTGATGCCAAGACACCTGCCATGACAATCGATAAGTTAAAGGTTTCTTGATAGAAGAGTGGCAGCATAGAGACCACAGCCAACTCTGAGCCAAAAGTCGCAAAGTATAAAATATTCAAAATACCGACTTGCTTAAAGTCATATCGGTGAGCCTTTGGCACAGGCGTGGTAAATACTTCCTTATTAAAACGATAACTACTGATAAATTCATAAACGTATAACACCACCAACGCAATATAGACGATGTTGACACTTGCCTGACTCAGTAAACTCACACCAGCTGGTGATAATTTCCACGCCAATAAGGCCAATGCCAAATACATTGGCAGTTTAAATACCATCATGAGCCAGAAGTCACCTGATGAAGTCACCATCATGGCACCCGATTTTTTAGGTTTGAAATACGTAGCACCCTTAGGGGTATCACGTACCATCTTGTAAAAAATCACGCTATAGAGCAGCATAACCACCCCTGAGGTAGCCGTTGCATAACGCCAACCTTCCTCACCGCCAAAGATGGCAGCGGCCGCAATAGCGACTGTCGGTAGTAGCAGTGCCGCGGCGGCAGAGCCGAAATTTCCCCAGCCCCCATAGATACCTTCAGCTGTACCCAGCTCATTAGCAGGGAACCAGTCACTCATGAGACGAATGCCAACCACAAACCCTGCACCAACGAAACCCAATAAAAAGCGTGATAGCGCTAACGTGTTGTAATCTTGCGCAAAAGCGAAGGTGAGACAAGGAATAGCGCCAATGGCTAAAATTGCAGTGTAAACAAGCCGAGGACCAAAGCGATCGGTCAACATGCCAATGATGACCCGAGCTGGGATAGTCAAGGCAACATTTAATATCAATAAAGTTTTTACCTGGTCTTTGGTGAGGTTCAAACTCTCCCCAATCGCAGATAAGAATGGCGCATGGTTAAACCACACGAAAAAGGTGAAAAAAAACGCCATCCACCCAAGATGGAGAATTTTGTTTTTACCGCTAAAAGAAAAGATATTCAGCTTGTTTTTATTTGGCACATCAGGTTTCGATGAAGGCATAGACGATTTCCTCAAATGGCTAACATTAAAGTTATAAAAACACGTTATGAGTCAGAAACTTATCAGTTGCGACCATTAAGAGAGTGCAATGGATGTGCCAGCTGCAAATATAAAATTGACATAGATATAAAACATCATCTTTTTTAATAGGGCTACGCTTTGTACTAGATGACTCTAAAGGCATCCCAATTAAATAGTATTGCTTAGATAAAACTAAATTACCCCTCGGTTAATTAAAGTAAGCGATGCACCTTTAAAGTAACAATCAAAACCAAATTGGTGCATTTTTGTAACTATTTTGGTGCATAGGATATAAATAACAATTGTTAAAAAGATTGTATTAAGCAACTACTTACAACAGAAAATAGCATCACCAAAAGTACTGGCATGACCTTATAAACTGGTAAAGCTACATATCTTTTAACTATATAAGGGTTCGATAATTGAATGTCATTAATTGTGTTTGGCACGATTATTGAGGGCTTAATAGTTATAGGCATCTAAGCATTAACGACTATCTATCATTGAACCATCTAAAAATTAACTTGCGACTTTTGGATGGGACATTAGATGAAAGTATTTAAGCAAACCCATTACTGAGGATAGGCATATGAGTAGCACTATAGTAAGTACGATGAATAAAGCTAAATTAGTGGTGATTGGTAACGGTATGGTGGGACATCACTTTATCGAGAGAGCCATAGAGAAAGGCTTACACGATCAGTTTGAGATTCACGTATTTGCTGAAGAGGATCGCCCAGCTTATGACCGGGTGTATCTATCGAGCTATTTTGAACATAAAGATGTGAGTAAACTAAACTTAGTGGACTTGAGCAGGTATGAGGATGCTCAGATTCAGTTGCATCTTAATCAGCGAATCACAAACATCGATGCCGCCAATCAATGTATCAGCACGGAAGACGGTACCCAGATAGACTATGCTGAATTGGTACTAGCAACAGGCTCCTATCCGTTTGTGCCGCCGATTCCAGGGCGCGAGCATCCGCACTGTCATGTCTATCGTACGATTAAAGATTTGGATGATATCCTCAGTACTGCTCAGCAGCCAAAAGTCAAAAAAGGTGTCGTGGTCGGTGGTGGTCTGCTGGGTCTTGAAGCTGCCAAAGCCTTAGTCACACTAGGATTAGATACTTACGTAGTAGAGTTTGCGCCTCAACTGATGGGCGTACAGCTTGATGCTGCTGGCGGTGATATTTTAAAGCGTAAAATTGAAGCCCTTGGCGTCAAAGTACTAACAGGTAAAAATACTAAGACCATTATCGACAATACCCTGTCGGATGAAGCATCGTGTCACTTAACCATGCAGTTCGCTGATGATACGTCGTTGGATACCGACATGATCGTCTTTAGTGCGGGTATTCGTCCGCAAGATGGCATTATCAAAAGCAACCCTGAATGCGGTATTGAAATCGGCACCCGTGGCGGTATTCTGATTGATGAAGCCTGCCGTACCAATGCCCCGAATGTATATGCCATTGGAGAATGCGCCGTATGGGACAACACCGTTTTTGGCTTGGTCGCACCAGGTTATAGCATGGCCAGTATTTGCGCTGCTCAAATCGCAGGCGATCACGCTCAGACCTTTACAGGCGCTGACATGAGCACCAAGCTCAAACTGATGGGCGTCGATGTGGGCAGTATCGGTGATGCGCACGGTGCAACAGAGAACAGTTTGAGCTATTTATACCAAAACCCTGCTGAGGGTATCTATAAAAAACTGGTAACCACAGCAGACAATAAGCGGCTATTGGGCGCTGTATTGGTAGGCGACACTGAGGATTACAACAATCTCTTGCAGCTATTTCTAAACGATATTGACCTGCCTGCCCATCCTGAAAGCCTGATCCTACCCAACGTAGAAAAACCCACCATGGGTATCGAGAACCTGCCCGATAGCGCCACGATTTGCTCTTGTTACAACGTCACCAAAGGTGCTATTTGTGCCGCCGTTGAAGACGGTGCTTATACCATGGCAGAGGTGAAATCATGTACCAGTGCTGGTACCGGCTGTGGCGGCTGCGCACCTATGGTAAAAGACACATTGGGCTATCAACTAACCGCGCTTGGTTTTGAAGTCAATAATGATCTGTGTGAGCATTTTGCTTACTCACGTCAGGAGTTGTATAGCTTGATTCGAGTACAAGGCATTAAGACATTTGATGCGCTATTAGATGAGCACGGTAGTGGTCATGGCTGCGAGATTTGCAAACCAACCGTCGCCTCTATTTTGGCGTCTTGTTGGAATGATTATGTACTCAAGCCCGAACTCACGCCACTGCAAGACAGCAACGATTACTATCTAGGCAATATTCAAAAAGATGGGACTTATTCGGTCGTGCCACGCGTGCCTGGCGGTGAAATCACTGCAGATAAACTCATCATCCTCGGACAAGTCGCCAAAGAGTTCAATCTATATACCAAAATCACTGGCGGTCAGCGCGTCGACTTATTTGGCGCACGTTTAGACCAACTGCCCGATATCTGGACCCAACTGGTCGATGCTGGATTTGAGACGGGCCATGCTTATGGTAAATCTCTGCGTACAGTGAAATCTTGTGTGGGCAACAACTGGTGTCGCTACGGTGTCGATGACAGTGTGGGTTTAGCACTTAGACTAGAAGACCGCTACAAAGGCGTACGCTCACCACACAAAATAAAAATGGGCGTATCTGGATGTACCCGTGAGTGCGCTGAAGCGCAAAGCAAAGATTTTGGGATTATTGCCACTGAAAACGGCTGGAATCTCTTTGTCTGTGGTAATGGTGGCATGACCCCACGTCATGGCGAGCTATTCGCAACGGATCTTGATACGGATACAGTTGTCAAATATATCGACCGTATTATCATGTTTTATATCAAGACCGCAGATAAGCTTCAGCGTACATCCAAATGGCGCGAGAGCCTTGAAGGTGGACTTGAGTATCTACAGGCAGTCATTATTGAGGACAGTTTAGGTATCGCTGAGGAGCTAGAGTCGCAGATGCAATTACTCATCGACAACTATGTTTGTGAATGGAAAGCCACCATTACTGATAGCGAAAAACTCAAACGTTTCCGTCATTTTGTTAATAGTGAGCAAGGCGATGACAATGTGGTATTCGTCACTGAGCGAGAGCAGATTCGCCCTGCAACCGATATCGAAAAGACGCAAATCAAAGTGACCGAATTGGCGTAATCTTAACGTGTCAGCGTCTATTAATATTAGACGCTAAAAAGCATTTTTTGTTGTTGGTCTCATTTATATTTTACTATTAAGGATCTTCTGATGACTCAGCTCACTGTATGCAAAATCAATGATATTATTCCCGAGACAGGTGTCTGTGCGCTCGTGAACGGCAAACAAGTGGCTATTTTTTGCACCAAGCAAACACAGTTATTTGCGCTTGATAATTATGATCCGTTCAGCCAAGCCAACGTCTTGTCTAGAGGTCTGATTGGCGGCACCACTATTACCAACGAGGATGGCTCTGATGAAAATGTACTATATGTCGCCTCACCTATTTATAAGCAACGCTTTAATCTTGTCACAGGTCAATGTTTAGATGACAAAAGCATTATACTCGACACGTATAAAGTAGAGCTTGAGGGTAGCGATGTCATCGTAAAATATAACTAGGTACTTGTGTGTCTAGTACATACTACCTTCTAGACTATTGAAGCAGCCTTTGACTTTAAGAGTCGAAGGCCGTTTTATTCTTCATCAAACCTTTTGTCATCCCCTAATAAATTAATGAGATTGATGTCTGCTAGTAAGTTATCGATATTAAATAAGATTAGAAAAGCTATTTGTGATTATTCATAAATCAACACTAAAATGACAATGCACATTTATCACACAGGAATAAGACATCTTGCTTTATTTTATACAATCAATAACTGCACAGTAGATGTATAGCAAAGTCTAAGCGCTTTTATCCTCTTGAACAATCAGCTTGGACTCTATGTTGATCCCTTGTACATACAAAGAAGACCTTCTAAATGCAACCCTCTTATAAAGTTAAGACTTCCTTATCGTATCGAATATTTTAGACCTTCATAATGGAACCACTCATATTATGTCACTGAATGGGTTGTCTCTATTACCGCTTATTTGTATACTTTATTGCTGCCATAGCAGACTTGAACAATATAGTTTTTATCATAAAACCAACTCATAACTCGTACTGCGCCCTGATGCTACGGATTTTTGCATCATATCCTTCTCTATTAAATCATTAATATCTCTTAGTGCCGTGTCTATAGAACACTTAGTCATGGTCGCCCATTTTTTAGTGGTGAGTTTGCCATAAAAATCAGTCAGCAAAGTATTTAACATTTTCACCTGCCTGTCATTCAAAGCATGCTGTCGATGCGTCTGCCAAAAGCCCGCCTTACTGATAATTTTATCTGTAGTTTCTTGAGCTACAATGAGGGATTGCTCTAGCGTTTGTAAAAACCACATCAACCAATCCGTGATATCTTTATCACCTTTTTGCGTACGCTCTAGTATTTTGTAGTAGTCATTACGCTGTTTAAGGATTTGCGCTGACATACTATAAAAGCGTTGGGCACTGTTATCGCTTTTTGCCAGCATTCGTTCTGTGAGTGCTCGTGTTAGTCGTCCATTTCCATCATCGAATGGATGCAAAGTCACAAACCATAAATGAGCAATACCTGCTTTTATGACCAAATCTATATCGTCTTGCACATTTGACGAAGTATTGAACCATAATAAAAACTTGTCTAGCTCATCTGGCAACCTATCCGCACTGGGTGCAACAAAATGAACCTGCTCACGACCATACCCACCAGACACTACTTGCATTGGTCCTTTACTATCATCACGGATACTGCCTGCTTGAATACGATAAAGCCCACTATATCCATCTGGAAATAATGCTCGATGCCATCCGAGTAAATCATCGAACAATAGCGGCTGTTGATAACGATAGGTAGCACTTAGCATCATCTCTACCACGGCATCGATCTCACGAGTAGTCGTTGGCATACTGGCATTATTTAACCCTAAATGCCGTGCAACTGAAGAACGAACTTGCTCATCATTTAGCGTCTCACCTTCTATCTCAGAAGTTTTGATAATCTCTAAGGTCACCGCATCTAATTGTGCCTCAACGTTCAGATCGAACCCTAGTGTTAGCAGCTTTCCTAGTAAATGGCCTTGTAATATCCGCACACGACTGACGAGTGGCAATAGCTTCTTGTCCGACCATTGCCATTCAGTCCAGTTTGGATGTTCATGAATATAAGTAGTATGCTTCATACGTTCCCCAGAGATATGCAGAGATTAGAACAGTAATCTCCTTATATTATGCAGAGAATAAGCAGTAGAAACAATACGTAGAAATTCAAAAACGACAATAGCAGCGTAATAAGAATAGACTCTCAACGAACAAACATAGTTTTTTTGTTCTGAGAAGGGCTTGAGTAGAGGTAAAACACTATAAAAATATAGTGCCCAATTACGAGCTAAATTTTATTCCATTACAATTTACATTGTGATTATTAAATCATATAATATGTACAGGCTATTAATATCGGTGTATGTAAGATAATGTCATTTTTTACACGTTCGTTGACCTACCTTGACATGGTAGAGGTTATAAGCTGAATAGTCATGATAGGTTTCCTTAATAGTCAATTGATTTGGTAGGGGAAATATTCCAAGTGTCTAATAAACGCCAAATGGCAGCATCAATCGCTTGGGCTTGATCAAGGTTTTTGCGATCCGCATACCAGTTGATTTTTATACCGCTATAAATAGATTCTCTTGACTCTGCAGTTACAGGATAATCCTTAGATTTTGGGATATAGTAAGAGAAACCTGAAACGAGAGGGTTAATAGATTCGCCAAAGCATCTTCTTTGATTATCATGCTCTCCCTTAAAACGATAACAAGTCACCCCATTATTAGTCTTTGCAGAATCAGCATCTAGCTCTAACATTGAATAATCCTCAAAAGACTGCTTGGTACTTCCCCCTAGAGAATAATTATTTACAACAACCTTCACCTGCTCAGGATGATCTAAGGTGTCGTTAGAGTAGACACTTCTATCCGAAGCCTGCACCCATGAGCCATTAAGCATCAGATTAAACTCATATCTTCTGCCTGAGTGCTTGGAGATAGGCATGTCTCTTGCCTCTGACTCGCTTATCTTTTCAAATCTCGTAGGCTGGTAGTCAATAGGAAATTGTCCAATATAACGCTCATACTGTGGACGATAGAACTCAGCTTCTCCTTTAGGAGTACGAGTAACGACATGCTCTCGCCTTTCTCCGACTTCAGCCTTCAAAATAAGATGGTCATTAATCTTCCAAGTAACGATATCGCCCTCTTTATAGGGGTCTTGCTTTATATCTTGTTGCATACAGCCGCCTTGTAGTAGTGCGAGTCCTAGTATTAGAATGCTCATAAGCTTAAAATGTAGTTTTGGTCTTATTATTAATGGATTCATTACTTTCACTCTTTGATAAGCTCGTATTTATAAACGTATATAAAATAGGTTACAGCTCAATTAACTATTTACATATTTAGAACTACTGTCATATTGCTTGGTAAAAAGACACTTAATTTAGCTACTTTTCTCATAACACCTTTCTAATGGCTCATCTGGCATATTTGCCACAGGATATTTATCTTCGGTGATGGCTTTTATTTGTTCGGAGGGGGTTTTGCCGCAGGCAGATAACATAGACATCATGAGTATGCTTGCTGAACTTGTGGTTGGTTTTATCTTCAGGGAATTACTTATTTTTTGCATAGACGGTAGTATTTCAGAGATAATCAGTAACCAATACTAACAATTGTTTACATAAGTGTATAGTTTTTTTATTGCATTTCAATGCTAAGCATTAACATCTTGAATCTAATGTAACTTCATAAGATAGATGCTCTCAATTATTGACAAAAGTACTAGTCAAGATAAAGATTAAGAAAACGGTATAGAGAAGTGCGAGCATATGCTGGAGCGTGGATTGTAACCTTGTTATATTGAATTCTTGGGCTCTGTGATGAGTAGTGTTATAGGTAGGTGGATTAAACAATGGGAAGCGGTATGATTTGCGAAAGATAAAGAGAACAACTTGGTAGAGATATAGAAGATACCGCCGTATGTGTCTAGCAGTATCTAAGATTTGACTTTGATCTTCCCCTTCTGTCAGTGCCATCAGACGCTTCTCTTGCGTGACTCATGCATGATCTCGCAATTGTTCAAACTCTGCATCCAATCTGGTTAACTTGGTTTTTAGCGGCGTTACATAAATATGAATTAGACAATAATATACGACTAGCAAAAAACACCTTTGCCTTAAAATAAGATGTTTGACCGTTATAAATAGCTAAAAACCAACTATCACCTAAGACATTATGGACAGAGTAGACGTCAAGAACACTGCCAAATGGCAGTGCCCAACTACGAGTTAAATATTAATTTACATCAATTTCATACTGATATATAATTATGAATACAAGACTGTAGCCCTTTAAGTACAGTACATGTAGAATTAGATCATTTGAAGGCAGTTCGTCGACCTACCTTGACATGGTAGAGGTCGTTGGTTCGAATCCGATTACGCCTACCAGATTCGAAAAGCCCCAATCTTAAGATTGGGGCTTTTTTTGTCCGTGAAATATGGGCTATCTCGATTACTGTTTTTCATTACCAAGGTTACGCCTTAAGGTATGCAAACACGGTCGATGCCGAGATGGCGCCTGTTACGCCACATCGACTGTATTGCTATTATTGGTTCCCTACCCACACTCTATAGATATAGTAAGGCGGCTGGCCTTTATCGACGGTGCCGGTGAACTGCGGTGTTTTATGTAATTGATTTACTGCAACATACAACCAACCATTCGTATCTAAAGACACATTATCAGGCCAGTCGAATCGGCTGTCTCGTACTAACGATGTTAGCTGCCCTTTCGTATCAAGCACATCTAGGCCATTATCGTTCAAGTTGGTAAAGTAGTGATTTCCATAACTGTCTGTAGTAGCGCCATCTGAAACGGGTTTATCACCAACACGTATAATGCTCTTGCCAATCTGTTCATCACTGGCCTTAGTTCTAAATAAGGTAGCATCTAAGCTATACCAAGATTCACCGTTCATCGCGCCAAAATAAATCGTATTACTATCAGCGGACATCGTAATTGGATTTATACCATTGTTTGTCGGCTTGCCACCCATCATAATCTCAGCACCATTGATTACCATTTTTGCATCAGCTTCAGGTTGTAAAGCGACATGATTGCCAAAACGGCGTACTTCATTGGTGTTCATATCAATAGCAATAATGGCTGGATTGGGAATATCCGCTAAATAAATCCATCCATTTTCTCTATCAACCACCAAGTCTTGCACAAAACTATTTTTTGGTGCGATATCTGTCGGTATATCGATTTTGCTAATTACTGCGCCAGTGTCAATATCAAACCCCCAAACACGAGTTTTACTAATATGTTGACCCATATCGACGATCCATAACCCACCTTGATCGTCTTTGGTAATACCTAATGGTGTATCAATGGTCGCTTCACCATACTGGCCTTTAGGAGATTGAAATTTGTTTGAAGGCCATGGCTGATAGCGGTTAGGTCCAGTCACTTCAAATAACTGTATCCCCTGTTCACCATCGTTAGGATGCACGGTAGAAAACACCCGACCGCCACTCGTAGCCATAACATTGCCTGGGCGGATAGGTAAACCGATAACCGTTTCTATCTGCCCCACTGTAGCTACATCGCTTTTTACTTGCGTGACGGACATAGCATCGCGCTCAACTAAACTACACCCTGCTAATGCTGTCGTGATTAAACCAATAATAAAAATATTTTTCATCGTGAATTCCTGAATATGTAAAAAAGCCTATAACGATGTCCATTTTAACTTTTCTACCAAATATTTCTGTTCTTTTCATGATACCTCTAAAGTCATCAGTTCAAAGATAAAATTGGAAAATAGAAAGTTCTCTTATTTTTAATGCCAGTTTGATTTAACATCAGCTTGATTAGTCATTACATATTTTTGAGAGACATAGCGCTTCATCAGGGTAGTCAATATAGCGTGTTATCAAAGCTGTAATAAACATGGGCAGATAGGCGTAAGTCGTTACTCTTCTTAAATTTTCATCAAACTACGCAACGTTTTAATCCCTTATCATTCTTGTTGTCGGAAAGGGATTAATAAAGAAACGCCTTATCTAATCGAAATCGCTAATGTTAGATGATTTTGCAAACTTGTTTATTCAACCAAGATATATAAATAGGATAACACCATGAAAAAATTACTATTAGGCTCACTATTAGCTGCATCAACTTGTGTCGCGATGATTGCTCCTGCAACAGCCGCTACCAATACTGCCGCGCCAAATTCAGCACAAATGCAACATAAAGGCGGTACGCACAAAGGACCACTTTCAAAAATCAATCTAACGGCTAAACAGCAAGCACAAGTTAAATCTATTCACGATAAGTATCGTAGCCAAGGCAAAGATGGTCGCCAACAGGCTCGAGCTGAGATTGCAAAAGTCCTAACAGCACAGCAACGTTCGCAGTTAGAGAAAATGAAGGCTGAACATGAAGGCAGTGGTGAGCATCGCGGTCGTGGACATTAATACTAGATAGCTACAGCAAATCCTCCATAAAGCAAAATAGCCCATCTACCATAGATGGGCTATTTTGCTATGTGACAACGAGAACTATTGGAGGCTTTTGCTCCTAAGTAGCACTGAGTGTACTCGCTTATGCTTTTCATGACTCCTGCTGTCAATCCTGTAGTCTTAAACTTGGGAGATAATCCTATTAAAAAATCATATGAGCACACACGGCAATGATCGGTAATGAAATAAGGGTTCTTAGTAAAAAAATCACCAATAACTGTAAGAAACTCACAGGGATTTTTGTCCCCAAGATCAACCCACCGACTTCTGACATGTAGATCAATTGAGAGACTGACAAGCAAGCGATGACAAAGCGAGTCAACTCTGATTCTATTGAAGAGCCTATGATGGCAGGCAAGAACATATCTGCAAAACCTACCATAATCGTTTTTGACATTTCTGCTGCAAACGGTATGTTTAATAGCTCTAAGAACGGAATAAATGGCATACCTAAATAGTCAAATACAGGCGTCTCTTCTGCAACAATTAAGCCCATGGTCCCTATCGCCATGACGACAGGTAATATCCCGATCCACATGTCCAAGATGTTTTTTAGCCCCTCTTTTAAGAAAGTAGCAAAGCTTGGACTCCTATCTGCCTTGTGAACGGCTTTGTGTAGACTATGAGTAAATAACGTTTTCCCTTCAGGAATAGTTTCATGATCTCTATCACTGTTTTCTATCGTATAAGTATCTTCAATTCTAGATAACGGTAGTAATCTTGGTACTACTAAAGCACAAACAATCCCGCATAAAGCAACAACCCCAATCATATTGAGAAAGTAGCTTTCTAGTTTAACTTGAGAGATGACGACCAAACAGAACGTAATCGAAACGGCTGAAAAACTTGTGGCAATAACGGCCGCTTCTTTTTTAGTATAAAACCCGCCTTCTAATTGCTTATCTGTTAATAAGACGCCGATCGTTCCATCACCTAGCCACGACGTTAGACAGTCTACGGATGACCTACCTGGTAAGCCAAATAAAGGGCGCATCACTTTACTTAATAGAACCCCAAAAAATTCTAATAAGCCAAAATCGAGCAATAGTGGTAGTAATAACCCAGCTAAGAAAAATACGATAAACAGTATTGGCATTAGTTCATATAATATTAAGCCGCCAATATTATCTGAATATATTGCCTCAAACCCAAATTTAAAATAAGTCACGACAACAAAGAACGCACCAAGCATTCTAATCACAAGCCAAGGTGTCGTAACGTTCAGCAAATTATTTAAAAACGCATTATTCAAAATCAATGAAGGTTTCATAACTTTGGTATATAACGTAGCACACAAGGTAATCATGATTGAGGTGACAACGAATAAGGGTAAGAGGTCACCGATATACCCTTGGATATAATCCTTCAACACAGATATAGGAATGGTAAACCCTTCTGCATAGGTGACAAACTTACCATCTACATAAGGAATGGGAAATACGAACAGCATCAAACCTATGATAGATGGGATAAAGAACTTTAAAAACTGTCTGATATTGATGCTGCTGGCCTCTTTACTTGAGGCATTAGTCTTAATAATGTCCATATTATTTTTTGACTCCCTGTCAATTTCAACTAATATAAATAATGTCGTTCAGATTGGTTTTTGTGAGTTATTCTAAATTTTCTATGCTAGTAATTATTTAAAAGGGAGTGCGTCACTTCTTCTAAAATTTTAAATATTCTCGTTGAGTCATCTTTTGAGTTGTTGTACAAAGGATTGATCTCTGCCATCTCCCAGCAGCATACTTTTTCGTTTTTAATGAGCTCTATGTTGAGCTGCATGGCTTGCTCATAAGACAGACCATTCATTGCTGGCGTCCCTGTCCCTGGGACATATAAGGGATCAACACTATCGACATCAAATGAGACGTAAATATGATCGCAATATTCTAGTTTTTTAAAGATTTCGGCTACTGTGGCGCTGATGCCTTTTTTGGTTATTTCAGCCACACTATATAACGGAATTTTGTGTCTTTTGATTAACTCCATCTCCTCTTCTTGATAGTCTCTAACGGCACAAAACACGACGTTTTCTGGCTTGATTGATGGCTCATCAGATGCCATAAATTTTAATCGCTCCCAATATTCCTTCTCTTTTTCAGAGAGGTCATTACGTTTGCATTCCAAGTTGTCAATCGCACACGCCATGGCCAAAGGCATGCCATGCATGTTGCCTGATCCACTGGTATATGGTGAATGAAAATCAGCATGGGCATCTATATACACCACACCGATCTCAGCATCAGGATGCGCCATTTTGAGACCATGCATGGTTCCTGCACAGCTAGAATGATCACCTGCGATAACAATCGGAAATTGATTATCTTCTCTAATTTCTTTTATTTTATGTGCCAATTTAGAGATAACAGGCTCAATCACATCAGCGTATTTTGCATGTTTAAATAACGACTCTTCTTCGTGTATGTATTCATTTTTGATACTGTCAAGTTGCAGTTTTTCATAGTAGTCTGCATTCATCTCTTTTGATGATGCGCGCAATGCATCAATGCCTAGTGACGCGCCTTTCTTGTGCCCTGCAACATCTGAATACACTTCAACTATGCGCACGTTTTTCATTAAGTCGTTCATTATGTTGTCTCCATTAAATAAAGCAATTCTTTCATTATTCAAATTTATAATTGATCTTTTTAACCACTTACGCCATAGATGCAGCTTCAGTCGTCGCTATGCTACGATCTTTGTTATGAGCTTTGACTACCGAATAGAGATTTTTAGGATCTTGTTGATGAGGGATCAAATCAAGCAGCTCATAGGCGTCTTGTTTTTTGATCAAATCACGCAAAAATACTAGAGCCGTAAAGTCTTCTGAGGCAAAACCAACGCCGTCAAATACGACTAAGTTATTGTCGTTGGTGCGCGCTTCTTTTTCACCGTTTACGATACGATGGAACTCTGTCACAGGAAAGTCTTGAGAGAGTTGTTGAATATCGCCTTCGATACGGGTTTGTGGTTCAAACTCTACAATGACATGATCGGCTCTTAGTAAAATATTGGCATCCAGCTCGGTTTTGCCAGGGCAATCGCCACCGATAGCGTTGATATAGACGCCTTTTTTGACCATATCATCACGCAGAATGGTGGCGTTTTTCTTATCTGCGGTACAGGTCGTGATGATATCTGCGCCTTCAACCGCTTCTTCTGCGGTTTTACAGATAGTAATATCCAAACCTGAATCGGCAAGGTTATGCGCGACTTTTTCAGACGCAGCTGGATCAACATCATAGAGACGTACTTTTGAGATGCCAACCACTGCCTTCATGCCCATTGCTTGGAACTCTCCTTGAGCACCATTACCAATAAGTGCCAAGGTTTTAGCGTTTTTAGGCGCACAGTGTTTGGCAACCAGTGCCGAGGTCGCCGCCGTACGTAGTGCGGTCAAGATGCACATTTCTGTCAATAAAATCGGATAGCCTGTGTCAACATCAGACAATACGCCAAAAGCGGCTACCGTCTGTAAGTCCCGTTTGGTATTGATGGGATGGCCATTGACATACTTGCATGCAAACATGTCACCATCGCTGACAGGCATGAGCTCTATAACACCGTCTTTGGAATGAGAGGCAAAACGACTGGATTTTTCGAATTGCTCCCAGCGAGAAAAATCCTGCTCTAAAGCATCTACCAACTCTCTTATGGTTTGTTCTATACCATAATTACTGATGATTTCAGCCATCGCCTGTACGCTAACAAATGGCACACCCTGCTTTTGAGATACGATAAATTTAGACATTCGTTTTGCTCCATTCCATGAATATTGTTTGTTAAACCGACAATCAATATCCTACCAACTATAAATGTCAGTTAAAATGTCAATAAGTTATTAAATATTGATATATTTTTGACATATTGATAGGTACTACTTAGCACAATGTCAAAAACCTAATAAGGGAAGCATTTTTATGGCGTACTACACTTATGATTCTTTAGACAGCGAGCTGATATCTGAATTACGACAAGACGGCCGCGCAACCATCTCAATCCTTGCAAAAAAACTTAAAGTCTCTCGTGCCACTGTCCAAAACAGATTGGATAGACTGATTCATAATGGCGCTATTTTAGGATTTACGATTCGAGTGCATGAGGCACTAGATAACGAAACAGTCAAAGCGATGATGATGATCGAGGTGACAGGAAAGTCTACGTCACAAGTGATTAGAAAATTGCGCGGTATCCCGCAATTGATCAAGCTGCATACTACCAATGGGGCGTGGGACTTGGTGGCAGAGATACACACGACAAGTTTGAGAGAATTTGATGAAGTGCTGCGGCAAGTAAGAGAGATCGATGGCATTCTTAATAGCGAAACCAGTGTTTTGCTGTCGAGTTTATGAGGTAAGAATACTTAGGGAGATATAGGTATTTTATCGATTTGAGAGTTGTCTCTAGTAATCATGTTCTGGATGCGTATTTCACTGACCTACTTGGTTCTAGCTTTATTGAACCATGCTAAAAAACGGTGAAACCGAGCTTGGTAAACCAATGATTCAATGATGTTTTTATCATGACGAAAAACCAAAATCTACGTAAGACAAGAGCAGTGCTCACATTGAGACTAGAACACACTCAGTTTAATGATACGGATTTGATGCCTACGTCTGAGCCACATATTCTATGCCTTAATGTTGAAATATGGACGTAAAAGTAGACTTTTCACACGGTACAACAAATCTACAATGCAAAAATCGTTTAAAATAAGAGGCCATTGAGATAAAAAATTAGCATATATCATAAAAAGAGGGCACGAATGAAGATAGAAAGCCATAGGAGACTAGAAAAATCTATGAAGGGCGTTCCATCAAACTCCCTTGTAAGACTCATCTATGTTAGTAAAGTAAATACTCTAGACAGGTCTGTATTTGAGCATATTCAGAGCCATTCAGATGTCTATAACAGAGACAATAAAATATCGGGATTTCTATGCAATGACGAAAAAAGTTTTCTTCAATGCTTAGAAGGCGGGAAGGATGTTGTGTTTTCTCTTATGCAAAGAATATTTAAAGACAATAACCATAAAAAAGTAGGCGTCGTTGCTGTTGAACAAGTCAGTCAGTGCCGCTTTGAAGATTGGCGTATGCACAGTCTCAACTTGAGCGCTAGTAATTGGCATAGACTGTCTGATCATGCTCAATTAGGAGAGATCTCACCATTCAAACCTGAGCAATGGCCTTATTGGTTCGTTGAGCACTTCATCGAATGTGTGAGGAATTTTGACTACTCTAACCTCAGTCGTGACGAGGATTACATTACCTTCGATAATTTAGGTTACTCTGAGCTTGAAGAAAAGCTAACCCACAATAATATTTTGCTATTTATATTTCTTGGACTATTGGTCGCATCAACGGCAGCTGTGTTATTGTTCAGATATGACGTCATTACTTGATACCTAAGTTGGATGACTTATGACTCACTTGAACATATCTCAAGGGAATAGGAAATTAGGTATTTCATCCTCTTAATCGATGAATAACTTGTTTTAATGGGACTACTTGCCATAGGCTCGCGGTCAGTAAAAAGCCTCTACAAAGCTTGTAGTCTTACCATAAAGTTAGCTTACGAAATGTTTTCCTAGATAACCTAAATCGTCTACTTCCTCTCGACCACTTCTTATCTATTAGACAATATTAACTTCATAACTGAACTTTTCTGCGAGTCCATATGACTCTCTATATTCGATGGGATCGCCTTCTAGATTTTTGGCAATGCGGCATACCTTTACTAAGTTTTCTTCCTTAGTGTTGGCTAGGTAGGTATCTATATGATTGGTTATGAAGAATAGGGTTTCTACAGCAGACGAAACGAACTGACCGCATTTTGTGTAATAAAATGGATAAAGAAGGTTTTCGAAATCTTCTGGCGCCAAGTCAATAAATGCTTTGAAACGGCTCTTAGGTAACCAAATTTTCTCACTCAGTAGCACTTTATCTTCAATAATACGCATACGCTCTATGTAAATGAGTGCTTTGCTCTTACTGATATTCAGCTTTTGGTTAATATCATCAATACCTTCTATGACGATCACCTTTTTGACTACTCCGTTCGGTGTCGCATAACCAGCATCTTGGTCACGAAATTTAAAAAACCTTAATAAAGAACTTTCAAAATCTGGTCGTTTCAAAAAAGTACCCCTACCCTGGTATTTAGTTAATACGCCATCCTCTACTAGTTTTTCAACCGCTTTGCGAACCGTTCCGACTGATACTTGATATTTATCTGCAAACTCTTGCTCTGTTGGTAAGGGTGTATTTTCATCCCACTTACTTTCTGTCAGTAGCGTCAGAATATGCCATCTTACTTGCTCGTATCTTGGCATTTTAAAGTTTTCTAAATTTTTTAACATTTTGTCACCGCTATTTGGAAAGGTTTATATACCACAATATTCTCTTAGAGCACGCTCTAACCTTAAAGATTGAGACAGGGCTTATTACCCACTCGACATCTAAAAATCTTCTATAGTATTACCATACTAACGCTTGTCTTGCTTTTTACGGTTAATCTTAGCCAATCTGCATTGCTTTTTTGCTATTATTCTACTCAGTCAAACGTAAATTCCAAACTTACACGATTCTCTAATCTAGAACGTCGTTTGTCAATATCATCGTGCTGCTCGTTACTCTATAAAAATTGGTATGAGTTTTTGTAGAATTCATATATTTGAGACCAAGGAGCAGCTATGACTCTCTATGTTCTAGCCGCTATTGTAATATCTATCGCGCTCGGCTATACCACCAAAATTAATATCGGCTTATTTGCCATTGTGTTCTCATACCTGATTGGGTGTTTTGGTATGGGTCTTAGCGCTTATGAAATTATTGAGCTGTGGCCTCTTAAGATTTTCTTTGTCATTTTTGCCGTTACACTCTTTTATAACTTTCCTCTAGCCAATGGTGCTTTAGAGAAATTATGCAGTCATCTGATCTATAAATGCAGACATTTCCCATCCTCATTACCTTTGGCTATTTTCTTTGTTGCTACAATTGTGGCAGGCCTAGGGGCTGGTTATTACACCGTATTAGCCACCATGGCGCCTATGATTCTATTGTTGTCCAAAAGAACCAACCTCAATATTGTGGTGGCCACCCTTTCAGTCAACTATGGTGCCCTAGCCGGAGCCAACTTTGTCACTTCACAAAGTGGCGTTATTTTTAGAGAGCTCATGCGCGGAGCAGGCGTCGCCAATGACAATACGTTCACTTATGCTTTGGGCATCTTTGTGGTTACCTTTTTGACACCAGTAGTAGTATTAGGTATTTATAGTTTTATTAATACCAAAAATAGCAAGATAGCGATCCAAGCTATAGCACCCGAGCCCTTAGATCGTAAGCAAAAACAATCTATTGTACTTGTATTTATTATGGTGGCCACGGTGCTTATTGCACCTATCCTAAACCTACTAATACCAAACGTAGAGGCCATCGAGTTTTTGAACGCTAGAATCGACATCGGTTTTATCGCTATTTTTTTCGCCATGGTTAGCTTGTTTTTGAAACTAGGTGACGAAAAAACAATCATTGCTTTAGTACCTTGGAATACGCTGATCATGATCTGCGGGGTCGGAATGTTGATCAGCCTTGGTGTGGAGGTAGGCGTTATTTATGAGCTAACAGAATGGCTCAGTACCAATGTACCTATCTGGATGATACCGATTTTAGTATTCATCATCAGCGCAATCATGTCAGTATTTGCCAGTACGCTTGGCGTGGTCGCCCCAACTCTATTCCCTATGGTTCCTGCCCTAGCCATTGCCTCTGGATTAAATCCTTTATTACTATTTATTTGCATTGTGATAGGTGCGCAAAGCTCATCTATTTCTCCTTTTTCGTCAGGAGGTAGCCTGATACTTGGCGCCGCCCAAGTACATATAGACAAAGATCAGCTTTTGAATACGCTATTATTTAAAGCAGTCCCCCTAGGTATCATTGTTGGAATGCTAGCAGTTTTAGTCATACAGCTCGTATTTTAGTATCTTATCTCTTAGCTTTCACTCATTTCTTGACCTGCTATTATCTTCATTGAACAACTATATTATAAGAGTCTTCAATACCCTTAGGCTTTCTATTTTATATGTGACTCAGTTTTCTTATTATACTTTTCAAAATAATTACTAACTAAGTAATCACTAATTAAGCAATCCTTTATATCTTGCTATAGCACAGCAGTGCATGTAGGTATCACTATCACCTACGTGCACTGCTGTGCTCATATTTAAACATATCTATTTGTTTTTACTGTCTTAATTATCCACTTATAAATACTAATAATATTTTTATTAGTGTTTAGTATTGGTGCAATAGAGTCTTGATTAGCGAATCCTTGAACCACTATATCAAAATAAAATTCATATATACATACATATGTTTCTTGTTATTCTTAAAATATTCTGTTACTTTTGCAAAACACTAAAAAGCGCACTGTTATGAAATTCAGCAACCTATATCGGTGTGACCTGAATTTCTTTTGCAATAACGCTATGGCTTCACTCAGAATTTTATTGAGTTTTAATTGAAAATACACACAAGGAGTGTCGTGTGAAAAAACTATCCTATCTGGCTCTTGGCCTCTCAGTACTAACCCTCACCGCCTGTAATAAGACCGAAACGACAGCATCTGATGCCGGTTTTGATGCCCCTTCACGTCCAGAATGTATTGCCCCTGCAAAACCAGGTGGCGGCTTTGATTTGACGTGCAAGCTTGCTCAGGCTGGTCTAAGAGATACTGGTCTATTAGAAGATCCAATGCGAGTCACTTATATGCCAGGCGGTGTTGGCGCTGTTGCTTACAACAAAATCGTTGCCAATGATCGCGCTAACAACGACGCCATTATTGCCTTCTCAACGGGGTCTATCCTCAATTTATCACAGGGTAAATTCGGCAAATTCACTGAAAAAGACGTGAAATGGCTCGCAGCGGTTGGTACTGATTATGGTGCCATCGCTGTCAATGCTGACTCACCAATCAAGGATCTAGCAGGATTGGTCGCTGAGCTCAAGTCAGATCCCAAAGCAGTTAGTTTCGCCGCTGGTGGTAGTGTTGGTGGTCAAGACTGGATGCAGACCGCTATTTTGGCTAAAGCAGTGGGGGTAAAGCCTAGCGACATGACTTATGTTGCTATGGAAGGTGGCGGTGAAGCTATTACTGCCGTGATGGGTAACCATATTACCGTCGTTAGTGCGGGTATTGCTGAGATCATGCCGCAAGCCACTGCTGGTAAATTACGAGTATTGGCCGTGTTTGCAGATGAAAGACTGGGCGGTACGATGGCTGATATTCCTACTGCTGTAGAGCAAGGCTACGACGTTACTTGGCCAGTGGTCCGTGGCTATTACATGGGTCCAGATGTCAGTCCTGCCGCTTACGACTGGTGGAAATCCTCATTTGACACCATGTTGGCCGATCCAAAATTCGCTGAATTACGCGAGCAGCAAGAGCTACTACCATTCTCTATGACTGGTGATGAGCTAGAAGAATATGTTTATAAACGTACAGGTGAGCTACGTGAGTTGTCTGCTGAGTACGGTCTTGTTGATGCTGCAGCTAAGTAGCATTACTCAGTTCATATCCCCTTAATGATTGAATACTGGTTTTTATAGTATTTATCGAAGGTTGACAGATGAGACATCTCTCAACCTTCTTATTTTGGAATTTAAGGAATACTTCTATGACAATGGAACGTGCGTTCTCTGGGTTGATGGGACTGTTTAGCTTATTTTTGATCTATTTAGCGATCGGTTATGTCGCTCCCATTGCCTATGACCCTATCGGTCCTCGACCCTATCCTATTTTAATTTTTTCACTAATGGCACTTTTGACCCTAGTGATTGCTTTTCGTCCAGCACGGTTTACGAAAGTACTTGATTTGGGCTACAACAATGTAGTGATTCGAAACCTTGTTTTATGTGTCAGCACATTGTTGATTTATAGTCTGATTTTTGAGCCTTTAGGTTTTGTGGTTGCTACGACACTGATGTGTTTTGCGCTTGGTTTACTGTTTGCTGGCAACCCTATTAAAAGCCTTATCTTTTCAATTGTGATCAGTATTGCCTTGTATGCCTTGTTTGACATGGCATTGGATGTAATTCTACCACTTGGCATACTATCAGGAATAATGGGATAGCGATTATGGAAACTTTTGATTTTTTAATGCACGGTTTTGCGGTCGCTACCCTACCCAAAAACTTACTGATTGCCTTAATTGGTGCCTTTATTGGTACTATCGTGGGTATGTTACCTGGTCTGGGTCCTATCAATGGTGTGGCGATACTGTTGCCTTTTGCTTTTGCGCTGGGTCTACCACCAGAGAGTGCTCTTATCTTGCTCGCAGCAGTATATCTCGGTTGTGAGTATGGTGGACGTATCTCTGCTATCTTGCTCAACGTCCCAGGATCTGCCGCGGCAGTTATGACCTCGTTGGATGGTAACCCACTCGCCACACAAGGCAAAGCAGGTATCGCCTTGTCCATCTCTGCAGTAGCCTCTTTCTTCGGCTCTACGATTGCGACCATTGGTGTGGTCTTGTTCGCACCTCTATTAGCCAAATGGGCGGTGTCTTTCGGCCCTGCTGAATACTTTGTATTGATGGTATTCGCCATTACTTGCTTGAGTGGTTTGGTCGGCGATCAACCGATTAAGACAGCAGTCTCAGCATTAATTGGCTTAGGTCTGGCCACTGTCGGTGTAGATGCAGTGACTGGTATTTACCGCTTTACCTTTGATTCAGTCAATCTATCGGATGGTATCCAGTTCACGACCATCGTTATTGGTTTTTTTAGTGTCAGTGAGATCTTAATCCTACTTGAGAGAACCAGTACTGGTGGGAAAATCATCGAGCAAGGTAAACGCAGTCTATTCAATCTAAAAGAGTTCACGTTTGCTTTTGGTGCCATGATACGTAGTGGCATTATGGGGTTTTTCGTCGGTATTTTGCCTGGTGCAGGTGCGACGATCGCCAGTGCGATGACCTATGCTAGTGAGCGCAAAATTGCGGGTGATAGTGGTAAGTTTGGTGAGGGCGATCTGCGTGGTCTGGCATCTCCAGAAGCGGCTAATAATGCCTCAGCTTGTGGTTCATTTGTACCGATGTTGACTTTGGGTGTCCCCGGCTCTGGTACGACTGCGGTTATGATGGGTGCATTGACCTTGTACAATATCACACCAGGTCCGCAGCTATTTACAGAGCAGCCTGATATTGTTTGGGGTCTTATTGCCTCCTTGTTCATCTGTAACGTCATTTTGTTAGTAATGAATATTCCGCTAGTTGGCCTGTTCTCTAAACTACTTAATGTACCAAACTATATCCTAATACCATCGATCGCCGCTATTAGTTTCGTTGGGGTCTACTCTATTAATAGCACCACGTTTGACATGGTGTTCATGGTAGGGCTTGGGATATTTGGTTATTTCTTACGTAAGCTACACTTCCCTCTATCAGCGCTTATTCTAGGTTATGTACTGGGAGAAATGATGGAATCCAACCTACGTCGCGCTCTTTCTATCTCTCAAGGTGAGATGTCTATTCTATGGAGTAGCCCAATCACCATGTCACTATGGGTACTTGCTTTACTGATGGTATTTATGCCAATTATTCGCAAAATCTATCGTAAACGCTTCAAAAAGACTGCTGTATAAATTCTTGCTAGTACGTCTCTAAATGTCTCTCCGGCGGTGGTTATACTCTATGTATGACCACCGTTTTTTTAGAGATATTTTTACTCTACTTTCAACAGTTATTTAACATTCCTAGCTCTTTTGTCAGCTGTCCAAAATCAGCAAAACATCACTACTTGATGTCACTTATAAAATAGGATTTTATAGTGCTCTTTGTTTTAGACTTACTACAACCCATCCCAACTTGGCACTTAGCAGGCTTATTTTTCGCTGGTATAGTTGCTTTTATTATCTCCACTATATCCGGTGGTGGCGGTGCTATGCTGCTGATACCAGTCACCTCTTCGATGATAGGGACAACGGTTGCACCTCCTGTGATCAACGTGGCTACCTTTATGAGTAATGCCTCGCGGCTTTATCTATTCTGGCATGATATTGATTGGTCATTGACTAAGTACTATGTCCCAAGCGCTATCGTGGGCGCATGGCTCGCCGCATTGGTGTTTAGTCGTTTGGATGCAGGCTGGATTCAGTTATTGGTTGGTGCATTTTTAGTCTCTACTATTTTCCAATACAAATTTGGCAAAGTAAGTAAAACATTTGATATGCCAAAAGTAGGTTTTGTACCTGTAGGCTTTGCCATTGCTTTTATGAGCACATTAGTAGGTGGTCTCGGCCCTATTCTTAACCCTTTTTATATGAATGCTGGACTAGAAAAAGAAAGCCTTATTGCGACCAAAACGGCGAATTCTTTCTTCGTAGGTATTGTACAAATCGTCAGCTACACCTTTTTTGGGATACTTACCGTCAAGATATGGGTGTATGCTCTTGTATTAGGACTGGGTGCTGTGATTGGCAATGTTATTGGCAAACGCTTTTTGGCAGGCATTAGCATTAGTCAGTTTAGAATAATGCTGCTGATTTTGATGGTGATTAGTGGTCTAATAATGATAGCAACAAATGCTAAAATCCTATTATAAACGACTCATTACCACTCCTACTCTTGAGCAATATCCATATTAAGTTCAACTTAGTAACCAAAGTAAGTAATGCTATAATATCCTGACAATCGATATTTTATGCAGGGTTTAGATTATGGCTCGTACCGCTAGCGCACTACACATTTTAGTAAAAGACCAAGAACTGGCTAAAGACATTATCGGCAAACTTAAAAAAGGCGCTGCATTTGATGTGCTGGCGAAAAAACACTCGACCTGCCCGTCGGGTAAAAAAGGTGGTAGCTTAGGTGAGTTCAAAAAAGGTCAAATGGTAGGGCCGTTTGATAAGGTTTGTTTCAACGGTGAGCTATTCACTCCGCATCTAGTCAAAACCAAATTTGGATGGCATGTGGTAAAAGTGCTTTACAGAACTTAAGAGTTTGAGTTTAAGAATATCAACTTGAGAGCAAGAGTTTAAGTACAGGAACTACAGTCACTGCCTTAGCGACAAGCCAGCTGTGCTATGCCTAATAAATAAGCCATCTGCTAAGTATAAGCAGGTGGCTTAATTTTTGGCTAATCAAAATAAAAGCAATCATCTCTACATTTGTTAACGACTCAGTCTACTGATCGCAAGACAGCATACTGTATGAATAACGGGTTTTATAAGACCTGACAAGCCTCATCAAAATCTAATCTTGGCAAGCGCTGATACAACTGATCGGGTTCACCATAGCCTATATTGATGAGTAGATTTGAGGACCAGTTACTGTCTTTGAGAAAGGTTTTATCCACTAGATCGTTATCGAACCCAGACATGGGACCCGTATCTAACCCCAACCCTCTGCATGCCAAGATAAGATACGCCGCTTGCATAGAGCTGTTTCTAAACGCTGTTTCCTTTACAAGTTCGGTACTAGACGTAAACCATGATCTGGCATCCGTGTGCGGGAATAGTTTGGGAAGCTCTTCATAAAACGCTTCATCATGAGCGACAATGACAGTGATGGGTGCTGTCATGGTTTTTTCAACGTTCCCTGATGATAGTGCAGGCTCTAAGCGCGCTTTCGCTTCATCAGATTTGAGAAATATAAACCGTGCAGGTGAACAATTGGCTGAGGTAGGCGCCATTTTAACCAAGTGATAGATCTCTTCAAGTAACGCATCTGGCACGTCTTTTTGTTGCCAAGCGTTAAAGGATCTGGCCTTACCAAACAGTTGATCAAGACCTTCTGAAGATAACGATAGTGAATCAGTCATAATACTTCCTCGTTGACTTTAGTTTTTGGATAAGAATTGCAGGATTTTGCTATTGGTTGAGCAGGTCTCAGTAACTGTACTGCCATGTCCACCTGTCAGCATTAACTCAAACTGGGCGTTTTGCATACTACCGGCTAACGCCAGACCGCGTTGCCATGGCACCAAAACATCGTCAAGATTGCTTAACACTAACGTTTTATTTTTAATATGTTTGGCATTTATGAGGGGCTGATAAGCCTGCAACGCTTTTAATCTCGCTAGCACGTTCTCAATTGGTGCAAAGTTAGCAATGGCTTTATCTTCTTTTTGTGTGAGTGCTTCTATGTTGTCTGAGATCCAGAACGGTGGGTACAAGAATATCGCTTGCGCGCGTACAAACGCCTCTATCCCTGTATCTTGTAGCAAGCTGGTTCGCATACTAAAACATTTGATAGTGTGAGGGTCTAGGCTCTCCCAACCATTCAAGATGACCAGTTTATCTAACAACTCTGGTGCCTTATGAGCGACTTCCATACCAATGAATCCGCCAAGCGCATGACCGACGAAATGACAATTAGACAGCCCTTCTTGTTTTAATATTTCAATTAACTGCGCTGCCAAATCTTGCATAGAGTAATTGTCAGGTAAGCGTTCGCTATTAGGCAATACCCCTTCTTGTTCATAACAAATCACATGATAATGCTCGGTAAAACGCTCAATTTGAGGTAACCAAAAGTCAGCACGTCCGCCTAAACCTGAACTAAATACGATCGTTTTTGACGAGTCGTTCTTACAAGGGTATTTTTTGACTAACATAGGTGACCGTCCAATTGTAGTGACATTTAAATGGCTATAAAAACAGCTAATGGCTTTACTATTCTAGAGTTACGTTAGGTTTACTAACTTGGCTCAGCGATGCGCTCATCGCTTTCACAATACTCATGTGCCAGCGCTTCTTCGATATATTCAACTTTGCCTTTACTATCGACACCCTCTTGAGACTTAATATATTTGATTAACTCATCTATGGTCCCGACTTTTAGATTGTGGGTATCGGCAAATTTGATAAGATCATTTCTACGAGCCATTTCACCATCTTGATTGATGATCTCTACGATGACTGCAGCAGGCTCGAGGCCAGCCAGTCTCGTCAGATCGCAACCTGCTTCAGTATGACCCGCACGCTCTAAGACACCGCCTTCTTTAGCCATGAGTGGGAAAATATGTCCTGGGGTTACAACATCATCACAGGTAACGTCTTGGGACACAGCGGTTCTGATAGTCTGAGCTCTGTCTGCCGTTGATATGCCAGTACTGACGCCTTTTGCGGCATCAATTGAAACGGTAAAATTTGTACTGTAAGGTGCTTTATTGTTTTTACACATCAACGGTAAGTTTAATTGTTTGCAGCGCTCAGAGGTCAGTGTCAAACAAACCAAACCCCTTGCATGTGTAATCATAAAGTTAATATCTTCAGGCTTAGCAAGACTTGCTGCCATAATGAGGTCACCTTCATTTTCTCTATCCTCATCATCCATGAGTATGACCATTTTTCCTGCTTTAATATCTTCAATGATTTCTGGTATCGTATTGATGTTCATAAAATCCACCATTTGCATTTATATTTGCTTTTGTATGTTGTCATGTAGGGCGTGCCATTTTTAGGGCTTAATTAATGACACGCTCTGACATGGTTTTCTAGGTTTGCTATGCCGTAGGTCTAGCTCATAGAAATAGTCGTATTGACGCCTTTGCTCGCATCTTCATCGAACCAGCGCGAGATCACAGTTTTGGTCTGTGTATAGAACTGTACTGCTTGCTTGCCATACGGACCTAAATCGCCGAGCTTACTGGCTCTAGACCCTGTGAACGAGAACATAGGTAGCGGTACTGGAATCGGTAGATTGATACCTACTTGTCCGACGTCTATGTCTTGTTGGAACTTATGTGCATGGTCTCCAGACTGGGTAAAAATCGCGGTACCATTACCGTTTGGATTGGCATTGATGATTTGAATTGCTTCCTCAAGCGTGTCAGCGTATACAATACATAAGACAGGGCCAAATATTTCTTCGGTATAGCAGCTCATATCAGTGGTTACGTTGTCCAAGATAGTCGGACCAACAAAGTTGCCGTCTTCATAACCTTCTACCTGACAGCCGCGACCATCTAGTCTGAGGGTTGCGCCTTCATCCACGCCTGCTTGGATTAAACGCTCAACGCGGGCTTTGGCCTGTTTGGATATGAGAGGGCCTAAGTCTTTGTCGTCCTTGCCAGCAGCAACCACCAGTTGTGATGACTTTTCTACAATATCATCGACCCATTGTTTAGACGCGCCAACCATGACGACAACAGACAGTGCCATACATCGCTGCCCTGCTGCCCCAAACGCTGCCCCTGCTAACTGGTTCAAGCATTGTTCTTTGTTGGCATCTGGCATGATAACGGCATGGTTTTTTGCACCCATCATGCACTGTACACGCTTGCCCGCTTGACCTGCTCGGTCATAAACATGCTTACCCACTGCGGTTGAACCAACAAAAGACATCGCTTTTATGTCTGGGTGATCACATAGGGCATCCACGGTATCTTTGCCACCATGAACCACATTTAGCACCCCTTTTGGGATACCTGCCTCAAGCGCTAACTCAACCAGTCTCATGGTGACAATTGGGTTTTGTTCAGATGGCTTTAAGATAAAAGTGTTGCCTGTGGCGATGGCCATTGGGAACATCCATAGCGGGATCATGGCAGGGAAATTAAAAGGCGTAATACCTGCACAGACGCCTATTGGCTGCTGAACGGTATACATATCGACGCTGCTGGCGACGTTTTCGATGTAGCCGCCTTGCTGTAGATTACCAATACCTGCTGCATGCTCTACAACCTCAAGCCCTCTAAACACATCACCTCTAGCGTCTGCCAGCGTTTTTCCTTGCTCTTCAGTCAGTAGCGCCGCCAGCTCATCCATATGCGCACGTATCAACTCTTGATACTTCAAAAAGATGCGAGCTCGTTTGCTGATTGGTGTGGTACGCCAACTCTGAAACGCCTCAGATGCCGTTTTAACAGCTTGCTCGATTTCCTCAGGGGTAGATTGTGGTACCTTGGCGATCACATCTTGAGTGGCTGGATTGGTGATATCAATCCACTCTGTGGTAGCTGACTCTGTAAATTCGCCATTGATTAGTTGTTGTACGTTGTGTGGTTCTGCATTCATGACACGATTCCTCAAATTGATATAAAACAGGGGTTTAAAATTATGTGTTGAGCTTTAGGAGCGGCTCTGTTGTAGCGGTTTCTTTATCAGTGGTTACGCTTGCCGCTTTTGGTTTGTTTTTGAAGTTGAAAACGAGGTTCATAAGAATTGCTAAGAAAGTAGCGGTGCCGATACCGCCCAAATCAAAGCCAGCAATGTTTAATGAATAGTTACCCGTTCCTAAAATCACTGGCACTGCAGCGACCAACATGTTGCCATTCTTACTGAAATCAATTTTTGCATTCATCCAAATGCGCGCACCAGCGATCGTAATTAGACCAAAGACTACGATTGAGGCACCCGTCAAGATAGCCACAGGGATGGTGCTAATCAAAGTGCCAAATTTAGGAGATAAGCCCAATAAAATGGCAAAAACACCTGCTATGACAAAGACAACGGTAGAGTAGATTTTGGTCGCTGCCATCACGCCGATGTTTTCTGCATAAGTCGTCATACCAGTACCGCCTACCGAAGCCGAGAGCGTGGTACAAAGACCATCAGCGAAGAACGCTCTACCCATATACGGTGAGATACTTTTGCCAGTCATGGCTTCTACTGCTTTGAAATGCCCAAGGTTTTCGGCGATCAGAATGATAAAGACAGGCGCAATCACTAATATGGCACTCATTTCAAATACAGGAGAATATAGCGTTGGCATGCCGAACCAAGCCGCACTCGCTACTGGCGCAAAATCAATAGGCGTGCCCATTCCCATCACATTGGTTAAGAGGAAGTAAACAAAATATGCCGCTACCAGTCCTATTAACAGTAACAAGCGCCTTACCATACCTGTGGTAAATACGGCGACTGCACAGATACACAACACAGTGACCAACGCCATCCAAGAATCAAAGCTATTACCGATGACGCTTTGTATGGTGACAGGCGCTAAGTGTAAACCGATAATCATGACGATGGACCCAGTGACCACAGGGGGCATCAAGTTCTCAATCCACTCTGCACCTGTCTTCATCACCAGTAGACCCATCAATGCGTATAAAATCCCGCAGACCACGGTACCACCAAGCGCAATGCCGATATTGGGATTCATACCCGTGCCGCTATACCCTGTGACTGCTACTACCGCTCCGATAAATGCAAAGCTTGAGCCTAAGTAACTGGGTACATGACCGCCCGTAATAAGGAAGAAAAGTATCGTGCCTATACCAGTAATCAGCATGGTTAAGCTCGGATCAAATCCCATCAGCAGTGGGGCTAAGATTGTCGCACCAAACATTGCGAATGAATGCTGTGCGCCCAAAACAACACTTTTACCCATTGGTAAGTACTCATTGATACCTACCGGTGTCGTTTCTAGGTTCCCAGTGTAGGGACGCCATTTAACAAACCATTTGTCCATTTCAAATATCCTTAAAAAAGTAGAGGTGTGATACTTATTTTTTGCACTTACTTAATCGATGGTAGTCTCGATTGAAATAGATGAGACTTTCACAATCGGGCTTGTGTTTGATATCCAATACTTCACAAATGAGAATATCGTGGGTTCCCACCGAGCTGATGAGTTTGATTTTGCAATCAAAAGAGATAATAGCGTCCTCTAATACAGGCGATCCTGTTGCTAGCGTGGACCAACTGCCTTGATCAAACCTTTCTTCTGGAGCCGTCTTACCGCCGAATACTCCGCTGAGATCTTGATGCTCAAGACCAAGCGTATTGACGCATAGCACCATGTTTTCTTTAAAGGTATGGTATACAGAAGCATTTCTGTTCAAACATACCAATAGGGTTGGCGGTGCGTCAGTGACACTGCATACCGCTGAGGCTGTAAACCCTGCTCGCCCTGCAGGCCCTTCAGTGGTGATAATATTGACGGCAGCTGCAAGCTTACTCATCGCCTCTCTAAACGTTTTTTGCATGTCAGTTAAGTTATCTGCCGTAGGGGTGAATGATTCTTTAGATTTATGTTTCATTAATGAGGACTGCGTGGCTTGGCTTTCTTTAATTACTGTATTCATCTGTCATTTCCTTTTAAACAATATTCCACTACATATGTGGTCAACTAAATCGCCCTACTACGGTTACATGCTAGGGGGTTGAATGTTAGGTAACTTTAAACTCACTAACTGCAGTTTTTAAATAGGCTGTTTTATCCAACGTGTGCTATTGAAGCGATTTCGACTAGCGCGTCTGGCTTTACTAGTCCACATTGAATACAAAATCTTGCTGGCTTATCGTTGGGGAAGAACTCTGCATAGACTTGATTGACGGCGTCATAGTCTGCCCAATCTTTTACAAAGATCGAATTAAAGGTCACATCATCCATATCGCCGCCAGCCGTTTGGATCACGTTTCTGATCGTCGTTAAGACATGGCGAGTTTGGGCGGCGGCATCGCCCACATGTACGACATCGTTATTTTCATCAAAGGGTAAGGTGCCTGAGACATAGACGATATTGTCGGCCTTGGTCGCTGGTACGTAAGGTGCTAATGGTTTGCTAGTACCTTCAGGGATAATCACTTGTTTGGACATATCTACATTCCTAGTGTGGTTGGATTAAGTGTGAAACGCTTGGTTTTGGTTTCTTAGTTGGCTATTCAAAGCATTAGCTATCTGTAAAACACTGCTGCATGCTGGCAACATCAGATACCCAACCAAAAAAGGTTTTTACGTTATATAGCGTGGCCTCATGAGCCTCTACTGGTCCTGCTTGATAACAAGCGTCATCTAACAACACCCCAAAGTACTCAAGAAAAAACCCATCTCGAAGCGTAGATTCAACACAGACGTTGGTTGCTATACCAGTGAGTAATAAGTTACGTATGCCCCGTGACCGCAATACGCTATCTAAGTTGGTGTTCGCAAAGCCGCTATAACGAGGTTTATCTATAACGATGTCTTGAGGCGCAGGGCTAAGCTCGTCGACCAACTCATAATCCCAGCCCCCTTTTGCTAATAACATTCCCTCCATCTCGGGGTTTTTACGCATGGTTTTTAGGGCGTTTGATTTGTGATAATTAGGCGATCCACTACCACCAGCTTCCACATATTTATTGTCCCAGCCATTTCTGAAGTAAATGACTTGTATGCCAGCTTGGTGCGCAATATCCACCGCTTGCTTGATTTTATCGATGACGGGTTTGGTTGCTGTGACATCGAACCCAGCCAAATCTAGATAACCGCCTTGGCTGGCATAAGCGTTTTGCATATCCACGACGATCAATGCCGTCTGTGAGGGGTCTAACTTGATAGGTTCAGGCAACGACTCTAAGACAGGAGAGGATTCCTTGGTAAAGTCTGCACAAATGGTATTAACCGAATTCATATCCACTCCTTTTATTAGGCTTCGCTGACAGCTTGGCTGGCAACTGGGGTATCGACATTGATGCGGCTCTTCATCAAGGGCTGGATCTTACTGCCGAAATCCTCAACACCTTGTACGAAGTCATCAAAAGTAAGTAAGACGCCATCAGTACCTTGTATCTCACCAACTTCGTCTAACATGCTGGCTACGTTTTCAAAAGAGCCGACCAGCGTACCCATATTGATATTGACTGGCGAAACGCTTGAGGCCATATGGCGAATATTGGTATCTTTGCCTGAGGTTTTGTCCTTACCGCCCTGTGACTGCAGCCAATCAATGGCTTCAAAATCCGCACCATCGTTGTACGATTGCCATTTTGCCTGCGCCTTTTCATCGGTCTCATCTGCAATAACCATAAAGAGCACATAGGTGGGAACATTGCGGCCCGTCTTATCCGTGTGTACCTTTAATCGGTCATTGATACCAGCATAAGCGGTAGGTGTGTTTAGACCTTTACCAAAAACAAAGTTGTAATCAGCATGTTTTGCAGAAAACGCTAACCCTGTATCTGATTGACCCGCACAGATAATCTTCATATCCGCTTGTGGAATAGGCTTCACTTGACAGTCATCCATCTGGAAGAACTCACCCTTCAAATCAGACTGGCCGGTCGCCCACAGGTCTCTTAGGACTTGTACATATTCAGATAAGTAGTCATAGCGCTTACCAAAATAATCATCGCCTGGCCACATTCCCATCTGTCCATATTCTGCTTCTTGCCAGCCAGTCACGACATTCAGTCCAAACCGTCCGTTTGAGATGCTATCAAGCGTCGATGCCATTCTCGCTACGATTGCGGGCGGCATCACTAACGTTGCTGATGTGGCATAGATTTTTATTTTGGACGTGACTGCCGCAAGTCCTGCCATCAAAGTAAAGCTTTCGAGGTTATAATCCCAAAACTCCGTCTCCCCGCCAAAGCCGCGTAGCTTGATCATTGAGAGCGCAAAATCAAAACCATAGTGCTCAGCACGTTGCACAATTTGCTTATTAAGCTCAAATGTTGGCTTGTACTGCGGCGCGTTTTTTGAAATTGACCAACCGTTGTTGCCAATCGGACAAAAAATACCTATTTCCATGAGGTCACCTATAAATTTCGAGAAGAAAGAAGATAGCTATAAAAGAAATAAAAATTCTTTTATGTTTTTTTATATAGCAAAACCTATGCCATATTTTTTTATTTATATTTATCAATAACTTACTAAATTTTATCCATAAATTTTTTAGACCATATGGTTTAAAAAAATGCATAGTGATAGTGCACACTGTTATAAAACGGTGCAGTTTGTTATAAAATAGTGCAGAAACACTTGAAAAGTGAATTTTGGTGGTAATCTGAATGGGGTGAGATTAATTAACGGTAAATAGGACACTCGTAAGTTCGATTTCTATAATCAACAGCCTTATAGACGAATAGGATATTCATCGCTGATAAGAGCAATATGTGGGCCAATAAGTGGCGCTTATACCCGAGGGCTTCGCTCCTTTTTTAAATTCAATCAACGATCATCTACAATTCGATTTATGCAACTCTATAATGAAGGACATGACAGTGAAAGACAGCGTGCTAAAAGAAGAGACGGAAACAAGCTCAAAAGTACTAAAGAAAAAAGCGCATATTATCAATGCTGCATTGATTGTCTTTTCGCAAGAAGGACTAAATGGCGCGCGAATGGAGAGGATTGCTGAAGAAGCTGATATTTCTAAATCGAATATATTTTATTACTTCAAAAACAAAGAGGTTCTTTATATTGCTGCTCTAGAAACGGTACTCAGTGAGTGGTTGTCCCCTTTAAGCAATATCAACATCAACCAAGATCCAAGAGATGCACTAAAAACTTATATTGAAGAAAAATACAAGATTTCAAAGAAGTCACCTGCAGCATCGAGACTATATGCATTAGAGATCATGCAAGGAGCACCTCACTTAATGGGGGTGCTGAAGGGACCTTTAAGATATTTGGTTCGAGAAAAGGTGGCAGTGATTGATGGGTGGATTGCAGATGACAAGATTAAATCTGTTTCTGCTATTCATTTGATTTTTCATATTTGGGCAGTTACCCAGCACTACTCTGACTTTTCCACCCAAATTGAAGCGGTCTGTAGTCATAGCTTAAGAAACAAAAAATTCGCTAATGAGGCATTAAGTACGAGTATTCAACTGCTCGTAGACAGTTTGATTCCGTAATCGTGAGCGGATCATTTAACAGCAGTAATGAATCAAATCAGATTTAGAGATTTTTTGTACTTTTAACTCATACTTACCATACATAAAAAGCGCAGGGCATCATGTGATGACCTGCGCTTTTTGACAGTAAAACTGTGTGACAAATACAACTTCTATTTAGACTACAGTGTTTTTAAATAGTATTTTTAAACAGTGTATCTAAATATTACCTTTAAATAGTGTCTCTAAACTGTAGATAGGCAGTGGTTATCGCTCCAGCATCCTCGATCTGCGGATAATGACCCAACATCGGCATTTCGGTGACATTAGCATTGGGAATCAACGTACGATAATGATCCATCATGTGCTGACCTGATATCGGATCTTTAGCGCCAGCGATCAATTTAACCGGTACCGTACTCTTTATAATAGCGCCTACCCAGCGCTCGCGATATTGCTTACGCTGCGGCATATAGTTAATGAGTTTGTGCATCACTGCCAAACCCTCATTGTGAGTTAGTAGCTGCCATAAAGTATCGATGACATCAGGTGTAGGTGGCGTGCTGGGCCCAAAGACACGCTGCAGACTGCGAGCAAACTTCTGCTTGGTAATCAGTTTGGATACCAAAGAGCCTAATGGAGAGATCAATAGTTTTTGAATTAAGATCGGTTTGTGCGTTTCAGGGAACAGACCACCGTTTAAAAAGCAAACGCTACCAATATAGAACTCATTATCGGTATGTACTTGCCTTGATAGCAGTTCTTGAGCCACGGTATCGCCATAGTCATGCGCCAATATATGATAGTCACTGACGCCGCATTGGCGCAAAACAGCCTGACAAATATCAGCTTGCTCACTGATTAGATAGCGAGCATTCTTTGGTTTATCTGACAATCCAAACCCTAGCATATCGAGTGTGATGACATAGTAGCGCTCAGTGAGCGCATCCCACATCCCTTCCCAATCCCAACTTGCACTAGGATAACCATGAATCAGTAGCAATGCAGGCGCGCTTTTGTCCCCTGCATGCCGTATAAAAATCTGCTGACCATCAACAGTCAAATACTCTCCCTGTCGTTGCCATTCGTCCAAGGTCATCATTACTGGCTTACTCCTCAAATGATGGGTCAGTGCGACGTAGTTTTCTTAACAGTGCAGGCCATGCGATATCACCATTTGCGCCTCTCGTGACTTCCTCGGATGCCGCTTGAATACCTGCCAATATTTGAGCTGGTATCGGTGTCAATGCACCGCCCCCGCTCTGCGCTTTTATCTGAATCTCGCAAGCGCGTTGCATGATATACATATACAAAAACGCATTGGCCACGGTATCGGCACACGTCAGCAGACCATGGTTACGTAAAATCATAAAGTGAGCGTCACCTAAATCAGCGACCAAACGAACTTTTTCTTCTGGGTTGAGCGCGACGCCTTCGTAGCCGTGGTACGCTAGATTAGACAAAGGAAATAGCGATTGTTGGGAGATGGGTAATAAGCCTTGCTCTTGTGCAGATACGGCAACACCGTCGTTTGTGTGCAAATGAATCACGCAGTGGGCATCGTCACGAGCTTCGTGCACCGCACTATGGATGATAAACCCTGCTGGATTGACATCGAATTCTGATGGCGCTACTTTTTCGCCAGCTTTGTTTACTTTGACTAGGTTAGATGCGGTAATCTCTTCAAATAACATTCCGTACGGATTGATCAAAAACTCGTCTTCAGTACCCGGAACGCGGGCTGAGATATGCGTGAATACCAAATCATCCCAGCCATAAGAGGCAATGATGCGATAACAAGCTGCAAGATTGACGCGCATCTCCCACTCTTGCTCGCTCATGTTTTGGTGTACACTCGAGGTTGAATGCGTTTGTGTGGTGGTGTCCATAGCTGTTTGCATTGTATAGTCCTTTACAATTGTAGATATCCTGAAACATCACTCTACACTATTTTGTAACCCCAAATCTGTCAAAAACATTACACTTATGAATATCACTCATCATCTAGATAATGACCCTTGGTTTACTCACTTGCCAGCCGAAATCCAGACACAACTGGCACATAGCGCTGTGCTCAAAACGTATCAAAAAAACCAGATGATTCATGCGGTTGGTGATAATGATGATGCGGCCTTACACTTAGTTCTAGGAGGGACGATCAGGGTTTGTAATGTAAGCGCTAGCGGAAACGCCATGACCCTTACCCATCTGTCTAGTGGCGATTGGTTTGGTGAGATATCTATCATCGATGACAACCCTCGTACCCATGATGCGTGGACTACAAACAAGGTTACTTTACTGTCCATCCCTAGAAAAGCAGTGATCCACACCGCTGAGCAGCATCCGATTTTGTACAAGCATCTCGCGCTCATTACCTGCGGGCGGATACGTAGAGCCTTTGAATGGATTGATAATGCGACCTCGCTAAATACATCCGCAAGACTAGCTAGTATGCTCATCGGGCTGATTGGCACTTATGGCAAGCAGGTAGGCGCTGATATAAAAATAGATCTACGCTTGTCGCAAGAGGAGCTTGGCTTCATGCTCGGTACCACCCGACAGACCATCAATAAAATCATTCAATCATGGCAAAAACAGACCATTATCAATATGCACTATGGCTTTATTACCATAAAGAACAAGCCTCAGCTAATGGCTATGATGAACCCCGAATAATTTGAGTATGCTATAGCATCTATCAGTGAACGTCTTAACACACGTCTAAACGAACCATTCAACCTCTCTTCTATTGGCATAAGTATCAGAGATACCACCTTAACACCTTCTTAACAGCCCGTTTGGTACGGTAAGGAATGACGTTTCCTACCATTTTGTTGAGAAGTTCTTGTATGTCAATACCTCAAGCCGTCAAAATAAATACGCCCACAGCTCGTGGAAAAACCCATTTCCTAAGTCAGCCATATCATCGTGAAGTCAATCTCAGTTATCTTCTGATTACCACTGCCTTGTATTTGGTCGCGACTGCTAATACTGGATTTTTCGAGCAGGTGCTAAATGTCTATCCATTTATCAAAAACATAGGTTTTATACTGTCTATTACGGGTGTGCTATTTGGACTGATGTGGCTAGTATTACAGCTGCTTTGCTATCGCCAGATTGCCAAGCCAGTGTTGATAACGCTGCTGATTACTGCCGCCATCTGTGGTTATTTTACTGATGCTTACGGAACGATATTTGACACCAATATGCTAATCAATAGCATGGAGACCGATCAAGCAGAAGCGATGGGATTGTTCACACCCAGTCTGGTGATTCGAGTGCTGATATTGGGGGTGTTGCCAGCGTTTATTATTAGCAAAATTCGCTTAAAGCGCTTTACCTGGCAACTCAGCATTCTACAAAAAACAGTTACACTGATATTATCTATCGCAGTCATCGCCGCTTGTCTCTTACCCTTTGGTGATCAGTACGCCAGCTTCTTTCGTCAGCATAAAGAAGTGCGCTCTTATGCCAACCCGATTACGCCTATTTACTCAATGTTAAAACTTGGCGAAAACTATATTAAAGAGCTGCGCCGTCCTGATACTTTCACGCTGCATGCGACAGATGCAAGGCGATTAACCCCTGACAACAGCATTGCAAAACCCAAACTGATGGTGTTTGTGGTTGGCGAAACTGCTCGAGCGGATCACTTTGGTTTAAATGGCTATACACGCAACACCACGCCGCTGCTCTCAAAGCAATCAAACCTTTATAGTTTTAAAAACGCGGTCTCTTGCGGCACATCGACCGCCTATTCCGTACCCTGTATGTTCAGTTATACCAATCGAGAAAACTACGACGTAGATACCGCTAAGTATAACGAAAACGTACTCGATACACTCAGCAAGCAAGGGATCAATGTCGTGTGGCGAGACAATAACTCTAGCTCTAAAGGTGTGGCTGATCGTGTGACTTTTGAGGACTACAAGACGGCTGATACCAATCCAAATTGTGATATTGAATGCCGAGATATTGGTATGCTTGATGGTTTTGATACACTGGTTAAGTCAGGCAGCTCACAGAAAGAGATGCCTAAAGACACGCTTATTTTGTTGCACCAAATGGGCAATCATGGCCCTGCTTATTACCAGCGTTATCCTAAAGAATTTGAAACCTATAGACCTGTCTGTATGACCAATGAGCTGTCGAAATGTGATGCCCAGTCTGTAATAAATGGCTATGATAACGCCATTCGCTACACTGATTATTTCTTGAATAACGTGATTGATACCTTAAAACCTTATGAACAAGATTATGATGTCGTCATGGTCTATATGAGTGACCATGGAGAAAGTTTGGGTGAAAATAATATTTACTTGCATGGTCTGCCTTATACATTTGCACCAGATACCCAAAAACATGTTCCTGCGGTAATTTGGTCACCGGACAGTAATAACATCGATGCAGATAGTCTCTCTAGTATGAGCAGTCAGCCGGTGTCACATGATTTTATTACGCCGACGTTGCTGAGCTTTTTTGGCATTACAACCAATGAGGTCAAAGGTGCACCAACCTTTTTTAACGTGCATCACTAACCTGTTTTTATATTGCGTTATCCTTTAAGCAACCACTATTTCTTAGGTCAGCATTATGTATAAGATACTCGTTATTGAAGACAATCCCGATATTGTCGCCAACATTTATGCGTTTTTTGAGCCCAAAGGCTTTGAGCTGGACAACGCACATCACGGCTATAGTGGGCTCACACTCGCCTCAAGCAATCATTATGACGTGATATTGCTCGATGTGATGCTACCAGGTATGAATGGCACGCAATTATGCAAAAAGCTCAGAGAAGAATTGCACGACAAGACACCAGTGCTGATGCTCACTGCGCGCGATACGCTTTTAGATAAAGTAGCAGGATTTGATAGCGGCGCTGATGATTATTTGGTCAAGCCTTTTTCGTTGATTGAGCTAGAATGTCGTATAAAAGCGCTCATACGTCGTCATGAGGATGATCATTTTGTACACAGTATCGCCGTGGGTGCGCTATCATTGAATAACAGCGAGCATACTATTATACGCGAAGGAAAATCCATTAGGCTCACACCAACTGGATTTAAAATACTGCATATCCTAATGAGTGCCGCACCGAGAGTCGTCAGCAAATACGAGATTGAAGAAAAAGTATGGGGGCAAGACATCCCAAGTAGTGATGCGCTACGCACCCATATGCATAGCGTGCGAGCGCAGGTCGATAAACCATTCGATAAACCTATGATTATCACCCTGCCTGGTGTAGGTTATCAGGTGATAGATCCCACTTAACTTCGAAAGCGCTCGTGCTCATTGAAGATATATCTTGTGCCACAAACCCTTACCCCCTATCGTTACTATACCGCTTTACTATATAAGTGCCTCTATGCTCAACATACACTCAATCGCCAATAAGTTTCGCTTCTCTTATTTTATATTTGCCTTACTACTATGCAGCGCTTTTGTCAGCATTTTTTTGTATGCAGAAAGCAGAATAGAGCGAGAATTGGTCAAAGCACGTCTATTGCAACAGCTGGAGATGAGTCAAGAAAAACATGGCGATCAGCCTATTTATACGGCTGACCCAGGCATTAAAATCTACCGCTATGATTATGCACCAGTCAGTCTGCAAGCCTCTGCGAATGACACCGTGCAAGAAACTGACGTTACTCTTAATAAAAGCACTGTTAACAAAGGCACTGAGCAGAAGCGCACCCATCTACACTTTTTTGCGTATGAGCAAGGCGATCAAGCATATATTTTGACCTACATAGAAGGGGTTGAGATAGTGATGAGTCACTACCCTGTGTTAGAAATCTTTGAAAACTTAGAAGATATTTTTGCGGACACGCTCAAAGTGGCCGTAATACTGAGTTTACTTATCGCAGCTATATTCTCTCATCTGTCCTCCAAACAGATCATCAAGCCCCTACTCGATCTAAAACAAGCGGTTGAGAGCGATCATAAAAACTTAACGGAACTCACGCACTTGCCTTCTGAAGTCGGGGTGTTGGCGCGAGCGATCGATGAAAAAAACCAAAAACTCGAGCAATATCTAAAACGCGAGCAACTGTTTACAGGGGATGTCAGTCACGAGCTGCGCACGCCTTTGACCATCATTATGGGTGCCTCTGAGGTGCTAGCGTCGCAACTCCCAACAGACAGCCATCTAACCGAGTTTACCAATCGTATTGGTGATACCGCGCGTGAGACTTCTGAGATTATCACAGCCTTGCTCTTACTCTCGCGCGCGCCTGAAAAGCTTGATGCACCGCAAACATCCATCAATAGCATTGTCTTAGCCGAGGTGCAGCGATTGACCTATTTGCTACGCTACAAGACTGTCACGTGTCAGGTAATCGCTGAGCAAGAATATAGTGCCTATGTGCGTCCTGAGCTATTAAAAATGGCATTGGGTAATTTGATAAAAAATGCGTTTCAGTATACCGATGATGGCGAAGTCATCATCACTATCGATGACGAAAAAATTATGGTCACTGATACGGGTCTTGGTATTCCTGAGGCGATGATGCCTCTACTCTACGAGCGATTTGAGCGATTGACTCATGACTATCAAGACGAGGGTAAAGGCACAGCCTTGTCACCGAAGCATGATATCAATCACAAGGTTGAAGGCTCAGGTTTGGGACTAAGCATTGTACAACGCATCATGTCTCATATGGGCTGGCAGCTGACCCATCAAGCCAATCATTCAGGCGGTAGCACTTTTAGTATTTATTACAAGTAGCACATGTTATAGCGCCAAAAAGCCTCATCTAAAAAATACGCTCTTCTCTATTTAATGTTCATTACCACGTATCCCAGCCTCTTTGTAGTCTCTTAACACTTTCTTAATCTCTCTCGTCTTATACTCAAGCTATATCGACTTTACCTGACTGTTTTTTTTGGTCGTGCCAAGCCGAGAGTGCACCTTGATATTAATAGATCATTAAGAATTCTATATGAATAAAATTACTCCTATTAATCTTGAAAACAAGCCAGCCGAGCATTGCTCTATCAAGCAGGTAGCACATCACAGTGCGCTCACGCCTAATAGCTTTGCAGAGAGCGCAAAAGGCAAAACGGGCTTTTATCGCATTGTAAAAGCTGCTGGCTATTCAATAGACGGCTTTAAAGCAGCTTACAAATTTGAGGCGGCTTTTAGACAAGTCGTGTGGCTCAATATTGCCCTATTTACTGCTGTCATTATTGTGCCTTTTTCAATTGGTATAAAAATGATGCTGGTAGTTGCTTCTTTTTTATCTTTGATTGTTGAGCTGCTAAACACGGGTATCGAAGCGTGCGTCGACCATACATCGACAGCCAAACACCCACTTGCCAAGATAGCAAAAGATGTCGGCTCGGCGGCGCAGTTCTTGTCGCTGTGTCTTTTAACTGCTTTATGGACAATGGCATTATCAGTCTTATGTTAATAAAGCATGATAAATACCTAGATAGCAGCACTGTAGATCGCAAAACCTATGCCACATGAGACATCAATAACCAGACGAAACATCATTAAATAGTCATGCTGCAATCTATCATTATCTGACATACGTTACAGAGGTATCTATGACTGTAGAAGACCACTCAACAGCCTGGCTCTGGCTAAAATTACTGTGCGTAACCATCATTGCTACAATAATGTTTGAACATAGCCAGTTGGACCTACGCATCAGTGAGCTATTTTATAACAATGGACACTGGCTACTAGAAAAGGGCGCGCAGCCTTATGCTTTTATCTTTTATGATTTACCCAAAGCTCTATTAATTCTACTGGCAGTCTACCTCATAGTAGTGCTAATCATTAAGTATAGACAGCCTTTGCCCGACCTTGCCTCGCAGTATCGCCATAAGTTCGATAGATTTCTGCTACCGCTACCCGTTCGGGAGATTGGCTACTTACTGATTATAATGGTAATTGTACCGGCTACCATTGCCACGCTCAAAGGCTTTACCCATGTGAGCTGTCCAAACGACTTGGTTTCATTTAACGGTGATCTGCCCTACCTTAACCTGTGGCAAAACATCGTGGCTGCGACTCCTGCCAGATGTTTCCCAGCGGCTCACGCCAGCGCAGGGTTTTCTTTATATGGATTGGCGTTTTTACCATCGTTATACACATACCGTGACCGTATATTTACGATAGTGACGGGACTAGGTTGGACGATGGGACTGTATAAGATGCTCTTTGGCGACCATTTCTTTAGTCATACCTTAGTCTCGATGCTGCTATCGCTGACCATAGCCTGTGCGCTCGCTACTCTATTGTTTAGAGACACTATCATCAATAGCGTCAGTAGCGCCAAAGGTAGCAATAGCAAACATGCTGATAGACGTCTGTCTACTCTCGAAATACCGAACAACTAAAATAAATCTTTAGCTATAAGGGCTTTAAATATAAGCGGATATAACCTCTATATATTTATCAAAATAATATGACTCATCATCTAAAAATACTGTATAAATAATGAAGAGCAATTGGTTTGTCACTGTTTAGCACTATGGATAGTGCTTTTTGATGACATGCTTTATATATTACCCACAAAGGAATGTAGCCATGCGCTTCTTATGCATTGGACAAAAAATCCCGCATGTCTACTATTTATCGATTGTGCCATTACTGCTTGTCAGTACCATAAGTGACAGTCATGCCGCTACCTACTCTATTAATCCCACCAGTACGCACATAAAATTTGCCATTGAACGTTTCAAAAGCTCTGCCACCGCTGGCGGATTTTATAATATTAGCGGTCAACTACAATATGATCCAGATTTAAGAGCTGGCGACATCTCATTAATCATACCGATAGACTCTCTAAATACGGGCAATACCTCTTTTAATAAAAGCTTAACAGGCCCTGATTTCTTTGATGCAAAAATGCATCCTTCAGCGCGCTTTAAATCAACAAAATGGTACTTTAATAAGGCTAAGAAACCACAGGTAACACGAGTAGATGGCCAGCTTAAATTGCATGGTGAGACGTATCCTATTAGCCTGACGGCCACCAAGTTTGAATGTGGCGCAAGTGTTGGTTTCAAACAGGAGATTTGCGGTGGTAACTTTACCGCGATGATTGATCGCACAAAGTGGAATATAAACAAATTTGCATGGTTTGGACTGACCAAAAACCTAAAGTTAAACATCAAAGTGGAAGCGGCCAGACAGTAGCTGTTTCAATGCTCCGACAGTCCCTTTTGAAAGTATCGGCTTTTATTGCTTTGCTTAATTTTAATAGAAATGACTAGTAACTATCAGGCATTTTGCTAGAAGGGAATATAGATGAGTTATAAGGATATTATAAAGACGCTTTGTAGAGCTATGCCAGTTGCGTCATTTTCTGCAGTAGTGGCATTAACATCAGGGCTGAGCGTACTTGCTACCGCTGCAATGGCAGAGACGGTCAGCCTGCCAATGGACACTTTGCCTAGCAGAATAACCCTACCAAATGTCAGTCCAGCCAATAGTCCTCTTGCCAACCGCGGCGCTTACGTGGCGCGCAGCGCTGACTGTATGGCTTGTCACCGTGAAGACTATAGTGGCGGTGTACCGATTGAGACACCGATTGGCAATATCTATTCGACCAATATCACGCCATCGACGCGCTATGGCATTGGCAATTATACCGAGGCTGATTTTAAAAAAGCCTTGCGCAAAGGACGCGCGCCAAATCATCAGATTTATCCTGCGATGCCCTATCCGTCCTATCATGGCATGACAGATGATGATATCAGTGCCTTATTTGCTTATTTTCAGACCGTCCCTGTGGTAGACAAGCCCCCTGAAAAAACCACACACCTGCCTTTTCCATTAAATATCCGTAGCTTGATGCTGGCATGGAATGTCATCAACGTACCCTCTACCGAAAACCGCGCAGGACTCACGCAAACCCAGCAACGCGGTGAGTATCTGGTCAATAATTTAGAGCATTGCGGCACTTGTCATACGCCGCGCAATCTAATCCAAGGCCTTGATAAAGACCGCTACTTATCCGGTGCACCCCTTGGTAAATGGTTTGCACCCAATATCACCCCTGACAACGACACTGGTATTGGGCGCTGGAGCGAAATGGATATCGTGACTTACCTGCGTACAGGAACGCTTGATAAGCGCGCTTATGCGGGCGGACCGATGGCGGAAGCCGTGGCACATAGCACGCGCTATCTCACTGATGAAGATCTGATCGCGATGGCATCTTATCTAAAAGTCATCCCAGCCATTAAGACCGATGACTATCTCATACCAGTCAATGTGTCTCGCCTACCGAAGCCAGCCAGCAACTCCATTACTTATGACTTACTGGAGCAAAAAGACTATCTGGCGCAGGCTAAAGCGAATACTGTCAGCAGTGCCAACAAGAGCGGCAGCAATAATAACTTGAACAGCAGCTCGCCAAAAGATTTATATTTAGCACATTGTGCCAGCTGTCACGGCGTCGATGGTTACGCTCAGCCTGATGCGCGTTATGCATCCATCGTTGGCCTCAGTAGCATTCGCCGCGTAAAGCCTGATGCACTCGTTGGCGTGATTGCCTTTGGGGCAAAAGGTGCCTTTAATACAGCACCGAAAATGCCGGGGTTTTCAAAAGATTTAAGCCCTGCACAGATTGCGAGTATTACTAACTATGTGCGCGTTACCTTTGGTGGTCTACCCAACAGCGATGTTAGCGCAGCGGACGTCACGCGCGTGATAAAAGAAAAAAGCTAGCCCTGAGAATTGGCATTAGAAACAACTATAAAAAATGTGCTCTAATCTTCGCCTTTCATCATGTGGCAAAGACCAGCACGATAAGGATAATCCTATGAATGATTTGCTCCAATCCCCTACGCGTCGGCAATTGCTCTCCATGATCGGCAAGACCGCAGGCGCGACCGCGATGTATCAAGCGATGACCACGTTGGGGTTTGCATCCGAGTCGAGCTTTAAAGAAGAAATGAATCTGAAAGGCGCACCAGCTGGCGCCAGTATCGTTATTTTGGGCGCGGGATTGGGCGGGCTGACTGCCGCCTATGAGCTACGTAAAGCAGGCTACAAAGTGACCGTGCTGGAATACCAAAATCGCGGCGGCGGACGTAGTTGGACGCTCAATAGCGGTGATAAATATACAGAGCTGGGCGGCGCTGAGGTCACGTGCGACTTTAAAAAAGGCAATTACTTTAATGGTGGTCCATGGCGATTACCCATCCATCACTACGCGGTCTTTCATTACTGCAAAAAATTCGGTGTGGCACTACAGCCCTTTATCCAGACCAATGATCGCGCCTATCTGCATCGTACCAATCACTTCGATGGTGCACCGCAGCGCTTGGGTGAGGTGCAGAGTGATATTCGTGGTTATGTGTCAGAATTATTATCCAAAGCCGTCAATAAAGGCAGTCTCGACAGTAGCGTTGATAAAGAAGACAAAGAAAAACTACTCGAAGGGCTAAAGGGTTGGGGTGTTCTGGATAACAATTATCGCTATGTCAAAAGCCATGAAACGGGCAAGCATCGCGGCTATAGTGTGTATCCGGGTGGCGGCTTGATGCCTGATGCCAAGCCATCAACGCCGATACCAATGGACAAGCTAATAGACTCAGGCATGTGGTCAGACATTTATAGCAACTATACTGTCCATGTGCATCAACCAACGATGTTTCAGCCTGTCGGCGGTATGGGGAAAATCGGTGATGCGTTTACGCGTGAGTGCCGAGATATGATTACTTTTAATGCCAAAGTCACCAAAATCAATCAAGACGAGACGGGCGTCAGCGTCGAATATGTCGATAGCGATAGCGATAGCGATAGCCCTAATAGTGCTGCCAAAACCGTGCGAGCAGATTGGTGCATTTGTACGATTCCGTTGTCCATACTGACTCAAATTGACATCAATGTGGCCGCACCCATGAAGCAAGCCATGGCAGCTGTCCCTTATGACAGCTCGTATAAAGTCGGTTTAGAATTCAAACGGCGCTTTTGGGAAGAAGATGAATGGATCTATGGTGGCATCACTTATACTGATCTGCCGATTACCCAAATCTCCTACCCTTCACAAGATATGTTTAGCACAGGCTCAGGTGTGTTGCTTGGCGCTTATGGATTTGGCGAGACTTCGTATAAGTTTAACTCCTTGACGCCCAAAGAGCGTATCAACGCGGCGCTCGCCTATGGCAAACAGATTCATCCGCAATATACCAAGGAGTTCCGCTCGGGCACATCCGTCGCATGGCACCGTATCCCTTGGTCGCTTGGCTGTTATGGTATCTGGAGCGAGTCGAGTCGTGAGCAGTATTACGAGACCCTCTGCGAGATTGATCACCGCATCGTACTGGCAGGTGAGCATTGTTCGCACATTCCTGCGTGGCAAGAAGGCGCGATATTATCTGGTATGGATGCCGCCAAACGCTTGCATCAAAAGGCCAAGAAACTTGGCTAAACTACTTTGTATAACCAGTCTGGCGCTGAATTAAGGATGATAACAATGAGACTAGGCACATTAGGGACAATCATGAATATAATGACAGCAAACCCGACAAAATCGTCTAGCTCAGGCAAGGCCGTAATAAAGCTCATAGTTGGCGGGTCGATCGCGTTGCTAACATTGTCAGGCTGTAGTCAGAATAGAACACAAGATGTAGCCACTATCGCCAATCCACAGACGACGCCTGTGATATCTAACAGCAGTTTTGACAATCAGGCCAGTCGCAATCAAGGCGCATGGGGCGGCGTATACATGTCCAAAAGTGAGTTGGCTGAACCCACTAGTAATATCGTCGATGTGCGCTCGATACCCAAAATGAGCGATGATGCCAGCATGCAGCAGTGGCTCGCCAAGTTTGAAGGCAGCACACAAGGTAAAACGGGATTTGCTACAACCAACGGTAAGAAACTCTATGACGACTCTTGTGCAGGTTGTCATATGCAAAAAGGTGACGGCGCGCAAGGCGCTGGTTACTATCCGCCACTGACCAATAACAGTAAGATGGAGTCAAAGTACTATATTATTGGCGTAATCATTAACGGCCTGCGCGGTATGCCGTCGTTTCACAGCATGATGAATGATGCGCAAATAGCTGCCGTCACACAATACGTGCATAGCGATCTCAATAACTTCACGGATACGGTCACAACGGATAATGTCGCACAATTACGCCATGACTTTCCACCAGGATCGGACCCGAGTGAGTAAGCAACTGAACAAGCAACTGAGTAAGGAGGGCTAGCCAGTTATTAAAGTATGCTATTTCGTAGACAACACTCAAAAAAACGCCACTGGATTTGATCCAATGGCGTTTTGTAGAAGATAAAAGTCAAACCCCGTACTAGTTGAATAGACCTATATAATAATATTGGTCGTAATATCAGTCTGAATCAACAGATCGTGCGTTCCATTGGTATCCGAGAAGCTATAAACATCGTAGCTAATACCATCCTGCGACACAGTAGTATTTGTATCCGTCCATTCATCGGTCAACGATACGCTATCAGAACTATCACCATTGATAATCAAATCTTTGTTAGTAAGTACCGTATCATTGATAATATCAAGCACATCATTAGTGGATAGATTGGTAAGCGCTTGAGCGCCATTACCTATCAGATTAATGGTTTCAATACTCTCAAACTTAGTTGAATTAAAAGTACCGAAGTCGATTGTCGTTCCTGCTACGTTAATGAGCAAAGTGTCGTCGTCATCACCACCATTGATGAGTAGGTCATCAGCGTCAAACACTATCGTATCATTACCCGCTCCGGCATCAATCGTATCTGCGCCTGCACCGCCGTTAATTGTATCATTGCCAATGCCGCCATTAATTATGTCGTTACCAGCATCGCCATTCAGGACATCGTTACCTGCGCCACCACTGATAGTATCATTACCGATGCCACCGTTAATGGTATCGTTACCGGCATTGCCAGTTAAAGTATCATTGCCAGCATCACCATTAAAAATATCGTTTCCACTACCACCGACAAACAAATCATCGCCTGCGCCACCAGTATATTTAAGCGCAGACGTCTGGTTTACTGAAATTAAAGCATCATCGTCAGGGGTGCCATTGAATACTAAAGTAGGCGCTACATCGATATTAATGGTACCTGGGTCTGTGACAAAAGTATCCCCATTGCCCGTTTCAACTGTTTCTAATGTAATGGTTAAAGGACCAACATAAGATGTCGCCGATTGTACACGCAAATTGTTAATACTTTCATAAGGTACTCCTTCGATAACGTAGGTTTGTATACTGGCATTCCACGTTACGTTCAATGGCGCGCCATCTCTGGTTGTTACCTGTAGTACATCACCATATAGATTGTCACCAGTCACAATGATATTAACGGTTTCACTGCCATCAATATCTTCCATTGCAGCATTTAAGTTGAGCGTCGTCCACTTACCTTGGAAACCAACTAAGGTAGATGGATTGAATACGATTTCATCGGCCACAGGTGTCACATCTAAGGTCACTACAAGCGGGGTACTGGCCAAACCACTGTCACTGATGACGCTGACTTCAATACCTGAAACCGTGCCACTGACATTCTCAGGCGCTTGAATAAAGATATTATCCATCTCACCTACTTCACCACGATTAATGTTATTTAGCTGACTGGCATTGATTGACCATGAGTTATTGTTATTACTACCTGAGACGCCATTGTTACTGGCTAGAACAGTGTCTCCTGAGGTGTTAATGTAATACACCAGATAACCATTAGGCACATCGTCTAAAGTGATCGCTGCTGCATCGTCTCCTTCATCTACTGGATTGATCTGATAAGGTATGGCTATGAGTGTATCCTCATCCCCCGTTGCAGTAACCATTAAATCATCATCATCTCTATCCAAAATAGCCAATGCATCTGGTTGTGCAGCAACTGCGATATCGTAACTGTGCTGATATGTCAATGTCACGCTATCATCACCACTGATCTCATCGACTTCATTGTGTGCTGCGTATACATTCACTACTGCCGTGCCATCTTCATTTTCGGCAGGGGTATAATTGACCGTGATCGTGTCAGCAGGGTTGATACCATCGATATCACTGTCTGTATCTGCAACATCAACGACGTAGTAAGTACCAGCAGGAATATCGCCCACTTCACCATCGGCCAACGTGATAGGTACTAGAGGGTTGTTACTACTATCAGTCAGCACACCAGCACCACCATTAACATCGGTCAAACCACTCTCATCGAGTTGTAGATAAAGCCTACCATCAACCAGAGAAACATAGTCTCCATCCGCACTATTGGTTAAGTTTATATTGATGGCGATAGGAGTATCCTCATTAACGGCCAATGCTGTGGTCTGACCATCGTTGTCGAAAGGATCAGTGACTGGTGTTATCTCTACATTAACGTCATCGATTCTCAAATTATCTTCTAAACCTTGGTCGTTCAGCGCAGTGAATTCAACATTAAAACTGAGCTCTTGACCAACATTAGCCTCATTGGTACTAAAGTTTTCAGGTGGTGTCAAAACAACATTACCTAGCGCTTGATTAGGTGTTAGCTCCTCGCTATCTTCAACGCTGATAATCCACTGACCTGCGACTTGCTGTACACTTACGTTTGGATTATTGCTACTCAACACTGTGCCTTCAGGTAGATCAGTTAGTAAGAAGCTATAAGCACTAACTACATTTGTATCGCTCAACTCAGCATTTACTAAACTAGACAATAAAATAGCAGCATCTTCTGACTGAGGCGTAGGAGTGACATTGAGCGTATCGATCAGATCAACGGGGGCAGGATTACCGCCATTTCCATCTCTTGTTAAGGTAATAGGGAATATACCTACAACCGTCGCTTCACTACCATCGATACCCTCGCCATTGATATCTTGTGTGACACCTACTACAGTGACATTGAAGGTGCCTACAGGGATATCGTTGGTGTTTGGGTTGCGAGCCAATACCAGTGTGTACTCTGGCGCTGAGTCTGTAATGGCCGTATCTGGTACGTCGACATACCAGGTAGTGCCCGCTAAGATACCGCCTTGTACAACAATACCATCAGGGACGTCGCGAACCTCTAAACGAGTAAAAGACTCAGTCCCATCTTGGTCAGGGGAGGATATGGCGATAATCGCTGATGCCGTATCATCTGTACCGTTATTATTGATGCTGTTGTCTGTCACATCTACGCTTATTGTTGGCATGTCAGTCACTGCTTGGAACGTCACGTTTACATTAGCCGTTCCTGTTGGTGATTGACTGCTAATCGTAGCGTCGTCCTCAAGCAATGCGGTATCTGTATAAGTGTACTCAAAAGGCAATGTGACATTGTCATCGCTATGACGCTTGGTTTCATCGTACCTAATCTCAATCGTTTGATTGGGACTATATGAATACGTTTCACCTGCATTCAGACTCTCTTCAGTGCCATCAATGCGTAGTGATAAGTCTCGATCTATCAGGTCGTCAGCTTTGATTGTTATGGTCTCAAGTGACTCATATCCAATATCGCTATTGCTTGACACCACTGTATCGTCACTCACAAATGACGCAAGGAAATCGACAGTCGTCCACTCATCTTCAACCGCTAACACTTGCGGGTTGTTGACTACCCCATCAGCAGCATCAGGCGTAATTAATACAGAGACAACTTTAGCGTCATGAGTCGCACTATTGCCGGACACCACTTCCGTCGTCGTTCCTGTAATGGTCAGCTCGATATCACCAGCAAAGTTTTCAGGCGTTGTCAGTTTTGCTGAGCCGTCTTTGAGAGCGTCTAAAGATACAGACCAGCTACGAGTACCTTCACTTTCACTACCGCCTAAGAACACTGCTCCCGTGATGCCAAATCCTATAGGCACGCCTGTCACCTTGTAAGTGACCTGCTCTGCTGCTGGACTACCAGTATCATAAGCGGCAATATTGGCAGTATCAGCAAAGAACGCTGACAACGATATGCTGTCATTGCCAGCGCCTTCGATACCAACATACGTATAATCTTTGGTGACAGACTGCTCATCAATATCCACTATCGTTGCAGTCTCAGTTGCTAGGTTGTCATTTACAATAAGATCTGCTAGGCCAACGACACTAATAGGCAAGTTCAATGTTGCGCTAGAAGCACTGATGTTTCCATCGCTCTCTCTACTGACTGCTGATACTTGGAGATTGGCTTTGCCGCTATAGTTTTCAGCTGGTACAAAGTATAAATCGCTCACTGTATTGGTGTAATTAGCTATGGTTACTGAGCCCCCAGTAGTATCCAACAGCGTCAGTGTCCCATCATTATCGGCATATAACTGAGCGCCTAGCGGAATGTCTGTAATAGTGACGTCATAAGATTCTGATCCATCATCGTCACGTGAGCTTGGGCGGATGTTCAAAGGAATACCATCGGTAGGAACAACAACTGCAACTGATGACCCATCACGATTATTACCACCGCTAATTGCCTGATCCTCTAAACCTGTGGCAGGATCGACTCCTAGCGTAACTTGGTCAGCAACACCTGCAACTGTGAAAGTTAAGTAACTCTCACCACTCGTTACTGGCTCGACACTAGTATCTGTATCTTCATCATAGTCGATAGTCACAGCTTCTACTTTGACTGCTGTCTCAGCAGTAGCCGATACCGAAGTGACTGTATAATCGCTATAGTCTTGCGGCGGGGTCACAGTAACCGTATTCAGATAAGCGGCTGGAATATCGACACCCGTCCCATTATCTGTAAGCGACAAGGTATTACTACCGTTGTTATAGGTAAATACGGCGCCTTCAATGGCAGTAAACACACCATTGTCTCTACTACCAAACGTCAGATGAGCATAAGTCTGCTCAGAATCATTGAGGGCAGTAGTATGGCTTTCTTCTCCAAAATCAACCGTATCATCTTGGTTTGACCAGTTATCGAGTAATCTGAATGTACCGTCAACACCAAGGTCAAATGCAGCGTCTTCTTGCGCTACAGCAGTGTAAGTGTAGTCTGGATTAATGGTTAAGTCAGGCGTACCATCACCATCAATATCACTACCCACAACTTCGGCTACAGGCGTGATGTTAATCGTTTGGGTTAATGTGGTTGTTTCACTGATAGCAACGGCTACATCTCCATCATCATCCAAATCTGCACTGGTTACTTCAAAGTCGATATCAGTATCTGTTGAAGACTGCGCAGGTGGCGTAAGCGACAAGCTACCCAAATCAGAGGTGTCGGTAATAACAATCACCGTACCGCCACTCGCGCCTACTGTATCGGTGGTACCATCGTTATATGTCCAACCTTCCGGCAAAATAAACCGAATTGTAGTGATGATTTCGGCAACAGCTGAGCTGCCGTCTTGGTCATCAAGTACTGCAAAATCAAACTCATCAAGTGTGAAGGCTGTGTCTTCAGTTGTACTAACATCATTCGCTACTACTTGACCAGCAACAGGTGCCACGGTCAGATTAACGTTAACAGTATCGATTAGCTCAACCGTTTTATTTCTTGGAGATGAGTCAGTATCGTGGTCTTGGGTAAATAACGACACGGTAATATTACTCATATCTTGTGAGTTATATTCAGCTGATGTGATGCTAATTTGCGGCTCTGAGCCACCATTGACTCTCAAACTAGTAGATGTCGGTGCGGCAGCATTAACACCAATCAATACCTGACCGTTGGTATCAACAGTATACTCGGTCACCCTACTACTACCAGCAGGTATAAATGAGACAACAGCATCTGGCTGTAATCCGCTAATTACGAAACCATAGGTCTCTAGACTTCCACCTCTACCCACTAAATCACCAAAATTGGTGGTGATTGGTAAATCAACAGACTCACCTTCATTTACAGTGACCGTTAAGGTATCTCCCGTTACCTCATTCTGGTCATAGCCAAAGGTACTATAGTCAATAATATCATCATCATTCGGATTATTATTCGCAGCATTATTATCTTCAGTATCCGTCACAGCTTGAACATCAATATCAATAGTGACGGTACTCTCTGCACCATCCACTCCTGCAAGGATATTACCACTGTTATCAACTTCATATTCTATCACTGACATCTCAAAAGAGATGTTAGTAGCATCATCGGCAGGTGGCGTTAGTGTCATCGCTTCAAATTCAGCACTGGTCATGGTGATGGTTGGTGTGCCTGCATTAGTGATTATTTGGTCATTAGTCAAATAATCACTTAATAATATGGTGATGTCAGCACCAGTTGATGCATAGGTATTACCCCCGTAGTTTAGGGTTGCACTATCTGGTATACCCGTTAAGGTAATCAAACCGATACGTTCAGGGTTGTCAGTAGCATTCCCTATGCCATCTAAATCCGTATCATCACTAATAACAGGTGGTTGCAAACCTAAGCTAGCGGTAGTGTTATCTTCGTCAGTTGATAATGCAATATCATCACCAATATCTGGTGCATCTGATACTGGATTGACGGTGATCGTCAGTGTCTCTGTACCGCTTTCTGGAGTTGCGGCATTAGGACCATTATTGACAGCAATAGTGACCACTGGTACGGTGCCACTAAAGTTTTCAGCAGGATCAAAGATATAGCTTCCATCAGTGTTTATTGTCAGCTCACCAATGATAGAGCCGTCTATAGTGACGCTAGTAGCAACACCTACGTTGAATGTCCCCATCATACCAGCAACGGTATAACTATCGACAGTTAACTCTGTATTGGCATCAGCATCTGCAGTATCGTTTGCAAAAATACCATTGGCAGCCGCCACTGATAATACTGTATCTTCATCGGTACTATCAGTATCATCTACAAGCGCGATACTATCATCAGTACCTGTAATGGTCACTTCAATGTAGCGAAGCTCACTGGTACTGATTTCGTTACCATTAACAGCATTGGTGATACCTTCATTATCATTGACTTGTACGGCATAACGAATGGTGATGGTTTCCCCTTCAGGAAGGAAATCAATGACGTCCGCCTCAGCATTAATACTCCAGCTACCCTCTTCAAAGCTGCCTGCATTATTATCTGCTTCAAATATACTTGATAAGGCTGCTTTTTGAACATCTGTTAATGGATTGGCATTGGTAAAGGTTGTGTTGTTTGAGTCATAGACATAGATGTTTTCTGCCGCGATTTCACTAATCGTCGGCTCATCACTGTCATCAGTATCCGCAAAGCTAAGGGTACCCGTTCGAATGATAGCAGTACCATCAGCCTGCTCGGTTATTGCTGCAGCAGTTTCGATGATGTTGTTACCGTTCGCAACGTTAGTGATGACAGGTCTATCGTTAGTACCATTGATATTCACAGTCAAAGTGGTCGTACTGGTATCACCATCAGCATCTGTGATGGTGTAGTTGAAGGTTTCGGTTAAAGGTTCATCATCGACAGCAAGATATTGTACTGCATCGTTATCAAGATCGTAACTGTAACTGCCATCTGCATTGAGCGAAAGCACACCATAGTCACCTTGTGTACTTCCACCTACTGTACCCGTCACCGTGGTAGATGTAACTGATTCTATCGCCGTGACAGATGTTGCGTCTGCCCCTAAACTGTCGGCGACATCTGTTGCTGCTGCACCTGTAGCCGTGAGCACGTTACCTGTTACTTTGTCTGTCTCTTCAGTAAGGCTATTAGTATCTGGATTGGCAGTAGGCGCGGTATCAATGATACGAATATCTAACGTGTCAGATGAAGTCCCACCTGCACTATTGGTGAGATTGACAGTAAACTGGTCTAATACATTGTCACCAGCGGTGTTGTGCATTTCAGCACTGCCATCTTCGGTATATGCATAAGTGAGCGAGCCTGTGGCCGAGTTGTAATCCGTAATAACCAGTTGGCCTTCGCTACCATTTATAATCACAGGATTAGCAGCGGTGGCTGTGGTCACATCGACACTGTTGATAGTCAGCGCTGCGACACTTTGCGGGTTAGTGATATCGATAGCGCCAGTCACAGTGTTACCTGTGCCTTCAACCACGCTGTTATCTTGTGGTGTTGTGGCTGCATCTGTATCTTCAATAGTGACGGTTGGTGCTATATCATTGTCAGCAATGGCGGTGGTAACACTTGCTTGCTTGCTATCAATACTGGCATTGAGTGATGGATTAGATAAAGCGATAGTATAGTTCTCAGAATTTTCAAACAGGGTGTCGTCAGTAATAGCAACCGTTACCGTTTTGGTTACCTCCCCTGGTGCAAAAGTCAACGTACCTGAGTTTGCACCATAATCAGCCCCAGCAGTGGCTGTACCATTGCTGGTGGCATAATCAACCGTCACAGCCGTTGATGATGGGTTGGTTAAGCTAACGGTATAAGTGACCGTACCAGCATCTTCATTTACTAAAGTAGCACCAACAATTGAAACAACAGGCGCATCATCGTTATCAATGATGGTACCAGTCGCTGTGCTTGGTGTGACTTGGTCAGTTGCGCTTGCTGTCAGTGTAATGGTTTCATCTGGCTCATCAATATTGTCATCAACAGTAGATACACGCACGATGATACCATCCGTACTATTAGCGGGAACATCCACACTAAAGGTACCATCTATAGCAACAGTAACCGTGCTAAAGGTGTTGCCACCATCTAAGCTTACTTCGACAGACGTATTCGTGTCTGTGCCAAGTACCGCTGTACCATTCGCTAACGTCAGCGCTACTGTTGTATCAGACTCAGATAGGTTGCTCAAATCAACGGTGAACTCAAGAGTATTCCCCTCAACCACACTGTCTCTAGTGACAATTGCAGTCGGCTTATCACCTGCTTGAGGTGTACCGTCTACCGCATCTTCGTCTAAAATAGTGCCAGTCGCAACAGCACTATCAATGTCTGCATTATCAGCACTAGTGACCACAAAGCTGAGCTGCTCACTGCTCTCAAAGATATCATCATTATTAGTAGTGACAATAATAGCAGGTGCTGTTTGGCTTCCTGCAGGAACTTTGAGCTCAAGTATAGTACTACCATCTAAAACTTCTGCTATGACCGTAGCATCGGTAATAACCACTTGATCACCAGTCGCATTGATATAGATAATCGAAGCAATATCTGCCGCTTCTACGTCACTACTTGGATCAACTGTCACTTGCACTGTAGTGTCAAAATTACTTTCACTATCTTGCTCAACCGTAAAGCTCAAGACATTGTCCACCCCTTCAATCGATTGCGCATCAGTGGCAGCAATGTTAACGCTCGGTTTGTCGCCCTCGTTGACGGTGCCGTCTGCTGCATCTTCATCGAAGATGGTGGCGACATCAGTGGCGGTGCCAATGCTGGCGTTGATCGGATTGCTGATGCTCATGCTTAAGGCTTCTGAGACCTCATAGATGGCATCGTCAGTTGGGCTGATGGTGAACGTTGGCAGGACACTGCTGCCCGCAGGAATGGTCACGCTAACCCCAGCAATGGCGTCCGCCACGCTGATGGTTTGGCTGCCATTGGCATCGGTAAAGGTGATGCTGTCAATGTCGCTGGCATCACTGTCGCCAAGCACTAGGCTTGCGGTGACAGTGCTGTCTTTGTCCGTTGCGCCCGTTTGGCTGAGACTAAAGACGATGCTGTCGTCTGCCCCTTCGGTGGCGCTATCACTCACCGCGGCAATGCTCACCACAGGAATGGCATCTAAAGCATCAATGATGGTGCCAGTGCCACTGTCATTGCCAATGGTAAGCTCGGTGGTTTCATCGTTCTCAAGGATGGCATCATTGAGCACAGGATAGCTGACGGTAAAGTCGGTCACCCCAGCAGGGACGGTGATGGTGCCATCATTATTGTTGATGATGCCGTTGCTAAAGACGGGGGCGTTGCTAAAGTCAGTGGCCTCGGTGGCGCTATTACCTGCCAAGTCAAAGTCATAGGTGACATCCGCTTCGGTGACGCCATTGACGGTGACTTGGTGAACCAGATTGTCCCCTTCTGTGGCGCTAGCATTGCCCACGCTAACGCTCGGTTTGTCGCCCTCGTTGACGGTGCCGTCTGCTGCATCTTCATCGAAGATGGTGGCGACATCAGTGGCGGTGCCAATGCTGGCGTTGATCGGATTGCTGATGCTCATGCTTAAGGCTTCTGAGACCTCATAGATGGCATCGTCAGTTGGGCTGATGGTGAACGTTGGCAGGACACTGCTGCCCGCAGGAATGGTCACGCTAACCCCAGCAATGGCGTCCGCCACGCTGATGGTTTGGCTGCCATTGGCATCGGTAAAGGTGATGCTGTCAATGTCGCTGGCATCACTGTCGCCAAGCACTAGGCTTGCGGTGACAGTGCTGTCTTTGTCCGTTGCGCCCGTTTGGCTGAGACTAAAGACGATGCTGTCGTCTGCCCCTTCGGTGGCGCTATCACTCACCGCGGCAATGCTCACCACAGGAATGGCATCTAAAGCATCAATGATGGTGCCAGTGCCACTGTCATTGCCAATGGTAAGCTCGGTGGTTTCATCGTTCTCAAGGATGGCATCATTGAGCACAGGATAGCTGACGGTAAAGTCGGTCACCCCAGCAGGGACGGTGATGGTGCCATCATTATTGTTGATGATGCCGTTGCTAAAGACGGGGGCGTTGCTAAAGTCAGTGGCCTCGGTGGCGCTATTACCTGCCAAGTCAAAGTCATAGGTGACATCCGCTTCGGTGACGCCATTGACGGTGACTTGGTGAACCAGATTGTCCCCTTCTGTGGCGCTAGCATTGCCCACGCTAACGCTCGGTTTGTCGCCCTCGTTGACGGTGCCGTCTGCTGCATCTTCATCGAAGATGGTGGCGACATCAGTGGCGGTGCCAATGCTGGCGTTGATCGGATTGCTGATGCTCATGCTTAAGGCTTCTGAGACCTCATAGATGGCATCGTCAGTTGGGCTGATGGTGAACGTTGGCAGGACACTGCTGCCCGCAGGAATGGTCACGCTAACCCCAGCAATGGCGTCCGCCACGCTGATGGTTTGGCTGCCATTGGCATCGGTAAAGGTGATGCTGTCAATGTCGCTGGCATCACTGTCGCCAAGCACTAGGCTTGCGGTGACAGTGCTGTCTTTGTCCGTTGCGCCCGTTTGGCTGAGACTAAAGACGATGCTGTCGTCTGCCCCTTCGGTGGCGCTATCACTCACCGCGGCAATGCTCACCACAGGAATGGCATCTAAAGCATCAATGATGGTGCCAGTGCCACTGTCATTGCCAATGGTAAGCTCGGTGGTTTCATCGTTCTCAAGGATGGCATCATTGAGCACAGGATAGCTGACGGTAAAGTCGGTCACCCCAGCAGGGACGGTGATGGTGCCATCATTATTGTTGATGATGCCGTTGCTAAAGACGGGGGCGTTGCTAAAGTCAGTGGCCTCGGTGGCGCTATTACCTGCCAAGTCAAAGTCATAGGTGACATCCGCTTCGGTGACGCCATTGACGGTGACTTGGTGAACCAGATTGTCCCCTTCTGTGGCGCTAGCATTGCCCACGCTAACGCTCGGTTTGTCGCCCTCGTTGACGGTGCCGTCTGCTGCATCTTCATCGAAGATGGTGGCGACATCAGTGGCGGTGCCAATGCTGGCGTTGATCGGATTGCTGATGCTCATGCTTAAGGCTTCTGAGACCTCATAGATGGCATCGTCAGTTGGGCTGATGGTGAACGTTGGCAGGACACTGCTGCCCGCAGGAATGGTCACGCTAACCCCAGCAATGGCGTCCGCCACGCTGATGGTTTGGCTGCCATTGGCATCGGTAAAGGTGATGCTGTCAATGTCGCTGGCATCACTGTCGCCAAGCACTAGGCTTGCGGTGACAGTGCTGTCTTTGTCCGTTGCGCCCGTTTGGCTGAGACTAAAGACGATGCTGTCGTCTGCCCCTTCGGTGGCGCTATCACTCACCGCGGCAATGCTCACCACAGGAATGGCATCTAAAGCATCAATGATGGTGCCAGTGCCACTGTCATTGCCAATGGTAAGCTCGGTGGTTTCATCGTTCTCAAGGATGGCATCATTGAGCACAGGATAGCTGACGGTAAAGTCGGTCACCCCAGCAGGGACGGTGATGGTGCCATCATTATTGTTGATGACGCCGTTGCTAAAGACGGGGGCGTTGCTAAAGTCAGTGGCCTCGGTGGCGCTATTACCTGCCAAGTCAAAGTCATAGGTGACATCCGCTTCGGTGACGCCATTGACGGTGACTTGGTGAACCAGATTGTCCCCTTCTGTGGCGCTAGCATTGCCCACGCTAACGCTCGGTTTGTCGCCCTCGTTGACGGTGCCGTCTGCTGCATCTTCATCGAAGATGGTGGCGACATCAGTGGCGGTGCCAATGCTGGCGTTGATCGGATTGCTGATGCTCATGCTTAAGGCTTCTGAGACCTCATAGATGGCATCGTCAGTTGGGCTGATGGTGAACGTTGGCAGGACACTGCTGCCCGCAGGAATGGTCACGCTAACCCCAGCAATGGCGTCCGCCACGCTGATGGTTTGGCTGCCATTGGCATCGGTAAAGGTGATGCTGTCAATGTCGCTGGCATCACTGTCGCCAAGCACTAGGCTTGCGGTGACAGTGCTGTCTTTGTCCGTTGCGCCCGTTTGGCTGAGACTAAAGACGATGCTGTCGTCTGCCCCTTCGGTGGCGCTATCACTCACCGCGGCAATGCTCACCACAGGAATGGCATCTAAAGCATCAATGATGGTGCCAGTGCCACTGTCATTGCCAATGGTAAGCTCGGTGGTTTCATCGTTCTCAAGGATGGCATCATTGAGCACAGGATAGCTGACGGTAAAGTCGGTCACCCCAGCAGGGACGGTGATGGTGCCATCATTATTGTTGATGATGCCGTTGCTAAAGACGGGGGCGTTGCTAAAGTCAGTGGCCTCGGTGGCGCTATTACCTGCCAAGTCAAAGTCATAGGTGACATCCGCTTCGGTGACGCCATTGACGGTGACTTGGTGAACCAGATTGTCCCCTTCTGTGGCGCTAGCATTGCCCACGCTAACGCTCGGTTTGTCGCCCTCGTTGACGGTGCCGTCTGCTGCATCTTCATCGAAGATGGTGGCGACATCAGTGGCGGTGCCAATGCTGGCGTTGATCGGATTGCTGATGCTCATGCTTAGGGCTTCTGAGACCTCATAGATGGCATCGTCAGTTGGGCTGATGGTGAACGTTGGCAGGACACTGCTGCCCGCAGGAATGGTCACGCTAACCCCAGCAATGGCGTCCGCCACGCTGATGGTTTGGCTGCCATTGGCATCGGTAAAGGTGATGCTGTCAATGTCGCTGGCATCACTGTCGCCAAGCACTAGGCTTGCGGTGACAGTGCTGTCTTTGTCCGTTGCGCCCGTTTGGCTGAGACTAAAGACGATGCTGTCGTCTGCCCCTTCGGTGGCGCTATCACTCACCGCGGCAATGCTCACCACAGGAATGGCATCTAAAGCATCAATGATGGTGCCAGTGCCACTGTCATTGCCAATGGTAAGCTCGGTGGTTTCATCGTTCTCAAGGATGGCATCATTGAGCACAGGATAGCTGACGGTAAAGTCGGTCACCCCAGCAGGGACGGTGATGGTGCCATCATTATTGTTGATGACGCCGTTGCTAAAGACGGGGGCGTTGCTAAAGTCAGTGGCCTCGGTGGCGCTATTACCTGCCAAGTCAAAGTCATAGGTGACATCCGCTTCGGTGACGCCATTGACGGTGACTTGGTGAACCAGATTGTCCCCTTCTGTGGCGCTAGCATTGCCCACGCTAACGCTCGGTTTGTCGCCCTCGTTGACGGTGCCGTCTGCTGCATCTTCATCGAAGATGGTGGCGACATCAGTGGCGGTGCCAATGCTGGCGTTGATCGGATTGCTGATGCTCATGCTTAAGGCTTCTGAGACCTCATAGATGGCATCGTCAGTTGGGCTGATGGTGAACGTTGGCAGGACACTGCTGCCCGCAGGAATGGTCACGCTAACCCCAGCAATGGCGTCCGCCACGCTGATGGTTTGGCTGCCATTGGCATCGGTAAAGGTGATGCTGTCAATGTCGCTGGCATCACTGTCGCCAAGCACTAGGCTTGCGGTGACAGTGCTGTCTTTGTCCGTTGCGCCCGTTTGGCTGAGACTAAAGACGATGCTGTCGTCTGCCCCTTCGGTGGCGCTATCACTCACCGCGGCAATGCTCACCACAGGAATGGCATCTAAAGCATCAATGATGGTGCCAGTGCCACTGTCATTGCCAATGGTAAGCTCGGTGGTTTCATCGTTCTCAAGGATGGCATCATTGAGCACAGGATAGCTGACGGTAAAGTCGGTCACCCCAGCAGGGACGGTGATGGTGCCATCATTATTGTTGATGATGCCGTTGCTAAAGACGGGGGCGTTGCTAAAGTCAGTGGCCTCGGTGGCGCTATTACCTGCCAAGTCAAAGTCATAGGTGACATCCGCTTCGGTGACGCCATTGACGGTGACTTGGTGAACCAGATTGTCCCCTTCTGTGGCGCTAGCATTGCCCACGCTAACGCTCGGTTTGTCGCCCTCGTTGACGGTGCCGTCTGCTGCATCTTCATCGAAGATGGTGGCGACATCAGTGGCGGTGCCAATGCTGGCGTTGATCGGATTGCTGATGCTCATGCTTAAGGCTTCTGAGACCTCATAGATGGCATCGTCAGTTGGGCTGATGGTGAACGTTGGCAGGACACTGCTGCCCGCAGGAATGGTCACGCTAACCCCAGCAATGGCGTCCGCCACGCTGATGGTTTGGCTGCCATTGGCATCGGTAAAGGTGATGCTGTCAATGTCGCTGGCATCACTGTCGCCAAGCACTAGGCTTGCGGTGACAGTGCTGTCTTTGTCCGTTGCGCCCGTTTGGCTGAGACTAAAGACGATGCTGTCGTCTGCCCCTTCGGTGGCGCTATCACTCACCGCGGCAATGCTCACCACAGGAATGGCATCTAAAGCATCAATGATGGTGCCAGTGCCACTGTCATTGCCAATGGTAAGCTCGGTGGTTTCATCGTTCTCAAGGATGGCATCATTGAGCACAGGATAGCTGACGGTAAAGTCGGTCACCCCAGCAGGGACGGTGATGGTGCCATCATTATTGTTGATGATGCCGTTGCTAAAGACGGGGGCGTTGCTAAAGTCAGTGGCCTCGGTGGCGCTATTACCTGCCAAGTCAAAGTCATAGGTGACATCCGCTTCGGTGACGCCATTGACGGTGACTTGGTGAACCAGATTGTCCCCTTCTGTGGCGCTAGCATTGCCCACGCTAACGCTCGGTTTGTCGCCCTCGTTGACGGTGCCGTCTGCTGCATCTTCATCGAAGATGGTGGCGACATCAAAGGCGGTGCCAATGCTGGCGTTGATCGGATTGCTGATGCTCATGCTTAAGGCTTCTGAGACCTCATAGATGGCATCGTCAGTTGGGCTGATGGTGAACGTTGGCAGGACACTGCTGCCCGCAGGAATGGTCACGCTAACCCCAGCAATGGCGTCCGCCACGCTGATGGTTTGGCTGCCATTGGCATCGGTAAAGGTGATGCTGTCAATGTCGCTGGCATCACTGTCGCCAAGCACTAGGCTTGCGGTGACAGTGCTGTCTTTGTCCGTTGCGCCCGTTTGGCTGAGACTAAAGACGATGCTGTCGTCTGCCCCTTCGGTGGCGCTATCACTCACCGCGGCAATGCTCACCACAGGAATGGCATCTAAAGCATCAATGATGGTGCCAGTGCCACTGTCATTGCCAATGGTAAGCTCGGTGGTTTCATCGTTCTCAAGGATGGCATCATTGAGCACAGGATAGCTGACGGTAAAGTCGGTCACCCCAGCAGGGACGGTGATGGTGCCATCATTATTGTTGATGACGCCGTTGCTAAAGACGGGGGCGTTGCTAAAGTCAGTGGCCTCGGTGGCGCTATTACCTGCCAAGTCAAAGTCATAGGTGACATCCGCTTCGGTGACGCCATTGACGGTGACTTGGTGAACCAGATTGTCCCCTTCTGTGGCGCTAGCATTGCCCACGCTAACGCTCGGTTTGTCGCCCTCGTTGACGGTGCCGTCTGCTGCATCTTCATCGAAGATGGTGGCGACATCAGTGGCGGTGCCAATGCTGGCGTTGATCGGATTGCTGATGCTCATGCTTAAGGCTTCTGAGACCTCATAGATGGCATCGTCAGTTGGGCTGATGGTGAACGTTGGCAGGACACTGCTGCCCGCAGGAATGGTCACGCTAACCCCAGCAATGGCGTCCGCCACGCTGATGGTTTGGCTGCCATTGGCATCGGTAAAGGTGATGCTGTCAATGTCGCTGGCATCACTGTCGCCAAGCACTAGGCTTGCGGTGACAGTGCTGTCTTTGTCCGTTGCGCCCGTTTGGCTGAGACTAAAGACGATGCTGTCGTCTGCCCCTTCGGTGGCGCTATCACTCACCGCGGCAATGCTCACCACAGGAATGGCATCTAAAGCATCAATGATGGTGCCAGTGCCACTGTCATTGCCAATGGTAAGCTCGGTGGTTTCATCGTTCTCAAGGATGGCATCATTGAGCACAGGATAGCTGACGGTAAAGTCGGTCACCCCAGCAGGGACGGTGATGGTGCCATCATTATTGTTGATGATGCCGTTGCTAAAGACGGGGGCGTTGCTAAAGTCAGTGGCCTCGGTGGCGCTATTACCTGCCAAGTCAAAGTCATAGGTGACATCCGCTTCGGTGACGCCATTGACGGTGACTTGGTGAACCAGATTGTCCCCTTCTGTGGCGCTGGCATTGCCCACGCTAACGCTCGGTTTGTCGCCCTCGTTGACGGTGCCGTCTGCTGCATCTTCATCGAAGATGGTGGCGACATCAGTGGCGGTGCCAATGCTGGCGTTGATCGGATTGCTGATGCTCATGCTTAGGGCTTCTGAGACCTCATAGATGGCATCGTCAGTTGGGCTGATGGTGAACGTTGGCAGGACACTGCTGCCCGCAGGAATGGTCACGCTAACCCCAGCAATGGCGTCCGCCACGCTGATGGTTTGGCTGCCATTGGCATCGGTAAAGGTGATGCTGTCAATGTCGCTGGCATCACTGTCGCCAAGCACTAGGCTTGCGGTGACAGTGCTGTCTTTGTCCGTTGCGCCCGTTTGGCTGAGACTAAAGACGATGCTGTCGTCTGCCCCTTCGGTGGCGCTATCACTCACCGCGGCAATGCTCACCACAGGAATGGCATCTAAAGCATCAATGATGGTGCCAGTGCCACTGTCATTGCCAATGGTAAGCTCGGTGGTTTCATCGTTCTCAAGGATGGCATCATTGAGCACAGGATAGCTGACGGTAAAGTCGGTCACCCCAGCAGGGACGGTGATGGTGCCATCATTATTGTTGATGACGCCGTTGCTAAAGACGGGGGCGTTGCTAAAGTCAGTGGCCTCGGTGGCGCTATTACCTGCCAAGTCAAAGTCATAGGTGACATCCGCTTCGGTGACGCCATTGACGGTGACTTGGTGAACCAGATTGTCCCCTTCTGTGGCGCTGGCATTGCCCACGCTAACGCTCGGTTTGTCGCCCTCGTTGACGGTGCCGTCTGCTGCATCTTCATCGAAGATGGTGGCGACATCAGTGGCGGTGCCAATGCTGGCGTTGATCGGATTGCTGATGCTCATGCTTAAGGCTTCTGAGACCTCATAGATGGCATCGTCAGTTGGGCTGATGGTGAACGTTGGCAGGACACTGCTGCCCGCAGGAATGGTCACGCTAACCCCAGCAATGGCGTCCGCCACGCTGATGGTTTGGCTGCCATTGGCATCGGTAAAGGTGATGCTGTCAATGTCGCTGGCATCACTGTCGCCAAGCACTAGGCTTGCGGTGACAGTGCTGTCTTTGTCCGTTGCGCCCGTTTGGCTGAGACTAAAGACGATGCTGTCGTCTGCCCCTTCGGTGGCGCTATCACTCACCGCGGCAATGCTCACCACAGGAATGGCATCTAAAGCATCAATGATGGTGCCAGTGCCACTGTCATTGCCAATGGTAAGCTCGGTGGTTTCATCGTTCTCAAGGATGGCATCATTGAGCACAGGATAGCTGACGGTAAAGTCGGTCACCCCAGCAGGGACGGTGATGGTGCCATCATTATTGTTGATGACGCCGTTGCTAAAGACGGGGGCGTTGCTAAAGTCAGTGGCCTCGGTGGCGCTATTACCTGCCAAGTCAAAGTCATAGGTGACATCCGCTTCGGTGACGCCATTGACGGTGACTTGGTGAACCAGATTGTCCCCTTCTGTGGCGCTGGCATTGCCCACGCTAACGCTCGGTTTGTCGCCCTCGTTGACGGTGCCGTCTGCTGCATCTTCATCGAAGATGGTGGCGACATCAGTGGCGGTGCCAATGCTGGCGTTGATCGGATTGCTGATGCTCATGCTTAAGGCTTCTGAGACCTCATAGATGGCATCGTCAGTTGGGCTGATGGTGAACGTTGGCAGGACACTGCTGCCCGCAGGAATGGTCACGCTAACCCCAGCAATGGCGTCCGCCACGCTGATGGTTTGGCTGCCATTGGCATCGGTAAAGGTGATGCTGTCAATGTCGCTGGCATCACTGTCGCCAAGCACTAGGCTTGCGGTGACAGTGCTGTCTTTGTCCGTTGCGCCCGTTTGGCTGAGACTAAAGACGATGCTGTCGTCTGCCCCTTCGGTGGCGCTATCACTCACCGCGGCAATGCTCACCACAGGAATGGCATCTAAAGCATCAATGATGGTGCCAGTGCCACTGTCATTGCCAATGGTAAGCTCGGTGGTTTCATCGTTCTCAAGGATGGCATCATTGAGCACAGGATAGCTGACGGTAAAGTCGGTCACCCCAGCAGGGACGGTGATGGTGCCATCATTATTGTTGATGACGCCGTTGCTAAAGACGGGGGCGTTGCTAAAGTCAGTGGCCTCGGTGGCGCTATTACCTGCCAAGTCAAAGTCATAGGTGACATCCGCTTCGGTGACGCCATTGACGGTGACTTGGTGAACCAGATTGTCCCCTTCTGTGGCGCTGGCATTGCCCACGCTAACGCTCGGTTTGTCGCCCTCGTTGACGGTGCCGTCTGCTGCATCTTCATCGAAGATGGTGGCGACATCAGTGGCGGTGCCAATGCTGGCGTTGATCGGATTGCTGATGCTCATGCTTAAGGCTTCTGAGACCTCATAGATGGCATCGTCAGTTGGGCTGATGGTGAACGTTGGCAGGACACTGCTGCCCGCAGGAATGGTCACGCTAACCCCAGCAATGGCGTCCGCCACGCTGATGGTTTGGCTGCCATTGGCATCGGTAAAGGTGATGCTGTCAATGTCGCTGGCATCACTGTCGCCAAGCACTAGGCTTGCGGTGACAGTGCTGTCTTTGTCCGTTGCGCCCGTTTGGCTGAGACTAAAGACGATGCTGTCGTCTGCCCCTTCGGTGGCGCTATCACTCACCGCGGCAATGCTCACCACAGGAATGGCATCTAAAGCATCAATGATGGTGCCAGTGCCACTGTCATTGCCAATGGTAAGCTCGGTGGTTTCATCGTTCTCAAGGATGGCATCATTGAGCACAGGATAGCTGACGGTAAAGTCGGTCACCCCAGCAGGGACGGTGATGGTGCCATCATTATTGTTGATGACGCCGTTGCTAAAGACGGGGGCGTTGCTAAAGTCGGTGGCCGCGGTGGCGCTATTACCTGCCAAGTCAAAGTCATAGGTGACATCCGCTTCGGTGACGCCATTGACGGTGACTTGGTGAACCAGATTGTCCCCTTCTGTGGCGCTGGCATTGCCCACGCTAACGCTCGGTTTGTCGCCCTCGTTGACGGTGCCGTCTGCTGCATCTTCATCGAAGATGGTGGCGACATCAGTGGCGGTGCCAATGCTGGCGTTGATCGGATTGCTGATGCTCATGCTTAGGGCTTCTGAGACCTCATAGATGGCATCGTCGACCACTGTGACATTAATGACTGGTGCCGAGCTCTGTCCTGCTGGTATTCTGACACTCGCTCCATTGATAAGAAAATCTTGGATATCATTTGCATTACTCAGAAATACAGTAACACCATCAATGTTAACATAACTAATAGAAGCAATATCTGCCAATTCGATACTGCTTGTATCATTAATTTTTACGTCAACTAAGGTGTTGAAGTTACTAATTTTGTTTTGTGATACAGCGAAAACTAACCCATTATCAATCCCTTCAATCGCTTGACCATCAGTTGCCACAATGCTGACCACGGGTATATCACTTCCTGTCATCGGATTGTTAGGATCGACTGGTGTACTACCATCAGTCGTACCATCATCATATACAGTCGTTTCTACAGTGCTATTGGCAGTATCAATAGTAGCTCTGCCCGTGCTGACACTTGTGATCGCTACTTGAAAGCCTTCTGCTCCTTCATAGACATCATCATTGACAATAGGCACTCCAAAATCAACAGAGGTCTGTCCAGCCGGAATCGTGACTGTTTGCGTGGCTGGCGCACTATAGTCATCACCATCAGCAGATCCAGGTGTGATCGTTATCGTAACTGTAGTATCTGTCTCACTCACTTTATCCAGACTGACTGTGTACAACGCTGTATTCGCATTATCGGCAGCATCTGCTTCGCTTAGGTTCATCACCCCACTAAGGCTCACTATAGAAGCAGGTTCAGCTGGCTCATTGTCATCATCACTGCCACTACTAAGGGCTGCTACTAGACCAGCTAAGCCAACGCCTGCTGCTGCAGGTATCCACCAAGGTATCGCAGCCGCCGCTATATATTCAGTGCCACCCAATGCCTGACCTTCCACATCCCCTGTCTCTAGCTGCGTGACATAGTCGTAAGTCTCACCAGTATCCGGAATATAGTAATAGTACTCACCATCTTCAGCGATTCCGAGCAGTGCACTGTTTGCCTCGTCGTAGAACCCTTCTATTATAAGATCACTGTTTTCGCCATCTTTTTCGAACGAGACATGCAAATCATTTTTTAGACGCTTGGTAATAATATGATTGGGCGCACGACCGATTGCCGTATCATGAAACTCGTAATTAACCTTGTCCACAGCTTTAATAATAGTAGGCTTTCCATCTTCGGTGACTACTTGTACTTGCGCGACAGTCTGAGTTGCACTATTGGTTTTCACTATAATCGTGTTCATATTTTTTACCTTCTATTTATTGTTATCTGTTTTTCAATTGGGATAATATAACTTGAGAGAGATATCACGCGGCACTCATTGCCAAAGAATAATCGGTCAAAGCCGTTTTAAATGAATAAAATCCACTTGGATGCCTTTTATTATTCATTTTGCGGCTGCTCTTCTACTACAGCGATGACGCGGCGATTAAGCCGTCTTCCTGCTGCAGTATCATTACTTGCTCTTGGCTGCGACTCGCCATAGCCGATAGCGCTTATACGATTGGGTGCAACACCGAATTCGTTAACTAGTATCTCTTTCACTGCGTTGACTCGGCGCTGTGATAATGCTTGATTGTAGTCATTTTGACCACGGCTATCTGTATGTCCCTCGATAGTTACTACAGTATTCGGGTACTGCTTCATAAACGTGACCAGTTCGGTCGTTTTTGCATAATAGGCTGGACGTACCATCGACTTGTCTGTCTCAAACAATATTTCAAGATCAATAGATATTCTTTCGGACAATGCTGGTGTCGGTGTTTTTATAACAGCAGGTGGATTAATTGGTGGTGCGGCTATGATAGGTATTGGGCAGTTAGGAACAACGCGACTGATTTGATGAGACTGATAACGCTTTTTTTCTAGTAGTTGCAATGCGCTAGCGGTAGTGATCTGCTCTAAGGTGCTTTGACCCGTTTGAGCCATATTCACATAAAAAAAGTAAGTTTGACCGCCTACTAACTCATACTCTTTTTTATTTGCCAGCAAGTTATTGTCCTTGAACCCCGTGGCATGAGCGCTTAATTGGTTTATACCAACACATGATTCAACAACCGTATAGTTGCCTGCATGGAGACTCACTTGAAACCGATTGTTTACTGCGATGTTGGCACTCGTTTGTTCAGAGTAACGGTCATTGGATCTAATAAATACCAAACGGGTTTTATCAGAAGATACATTTTGGTCTAATATATAGTTGATATCAGCATCAGTTTGGTTGTTCCATGCAACCTTACTCACATGGCGACTATCTCCATCGTTATCGATACTGTTGTTACCAGTCACGGAGCATGCTGTCATTCCTAATAGCATTACTGGTAAAACAATGATATTGATAGACTTTCTGAGTATATTTTCCATGACTACTCCCTTACTTACTACTTACTGTATTCTGAATCACCTTTGGACACTTATGTATACTTTTATGCTACCTGTTACTATAGTTGCATACCAGTACGGTCAAACCATCCAACCGACCATACATCGCTTTTTACCTGAAAATTTTATCTTAAGTCATTAATTTTATTAATATAAATAAATTACCCAGATCGCTTTATCGTACAAAAACCTCTCATTCTTCTGAGCAGGTGCTATCTTACATGAAAATTCATCCCATAATTAAACAAACTATTGTTTATTTAAATATTTATAAAAATAATAGTTGCTGGTTCTTTAATGTTGCAAAATAAATGCCAACTCATACCACCTTTTAGAAATCCGTACTACCATAAAATAAACCTCGCAAGCTGTTATGCTTGGCGAGGTTTGTTTTATGCAGAGTATTCTGTAGTAGTGACTACGCTAATGACTGTCATCCAATAATTCAAAGGTAATGATTAAATCATGACGATAAGTCATTTCGATGAGATCTAATATTGCAATATTATGGTCTTGATCTCTAAGTCTATAATACTAAATGCGTACTAATCTAACGATAAAAGACTTATTACTCAAGCAATATATACTATGAAGTAAAAGTTTATATACGCTGAGGCGGTACAGAATATGTGCCGACTACGTGTGCGACAACGTCATCCGAGCCTTCTGAATACAGAGACACCTCACCCACGATCAGCGCTCGCCCTACTTTAAGTAAGGTACACTCAGCGATAATACGTGCATCTGCTGATGGTTTACGCAAAAAATTAATCGTCAGGCTGGTCGTCACGGTCAAGGGCACGATGCCGATTTTTCCCAGTATCGCCACATAGATAGCAACATCAGCGACGGCCATCATGACAGGACCAGACACGGTGCCACCGGGACGTAGCTCATTGATACCAATATCGTGTGATAAGGTCGCGCCATGCGCGCTTACTGCTTCAACGACGCATTTTGTTTGGGGGAACTCCATTGCCATAAAGGCGTTAATTTCTTCTTTGGTTGCAGACATAATTCTTCCTTGAATGTCACTGTCTCGAATATCACTACCTTGAATATCGCTACTTAAATATCGCTATATTAAATGGAACTACCGCTATTGCCGTTGTTAACACTGCCGACATTGCTATTTTCTTTAACACATCCGATTAATGTATCACAGGCGTGCCTTCGGTACTAAACGCAAATCCTTTATTGCTAAAATTCCCAATCATGACCGCCTCAATAACTGGTTTGACGGTCTCATCCGCGCCTTCAACTTCGATAATAAAGTTAGCACCAGCGCCACCTTTGTTCTCTTCTTTTTCAACGATATAGTTGAGCGTGGCCATCGCAGGTAGCTCGATTGGCTTGTCTATATAGGATTTGACAAGAGCGCCATCGGTATCGTAATAATCAATTTTATTGATATATAGTGATTTTTCCAACGTGGTATTACGTACGCTCAACGTCGCAGCCAGTAACACTTTACGATTGTCTTTATCAGTATAGATATCAGAATAGATGGGGACATAAAAGGTTTCTTTATAGCTGAACTCGCTACGATCCACATTGGACGTCACCTCCAACGCCTCAATCGGGTCCTGTTGATTCTCGGACAGGGTGACGTTCGGATCTTGCGCGGACGGATCACAGCCAGACAGTAGTGCCATAGCGGCAACCAATAGAGCGGCTACACTGCGCTTATTCATAAACTCCCCCTGTATCTTCTCATGTCACTACGCTGTTGAGCCGTTATTTGATTTTCACACCGACGCTACGTAAAAACTGGTTGATGTGTTTGTTCGCGCCATAAATGACCAGTACATCGTGGTCTTTTAATACTTGCTCTGGCGTTGCCAATCCTTGAATGCTCGGTTTGCTCTGAGTACGACCAAAGCTGTCTTCATAATACTCATAGCGCAAGGTACTAAGCAATCGTATATTGAACTTTTGCTCCAATTGCAATTCATCGATGGTCTTACCGATCAATACACTTGGAATATTAATCTCTACCATACTGAAGTTATCGCTTAACTCAAACGAATCGACAAAATAACGTAGCGACAGTCGTTTGGCCCAGCGATTGGCCGCTTCTTTTTCAGGATGAATCAAATCGTCCACCCCAATAGCCTGTAGGACTTTTTCGTGTAGTGGGTTGATACTGCGGCTGATCAACCGTTTTGCTTTTAGGGTCTTAAATAACGCCGTTGCCATCACGTTTGCGCCTTGATCTTCGCCAACTGCCACGATGACGATGTCAGTATCAATGATGGGTAAGCCGCTTACGGTATACTCATCTGTGGCATCCATACAGAGCGTATGAGAGATAACTTCCTTATAGGTTTCGACCCTTTGCATATTGCTATCAATGCCAATCACTTCATGCCCTTGGCTAGTCAATGCAGAGCCTAGTGACGCGCCAAAATTCCCCAATCCTACGATAATATACTTCATAACCTTGATGACCTTTTTTAAACTATATTTTTCGCTTCTGAACGTAAAATTATTTATGTATAAAAATTTAGTTAATCGTAATTTCCTCAGTTGGATAGCGATAATTGCGTTGGCGCATGTTTTTGAGTAGTGCAATAAATATCGTTAGCATACTGACCCGCCCAACAAACATAATGACCGATATCACCACTTTGCTAAAATCTGACAAATCTGCTGTTAGATTCAAACTCAGCCCTACTGTACTGTATGCTGAAAAACACTCAAACACTACTTTGATCAAATCAAGCTCTGGCTGATCATAGCTAATGAGCGTCACACCAGTACCGATGACCAGCAGTGACAACCACATAATAGAAAATGCGCGGCGCACGGAGATCTCCGCAATTTGACGTTTGAATACTTCAATCTTCGTTTGCCCACGGGCTAGACTGAGTGTATTCAATAAGGCAATCGCAAAGGTACTGGTCTTAATACCGCCCCCTGTCGAGTTTGGTGACGCGCCAATCCACATCAAAAATATCGTCAGCATGATCGTTGGGAATGCAAGCTCACCCATATCAATCACATTGAATCCTGCGGTTCGCGGCGTGGCAGCGGTAAAGAATCCTGTCACAAGCTTACCAAAAATACTGGTATGGTCAGCGAGCACATTATCGTATTCAAATATCATCACTCCAATCAGACCGACCAGCAATAGCGCACCAGTCGTAATCAAGGTAATGCGGCTATTGATGTTGAGCAACCAAGGCTGATAAAAATAGCGTTGATCATGACGATACAGTAGTCGCTCAATGCGATGCCGTAGATAGCGCAGTACATTGACCACAATAGTAAAACCCATACCACCAAAGATAAAGGTCATCGCCACGATCAGCTGTAGCGGGTAATTAAAGCGTAGCGAATCGTCATACATGCCAGCACTAAAGGTCGAAAACCCCGCATTACAAAAAGCTGAAATTGCATGAAAAATCGAAAAGAACAACTGCTCAGACCAACTCATATCGGGTATATCATAGATACTGATATAAATCAGTGCCGCTGCTACTGCCTCAACACCAAAAGTCACGTATAAGATTGACTTCAAGGTCGAGACTACGTTGCCCATACCGCGCATATACGACATCTCGCTGATACTGGCTTGCGTCTCATAACTGACGCCGCCCTTAAAAAAGTAACTAAAATAAGTCACAAATGTCAAAATACCTAAGCCGCCGACTTGTATTAAGCCCATAATAATGGCCTGTCCAAACGTCGTAAAATGGGTCGCCGTGTCCACCACAATAAGTCCTGTCACACAAACCGCACTGGTCGCGGTAAAGAGCGCATCAACAAAGGATAACGGCTGCGTTGTGGCATTGGGCATCATTAGCAGCAGGGCGCCTATCAGCACCACCGCCAAAAAGCTTAGAATAAAAAACTGCGCAGGATGCAGAAAGGTACGATTAAGATTAAAATTGTGATCAGAAAGTTCACGGATAAAGGTGACAAACACGGCTATCTTGATGGCGACGAAGCCATCAACAGCGGCAGACAACCCAAAACGCATTAGGTCAGTAAAGTGTGCCGCAAGTAAAATAATAATAGCGATACTGGTAAAGGCATCGAATACCGCCACTTTATTAAGCGTGAACGGCTTATTTGTGTAGATATAACGGCCAACCGTCACCACAAAGCTCAAAAAAATAATGACTAGATAAAAAATATGGAAACCTTGTTGTAGCCACGTCGGCAGTGTAAAACCACTATCTAACAAGGCAACAACGACCCCAATGACACTTATCAGAATCGTAATATTATTCAATAATCGATAACGCATGGCTGCATTCATAGCCTGAATCCATGACAACAATAACCCCGATACTTATACTCCTTTTTTGCCCTATTCACAAAAATTGATTTGAGAGAATCGTAACCAATTATTGGATCTATATAGACTGTATAAGTAATTAAGACAAGATATCAGATACTTGCACGATTATAGAGTATTGATCAGATATGCTTACCTATTGGCGCGTTTGCTAAGTGCCCTTCATTCTTTTTTTGTTGTGACCGTCGACATTTTTACACCGCCCCATGTCACCAGTGCTATGCCAATAGTAATCAGACAACCTCCTAACAGCAAACCCTCAGGCGGATGCTCTCCCTGCAAAAATATCGCAATAGGGACACCAAAGATGGCCCCGACCGCCCCTAGTAGACTGAGCAAAACAGGACCGCCTGTTTTTTGTAATAGAAACAGTAATAAGAATTGTCCAGAAAATACACCTGCCTGTACAGCTATCAACCCAAGCGGTAGCCCACTCTCTAAAGGTATCGTGACAGAAAAGTTAAATACCGCACTAAATAGAACCAGCAGTAGAGAGGCGGCGACTAGCATCCCCGGAGCGAGTGCACTAAATGCGGCATTATCAGGCCAGCGTAGTGTCCGGTATATGTTACCAATGGCGAGTAGTACTGGTCCACACAGCGCGACCAAAATCCAAAACACGCTGGTATCTGGGGCGGAGAGCTTATGGATAGCCAACACCCCTGCTCCTAAAAGTGCCGCAGCGACACCAAGCGCACGGGTGAGGTAGAAGCGCTCTATGCGCAGCAGCAGTGCGCCAAGATACGTCAGCAATGGAGGTAAGGATATAATAAGAGCGACGAACCCTGCGCCAACATGAGGAATCGCTGAAAATAACAGTAAGTTGGCAGCAGCCACACTGACAAAGGCAGCAACGAAATAGTACTTAAAGCTTCTGGCACTAAAAGGAAGTGTTTCTTGTCTAATGAAGGCAACTATCATTAGAATAATAGCTGCACCAGTGATCGACCAAAACAAAAACGCTAGTGGCGTAAGACCGATATCGACAGCGTATTTGGCGAGATTGGTTGAGATACCTGTGAGCGCACCACCGACCAGTAGGCAAGCAACAGGTACCAGCCAAGTCGCATTATAATCAGGTTTTTGCTTGAGGGAGTCATTCATCAACTATCCTATTAGATGACGATGTTTTTGTATAACTATATGGCTTTTGGCAATACTTACTCTTTGGATAATACTGTCGCAGGTAAGCTCTGCACTGCTATAACTGCTGCATCAATAGCGCCAGCAATATAACCAGGAAACGGTGCTGACCACTCGCTACCGCAGCCTGTTAGTTGGTCTTGCCATGCGCCTGTTTTTGGTTTGGCTGGTGGTGCTGCGGCATGTTGCCCGTTACCATTGATATCAGCAGGCATCGCTGTCAATAGGTCTTGCGCCCAGTCCTTGAGATACTCAGCTACCGGACTACTCGCCTGCGTACCAAACAAACGTACCAATTGTGCACGGCAATGTTGTTTTAGCACGATATCAGAGACACTTTGGCGTGCCTGCGCCGGTACACCAAAGAAGCCAAATAGGGCACCATGACTGTCTACAGTAGAAGCATCATGTATCTCAGTGAGTGGTCCTATCGCACTACGCGCGGCCCCTGAGAGACCATTATCTCGCCAAAACGGCGTTTCATAGACTGCCACATATTTGGCATGGGGCGCCATCCACGTTGCTGTATGTTGCCACTGTGTTATTAGCTCCTGTGGTAGCGCTGGCTCAAATGCTATCCGACCCGCTACCAGTCTGGGCGGTAGCGCAAGCAGGACATGACGCGCTCGAGTTATGGTCAGTTGTCCAGAGGTATCTACGCTCTGTACGTTAATATACTCACCTACTCTACTTAACTGCTGCACAGTTTGGTTGGTAATGATGGTTTTAACGTCTAAGCGGGCATATAGCGCCTCAATCAAAGCCGCCATTCCACCGACTAGGCGCATAGAAGACGGCGCGCTTTTATAGCCTTGCATTCGCACGGGTTGCTGATCAGTAGCGCGCTCAACCATCATATCGCCCGCTTCAAACTGCGCAAAACGTGATAAATTCAGCGATTCAATGAGCGTACTTAACTGCGTCTGATAGTCAGGCCAAAACCAAGAGGGACCCAAATCAAATGCATCATCTGTGATTAATGCGTTAGCACTATCTTGATTAGCACTATATTTATTAGCTATGCCTGTGTCATGAGCAGCCTGTCCATTATGGAGCGCACCTGAGAAACTGGCGACTGCAATACGACCGCCCAATCTATCACGCGCTTCTAGCAGCCTATAAGCAATACCTTTTTGCTCTAATAAAAAGGCAGCATACAGTCCACTTAGCCCGCCACCAACAATCACTACCGGTACGTCTTGCATATCAGATTACTCAATTCATAGAGGATTGATTATAGTTGAGACTACTCTGCCAATAGTTTGGTAAGCATCTCATCGATCTCAACCTTAAATTCTTTGTCTTCAATTTTGTTTGCCGTGACTTTGGCATTTTGCAAACTTTGGATGGCTGTTTCTTTTTCACCCATCTCAAGCTGTAGTACTGCCATAGAAAAAGCTATTGAAGACATATGATCTTTTGAGTTGATAGCAGTGGCTTTGATTAGTGCTTTGTCATAGATAACCAATGCCTCATCTAAATCCTCTGTAAAATCAGCCAAGGTTTCCCATTGCTCTGGATGGTCTTTATCAGTATTTTCATTATCGGTACAGATGGCTTTTAGCTCAGTATAAAGCTCGTCAAATTTCGCTTGATTGCCTCTACGATCAGCTTCTAATAGCTCTTCGGCTAACGTATAGATGGCTTTATATATTTTGGTATTGATCATTTTTTTCTCTATTTTTAGTGAAGTAATAAAAGAGTACGTATGTGTATTTATGGTTTAATTGCGAATAGTTTGATGGCAAAAATTTTAATACAGGCAAGCTTAGCACGGTTACTGCAAATGATGAGTGTTTTCAGTTATCAGCAAACACATGGTATGGCTATATAACGTCCATGTAATCAGCGCTCTTGCCAATGCAACCATAAACGCATATCCAGCTCCAGTTGATGATATTCAGGCTCCATATGACAGCACAGCTGATAAAACGCCTTGTTGTGGTCATGCTCTTTGAAGTGCGCAAGCTCATGCACCACTATCATGCGCAAAAAATCTGGCGGCGCGTCTTTGAACAAACTGGCCACCGTGATGCTGTTGTGCGACTTGAGCTTACTGCCTTGTACCCGAGACTGTGTGGTATGCATTCCTAGCGCATGTTTTAGAACTTTTAATTTACTGCTATAGCTGACATTTGATAGCGGGCCAATCTTACGCATGTATTGGTTTTTTATCTCATTGATATAGTGATAGAGCGCCTTATCACTTTGGATCTCATGCTGGGTGGGGTATTTATTTTTGAGATATACCCCTAACCTGCCATCACTCATCATCTCTGCAACTTGAGTTTGGATGTGCTCTGGATAATGAGCAATGTATTTTAATGTAGTCACAACGATATCCTTTGCTTAAATGCTCAATTTATTGGCTGATCAGCACAGTCTTAGTTAATTTTACCTTATACATGCTGCTTGTATTGACTTCTTGCTTTATTAATTACTTTGACTGGTCATCACCTGCTTTCTGACTGAGTTTTTGTCATAAAGAAACCCCATAAGCTGTCATCAACTTATGGGGTGTTTTCTTATATAAGCGTTCAATGATGAGCTATCGTACCTATATAAATGGATAGCTATTTATAGTCAATTAACGCTCTAGATATAAATACTGCAAGTGACGCTCGTACTGATTGAGAATATCGACCAGTACCTGCTCTTTGGTATAACCAACCAAGTCATACTCTTGCGACCCTTCTCTCAAGAATACCTCAGCACGATAATAGTACTCTGCATGCTTGCTTGACGTATTCAGCGTAAAGTTAGGGCGCTCAGCTTTGATCAAATGTACTTCATAAATAAAGTCATCTTCATCACCATGACCGACACGCAGTTTTAGACCGTCAACTTGACCGCTGTCTTGATCCATACCAGCATCGATACCTTCACCAATACTCGCAAGATTATGGATATCTAGCGAGGTTTTTAGACCACCCGCTTCGAACTCTTTTTCGACATCACTCATGGCAGGCATCACCACAGTGTGCAAGAATTTTTCGACCTGCGCATGTCCTGGGAAACTCACAATACGTTGCAAGCGGGCTTTCCAGCCTTTACCGTTATCAAGGACATTGGCAGTACCAATAGTACTCGCTTTGCGTTTGTTGCCTTCTTCTTTTAGTGACTTCCACATCGCTATCATGTAGAGCACAAGAATGATAGAGAATGGCAAGCCTGCGATCACAGAAACCGACTGCAATGAGCCAAAACCACCAGCAAACAATAAGCCTAGCGTAATAAGACCCGTTGCTGCCGCCCAGAATAAACGCAGCCATACCGGTGCATCCGTATCATTAGTCATGCCTCGTGAGCTCAGGTTTGCAAGTACCAACGCCCCTGAATCCGCTGAGGTCACAAAGAATATCAGACCAATCACTACACCAGCAAATGACAGCACCTCGCTATAAGGGAAGTACTCAAATAACGCAAACATACCCATCGCAGCGTCATTAACAGCGATTTCGCCAAGCTCAGTTGCACCATTGGCAACCAAGTCTATTGCCGTGTTACCAAAGATAGAGAACCATGCAAAAATGAAACCCAGTGGAATAAACATCACGCCAAACACGAACTCTCGCAGCGTGCGTCCACGGCTAATACGCGCAATAAATAGACCTACAAATGGTGCCCAAGCAACCCACCATGCCCAGAAAAATATCGTCCACCAAGATTTCCACTCGGCACCAGCAGCACCATCATAAGCATAAACATCGAAGGTCTTATAAATAATGGTCTGGAAATATTGACCGATATTCTGGGTAAAGGTGTTCAATAGGTATACGGTATTACCCATCACGAGTATGGCAAGCAATAGCAAAATTGATGACAACATGTTGAATTCAGACAGACGACGTACGCCTTTTTCGACACCTGTCATCGCAGAGATAGCAGCTGCCGCGACAACGCCCACAATGATCAGTGCCTGAACCATCTTGCTAGATTCGATGCCAAATACATGGGTCAAACCAGCATTAGCTTGTAGCACACCAATACCTAGACTCGTTGCAATACCCATCAACGTACAGACGACACCAAAGGTATCAATACCATCGCCTAGCCAGCCTTTGATTAAGCGTTCACCAAATACTGGTGTCAGCGGCGAGCGTAGTGCCAGCGGCATGTTTTTGCGATAAGCAAAGTAAGCCAACGCCATACCAATCAAGGCATAAATACCCCAGCCATGCAGACCCCAATGTAAAAAGGTTTGCGCTAGTGCTTCGCGCATGGCCTCAGTACTAGCAGGTTCTAAACCTGTATGCGGGGTCAAATAATGCATCAAAGGTTCAGAAGCACCAAAGAACAACAAGTCAATACCGATACCTGCTGAGAACAGCATGGCTGCCCACGCCAAAAACGGAAATTGTGCTTTTTCGTGGTCTTGACCAAGCTTTATGTCGCCGTACTTAGAAAAACCAACAAACAATGCAAAGATACTATAAGCGGCAACCACCAACATGTAATACCAGCCAAACTTGTCTGATACCCAAGTCATGCTAGCGCTCAGCAAGGTTTCACTATAATCTGGAAAAGCAATGGTCCAGATTATCAATAAAATAGAAATAATAGCAGAGCCCAAAAACACCGTTTTGTTTAGGCTCAAAGGTTTCGTCACATCTTGTGATGGCGAACTGTACATAAAAGACCTCAATAGGTAAATTAAACAGGGTCCGATATTGCTTTGTCCGGCATAGTATTATGGATAATTGTCACACAATATATAAATCACCGCATGACGGACAAAGCAGTACCAATAAATAAAACGCAAATAGAATTATAAACAGCTTCAACCATAACGATATTTATCGTACCAATACGTTAGCGCTGATAAAAAAGGCCTCTACTTAGAAAGGCCTTATAGTTAAAATTTTCTTATATTGTTATTTATTCAGTTACTGACATGTAAGTTTGTATTTAACTTAAATAGTCGAGAGATAGTCACGCATAGGCTCAGCGCGCAGCGGTGCACCATTGGCGACATAGTAATCTGCCGTTGATCGTGGCAACTGTACACCTCTCATTTTATCAACGATTTTTTCTGCCAACATGATCGTGGTGGCATTGAGGTTGCCACTGATGATGTTGGGCATGATGGACGCATCGACGACGCGTAAGCCATCGATACCGTGTACCAGACCTTCACCATTGACGACGGAGTCATTGTCTTCGCCCATCGCACAAGTACAAGATGGGTGATACGCGGTCTCACTATGGTTACGTACGTACTCATCCAACTGAGCATCCGTCACCAAATCATCAGTCGGTGCAATAGCACGTCCACGATAAGGATCGAGCGCTGGCTGATGCATGATCTCACGCGTGATACGCATCGCCGCGCGGAACTCTTGCCAATCCTGATCATGAGACATGTAATTGAACAAGATACTTGGATGCGCTTTCGGGTCACGTGACGTCAGCTTGACGCGACCACGACTTGGTGAGCGTAACGACCCTACGTGTGCCTGAAAGCTATGCGATTTGACTGCACTACGTCCATCGTAACGTACCGCCAATGGCAAGAAATGATACTGAATATTTGGATGAGTGAACTTCTCATCGGTACGGATAAAACCGCCGCCCTCGAACTGGTTAGAGGCACCAAGACCAGTACCATTAAACAACCACTCAGCACCGATAGCAGGCTTATTCCACCATTTGTTTGCAGGGGCAATGGAAACGGGTAGCTTACATTCATACTGCATATATAGCTCTAAATGATCTTGTAGATTATTACCCACACCTGGCAACTCTAGTACTTCAGTCACGCCCGCGTCTTTTAGCCACTGACCAGGACCGATACCTGAGCGCTGCAATAGCTGAGGTGAGGCAATCGCACCAGACGAAACTACCACTTCACGAGAGGCATAGAACTTTTTGGTCTGACCGTCGTGCTCTACTTTGACACCAACGGCACGCTTACCATCGAATAAGATCACATCGGTCAGCGCCCCTGTTAAGATCGTGATATTGCTACGCGGCTTGGCGCGATCTAGATAACCGCGAGAGGTTGACGCGCGGCGACCATTAGGGGTCACGAATCGATCCATCGGGCCAAAGCCTTCTTGCTGATAGCCGTTCAAATCTTCGGTACGTGGATAGCCCGCTTGTACGCCCGCTTCGATCATGGCTTGGAACAACGGATTGACCCCTGGCTTTGAGGTGGTCATCTCAACAGGGCCGCCCGCACCGTGATAGTCATTTTCGCCAACATCGCGGTTTTCTGACTTTTTGAAATACGGTAGGCAATCTGAATATGTCCAGTCTGATAGCCCTTTTATCTCAGACCAATCATCAAAATCCAGCGCATTGCCGCGGATATAGCACATACCATTGATAAGCGATGAGCCACCAAGCCCTTTACCACGACCACAATCCATAACACGGTTATTCATATAGGGCTCAGGGTCTGTCTTGTAACCCCAATTATAAGTCGTGCCTTGCAATGGCATGGCAAGCGCGGCTGGCATTTGGGTGCGAAAATCTAGTCGATAGTCTGGGCGACCTGCTTCTAATAGCAATACTTTAATACTGGCATCTTGGGTCAAACGCGTGGCCAGCACATTTCCTGCTGATCCTGCACCGACTATAATGTAGTCGTACTCAGGTGTGGTTGATGTCATAACATGCTCCATAATATGGAAAAAACATAAATCGTTTCGTATCAGAAAGGTCAAGTAAAGCTGGAGGATGACCTTACTGTCTTAGTTTCTTTTAATACAAATTGCTAAACTATCAACGCTTAAAAGACCGATTCAAACGCGCCCAACTCTACTTGGATAGATTTGGTTTGAGTATAATGCTCAAGCGCCTCAACACCGTTTTCGCGGCCAATACCGGAGTGCTTGTAACCACCGACTGGCATCTGTGCTGCTGACTCACCCCACGTATTTAACCAGCAGATACCTGCTTCGATCTGAGCGATGACGCGATGCGCGCGCTTCAGATCAGCCGTCACCACACCAGCTGCTAAGCCATAATCGGTATCGTTAGCACGGCGAATCACTTCCTCTTCGGTCTCATAGGTCAATATCGACATGACTGGACCAAAGATTTCTTCACGGACGATAGTCATATCGTCGCTGCAATCTGTAAATACAGTCGGTTCGACAAAAGCACCATTTACAAGCTCGTTTGTCGTGACGCGTGCACCGCCTGTTAACAGACGAGCACCACTTTGCTTGCCTTGCTCGATATAGCCAAGCACGCGCTCCATATGTGGGAAGCTAACCAGTGGACCCATGTTGATGTTCTCATCCACCGGATCGCCTAGCTTGATACGATTGACGCGCGTCAAGATGGCTTGCTCAAACTTTTCTTGTAGCGCTTTAGGGATAAAGACACGCGTACCATTAGTACATACTTGACCGGTACTATAAAAGTTGGCCATCATCGCGATGTCAGCGGCGGTATCAATATCGGCATCTTCAAATATAATCAGCGGTGACTTACCACCAAGCTCTAAAGTCACGTCTTTTAAAGACGAGCTTGCTGCGCTTGACATAACTTTTTTACCTGTCGGTACGCCGCCTGTGAACGATACTTTGGCGATATCTGGATGATTGGTTAGTGCTTGACCTACTTCGTAATTACCTTGTACGACATTGAACACACCATCTGGCAGTCCTGCTTCTGTAAAAATCTCAGCCAGTTTTAAGGCAGTCAGAGGAGTAACTTCTGACGGTTTAAAGATCATTGCATTGCCAGCAGCCAGTGCAGGTGCTGCTTTCCACATTGCGATCTGAATAGGATAGTTCCACGCACCGATACCAGCGACCACGCCCAGCGGCTCGCGGCGAGTATAGACAAAGCTCGTATCACGTAATGGAATCTGACGACCCTCAATCATTGGTGCCAGCCCTGCATAGTACTCAACGACATCAGCACCAGTGACGATATCGACATATTTTGTCTCAGAGTATGCTTTGCCCGTATCTTTTGTTTCCAGCAATGCCAGCACATCATTACGCGCACGTAATATCTCAACAGCCTTTGAGAGAATTCGACCACGTTCCACAGTCGTCATCGCGGCCCAAATTTTTTGACCTTTATGCGCGACTTTTACCGCCTCATCAATCTGCTCATTGCTTGTTTGTTGAATGGTAGCCAATACCTCGCCAGTCGCTGGGTTGATATCTTCAAAAGTAGTGAGCGTGTCATCGACCGCCAAATAACGACCATTAACATAAGCAGTTTGTACTTGTTCTAGGTCGATAATATCTGTCAAATTATTAATGTCTGTCATGAATATTCCTTAGGACGATGGGTAGCAGCAGCGTTGCAAAGGCGCTGACCATGTGATGTCGTTATGAGTTAAATTTGTGAATATAGTCTTTCGTCGTTAGATGTTTATTAAGTGGTTTATCTACGCCTATCAGAGCTTCGCTGCCTAACAGCTGAACCCTTATCAGTCTAAATATTTTCTGATTTAAGCTTTTATTTGGTTGTTACTTCTATTTGACCTGTGTGCTGTCATTTAGTCAGCATTGTCATTTAGTCAGTGCTGTTATCAAAATCACGCTGCGTCATTTTTATCAGTCGATCACGCAGCCTCTTTTTGTCTGCTATATCGACACCTGAAAAGTCCGAGAGCCAAATACCATCAGCAGTCAGACGGACCATGCATAAGGTTTCGGTATCGTCAGTTGCGGCATGTTTCTTTAATTGGGCATTGGCCCACTGAGCCCACATTTCACGTAATTCGCTATCCCCTAGCATCAACACATATAAGGTTGCTTGATTGTCATATTCTGCCTGCGCTTTTTCGCCCAAACTGATAGTGGCATCGATATAAGCACGGGTGAAAGCACCATAACTCACAGGATCCTTTGCCATAGCAGCATCTACTTCTGCCTCAAATTTGGCCATCGCATCATTGAACACTTCGATGACAAGAGCGTTTTTGGTAGCGAAATGATGCATAACGCCGCCTTTGGTTACCCCTACTGCATCAGCGACCGCCTGAAACGTCACCTTAGTCAGCCCTTGCTCTAGTGTTATCCGTGCCGCTTGATCCAGCAGCGCCCGACGAACCACTTCTGGCTGTTTTTTACGCTTATGAGCATTTTCCACTTCTATATTCATACTAATGCACCACAGAATTAGACAATAAATTCATGACAACAACACCGCCAACAATCATAGCAATGCCGACTACTGCTGCCGTATCAAGGGTTTGCTTGAATAGCACCACACCCACAAGCGAGGTCAGCACAATGCCCAGCCCGCCCCACAATGCATAGGCAATGCCCAGCGGTATGGTCTTGAGCGTCTGTGCCAATAAATAAAATGAGACCGTATAAAGCGCGCCCATCATAATGGTCGGCACCAGACGGGTGAACTGCTCTGATTTCATCAAAAAAGTCGTGCCAATCACTTCACATATGATGGCAATGGTCAGGTAACCGTAGGCAATTGTTGTAGGACTCATCTTTAGCACACCCGCCTTTGTTCAAGCATTTACTAACAATATACTCGTTAAATACATATTAAAGATACCGTATGGTAGGTATTTTATAGCAATACTCTAGCAATGTGAAGGGCTGTCTTGCGTCTTTATTGTGTCAAATAGTGTAGTACTTGCCTTAATATTCAAAAAACCGTATGTTTTTGCAGTCAATTAGCATGCCGTTTTGATATTCATCTGAACTTTTCTGTATGCTGGACGAGATTTTTATAGATGTCCGTCATTGCTACAGCCAATTGCTACCTGTATTCGGTAAATATCAGTATCGAAATAGCTTATTTGGTAAGGCACAAACGCCTATTTTTGATAATTGTAATAATATTTCTGATTAATGGCATAATAAGGTTGACAGCCCTTAATGACTTGGCTAAAATGTGCCCCACATAACGCAAACAAGCCAAGAAATTGATTGGTAACAAAGCTAAAACGCTTAATGTTATGACAGCTTATTCTCCAATAGCTCAGTTGGTAGAGCAACGGACTGTTAATCCGTGTGTCCCTGGTTCGAGCCCAGGTTGGAGAGCCATATACTAAAAACCTTCATCACTATTTGATGAAGGTTTTTTTATTGTTGCCTCTTTTATATGTACTTATGATGATATTAATATGTACTTATAAGTTTAAGCGTATTGCATGGCTATAGTGTTATTTTAGGCGTTTTTGTTGTATGGTAAGATTAATTTGGATTGGGTTCGTTTTTGTTTGAGTGCTTTGCTCCTACTCACTAAAAGTAATGGTTTATTATGATACCTGTACGTATAAAAAATAAGTTTTCTGATCATCCGCAAAAAATTATGCGCCCGATCAGTATTCGTTTGTCTGAAGAAATGATTGAGCTATTAGAAACAACGTCATCAGACTTGGGTTTCAAACGCATTCAAGGGCTTATTCGCTTATATATTCGCCAAGGTCTCGATCGTGATCATCAAGACTATACACTGGCTCATGATGAAGTTTTTATCGAGACACTACGCAAGCGCGGCGTGAGCCAACGTATCATTGATGAAGCTATTGTGGTTACTCATAACAATCATATCACGCACTCTTTGTCTGAACTTCAAGACAACGATCAATAATGCTGTCGATATCGAAATGAAAGTCGATATTGAAACGACAGCATAGACATCATCACTTGGCACATAAAGCCTAATAATGAGTGTCAAAAAAAAGACCACGTTTCCTGATGCGAATGTGGTCTTTTTTTGTCGATTGCTTTATTACTGTTAATGAACACTGCACCTTTTTTATTCTTGCACTCTCTTTTATTTATGCTGTTATCTGTCCTATTTAAAGGTATTCACTTTTTAGTACTTTGCACATTTTACTACCGCAGTTAGCCATAATTAAACACAATCTCCCCTTAAACGAGGTATATTAAGAAAATAGCCATCACTATTAGACAGGCTTTATCATAATAAAAATGCATAAGGGGGTATACGATGAAAGGTTTACAGCGGCGTTTTAACAAGGCTTTGTATTTGACCATGACGGTTACGGTGCTCGCGCTTGCCTCTGGCTGCTCGTCGCCGCAAACAGATCCAAGCCAAAAAACCATACCTACTGATTCTGACCAGTGGCAAGACGAATTAGGACAAACCTTTGAACAACTACCTGCAGCCGATCAGCAAGTCCTCAGTCGCTATATGCTGCGTATGAAACTCAGCGATGCGTATGAGTCAGGTGCCATGCCGCGTACCACGATCAAGCAAGCCTTGATACAACAGCGTGAATACGAGCGCCTGCATCCTGATAATCCAACAGGTAAGAAAAGCCCTATTGTCACTGGTGAGACAGCAAATGCGACAGCTCAGAAATATCCTGTCGCCCTGCTGCCCATCAAAACCAGTGATAGTGACAGTTTAAACCAAGTCAAAATGCAGTTTATGCTATCAAATCATGGGACAGTACCTATTGAGAGCTTCAAAGGTACGCTGACGATGCAAGACGATAACCTTGAGCAAGGCAAGAACTTCAATGTCCCTTTGATCACATTTGATCCTGCTATTGAGCCTGAGCAATCTGGAAAGATAGTCATCGATAGCAGTATCGAGGACATCAATGTCATGCGTGCGATCAAAAACACCACAGGCATGACCATTGAGATAAAAGAAGGCACCCTAGTATTAGTGGATGACCAGACCATCGAGTTTGGCAACTCATTGGCAAAATAGCCATCCAAAGTAGACTAATAAAGACATCTACAAGATGTATGACTTAAACCTTTATAAATGCCCATAAAAAAATCCCCAATCATTTCTGATTGGGGATTTTTCGAATTTGGCGGAGACGGAGAGATTCGAACTCTCGAAGGGCTATTAACCCTTGTCGGTTTTCAAGACCGGTGCATTCAACCGCTCTGCCACGTCTCCATTGGTGCATCATTATATAGATATCATTTTATAATGCAAGCCCCTAATCTAAAAAAGTTCAATTAATTTTCAAATACGTTCTAATCAGTTGCTTATCGCTTGCTATAAGCCAGATGTAGGCACATATCTAGCAGCCTATTGGCATATCCCCACTCATTATCGTACCACGCAAAAACCTTGTACTGGTCGCCTACTTGCATGAGCTGCTGACCATCGATGATCAGCGACTCGGTCTGATGAATAAAATCACTAGAGACCAACGGCTCATCGGTATACGCCATGATGTCATGCAGATGTGCCTGACTGGCCGATTTGAGTGTCTCACGGATATCCTCAATACTGACATCTGGCGTATCAAATACAAAAGTCACATCAATGGCTGCCACATCGATAGTAGGTACACGTATCGAGTGCCCATTTATCTTGCCGGCCATGGCTGGCAAGACACGCTCTGTTGCAGCGATACTACTGGACGTCGTTGGGATAATATTATAGCCAGAAGCACGTGCGCGTCTTGGGTCTCGATGCGCCTGATCGAGTACAGTCTGATCGGCAGTGACCGCATGAATCTCTGTCATCATGGCAGATCTTACACCAAATGCCTTGTCCAGTGTGTCAATCAGCGGCACCAATGCCTGCGTGGTACAAGACACGCTAGAGATAATCGGTAGCTCAAGTGTCAGCGCGTCTGTGTTGACGCCCATAACGATACAAGCGTCCACATCATCGAATGGTGCAGCACCAATAATGACCTGCTGCGCGCCTGCATCGATATGTAACATCGCCTGCTCGTAAGAGCGAAAATGACCGGTACACTCTAGTACCACATCGACGCCCAGCGACTGCCAAGATAGGTTTTGTGGATCAGGCTCTGATAGCATATTGATACAATATGTTAAATTGTTTTTGGTTAGACAAAGCTGGGTTTTGCCTCCATTATCCGCGTTACTTTCTATGATCTCAGCATCGACGCCCAATCGACTAAGGCGACCGTGTGTACTGTCGAATTTTAGGAGATGCAGCAAAATATCTGCCGGTGCCAAATCATTAATGGCGACGACATGGATAGCACGTCCCAATACCTCAAAGCGCTCTAGCAAGGCGCGCAGTACATTGCGTCCTATACGTCCAAAACCATTGATGGCGACTCTTAGTGGCTGTGAGTGCTCACCAGTCGTACGAAACGTCGTCGCGATGGGATCGGAGGTCAACTGGTAAGTCGCATTAGAAAAATCAGGCATAACAAGGTATCGCTATCAAATAAGAAAGATAAAGAGTGAGCGCGGTCACTCTTGGCACGCTCTAATAGTGGGTTTGGTACTGTCGTACCATAAGATCTGCAATGACATTCTGTGCGGCAATAGATAGCTACCTATGCAGCAACAAATACTTATGGCGTAATAAAAATCAGAGCCAAGCGAATGGTATTGTAGTCGATGCTCTGCTTAAGATGATCAAATATGGGGCGCAGCTTGATACTACCATCATCATTGAAGTCATTTGGGTTGTTAGCGACCTTGATGGCGACATATGCATTGCCTACAGCTGTCATCACCTCATCGTCTGGGCGCAGATGATCACAGGCAAGGCTGGGATCTTGTGATTTTAGCTCACCGATATGACGCATGATAGTTGATTGTGACAGCTGACGCGCTTGTGAGATCTCTGCTATGGTCAGACTCTCCTCTAACAGCACTCTAGTCGCAAGCAAAGTACTGTCTGATTTATCAGAGACTTGATTGCCTAATTTTTGTTTTTTGTCTATTTGCGCTTGCTGCTGCTCGCGGCGCTTTTTTTGCAGCGCCGCATAGGCATCAATGACAGATTTACTCAGCGTTCCACCTGATTTTAAAACAAACTTGTCGTGTGCCTGCTGCATACTTTCTTCATCTAGCATGGCGTAGTTGGCATCCGCCTCTGCTGACAGCACTAAGAATCGCTTGTCTGCCCCGCGTGCTAGCGGATCAAGTTGCAGACTCATGTCATTCATACCGAGCAGCTGTAACCCTGCCAGTGACTTGAGCCGTGACAATGCTACGTAGCCTTGACCCAACTCAAAGGTGCGTGACAGATCAATTTCAGCCGCATCAAGGGTCATGCCCTGTGATTTGTGAATGGTAATCGCCCATGCCAGACAGAGCGGAACTTGCAAGTAGCTTGCTAGCACATCGCCCGTTTCATCTTCGATGATCCATTCTTCAGGTTCAGCGATGACTTCACGTCCTGAGTTGAGCCGCACCACAGGCATTTTTTGCGTGGTTATTTTCTTTGTTTTTGGTTTTTCTTTATCTTTATCTTTATCTTTATCTTTTTTAGCAGTGGACTTCTTACCTTTCGTCGTTTTTTCGCCAGCAGCATCTTCATCAATGTCATCGCTGCTATCGTCTTCGATTAGCGCATCACTATTGTCCTTGCTATCATCTATTTTGACTGCCGCAAAACCAATCAGCTCACCCATCGTACCGTTAGAGACACCAAGCTCGGCATTGTTTTTGATAAACATGACCTTTGCACCAACTTTGAGGATCAGCTCATCTTGAGTCCGTACGGTCTTTTTTAGGGTTTCAACCAGCTTACTGTCGCCTGTGGCAGTCGCCTCAAAGCGCATCGTCTCTCCCTCTAAAGAAGCAAGCTCTTTGTCGTTGATTTTGTTGACATTGAGATTGTGCGTGTACAGACGCGTGCGCTTGATATCGACGCTTTGATCATAAGTCGCCTCCAACGCCGCAATCGCCTCAAAGGTCACTTCTTGACGACGGATTTGGTTAAGGATATCGTCCAAATCTAGTCCGCCATTGGCCGCTTCGCTAACCTGTCTGTGCTGCTCTGATAGATAGCAAATATGAAATTTGGCATCGAGCCATGCCTCAGACATAAACGCGAACTTTTCACGATTGCTCTCGCCCTTGCTACCGATGGGCGGCAACTGAAAGAAGTCACCTGCGACCACCACCTGAATACCACCAAAGGCTTTGTCACTCTTGCGAATGTGCTTGAGTACTTGGCTGACTAGATTGAGCTGCTTGGCATGTAGCATCGATATCTCATCGATGACCAAAACTGAAGTATCTTTTAATCTATCTGCCAAGAACTGCTTGCGTGATAAGGTGGTTAAATCCCGATCCGTCAGCTCATCCTTGATGCCGATCCCTGACCAACTATGAATCGTTGTGCCATTCATATGCGTGGCTGCAATACCCGTACTGGCCGTCACCGCGACGGGCACACGGCGTGCGCGCAGATAGTCGATATATTGGTTGAGCGTATAAGTCTTGCCTGAGCCTGCTGAGCCAGTCAAAAAGACATTTTGACCTGTTTTTAGGATATCAAGAGCAGAAGATTGACGCATAGACCCAAACCAACCAATATTATGAAAAAGAATAGTATAAGAAACAGTATAAGAAGAAAGCTGCCATGGTTAATTCGATAACCATAGCCAGCCAAAATCGATGCTCACAATTATAGCAGCTGCAACCACTTTGCGGACTACTTTCACCCGCTCATATCACATAACTTTAAGTTATGTGATACAAAATATATCATTATAAAAAGTCATTATCGTTCTGCAAAAAAGCTCAGTACGATAGGATGATAACTTGGTCAGGAAGACCAAGGATTATTTTTAAATGGCCCTACACCAGTGACCATATTTTAGATAACCATAATACACAACAAGGAGTGGTTAATGTTATACGCTTATCCCAATACTGAAGACAGCCCCGTTCAATTCCGCGAAAAATACGATAACTTTATCAATGGTGAGTGGACGCCTCCTATTGATGGCGAGTATTTTGATAACTCCAGCCCAATTGATGGAAAAACCTTCTGTCAGATCGCCCGTTCAAAAGAAGCCGATGTAGAAGCGGCACTAGATGCAGCACACGCAGCAAAAGACGCCTGGGGCAAAACGAGTGTCACTGAACGCTCCAATATGTTACTCAAACTTGCTGACGGTATCGAAGCCAACCTAGAAGCCATCGCGATCGCCGAAAGCTACGAAAACGGTAAACCTGTACGTGAAACCCTCGCCGCTGATATTCCAATCGCCATCGACCATTTGCGTTATTTTGCTGGCGTTATCCGCGCACAAGAAGGCGGCATCAGTCAGATTGATGAAGATACCGTCGCTTATCACTTTCATGAGCCACTAGGTGTGGTCGGTCAAATCATTCCTTGGAACTTCCCTATTCTCATGGCAATTTGGAAAATTGCCCCAGCACTGGCGGCGGGTAACTGTATCGTCCTCAAGCCTGCTGAGCAAACCCCTGCTTCTGTCCTATATATGCTTGAATTGATAGGGGTAGCTGATATTCTGCCTAAAGGCGTACTAAACGTCGTCAACGGCTTCGGTGTTGAAGCCGGCAAGCCTATCGCTTCTAACCCACGTATCGATAAAGTCTCCTTTACTGGTGAAACCACGACTGGTCGCTTAATCATGCAGTATGCCAGCGAAAATATCATTCCAGTCACACTAGAGCTGGGCGGCAAAAGTCCAAATATTTTCTTTGCTGATATTATGGATGAAGACGATGACTTCTTGGACAAAGCGGTCGAAGGTCTGGTGATGTTTGCGCTAAACCAAGGCGAAGTCTGTACCTGTCCCTCACGCGCGCTCGTTCACGAGAGCATCTACGATGAATTTATGAAACGCTGTATCGCTCGTGTCAAAGCTATCAAAATGGGTAATCCGCTCGATACCGATACCATGATTGGGGCACAAGCCAGCTCAGATCAATTAGAAAAAATCCTATCTTATCTGGATATCGGCAAAAAAGAAGGTGCAAAAGTCTTGGTAGGTGGTGAACTTGCCAAACATGATGGCGATATGGCAAACGGTTATTACGTACAGCCCACTATTTTTGAGGGCACCAATGATATGCGTGTGTTCCAAGAAGAAATCTTTGGTCCTGTGCTTGCTGTCACTACTTTCAAAGACGATGAAGAAGCGATGACGCTGGCCAATGACACATTGTACGGTCTAGGCGCTGGTATCTGGACACGTAATGGCACTCGCGCTTATCGTTTTGGCCGTGGTATCCAAGCGGGCCGCGTATGGACCAATTGCTATCACCTCTATCCTGCGCATTCAGCATTTGGCGGTTACAAGCAATCTGGTATTGGCCGCGAAAACCATCTGATGATGCTCGATCATTACCAGCAGACCAAAAACATGCTGGTATCGTACAGCCCTAAAGCGATGGGATTTTTCTAAGCAGATTTTGACAACTCTTAATTTGTGACCATGCTGAAACAAGCATACAAAAATGCAATCTGTCGCAAGGTAGGTTGCATTTTTGCTTTAATAAATCATTAAAGTGCTATTTTTAGTGATTTATAGACTGGTAATTTATAGATAGAGGAAATATAAGGAGTTAATGATGAAAATTATGGCAACAGAAGCTTGTGAAGCATTAATTACGCTATTGAAATCCAAGCACGGTGAGCTAATGTTTCACCAATCAGGTGGCTGCTGTGATGGTAGCTCGCCGATGTGTTATCCATTAGGAGAGTTTAAGGTAGGCGGTCAAGATGTGCTGGTTGGCAAGCTTGCTGGCTGTCCATTTTATATGGGACGCGCACAGTACGATCTGTGGCAGCATACTGATCTGACTATCGATGTGGTCAATGGGCGCGGTGCGAGTTTTTCATTAGAGATCCCTGAAGGCAAGCGCTTCATCGTACGCTCAGAGATCTGTTCGGTATGAGACTATTCGGGACAAGATGAAAGGTTATTTGAAACAAGACAATATGGCATCAGTACTACGCCATGCACCCTGTGCTGCCCCATGGGCGGTTATACCCTACTGATATATACAGACACCGCCGAGTCATTTTTATTTTATTATTTCAGCAAAATAATAGATACTGTAAAGCATAGCCTATTTTAATTAGCATGGATGCTATAAGGAATATAAAATGGAATTTGACAAAACATTTGATTACGTCATTGTGGGCGGTGGCTCGGCAGGTTGTGTACTTGCAAGCCGTCTGACCGAAAACCCAGATATCAGTGTCTGCTTATTGGAGTACGGCGGTGATGGGAAAGATCTGGCTGTACGCGTACCTGCCGGACTGATTCTGATGGTGCCGGGCAAGCCGCTCAAACTGAACAACTGGTGCTTTCATACCACACCCCAAAAGCATCTTAATAACCGTAAAGGTTTTCAACCACGTGGGCAGTGCCTAGGCGGCTCATCAGCAATCAATGCCATGATCTACACGCGCGGCAGTAAACTAGATTACGAGCGCTGGGTAGAAGAAGGCTGTACTGGCTGGGGATTTGATGATGTACTCCCTTACTTTATAAAAGCTGAAAACAACGTCCATGGCAGCGATGACTTACATGGCGATGGTGGACCACTGCATGTCAGCGATCTGCTAAGCCCGCGAGACATCTCAAAGGCTTTTGTAGAGGCGGCTATAGCGAACGGTTTGGACCATAACAAAGACTTCAATAGCGAAAAACAAGACGGTGCAGGGTTATATCAGGTCACCCACTTCCATGGTGAAAAACAAGGCCAACGCTGCTCCGCGGCTGCCGCCTATCTGCATCCCGTACAAAACCGCTCAAACCTAACTGTCATCACACATGCACAGGCTAACCGTGTCATTATTGAAGACGATCAAGCGACTGGTGTTGTCTACGAAAAAGACGGTGTGGAGCACACGGTTCTGGCACGTCACGAAGTTCTCTTGTCAGGTGGTGCATTCGGTTCACCTAAGGTCCTTATGCTCTCAGGTATTGGTCCCGCCGAGCATTTAAAGTCTCATGGTATTGAGGTCATAGTAGATGCCCCTGAAGTTGGCGGTAATTTACAAGACCATTTAGATGTGGTCTTTGATTACGAGGTCAATACTACGGATGTCATCGGTATCGGTATAGCAGCACTCTCGACACTGACCAAAAGCATTCGCCAATGGAGAAAGGACGGTACAGGCATACTCTCTACTAACTATGCAGAAGCAGGTGCGTTTTTTAGTGTGGGTGATGCGCCAAAAGAGTGGCCAAACACTCAGCTGCATTTTGTCATCTCACGTGTGATTGAGCATGGTCGAGACCTCAGGCGTGGCTATGCGGTCTCTTGCCATAGCTGCTACTTACGACCTGAGAGTCGCGGTACGGTAAGACTGGACTCAGCGGATCCCTCTGCTGCCGTCTTGATCGATCCAAACTACCTCTCACATCCAAAAGACGTTGAGCAGATGGTGGCAGGCGCCGAGCGTACTCGAGCCATCATGCAAGAGTCAGCACTCGCCAAGTATATTACAGAAGACTACCCTGCCCCCTATCTCGAAAAAGATGGCATGCTCGGCTATATCCGCAATAAATCTGACACCATCTACCATCCAGTAGGCACCTGCCGGATGGGCTCAGATGATAGCTCGGTGGTTGACTTGGCGCTAAAAGTGCGCGGTGTAAAAGGACTACGGGTCATTGATGCCTCAGTGATGCCAACGCTTATCAGTGCCAACACCAATGCACCGACGATTATGATTGCCGAAAAAATAGCAGACCTTATCAAGGCAACTCATGATCATGCCAAAAATATCTCTGCATAAAATATAGCCAAAGATAATGTCGTCACATAGATAATTACCTTAAAAACATGTCATAACTGGTTACGTCAGATGCACGTAACCAGTTTATTTCTCGTCGTCTGTATTTAGTAAAAAATCATACAATACTGGATCTTAATCACTTTTTGGCACAAATTAAATGTATAGACAAAAATCAATAGAATTTAGCATATTCTACTAAATTCGTGCTATTGACAGCATAATGATGCAATTATTATCAAAATTAGTTCATTTATAGCTTGCACTACTACAGATTAAGAGAGTATATTCGAACGACTTGTTTATATTTTTAGTTTCTATCAATATAAATTAAAGTTATAACAACCCATAATATGTTTCTTTTTGTATATAAGAAAATATATAAATAAACACTTTCAAGGTCATCAAACGCTTGCTCATGATATCCATAGTTGAACACCGCTATCTGGATATCATAAGTGACTACCTATCACTACATAGGATGTAATAATGCAAAAATCTCTCTTTAAACTTACCCTGTTGACGACATTCATCTTAGGCGTTAGTGCCTGTAGTGGAGACAATAAAACCACTGATGACTCTGCTGCCAGCTCTGATGCAAAAGCTGCCAAGACTTTGCTTTATTGTTCAGAAGGTAGCCCTGCTGGTTTTGATCCGGCGCAGTATACTTCGGGTACAGATTTTGATGCGAGTGCATTCCCTATTTATAACGGTTTGGTAGAGTTTAAAAGAGCGGAAACTGAGATTCAGCCAGGGTTAGCTGAGAGCTGGGAGATTAGCGAAGATGGCAAAACCTATACGTTCAACCTACGTAAAGGCGTTAAATTCGGTAAAACTGATTACTTTACCCCGACTCGCGATTTCAATGCCGACGACATTGTCTTTACGCTAGAGCGTATCACCGACCCAGACTTTGAATTTAATAAATCTTATCCTGCTGAATTCCCTTATTCTGTTGGCATGGGGCTACCTGATATTATCTCTGATATCGAAAAGGTCGATGACTACACGGTAAAAATTACCCTGAGCGAAACCAACGCCCCATTTTTACAGAACCTAGCGATGCCATTCGCTTACATCAACTCTGCTGAATATGCCAACACACTGATGGAAGCTGGTGATGCCGCTGATATCAATATCAAACCTGTTGGTACAGGACCATTTGTCTTTACCTCTTATCAAAAAGACGCACAAATTCGTTATACCAAAAACCCAGACTACTGGAATAAAGACGATATTCATATCGATAATCTTGTGTTTGTTATCACTAAAGACTCAGCAGTCCGTGCTCAAAAAGTACAAGCTGGTGAGTGTCATGTATCGGCCTATCCAAAACCTGCTGAGATTGAATCTGTCAAACAATCTGGCAAGGCTACGGTTCTCGACCAACCTGGTTTCAACGTGGGCTATGTTGGTTACAACGTTGAAAAACCGCAGCTTAGTGATCTAAGAGTCCGTCAGGCATTAGATATGGCTGTGAATAAAGACGCGATTATCAACGCGGTTTATCAAAGTGAAGGTCTCAAAGCGACCAATCCAATGCCACCAACACAGTGGGGCTATGACGAGTCTCTAAAAGATGCGCCTTATGACGTCGAAAAAGCAAAGGCCCTGATTAAAGAAGCTGGTGCAGACAATCTTTCTATCGACCTATGGTATATGCCAGTCCAACGACCATATAACCCAAATGCCAAGCTGATGGCTGAGATGCTACAAGCAGATTGGGCTAAGATCGGTGTCGATACCAAGCTGGTCACTTATGAGTGGGGCGAATACCTCAAGCGCGCTGCTAAAGGCGAGCCTGATGTCATTCTAGCTGGCTGGACCGGTGATAATGGTGACCCAGACAACTGGCTAGGCTCATTACTGTCTTGTGATGCTGTGGGTGGCAATAACTACTCACGCTGGTGCAACAAAGACTTTGATAACTTAGTGACCAATGCCCGTCAGATCAATAATCAAGACGAGCGTGTCGCTGAATATGAACAAGCACAGCAAATCTTCAAAGAACAACTTCCTTGGACGACAATGGCACACTCGGTCGTAACCGTATTCACTGCACCAAACGTCGTCGACTATAAGATTAGCCCACTTGGCTCAATACGCTTCGATGGCGTAAAAGTTGAATAACCTTGGCTGATTACGTCCTTGTATGACAAGCACTCTTAATTCATTAATATTTGTATTTATTGATATTCGGCTGGGTCAGATACTCTGCCCCAGCCGCACTTATATAAATAATATCAATAATATGAGTTAAATGCTTGGTCACGGATACGCTCATCACTGCTAATTTTCTAATCATCGAACCACAACTATTGAGCAGCCCATGCTACTTTATATTCTACGTCGCATCGCCATCCTAATACCTGTCTATCTTGGTCTCACCCTATCCACCTTTACTCTAATTCGCCTCGTCCCTGGAGATGCAGTCGAGATTATGATGGGTGAGCGTATGGTCGACCCTGAGCTACACGCTCGCGCGCTAGAGAGACTGGGACTGGACAAACCCCTCATCGCCCAGTATTGGGACTACCTAACGGGTATTTTGACAGGTGATTTCGGTCAGTCCTTCCGTACCCGTACCCCTGTACTGCAAGACTTCTTTGCACATTTTGTGCCCACGTTAGAGCTGGCGCTATGCGCTATTGTCATTGCTAGCGTCGTTGGGATAAGTTTGGGTATTTTTGCAGCGCTACGCCGCGGCACATGGATTGACTACACACTCATGTCAGGGGCGCTGGCAGGCTATTCTATGCCCATTTATTTGCTGGGGCCTATTTTGACTGGCATATTTGCCCACTACCTAGGACTTTTACCTGTCGCTGGGGTGATCTCTGTCGCACAGTTTTTGGATGTGCAGCCGCTATATGGCTCATGGCTACTCGGTTCTCTAACATCAGGCGAGCCTGGTGCGTTCTGGAACGTGGTCAAACACTTCATCCTGCCTTCTATTGCGCTATCGACCATTCCGTTAGCGATGATAGCGCGGATGACGCGCTCTGCGATGCTAGAGGTGTTAGATGAAGACTATGTACGTACCGCGCGTGCCAAAGGCTTGTCACCGCGCCGCGTGATACTGGTACACGTCATGCGTAATGCGTTAATCACTGTCGTTACAGTTGTTGGCTTACAGATGGCAACATTGCTCGCAGGAGCGATCATTACCGAGACAATCTTTAGTTGGCCAGGTGTTGGCAACTGGTTACTCGATGGGTTCTTCACACGTGACTACCCAATTGTACAAAACGGTATCCTACTGGTCGCCACCGCTCTGATTTTGGTCAGTTTATTTATTGATATTTTGTATGGTCTGATCAACCCACGCATTCGACATACGTCTTAAATCAACAGTGATAAATACACATATTATAAATAGTGAGGATTAGCGCTTATTTGGTTTCAAAGGTTTGTAGTAAATTTCTAATAATTGTTAGAAAAAGAAGCCTAAAAATCTAATGCACTAGCCACTATAGGAACTGCTCATGAAGCCTTCTGTTCTCCCCTCCGATGTCAAGCTTATGGCCGCCACACCGCCATCTTCTTGGCAGCTATTTTTGTCGACGTTTTGCCGAAACAAAGGCGCGGTGCTTGGTTTTATCGTACTGGCACTAATGGTGCTTGTTGCCATACTCGCGCCCGCCATTGCACCCCATGATCCCTATGAGCTATTTACCGGTCAAGAGCAATTGCCCCCTGCTTTTTTGGATGGTGGCAATACGATGTTTTGGCTAGGTACTGACGATGCTGGCCGCGATACCTTGTCGCGAGTGATGTATGGCGCGCGTTATTCACTGTTTATCGGTTTGAGCGCGACCACCCTTGCTATGCTGGTCGGTATTTCTTTAGGACTTAGTGCCGCATTTTGGCCAAAGGTTTGGGGCAAGGCGGTCATGCTGGTTAATGATATTTTGATGTCCTATCCCAGCTTGCTTTTGGCCATCATTATTGCCGCTATCTTAGGCCCTTCTATGACCAATACGATTATCACGATTGCACTGGTCTGTACACCGCCCTTTATTCGTCTGACTCGCGCTACCGCGATGGTAGAGCTTCAGCGCGAGTACTTTATTGCCTCACAAGTCATGGGTGCTGGCGTACTGCGTCTACTGTTCGTGACCATTCTGCCCAACTGTATGGCACCGCTTATCGTGCAGGCAACGATGATCTTCTCCTCTGCTATCTTAGAAGCAGGTGCGATTGGTTTCTTAGGCTTTGGCGTACAGCCACCAGATGCTGAATGGGGCGCGATGCTCGGTACGGCTCGTCAGTATATTCAAAGTAATGTTTGGCTCGCTATTTGGCCAGGTGTCGCTATTTTCTTAGCAGCATTGTCGATCAACTTGACGGGGGATGGCTTGCGTGACGCGCTAGACCCTAAACTCAAACAGGTGTCCTAACATGACTGAATCATTAATTAAAATACCTACCAACCACACGTCTATGAATGGCGCATCAACAAAAGACTCACCGTTGCTGTTAGACATTGAAAATCTGTCTGTCACTTTTGGACAAGGTATGCGTGCCTTTCGCGCAGTGGATGATGTGTCGTTAAAAATTACTCAAGGTGAGGTCATCGCTGTCGTAGGAGAGTCAGGCTCAGGTAAGTCGGTCACGATGATGGCGCTGATGGGACTACTGCCACCGTCTGCCAGCGTGCGTGCCAAGCGGGTGATGTTTGATGGTAAAGACATGCTCGGTATGCCGCCGAAACAGAGACGCGGCATCATTGGTAAAGACATCTCTATGATCTTTCAAAACGCCATGTCTTGTCTTAATCCAAGCTTTACTGTTGAAATGCAATTGGGTGAAGTTCTGCGCAAGCATCTTGGTTTGCGCGGCGCCGCCGTACAAACACGTATATTAGAGCTGTTAGAACTGGTCGAGATGCCTGACGCCAAAAACCGTCTCAAGGTCTATCCGCATCAACTATCAGGGGGAATGAGTCAGCGAGTCATGATTGCAATGGCGCTTGCTTGCGAGCCAAAACTACTGATCGCCGATGAACCGACCACTGCGCTTGATGTCACTGTACAAGCGCAGATCATGGACTTACTGAGCCGTTTGCAACGTGAAAAACAAATGGCGATGGTACTAATCACTCATGATTTGGGCCTCGTTGCTCAAAACTCGCGTGATGTCGCGGTTATGTATGCGGGACAAGTGGTTGAAACCAGTACCGTGCCAGAGATTTTTCAATATCCTGCTCACCCTTATACTGAGGCGTTGCTACAAGCCATCCCTGAGTTGGCTATCGGTCAAGATAGATTGAACAGTTTACCAGGGGTTGTGCCCAGTCAATACGATCGTCCAAGTGGTTGCTTACTGTCTCCTCGTTGTCCGTATAAGGAGCCCGCTTGCGAAGTACCACCACCTATTTTAGATACGCCTACTGGTAAGGTGCGTTGTATTGATTCTAATATTACTTCTCGCCCCTCTCATGCTGCTACTTTGGAGTCCCAAGTATGAGTAACAAAGTGGTCTTAAAAGCAGACAACCTACACAAGCACTACCCAGTATCACAAGGTCTGGGCAAAGCAAAAGCATACGTGAAAGCGCTCAATGGTGTCTCATTTGAACTTGAAGCTGGTAAGACACTTGCAGTCGTTGGTGAGTCAGGCTGCGGCAAATCAACCCTTGCCCGCCAGCTGACGCTGATCGAAGCGCCTACACACGGTGAGCTATTTATCAATGATGAAGGCACCACTGGCTATAGTAGAAAGGCGCTAAAAGAGTTGCGTACCGAAATTCAAACGGTATTCCAAAACCCTTATGGCAGCTTGAACCCACGCCATACCATTGGCTATCAATTGACTGAACCATTGGATATCCATACCAAACTGTCCAAAGAAGAGAAGCGCGACAAGATCAACGAGATGATGAGAAACGTGGGTCTACGTCCTGAACATGCTGGTCGTTTTCCGCATATGTTTTCGGGTGGTCAACGGCAGCGAATCGCCCTCGCCCGCGCCATGATGCTCAATCCAAAAATTGTCGTCGCTGATGAGCCAACTTCCGCACTTGATGTGTCGATTCAAGCGCAAGTATTGAACCTGTTTATGGACTTGCAGGACGAATATCAAACCGCTTATGTCTTTATCTCGCATAACTTATCGGTCGTACGCCACGTCGCTGATGATGTGATGGTGATGTACTTGGGTCAGGCCGTCGAACACGGCCCCAAAGAAGCAATTTATAATGCGCCAAAACACCCATATACCATCGCCCTATTGGCTGCTGCACCCACAGTAAATGGACATAAGAATGATCTAACCCTGCAAGGTGAGCTACCAAGTCCGCTTAATCCACCAAGTGGCTGTGCACTACACAAACGCTGTCCCTATGCCAAACCACAATGCAGCGAAGTAGAGCCGCAACTGCGCGAATGGGACGGTCGATTGGTCGCTTGTTTACGTTTGGAAGAGATATATGGTTGAGATGACTAACAGTTAAGCTACATTCACCACACCTCGGCACTTAGGAAAATGCGCGCACCCATAAAAGGACTGTCCTTGGCGTGCGCCTTTTTTCGCAGTACTTTCGTCTTGCATTTGGGCAAAGCAGTGCTTTATTATTTCCTCGCTCACCCTCAGCAAAAATCTATCATATTTCGATATTTATTATTTGAAAATAACACTGTGTTCGCCATAGAGTAGCGTTAGACTTGTCAAATTCTCGTAGAGAACGACGATAAGGTGTAACCCACCGATTTAATTTTTGATTTTTTAATACTGCTAAGTTACGCTATCGCTAACACATCTTACGCTCGCTATCTAATAGTAGACTATTATGAATATAAAAGATTTCGTAGCCAAATACACAAACCATCCAGTATTGTTTATAGGAACTGGTGTAAGTCTTAGATATTTGGAAAACTCATATACTTGGGATGGATTGCTCTCAAAAATTGCTACTGAGTTATATGGAGACGATAGAGAATACTTGAATATTAAATCCCATCATATCGTCAATGGTCAGTTCAAATATGAGAGCATTGCAGGAAACTCTTGAAAAAAACTTTAATAAATACTTAGAGAGTAATCCGGAGGGGAGCTTTAAGGAAATTAATGATATTTTTTTTGAAAATATGCGTTTAGGAGTTCCTATAAGTAGGTTTAAGATATATATATCTAGTTTACTATCAGACTTAACTTACAGAGATTCTATCGAAGAAGAGTTAGCGGAACTTAAGAAAGCAAGAAAAAACATAGGCTCAATCATCACAACTAACTACGATAATTTAGCGCAAGATATTTTTGAATTTAATCCACTAGTAGGCAATGATATTCTGCTCAGTAATCCATATGGTTCAGTTTATAAAATACATGGAAGTATTAGTGATCCAAATAAAATTATTATTACAAAACCCGATTATGAAAACTTCAAAGTTAAGTATGAGCTAATACGCTCGCAATTACTTTCTTTATTTATCCATAATCCAATAATTTTTCTAGGTTATAACGTGGGTGATGATAATATTAAAGAACTTCTAAAGACAATTTTTTCCTATGTTGAATCGAATACAGATGTAGCAAAAAAAATTAGAGAAAACTTTCTACTTGTAGAGTATGAAGAAGGTTCAGAGAATCTCAATATTGTCGAACATGATATTGATGTTGAAGGATTCTCGACAATTAGAATCAATAAGATTAGAACAAATAATTTCTCTGAAATTTATCGGGTACTTGCAGAGCTATCATTGCCGATTTCGGCAATGGACGTAAGAAAGTTTCAGTCAATTGCAAAAGAAATATATGAAGGTGGAAATATTCAAGTAAGTTTTACAGAAGATATGGATGAAGTAAATAATGGCGATAAAATAATCGCTATAGGTTCCAGACGTACAATACAATATAATTTTCATACTATTTCAGAAATGATTTCTGATTATTTCAAGATAATAGAAGACTCTAATGATCAATTGCTTTTACTAGTCAACAAACAACGTATTGCGGATAATCAGTATTTTCCTATTTATGGGTTTAGTAAGGTATGTGAAGGTATTGAAGAAGAAAGCAGGTTGAAAAAGCAACAGACAAAACTTATGAATGATCTAATCAAGGGTATAAATCGTTATTGTATTAATAACCATCAAACTATTCAGGATATTATTTTGGATGAAAACATTTCTTTAACAAACAAATCTAATGCTATTTCATGGGGTGTTTGGCACGAAAATTTGAAATTAGACGAAGTCGCTGATTATCTAAAAATATATGAAGATAAAAAAGAAACTGGGTATAGAAAGTTCTTATGTATGTTTGATTATAAGAAACATGCTAACTTGTAATTGCTCTTTAGCTATTAATATGCGATTCAATAGGTCGGCAATATATGAGTGAAAATATAGTTAGATAAAAAAAGCCACCAGATTTCTCCGGCAGCTCTTTTTTTAAACACTAACTAACTCAGGTTTATTACACCAAACTATTCACCGCTTCAACCACAGCATCAGTCGTGATACCAAACTCTTTATACAAGTCGCTAGCAGGAGCAGATTCGCCATAAGTGGTCATACCAATAACTTTGCCATCTAGACCAACGAACTTATACCAGTAGTCTACATGCGCGGCTTCTACTGCGACACGAGCACGGATATTGGCAGGCAATACCGCTTCACGATAGCTAGCATCTTGCTCAACGAAAATCTCAGCACATGGCATAGACACTACACGGACACCAACGCCATTTGCGCTCAACGCCTCATACGCTTCCATCGCTAGGCCAACTTCTGAACCAGTAGCGATGATGATAGCTTGTAGCTCGCCTTGCTCTTTTGCCAGTACATAACCGCCTTTGGTGATGTTCGCTACTTGATCGCTATCACGTACTTGATGTGGCAAGCTTTGACGGCTAAAGATCAATGCTGATGGGTTGTTTTCTGATTTGATTGCTTCTACCCAAGCGCTTGCAGATTCAGTCGCATCACACGGACGCCATGTACGTAGGTTTGGCGTGGTACGTAGGCTAGTCAATTGCTCAACTGGCTGATGCGTTGGGCCGTCTTCACCCAGACCGATAGAATCATGCGTATAGACATGGATGACGCGCTGCTTCATGAGTGCGCCCATGCGTACCGCGTTACGTGCATATTCCATAAACATGAGGAAAGTCGCTACGTAAGGGATAAAGCCGCCATGCAGTGCAATACCATTGGCAATCGCAGTCATACCGAACTCGCGCACGCCGTAATAGATGTAGTTGCCATCAGCATCTTTCTCGATGCCTTTCGCGCCTTTGAATAGCGTAAGGTTCGAGCCAGCTAGATCCGCTGAACCGCCTAGCAATTCTGGCAATAACGGCTGCAAACTGTTGATAGCATTTTGACTGGCTTTACGACTAGCAACATCACCGCCCGCTTCTTGCGTTTGCTGAATATAGGCTTGCGCTTGGCTAGCAAAGTCAGCAGGCAACTCACCATTTAAGCGGCGTGATAGTTCTGCTGCAAGCTCTGGATAGGCTTTTTTGTATGCTTCAAAGTCCGTATCCCAGTTCTTTTGCTGGACGTCGCCTTTGGCTTTAGCATCCCATGCTTCATAGATTTCGTCATCTAATTCAAATGGTGCATGTTTCCAAGATAGCGCATCACGGGTCAAGGCGATTTCGTCATCACCAAGTGGAGCACCATGACTAGCCGCTAGACCTTGTTTGTTCGGGCTACCAGCACCAATTGTGGTTTTACAAATAATTAGACTTGGCTTAGTAGTCTCTGCAATCGCTTGCTCAGTTGCTTGCGTGATTGCATCAGTATCATGGCCATCGACTTTGATCACTTGCCAGCCGTATGACTCAAAACGAGCTTCGGTATCGTCAGTGAACCAGCCTTCGACATTACCGTCGATAGAGATGCCATTGTCATCATAGAAGAATACCAATTTGCCAAGCGCCAACGTGCCAGCCAGCGAGCATACTTCATGACTGATACCTTCCATCAAGCAACCATCGCCCAAGAACGCATAAGTATGATGATCGACGACGTTATGACCGTCACGGTTGAACTGTGCGGCTAGCGTCTTTTCTGCGATTGCAAAACCAACGGCATTGGCAATACCTTGTCCTAATGGACCAGTCGTCGTCTCTACGCCAGGCGTGTAACCAAGTTCAGGATGACCTGGGGTTTTTGAATGCAACTGACGGAAACCTTTTAGGTCATCAACGCTCACATCATAACCTGATAAATGTAGCAATGAATAAATGAGCATTGAGCCATGACCGTTTGACAGTACAAAGCGATCACGGTTGTGCCAATTAGGATCTGCTGGATTGTGCTTCAAAAATTTGCGCCACAAAACTTCGGCAATATCAGCCATACCCATTGGCGCACCCGGATGTCCAGAGTTGGCTTTTTGAACCGCGTCAAACGACAGTACACGGATGGCATTGGCTAGTTTACGTTCGCTAATTGGAGCTGGCATAGAGTGTCCTAATATTCGAATCAGTAGTATAAAGATAAGAGGAGAATTTACTCAGAGGATAATCTATCAAAAACGCGACAGGCGTCCTCAACGGATAGGCTATAAAATAAAAATGCAATTTTAACATATTTGCTATGAGCCTAGCCAAAAATGCGGTAACAAGACCGTTTATATTTAGCAATGACTCACATCAGTTTTGTTAAACGATGAGCAATGACGGACTTTGATTTAAGTTATGAATAACAAGCTGCGAGTGACCTAAGTATCAAGCAGCTCATTATTTATAGTCAGTTTATTAAACTGAAATAGTCTCAGCACCGCCCATAAACGGACGCAATACTTCTGGAATCGTAATGCTGCCATCCGCATTTTGATGATTTTCCATGACGGCGAGCAGCGTACGACCAACTGCTAGACCTGAACCGTTTAGGGTATGCGCAAGGCTGGTTTGCTTGCCATCTTTGACACGGGTACCCATACGGCGCGCTTGGAAATCCCCACAGTTAGAGCAGCTAGAGATTTCACGATAGGTATCTTGGCTTGGCAACCATACTTCGATGTCATAGGTCTTTTGTGCGGCAAAGCCCATATCGCCGGTACAGAGTTGTACCGTGCGGTATGGCAACTCAAGCTGCTGCAAGATATATTCGGCCTGCCCTGTCATCGCTTCTAATAGGTCATCAGATTGCTCTGCGGTGCCAACATTGACCATTTCAACTTTTTCAAACTGATGCTGACGAATCAAGCCGCGAGTATCACGCCCGTGCGAGCCAGCTTCACTGCGGAAACATGGCGTATGCGCGGTGAATTTTAGCGGCAGCTCTTTGATATCCAAACGCTCGCCGCGCACCAAGTTGGTCATTGGCACTTCAGCGGTTGGAATGAGATAAAAATCCATTTCATCGTTATTCGTGTGATTGCTCAGCTTAAACAAGTCATCTTCAAATTTTGGCAACTGACCCGTACCTTTTAGACTGTCGCTATTGACGATATAAGGCACATAGGTCTCAAGATAGCCGTACTTCATCGTATGGGTGTTGAGCATAAATTGGATTAGTGCACGATGCAATTGTGCGAGCTTCCCTTTAAGCACGTTGAAACGGCTACCAGTCAACTTAGTCGCTGCTTCAAAATCCAGCATACCAAGCGTCTCACCAATATGCGTATGGTCTTGAATCTCAAAATCAAACGTACGCGGCGTGCCCCACTGACGCACTTCTACGTTATCGTCTTCTGACGTACCCACTGGCACATCTGCCGCCGGAATATTTGGAATCTGTAGCGCTGCTTGAGTGATGCGCTCTTGTAGCGTACGTAGCTCGTCTTCCGCAGCTTTGATCTCACCGCTAACGCTTTGCATCTCAGCCAATAGCTCACTGGCATCTTCGCCTGATTTTTTTAGAGCACCTACTTGCTTAGCACCAGCGTTACGGCGCGATTGCAACTCTTCAGTTTTAACTTGTAGCGACTTACGCTCGTTTTCAATCGTCTGCCAGAACGCCATATCAAGCTCATAACCACGGGTGGCTAGCTGCTGCTGTAGGTCGCTCAAATCGCCGCGTAAGAGTTTCGGATCAATCATAGTAGTTGCCTGTAACACTAAAGGTGAATAAAAGGTTTATTAATATAATAGTCGCCCAACGTCTCGCTATCACTGTCTTTGTGACAACGGGCTATGGCGTTATGTCTTGTACCAACATATCTTATAGCCGCTATAATACCAAGACCCAGCAGATTTGACCATGTTTTGGTCATTTTTGGCGGCTGTAGGTTTATTTTTGAGCGACCATTTCCGTTATGGTTAGCAGGTTGCATTTATCTCAGGATCATATTCAAAGGTTTGACCGACCTAAACGCCCCTCGCTCACCCTTATAAAATCATTAATATCACCCCTATCAGCGAACAGCCTTGCTTATATGTTTCATTTAAGAGTACTTTTCGGTAAGATAAGCGCATACCTTTATTCGCCTCCAGCCAAGTGGCGCATCATAGCTCGGCTTTGGCGATACAAACCCAACACTTTTAACACAAGTATTTGAGAAACCTTTATGGCCCTGTACCCTTACACGCTCCAACCTGTCGCCTTAAATCTGACTGAGGCGGAATTTCACCAAGCACAGTATGAACTGTTTGCCAGTGCCAGCCCTTCTTTTGGTTTATCAAGCTTTAAGACCAAAGAATGGATCATTATGGCAGTGGTTGTGATACTTGCCATTGCAGGACTCATCTTTGTGACCGGCTACTCAACCATTATATTTTGGTTAATGCTCGTTGGTGTAGTGATTTATCTATTGGCTCGTACGTTGGGTTTTAAATGGTATGTAAAAAGAGAGTTTGAAAAACAAGTCGCCGATCAAGAAATGCCAGATGAGATGCGTCAGATGAAGCTAGGTGTACAAAAGCATGGTTTAGTTATGGCAATGCCAAGCAACCAACCTGATATGATGAAAAACTCACAAATGCGCGGTATGCAGATGCGTGCAGGCGCAACTCAACAAGCCGTTATTCCTTGGACTGCTATCAAAAGCTGGGATGAGACTGACGACTATATCTTTATGATGTTTGAGTTGAAAGGTCAACAAGGCAGCCAAATCGTACCGAAACGCTTGCAAGCGCAGAAATTTCCAATCGACACTGTTCGTCAACATCTACAAGAAGTGGTTCCTGTGAAAGGATTGAACCCTGAAAACTTGCAGCCACCAGCATAGCTGTAATTAGGATTCTCTATCGTTTAGGAGAACGATAGAGAAATTTGATTTTACTTTTATAAAACCAATCGTAAAATTGCATTTATTAAATTTAACTTATTAATGATAGTTTGCTATTATTATAAGCATCAAAAGAAGACAGACGTAGAGAAATAGCTGGTATGAACAGTGATCAGTAGAATTGAACCACTTTTTCTACCAAACTGATCTCTATTGATTTAAGCTACCAAAACTCTTCTTTATTACGTATCACAACACTCACATTATAAGGATAATACTATGAGTAATTCTAACAATGCTACTAACCAGATCGGCTTAGAAAAAGCAGACATGAGCGAAGTTATTGCACAACTAAATAACCTGCTATCAACATACCACGTATTTTACTTGAACGTACGTGGCTACCACTGGAACGTAAAAGGTGAGCACTTTTTTACGCTGCATCCTCAATTTGAAGAGCTATATACTGCTTTACAACTACAGATTGATGAAATTGCTGAGCGCATCCTAACATTAGGCGGCACACCACTTCACGCTTATAGCGATTTTTCTCAGCATACTAGCATCAGTGAAGACAAAAACGTTAAAGATGGCACAACTTGTGTAAAAGGCGTAGTAAATGGTCTACAAGCCCTAATCACTGAACAGCGCCAAGTGTCTTCTCTAGCAGCAGAAAGCGATGACCAAGGTACAGCTGACCTTGTAGATGCCTACGTACAAGAGCAAGAAAAACTGGTATGGATGTATAATGCATTTTTGGGTTAGTAATGATTAACCCTTACTAAATGACTACCAAAATCTAAACAACAAAAAAGCACCTCGTAGGGTGCTTTTTTATTGTCAAAATTATAAAAGAAGAGAGCTATTTTTGCATCCATTGACGCATTTTTTCACGCTCAGCAGGCGTTGCTTGTAGCCAAATTTGCATGAATGAATCTAACGTATTGGTAGACGTACTTACATTTGCACTTTGCTGGACAGCAGTCGTCGTATTGACGTTGCCTTTAGGCATCGCTGCTGGACTTGTATTCGTAACTGCTGGCTGATCCAATGATGCAATCGCGCGCTGGTTCTGTAGCTCAGCATCGCCTGCACCGCCGAACACACCACCTATTGCCTTACCAAGTCCTGAGAACAAGCCACCTTTGTTGCCAACCATACCTTGTTGGCTGGCAATAACCGTATTATTTTGCTGTATAGCAAGCGTTGGCTGATCGGCATAATCTTTGGCTGCCTCATAGTCTTCTGGCTGATTAGGCATGGTCAAACGATACGTTTGGTTATCAGCCAGTTGTGCGGTCACACTAACATTACCTGAACGTAAGTAGTCATGCTCATCACGAGGTAAGTTATACAAGCGGTCGTATTTGGCCGTGATTGCGTGTTGACCTGGCTGGAGTGTAAATGTCTTCGTTAGTGGCTGAAACGCACTCTGTTTGATTTCCTGTCCATTAATGGCAGTGACTTTGATATTGTCATCAACCAATACTGTCACTGCTGCCTGTGACGTCATAGAGACCGAAGTGGCACCTACCAATAACGACCCAATAGTTAATTTTTTTAGCAAAGAAATATTCGATTTCATAAGGCGTTCCATTAATAGTAAAAGCATGTTGGATAAACAATTCGTATTCTTACGGTTATTCGTGTTCTGACTGCTAAAATTCTGACTACCAAAATTATAAATACTAAAAATCAAGCGGCATCGTATGTTGATCTTGATCCGTTGTCTCGTTATCTACTTGTGTCTCTTGAGCGATATCAGCAAGCTCTGCTGCAAGCGTCTGCTCATCGATCGTTTTGAGCGCATCACTTATCACTGCTTTTGATATATTGCTACGCCCAAGATTAGAGAACATTGGCTGAATGTAGTTGAGCACGTCCATCATCGCACCAATCCGGTGTGGACCTTCTGTCAATAAATAATCAATGATTCGATCATCAAACTGCCAACCGCGTCGACGCAAGATAGACTGTAGCAACGCTTGCCTGTCTGCCAAATCATGCCCAGTAGGGACTTTGAAGGTAGGCGCTTGTGCCAGACGCGTCAACAAATCCCTTAATTGAAAGGGTAAATCATCAGCAGGTTTATTGGCAGCAAACAACAGCTGACGCTGCCCCTCGCGGCTACGATTGATCAGATGAAACAAAGCCTCTTGCCATTGACTACTTTGCTCAAGCACTTCTAAATCATCGATAGCAATAAGATCAAAGTTTTCTAAAGAAGATAGTACATGGACATCGGTATGGATCAACTCATTAAGCGACAAGCAGATTGCTGACTTGTCCATCTCAATAAACGATTCGCAAATAGCAGAAAGCAGATGAGACTTACCTGTGGCAGGGCTACCAAACAGATATAGCTGACCAATCAGGCCGACATGTAACTGCCGTACTGCATCAATAATAGACATCCAACCAGGACCGGCAAAGTCGCTGAGACTTGCATCATGCTTAATGTCCAGATTGAGACTTAGCTGTGCTTCTGCCATGAATCATCAACTCGTGTTGCGTAGCGCAATATAAAAGTACAATAGAAAAAGGATAAACGGCTTTAACACTACATTAAGTGCTATCAGCGCCATCCGGTATAAATGTATGTGATAAATATAGTTTTTTGGTAGGTCAATTCAATGACTAAAAACCTAGTGATGAAAAAGCCACTGATGAAATTCAATCTTTATGAAACGATTATCGTAGCGACTGATACTATCAACACTGCGCCTATATATAACATATTTGTAAAATGACTGACAAGTCTTTTACCTACTCAGCCTTTTCGATTACTGCTCCATTATAACGTTGTGAGCATTTACATCCTATTTATCCAGAACATCCAAAGTTATAGTATTTACTTCTTTTCAAACAACGCCAGCTGCTTGCGACCTCTATAAAAGTCAGTCGTACGATAATGGGCATATAAATGGCGGAACAATACGTTGAGAACAGCAGACACGGGTAAGGCAATCAACATACCGACAAAACCCAATAAACTTGCCCCTGCTAATACCGCAAATATGACCCATAATGGTGATAGTCCAATCTTATCACCTAATAGCAATGGCTGCAGAATATAACCTTCTGCGGCTTGTCCAACCAAAAATGCACCAACAACCAATGACAAATATGTCCAGTTGAGCCCAAACTGAAATAAGCAGGCAATGATAGCAGCGATAAACCCGATACCAAAACCCAAGTAAGGCACGAAACTAGCGATACCGGCCACCATACCGATAATAAGCCCAAGCTCCAAACCGATGAGCTGCAACTGTATCGCATAAATAGCACCCAGTAGTACCATCACCAACAACTGACCTTTGATAAAAGCCATCAATGCTTGATCACATTCTTTTGCGATACCAATGACTTGTTTGCAATAAGGTCCTGGTATTGCCATCTTCCATGTATGCAAACGCTGATCCCAATTAAACAGGAAATAAAAGGTCAAAATCGGCACCAACACAATAAGCCCTGCATTGTTAATGAAGTTCATACTTGACGTTAAAATTTGACTCATCATGGTACTGGCATCAGCAAACTTATAATTCGTCTGCATATAGTCGACCAATGTATCGGAGAACTCTTTAGACTCTAATTGAGGCAACTGAACACGAGTATTGCTATTGAACCACTCTCGCACAACTTGGTTGTACCAATTAAATATCTTAGGCAGATAATCCCAAGCCGCTTGCAGCTGATTCCATAATGTCGGTATCAACCACCATAATAATAGCGCCATTCCCAACGTGATCGTCGAGTAGACAATGATAATGGCGACCCACCGCTTAAGATACCTCGATAGCCGCTTTACTAAAGGATTAAATAAATAAGCGAGCATAAAGGCAAAGATGAATGGCACAATCACAGGCAGCATTAGATATAAAAGGAATACAGCCACCACCAGAGCCACGACAATGAATAAACGTCGAAAAAAGGGATCTATTGACTGATTCATCATACTGAATATTCCTATGGTTAAGCGTATGGTTAAGCGGGTTTGAGATAGTGACAAAGCGTGAGACAACAGCGATTTATTAAATGATTAGGTACTTTTTGGTCGAAGAACTCGGTATGTAATCGACGAGCATCTTTAACAAACTTACTTTGATATAACCGTGTATTCTTTGGTACTCATCGACTGACATGCTAATGATACTTAAATCATCATTTAGACAATCATTAGCAATAAATTTAGCGTTCTATTATCGCAGACTCCAACGAAGAATCAGTCATTTTTTGTTTCTTAGCAACTTATTTGCCACTTAATGCAAAACTTAGCCAAATATCGGTAAGTTGCTTTGCGAGTGCGGTCTATTTTTGGGTATAATGCGCCCACTGTTTGTAAACTTTACCTTTAAACTTTATAGCGCTGATTTTAGCGTGATTGACTCCCTTACTTTTCAATCCCAATTATCTACCCCCAACTGTGAGATGACTATGAGTGACAAGCCTTCTTTAAGCTACAAAGACGCCGGCGTTGATATCGATGCAGGTGATGCTTTGGTTCAGCGTATCAAGTCCGTTGCAAAAGCCACTACTCGTCCTGAAGTCGTGGGTGGACTTGGCGGTTTTGGTGCGTTATGCCGTATCCCAACAGGTTATACCTCGCCACTATTAGTTTCTGGCACTGATGGTGTGGGCACCAAACTAAAACTAGCATTACAACTCAACCGTCATGACACTATCGGCATTGATTTGGTTGCGATGTGTGTCAATGATCTATTGGTTTGCGGTGCAGAGCCATTGTTCTTTTTAGATTATTATGCAACTGGCAAGCTGGATGTCGATGTTGCGGCGACTGTCGTGACTGGTATTGGTGATGGTTGCAAACTAGCTAACTGTGCGCTCATCGGTGGTGAAACTGCTGAAATGCCAGGCATGTATCAAGATGATGACTATGATCTCGCTGGATTTTGTGTGGGCGTGGTTGAAGAAGCCGAAGTTGTCACCGGTGAAAATGTCGCAGAAGGCGATGTACTGATTGCACTTGCTTCAAGTGGCGCACACTCAAACGGCTACTCACTAGTACGAAAAGTTATCGAAGTCAGCGGTGTTGACGTGACCAACAGTGATGAGCAACTAGATGGTCAGCCTATTCAAGACGCTCTCATGGCGCCTACTCGTATCTATGTAAAAGCCATCAAGGCGCTACAAGATACCCTTGGTAGCTCAGCGCTTCATGCAATGTCGCATATCACAGGTGGCGGCTTAACAGATAACTTACCACGCGTATTGCCTGATGACCTAGCGGCTAGCATTGACACAAACAGCTGGCAGTTCTCAGAGCTGTTCACTTGGCTACAGACCCAAGGTAATATCGCGCAAAGTGAAATGTACCGCACATTCAACTGCGGCGTTGGTTTTGTCATCGTGGTTCCTAAAAACAAAGCAGAAGCAGCTATCAAGACATTGACTGACGCTGGCGAAAACGCTTGGCAATTGGGTGAAATGATCAAACGTAGCACTGATGACCAAGCGGATGCGGTGGTATACCGTTAATGTCTATTGATCAGACAAGCCAGCCTATCAAGCCATTACGTATTGCTGTTTTGGTATCAGGGAGTGGTAGTAATCTACAAGTGCTGATAGATGCTATGCAAGCAGGTGCGCTACCGATAGAAATTGTCGGCGTCATTAGTAATCGTGACGATGCTTATGCATTGACACGTGCTAAAGATGCCAACATTCCAATTGCTGTTTTGTCGCACGTTGCGAGTGGCAAACGCATGGGCATCAAGACCTTTGAAGCCCATGCCAATGAGCAGCTTGTCGCATGGCAACCAGATCTGATTGTTTTGGCTGGATTTATGCGGGTATTGAGCGGTTCATTTATCGATAATGTACCAGTGCCTATGATTAATCTTCATCCTTCTCTACTGCCGGTTTACAAGGGTTTAGATACTCACAAACGAGTCATACAAGCGGGTGATCGTCGTCATGGATGTAGCATTCACAAAGTGACAGCCGAGCTGGATGCAGGTCAAGTGCTGACGCAAGCGGTATTGAATGTCAGTATCAATGATACAGCGGAGCGTTTACAGTCACGGGTACAGAAGCTAGAGCATCAGCTGTTACCGTGGACGATATTACTACTGGCAAAGAATGTATTATCCCTTGAAGTAAATAATACTTCATCACAAGCTAAGCAATATTTACCAACCCTACCATTGCAATTACTCATTGACGAATAAGAATGTTGGTGCATTGATATATAATAATATCAATTACTTGAGCTATTACTTTTGCATTACATAACGAAAAGCCCAGTCACTCATTATGAGTCACTGGGCTTTTTTTGATGACCATTTACAAACTAAATCATAAATAGTCATCTATTATGCTTATATAGTATTTTAAGTTTTAGAATACGTGAACTGCTTTAATGTTTACAAACTCTTTGATACCAAATCCACCATGCTCACGACCATAGCCTGAGTCTTTCACACCACCAAATGGTAGTGCAGGATTTGCTAAGCCATAGCCATTGACGTAGACCATACCTGTATCGAATTGCTCACGGGCCAAACGCACTGCTTTTTCTTCGTCTTTTGAGAATATCGCACCACCTAGACCGTAGCGACTGTCGTTAGCAATTCGCATTGCATCATCTTCGTCTTTTGCACGGATAAGCGAGGCTACAGGACCAAACAATTCATCGTCATAGGCAGGCTGACCTTTCTCGACATTTTCTAAGATAGTTGCTGGATAAAAGCTACCTTTACCTTCTGGTACTTTACCACCAACAGCAATCGTAGCACCTTTGGCTACACTTTGTTCTACTTGCTCATGCAGCTGATCTCGCAAGTCTGCACGTGCTAATGGACCGATGTCTGAACTGTCATCCATTGGATCACCAGATTTGGTGCCTTCGAACTTCTCTACGATACGTTTGCGAAATTCATCATACACGCTGTCGACTACAATAAAACGCTTCGCTGCGACGCAAGTTTCACCGTTATTGATCAAACGGGCTTGGGTACAAGTCTCAACAGCAGTATCTATGTCTGCATCTTCTAAAACGATGAATGCATCGTTAGAACCGAGCTCTAATACGGCTTTTTTGATTGCTTTGGCTGCTTGTTGTCCAACGATACGGCCAGCATCGTCACTACCAGTTAGCGTCACACCGCGTACTTTATCGTTTCCGATTAGCTCTTCTGATTGATCATGATCAATCAAGATAGTGCGGAATAAATCATTCGGTAATTCTGATTCATGAAGAATCTTTTCAATCAATAAACCTGAGCCAGTGACGTTAGAAGCATGTTTTAGCAATACACTGTTACCAGCCATTAGGTTAGCAATCGTATAGCGGAACACCTGATACGCTGGGAAGTTCCAAGGCTGCATACCATAGATGATACCAATCGGTTGATAGGTCACAAGACCTTTTTTCATACCTTCGATATCACGTACATCATCAGCTAAAGAAGCGACACCGTTTTCAGCTGTGTAGTCGCAAATCGCTTTGCATAGACCTAGCTCTTGTACGCTTTGGCTATATAGCTTACCGCGCTCTTCGGTCATGAGCTCAGACAGCTCTTCCTTATACTCCATCAGCTTGTCGCCGATAGTCTTGATAATACGGCCGCGCTCTTCATGGCTGACATTACGCCATTCTAAAAATGCATTGTGGGAAGCGTCAACGATTTTGTTGACTTCTTCATTGCTCATGTAGTCGTAGTTTTTTATGTCTTCACCAGTGGCTGGGTTTACAGTAGTAATATCTGACATATTATTGTCCTTGTTATTTGATTTTATGTGTTTGTATAGTTTTATCTGCTTGGTTATTCTGTATTTAGTAGCAGTGCTACTTTTGATTTTTAATTATTTGTTATTACATCGATAGCGGCGTTCGTTAATCACTCGTCCTCTATCTGCAGACATATTACCAAGTGTGGGCAGCGAAGAGTTTTACAATATATTGTAAAGTGTGTTGAAGATGTTAAGAGTGTGACCGTCTTATTAAGAATGGCTAAATATTAGAAAAGACTTTATAGCAGCTCTAAACAAAAAGACCAGCCTAGTGGCTGGTCTATATAGAACAATCGAGTCTTTAAAACAAATGGTTGATAACAGGTATTTCCTGTGGTGGGTTTTCTTCTTCAGCTACCACTTGGCGTGCTACATGCATGATGAGCTGACGTAACCATCGATGCGCTGGGTGATGCTGCAGCAGTGGTGACCAAGCCATCGTCAGCTCAAATTCAGGAATAAAAAACGGTGGCTCTTCCATCATAATGCTGTCGTTGTTAGCTTGCATTCTCGCCACACGGGTGGGCAATGTTGCTATCAAATCTTTGTTTGCTGCAAGCATGGCTGGCATCTGATAATGACGAGTAAACACACTAATTTGGCGTTTTTGCCCAAGGCGCTGCAAGGCCTGATCGATTGAGCCAAGTCCACCTGATTTTTCTGGATTGACCCCAAAGCCCACACCCATACCTGTCTTAGATACCCAGACATGCTGCGCTTTTAGATAATTTTTTAGATTAAAACGGTTGGCATAAGGACTCTCAGAAGATAACAGACAACTAAACGTATCACGCCATACCAGCACCTGATGAAAGCTTTGCGGTATCTCATTAAAACGGTTGATTGCCAAATCAACACGCCCCTGCTCCATGTCACGATAAGAGACATCTGATGGGGTCAAAAAGTCCAAAATAACATTGGGGGCCTCAGAGCGTAGCGCTTTTACGAGCTTGGGTACCAAGGTCGCTTCGGCATAGTCTGAGGTCATGATACGAAACACACGTGACGTACTATAAGGACGGAACTCAGTACGCGGCTCTAGGACTTGAGTCAAGTCAGCGAGTATCTCCCGAATACGCGGCTGTAGCTCAAGGGCGCGCTCAGTCGGTGTCATACCTTCAGATGAGCGCACCAGTAGCGGATCATTAAATAACTTGCGTAAACGCCGCAAAATATTACTCATGGCAGGCTGGGTAATACCAAGCTGCTCTGCTGCGCGAGTGACGTTTTTTTCTCGTAGCAACACATCTAAATGGACTAATAAATTTAAATCAACCCGCTGCAAATTCATATCTATTTCTCTTGGCTTTTGAATAAGTACTACTGCAAGTTTGGTATTCTCAATGCTGTAATGGCTAGTGCTGTAATAGTTAATGCTGTGATGACAGATTGCGGTTTATAACAGCATCAGTCTTATAATTTTTGATTGACCTTGCTATACCAATCGCTAGTTATAACCCAATTTACCTATCGCAACATACTGTTATACATGCATTATAACCTATAAAAATACTAAAGATAACTATCATAAATTAGATAAATCTTGGTAAGACAGTTATAGTAAGTTCCATAAAGGATTTGCGAAAAAAATAATCAAGTTGAGTCTTATGAGCTGAGTGCAGGCCAAAAAAACTCAATAGCAACTCAATAACTAAGTAGCATATTAATGGTTTTTATTGGCAGTGAAACATTACCAAGCGACTGTATTATTGTAACATCTCTTGTTACCCATTATGACATCGCTGCCCATTAAATACTTATATGCCTTAGCGATAAACGAATTATCACCTATAAGATAGTCATTATTTTCAACTGCTGAGTTTAGCAATCCCCTTGTATTAATGCATCGGTTTGTTTAGGGTAAATAGAACTTAGACAGATTAGTAATGACCCAAATTCTACATATAGCTTTGTTAGTTTAATAAGAATCCTAGTAATACATGTTTTTATTACTTTAATAATTAACTTATTTTTTACACCCCACCAAGGAGACTATAGATGTCAACTGCATATAAATCAGCGATCGACTTAGTACGTGAATTGAAGCAAAAGCACGGCAACTGGCAGAACATTAGCGAAGTTGATGCTGCACGTATGATGTCACAAAACCGTTTTAAAACGGGCTTGGATATCGCAAAATATACTGCAAAAATCATGCGTCAAGACATGGAAGATTATGACAATGATACATCTCAGTACACGCAGTCTTTAGGTGCATGGCATGGCTTTGTTGCACAGCAAACCATGTATGCTAAGAAAAAATATTTCGGTACAACCTCTAAAACTTACATCTACCTTTCAGGTTGGATGGTAGCTGCCCTACGTTCTGAGTTTGGTCCTCTACCTGACCAATCTATGCACGAAAAAACATCAGTACCTAAGCTAATCGAAGAGATCTACACGTTTTTACGTCAAGCTGATGCTAAAGTATTGAACGACTACTTCCGTGAGTTAAACGCTGCTGAAGAAGCGGGTCAAGATACTTCAGCCATCCTAGAAAAAATCGAAAACTTTGATTCACATGTAGTGCCAATCATTGCTGATATCGATGCAGGTTTCGGTAATGAAGAAGCCACTTACCTATTGACCAAGCAAATGATTGAAGCTGGTGCTTGTGCCATTCAGGTTGAAAACCAAGTATCTGATGCTAAGCAATGTGGTCACCAGGCGGGTAAAGTCACCGTACCACATGAAGACTTCATCTCTAAGCTAAACGCTATTCGTTATGCATTCCTAGAGCTTGGTGTTGAAGATGGTGTTATCGTTGCTCGTACTGACTCTGAAGGTGCATCACTAACGCAAAAAATCCCAGTATCAAATGAGCCAGGTGATCTTGCTTCTAAGTACATCGACTTCATCGAAATGGAAGAAGTATCTCTTGAAGATGCAAAAGAAAACGACAGCTTGCTTAAGCACAACGGTAAACTAGTACGTCCAGTTCGTTTGCCTAACGGTCTATATCAATTCCGTGAAGAAACTAACATCGACCGCGTTGTACTTGACTGTGTAACTGCTCTAGAAAACGGTGCTGATCTACTATGGATCGAAACACCTACGCCAGACGTTGCACACATCAAATCAATGGTTGACCGTATTAAAGAGCAACAGCCTAAAGCGAAGCTTGTATACAACAACAGCCCATCATTCAACTGGACGCTTAACTTCCGTAAGCAAGTTATCGCACAGTGGGAAGAAGAAGGTAAAGACATCTCTAGCTACAACAAAGATGACTTGATGAGTGCTGATTATGATGGTACAGAGCTTGATGCAGCAGCTGATGTTGCCGCTAAGAACTTCCAACGTGATGCATCACGTGAAGCTGGTGTATTCCATCACTTAATCACGCTACCGACTTACCACACGACTGCTCTTAGCGTTCATGAACTTGCTAAAGGTTACTTCGGTGAAGAAGGTATGCTTGCTTATGCAGCTGGCGTACAGCGTAAAGAAATCCGCGAAGGCATCTCTTGTGTTAAGCACCAAGCAATGGCCGGTTCTGACCTTGGCGATGATCACAAAGAAATCTTCTCTGGTGATAACGCACTAAAAGCTGGTGGTGGCAAAAACACGATGAACCAGTTCTAATAACTGACAGATTAGCAGTATTTATCAAAAAACCGCCCTACATGACGTAGGGCGGTTTTTTATTGCGGTTTAAACAATCAGAGAATGGTAGACTAATAGTAATAAAGCTATCAATCAGAGCCGTCAGTCAGAATTATTAGGAGCCAATATGCAAGAGATAGAGCTGAAGTTTTTGGTACCAGAGTCACGCCTAAAAGGTTTAATGCGTCAAGCAAAAGTTAAATCTTCCCAAGTGACGCAACTGGCTGCACATTACTATGATACGCCTGACCAGCAGCTTGCACAGGCAGGTATTGGTTTGCGCATTCGAAAAGAAAACGATACTTGGGTCCAAACCATCAAAGCATCTGGTGACGGTATTGCTGCTCGCTTAGAACACAATGCTGTACTCGATAATGAGCAAGTACAAACGATGCTTGACGATAATGAATTGATGCCTGATTTAACGATATATGAAGACACCTCGGTCGCCCCTGCACTGGCGGACTTTAAGCTCAAAAAACTACAAAAAGCACTGACGCGGTTATATGTTACTGATGTACAGCGCACTACGCGATTACTGACAGAAACTAATGATGACGACATAAATAGCTGTATCGAAGTGGCCTATGATCAGGGAGAGATCATTCATGGGACTGATAAGACTCAGCGAAAAACCATTCAAGAAATAGAGTTCGAATTGGTGTCAGGAGATATAGATTTTTTGTTTATGACAGCAAAAACATGGTGTAAACGCTACAAGCTGTGTCTATCTACCGTAACCAAAGCTGAGAATGGTGGCTTATTGATTAATGAACAAGACCATAGTCCAGCCGTTGATGCCGATCTTAGCCAGTTGCAAGTAGATAAAGACAGTAGCGCGCCCGCCTTCATAAGGTCTGTGGTACATAATTGTCTACTACAGATACTGCCCAATAGCAGTGCTATTATCGCTGGAAGCACTGATCACGAGCATATTTTACAGCTAAGAGTTGGAATAGATCGCCTGCATGCTGCCCTAAAAGCATTTGCTGATTTCTCTGATGAGATTAACCCTGAATGGCTGTCGATACTCGAACAGACGGCAAATTTGCTTGGCACTTATTATCAACTTGCTTATATTGGTTCACATATCGAGCCTGAGCTACAGGCACTCGGCGCACCTGCTGTTGACTGGACGACAGATATCGAAGACATAAAAATCACACCTATCAATACGCTGCAAGCCAATGATTTTCAGATCACTTTGTTAGAGTTGATTGCTTTTACTATGAGTGATCCAAGCATTGAGCCTCACACTGATCAGCTTGCCTGCGATAAGTTGGCAAAGATTCTAACTAAACAGTATAAAAAGTGCATTAAAACCAGTAAAAAAATTGAGGCATTCAGCAGGCTTGACGACAATGACGATATAGTTGAAGACGTGATTGATGACAGTCAATCAGAAGACAAGTTGTGCAATCATCTAAAAGAGCTGTGCTACGTTAGTGAATTTTCTATTCCCTTGCTAAGTAAGAAAAAATCTAAGAAAAAGACCAGACGCTGGCGAAAGCGGCTGGCAAAAGCGCAAGCAGCATTAGCACAGCGCAATGATGATAGCAAATATCATGCGTTTTATGCTCTAAAATCAGCCACAGATACGAACGCATTATATGGAGCAGGTTGGTTTGCCGCCATGCTTACTGATGACCCAAGTTATATTGAATCACGTTTGGCTAAGTTCAAAGATAGCGCTACGTTTTGGTAAAGTTGTCATCTAGCACTGATGCTAATGACGATACTAACAACGATAAAAAAGACAGCTTACTTAATACGAGCTGTCTTTTTTATCGTCCATTTTTCCTGTTTAGTAGCCTCTCTCATCGTCGAATGCTCAGTATTAGTGGTTATAACTAGAACCATATGACTATAAGACTCTCTTATCTAAAGATAAGTTATCCACTGACAGTCAATTGGGCACGATGGTTACCGGCATACCCTCTTCGACTTGTTCAAACAATTCAACAATATCTTCATTGCGCATACGCACACAACCATGTGACAACGGTATGCCCATCGGCTCGGTATCAGGTGTACCATGAATATAGATGTACCGATCATAAGTATCACAGCCGCCTTGGCTGTTGCTGCCTTTGTTTGATCCTTCTTCCAATCCGCTTAACCATAGGATACGGCTCAGTATCCAATCGCGGTTGGGATGACGCGTACCCAGCTCATTGTCATATATTTCACCAGTTGGTACACGTCCTACAAACACGGCCCTCATGGGCTCATCGCCACCTATTTTCATTTCGATAATATGCTTACCCAGTGGCGTACATCCACTATCCTGCTGACTTCCGATACCGTTTTTTGCAGTCGATATCGTGTATCGTGCAGTCTCAGAATGCTGCTGATAAACCGTTAACGTTTGCTCAGCAATATTGATCACCAACTGCTGATCAGGTGTTTTGTTATGAGTCATAAATGTATCCAATGATCAGTCATTAATAGGATTACTATTAGCATAATCCGTAAAATGATTAAAAATTTCTATTATTAAGGGATTGTATCAAGGCATTGGGCACCGTAAGATAGGGGCACACTTTTTGATGCTAGCAGATTATGACAACTATTTCACCGACACGTGTGTCGATGTATGATTTTTTATATCATGATACCAAGCCAATGCTGTCGCTATTGGCTGATGCCTCACAGCTCTCATTGCCACAAGCGCGCTTGGCAATGGATGCCAGCCTACAAGCAATTCTAAGTGCGCTACTTGCCTATCAGCAGCAGCATCAAGGACAAGTACTTAGCAAAAGGCTCTTCGGACGTGCTGCTGTCAAAGAATTGCGACAGTATAACTCTATGAATTTTGCAACCATGAAGGCAACACTATATCACCGTCACGATGCTGCAGATGCTGTATTTAGTGACAATGCACGTGTCATAAAAGTGAGCGATCATATTGCTGAAAAAATTGGTGCCACGACGCAACAAGTTCAGATTTTACTTACCTCTTTGTGCGTGATTGTGCTGCGCGAATTGGCTATTCTGGCAGAATATAGCCAACTTGATAATGACGAGCGAAATAAATGGTTTGCTATGCAGCCACAGTTTTTGTCAGCAGCAAGATTTAGTACAGATGAGGTGCAAGCAGTACCCGCTGAGACAGAAAATATCGATAATGAGCCTGATACGCTGACAGAGCGCTCAGATAATAGTGTAGATAGCGCCGCAGAGCTCACACTATTAAACGCTGAGCAACTATCAGGTACGCCGCCGCCATTTGATACTTACTGGTACGAGTTGACTGGATTTAAGCCTGAAAACTATGAGCCTGTACAGGACATGCAGTTAGCAACTGGCAATTATTTAAAAGCCATTGGTCGCTCACGTGATAATTTGCAGCAAGGTCGCCATAACGACATGCTGGTCTTTACAGAGATGCACGCTATTGTATTACCGCATCAACGCTGGCTATTACAATTGGCGAAGATCTCTGACATCTATCTTAGTCGGAATCGACTGCGTGTTAACTCTGAACCTGCCAACCCGCCCAAGCCGCCTTTGGTAAGTTTAGGTTTGATCGGTGGTAATCAAGATAACACTCCGACGACGACAAGTGAGAAGCCCATAGAGTATGAGAAATCTACACCGCTTTGGAAAAACCCTGTCATTCTCATCATCATACTGGTCATCGGTGTGCTTGGTGCGCTCGCTGCTCTCAAATATCAATCGCAAAAGTCTGATGGACTCATATTGGCTACCGAAGAAGTACTAGAGCAAGATGCCATTGAAGAGCGTCAGCAGCAGGATGTCGCTATTGTCATGGTAGATGATGAAGATTCTGACACTGCAGTAGTGGCTGAGTAGGTATTTACTCTCTGCAAATTTGTGTTCGAAAAACTCAAGGCAGAATCATGAGTAATACAATAAAAAGTGACTAGCAATAAAAAAAGAGGCTCTATATTAATAGAGCCTCTTTTTTGTGTGTCATTCAAATTAGCCAATAGATAGGACAGGCAAATCTATTTTGATAAATCGCGACCACGGCTAGCTTCGATAGCTAAGCGTAGACCATTTAGACGAATAAAGCCTTCTGCATCTTTTTGATCATAAGCGCCAGCATCATCTTCGAAAGTAGCGATTTTTTCGTCAAATAATGAATCGTTTGACTTACGGCCAACGACACTTACGCTACCTTTATATAGTTTTACACGTACAGTACCGTTGACGTATTCTTGTGATTTGTCAATCAATGCCTGTAGCATCATACGCTCAGGGCTAAACCAGTAGCCATTATAGATAATTTTTGCATAGCGTGGCATGAGCTCATCTTTTAGATGGGCAGCTTCACGGTCAAGCGTTAACGACTCAATACCGCGATGCGCTTTTAGCATAATCGTACCTGCTGGCGTCTCATAGCAGCCACGTGATTTCATACCGACATAACGGTTTTCAACGATATCTAAACGACCGATACCATGTTTTCCGCCCAGTTCATTCAGCTTGATCATTACTTCATACGGCTTGAGCGTCTCACCATCGATAGCAACAATATCACCTTTTTCGTATTCTATTTCTAAATATTGTGCTTCATCAGGTGCTGCTTCTGGGCTAACAGACCAGCGCCACATGTCTTCTTCTGCTTCGGTATATGGCTCTTCTAAAATACCACCTTCAAAAGAGATGTGAAGTAGGTTGGCATCCATTGAATAAGGCGATTTTTTCTTGTTGCCAGCGTAATCAATAGCAATATCATGCTCTTCAGCATATTTCATTAAGCTTTCACGGCTTGACAAGTCCCACTCACGCCAAGGTGCAATGGTGACCACGTCTGGAGACAGAGCAACTGCCCCTAGCTCAAAACGAACCTGGTCATTACCTTTACCAGTTGCACCATGGCTGATAGCGTCGGCGTTGTGTTCTTTGGCAATCTCAACCAAACGCTTAGCAATCAATGGACGGGCGATAGACGTACCGAGTAAGTATTCACCTTCATAGATGGCATTGGCACGGAACATAGGGAATACATAGTCACGAGCGAACTCTTCGCGCAAGTCTTCAATATGAATATGCTTGATACCCATCGCTTGAGCTTTGGCTCGTGCTGGCTCAACTTCTTCGCCTTGTCCGATATCAGCGGTAAAAGTGATCACTTCCGCATCATAGGTTTCTTGCAGCCATTTGGCGATGATTGAGGTATCAAGACCACCTGAATATGCCAATACAATTTTATTAATATTTTTTGGATCAAGTTGAGCCATGAAAAACTCCTGTTATGAGAATGTAGTTTTGGGAAACGCGCTAAGATCAAATCGAAAGCAAATTGAAATACAATTACCCGCTCAGTGTACATCATATTTACTATAGGCAAAAGTCTAACTGCCACACAGCGTACGGTTTTAGCTCAATTTTCAAACCATACCGTTTCCTACTCTCAGCACTTATATTTTATGTGATGAAAAAAACCAAGTAACGCGCCCTAAATTATGTACAGATACTGAGCCTTATATTTAGTCAAGTGAGCAAATCTGTTATGATAGTCACACAATATCACTCCCTTTTTTTCCTTTATTTTACGATATAGAGCGCTTTGACACTATGACTGATTCGATTAGAGAATTGACCATCCTTCAACCAGATGACTGGCATATTCACTTGCGTGACGATCTAGCATTGAGTACGACCGTACCTCATGCAGCAAGTAGTTTCAACCGCGTAATCTGTATGCCAAATCTAGTACCACCTGTCAAAAATGCTCATGATGCGCGAGCCTACCGTGCGCGTATTATGGATCAGTTAGCCGCCAGTGACTTGAGTCTGGAGCGAAAATCGGCTTTTGACCCCCGTATGACTTTATATTTGACTGATAATACGACAGCTCAAGATATTGAGTTGGCAGCACAGTCAGGTATCGTGCAAGCTGTCAAATTGTATCCTGCTGGGGCGACTACCAACTCTGCCGATGGCGTCACTAATATCAACGCTTGTGTCGATGTGTTTGAAGCATTAGAAAAGCACAACTTACCACTACTGATACATGGCGAAGTCACCCAAGACCACGTAGATATCTTTGATCGCGAAAAGCGTTTCTTAGATGAAGTATTGGCTCAAATCATCGTCAAATTCCCCACACTAAAAATCGTGGTAGAGCATATCACCACCAGCGATGCTGCGGATTTTGTATTGTCTCAAGGCAACCATGTTGCAGCGACTATCACACCGCAACATTTGATGTTCAATCGCAATCATCTGTTGGTTGGCGGTATCAAACCACACTTTTATTGCTTGCCTATTCTGAAACGTGAAAGCCATCAAAAGGTGCTGCTGGATGTTGCAACCAGCGGTAATCCTAAATTCTTCCTAGGCACCGACTCTGCGCCACATGCAACGGATAAAAAAGAAGCCGCTTGTGGCTGTGCTGGCTGCTATAGTGCAGCGACTGCCCTACCGTTATACGCCACTGCTTTTGATAGTGTGGGAAAAATAGACAAGCTAGAGGGGTTCGCCAGTCGTTTTGGTCCGCAATTCTATGGTCTACCTCTAAACGAGAGTACCATTACACTCGTTGACACCCCTATGCAAGTGCCAACTGACTATCCTTATTTTGATGGTGCTTCTCTGACGCCGCTTATGGCAGGTGAAACATTGCCTTGGTCTCTAAAGGCATAGTGCTCGCAGATTTTAGCACTTATAAAGAGATCTATTAACATCATGATATTAACGATGCCTTTGTACTATATTATTTAGTATTAAAGGCATTATTAATATCATAGGATGCTTATTTCTTATTCAATATACCAGTACGACTGATAAAAGTGATTTAACTTGATATGACCAACCAAAATACAGTAACTTTGCCAAGCGAAGAGTTATCAAACCCTACTGACACAAGCCTCAATGTGACTGTAAATACTGCGGCGGATGACAAGGTAGATGACGAACACGCACCTAGGCGTTTAAAAGATCGTTTTCGCAAATTTTTACCTGTTGTCGTCGATGTTGAAACAGCGGGTTTTAATGCCCAGACTGATGCGCTACTAGAAATCGCCTGTATTCCTGTGCTACTTGATGAGCAAGGTGTATTTTATCCGGGCGAGGCATTTAATGCTCACGTTGAGCCGTTTGAAGGAGCAAATTTAGAACCAAGCGCTCTTGCCTTTACTGGTATTGATCCTAATAATCCCATGCGTAAAGCCATCGCTGAAGACGAAAAGTCTGCCTTGCGCCGTATTTTCAAGGGATTAAAAGATGTGCGCCGTGAGGAAGACTGTCGTCAGTGTGTCTTAATTGGTCACAATGCGCATTTTGACTTGGCATTTTTGAACGCTGCCGTATTACGTACCAATAGTAAAAACCACAATCCTTTTCACAACTTTTCGGTATTTGATACCGTGACCTTATCCGCACTGGCATTTGGTCAAACTGTGCTAGCACGTGCTTGCAAAGCAGCAGGGCTTGAATTCGATGGTAAAAACGCACACTCAGCACTATATGATACTCAAAAAACTGCTGAGCTGTTCTGCCACATACTCAACCATTACCCTATGTTGGCCAATGCCATGCATAATGAAGACGCCAAAGAAGAATCAGTCGACAATAATAGTGAATAAGTCACATATCATGTATTGCCAACCACACGTAATAGTGCTATTTGTAATACTTGATGACTTTGACATCTTGATTTGATAATCAATAGGGATATGATTGATATCACGATAAGCAGGCGGGATTACTTTTATGACAGTAAGTATCATATTCTAGGATGAACGATATGATTAACTTATAGTGAAATATCGCTTTTGAGCGATACAGTTATATCCTATAGATGATTTGAGTTGCTCACACTGTCTTGGTAGCCAATACTACTAAGACCTAATTGGAGGGACTTCATTATGGATCCACAACTGAAACTATGGGGGACCATCATTGGTTATATGCTACTTGCTTTGACCATCAGCGCTTGTACTTCTTTATGGATTCGACATCATTTAAAGCGTAAAGACCTACATCCTCGCCGTGCAATTAAAAAAAGATATTTAATTTTAAAAAGACGTAGAAAAAGGCTTGACAGAAAGCGCCGACGCTATTAAAATACGCACCACTTCAGCATAAATGGTGAAAGCAGTTGAAGTGTTGTTACTAGTCCCCATCGTCTAGAGGCCTAGGACACCGCCCTTTCACGGCGGTAACGGGGGTTCGAATCCCCCTGGGGACGCCACTATTCGGCGTCACTTATTAGCACAAATACTTAGTATTCGATTAGACTAATAAGCGTACCACTAAAAGCCCCCTTCATAATCTATTATGAAGGGGGCTTTTTTTATGTTGATTTTTAGCGCTCAAACGATTCATTCAAACAAGAAAGCCAGCATCTAGTGCTGGCTTTTTTCAATTATATTCTAAGCTAAATATTACTTACTATGATATAGGTCTATCGATTACAGCATTAGCCACAACAATGTAGCAGCTATCATCAAACCCAGTACCGTCTGAATCAAAAAGAACGCCTGATGCTGACCAACAACTTTGCTCAAAGTTACCCCCAGAGTACTATACTTAACAGGTGGCGTATCGATTTCACCTGTTTTACTTCGTTCTTCGTAATAGCACTGCAAAACATCTAAGAACCTCTCCCATTCACTAGTGTTCCAAGTCTGGGGCTTAAACGGCATGAGCTTTTTGAGTTCAGGGTCTTTGGTCATCCAACGCTCAAGTGTGATAGAGCGTAATGACCAGCTACCGAATCGGCGCTCAGTAATTTCCGAAAAATCTAAAATCTCTAAATCCTTGTGTCGATCATCTACTAACAAGCGATTTTTTAAGTTTGTTAGCGCCTGTTCTGAACCTTCTACGCATTGGAAAAAGTAACCGTTGCCGTAGCAAAGGATACCCGTAATATTATTGGTATGGTTACTATCAACTGCGGTCTCTGAAATGTCATTAAGCGTGCTAGGACTTGAAAGACCAGTAGAGGTAATCCGGCTTATATATACAAGACGGCAGAGATCTGTCGTTACTGGATTTGTCGAATCGTTGATTGTTGACAATCAGCTTCTCCCTATTATTAGGTAAATGTCGCTAAAACAATCATACTAACTTCAGAAAAATATAGAGACAACGCTTCTATGCGTGATGAATGAGTCTGATATATTATTGATTTTATAAGTTTTTATATTAATTGTATTAAGTTAGTTACATCATAGGTTAGTTTAGTCATCAAAGCAACCTCTTTCGATTGATAGTCTTATTTCTGTACAAAAAACATGTAACAACAATATATTATATTTCAAGTTAATATATGCGAGCTGATATATACCGTGATATAGGCTTTTTACTACTTACTATGATTTGATATTTGAGAAGGCATTAAGACACCAACTAATGATTGATGTTTATAGAATATGTGAATCGAGAATGGTAGCTGCCTTATATAAAAAGCAACTTGATAGTGTTGAGGAGAATGGAGTTAGGATTGAATAGTCAGAATTGCTGAGAGCAACACCGCATCATCGGGATACGTAAGCTTTATGTTTTGTCGACTACCAGACACTAGACGTATCGGTAACTCTAAATGCTCAAAAGCACTGGCTTCGTCAGTAATACTGAGCTGGTGTTCCGATACATAATTTAGGACCCGTCTGAGCTGTCCCAAACGAAATACTTGCGGCGTTTGTGCTTGCCATATATTGCTACGGTCAATAGTACGCTTGGCATAAGGGCTTGTACTGCTGCCCTCTTCTATCGATACCGGCTTTGTATGAGAGGTTTTTAACGTATCTGCTACTGGTGTTGCCAAGATAGCGCCATAAGGCTCCCTCATCGCCGCTTCAATAACTTGATCTATATCAGCAACAGGCACTGCAGGACGAGCCGCGTCATGAATTAGTACCAGATCTGAATCATTCGCGCCTGTCTGAATGATTGACTCAACCCCTGCTTTTACCGACTGCCAGCGCTCTTCTCCGCCGACTGCGTAGTATATAGGGATAGCAAACTCTAGCTGCTGCGCTGTATTATCATCTGCCGCTATAACCAACAGACACTTATCGATATAGGTACTACGACCGAGCCGTGCCAAACTATGCTGCAATAATGTCTGATCTTGCAGTGTCGTATACTGTTTGGCGATAGACGCACCAAAGCGGCTGCCGCGACCAGCTGCGACAATCATAGCGTGAATGCTTGGGGGTTTATTCATAGTGGTGTACTCATGGTTGGGGCCATGACAGTATATTTAAAGGGGAACGCTGAAGAGGTGAAAGGTAATTACTGATTTTGTGATAAGTCATAACGTACGGTAGTACTTCATACAAACTAGTAAGCGCTATGGGTCGTAGGTGCAGTAGACACTTGAACGAAGGTCTCATTGGGCTTAATCAGTCCCAGGTCTAGACGCGCATGTTCCTCTACCGCTTCAAGTCCGGTTTTTAAGTCTTGAACATCGGTACGTAATAGGTTGTTTGCTGCCACTTGATTATCATTCATGCGCTGTTGATCTTCAATTTGAGTGGTCAACTTATTATGTTCAAACCGACCATTTTCACCCAGCCAATACTGATATTGCAATCCCAAAAGCACTGCAACGGCTAAAGCAAGTAGTATAAATTGGCTAAAGTATTTCATAAGATGATAACGCCAAACGACATAGAAAGAATGATAGTAGGGTTTTGAGCTGATCAGGCGATACATAAGTGATTATATACCGCCTGATTTTGACTGTCATCTCAGTTTACGATATCGGGATCTTTGACGTACAATACACATCAAAAATCCCAGTCAATCTCTTAACCACGTAAACCGATAAACTCTTCACGGCCACGATAGCTTGCACGTACTTGCTGCTCGATACGTAGCAACTGGTTGTACTTTGCAACGCGGTCTGAGCGGCATAGCGAGCCTGTTTTGATCTGACCTGCTGCCGTACCAACTGCTAAATCTGCGATAGTGCTATCTTCAGTCTCACCTGAACGATGCGAGATAATAGTAGCGTAGCCATTTTTCTTCGCCATATAGATCGCATCTAGCGTCTCTGACAAGGTGCCAATTTGATTAAACTTAATCAAAATAGCATTGGCAATATGCTTATCAATACCTTCTTGCAAGATCGCAGGATTGGTCACAAACAAATCATCACCAACCAACTGGACTTTATCACCGATCTGCTCAGTCAAATACTTCCAACCATCCCAATCCGACTCATCAAGACCATCTTCAATAGAGATAATAGGATACTGGCGTGCCAGCCCAACTAGGTAGTCTGAAAATCCTTGGCTATCAAACGCTTTGTTGCCTTCGCCTGCCAAAACGTATTGACCATCTTTATAAAATTCACTGGCTGCACAATCTAGCGCCAAATGGATATCTTCACCGGCTTTGTAACCGACTTGCTCGATCGCCTGCATAATGACGGTAATGGCTTCTTCGTTACTACGTAAGTTTGGTGCAAACCCACCTTCATCGCCGACTGCTGTATTTAGACCTTGTGATTTCAACACAGATTTCAAGCTGTGGAAAATCTCTGTACCAGCACGCAGCGCTTCTGAAAAGCTAGTGAAGCCTACAGGCTCAATCATAAATTCTTGGATATCAACCGTATTGTCTGCGTGCTCACCACCGTTCAAGATGTTCATCATCGGTACAGGCATAGTCAATGACGTCTGATTGCGCAGGTTGGCAATGTACTGATGTAATGGTAGATTTTGTGACTTAGCTGCCGCTTTGGCAGTAGCAAGTGACACCGCTAGCATGGCATTGGCGCCTAGGCTTTCTTTGTTTTCTGTGCCATCTAATGCAATCATGGCATCATCGATACCTTGCTGCTCAGTCACGTTTTTGTCCATCAAAGCACTACGAATTTGACTATTGACATTAGAGACGGCTTTTTTGACACCTTTGCCCATATAGCGAGCATTATCGCCATCACGTAGCTCAAGCGCTTCACGTGAGCCTGTTGATGCGCCACTCGGAGCAGCAGCACGTCCGACAGTGCCATCAGCTAAGATCACATCAGCTTCGATAGTTGGGTTACCGCGTGAATCTAAAATTTCACGAGCGCGGATGTCTTTAATTGCGGTGACGTTGTTGGTTTCTTCAGCGTACATAATGTCTGTTAATTCCTTTGGTCATGCCAAGTTTGTGAGATAAATAACGGCAACTAGAATACAAAAAAGATAAAGCAAAATATCATACAGCATATGCACCAAGAACACCCTAACCCTATATGTCATATAACTATACTGACATAGTAATGACAGGTTTTTTGAGCGCGTTAATGGTTGGCTATAGTGCTTGGCATCATAGCATATATTTTACCAAACTTCCCTTATCTTACACTGACTTGCGGTCATAAATATAATCGGAGATAAGCATATCTACTATAATGTTTCGGTCTGTATTCATACAACCCTACAGCCAAGCCAACACTTTTACTTATGCTTATGTTTTTATTAAAGGGTCTTTGTCCGTAGGGAAAACGGGTACTACCTGCTCAAGCTCAACGGCTGTCTGAAAACGTGTCAACCGTAGTGCATTCATTAAGACAGAGATGGAGCTCATCGCCATAGCAGCGGCGGCAATCATTGGATTCAAAAACCCAAGTGCAGCAAGCGGAATACCAAGACAGTTATAAACAAAAGCAAAAAATAGATTCTGTTTGATATTGCGTAGTGTTGCTTGAGCGATTTTTTGCGCCGCATCGATATGCATGAGCGACTCACCCATCAATCGTGCAGAGGCGCTGTGCTGCGCCACGTCCGTCCCCTCGAACATAGCAAAGCTGGCATCAGCGGTCGCCATCGCTGGCGCATCGTTAACCCCATCTCCTGCCATGGCTACTTTATGACCAGCAGTTTGCAACCGTGCAATTTGGCTAGCCTTGTCACGTGGACTCATCTTGCCATAAGCGTTGTCGATGCCAAGCTGTCCTGCCACATGATCGACGACAGATTGCTTATCACCACTCATCAAAATCACATTGATACCCGCATCTTGTAGCGCAGTGATTGCCTGCGGCGTATCTGCTTTTAAGTCGTCAGCGAGAGCGAATGCCCCTAACGGCTTATCGTTAATACTGATTGCAACCGTACTGGCAATTTGCCAGACCTTTGGCATCAGTTTAGGTAACGTTAAGTTAGCAAACTCTGGCGTACCAATTTTTATCAGCCCAAGCCCTTCGATATTTGCCTGTATGCCAGCACCTTTTACAACACTGATGTCGGTCACATCGAATAGTGACAGCTGACGGGCTTTGGCTGTATTGACTAACGCTGTCGCTAATGGATGACTGGCATGCGCCTCGACACTGGCAGCGATCTGCAACACATCATCAACAGCAAGCGATCGATCTACCATGACATGATCGACGATAGTCGGTCTACCGATGGTCAATGTACCCGTTTTATCAAGTACCACTGTGTCAATATCGCCTGCAGCCTCTAAACTTTGCGCATCTTTAAACCATACGCCATGACGCGCAGCCACACCCATACCAGCCATGATAGCCGCTGGTGTGGCTAGACCCAGGGCACAAGGGCACGCAATGACCAATACCGATACTGCATGCATCAATGCAGTGTCAATCATGCCTGTTAGCCACCACGTGACTCCAAAAGTAATCAACGCAATAGCAACCACGATTGGAACAAATACTGCAGTCACTCGATCAGCAAGACGAGCTAAGTTGGCTTTTGAACCTTGGGCATCACTTAATGCTCTTACCATATCACCAAGTTTTGTGTCACTGCCCTTGGCACTAACGCGATAGAGCAAACTGCCATTCTCTACCAATGCACCTGCTAGCAACTCATCACCCTGCTCTTTTTTGAGCGCTACTGATTCACCCGTTAGATGACTCTCCACACACCAGCCACTACCGGATATCACGGTGCCGTCAGTAGCGACACGGCTGCCTTGCTTAGCACGTAGGACGTCATCTACTTGCACATCAGATAACCCAATATTATGAAATTCACCATTTGGCTGCTGCTGCTCTACTTCATCAGGTGTCAATGACAATAATAAATCAATACTGTTCAAACTGTGCTTCTTGGTACGTTCCTCAAGATATTTACCTGTACGGACAAAAGCGATGACCATAACGCCTGCTTCAAAATATACGGCTGGGCTATTACTCGCACCGTGTCCGCCCAGATGCCCACTTTGCAAAAGACTGTTTAAAGTACCATCGCCATGCGTGAGCCAAAGGTAAGTCGAATACGCCCATATGGTGACAGTACCAATAACTACCAGTACATCCATATTGGCAAGACCACCTTTGATCGATGCCCAAGCACTTTTGTAGAACGGTAGCGCAAAGCCAAACTGCACAATCGTTGCTAAGAGAAACTGAACCCAGATAGGTGGCATCCACGCCATGCCAATACCTGTCAGCATGCCTACCATACCAACCAAAAATGGTATCAGACAAATCCACAATCCAATTAAACGCCATGGATACTTAGTTGCCGTATCCTCATCTGTCTGTGCAAATAAGCTATCGCTGGCTTGTAGGTTGGCGACAAATCCCGTTTTGTTCACCCATTCTATCACTTGTTCAGGTGTCGTCTCAGCCGGATCGTAGTCTACATTGGCAGTCTCACCAGCAAAACTCACGCTCGCCTCGTAGACCGACGGTTTCTTGTTAAGCACCTTTTCAATTCGTGACGCGCAGGCCTGACACGTCATACCATCAATGGCTAATTGTAGATGGGCACGTTGCGGCGTGATCGGTGTGTTTGACTCCACATCAGTATCGACATCGTAAGGCTTTTTAGTGGCGGTATGGGCGTTCTTATTCATAGAAATAACTCGTCATAGCACCTATAACTACATAAGCGCCATCATACAATATCAGTGGATTAATAAAATATTCAAATAAAACAAGCACAGCAATAATAATTATAAACGTGCTGTTTAGGGTCTATTTCTATAACGCAAAGACATACAACAATAGTCTCAAACAGTACGTTGTAGACAGTCATTACTACCCAGCTACTCAAACAAAGCACTGTTATTCAATCAACGGCATTAAGCTAAAGAAATCTGAAACACAGCTTTAAGTTCAGAGATGCTCACCATTAAAAAACCAGCTAACATGCTAGTAATAACAGGTTAGCTGGTTGTTTGGGAAATAACATGATCTACGAGTTGGCAACTGCTGCTTCAAATCCAGCATCACTGATAGCTGAGGCAATAGTCTCTGCGCTGGTTTTGCTATCATCAAAGGTGACCGTGGCTAAGCTGTCAGCCAAATCAACTGTGATGATATCTAAACCGTCAATGTCAGCGGTAGCCGCATGTACACTTGCCACACAGCCGCCACAAGTCATACCATCAATTTGAATAATACGTGTTTGGTCTGCCATATTAGGCTCCTTATTTTTATAAATAAAAATGGCTAATAGTGAAAATGACTCTAATCGTTGTCTCTCGACTATTTATTCTCGATACCTATCTTTAGAGACACTATCAGGTCTTTAGACACACTATCAGAGTGGTGTTGAATAAGCATAAACTTTATCATTTTCACTAACAAGACTGTTTGGTTGTTACTTTATTACTGACACGATATTTCATTACTAAACAGGCAAGGACTAACCGTGCATTTAAGCAAAATGATGCACACAAACTAGTCGTGATGGTGTGGGTTCTGCGGTGCCTCAATAGGGAATGGCTGCGTCACATAGTCCACCATGCTGATTGCCGCTGTTAGAGCATGGATACTGGTATCCGTATCATCATAGCTCACTATGCCGACGTCATGAGCAGGATCAAGATCTATCTTGATCACGCCTGAGATATTTTTGAGCGCTGTCATTACGCTATCTAGACCTTGCTCATCATTTATATTTTCGATACTGACTTTCGCCATTTGAATTGCCATGGTACAACCCTCCTATTATTTCGATATCAATGAGTATCCAAGACATCAAAACCTTTTACCAAGTCATCAATTTGCTTGAGCTGGCGTAAGAACGGCTCTAGTTGGCTCATACGCAGCGCACAGGGTCCATCACACTTTGCAGTTTCTGGATTTGGATGCGCCTCCAAAAACAGCCCTGCCAATCCTGTCGCCATACCCGCACGGGCAAGCGTTGTAATCTGCTCACGGCGACCACCTGCGCTATCACTACGCGCACCTGGCTGCTGCAAACTGTGCGTCACATCAAAGAATACGGGGATATCCATCTGCTTCATGGTATCAAAACCAAGCATGTCAACGACTAGGTTATTATAACCAAAGGCACTACCACGCTCACATAGTATGAGCTTATCATTACCACCCTCTAAGCACTTATTGACGATATGGCGCATCTCATGCGGCGCCAAGAATTGTGCCTTTTTGATATTGATAATCGCATCTGTCTTTGCCATCGCATGGACTAAGTCCGTCTGACGTGATAAAAAAGCTGGCAGCTGAATGATATCAGCGACCTCAGAGACTGGTGCGGCCTGATGCGGTTCATGCACATCGGTAATGATGGGTACTTGGAACTTTTCTTTTATTTGACCTAACCAATCAATTCCTTGCTCAAGTCCAGGGCCTCGGTACGAGTGCAGGCTTGAGCGGTTGGCTTTGTCAAAGCTCGCTTTGAACACATAGCCGATACCTAGACGCTTGCAGATATCTACATACTGCTCTGCAATCTCGAACGCAAGCTCTTTAGACTCTAAGACGTTCATACCACCAAACAATACAAAAGGCTGGTCGTTACCAATGTTAATCGTACTGCCAGTAGGCGTGCTCAGTGCGATGTGTGATTGTGCTGTCAATAAATTTTCCATAAAGTCATTACCTCTTATATTGTTATTAATATACTTATCCCATATTGTAACCGATAGCCCAATTAAAAAAAGTATGTAAGCGTAATTAGCCATTATCGATAGAGAGTATTTTAAGACCGCTATTAGACAATCAAATTTATGAACTGTCATTGCGTGTCATTAAGCAAAGAAAACTTAACAAAAACACTGAGCAAAAAAAAGACCGATCCGAAGATCAGTCTTTTTAAGAATAACGATTTTGCTTTACACTACGTGCCAAGCACTATTTAGCTTCGCTATGGTTTTTTGCCGCTTTTACAAAACTATTGAACAATGGATGACCACCGCGTGGTGAGCTGGTGAACTCAGGATGGAACTGCACAGCGACAAACCATGGATGCTCACTAATCTCAACAGACTCTACTAGATGCTGCTTTGCAGAGTAACCAGAGATCGTCATTCCTGATTGCTCTAATGGCTCGATATAGCGATTATTCATCTCATAGCGATGGCGATGACGCTCAGTGATGTTATTAGCGCCATATATCTGGGCAAGCTTACTACCAGGCACAAGCTCTGCTTGCTGTGCGCCTAGACGCATGGTACCGCCAAGGTCTGAGTCATCACTACGAATCTGTAGCTCGCCGCGCTCATCTAACCATTCGGTGATAAGCCCAATGATTGGCTCAGCTGTCTTACGATCAAACTCAGAAGAGTTAGCGTCGATACTCAGTACGTTGCGGGCGTATTCAATGACAGCCAGTTGCATACCAAGACAAATACCTAAATACGGTACATTGTTTTCGCGAGCATAAGTGATGGCTTTTATTTTACCCATCGTACCGCGCTCGCCAAAGCCGCCTGGTACCAAGATGGCATTGGCATCATTAAGACGGGCAAATAACTGCTCATCACTTTCTAAGAGCTCAGCATCGATATAGTCGATCTTGACATCTACTTTGTGAGTGATACCTGCATGCAATAAGGCTTCATTGATAGACTTATAGGCATCCGGAAGCTCAACATACTTACCAACCATAGCTACCGTCAATGTACCTTCAGGATTTAGCTGTGCTTCGACAACCTTGTCCCAATCGCTCAAATCAGCTTCAGGCACATCCAAACCAAAACGCTCACAGATAAGATCATCTAGGTCTTGCTCGTGTAGCGTACGCGGTATTTGATAGATACTTTGTGCATCTTCACACATAATAACCGCGCGCTCTTCAACGTTAGTAAATAGCGCAATCTTGCGGCGGTTATCTTGAGAGATATGATGATCAGAGCGACAGATTAGGATATCAGGCTGTAGACCAATAGAGCGTAGCTCTTTTACTGAATGCTGTGTTGGCTTGGTTTTTGTTTCACCTGCGCTAGCAATATACGGCACTAGAGTAAGATGCATTAGCATGGCGCGATTGCGCCCCAGCTCTACTTGCATCTGACGTACGGCTTCCATAAAGGGAAGTGATTCGATATCACCAACCGTACCGCCAATCTCGATGATAGCGATATCATACCCTTCGCCACTAGCCAGAATTTTGCTCTTAATCTCGTCAGTGATATGCGGGATAACCTGTACAGTACCGCCTAAGTACTCACCGCGGCGCTCTTTATTTAGAACGTTTTGATAAATACGACCACTGGTGAAGTTATTACTCTTACTCATTTTTGAATGACGTAAAAAGCGCTCGTAATAACCCAAATCCAAATCCGTCTCTGCCCCATCTTCGGTAACGAAGACTTCACCATGCTGGAACGGACTCATCGTACCTGGATCGACGTTGATATACGGATCCATTTTGGTCATCGTGACGGTCACGCCACGTGCTTCTAATACCGCTGCAAGAGAGGCTGCGGTGATACCTTTTCCTAGTGAGGACACTACCCCACCGGTCACGAATATAAACTTGGTCATAGTACTCTGTCGGTAATTGGTAAAGAAGGATTTTACTAAAAATACACCATAAAATATAGGGCAAAAATGCAAACTGTCTGAAACTCTTATTTTTTTGTATAGGTAACAAACATTTTTCTATTATTAAAACGCCATACAACAAAAAAACCCACCCCGAAGGATGAGTTTTTCGATATTTACCGTAGTAGCTATACTAGAGTAGCTATACTAGAATTTGTATTCTAAGCCGCCACCGATAGCGAATACATCTGCATCACCGCGCGCAGCAACTTCAGCAACCGTATCGTCATCATAATTTCTGACTACTAGGAGACCATTGTCTAGATCTGCAGAGTTTTGCCCGATATAGGCATGAGCAATAATGTTGTCTTTAAACATATATTTGCCACCCAGTACAATCTGGTCTGAATCATTACCATCGAGACCCGCTAAGTTTTCGGTCTTGTCATACTGTAGATAAATAGAGGCAGGACGTGCAAAATTGGTCAGGCCCATCTCAGCACTGACAACCAATCCTTTCTCTTCTTCGTCTTGCTGATCAAAATCTACTTGCTGATATAGCGCGCCTAGTGTCACTGGATAAGCCATATATTTGCTCAAATCGATACTAGTAGTACCGCGAAGAATTTCGCCACCATCTGAGACAGACATGTCTTTGTCATAAGCCACACCAGCTGTAAAACCAGCACCTGGGTCAAACATCAAAGACGCACCAAAACCGCTGTCACGGTCATCGTTGTCAGAGACAAATGATTCGTCAGCACCATACTGTAAAGATAGCTCTAGCGGTAAACCATTGTATTTCGGTGCAATCCATACGATAGAATTGTTGATACGGCCACCATCAGTAAGGGTCAATGCTTCGCTCAATGTCCCTTCATCAAGAGAGCTTGAGCCGATGTTGTCCCAATAGCCTTGGTTCACGGTGACGTTGTTGATGTAGTCAGAGACTGAGTAGTTACGACCAAAGCGGAACTGACCATAGTTTTTGTTTTTTAGACCGAGATAAGTATCACGGCTTTTGAAGCCAATATTACTACTACCGCTGTCATCAATGCTAATGCCATACTCTAGTTGGTAAATCACATCAGTATTGGCGGTGATGGCTTCAGACCCTTTGAACCCTATACGTGAAGAATGTGAATTGACCTGCACCGAACTATTATCTTCGTTGACGTTGATAGTATCACCAGGTAGATCCATAGACTGACGGTCAAGTTCAGCATTGACATAATTAGCAGTCACGAATGCTTTACCATAGACAGTTGGCGCTGCCTGAGCGGCAGAAACTGATAGCGTTGCAATTGCCGAGGCTAAAAGTAATTTTTTCAAAGGGTATCTCCACTTTACGATTTGAGTGATAAATTGGCTAAGATTGGCTGATACATATAATGGTTGGGTGACTACCCTATAGAACATTTATATATATGAGCTAGAAGCATTACTTAGACACAACTTTACCAACCAAATATTACAGTAAGGTGAAAAAACCAAAATTTACACAAATGTTATTATTAATTTTACGGATTCTGTTATTTAAGACACGCTGTTGTTTAAAACACACTACTGATTATGGAACAAAAAAAACTCACCCCGAAGGATGAGTTTTTATATGCTATCTATTTACGTGTGATACTAGAATAAGTACTCTAGACCAGCACCGATAGCGAATACATCAGCATCGCCACGTGCAGCAATCGTGTCACCAACTTGATCAGTCTCAGCATCTCTTACAATGAATAGACCATTGTCTAGGTCAGCTGAGTTTTGACCGATATAAGCATGAGCAATCATGTTGTCTTTGAAAGAGTACGTGCCACCCAATACAACTTGGTCTGAGTCATTGCCGTTAAGGCCACTCAAGTTTTCAGTTTTGTTGTACTGAAGGTATACAGTTGCTGGACGAGCAAAGTTAGCAAGACCCATTTCAGCACTTAAGATTAAACCGTCTTCTTCGTCTAAACCATCATAATCAGCTTGCTGATATAAAGCACCCAATTTTACTGGATAAGCAACATACTTGCTCAAATCAAGAGTCGCACTACCACGTAAGATCTCACCATCGATACTCATATCGTCATCTAGTGCGATACCAGCAGTGAAGCCGTTACCTGGGTTGTACATCAATGATGCACCATAGCCATTGTTGCGATCATCGCTATCATCAACAAAACTCTCATCAGCGCCATACTGTAGTGCTAGCTCTAATGGTAGGTTATTGTATTTAGGAGCCATCCATACGATAGAGTTGTTTACACGGCCGCCATCAGTTAGTGTCAAAGCTTCAGCCACATCACCACTACTTAGTGAACTTACACCGATATTATCCCAGTAACCTTCAGTAACAGTTACGTTGTTGATGTAATCAGATACTGAGTAGTTACGACCAAAACGGAACTGACCAAAGTCTTTGTTTACTAGACCAAGATAAGTGTCACGGCTTTTGAAAGCGATGTTGTCTTCGCCAGTATCATCAATCTTGATGCCATACTCTAACTGATAGATAACATCAGTGTTAGCAGTCATTGCTTCAGAACCTTTAAAACCAAGGCGTGAGATGTTTGAGTTGATTTGTACTGAATCGCTATCTGTACTGATGCTAGTATCGCCGTCCATAGATTCACGATCAAGTTCAGCATTTACGTAGTCAGTAGTAACGAATGCTTTACCATATAAGGTAGGTGCTGCTTGTGCGGCAGATACAGATAGGGCTGCGATTGCTGTAGCTAAAAGTAGTTTTTTCATGGGGTATCTCCACTTTACAATTGTAGTAATGAGCAAGCTATAAGTAGCTGGCGCCCATAATGGTATCGTCACAAATCCTCAAAGATATAATGTGTAACTGGCTACCGAGATTAGTCAGAAACAAGTGTGGCGAATTTCTATTACAGTAAGATAAAAAACCATGACTCACATGACTGGGATTAAACAACGTAACTGCCATGTAAACTTAATTTTTTATTGCTCCGTGCGTAACATCCGTTACCAAACTCATACTTCGAATACAAGCATAACAACTTTGACATAATTTGCAACATGTTTTTTTGCTTTTTCGATACATCCAGTATCGAATACATAACCACTATCAAACTTTGGCCACTCACAAAAAAAAGCCCTATCTACTCAATTAGATAGGGCTTTTATTGGTTAATATCATTACTAACAATGTTAATAAATACGGCTAAATCAACCGTAATACATGCTAATTATCGATAAATAATCAGCATCGATAGAAGGTCTATTGTCTTATTTTTGACATATTTGACAGTCACAAATAAGCAATATTGGCTTCTATACTTTGGGTATTAGAAGGTTTTGATATATCTAATTTGAAGCTTAAGCGTCTGCTTTTAGATCAAGACGTGCTTGATGCAATAGTGGCTCTGTATAACCACTAGGCTGCTCGCGACCTTTAAATACCAAATCACAAGCTGCTTTGAAGGCATAAGAGCTATCAAAGTTATCAGCCATTGTCTGATAATCACTATCGCCTGCATTTTGCTCATCAACGACTTTCGCCATGCGCTTCATGGTATCCATCACTTGCTGCTCGCTGACGACACCATGATGCAACCAATTGGCAATATGTTGACTAGAGATACGCAAGGTCGCGCGATCTTCCATTAGGCCGACATCATTAATGTCAGGTACTTTAGAGCAGCCAACGCCCTGATTTACCCAGCGTACCACATACCCCAAGATACCTTGAGCATTGTTTTCAAGCTCTTGCTGCTTCTCTTCATCAGTCCAATTGGTGTTCTTTGCCAATGGAATAGTCAAAATATCATCTAAGCTGGCGCGCTCACGTGATTTTAGGTTGTCTTGTACGTCGGCTACGCTGACTTGATGATAGTGGATGCTATGCAAGGTAGCACCTGTTGGTGATGGTACCCAAGCAGTGCTGGCACCAGACTTAGGATGAGCCGCCTTAGTCTCCATCATCTCTTTCATCTCATCAGGCTTCGCCCACATACCTTTACCAATCTGAGCATGTCCCTGTAGACCTGTTTCTAGACCGATATCCACATTCCATTGCTCGTAAGCTGGCTGCCATGCTTGCGATTTCATTTCACCTTTTGGTACAAATGGACCTGCATTCATACTGGTGTGCATCTCATCACCAGTACGATCTAGGAATCCTGTATTGATGAAGATAACGCGCTCTTTTGCTTGGCGAATGGCTTCTTTTAGGTTGACCGTCATACGGCGCTCTTCGTCCATGATACCGATTTTGAGCGTATTGCGCTCTAGACCCAGCAAGTCCTCTGACGCATCAAACAAATCGTTGGCCATCTTGACTTCTTCAGGGCCATGCATTTTTGGTTTAACAATATACATAGAGCCTTTACGTGAGTTTGATAGCTCGTTTTTGCCTTTGATGTCGTTAAGCGTTAATAATGGCGTGATTAGACCATCCATTAGGCCCTCAAACACTTGCTCCTGACCGTCGCCCAAATCAACTAAAATTGCAGGGTTTTGCATCAAATGACCAACATTACGGATTAACAGTAGCGAGCGACCTGGTAGGATTAGCTTGCCACCATCTGGTGTATTGTATTCACGGTCTGGGTTTTGTTTACGAGTACGTGTCTTGCCACCTTTTTCGAAGGTTTCTTGTAGATCGCTGTTCATCAGGCCGAGCCAGTTACGATAGACTTCAACTTTTTCTTCTGCATCTACAGCAGCAACTGAGTCTTCACAATCTTGAATCGCGGTCATGGCTGACTCAAGTAGCACATCTTTAATATTTGCTGGATCATCTTTGCCGACTGGATGACTGGCATCAATCTGAATCTCAGCATGCAAGCCGTTATTTTTTAGTAGCACGCCAGTAGGCTCGTCAGCTGCACCAACGAAACCGACAAATTTACTGGTGTCTTGTAGCGCGGTAGTGCTATCGCCTTGTACAACCTCAAGCTGACCATCGATAATCTTAAAGCCAGTCACATCGTTATACGACCCTGATGCTAATGCGAAATGTTCGTCCAAGAATGCCTTAGCATAGGCAACAACGGCTGCACCGCGAGTAGGATTATAGCTGCCTGTTGCTTCTTGACCATTTTCGTCACTGATTACATCGGTGCCGTACAACGCATCATATAAGCTGCCCCAACGCGCATTGGTCGCGTTAAGCGCGTAACGAGCATTACGTACTGGTACGACTAGCTGTGGTCCTGCAATATGAGCAATTTCATCATCGACGTTTTTTGTATCGACCGTAAAGTCATCATCCTCTGGTAACAAATAACCGATTTCTTTTAGGAATTCTTTATAAGCTGGATAATCAATCTCGCCCTCTTTAGCAGGGTTTTGCAAGTGCCACTCGTCAATCTGCGCTTGAATCATGTCTCGAGTCGCAAGCAGCGCTTTGTTACGTGGTGTGAATTCTTTAATAACCTTTTCAAAGCCCAACCAGTAACTGTCTGAGTCGACACCGACTTTTGGTAGCACTTCATTTTCAATAAAGTCATACAACTGCTGGTCGATGGCAAGAATACCTTTTTGAATACGATTGGCGTTAGAAGACTGGCCCATGTTGTTATCCTTATTTGTTTGTGAGGTGTGGTAATACTAAGTTGTAATGATCACTGTTGAAAAATACATGTTGCCAATGGCTATGTATATAAGTTAGCAATCAGCATACATACCAACATATAATGTATGTTCAATATCGTAGCAGGGATTTTCGACCATTTATAAAGAAAGACTGTATAAATCTTATATTTTGATACAGGATTAGCAGTTGCTATAATGCTCGCTACCCGCTACTAAATGACAATCAGTAGTAAGACACTATGCCTAAAAAGCAGAATATCATCCTACTATCAAATAATAAAATAAACAAGCAATCCTCATTTAGTAGATAAATATTGAGGTTGTATAATAATGATACCGTACAGAGCGCAAGCTATAGAGGCTATGGCTGCCCAACACAAACTTGTGAATGCTCAGTTTCATCTGAATAGTAAGTAGCCATTATTATGTAAAGTAGTGTTCAAATACCCTCTATCATTCAATACATAGACTGGTAGATAGAAGCTAATATCAATCGTGTTGCAAACGCTTGCCAACCAGTTGTCCTAAACCCACACTTATAAAAAAGTTCTTTTATACTATGACCATAAACCAGCCAGAACTCTCAACATTCATGCCGTCAGATACGATTAACAAATGCAAAGCTCATGATGATAGCTCTCAAGAAGCAGCTGAACACAGTATCTCTAAAGCAAATGTTTCCAAAACAGACGTTATCGCACAGGACTGTAACGAAATTGAGGAAGACAGTGTCGATATCGCGCATCTGCGCTCCCCTATCAAAGTAGATCTGTCTCCTGTTTATAGTTTTTTGGGCGCGCGCACCACACAAGCTTGGGTAGATGCTGCCCTTAATAACTTGCCACTGATCATTCAAGATCATGCCAACTGCGAAAAGAAGGCTGCGGGTACCGCGATGAACTTAATATTCCGTTATGAGTTCTCCTATGACTTGCAGCGTAAATTGGCACAGCTGATACGTGAAGAGATGCTGCACTACGAGCAAGTGCTAGGTATCATGAATGAGCGTGGTCAGGACTGGAAATATTTGAGTGCTGGTCGCTATGCTAAGGGTATGCTAAAGCACAAGCGCACTTATGAGCCAGCAGCGATGGTGGATGTATTGATCATTGGTGCATTTATTGAGGCGCGCTCTTGCGAACGTTTTGCGGCATTGGCCGAGGTTATCGATGATGAACGCCTAGCAAAGTACTACCGCTATTTACTAAAGTCAGAGAGCCGTCATTTCGAGGACTACCTTGTGCTGGCTCAATCGTTATCAGAAGATAATATCGATGAGCGAGTTGCGTTTTTCAAGGAAGTAGAAGCTGAGCTGATAGACAGTCCTGATGCCGAACTACGCTTCCATAGTGGCACGCCTGCCTAGAGATACCTATATAACCAATATCTTATCGCTGATGTCTGTTTACCACTATATGCAACAGACATAGAAAAAGGCACTGCAATTGCTAGAGTGATAGACTCTTTCAATTGCAGTGCCTTTTTTGTTTTTACTAATACTAAAGCTGATACTGGCTATTAGTACTTACTATTGGTGCTTAATGTAGAAATTATCATACATTGAGTACTATTTGTCATCTTCCATAAGCGAGCTGTCATATTGCTTATTGCTCTTAGCGACATTGTGCGGATCATGATCTCCAGCTGCCTTGTCTGCTGCTGCCGGATTTACTTTCTGTAGTGCGTCATCTGGCACGATACCGTTGTTGTCATCTGCATCTTTTAAACTATATTCATCGGTAGCATGCTCATCATGTGATTTGGTCATCGGTATCCCCTATTATTTTTATTTGTTGCCGAGTATATCTTCGGCTCAGTGCAGTTTTTCTTGATACGTTAAATACAGCCAATGGCGTTATGGACGCCATTTGTCTTCACTTGGTTCTGCTCAGTGCATCTAGTTCTCAATGCAACTAGTCTTTGTCATCAGGGTTCAAAGTGCGCGTTTGGGCATTATCAATGTTTGCATAGCGATTCATATTATTGATTTTATCGCTATCAGGCCCTTCACTACGGACAGTTTCTTCATTGATATTATCATCAAAACCATTACCTGGCTGATCACGGCGATCAGGCTGACGTGCTGGATTATCATTTTTGTTAACATGTTCAGACGCTACCACACCTTCTTCAAACGTATCAGTGCCTTTATTTTCGCTAACGTTTTCTTCTAATTCATCATGATTCTCGACTGTTTGCGAATCATTTAGTGTTTCATGAGTATCAGTTTCTGCTATTTTAGTTTTACCTAAAGCGGGATCTCTGGTTTCCATTGTCTTGTCCTTATTATAATTATCGTTTATGTCACTAAAATTTTAATGTACCATTTATAGCGATCTTACTATGCCATTTACGACGATTATCTATTTATAGCAATTATCAGTCGGCTTTTCTGCTTAAATCATGAGCATTCAACTCTGCAACGTTTTTGCCACCCGCCGGTAAGTTCTCTTCTTTACGTGGGTCAGCGTATATTTCGTCAGTCTCTTGAGAGTCTTGTTCAGGACCATCTATTTCTGGCTCGTGCTTGCGTCCTTCGTAACTGTCTTTAGGGTTATCTGATACTGTTGCTGCTGGGTCGTCCACAACCACTTTTTCTTCATTATTTTTCTGTCCTTGAATCGTCATGGTCTCTCCCTCGCACGATTATTATTTATTAGTTGCTAATTTGGTATTTTAATTTGAGTGCCAATATGGACTATTATTTATCAGTACGTAATGCATCATCAATAAAAGGTGTTTGCTCTTCTTCACTTAGCTGCTCGGGAGCATCAGTTTTACTACTGTCTTTTAGGTTCTTTTCTATTTCTTGACTGTTCACTTGATCAACCGCTTTTTTGATATCTGAGGTGTCATTGTCTGTAGTGCTCATAATATATTCCCTGTTCTTTATAGTTCGATTATTTTAGAAACTTTATGACACTATATAAGTGTATGAAGTACAAACAAATAAGTCTTCGATTACAGATCAGATAGCGTCACAATCGAGATTAATTATAAGTAGGACAACGTGTATTGCACCAGTGTACTGCCGTATCAATATGTGAATAAATGTGAGGTTACAAGACAGTTTGTAACTTTTTCAGTTGGTCAGCACAAAAAAACCAAGCACCAGTATTCACCAGTGCTTGGTTGGATAGCTAATTAAAGCGCTAGAAATCTGCTAAATGCATTTTGACAAATTAGTTAGACTCTTCAACACGGTTGATCAGTTTCAATAACTGCTCTTGTGCGACGTGAGGCTCTTCGCCTGCCACTGGTTGTCGCTGCTGCCATACACCTGTGCCATTCAGTGTCCATGCTTGTACATTGTCTTGTAAGTAATTGATCAACCCATCCTGATAAATCTGCTTAAACAGCTTTCTATTCTCAATCGGGAATGCGACCTCAACCCTATGGAACAAGTTACGATCCATCCAGTCGGCACTACCACAATACAGACGCTCATCACCGTCATTGTAGAAATAATAGATACGGGTATGCTCCAAAAACCGACCAATAACAGAGCGTACGGTGATGTTCTCAGACAGCCCTTTTACTTGCGGACGTAGACAGCACATAGACCGTAGTATCAGCTCGATTTTGACGCCTGCCTGCGACGCGTCATATAGTTTATCGATAAGACGACGCTCAGTCAGGGCGTTTGCCTTGATAATGATATGAGCGCGCTTGCCTGCTTTGGCATGAGCGATCTCATCATCGATAAAGCTCATCAGTTTGTCGTGCAAGGTAAACGGCGCATGTAGCAGTTTTTTGAGATTGGCAGGTTTACCCATACCTGTTAGCTCTTGAAAAATCTTATGTACGTCTTCTGAGATATCAGGGTCAGCACTGAACAAGCCATAATCCGTATAGACTTTAGCGTTAGCCGCATGATAGTTACCAGTTCCTAGATGTATATAGCGACGGATTCTATCTTCCTCACGGCGTACGATGAGCATGAGTTTGGCATGAGTCTTGTAGCCGACGATACCATAGACCACAACTGCCCCTGCCTCTTGCAAATAATTGGCAACAGCAATGTTAGAGGCTTCATCGAAACGGGCACGCAACTCGATAACAGCCGTCACTTCTTTGCCGTTGCGAGCAGCTGCAGCTAGCGCTTTGACAATTTCTGAATTGGTACCTGAACGATATAGTGTCTGCTTAATCGCCAACACTTTGGGGTCGCTCGCTGCTTGCCAAAGCAAGTTGATAATGGGCGAGAAGGCATGAAAAGGATGATGCACGAGCACATCGCTCTTACGCAGCGCAGCAAACATACTGGTCGACTTGTCTGACTTGTCCATCTCTCGGCGGAATGCTTTTGGCACGACATGAGTAAATGGCTGATAGCGCAGTGCAGGAAGATTAAAATCAAAAAGCAAACGCGTCAGATTGACAGGACCATTGACACGGTACAGCTGATTGTCATGCAACTCAAACTCATTGAGTAAATAATCGCTAATATGGGCAGGACAGTTTGTGGTCACCTCAAGACGAACCTTGTCACCAAAGCGGCGGTTTTCAAGCTCACCCTCTAGTGCTTTGGCAATGTCTTCAACGTCATCTGCCAAATCTAAATCGGCGTTGCGTGTGAGTCTGAACTGATGACAACCGGTCACGCTCATACCCGGGAACAACTCACCGATATGCTCATGAATGATGGCGGAGAGCATCACATGATGTTCTTTGCCGCCAGTCAGCTCATCAGGCAGACGAATGACACGCGGTAGACTGCGAGGTGCAGGTACAATCGCCAAGTTAATATCACGACCAAAGGCATCTTTGCCCTCTAGTGTCGCGATAAAGTTCAAGCTTTTATTAACCAAGCGCGGGAATGGGTGGGCAGGATCAATACTGATGGGGGTCAATACAGGCAATACTTGCTCAGTAAAATAACGCTTCATCCAAGCAGACTGCTCAGCATTCAGCTCATCTCGCTTTAGATAGCGAATATCTTCGAGCGCAAGTGCGGGCAAAATATCTTCATTAAGAATACGGTACTGCTCACTGATCGCAGCATGAGTAATAATGGATATCTCGTTTAGCACTTCGCTCGGACGCATACCGTGGGCGCTGGTTGATACATCACCGATATTGAGCTTTTGCATGATACCAGCGACACGAATCTCAAAGAACTCATCGAGGTTGGATGAAAAAATAATCAAAAAGAACAAACGCTCAAGCAACGGGTGGCGACTACTGGATGCCTGTGCCAACACACGTAGATGGAACTGTAATAGAGACAAATCTCGATTGATATAACTGCTGGGTGAATAGCTGCCATCTTCTGAGCGCTGCCACTCTATTTCGGCTAGTTCCTCACGATGACTGCTTACACTCATGTCTTGATTTGTATTTGCGCCCGTATCTTCGCTGTGATGATTGACATCAATCATCTCGCTCGCATCACCACTACCCTGATTGTTGTTTGTCTCTACCACGTTGTTACTCCTTTTGCGTTATCGATACGCCATCATCTTATGTCTATCTAAAATCATCTCGCCCGTAATACGACTTAACCAATGGCTTTTTCAAAGATTATCAGCTGTTGTTGTATTTTTGACCGATATTTCTTTTATTTTTCGTCACCCTTACTGCTTTACTCTGCCTACGATGGATTTACACTGCTATATAAACGACTGTAACGACTGTCCGGTTAATACGGTTGTTTATTCCTAATTTACTTCTAAGACGCTTGCGGCAATGCAGCGTTTTTCATTCGCTTCTTGATAATTGCCTGTTTATTGCGCAGACGTCTGTCCCCTTGGTTGTCCTCGTAATACTTTGGGTTAGTGAGCATGGCAATCAGTAGCGCTGACTCATCTCGATTCAGATTGGCGGCTGACTTATCAAAATAATGATGCGCCGCCGCGTCGATACCATAGATGCCGTTGCCGAACTCTGCCACATTGAGATAAGCGGTCATAATACGCTGCTTATCCCATAGCGTTTCAATCATGATGGTGATGACAGCCTCTTCCGCTTTACGGACATAGGAGCGATGCGAGGTCAAAAATAGGTTTTTTGCCAGTTGCTGCGTAATGGTTGAGCCACCAGCAGACGTCGTGCCAGTCTCTTCGTTTTTCTTTTGTGCCGCCTTGATACCTTTTATATCAAAGCCATTGTGCTGACTGAACGTCGAGTCCTCACTCACGATTGCCGCTTGCTTGGCAGACTTGGCAATAGCATCATACTCAGCCCATGTCTGCGTCACCGTGCCACCCGTGAGACGATGAGTCAGCATAAACATGCTGTTATTGATCGGCTGAGTTTTCCAGATTAATAACAGCCCAGCGACCAAGACATGAAAGGCGACGAGTAATAACATGATTGCCAATAACAGTCGTTTGATAAATGTGCCAAAACTTGTCATGTGCGATATCCGAGTGATTAAAAAAGTAATAAATGAACGCTCTATTGATGACCAAGAAACAGCGACGAGCCCATCGTCACCAATCTACTCTTTGCTCTTAGTCATTAGCAGTCAGCTATTGGTCTTCAATAATGACCAATAGCAGGTCATCTTACCTAATCTCACAATCGCTGTCATTATTTACCCCACTTCTTTATGATGTAATAATCACTGGGGTATTTTAAATTTTAGCTCAGCGCGTACTACTAGCAGGTACTGTCAGCGCTTGCTATCAGCACGTACTAAGAGTAGGCGCCTTTTAACCAGTATTAAGATAAGAGAATAACCATGTCCGACAATAACAATTCTCATAATAGCTCACACAACAGCTCGCATAACGACTCACATAATAGTATAGAAATATTACGAGCGCGTGTTATTGCAGAGTACCCTAGCCTTGGAACTGCTGAAAACAGTCATAAATGGTGGCTACTGGGCACCTCTGGTTGTCATTTATGTGATATCGCTGAGCAAATAATCTTACAGTTTCAGGCCGTACAACCAATCACTTACCACAATGTCGATATTGCAGACTTTGATGAGGCACTTATGATGGATTTTGCCACAACTATTCCCGTCATTTTGACGCCATCTAGACGATTAAACTATCCGTTTTCGGTGATGGATTTACAGCAATTACTTGTTTGATAGCAGTCGTCTTATAGTAAAGACACCGTATTACGATGATAGAGTGGTGAGAAACGATGCAAGATTTAAAGAAGGTAACCGAAATCGAAGATTTACGCCGTGTCGCCGAGCGTAAAGTACCTCGTATGTTCTATGATTATGTGGATTCCGGCTCATGGACTGAGACGACTTATCGTAGTAACGAGACTGACTTTGATCGTATCAAGCTGCGCCAACGGGTGCTGGTCGATATGGACAATCGCAGTCTAGCGACACAAATGATTGGCGAGTCCGTCAATATGCCCGTTGCCATCGCTCCGACTGGGTTCACTGGTATGATGTGGGCAGATGGCGAGATTCATGCTGCGCGTGCCGCCGAAAAATTTGGCGTGCCCTTCTCGCTCTCCACCATGAGTATTTGCTCTATCGAAGATGTCGCCAGTCATACCAGTGCGCCGTTTTGGTTTCAGCTCTATGTCATGCGTGATCAAGACTACGTGGCCAATCTAATCCGGCGAGCAAAAGAAGCCAATTGTTCGGCACTGATTCTTACAGCGGACCTGCAAGTGCTCGGACAACGTCATAAAGACATTAAAAACGGGCTATCTGCACCGCCCAAACCCACATTAACCAATATCATGAATCTCATGACCAAACCGCAGTGGTGTATGAATATGCTAGGTACCAAACGTCGCACGTTTGGTAACATCGTGGGACATGCTAAGGGTGTCGAAGACTTGTCCTCTCTGAGCGCTTGGACAGAAGAGCAGTTTGATCCACGCTTGAGCTGGGATGATGTGGCGCGTATCAAAGACATGTGGGGCGGCAAGCTCATCATCAAAGGTATCATGGAGCCTGAAGATGCCATCATGGCCGCTCGTAGTGGCGCGGACGCCCTAGTCGTCTCAAACCATGGCGGGCGTCAATTGGATGGTGCATTGTCTTCTATCTCTGCCCTCGCAGACATCGTACAGGCAGTACAAGCCGAAAACAGCGATATCGAGATCTGGCTAGACAGTGGTATCCGCTCTGGGCAAGATGTGCTAAAAGCCATTGCATTAGGTGCGAAAGGCACAATGATCGGACGCTCCTTCCTTTATGGACTGGGCGCTTATGGTGAAGATGGTGTACGCCGTGCTCTCGAGATCATCTATAAAGAATGTGATATCTCAATGGCATTCTGCGGTCATACGGATATCAATAAAGTAATGGACGATATCTTGGTAAAAGGCACTTATGAGAATCTCAAAATTGGTCAATTTTAGAGCTATCCATTTTTAAGAACTTCCGATCTCTAAGAACTGTCTCTTCTTAAGAGCTAGCTAGTTTTAAGAGCTATCAGCCATTAAAGCTATATAAACTTGTGCCATGATGACTTGCGGATACATAACATTATTTGCGCATACCCTTTATACTATATATACAATATTTTGATGATATCTCGCGTTTATGACCATTTTGCAATTATTAAAAACAGCCCCTATCACTACCTTGCTATTAGCCAGCTTTATTGGGCTGTTTGTCTTGCAGATAGTGACAGGGGTCGATGCCAACAACCCATCGACTGAAGCATTGCTCTCATGGGGTGCCAACGCCCTACCTTTTACGATGAGTGACGAGCCCTGGCGATTGGTCAGCAGTGCGTTTTTGCATATTGGTCTCATGCATCTGCTATTTAACGGCTTTGCCATGTATTTCTTTGGACAGATTGCCGAGCCTATGTTTGGCTCAGCCAAGTTTTTGGCGTTGTTTTTGTTGGCGGCTATCGGTGGTAATTTGCTCAATAACTATGTCACATGGCAGGGTATTATAGACGGTACAGGACAACCTGGCATATCAGCTGGTGCCTCTGGCGGTATTATGGGTATTGGGGCGGCATTATTAATCGCGGCACTATTTAAGATATTGGTCAATGGTATGGTGCTGAACCTTAAGAGCTTGGTATTTATCATGGGTATCAACCTTGTTTACGGTTTTGCCGTACCAGGTATTGATAATGCTGGTCACATTGGTGGCGCGATTACCGGACTGGTCATTGCCTTAGCTTTTGTGATTGGTTATCGTCAGCGAGTGGCTGTCGCACTGCAAAACGCAGCGTTTCAGCAGCAGCGCAATGCTAACCCTTATCAAACCACCCATCATTATGGGAAGCAAGATAGCGATCAGTACAACAGTAAGTACAATTCACAATATAATGATCAACTCAATAATCAGGATAGTCATGACAGCAATGATGATGCCCATTTACCTCCCCTAGATACTGATTTTAACAATCAAAATGCTGGTTTGGATAGCCGTCAACCTACACTAGACCGATATGATTCCGAGATAGACAGCTATAATAGTAATACGCGAGATATACGTAGCAATGACATGAATCACAGCACAGTTAGGCATACCGCGTCACCTGACCACCCAGATCACAATAATATTACTCAGCCCACAGCCCCACCCAAAGAACCTATAAAGCCTGCAATCATTTGGCAACTACTGCCTTGGCTTGTGATGCTACTGATCAGCATCGGATTTGTCTGGTGGTGGCAAGATATTCATGAGCAGTTACTACAAGTACTAAAATCCATTGAGTAAATGCTCATACTTAACTATCATTGCTATATAGCTCTCACGCATAGCCTACTTATTTAGATTATTGCTTTTTTATTGACGCTTTTTTACTGACGTTTTCGAGCACGTTTTATCTGATGCTATTACCCAGTTATCTATACTCACTCACGAGACCCAATTATGTCAAAACTTGCAGCGCTACCTCATATCTCGACACGCACTATGCTTAGCGCGTTGACTGCTACTGCGCTATTTAGCGTAGCAAGCCTCTCTAACGCCGCACTGTTCAAAAACCTACCTGCTGATCAAGACGCTGAGCTGAGCGTTGGGGTCAATGTGATGGCAGTCAACTCATCCTATGATCTAGAAGACAGCACGGAAGTACGTGTGCTGCCCGGTATCTTTTATGACAATAATAAGTTCTACGCGCGCGGTGCCCAAGCTGGCGCGTACTTAGTCAATGATGGTACCAATGAGCTGTCTATCTATGCGCAGCCATCGGGCAATAGCTTTGATCCTGACGACGCCAATGGTGACTTGCAAGGTCTCGATGAGCGCAAACTCTCAGCAGCTGCTGGTCTGAGCTATCTGCGCCGCACCCCTATTGGCGGTATACGTGCTCAGTTTGACACTGATGTGTTGGACCGTAGTGGCGGTAACTCTGGTCGTTTGACCTACCTTGCTAGAATCAGCAAAGGCAAGCTCACCGTCTATCCAAGCATTGGCTTTGAGTATCACGATGCTGACTATAACGAATACTACTATGGCGTCAGTGAAGAAGAGTCAGCAGAAACGGGCGTTGCCGCTTATAAATCAAACTCAAGCTTGAATCCGTATGTCAGCGTGAGTGCTAACTATGACTTCAGTGATAAATGGGCGGGATTTGCCAATCAAAGTGTGAGCTATGTACCCAATGAGCAGTACGATAGCCCAATGGTCGACTCACGTACTGAAGCGGCAACGACACTTGGTCTGCTTTATAAGTTTTAATTGAGATTTGATGTTTGATGTGGAGAAGGCTGAGCGGTTTGCTCGGCCTTTTTCTGGTTTAGAATGAGCTAAATTAGAAGGTGTTATTTCGAGTACTCACAAGATATATGCAAACGAAAAATAACATCTGATAAGCAATGAGTTTTATTGATAATAGATAAAATGACTTATGATTCAATCATATTTAAACTGGAATATGAAAAATGCAGCAACTACCTTTATATCGTCGTGATAAAACGCTGTGGCAACAGCTCGCCTACTCACCGTCAACGTTCATGTCTGATGATGGTTACGACGTCAGTTATGATAAGCAGGCAAAAGCGCGTTATGCCTTATTAATCGAGCTGCAATATGACTTACAAGCGCAGGATGAAGCGCTGGTCAGATATCTATTCACGCAAGATATTTTGAATCATCAGGAGGGTTCAATATGGGGTGTGAGTGATGCTCTTGTTTTAAATGCTTACTTGCTCGCCAGCTTTAAAAATCCAGACGACATCCCTTTGTTCTACAACGCTAAGCATTCAAATTTTGATGCCAGTTTTGTCATCGATAACGAGTTTATGTTTTATGCGTTAGAAGATAAAACAGGGAGATTCATCAAAAATAACTTCCCAGAGATTTATGATGATTTACAAGAATTATATTCTCAATACAGTTGTGCTAGTGCGTTAGAAGAATGGTGGACGCAACTATCGAGTAACTACCCCAAACAAGAGGCTGATGAGCACTTATATACTTTGTATCAGCGCCATTTATATTTAGATAACTACGAGCTCGCCAAAAAATATCTTGAAGCATGGAACGAGACGACCCCTGACTCGGTCAATAAACAGAATACCTTAAAGCATGCCTATACTGAATTAAAAGAATACTTAAAAGTCATCGAACTACTAAAAGAGGAGCTGGCAGCCAGTGACTCACATTGGGATAGCATTAGCTGCTATAGAGATTTATTGGACTTTTATATTAAAACAGAGCAATCAGAAAATGCCTCAAAAACAGTTGATTGTATCGATAAAGAATTAGAAGAATTTAGCGACTGGAAAAACGTAGGGTTGGGTCGTATGACTATCGAGAAAATTTTTGAATTTAGTTTATTGGCTGACAACACTGCGTTCGGTATCAAGGCTTTTAATATAGCGTACAAATGGTTAAGAAAAATTAAATACGACCTCTCATACGTTGGGCTCGATACTGCGCTAAAAGCTGCGAATAAGTACCACTTAACCATACAGGCAAATAAGTTAGAAAAATTGCTTATGGCCGTACAGTATAGAACTGAAAAAGACTTGATGCCAAAAAGCTGGCTCAAGCTGTTCTTAAGACGATTTTTCTAAATAAGAGGTTAAAAATAAAAACCTTAACATCCTTTAAATATTTGCAAATAAACTAGGATGCTTGCTATATGCACAGTACGTTAACTATAAAAAAAGACCTTGTCACACGACAAGGTCTTTTTGATTTCTAAGCTCTCAGTGGCACAAATACGATGCTGCTACCAGAAAGACGAGTGCAAATGGTACTTATCGTACATTAAGCGAGTCTGACGCCGTAGCAGGTCACTATTTGGTCTACTGCTTACTTAGGATGTACCATATCAGCAGGAATGACCCACTCATCAAATTGCGCTTCAGTTAATAGCTCTAGCTCAACCGCCACTTGCTTCAAGGTTTTGTTTTCTTTATACGCCGTTTTAGCGATTTTTGCTGCATTTTCATAGCCAACATGACGGTTCAATGACGTTACTAGCATCAATGAGTTGTGCAAGAAGTCATCAATTTTGTCTTTTACTGGCTCGATACCAACGGCACAGTTTTCGTTGAAGCTGTTGCAAGCATCACCAAGCAGTTTGATAGACTGCAACAAGTTAAACGCGATCACTGGCTTATAAACGTTTAGCTCGAAGTTACCTGATGCACCAGCCATGCTGATAGTTGTGTCGTTACCCATGACCTGAGCAACAACCATGGTCATTGCTTCCGACTGTGTTGGGTTTACTTTACCCGGCATAATAGAAGAGCCTGGCTCATTTTCAGGAATCGTCAACTCACCTAGACCACAACGAGGACCTGATGCCAACCAACGTACGTCGTTAGCGATTTTATTTAAACTGCCTGCTAGCGTTTTTAGAGCGCCTGACGCAAATACTTCGGCATCACGAGCGGCTAGCGCTTCAAATTTGTTTGGTGAAGTAACAAACGGTAAGCCAGTCAAGGTTGATAGCTGCTCAGCTGATTTTACTGCATAGTCAGGATGGGCGTTTAGACCAGTACCTACCGCAGTACCGCCTAGTGGCAATTCATATAGACCTTGTAGCGCATTGTCGATACGAGTTAACGCGTGGTCAAGTTGGCTCACATAGCCGCTGAACTCTTGGCCTAGGGTCAATGGCGTCGCGTCTTGCAAATGCGTACGACCGATTTTTACGATGCTATCGAATTCTTTGGCTTTTTTATCCAAAGTATCACGCAGTGCTTGTACCGCTGGGATCAACAAGCTATTGATCTGACGAGCAGCCGCCACACGAATCGCTGTTGGGAAGCTGTCGTTGGTAGACTGTGCATGGTTGACATGATCATTTGGGTGAATTGGCGTATAGCTGCCACGCTCAGAACCCGCGATTTCGTTGGCACGGTTGGCCAGTACTTCGTTCATGTTCATGTTTGACTGGGTGCCAGAACCTGTCTGCCATACGACGAGTGGGAACTGATCGACCAGACCACCATTGATGATTTCATCAGCGGCTTGTACGATGAGATCACGCTTGTCGCCTTCGATACGCTCTAGGCTTGCATTGGTAATCGCAGCGGCTTTTTTGACCAGTGCCATCGCTTCAATCATCGGACGCGGCAATGTTTCGCCGCCAATTTTGAAGTTTTCGCGGCTACGCTGGGTTTGCGCACCCCAATAAGCATCAGCTGGGACTTCTACGTTACCCATGGTGTCTTTTTCGGTACGAGTTGCCTGATTCTGTGTCGACATAACTACCCTCTTTACTGGTTTGTTGTTTTATGACTGCTCTAAAAAATGCAACATCTGCTGCACATAAAGGAGAATACGATATAAAGTGGCGTTATGATAGCATGACTAGGACGTGTTGAATATTCACAAATCGCCTCGGTCAACGCCTAAAAACGAATGTCTAAAAATGCCCTTTATCAATCTGATATCTCATTGGATAGTCTACTTATGCACTCTGAAACAATACTCGCTGAGCCAAAAACGCTTAACTCACAAGAAACGGCGTTAAGTAACCCACCTAGACGACACTTTACCCGCCAGCGTCGTCAATTAACGGATGTTGCACGGCGACAATATGCTTTATCTGCAAGCTTGCATTTGTCTAAGTTACAGCAGCGCTTGCCAGCACATGCACGTATCGGAATATATTATGATGGATTTTGCGAGCTACCCACTCAGCCACTGCTGGATTGGTGCGGGCGCTTAGGCTATTTACCTCATTTACCTGTAGTTGGTTCGCTCGGCAGTGATGATAAACGATTGCGTTTTGTGCCTGTTTATCATTCAAAACTCGTCAACGTACCAACCCGTATTCATCGTTTGGGTATGAAGCAAAATCATCATCGTCGTTTGCTGTGGGCGCACGAATTAGACGTTATTATCTGTCCGTTAGTCGCGGTAGATAATCACGGCAACCGCATGGGCATGGGTGGCGGTTTTTATGATACGACACTTGGCAAAAGCTATCGCTCAGGGGCGTCAAGACCGCTTAAAATTGGCTGGTGTTATGATTTTCAGGTGGTTGAAGCGTTACAACGTCAGCCGTGGGATGTGCCGTTAGATGGCTTAATTACGCCAAGCAGCATAAGGTGGTTTTGATGAGTGATAACAATAAACAGTCTGATAAAAAAGACTCTAGCGCTGCTGATTCCAGTGCAGACAGTGTGGATGAGTATTTGCAAACATTAGGCAATGAGGACGCTAGGGTGCAACGTTACTACAGTCAAGAGCAACCCTTTAGCGCTGATGAGATGGCACGGCTCGTTAGTGAAGAACGCTTAAATGCGTTGCTGGCGGACAGTGATGCGTTTTTGGGTAGTTTGAATGGTGAGATTAAGGATTTTGATGAAGATTATTAGAAAACGCATCGATTGAGCGATTAGTAGAGATAGAAAAAGGGCGAGCATAGCTGCTATTCGTGATAGTTGCCATACCCACCCTTCTTATCAAACATAACCATTCAAATCATTTATTACAACACCATCGCCGCAATCCAACCAAATGCCAGTAGCGGAATGTTATAGTGCAAGAATGTCGGCACTACACTGTCTTTGATATGGTCATGCTGTCCATCAATATTAAGACCAGAGGTTGGTCCCAATGTCGAATCTGACGCAGGCGAACCGGCATCACCCAGCGCACCAGCCGTACCAATAATCGCAACGGTTGCGAGTGGCGAGAACCCCAAAGAGATACATAGCGGCACATAAATCGCGGCCAAAATAGGAATGGTCGAGAAGGACGAGCCGATACCCATGGTCACAATCAGACCAATGAGGAGCATGATAAACGCCGCCATCGCTTTGTTACCACCGAACAGTGACGCCGCCCCATCAACGAGTGGCTGAATCTGCTCAGTGGCTTTCATCACTTCAGCGAAGCCCTGCGCCGTAATCATAATAAAGCCAATCATCGCCATCAGCTTGATACCGTCATTAAAGACGCCATCAGCCTCATGCCATTTCACCACGCCCGTCGCCATAAATACACCAAAGCCAAACATCGAGCCGAGCAGTAGCGAGTCGGTATAAAGCTGCACCACAAAAGCAGTAACAATAGCAGCCAGTGCGACTAGCGTTTTTAGCTTACTTTGTGACTGAGCGTCAGCTGCGGTTTTGCTTAGGGCATCCCCTTCGACAGCCGCATCATGCGCTTGTTTGTCTATCGCTATCTGCTGATACTCGCGCGGCTTACGGTAGCTAAAGAATACAGCGACTAGCAGACCAAGTAGCATGCCGAGCGCAGGAATCGCCATGGCCTTCACCACAGAGATATTACCAACATCAATACCCGCTTCACCCACGTTTTTTAGCATAATCTGATTGAGGTAAATATCACCAAATCCATAAGGGATAAACATATAGGTGGTAACCAGTCCAAACGTAATCAAACAGGCAATCAGGCGTCTATCAATGTGCATACGGTTGAACGCCAGTAGTAATGGCGGTACCAGTAGCGGAATGAAGGCAATATGAATAGGGATTAAGTTTTGGCTAAAGCAGCTCATGGTGATAAGACCTGCAAACAGCATATACTTAATCATGCCACTCGTACCAGCAGCATCAATGCGTCTAATCACCGCCCCTGCCAACGACTGCGGCAAGCCTGAATGCGCAATCGCTACTGCAAAAGCTCCCAGCAAAGCATACGATAGCGCAATCTGTGCGCCATTACGAATCCCTTCTTGAAAGGCGTCTAACGTATCGGTGATACCAAGACCCGCCAATAGCCCACCTGCCAATGCCCCGATTAATAAACTGAGCACTACGTGCACTCGCGACAGTGACAGCCCTAGCATAATGATAACTGCCAGCAGTACCGCATTGATGGCCATGTATTGCCCCTTGTTTTTTGTACTTTGGTCTTATTTAGACCTATGAATATTGCAACTGATGAATAGCGCTATGCCGTCCAAAATGCTTCCGTATTAGTGCTTTTTTAGACGTGTTTTTAGACGCGCGCCAGTTTACCTTATTTTGGGTGCAAAGCCCACGTATAGAACCAAGTAGACATCAACACATAATGATTATTTAACAAAGATAAGCAGACGACTTTGCCACCAAGCCTTGCAATTTTATATGTGGACACCATTTATCTAGACATGAACCACGAACTTGACTTTACAAGTCTGGGGAACGAGGAAGAATATATGAGTGAACATAAAATAACCCAAGACAATATCGACATTGATGTTGACGTTTCAACAACTGACGTAGAAAACAACGAGGCAGATACCTCGTCAACTGATACGCAAGAAGCAGCAACGACTGATGCCAAAGATACTGATCTTGATGGCAGTACGCTTACTGATACTGACAACAAAAAAGCAAACGATGATCAAGACGAAAGCTATCTGCCACTACTGGCATTACGCGATGTCGTCGTCTATCCGCACATGCAGATTGCCTTGTTTGTAGGACGCGCACCGTCTGTAAAAGCTGTTGAGCTGGCACAAGCTGAGTATGGCAATAAGGTACTGGTCGTCGCCCAAAAAGACTCACTGACCGAAGACATTGATCAAGACAACTTGTATCAATACGGTACGGTGTGCCGCATCGTCAGCACTATGCCGCACGATAGCGATGAGAACTGCATTAAAGTACTGATCGAAGGTCAATATCGCGCCCGTGTCGACAACATAGAGGGCCATGACGAGTTATTGATGGCAAGATTTGAGCGTGCCGATCTTGATATCAGCATGGATGAGAGCCAACAGAAAAATACCATCCAAGCGTTGACCACACTGTTTGAAAGCTATGCAGATGCGCGTTTGCGTAATGCTCGTGAGCTGACTCGCGTTGCCAAGCGTATTGATGACTTGCTTGAGCTGGTGTATTTCATCTCAACTCGCGTGTCGATGGATCTTGATATCAAGCAGTCGTTCTTAGAAGAAAACGATATCAAAACACACATCAACACTTTGACGGAATATCTGGTCAAGCAAAGTGCTGAGCAAAACATCGAACAAGACATTCAAGATGCGGTTCGTCAGCAGATGGAAGACAATCAGCGCGAATACTTCTTGAACGAGAAGATGAAAGCCATCAAAAATGAGCTGTCAGATATGAATGACGGTGCGTTCGATGGTGAAGATGACGTGGCTGAGCTAGAGCAACGTCTCGAAGATGCTGATCTACCAGACGATGTACGCAAAAAAGCAGAGCAAGAGTTTAAAAAGCTCAAAATGATGCCACCTGCGTCCAGCGAGTCATCAGTCGTACGCAACTATATTGAGTGGATCTTAGATACGCCGTGGAATGCGACGACCAAAGTGTCTATTAATCTAGATAAAGCCAAAACGGTATTAGACGAAGATCATTATGGTCTAAAAGATGTGAAAGACCGTATCTTGGAGTACCTCGCCGTACAATCACGCGTGAAAAAACTGCGTGGTCCGATTCTATGCCTCGTCGGTCCTCCAGGTGTCGGTAAAACCTCATTGGGTGAGTCAATTGCCCGTGCAACGGGACGTAAGTTTGTGCGTATGGCGCTTGGCGGCGTCCGTGATGAAGCCGAGATTCGTGGTCATCGCCGCACCTATATCGGTGCGATGCCAGGTAAAATCGTCCAGTCATTGGCCAAAGTAGAAGTCAAAAACCCGCTATTCTTGTTGGATGAAATCGATAAGATGGCGCAAGACTTCCGTGGTGATCCAGCGTCGGCATTGCTTGAAGTATTAGACCCATCACAGAACGATACTTTTAACGACCATTACTTAGATATGGACTTAGATCTATCGCAAGTGATGTTTATCTGTACTGCCAACAGCATGGATATTCCTCCTGCCCTGCTTGACCGTATGGAAGTCATTCGTCTGCCGGGTTATACCGAAGAAGAAAAGGTCAATATCGCGCAGAAGTACCTGGTACCAAAAGCAATTAAGCAAAATGGTCTCAAAGAAGGTGAGATTGAGATTGTTGAGGCGGCATTACATAGTATCGTCCGTAGTTACACGCGTGAAGCAGGTGTGCGTAACCTTGAGCGTGAAGTCAATAAAATCTGCCGCAAAGTAGTTCGCGGTTCAGTTGAAAACCACGGCGCGCGTGCTCCGAAAAAAGCGGAACGTCAGCTCGTCACAGTTGATGACAAGAACATTGATGACTATCTAGGCGTGCATCAGTATGACTACGGCCTAGCAGAAGAAGAGCCTGAGATCGGTCGTATCACTGGTCTGGCGTGGACACAGGTCGGTGGTGAGCTGCTCACTATTGAAGCGGTCGCTATGAAAGGTAAAGGCGAACTTAGCTTTACCGGTTCACTAGGAGATGTGATGAAAGAGTCGATTCGTGCGGCTATGAGCGTGGTACGTGCTCGCGGTGAAAGCCTCGGTATCGATTACGAGACGGTCAAAACCACGGACATTCACGTGCATATGCCAGAAGGCGCGACGCCAAAAGATGGTCCTTCTGCTGGTGGTGCATTAACGACAGCATTGGTATCTGCAATGACGGGGATTGCTATTCGTCCAGATATCGCGATGACAGGTGAGATTACCTTGCGTGGTAAGATCCTACGTATCGGTGGTCTCAAAGAGAAGCTACTTGCAGCGCATCGCGGCGGCATCAAGCACGTCTTGATCCCAGCAACCAATGAGCGTGATTTGGCGGATATCCCTGATAACGTCAAAGAAGGTTTGACCATTCAACCAGTCGCTACGATTGAAGAGATATTAAAGGTTGCCTTGGTCAGTATGCCAAAGCCACTGAAGCCTGCAAAAGTAACGGTTGATAAAACCTCAGGTAAAGCGCTACATAACTAATTGCGTATTGGTTAGTTAACTCGAAAAAGCAAAAAGCCGCTCATCACAATGATGGGTGGCTTTTTTATGCTTATTAGCCGTTCGTTTACTAATAGCTTATTCATTACCAACTCGTGTTTTTTGAGTAGTCCAATGTATTTTGTTATTCAATTAATTTCGTAAGTTTTTTGTGCCATCTGATTTTGTAAACCCATACGAAACTTACATATATTAACTGATTGTTGCGCATTTGATGAATAACTACAAGCATCGCTTGGCTATACTGACCCTGTTGTTAACGAATATTGATACTTGTTTTAATACAAAAACAGTTCTGAATATTTGTAACTTTGACGACAGCTACAATGACGATAATTACAATAATGAATAAAACAATCGGAGATAATAATGAATAAGACAATGCTAGCAAGTGCCCTACTATGTGGATCAGCGTTGGCGATGACTGGTTGCCAAACGGTACAAGACCAAATGCAAACGGGTAACCCTTTGGCGCAGCCTACCCTAAAATCAACCATCAACACAGTAAGCGGTGACAAAAAAGAAGTCGGCCAAGTCTTTCTACGTCCTGTCGATGGCGGTGTACAGGTCTATGGTAAGCTAATGAACTTACAACCAGGCCAAACAGTCGCGCTCCATATTCATGAAACAGGCAGCTGTGCCGACATGGGTAAAGCGGCAGGTGGCCACTTCAACCCTGACAACAACCCACACTCTAATCCAGATGATATGAATGGTCATGCAGGCGACTTGCCTAACTTGACAGCCAATGAAGACGGCGTCGCTACTATTAATTATGTAAACAAAAAGATCACTGCTGATGAAGCAGGTAAATATAGCGTCAATCGCTTAGCCTTTATCGTTCATGCTGGTACTGATGACTATACCAGCCAGCCAGCAGGTGATGCAGGCGATCGCGTTGCTTGTGGTATTATCGAAAAGAACTAATAGCATCTACACTTAGCTATTATGGATAGCACAAAAAGACCTCTTAGCATCTAAGAGGTCTTTTTTATGCTCGATAGAAAAACTTATTCTTCTACCCACTCGCCTTTACGCCAGTACACACCCCAGCGTGTGGCTTTGCCATTCTTTTCAGAGCCGATATACTGCTCTTTTTTCTTACGTGACCAGCGCAAAATAGTTGGATTACCATCTGGATCTTCATCTGGCCCTGCGAACAGATACTGGAACTTATCTTCCATTTTATCTTTAACATCGCGTAGCTCAGCAAGCTTTGGTGCGCGGGTCTCACGCACTTTTGGGAACTTAGAAGCCGCAAGGAACATGCCAGCCGCCCCTTCACGCAAGATGAAGTAATCATCATGCTTGGTCGACTTGAGCTCTGGCAGATGGATTGGATCCATACGCGGCGGCGCAGCTTCGCCTGTCTTTAGTACCTTGCGTGTGTTGTCGCAATTCTGACAAGCAAAGTAAGGACCAAAGCGACCTGTCTTTAGCTCCATTTGCCCATCACACTTGTTACAGTCGATGGTTGGCGCATCTGAGCCGGGTACTTCAAATTTACCTTCTTCTAGGATGTATCCATCGCAATCAGGATTGTTGCCACAAATGTGTAATTTGAGACCACCATCAACGATATAACCATTCATCGCTGTGCCGCATTTTGGACAGCGTTTTTTCTCCATCAAATCTTTAACTTCTGCCGCTTCATCATCACCTTCTGGATCATCCAAGTTGGCAAACGCTTCAACAGGCATCAAGTTTTTGGTGCCTTTACAGCGCTCTTTTGGCGGCAAGTTGTAGCCCGTACAGCCTAAGAATACACCAGTTGAACCTGTACGCAGCTGCATCGGACGATCACAAATATCACAGTGAACATCTGGCACATCAGTTGGATCATTTGGACGCATACCGTCTTTTTCTTTGGCACGCTCAAGCGTTGTTTTGAACTCGCCATAGAAATTATCGAGCACATCTTTCCAATCTTGATCACCTTCTGCCACATGATCGAGCTTGTCTTCTAACGCCGCAGTAAAGGTATAGTCCATTAAGTCTGGGAAGCTAGCCGTCAATCTATCCGTGACGATATCACCCATTTTTTCGGCAAACAGGCGCTTATTCTCAAGCTTCACATAACCGCGATCTTGAATGGTTGAGATGATTGAAGCATAAGTCGATGGACGACCGATACCTTTTTTCTCAAGCTCCTTGACCAGACTCGCTTCGGTATAGCGCGGCGCAGGCTTGGTAAAGTGCTGACTTGGATCTAGTTTATCTAGGTTTAACTTATCGCCTTTTTTGACATCGGGCAATAAGGTATCGTCAGTCTTGGCTGGTGGCATCACTTTTGTATAGCCATCAAATACCATGGTACGACCACGGGCTTTTAGCTCGACATTATCGGCACCAACAAACAGGTTCACTGATAGATATTTGGCAGGTAGCATCTGACACGCCACAAACTGACGCCAGATCAGCTCATATAGACGAATGGCATCGCGCTCCACGCCTTTTAGCTGCGTTGATTTCATGTTGACGTTAGAGGGACGAATCGCTTCATGCGCCTCTTGTGCGCCTTGCTTGTTGCCATAGAAGTTTGGCTTTTCTGGCACATACTTTGCGCCATAGCTGTCTTCGATATGACCGCGGACCGCAGCAAGTGCATCACCAGACAAGAATGTCGAGTCGGTACGCATATAAGTAATATGCCCCGCTTCATACAGACGCTGCGCCAAAATCATGGTCTTTTTGACAGAGAATCCCAAACGCGTACTGGCGGCTTGCTGCAAAGTTGAGGTGATAAAAGGTGCGCTTGGACGCGACTGCGTTGGCTTCTCTTCACGCTCTTTGACAATAAAGTCACTGGCTTTGAGTATCTCTAAGATTTTATCGGTCTGCTCTTTATTGCCAAGCTTTAAGGTTTTGCCGCTTTGCTTGGTCGCCTCTAAGCGTATGCCGATTTGTTCAGCGTCTGAGGTTTTTTTGGCTTTGTCATTAGCAATATGCGTATCCGCATGAATCTGCCAGTACTCTTCTGGAATGAACGCGCGAATCTCATGCTCACGCTCAACGACCAAACGCATAGCGACTGACTGTACACGACCTGCTGATAGTCCGCGAGCAATCTTTTGCCATAACAGTGGCGATACCATAAAGCCAACCACACGGTCTAAGAACCTGCGCGCTTGCTGCGCGTTCACACGGTCAATATCGAGCTTCGATGGTTGTTTAAAGGCATTTTGGATGGCAGATTTGGTAATCTCATTAAACACCACGCGCTGGTATTTGCTATCAGCACCGCCGATGACTTCTTTTAGATGCCAAGCAATCGCTTCCCCTTCTCTATCCATATCCGTTGCTAGATAGATTTTGTCAGCGTCTTTGGCGAGTGCTTTGAGCTCTTTAATGACTTTGGTTTTGTTGGGCAGGACTTCATAGACAGCTGCCCAGTCGTGCTCTGGGTCTACGCCCATACGGCGTACCAGCGCTTGCTGTGCTTTTTCTTCTTTGGTCAGACTGTCATCTTTTTTAGCAGTCGTCGCTTTCTTTGCGCTCTTACTTGCACTGACTGGCAAATCGCGGACGTGACCGATACTTGAACGTACGACAAAGTCATTACCAAGGTATTTATTGATCGTTTTTGCCTTGGCTGGTGATTCTACGATTACCAAAGACTTGCCCTTTGGGCTATCAGCAGTCGATGCTGCGGCTTTTTTGGTTGTGGTTTTTGCCATATTTGACGACACCATAATATAAGTAGATTAAAAGTAAATTTAGCAGCACAGCGATTTATGGAAGCGGATACTCATAGTTTTGCTATGGTTCAGCGATTTATAGTAATAAGTGCTGCTAATAAAAAAGGTTATAAAACAAATTATAACCATAAAATAAAGATATAGTTATAAAGACGTTACACTGCTAAGCGTCAAAATGTCAACTTTAAATAAATTGAATATGACGAATCGCATATATATTGCTCTTAATGGAGACAAACAAATGCTTTACTAGGTTTATGACTGCTGCTGCATTTGTAATGCCCATTTTTCAAGGTTTGCTTTGAGCACTAGCAGATCTGCCTCAATCATTTTTTGCTGGTACGCAGGATTGGATGATGGACGCACATACGCAACGTCTTCCCAATAGATGACAATACTATTCGCTTTGGTCAATAGCCCTTTAACAAACGGCTCAATACTTACTGGCAAATCTAATGACGCTTTGTCCAGACTAAAATTGGTCTTACTGACCGTTACTTTCTTGCTTTGAGTGGCGCGAATGGCACTTGGAACAGTTAGTATCTTGTCGTCAGTACTGGTATCGACAAAGCTGCTGTCTGGGCGCCACTGTCCGTCAATCACCTGATAACGGGTGTGCGGCAGCTTGGTCTCTTCTAATATCAGGCAATACTGCCCCAGCATACCGCGACCATACTCATTATCCTTCCCCTTTATCCAATCAGGACAAGTAACAAGTTTTGGGTTTAACTGTAACCGACGCGCGGTCATACGCAGCTTATCCAAACGCTGATCGATACCGTTCGGTTTGAGCGCCATCATACTCCCTAATACGAATAGTACAATGACAATACCAATCAATGTTCCCATGATGCTCTGACCTTTTGACTAAATAAAAGTGAAGCTAAACACTATAAGTGTACCTACCGCGACTGCTCGCTACTGTCTGTGCAAAGCGTAAAAACTATTGTCTTATAAATAGTGAACGCACAAGCAATGTAGTACTGTTTTACCTGCTCAATACCGAATAACAGATAAGGGTATAGCAAGGCTTATAATGAGCCCAAACCCTGAGAAATCAAGCATAGTAGCTCATCCATGGCGCAACAGACAGCGTTACGCCTCACTGCCCACTCATTAATTACGCTGTTAAATCAAAAACTTAACGTATGCAATTAGATGCATCATAGTCCCATGCAAAAACCAGATACAAAACATGATCGGCGCAAAAAAGTGCTATGATAAACCATAATTTTAAACGCGCGCAGGTTTATTATGAATAATCTTATTAAGTCAAACTCATCAAGTACTTATAGCCCAAATAAACTGGCGGGTAAGATTTTTAGCAAAACGGGTATTAGCCTGTCATTGCTCGGTGCCGTTGTACTGACACTATCGGGCTGTGCCACCACCCAAAGCCTGACGCCCCAACAATGTCAAAGCAGTAATTGGCAGGACGTTGGTTATGCTGATGGTCTACAAGGGCGCTCAGGCGCTTACTTTGGTCACTATACCAACAGCTGTGCTAGCGTAGGCGGCGCTAGCCCCAACCGCATACAGTGGGAACAAGGACGACAGCAAGGGCTCAAAAACTACTGTACCGAGCTAAACGCCTATAAGATTGGCCGCGAAGGCTATGATTGGCAGCCTGTCTGTCCACTAGAGGGTATCGAGAAATTAGAAGAGGCTTACTCTCAAGGGCGCTACTACTATATTCGTCAGCGCGATCTAGACTACTTGCGATCGCCTTACCCATTTGGCTATGGACATGGGGTCTTCGGCTACGGCTATCGCCCATTTGGTTATGGCTGGTAAATGGCTAGTAAAAAGAAAACCTCACTGATGACTTAATTTGAGGTTTAAGTCGTCAATGAGGTTGGAGAAAAACTTATTATTTTAATTGTTCTTTTTATTGCGGTTATGGTCGTTCTACTGATTGGCTTTTTGTTCTATCTAGCCCGCTTTTTGCTATAGCTATGTGATTTGTCACTAAACACTTCGGCATCGATACGGCACTTTATTATCGACATTGTTTTATAGATATTGCGCCTTATAGACATCATGAGCCACAACTATGATTCACAAATAGCTATAGCTTTTGTGAGCATAATAGCCCTTATAAGTATAGTGTCTACTTCCTACCTGCCACTATTGAGCACCAAGACTATTCATTGACGAAAGCAATTTTGGTCAGTCCAGCGTTACTTGCCGCTGCCAAGACTTGAGCGACCGTATCGTATTTGCCTTCTTTATCTGCACGCAACTGTACTGGGGTATCTTCGTCGGTTGCGCCTTGCTGTTGTAGACGCGTCTCTAGCGCTTGCATACTGATTGGGTCGCTATCCCAAAATAGTCCTGCATCCTTATCAATACTGATCTGAATGGCTTCTGGCGGGGTCTGACTGACCTCAGCGCTGGTTTTTGGCAAATCTAAAGGCACCGTCGGGTTCAGTACGGTTGCGGTCAATAAAAAGATAATCATCAATACCAGCATGATATCGATGAGCGGGATGAGGTTCATCTCATCCATGCTGCGTACATCATCATCACCCAATTGAAATGCCATAATTATTCTCAATACTTGTGTTTATTTTCATACTGCTAAAAGGCTGCGCCGTACTTATTCGCTGTTTAGCATTTGTGCTTTACACCCAAATACCGCGCTGCTTTCACATCTCTATCCCGTATCTCAATACTTCTTATAGCTGTTCTGGCACTGAGCTATTGTAGTGATTGGTTTGCTGATCGTTGGTTGCTGTTTCGATCGTATTTGAGCGACTGGTTTTTGCGGCTTGCACTGATGTTACGCTAGCATTCGTATCGGCAGATACTGCCAGTAGGTCATGTGCTCTATCGTTGGCTTGATACATGATGCGGCGATTGATCCGTACCGCTACGTTATAAAATATGACAGCTGGAATGGCGACAGCGATACCTAGACCCGTCATGATCAGTGCCTCACCAACAGGTCCTGCAACTTGTCCTAGTCCTGCCTGCCCACTCATGCCAATATTGTGTAGCGCATGAAAGATACCCCATACGGTCCCGAACAGCCCAATAAATGGGGCGATGGCGGCTGTTGTACCAAGAATAGGTAAACCACGCTCGCTAGCAAAACGATAGCGGCCTATGTGCTTGAGCAGTGTCTGCTCAGTAATCAAACGTCGAGCCGCCGAATCAGAGCCGACCAAGTCAGCTTGCCTAGCTTGCAACTGTTGGCTCAAGTCGTCTGCCACACTGCTTGCCAATTTGCGGCTTTGCAGCACACGTACGATACCCGTCACCCAAGAGAGAATAGATAACGCAAGCAACAAAAAGAACAATGTTTTTGTCACCATGTCACTGATTTGCCAGTATTGCATAAAGTCCATGTCAGACTCCTTAATGTGTAATGCAAGCACATGCTACTGAGATAAGTATCATGTTTAGTCTTATTATGAAAGATTATCAATAAATACGTTGTTATAAAATATAAACCATCAAGGAACCGCGTAGCTGATCGGCAAGGTTACATTACCCACGACCGGTACACCATTCTTGGTAAAGGGTTTGAACTTGCCAGAACGTACCTGACGCTGGGCTTCTCGATCTAGCAGTGAGTTACCTGATGACTGAGCAACGCTAACACTGTCTATCCCGCCTTGCTTATTGACTCGCAATACTAGAACCACGTTGAGTGTATCTCCTGATCGGGCGCGACGTGCCGCACGCTCAGGGAAACTAAAGTTCGGGGCAGACGCCCAATTGGCCGCGCTAGCAGTAAAGCTCACTGGCTCATTACTCTGAGCTGCAGCTTCTGCCTCGGCTTTCGCTCGTGCAGCCGCCTCTGCTGCATCTTTAGCAGCTTTTGCTTGTGCAGCGGCTTTGGCATTTGCAACTCTTCTGGCTTCTTGGGCAGCTCTCGCGGCTTTGAGCTCAGCTTCTTTGAGTTTAGCCTTTTCGATTTCAGCCGCTTTTGCTTCAGCGTCTTGAGCGGATTTTTTTGCTTGCGCGGCAGCTTCTTTGCGACGTTCATCAGCAGCTGACGTATCAACTATCGGTTCTGGGCTTGTCTTTTTTGGCACTGCTTGTTCTGGCAGAGGTTTTTGACTGCTGTCAGGAGCATTCTGCTCTGTTGCGATAACAGGCACCGCTTCAGTTGCTTTCTTTTTCACAACAGGTTCTATGGGTGTCTCGACACGCTGTTTGGGCGGCGTCTCAGTTTTAGGCAGTGTTGTAGACTGCGGTTCTACTGTTGGTTGCGCTGGTTTTTGGACGCTGACTTCTTGTGGCAATACTTCAGCTTTGGGCGCTGCACTTTTGGTAGGTAACGTCACAAACTGAATTTCAACAGGTGGTGTCTCTGTTTCTGGCTCAGGTTTTATTGTAGGCGTTTTTATGGTTACCAATGCAAATGCTGTCAGCAGATGTAACCCTACCACTGTGATGATGGCTAACAGTATCGATCTGATTGGCGGCGCGTCTAACTCTGTTGAACTCATAACAGCCTAATATTTATTGTCCAAGACGGAATGGCGTAGATAATAATGCAAACGATAATTATTATCAATAATAATTTACAATATTTTCTCCTCAGAGCCATATCCATTAAGCTCTCTACACGCCGCCCTATAATTGACTGAAGCATTTACTTTGACTATGTACTGCAGTTATATCCAACCTTGAGTAAGCAGATACCCCTATCGGAACGTGACATTAGCAGCTCACTTTTTGGGCAGCTGCCTATTCTTTAGGCAATCATTTATTGGTAATAAAAACCATTATCATTATCATTTTTATTGATAATGAGTCTCAATTAATTTATCATAACGGCTGTTTTATTATCCATATATTTTCGTAAGACGATAAATGTAACTATGCTCAATTTATAACAACAATATTAAGTAAAGAAATTGAGTAGAGATAGGAACAGGTACGCTATTGGGAAATTTTGAGTCTACGCCCAGTAGTGACTTGTTATTGTTCTATATTTTTATTAGTCAATAATCATTATTATCTCACTAAAAAATCACCCAAACACCTGATATCCCGAGTTCATTATGTCTATTAGTTCACTATCAACACGCCCTACCAGCCCTTTTTTTAAACGTCCCTTATTGACAGCTATGATAACCGCTTTAGTCGCGACTCTCAGCGTGACAGGTTGTAGCTCAAACGAAGCCAATGATTCTGAACCAGCCGATGCCAACACTGCCAACCAGACGGCTGATGAATCATCAAATGTCGCCAGTAATGATGCGGTCTCTGCCGAAAAGATTACGGTAAATACCGTAAAAGGCGATGTCGAGATGCCCATCAACCCATCACCACTCGTCGTGTATGACATGACGTTGATGCAAGATTTGGCAGCATTAGATGTGGCTGTTGACGGGATGCCTGGCGGGATGCTTTTGGATAACCTACACTCCGACACGCAGCCTGAACCAAAATCAGTTGGTACGGTGTTTGAGCCAGATCTTGAAGCATTGAATGCGATGCGCCCGCAAGCTATTTTGGTTGGCTCACGTATGGCAGAAAAATACGATGAGTTATCAAGTATCGCGCCGACGTTGGATATGAGTATTGATACAGCCAATATCTATGAGTCCAGTAAGCAGCGCCTGCATGACTTGGGTGCTTTGTTTGGTAAAAGCGATCAGGCGGCCAAACTACAACAAAACATAGATGACCTCATCGACGAGACCAATAGCCTCACCGAAGAAAACAAAGGTACTGGTCTGGTCGTTATGGTTAATGGCAACAAGATGTCTGCTTATGGCGACAAGTCTCGCTATGGCTTTATCCATACTGTGCTAGGCGTACCAATGGCAGACAACCAAATTGCTGATGCGCCTCATGGTCAGCCAATATCTTTTGAATACTTACAAAAAGCCAATCCAGATTGGTTGTTTGTCATCGACCGTAGTGCGGCAATTGGCGAAGACGGTATTGGTGCCAAAGCCGTATTGGACAATCCATTGGTCGCCCAAACCAATGCGTGGAATAAGCAGCAGGTAGTCTATCTCAGCCCAGACTCTTACCTTGCGTTTGGTGGCTACTATCAATGGATGCAAGATCTGACCACTATTAAAGGTGCTTTTGCTAGCGCCAAATAACGGTTAATTAGACGTTCACCTTCGATCAGTCGTCCATGTTCAGTCAGTCACTAATCATAATCACTAAGCATAGTCACTGTAATGATCTTTTATTTTTTAGCCAGTAGAGATTATGTCGTTATTTTCACACCGTACTCACGCTAGGCTCAAACCTAACACTTCTTTGCCAACATCATCTTGGCAAAGAAATGCCAGCCATAACCTAGGCACAGAAGATCGACGTGCTGCCATACCGCCATGGTTAATAAATACCGCAAGCCTCATTGTTATGGGGCTTTTGGTGCTAATGAGCTTATCTATTGGGGTGGCGGACTTTTCGTGGTCAGGTATTTTGCAAAGCATCATTAGCCATAGTGCCAACTCTGACAGTTCACTGCTAATGGTCAGCCGTATACCACGCACCATTGCGATTATCTTGACTGGTGTTGCGATGGCTGTGGCTGGGATGATCATACAGGTGGTCCTAAAGAACCGTTTTGTAGAGCCGTCTATGGTTGGTGCCACCCAAAGTGCGGCGCTTGGTTTATTGGTGGTCAGTCTGCTATTTCCTGCCAGTGCACTCATCATAAAAATGGGCGTGGCGACTATTGCCGCTGTAGTCGGCATGATGCTTTTTATGCTACTGATTCATCGTATACCGCCGACTGATTTTTTGATGATTCCGCTGATTGGGATTGTCTTTGGCGGCATCATTGAGGCGGTGACGACATTCATTGCTTATCAAACTGAATCGCTACAGATGCTCAGCGTGTGGCAGTTTGGTGATTTCTCAGGCGTATTGGCAGGTCGCTATGAGCTGCTATGGCTGACAGGCGGTCTGTGTGTGCTCGCTTATATTATCGCAGACAAACTAACCATCATCGGTCTAGGCGACAATATCGCACTGAACCTAGGTATCAGCAAGCGGCAGGTCACATGGATCGGCGTGGGAATGGTCGCGATGATGAGCGCTGTTGTCGTCGTGACTGTCGGTATGATTCCTTTTATTGGCTTAATTGTACCCAACATCGTCAGCCGTCTGATGGGTGATAAGTTACGTCGTAGCTTACCAGCCGTTGCCCTACTCGGCGCTTCAGCGGTATTGCTGTGCGATATTATCGGTCGCTCTATTCGCTATCCGTTTGAGGTCCCTGTCGCCACGGTCTTTGGCGTGGTGGGTACGGTGCTGTTTTTGTGGTTGTTATTACGTGCGCCATCTGAGCGATAGCGGATTTAATACTAAGTGCTCAATGCCTTAAAAGCTGAATGACCATCGCTTATTTTTTATTACTAGACAGGCTTGGCACCATAGGATTTTGTATGTTCTCATCGACTAAGCTTACTTCCACCAAGACTGATGCTACCAAAACTAGCGTCGCGATAGATAATTCATCTTTAGCAAACGGTCAGTATTCAGCCGCTGCACAAGGTCAGTTGGCAAAATTTTGGGCATTCATAGCGGCGCATCCAAAGTCTATAGCAGCTGTCACCCTACTGATCTCCATAACTTTATTTTTGACGTTGAATGTTAATGGCTACTGGGATTTTGCGCTACCACTACGGGGCAAGAAACTGTTGGCATTGATGGTGGTTGGCTATGCCATTGGCGTATCAACCTTGCTGTTCCAGACATTGACGCATAACCCTATTTTAACGCCTTCCTTACTTGGGTTTGACTCACTCTACGTACTGCTGCAAAGCTTGCTAGTGTTTTTTTTGGGTGCGATTAGTTTTACCAGTCTTGACCCTATCGCCAAATTTACGCTAGAGATTGTCCTAATGTTTGGGGCGTCTTTGTTATTATTTAAGCTACTATTTTCTAAGAGCAGTCAGGATTTGACGCGCTTGATACTGGTGGGTGTTATCTTTGGTGTGTTGTTTCGCAGTTTATCAGCGCTCATTGCACGGCTGATAAACCCCGATGACTTTATAGTCGTACAGTCTGCCAGCTATGCTCAGTTCAACACGGTCAATCCACAACTGCTTGGCATTAGCCTGATTATCTGTGCCATCATGGCAGTATTTGTCTGGCGCTGGCGCTATCAGTGCGATGTCCTGATGCTCGGTCAGTCGCAAGCCATCAATCTTGGTATTAATTATCAACGTCTGGCATTCGGTTTATTAACTATCATTGCCGTACTGGTCGCTACTGCCACCGCATTAGTCGGTCCAGTGACTTTCTTTGGGCTATTGGTCTGTGCGCTGACCAATCGTATGGCTCGTCATATGTATCATAGTGAGCGGCTAATCCTGGTTAGCTTGGTTGCTATGATTTGCTTGGTACTGGGGCAGACTATTTTTGAGCAAGTGCTAGACATGGCAGGCGTATTGTCCGTCGTCATAGAACTGGCAGGTGGCTTGATGTTCTTGGCATTGATATTTATGTCTCAGCGCCGTACGTCCTGATCGATTAGCCAGCATTATTATTTAAAGCTCATACAAGACCTTTTTGAGATAAGACGCATTATGATTCGACTAAATAACATCTCTCACCATATTGGTAAGCAGCAAATCCTACATGACATCACGCTGTCCTTGCCTACTGCGCAGGTCATTGCGTTGATTGGCCCTAACGGTGCGGGCAAATCGACATTGTTTTCGGTGATGGCGCGCTTGCAACCACTACAGGCTGGACAAGTAAGCTTTGGCGAGCATGATATTGCCAGTTGTCAGGCGCGTACGCTTGCCAAGACCGTCGCTATGCTTGGACAAGACAATCAAGTACAAGGACGCCTGCGCGTACACGAGCTGTTGATGTTTGGTCGTTACCCTTATCATCAAGGACAACCAACCGCAGACGATGTGCAAAAAGTCCAAGAGATCCTCGAACGCTTTGAGCTTGAGCCACTTGCCGAGCGTTTTTTGTCAACGCTATCAGGTGGACAGCGTCAGCGCGTACTCATTGCCATGATTGTCTGTCAAGATACACCCTATTTGCTACTTGATGAGCCACTCAACAACCTAGATATGTATCATGCTGGTCGCCTCATGCGCGAGCTGCGCACACTTAGCCATTCTCAGCAAAAAACCGTAGTAATCGTCCTGCATGATATCAACCAAGCGGCGCAGTTTGCCGATACGGTGGTTACGATAAAATCAGGTCAAGTGACTGCTATAGGTCGTCCTGCTGAGGTCATTACCCAAGAGACAATGAAAGATCTGTACAACGTTGATGTTACGGTCCTAAACCATCAAGGTCGCCCCGTAATTGTTGATACAGTTTAGAGACTGGTAGTTGATTGTTTAGAGACTAGTAGTTGATTGCTCAGTAATCAGACGGCTCGATATCCTGTCAGTACGCATACCGCTACATCTGTATCGGCATTATATTTAGCCTATCAAACGTACTGACATATCTCAGTGATAACCACTATCTACTTTTTTGCAATGCTTTTAAGCGCTGTCGTCGACCTTTCCACCACAGATAGACGCCTGTCACTGATAGTACTGCTACGGCCAGTCCAATCATCGCCAAGAATACTTGATACAGTCTATGTCCCCAGCTTTGACCGATATGTCCCATATGCAGGGTAGATAACCATTGGTCTGCCTTAGTACCAAAGGTAGTTTGATACCCAAAATTGACACGCTCAACCTTGCCTGTCGCCGCATCAACCGTGATAGATGACGCCCCACCTTTTTCACCAATATCTTTATTTGTTTTAAAGCGCATTTGCCATTGTTTGTCTTCTTCAACCCAGCGGATACCTAATAGCTGCTGTACCAATACACCATTCTGCTTAGCAGCTATCTCGGCTTGCGTGCTTAGATAGGCAATGCTATTGGACTTGCTGACAACTTGCGTGCTTATATTCGCGTCATTTGTACTATTGCTAACAGGGGTATTTGAATTTGCCATTCTCTCTGTTCTACCCTGCTGCTCCGCTGATTTGTTCTGCTCAGGCTTAAAGGTTGGTCGGCCCTCTCTTGGTGTTAGCCCGACCACGGCTTGCATCACTGGTTGATAGACGGATTTTAGATTAAAGCCGACGCTCGACCATGCAATGACGAACAACATGACCCAAAGCCATAAACCAAAAGCATGGTGCAAATCATAATTGAGCTTAAAAGTATTGGTCTTGCGACGAATCTTCCAAGCAGGTAGCCAACGCTTAAGGAATGACGCCCGTTTTTTATTGGAAGGCGGCTTGTTTTTGGATGGTTTGATGGCTCGTGGAAAGGTCAGATAAAAGCCAATAAAGCAGTTAATCGTCCAGACCAATGAGACAATACCCAGCACCCATTTGCCAATATCACCAAGCAGTAAGTCGCGGTGCAACCAAAACACCTTCCACATGGTGTTGTTCCATGCCCATGCATCTTTGTCACGCGTGCCAATGATATCGCTGGTATAGGGATTGATATACACTTCTTGGAATGCTGGTTTTGGTTTATTACCGCCCTTGCCTCGGCTCCTATCCACCGAAAACACCACCGCTTTATTGGGTTCTATAGATGTGGGCATACTGGAGAATTTTTGTGCGGGGTAGCTCGCTACAACCTTGTCATGCAGCGCTGCGATAGACAGAAGCGGTGACTTTTGGGCGTCGATACTGACCAGCTTGCGATTGAATACATCATCAAGCTCATGATGAAACGCCAGTAATGTCCCAGTGATGCTGGCAATGATCAAAAAGGCTGCCATAGCAAGCCCAGTATAACGGTGAATCCATAAACAGACTTGGCGCGGATTGAGTGAAGTCATGGGTCTTGGTTCTTTATTCATATAATATTTTAGTAGGTACTTATCAATAAGTGCTTATCAATGAGCATTTGTCAGTAGGCACTTATCAGTGAGTGTTTATTAGAAAATACGTCATCGCTGTTGTGATAATTTAAAAGCTAACCACAATAAAAAGTCAGCTCCCATATATAGACAGCTGACTCTATTGATACGATTAGATTTATCTTAAATTAAACCAGATAAGTGAGATTAGAACTGATACGTTAATGAGGTTTTGATGTTGCGTCCCATCTCAAAGTCAGTATAGTCATCATCTATAGAGTTACGTGATGCATGGCTGGCATAGGTCTCATCAAAGATATTGTATACCCCAAGCGTGGCTTTTAAGCCTTCAACTTGAGTTGGTGTATAGCTCATAAAGATATCATGCACGTCATAGTTTGGTTTTTCGTTGTCATCGCCCGCGGTGTTCGGCGTCACTGAGGCGACGTAAGTGCTGCGCCAGCCAAGCTCAGTAGTCTCAGTTGGTGCATAGCCAAGGTTGACCATATACTTGTCACCAGACTCAGAGCCACTACCACTCACTGAAGTGATGTTGTAACCAGTCTCCTCGCCCTTGCTGCGTGCACGCGCATAGCTTAGACCCATATTGAAGTTATCTACTCTATAATCCGCTGATAGCTCCACGCCCTTTATTTTGAAATCTTCGTCGTTATTAATAACCCCTTGGCAACTGCCGTTTAATTGTCCAGTCGCACAATCTAAGCCAACTCGTCCATTACCAGCGCGTACAAACTCGATGTAGTTTTCGATATTGGTTTCAAAGTACTTACCACTTAATTTTAGCGAATCATTGGCTGTCGTTAGACCACGCAAAGTCGTTGCGATACCGACTTCGGCATTGTCGCCTTCTTCTGCTTTTAGATCATCATTGACATAGGTGCCAGCGCCATCAGTATTGAAGATCGTTTGGCTCAGATCTGGACCGTTAAATAACTGGGTATAGCTTGCAAATAGCTGGGTGCGCGGTGCGATCTCATAGCTAGCAGCCAATGCGCCAACGACATTGTCATAAGTCTTGCCTGCCGATACAAACTCAGGAGACTCGTAGCGGTCGTAACGGACACCTGGCGTTAAGCTAAGTTTGCCGATTTGCCATTGGTCTTCTAGGTATACCGATGTGTTGGTTGCTTCATCGGTACTAGCATCTGCAAAGTCTCGTGACATCTCAGATTCTTTTTTGTAATGCTCAACACCTGCAATTAGCTTATGAGTGCCTTTGATACCATCAATGATGCTGCTATCGACAATACTGGTGTTTTGTACTTTCCCGCCAGTGGTTTTGACCTCTGCATCAAACTCGAACCCAGGCTCACCATCAGAGTTACGTAAGATCTGCGTGCTGGTCTGATAGACATTAGTGTCTATATCAACCAATTGATTGGCAGGGTTATAATTATGATCGAGCGCGTAAGTGTCGCGTTTTACTTCTTGCGGCAGGATTGGGTTCCAACCGCCAGCAGGGAAATCTGGACGTAATGGAAATAGCCCTTTGTTTTCGGTACGGCTAAAGCTAGCGCCCACATGATGATCTTGGCCAACATATGCGCCTGCTTTTAGAAGGATGTTTTCGCCTTCACTGTCTTCGGTTTGGATTTTGCGGCCGCTACCATCTTCGCCAGCATTGGCATCACGCTTGCCATAATAAGCAAGTAAGTCGATGTTTTCTGTTGGAGCGCCATAAACGGTCGCTGAGGTCAACAGCTCATCGTTATTGCTGCCATATCCTGCGTGGATTTTGGCGCCTACTGTTTGACCAGGCTTGAGTAGATCTGCTGCATCGACGGTTTCAAAAGCAACCGCGCCGCCGATGGCATCGTTGCCAAGCGTTACTGAGTTATTACCTACTGACACTTCTGCTTGCTTGAGCAAGTCTGGATCGATAGTGACATCGCCCATATGGTAGAACAGCGCACCCTCTTGACGGGCACCATCGATAGTGACTTTTAGGTTGGTATCATCAAGACCACGCACACGTATGCGCTGATTGACCGATGAGGTACCGCCTACATCTACTCCTGGTACCACATCTAAAAAATCACTCAAATGACTTGCTTGAGCAGCTGGTGTGTAGTCATCTATATAGACAGAGTCCTCTTGCACACTATCACGTACTGAGCTATTGGCCGTTACGGTAATAGTCTGTAGTGTGGTATTTGGCATATCATCTGCCGTAGCGGCGTTGGCCGCTTGTGTCCACAATACCGCTGCCACGCCTACAGATAGCACAGTCAATGGGCTAGATAACTTTACTTCACGCATAACACACTCACTTTATTTTACTATTAGAATTTTTAAGCCGTCGATAAACGGTCTCTTATAAAACTGCTCTTGGGGGGTATATAAACTTGCATATATTTAAGCTAATACGCGAATAACATCATTAATGTTAATGATAATGATTAGCATTTAATTATTGAGGGGCATAATAACGAAGTATTAACAATTTGGCAATAATTAATGTGCAGAATTTACATGAATGACATTGGGCAAGGATAAACCTAAGATGGGAGGTTTCTATATCGGTTAGCACAGCGGTATCAACAGCTCGATTCACTATTCAATTCTATGCTTACTCATACTCACTTGGCTTTGATTGTTCAGCCTTCATTGCTTGGTTCTGATGACATTTGACAACGAGGAACAGCTCCGGACTGTATTGATGAATGACAGATTATATCGATGATATGATAGCAAGTTACCTAGCACTTGTTTTTCTTGTACTACTGTACTAGAATGCTGAAACAAGGCAGTTCTTTGCAGAATAGCTGCTTGACGAGCGCGCTGTCTCCTTTTTTGTTTAAGACTATTTACTATGACTACCGATCCTTATCAGAGCTTACTAACTCATTTGACAAACTGTACTGATAGCAAAGACATCGATAAGCTATTAAGTGCACTACTGACAAATAAAGAGCAACACGATATTGCCAATCGTATTCGTATTTTTGACTTGCTTGAGCAAGGCGTTACACAACGTGAGATCTCTGAGCAACTGGGCGTTGGTATTGCCACGGTCTCTCGCGGTGCTAGAGCCATGCAAAGCCATGATGTAAGCGCGTTACTTGCTACTCATAGAGCGCGCTCCTAAGCCACTACCTAGCGCATTTACTACTCTTTTACTAATTACCTTCTTAATAACTACTTTATTAATTGCCTAATCGACACCTATTTGATGAATTTCGGACTTTGTTATGACTTCTAGTACACTTGCACAAACCCAGCCTGCACCTATCGATATCCCTAGCAAACCAAAGCGCATTAAGCTCACACAGGATATTGACTTTTTTGCGTTATTTAAACGTATCGAGAGCGCGTTTGACACTTGTTATTTGCTCGAATCGTTGGGTGAAGACAGCCATATTTCACGCCATCATGCGATCGGCTTCAACCCTGTGACTACCATCGCAGCGTTAGACCGCCATACGCTTGCTATCACGGATAATAAAACAGCGACCACCACCAAGTATCAAACTGACAATCCTTATGAGCTGCTTCGCGCCATCACGCCGCAACATGTTATTGCCCGTGATCAGAGCGGCGGACTTGTCGGTTATTTGGGTTATGACTGTGTGAACTTTTTTGAGCCGAGTCTGACGGCAAAAGCCAGTGAAGACTTTGAGCCGTTTAAGTTTGGTGTGTATCTAGATGGATTGACGCTTGATAAGATGACAGGCGAGATTTTCTACTTTTATTATCCCACTGCACAGCAAAACAACCGTATCGAGCAGATCAAAGCGCTACTCGATGACCCAATTCCAAGTTATGAAGCGCCTACCGTTGAGTTCTTGGGCGATGGTATGAGCCAAGCAGAACATGCCAACGTCGTCATGCAAGTCAAAGAAGACATCATCTCTGGCCGTATCTTTCAGTGTGAAGTTGGGTTCAAATCCAAATATCGTATCGCTGGTGACAAGATGCCTATCTACGAAAAACTGCGTGCGGTCAATCCATCACCGCACATGTATTTTATGAAATTTACGCAGCAGTGCATCATTGGCGCGTCGCCTGAGCTGCTGTTCCGCTTACGTCAAGGCGAGATGGAAACCTATCCACTAGCAGGGACAGCTAAACGCGGCGTCGATGTAATAGAAGACCGTAAGCTTGCCCGCGCCCTACTCAACGATGACAAAGAAATCGCCGAGCACAATATGCTTGTCGATTTGCACCGTAATGATATCGGCCGTGTGGCGCGATTTGGTACGGTAAAAGTCCGTAGTCTCATGGATATCAAACGCTTCTCGCACGTACAGCATATCTCCTCTGAGATCGTTGGTATCTTGCATCCTGACGAAGATATGTTTAGCGCGCTTGCCAGCAATTTCCCTGCGGGCACACTATCAGGCGCACCTAAGGTAGAAGCCATCAAAGTCATCAATGAGCTAGAGCCAGATGGACGCGGTGCTTATGGCGGTGCGCTAGGATCATTCAACTTCAATGGCGATTGTATCTTTGCCATTCCTATTCGCAGTCTATTTATCAGCGGCGAGTCAGCCTACGCGCAGACATGCGGTGGCAATGTCTATGACTCAAATCCAGCCGATGAGTATCTAGAGATTCAGCGCAAACTGTCTGCGATGAAAGTCGTGTTAGACAGCTTTATGCAGCCGTAATCTTATCAAGCGTCATTCGCAAGTTGGCCCTATTTTACCCAGCTATATTTTTATAAAAGAGTTTATGTCCCATGAATGTTTTAATTATCGATAACTACGACTCGTTTACCTTTAATCTCTATCAGTATGTCGGCGAGATTTTGCAAACTTTGGACGGCAGCAATGAAGCCAAAGTCACTGTCAAACGTAATAACGAGATTACCCTAGCTGACGTACAAGCCATGAATTTAGATAGAATCATTATCTCACCCGGCCCTGGTTCGCCTGATGATCCAGCGTATTTTGGCATCTGTGCGGAAGTTATTGAGACATTGGGCAAGACAGTACCACTACTAGGCGTCTGCTTGGGTATGCAAGGCATTGCTCATGTATTCGGCGGTGATGTGATACGCGCCAGTGTGCCGATGCACGGCAAAGTATCCTCTATTCGTCATGATGGTACAGGTATCTATCAAGGCTTGCCGCAAGAGCTTGAAATCATGCGCTATCACTCACTGGTGGTAAAAGCAGACACCATTCCAGATTGTCTGACCATTACCTCAATCGTCGCCAATGATGAACGTGCGGAATTGAGCTTTGACGAGTCTGCGCTGACGGGCGATGAGATTATGGGACTGGCGCACAAAGACTATCCAATACAAGGCGTTCAATTCCACCCTGAATCCTTTGCCACTGAAGGGGCTAAGCGGTTGCTGAGTAACTTTTTATTGCAGGTGTAGACCGATATATCTATTGCTAGGTCTGTCTCAAGCCTAAATAAATACTGCTTATTATTCAGACGTATTGTGTTGCTCTTGAGCCTAGCTTTAGTGACTGCTGTCAGCTCGGCAGTAACGCCAGTACAAGCAAACTTCATCTTGGGTATGGATATCCAAGGTCAACGTCTAAATCTATATAAAGGCTGCAAAGAAAGGAATGTGACCTGTAGTGATATGCTACTGGTCGCGCCAGATCTGGGACGATTACTACAGACAAAGCAACTAGGGGAAAAGCTCGATGGCGCACCCTACTCGGTCAATCTGTCTCCTGCTAAAACCAAATATAGCTTATGTAACGATGGTATTACACCTTGCCAATTTCAGGATTATCGTTTTGAAGAAGAAGATCTCAACGGGTTTATAGATCCATCAAATCATGAGCTGTATTTATCCAGCAACTGGACGACAGATAACGATACTTTTACCTGCACAGAAAATACCACTTATTTACCATTGGTTTCGCAAACGGCGTTAATTGACGATAGCTACAACATATCAGATCAAACACTAAACAGCAGCTATGGCGTTGCACAGCGGGAGGCTTAACGTTTTTGTGATAAACAAACCTCAGCTGACCTCAAAAAAGAGTAGATTCAATGGATAAAGCCGCGAACAAAAAATTGCGGTGCTGATGCTAATCATTTGCCAAGGACTCAAGCCGAAAAAGTGTGCTTTATTCAGCAAAACACCCTACGGGTTCAAGCGTGGTTTTTGTGAATTGATTAAATGTAGCATGCCCCAGTAGCGACTGACTATCTTTTAGTGATAGACTGAGAGAACCAACAAAAGACAGCCTTTAATCAGGTTGTCTTTTCTTATTTCAGTATTGCTCAGAGCGTTTAAATCACTGGTAATCTGACAAAACTTTGTGTCATTTAGATCGTAAGAAGACAACAGTATGGCAAACATCGACAGCGGAACGACGATACAATACTCGCATCAGTCATGGATAGGCACTATTCAAATCATTACCGCAGCAATTTGCTGGGGCACGCTTGGTATATTTTCAACCTATCTTAATCAAATAGGCTTTAGTGGGTGGCAGGTGACGATATTACGTATCGTGACGGCGGCATTTATTATCTTGGCTATGCTACCAAAACTATGGCCAGCCATAATCAAACTACAACCCAAGCAATGGTTTGGACTCGCAATGCAGTCTTTGATCGGTGTGCTGGGTATGTCGGTGTGCTATTTTTTTGCCGTCATCTATGTCGGAGCAGGTCCTGCGGTGGCCCTACTATATACTGCGCCCGTTTTTAGCTTGTTGTTTTCGAGGTTCTTACTGAGTGAGTCGATTACTCGCAAATCTCTCGCGCTGGCATTCATGGCGGTATTTGGCGTTGGTTTGACGATGCTAGGCGAGCAGGCACAAGTCAATTGGGGTATTTTACTCGGCTTGGCAGCAGGTATGTGCTATTCCTTATATGGGGTATTAGGCAAGCGGGCGATGCATTACGCTCACCCTGCTCCTTTGGTGTTTTTTACCTCTATCGTCATTAGTGCTGGCGGATTGCTACTCCTACCTGAGACTTATCGTACTTATGGGCAGCTGTTAGATCTTCCTGTAATGACTTGGGGTTATGTCCTAGGGCTGTCTCTATTAGGTACTGTAGTCCCGTTTGGGCTATATATGAAAGCGTTAGAAAAACTGCCTGCCACGCGTGCATCAGTCTTTACTATTTTTGAGCCATTGACAGCGATTGCACTTGCAGTACTGTTATTGCAGCAGTCTTTATCTTGGATTCAATACTTAGGTGTCGGACTTATCTTGCTAGCAGCGTTATTGAACGCGGTGCTAAACGGTACTGCCACCCGCGTACCTCGCTGGCTAAAACAACGGCAAAAGGTATAACGCCATTGCCTAATGTTTAAAACATATACTCGTTAAGATACGTGCTAACTAAAATACATTTTGGTTATGTCGATAAAAAAGCCCCAACCATGACTGCATGATTGGGGCTTTTTAGTTTATCGTTTTCTGCTTTAGCAACTGACTTAATAACACAGACTGTAAGCGCTAAAAATACGGTAGACAGTTCGAGTGATTCGATTCTACTTCTGATCAATACGCTGTAAAAATGCCTGCGTACGCGGATGCTTGGAGTCTTCAAATAACTGCTTGGCACTGCCCTCTTCGACGACTACACCGCCTTCAATTAACACCACATGATCAGCAACGTCACGAGCAAAGTTAATTTCATGAGTCACCACGACCATCGTCCAGCCCTCAGACGCGAGCTGCTTCATGGTTTCAAGGACATCTTGTACCAGTTCAGGATCAAGCGCAGAGGTTGGCTCATCAAACAATAGTAACGACGGCTCAATCGCCAGCGCACGGGCGATGCCAATACGCTGCTGTTGACCACCGGATAGCTGAAATGGATATAGATCGGCTTTGTCCGATAGCCCTACCTTATCGAGCAGTACCAATGCCTGCTCGCGTGCTTGCGCTTTGCTTTGTCCTTGTACCACCGTAGGACCAAGCATCAGATTCTCAATAGCTGTCTTATGCGGAAACAAATTATAAGACTGAAAGACCATGCCAGATTTGCGCTGTAACGCTAGCAGCTTTTTTTTGTTTGGTTTGGTCGCAAAGTCAACGCTTAAGCTGTCATCATCAAACGCAATCACGCCTTTGTCAGGAATTTCTAGCGCATTAAGGCAGCGCAAAAACGTGGTTTTGCCCGATCCTGAAGGCCCTAATATAACAACCACTTTGCCTTTATTGATAGTCAAATCAATGCCTCTGAGCACCTGATTGCTACCAAAGGTTTTATGGATATTAGTGACTTTGATCATAAAAATTCCTGTTGGGCTGGTCTATATTTGCGAGTATCTATTGAGCCATGATTTGTTTTGCCGCATGACTTATTTTGCCACGTAGCGATCAAGGCGGGTTTCAAGCTTGCCTTGGATAAAGGTCAAGAACAGACAAATACCCCAATAAATAACCGCCGCTTCTGTGTACACCAGCATAAACTCGTAGTTACGAGCGGTAATGATTTGTGCTTGTTTAAATAGCTCAGTGACCAACACCAGTGACGCAAGTGAGGTATCTTTTACCAAACTGATAAAGGTATTGGATAATGGTGGTACCGACACGCGTAGGGCTTGCGGTAAGATTACATGACGAAACGTTTGCAAGTACGTCAAACCAACGGTAGAACCTGCTTCCCACTGCCCCTTTGGAATCGATAAAATCGAAGCTCGTACCGTCTCTGAGGCGTATGCGCCAATATTTAGAGAGAACGCAATAATCGCTGAGGGAAACGGATCGAGCTTGACACCGACACTAGGCAGACCATAAAAGATAATAAATAGCTGCACCAGCATCGGCGTACCGCGAATCGCAGACACATAGATACGCGCCAAGCGATAGACGATCTCATGAAACCAACCAGCACGCGGTACAATACGAATCAAAGCGACCGTCAGAGCAATCGCCATACCAATCGCAAACGAGATCAACGCCAGTGGTATCGAATAATAAATACCACCTTTGAGCATTGGCCAAAATGATGAGATGACAATCTGCGCCCGATCAGGACTCATAAATGGCAATAGCGCCAGTAGTTCAGCGAGCACAGCGGTGATAGACGCTAACATTATTTTTGTTGACTTACATCAGCACCAAAGAACTCTTCGCTAAGCTTGGTGAGGGTGCCATCAGCGGCAAGCGCTGCCATTGCTTCATCCAGTTTTGCCACGACTTCATCATCGCCTTTGATGAGTACTAGACCTGAGCCTGTTTGCTCACTAGCAGGTGCGGTCAGTTTGATCTCGAGATCAGAGTCTGGGAATTTTTTGAGATAATCGAGTACGGCAAGATTGTCGTTCATCGTAAAGTCAGCACGGTCTTGCTTAACCAATTGAATCGCTTGCGCCATACCATCGACAGGGACGATTTCTGCGCCATATTTTTCTGCCAGCTCGCCATAGTTACTGCTCAGTGATTGGGCGGTACGTAGGCCTTTTAGATTGTCCCAAGAGCTGTAACGATTGTCATCCGTTGGTGCTAGTGCAACCGCACCTGACCAGCTATAAGCCATAGACTTATCATATTTAGCCAGACGTTCAGGAGTCGTTAAGCTCACTTGGTTAGCAACCATATCGAAGCGTTTTGAGTCCAAACCTGCCAGCATGGCATCCCACTGGGTCTCTTTGAACTCGACCTCTACGCCCAGCTTATCCGCAACGGCACGCGTCACTTCGACGTCATAACCTGTCAGCTTGCCACTCTCATCATGATAGGTGAACGGAGGATACGTACCCTCTGTACCGACGTTGATGGTGCCGCCTTCATTGATACGTTGCAGCAAATCAGAACCGCCTGTCGCTGCACTGTCAGTTGCGGTAGTATCGGCTTCATTGGTAGATGACTGACCACAAGCGGCAAGGAATATAGTACTAGCGGCAAGGGCTAAAAGAGTACGACGTTTCATAAGACGTCCTTATAAGAATGAATAGAGTGAATATCAACAAATAGGAAAAAGCCGATACACAAGGACAGTACGATAGCTGCTCTATAATATTCGGCTTTGGCTGCTCGATTTGAGGTTACTCAGCATATTTTTCAATGCTGTTTGAATATTATTTTTCAAAAGTATGGATGTATAATTGCGGCTACATAAGAAGCCATGACGACTCAATAAATAACAACTTATGGATATAGTAGCTCATTTTGGATAGCACAAACGTACAAAATCAGTGAGTATACGTAAGACAGTCACTATAACCTACCTGAGAACTGGTAACGATCGCCAGCATGCCACATTTTGACAAAGGTCACTACTTGACCTGCTGAGTAAGTTTGCCTACGTAGTACTAGAGTTGGGGATTGCGGGGTAATCTGCAGAGCGTCTGCCACCTCGTTTGGCGCGGCAAGGGCACGGATGGTATAGCTGCCACTCTCTAGCGGTATTTTTTCAACCAGATAATCACTAGTATTGACGACCGTAAAGTCCTGCTCGATGAACTCTGGTGCCCTGTTGGCGTCAACCCAGCGCTCTTCAAACTGTATAGGCTGACCATCTGCGAAATGGATGATCTTTACCTCATAAAGAATAGGCGCATCGCCCAAGCTGTCTATACCAAGGTTACTACCCGTTTCATTTGCATCAGCGCTTGGACTAACAGGCGCTGCTACTTCATCAATACCGAATTTGCGACGTAATTTATCACCAATCATAGCAGCAGTCATCGCACGCTTGCTCACGACTTTGGCTTCATAGTCACGATTGGCTGATTTGAGGTCCTCTGCGATATTACGCACTTCTACAAAGGTATGGTTAAACTGCTGCTGCGCGACAAACGTACCTGAACCTTGACGGCGTTCCAATACCCGCTCCTCGCTCAGCTCTTTGAGCGCGCGATTGACCGTCATCCGTGATACGCCAAACTCTTCAGCCAATGCCATTTCAGTAGAAATCGCCTTACCTGCCTGCCATTTACCAGAATGAATATTGTCTAATATGGCATTTTTTATACGTTGATATGCTGGAGTTGTCTTCGTCATGTTCGTCTTTAACCGTCAATTCTGCTCACAATAATGACAGCATAATATCATGAGACCACTGTGCAAACCTCAGCCAAAATGCCTGAGCAGTAAGCAATTTGCTAAATCAATAACAAAAATAATGAGTAGGCAAATAAAAAATCCTTGCATGAAAAAATAATCTTTGATAATTTGTATATACAAATATACAGCAGCGCTTAAAATATTAATTGAGCTACTCGATATTTCGATGAATTTATAGGCTGCTTGTCAAACACTGACTATGACTACTCTATTGCCCTATTTGTTATTACAAGGATATGACCATGACTACCGATAATGGAACCAACAATAAGCTAACTCGCCGTGATGAGTCTCGTGATATCGCTGCGCCTACTGGTAGCACACTACATTGCAAAAGCTGGCTGACCGAAGCGCCTTATCGCATGCTGCAAAACAACCTACATCCTGATGTCGCTGAAAACCCAAAAAGTCTGGTCGTCTACGGTGGTATCGGACGCGCTGCCCGTAATTGGGAAAGCTATGATCAAATCTTAGAGTCACTAAAAGAATTAGAAGATGATGAGACGTTGTTGGTGCAATCTGGTAAGCCTGTAGGTGTGTTTCAGACGCATGAAAATGCACCACGCGTGTTGATTGCCAACTCTAACCTTGTGCCGTGCTGGGCGACATGGGAGCACTTCAATGAGCTCGATCGCAAAGACTTATTTATGTACGGTCAGATGACGGCAGGTAGCTGGATTTATATCGGTACGCAAGGCATCGTACAAGGCACATATGAGACTTTTGTGGAAGCCGGTCGTCAGCATTATGACGGTAGCTGGGCAGGTCGTTGGATTTTGACCGCCGGTCTTGGCGGTATGGGCGGCGCACAGCCACTAGCCGCGACTTTTGCAGGTGCAACATCACTGAATATCGAGTGTCAGCAGTCTAGTATCGATTTTCGCTTGCGTACGGGTTATGTCGATAAGCAAGCAGACGATCTTGACCATGCTTATGAGTTAATCAAACAACATACGGACGCAGGCGAAGCGGTTTCAATCGCCCTACTTGGTAACGCCGCAGATATCTTACCTGAAATGGTTAAACGCGCTAACGCTGGCGGCATGAAGCCTGATCTGGTCACCGATCAAACCTCGGCGCATGATTTGATCAATGGTTATCTACCAAGTGGCTGGACAGTAGAGGAATGGAGGTCCGCGCAAGAGGATCCAGAGCAACACGCAGCACTGACTAAAGCAGCCGCTCAGTCTTGTGCCGTACACGTCCAAGCAATTTTAGATCTGCAATCGATGGATATTCCAGCGACCGATTACGGCAATAATATCCGTCAGGTAGCTTTTGATGAAGGGGTGAAAGATGCCTTTAACTTCCCAGGTTTTGTCCCCGCCTATATTCGTCCGCTATTTTGCCAAGGTAAAGGCCCTTTCCGCTGGGTAGCATTATCAGGTGATCCAGAAGATATCTATAAGACTGATCAAAAAATCAAAGAGCTGTTCCCTGAAAACACCCACGTCCATCGTTGGTTAGATATGGCAAAAGAGCGCATTCAGTTCCAAGGCTTGCCTGCTCGTATCTGCTGGTTAGGTCTGGGTGAGCGTGACAAGGCAGGTTTGGCATTTAATGAAATGGTCAAAAACGGTGAACTAAAAGGCCCTATCGTCATTGGTCGTGATCACTTGGATACAGGCTCTGTCGCCAGTCCAAACCGCGAAACCGAAAGCATGAAAGATGGCTCAGACGCGGTATCTGATTGGGCACTCCTAAACGGTATGCTCAATGTGGCAGGCGGCGCGACGTGGGTCTCATTGCATCATGGTGGAGGTGTCGGCATGGGCTACTCACAGCACTCAGGTATGGTCATCGTCGCAGACGGTACGGATGCGGCTGCCAAACGCTTGTCACGAGTGCTCGTTAATGACTGCGGCTCAGGGGTTATGCGTCATGCTGATGCAGGTTATGAGCTGGCGATTAAGACCGCAAAAGATTATGGTCTAAACTTGCCAATGATTAGATAATAAGCATCGCCTTAACACCATAAAAATAATTAACTATACGACTATGCAACTAGGATTACCCTTATGAGCAACATCAAACAATTGACCCTACATCCACGCCAGCTTAGCTTTGAGATGCTACGTGAAATCTATGATCAGCCCGTGGTATTGAGCTTGCCTGAGAGCGCTTATGAGGCGATTGATGCCTCGCACGAAGATGTGCGCACGATCATTGCCCGTGATAAAAGCGCTTATGGCATCAATACTGGTTTTGGCTTACTTGCCAAGACACGTATCAGTGATGACCAGCTTGAGCTGCTACAGCGTAACCTGATCATTTCTCATTCGGTAGGTACTGGTGACGCGCTACCAGACGGTGTGGTACGACTGATTATGGTGATGAAGGTTGCTAGCCTAGCACAAGGCGTTTCTGGTGTACGCCGCGAGGTGGTTGATAGCTTACTTGGTTTGATCAACAATCAAATCACGCCAAACATTCCCGCCAAAGGATCGGTTGGTGCATCTGGTGACTTGGCGCCATTATCACACATGACACTTGCAATGATGGGCGAAGGTGATGTCTTTGTTGACGGTAAAAAAGTGCCAGCTGCTGATGCTCTAGCCCAGCATGGACTAAAGCCGATTACACTGGCAGCCAAAGAAGGCCTTGCTCTCATCAACGGTACGCAAGTATCAACCGCACTAGCATTACGTGGTTATTTCTTAGCACGGGATTTGCTTGAGACAGCGACTATCGTCGGCTCGCTATCGATTGATGCCGCCAAAGGCTCAGATTCACCATTTGATGCCCGTATTCATGAAGTACGTGGTCATCATGGTCAGATAGAGATCGCCAAAGCGCATCGTCAATTGATCAAAGGCAGTGCTATTCGTGCCTCGCACGATGGCGAACAAGATGATCGCGTACAAGACCCTTACTGCCTACGATGTCAGCCGCAGGTCATGGGTGCTTGCCTTGATATCATCAACCAAGCAGGAAAAACGCTACTCATCGAATCCAATGCGGTGACAGACAATCCGCTTATCTTTAATAGCGAAGATGGCCCGGTCGCCATATCAGGTGGTAACTTCCATGCCGAGCCAGTCGCTTTTGCCGCGGATATTTTAGCCTTCGCAATCGCTGAAATTGGCTCGATGTCTGAGCGCCGTGTGGCCTTGCTGATTGATGCAACGCTGTCAGGTGGTCTGCCGCCATTCTTGGTTAATAACGCTGGGGTCAACTCAGGTTTTATGATTGCGCATGTGACCGCCGCAGCACTGGCATCGGAAAACAAATCTATCGCCCATCCAGGCAGCGTCGATAGTATCCCAACTTCTGCCAACCAAGAAGATCATGTATCTATGGCAACATATTGTGCGCGCCGCCTATACGAGATGGCGCAAAACACGGCCACTATCATCGGTATTGAGCTATTAGCTGCTGGTCAAGGTATCGACTTCCATCGCGGACTCGAGACGTCAGAGCCGTTGACAGTGGCACATGAAAAACTGCGTGAGCAAGTGACGTTCTATGATAAAGATCGCTACCTAGCCCCTGATATCGAAGCCGCCAAACAGCTAGTACTAGACGGTACACTTGCTGAGCATTGGCAAGAACTGCGTCGCGACTGGTACGAGTCTAAGTAACCGTTAATTGGTTAAAGGAGAGCAACGATGACAGTAGCAACCACACCCATTAACCATACACCTGCTGATATGACCCAGTGGACAGGCCGTGCTGAGCCGTTTGAGACTGCGCGCGCCCGCTACTGGTATCAGCTTGCCCAGCCTTATGAGGCTCAAAATATCGGGTTGGTTGGTTTTGCATGTGACCAAGGCGTCAGACGCAATCAAGGGCGTGTGGGTGCAAGGGCCGCCCCGCCATTGATTCGTCACGCGTTCGCTGCATTGCCAGTCATTGCCGAGTTGCAACAACGCTTTGACGATCAACTACCATCCTTACTCGGTGATGCGGGTGATATTCATTGTCATGACAACGACGGCTTTGCCGAGCGTACACTTGAGCAAGCTCAGATCAAGTATGCCGATGCAGTCGGCACTATCATCAAACAAGGTGGACTACCCATCGGATTGGGCGGTGGTCATGCCATCGCTTACGGTAGCTTTTTGGGATTGTGGCAAGCGTTAAAAGAAACAAATGACACGACTGTCAGCACATCCGCAGCACCGACAATCGGAATCATTAATTTTGACGCACATCTTGATATTCGTCAGTCTGATGTGGCGACCTCTGGGACACCGTTTCGTCAAATTGCTGAGCACCTTGACGCACACGATCAGCCCTTTCACTACTGCTGTATAGGCGTCAGTCGCTTTTCTAATACCGCCGCACTTTTTGATCGTGCCGAGCAACTGGGCGTACAGGTCATTAGCGATGAAGACTGTCATTATCAGCCTTGGGATACACTTGCCGAGCAGGTCAAAAGCTTCATAGATCAGGTCGATATCTTGTATCTCACCATCGATATGGATTGTTTGCCATCTAGTGTCGTTCCAGGTGTAAGCGCACCTGCCGCCTTTGGTATTGAGCTTGGTTTTGTTGAGCGTATGGTGAAGCTGATCATGTCATCAGGCAAAGTAAAAATGGCTGATATTGCTGAGATCAACCCGACCTTTGATGTAGATAGCCGTAGCTGCAAGGTCGCTGCTCGCTTACTAGCGACTATTGTAGAGCAGCACTTACTTGTCAGCTAGCTCTTACAAAGAAAAGGACTTAACAGGTTACTCGCCTCCCAATCATTAGGAGCATACTATGAATGAATCAGAAAATTTTAACGAGCAGACGCTCGACAAATTTACTATGACATCGTTTGATCAACTCATTATTAATGCCAATATAGCGACGTTCTCGGCACAATATGGTTTTGATATTTACGAAAAAGAAGAGACTGATAGCGTCCCATATGGTCAACTACATGACGCGGCTATCGGTATTAAAGACGGCAAAATTGCTTGGCTTGGGGCACAGGAGCAAATTGCTACGCATCTGCCTCATTATCATGAGAACCAAATCACAGACGTCGATGGTAAATGGATAACGCCTGGGCTCATTGATTGTCATACGCACATTGTCTATGGCGGCAACCGCAGCAATGAGTTCGAAGCGCGTTTGCAAGGGGCCAGTTATCAAGATATTTCTGCACAAGGTGGCGGTATTGTCGCAACCGTGAGCGCCACCCGCGCGGCCAGTATTGAATCGCTATTTGCACAAAGTGAAAAGCGTTTAATCGCCCTCATTAAAGAAGGCATCACCAGTATCGAGATCAAGTCCGGTTATGGCTTAGATTTAGACACTGAACGCAAAATGCTCACGGTCGCTCGCCAGCTTGGCGAAAAGCACGGCATTCATGTGAGTACTACTTACCTTGGGGCACATGCGCTACCGCTAGAATACAAGGACCGTGCGGACGACTATATCGAGCAAGTCTGCGAGTGGTTACCGATTCTGCATGCAGAAGGCTTGGTCGATGCGGTCGATGGCTTTTGTGAAAACATTGCGTTTAGTAGCGATCAAATCAGACGCGTTTTTGAGGTCGCGCGCTCATTAGAGCTGCCCGTCAAACTACACTCTGAGCAGTTATCTGATATCGGCGGTAGCGCATTGGTTGCCGAATATAAAGGGCTATCTAGCGACCATTTAGAACACTTATCAGAAACTGACATAGCGAAGATGGCCGCTAGCAACACGGTTGCGGTGATATTACCCGGAGCGTTTTATACCTTGCGTGACACCAAGCTGCCGCCGATTGAAGCACTGCGTAAGCACCACGTACCCATGGCGATTTCGACCGATTGCAACCCCGGAACCTCACCGTTAACGTCGCTATTATTGACGATGAATATGGGCTGTACGCTATTTTACCTCACCCCTGAAGAAGTATTGGCAGGATCAACAATTTATGCAGCGCAGGCTCTAGGATTATCTAATAAAGGAAAAGTAGAGGTTGGTTGTGACGCTGATTTAGCACTATGGGACATCGCCCGCCCTGCTGATTTGGCATACCAAATGGGTCTCAACCCTCTCCAAGGCATTATGGTTCAAGGACAATGGCGCGAGACCATATAGTCAAGCTACCTTTATTTATCTCAGTTAAAAAGCCCCAGTCATTCAATGATTAGGGCTTTTTTGGTAAAAATATTAAAAATTTTATGAAATTAAAGAAAGAAATGTTCATAACCTTAATTTAAATAGGGATTTACTATATCAATATCTTTAGTAAGGATTTATAATACCCTTTTTTAAACAGGGTTATTTTTGGCTAACTATAGTTCATAAATGAAAATTAACACACAGTATAGAGAAAGCGATATGCGTACAGATTCATTTCAACAGATATTGGAAGACTTAAACAGCTCATCAGCAGATGTTGAAGCATCCGCCCTAATCTCTAACGATGGTCTAATGATTGCTTCAGCTCTACCCACTGGCGTTGACGAAGACCGTGTTGGGGCGATGTCAGCGGCACTGCTATCATTGGGCGACCGTGCAGGCCGCGAATTGGCACGCGGTAGTATCGATCGCATCATGATTCAAGGCGAAAAAGGCTATGTGATTATGACTTCATCAGGCGAAGAAGCAGTGCTCACCATCATGGCAAAACCCAATGCCAAGCTTGGCTTGATATTCTTAGACATCAAGCGTGCTTCAGAAGCCTTGGCAAAACTCATTTGATTGATGGCTTTGGCTTTTAACAAGCGCCTTATCTATTCGCTTTTTAATTATTATAAACATAGTCGGTTCAATATGATTTGAATACAAGCAAGCCGAGTGAAAGCCCTATAAGTAGTAGACTAAGCAAGGCTGACACCGTATCCAATTTATAGAGGATTGACGACATAACGACTAACGAAGGAGATGACCATGGGTTCTCCAATCCCTGATGCACACAATCCTGAACTGCCTGCTGAGCAAATCACCCTAACCTATTATGATGGCACGTCGCGGACTGTCTATGATACGGGAATAGAACGCCCTTATCCCGACGGCAAATTGATTGTCTCGCGTACCGATCTGGACGGTATCCTCACTCACGTCAACGATGCCTTTGTCGAGATTAGTGGGTATAGCGTTGCTGAGCTCATCGGTCAACCGCAATCTATCTTGCGCCACCCTGATATGCCAAAAGCCGCCTATAAAGACCTGTGGGATACCGCTGAATCTGGACAAAAATGGCATGGTTACGTCAAAAACTTATGCAAAGACGGTAGTCACTATTGGGTATATGCCACTGTCGTGCCCAATGTTCGCCGCGGCGAAACCGTTGGCTATACCTCAGTACGCCGCAAGCCATCACGCAGCAAAATCGAAGCGGCGATGTTGCAGTACGCCCAAATGAAACAAGATGAGGAAGGCTAAATCATGACGACACACAATATGTTAATCGCCCCTGATTTCTCGCCTGAGCGCTTTGCAGGCTGGCATATGTTCAATACCTTGATTCAAAAACGTGCCAACCTAAACATGCACCTAAACATCCCAGCATCACATGCTGAGCAAGAAGCATTGATTGAGGCAGGTGATATTCAAATTATCTATGCCAATCCTTTTGATGCAGCCGCCCTGATACGTGAACAAGGCTACCGCGCCATTGCGCGACCTATCGGTAAGTCTGATGAAATGGTCATTGCAGCAGCGGCCAATAGCAATATCAACTGCTTAGAAGATATCCATGCGGGTGCAACTGTCGCCATGGCAGACAACCGCGACGTCAAGCTGATTGGCTTACGTTTGCTAGAAGCTGTCGATATAGAAGAATCTGATCTCAACTGGGATGTGACTGAGACCTATCAAGCCGCCGCCCGAAAAGTGATCAAAGGCGATGCCCAAGCTGCCTTTTTCTTAGCGGAGATCTTCCATAGCTTCTCACGCTTGACCAAGACTCAGCTATCGGTACTTATCGAAAGTGACTTGGCTGATATCAGTCATGTACTCCTGATCAAAGAAGACTTTCCCGATGCGCAAATCTTCCTAGAGACCATCCTCAATTTGCATAACGATGCAGATGGTAAAGAAGCCTTGACTGAGCTTGGTATGCCTCAGGGGTTTGAGGCAATGAGCGAAGAAGATGCCGAATTTATGATTGATTTGATGCAAACGCTATTGGACTGATCGCTTATTCGCTTTATTGATATCGCACTTCGTTTTACGGAATAAGGCGGTGACTTGTTGCACTTATTGCCATCACGGCTATGATACAAGGATACTATGATGTCTGATGTAGACCTGATTAAAAAAAATGAGAAAGTGGCGCACCGAGTATTTCGACTTTACTCGCGCAAGGTGTTTTTGGCACCCAATAACCGTCACTTTCATGAGCAGCGCATCAACGCCGCCTTACTGATGACTGAAAAAGAACCGTTACAAGGCGCTGTAGCGGACTTTTTCTATGGGTGTTGGTTTGATATTCCGTACGATGTCAACAATCTCTTTACGCGTATCAAGGATCGTTTGTATCCTGATGCCCAGCAAGGGTTTCGCGATTGTATTGATAAAAAGAGCTACATTCAGCGCAACAGTATGCTTGCTACTCGCTGGAGCGTGCTAGTGTCGCCGTCGCTCAATGAGCAGAAACAGCGACTGCGTATCAGTAGCGATGATGCCAAAGAAATCGCTAAAGACATCACAAGCGAGTTGATGCAAGCACGTGCTAATCAAGACTGGGGCACCATTGAGCAAATTGAAAATGAGTTTTTTGCCCATTGTACGGCACGCAACGATCGTCTGGCATTTTCCTTAGTGTGGTTTAGCTTGGGCAAAAGTGATTGGCAGTTTGATAAGCGCTGGGATAATTGCCAACAGCATCTTGATCAAACCATTAGACCTTCTACTACACGATAGATCATCATTTGTTTATCACCTTAAATATTTTTTGTCACCCTTTCATCACTACGGTAGCCGCTATGTCTTCTTACTTAAATGCTGATAAAACCTATCTAACCCTCACGCCTGCTGGTATTTTTGAGGCGTTTTCACAAAATGAGCCGACTGACGAGCAGTTGGCGCTACAAGATTTATTGTCTTATGGGCAGACACTACTCGCTGCTGATTGGTTACAGCGTTATTCTGATATCTGGCTACAGAGCTTTATAGAGCAAGGCTGGATTGAAAAACTGTCTTTGCTTTTACCTGCACCCAACTTACCTTTAGATCAGTTTTTGCCTTATGTGGTGGCAAGCTTGTCTGGCAAACGCCGTGCAGCGATCGGCTCTGATGAAGGGTTTTGTCTGGCTCGGATTGGCTACAGTCAAGAAGAAGCGGACATGCTCAGTGTCGCCGCCGCTGACTTTTCGGGCTTTATGCTCCGCCAAAAACAGCGCGGCTGGGCAGTAGAGAGTCAAGCGATTTCGTTTTTTCAACAAGTTGATTTGCTCATTCCTGAGACAAACTTTGTGTTTTTATGGATTGATGGCGCGGGCTATGTGCTTATTATCGATGGTGAACCTTTAACCAACAGTCGCGCCTTTGTAGAGCTAGTATGGGCACTCAAGACGTCTGGACTAAAATTTCTTAGCTGATTAAATTAAAAATATCAAAGATACACTCCATATTAGATTCGTGCGCTTATATCCACTAAAGCGCACAATATTTTTCATTACTCTTTATAAATTCTCACACATCAACGCTTCTCGTCCTTTTTTCGATGCCATGCTTTAGTTGTAGCTAAGCTGATGCAGCAATAACAATACCTTCAGAATTAACAATAACTTGTCAATATTTGAGGCATACTCTTCTCACGCTTATCTTATTGCCGATTAAATTTCTGCCAGATGTCAGCTTCTACAAAATCGAGTTTTACATCATTTCCAAGATTTAAATTATCGCCTCCAACGTCCTACCTTACTGAAAGTGGCACCCTCTGCCAGGCTTTGCATTCTTGCTTCTTTTTTAGGACAGTTTATGACTTCACTGACCACCGTGCGCGTGCGCTATCAAACGATCGAAATTGGCAACACTGACATTCATGTGTGCACTTTGCGTGACAATCAACAATTTAGCGACCCTAATGATGAGGCGTTAAATTTGGGTATTTGCTCGGCGTCTTGGCCGATGTTTGGCGTCATATGGCCGTCCAGTTTGGTGCTGGCCAATCATATGCTCGATTACAATATCACGGGTAAACGGATTTTGGAGGTGGGCTGCGGCATGGCGCTATCGAGTCTACTGCTCAATCATCGCCATGCGGACATCACAGCGACCGACTATCATCCAACGGTTGAGTATTTCCTTGATAGAAATACCACGCTGAATAATAACAAAGATATCAATTTTGAGCGTTTAGACTGGGCAGAGGACAATAGCCACCTTGGCAAGTTTGATATGATTATTGGCAGTGACTTGCTCTATGAAGATCAGCACATTGATATACTGGCGGAATTTATCGAGCGCCATGCCTTACCGACCTGTGAGGTCATCGTAGTCGACCCTGGCCGTGGCCGCAAAAACAAACTGACCAACAAGATGATTGAGTATGGCTATAGTAGTCAACACATCAAACCTGAAAATACGACTTATCTAGAGTTGCCGTTCAAAGGGCATATTTTGACATTTTCAAGAGCAGCCGTATCAGATGAATAGTCAGATAAATAGAATGCGTTATGCTCTAAGGACTTGCCATTGCTGCCGCGTAATTTTGTACAGGACATGCTCAGCAAGTGGGTGCTTAGCATCAAGCATAGGATGATAAAAATCTTGCTGCATGTTAGTCATATCAAGGCGCTCCATAAGTTTTTGCGAGCGTTTATTGATAACGGCAGTAAAGGCAACGACGTCGCTAAGTTCTAATACCTCAAAAGCATAGCGCAAAGCAGCATGCGCTGCCTCTGTCGCATACCCTTGTCCCCAATACTCACTACGCAAGCGCCAAGCAATCTCAACAGCAGGAGCAAATGGCATATCAGCATGTACCTCATTTAACCCAACCATACCGATAAAGTCATCACTTTTATCTGAGCTGTCTTTGCGACTCACCGCCCAAAACCCCCATCCATTATCCTCAATCAGCGTCTGGCATTTTTTGGCGATAATGTTACTCATAGAAGTGGTTAATAATTTAGGAAAGTATTCCATTACTTCGGGATTGGCATTCATCTCAGCGAATGGCGTAAAATCACTCGCTTGCCACTGTCTAAGGTACAGTCGTTCGGTTTCTATCATGCTTGTCATTTCGGTCGCTTAATACTTATTATCGCTAGGATTTCTCATCCAGCCAGCCTCGTTGCTTGGCATAGATAAGCTGATCGGGCGTATCAATATCATAGGTAAGATTATCGTTGATCACTGTACCTATTTGATCGGCTGGTAACCTTCTAATCAAATATCGTAACCCTTTATCTCCTACTAACATTGCCTGCCATTGTTTAAGCAGCTTATAGTTAATTGCTAAAGGTAGACCAATGATATGGTTTGCAGGTTTTCTAGTAGCAGAGTTTTTATTAGATTCCGCTTCGTCCAAATTTTGATGCTTTTCTAAACGCTGCCAACTACAATAGCCACTTGCCACCACGGTTTGATCGCCAGCAAGTAATGCGGTCAGATGTAACTCATCTAATGAAACCTGATCAATCCCCATAATAAGCACTTTCTCGATTGAATCAGCATCAAGACTGGCAATTTCAAAACTAGCAATGGTCTCAATACCCAAATACAAACTGCCCGCCATGCCGGTGTCAGGTTTTGAATTTAGCACCGCTTGAACCGCTGGATATTGTATAGCCAGCTCTGTGACTGCACTGGCAATTGCAGGATGCTTATCAGGAATCACCACGACAATGGATTGCGGATTAGTGCTCACTGCCAATCGGATCATATAATTAATCAACGGCTCGCCATTCTTAATAAGTAGTTGCTTAGGTTGTCCTAAACGCTGACTGAGGCCACTTGCCAATATGATGACCGCATGATTTTGCTCCTGTCTATCATTGTCTTCTAAAACTATACTATTCATACGGTACTCGGCACAATATCAGCATCCGTATTACCAACGCTTTTTGCTACATTCGAGCCCTCACTGTGAGAGCCTTCTACTGATGCAGCTTGCCCATGCATGACTGCATTCACCTGTGCCATGATGCCAAGCGCAAGAGCTTCAGGGCCATCGCCGCCTAGCTTATAGCCAATCGGATAATGCAACTTACGGATACCAGCAGCCAAGACGTCAGGTTGTGTGTGAGTGGCGCTTATCTCATTGATCAAGCGTTCGGTACGATAACGCGGCCCCAACTGACCTAAATATCTATAATTTTGCGAATGTCTTAGCAGTATCGCCAAGCGAGCGCGGTCTTGGGTCAGACTGTGAGACATCAAAGCGACCGCTGCATTATCACTCAGTGTCAGCAAGGTATCACTATCCTCTAAAGATAACGACATTACTGCATCTGCCTGAGGAAAACGCATACGAGTCGCATATTGCGTGCGGCTGTCTATAACCGTCACATGCCAGTCTTGTAGCTTTGCCATCGTCACCAGTGGCATCACGTCATTGCCCGCGCCGCAAATTAATAAACGCACTTGTGGTTGCAAGCGTTGTACGAGCCACTCAGTAGTTACCTCATTCGTTTCTATGGTCACGTATTCGGTATTGCCCTCAGACAGCTTGTATTCTGCTAACTTTTCTACAATATCCACCATCGTATTCAAAGGATTTATCGCCTCTTGTTCTGGTAAGCTTCCCGAATTGTAATATTCCTCTAGATTGATGCGCGTGCCTATTCTTAGCTCAGCGCTTTTCTCTAGACTATCCGTTTGATACTGGGAATCCTTAGTACGAATCAAAGTAGCGACCGTAATCAGCTGCTGAGTTCGCCGAACCTGACGAACTAAGGCTAAGAATGGTACAGCTGTTGCCAAACGCTCAAACAGTACATGTACACGTCCATTACAACCGAGTCCAAAGTTCAACTCATCAAAGTCTAGGCCATCCAAGTCATCTAAGTCGTCTAAGTCGTCTAAGTCGTCTAAGTCGTCTAAGTCGTCTAAGTCGTCTAAGTCGTCTGCCTCAGCATCTGCGTCGCTCGTTTCTTTGTCGATCACAACCTGCGCTTGACCATTTTCGGTATATTCAACGTCATCACCGGTCTGATAGACTTGCACAGTAGCGCCGTCACGCGTGAGCCAAAAGGCACGCTTGATAATATGTGGCTCCAAGCAGCCTCCACTGATCATCCCAACCGAGCGGCCATCTTCACAGATGAGCATCATTGCACCAGCACGGCGATATGCTGAGCCCTCAGTATGTACGACCGTTGCCAATACAGCATCGACACCTTGCTGCTGAGCGTCACCTGCCAGTTGAAGAATATCAGCGACTTGATTCATAACGTCTCTTATTTAATGATTATTTTTTGATAATGTTGAAACATACTACCGATTAATTTACAAAAACCCGCTCAGTAAGCGGGTTTTCGTCATATATAAACTTATAAAACTACTCTGGCATCTCATACAGCAGCTTGTCGAGCGTAATTGGGAAATCGTAGACACGGACACCGACAGCGTTGTAGACGGCATTGGCAATCGCGGCAGCCGCACCTGCGATAGCCGTCTCACCGATACCTTTGATATGCATTGGGTTGGTATACGGATCATCCTCTTCTACCAAGATAACTTCCAACTGCGGTACGTCTGCATTGACTGGCACATGGTACTCGGCGAGGTCGTGATTACAGAGACGACCGTCACGTTTATCATGGATAACTTCCTCCATTAGTGCTGAGCCGATACCGAACACCATGCCGCCGTAGCATTGTGAGGTTGCTGTTTTGTGGTTAAGAATACGACCAGCGGCAAATGCACCTGTCATACGCTTGACCCGAATCTCACCAGTCACCTTGTGAACAGCGACTTCAGCGAAGTTAGCACCAAACGACGACTGACGATACTTTTTGCCATTCTTGCCTGGCTTTATCTGACCTTTAGCACTGACTTTTTGCTCATCATAGCCAGCGACTACTTCTGCAAGCGCGTAAGCATCTGTATTATCAAAGTCATACTCCTGTGATGCCGACTCTCCTGATAATGAAAGCCCTGTAGTTTGCGATAGCTTATCAATAGTACTATCAGCAAATGATTGACCACCCTTCTTAGCCGCTTCTACTGCCGTTAAATCATGCTCGCCTGCTTTTTTAATTTGACCATTGTCCAACTGAATGTTATCAGGATACAGACCAACTTTTTCTGCTAGCATTTCACGCAGCTGCTCGCAAGCTAGGTAGACACTACTACCAGAACTCGCAGCGCCCCAACTACCGCCTGAGCCTGATGCTGGTGGCAATGCACTGTCACCTAACTTCATTTCGACATGATCGATAGGCAGTCCTAGCAGGTCTGCAGCTACCTGAGAAAACACCGTATAAGACCCTGTACCAATGTCTGTCATATCTGTCTCGATAACAGCTTTGATACCGAGTGCTTTTGACTCATCTACCTGTAGGGTTGCACGTGCTTCAGATGCCTGTAATTGGTTGCCGCGAGCAGCAGCAGCCATGCCTGTACCTATCCACCAGTCACCTTCTAGCTGACTGGCAGGTTTTGCATTTCTTTTATCCCAACCGAACTGCTTAGCACCTTGCTCCATACACTCAATCAGCTTACGTGTCGAAAATGGAATGTCTTTGCTAGGATCTTTTTCAGGTTCATTGCGACGACGCAGCTCGATAGGATCAAGCGCTAACTGGGTAGCCAACTCATCCATTGCACACTCAACGGCAATCATACCAACCGCTTCCCCAGGCGCACGCATTGAGCCGGATAACACTTGGTTCATGTCTACCATTTCATAATTTACACGGCGGTTTTTGCCACTATATAGATAGTGTGTAGACAAGGCAGTTGGCTCAAAGAAAGCCTCATCTGGCAAATTACTAGAGATCGTATCGTGAATCAATGTATCGATCACACCGTCATTGTTCGCACCGATTGCGATACGCTGACGCGTGTTTGAGCGTCTGATTGTCGCCTCCATCACTTGTGGACGCGTCATAGTGATCAGCACAGGGCGACCAAGATCTTTTGCAGCAATCGCCGCCGCAATAGATTCAGGAGCAATACCAAGCTTACTACCGAACCCACCACCGACATAGTGTGCGATCAGTTGTACCTGATCTTTGTTCAAATCTAGAGCATCCATGACCTGCTGTTTGCAAGACGCGAGCATCTGATTGGCGGTATACAGGACTAGCTTATCGTCTTCCCAATGAGCCAACGTCGCATGGGGCTCCATCGCAGAGCTGTTTTGACTTGGCGTATGATAAAAGCGATCAACGGTCACTGCCGCATCAGCTAAGCCTTTATCCGGGTCACCTTGGACATAGTTTTTGTCAGAGCCTTTCTGCTCATCGACCGCGTGTGCATTAGAGAGCTCTTGAGTAAAGTTCAATGCTGCCTGATCAGTCTCGTCTGTATAAGTAACCTTGAGCGCCTTCGCGCCTTCTCTCGCTGCTTCGAAAGTCTCAGCGATGACTACCGCGATGGGCTGACCATGATAAAAAATCTCAGTCGCTCCCTGCGTCGGTGCTTTTTTTAATCCACCTTGTTGAGAGTTACGTAAAAAATGCTCAGGATCGGTCACAACCTTAATAATATTAGGAATGCCTTTGAGCGAATCGTTATCAATGCTCTTAACTCGCCCTTTGGCAATTGTCGCACCTACCAAGACACCATACGCTTTGTTGTCTAGATGTATCTCAGCACTATAATGCGCTTGCCCGCTGACTTTTAATGAGCCATCGACACGATTGATCGGCTTGCCGACTAGCTTACTTGCCGTTGAGCTAAATAGCGTTTCAACAGGCTCATCCATGGTCAGTTTTTTGGTCGGTTCTGACTGCGTGATTGATTGTAATAGTGCCATAATTATGCTCCCTCGCCCGCTAGTGCGCGCTGAATGACTTGTTTTAGTAGGCGACGCGTCAATGGTATTTTAAAGTCGTTCTGACCATTGCCTTTGGCATCACTCAATAGCAGATCGGCTGCCTGTGTGATGACGTCATTGTTGCCATCGGTATCTGTCAATAATGCTTCAACCGCCTCATTGCGCCATGGCCTAGTACCAATACCACCAAATGCCAAACGTACTGTGTTCAGCTTACCACTGTCATCAACATCTACCACTGCTGCACAAGAGACCAGTGCAAAAGCATAAGAGGCTCGGTCACGTACTTTGTCATAAGTATGTACACCCTTAATAGGAGCTGGCAGTACAACATGGGTAATCAGCTCACCTGCCTCCAATACATTTTCGATATGCGGCGTGTCTTTTGGCAAACAATAAAAGTCTTTGACATCGATAGCACGAGTCGAGCCATCTGCTTTAACCGTCTCTATCGTCGCATCTAGTAAGCGCATTGCCACTGCCATATCGGATGGATGCTGAGCAATACATGAATCACTGGTACCTAAGACAGCTAGAGTACGGTTCTCCCCATTGATAGCAGGACACCCTGTGCCCGGTTCACGCTTGTTGCAAGCGCTGTCTGTTTGATAGAAATAGTAGCAACGGGTACGCTGCAAGAAATTGCCACCTGTAGTCGCCTTGTTACGTAGCTGACCGGTCGCCCCTGCCAAAATTGCTCGCGACAATACTGGATAATTGGCAATCACGTCAGGGTGGGCGGCTAGATCACTATTGGTGACTAGCGTGCCAATACGTAAACCACCATTATCAGTAGTCTCAACCTGCTCTAATTCTAAACGGGTGATATCGACCAGTTTGATTGGGCTCTCGATCTCTAGTTTCATAAGATCTAATAAGTTGGTACCACCAGCGATAAAAGAAGCATCTTTGGTACTTGCAGATATTGCGGCTTGCTCTGGTGCATCAGCACGGCTGTATTCAAAACGTTTCATGAGCGGCCTCCTGTCGTACCAGTTACTGTTTCTTTGTTTGTATTCTTATTGGCTGCTGAAGCTTTACCAAGTTGCGTCTCGCTTGGCGGCGGTGACCAAATACCTGTCACGCTTGAATTTTGTGTGGAGGTGTTATTGGTCTGGGCAGCAGACTCTGACATCTCACTTTCAAGTACTTGTGAGATGGCTTTAATAATATTTGGGTAGGCAGAGCAACGACAGATATTACCGCTCATACGCTCAGCGATTTCTTGTACCAGTAGACCATCAGGATGTTGTAAGTCTGTGCTCACATGGCTTGGCCAATTTTGTTTTACTTCTTCTATTAATGCAGTGGCCGAACAAATCTGTCCTGGTGTGCAATACCCACACTGAAAAGCATCGTTATCTTTAAAGGCTTGCTGCAACGCCGAGAGCGAGTCTGGCATCCCAATACCTTCGATCGTCGTAATGTCATCGCCATCATGCATGATGGCAAGTGTAAGACAAGAGTTGACACGGCGACCATTGATAAGCATGGTACAAGCACCGCATTGACCGTGATCACAGCCTTTTTTGGGTCCAGTAATTTGTAGATGCTGACGACAGACGTCGAGCAGTGTCGTACGGGCGTCAAGATTCTCGAGCTGATAATCCTGCTTATTGATTGTTAACGTCAAGGTAGACATGCTGGCTTCTCGCTGGCAGATGAATATAATGGGTGAAAAGATCGCCTTGTAGCTACAGCGACAATAAATCCATTATGACGTACCAAAAAACTTGTTTTGTTTTTACTTTGTAGTTATTACAGTGTAGTTTTTAAACCGTAGCAAGTTCTGTAAGCGAGCATTACCAATAGCTGCAGGTTAATTGATAATCATTTGCATCAACTATAATTAACCACCTATTGATGCCTAATATAGGTTGGTTGTTGTCTATAAGTACTCAAATTTAGGCTTGATAATCTGACAATATACTTTGTGATGCGAGCAATACGTTCTTAGAAAAAGACAGCAGATTGAATAAATTTTGATAAAAAAAAGCTCTATAAACGAAAGCTTATAGGGCTCTTAAAAAGCTAATTTAGAATAGTGGTCACAAACAAGTTGCGAACCAAACACTATAAACTAAGCCTTTGTGATAATGGTCTCTTCGTCAAAGCGAGATTTGGGTAACTCAGCATTGAAATCATCTTCGCTACGGTAACCAAGCGAGATGATGGCAACGGCTGTGTAGCCCTTACTACGTAATTCAAACTCTTCATCAAGCGCTTTTAAATCTGCGCCTTCCATCGGCACAGCATCAATACCCAAAGTAGCAGCTCCCAGTAGCAGTGCACCCATATTGAGATAGAGCTGTTCAATCAACCAATGCGGCTCATCCTTTTGCTCATAACGGCGAATATCCAAGAACATTTTGCGCGTTTGATGCATTTGCTCTCTGAATTTTGGTTCTGCAAAGCGACCATCACTATCTTCTTTGTCTAATATTTCCTGTAAAAACTCATCATCAGCATAGACACGGCTACAGAATACGATGACGTGCGAAGCATCTTTTACTTTGGCATCATTAAACTCATACATACCTTCAGTGCCTTTGGCGACTCGAGCTTTGCCAGCTTCATCATCAGCAATCACAAAGTGCCAAGGCTGAATATTAGTGCTTGACGGACTGAGTCGCAAAATGTCCTTTAAACTCTGAAAGTCTTCTGCTGATATTTTTTTATCGGTATCAAATTCTTTGGTGCTGTAACGCCATTTCATTGCTTCAGTGATACTTTTCATATATGACTCCTATAATTAAAATTTTATTTGTGGTTAGAGCTCTATTATTGATTAGGTATCCGATATTAACGTGGTTTATTTGTTAGCCTACGTTATCAGTTGTCATTGCTCATATATAAGATCATCTCAGACAACCACCCTTTTTATGACCGTGATAAATGGGTTAATTTTTCATATGCTTTATTATTAATACTTTAAACCATCTTAGACACCAGTCAGAGTTTGCAAAAGACTTATTTGTCTCATTGGTGACAGTTACAATTAAGCTACCTAAGTGGTAACGCTGGCTGCAGAGGATACATTGTAATCACTCGATCATTCTCTTAGTATGAACTGACCTATTTTGCAGTGAGCAGGGTTATCTAGACAACTGTCCCTCATACCCCTGTCGTTGCCTTATCACACAACATACCAATAAAAATCCCTGCGAGGACTTATGAAACCATCAGAAAACACGCTCCGTATAGACATCGTCTCTGACGTTGTCTGCCCATGGTGTGTCATTGGCTATCGTCAATTGGCAGCAGCACTTGAGCAAACCAATACAGAACATACTATCCACTGGCATCCGTTTGAGCTGAACCCAAATATGCCAGACGAGGGTCAAAACTTACGCGAGCACATCATCGAAAAGTATGGCTCGACCAAACAAGAATCAGATGCGAGCCGAGTCAGAATGACCGAAGCCGGTCGTGAGGTTGGTTTTGAGTTCAACTTCAATGACGACACACGCATGCACAATACCTTTAATTTGCATCAGCTTCTGCATTTTGCAGATCAACAAGGCAGCATGCATGACTTAAAACAAGCGTTGTTTACCGCGCACTTCACTAACAATAGAGACATCTCAGACATCCATGTACTTGCTGATATTGCAGCAGAGACTGGTCTTGATAAAAGTGAAGCGTTAGCGGTATTAGAAGGTCAGTTTTTTGCAAAAGAAGTACGAGCAGAAGAACAACACTGGCAACAACAGGGCATCCAAAGTGTACCAGCGATCATCTTTAATGAACGTCATTTGGTCAGTGGTGCTCAAGGTGTCGAGAACTATGTCAGTATTTTAGAGCAACTGGCTAACATGGCTGAGTAAATCACTTGTCGTTATAAAAAATCATTATAAAAAGGGATACTTTATGTCTTCTAAAAACTTTCCTTCGATTATCGTGTTCGATGTCAATGAAACGCTATTGGATATCGACACGCTTACGCCATTTTTTACGCGAGTTTTTGGTAAGCAGATAGTATTACGCGAATGGTTTGCTCAGCTGGTGTTGTATTCGCAGACAATGACACTCTCTGGTCTGTATGCACCTTTTGGTGAGATTGGTGTTGGCGCATTGCAGATGGTGGCTGATATCAGACAAGTGACGCTGACAGACAACGATATCAATGAGTTCAAAGAAAGAATGAGCGCGCTGCCTGCTCATCCTGATGCGGCGCCTGCCCTTACACGTTTGCGGGAGGCAGGGTTCCGACTGGTGACGCTCACCAACTCAGCGAGTAGCCCATCTCCTACGCCGTTAGAAAAAGCAGGGCTAAGCCAGTTCTTTGAACAACATTTTAGTGTTGAAACCGTTAGTAAGTTCAAGCCAGCGCCTGAGACCTACCAGATGGTAGCTGATACGCTTGCTGTTGAGACGTCGGACTTGTGCTTAGTTGCTTGTCACCTTTGGGATACCATCGGTGCCCAAGCGGCAGGTTGCCGAGGTGCCTTTTTGACGCGGCCTTACAATGAGATGCTGAGCGCGCCAAATGTACCCGTACCAGATCTGACCGCAGCAGACTTATTGACACTAACGGACCGAATCATTAGCAAGCAAAACACTTGATACACCAAGCTAAGAGCCTGTGTTTAGACATAACATACGAAAAAGCTGCTTCAATATCGAAGCAGCTTTTTTATTGTGCAGTCGTCAAGTTAAAAACTCGATTCTGACATCATCATCAGTAGCGACGCTTAAAAATTGACAACCGTACGGATGCTCTCGCCTTTATGCATCAAGTCAAACGCTTCGTTGACATCTTCTATTGGCATCGTATGCGTGATGAAATCCTGCAATGGGATTTCGCCCGCAAGGTAACGCTCTACATACCCTGGTAGTTCTGTGCGACCTTTGACACCGCCGAATGCTGACCCTTTCCAGACGCGACCTGTCACTAACTGGAATGGACGCGTTGAGATTTCTTGCCCGGCACCAGCGACACCGATGATGACTGACTCGCCCCAGCCTTTGTGACAGCACTCTAGCGCCGAGCGCATGACATCGACATTGCCAATACATTCAAATGAATAATCAACCCCGCCATCGGTCAGCTCAACGATGACTTCCTGAATCGGCTTGTCATAGTCTTTCGGGTTAATGCAATCGGTTGCACCTAGCTTTTTGGCCAGTTCAAACTTGCTCTCGTTGATATCAATGGCAATGATGCGTTGGGCTTTTGCCATTGCAGCGCCAATTACTGCTGATAGTCCGATACCACCCAGACCAAAGATAGCCACGGTTGCGCCTTCTTCGACTTTTGCCGTATTCATGACTGCGCCCATGCCTGTGGTCACACCGCAACCAAGCAAGCAAACTTCTTCTAATGGTGCTTCTTTATTAACTTTGGCTAATGAGATTTCTGGTAATACCGTATATTCAGAGAACGTTGAGCAGCCCATGTAGTGATAGATTGGTTCGCCGTCTTTGTAAAAACGTGTGGTACCATCTGGCATCAGTCCCTTACCTTGAGTCTCGCGCACCGCAGAGCAAAGGTTGGTTTTGCCTGAGCGGCACATTTTACAAACGCCGCACTCTGCTGTGTATAACGGAATAACATGGTCGCCAACTTCTACGCTAGTCACGCCTTCGCCAACTTGCTCAACGATACCACCACCTTCATGACCCAAAATCGCAGGGAATACGCCTTCTGGATCTTCACCAGATAAGGTGAACGCATCTGTGTGACAGACGCCGCTTGCGACGATTTTGACCAGCACTTCACCTTTACGCGGTAGCATCACGTCGACTTCTTCGATAGATAGTGGCTCATTTGGTGCCCAAGCGATGGCGGCTTTTGATTTGATAAATTTATCTGACATAGGAGTCTCTCTTTTAGTTGATTGTTATTTGTGAGTTGCGGTGTCGTGCAGACTTAGCAAACCACCGTCACACCTTTTTCGTTATTTCATCCGGTTATCTACTCGGCTCGATAGCTACGACTGTCATCGCTGAGACGACTAAAGATAGATTGAGCTTATCTTGCCTGCTGTCTATAGGCAAGCCTCTATAAAAGGAAAGCACCATCTCTATACATTGTTGCTGACCATTATATTTATCTCTGAGGCGATAACAATATGCTATATTTGCAAATATCTTTTACATATTGGTAATAATCATGCGCTGGGAAGGCATCAGTGAGTTTGTGTGTGTGGCAGAGCACGAGAGCTTTACACAAGGGGCAAAAGCGCTTGGCATCTCAACGGCTCAAGTTAGTCGGCAAATCAGCGCTTTAGAGCAGCGTTTGAATATCAAACTGCTCTATCGAACCACGCGCAGGGTCTCACTTACCGAAGAAGGTCGCGTCTTTTATCAGCATTGTCGCGGTGTACTCGATGGGCTAGATGCCGCTGAGCAAGCAGTAAGTAATTTGCAATCAAAGCCTCAAGGCAAGATCAAACTAACTGCACCTGTGACTTATGGCGAGCAACAATTGCTGCCTTTAATCAATGATTTTATGGTGCAGTATCAAGATATTGAAGTGAGTGCTTTTTTGAGTAATCAAAAAATCGATTTGATTGAAGGAGGTTATGATTTGGCTATTCGTATTGGCAAATTAAACGACTCAACAATGATGGCAAAAAAACTCAGCCAGCGTACCAACTTTGTCTGTGCAGCGCCTGCTTATCTTGATAAACATGGGATACCAACAGTGCTCAATGATCTCAGTCAGCATAATTGCTTACTTGGCACTCGAGATTACTGGCACTTTATAGATACTGGCCCACGTGTCAGTGAGGATACAGGTAAAGAAAAAAACCTGCGCGTCTCTGGTACCGTACAATATAACAGCGGCTATAGTCTGGTTGACGCAGCCCTAAAAGGGCTTGGTATCGTACAGTTGCCTGACTACTATGTACAAAAATATCTAGCGTCTGGAGAGCTGATAAGCGTATTGGATAATTATAGAGAGCCTGAGGAAAGTATCTGGGCCATTTATCCACACAACCGCCAGTTATCACCAAAGATTAGATTATTGGTTGATTATTTGGCAGAGCAGCTGGCTTAGTCATCTATGAAGGTGTGTTGCAATAACCAAATTGATTACGCACAATGACTATTCGATGTTACTCACTTATGGATAACCTAAAAGGATATAACTATGATAAAAATCATCTCTATCACTGCTCTAGCAATCGCCGTATCATCCTGTGCCAGTATCAATACGCTATTAGATAACACGGATACGACAGGCGCTATGACCAAAACCGCGACGTCTATAAATGCCGAAAAAGGCTTGGTCACTTTACAGAGCAATCACTCTGTCCAAGCTACTGCTGATAAACTGGTCTCAGTTATCGAAAGCAAAGGTATGAAAGTATTTGCACGCGTTGATCATCAAAAAAATGCGCAAAGTGTCGATCTGTCATTGCGACCCACACAAGTTGTTATGTTTGGGAACCCTAAAGCAGGTACGCCCTTGATGAACTGTGAACAGACCGTTGCTATTGATCTACCACAAAAAATACTCATCAGTGAAGATGCCGGTAACCAGGTATGGTTGTCATACAACAACCCTGACTATCTTAAGACACGCCACAATATCAAAGGCTGCGATACTGAGATTGCTAATATCTCAAAAGCACTCGATGCCATCAGCACGGCAGCCGTAAAATAAGGCGCTTCGCTATTCACTTAATTTGGCAAAAGCGCTAGCGATTGATTCAAAAAATCGAAATGAACGACGACCAGATCACCTTATCTGGTCATTAAGTTCTACTTTTAACTTTTTGGCACACTCAATAATTTTTTTCCTATCGGCAACAATAGCGCCTTGGGCAATAGCCTTTTCGCGCATTTGTACCGTAATATCATAGTGAGGATAGCTGGCATTACGGTGGAACAAGCGTGCATCTACCTCAATCAATGCCGCAAAATCATGCAGCTCTTGCAGGCTGTCTGCAAGCATATGGCACCATTTATAGCCTTTGAATGGTATCTGCACAAAATCTACATATATCGCCATATCTCAATCTCTTACTTATTTACTGAATTAGCATGCTGCATCGAGTTCTACTCTAACAACTGCTCTAATGTTGGCATGGGCATTTCTGATCACAAGTAAATCAGTGACACCAAACCCAAAAACCTTAGAGTAATTCACGTACGTTTTTCTTGAGTTGCTGAAGTGCTTTTTGATACTCGCTATGACTGGTATCAAAGGTACTCAAGCGTCCATAGCGTAACTGACGGTAGTCTTGTCTAATTTCAATGAGCTTGGTCTGAATCGTTATCGGGTTTTCACTGTCTGTCAACTTACTTGTCGCATGAGGAGTGTTGCCGTCAAGCCGACTATCAATAGCAATAGCCAAACGCTCTAGCCACGCCAGTTGCCCCTCACTGTCCTCTCGAGCCAGCGATTGATCACGTTTACCCACACGTTTTGAGAGCTGTGCAAGTGGCAAGTCCGCTGGATGCCAGCGTTTGCGGCGGCGCTGCCATATGATAAATACTAAGACTGCCATAATAATAACAGCACTGGCTGCTAACCAAATGATTTGCTGCGTGATTGATCTGATATTGAACCATTTTAATAGCGAGTCTGCCTGCTTGTCTTGATCATAGCCAACGACATCTTTTTGCCAGTAATAGCTTGCTTGGTCTGATAAGCGCCTTAATGTTTGTAGCATTTGATACTGCTGATAGCTGATTTGAGCACTAGCACCACTGCCAAACATGGCGGCCCCTTGTTGCTGGGTCATCGTATTCATGCCCTGCTCAACACGCTCAGGTGCGACAAATGCCGTCGGATCCACACGCACCCAGCCTTGACCCTCAAGCCATACCTCAGTCCATGCATGTGCATCCATTTGACGCACTTCCCATACGTTACCATTACGACTCGGCTCACCGCCTTGATAGCCTGCTACTACTCGCGCAGGGATACCAGCTGCCCGCATCATAAAGGTAAAGCTTGAAGAATAGTGCTCGCAAAACCCTGCTTTGGTCTCAAACAAAAACTCATCGATACGATTAGTATTCAGTGGCGGCGGCGATAAAGTATAGCGAAACTCTGTCTGATTGATCCAGCGCTCGATAGCAGCCATATAGCGCACCGGATCTGAGCCTGACTGCGCAAACAACTGCTTAGCAAGCGCGCGTGCCTGCGGATTACCTTCATTAGGCAGCGCAAGGTTCGAGCGCCGGGATGCTTCTGCTAACACTGGATCTATACGCATCGGCGCAAACTGCACTACATCGTAGCGAAGCTGCTGCGTCACCGGCTGGTCTTTGGATAACGTAAAGTTGGACGTGATGTTGATATCTGGTTGCTGAGAGAAAGGATAATCTAGTCCAAACAACCAGTTTTGCTGTGTAGGTTCTAGGATAACTTGATATCGAGTAGGTGCTGCTTGCACTTGTTCAGGAACAGTAGCAAAAGCGTTCTGGATCCACATAGGTGGTTGTGATCTTACTGACCACTGGCTTGCCTGAGGGCTTGGACGCCAAGTTACCCCATCAAAATCACTAAATACCAAACCGCGCCAGTAAAGCTGCTGCTGCGGTGGACGCTCATCTTCAAACTCTACGCGAAAAGCCAGCTCGGTCGACTGACCTAAATTAGCAAAATCACCAGGTGACATGCTATCAGAGACCCCTGTAATCGCTTGCTGACCTGACAACTGTACGGACCACAGCGGCGGCAATCTCGGGAAAAATAAAAACAGCACTACCAATAAAGGTAACGCGCCAATACCCAATACCCCCAAGGTACGTATGCGTCCATCACCGCGAGCATTGCTATCATCGTTGAGCGCGATAAATGCCAATAAGACGATGAGGGCACCAATGATGACCTCTAGCGTGGTAATCAAGCCTTGATCCATCAAAAATAAAGCAGCCAATACAAACAATGATAAATTCAGCACCACGTAAGCATCGCGGCGTTTGTATAATTCCCAAAGTTTACTGACCAAGCATAGCACCAAAAATGCCACGCCCATGTCCAAACCAAAAGCGGTGTTATAAGTCAGCCACAGACCGACCAACCCCAGCAAAAAACCTAGCATTTGCATGCCTTGATAGACACGCTTTAGATGAGATATTTTTTTGAATCGTCTTTTGATACGTGGCAATTGCCCAACAATACTGACAACAGCAAACCCTATTAACCACAACGGCAAGTGAGCAGCATGCGGTAATATGACTGCCACTTGAGCGATTAGGACCCAGTAGTACGCTGGTAATGCCAGCAGCTGCCGATACCATTTTTTGTTATCTGCTACGCGGTGGAGCGTTTGAGTACTATTTTTCGCTCGGGTGCGAGACCCAAGTGACAACTGCTCAAAACTTGCCATATCTGTAGTATCAGTCGCTGGAGGTTGCTTAAATTGGGTCATGGTGATTTCGCTAGCCTTAGCAAGCACGCTTGCGCAAAAACCTCACCGTCACCCATCACTGCGGTAGCAGGAGCATCATTGGGTAAACGCATTTGAAAGGGCACACCGAGCTGACCGAGCGTTAACGCACCATGAGCCAGTTGCGCCAGTTTTTGTTCATGATGCGCAGCTGGCATATCTGCATAATCTAATGTCTGCTCATGACCAACAGGATCCGCAAAATGCTTAGTAAACATTCCTTGTCCCCGTGCTACGTGACTCCAAGAGACACGCGCCAATGACTCCCCTTCTATATAATTATCTAGGCGCTCAAAGTCGTCCTGCCCTTGCCTATACTGACCGCCTGTTGGCAAATCTTCCATGCTTGCAATTGCATACTGAGTTTGCCAATCAAAGGTTTCAGGCTTGGGGTATACCCAAGCTTTACGCGCAAAATAGACATAAGACCATGCCCGCATGATACCCAAAGGATAGACAGTTTTGATGGTCAACCGTGGTAGCTCAAATTGACCACGATTGCTTGTCTGCACGGGTAGCCTTATGATTTGCTCACCTTGTAGCCTGGTAATAAGGATAGCGTTTTGATCATCCGTATCTGCTTTATCTTTACGATCAGCAGATGTCTCAAATTCAAATAGCAGCTGCCTGCGTGGTTGACGACTCTTGCTATCTAACTGTAACGTCACCCAAGCAGGACTACCTGCCTGAGTCATCGTAACGTCTAATAGACGAATATGTAGACCGGATATGTGCGCAAAAGTCACATGGAAGCTAATCAGCCAGACACTGACCAGATAAAAACATAAACCAAGCACCAAGTTGTTGCCATAATTGACACCCGCAATAAAGGTGATCACTAATAGCACAGCAAATAGCATGCCTTCACGGCTAAAAAAAATATAAACATTGCGTAGATTGAGGGTGGCACTATCGTTTTTGGGTGCACGAGAAGCAAACCAACGGCTCAGTGCTGACTTGATTGGTACGGTTAAGGCCTTTGGTAAAAAGCTCATGACTACCCTACTCTTGCCATGTGATTGACTGTGATACTCGTCTTCAACCGACGAATGTAGCCATTTGTTGTAGCCACTGCTCGAGCTACAGTATGGACAGTTAAACAGTAACTGACACTTCTGCCAATATACGCTGTGCGATCGTTTTGGTTGCCTGTCCACCGCTCACATGTGCAGGCACGAAGCGCTGGCCCAGACGATGATCCACTACGGCTGCAAACACCGCTTGGATGTCTTCAGGTACCACCTCCATATGCCCCGATACATAGGCATGAGCTTGGGCAGCACGCTGTAGCGACAGTACGCCACGCGGTGATAGTCCATGATATTCCTGGCTTGCTCGAGTTTTTGCAACGAGCCTTTGTAAATAATCCAACACAACATCTGCCACATACACTTGTCTAACACCTTGCTGAGCCATCAGTACCGCGTCAGTATCAAGTACTGCATCTAAATCTTTTAGTAGCTCGCGACGATCTTGACCTCTTAGCAGCTCACGCTCTGCTATAGGTGATGGGTAACCTAGTGATAAACATAATAAGAACCTATCTAGCTGTGACTCAGGGAGTGGATAAACACCTGCTTGCTGTAATGGGTTTTGGGTGGCAATGACAAAAAACGGTCGCGGTAAGGGATACGTTTGACCATCTTGAGTCACTTGTCGCTCTTCCATTGCTTCGAGTAGCGCACTTTGCGTTTTAGGACTAGAGCGATTGATCTCATCAGCGAGTAATAGCTGGGTAAAGACAGGCCCAGGACGGAACTCAAAGCGTTGTTTACTTTGGTCGTAGATGCTCATACCTAAGATATCAGCAGGTAGCATGTCATTAGTGAACTGCACGCGGCTGAAGCTCAGCCCTAATAGCTGAGCCAATCCTTGAGCCAGCGTTGTTTTACCCATGCCCGGCAAATCTTGTAATAACAGATGCCCACCTGCCAAGATACCACTAAGTGCAAGTTTAACGGCTTGAGGCTTGTCCAATACGATTTGATTCAACTGGGCCATCAGCTGTGCAATTTTTTGCTGATTATATTGAAAGTCAGCAGTAGTCGGCATGGACTGATTAGGCGTCGCTGCTGTTTTTTGAGAGTTGGATGATGATATATCGTTCGCGGTCTGGGTCATAGTCAGTTATCGGCTCATTTTTATGTCATAACGTTCAACAGTTAGCATCAGTTTGTATCCTCTGCAACTGCTGGAGGCTCAGCGCGGAGGGTAGATAGATAAGCAATGACGTCTGCACGCTCTTTGGCATCTGGCATGGGGTCAGATAGCATTTTTGAGTTTGGTATGGCTTTTTGTGCATCCGCAATATAAGGGTCAAGCGTTTTGGCATCCCATACCCACCCTGATGACTCTAGTCCTTTGCTATAGTCATAATCTTTTAGTTCGGCAGCTGGCGCACCATATATATTCATGAGCTGTGGGCCTTTTTTATTCAGACCTGCATTGAGCTGATGGCATTGACCGCACGCCTCTTTGTAAACCACCAAGCCATTTTTAACATCACCTTTTGTATATAAAGGTAGGGTCACTGGGTCTCGATGGTCAGGCGGAATACTGCTCTCACACGCGGTGAGCAACAAAACAGCGGCAAAAAGACTGTTTATTTGATATTTACTAATAAGTGGCATTTGGGCAATCTTTGGTTGGTAAGTGTCAGTGATAAAGAGTCTATGTCATTACAACTTTAGCATCACAACTTTCTAACTTGCTGCATGGCTTTCTAGTTTTATCGTCTGACTAGGCTCTTCTAAGTAGTACCCTTGTAGATAGCGCGCACCAACACTCCATGCAACCGACATGGTCGCCGCCTCTTCGATATAAGGCATCAACACATCCACTTTCACCTCATTGGTACTTGTGATGAGTGATTTGACAGTATCTAAGTTATCTGCTGAATTGATATCTTGTACGTAACTGCGCGCCAGACGCACCATATCTGGCTGTACCAAACTGGCAATTTCGATAGATTTGGCAGAAGATCCGAAGTTGTTAATGCCCATTTGGCAATCAACTTCACTCAGAGCGGAGAACTGAGATTTGGCTACAGTTAGGTGATCAACGATGTCTTTTTCATTGAATTGTAATGTTAATACACCGGCGGCACCGCCTACTGCCTTGATCAACTGGCTTGCAACGTTGGGTAGTTTTTTATCGACCAAGGTTGCACTCGTCAGCTGTATCAACAGTCTGGCTTCAGGATGGTGCTTGCGTACATCATTGATTTTTTTGCAGGCGTTAATAAGTACCCAGCGATCTATCTTTTCTAGTAGGTTGTGGCTCTTGGCCACAGTCATAAATTGATCTGGTGTCAATACGGTGTTTTCGGCATCGGAGAGAGGCAGGCGTAGATACACTTCAAAAAAGTCACTGCGATCCCGATCAATATCATAGATTGGTTGAAATGACAGCTCAAAGCGGTTGTTAGTGATAGCGTCAACTAACGATTCAGCAAGCGCATGGTCATCACTGTTGGCGTGTTCGCTTGGATCGTATATATGATAGGTACCGCCATGATTAGAGGTTTCTACCATAATATGGTTGATGGTTTCCATGGCACGCTCGAGTACAATGGTAGGCTCAGCGGTATTTTTCTCGATTTTGACCACTGCGATACTGACGGTCGTACTGGTCGTACGCTTATCGACTTCGATGAGCATCTCACTGATACGAGAGCCAATATGTGCTGCGAGCTTTTCAAGATCAGCGGTACTTTTATTTTTGACCAGTATCATAAATGCAGTATCACTAAAGCGGCTGACGTGCCCATCAGGTATGAGCTCATCTAACATATAAGCCACTTGTTTGACGGTTGCATCAATCCCTTTCAAACCAAGACTGCTTCTAATCTTACCAACGCTATCGAGTTGCACATACAGCAGCCCTGCTGTCAGCTCCCCTTGAGTCGCTTGCTGGTGTATTACCACCATTTGCTCCTCAAAGCCGCGACGATTATCAAGACCTGTCAGATTATCTGTGCGCTCAGCTTCAGCTAAGCGCTTAGCAACCTCTGCACTGTTACTCTGGTTTTGTTGAATGATAATCTGAGTGACCGGCTCACCCTCAAGTGTCGCTGAAGCCATTTGTAGCTTTGCCTCAAAGGTGCTGCCATCAGTACGTACACTCTCAAAGTTAAACTCTACATCTTTGCGACTGCCTTTATCAAACTGACGCAAAAATTGCTTGAAACCTTTGACATTACTTCCACCCGAAATCAAATCAATTACTGGCACACCAACGACATCATTCATCGATTTAAAGCCAAATAACTGCAGATATGGGTCGTTGGCATAGATGTGAATGCCTTCATCGATATAAGCAACGGCACTTTTTGAGTTCTTAATCAAAACATTGGCACGCTGTTCTGATTCAGAGAGCACTTGGCGTAAGGTTTTTAGCGTACGGCGACTGCGCAAGTTACTGTGCTGCAGACAGATAGCCATAACTACTGGCAGCTCTTGATCAAACCTAAGCGCTTTAATCATCGTACCACTAACAACAGCAGGTAGCCCTTCATCATTAGAGACCGCTGCTGCCGTCTCTTCATTCACTAAGCAAATCATTGGCAAATCGATACTTTGCTCTTGTACGATACTCACCACATCCGTAAAGCTCATATCATAGGCTTTGCCAAATACGAGAACGTCCCACTGTTGACGTAGTACTTTTAACAACTCTTCTTTATCGTCTAAAAATCCTAAGTTCACACTGTCATAATAACCGCTAAGCAATTGCACAAGACGTTCCGCGTAAAGCTGATCATCATTGATAACTAACAAGTTTAAGGTAGACTGAGTGCGCATAGGAAGCCTTTTAATCTTATGGACGTATTTTTATCTATTATTTCTAATAACCTGACACCTTTTCCAAAAATAAACCTAGCACAGAAAACAATAAGCTTGGCGATTATCATAATAATAACTGAGCCTTGCTCTGTATAATACGCTTGGTTAACTAATTTTGGTTACATTAAATAGGGTATCAATTAGAATAACAATATCCATCATTATAGACAATAACTCGGCAAGCTGCAGATTAACTTATGACCTTTCTTGTTTATTAGGATTCTGCGAAGAAACCCTCCAAAACCTCCACATATCAACATGTGTCTGCTTTTTGACAAAAATACCGTAGGCTACAACTGAACTATCTCATACTGACTAAACTCATCAGTCATCAGTATCTTGTTTCCCAAGCGTAATGGTGTTTGCTTGCTACCAATACGCATAACGACTCGGTCATTGTTCTGAAAGTAAGAAGGCGGTACGATGAGCGTACTCGTGGTTTTTAGTTGCTCGTCCCTACCCAAGATAAATGCAGGTACAAAGTGACGGTTTCGTAGCTCTCTACCCTCTAGACGCAAGCCGCAAGCCACAAGTTTATGTCCGAGCACTTGCCATTCTATGATTGGGGCTTTGCTATCAAGATTCGTCCAGCGCACGACACCTATTGACCAGTCAGTTTGTTCTGTTGCCGTAGAGTGGCAGATCAAAAACAAACGCATGAGATGTAATAGTGGCGGTGCATTTCTAGAAGTGTCATCTTCAGCTATTACTTGATCAGGGCTATCAGCATTCTCTTTTTCGGGCCCATCTGCTTCTGGCAACAGTTGCAGCGCACGAAACAGTGAAAGGTGATCATGGCTATCAAATACTCTAATATTTAACGGATTGTTGCTATTTTGCTCTTTACCAAATGTGTCATAACGAGGTCTCTCTTCCTCTGCTAGCTCTTTTATTGATACCAAATTAGCAAAGCTGTTGAAATCGCCCACACGGTAATGAATATCATTAAAACCTGTGACCAATAGCGCTTCTTGTTTTTTGCTATATTTGGTAGGCAAAGTAAGCGGAGGCTGTAAGTAACGATAACTGACTGTTGATGCGATTGTATTGAGCAAACCGTACTCTAACGCTGCACTACTATCTCCAAGTAGAGCCTGCTTGCGTGAATCAAAATACTCAATCATCGGTGCCAGCTCTAAGAATAGACAAGTGCGATGTTCTTCATAAGGGTTTATCTCAGAGTTAGCCGTGAGATAGCTTGGTGGGTAATGAGCTTCCAAATCAACAAATACGCGTGTTCTGGTGGTAGGCTCTGTTGTCGCGACCATGTGCTTTGCCCATTCAGGCAAAAAACGCTGCACTAGCAAAATATTGGTGCGACGCATACCGCGTAGGTTTAGCAGACTGTGTAAACAGATTTGACAATATAGCTGATAGATATTGTTTGCATGAGGGACAGCCGCGTCTATACCCAAATCAATATCGGTTATGCGGTGCTGATAGGCCAGATGATACAGCTGATTGATTTTTGACCACAGATAACTTGCCGGTGGTCGATAGCAGAGTACCTCTTCTGCCAGTATTTTTTGATAGCTGGACAAAGACTGGTAAATAGCAATAGCAAACGTATTAGAAGATTTCTTATTATTGAAATAACGCTGCCAGCCATTGCCCAAAGAGCGTTTAGACCCAGTATTAGGCTCTGAATCTTGTTGGCGTATGATCCTATCATAGACCATGATGATGAGATAATGTAACGACTTGGTTTGTGCGACATAGCCTAGCTGAACCTCATCGAACACCCCTGTCTCATAAATATACTGTTGCCGTAAAGCAGCAATCAATCGAATTGAAGCGTCAAGTACTGATGCCATCAACTTGAGACGCTGATCTTCATCTATATGAGCTTCTCGTAAAGCTATGAGTACACTCTCTAGATGCTGGTATTGCTCCTCAGGCGTTTGTGATGGTAGCGTGGTCAGTAGCTTGACTAAGTAACGCTCTTGACCGTTTACTGATCGATTTGACGATATTGGCAATGCTACAGTAGAAGACAAATGCTCTTGAAACATGGATAACGTTATCATTGGTATTACTACTCACTATCAGTCAATATCAGTCGCTTTGAACGAACGTGCAAAAGTACGCAATCACAAAAAATAGCGTTCCATGAGGTACAGAATATAAATGTAATAACGCTATAAAGAGCAGTACCTACACTCATAAGTATTTATACAATCGAGTTGATAGATACACATTATCAAATATAAGGACAGGCTGTATTATGAATTCTAGTATCTAAGCACAACGAGGTAGCTTTTATAAGCAAATACAACTCCCTTACGCACTATTACCATATGCACTATGTTGTCACAACAACTGGCACACTCGCTTTTAATAGTACGCGCGCTTTCAATAATTGCTTTTTGTTTGCTATTCAAAGCACCATATTGCCTAAACTAAGTCTTGCTGTAAATGTCAATCGGCACTTTAAACGGTCTATTCGGCAGCTCTCTCACCAGCTTAGGTACCAAATATCCTGGTAATGCTGATAATAGTGACCAGTAAAGCTCAATTGACGACCGCTCGTCGCTATCGAAATGTGCGGCACCAGCAACTTTATCTAGCACATGCAAATAGTATGGTAATACGCCAGAAGCAAACAAACGCTGACTAAGCTGCACTTGTGCGTCGACAGTGTCATTGACACTTTTTAATAACACTGCCTGATTCAATAGCGTAACGCCAGCTGCCCGGGCACGTTGCAAGTATTCAGCTGTTAATTCATCAATCTCATTGGCATGATTGCAATGGATCACCATGACGATACGGCAACGACTTTGAGACAGTCTATCTAATAGATCGGTATCTAAACGCGCTGGGATGACGAGTGGCAAGCGGGTATGCAGCCTAATCGTAGTGAGCTGCGCAACAGACTCAAGAGCATCTAACCATGCAAATAAGCGTCTGTTGTTCACATTTAATGGATCACCTCCACTTAAAATCACTTCATTAATCTCGGGGTGTTCGCCAATATAATTGATGATATTTTGTTTTGCCTCCGCAGTAGGCATATTGGCGCTATAGTCAAAGTGCTGACGAAAGCAGTAGCGACAATGAATGGCGCACGCCCCCGTAATTGTCAACAGGACTCTCGACTGGTATTTATGTAGCATGCCCTTGATAGGGTTTTGAGTATTTTCACTCAAAGGATCGGCCACGTAGCCTGTGACGTTGATTTGTTCCTGCTGATCCGGCAGTACTTGCTTTAATAACGGATCATCACGGTCACCCACGACCATCTTTGCTACAAAAGCGCGCGGCACACGTAGCGCAAAATGCTTGGGTATATAGACATCGGCACGCAATGACTCCAGCTGTAGGATACTCAGCAGCTCGTCAACGGACGTAATGGCTTCGGATAATTGATTTTGCCAGTTTTTTTGTGTGATTAAATGGTTTATCATGACAGCCTACTACCTGTACCCAAAATCCGATATTATACGCCCTTAGTGTCTACCCTATCAAAGTATACCCGCTGATACGTAAATACTTGGCTGAACAATAGCTTTTGGTATAGTCAGCCTCATCTATTACAACCCCTAGGAGTCTCTTGTGGCAAGTTTTTCTACTAATGAATTCAAAGCTGGTCTAAAAGTTATGCTTGATGGCAACCCTTGTGCCATTCTTGAAAACGAGTTTGTAAAGCCTGGTAAAGGTCAAGCCTTTAACCGCGTTAAATTGCGTAACCTTCGTAGCGGTAAGGTATTAGAGCAAACATTCAAATCAGGCGATAGTTTAGAAGCCGCTGATGTGATGGATACTGAAATGAACTATCTATACAACGATGGTGAGTTTTGGCATTTCATGCATCCTGAAAGCTTTGAGCAGATTCAAGCTGACAAAAACGCCATCGGTGATGCTCCTAAATGGCTAAAAGAGAACAGTAATGCATTGTGTACCATCACTCTGTTCAACGGCTCCCCATTATCAGTCACGCCGCCTAACTTTGTTGAATTGCAGATTACGGAAACTGATCCTGGCGTACGCGGTGACACGTCAGGTGGTGGCGGTAAGCCTGCCAAGCTAGAGACAGGTGCCGTTGTACGTGTTCCTCTATTTGTGCAGCAAGGTGAAGTTGTTCGTGTTGATACTCGTACTGGCGACTATCAGACTCGTGTGAGCTAACCGATCTGTAAGCCTAGCTGGCAGCTGATACTTGTATCACTATCATCAACAAAAAAGATTAACCACCAATAGAGTGGTTAAGCTTTTTTGTTTTTATAACTATCGCTTTACTGCTAAATTAGTCGTTTACACCACGGCGTTACTATAAATGCTGTCTACTGTTTACTCTTCTTCTAATGGCGGCTTCTGCATCAACCAGTATTGTACCAAAGCGTTAAGCTGCTCTTGTTTAAAGGGTTTGGTGCAATAATCCTGCATACCAACTTTTAAGTACTTTTCACGCTCGCCATCCATAGCATTGGCAGTCAGTGCGATAATGGGCGGCAGATCTTGAGGGTCATAAAGCTCGTGGAGTTTGATCGTTGCCTGTACGCCATCCAAGATCGGCATGTGATGATCCATCAAGATAACATCATAGCGGTTGGGGAATAGTGCAAAAGCTTCAATGGCTTGTTGACCATCTGTCACATGCGTCACCTTGTGACCACTATTGGTCAGCGCCTTTTTGGCAATGATTGCATTGACGGCATCATCTTCAACCAACAAGATATGTCCTGCACGCTCATGGCTCGGCTCTATCAATGTTAGATCGTTAGAGTCTTGCCATGTTTCGTACTTGTTCTCATCAATAGTTGGCAAAGGCAATAGAACACGAAAGGTCGTACCCACTCCCACTCTACTCTCCACATGGATATAACCCTCCATCAGATCAACCAGAGACTTACAGACCGAAAGACCTAGACCGGTGCCACCATAGAGGCGATGCGTAAACTTATTGGCTTGGTCATAAGCATCAAATATTGCTTCTAACGATTCAGGTTTGATACCAACACCCGTATCTGTCACCTCAATACACAAGGTCATATTTTTGTCAGACTTATTGTTTACCACACTCTTATTGCCGCCAGTCTTGTCAATCTCCTCGCAATAACAGTTGTCCATATGCCTGACATCGATGCTCACGCGCCCACCCTCACGAGTGAACTTTATCGCATTGTTGACCAGATTTGCTATGATTTGCTTAAGGCGTACTGGATCTCCTTTCACGTAAGGCGATAATGACTCAGTATAATGATAATCTAACGTCAAACCTCGTTGACGTGCTTTGATAGAGAACAGACTGACCACTTCATTACATAATGTCGATAAATTCAATGGGATAGAATCGATGGTCATTTTGCCCGATTCAACCTTCGATAAGTCTAAAATACCATTGATAATCACCATCAGATGCTCGTTTGAGACCTTAATATTATCCACGTATTCTCGTTGTTCAGCGCTAAGCTCGGTATCACCCAGCATTTCTACCATACCAATGATGCCATTCATTGGCGTGCGTATTTCATGACTCATGTTGGCCAAGAAACTAGATTTCATTTCATTGGCATGCTTGGCATCACGCTGTTTGTCTTGTAATTGCAATGCGTCTGCTGCCATCATGGCAAACTGCGCTAATATTTGCTCTTGCTGGGCATCAAAATTATGGTTTGGCTTGATATCCATGAGACACAACGTACCTAGACGATAGTTTTTATTGTCTTCATGTAGCAAAATTGGGGCACCAACATAAAACCTTAAGTATGGCGACTCTGTGACCATTGGGCTTTGGCTAAATCGGCTGTCTTCCAATGTATCGGGTACTATTAACACATCATCAGACAGTATGGTGTAATTACAAAAAGCCATTTCGCGTGGTGCTGTACTGACACTCTCAGACATCGTCTCAAATTTGCAGGCTGGTTTTAGATACTGCGTTTCTTCGTCCATAAAAGTGATCGTGACCACGGGTACGTCAAAGAATAACTTTACAAGGTCGACCAGTCTATCAAATGCTGGCTCTTCGTCTTCATTGAGCACCTGATATTTTCTGAGCTTATTGATACGCTCTATTTCACCTACCGCGACTGGGTAACTTTGTTTGGGTGAGTTAGATATAGACAAGGTAGACTCCATTAAATAATATCAGACGCTCGGTTGATGGCTCGTCTGTTTTATCAATAATTGTAATGCTTCATTGACCATAATCATTGCTACTACCGATGTGACAACCACTGCTGACCCATAGCCTCCACACTGCAAACCGCCTGCTTGGCAACTCTTGTCTACATGTGGCGGCTCTATAGAATAAACACACTTGATGCCGAACTTGTCTTTTAGTGCGCTATTGATGCCTTTTTCATGACGTAATTTATTGCGCAGTTTGGCCAGTAGTGGATCTTGATAGCTGTCGCGCAAATCGCTTACTCTAACTTGACTTGGATCTATTTTGCCGCCTGCACCGCCCGCACAGACGAGCTTTAGTTTATTAAAACGGCAATGCAGTGCGATTGCTAGCTTGGCATTCATGTCATCTACGCAGTCTAACACTACTATGGGCTTACCTTGCTTGGCAGCAGCTTTTGCATCATCAAGACTTGGTAGTAGGGCAGCGACGTTATCTACTGTCAAAAAATCATCAATAAGATTCAACGTCACTTTGGGGTTAATCTCTTTGATACGTGCTGCCATTGCCGCAATCTTACTTTGACCAAAGCTACTGTCTAAAGCAGGTAGCTGCCGATTGACATTAGAGGCGACCAATACATCCAAATCAATCAAAGTGATGGTACCTACTGCTGTTCGAGCCAGTGCCTCAGCGGCCCAAGAGCCCACACCCCCTACGCCAATAACGTAGACATGAGCTGCCGCAAAAGTATCTACCGCTGACGTACCATAGAGCGTGCGCGTCCCTTGAAAACGGCGATCATACTGCTCACTTTCTTGATCAGCGTCGCGTTGTACTAGAGCGTTTTCTTTTAATTTTGGCGGCTCAAATTGTTGTGTTTCATTCATAACGGTTCGAATTACTCTTTTTAATGATAACTATTGCTTTATGTGCTAACCACGACATTTATGACTTGCGTCTAGCCGCTCGCCTTTTCCATTTTCCTATCGTCTCTCATGGTCATGCAAGATTAGTCATGCCGGATAGGTCCATGTTATTTTTAGGGCGTCACAGCTATTTTGCCACAACTGCTTAGCAAGTTTATCACGTGATACGCCCAATAGCTCACTCAGACTTATTAGCACCCAAGGCAAATTAGCAGGGACATTTCTATCGTGCTTATGGGCATTTTCTCTTTCATTATAGGGGCTTTGTCCAGACTCTGAATGCTCATCATGCGATGTTTGACACATCATAGGCGTCATATCTGGGCAGTCAGTCTCTATCACCAAACATGCTATACCATACTCTTCAACAACGGCTGTAATCGCACGGCGGAGTTTTTTGGCATTTGGATTGGTAATCTGACCGGTAACGCCCAGCTTAAATCCCAATTTTACAAAAGCCTTGGCCTCTTGTTCACCGCCGCTAAAGCTATGGGCAATACCGCCCAATTCATGTGCATCATAATCATGCGCTTTTAATATAGCGAGTGCTTCGGCATGTGCCTTACGAATATGTAGCATCACTGGCAATTTATGGGTCACTGCAATATCTAATTGCGCCTCAAAAAAGCGCTTTTGCCTAGCAAATACACTAGGCGCTTTCATCGCATCAGTAAATGTATCTAGGCCGATCTCACCAATAGCTAAAGGGCGGCGCTCTATCACCATCTGTGCCAATGCTATCATGTGCTCGTCAGTATGCTGTTCGATGTAAAAAGGATGCAAACCCAGCGCAATATGAGTATGTATATAAAGTTCGTCCTGATATTGAATATCGCTGGCAGAAGACTGTGATGCTTTTTTGCTCAGTACTTTGTTCAGTACCTGCTCAGTGTCGTACATCCGCTCAAAATACTGATATAAGTAACCTACCAACACTAAATGGCGTACACCTTGACTATAAGCACGCTGTACCTGCCAAGCTCGATCATCATCAAATACTGGCGTATCAAAATGAGTATGTGTATCAATGAGGGGATACATCCTGACTGATGTTTTTTTATCGAGAGTCGATGACTCGGTAGCCGCCATTGATATGCTCCAAAATAACTGTTTTAGCAAAATACCTTATCAATCATCATATTATACCAATGACTATATTAACAGCTGATGCGCTAACTATAAAACCCAATATAAAAAGCCTGCACTGCCTATTTAATACGTGATCTAATTAGCGTTCGTATCATCATGAGAGCTACTTTGATCACTGGCTTTGTTGCAGTCTTTATTGGATACCTCTGTGTCAGCGTTGCGGCTGCTGCGCCGAGGAATGAGCGTCAAAGCGGTAGCAATAGCGCTCAGGACCAGCCATTTCTTAAACATTTTATGATTTGCCATTTTGGCTCCATTTACTACCTGAATATAAATCATATCAACAGATATCGGATACGCGATATTATTCTACTAATGTTTAGTATAGTAGTGGCTATATTGTGAACACGCAAGCCAATGTACGACATAACTATACAATTATATCGTGCATTGGCTCATAGTAATTAAGGGACATTGGCGATCTACAGTAGCAAATAACTAGTAGCGAACTACGTTAGCTTTAACGACTTAGCGGATAGGTCGTTATACCACTATTAGGACTGTCTACCTTGGTAAAACCTTGAGAAGTTGAATTTGGGGTCTGATCACGCTTAGGAATGAGCGGGTTGAGTGGCATTAACTCGTAGTCTGCACTGACATCGCCATCCCAACCTTGTGTACCACTCAGTGGCAGTTGTTTAATCGTGCCGTTTTTGTCAATGACCAGCTGCAGTACACGCATCTGATTGAACTTGCGCTCAGTCACACTCGCTACCGCACCACCATCACGCAAGATAGTTGGCTGCAAAAATATGATCAAATTGCTCTTTTGGGTACTGTCATTATCAGAGCGGAATAATCTTCCAATTAGCGGAACATTACCAAGACCTGGAACTTTTTGTTGGCGCGTGGTGCTGTTGTCACGCATCAAACCGCCTAAAGCGATGGTTTGCTGATCATCTGCTAAAATCGTCGTATTAATAAGGCTTTTATTAGTGATTAAGCCACTAGCATTGCCAGTACTGCCTGGTACGACAGACGAGACTTCTTGAGACACCTCCAAACGTACTGTGCCGTTATCGCCAATGTGCGGAATGACATTAAGGTTGATACCAATGTCTTGACGGTCGATGGTCTGGAAAGGGTTGTTTGAATCATTTCCGCTAGTGGTGAATGAGCCTGTGACAAAAGGAACATTCTGTCCAACCAGAATACTGGCTTTTTCATTGTCTAATGTCAAAATAGACGGCATAGATAGTAGATTGGCACTGGTAGAAGAATCAAGTGCCTGCAAAATAGCACCATAAAACTCAGTATTCCCTTGACTGTCTGTTCGACTGTCACCGATACCGACCAATGCACCAACGATAGAGCTGGCAGCCGCACTTATACCCGTACTGCTCCCTGCCAGTGCAGCGGCAGCCAGCGTCGTTGCACTAGCGCCGACATTATTAAAATTTACAACGCCGTAACCGCTGTTGGCATTGCCAAGCGCCCACTGAACACCGAGCTGAGTCGCATCATCTCCTGAGACTTCTACAATAGCAGCCTGAATCAATACCTGCGCGCGGCGACTGTCTAATTGATTGACGGCATCTTCAATCTCAAACATGAGCTCAGGCGCAGCGTTTACGATAACGGCATTTTGCGTCTCATCAGCAATGATACTAAACGGTCGGCTCACGACGCCTGTACTCGCTACGCCTGCATTGCTGGTGGGTACCACTGAGGGGCTGCTATTATTAATACTTTCATTTGCAGCACTATTGATGGATGCGCCTATGCTGCTTGCATCATTCAAAGAGGCTGATTCTAATGTGGATGTTGCACCAGCGCTATTGATTGACTGATTGGCCAGCAACCCTCTTAGCATATCGGCAATGTGAGTGGCACTAGCATACTTTAGGCGAAAGACACGGAGGCCACTTAGGCGTCTTGTAGGCGTAGTATCGAGCTGATTGACCATCTCCTGAACTTTGGCAATCATCTCAGGACTGCCTTTGACCAGCAGTCTATCGCTTGAGGTATCAGCGATGACCTTTAGCTGATTGTTACTACCTTGCGCTTGACCGCTACCAGCATTTGCGACCAACGCACTAATGAGCTCCATCATACGTTCGGCATCGACGTGACGTAATGGAATCACTTGTAAACTATCATTGACGTTACTGTCCAAATCACGGATAAGCGCTGTCAGCTGATTGAGGCTATCTGCTCGATCCGATAGCACAAGCGCATTTACGCCAGGTACCGCAGCAGCGTGGGCTGACTGCGGCATCAGTGGTCGTATGACCCCTAAAACCTCCGCAGCTTGCGTATTTGTCAAATAGATCACTCGGGTTGCCAATGACTCCCCAACACTGTTGCCACGCAAATCAACAGCAACGCCAGATTGCTTGGCAACATTATCCGGCACTAGCTTGGTCGTCGTACCCGACTCAATCGCCGCAATACCATTGACCTGCATCACACTCAAAAACAGCTGATAGATTTCATCGCGGGATAAGGCTTTGTTGGAGATGACAGTTACGTTGCCATTGATACGAGGATCAAGGACAAAGTTTTGATCAGTGATGGTTGCCACTTCATTGATAAAAGCTTTGATATCGGCATCTTGTAAGTTGACCTTCCAACTCTCAGCACTCGCAAGGCCCATACTGGCTGCCCACAAAGGTACCGCTAGGCAGATAGGACGGCTTAGACGCATCAAGCGCTGCAGAACACGATGTAAAGGTGTGGCTGAAAATTGATGAAAACTTACCATATTTATAATTACCTACAATGATATTGCATAATATGTACTGAGTTTTTAACGAGCAACCTGTGCTAAAAATCCGCCATGCTAGAACTGCTGGCGAATCGTAATGACTTGCTCACCACGTTGAACCTCGATCTGTGCTTCACCTGCTTGCTGTACTTGCTGTAACACGCCCGCATCTTGAGCCGGATTATTACCCACGCTTTGTCCATTTACCGTCAGTACTTTGTCACCCGGCTCAAGCCCTAATCGGTTACGTAGTTTTGACGGCATCGCGGCTGTCACTTGATAGCTCTCACCTGACGCCATTACCCCCATTCTACTCAAATAACTGGCAGGGTTCTCTTGCAGCGCCGTGACCGCCTCCTCAATAGCTGACTGCGGACTACTTTCACTCGTCTCTGCTGCAGGCTCAGAAGGTGTCTCTTGCAATACCTGAGGAGCAGTTGGCAATAGGCTGTTATTAGGCAAGCGCTGATTACTAATGCCACCTGCCAGCATTTTGCTTTGATCTAGTATCATGGCATCCGGCATGCTAATGATGGTTTCTTTATCATCAGTATCAGCGATAATAACTGAATTCCAATCAACAGCGACAAGAATATAGTCGCTATCTTTTAGTCCATCACCGATTCGGTAGTTTTTTACCTCACCATTAATATTAAGTAATGCCGAAGACATAGTCTCAGGTATCGCTAGCAATACCCCTTTGAGCTCAACGTTGGGTGGTGGCTGGACTGCCGCCGCAATGGGATCGGGATCAGCAAATATCGCAAACAATCCACTGTAATCATTGGTAGACTTTGCATTACTTTGCAAAGGGGCTAGCGGTAATGCAGGTGCTAAGGGCGCTGCCAACAATAACCACAAAAGACGGGCGGCTGTCCAACATAGCCAAGCAATGGCGAGCAGCAACAACCATCCTGAAAAACGATTGAGAGTATTGACAATAGGTTTTAGGCTTGCAGTCATATTGGCCATTTAGTTTGCCCCTAGACCAGTTAGCAACGGTTGACGCACACTAACGACTGGCGTATCTTGCGGTGCCTGTCCTTTATACTCAGGCATGTTTTCTAGTAGGCGCTGGGTCAGACTGACATCCAGCATATTATCACCGTCTATATACAGATCACCCAGACGCTTATCCTGATCATTTAACAAGTTGATATGCAACAGGTTTCTATTGTTTTTTTGCTCTGCGCTCAGCTCAGCGCGTAATGCAGGCATAGTCAGATAAAAAACCTTGCCACCACTCGGATAGCCCACCTCACCGCCTACCCATGTCAGTTGCCCCTCTGCAGCACTGAATCCAGTAGTACTCTGAGTAGATGCATTGTTAGAAGTTTCTGATGTTACCTTGTTGTCGGCGTCATCAGATAAGCGCGTCAATGAGACGCCATTGACCTGAATAGGCGTATTGGGTAATTGCCAGTCAACGACACTTTTTAGAGTCTCAGGCGCGATTTTCCCACTCATATCGTCGACTTGCCATGAGTTAAAACCAAGCTTCACCTGTCCATTCAGTCTTGTTTGCTCTGTTTTTATGTTGATATCTGCGCCAAGCTTACCTGTGAGCAATTGCCATGGCTGCCATGACCAGTCGGCCATGCCTATGAGCGGTGTCGATGATATGGGAAGTTGCCAGATAGCAGAGCCCTGCCAGACATTGCCTGATACATGCTGTACATAGGGGGTATTGGGCGCGTATTTCTCAAGTAGCCACGCCGCTGGCATCTGCAACACGGCAAATAGTGCAAACAATACGAACCCGATCAGCCACCAAAGCTTACGAGGACGTTTATGAGACAACTCAGATACTTGGGTCACAGTTGCACAACTCTTATATAAGACCAAAACGTCATTATCATAACAAACAATGGCCTATAGATGACAGAAAAAAAGCCAGTATCTTTTTGCCAAAATAATGGCAACATAGATACTGGCTTCTCTGTTTTGCGGTGCTACGTCACTTACGACTAAATGCTTGTAAATAAACCACTATCTACAAGACTGCTAAGCTCGTCTGCGTGCCATATGACTACCTAGGTCTACACCATTAGATCGCAAAGTCTTCAAGATCACGACCTGCTGCGAGTGCTTCGACCAACCACGTTGGTTTACGTCCACGACCAGTCCAAGTCTCTTCGTTGTTATCCCCATTACGGTACTTAATACTGCGTTTTTTCTCTAACGTCTCACCAGCTTTTAAGATCTCTTCGATAGTCGCGTTGCTCTCTTTTGCAATTTTTTCGAACTGCATATAAGCGTCATATAAACGCTGGTGCTGTTTTTTGGCGATAAGCTGTTGTGCATTTTCAGTAATAGCACGTAGCTCGTCTACGTTTAAGTTGTCTAAATCGATTGCGTTGTTTTTGCTCATAATAAATCCAATTGTATAAAAGTTATTCACCTCAATAGAGCTATCATTCCTATTGAGGACCTGAATGAATATTCATTCATCATTAACACTGTTTTTAACTAAGTCGATATTACATCTTCAAAAATTTGCTTGATTATTCATTTATCAAAAACCATTCGTTGCTGTTTTGATATCTCGTCATACTATCAATTGAGCGTTATTGGCAATGGAGCATTATTGGCCACAACAAATATTCATTATACTAGATATAATCAAAGCCAATCGACTGTTATCCTAATTATTATCTCAAAATATTTTTGATTAACTCTAGGGTAATTGACTGCTATCGAGACCCAGATATTTTATCTATCCTTTTTGAGCACTCAGCTCATTCATCAAGCCATTGGCAGAGTCAGCATTCAGCAAATATGGATTGAACCCATTCGTAGTAGAGTATTTTAGATACACAGCAGCGTTCTCTTCGGTTGGAGATGCGTAATTCATAGACCACTTTGACCATTCTCTGTGCTTTAACTCTCGCGTTTCAATAACCTGTAAATCGTAATGACGCTCATCAGCAATCAGGCTATATAGCAAACGATTAATTTGCGCTCTTGGACCTTCTACGGTCTGCAAAAAATAATCTTTATTAAATGTCAACATGCCAGTAATGCCGTTGGCGGCGTTATTGATCTGTGCTTGCTGTAATATCTCATTGAAGTCAGTAGCCGATACATCTGGGTTTGCGCGACTGGCATAGGTCATGCTCATTAAGATGTGAGCATCTGTATTTACTGATGTCATATTTTTTCTCTTATAAAAAAGTTATGGAAGCAGGTAGACTCTATAGGCATCAACCAATTAGCCAAAAGCATACCAAGGTTTTTTCTTTTGAGAAGTACGCTGTCCTTCTTGCTCTTGAAGCTCCGATAACGTATCAATCAACATCATAATTTGGTTGGTACTCATCAGGTAAGGGTTGAACTCATTACCTGTCGAAAACTTTAGAGCAATCCCTTTGTTCTCATCGCTTGGAATCAAGTATTTCATTGACCATTTGTTCCAGTGACGCTGATCAACTTCGCGGCACTCAACGATCTGTAAAGAGTGGTGGCGATCGTCTTGGACAAGTTTTCTAAGCAGTGCATTGATCACTGGTCTTGCCCCTTCAATACTCTGCAAAAAGTAGTTGTGGTTAAATACTAGAGCACCAGTAATACCATTGCGCTCATTGTTTTGCTGCGCTTGTTCAAGAATACGAGTCACCTCACCGTTGAGATTATCATTGTTATAACGGCTAATATAAGTCAAACGTACAATGAGATGCTCTCCATGTTGCATTTTTTGACGATTTGACTCTGAAAGATCGACTGATTCCATAGGTTTTTCCAATTAGTTTGTTAGGCTTGTAAATATTTAATAGCTTGTAGATATTTAATAGTGTGTACATATTTGATAGCCCAATAAGCAAAGACAGCTTATTTACTTTTGATAATGAGCCAGTTGTTTTATCCACTCTACTACTGAGTTCTTTTAATAAACTCATTCATACCACGTGATAAATTTGCGTTGCTGCTCTTTTGTATCTCTTGTGCCAATCGCAGCAATTGTGAGCTGTCATTGCACTGCTCCAAACTTAACAGATAACCCCAAGCCTCAGCAGGTGGGGCGTTTTTTTCAATATAAGTCGCCAAGTCCGATTTTATCGTTCCATAATTGCTATCAGATACTTTTGACTTAAAAATACCGCCTAGCGATTTTTTACCAGCGTCTATAACGCTGCTAGGTGATTTACTATTAAAAGTACGATCGAACTCTGTCTCGGTACTGGTATCAAACGAGTTTTGTGTTGATTGAGATCGCAAGATCTCTGGCACTTGCGTGCTGCTAGATGCTTGAGGGTCTGTCTTGATACGGGCACGCGTATTTATGGTATTCGCCACTTCGATACACTCGAGCTCTAAAAGCAGCTCAAATAGAGGTGCAACACCACCAAAGTCAGCAAACATTTTGCTATTATCGAGTGTATCTAGGTAGTTTTGGTAGGTTCGCTTACCGTCGATCATAATCAACAACGTTCTTGCCTCTCTTGGTAACACACCAAGACTTTGAGACTTTATCTCTTCTCTACCCACATCACTTTTGCGAAACACATCACCGTCATTCATTCTTTATACTCTGTACTGGCAGTCAGATGAGCACCCTGCCTGTAAGATGCCAACCCAAATAATTTTATGTTTTAAACCATCACATGATCGAACTTTAATTGATTCGTATTTATTGCTAGATAACTTTTTAGTAGCAGCATCAATACTTAAAGTCGTGTGCAGTTTTATTTGAGCTGAGTATATCAATGTCATCGATAAACTGTTAGTCCCAATTAAACTGGATAGAACAAACGGTTTATATGAGGTATGAAAGGTAGTTTTTATAAATTTCAATATAAAAAATGATAATAAAAACAGTCATGAAAAGTAGTTTATGGCATTAATTTTATTTGCAGGTGGCTATTGTCCATTTACTTGTGGCAAAAAAAATAAAGATAATGAATGATTTAAAAATATAAAGTAGGCAAAAACAAACAGAAGTTTTATCTTTATGTATTTCTAAAGATAGATGCTTTTATATGTCTTAGCAATCAACTTGTAATATGACCAAAGCTGATATTAGAATTTTAGCAGTGACTGAGTTTTTAGTTATTTATGATTACACATTAAAAAACCCCGCCAGTGGCGAGGTTCTTTATCTATTTTTATCTTTACGTTCTATGTCTTATCATCATCAGAACGGAATATCATCATCTACAGGACCATCTGGCATTGCTGTAGGCTTAGACTGTGCTGGCTTTTGTGCTGATTGATTAAACTGATTTTGCGGCGCAGGTGCGTTTTGGTTACTAAAACTGTTTTGCCCACCATTCGCTTGGTTATTGTACCCGCCTTGCTGTGCTGGCTGATTATTACCTTGCTGACCATAGTTGTTTTGGCCATTTTGATTGTCATAACCCTGATTTGAGCCACCTTGGTTATTACCAAAACCACCGCTATTGCCTTGTCCCTGTCCACCGCCAGTCTGACCATCAAGCATCTGCATTTGCTCAGCGCGAATCTCAGTAATGTAACGATCTTGGCCGCTTTGGTCTTGATATTTACGCGTACGCAGACTGCCTTCGATATAGACCTTGCTGCCTTTACGCAGATACTGCGCGGCGATCTCACCCAGACGATTGAATAGCGAGATACGATGCCACTCTGTCGCTTCTCTCTTTTCGCCGCTTTGTTTGTCCGTCCACTGCTCTGATGTCGCAACTGAAATATTGGTCACGCTGCCACCATTATTGAACTGGCGTGCCTCAGGATCCGCTCCAAGGTTACCAATGATGATAACTTTATTAACTCCGCGCATGATACCGTCCTTTTATTGATGAATAATTTAATACGTTGTTTTAATCGTTATCTAATAGCAGCATTTGATGCTATCAACTCTTAGTAATATCAATTATATGAGTTTACTTTAACCAATTTTTATCGAAATATCTACAGTCTACTTAGGGTAGACGTCAATCTATGTCGCCTAAATAATTTCTCAAAACTATCGTAGTTCTACACTATTAGGGGTATTTTGCCGTTTTCAAGATGCGCTGAATACTGGGTACTTTTAAGCATATTTTATTGTGCTTAATAATTTATCGCATTATCCAAATTCAGCGCTATCCAGTTATAGTGCTATCCAATCGCAGCCCTATAAACCATTACTTGACAATAGTTATTTGACAGTAGTTATTTATCAGTAGCGTTTTGACGGTGCATACTCAGCGTCACACTGCCCAGCTCCACGCCAAACTTTGTCATCACTGAACGATTGAGCATGACATCTTCATTGATAAGATACATCCAATCGTCAAAATTGACCTTATAAGTCTTGTCTTCGACAGGTAGCTCTAATACATAGTTCCAATGCAACGTATTGCCTACCACCTCCCCTGTTGCCGCGCCTACGACGTCTCCAGCGGTACCAACCCAGCGACCGTCTGATTGTTCAGTCAGACGCCATATGCGCTGAGACTTTGTGCCATCTGCCCATGAGAACTTTTCATTTAAGACGATGACATCATCGCCTTCATGAGTTGCATCGATGTCGACATAAAAACGTTTTTTGACGTCACCATTGCGACCTTGGAACATTCCCCAACCCTCAATTTGACCTGAGAAAAACTCATGCATATCGAGCGTCGGCGTCGTGTTCTGATAGGCTTGAATATTCTGTGTCGCACAGCCAGAAGCCAATAGCGTGGCTGACAGTCCAAAACCCATCGCTAGCTTTTTAAACTTACTCATATCAATTCCTTGTAAATAGAGATAAAGGGTTAATGTCTACTTACTCATAATGGCCATCTATAGGAGTATTGTCTACTCAGCGCTGCACATTTATCTTCGTTTCTACAATAGTCTCGCTTCTACGAATTTATGAGTCTATAAATAACGTACTAAAGATCGAGTGGACTCTGTGCCAAACTTGACAGCTGCTGACGCGAGTCGTCCGTCAATTGCGTCTTATCTAATTTTAAATAAGCTACCTGCTCTTTTGCCATCACGACCAGCTCATCAACGCCATCTACCGCGAGCATTTGACGTGACCACTCTTGGATATTGATGTTTTTGGGTATCGTCACTGTCGTACTTGATAAATAAGGCGGCTGCGCAATCGGAAGAATGATCAATAGCGCGGCGCCCATAATGATAGCCAAGATACCCCATGCCAATAAGTTCGGCTGGTTTAGAAGTATACCACCCATCGCACCGCCAACGAACGCACCAAAGAACTGACTCGAAGAGTTAAGTCCCATTGCCGTTGCTTTATTGGCAACCGGTGCACGCTTAGAGATCCATGAGGGAATGGTGGCCTCAAGTAAGTTAAAGCCCATAAAGTACAGCAGCAAACCCAAGATGATGCCGACACCAACCTGACTGCCCAGCGCAAGTAGCGCCAATGCGGCGGTCATTAGCGCTATCGCTGCCAAGAACACCTGACGCATTTTGCGCTTCTTTTCGGCAATGATGATAAAAGGTATCGCGATTGCAAAACCAATGAACAACAGCGGCAAATATACCAGTCCTTGCTGACGTACTGATAGCCCCATCACTTCGCTCAGCTGATGCGGCAGTATGACAAATATAGCCGTCATCGTTAAATGCAAAGCAAAGATAGCCATATGTAAGCGGTTAAGATCGCCAATCTTGAGGACAGTTGCCAGTTGCTGACCGATGGTTTTATTGTCTAAATTGTGTTTGAGCACACGCATCGGTGTTGGCACGGCAAGCAGCAATAACATCGCCAATACGGCAAACCCTGATGTCAGCCAAAACAGCCCAGATATACCGAGCGAACCGACTAACAATGGACCAAAGGCAAAGGCAAGCATGATAGAGGTCGCAATAGTCAGACCCATGGTCGCCATTGCTTTGGTACGCATCTCCTCACGTGTCACATCGGCTAAGAGCGCCATCAATACCGCAGAGACCGCACCACTACCTGCTAGCGCCCGTCCAATAATTACCTCATATATGTCGGTTGCATTTGCCGCAATTATCCCGCCGATGGCAAACAATACCAATCCCAAAAATATAATGGGTTTACGCGGGAACTTATCAGCAGCAAGGCTCATTGGTATCTGAAAAATAGCTTGCCCCAAACCATATATACCGACTGCCAGCCCAATCAAAAACGGCGTCGCATGCGTATAATTGCTCCCATAAACAGAGAACACTGGCACAATCATAAACAAGCCAATCATTCGCAAGGCAAAGATACCACCGACCCCGAGAATTGCCCGTTTCTCTACGCTATTCATAATTGCCTCACTGGTTAATCACTGCTGGTTTTTCGCTGCTGGCACTTTTACTACACCATGATTTATCACTACTGGTTTATCAAGGCATTAGCCTACAAATCAAGCCCCCTAGTATAAGACATTCGCCGTTTGGTTGCCGAGACTTTTGGGTTTTTGTGCTGACGCTACCATTCAAGCGAACAGACCTTAGAGACGGCTCACGTTCAAGCCATTAATATTACAAGATTATTTTGTTACTAACTGCATCATATACCTTATTACACCTTGAATAATGCTGTCGCCATGACAATAAAGTAAGGCGTCGCAAACGTTATTAGCACTCGACTCAGACGATAATTTAAATGACAAACCCCTTCAAAAAATGACACTTTTGGTCAAAACCATAACAAACGATGCCTGTTACTTAACAGGGATTTGATTTAGATTTGCTTAGACGCACAAGGCAGATATACAGAATCAATTGCCTCGCGAAATAAATAGTAAGTAACCATATAAAGCACTGGTAGTCAGCAGCGAAACTATTAATAGTAAAATTATAAGTGGTAGCACAATTACAAACTGAAAACTTATTCGCATTTTCAACCAACCACTGCATATCTTTAATATGCCACTATCAAATAAACATTGTATTGATCTGTATTTAGCTTTTTATTTGACATATTTTCACTCCCCTTTTAGCAAATAGGAAACCCATAAACGATGGCACATGACCATATCGCAATACGCGGCGCACGTACTCATAATTTAAAAAATATTGATTTAGACATTCCGCGAGATAAGTTCGTGGTAATCACAGGATTGTCTGGCTCTGGTAAGTCTTCATTGGCTTTCGATACCCTCTATGCCGAGGGGCAACGTCGCTATGTCGAGAGCTTATCGGCATATGCGCGTCAGTTCCTCTCGCAAATGGAAAAGCCTGAAGTCGATAGCATCGAGGGTCTCTCCCCTGCGATTGCCATTGAGCAAAAATCAACCAACCATAACCCGCGCTCAACTGTCGGTACGATTACTGAGATTTATGACTATCTGCGCTTGCTCTATGCGCGTATCGGTACGCCGTACTGTCCTGAGCATGGCGAGCCGATGGTTGCGCAGTCGGTCACCGAAATGGTCGATCAGGTCATGGCGTTACCAGAAGACACCAAACTCATGATCTTGGCACCGGTGATTCGCGAGCGTAAAGGTGAGCATACTGTGTTGCTTGAGCAGCTGATTGGTCAGGGTTTTGTGCGCGTACGCGTCGATGGCGACGTCTATGATACCGATGAGCTGCCAACACTAGATAAGAAGAAAAAGCATACCATCGAAGTGGTGGTCGATCGCTTTAAGGTCCGTGATGATTTAGGTAACCGTGTCGCTGAAAGTTTAGAGACGTCGCTACGTTTAGGTCAAGGGCTGGTCACGCTACACTTTATGGATGGCAATCCAAAAGAAGGTGGTGACGATAACCAAGTCATGTCAGCCAAGCATTCCTGCCCTGTCTGTGATCGTGCGGTACCTGAGCTTGAACCGCGTATGTTCAGTTTCAATAACCCATACGGGGCGTGTCCAAGCTGTGATGGTCTGGGCAAACGCCAGTACTTCGCCGCTGAAAAACTCATTACCCATCATGAAAAATCGCTCAATCAGGGCGCTATTAATGGTTGGGACAAACGTCATGCCTACTATTTCGGTTTGCTTAGCACGGTCTGTAAGCATTTCAAAATCGATATGGATATGCCGTGGCAGGACCTTGCCAAAAAGCATCAAGACATCATCATGCATGGCTCTGGCAAAGAAAAGCTCACCTTTAACTTTACTGATGAGCGCGGTCGCAAAACCAACAAGACCGTACCATTCGAAGGCGTGCTGCCTTACCTAGAGCGCCGTTATGCTAAAACGCAAAGTAACCTCGTCCGTGATGAGCTGGCCAAATACTTAGCTGATACCACTTGTAATGTCTGCGATGGCGCGCGTCTGAACGAGATCTCACGCAATGTGCGTGTTGACGACCAGACCATTGCTGACATCGTCAAGCTCTCTATTGGCGACTCTGCGGAATATTATAAAACGCTAAAGATCGGCGGTCATAAAGGCGAAGTCGCGGAAAAAATCTTTAAAGAAATCAATGAGCGCTTAAACTTCCTCGTCAGCGTTGGTCTTGATTATTTGACCCTTGCCCGCTCTGCCGAAACATTATCAGGCGGTGAAGCACAGCGTATCAGGCTTGCCAGCCAAATCGGTGCAGGTCTCATGGGCGTCATGTACGTACTTGATGAGCCGTCAATCGGTCTGCATCAGCGTGACAATGATCGTCTGCTAAAGACATTGACGCGCTTGCGTGACTTGGGCAATACCGTACTGGTCGTTGAGCATGACGAAGATGCCATTCGCCAAGCGGATCACGTGATCGATATCGGTATCGGTGCCGGCGTACACGGCGGTCATGTCATCGCTCAGGGTACGGTCGATGACATCATGGCAAACAAGGAATCGCTCACTGGACAATATATGTCTGGCAAAAAGCGCATCGAGATTCCAGCCGTGCGTCATAAAGCCAAAACCGTGGATATGGAAGTCAAAGGTAAGGCTAAAGCTAAAAAAGTACCGATGACTATCGAGCTCAAAGGTGCATCAGGCAATAACTTGCATGACGTAGATCTGACCATCCCCGTCGGTATCATGACCTGTGTGACGGGCGTGTCAGGTTCGGGCAAGTCAACCTTGATCAACCGTACGCTTATGCCATTGGCAGCGACGCAGTTGAACAATGCTTCAACGCTGATTGCCGATAAGTTTGAAAGCATCAGTGGTCTTGAGCACTTGGACAAGATGGTCGATATCGATCAAAGTCCTATCGGTCGTACGCCACGCTCAAACCCAGCGACGTATACTGGTGTGTTTACTCCTGTACGCGAGATGTTTGCTCAAACGCAAGAAGCGCGCGCTCGTGGTTATAAGCCAGGTCGCTTTAGCTTCAATGTAAAAGGCGGACGTTGTGAGATGTGCCAAGGCGATGGTCTGATCAAAGTCGAGATGCATTTCTTGCCTGATATGTATGTGCCGTGTGATACCTGCGAAGGCAAACGCTATAACCGCGAAACCCTAGAGATTCACTATAAAGGTAAAAGTATCGCCGAAGTGTTAGAGATGACTGTCGAAGACGCGACTGAGTTCTTCTCAGCGATACCTGCGATCTATCGTCGTCTGCAAGCGCTCATGGATGTCGGTCTTGGCTATATTCGTTTGGGTCAGTCTGCGCCAACGCTCTCTGGCGGTGAGGCACAGCGTGTCAAACTGGCACGTGAGCTTGCCAAACGTGATACAGGACAGACGCTCTATATCTTGGATGAGCCAACCACAGGCTTGCATTTCCATGATATCTACAAGCTGCTACACATCTTGCATACCCTACGCGATAAGGGCAATACTATCGTGGTCATCGAGCATAACTTGGATGTCATCAAAACGGCGGATTGGGTGATTGATCTAGGCCCTGAAGGCGGTAAAGGTGGTGGCCTAATCATCGCTGAAGGTACGCCTGAGGAAGTGGCGGAAGTGAAAGGCTCGTATACGGGTGAGTTCTTAAAGCCCATGCTTGAGCAAGGGTTAAAAGACGTCAGCTAAGACAAATTAGTGAATAGTTGATAAAAGGCTACTCTTCAGAGAGTGGCCTTTTTTTGGCTGCTACAAAGTACTGTACACGCTCTGAGCTGCAATTCTAAATCGTTATATGTGTATTAGACCAACACCCATGTTGCTTTGCTGCGTTACCTTTCTTAATCTTTATTAAAGATACTTAAACGTTGATTGTATTAATATTTAAATAGTTAAACATCATGCGCAAATGTACACGATATAGAAATATCTGATTAAGAACGATATAGCACGTACGAAATGATGCTATTTGCTCTTGTACAATCTCTAAACCCTTTAAGGACTCTTTATGAAAAAATTAATGTTTGTTATTTTGGCATCTACTGTTGGCGTTAGCGCCTGTGCGTCAAGCGGCACATCAAATGGCGCAAGCGATCGCAACCATCAAAGACCTAATATGTCAGCAGACATGAAACAAGCTATGGATGACTGTGCTAAACGCATGAATGTAAAAATGTCTCATGATAGTCGCCCGAGTAAAACTGACATGAAAAAAACGGAAGCGTGTATGAGTGCGAAAGGGTACGAGAAACCTGAAGGTCAAGGTCGTCGTCAATAATTGGTATTTTTTAGAAAATCATCGATAAAAGGCTACTCTTTAGGGAGTGGCTTTTTTATTGTCCGAAACTTAGTTTTCGTACTTAATAATCACTCTTGAAATTATCTTTGTTACCTTCTCTTGCGTAAATTGTTGGAAGTATATTTAATAGTCTGTTACCGCTGAATATATGTTTTCAATCATTAAAATCATAGCCAATAATAGAGTCGTCCTGCTTGTAAACGCTACAAACTGTAGTTACAACTGAATCTATAAAAGAGTCATAAAATTTATAACTTTCTATGCTCATATTGTTTACAAAATCGCTTCTTGCTTGTGATATGGTAAAAGGTATAGCAAAAGTAGGAGTATATGATAGTGTGCTTGCTTTATTGCTTAAAGCATTTTCGGATTTGGTCTTGAAACTACTTATTTCATCTATGGTTGAAGGTAAAATTACAAAAGTCAGTGCTGATATAGTAGCTATTTCTTCTTGAAAGATGCGTAAAAATCAAAGCTAGCCTCCTTTTCAACTAAGAAACTATGACTTTTTGACTTATAAGTTACTGATCTCTATCGACTTCGATCATATTTTTTAAATCGTCTAAACTAACTATTTTAAAATCCGAATCATGAATGCCTAGTTTTGAATATCTATTCGAAACTTTATCAAACCTATCCTTACCAATATTTTGCGCTACCTTCTTAGTTATTTGACCTATTATGAAGAGCATAAATCCTTCAGGTGCTTTGTAATTAGGAATATCACTCATTATATATTTAGAGTTACTGCTTATAGTAGTTAACTCTTTGTCATGTTTTGGAAAGCGTGAAGGTCTATGTTAGTTTGATAGACTTAACTTGAGGATCTAACTTAAAACCACTAGGAAAGATGACTATGCTTAGTAATAGTTTCAAACAGAATATTTTAGCTTTACAAAAAAAGGAGCAGGAATTCCAGCAAAAACATGATAAGTCAAAACTAGATTTTAATATATTCACGATCCTACGTAAGACAGGTGAAGAAGTTGGTTTACATTCTCGCTTTCTCGCTGAACTACTGAATCCTAATGCTAGTCATAAAATATCAGATTTCCAAAAATTATTCATTGAAGCGGTATTGAATAATGCCATAGCGACACAAGAGTGGGATCGAGAAAAACTAGACTCAAAGGTCGTTTACAGTTGTGAAGTTGAATATAAATTCCATCACTCAAATCATGGAATAGCAGATATTATTTTCGAAGGCAAAGACAATGAGATCAAAAAAAATGTCATTATTATCGAAAATAAGATTTATGCTCCAGATCAAAAAAACCAGCTGGGAAGATATTATAGAGCTTGCCAAGAAATGGGTTATGATGATAAAAATATCTATATAGTATATTTAAATCGTTTTGGTGATGACGTATCACACTATGGCAAGGGTAGTATTAATAACGAAGACTATGGTGTAATTAGCTATAAAGAAGACATCTTTAACTTTTTGACGCTATGTAAGCAAAAGGTAGTAGATTATCCACATATAGAGCAGACTATCGAGCAATACATTAATACCGTTGCTAGAATTACAGGTCAAACAAGGAATGCGAAAATGAAGCAAGAGTATGTAGATTTTTTGGCAGATGACAATAACCTTAAGACAGTATATGAACTAAGCCAGAATTTTGAAACCGTTCAAAAGAATATTCAGAATGAGATGTGGAATAGTTTGTTGGCTTATTTCAATAAGAAAAATTTAAATTTTACTTTTTGCGATAACCAGCTGTCTCCTTATAGCCAAGAAAAAGCAGTAAAACAGTATTTTTCAGGTGGTGGTACGAAAGGTAAAGCTAAGGCATATGGTCTATGCTATAAAATAACCGAAAAAAACAATGTGGGAGTTTATTGTTATATTGAGTTAAATCATCGTTTATATTACAGCATAACGTTAGTAGACAAAGATGGACGTCTATCAGAATGTCCAAGCAATATGCAAAGTTTCGAAGCGGCAGTTGAGAAACTACCTAAAAATTGGAAGTATCAAAATAAGAAGCAAAATTTAGGTGGGCAAGTTTACCCACCACGGTCAATTAACTTTAAAAACCCTGATGATAATTTTTTCGATATTATCAATGAGGAAAGTCGAGAAGAATGGGTGACTGAAACAGCTAATGGTATTATTCAAATGATTGATGATGTAAAGAGCATTCATATGTAGAAAGCTTGACACTATTTTTGATAACTTAGCTAGGAGCGGTATTAAGATAATAGGAACGCCACTGGTTATTAGTCACCGCTCTAGCAGGCAACCAAGATATGAGCGAGAAGCAGGATTCTCTCCCCAAAAAGCCCAACCTAAACAAACTCCCTCTCAACATTCATTACCCTTGCATCTACCGTACGTTCTAGCTTTTCCTCAATTTGACTACATTGCGACTCGACCTCACGTTTAGACAGTCCAACGATCACAAACGTCCACTCGCTGGCATCATGGCGCGCGCGGCCGCCGCTTTCACAGACCGCGACGCTTGGCGTATTGCCAAAGCGCGCATGCAAGCCGCCCATACGCTGGCGTTTTTCTTTTAGCGAGCCACATCCGGGCAATGAAAACTTCACTGTCAAAATAGCGATATGCATTTTATGCTCCTTACCAAAAAAGCTTATACTGTATCGTATCACTTAATGGTATTTCTGATATTGTATGCGCGTCAGCATCCAGACCCTTTATAATAGCGTATCAGTCGCCAACTAATCTGCGTATCTCGCCCATGACCTCTATCAGCTACGTCAAGCAGCAGCGTATTACTCGACTATGCGTGCGCTGCGGCTTACTCCTTATGCAGTATGGCGCTGAGTCTGCCGTGGTGGTGGACTTATCCAAACGCTTAGGGCTTTCCTTGGGGATGAACAGCGTCGAATGCTCGCTGAACTTTAATGCTATCACCCTAACGACCATCTGCGATGAGCGCTGTATTACCACCACCCGAGATACGATCAATCAGAGCATCAATGTCAATTTATTGGTGCAAATTCAGCAAATCATTAATAAAACTGAAGCCACTATAGATAGTACCGACTTGATTGACCGCACGACGATTGCCTTTGATGAGTTGGATAAGACCGTGTATCCGACATGGCTAGTAAGCATCTTTGTTGGTGCCTCATGTGCCGCGTTTGCTTATCTAAATGGCGGCAGCTGGTCGATTACAGCAGTGACCTTTATCGCAGGTATGGTGGCGATGTTTACCCGTATTTACCTGTCCAAACACCACTTTAACCCTTTTATCACTGTTATTGTGACGGCTTTTATTGCCTCGCTCATTGGCGCGACGACCTATTATTTTGATATTGGCAATAATGCCGATATTGCCGTGGCCTCTAGTGTGTTGCTACTGATTCCTAGCTTTCCACTGATTAACTCGTTATCCGATATCCTAAAAGGCTATGTTAATATTGGCGTTGGGCGCGCGGTATTTACCTATATGCTTACCTTATCTGCTTGTGTGGGCATCGTAATGGCGCTAGTGTTACTACGCATACAGCACTGGGGGTTTTAGATGTGGTTTATTGAGACCGTTGTGCTGTCTTGTATCATTACCCTTGGGTGGACGCTGATGTTTAGCGTACCCAAACGCTATATCTTGCCGTGTCTGCTGATGACAGCGTTGGGATTTGGGTTAAAAACGGCGCTTGTTTATCAGCATGTCCATCTGGTGATCGCGAGCTTTTTTGGGGCGATGCTTGCCAGCTTTTTGGGTGTATATTTTTCTAAGAAATATACCCTACCGCCCAAAGCGCTCATCTCGCCCAGCGTCATCTGTATGATGCCGGGTATCGCCGCCTATAAGGCAATGGTCAGTATGGTGCAGATTGGCTATTTTGGTTATTCAGACGAATTATTTAGCCAAATGATGGTGTATTTGTTTGAAGCACTTTTTGTGACCTCCGCTTTGGTGCTAGGTTTGTCCATTCCGGGGCTGTTGTTTTATAGACGGCGCCCCATTGTTTGATAAATGTGGTCAAGTATATAGACCCTAGCCTACTCCTAGTTATGTGCTGTCCGCATGTAGGCTATTTGCCATGCCTTCAGCACAAAAAACTTGTAAGATGGATAGCACAGATAGCATGACCCGTTATGCTGGCATCCAAAACAATACGTACAACAACTCAGTAAAGAGACCTTATTATGACCAAACATTATGACTATATCGCCATTGGTGGCGGTAGCGGCGGTATTGCCTCAATCAACCGTGCAGCAAGCTATGGCAAAAAGTGCGCCATTATCGAAGCCGACCAGTTGGGCGGTACGTGTGTGAATTTGGGCTGCGTCCCCAAAAAAGTCATGTGGTATGGCGCGCAAGTTGCCGAAGCCATTCATAAATATGCGCCAGACTATGGGTTTGATGTCGATGTCCGAGATTTTGACTTCCAAAAGCTGGTACAGAGTCGTCAACAGTATATCGAAAATATCCACCGCTCTTATGACAATAACTTGGCCAAAAACGGCGTAGAAGTCATCAAAGGCTTTGCTAAGTTTGTTGATACCAATACCGTAGAGGTCAATGGTGAGCTCATTACCGCTGATCATATCTTGATTGCGACTGGCGGTCATCCTATTCGCCCAGATATCAAAGGCGCAGAGTACGGCATCGATTCTGATGGCTTCTTTGCATTGAGGCATTTGCCAAAGCGCGTAGCGATTGTGGGCGCTGGATATATCGCTGTCGAGATTGCAGGCGTGTTAAACAGTCTGGGCGCTGAAGTGCACCTGTATGTCCGTCAGCACTCACCGCTGCGTGCATTTGATCATAGTGTGGTAGAGGCTCTGCTCATAGAGATGGAGCAAGACGGTATACATTTGCATACCAACACCACGCTGACCGAGGTTCATAAAAACGAAGATGATAGCCTGACGTTATGTAGCAAAGACGGCAGCCTAGATACGACAGACTGTCTGATTTGGGCGATTGGACGCGCACCATCGACTGACAATATCAATTTGCAAGTGACTGGCGTTGCAACTACCGAGACTGGCAAGATCAAGGTCGATAAGTTCCAAAATACCAATGTTGAAAACATCTATGCCGTTGGCGATATTATCGAAGACAGTATCGATCTGACCCCAGTAGCGATTGCCGCTGGTCGCCGTCTATCCGAGCGCTTGTTCAATAATAAACCTGATGAGCATTTGGACTATACGTTGATACCGACCGTGATCTTTACCCACCCTGCTATCGGTACGATTGGCTTGTCTGAGATTGACGCGATTGAGCATTATGGCAAAGAAAACATCAAATGCTACAAATCAACATTTACCTCTATGTATAGCGCAGTGACTCAGCATCGTCAAAAATGCATGATGAAACTGGTATGCTTGGGTGATGAGGAGAGGGTTATTGGTCTACACGGTCTTGGGTTCGGTGTCGATGAGATGATTCAGGGTTTTGCCGTCGCGATCAAGATGGGCGCGACCAAAGCTGATTTTGACAATACAGTCGCTATTCACCCGACTGGTTCAGAAGAATTTGTGACAATGCGTTGAGCGCTAAGCATCGAGCACTATTACTCATAATCTTATTGAATATAAAAAGGATGCCGTTTGTGCATCCTTTTTATATTCTGATAGCCGATATCTCTATTTTTTAACATCAAAAAATACAGATAGTAAATACAAAAGAGTCACTTACTGACAGTACAATCCCAATACTGCTATGATGCGATGAATACTAACCGTTGAGAGATCACTGTGTGGCAGGTGTACTTATTTATATTGCCGATTGGCATCGGAATCATGACCTTAGCAGCGAGCCTATTGTTTTTGTTTGCTTATCTGATGTCTGATGACAATGCCACGCGCTTGCCAGCATTTAACTGGTTCAAGCGCTTGATCATTGTGGCATTTTTACTATTAAGTTTGGGGTTGTTTATGACCTTTGGACACTTTTGGGGTTAAATGAGGCCTTGATGTTATTGTCGTTTCAAGTGACTTGTTGCTAGACCTACATTTAGCTCACTATCTTTTCTAACTCCAACAGCTCTAAGTCTTCACGCTTGGGCTCGCCATTATTGCCATCGTTTGGAAACGGCATTTTGTTGCCATTGAACTGATAACCGCGGCGCTGATAGTATGCCAAGAGCTCAGGACGATGACTCAAGATAGACATGGTCAGACGGCTGGGCTGGTTCTGTGACTGCAAGTGACGATCTGCAAAAGTCTCTGCCGCTTGTAAGAGGACGTTCCCTATGCCCTGCCCTTGTAGCTTAGGATGTACCGCAAACATGCCGATATAGGCTTTTTTATTAGCGTCAGCATCTGTTTTGATATCGACAGCGATACAACCAAGTAGCTCGCCCGTCTCTTCTGCCTCACGCTCGCCTGTTGTTGTTTTTGGATAAACAAAGTAATAGTGGTTAGGGTCATTGATAACGGCAGCAAGCTCGGCTGACGTGGTTCTAATACCACCAATCAAATCTGCCTCATTGGTCCAGCCAGCTGTCTCTCGGTAGCAGCGATTTAATAAGCGCTCAAGTGCAGCGATATCATCCAATGTGGCTTTACGTAGAAATACGGATTCTTTATTGGAAGAGTCTATATGTATGTTACTGTTATTTATATTATTTTCGCTCATATTATAATTTCCCTTTTTACTCATATAAAAAAACTGGCTTAGTTCCCTAAGCCAGTCTAAATATTAATACGTATTGCTTTGTAGTACTAGCGCGATAATACCTGCGCTTGCTCAATAATATCAAACCCTGCATTGAGCTGCGCGCGCGTTGGCGCATGACCACGGCGCAATAGCTCAGAGAACGCGACCAATTCTTTGTCACGTCCGAGCGTACTCGCTGCGCTAGCTCGTGTGTTCTCGCTGTCGTCATCGAAGTAATATTCGATATAGTCGAGCGTATCTGGCGTGCCAAATAGGATATTGTGCTCTGGGGTCTCGGCATGACCGCTATAGCGTAGGCTCTTGCCATACTGCATGGTCCAGAAGAATGGAATGCGCGCCTCCAATGAGTCGACATTGTCATCACCTAATATAGCAGCTGCCGTGACCATGCCGTGCTGCAATGCCACACGCCAATGTTCGATGCGCATACGGCCCATCTGATTGCTAGCTTTGGCGATGTCGCCTAGCGCATATACCCCATCGCGCAGCTGTAGATGGTCATCGACCTGTACGCCATCTGGGTCATTAACCTCGTTCAGTATCTCTGTGCGCGGTGAGACGCCAGTACCTAAGACCACGATATCGGCATCAATGTGCTCACCACTTGCCAGCGTGACACCGCCCACATGTGAAAAGGCTTCGTTATCTTCGTCTTGGTCAGCTTGACGGTCAATCTTGGTAATTTCATTGACGGTGGCATCAAATACAAAGTTAATGCCTTTTTCTTCATGCAATTTGATCAGCGCATTACTCACAGTCTCCGATACGATATTGCCCATCACGCGGTCGTCTTGCCCAATCACCGTAATAGAAGCAGTCGTGTCTGCCTGCGCTAATGCAGAGGCAACCTCCATACCGATGAAGCCTGTACCAATGATTACCACGCGCTGATCATGACTGGCCGCTTTAATCAGTTTGGCATCTGCCATACTGCGCAACGTGTAGACGCCATCGATATCTGCCCCAGTAATGGGCGGAATGCTAGGTGATGCACCTGTCGCCACCACCAAGAAATCCGCAGTCTCTCGCTCGCTAGTGCCGTTTTCATTTTCTATGACGATGGTCGCCTCATTGGGCAATACTTCGCTGACCGTTTGATTAAGTCGCAACTCGATATCGTTGTCTTTGGCCCACGCTGCGCCGCCTAATAGCAGTTTATCTTCGGCCATATTGCCAGCTAAAAATGCTTTTGATAGTAAAGGGCGGTTATAAGGTGCGGTATCCTCTTTGCTAATCAATGTAATCTTGCCACCATAGCCACCGTGACGTAATTGATTGGCTGTCATAAATCCTGCACCGCCGCCGCCCACGATAATGGTATGTGTATCTGTGAGCTGATCGTTATCTGTCGATTTGTTTATCTGAGCTGAGGTATCAACGGTCACATTGTCACCATCACTTATGAGCTCATATTGAGTCAAACCCTCTGTTGCTATCGGCTCTAATAACGACCCATCACGGGTATCAAAACTCGCATGATGCCAAGGACAGACGACTCGATTGCCGCAGCGCAGACCGTTGCCCAAATCAGCCCCAGCATGTGGGCACTTGCCATCAAATGCGCGGAACTCATCGTCATCACGAGTGATTAAAATGATACTATCGTCTTCTTGCTTATAAGATTTCATGCCACCACTTGAAATATCAGATTTACTAATGGTGACTGTGTTGATCATCGCCTTGGTCATAATGCTTCCTTAACAGTTATAATAATGTCCTAATAACAGCGCATTGAAAATGACCAGACCGAGCCTGACAATTTCAACTTACTCTATTGTCTAAGTATGCTATGTACTGATAGTAGCAAGACCGCATCACACACGATGTTTTTTTGTATGTTACCTGCGTTGCAAAACGTAATTGCTCACCCGATTGCTTATGTTATCCCTCTTGCTTATCACCACAAAATAAAAGACCAGATTATGACTTCTCAAGACACCTCTACTGATATCAACAATACCCCTACCTCTGCCACTCAATCTGCTACAGTTAGCGATTCAATCGACCGTTTGGATCTCACGCTTATCGATATTGCAGCGATTACTGACACTGCGAGACTGCCGCAGCCTAATCGCCCGCCGATACAACAAGCCACCTATAAAGCAAGTCCTGCAGATTTTGTGGTCAATGAGATACTGCCGCTAGAGTTTACGGGCGAAGGCGAACACTTGTGGCTGCATGTAGAGAAGTCAGGTATGAACACCGCATATCTGGCAAAACTACTATCAGAGTGGGCAGACATCCCTCTGCGCGATGTGGGTTACTCAGGACTGAAAGACCGTCATGCGTTGACGACCCAGTGGTTTAGTCTGCGCATACCCAAAAAACAATTACCGCCTACCGAGTTTGCACCGATAGACGTTGGCGAGCACGAATCCGTCACTATCCTTGCCCAGCACTGGCATAATAAAAAGCTTAATCGTGGTACCCACCGTGCCAACCACTTTATTATTACCTTGCGTGATATTCACCTCGCAAAGTCTAATGAGGACGATACAGCAGCGCCTGAGCAATTACAGTCTGCTAAGCAGCGTGTCGAGCAGTATTTGCAGTGCATCAGTGACAGCGGTGTGCCCAATTACTTTGGTCCGCAGCGTTTTGGTTGGCAAGGCAATAACATCAAAGAAGCGTTGTCTCTGTTTGCCCGCCCACCGCGCGAGCATCGTCCGCAACCAAAAAAGAGTAAGCGTGCGCCGAGAGAACAAAACACTATGGAGCTATCTGCAGCACGCAGCTTGATATTTAATGAGATACTGGCAGCGCGCGTACGTGATGAGAGCTGGAATAAAGGGCTAGCAGGTGAAGTGTTTAATCTGGACGGTTCAGGGTCTATATTTACCAGTGAGACCTTGGATGAGACATTGCGTGCACGCCTTGATAGTGGCGATATACATCCCACTGCTGCCATGTGGGGCACCGACAATGATAAAGTCAGTAGTAGTGCCGCTGAGCAAGAAAAGAAAGTAATTCAGCACAGCGCATTACTCAAACAGCTAGCAACGGGATTAGAGCAGCGTGATATAAAAGCACAACGACGCGCGCTGAGACTACCTATTGAGCAGCTAAAATGGCAGTGGTCTGATGATCAGACGCTGGTATTGAATTTCACATTGACCACAGGTAGCTTTGCGACAAGTGTATTAGCAAGCGTGGTACAGCAGCTTGAGTCATGATTGCGTGATTGACTGATATATAGCAGGATTCACATAGCGGCTACTTTTACGTAACGGCTATTTTTATATAGTTGCTTTTTTATAGTAGCTACTAGCCATAACGTAACCACTAGCGTTTTTTATAGAGCGTGTGCGTCCCGCCAGTTGTGTCGTTGAGCATTTTATTGGCGCTCACGACTTGGTTGCGACCACGATGCTTGGCTTCATATAGGGCTTTATCCGCAGCACTGATAAGCCGCTGACAGATGTCGCTTGGCAGTTTTTGCATGGATGCCATATTTTCAGCTCGTTGGGTGGCAATTGGTTTAATGAGCGGCACTGTCTCTGATTGAGGCAATATTCTTTTCTGCAAAATGGATTTGTATGTTTTGGCGATACACGCTCTTTCTTCATGAGTTAAGGTATACAAACCAAAGCTTGCTGTGACATTAAATTCAAACATGTTATTGAGACTAATCGCCTTGTCAGCGATGCTCAATCGCAACTGCTCAGCAATCACCATAGCGCTATCATGCTGTGTGTTTGGTAGTACAATCAAGAACTCTTCACCACCATATCGGCTAATGATTGCTTCATCCGATAACGACTGGGATAGCGTCTGAGATACTTCAATCAAAACCTGATCGCCCACATCATGACCATAGTTGTCATTGATCCGTTTGAACCAATCCAAATCCAACAGCATAACGCTCAAATCTTGATGATCTTGTACTGTTGCCAAGGTATACTTCATCTTTTTTAGACCATAGCGGCGGTTTTTTAGCTGGGTAAGTCCGTCTTGATTGGCATGTTGCAAGGTTTCTTGTCGGCTATCATCTAACACCAATAGCAAAGAGCGAAACATATATACAATAAAAATTGCTTTGGGTAGCGCCAGATACAAATGCGTTGAACGCCAGAAGAAAGCTGATGAGCGCTGCACCTCACTGATGCTTTCCCACTCTAATATATTGTTTTCAAAAGCCGAAGCAGCGATGGCATTTTCAATCGCCATGAGCTCGTTGTAAGTCAGGTAGTTATGTGTATCTATCAGAGGATGGATAACTGTCAACTGGCGCAAATTGGGTAAACTAACACCAAAATAAGGTACGATAATAGCTATTAGCATTAGGCTTATTTGTAGCCAAAACATCCGCCAAGCATAGCGACGCTTGATCAGCATCATCCCTAGCATCGCACCGCCGACCACTGAGACACCTGCAAACAAGCTGCTATAGCCTATGACGACGATGACAGTGGCAATATAGAAGGTATAGATCAAAACTAAAGCAATCTGCCACTCATCCAGAGCGTCGTTTTTATTCTCCGTATGCGGCAGATATTTGTACATGCACAAAAAAAACAAGCCCGTCAAACTGATGCCAAACCACAACGGATACAGATAATGTATATTGACATAGCTCTCAACGGCATCTTGTTGCAACCAAACCAACAAACACCATAGCCAATGTAGTGACACTTCCATGACAATAAATAGCGCCAACAATGACGTTCGATCAACCGCTTGCCACTCAAAAATCATTTGAGAGAGCTTTTTGTATCCAAGATGAGAGATCGATACAGCCATAAACGGGCTACCACAGAAAAATTAAACGCCCTGAATTTATAGGCGTTGAGACCAAACTAAAAGTTGTAATATCCTTGATAAACTCTATAACTAACGCTTCAAGTGTTACAAGTTCTGTCTGCATTATCAATCTGTTTTATGCATTTATTTATCAATAATTGTTTTATGGTTGTAATAATGCCTAATTATAAGTATTGAGTCTTGCCAGCTGCTTAATCAGTCACCTAAATAGCCAGCACCAGTATCTGACATTGTTCTAACAAGACGATAAAAATAGAATATTTTTTGGATCAAGACAGCGTTTTAAATGACTCCCAAACGCCTTGCTGATCTGCATTTAATACAGGCACATCTCCCAAGCGTCGCCATGGCATATTGCTGCCATGAAAGTCACTACCGATTGAGGTGACAAGATTGTGCTCAGCAATACTACGATCAACCATTCTACGCGTACTTACCGGCTCACTGGTCGCTGGTAGCTCACAAGCATCACCGCCAAGCTGTGCAAACTCCTGTATCAGCTTACGGACTCGTGTGGCTGATAGCTGATAACGCGTGGGATGGGCAAGTACTGCTTTACCCCCACAAGCATGGATCAGATCAATACCATGCTGCATCGTCAATGCCTCGATTGCCACATAGGCAGGCTTGTTATCTGCCAAATACTTATCAAAGGCTTTTTGGACGGTTTTGACCTCGCCTCGCTCAAATAGCACTTGCCCAATATGAGCCCGTCCAACAGCTTGCGGATTACCACCTGCCTTATTGAGAATCGCTTGCCATAGCTCATCGAAGTCAATATCCAACAGCTCGCTGAGCTTTTCGGTAATACGCTGACCACGTGTCGCCCGACTGTCTTGTAATTGCTGCAAAGTCGCGTGCATTTTGTCGCGATCAGCGAAATCTAGCCCAAGCACATGAATGATCTTGTTGGTAGATTTGTTCTTCCCGTAGCCGCCGCTCAGTGTATGTTCACAGCTGATTTCAACCCCATTGATCAGTTGCATATCATAGGCAGTAGCAGCGGCTCTTGCTTCGTCAATTCCTGCCAGCGTGTCATGGTCAGTTAATGCCAGAATATTGACACCCGCGGCGTGAGCGCGACTGACCACTTCAGTTGGCGCATAAGTCCCATCCGAGCAGGTACTGTGGCAATGTAAATCGTATTTCATAAGTTTAGCCTTAATTTTTCTGAGTACTATGGTTTTTCTAAGTACTATGATTTGTTTGAATATTATATTTTTTTGAATGCTATAAAGTGCAAGGTAAGTTCAGTGGCAAACGTCAATGCTGCTATCACTAATTACTATTGTTATTATTGTTACAAATAACGCCTCGGACAGCTGCTAAACGTGAGAGTTATCATTGCCGTATTTAATCGTTATGTCTAACTTATGACGTTATATTTGCCCAGTCGCTTATTTCCTAGCTGCAAGTACTGGTCAAAAGTCATTAGCCACCGTAAGAAAGGGGTACTCGATAGGTTGCTTATATCGAAGTATTATCATGCTGATTGCTTTTTTTTGGTGCGGTAGACGTGTAAACTACCCCATACGTTTTTGTTGGACACCATCTTTGCTATGAAAGCATTATTAGACTTTATCCCCTTGATTGCCTTTTTTATCGCTGCTCGTTACAGTGGTATCCTGGCAGCGGCAGGGGCTTTGCTCATCGCCACTATCATCGTTTATGCCATTCACTTTATTCGCCAAAAAGGCAAATTTGATAAGCAGCAATGGGTCGTCCTATTATTAACCATTTTATTTTGCGGTGGTACGTTGCTGCTGCGTGACGACATCTATCTGCGCTGGAAGTCGCCCATTATCAACGGTATCTTTGCGTTAACGCTATTTGTTAGTGCTGCTATTAATAAGCCCTTGATGCAGCTTGCAATGAAAGAGGTATTTACCCTGACAATCAGCGGTTGGAAAAAGCTGACCGTCGCTTGGGCATTGTTTTTTGCGCTTATGGCTGTATTACATTATATCACAGCGTTCACAATGTCAGATGAAGCGTGGATTAACTTCAAAACTTATGGCTGGATTCCAATCATGCTGGTGTTCGTCGTGGCTCAGTTTGCTGTACTGAAAAAACACCTAAATCCTGCATTGACAGATAAAGCCACCAAATAACACAGGTTGTCTTATGATGACAATCAAGCTACCGCTAAATATCAATAGTAACAAACCTTTAGCGTTGTAAAATGTCTTTTGCATCAATTATCATGCTCTATTACTCACTAAGGAAGTCTCATGTCTTTATTTGTCATTATTGGCCATGATGTGGCCAACAGCAGCGCGCAACGTCTGATTACTCGTACAGAGCATATTGAGCGGTTACAGGCTTTGAGTCGTGAAGACCGTCTGGTTATTGCAGGTCCAACGCCTATTGAACATGGAAAAAACGACATGTCAGGCAGCCTTATTATTGCTGATTTTGACTCTATCGAATCGGCGCAGGCATGGGCAAATGATGAGCCCTACTTACGTGATGGCGTATATAGCCATGTGGATATCAAACCTTTTATCCAAGCATTGCCAGCGCCAACTGACAAAGTAGCTGCATCGTGAGTTGGAGCGTCCATTATTTGAACAATCGATTCTCAAAAAACAGCGTGGCCAGCCTATTGCTATTGGCAGCTGCCTCAGCGCATGCCGCGCCAATAGTGACTGAAACTAATGTCACCGAACCATCAGCGACGCCGATGACAACCCAACCTGCAGCGGGCACTGGCGCAACCAAAAACTCTGCGCTAGATATCAATGATACGTTGGCTGCACAACTGCAACCGTCCTCGAAAGCACTGTCAGCTGCCAATCAAGAGCTGCTCAGCCGTAATGCGCAATTGCAGCGTCAAGTGAACGACTTACAGACCCAAGCGAACGTCTTAGTGTACGAGAGTAAAGGTCAGCTGTTTTTGTATGGTGCATTTACGGTATTGATTAGCTTGTTGGTCGGTATTTTTATCTCGTGGCTGGTGTTTGTTCGCCGTGAGCGCTGGTAGGCTAGTTGCTATACGTGACTTTCATGACTTTAGCTTTCGATTATCTTTTTCTGCTATACCATACTGTACTTTGAGATATCAGCTCTATCACCAACAATACCCTGACGATACAACTACTGCAGCTAAGAACCTCCCATGTCTATCGCTAACCCTCAAAATGCTAAGTTCTCAAACGTTATCACGCCTGCTAAGATTGATTGGCAGATGGATGATACTGGCAACATGGTGCCGGTATCTGATGAGTTTGGGGATGTGTATTTTTCGCATGCGGATGGTCTAGCAGAGACACGTCATGTGTTTTTGGCACACAATCAGTTGTCAGAACGTTTGACCCGCCTTGCACCAAAACAATGCTTTACGATTGCGGAATTGGGATTTGGTACTGGGCTAAACCTACTGGCAACCTGGCAGTTATGGCGACAGCTGCGCGACACTCATTCACACCTAGCAGATGCGCGTCTCCACTTTATTACCACTGAAAAATTTCCTATACCATATGCAGATCTGACTCATATACTTGCTTTATGGCGTCAGCGCGCCCCCGAGCTCTCAAGATTTATCGAATTACTTTTGGCAGCATACCCGCCACTTATTGCAGGTTGTCACCGCTTAAGTTTTTCTTATGACAATTTAACCGTCGATATGTGGTTTGGGGATGCCGCGGATAGCCTGAGCAAACTGGCAGTCAGTCATCAGTATTCGTCTGTGCCTCATATCGATGCTTGGTTTTTGGATGGCTTTGCGCCTTCTTGCAATAGCACCTTGTGGGCTGACAGTATCTTTGCACAAATGCAGCGTCTATCAGGCCCGCGCACTACTGCCGCCACTTATAGCTGTGCCGGCATCGTCAAACGCGGACTGAAAGAACACGGTTTTCAAATTAAAAAAGTAAAAGGCTTTGGACGAAAACGTGAGATGCTCACGGCTGTGATGATAGATGCAGACGGTTTTGATGCTAGTCATGACAATGTTAATGTTAATATTGATCAAGATATTGATCGTGACGATAAATATCAAAAAACGACCCGCACTATATTCGATCACACCGTCGTCATTGGGGCTGGTGTCTCAGGGCTACTCACGGCTTGGTCTCTTGCCAATCGCGGCATTACTGTCACCTTATTAGATAAATCAGCACCCTTAGCAGGAGCTTCAGGCAATCCGCGCGCATTACTTGCGCCCAAAATGACACCGATTCATCACGTCGATGAACACCTGCACACTATCGGTTATCTGTATAGCAATAGACTCTATCGAGACTTCAACCAGAAAGCCTCGCAGATTGATACAGCGCCAGTACTGGAACCAACTGGTGCACTCGATTTATTGATAAAGTCTAATGTCGGTACCGAGCAGATTGCAGACTATCCTAATGAGATGGCAACTACCCTGCCCGCTAAACAGGCGCAGGATCTTACTACGCTAAAAAATCAGAACTTATTAGATAATCTATATTTGCCTGAATCTGGGTTGGTCAACCCGCAAGCGTTAAAGAACATCATACTGACGCATCCACTCATCCGCTTTCAGCAGTTAGAAGTGAATAAAATTACCGAAACTGAGCAGCAAGTTCGTATCGAAGGCATTGATAAAAATCATGACACTATCACTGCTGATAATATCGTCATTTGCGCGGCGTTTGAGAGTCATCAATTGGATGAGCGGATATTTGATTGCCGTAAGATTCGTGGGCAACTGTCTTGGTTTATACCTACCGTAGAGCAGATGGCAAACCTGCCCAAAATACCGCTGAAATATAACGGTTACTGTGCGCTATTTAACGCACAAACAGGCGATAGTGAGCTGAACACTGTCATCGCTGGCGAGCCCTATCTATTACTAGGTGCAAGCTTTATACGTAACGATACGGATACTAATGTAAGAGATGAAGAGCATCAGATTAGCCGAGACAAGCTGATCACTGCTATTCCCGAGATGGCGTCTATTGTCCCAGTAGATACTAGTAAGTGGCAAGGACGTGCTGGTATTCGCACTCAGACGCCTGACTATCATCCAATCGTAGGGCAGCTGGCACACAGTCAGCGAATTTGGACCATGAGCGCGATGGGCGCAAAAGGCTATGCATTAGCACCTATATGCGCTGAAGCATTAGCAGATATGATGCTAGGATCATTTGCACCGCTATCTGAGGCGATGCTCGCACGCCTATCTCCCAATCGTACACGCTTACAAACACCGCTCGTTTGAGGTAACCTAATATGATATCTACGTAAAGACCGTACTATTCACGGTTCGTACTGTCGTGTGGTATCTTTACTCAACGTTGGTTCCAACAATGAGACACTATCCTATGAGCTATCACCAAACGACCATCACGCTACCCGCCTATGCCCGTGGCATTCATATCATCACTCCTATTATCGAAGATGCAATTACTCAGCTGATACCTCGCACTGCCAAGGTAGGGCTGGTTCATTTATTTCTACCGCACACATCAGCCAGTCTCACTATCAATGAAAATGCTGATCCAGATGTCAGATTAGACACTGAAGAGTGGCTCAATAAAATTGCACCGGAGAATCAGCCACAGTATCGTCACACCTTGGAGGGCTCTGATGATCTACCAGCTCATCTCAAAAGCATGATGCTGGGCGTCAGTTTAACCATCCCACTCATCGACGGTAGGTTAGGACTGGGTATGTGGCAAGGGATCTATCTATGTGAGCATAGGAACATGACTGGATATGGCGGACAGCGCAAGCTGGTTATTACCATCAATACGTAATAATATACGGTGAGTAGATAGCAGGTTAATGCTTGCATATTACCTCATTGACATCGCGCGCTAACGGATAAACCCGACTATGATAGCTTTTATATTAAGATCTCTAGGCTTTGCAAACGCTAAACCTGACTACTTCAAGACCACTGCTGTTGTTTTGAGTGTACTGCTATTGACTGCCTGCCAAGAAACGCCAGAACCTGATACATCAAATGAGCCTGTCGCTGAGACATCAACACAAACCGCGCCTGTCACGACAAATATCAATGTAGATGAATCTGACGATAACGGCGTGAACAAACCCCAAGACCAAGTACAGACTGACACTGATTCAGAGCGCGATATGAGTTTGGCTGAACTAGAACAAAATCTAGAAGGCACTGCCCCTGCTACGAACAGTGCTGCTGCACCTAATCCAGAGCAAGCCATTAAAGGTGCACAAATCACCGATGTCCGTTATAAAAATGACGCGGGCGATAGCTTATCGGTCGTCTTTGAGACCTCAGCTGCAGGACTACTCAACGCGATTGTCACCCGTCCTAACCAACCGAAAATCACGCTCAGCGCGCCAGAAGGTCAAGGGAACAATCCCACTTATCGCTCAACTGACGGCAGTATCCAACTAGTGAGTCATGCAGGAGGTGGCACCATTGATTTTATCCAAAACGATACCGTGACCAGTTTTGATGCTATCAGTGCTGAAGCCGAAGTCATCACTGAGTAACGCTTCATACTCTCTTTTATTCACGGCTTTACTCTTTTATTCAACCCTTTATTTTGAACCAAAAAAGGCAGCGAACGCTACTATCGTTGCCGCCTTTTCTATGGTTGTGTATTCATAACTGCTTACTGGACTTTATTTATACGACTCAGTTTTTTGATACGTGATTATAGTTAACCGAGCCTAGTCAGTTTAGTAAAAACAGTCAGTTGAATAAAAACAGTCAATTAACTAAAACCAGCCGATTAACTAAAGAGTCCGACCAGCCAACTTATTATCGTCCATACACCCCAGCCGATGAATACAAGCACGATTAGCCCCAGCATATCAGGGATATGCAAGTACAGCCAAGCCACGATAGGATTGCGCCAAAAAGCGCCGAAGCGGCTATGCTGCTGTTTGTCCTCTAGTGACTGATGCAAAAAAGGCCGATCCATATGCATGGTTTCAGTAATACCATACTCATGGTGTAAATGCTCGTGCACGATACCCAGCGTCTTGCGACTAGGACGAATAAAAACATCTAGCAGCGTACCGATACCTGGCACGATACCCACGACCATATCAATCAGTGCCAATCTCACAGCGGGCGTCATTTTATGGGCAGGCACACCCAACTGACGACCTAATATAAAAGCATAGCTGGTCAATGCCAGCCCCGCCAAATCACCTGCGAGAGGAATGGTTGAGAGCGCCGCATCGGCACCCATGCCCTGTTTGGTAAAAGGCACTCGTACTAGCGAATCCATCGTATTGGCAAACTTTGCTAATTTACGCTCAGTGGCGATCGCTTGCTCGCGCGTCAGTCCATGCTCAGCAAGTTTTTCCTGATAATCTATGACTGACTTGTTCGCCCCAGATGTTTTTTTTGCTTTAAATCTCGGCAATTTATTGAACTTATCCATTTAGCGTCGTCCATATACACGTCACTGCTACAAGCGCAAAAACATAACGCCCTACCCAAATATTGGCTAAGAATGCCTGAAAACAAGCCTGTGCATGACGACTGGCACACGCACTATTCTGTTTGGCAAACATCATCGCCACCAATGCCAATCCGAATATTGGCGTAATACCTAGCGTGGTTGGCGCAAAATAGTGCCACATCACCGTGCCCATAATGAGCAAAAATAGCATTTGAAGTATTGAGATGATAATCACATCATAGCGACCGAATAATATTGCTGTTGACTTGACCCCTATCTTAAGATCATCTTCGCGATCTGCCATGGCGTACTGCGTGTCATACGCTACTGTCCAGCACATATATGCTAAAAATAACAACCAACACCATATATCAGGAGCACCTTGCACCGCCACATAAGCCATTGGTATTGCCCATCCAAAAGCCGCTGCCAAAAATACTTGCGGCAAATACGTATAGCGCTTCATAAATGGATAAATGAACGCCAATATGACTGCGCCAAGCGACCAATAAAATACAGCAATCGGTAAGGAAAATAGCAAACTGGCGCTTAGCAACACTAATACCAAAAACGCAGCAATGGCTTCTTTACCAGATAAACGTCCATCTGCTAATGGACGACCTTTAGTTCGAGTCACATGTCCATCTACTTTGCGATCAGCAAAATCATTAATCGCACAGCCAGCGGCGCGCATAAAAATCGCCCCAAGCGCAAATATCACAAATATCTTGAGGCTTGGCAAGCCTGCTGTCATTCCTTGCTGCTGCGCCTGCCCCATCGCTGCTAACATCACGCCCCATAACGTTGGCCACAGCAATAGCTCAATACCCACTGGCTTATCAAAGCGTGTCAGCTGCATATAAGCGTAAAGCTTGTCCTTGAGCGTCATGGAAGAGCTGGTTTGTGTCATAGTATGATGGTCTCTATGCTTGTCGCTTTGATTGGTCTACGTCGACTAAAGCTTGAATGGTAAGAATGCTTCATTGATACGATATTTTTATTTCGAATGCTTTGATGTTCATGTTAAGTGTTTTTAGGTACTGTAATCCTAAGTATTCTAATTTTAAGCACTTGAATGCTAAGTACTTTGATGGCTGCTGCTTTAATATTAAACCCTGTAACATTAAAGGCGGTAATGTTAAGCCATTCAGCAAATTGCCTATTTGAACAAAGTCTTGGTTAAACGAAATACCCATCAAAGCGTACGGCTTCATTATGCCAGCTTTCACTAGCAGGCTGTTCAGCAAGCAATGGTGCAAATTGAGGACGCTTTACGACCACGCGACCCTGCCCTGACAAGTTTCGACTCACCACTGTCTGCGCACCATTTAACAGTTGTCGCTCTTCATCTGGCGTTGGTGGATGAGCCAACTGGTGCAGCGCTTGCATGTGCTTACCTACTTTTGCACCTTTGCCTGTTTTGGTATCTTGATAGCTATCCTCTGGAAACATAGGGTCTAGGTATACCACATCAATTGCAGTCGTATCATCTACTGCCAACTCAGTATCCAGTCTGACAAAATAACTGAGTGCATCGGTATTAATAATTTGTAGACGCCCCATAAGCTTCTGCCAATTGGGGTACGCACTCATACGCTGCTGCTCTGCAAGTAAAAGTAGCGCCATCAAAGGTTGCTGCTCGAGCATCGTCACGCGTGCACCCGTACTACCCAATATCAAACTATCATGACCAAAGCCAGCCGTTGCATCGATAACCTGACTGTCTGCTGTGATTTTTGCTGCTTGTAATAGCAGTTCAGACTTCCGGCCAGCACTGACTACGCGGCGCTGCAACTTGTCCCATTCAGGTGCCACACTGAGCCCATCACTGAGCCATGACAGCTTGTTTTTCTCATCGAGCCATAATATAGGCTTAGAGGTTGTTTCGCTCAATTGCTGCCGACGCTTTTGCGTGAGTTTCTCTGTGGAGAGTTGAGTGTCCAAGACAATTGGCAGTTCGTGCTCGTCTATCAATGACAGCAGATGCTCAATTTGTGCGTGCTGACTATCATTGACATAGAACAGTTGACAATGTACTACAGCATACGTTTTACTGTGTGTTTGAGGCAGAGCTGTCATAACCATCATCCTTTTGCTACTGATTTTATCGGTACTGCCTGACACCATCATGCACCTCTAGCCTGCCATTTGATAGCCAAAACCCCAAGCCGCTACCAATACGATGACACCTGTGATGATGCGCAACCAAGCAAAGATAGTAAAATCACGACGGCTCACCCATGCTACCAGTAAGCGAATACAGAGTAATGCCACCACGAATGATACGATAGTTCCGATACCCAGTACCAACCAGTCTTCACTATTACTCAGGACATCTCCATGCTTGAGCAAATCTAATAATGCTGCGCCGACGATGACAGGGATACCCAAAAAGAAGGAAAACTCTGCAGAAGCCTTGCGCGAAACCCCAAGCCATAACGCGCCAATAATCGTAGCGCCTGAGCGCGACGTCCCTGGTATCAATGCCAGACACTGAAATAGTCCAATCATGAGTGCCGTTTTCATACTGACATCTTCTGCCTCTGCCGCGATGACTGTCTTAGGACGTTTTTCAACATAAAATATCAATAGACCACCGATGATAAGCATGATGGCTACAACAATAGGGTTGAATAGATACGCTTTGATTTCATCGGCAAAGGTAAAGCCAACGATCATGACAGGGATGGTCGCGACAATTAGGCTCAGTCCCAGCTGCCTTGGATTGGTCATGCCGTCTGCTTTACCTGTTATGAGGCCCATTAGCGCTTGCCACAGTCTACCCCAATAGTCATATATCACCGCCAAAATAGCGCCAAGCTGTACGACGACCACAAACAGATCAACTTTTTCTTTGGTCCAAAACCCCATGACATCTGCTGATAAAATCAAGTAGCCCGTGCTAGAGATGGGTAAAAACTCAGTGATACCCTCAACGATACCCATGATGACAGCTTGAATTAATAAAATGATATCCACGGTGACTTTCCTAAAAATAGAGGGGCCCAAAAACAGGCTGAGCTAAGAACAGACCGATTGGCTGTCCTATGTTGACGTTGGTCTTATAGTAATTGGTATTTTTCCACAGTAAGATCTATGCTTTACCTTGCTCTTTTAGTGTTTTCCAAGCTTGATTACGTAGATATTTTGGTAGAGCCTGTGCAGCCTCAGTACCACCAGACTTTGCAAACTGGGCTATACCAAGCTGTCCGATAATGACCGCATCTGGCCAGACATCTTCATGGTAAGCTTGCTGGTCATGTAGCGCTAATAGCGTCGCACCATTACCCGCAATAGGTAGGTTTAGTGCGGTTTGGCGATCATAATCTAATAGCTGTTCTGTACTGTCGCTACTATCATCCAATACTGGCTGCATGATACCGTGATCTGACTGATCATCTACAGCTACTTCATACTGTCCAAAATAGACTTGCTGCATACGCGCATCAAGGGCGCTGTATATATGTGTTAGACCGTATTTCTGATACGCACATTGTGCAATCGCTTGTAGACTAGAGACGCCCACACAAGGCAAGTCATGTGCGACCGATAGTGCCTGCACAACTGCCGTGTTGATACGGATACCACTGAACGCCCCTGGACCGCGATTGAATATCAATGCTTGTATATCAGCAAGACCTAGCTGCGCCTCAGATAGTGCAGCATCAATCATCGGTAAAATCTGCTGAGTCTGCTGGCGTTTACCTGTTTCGGTATGGCTCGACAGCACCTGCCCACTCGAATCTAAAATCGCGATCGAACACTGATCGAACACGGTATCCATTGCTAAAAACATCACAACCTCGGCTTATACTTTTGGCAGTCTAGGGCATGTCAGATTTTGATGAGTATTTACAATCATTATTAATGGTCATTATTAATCGATATACTGCAAAAATCCTGACAGGGTAAAACAGCGCCTATCATAGCATTTAGGTCACAAAAATTTTATTACTTTCTACGTTTTCCACATTTTATTCATCGGTTATTATTCGTTGGTCGTAATTTAAGGCTAGCAATGAAAAAACCCCAAAGCTTAATTGGCTTTGAGGCTTTGGATTTTTGAACAAGTGACTTAAAAATAAAAAGTACTAATTTAAAAACGTGTTTTGAACTTTTTTGGCGCTTGGTTTTGCATGTCTTGCATTTGCTTTTGCATCTCTTCAGTGCTTGGCATGTTATTTGGATCAAGTCCCATCTGTTTTGCCATTTGCTCTGGGTTCACGTCTTTAGCGCCGCCTTGCTGACCGCCGCCAAACAAAGGACCGCCACCACCGCCAGCGCTGCCGCCACCCATGAGCCCTTGCATAGACTTCATCATTTTACTAATGCCCTCAGGCTTTGAGATCATTTTCATCATTTTTGCCATTTGCTTATGCTGCTTGAGCAAACGGTTGACGTCTTGGATTTCACGACCTGAACCTGCAGCAATACGACGCTTACGACTTGGGTTAATTTTGTCAGGGTTTTTGCGCTCAAATGGCGTCATTGAATTGATCAATGCTTCCATCTCGCGCACTTTTTCTTCTGGCTTGGCGTCTTCGACGGCTTTTTGCATATCCGAGCCGCCCATACCAGGCATCTTATCTAAAAAGCCTGCCATGCCGCCCATGCTTTTCATTTGCTGGAACTGGGTCAATAGATCCTCAAGGTCAAAATCACCGCCCTTTTGCATCTTTTTCGCCATTTTTTCGGCTTTATCACGGTCAATTTTTTGCTCAACTTCTTCGACCAAGCTCAGTACATCACCCATACCAAGGATACGCTGCGCAATACGCTCAGGATGGAACAGCTCTAGCTCGTCTAGTTTCTCGCCGCGACCCAAGAACTTAATTGGTTTACCTGTGATAGCACGTACAGATAGCGCTGCACCGCCGCGAGCATCGCCGTCAGTCTTGGTTAAGATAACACCCGTCAGTGGCAACGCGTCGTTGAAGGCTTTTGCAGTATTGGCAGCATCTTGACCCGTCATTGCATCAACGACAAATAGTGTTTCAGATGGGTTGACCGCAGCAGTTAGCGCCTTAATCTCATCCATCATAGTATCGTCGATATGTAGACGACCTGCGGTATCGATGATAAGGATATCTTGATACTGGATCTTGGCTTCTTCAATCGCACGCTTTGCGATATCGATTGGATTCTCATCCGTGCTTGAGTTCACAAATTTAGCATTTACTTGACCGGCGACTTGCTCAAGCTGTTTGATCGCCGCTGGACGATAAACGTCGGCAGAGACCAGCATGACTTTTTTCTTTTGGCGTTCTTGTAGATACTTGGCCAATTTACCAGCTGTGGTTGTTTTACCCGCACCTTGCAAACCTGCTAGTAAATAAACAACAGGCGGTTTGCCTGTCATCTCTAGCTGCTGGTTGGCACTGCCCATCATTTCGGTCAGCTCGTCGTGGACGATTTTGACAAACGCTTGACCGGGTGCTAGCTCTTTGAGCACTTCAGCACCTAGTGCTTGCTCTTTGACGCGTTTTACAAAGTCACGAGTGACAGGCAGTGCCACGTCAGCTTCTAACAGCGCCATGCGTACTTCACGTAGGGTGTCTTTTATATTGTCTTCGGTCAATTGTCCCGTGCCTACGATATTGCGTAGACTCGACGACAAGCGTTCTGTTAAGGTATCAAACATAAATAACTCTCAATTAAAATAGTTTTCAATTAAATAAAACGTCATTAAAATAATGCTAAATCAAACCAATCAAATGGTTCGTAAATACTATTAGGATAGATTATAAAATACTGGGACACTCTGTCATAACAAATCAGATAAAAATCATATTATCAGTACTATAGCATCAACACGATGCAAAAATTATAGTCGTTTCGCAAAAGGCTCGACTCTTATTAGTTTTAGGTAACTGGTTTATATAGTCAGTTCAGTATAATTTGGATACAAGGAAGGCAAGTGAAAGTACTACAAGTCGTAGACTAAGCGAGCCTGACACCGTATCCGATTTATAGGGGATTGACTATACTTTGCTTAGGGTGTCTTATATGATGATGTATCAGGAATAAGAAATATGGCGCTCAACTGGCACCCATTTTATGATAAATTGGACGATTATTCTAATCATTCTGATAATACCACTTTAGCAATACATTGAGCAGTCAGTTTACGCTCAGTTCAAGACGAGGCTTTTTATCTGTGCACCTTGCATTTTTACTTGCTAGCATGGCTTATGTCTTAGTCAGCCTTCACATTGGTTGGGCGCTGACTCAGGATAAACCTATCCATAAAAGCGTCAGTTTGAGTCTATTACTGGTCGGCATGGCTGCACACGCAATATTGCTCTATCCGTACGTCGTGACCCTGTATGGTCTGAATTTTAATTTATTTAATATTATCAGCCTGACCAGTTTGTTCTTTTTATTCTTTTATCTGCTGTTCTGTTTGTACCGACCTATCCTTAGTCTTGGTATCTTGGCTGCACCCACAGCACTCGTAGGCATGACTGTCGGCTATGTTGGCCGCGCGCCTTACCAACCATTAACTGATGTCAGCATCGGACTTGAGATTCATATTCTGTTGTCATTAGCGGCCTATTGTGTGCTGTTGATGGCTGCGGTTCAAGCGCTATTTTTGCGTCTGCAAATACGCGAGCTCAAGCATCATACCATTCACCGCTTTTGGGTCAATAAACTGCCCTCACTGCAGAGCATGGAGAGTTTATTATTCGATATGCTTTTGGTCGGGTTTGTCTTGCTCAGTATCGCGCTAGGCATTGGATTTATATACGTAGAAGATTTGATGGCACAACACATCGTACACAAGACTGTCTTTAGTCTGCTGTCATGGTTATTATTTGGTACATTGCTATTTGGCAATTGGCGCGCAGGATGGCGAGGCAAACGTGCCGCTAACATCACCATTTACGCTTTTATTCTGTTAGCGATTGGCTTTGTGGGTAGTAAGTTTGTTTTGGAGATGCTGATATAACACTGACATAAAATGTCATGTTATAAAAAAGGCGGTCAGTCATTGTTGCGACTGGCCGCCTTTTTTAATCACTAATTTAGATATTTTTTAGTTAAAAACCACTGTCTTGTTGCCCGCCACGATCACACGATTCTGCACATGCCAATTGACAGCGCGAGCCAATACGTTGCGCTCTATGTCACGTCCAATAGCGCGTAGCTCTACCACACCTTGGCGATGCGTCACGCGGTGTACGTCTTGCTCAATGATCGGCCCTTGATCCAGTTCTGCGGTGACATAATGCGCCGTTGCACCGATGAGTTTGACGCCTTTATCGTAAGCTTGGCGGTAAGGATCTGCCCCCACAAACGCAGGTAAGAACGAATGATGAATATTAATCACTTGCATTGGCCAGCGTTTGACAAAATCTGACGATAATATCTGCATATAACGCGCCAGCACTAATAAGTCATTACCTGCCATCAGCTTATGGATTTGCTCTTCTGCATCTACCTTATTGTCTTTGGTCACTGGTACATGATGAAAACTAATACCAAAGTTTTCGACCGCTTGCTGTAAATCAGGGTGATTGCTGACCACGCAAGTGATCTCGCAGTCCAGCAAGCCGCGCTGATGGCGCCATAGTAAATCTAACAACGCATGATCGAACTTTGAGACCAAGATACCGACTTTGGTTTTAGTGGCATTGTTATGTAAGCGCCAATCCATATCGTGGCGCTTGGCAACAGTATGGGCAAAACTGGCTTCAAAATTATCGATGATATCGCTCAAGCCTGCTAAAGCGAACTCCAAACGCATAAAGTACTGACCACCTTCATGTGCCGTTGAGTACTGATCTAATGTGATGATGTTGGCACCATAACGATGAATAAATTCTGATACTGCTTGGACGATACCCGCCTGATCTTTGCATTTGATGAGTAGCGTTGCTGTATCGATAGCACTAGGAATCTGCTTACTCTGAGAAGCGATGTTTGATGGTGAAACTGTTTTGGTGTTGTCTGACATAATACGCCCAATATAAAAAATGATGACTGATCGCTGAGAATGGCTGTCAGCGTAGTAAACCGGTTATTTTAATCTTTTTTGTGATATTTTGCTGAGCGAGTTAGTTGTTTTTGGTTATTTAGGATGATTTAGCTATTTAGAATACAATGCAAAAACCCCCAACGTAGGGTTGGGGGTTTTTAGTTTGTTACTTTACTGCCTCTAGTTGACTATAGTATAGGTCACTGCAGTAGTAACATTGTTAGGACTAGTGACAGACACTCTAAAGAAATCCCCAGCCTCACATTGATCTAAGGCATAAGTATTAATCGTCCCTGTATTATCTCCAGGACTACCAGGGGATACTATTGCTGGTACTTCTTCAGGTCCTCCAATCATCTCTACTTCACAACTCCCGCTATCCTCTCCGTCGGTTTTATCAACCACAGAGCCAGAAATCGTTGTGCCAGATGGCATTGGATTCAATTCATAAAAACCACCACTATTGATACGAATATTAACTCGAGTATCTCCTTCAGTAATGATCTGAGATTGTAGAGGAATACCTATGTTGTTCAATAAAGTAAAAGTAGGGTTATTGCCGCTTGATAATAACTGAATACGCTCATAGCGAATGATAGCATCAAGCTCTGTATTACAAGTCATTGGTTTGTTTGGAGACACAAAGTTATCAATAAAGTTGTTTTCGAACGCTTCTTTTATTTGTTCACTAGAAGACGGGAATTTCAACTGTATGAACTGACCAACATTGTTTTCACAGGTTTGATCGGCTTGTGTCGTTAACGGATAAGTAAACTCACCGATTTCAAAAGTACCATTCTCGTTATCATCACGGAAGGTATCACCGATATTATGCACAAAAATATCACCTTCATCCCATGCATTATTTTCATTTTGATCGATGTAAGCTTTCTCTCCTTCAGCTACCGCTAATAGACTCACACGACCATCGCCAGGACGCGGATTCTGTGTTGAAAATGTGACCTCACACTCTCCGTCAGCAGTGTTACAGCTCGCAGGTGACACTTTGCCACCCTCAGCGGTGAAATTCACTACGGTACCATCTGGCACGGCATTACCGTTGCGGTCAACCAGTCTTGCTACTACTGGCGTACTGTCACCGTCTAAGCTCCAATCTAATACGTTCTTGCCAAACGATAAACTAATACCATCTTGAGTCACTCTAGAGCTGGCAATAGAGATACCCTTTGATAACGCATTGATACGAGTATCACTGGCTAAGGTGGCCTTGATCTCTACGGGTCCAGGTGTTGTACCCGGGTAGATGTTGACTGAGACTTGACCGTTCTCATCAGTTCTAGCTGTAAACTGTTGATTATTACCTAACACACCAAACGTTAAGCCTAACGGTGATTTTTCTAGCGATAAGATAACTTCTGAATTAGCCAGTGGTGTCGTATTTGAAAATACTGTGAACTCAACTGCGCCTGTTGCCGAAGACCCACTACCTTGAATGCCTAGTGTTAGATCATTGGCCGTATAGACAATAGAGGTTGCTTCAGGAGCCTGTATAGAAACACTAGCCGATTGAGTGACGCTACCAGTACTGGCTGATATTCGCACAGCACCACTACATAAAGTATTATCGACGTTAATGGCTTTGTACACAAAATCAATCATACCATTTTCATCGGAAGTAACTTGCTCAGGTAGCTGACCGCAAGCAGCATTTAGGTTGACCAGTACACCACTAATGGCATTACCACTTGTATCAGTGGTTTTCAAAGATACCGCCGTCTGTCCACCTGCCGTCAGCTGTAAGTCAGTAATCTGTAATGCACTTAGATTAACATTGGTAGCTTGTACCAAAAAAGTTAAATTGCTAATAGCGGTATTGTCATCATTACTAGCATTTGCAGTAATGACGTAAGCGCCAGATACATCAGGTGCATTAGGCTTCAAAAATATACGGGCTTCGCCATCGCTGTTGGTCAAAGTAGCACCCGATGTCGTCTGTGATAAATCAACGCCTGGTGCATCAATTGAGAAGGTTACTTTTGTATTGGCAAGAGGTTGACCATTGTCATCAGTGACTACCACTTCATAGTAAGCACCTTCTAGCCCAATAGAGGTTATCGTATTATCGTCTACATCGACTAATTGACTGCTACTGATATTTAAAGCACCTATTGGCTCTTCAGTACCACCGTCATCTCCATTATCTCCATCAGGCTGTTCTACACCCAAATCAGGCGCCGGTGCAATCGTATCAGTGCCATCACCGCCGCCACAACCTGCCAGGGCTAATGATAATGTGAGCGCTGTCAGTTGAAATAGCTTAGAAGTAGGTAGCGAGTGGTATGACATGGTTTTAACTCCGCATGAGCAGTGATTTATCAAACAAAGAGGCAATAATCATTACACAGAATCAAGAGAGACTGTTGATGATACATGGTTTTACAGTAATGCCAGTGTATTAACAGATTGTATTAAATATATAACAGCAACTTTACTGACTTTTGTTATAACTTACAACTAAAAATTAATCTTTGCTATTAGATAATCAACAACATAGCGCGCTCATTTCAGGGTATAATAGCCATCCTTTAAACCAACGTTTATCATAAAAATATTTGAGTATTCATCTATTTTATGGTATAAATGTCGGCTTTAAAATTTTCTGAATTGGTCAGCCTGTTATTTGCCTTTAGATAACAGCAAAACCAGCTCAACCTTCATATAGTTTTGTTTGGTGCAAAGCTGCCGCTTGCTGTGTCCATGCCGCAAAAACGTGCAACTTGCCCAGACTGGTATGAGAAAAACTCATACCTCATAGATTAGGAGTTCGCCATGTCTCGAGTTTGCCAAGTGACTGGAAAGCGCCCTATGGTGGGTAATAATGTTTCGCATGCAAACAACAAAACCCGTCGTCGCTTTCTACCAAACCTTCACAACCATCGTTTTTGGGTAGAGTCTGAAAACCGCTTTGTACGTCTACGTGTGTCTACCAAAGGTATGCGCATCATTGACAAACTTGGTATCGATAAAGTGTTAGCGGATCTACGCGCACAAGGTCAAAAAGTTTAAGTTAAAAATAGCAGTCAAGTGATGACTCTCATTACTTGACTGCCGTTTTGCTACATTATAGTTAGCGACTTGCCTTTTCGACACGTACCTATCGTTTGAAGACCCCTCATTTACAGGAAAGCTATCATGAGAGATAAAATTAAATTAGTATCAACAGCTGGTACTGGCTATTACTACACCACTACCAAAAACAAGCGCACTATGCCTGGTAAAATGGAAATCAAAAAGTTTGATCCAAAAGTACGCCAGCATGTGATCTTTAAAGAAGCTAAAATCAAATAATCTCCATTTTGTAAATGGTAATATTTGAAAAAAAAGGGTTTATCAATTGATAAACCCTTTTTTTATGGCTGCAGCTTGGTGTATCACTTGATAATACCTGAAAGCCTCAATCAGTATCGAGAGATAACTAAAGATCAGCTATAGTGTGTTGGTTCTTTATCATACACGTGAGCATGCCACTTACTCATCTGCTTTTGCATAATGACCTGAATCGCTGCATGAATCATATGCTGACCAACAGCCTGAGTATCGCTACCCAATAACTCTTTGAGCTTATCAGAAAAATCAATAGTCATTAAGGGTTCTTCGTCTTGTTCTGCATCACGTAACAACAATCTACCATCTTCAGATTCCACCAGCTCTAATGTGGTCTCCTTAGCAAACCCTGTAAATTGATCGCTACCATCGTTGTCTACTTCTATATCATTATCGATATCATATGTCATTAACTGCTTCCTTATTATCCCGCTTATGATTTGCAAAAATTAAAACTTGCAAACGAATTATTCATTGCAAACAAGCTACTCACTACAGACATGGCACTTGAGAAATGGTACTCGGCAAATCTATTTTCTTACAGTAACGCGGGTAAATCTGTCTTACTTATACAATGGACGCTTTGATAGTTAAATTCAAGGGTTGTCATACAAGTCTTTGACATCAGTACCGTTTTGGTATGACAGAGCTTGCCTCCAGTTAACGCCAGTAGCGCAGCTTTGCTAGCGTAAATAAGAAAGCCACAAACATACCTAAGTAGTAGACGAGCTTGAGCTCAAGCGTGGGATCACGATATTTGAAAGGTAGTGCAACGGTGGCCGTCGCGGTGGGCAGTATCAGTAGCATAAGTAGCCAGTTTTCAATAACATTTAGCCAGCCCTGTAGATCTGTTCCATTACGCAATGACGCTAGCCCCATTAAGAGGCAAGCTATAATTAAACTGGTAAACAAGCCATTTGGTAAGTCTTTAGGATAGATAATATTAGCAATACTGGCTGGTACGATTCGCATATAAAATTCCAGCCACACTTATAGAATATGGCTTAATGATTAAAAAAGTATAAAAGACAGCTTATAAGGGTTTTGCAACGCAATATCTAGAGGCAATCGCCACTGTAGCCTGTTCAGCTATAAGTACCCATCAACCATAGCATCGATACACAAGCCGTCAACCAGCCAAGTGTTAATGCGTTTCTGGTCTCAATATGCATACCTTTGACTTTGTTCAATACCCGCGAGCCAACCCAAAAAAACAACGGTATGCCCAGTACAAAGGCAGGTACAATCACAGCAGCATGACGTAGTACTGTACCTACATCATCACCAATCATCAGACGAAAACCATAACCTGCCAGACTCAAGACAAGTGCAAACGTAGCCAAGCCAATGGTAATGCCTTTTGGCACTAAGCTACGTCTCGGAAGATCGTTTTGAACTGGCAGCTCACTGCCTGTTGCTGGATTAGGCGATGTTGATGACTTAACGGGTCTTTGCGTGTCCATATCTCACCTTTGCATGGTTTGTCGTTACCATTATACAGCCTACCTTAGGCTACTTAACTGACTTTATTCGTTGCCGTTGGCCAGTGCTAGCTCTGCGCGCATGGCATCAATCGCTTCTTTATAATCTGGCTGATTAAATATCGCAGAACCTGCGACAAACATGTCTGCACCTGCTTCAGCAACCGCACGGATGTTGTTGGCTTTGATACCGCCGTCCACCTCTAGTCGGATATCGCGACCACTGGTGATGATACGTTGACGTACCTGACGTACCTTATCTAGGGTACTATCGATAAATGACTGTCCACCATATCCAGGATTCACGCTCATCAATAAAATCTGATCTACTTTATCCATGACATAATCAAGATAATGTAGTGGTGTTGCTGGGTTCAATACCAGACCACACTCAGCACCGCCATCTTTGATCAGTTGCAGCGATCGATCGATATGAGCGCTGGCTTCTGGATGAAAGGTGATGATACTAGCACCTGCCTCCAAAAATTGCTCAATCATGCTATCAACAGGCGAGACCATCAGATGTACATCAATTGGCGCTTCCACACCATAGTCTCGTAGCGCTTTACAAATCATGCTGCCAAACGTCAAGTTGGGTACGTAATGATTGTCCATCACATCAAAATGAATCACATCGGCACCCGACTCCAATACGCGCTCGACCTCTTCACCCAAACGTGCAAAGTCAGCTGAGAGTATCGATGGGGCAATAAGATAAGGTTTAGCAGGACTGATCATAGTAGGGCTACCTAATTTGTGTTTATATCAAATGTAAATCAATTAAAAAATCGTATTAATGGGCTTGTTGTTACTCTATACCTTTCGCATACTCAGTTAATCAGCGCGGCTTGTATTGTGTCTTGCAATAGGCACGGCCCACGTCAAAAGAACGCTTTGCCTCATGCTTGGTAGCACGGTTGCTTACTCGCTCACGCCATAAGCGAAAAGACGATGGCTTGAGCTCTTGACGCATGAGCTTGATAACGCCTGTTTCATCGAGACCGTAGCTATGCTCTATCGCACCGAATGGTGTTCTATCTTCCCACGCCATTTCTATTACACGCGATATTTGTGTCTCATCAAGTACTCTATCGCCTGCATCATTGAGCGTTTTTGCGATCAGCTCGTCTGACTTATCTTGAGTCACTTGATCATCGTTACTGCGCTGTTTATGTTTTAGGGCGGCATCCATGTCGGCCTGCATTATTGCCTTTGTAGCGTCAGTATCTACTGACTTTTCTTGTCCATTGGAAGCTGTCAAATCTTGATAACTTGCCATAAAAATCACCTTTTGGGCATGAATGAGAGAGCAAAAAACGTATCACGTTAGCTGATATGGCACCTTAGCTCAATTGCGCCATATGCCAGTGATGTTCGATATGTTCATTGATCACTGTCTGAATAAAATAATAGCTGTGGTCATGCCCCGCCTGATAACGCAATGTTAAGGGCTGTTTGGCTTTTGCACAAGCCTCTTGTAGTTTGGAAGTTTGTAGTTGTCCTTCGTCTAAAAAATTATCAGCCGCGCCTTGGTCAACCAAGATACTTGCATACTGCTGACCGACCTTTTCAATCATCTGTGCCGCATCTGCTTGAGACCATAGAGCCTTATTATCACCGAAATACTCTGTATAAGCCGCCTGCCCCCAAGCAGACTCGCTAGCGGCACATACTGGCGATAAGGCGGATACACTGACAAACTTGCTCGGATACTTAAATCCCAATAGCAGCGCGCCATGACCACCCATAGAGTGCCCTGTGACACCAATGCTGTCTATTGGGAACTCTGAGCGTAATAAGTCATATAGCTCATCAACGATATAGCTTTGCATATTAAAGTTGTCTGACCACGGCGCTTGGGTCGCATCAACATAGTAGCTTGCGCCCTGCCCGACAAAATAGCGCTCGTCGTTTGGCACCTCAATATCATCACTACTGCGAGGTGAGGTGTCGGGTGCAATCAGTATCATACCAAGCTCACTGCATTTCTGCTGAAAGTGCGCTTTGTGAGTGACGTTATCAGCATTGCACGTCAGTCCTGATAAGTACAGTATGGCAGGGCAACGTCGCCCAGCCAATGCTTCATCAGGTAGATAAATACTAAACGTCATCGCCGTTTTGGTCGATGTCGACTCGTGGCTATAATAATGCTGCTCACCGTTAAAGCAACGATTCACACTTTTTTGGGTCATCTGCTTGTTGTTGGACAAACTACGACTATAAGCATTGTGCATGAGTGATATCCTTTTTATTCAAAATAAAACCAACGGTGATAGATAGCGATGATAAATAATAAACGCTCGTGATTTGATATTATATCCACAAGATTTTGAGTTGCGCTGTATCTGTATTTAATCGCTCTATTAACTTCATTTACGGACTGGTTGGCACGCTATCAGGTACAGTATCAATAGTAACAGAAGCCGCGTTACTCGTTATACTAGCAACTGATGGACGTGCTTTATCAAACAATACTTGCTCAAACGCCGGTAGTGCCGTCTCCATCAAACTACCAATCACCATTTGTGGTTCTGATGGCTCAAATCCCATATAAAGCTCACGCTCTTGTACACGGTATGCTGCATCCTTAAAAGCAGATTCAAAGCTGCTGTTTTCACGTAGACTCTCAGCAAAAAAAGCTTGACCAAAATAAGTCATTTCAGCTGTATTGGTACAGCCAAACGATGCCTTGTCAGTGGCTGAGGCCGTAATCACTACGGTAGTCGGCGATGCCAACTCGTCAATGAACGACCCCGAATAGCACGCAGATATCACAATCACTCGCCAGCGAATACCTGATGCATCCAGTGTCTCGCGTAACCATGTGGCATCTAAATTGTCCATCGCGAGTGGCGGATTTTCTAATTGAACAATATCTTCGTTGCCATGTGACGACAGTGTCAAGAACAACACATCTTCATCAGCGTTCATTTGCTGACCAATTTTCTTTAATCCACGTGCAATACTGGTTCTGGTAGCAATTGGCTCGTCCAGCCAACTGTAAGTATTGTTAATCAAGGCCAGTGAGTGCCCACTGGTACCAAAACGCACATCGAACAGCTCACGCACTTTATTAATTTCAGAACGAAAGACGTTCTGACCAGAGAACCCAGCCACACCCATAAAGTACCAGTCCGTTTTGCCATCGATACTCGGGTCGATACTGTTTAGCGCCTGCTGCAATAGACGCGGCTGCTCATATAACGCCGCCTCTTCTAATACAGGCTCTACTGGAATCTGCTTAAAAATGGGCTGGTCAGCGACATTACGTTGCCAGATAGTCAGTAACGCTACCGCACCTACCAGTATGATAATGCGCTCCCACCACGGTATGCGCAAACGGCGGGAAAAAATCCATAATAAAGCAAGTGTCTGCCATAGGAATAATACCAAAAATAGTACAGGTAAAAATGAATAACTCCACTCAGGCAACCAACCATAGCTACCAGAAAACTGTACTAAGCTTTGTAATAAAGCGGATAGCGTATCAGCAACCAACCATAGTACGACTGGTACAAATACCAGCGATTGGTTGCTCGCGCGCCTTGCTAAAATAATACCGCTGAGCAAAATAATCATTGGCCAAATCAAATAACTGACCAATCCTTGCTCATTAAATAGGCTACCACTTTCAGCAGCCAACCACGAAAACAAAACATTACTGCTGAGTGCCAATATAGCGAATACAGCAAACTGTATAAACGTAGGCTTGACCCAAGAAAATGCTCGTGTCGAGCCCACTAGCATCCACAAGGTTGCAATAATATTGGCAGCAAAGTTGAGCGAAAAACGCTGGAGCGATACGGTTTTTAACGACGTAAGTGACAAAGACGTAGACCTCTAGCCAGCCGAGAAAAATAAAATGACCCAATGATAACTATTCTAGTGTAGCTGCCGTCTTACGCAATCGTATTACGATTCTGTTACGGCTCTAGACATCGATTTATATTGAATTCACGATGGAATATTTATAGAAGACGACTAGCACTTCCTAATAGTCTAGCTCGCTAATCTATCGCGATTGTAACGGATTGTCGGTCAAGACGATAAGCATGATTTGTAAAACTCGCCTAAATTTAGACATCACCGAAACATTACCATGAATACTAATAAAAAAAGGAGGCCTTGCTAACAAGGCCTCCCTTCATATTAACGACCAGATACTATCTCATCAACAGCTCGTTGACGCGCTTTAGATAAGCAGCTGGATCTTCTAACTGACCCCCATCTGCTAACAAGGCTTGATCAAAGATCACTTGCGCCAAATCATCAAACTGCTCGCTGCCCTCTAACTTCTTAATGAGCGGATGATCGGGGTTGACCTCAAGGGTTGGCTTGCTCGCTGGTACGTCTTGACCCATTTGCTGTAGCATCTGAATCATTTGTGGTGACAGCTCACCTTCTCCAACGACTAAGCATGCTGGGCTATCAACCAAACGCGTTGATACTTTGACGTCTTTAGCACGCTCACCTAGCGCAGTTTTAAGCTTATCAACAACAGGCTTTAACGTTTCTTCTGCTTTCTCTGCTTCAGCTTTTTCGGCTTCGTCCTGCAAGTCACCCAAATCTACTGCACCTTTGGCGATGTTTTGTAGCGGTGTCTCGTCAAATGACGTCAAGAAGTTCATCGCCCATTCGTCGACACGGCCGGTCATCAAGATAACTTCGATGCCTTTTTTCTTAAACAGCTCAAGTTGCGGGCTGTTTTTTGCTGCTGCTAAATTATCAGCGGTGAGGTAGTAGATGGCTTTTTGCCCATCTTTCATGCGAGCTTTGTAATCTTCAAAACTGGTCTCGAGTCCATCTTGCGTGCTGGTTGCATAACGCAATAGCTTGGCGATACGTTCTTGGTTACCTGCGTCCTCACCCAAACCTTCTTTGATGACATCACCGAACTCTGCATAGAACTTAGCAAATTTCTCTTGCTTATCACTGTCTTCGCTATTGGCAAGGCTTGCGAGCAAGGTCAAGATACGACGTGCGTTACCATCACGGATAGATTTCACATCACGTGACTCTTGAAGTAGCTCACGGCTCACATTTAAAGGCAGGTCTGCTGAATCGATAACCCCCTTCACAAAACGCAAGTACATTGGTAGCAGTTGCTCAGCTTCATCCATGATAAAGACACGCTTCACATAGAGCTTGAGACCATGCTGCTGCTCACGAGTATATAAATCTGCTGGCGCTTTTTCAGGGATATACAGTAGCTGCGTATACTGTACTCGGCCCTCTACACGGTTATGCGTCCAAGCAAGTGGATCAGTCATGTCATAAGAGATGTTCTTATAGAAGTCGACATACTCATCGTCTTCGATCTCAGAGCTTGAGCGCGTCCATAATGCGCTGGCCTTGTTGATGGTTTCCCACTCGTCAGTAAGTACCATCTCGCCGCCGGCAGGTACCTGATCATCAGAGCTGTCGTTTTCGTCTTCTTTTACGTCTTCTTGCCAGATTTCTTTACGCATCTGAATCGGTAGACTGATATGGTCAGAGTACTTGTTGACCAAACGCTTAATCTTGCTGCGGTCTAGGTAGTTGTCTTCGCCCTCGCTATATTCTTCTTTTAGGTGCAAGGTAATCGCTGTACCGCGCGTATCTTTAGTAATAGGCTCAACAGTGAAGCTACCGGTACCGTCAGATACCCAGCGTACGCCTTTATCCGCAGGCTCGCCTGCTTTGCGTGATTCGACACTGATAGTGTCAGCGACGATAAACCCTGAATAAAAACCGACACCGAACTGACCAATCAGTTGACCGTCTTGTTTTTGCGATTCAGACAATTTGTCCAAAAATGCCTTGGTGCCTGATTTGGCAATCGTACCTAAATTTTCAATAGCATCCGTTTCGTTCATACCAATACCATTATCGGTAAAGGTAATGGTTTTCGCGGCTTCGTCAACAGCAATGCGGATTTTTAGCTCGCCATCATCTTCATAAAGGCTGTCATCATTGGTCGCTTCAAAACGCAATTTATCACAAGCGTCCGATGCGTTAGAGACGAGCTCACGGACAAAAATATCTGCATTAGAATATAATGAATGCGTTACCAAGTGCAGTAGTTGCGCCACTTCTGCTTCAAACGTATGTTTTTTTAATTCTGGATTCAGACCTTCAGCTTGGGTTGCTTCACTCATAAAAACTCCTTTAAATTCTATGAAAGACCTATTATCAAATAACTGACTATAGCTGTTCTAACAATGCTCACAGCTTACCGTGTGCATTACCGTTAGACTGTCTATACTAATAAGGGCAGCAAAAAAAAATTCAAGCGTAACAGTCTTATTCAATAAAAAACACCGCCCATATCTATCAAGGCGGTGTTCTGCTTATTTATCAAAACGCTTTCTAAGAACTATCTGCTCACACAAGTGCCCATATGTAGACACAGGTCGTGTAGATACAAGTCACTATTCTGAATAAGCTTCTATCAATAAGTCCCAAATCGTCGTTAGTTTTTTTGAAAACTGAATATGCGTGTTCATAGCACCCTCCTTGTCGATTAATATCGTTTTCTTGGATACTATTAAAACGGGTTTTCAATTATTTGTATAATTAATTGATTGTATATTATCGTTTCATTTTACAAATTATATAATCCATATCTTTGACAAAAGCTGAGCTTGTACTGGTGTTTTTATTTATAGACCGACTACACAGTTATCTAAAAAACTATCTAACGGTTAGCGCGGTATCGGACGGATAGTGAGTATTTGCTCACTGCGACCAAAAGGCCCATACACGTCGTGTAATACTGCACTGGTAAGACCAATACCATCATCACCGTACTGCTGTACTGCTTCGATACCCAACCAGCGTCCTTTGGGTTCGCGATGCATGTGTATTTGCAAGTCAGTATTGGGGAACATCCATTCTAGTTTGGACAGCCCCAGTCCCAATCTAGGGACAACACCATTCGCAGTATCCACCATACCCAATAGATGGACCACATCATCGGTTGGCGTATCTTCTACCATCTGCACGTCATTGGTGATCCATACCATACCGCGTCCGGGACGACGATCTTCTGTGGTTACTAGGCGTACGCTTTCGATAAAGCCTCCTGGCCAGCCTTTCATCTCGTCCCAAACGGGCAAATCTTCAGGCTGATGCACTGAAGCTTGATCCTCTAGTCCTGCTATCTCACTGGTGTCTTGAGTCAGGAGTCGCCATGCTCGTGCGATGATAGCATCACGACCACGACTGCTCATTACCGCCTCTATCAGCTCAATGGTTTTGCCTGGTCGAATACAGCGAGTGGTAATGGTAAAGTCATCAAGCGGTATCAAGCCCAATATATCCAGACTTACGCGAGCTATGCGAGTATTGGGCTGCGGTGCAAAACCTTTAAGCTCAGCAGTCAGGAGACCTGTCGCTGGCGCCATGTGCTGCTCATGCTCATTCCAGGCACCTTGTGCATGCTCGGTTGGCTGATAGTGCGCTACACTGGTACCATTTTCTTGTTGTTCACGTTTGATAAATTTGTAATAAGCAGTCATAGCTATCCTATATTTAACACTTTCTTGTAAAACTTTTATTTATGGGTAAGCTCTTGTTTTCTTAACACAAGAATACCGCGAGCTTTTTGTATAAAGAACAATAAACAGATCATAACGACTGCGAGTGCCGCATAAAAAAAGCTCTTTTCTGCCATGAATTTTATAATATTCATGAATAGTACAAACACCACCGCGACCGTCACGAGCATGTTGAGCTTTAATTGCTTATTGACGTCAGCGAGCGTGGCTTCTGCCAATACAAATTTGCCTTTGGGTTCTTTCATGCGGCCTTATCCATATCAATAATATTTCACGCAAATACTTGTTGTTTAACGACTGACTATTTACCAACTTGGGTAACAGGAATGCGCAAGGCTTTTGGCAAACTAAACGTTACGTTTTCCTCGATACCGGATAGCTCACTAGGAAGATCGCCACCCCAGTCTTGCAGCTGCTGCAGCACTTCTTGAATGAGCACCTCTGGCGCTGACGCACCAGCAGTAACACCGATACTCTGCACACCATCTAACCAACTGCGATTCATCTCGCTGGCATTATCGATTAAATAAGCACGGCAATTCATACGCTCAGCCAGCTCACGTAAACGATTGGAATTTGAAGAGTTTGGCGAACCCACAACCAAGACCACTTCGCAGCGACTGGCAAGATCTTTTACCGCATCTTGGCGGTTTTGAGTGGCATAACATATATCGTCTTTTCGGGGTCCTTGGATACTCGGGAACTTGTCACGCAGCGCATCAATAACGCGAGCAGTGTCATCCATCGATAGCGTCGTTTGAGTTACAAATGCCAAGCGTTTGGCATCTTGTACGGTTAAAGCCGCAACGTCGCTTTCATCTTCGACAAGATGAATCTGCCCACCGTTTTTCGCATTAAACCTACCCATAGTGCCTTCTACTTCTGGGTGTCCAGCGTGTCCTATCAAAACCGCGTCCATGCCATCTTGGGCAAACTTGGCCACTTCAATATGTACCTTTGTCACCAAAGGACAAGTCGCGTCAAATACAGTGATATCACGGCGACCTGCTTCATCTTCCACCGCTTTAGAGACCCCATGTGCAGAGAAAATAACCACCGAACCATCTGGCACTTCGTGAAGCTCTTCGACGAATACTGCGCCCCGATTGGCTAAATCTGATACGACAAATTTATTATGTACGACTTCATGACGGACATAGATGGGCGGCTCAAAACGGGTCAACGCTTCGTTAACAATCGCGATCGCACGGTCTACACCAGCACAAAACCCACGAGGATTGGCAAGATAAATTTGCATAAGAAGGCCTATCATTGGATAATTTATATGTAAAGCTTATGCATCAAAGCTTTCATTCAAAAGTTGGGGCAATTTCAATGCTCTACTTTAGCATAATTTGCTTTTATTGCCCTCAAAAATAGCAGTACACTCATTGCAATATTTTAGTTATAAATATCGACATACTGATTGCATATTGCAAAACTCGCTTTCACTCACACAAAAGCCGTTTATAATGGGACAACTATTATGATTTATATCGCCATACATGATGGCGGTTTTTCTTTTTTCCAGCCTTTTCTACTGACTGGAATATTTTTAGTCTGTGATTAGCACACTTTTTTATTTTATTAACACATTCCATTTGTTAACACATATTTTATTGGGACAAATTGTATGACAGGTTCATTATTTATTATTACTGCCGCTTCGGGTACAGGCAAAACCTCACTGGTGAAACAACTACTGGCGACCACTAACGACTTAACCGTCAGCATCTCTCACACGACTCGCAGCCCGCGCCCAGGTGAGATTGATGGACATCACTATCATTTCACAGATGTGGATAGCTTCGTACAAGCTATTGGCGAAAACAAATTTTTAGAGCATGCAGAAGTATTCGGAAACTACTATGGCACCTCAGAGCAGAGCGTACGCTCCCAGCTTGCGGCAGGTATCGATGTGGTTTTGGAGATTGACTGGCAAGGCGCCACTCAGGTCAAAAAAATATTTCCTGATGCAACGACCGTTTTTATCTTGCCGCCTAGTATTGATACCTTGCGTCAGCGCCTATCAACTCGCGCACAGGATACCAGCGAAGTTATAGAACGACGTCTGGCTGGTGCTGTTCATGAAATGGCACAATACGTTAATTCTGACTTTGTGATTATTAATGATAACTTTGAAGTGGCTTTGGCTGAATTAAAAGCGCTTATTATCGCTGATAGACAAACGCTTGCTCGTCAGCAGCAGCGTTATCATCGTACGATTAGCAACTTGCTAAACAAGCCCGCAGCGGAGTAAACTTAGCATCAGCGACTAAAGCTGCTTGTCCAATAAGATGATATAAAAAGCAACTACGCAGCTTAGCAAAAAATGCTATAATATGTAGCTATCCCCCTTTATGTATTTGATATTATTTTTATTGAGTGGCGGTCAAAGTCCGTGACTAATAAAAACAACCGAGGTAGCTATTTATGGCACGAGTAACGATTGAAGATTGTTTGGATAATGTTGATAATCGCTTTGAGCTAATTTTGGTCGCAAGCAAGCGTGCCCGTCAATTGGCAAAGGGCATTTCTGAGCCATTGGTAGATGTTGACAATGACAAGCCTACCGTACTGGCGCTACGTGAAATTGCCGCTGGCAAAATCACCCGTGATATTCTAAATCAGCCAGAGCATAACTTTGCTACTAGCTCATTAGATTTAGCGTTGTCAGGCGATCATAGCTTTTAGGATTGTAGCTTCTAAATAAGACAGCTATATATCTTGATCAGCAATAGAGACCACAGCATAGGCTGTGGTTTTTTGGTTGTGACTCTATTGTATTCGCGATTTTGGTAACCATTTATCTTCTAAAATAGACCACTAAGTGAAAAATTTTTGGATTTTTATCTTGCCTACTCGCTTATCAGTTGACATTGAATGCAATTTGCGATTAATTAAAGAATGACCTACTCTTATTTACGATTCATACGGTAGGTCGATATTTCATCATCATTTGCTTCGAGAAATGGTCAAATAAGTAGGTAATGGAAAATAGGATTGTTATTTTATGAGTCAAACCCTACCCAAACTCAGTCATCATCTCGTTGATGATGCTCAATATAACCTGCTACGTTCAGTAGGTTATCTCACTGCCGCTGAGCGCCGTGACATTATTGATGCCTGTGAGTTCGGTGATATTGCGCATATCAAAGACAAGCGTAAATCAGGGGAACCTTATATCACTCACCCCATCGCAGTGGCTGAGATATTAGCAGGCTTTCGCTTAGACAGAGATACCATCATCGCCGCGATCTTGCATGACACGGTCGAAGATACTGACGTGAGTGATGAGCAGATCGAGCAGCGCTACGGCAAGATAGTAGCGAGACTGGTCGATGGCGTGACCAAGCTCAAATCATCCTCTCACAACAAGCAACAAAATAAAGCGGCCACTTTTCACAAAATCTTGACCGCGACGCTTGCTGACCCACGTGTACTGATTATCAAGCTTGCTGATCGCTTACATAATATGTCTACACTTGATGCGGTACGCCCTGAAAAGCAGCGCACAACCGCACAAGAAACCTTGGACTTTTATGTCCCATTTGCACGATTGATGGGTCTTAATGATATTGCCGACTATATCGAGGTGCTGTGCTACCGTAACCTTGATTCTGGTATGTATAACAAACTGTCTGATAAGCTCTTACAGCATGGACTTGGACGCAATTTTCAAAGAGAAGCCATTCACCGCTATTTAAGTATCGTCCTCAACAACTTAGACCTTAACGGGCTGGTCAAAGTTTTGGACAATCGTGTGGTGATATATCGTCAGTTTTTCCGCAACCGCGGTGAGATCAATACCCTACTGCGTCACTATGCGTTTGAGATTGTCCTCGACAATATCGAAGCCTGTGACAAGCTGGCTTATTATTTGATTAAAAAGTATCAAATCGATGATACGCACATTGCTGATAATATTCGTAGGCCGCTACCGGGTGGTAATCAATCGCTTACGCTTATCTATGAGCGCGATAACGATGTCGTCAAAGTCACTATCTTGACCAAGCAAATGCAAAGCGCAGCAAGGCTTGGTGTTATTGGTGCAGAGCACGCCTCCGACGTCAGCCAGTCAGTTATCCAAGCTTCTTTACGTAATATGAAAGACTTGGTCGATGAAGACAGCTTGAACGAAAACAGTCCCAATTTCTCAGCAGCAGTCTCCACTATCAATGACTTAATGGACTATCTACATTCTAGTAAGATCATTTGTTATAGTCCAAAAGGCCGAGCTTACGAGCTATCACAAGGTGCAACCGCACTTGATTTTGCTTATGCCGTCGGGCCTATGATCGGTAACGTCGCTGTTGGTGCAAACATCGACGGTAAACCTGCAAAACTCGGTACGGTGGTAAAAAACGGACAAGCGGTTGAAATCGAAGTCAACAGCCATTCTGAACCAAAAGCAGAGTGGCTAGGGTTTGTGGTCACCAATAAAGCACGCGAAGAGATTTTACGTTGGTTCAAGGACTTGTCTGCCGCTGACAAACAGCACCACGGTCGTCAAGCGTTAGATCGTGCCCTCAAGACCTATCAAAAAACACTCGATGATTTGACAGACAATGACTGGAAAGATTTGACGGAATGGCGCGGACTAGCCGAAAAGAACGCTCTATTTGAACAAATCAGCTCTGGCACACTACTGCCGCAACTGGTCGTTACTCGTCTGTTTAGCGACGAAGTGAGCAGCCTGCAAGCTCAAGCGCACAACGATGATATGACTCAGCCACAGCAGTTGATTGCCAATGCATCTGGGGTTGAACTTGATTTTGCTAACTGCTGCCATCCGATTTATGGTGACCCGATCGTTGGGCATTTATCACGCCACGGTTTGGTGGTTCATAGACACAAGTGCTTTTCACTTGATGACATTCGTAAAGACAACCCCTATCAGGTTATCCAGCTACGGTGGCGCAATGACACCACTATAACGCAGGGTGATACGGATGATAACGATATACAAAATAGCGGCAAAATCCGTTTTCCTGCTTACCTAAAACTCTCTATCGCGCTTAGTGATGAGCAAATCAGTGAAGTCATTTATCATTTACGTCAATTGAATATGGGTGTTGAAACCGTTGACGTACGTAATAGCGATACCATTGTCCATATCATTGTACGCAGTCGCAACCACTTGGCTCAAGGCATTCGCGAGTTGCGCTCATTGCTCGGCTTCCCTAACATCATGCGCCTATATCAATTATAATAGTCATGTCTATCTATCGATACCATTTATTAGATACTCTTTAGATAGATGTAAAAACCTAACATTGAGACTTTAGCATTTTCTAAAATAATCATACGTAATGCTACTGAGCTTTTAGCAGCGAACCCATAAAATATTCAAAGGACATCATATGACTCGTCAAACCATCCAAACAGACAACGCACCTGCAGCGGTAGGTACTTATTCACAAGCGGTCAAAGTCGGTAACACCGTTTATATCTCAGGTCAGCTTGGTTTTGACCCTGAAACTATGGAATTGAGAGAAGGCTTTAAGGCACAGGCGGAGCAAGTATTTGAGAACATCAAAGCGATCTGTGAAGCGGCTGGCGGTAGTTTAAATGACGTGGTTAAATTCAACGTCTCTTTGACTGACTTAAGTGATTTTGCGGTTTTGAATGACGTATTTGTTGCCAACTTAAGCGAGCCTTACCCTGCCCGCGCTGCTGTACAGGTCGCTGCCCTACCAAAAGGTGGTGTGGTCGAAATCGAGTCTATCCTATATATTGACTAATACTGGATATCAAACAGTACTCAATATTAAACAGTGCTGATATAGACTCTATTTAATTAGCACGCTATAAATCGCTCCATAATAAGCTTAGCATCATGCTAAGCTTATTAGTCTCTGCCTTTTATCCCCCATTAACCTGACGATATTGCGAAGCCATTTATGTTGGTCCAAGTTGCTCTACCCGTACCCCTTTATCGGGTGTTTGACTACAGCCTACCAGCAGATATGCTTGCGTCACCAGACGGTTTGATACCGCAAATCGGTAGCCGCGTTGAAGTATCATTTGGTCGTCAGACCTTGATTGGCATCGTCATTGCCCATGTCTCTGAGGACAAAAGCAGTGTACCGGTTAGCAAAATCAAGGCTATCAATAAGTGTTTGGATACGGAGTCTATTTTAGATCCTAGTATGCTCAAGCTGGCCTATTGGCTTGCACGCTACTATCACTATCCGCTTGGTGACGTCTTAGCCGTCATTTTGCCAAGTCTCGTGCGTCAAGGTAAGCCGCTAGATTTGCTGATTACCCATTGGCGAATTTTGCCGCATATCACTAATGATGATTTCCATGCCAATGCAAAAAAACAAAAACAGCAGTTTGATATGCTCAAGCTACATGGTCAGCATGGGGCAAGTGAAGACGTATTGCTATTGGAAGGTATGCAGCGGGCATTTTTAAAGACGCTAGAAGACAAGGGACTTATCGAGCGCTATATTCAACCAAAAAAGCCCCCCTCTCCTGTCAAGTTAGCCAAGATGCCACTTGATCTCAATGACGAGCAAAAACTTGCCGTCGATGCCATTACTGTGGCCCATAAGTCTGAGACTTATACTGGGTTTTTGTTGAACGGTATTACCGGTAGCGGCAAAACTGAAGTCTACCTACAAGCGATGCAAGCGGTATTAGAAGCAGGGAAGCAAGTACTTATTTTGGTGCCTGAGATTGGACTCACACCGCAGACACGTGCACGGTTTGCCAGTCGCTTTGCCGCTCATATTGTTTTATTACATTCAGGTATGACCAATACGCATCGTCTCCAAGGTTGGCAAGATTGCCGCACAGGTCATGCACAAATCATTATCGGTACGCGATCAGCGGTGCTATATCCATTTGCAGCGCTGGGGCTTATTGTTGTTGATGAAGCACATGATGGCTCGTACAAGCAGCAAGACACTTTACGCTATCATGCTGCTGATGTTGCCCTCTATCGCGGCCTACAAAACAGAATTCCAGTCATACTCGGTACAGCGACGCCCTCTCTTGAGCATCTGAAATTAGTTGATGATGGTAAGCTGACAGAGTATCAATTACTCACTCGTCCTGGTAGTGCCAAGCCTGCAACCATGCAACTGATCGATGCACGCCTACAAAGCACGCATCAGCAAGCCCAAGATGATGGTGCGCGCTATGATACAGGACTGACAGACGCCATGATTGGTGCTATCAAGCAAACGCTAGAAGCGGGCGATCAGGTACTGATATTTTTGAATCGCCGCGGCTATGCTCCTGTGTTGTTATGTGAGGCTTGTGGTTGGCAGGCAGACTGCCCTCGCTGCGATGCGCACCTAACCGTCCATTATAATAGTCAGTCTCAGCACAGTAGCTATGCAGCTAGCTCTTATCTAAAGTGCCACCACTGTGATTGGCAAGCTTATATTCCAACGACATGCCCTGATTGCGGCAGTCAAAACCTAGATGCTAAAGGTATGGGTACGACAAGGCTGAGCGAAAACCTACATGCCATCTTTGCCAATCCTCAAACCAGTAAAGAGCTCTATCCGATTATCCAAATCGACCGTGATACCACAAGGCGCAAAGACAGCTGGGAGAATATCTACGAGCAAATAAACCAAGGTAACCCTGCTATATTGGTAGGGACACAAATGGTCGCCAAAGGTCATCATTTTCCCAATGTCACCCTAGTTTGCTTACCGAATGCTGATCGCGGATTTCTATCAGCAGACTTTCGCTCGCCTGAGCATACCGCACAGCTCATGATACAAGTGGCAGGGCGTGCTGGTCGTGGTGACAAAGCTGGTCGCGTCTTGATTCAGACCTTGCAACCTGACAATGAGCTTTTGTTAAAGCTGGTAAAAGATGGTTATCTATCATTCGCTCGTGAGCTATTGCAAGAGCGCAGAATGATGGGGCTACCTCCTCACAGTCATGCCGCACTGATACGCTGTGAAGGCAAAACTCTGGCAGCTACTACTCAAGCCCTCAAAGATGCCATTGCGCATCTGCCCAGTGCACATAATCTTGTTGTTCTTGGTCCCATTGATGCGCCAATGAGTAAAAAAAACAGTCGCTATCATGCACAGCTATTGCTCTTGGCCAAGGACCGACAGCAGCTGCATCACGTATTGAACCAGTGGTGGCAGCCTGTACTGACGCTACCGAGTGTGAAATACCTTAAATTAACGTTGGATATCGATCCTGTCGGCTGGTAATCCCAAGTATTAGGATGTTGTCGGTCTATCAGGCAGCATCGTGGAGCCTCCCTCTATCTACATTGTTTTTCTGCCTTTTCCACTGTGTTTACGTCGTCGTAACAGATTCCAATACATAGCTATGTTAAATTTATGATAGTTATTAGACGGTCTGCGATAGAAACCCCACACCTGCTTGATCTACAGTTGATACTGTTCATTTAACCTAAATACTAGTTAATTTGAGTGTTGCTATGAGTCAGAATAGTCCTGAAGTGCATAATCACAATGACGATGAAAATCACGACAATAATGACAACCATCAACACCGTCACGACCATGATGCCCGCTTAGAGCAAAAACCAACACCGCGAGATACCAAGGGCTATCAACGCACCTTACTGTTTAGCTTTGTTATCATTACTGGCTATATGTTCATCGAAGCTATTGGTGGCTGGCTCACTGGGAGCTTGGCGCTACTATCTGATGCAGGTCATATGCTGAGTGACGCGATAGCACTTGGCGCGACTCTTATAGCATTCAAAATCGGTGAAAAAGCAGCCACCCATCAAAAAACTTTTGGCTATAAACGTTTTGAGATATTGGTCGCTACCTTTAATGGCGCCACCCTAGTTGTTATTGCCTTGATGATTTTTTACGAGGCAATCAAACGCTTTAACTCACCGCCAGAAATTGCAACCCAAGGCATGCTGATCATAGCTACCATAGGGATGTTGATTAATATTTTAGTTGCATGGCTGATGCATCGCGGTAGCCATGGTGAAGCGTCACATGGGCACAGCCACAAGAGCAATGATGCCAATATTACAGATGCCACAGATACCAAAATTACAGATACCAAGGCAAAACCAGCTGATCATAAAAAACCAGTCAATCTCAATATGCAAAGTGCGTATCTGCATGTATTGAGCGATTTATTAGGTTCTGTCGCTGCCATTATTGCAGCGCTACTAATGATGGGTTTTGGATGGGTGTGGGCAGATGCCGCAGCATCCATAATCGTCGCTCTCCTTATATTAGTTAGTGGTTACCGCGTCGTACGTGACTCTGTACATATATTGATGGAGGGCACTCCTGCCAATATCTCACTAGTCGATGTCGAACAAAAACTACTCGCACATCCTCAAGTACAAAAAGTACATGATCTACACGTCTGGAGCATTACTAGTGGCTTAAATGCTTTATCTTGCCATGTCGTGGTCGATGGAGAAATGAGCATTCACGAGTCGAGCATCTTGATTGCTAGTCTTGAGACAAGCTTGTCGACACTTGGTATTCATCATGCGACCATTCAAGTAGAGAGCTCGTCACATCCACAAAACAGCTCACATAGTGAAGCACTCGTCTGCGATATATCGGGACGATCACCTACTGGTAACAGTCATATTGGTCATAATCACTAACAGCATAACTTATTCACTTTCATTCAGATCTAATTCACTAAGTTAGGTCTGGTCTCTAATCTACTAGTCTCTATGCTACTGGTTTCGTCTGATCCAGCGACAACAAAAGCGTTGCAGGTGTAAAGTCAACCAAGTCCCTGATACTGCCACTGTCACTAGCCAAAGACTGATACCCACTATTAGCAACGTCATCCTAATCCAAATATCTAGACAACCATTACAGATATTGGGTAGATAACCTGACCCCATATTTGACATCATCAGCAACCAAAACCTAACTGAAAGTATTAATCCCATGCAAAAGATGCTGATGGATATTTTGCTAATAGTATGTAATGGATTACGCCGCTTAGGAGACATATCCGAGCCTGCTAGGTACTTACGCATAAACATCAGTCGCGATAATTTGCTTGATTAGGTAGTAATATTTATCGTTTTGTAAGATATTAAAAATAAAAACATATGAAGCAATAAAAATTATATCTCACTTAAATTTCCAACCAGCCTACGCTTCTATTAAGCTGGTGTTTCTATAAAATTTGACTCTATGATTGTAATGGCATGTTAAAAGCGATGAAAAACTCTGTCTTGCAACCATATTTTTGATATAAATTCTGTATACTTAAGACTGAAAACCTTATTCACGATCAATTGATGATACAACACTATGTCTAGACGCTCAGCACCCTTTGTCGCCCCAGACTATATCGATGATCCCACGTCAAAAGACGGCAAAAAACACGCCAAAGTTTTGTTATCGACGCTGCAAGAAGACATTGCCAACTTTCGTCATGAGCAGTTTCCGCCTGATATTTTGCGGCAGATTCGTGACATGCCTATCTATGAAGGTAATTTAGCCGAGGTACAGGCTTATCAGCAGCGCTGGCAAAACCTACTTGAACGCGCCCAGGATTTTTATCCCGCAGCCAATATGCCACCTGATTATCTACCGCTACCAGCCAGCCTTGAGATACCGCAGTTTATTTATCATGTTCAGCGCCTTCATTTAACCAAAACGCGTGCCAAAGAGTCCAAAAGCTTTGGCTCAGTCGGTGCACTTACAGATAAGTGTGGATCCTATACTGATGATGAAGTTGCCCGCATGACAGCGGTGCTAGATAACGACGATGAAGCACGTTTAGTCGCTCATCGTGAATTTATCGATCTGCGTGCTTATGTTTTTTGCCGCGACAGTAAAGGTGAGATGTTAGAGCCTGAACGCGTACGTTTTTATCGTACTGGTCTTATCGTCCATGCTCTGCCTGATTTTAAGATTGTCGATAGTAGGCAAACACCGCGTAAACGTCGCAATGATGCTTATAACAACCCGCTTGCAGACAATGGTGTGTGGAAAATTTACCGTAAAAAATAATAGTGTCGATAGTGTTTCTCGACTTATTGCCAACTACGCCCGTTTTAAATTGCTTATTTTGTCCTAATTTCTGAGGATTCCAGATGTTCGCTGCCGCCGCCGGCTCACCAAACTTAATGTTACAAGCCACTATCTTCCTAGGAGCAGCGCTGCTCTTTGTCCCCCTTGGTAAACGCTTTGGTATAGCAACGGTCTTAGGTTACCTCATCACAGGACTCATATTGGGTCCCAGTGGATTGGATGTAGCGGGTGATGCTGAGAGCTTGTTGCATTTTTCAGAGTTTGGCGTGGTCATGCTGTTGTTCATTATCGGACTCGAGCTGCAACCTTCACGGCTTTGGGCACTACGCCGCTCTATATTTGTCCTTGGTGGTCTACAGGTTGGACTGACTGGTACGTTGTTGATGGGACTGTTGCATCACTTTTTCTCATTACAGCTAGATACTGCCTTTATCGTTGGTTTTGGTTTGGCGCTCTCTTCTACTGCATTTGTACTGCAAATATTGACCGAAAAACAGCAGCTATCAAGCACGCATGGTCGAGAAGCCTTTACTATTCTATTGTTCCAAGATATCGCCGTTATCCCATTATTGGCAGTGATTCCATTTTTATCAGGGGTGCGTGAGCAGAGCTACGATTTACTTTATTTTGGCAAAGTATTTGCGGTGTTTGCGGGTCTTATTTTTGCCAGTCGCTATGTCGTTCGACCTTTCTTTAAATTTGTAGCGTCAAGTGGTGCAACAGAATTACTCACCGCGGTCGCATTATTTATTGTCATGGGTGTGTCTATCTTGATGGGGCAGATTGGTCTATCAATGGCATTAGGTGCATTTTTGACAGGTGTATTGCTGGCTGACTCTGAATATCGTCACGAGTTAGAAGCCAGTATCGAGCCTTTCAAAGGTCTACTATTGGGTCTATTTTTCATGTCGGTCGGTATGTTGACTGACGTCAAACTTATTTTGGCCAAGCCCATATTTATCATTGGCTGTGCGCTTGCCTTGATGTTTATCAAATTTGCCGTAATTGCAGCTATCGCAAAAATATCAGGCAACCGCTGGCCCACCAGTATCAGACTGGGTGTGACTCTCGCCCAAGGCGGTGAATTTGCTTTTGTGCTATTCAGCGTTGCCACGGCCCAAAATGTCTTGCGTCCTGAGCTGGCCAATACCTTAAATCTTGTAGTAACCATCTCGATGGCACTCACTCCATTGGCGTTTTTATTATTAGAAAAAATAGGTGAGCCATTATTTGCTAAAAGTAAACCTAGCCGCGAATACGACACCATCCCTGATCATGAGCATCAGGTGATTATTGCAGGCTTTGGCCGAGTCGGTCAGATCATTGGTCGCGTACTTCGTATGCACAATATTGAGTTTACCGCCATTGAACGCTCTGCAAACCGAGTCGATTTTGTACGAAAATTCGGTAACCAGGTCTATTATGGTGATCCAAAAAACCCTGAGATTTTACGAGCCGCAGGTATTCAAAAAGCGCGTGTGTTTATTTTGGCGATTGATGATCTGGAGCGCTCTATCACCACCGCTCAATATTTACGCAAGAACTACCCTGAGTTGATTATATTGGCAAGAGCGCGCGATCGTCAGCACTACTACCGCTTACGCGAAGTGGGTGTGCGTCACATTTGGCGTGAGACTTATCTGTCATCTCTTGACATGTCACGTGAATCACTGCAGCTGCTCGGCATCTCTCCCGAAAAAGCACGAGAAACTGTAAGAACGTTCCGTGATTATGATGATGACTTGATTGAGCGTCAGCAAGCGATCTATGATGACGAAGCCAGTATGATTGAGTCAGCACAATCGGCGATGGCAGAACTTGAGAGCTTGTTTGATGAAGATATTGGCAAGGCGCGTAAAATGGATCTGACAGATTTTTATGAGGCATTAAAGAGTCAAGCGACACCAGTTGATAAATCAGACGATATCGCAACTGATTCTAAATAGTAAGGATGTTCAATTCCTAGTCAGACATACAGCTTTTGGGGGCTTGTTTCTTGTTCAGTGAACTGGTGCAGCCCCAATTATCGCTGTCTGGGATATGATAAAAGACCAATGTCTGTTCGTTCAGGTAACGTATGGGAAACCTAACGTTTTGAATCGTCGCCGTCACTGCACAGTCGGTATCCAGCACACCAGCAGCCCGATTATCGACACTCATGCGCACTTGTTGATCTTCAGTACTTAGCGGCAAACCTATTGGACATTGCCCTGTCTGCTGATAAATCAGTGCCACGCGGTTTTGAGCAGTTTTGGCAATATCATAAGCATCAAATAGCACCTCGTTCTCTTTTGGTTTGGCAATGATAGGCAAAAACTGTACTTTTATCACCAGCAATGCAAAGGCGAAAAAACCGAACCCCAATGCTAAGCCAAATAAACTAACCCCGCCCTCTTTTTTTAGATGCGCTTTTTGTGCATCGTCGTCTCGCGGATGGTCATTAATCGCATCAGCGATCTCACGCCGTGCCATTCGGTAATAATATGCATCTGTCCAGCGCGCCACCATTGCAGACCAGAACAGCCAGATAACGGCTGCAATGCCAATTCGGGTAACCATTTGATAAGCATCTGGTACATAAGACATCGCTACAAATTCGAATGCGACGAGCACAATAGCCACATTGAGCTGAATGAACGACCACCCTGCCACGCTATAGACAATGGCATCCATATAGCGCTTACGGTATAACAACCAAGGAAAAGTGATAAAGAACGCAGCCCAATGCCATTTTGGTGATAGGTATCCTTGCTGATCGAACTGCTCAAAACGTTTGAGATAATAACGCTGAGTGCGACTACCGATGTACCATTTATCTAGCTGCTTACGTTTAGCAGGTGTCAGTGAATCTTGGTAAAACGGTGGCGGTGAATCCGTCTCAATAAATAGCATAATGATACGCTCTACTTATTCTAAAAAATTATTTATCAACGATAGCTCTATAATAACGCCAAAACCCACGTACAAGATAGAAAAACTGGATAACCAAACAGTGAACGCGCTAAAGTCGCATTGCACATTCACAGTTGTATAGATTTAACTTATAATAAGCAGACACTACCCACCTAATTAAGCCCTAGTAACCCTATGAGTCAACATTCTGATATCAACGACACCATCAATAGTACCGATACTACTGATGAGCACACTCTAAATAGCACCAGCGATTCTATCAATACTGATACAAGTGCTCACCAAGAGGCAGAGCCTACTTCTGACAAACATATCCGTATCGTCAATACATTTATGAAGCGTCGCACGCACATGAATAAAAATGCCGAGCTGGCTCTGACTGCACCAGAATTTTCTAAATATCTGGTCAATAACAGTTTTGGTGATGGCGACCTTACCGGTATTGATGACTTGCGAGCGCTGTTCGCTGATAGCCCAAACGGTACTGACGCACCGCTTACTTTAGAAATTGGTTTTGGCTTGGGTGATTCATTTATTGAAATGGCGGCAGCAGAACCTACTCGCAATTTTGTCGGTATCGAAGTGCATGAGCCTGGTATTGGTAAATGTGCCTACATGGCAGGCACACAAAACTTGAGCAATGTCAAAATCATCAATGGCGATGCTATTCAACTGCTCAAACAACTGCCAGAAAACCATATTGATCGTATTCAGCTTTACTTCCCAGATCCATGGCAAAAGAAACGCCATTACAAACGCCGTTTTGTCAGTCCTGAGCGCATGACTATTCTGACACGCAGTCTAAAGCAAGGCGGTTGGTTCCATACGGCAACTGATTGGGAGCATTATGCCTTTTGGATGGTTGAGGTGCTAGATGGTTTTTCAGGGTTAACCAATAAAGCAGGCGTTGGTAATTTCACCGACCGTCCTGACTTTCGCCCAATGACCAAATTCGAGCGACGTGGTCTCGAGCGCGGTCATGGTGTTTGGGATTTGATCTATATCAAAGACTAATACAAATCGTCTGATCTAGTGATGTCCAAAAAAGCGGCTACGTTATTTAGCCGCTTTTTTATGTCTGTTTATAAGCTTGCCATCATACCTATAAGTATACTTAATAGTTTATTAATCGGCTTTACCGAGTCACACCGCTGACTTTAAAGACCTATAGTATGATAGTACGTGAAAAAAGATAAATTATTATTATGTGAAACATATCACTTAAGACATAGGTTACTACTGAAAAACAGTCTTTGTTGATTCTTAATAGACACGATTGAGCGCTTTTAAAATATTGTCTATTCACGCAAGCATAGATACTATAAGGGCTTGGAGAGTTCTCCCCATAAGCTGTGGATAACCCTGTGTATAAGTCACCACTTGACAAGTTTATAGCCAGATAACTTAAAGGATAAGATAAAATCGTTCACTTTTTGTACAATTTTAAAATTGTTTAAAATCAAAAACTTAAATTAAATATAAAGACATAAAAAATTATTTTGAATATTTTTAAAAAAATTTTAGTTATTTATAATGTTTCACAATTAATAAAAATAAGCGCATTATTTGTTGTGGACAACTCGTTGTTCTATTGACAAGTATGGCTTTTATCAGGTTCAAAATCATTTTACATCAGGAACTGTTTTTATAAACCTGTATCTCTACTCACACGACATATAGTGTCGTATAGCATCGCTCACGCCTCAATATACTGCTTAAATTTTGTTATAATTACTCTATCAAATCAGCAGCACTACAGCGTCCTCTACAATGGCTAATAGCTAAGATACAGCTTAAAAATTACTGTAGCGCTCGTAATTACAAACTTATTTTTACTTCTCTCGTTATTTAATTTTACTGTATAGTAGAGCGATATCTTCGATATTACTACTCATACCATGCGTGTGACAACCTATTTATTTTGCTAGATACCAAAACACTGATGACTGTGTATGCCCATCATTAGTGACATAGAATGCACACTGATTATAGTGCTCAGCTCTATAAGTGTTTTATCTATAGCGTCAAATCAATTATCGAAAACAAGGAATCCAATATGGACGACAATAAAGCCAAAGCCCTCAAAGCGGCATTAGGTCAAATTGAAAAGCAATTTGGTAAAAACACCATCATGCATCTGGGTGATGAATCAGCCATTCTTGATGCTGATGTGGTATCGACAGGTTCTCTTGGTTTAGATATCGCGCTTGGTATAGGTGGATTACCAAAAGGTCGTATCGTTGAAATTTATGGTCCTGAAAGCTCAGGTAAGACCACGATGACCCTACAGGCTATTGCAGAGTGTCAAAAACAAGGTGGCACTTGTGCTTTTATCGATGCTGAGCATGCGCTTGACCCTGTCTATGCACGTAAGCTTGGGGTAAATACTGATGACCTACTATTATCGCAACCTGATAATGGTGAGCAAGCGCTTGAAATCACTGATATGCTGGTACGTTCAGGGGCGATCGATATGATCGTTATTGACTCAGTAGCTGCTTTGACTCCGCGCGCAGAGATTGAAGGCGAGATGGGCGACTCACATATGGGTCTACAAGCGCGTCTGATGAGCCAAGCACTGCGCAAAATTACGGGTAATGCTAAACGCTCTAATTGCATGGTAGTATTTATTAACCAGATTCGTATGAAAATTGGTGTTATGTTTGGTAGTCCAGAAACCACGACTGGTGGTAATGCCCTTAAGTTCTACGCTTCTGTCCGTATGGACATTCGCCGTATTGGTGCGGTCAAAAACGGTGACGAAATTATCGGTAACCAAACCCGTGTCAAAGTTATCAAAAACAAAATGGCACCGCCGTTCCGCCAAGCAGAATTTGAGATTACTTATGGCGAAGGTACTAATCATTTGGCTGAAGTCATTGATTTGGGTGTCGAGATTGGTGCTGTTGGCAAAGCAGGCTCATGGTATAGCTACGGCGATGAAAAAATCGGTCAAGGTAAAGCCAATTCTGTACTGTTCTTGAAAGAAAACCCTGCTATCGCCGAAGAAATCGAAGATAAGATTCGTGATGAAAAACTCGGTAAGAAAAAAGGCAGTGAAGCAAAGGATGCAGAGCCAGCTCCTGAACCGGTACAATAATACTCTAACCATTATCAGTAGCCGCTATAAATAGTTATGATTGATTATGAAAATTAAAACATTGGCTGATATTCTAGCTGAGTCGGACTCCGACTCAGTTGGCTCTACCGAGAGCAAGCGAAAAAAACCAATTAAGTATACTGCCAAAAACTTACCTAAAAAGCCAAGCAAATCTAGCAAGCGCTCTACCTATTCCAAGCGCTCTACCTATTCCAAGATAGACAGCTCATCTCTCGATGACTCTACCATCGACAGCACTTTTTTCGAAGCGCCCTCCTCTAGTACAACCAAAGTCTCTAAATCTAAAAAACGTAAAAAGCGTTTCCATCCAGCAGCTAATTTTACTGCTGAGCCAAGTGATGCCTCCACTTATCAACCGCCTGAAGCGCAAACGATTAAGGAGATGCTAGCAGAAGTTAAACATAGCGTTCATAGTGATGAAACCTGCAACCATTCTGCTATGGATAGTAATGTTGAGCTATCCTCAAACGTTTTAGAGGATAAGAACGAACTATACCCTTCCCACAACAGCGAAACGGACAGTCAAAACGATAATATACCAGCTGCGCTTAAGGCCTATTTACGTACACCTGAACAAAAACAAGCCGAAATCGATGCGATCAAAGCCGAAAGCCGATTGCGTTGGCTAGCATTTTATTATTTGTCGCGCCGTGAATATGGCAAAGCTGAACTCAAGCAAAAACTAATCGATAAGGAGCAAGATCCAGAAAAGGTCGATGTACTCATCGATGAGTTTGAAGAAAAAGGCTATCAGAGTGATTATCGCACCACCCTTATGCTCATACGTGAAAATATCCGCAAAGGTCGAGGGCGCGGACGCATCAAGCAAGAATTCTACCGCAAGAAAATCGCTATGCCAGGTAATATCGATGAGCTGATCGATATGGCAAATGCAGAATCGGATGAGTTTAGCGAGTTTGTAGAGGACAGTGAAGACAATATAGTCGATGGCGTAGATTGGCTCAAACTGGCTGTCATCGCACGTACCAAAAAATACGGTAACAACGTCCCTACTGAGCAAAAGGAAAAAGCAAAACAACTGCGATTTTTGCAATATAGAGGGTTCAATACCGATGTCTGTTTCGCAGCGCTCAACTACACAACGGATACTTTGGCTAACCGCTTTTGATTCGTTCTTTATAATATATCGTCAATTATCATATTAATGATATGCTTTAAACGAGACAAAAAAAGAGCACATCGTGAGATGTGCCCCATAGTCATGATTTAAGAGTGCCACCGCTTTAGAAATTCATAGCGTAGACAACTTTAACTCAAATTGATTATTTTAACGTACCAAGACGGTTAGACAGTTGACCAATGATTTGATCGATTTCTTCATTTGCTTCCGCTTCATTGTCCAGGTTGCCATTAGGGGTTAGCTGGTTCATGACTTCAGGTAATAATTCGGCAAGTCCTTGACGTACTTCTGTTTCATTGGCACCTGTATGAGCGGCCACTTTCTGGATTTCGCTTTCGTCAAACAAGCGATTGATTTCATTTGGGTCTAGATTGTCATTGGCCTCGTTCGTACTCATCCAAGAGCGTGCTTGAGCGCCGTGTCCCATACCAGTGATTTTTGATAGTGCACCGCCGATGCCGCCATTACGCTTGATCCAGCTTAGTACCATCGGCATAAGAACAGCGATAAGCATTCCTTTACCACCAAAACCGCTGCTACTACGTTGACCACCTAATACACTACCCAAGATGTCGCCTAACCCACCAGCGCCTGAGCTCACACTACCACGTTGATTGCCACCTGCCAAACCACCTATAATGTCATCTAAACCAAAACCATTATCTGGCTTGCGGTCATATTGCTGCGGATTATAACCACCAGCCTGGCTACTACCGCCAAGCACACTGCCTAATATATCACCTAAGCCACCTGTACGACGTGGTTCGACACGCTGGTTTACCGGATTACGCTGAGCGTCATCTGGGTTCATCGCGCTACGGGCAACTTGACTCACTAAATTCCCTAATAAACTCATTTTCTATTCCTCTTTATCATATTAATTATAATAAAAAACCACCACCTAAGCCGACAGATACGTGCTTTTCACATGTATAAAATCTGCGACATCGAATGGTTGGTTTATATGCTTTATGCTTGTTTATTAATATAGCAAATCTCTTGGAACAGCAAGATAGGTGTTTTGTTATGACATGTAGGTGTTCGTAAGTTCATGGATATGAGGGTCAAGTTGACATAAAAATTTGATAAAGCCCTATGAAGTTTACTCCATAACGGTATTGGCTAGAACATTGAGCGCCCTCCAGTCCTCACTATTTACTTGGTCACGTAAGACTGTTATCGATAAAGGCTTTTGATAAGGCTCTGTTATTTTAAAATTAATAATAATTACCCATGGGTAACGATGTACAGTGAGTAATTGAGCATGCCACAACTCATCACCTCGACCCGTGCGAACCAACAGCTGCCACTGTTTATCAAGACGTTGCCTTAGCGGCGGCTGGCTGATGCGTAACGGTGTCGGACGGAACATAATGAGATAACTAGCAACGGCTACTGAGACTACCAAAATAAGTACATACTGCCACAATACCAAAGATGCCAGCCATGCCAATACCATCATTAAGACGATTAGGCTGGCATAAAGTAACCACCGTAAACGGCTGGCAGTTTGAATAGCGGTATCAATGCGTAGTGAGGTTACCAGCGTCATATGAGTATGCTATGTAAAACGTCAAATATTGGAGTCATCAGTTGCGCTACTTCTACACCAAATCTTTGGTATGGCGCCAAGTTTTTATTTTATTCACTAACGCCCAGATATCATCCTCTTCTGGTCGATTCTGATTGGTAAAATAATCGAGCAAGTCAGGATCTTCATGCGTGAGCATCTGAGCGAAGGTCTCTTGCTCAGTAGCGTCTGCTGTTAGGTACAGCTCTTTAACATAAGGATCAATATAAAAATCTAATTCTTTTAAACCGCGGCGAGCCTGGTAGATAATACGGCGCTGCTCATTGGTTGGTTCTGGTTGGATAATATTGGTCATACAGATACTCTCATTTTTTAAGTGGTTTTTAATAATCGGTTCAATAGTCAGTAAGAGATAGATTTTAGATATAGCATATAAATATTTCTCACAGTAGCACACCTTATCCATCGTCTCGGCTTATCAAGTGACGCTAGTGAGGATATTCTGATAGTTGACTCCACAATGCCACTGCTTGCTGCATCATTCCTACATTATGCGTACGGATGATACTTGCTCCCTGTTGTAACGCAAATATCCCAGCAGCCGTACCGATTGCATCTCGCTCTATGGCTTGTGTACTTTGCATTGCTTGAGCGCTACTGTTAGTCAACACTTCTGCTAAGAAGCGTTTACGTGAAATGCCAAACATCATGGGTAACTGTAACGCCTGTAGTTTGCTTAATTGACTCAATAATGCACAGTGGTGCTCGTAATTTTTAGCAAAACCAAAGCCTGGGTCTATAATAATTTTATCTTTGTTGACACCAGAGCTTATCACTTCGTGAATGCGAGCAGTCAATTCTGTACTCACCTCACCTATCACATCGTCATACTGTGCCAGATTATTCATCGTGGTTGGCTCACCGCGCATATGCATTAGCATAACAGGTATATCAAGAGTCGCTGCCAACTCTGCTGCACCAGTACGTTTTAGTGCTCTGACGTCATTCCAAATATCAGCACCAGCATCAAAGGCTGCCTGCATGACCTTTGGATTACTGGTATCTATAGATAGCCAGATACTATCACCGCAGTGCTGCCGAATTGCGTGAACCACTGGCACGACTCGCTGTAGCTCCTCAGTAGTCGCGACAGTGTCTGCATGGGGACGAGTAGACTCACCGCCGATATCAATAATAGTCGCGCCCTCTTCTATCATCTGCTGACAATGCGCAACAGCCTTATCTACACCGTTAAATTGCCCACCATCTGAAAATGAGTCTGGTGTGACGTTGAGGATACCCATGATATGAGGCTGCGACAAATTCAGTGTTTTGTCGCGACTGGTGATTTTATAGCTGGGCAAAGGCTGGAATAATGACATGACCGATCTCTAATTAATAATCTTTTTTAGCTGCTTTCGTCTATGCTTATGATACCAGTAAATCTTATGCTGTCCTAAAACCTGTATAAAATGATGACAATAAAAAAGCCCTTTATCATAAAGGGCTTTTTTGTCAAATACAGAGTAGCTTACATTTACATCGCTGGTAGTGGTGGCGGCGTAGTCCCAGTAGTTTTGATATCGTTCTTCGACAAGTTCACTTCGTTATGCTGATACACTCTAGGTGGACGTGGATCTTCACCTGCTAAAATGTCCTGCAGTTGATCACGATCAATAGTTTCCCAGTTCATCAATGCATCAACCATCGCATGCATTTTATCTTGGTTACCTTCAATCAATTCACGAGCAATGTCATATTGCTCTTCTAGCATACGGCGTACTTCGTCATCAACCTTTTGCTGCGTGGCTTCTGAGATCGTACGGCCACCGCCACCAAAGTATCCTTGTGAATTGTCATCATCTTCATAAACCATGATACCAAGTGCGTCAGACATACCGTACTTCGTTACCATTGCACGCGCCATTTTGGTTGCACGTTCAAAGTCATTTGAAGCGCCCGTTGACATCTGGTTGATAAAGACTTCCTCGGCGATACGACCACCAAATAAAATAGCAATGTCACTTAGCATTTTTGATTTATACATGCTGGTTTGGTCATGTTCAGGCAGCTGCCAAGTCACACCAAGGGCAAAACCACGCGGCATAATAGTAACTTTATGCACAGGATCTGTACCTGGCAATAGCTCCGCAACCAAAGCATGACCCGCTTCATGATAAGCCGTGGCACGGCGCTCTTCTTCGCGTATCACCATAGATTTGCGTTCAGGGCCCATGTATAGCTTATCTTTTGCATCTTCAAAGTCATTCATGTCGACGCTGGTCTTGTTACGACGTGCGGCAAACAAGGCCGCCTCGTTTACAAGGTTGGCAAGCTGTGCACCACTGAATCCCGGTGTACCACGAGCAAGAGAACTGGCGTCTACACTGATAGTGTTCGGTAGTTTCTTCAAATGTACTTTTAGGATTTGCTCACGACCTTTGATGTCTGGCAAGCCTACTTGTACCTGACGGTCAAAACGACCTGGACGCAATAACGCTTTATCAAGTACGTCAGCACGGTTAGTTGCAGCAATAACGATAACGCCTTCATTACCTTCAAAACCATCCATCTCAACCAATAGCTGGTTCAATGTCTGCTCACGCTCGTCGTTACCACCGCCCATGCCAGAGCCACGATGACGACCAACTGCATCAATCTCATCGATAAAGATGATACAAGGTGCGCTTTTCTTTGCTTGTTCGAACATGTCACGTACACGTGATGCACCAACACCTACGAACATCTCTACAAAGTCAGACCCTGAGATTGAAAAGAACGGTACTTTAGCTTCACCAGCAATGGCGCGAGCTAGCAATGTCTTACCAGTACCCGGCGGACCTACCATCAAGATACCACGGGGAATCGTCGCACCAAGTTTAGTAAATTTATCTGGATCGCGTAAGAAATCGACCACTTCAACGACTTCTTCTTTGGCCTCTTCACAACCAGCCACGTCTTCGAAGTTCACGTTGATTTGATCTTCAGTCAGCATTTTCGCTTTTGACTTACCAAAGCTCATCGGACCGCCGCCTTTACCACCAGCGCCGCCTTGCATATTACGCATAAAGAATAAGAACAGACCAATAATCAGTAAAATTGGGAAACTGGCTATCAGTAGCTGCATCAGTACGCTTTGGCGCTTTGGTGCCGTTCCTTGAACTTCGACTTGGTTCTCACGTAGCATTGGCATTAGCTGGTCATCTGACACAGCTGGTCTAATGGTCTCAAAAGATGAACCATTTTTCTTTTCGCCGGTGATCTGTTCGCCATCGATCTCAACACTGGCTACTTGGTTTTCTGACACAGCGGTCACAAACTCAGAGTAGTTAAGGTTATCCGGCTCAGAAGACTGATCAAAGCCGCTAAACACCAGTACCAAAACGCCGATTACCACCAGCCACAATAAGGTATTTTTTACCATGTCGCTCACTAGTTATTCCCATCCCTTACTTATTGGTGTGTTTACTAAACACGTGACGTCTATAAACGTGTTACTCATTTTTGATAAATATTTCAATACTAAAAACACTTGCTCAAAATAGCGTGATCCAAAAATAGCAGAAAGGCTTTTTTGGCAAGCAATCAGTATAGAAAAACATAGATATATCGTTAATGAGCTTATAAAACGCTTGTCATCAGACGACTTTGCCTAAAACGTATGCTAAAAACAAAGGTAATATACCATGATATATGGTGCTAACCCGCATAATTCAAGCAGGTTTTGCGATTATTCGTTGAACGATTGTCACAGTTTTAATATTGCGATAGCACTACTTTATGGTGCCTTATTATCTTGCTTACAAGATCTGCAACTTATTGATGTTAAAACTATTTAATCGCTATCCAAAACATCTCTTTTGATCGCGGTCGCGAAGCCCCTGGCTTTATACTACGAATCTTACTAAAATCCTGCTGCATCTGCTTGCGTAATTCTTGGGTACCTTGACCCTGAAACACTTTCATAATAAGTGCGCCACCTTCTGGTAAGGTTGATAAAGCAAAGTCAACTGCCAGCTCGCACAGATACATCATACGTGGCTGATCAATAGCACTGTTCCCAGCCGTATTGGGTGCCATATCAGACAGCACCACATCGACTTGCCTGTCACCTACTTCTGCCATAATGGCATCAAATACTTCAGCTTCACGGAAATCACCCTGAATAAAGGTGACATCAGGTAAAGTATCCATCGGTAAAATGTCAGACGCAATCAAAATGCCATTGTCTCCGACCAGTTGACCAGCTACTTGAGACCAACTACCAGGAGCACTTCCCAAATCTACGACCGTCATGCCTTTTTTAATCAAACTCGTTTTTTCATTAATCTCTAACAACTTATAAGCTGCACGGGCACGGTAGCCATCTTTTTGCGCTTTCTGTACATAATGATCGTCGATATGTTCTTTCATCCAAGCACTGCTGCTCTTTGACAGTTTTTTGTTTTCGATACGCGTGGCCAAAATACCTGCTCCTATGACTTGGCAAACTTAAATATACTCTTTTCAATTACGCTATGACTAGCAATCTAAACTCAATAAGACGTTGATTATTTTAAATGTATCATCGATTAAGCCATTTATTCATGATTGGTCACAAACTGACTAAATTCTATTGGTTAAAACACTGTTTTATAGGGCAGTAGCGTTTATAATATAACAAAACATTCAGTTTAACATTTCCGTCACGTAAAATCGTGCAAAATCCTGCGGATCTCATGCAAGACGGTCTCAGATTATCTATAATGATCAATAACTGTTTCTGACTGTACCCTTTTTATTTTTACCAACACCTAGGAATTCTATGCAACTCGATAACGCTACTATCAAACGCTTAAAAGGCATCGGTCACGAGCTAAAGCCTATCGTTATGATTGGCAACAAAGGTATCACACCGACCATTACTGAAGAGATTGATCGCGCTTTATCAGATCATGAACTTATCAAAGTAAAACTGCCTGCTGGTACCAAAGAAGAACGTGACGTCGTTGGTGCTCAGCTCGCCAAAGCGGCCAATGCGTCTTTGGTTCACTCTATTGGCCGTATGGCACTGCTGCTACGTCAAAACCCAAACGCAAACCCAAAACTGTCTAACCTAGCACGTCATGCGCAATAAGATGATGAGCTGATAACTAGGGTGTGTTCTCATTTTGAAAATATCAAAATACGCTCTAAATAATGACAGCAAATATAAAAGCCGCGATGCATCTTGCTCGCGGCTTTTATATTGCCTGGTAGCTGAAGACTTAATTGGCACCTGATACTAATGCTTAGTAGCCGTCATTTTCATTACTCTTTTATAATTACTATCGAGTTTTATAGACAATGAATCAATCTTTTACTCTCTGTATAGCGACAGAGTCATTAGAGCAAGATGCACAGCTGCTAGGCGTAACTACTGATGATCTGCAGCGTATCGATATCAAAGTAATCGCTGATATTATCAAGCAGCCCGCATTACAATTACGGTTAACCTATCAAATCACCTTACCCAGTCACGTATTAGCAAGTCACGTATTAGCGAGTCAATTGGCGTGGCCAGTTTGGCAGCAATCCCGAGTAAAATTTACTGATTATCTATGGGAAGAGACCTGCCTTGAGTGTTTTATCACTGGCCGCACCATCAGTGGTAAAGAGTCAACGATACGTCAGCAAACAGCGCCTTATATTGAAGTCAATGCCAGTCCTGATGGTCGCTATGCACTCTATAAGTTTAAAGGCTATCGTAACCCTGCTACCTTACCACCAACACCGCTATACGATACTGACGGACTCACACGCGTAGCTATCAACTGGTCTGATAGTGTCAGTCAGCCAGAAACATCTATAAAGAGCGAGCTATCACTAGTAAATTCGTCTTATCAATATGAACGTCGCTTTTCTATTCCTATAACTGAATTACCTAACCATAAATACAGCGTTGCCAATATAACCGTTGAGCAGATACATCCTTGTGTTATTTTGCAGTTTGGTGAGCGCAGTTTATATTTTGCCTCTCAGCACGCCTCTCCACCTGATTTTCATAACCATGACTATTGGTCAACATTTGAGCTTTAACGTGATGCTATGGGTTGTACTCACTCAAATACCCTTATTCTTAATATCTTTGTTTAAAGCACAAAAAAACTCAGCAATGTCATAAAGAGCATTACTGAGTTTGGAGAAAACTTTAGATCTGTTTAACCGATATTTATTTATCAGCCATCGCAAGGTAGATACCACGGTTAGATGCGTCATCGACATACTGCGAATCACGCCATGTCGTGTAGCTATAATTACCGCTGTATGGGCTGATGCTGTTTTGACGGAAATCAGATACCCAGTCGTTACCATCAAAAATCTGAATATGACCATGCGGACGACTTGACGTACGGTTGTAGACAACCACATCGCCAACTTGAGGTGCCATATCATTACTGATTTTGGTAAATCCTGCTTGGGCTAGCGTGCCACGAGAGGCATACTGATATGCTGAAGGATTCGGCGTAAACTCATAGCCTGCTGACTGTAATGCTTTACGTACATAGCGAGCACAATAGCCAGAGCTTCTAGATAGGGCTACTCGTGAAGCATTTGCCGCTGCGATAGCAGGAGCAGAGTTGCGATCAGGAACGCGACTCGCTTGCTGCTGACGCTGCTCGTAAGACAAACGACTCGTCAATGAGGCAAGCTGATATTCTTTCTGTTTAGCATGAGCACTTAGGTTGTCAATGGCTTGACTGATCTCATCGTTGCTATATACATGAGCACCGCTATTAGTGCTATAGATGTTGCGACTAGAACCGTAGTTCGCAGAAGTAGAGATATTTGTGATGGTATGACTCAAGGTATTATTTGGTTGAAAGGTTGTTTCGGCAGCACCACTCGTCTGTGCTATGCCCATTCCCAATACTGACAAAATTAATAAAGCTTGTTTCATAAATTTACTACCTATTGTTAATACAAGTCTGCTCGTCATCCGTGACAAAGCATCGATTAATTTAGAGGATATAATTATCAGATAAACGTGATAAAATCCTGATCACAACAGCTCGTTCTTTTATAGTGACTAATACCAGTACCTTGCTTAGTCAACTGTCTCATAAACCCTATGCTATATACTGCTTCTAGCATGTCTGTTCTGAATATCGAATTTGTCACCTAATAGATGAGTCATTACGATGTCAAAAAAACAGCCTAATCGGCTTGCCCAGCTTATAGATCATCAAGCTTTCGCTGGTAGCGCACTACCTCAAACTCTTGCTGATAACATGCGGCTGTATATAGAGGCGACCAATGAGGTAAAAGAGCTGCTGGTAGACTGTCTACCTGAGGAAATCCTCAATACCTGTTGGGTCGTAGGCTTAACCTCTGAGCAATTAATACTCAGTGTAGGCTCAATGACAGCGGCCAATCATATTCGCTATTTACAAAACGCTTATTTGCAAGTGTTAACAGAGCAGTCAATTACATTTAAACAACTCAAGCAAATCCGCGTTGTAGTAGCTAAAATATCTACTGATAATAGTTCATCTAAACAATCATCAGTGTTATCAGCAACCTTATCAAAACCTTGTAAAGCCAATGAAAATCAGGCTCTTAGCCAAAACACAAGAAGGACTATATCACAGGCTGCGGAGCATGTCACCACTGATAAAAACCTCAAAAAAGCGCTTTTGCGTTTGATAAATGAGTAAAAATATAAATATTGCAATGTAAAGTTATGTAAACAAAAATGCATAATGGCATGGATAACGCTGGGTTTTTGTAATCTATTACACAAAAAAAATCATCTGCCAGTTCCACTTATATCTAAAATGGAACCAACAGATGATTCTTTATTTGCCTACAGCTTTTGTATACAGTGCCTTAGACAGAAAACTAAAAAATTACCTAGACTATATATTCAAAATATGACATATTATATTAATGTAATCATAACGTCACTATGTAATATTACGTAAATGTTTCGATACTTCGTGTATATTCCTGTATTTATCCTTCAACCGCTAAACCATTCAGCGGTAAATACTCTATTGGGCATGTTACATTGTCATCAAAAGTTACAATTTCAAAGTTATCTTCATCAGATAATATCTCACGTACTAGCAAATTGTTTAATGCATGACCAGACTTATAGGCACTAAAACGTCCTATAATCGGATAACCAATCAAATATAAGTCCCCTAATGCATCTAAAATCTTGTGACGAACAAACTCGTCGTTAAAACGTAGACCCTCTTCGTTAAGAATATTCATGTCATCAATGACGATAGCATTGTCCATACTGCCACCTAGAGCCAGATTGTTTTGGCGCATGGCTTCTATATCACGCAAAAATCCAAAAGTACGGGCTTCACTCAATTGCTCAATGAAGTTCTGTGTAGAAAACTGTAGCTGTGCGTGTTGAAAGTTTTTATCGATAGCAGGATGATCAAAGTCAATCTCAAAATTCAATTCAAACCCGTCATAAGGGCGCAGCTCTGCCCACTTATCATCTACTTTTACGCGGACTGGACGGATGATTTTGATAAACTTCTTTGAAGCTTCTTGCTCACAAAACCCTGCATCAAGTAATAAAGCAACAAAAGGCGCTGCACTGCCATCCATGATAGGTATCTCAGAGGCAGAAACACGAACGAGTAAATTATCTACCCCAAGTCCAGCAATCGCGCTAAGCAAGTGCTCGACGGTACCTACTCGCGTCCCACCGAATACTAGATTCGAGGACATCATAGTATCGTGTACCAAAAATGCATTTGCTGGGATAGGCTCGCTACCTACAATATCGGAGCGCTCGAAAACAATACCAGTATCAACCGGCTGTGGATGGAACTCTAAGTCAACAGGCTGACCACTATGTAGACCAGTACCTGTAACGGCTATCGCTGTTTTTATGGTTCTTTGGTTCATGGCTGTTTTCTCACATATTTTGTTACAATTGACATAGTGTACCATTACCTACGCCTAATTCGCTACAAATAAAAAGCGTTAATTTCCTTATCTCCTTGATTGATAACACTTATCGTCCCTATTACTATCCTTGTTGTGGCTCTATTCCTATAACTTTTATGTGCAATTTAAGGATTTAGACAGTAGTTTTTGGACATACTTTTATAGTTTGAAACATTTCATCGTAGTACAACCTTTATTATCGTTCCCTTATATACGAGTCCTGATCTATAGACATAAAAAAGCCAGCATTTAGATGCTGGCTTCTTTGTATGGGGTTAGGGCTATTTGTTTTGTTGGCGCTTCAGATAGTCTTGGATACTATTGGTCTTTGTCTTTGTTTGCTCTTGAGGCGTACTTGGACGCGGAGCAGTGTCCTGATGCATCTGAGCTTGCGAATGCTTCTGGCTGTTCAATGCACTGGTATGCACATTAGGATCGACAGGCTGTGTGCTATTTACAGAAGGTACCGGCTGCTCAACCACTTCTGGCTCTTGACCTGCATTTTCATCCAGAGTCAAACCTGTTGCAATGACTGTGACATGCAAGTCATCACCCATTTTTTCATCAATCACAGAACCATAGAAAATATGAGCGTCATCAATGTCAGTAATTTCTTCAACGATGATACTAATTTTGCTCATCTCATCCAATGATAACGATTCAGAAGAAATGACGTTAACCAGTAGGCCTTTGGCATTTTCTAGACGTAAATCGTCAAGTAATGGTGATCTAATGGCTTTTTCAGTGGCTTGACGGGCACGATCATCACCGCTAGCGCGGCCGATACCCATCATTGCATGACCTTTAGCAGTCATTGCTGTGCGAATGTCGTTAAAGTCAATATTAATCATACCTTCGCTAGCAATCGTCTCTGCAATACCTTGCACAGCATGCAACAACACATCATCTGCTTTTTTGAAGGCATCTTGCATAGAGATGTTACCGTACACACTCATCAACTTATCATTTGGAATGGTGATAATTGAATCAACGAAATTAGTGAGCTGCTCGATACCTGCTTTAGCAGCTTTGATGCGCTTACCGCCTTCAAACTTAAATGGTGTGGTTACGACAGCCACTGTCAACACTTCCATTTCTTTTGCAATACGTGCAACAACGGGCGCTGCACCTGTACCTGTACCGCCGCCCATACCAGCGGTGATGAACACCATATCTGAATGTTCGAGCAATGCGCGGATAGATTCTTCTTCACTTTCGGCAGCTTCACGACCCACTTCTGGATTTGCCCCTGCACCTAGACCACGGTTTGTTTTGGCACCAAGCTGTAGCTTGTGCGGTGCAGTTAGACGATCTAGCGCTTGCTTATCTGTATTAGCACAGACGAACGTTACACCTCTAATTCCTTGTTGTACCATATGTTCAACTGCATTACCGCCGCCGCCGCCAACACCGAATACAGTGAAGCTCGCTTGGCCGTTGTTTTGAAGCTGATTATCATCTGGCATGGTGTATTTTGACATAAAAAAGATTCTCCAGTTGCAGATAGCGTATAGGTCGATACGTATTGACGCACTCATATGGCGCGCTATCGACATACTATATATAAATGTATTTAAATAAAACAGGGCTATAGATCAAATAGTTCAGCATAGACAATAATATGTCATTACCTAAAGGTATTACTTTTCTTGCTTAGCGTATTGTTATCAATATTATTTCAATTTTTCTCAAATTACTCATTAGTGTCTTGTGGGCTGCTTAGACATTAAATAACTCATAAAAACAGGACTGCAAAGCACACTACTATAGTATTTTTTTCAACACGTTAGCGAAGCGTTGCCCTGCGCTTTGAAAGACACCTGTGACTCGATTTTTTTGGATCGTATCAGGCTCGCTTTTTTCACTGCGGCGAAACTGCTCGCTTTGACTATATAGTAGTGTACCAAAAGCCGTTTGATAAGCACGGTCGTTCACCTGACTATTAAGCTGCTTGAATGATTCATCATTATCAAAATGGTTATAGGCACTGATAGCAGGATGAGTATTGGTCAATACGACTGGCATTTTTAGCAGTCTTTTGGCAAAAGGTATCATGCCTTTGATTGTACTACCGCCACCCGTTAGTACGATGCCCTTATCTATATAGCCTATCAAACCCGCTTCATGTAACTGACGGGCCACTTCTGTAAATATCTGCACATAACGTGCTTCGATAATGCGTGCTAGATTATAGATACCGATATTGATTTCATCACTAGACCCTTGCGGCTTAAACAAGAAGAAAGCGCTGGGGTCAACGCTGGTAGCGTCAGCAGTTCCGTGAGATTTTTTCAACCGCTCAGCTTCGATCATCGATATGCCAAAATCAGCTGAGATATCCATCGTTACTTCGTGACTGCCAGTAGCAATACAATGGGTAAAGATTAATTTATTTTCTTTATAAACGCAGATACTGGTCGTGCTGGCACCAATATCCACCAAGCACACGCCTTGCTGACGCTCTTCACTCATCAAACTATATTCGGCACTGGTCACCGCGTCGAACACAATATGATCGATACCGACGTCGCAACTTTGCAATAATTTTTGGATATTTTGGCGGCTAGCGACTGGCATCATCATCATGTGATACATCACAGTAATGTTGTGTGCCATCATCTCAATGACGTCATCGACCATAAAATCTTGATCGTCGACGTAGATACCTTGCTGGCAACAATGCATAAGGTAGTAATCAGATGGTAGATCGCGTGATTTGGCATTAGACAATGCCTGTACCATATCATTGGCTCGCACGACTTCATCTTCTACCCTAACTTCCCCTGCGCTGTTTTTACTAGACAGTTCGGGAGTCGCTAGGGTTAACCACACACTATGCACGCGGCAGTTAGCAGTATCTTCAGCTTCTTGGATAGCTTGCTTGATAGCACCTTGTAGACGTTCACGATGCTTTATTTGCCCTTGATAAAAATCGCTGTTCTTAACTTTCCCCACGCCCAAAATACGAATGTCTTTTGCAGAGACAACATTGCCAATAACGACATATACTGCCGTGGCACTTAAATGGACAACAACCAGATTTTCATTATTTTTCATGGTACCAGACAAATTATCGCTAGACAGGAGCACATACAATGTCCTCCTGTTGAATCGTTAAAAAAAGCGTTATTAACACGCTATGATGTTGTACATATATTATTCGTTTAAGCCAAATAGTTTCAAATCAGGTCATGACCACTCATTGACTATGCTGCTTTGCTTAGTGCTACTGTGGCTGTTCTAATTCCTCAACAGGTGATGCTGACATATCCCAAGCTATGGTAAAGCCGTTTTTATAACGTAAATCTACAGACTGTATCTCATCACGGCGTCCGCTTAACTGATTGCCAAGTAGCTGGCTTAGATTCAGTAACTTCTGCGCCGTGTTTTCATTATCAACAATAACGCGTAAGCCATTATCAAAACGAATCAACCACGTCATTCTTGGTGATAAGATAATATCGGCAACTTGCATATCAAGTGGTGTATACCAATCGTTGACCTGCTGCATTTGTTGCATAATAACTGGTGCTTGAGTCATCTCACCTTGTAAGGTAGCAAAACGTTCCTGAGTCAAATCGTTACTATCAGCGGGAACAAAAACAGCGCCCTTTGCATCGACCAGACGTTCTGTACCAAAGTTGGCGACCGCTTGCTTCGGTAAAGCGGTAACAACAATACCGCGTTGCCAGTCACGAGAGATACTCACTTGATCAACCCAGGCCAAACCCGTCGTGATATCTCGCAACGCTTGTAGATCGGAAGTAAAAAAACTACTGACCTTTTGCTGATCCATCACCGTTTGCAACGAGTTATATTGGGCGCTAGACAATCCTTGGTTACTGACATGAATCTCAGCTGGCGGTGCATCACGCAGTGCTTTGCCACCCATTATCAATATCAGTACTAGCAATCCTATTACCAATATCATAAAAAGATATTTGACCGAATTCGGTATCTGGATTTTAGATACTGGGCGACCGGCTTTATCACTCATCAAGTCAGTTACCTCGTTGACAGTTTGAGCCATAACGACCTTTGTCCCTATATTTGCATAAAACTGATCATGCTCATTATTGATATAAATCTGCATACACTTTGCAGAAGCCTATTCATTCGATATATTATCAAAGTCTGTCAATAAAACGACTCGTACACTGCAATTATTCTTATTTAAACGTAACATTTTTCTTAGGTTATGAATAACTTATGAGTTATCTCTATCACAGAGATAAATATTATTAAACTAAACCCATTCTTGCAATATTAACGTATTTCATAGTCAAACAATAGCCTAACACTCGTTAGCAGCCTTGAATTTACACAAGTTTACATGAAGCTATGATATAGCAGCTTTAGCAACACGTTGAACACGCTAATAACGGTTAGTAGTATGGGATAAAAACACGACTATATAACTACAACTAACTATAGAACCGCAAATGAATTAAACAGCGAATAACTATACTGTCTGCGATAGTATGTGCCAGCACAATGTATCAAAGTCCATGCCGCGTGCTTTGGCTGCCATCGGGACCAAGCTATGGCTAGTCATACCAGGCACTGTGTTAATCTCTAGTAGCCAGAAATTGCCTGCTTCATCTTGCATGGCATCAATACGCCCCCAACCTTTTGCATCCACTGCACGAAATGCAGCAAGACTTAAATCTTGTAGATGCTTTTCGTCGGCAGCAGTCAATCCGCAAGGAATATAGTAGCTGGTATCATTGCGATTGTACTTTGCTTCAAAATCATAGAAGTTGGTAATGTCGGCAGGCTCAAGGCGGATGACAGGATAAGCTTCGTCATCAATAATCACAATCGTAAATTCACGACCTGTAATCCAGCGTTCAGCCATTACAGCATCACCGCACTGTACTGCGGTAGCATAAGCAGCAGGCAACTCATCTAAATGGTTGACCTTTGTCATACCAATACTTGAGCCTTCATGAACGGGTTTGATGATAAGTGGTAGACCCAGCATGTTAACCACTTGCTGCCAATCCGTATCGGCCGTCAATAATGAAAAAGGGGCTGTCGATAAACCGCAACCTTGCCATAGCTGCTTGGTACGGACTTTATCCATGCCCAATGCTGATGCCAAAATACCTGAGCCGGTCTGCGGTATGTCAAACCACTGCAGTACACCTTGTAATAAACCGTCTTCACCGCCGCGACCATGTAAGACGTTGAACACGCGATCGTACTCACGTAATTCTGTGATATCTTGATGCTTTGGATCAAAGTGAGTTGCATCGACGCCTTGATTTTGAAGTGCTTGCAAGACAGCAGCGCCACTATCCAAAGACACACTACGCTCATTGCTACTGCCACCATAAACGACGGCAACCTTTCCGAACTGCTTCGCGTCTTTTACATGACTGGTTATCGTACTGACAGAGGTTACGTTGTCTGTTTTGTTTGACGTAGTATCAACGTTATCTTGTTTTACTTGTGCAGCTGCGGCCATTGCCATCTCTGGATTGGTAATGGCTTGGTTCTGATTGCTTGTATTGTCTTTATTATTAGTCGTCATGAGGACAGCTCCTAAATTTTAGCTTACTTGATATAAAGGTTATTGGCAGCCAAGTCGACAGCAATCTGTCCCACGTTACCTGCACCTTGCGTGATGAGCATATCATTGGCTTTTAATAAACGCTGCATAACAGGAGCTAGATTGTCTTTGTCAATAATCGTTGGCTCAACTTCACCGCGCAGACGAATACTGCGTGCTAATGATTTGGTATCAGCGCCTGTGATCGGACTCTCACCTGCTGAATAAACATCCAATAGTAGTAGCTCGTCTACACTTGATAACACATCAACAAAATCATCGTAGCAATCGCGAGTACGGCTATAACGATGTGGCTGGAACAGCATAACCAAACGACGATCAGGGAAGCTTTGGCGCGCGGCTTTGATAGTGGCGTCGACTTCTTTTGGGTGATGACCATAATCATCAATCAATAAGACATTGCCATCATCGATATCCACAGAAGCATGCTGTTCAAAGCGACGCCCTACCCCTTCAAATTTCTGTAGCGCACGCTCAATCGCTGCATCATCTACCCCTTCATCGGTTGCCATCGTGATAGCAGCAAGCGCGTTGTAGACGTTGTGCGTACCAGGAATATTCAGCGTCAAACGCAGCGGCTCACGGTCACGGCGCAATACAGTAAAATGTGTTTTGGTACCTTCAGTTACCAAATCGATGGCTTGTACGTCGTTAAAGGGCTCAAGTCCAAAGGTCAACACTGGGCGACCAATATCATCGATCATTGCATACAACTCAGGATCATCACCACATACCACTGCTAAGCCATAAAATGGCATGTTCTGCAAAAACTGAATATAGGCGGCTTTTAGTTTATCAAAGCTGTTTTCATAAGTTTCCATATGGTCTTGGTCGATGTTAGTCACGATCGCGGCCATCGGGCGCAATGATAAAAATGACGCATCAGACTCATCTGCTTCTGCTACCAAGAAACGGCTGCTACCTAACGCTGCATTCTTACCAGACGCATTTAACTTACCGCCAATCACATAAGTAGGATCTAACTGCCCTTCTGCCATCATCGTAGTCAATAGACTAGTCGTTGTCGTTTTACCATGAGCGCCTGCAACAGCAATACCATGACGATAACGCATCAGCTCACCAAGCATATCGGCGCGGCGTACTACCGGTAGACGCGCTTCAAGCGCTGCCTTCACTTCAGGGTTACTGCGATCAATTGCTGATGACACGACAATCACATCAGCGTTGGCGATGTTTTTGGAATCATGGCCAATTGATATCTTGATACCAATCTGCTGTAGACGCTTAGTAACTAGACTCTCTGCAATATCAGAACCACTGACTTGATAGCCTTGGTTGTTCATTACCTCAGCGATACCGCACATACCTGAGCCACCAATACCAATAAAATGTAAATGCTGAATACGGCGCATTTCTGGTATTTCAATCAAACGCTTAGGTAAGGCTTTGGCAGAGGTAGACATAAAATTTTCTCTTTATTAAAGGATAATAAAAATTAAAGAACAGTAGAAGGTGGTAAATGAAAAATAACGAGTGGCAAGGCGTAAACTATAGCGCTTGCCAAATAATATCAGCGACTTGCTGACTTGCGCTACGATTGGCTAAGGCATGACCCTTTTTTGCCATTGTTAGGCAGTTGTCGCGATTGAGTACCGCAAGCTCATCATGCAAACGCGCCGCGGTCAGCTCAGACTGCGGTAATAGGATTGCCGCATCGTGTGAGGTCAACGTGCGAGCATTCGCCGTTTGATGGTCATCAACGGCATGCGGCAATGGTACAAAGATAGCGGCAATACCGACATTTTGGATTTCGGTCACTGTCAATGCACCAGCACGGCAAACGATGACATCTGCCCAGTTGTAGGCTGCGGCCATATCATTGATAAAAGGCTGTACAGTAAATTGATGCTTGCTTAAATCTTGTTCGCTATAAGCCGCCTGCGTGGCGGCTTCGTTGTTGCGTCCACATTGATGAAGGACTTCGAAGGGCTTATCTAGTAAAGCCAGCGCTTTTGGTACCGTGTCATTTAATACTTGCGCACCAAGTGAGCCGCCCACAACTAATAGTTTAAGCGGTGCATTATCAGTCACATCGTAGCGTACTACCGGTTCTGCAACCCCAGTGATGGCATTGCGCACAGGGTTACCGACAGTTTCAAGCTTGGTATCCTGCTCACTATTGGCAAAGGTATTCTCAAAGGCTTGCAGTGTCTTTGCAGACAGCTTAGACAGGTAGCGATTGCTCATACCAGCAATAGCGTTTTGTTCATGAATAATCAGCGGTGTATTGGTCAGGCGTGCAGCCAGACCACCCGGCGCACTCACATAACCACCGAACCCAACAACCACGTCGATTTGATTACTGCGAATTATTTTTACAGCAGCCATCGTCGCTGATAGCAGAGTGACAGGTAGCTTTAATAGTCGGCCAACGCCTTTACCGCGTAGTCCCTGCATATTGATGGCATGAAAAGGATAACCTGTCGGTTCAACCAAACCATTCTCCATGCCATTTGGGGTTCCTAACCAATGAATCACCGCGCCGCGACGGGTCAACTCATCACTTACTGCAAGCGCTGGAAAAACATGCCCGCCAGTACCAGCTGCCATCATCAATATCTGCGGTGTTTTCATGAACGCCTGCCTATCTTTGCTTTATTTATATGAAGAGTTTATCTTGCTGCTACGATGCCACTAATCAAAAATAATGACATGGCAAAAGCCCGCATAGTATAGAGGAAATCATTGGCTTGTATACAGTACTTTGTGCAGCAAAAACAACAAAAACCTCAGTCGTGAGCTTGCACGACTGAGTACTATATATTACTGATGAACCATCAAGAAGCAATGACTGATTTCACGCCAAAACATAGATGTTGTATCGTCAGAATACGTCTTGAACTGGGGGCAACTATACCGTAAATTTATTCTCAATCGCCATGATAAAGTCGGTTGCGATATCTGTACCGCATTGGTCGTCGATCTCACGTACACATGTTGGACTAGTGACGTTAATCTCAGTGATGCGCCCACCAATTAAGTCTAAACCAACAAACATCAGACCTTTTTCTTTGACAATCGGTGCCACAACTTCTGCCACTTGGCGCTCGATATCAGTCAATGGCATGGCCACACCGCTACCACCCGCTGCTAGGTTGCCTCGCGTCTCGCCTTTGCTTGGAATACGTGCCAAGCTATAATCGACCACGACCCCATCAACGATTAGCACACGCTTGTCACCGTCTTTGATCTCAGGTAGATAACGCTGCGCCATAATTGGCAACGTCTCAAGCTCCGTTAGCACCTCAATCGTTACGCCAATATTAGGACTATCGGCAGTTAGACGAAAGATACCGGTACCGCCCATACCGTCTAATGGCTTGACGATGACATCCTGCTGTTCAGCGATAAACTGACGAATATGCGCCTGCTTGCTGGTCACAATCGTTGGGCTCATATATTCACTAAACCATGTCGCAAATAACTTCTCATTACAATCACGGATGGCTTGCGGATCATTGACCACGAGCACGCCTGCCGCTTTTGCATGATCAAGCATATAAGTGGCGTAGATAAAGCGCATGTCAAACGGTGGATCTTTGCGCATCAAAATCACATCGTAATCACTGACCAGACCTGTTGCTTTATCGTCCAATGTATAAAAATCTGTAGGATCGCGCTTCACGGTAAGCGGCTGCGTGTCGATCATCAACTGCCCACGGTCCAACCACAAGTCATGAATCTGACAGTAACCAAGTTGATGTCCACGGTCCTGAGCTGCCCACATCATAGCGAGACTGGTGTCTTTTTTATAATTGACCCGCTCGATAGGATCCATAATAACGAGGATCTTTAGCGGTTTCTTTTGGTTTTGTTGGCTCATTGTTTGACTCATAGTAAGGCTCACTTACGTTATATTGTTGATATGAAATAAACTCAGTGCTCAACTATACGCCGTACTGCTCACGATAATGTTGCATTTTAGCTAATTGGGTCGCGTCTTTATGCTGGCTTTTATCACTTGCCAAATAACTGATCAAGTCATCGATATCAACCAATGCACGTACAGGCACTTCTAGTGTCGCCGCAAGCTCTTGGATAGCAGAGTGTTCAGCTTGACCTTTTTCTTTGCGATCAAGCGCAACAATAATACCAGCAACACTCGCTCCTGCCTGCTCCAAGATCTCGACCACTTCACGCATGGCTGTGCCTGCTGTAATGACATCATCGAGTACCCATACCGCTTTGCCAGTCACATCTGCACCCACTAAATTACCACCTTCACCATGGGTTTTGGCTTCTTTGCGGTTGTAACCCCATTTGGCATTGATACCATGGTGTAGCCACAACGCTTGCGCGGTCGCCGCGACAAAAGGAATACCTTTATAAGCCGCACCAAAGATGACCAACTCTTGCTCATCGTTTTTGTCATCTACTGCACGCACTTGCTCTGCTAGCGCGTCTGCGTAACCACGTGCTAGCAGCGACAACATCTCGCCAGTCGCAAGCAGACCTGCATTAAAAAAGTACGGGCTGATGCGACCAGATTTGAGGACAAACTCACCAAACTTTAGCACATGGTTATCTAAAGCCAACTGAATAAATTGATGAGATGAAAACATAGTATCTTGCTGGTATGGTGCGTGAGGCATTATTACATTCCTATCAGTAAAAAGAGGGGCGAAAAACTGGCATTATTGTACGCATTATTGGTCAGCTTGACCAACCGTTGATTTCATAGTCTTGCATATTGGCATAGCGAGTCAATAAACCACTACGCGACGAGAGGTTAAAGTAGCTCTGACCGTCTGCGCGTACTTGTATCTCCCAACCCAAGTGATATGCAGCAGCAATGATGTGTCCTGCAAATAGACGAATCTGGCGATACGCATGTTGCTGCGCAGGCTCACAAACGATTTGACTGAGCAAATAACTACGCACATATTGGCAGATTTGCGCGGCACTATAACTATGATTGATACTTTTACGAGTAGTACATTGCTTGAGCACATGGACAGCGACGCTACATGCCATAATATCCGTGACCAAGCTGCCCTCACCTGTCTCAAACTGCTGCGGCTGCAAAATCACTTGCCAGTCATCTGCATACATACTATTCAACAGCTCATCAGGGTTGTAACGCTTTACTAGTGCTCGTAGAGAGGCTGAAGGCTCATTAGCGTTGCTACTATTATCTGGATCGGTCGTTGCGGCATTATCAGCAGATGCAAACCCATAGCGGTTCAGTTTTGGATAGGCACGAATGGCCTGCTGAATATCGGACATATCTAATAATGTCATGCCTGATAAGGGTGATACTAATGGCTGCTCACTGTGATTCTGATAAAAACTATCAGGTAGCTCGATGAGCTGTGCTGCATTGAGTAGTGACAAGTGCTCGGCCAATGCTTCTGATGCTATCAGCGTCCACTTCGATAAGCTGGACTCAGTCGGCTGATAAAAACGCGTCGAGTTGCCATAAAGTCGACGCAACTGACCATCTAGGCGGCGCGCAGGCTCGGGAATATCACTTAGGGGGCGAGCAGGATCAAGGGGCGATCGTTTGGGATCAAAGTTAGGATGGACAATCGCAGGCTGCTGCGAGTCAGCTAGCAGAGACGATTGCTCAGCCTTTTTTTGGACGTGACCTTCTGCAAGCTTACCGCCTTCTGCTGCACTATTAGCATTAGATAAGCGGTTATCAGAAGTAGAAGGCTGGGTCATGAAATCTCCATAGACTATAAAATATAAAACAAGTAAGAGCGAGTGAACAAAACGGCTATATTACATTTGAAAGCATTCAAATGTCCTTAAGAACTTACTGTTGATGATCCAAAATATCACGATACCCTATCTGCCAGTCAGCGTACTCAAGCCAAGCTAACGGAATATTGCTGTGCAAGCGTTTTCCTGTCACTGATGACTTTTTATCATCAATAGCAGGTGCTGTTTTGCCGATTTGCTCACTCAGCCAAACGCCAAGCTCAAAGGTAGTCACAGGCCGATAGTCTGTCGCAATATAAAGCGGCTTTGGCGCGTCTATCTTCAATACATTGGAGATAATAGTGACCAAATCACGGTCCATAATACGGTTACTCCAGTGCGCGGCGGCTACTGGCTCTTTTTGTGGTTCGCGAGCTTTGCGTAGACGCATAAGTCGCGCGCGCCCATAGATACCACTTGGACGGATAATAATCGCCTTATTATCAAAGCCCTGCTGCAGTGCTTGCTCTGCTTGCAATATAACCTTTGATGCATCGCGCGCAGGCGTGATGGGTACAGTATGCTCATCAATCCACTCACCACCATCCTGTCCATAGACACCAGTAGAGGAAATAAATACCACACGCTCAAGGTTGACTAGTTTTGAGGCAAAGGTTGCCAGATGCTGGTTAATCGCCAAATAGCTATCGTGATAGCCGCTAGCTGAGTACTCATCGGGGGTGACAATAATAGCAATGTGGGTAAATGGGTCTAACTGCTCCGCGGTTAAAGTCAATGCATCCGCTTGCAAAAAATTAGCGCTATCCACCAAATCATAATGCTGACGCTCACTGCGCGCAAGTCCCGTCACAGACAAACCTTCTCGTGCAAGGGCATTAGTGACTGGTAGGCCGATATCACCCTGTCCAATAATTAGTAAATTGTGCGTGCTCATGCAGCGTTTTCCTTTTAGTGTAACCCTTACCAATATAACCACTACAGCGCTTAGCATCGACTTTTTTTATATCAATACTTAACTAACCCAAGGTTTAAAAGTACCGTCTGTACGACAGTTGTATATCATCATTAGCATCGACGCGCTCCTGCCAGTCGTAGTTGGCATTGATACGTAAGGCTTGTTTTTTATCGATATCGTATTGTAGCCCAAGGCTTGATATCGGCTGCCAGTAATGACCTCGAACGTCAGACTCAGCGCTGTTGCCATGATACCAATATGGTAATTGTAATTCAGCTTGTGCACGTAACTGATTGTTAATCTGATAACGACAGCCTGCATTGACACCAGCCCCTACGCGAAAGCCTTTATTGAGACCTCGCCCTGCTTGCGCGGTACCCGCCAAAAACGTATAGCATAGCTGTGGCGGCATCTCACCCGTACCTGTGCTAGGTGAGCCAAACGCCCAAGACCAACCTGTCTCATAACCCACGCTACCAATCAAATGATCCGTGCCCGCATCTTGCGACCCATCATTCACTCGTGTCGCCTCGATACTTGCGCCCCAAGTTTTGCCTTTTTTGGCAGAATTGACAGGATTAAAAGAGCGTCCTCGAATCAAAGTGGCGTTTTGTAGAACCACACGCTCTGGTTGATTGGGCTTGTTATCATCGGTGTCATATAGACGCACTGTCGCCGCCAAACCTTCTAAATTAAAAAACTGCGGATACCCTGAAGCATGATCAAGCGTATCATGAAACCCAGCCCTAAACCCAATATCAACATAGTCGTCATCACCGCGTTGCCCTATACCGATAGTGCCAAGCTGTAGTGGATGCCTGTCTACTGGATTGTTATCTGACGGCTCAATTTGACGCTTGAGTAATGCCTGATTGTCGTCTGACATACTCGATATAGCATTGAGCTCTGCAGACTTTATTTGGTCAAGTGTTTGCTTGGTACTATCTTGATAGCCTAATTGCCTAGGGCTTGAGTTTTTCTCGTTGATCTGCGCTTGTCGCAAGGTATTATCGGCAGGTGTGTACATGGTACTTGCCAAAAGGTTCTGTTTACCTAACAGTTGAACCACATCGGAGGGAACGACAACATAAGCCATTTCATTCAACAGACTCTGCTGCGGGCGAACCACGTCGATAAGTCGTAAAATCTCAGAGGAACAGTTGTCCGTAGTAAAGTAATACGGCATTTTTAGCTCTTTGGTTTCCCACACATGGCGCATGATCTGTTGTACTTCACTAGGCGTGAGATTCAATTGATACGTCCACGTATCACGCTCATCGTCTTGTAGATACTTTGCCAGCTTTTCTGGATAAGGATCAATCTCTATAACACTGTCATAACGACCTATCATAGACTTGGTCGCATAAACTGGAAAGCTATCATCTGGATCACCATCAACCGTATAGTTGAGTGCATACGCCTGACTGATCTGATTGGGGTCTGCTACGCTCGACTTTGAATCAATACGCAGTAGCGTATGACCAAAAGCAGAGAGTGGGTTGTCCAAATACTCTTCAGCAAATACAATAGATAGCTGCTCAGGTGCCAGTGTAGACATCCAGTCATCCAGTTCTGGACACTCAGCCGATAGACGCACATCATCAATAGCTAACGCTTCTTTTAGCCATGCCACTCGCGCTGGAAAACGGCACAGGACTGAATTGTTACTCGCTTGATTGGGAGTTTCAGTATCTGCTTGGTTGCTATTGATGGAAGATGTCGTTTCTTTTGCAAGAGCTACGAGCGTAGCATCTAGCTCTGCCGCTGCATCTTGCTGACCGCGCATGCTCAAAAAAAATCTTGGATCATCAACCATACTCTTCGTTTGCTTTTTTGCAAAAATACGGTTTTGGTCATCATAGAAGTACAACATACGTCGCCATGTTGTATGCTGTGCTAAATTGTCAGTTTTTACCTGCTTACGCCATGTTGAAAGTAGCTGCTCTGTCGTTATACTGGAACCAGAATCAATATCATTTTGCGTACCCTGCACAGCCTCATCCGGATATGCCATCTGGATAGGTACAGTAGCATTTGAGTCAGTAGTGGGTAATTCAGATGACTGTAGATCTTCCTCTATGACAGATAAAGGCGTTGGCAAAAATGCCTGTGCGGGTGCAGAGAGTAGTAACGCTGCTACTGCCAAGGATAATGGTGCTCGCAAGTTAAGTCTCATCAGATTACAATCTCCAAACACGAACGTTAGTTTCATGGATATGAGGTAAACCCTCACACGTTATTAGCGTGCCTAAGATTTACTGGCTCAGGTACGCCGATAACATATACAGCCGACTATCATTGAAGCCAAGTTAATAAAAAGATATCTAACGGCTACTTTGATAGGTCATCTATCACACTACTATCTATTACACTACTATAAGTACTATTACAAAAAGAGAGCGTCATGCCCACTGTATCAAACGCCACATTGTCTACGCCGCCAATGACCATTACAGACGGTTTATTATCCGCAGCGACGTGGCTGACTTCACCGAACTACAATAATCGACCAAAAGATGTCAGTGTCGATGCGATTATCATTCACAACATCAGCTTACCACCGAACGAATTTGGGGGTTGTGACTCTAATGACTTACATTATGTAAAAGCGTTGTTCACCAATCAACTAGACTGGGATGCGCACCCTTACTTTCAGACGATCAAAGGGGCAGAAGTATCAGCACACCTGTTTATCGAGCGTAATGGCGCTATCACCCAGTTTGTCAATTTTAACGAACGTGCGTGGCATGCTGGACGGTCGAGTTACTTGGGTCGACCTGAATGTAATGATTATAGCATTGGCATCGAGCTTGAAGGGTCAGATTTTGTGCCCTTCACTTCTACTCAATATGAGACGCTTGCAATGGTAGTCGCGGCTATCTATAACGCCTACCCCAAAACACAGCGACATTTGACAGGTCATAGTGATATTGCGCCGGGACGCAAAACGGATCCTGGTGATTATTTTGAATGGGTAAGGTTGCGGCAGCTGGTTGCCGAATCACCTTAAAGCAGTGTCCCCCTGTGATAAGAATGATTTCCATACCCAATCCATTTATCTCAGTGATGAAAGTGCTATAATTCGTCAGTTTTTGCAGTAGCAAATCAGTATACAACCTCGTACACAACCCTATAAACACATTGGCAAGATAGGTTCTCATGGCAAAAAGTCGGTTATTTCGTTCAACCATGGTGGTCAGTAGCATGACCATGTTGTCTCGTATTTTGGGTTTGGTACGCGATATTGTATTGTTAGGCGTTTTTGGGGCTGGTGGGTTGATGGATGCCTTTTTGGTCGCCTTCAAAATCCCAAACTTTTTGCGACGACTGTTTGCCGAGGGGGCTTTTAGCCAAGCGTTTGTCCCTGTACTGTCTGAGTACAAAGAAAAATACAGCTTACAACAGGTACAGATTTTAGTCAGTCGCACTTCAGGCGCACTACTGATGGTGTTGTCGATGCTGACAGTGGTGGTCATCTTGATCGCGCCTTGGGTGGTCACATTGTTTGCCCCTGGATTTGCGGATCAGCCTGACAAGTTTGCTATCACCGCTGAATTACTCCGCCTCACCTTTCCCTATTTGCTATTCATCTCTATGACGGCTTTTGCGAGTGGTATTTTGCAGAGCTACGGCCGTTTCGCGGCTCCTGCCTTTGCCCCTGTGCTGTTGAACTTATGTATGATCGGTGCTGCGCTCATTTTTGCGCCCATGTTTGATACCCCCATTATGGCGCTTGGTTATGCCGTGGCAATCGCAGGTTTACTACAATTCTTGATACAACTGCCGCAGCTCTGGCAACAAAAACTACTGGTCGCGCCCAAGATTGACTTTCAGCACGAAGGGGTTCGCCGTATTTTGAAATTGATGCTTCCTGCCATCTTTGGTGTGTCGGTCACCCAAATTAACTTATTGTTAAATACGGTTTTTGCATCATTGATGATTGGAGGTTCGGTCTCTTGGCTTTACGCCGCTGAGCGTATGAGCGAGCTACCACTGGGATTGATTGGCGTAGCAATTGGTACGGTTATATTACCGAGTCTATCCAAAAGCGAAGCCCAAAAAGACGATGTCAATTTTAAAAAGACCATCGACTGGGCAGCTCGCCTAATCATCTTGGTGGGTATCCCAGCTTCGGCTGCACTATTTGTACTCGCAGACGTATTGATGCAGGCGTTATTCTTACGCGGTGAGTTTACCTTACGTGATGCGCAGATGAGCTCGCTCGCCCTACGTAGCATGGCAGGCGGTATTTTAGGATTCATGTTAATCAAAATCTTTGCGCCCGCTTTCTTTGCACGTCAAGACACCAAAACCCCCGTAAAAATCGGCATCATCTCTGTCGTTGCCAATATGGTCTTTAGTGTAATATTTATCGGGATATTTTACTTTTTAGAGATACCATTACATGGTGGCTTAGCGCTAGCTACGACTGGTGCTGCGTTCGTAAACGCTGGTTTGTTGTATTATTTCTTACACAAACGCAATATTTTCCGTTTTGGACCTCATTGGAAAAAACTGTTTACACAGTTTGCCATTGCGACTGCCTCTATGATTGGCGTCCTTTATCTCATGCTGCCCTACTTCCCCACCAATGATGCTCAGTGGCAACGTATCATTGCCCTCATAATTATGTGTGTCGTGGGAGCGCTCGTCTATGGCGTGGTATTGTTGGCAACAGGCTTCCGCCCTCGCCAGCTAAAACATGGATAGGTCAACGTGCATATAAACCAAACTCCAGAGAAGTTGATAATTGGCTTACCAAACCAAAACAAGCTTCTCATGAGAAATGACAATGCGTGCGACGGTTAGTTGTCATAATTGGTTATGAATGAATAAACGAAACTTGAGGTTTAATATGACAACAAAACGGCCTATTCAGCGCTTACCACTTTTATTGGCCACTGGCATGCTGAGCGCTGGACTACTGCTGAGCGGTTGTAGTAATAATGACTCTGCCGACGTAGATACTTCAGTTACTTCAGACGAGACCATGTCTGAACAAGAAGATACAGTGGGTAGTGCTAGCGATACGGCAGTAGTATCAGATGATGCTAAAAACGAAACAGCGATCGATAATGACAATATCAATCCAGTTACTGCTTCAACCACACAAAAAAGCCTAGTAACCAATCCGACTCAAGCGGGCACGCCAGAGGACACGGTCAAAAAAGCATTGAACAGTTTGTATTATGGTGAGGTAAAAGACGCCGTATCATACTACCAAGTCGATATGGCAAATTTTGAAGAAGAGCTTGCCAATACTCAATCAGCATTTCAACAAACTGTTGAAGGCGTTACTATCACGGACACTCAATATAGTGACGACAAAACTCGTGCTACTATCACAGGTGAGCTAATGCTAAAAGGACAGAGCGAACCTGCGCCATTGACCTACCAGCTACAAAAGATAGAAGGCCAATGGAAAATTTTGGGTTAAGGTGATTCAGGCTTTTTACGCATTGTCATCTAAGGTTACTTTTTTGCCAAGCATCACAACATCAGCGATAAACCCATCCATATCGCACACTTCTGGCATATACCCCCATTGCTCAAAGTCAAGTTTACGGAACAGTCCTAAACTTGGCTTATTATGAGCGAAGACAAGCGCAACGATATTGCTAATCCCCAAACTTGGCGCTTGCGTCAACATCCAGTGCGTCAATAGACTACCCAACCCTTTGCCCTGGTAGTCTTTATTCAGATAAATACTGATTTCAGTGCTGATATGATACGCAGTACGCGCATACAAATCACTAAAGCTACCCCATGCAACTATGAGTGGTTTTGTACTCTCTTCCTGATGATTTTGTTCAGGCAATGCCCTTACTACATAAATCGGTCTTGTCCAACTCTGTAAATGCTCATCAAACCAGGCTGTACGCTCATTGACCGTTACTAATGCTAAGTTTGCCGTGGCCTGTTTATCAGGGATACTTTGATTATAGATTGCTAAGACTTCTCCTAGATCTTCTCTACTCGCACGCTGCACAACAAACTGATCGGTTAGCTGATGTATTGATAAATCAGTTGTGGTAGCGTTCAAGGCAACATCAGACATAAGATCTCCATATTTATTTATATTTTTTGGCATTACTCATCACAGTCACACGGGTAACACAAAAAGGTGCAGTCCTTTAGACTCATAGAAAACAGGCGTTTTAGGTAGGCCATACTTGCATTATCCATAGACTATAGGATGTTAGTGCGGCTATTTTACTTTATAATGGCTAGTTTTAGACACATCGATTTTGAGTATAGATGTGTTTTTTCGTTTTTTATCTGGCCTTATCATAGCTGAAAACTTATGAAAACCTATTTTCTTGAGCAACTGATTGCCTCATCAAGCGCCGCATCTACTGGCGATAGCTCAGTAGAGTTGCCGCCTTGTGTACTCAGTATCGGTAATTTTGATGGCGTCCACCTTGGTCATCAAGCGATGCTGGCACAAACGCGTGATATCGCAAGCACCAAAAATCTTACCGCAGCAGTCATGATATTTGAGCCGCAACCGCGTGAGTTTTTTGCGCCGGCCAAAGCCCCTGCACGTCTGACCAATCTAGCAGAGAAGCAGGCACTACTAGCAGAGTATGGGGTTGAGACCTTAATTGTGGCAGGGTTTGACACCGATTTTCGCTCACTCTCAGCGCAGGCATTTGCAGATATACTGGCCAAGCGTTTGAACGTCAAAGCATTGGTGCTGGGTGATGACTTTCGTTTTGGACATGATCGTACTGGTGATAGTCAGTTTCTGCGCGGTTATGGTTTGGATGTGACTAACTTGCATACTGTCACTGATAGCAGTACTGACCATGGCAGCACTAGTAGCAACGATATTGATAGTACGAGCAACGATGATGTACGGATCAGCTCTACGCGTGTTCGTGATTTATTATTAGCAGGCGATATTCATACTGCCAACAGACTGCTTGGGCGTGATTACGCTATCACGGGGTTGATTGTTCGTGGTGACCAAATCGGTCGAACGATAGACTTCCCTACAGCAAATATCGATTTGCAGCGACTAAAACCTGCGCTGCATGGTATTTTTGCAGTGGATGTCGTGAGCTTGGATGACAATGGTGGCGTCATACCTGATGGTCTCACTACTCTTGCTACTGACGGTAATACGGGTATTGCAGGGTTACGTCCACATAGCTTATTTGGCACGGCCAATATAGGCAAAAGGCCTTCGGTTGATAAAGGCGATGACTGGCGACTAGAAGTACATTTTCCACAGTTGCAGGCTGATCTATACGGACTGCGTGTAGAAGTGCGCTTTTTGCACTTTTTGCATGGTGAGCGTCGCTACGATGGCTTGGAAGCATTGAAAAATGGTATTAACCAAGATGTCGCTGACCTACTTGAATGGCGTAACCATCAAACATAGTATTTGATGATACTTTAGCTACGAAAAAACCCCACAATACTATCCGTATCGTGGGGTTCTTTATATTGGTTCTATGCGTTATTAAGCATCAGGGTGCAGACGAACATTTAATTCATCAATTGTCTCTACCCATACCGCATCTTTGCTCCATTCTTCTTGCAAAAACATGCGTTGGTTGTCATTCCAAATATCAGATTCTGTTAATTTTTCTTCTTTTGCTAATTGATTATCTTCGATAAACTTATCAACTGCTTCATCAGAGCTCTCTAAACCTAACTGAGCAAATAGCTCATTCATATTATATTCTGGTTCACCTAACATACTTTTCTCCTTAAATGGTACGTGTAAAATCATAGTTATTATTCAAATTAACACGTTTATTGTAGCAAGCTTTGTTCTAATAGCTGTTAATCCACGTTTATCTAACGTTATCAATTGTATTAACGGTAATCAGCACATGGCCATTTGAAATTGTAGACGAGGTTGCCCACACTTATCCTATTGCCATTTGGCTTAATATTACAAGCACAAAAAAAGCCCTCATATCTAAGAGGGCTTTTTTATGTTTTTTCTACTTATCACCTAGCTTGAGCTAGCAATATAAAGGCTACATCTTATGGTAGTAGATGTGCTACTGCATCACGCTCTTCGCTAAGCTCTTGCTCAGTGGCAGCCATTTTCTCTTTAGAGAAATCTGATGATACATCAACACCGTCTACGATAGACCAATCGCCGTTAGTACAAGTACAAGGGAATGAGTAGATAAGGCCTTCAGCGATACCATATTCGCCATTTGAGTAAACACCCATAGATACCCAATCGTTCTCATCAGTGCCTAGTGCCCATGTACGCATGTGTGCGATAGCAGCATTGGCAGCAGAGGCCGCAGATGATGCACCGCGAGCTTTAATGATTGCTGCACCGCGCTGCTGTACTTCTGGGATATAAGTACCTTCGTACCAGTCACGATCAACAAGATCTAGCGCAGGCTTACCATTTACAGTACAAGCCGTTAGATCTGGATACTGAGTTGATGAGTGGTTACCCCAGATGATCATTTTTTTCACGTCATTAACCGTGCTGTCAGTCTTACCAGCCAACTGTGCCATAGCACGGTTGTGATCTAGACGAGTCATTGCCGTAAAGTTACGTGGATCAAGATCTGGTGCATTGCGCTGAGCGATAAGTGCGTTAGTGTTGGCAGGGTTACCTACTACCAATACTTTTACGTCACGGCTAGCAACTTCGTTCAATGCTTTACCTTGTGCTGAGAAGATCGCAGCGTTGGCTTCTAGCAAATCTTTACGCTCCATACCTGGACCACGAGGACGTGCGCCAACTAACAAAGCATAATCGATATCTTTGAATGCAACATTCGCATCATCAGTCTGAACAATACCCGCCAATAGTGGGAATGCGCAATCTTCTAGCTCCATAACCACACCTTTTAGGGCGTCTAGCGCTGGCGTGATTTCAAGTAATTGCAAAATAACTGGCTGATCTTTACCTAGCATCTCGCCAGATGCAATACGAAATAGCATCGCGTAGCTGATGTTACCAGCGGCACCAGTGACGGCAACACGTAAAGGCTGTTTCATTGACATTGAATACTCCCTAATTAATGATTATGTAGCTTATGATTCTAATTGATGATTATCGTTTTAGATATCGACTTGTTCGCTGTAGAACAGCATGTATAAACCGAGAGCTAGTGTAGCACTTCAGCCTATTAACCGTCTAGATACAGTAATAGACCCGCCAGGGACTATATTGTTACATTTTATACAGAAGGAATCTGATATAGGCTGAGCGCTTATATATAAAGGGTTGTAGCCATAAAAGGCGTATTTTATTATTACTCAATGAGATAACATGACGACAAAAACAGACATTTAATATTGCCAAACATGATCGAGCAGCAATGGGAATGAGACTAAAAAATGCATCTCAGAAATGGACAAAAAAAGCCTATCTGCCCCCTGAAATGATAAATTGGCTGCCGCAATTATCTACAACATTTTGACAAGAGTCAAAACGGCTGCCTTCATAACAGACATGTATATCAGTCAAAATTGACTGACGCCGACTGCCTTCTTGGCAGATAAGATCAACGCTACTCGATGACATGCCACTGTTCAGACGTGTCATTTGACTGATAAACCGTGATTTAGAAACCGTATAGCTGTTACCCGTATTTAGCTCATTAGGTAGCTTTAGCCCGCCTGCATAGTTGGTGATTTGGCGAAAGTAACTGCTAGCACTGAGTGGACTACACGCGCCGTAACGCTGCCACGTTTGGCTTCTTACTGTCGTATCGGGCATGATACGGTTGACGACTTTTAATTGTAGAGGCGTTAATCGCGGTTCACTACCGCGGCCACAACGCTCACCGTATCCCATGTCTAAACCTGACACTGTCAATGAGTACCCTTCTAGACACTGGCGCATGCGAGCTCTGGTCGGCTGCATACTACATAATGCAGGTGTCATCTCGATCATCAATACGCGCTGACCTGTTTTATTCGTGCTAGCAGCATGTGCCGGCATCAGCATAAGGCCTTGTATAAGTAATAAGGCACCGAAGCTCGCAGTCGTATTAATGTTATTCATGTGTTGCCTGCCTATCAAATTCGTACGAAACTGCTCTAAGGAACTGGATGTTTTAACTTTTGCGTTTGGTTGTGTTCTCATATGTAATAACGGCTGCGCTTGAGTCGGTAATGAATAGTTAGCTCTCGATGATACGGACAGTTTGAAAAAATCTTTGATCATAAGACTGAAGGTAATTAGCAGTGGTAAAACATAGAATACTACTCGAATCACCGTGTCCAAAACATCAAACATAGCACAACTTCAGAGTAAGGCTGAAAAAATATGGACACTAACTAAAGTAATGTTAACAAAACGTCTTTTTTAATCTATAGCAAAAACGTAAACGTTGTCGCCTTCGTCAAGAATTGCGTACTGATCAGACAGGTATTTATCAGATGATTATGTATGAAACAACTGATAAACGACTACATATAAAATAACGGTCTATAAAGTCATTCATCACTGGTCAAACAATATAGTGTACAAAAATAAACCACTAACAAAAAATTATTAGTGGTTTATTGTTTATAACATCACTGGCTAAAATGAAGCAGGCACTGTACCCATACGCTGACTGATTGGCTGACTACGACCTAAAAGGCTACTATAGATAGTGGCGTTTTCCATCACGTGTTTGACGTAGTTGCGCGTTTCAGGAAATGCAATCGACTCAACGTACTGATCTGCAGCGATAGAGCCATAGAGTGGCTGCCAGCGTTTAGCATTGTTGGGACCGGCATTGTAACCTGCCGTTGCCAATACTGGCTGATAGTTGAGCTTGCCTAAAATATCACCCATGTACCACGTACCATAACGGATATTGGTGTCACCGCTATTGGCACGGCTCGCACTATAAGTCTCGCCCAGATTACGAGCGATGTATTTTGCGGTATCAGGCATAACCTGCATCAAGCCACTAGCGCCAACGTTTGAGCGCGCAGAGGTCACAAAACGACTCTCTTGGCGCATGATGCCATAAGCCCACGCTGGATCAATGCCCGCTGACTCGCTATAACGTACCACTGCACTCTGATGCGGCATTGGATGCGAAAGCGCTAAGCTATCGACTCTATCGGTATTATCCACCGCATAGATCGCTCGATCGAGCCAGCCCATATCATAGGCCTGACGGGCAGCAGCAATGATTAAGTTGTCATCACGCTTATCACGTGCTTGTTTTACTGCCCAGTTCCATTCGCGGTTGGCATACCCTCGGCTAGCATCAGAATTGTACAAGGCAAAAGCTCGAGCAAAGTTGCCATCTTGCATGACACGAGCGCGGTCAGCGGTACTGACATTAGGCAGGTTACTACCACCGAGACGGCTAGCATCGAAACGTTGACCGATTCTATCTTTTGCCATTAGGCCATAGTAATCATTACTTTTTGCGATATTTTGATACATTTTTTTGGCAGTATTGCGCTTGCTACTATCGCTTGATTGCTCATAAGCACGAGCCAACCAATACTGCCATTGGCTTTCTTTCTGAGTCTCTCCATCCATTTTTGAGATGGCTTCTACGACGTCATCCCAGCGACCGAAACGAATTGCCGCCATGGCATAGTCTTCTGCTTCTTCAAAGTTAAAATCATTGTCTAAGCTATTGCGAAACCACTCCACTGCTTCAGCATTAAAGCCATCATCTGTATTGTGGTTCATGCGCTTGACGCCAAGCGTACGATACGCATAGCGGCGGGTTTCGTCGTTTAATAGTCTGACTGAGCGCTGATTGTCTTGTCTAATATCAAACTCTAACTGGATCGCCGCCTCGCGATAAGATTTGTCAGCGACTCGGCCGATTGCGTATAAATACAGATATTGATTGGTCTGGCTGGCAGGTTCACGACCAAATCGACTAAAAAACGATGATGGATTGAGCTGAATTTCGCTCAGCGCCGAATAAGCAATCGGAGTACCTAAGCGTGAGGACAATGCCATGATATCGCCTGTTTTGCCAGTGCGTAGCATACGCTTGAGACGAGAGGCGCGATCCTGATTGCTAATCAGCGCATTATTATTCATCTCCATCGCTAACTGATCGCACAATGCAGGCTGCTTTTTGGTAGTCAGCCAAACATCAGACTTGGCTGCCATAGCGCGCATGGTATCACCGCCATTGTTGAACCCAAGCGCAACCGCACAGCGCTCGCTTGCGTCTGCATTGGTAATAAGATTTGCAACTTGTCTGACCGAGGCATAATCATTAGAACCAGCCTTAGTTTCAGCATAGTCAGCCACTAGTTTTTCCGCCATCACCGTGTCTGGATACTGACGCACAAACTGTGAAACGGCCGCTGAGCTTTGTGAGTTCAGGTCTAGATTCATACGCCAATAAGTAGGATACATGGCAAACAAACCACCGCTCATGACTTGCTCATAGTTATAGAGCTCACTCACGTCACCACGGTCTGCAGCAATTGCAGCACCCATAAATGAATCAATACTGGTGTCTTGCTGATAATTTTGCTGGTAGTTACTTTCTTGTTGGTAACTCTCGTTATCACCCCACGTCAGCTCCGCGCAGGCAACTTGCGATACACCAAGCGCGCTCACTGCGGTCGCCACGCTGAGTGCACTCATGCGCAACGTCCCCACTGTAAGTCGTTTTGACATCTGTTTTTGACTGGTAGATTCTTCATCCTTGATGCTATGAGCAACACGCAACTTTGTCATACTGACTCTCTTTATTGTCTCTCTACGAGTATTTGAATAACGGTTCGCTAAGTACCGCCAAGGGTATAGCAGTCATCATACTATACTCATTGTGCTTTCAACTATCTCCTTTACCTTTTGTTAATAAATAGGACAGCACGGTGTAACATAGAAGTGATAAAGAGTATTGATTTCGGTAAACACCCCCATTCATAGTAGTAAATAATTGATACTACTGTGAATTATTTGTCTTATTGACGGCTGATAGGCGATGCTAATTTTTCACATTGGTACCAGGTTGTGATAAAATACGCCACCTGTTAATCGGCTACTCCGCTATATTTTTGGTCAATCATGGACTTATCCTTATGAGTGTTACTGTATTCAATCCCCGCATCGATGACGATGCTGTTGCTGAGACGACTGTCACTGCACGTGCTGTCACCGCACTCAAAGAGCAAAGTTCAGCCCAAGCACCCGTCGAAAAATCAACGACCAAAAAAGTCTTCGTCACTACCCAAGGCTGCCAGATGAATGTCTATGACTCTGGCAAAATGCTAGACGTGCTAGGCGACTCACATGGTATGGAAGTCACTCATGATATCGATGAGGCCGACGTGCTACTGATGAATACCTGCTCTATCCGCGAAAAAGCGCAAGAAAAAGTCTTTTCAGAATTGGGTCGCTGGCGCAAGCTAAAAGAAAAACGTCCTGACCTTGTCATTGGCGTCGGTGGCTGCGTAGCCTCACAAGAAGGCGATAACATTCAAAAACGTGCGCCTTACGTCGATATGGTATTTGGCCCGCAGACCTTGCATCGCCTGCCAGAGCTATATGATCAATCACATGAGCAACGTGAGATTTCACCAAAGAACCGTATTGGCACGATTGATGTGTCATTCCCTAGTATTGAAAAGTTCGATTTTTTGCCTGAGCCAAGAGTAGAAGGCTACAAAGCCTTTGTCTCTATTATGGAAGGCTGCTCAAAATATTGCTCGTTTTGCGTGGTGCCTTATACGCGCGGTGAAGAATTATCACGTCCACTCGATGACGTATTGGCTGAGATTGACAGCCTTGCGGCGCAAGGTATCCGTGAAATCAACCTATTGGGTCAAAACGTCAACGGCTATCGCGGCGAAAAAGACGATGGCAGTATTTGCCGTTTCGCTGAGCTGTTGCATTATGTCTCGCATGTCGATGGCGTCGAGCGTATTCGCTATACGACCAGCCATCCGCTAGAGTTCACTGATGACATCATTGATGCCTATGCACAGTTGCCAGAGCTGGTATCACACTTACATCTACCGGTTCAAAGTGGCTCAAACGCTATCTTGGCAGCGATGAAGCGTAACCATACCATTGATGTGTATATCAATCAGATTAATAAGCTCAAAGCCATTCGTCCAGACATCCACTTGTCGAGCGACTTTATCATTGGCTTCCCTGGTGAAACCGAACAAGACTTCCAAGATACCTTGAACTTGGCGAAAGAGTTGAACTTCGATCACTCTTACAGCTTTATCTACTCTAAACGTCCAGGCACGCCAGCCGCTGAGTTGCAAGATGATGTCAGCTTTACGACTAAAAAGGCACGCTTGGCTGAATTCCAGAAAGTCATTATTGATTCAACACTTGCCAAAACTCAAGAAATGGTCGGTACTACGACACGTGTCTTGGTTGAACAAGTTGCTAACCGTCATCCTGATTGCTTAATCGGTACTGCAGATAATACCCGTACGGTCATGTTCCCTCATGATGTTGAGAAAATGGATGAGCTGTTGGGTAAACTTGTGAGCGTACGTATTACCGATTTTGTCAGCCCGCACATGGTTAAAGGTGAGCTAATCGAAGTATTGGCGTAGTGGTTAAGGTAACAATGGTTAAGTTATAAGCTTGAGTAAGAATAAAAAAAGCCGTTCACTACTAATAGCGAACGGCTTTTTTGTGCGTGAATGTTAACCATCACTATTCTGATAACCAATCTGTCTGCCGTAGCTGCTGTTTGGTCTCACGGCGGCGTTTTTTGCGGACAAGATCGATGTCTTCTTTTTCGTGAATACCACCTTTTCTTAATAATGGATCAAGCGCTAGATAATTACGCGGCTTGACTGTGCCTAGCGAGTGTTGCACACCTGTCACAGCCTGCTGCTCTAATCGCCTCTCAATTTGTTTGGCCTTTTTTAAGGTTTGTTTTAAGCTCATATTGTTACCTATGTTTTAATAACTCTAAATCTATTTTATACATTCGAGTGACCCCATAGTGAAACCACGGCTAGGAAATCGAGCGCAAATAGTATACTTGGTACATTTAGCTCGATTGACACCGTCGTGACTCGCTATGGTTTTACTTGTTAGCCTTTAATACACATGACCTGTTTAAGCGTATGCACCACTTCGACCAAGTCAGCTTGATTGGCCATCACTTCATCGATGTCTTTATAAGCGCCGGGTATCTCATCGATGACGCCTTTATCTTTGCGACACTCGACTCCATCCGTCTGCGCCTTTAGCTCATCGATAGTGAACGCTCGTATGGCTTTACCACGGCTCATCTGTCGTCCTGCTCCATGTGAACATGAGCAAAAAGATTCTGCCTCGCCTAGACCACGTACGATAAAAGACTTTGCGCCCATAGAGCCTGGAATAATACCAAGCTCACCTGCATAAGCACTGATCGCGCCTTTACGGGTCACATAGACTTGCTCACCAAAATGCACTTCTTCATTGACATAGTTATGATGACAATTAATGGCTTCTTTGGTCAGCTTAAATCGTGGCAATCCTGCTTGTGGCGACTGTAATGACTTAATGACGAGACGCATCATCTCGCGGCGGTTTTCAAGCGCGTAGTCCTGCGCCCAGCCTACCGCTTCAACATAATCAGCAAAGCTATCAGACCCTTCGGCAAAGTAAGACAAATCTCGATCTGGCACATGACCAAAGCGCGATTGACGCTCTTTTTTTGCAAGATTAATAAAGTACTGACCGATACAATTACCGATGCCGCGGCTGCCAGAATGCAGCATCACCCAGACATCATTGTTCTCATCCAAGCACAGCTCAATGAAATGATTGCCACCGCCGAGTGTTCCCAGCTGCTTCGCCCAAGTACGCTCAAAACCTTTAAGCATTTTAAGCAAACCTGGGTGTTTATCAGTAATCGGTTTTAGGCGTTTACCCAATGGATCAAGCGTTGAGTTTTTGGCTTGGATTTGCTTGTGCATATTGAAGCCGACTGGCACTTGTTGCTCAACGATCGATCGCAATGACCTTAAGTTATCAGGCAGATCACTTGCCGTCAGGGACAAACGTACTGCGTTCATACCGCAGCCAATGTCTACCCCAACTGCGGCAGGAATGATGGCTGACTTGGTCGGAATCACGCTACCGACTGTCGCACCTTTGCCAACGTGCACATCGGGCATCACTGCAATGTGTGAATGCACAAACTCTAGCTGGGCTAAATTGCGTAACTGCTGCATGGCACCTTGCTCAACATCGGTGGTGTAAATCTTGACTGGTACGCCGTGTTTCCGATTTTCGTTTAATACTAATTGAATGCTCATAATTTGTTATTTCCATTTTATTATTTTAATAACCATACATTTTTTATCATTACCAGTTTTTATAATTTTTAGAAATTACTTATCTATCTCAATTAAACAAAAAGTTTAATGATAAATAAAATTAATAAATTATAAAATTTAGGCAATAAAAAACCGTGTTCTTATTAATTAAAAAATCAATAAAAATTCATGGTTAATTTATTATAGACATTTTAAAGAAAGATAATATAGATCAGAACCGTCGGCCACAGCGTAAATATTATACGCATAGAAAAGCTTTAGCTAAATCATAGCCTGAGTCGCTTTATTAGCAATAACGGTAAAGAAAAATGTTAGGCAAACAGATAACAGCAAGCGCAATATGGCTTAGCACAATCGCAGAGCAAATTTGGCACAGTAGACTTAGAAAAGAGATAGCGCAAGTAGATACAGAAAGCTATTCGTTGATATCGATAGATGGAATATCACTCAATAGCTTATATAAAAATTTAGCCAAACCTTTTCGAGGGTGTCATTGCTGTCATGTAGTTTACACATTCAATCTTTAAAAACGTCTTGGTAGTTATATAGGACACGATGATTCCTCCATAGGTTGTGGCTAATGTCATGGCGACAATAGCAGGTTAATTGAAACGATTTATCGCTTATGAAAGATAAGCAGTATAAATCAATGAGCTAATAATAACGATTTAAAAATTAAAGTCAATAATTAATTTGGCTTGTATAGAAAATAACTTAATGAATGTGTGTTTGATTAATCACTTTAATTTAAAATCTTACCAGTATTTTTTAAGCTATAAAACTATTTATCACTTCAGCTAATAAAGCAGCTGCAATAATGATAAATATTACTCCGCAACCACGATTGAGCCATGCTAAACGATTACCCACATCGAGCCAACTTGCCAGCTTTTTGCCGCCTAACGTATATACGATCTGCCAAATCGTTTCGCTTAAAAACAAGCCGATGGTCAATAGGACATATTGCGGCCATAGTGGTACGCTGAAATTGATAAACTTAGGGAAAAATGCCGCAAAGAATAAGATAGCTTTTGGGTTAGATAAAGATACCCAGACACCAGTACGAAACAAGGTTGTGTTACTTGGTGCGATTTTAGTAGCTGCACTAGAGAGCGAACGCGGCTTTGGCACATCAACTCTATCTTCTGAGGTAGCATAGTCCGCATAGTCGGCCTCTACCTCCGCACTCAACTCTTTGGCATCGCTCATCAAACTGCCATAGCCTGCATCACGCCATGAGCTGATACCCAAGTAGATTAGGTATATTGCACCCACGGCTTTGATAATGGTCAGTAGCCACGGTGACTGACGACTGATCACATCCAGTCCCAGCAGCGTTGATAGCAATAATATAAACAAACCAAGGCTCAGCCCTGCCAACGTCCATAGCGTCCGCTTCACGCCATAGTTCATGCCATACTGGAATGCCAGTAACATATTGGGACCTGGCGTTGCGGAAATCAAAAACGTACTTGCGAAAAATACTGCAAACAGATGCCAAGACATCAACCCACCTCTACTGTTCATATATCAGCGGCTCTGATGCGATCCGCTACACTGCCAAAAAATAAATACCGCCATTTAGGCGGTATTATTTGTACTTGCTCATATTATATACATATGTTTAGTATTTTAATACATTATTTACTTGTGCAGCTCGTTAGTAGTTTTTGCAAAAAAGCATCACAGCGTTCGATTTCGATGAGTTCGACATATTCATCCGCTTTGTGCGCTTGCTCAATACTACCAGGACCACAGATGATCGTTGGAATACCTGCATTGGTAAACTGACCGCCTTCTGTGGCATAAGCGACTTTATGACGCTCGTTATCCCCTGTCAGCGCAGCGATTAACGATTGTAATTCAGCGCTATCGCTATCGGTCATGGCAGGGACGCTTTCTTCTTGCATCAGCTCAATGCCCGTCTCAGGCGCACGTGCTTGCATTTGGGCATTTAGCTCAGCGACTTTTGCTTGAATCGGTACCAATATATCGTCTTGCGTCATGTGCGGTAGATTACGATAGTCAAAGGTGAACTCGCACAGATTGGGCACGATATTGGTGGCTGTGCCGCCGTGTATCGTTCCTACTGATAAGGTAGAATAAGGCACCGTAAACAATGCATCCCCGTCTTCTAAAGTGTCGTCACGAGCGCTCAGTTCTTCGGCTAGCGTATCGACATAGCCCACCAGCTTACTGGCATAGCTGATTGCATTGACCCCTTGAGCGATCAAAGACGAATGCGCTGATTTGCCATGGACACGGCAACGATAAACCGCAATACCTTTATGTGCGACCACCATCGCCATATTGGTGGGTTCACCGACGATACAGTAATCAGGCGTGATGCCACGCGCTTTTAAGTCTGCCAAAATCAATGGTGCGCCCAAGCAGCCTACCTCTTCATCGAACGACAGTGCCAAATGCAATGGACGTCGCAACTGACCGCTATTCGATAACTGCACGGCTTGTGGCAATATCGTCAGCGCACAAGCGATAAAGCCTTTCATATCACACGCACCGCGTCCGTATAGCTTGTCACCACGTATCGTCGCGGTAAATGGCTCTGATGTCCAGTCTTGACCATCGACTGGCACCACATCAGTGTGACCAGACAGCACAAGACCATTGTTTACTTGGTTAGCATTTTCGCCAGCGGGTACGGTCACAAACAAGTTAGCCTTGGTTTTTGCCTCGTTAAAGGTCAAATCCACCGCCAAACCCAACTGCTCACAGTACGCTTGCACGTCTTCAATCAATGCTAAGTTGGAATGTCGACTGACCGTGTCAAAGGCGATCAAGCGCGTTAGCCAATCAAGGCTATTACTCGGGTGCGTAGCATGGCTTAACTGTTCGTCATTGCTAGCATTGTCATTAGTATCTTGGATCATAAAATATCCTTATTACGATTTTTAAGAGCTATTTCTCACAAACTACTTCTTAAAAACTAATTCTCACAAACTATGATTGATCAGATTCGTCTTATGATGGATTATTCTGATTCATCACGTCAAGCACTGGTGGCATCGGTTTTGGTAACTTGCCTTCTGCTTGTAGCTCTTTGGTGGTTTTAGCATCGATAGACAGTCCAGCAATCAACGCAATGTCTTTCACATGCTTGCGTTTACGCGTCGCAAAACTCACTGGCACCATACGGGCAAACTCGTAAATATAAAGATAAGACTCTTCCCCACCTTCGAAGTCTTCGTCTTCCTCTAAACGAATCGCCCCAATCTTAGCCAAATCTGAGAGCATCTCGTTCTCTTCACTGGTCAAACCGCAATCGGTAATACCAAAACCGGTCATAAACCCGTTCGACCACTGTTTCAATGCCATCACGCGCTCGTACAAATCATGTTCATCATCAGGGATAAGCGGCATGTACGCATAGGCATCATCTTTGTCTTTTAACTGAAACACGGTGTCCTCTGCTTCTTCTGCCAACAAGGTCAATGCAGCCTCTGGTAGTGGTGCAAAGCTCAGCTCTTCGAACACCTTTGCCCATGTCGATTCGTCAGGTGCATTACAAGCGGTCATAAGCCCTGTCATCAAGCCATGCACTTCGCTGATGGACACATCAGTCCAGTCATCAAAAGCAGTCAGCCAAGTATTCCAGCCAGAAATATTATCGTTCATAACAGATGTCCTAGTAATTGAGTATGACTCATAAAATAAAAAGAAACTCGATAAAATGTCGGGGACAGATTACCGGTAAATAAAAGTAAAAAGACCAAATCTCGTGCTTGTAATTACTTTGTTGATATAGATATTATGCGGTCACCTATGGCATTATTAAATGCAGCGAACAAAATTCATTCACGCTTACTTGTTAAGGATAAAAACTGACTATGTATGATCAACTTAGAATATTAGAAAAAATGGTACTAGACATCAAAAAACAGTATCAGCTTGTCAGTGCTGAACTTAGCAGCCTAAAACAAAACCCTGTTACTGATGCAAAAGAAGTCACCGCCCTAAAGACTCAGCTTGATAGTAGCCATAGCGAACGTGATGGAGCCAAAAAACAACTGAATGATCTCGACAAACGCTATCAAAGTCTCGCTGAAGCGCATCATATGATCGGTGAAGAACAAGACAAGCTGCAAAAACAAATCAGCCAACTACAACAACAAAACAGCGAGCTGCAAAAACATAATAATGAACTAAAGCAGCAGTACAGCGATATCAAACATCAAAACAGTGAGCTACAAAAGAAAAATCAGCTGGCAGCTGAGCGCACGCAAGTGGTATTACAACGCCTAACTCGTATCGATCAGGCAGAGGGCTAATTCACCCTCTAGTAGAGGTAGCATGCAAAGAGATACTGTTTGTCAAACTGCCACTTGTTATATCTCACATCACTCATTTCACTGACCAGACATTGTAGGATTTATCATGACCGATGACCAAAGCAAATCAATAGAAAAGCAGCCAAAAAACAACCCAACACCGCACTCTCAAGCACCAAGCAAAGGATTGCCAGCCCAAAAATCAGCTCAAGCAGGGACCGCCGCCTCAAGTACAGTAGCGAAAGCCAATACCAAGACAACGAATACACCTGAACCACAAATCAAAAAAGTAGATATTGCGATTGCAGGGGTTACCTACCCTATTTTTTGTCCTGTACATGAGCAAGAAGAGCTACTATCAGCGGTTTCTTATATAAACAACTATGCACTTGACCTAAAAAGAGAAGCGCCAAGCTTGAGTCAAGAAAGCATACTAGTACTGTGCTGCTTGAACTTATACGAAAAAATCCATGCCAATCAGAGAAGCGATGAAGATCGCCTGCAACACGAGAAACAATCACAAGCATTGCTAAATAAAATCATGAAAGATGCACACTCGATTTTATAAACTGATAGATAATGTATAGTAGCGCTTAGGACATGACGACTAAGCGCTTTTTTATGCGACCAAGCATTGCTCTGTCATGACCCTAATTATGAGTAAGGCTGATAGGTTTTGCCCGCATGGAAATCCGCCTGATGCTCATAATTGCAAAAAAACAACTCCTGACTGCCTGCAATATCAGCTGCTGTATCACCATCGCTAGTTGTTCCTAAGCTAGGCTTAGTTTCAAGTACGCCGCGATATTCAGCCAAACTATGACCGCAAAAATTGCACTGTCGCGGTGTGGTGATATCTCCTTCTTGTGGCATCATGCTTTTGGGTGCTCGTGGGTACATAAACTTATAAAAAGCCCACATTGACGCCCAAATAATGAGAATGACAATAATAACGGCAAACACGGCTGTGCTCCTTTGATTACGGATAAGCGTGATGGCTATCAAAAGCAACCAAGCTAATAGCTGTACAAAAACTGGCTACGCTAATGACTGTTTCATACGCTTTGGTAACGTAAATTTTACCGTCAATAATGGTAATGGCACAATGCCTTTACCGTTTAATTACCATTGACCGTAGGTAACAACCCATGACAATAGAAAATGACGCTGGTCTATAACCACAAAAAACTGGCCACATTGAGCCAGTTTTTATCAAAATCTACGATTAAAGATTAACCGCTACAGCTGTAACTCACTGATATCAGCTACAGTCAAGAACAGCGCGCGAACCTGCTTTAATAGTGCCAAGCGGTTATTCTTCAATGTTGCATCGTCGCTATTGACCATGACATTATCAAAGAACTGTGTCAGTGGCTCATCTAAGCTCGCTAATGTCTGCAATACTTGGGTGTAGTCTGCTTGCTCAAGCAACGGTTGTACCCTCGTCTGTGCTTGCTTCACATTTGCATATAGATTTTGCTCAGCAGGCTCAGACAATAGCGCTTCATCAACCGTGTCAGCAACCTCGGTTTCTGACTTGGCCAATATGTTGGCTACCCGCTTATTAGAGTCAGCCAACATCGACGCTTGTGACATCTCGCTAAATGCTTGTACGGCACGGATACGCTGATCAAAATCGAGCGGCATATGCGGATTAATCGCTTGCACTGCCTGAATCGTATCAACGCTGACGCCTTGCTCTGTATACATCGCACGATAGCGCGAGTTTAAGAACGCCATGACCTGAGTAAAGGTATCGCCCATCTTAGCAATCTTGCTGCCTTCGGCATTGCTATAGGCTTTGATCGCCTGCTCAACGAGCGCTACCAAATTAATCGGCAACTGCTTTTCAATCAAAATACGCAAAATACCAATGGCAGAACGACGTAAGCTAAACGGATCTTTTGAGCCCGTTGGTGCTTGGTCAATGGCAAAAATACCAACCAATGTATCTAAGCGATCAGCCAATGCTAAGCAAATACCAATTGGTGTTTGCGGCAGCACATCACCACTGAACTTGGGCAGGTATTGCTCTTCTAAGCTTGCCGCAACTGCTTCAGGCTCCTCATTCAAACGCGCATAATACGTGCCCGCGATACCTTGCAATTCAGGATACTCACCAACGAGCGAGCTGGCCAAATCTGCTTTTGACAAAATACCAGCGCGTACGGTGTCATCAACATTGATGTCGTGACCTTGCTGCTGCATCAAAGTAGCAATAAATGCTGCAAGCTTAGCAATACGCTCAGACTTCTCCCAAATCGTACCCAATTTGTCTTGGAATACGCGCGTTTTTAGGCTTTCTGTGAGCGCAAACAATGGCTGCTTTTGATCTTGTAAGAAGAAAAACTCAGCATCAGCCAAACGTGGACGCACAACTTTTTCGTTGCCTTCAATGATCTGGTTAGGATCTTTTGATTCAATGTTAGTGATAAAGATGAAATACGGCTGCAGCTTACCTGCTTTGTCGGTCAAGCAAAAATACTTTTGATCGGCTTGCATAGTCGAGATAAGCGCTTCTTGCGGCACTTGTAAAAAACGCGCTTCAAAGCTCGCTCTTAGTGCAATGGGAAAATCAACCAACGCGGTCACTTCGTCCAGCAAGTCCTGCGGTACGATAGCGTCCGCATTGACCTCACCTGCCAATGCTTTGACTTGGTTATTGATCAGCATTTGGCGTTTATCAAAATCTACCACGACCTTTAGACTGTCTAGCAATTGCTCATATTCATTGGCATGAGCGATGTTATGATAGTCAGGGCTGTGGAAACGGTGGCCACGAGTTTGCGAGCCTGTTTGGTGCCCTTGAATAGTCGCATCAATAACAGCAGCATCCTGCATCAATACTGCCCATTGTACGGGACGGACAAACTCATTGCGGCTGCTACCTGAGCGCATACGCTTGGCTATCGGTAGGCTATCTAATGCTGTCTGAAAAATAGCTGGCAGTAGCTCCGTAGTTGCTTGACCAGTGATTGTTTGCTCAAAGCCGACATAGTCACCTTTATCGGTATTAATCGTCGTAAGCTCGCTGGCGTCAATACCTAGACCTTTGGCAAAACCCATGGCTGCACGGGTTGGATTACCCTCTGCATCAAAAGCGGCTTTGATTGCTGGTCCGCGTTTTTGCTCAGTACGATCAGGCTGCTTGTCGCTAATGCCCTCGATTTGAATCGCTAAACGGCGCGGCGCGGCAAAGGCTTTGATGCTGTCAAAGCTGATATCAGCGTCAGTCAGTTGCTGGGTGACACTGGCTTGTAAGGCATCACGTAATGGCTTTAGGCTTTTTGGAGGTAGCTCTTCACACCCCAGTTCAAATAGAATAGTACTCATGGGATGCTCCTATTTTTTATTAGTAGATTGATTGTTGTCAGTGTCTGCTGCTTCTTTTGGCAGATACTTCTCAAGTGCCTCGGCACGGTGTGCTTCATCTGCCAATGGGAAACCCAATTTGGCACGAGCTTCGACATAACCGATGGCAACTTTGCGCGCAAGCGTACGCACACGTAAGATAAAGCGCTGACGCTCTGTGACCGAGATTGCACCGCGGGCATCAAGCAAGTTAAACGCATGAGAGGCTTTTAATACCATCTCGTAAGCAGGCAATGGCAAGCCAGCTTCGACTAACTTGTCGGCTTGCTGTTCATAAAAGTCAAACATCTCGCCCATCATTGGCACATCAGCGTGCTCAAAGTTATAGGTCGACTGCTCAACTTCGTTTTGATGGAACACATCGCCATAAGTAACACGGCCAAACTCACCATCTGCCCATACCAAATCATAAACGCTATCAACGCCTTGCACATACATAGCCAAACGCTCAAGACCATAGGTAATCTCACCTGTCACTGGGAAGCATTCAATACCGCCGACTTGCTGGAAGTACGTGAACTGCGTCACTTCCATACCGTTTAGCCAAATCTCCCAGCCCAAGCCCCAAGCGCCTAGCGTCGGTGATTCCCAGTTGTCTTCCACAAAACGCACATCGTGCACCAACGGGTCAATACCAATGGCACGTAGTGAGTCTAAATATAGCTCTTGAATGTTAGGTGGATTTGGCTTTAGCACCACCTGAAACTGATAGTAATGCTGCAAGCGGTTTGGGTTGTCACCATAGCGCCCATCGGTAGGACGACGTGATGGCTGTACATAAGCTGCGTTCCAACGCTCAGGACCTAACGAGCGCAAAAAAGTTGCCGTATGAAAAGTGCCTGCGCCGACTTCCATATCATAAGGCTGCAATATAACGCAGCCTTTATCAGCCCAATAATTCTGCAGGGTTAGGATTAAGTCTTGAAAGGTCATCGGTTGAGAGTTTTTATCTTGTGTCATTGGGGTTGTCGCTTCGGATGTCATAGTTTGGGTATTCATAGTAAAGCCACTGTGAAATGAGTATTATTAACTAAATCTCTGATAGCACTCGCCACGCATTTTGGCAACGACTCTATTTGCCTGCTCACCTTACTAAAAATTGACTATTTTATCCATATTTACGTCAACTAAATTTGCATTGTGAACACAAACACGTCGCTATATGACTGTTTTTTGGTCGAATAATCACGAAAGGCAAATTATCATTAAAAGATGTGGTTAGAGATATGGTTAAGATAGACAAAAAAATACCCAAATGCGTGAGCATTCGGGCAGGAGGAAAGTTGTATCTTGGGCATCCTGATTATTCAGGCTTTTTATTTTTAAGGTACTGCTGTTCTTTTAACTGCATTTACAACTTAACGTTTTAACTTAGCGCTTTTAAATTCTAATTTCAAAACCTGCCAAAACACACTTACTGGTAAGACCCACTGCTGGCTTTTGGCATGATTATCCACAGTATGAGGTAAATCAAGATACCAGGTACTGCTGCACTCAACGATGAGATAATCACAAAAAGCAATCTAACCCACGTTGGCGACCAACCAACATACTCTGCGATCCCGCCCATTACGCCCGCTATCATACGATTGTTTTGTGAGCGATGTAATTTTGCTAACTTAGCCAAACTAAATACCTCTCTAACGTTTGTTTTTATATGTTTATTCTTTTTTTGCTTTTTTCTATATGTCAAAAAAACTTTGTGTTGCTAACTTATGAATAAGTATATCAACTCTTTAGTATTTATCTGTTGACGCTGTAGACGTACTTTGTGAGTTTATGATACCTAAGCTTACCCTAATCTGTCATAACTGCGCGCAAACCCCTGATTTTAAATAGTTATTTCAAAATGTTTCAAAATCACCTTTGTTGCTTAATCCTTACAACAACACCTTCCAATTCTTATTATTTTTTAATTTAATCAAAGAGATAAACAGTAATTTAATAACGAAAATAACCATCAATAGCTATCAAAAAATCTTCATCTGCCCAACCAGTTACCAGTAAATTACCAGCAAGCCACGCCCAACTTGCCATTGATAGATTCAATAAACTGTCCATTCAAAATAGCAAGTTGAAGATAGAATAATATGCAAAAAAGTCAGATATAGGTCAGGGTTACAATAACCTACCTGCAAATCCACCCAAACCTTTATACCATGCTGATAAACAACTCAGACTTTAGAAAACTCATCACAAAACTGAGACAGACTATAAAGATAAAACAAAAATAAGGATGACTATGTACGATACGGGATTGATGATTGGACATTTTGAGCCGCTACATTTGGGGCAAATGCGTAGCATATTAGAAGCAGCAGGACAGGCAAAAACCTTACACATTGTCATTATGGCGCATCCTTCCCCGCATCCAGATTTTGCTATTACGTTACAAGATAAGGCACGCTGGCTACAGATGGCCTGTGCAGACCTGCCATTTATTCATATTCATACGACTAATGAGCTCGAGTTGCCTCTTCATGAGCATCTTTATGATAGTAGTGAGGATATCCGTATTGATGTGGCTGCTAGCAACGCTAAATTGCAGCGTTTGATAGACGCACTAACACTACCTGCAGAGACCGTATTGTTCATAGCTGAAAACCACCCCCTTACGCAGAGCGATATACAGGATCAATTACTGTTTCCAGTTATCACCACTACGCTACAACCTGAGTTTGACTCTTATGCGATTGCTCGTGATCCAGTCGCCCACTGGTCAGCGATTCATCCAGAAGCCCGCGCTAACTATACCAAGACCGTTGCTATCGTTGGTGGGGAAAGCTCAGGTAAGACGACACTGGTACATAAGCTGGCTAATTATTACGGTGCTAGCTTTGCACTGGAGATGGGTCGTTTGTATGTCGGCACAGACTTGGGTGGTAGCGAAGTTGGCTTACAGTATAGTGACTATGGGCCGATTTCGCTTGATCATGCCCAGGCGATACGAGAAGCCAAAGTCCATGCAACTGCGCCTGTCACCATCGTTGATACTGACTTTGTGACCACGCAGGCATTTTGTGAAGAGTACGAGGGTCGCACCCATCCTTTTGTGGCTGCCTGTATTGATGAGTTTCGTGTAGACCACACCATTATGCTGGATAACAATACGCCGTGGATCGATGATGGCATGCGCTCTTTGGGTACGCCTGAGGCACGTGGACGGTTTGAACAGCGTCTGGTAGATATTTTTGCCCGTCACGATATCATACCGCATATGATAGACCAGCCTGATTATGATGCTCGTTATCAACAAGCGTTATTGTTTATCGATCAACATGTCTATGGCAAAAAGCCATAAAAAATTCAGAGTATATTTATAATAATTTATTTACGAGCGCATGTTATTCAGCTAGCGCATGAAAGTTAGCAACATATTGATATTAGTATTTATTTTAGAGGAAAAAATTATGCGTATTCAACTATTGGACAACATTACCGGAAAATGGGCAATGCAATGGATTATCATCTGGTTTATTTGCGGGGTCATTGCCTTGTCCGCAGGGTTTTGGCTCACCACCGACCATACCACGCTTGATTGGTTTTATTTGGCTGTCTCATTTATTGGCTTGGTTTGTGTGGTCTCGCTATCATTTCGCAAAAACGTCATGGGCAATGGTTTTGGGATGGGGGCAACCGCAGGTGAGGTTATCGTACAGGCAACGTCTGGCGCAGTGGGCTTAATGCTGGCACCACTTTTTAACTTTTTTACACACGTCTACGGTATTTTCTATTGGTCCAAGCACACGGATCCTGATGGCGATATGATCCCCAAGTCAGCGAGCAAAGCGGTTTGGTTGATCACTGCAACATTTATCATCATTGGTCTTGCGCTATTCCCTACTATCAACGATCTGCTAACGAGCTATGGCTATGCGGTCGTAGAAGATGACAACAGTAAATTTTTAGGGTTTATCTCCTTTTTTTGGATCAACGTCATTGCATTTGTGTTATCTATTACTGCACAGGCTGCCATGATTTTGCGTTACTCGTTTAACTGGTGGCTATGGATCATCGTGAACTTTGTCTGGCTCATTGTGAATCTCATGTCTGGTAACTATATTTTTGCTATTCAAACCATGGTTTATCAGGTCAATGCATTCGTCGGTCTGTACGAGTGGCATCGTAGCGAACGCGGTTAATAACATCAGTTACAAAAAACTGTATTAGACTTTAAGACACATAAGATTTGAAAATACATAAAATATTGAGTCAAATGTTGCCAACATGACATTAGCAACCTGTCCAAATTTGACTGTACCGTCTATGAGATAAAATGGTAGATACACGCGATTAATGCTACAACTGATATCAAACATCATATTGATATTTGAGTGAGTAACAAATATCAGCCCTCTATTTTAATCACTAACAGGGAGGTTAGTATGTCACGTCATCAACCCAAAATGTCTAAGCGTACGCTTGAGCAATGGCTTAGTGAGTACTCTGTCAGTCATCAGAACTTGGTCAATAAGAAAATCCATTGGCTATGTGTACCAACGATTTTTGTCAGCCTGTTAGGTATGGGCATGTCACTGTCTGTTTGGTTTACCTTAGTGCTCAGCGCCTTAGTGCTACTGTTCTATATGCGCTTATCGACGCCGCTGTTTTTGGCGATGGGTATGTTTATTCTTATCTGTTTGTCAGTAATGGCAGCTATGCCTTGGGGATTTAAGGCATGGGCAGCTGTCTTTATCGTCGCTTGGATTGGGCAGTTCATCGGTCATAAAATCGAAGGCAAAAAACCTTCATTCTTTAAAGATCTACAGTTCTTGATGATCGGTCCAGCATGGGTAGCCGACAGTTTAATGCAGCGCAAATAGCTATTATTCTGGCTGATGAATTTCGTAAATACCAAATTTTGCAAACATTCAGTATCGCTGCGCCGTCTTTAACCTTTATCATCAATAAAAAAAGCGCCACCTAACAATCAGGTGGCGCTTTTTTATATGTACTTAATCTAGGACGTTTTTTAAGTAAAAACAATAACGCCCTATATTTTAAGCACCAAAAACTTTTAGACGCTCGTCAACTGGCTTGAACGCTTTATCGCCTGCTGGCTGCTCGATTTTACCAAATACCAACTGGGCTTTGAGCTCCCAGTCTGCATCGATGTTCCAAGTGCTTGCAACTTTTTGATCAATCACTGGATTGTAGTGCTGTAAGTTTGCGCCAACCTCAATACTTGCAAGCGCCGTCCAAATAACGTACTGGTGCATTGCATTGGTCTGGGTTGACCAAATCGGAAAATTATCAGCATATAAAGGTGCCGCTTCTTGCATGCCTCTGACGACAGCCTGATCTTCAAAGAACAACACCGTACCAGCACCCGCTCTAAAACCAGCAATTTTATCTTTGGTAGATTTGAATGCTTCCTCGTCACCGACGATTACGCGCAATGCATCTTCAGTCATGTCCCACAATTTATGATGGTCATCACCGAATAACACCACAATGCGTGTTGACTGTGAGTTGAACGATGATGGTGTATGCAAGATAGCATGCTCCACTACTTTTACAACTTCATCATTAGATACTGGTAGCTGGTCGCTAAGGGCATAGATTGAACGGCGTTTTTCTGCTAACTGCTGTAATGTTTTTAGGTCTGACATAGTGTTGCTCCACGTTGTTAATATTAATAGTTGTTGGTATAAGTTATCGTTTTTTCTTTATTATAGGCTTAATGGTATTAAACCCATATGTCGTTTTTATCAAAAAAAATTATGAGTGTTCGTTGGATGGAAACTATCATTCGTGACGTTATCCTTTGAACCCTTCAGGCAATTCTGGCGCCACAAGACGGTTCATATCAGAATCGATCTCACCAAAGCGTTCATGACCATTGTTCCAATCGCTAATCGATTGCTTGAGCGCTTCTTTATTGTCAGCGACAAAATTCCACCACAGCAGTACCTTGTTATTCAAAGGCTCACCGCCAATAAACATCAGACGTGTGCCTTTTTTTGCTACCAATCTTATGCTGGTACTATTGGCGACATCTGTACGATGAAAACGTAACAGCTGGTTTTTTTGATAGACCTTACCTTCGGACTCCAGCTCACCAATAATAACCAAAACACCGTACTCGAAGCTGGCTTCTAAATCCAGTGTCACATCCCCATCTTCTAGGAAGTGCACATCGACACCGACCATCTTAGAGTACTGCAATGTTGGCGCTTGATAGTGCTCGCCTGAGGCAGCTGTATAGTCACCTGTGGTCAGAGTCAGCTCAACATTGTTTTCAGTCCATGTTGGCAGCTCTGGATAATGATTGAAACTGCGTTCAATCTGTTGGTCAGTAGGTAGGGCTATCCACAGCTGTACCATGTTCATATTGCGTATAGCTGTGCTTGAGTCAGTATCGCCTACATCATCACGTAAAAAGACGCTTTGTTCTGTGTGACTGATGCCTTGATTCAGTCCAGTACCTGCCGTCATGACATTAACTTGGTGTTTGGTGATGACTTGCTCACTACCTAAGCTATCTTTGTGTAATATCTCACCCTCTATCATCCAACTAAAGGTCTGTAGATTGGTGTGCGGATGACGTCCAACTTGCACCCCTGAATCATCTGACGCGAATTCGACCGGACCTGCATGATCCAAAAAGCACCAAGCACCGATGGGTTGTTTGCCTTTGTTCGGTAGCAATCGAGCGATAGGAACGCCGCCAACATCTGTCAATCGTGGCTCTAAAGTGCTAATAGTCATGACCCACCTCTTGGTATCTATAACATCAATACGGTTATTAATAATGAGTTGTTGATCGCTATCGTTTCTCTATAAAAAAGCAGTACTTCTTATAAAAAAAGCGGTACTTCCATCACCAATACTGTTGCAGCTGCTGGCACATCCATCGTAAAACTCTCAGTATCCCAAATACCCAAACCATCTCGACTGGCCAGAACATTATTATCTATCACGACTTGACCACTGATAACAAAAACATAGACACCGTTGCTAGGGTTTTTTAGTTGATAACTGCTCATCACCCCTTTATCAAATTCCCCTATGCTAAACCAAGCATCTTGATGAATCCAAACGCCTGCATCGTCAGCATTAGGCGACAGCACTTGATTGAACGCATTGGGTTGCATGATATCGCCCATAGGTATTTGCTGATATCGAGGGGCCACACTCATTTTATTTGGTATTACCCAAATTTGTAGAAACGCCATGTCCTCTTCATTATTACCATTCATTTCACTATGAGTAATGCCCGTACCTGCTGACATGACTTGGATCTCACCAGTCTCGATCATGCCTTCATTGCCGATATTGTCTTTGTGTGCAAGCTTGCCAGATAAAGGAATACTGATGATTTCCATATCACGGTGCGAATGCCTACCAAACCCATGACCACCAATGACAAAGTCATCATTGAGGACACGTAGAGCACCAAACCCCATACGCTCCCGGTTATGATAGTTAGCAAAGCTAAAGCTATGACGGCTTTTGAGCCAGCCATGATTGGCATCACCACGTGAGTCTGCTGCATGATAGATCGTTTTCATAATTTATCCTTAGCTATCAACACGTTTATCAGCTATGTATTTATTATTAATTAACGTCATTGAACAATAGATTCATTATAATTGTTGACTACAAAGAGATAAACAAGGATAAATGCAATTAACTATTCTCACTTTTAGAACAATCATAAGGTACCGATAATGGGACAACTAGAAGATATGGCGATGTTTGTACGCATTGTCGAAGCAGGTAGCATTACCAAAGCGGCTGAGCAGTTAAATATCGCAAAGTCAGCCGTGAGTCGCCGCCTCAAAGAATTAGAAACACGCCTAGGCAGCCAATTGATCAGCCGTACCACTCGCCACTCTAAATTAACTCAAGCAGGTGAGCAGTATTATCAGCAGGTAAATCATATCTTGCGCGCAGTCGATGCGGTCAACGAGCGTACCAGCGATGCACCTATGCGTGTCGAAGGCACGCTCAAAATGACAGCACCATTATCGTTTGGAGTCAGGCATCTAAATGATGTGATTGATGAGTATGCTAATCAGCACCCCAACCTAAGATTTGATTTAGATTTTTCTGATCGGCGTATCGACTTGATTGAAGAAGGCTATGAGTTGGCAATTCGCATCGGCGATCTGCGCGACTCTAGCTATCAGGCAAAACAGTTGGCGTTGATACGCTGTGTGATTTGTGCCAGTCCTGACTATCTGGCAAGGATGGGTGTACCCGAAACACTAGATGATTTGGACAATCATGAGCTGTTGCAATATAGTCTTGGTCAGACGAACAGTATAGAGCTAGTGGATGCTGAGGGCAAAAAACATTACCGTACTATCGATGCCAAAATAAAAGCCACTAATGGCGAGTTCTTAGTTGATTTGGCGGTAAAGGGACACGGCATTACCTTTGTGCCCACGTTTATTGCCTACAATGAACTGGCACGAGGTGAACTCGTACCTGTCTTCCAGCAGTACCAGTTGCCTGTGTTAAAAGCATATGCCGTTTATCCAAGAAACCGATTCTTATCGCAGCGTTGTCGTTATTTGATTGACTTTATTGCAGAGCGATTCGGCGATCATCCCTATTGGGATGAGTATTGATAGCACTATTAAATAGAACTGTAAGGGTTACGCTTCAATGCTCTTACCCTCTTTCATCCGACTAATCGTCAGCCCCGTAAAGCCAAACAGCAGCGTCAGTAACAGTGACAAATAACAGAAGAACGCATAAGGTAGATACTCTAATACTGGCACCCCTAGTGCCTGACTGATAAACACCCCGCACACACTCCAAGGCACCAGTGGATTAATCACCGTTCCTGCATCCTCAATCGTCCGCGACAAATTCTTCGGATGCAATTGCAGGCGCTCAAACGTCGACCGAAAGGCCGTACCTGATAATAGAATACTCAAATACTGCTCACCGATTAATACATTGATACTGAGCGCCGACATCGCCGCCGCAAAGATCGCTCGTCCTGAAGTGGTCAGTGTCTCTTTAATACCTGACAGCAGTGCTGGCAGAATCCCTAATGCCGTTAGTAACCCACCTAAACTTAGTGCCAGTATCACAATCGCCTGGGTAAAGAACATACTCTGTACACCGCCGCGCGACAGCATACCACCGACCTCCCCTAGCTCTAATGACTCAGCGGGTGCATATCCTGCAAACAGATACCCACCCAACTGACCAAAGCTTGGCGAGCTGTGTACATAAGTGATGATTAGTGCTGCTGCTATGGTACAAATAATCGTATAAATCGCATTAACCCGAAACAGTGCCAATCCTACCAATATCACAAAGGGTAGTACCGAATACCCATGTACCAAACCACTGTCTATCAGCTGTCCTTGTAATATAGTCACTTGACTCAGATCAGCGCTGGTCGTCTGCCCTGAGAACATCCAAAACAAGATGACTGTCAGTATCCATGCCGGTACAGTGGTATACATCATATTACGAATGTGCTCAAACAAATCAATACCCACCACTGAGGACGCAATGGTACAGGTGTCAGACAAGGGCGACATCTTATCACCGAAGAACGCGCCTGATACTACTGCCCCCGCCGCTATAGCCACATTGGCATCAAAGGCGTTACTCATCCCAATAAAGGCCACACCCAATGTGGCAGCAGTCGTCAAACTACTGCCTAGAGCAATACCGATAATAGAGGTTAAGACAAAGGCAGAGATATAGTAGTACTCAGGCGATATCAGCTGAAAGCCCACATACATAAGCGTGGGAATGGCCCCTGACATCATGAGAGCCGCCACCATAAGACCAATAAAGAAGAATAGGTAGATGGCACCGATACCGCGCATGACACCTGAGGCCATTTGCGCTTGCATGTCATCAAAGCTGAGTCCTTTAACCATACCGATAGCTAGCAATACACAGATGGCAAGGATAAGAGACAGGTGCGGTACCCAGCCAAAGCCAATCATGGTGATGCCCATAATAGCGATGACGATGGCGGATATAATAAAGGCGAGCTTGGCGCTGATCTCGGTGAGGGGTTTTGGTGGCATGAGGTGCCCTTATGTTGCCTACAGGTTTAAACTACGTATATGTCTAGGTTTATACGCCTGATCTGTCGCGATCATGACGGCTACTCTCTTTTGCTCTGTAGAAATTCCATTTTGACTTGCTATGTCTCTACTAGCTGCTTAGCTTATTTTTCAAGACAAATTTTAAGCATAAAAAAAAGCCTCACTATGAAGTGAGGCTTTTTGCGCTTTTTCAAGCCATATTTGGAGCGGGAAAAGAGATTCGAACTCTCGACCCCAACCTTGGCAAGGTTATGCTCTACCACTGAGCTATTCCCGCTTATTATCAGATCGTCGTGTTGTTAACAACTACTTCGTCTCGATAGGCTGGCTATTCTAGCAAATATTCTGTATGTGTCAACACCTTTTTTAAAATTTATATCTAATATTATCAACTAAGCCCCCTATAGTTTAGGTAAATAGACACAAACAATTGATTTAACAAAATAATTTATTTTTAAAAAATATAAATTATTTTGCATTAAATATCACAAACTACAGTCTCGCCCTGATGCTTCCTGCTATTACAACTTTCTATTCATCTAGTACTTTTCTTTCATATGGACTAATACAACTCTTATAAAAAAGAAGCAAAATCAGACCTTACTCACAGCAACATCTTGCTCACTTACAATCATAGGCTCTATTGTTACTTTTTCTACCTTGGTTTTAGTCAGTTAACATTATTATACTTATCTACAATAAGAGTTCAGGTAGACTTTCACTATCTATATGGATGAACAAACGTCAATAAAAGAGCAATAACAAACAGCGTTGTCATCTATTTTACTGTTATTTATTTTGTATGATTTTAATTTTACCGCTTATCGAGAGGATATTTTTATGAAAAAATTATTGACCACCACAGTGATGGCGGCTTCGTTGTCGGCACTGACATTAACCGGTTGTACGAGTACCACCAATACGGGTGCCGTTGGTGTTGATCGCCAGCAGTTATTATTGGTCTCTAGCGAGCAGGTGCTACAGCTATCAGCACAGAGCTACGCGCAGACATTACAAGAAGCAAGATCAAAAGGCGTGTTAGATACCAACACGGCTCAGCTCAATCGCCTAAAGAACATCGCGAATCGTTTGGTTGGTCAAGTAGGTGTTTATCGTACAGATGCGGCAAAATGGCAGTGGGAAGTCCACACAATCAAATCTGATCAGCTAAACGCCTTTGTAATGCCAGGCGGTAAGGTTATGTTTTATTCAGGTATTATCGATCGTCTAAACCTGACCGATGACGAGATTGCCGCTATTATGGGTCACGAAATCTCTCATGCATTGCGCGAGCACTCACGTGAACGTATCTCACGCGAGTATGCCACTCAGACAGGTATCGGTGTGGCAGCTAGCATCTTTGGTCTATCACAAGGTCAAGCTCAGATCGCAAGCGTAGCTGGTGATCTAGGGTTGAGCCGTCCGCACAGTCGTACTCAAGAAAGCGAAGCTGACCAAATCGGACTTGAGTTAATGGCGCGTGCAGGCTATAACCCGCAAGCTGCTATTACGCTATGGCAAAAAATGCAGCGTGCCAGCCAAGGCGAGCCACCTCAATTTTTGAGCACTCACCCAACGAGCAGCAGCCGTATCTCTGAGCTACAGTCGTTGATGCCAAAGGTTACGCCACTGTACCAACGATCGCGTCGTTAATACCTGATCGATTAATTACTCTGATGCATACTTAAGAGGCAAAGCTCAAGAGATGAAGCTCAAGAAGCTAAACTTAAGAAGCTAAGTGTATATAGTCTATAAAAGCAAAGTACAGCCAGTGCGCCGTGCTTTGCTTTTTTACTTGGCGCTAGGCATTGTATGCTTTTTAATCGTACGCTATACCGACTGCTGTCTCTGCTATAATGCCAGTAGATATCATTTGCAGATTGCCAATAGACTTGGGCAATATATATTGAAGGATTGTTATGAGTACCACACCTACCGCCGATGCACTTCATACTGAACTACAAGCGCTAGAGCCGCAGTATATCGAGCTAATCAATGAGTCGATGTCCCATGCTGGCTACTTTGAAGGCAAAGAGAGCCACTTCAAACTGACTATCGTCAGTGATGCTTTTGAAAGTAAGCGACTGGTCGGGCGTCACCAACTAATATATGGGTTAGTCAATTCCCTATTAACCTCACAAGGCGGTCAGGTACATGCGCTAGCCATTCACGCCTATACGCCAACAGAGTGGCAAGGTCAAAGCCCAGACAGTCCATTATGTGCGGGTCAAAACAAATAGCATGATGCACGTTTATAAAAATCAAACAGTTTAAATATGCCCGCATATCATAATGCAAAAGGGAGCAAGATTCGATGAAACATCTACACATGTTAATGGCAGCGCTGACCGTTATATTATTTCTATACCAAAGTTATTTAGTACTGAGCGCTGACAGGCGTGCACCGCGTGTGGTCAAAATAGCCACTCATATTATCTACGCTGTGCTCATCTTGTCAGGTGCCATAATGCTGATGCAGTTAATGAGTGCTAATGCCCCTGTACAGTGGGTGTTTGCTAAGATTATTTTGCTTGTTGCTGCTATTAGCTCTAGCATCAAAGCCTTTAATGCTAACGCAACCCCTGTTCAGAGAAAAACAGGCATTCTTATTGCTGCAGTTGCCTATCTTGGCATCGTGATACTTGCCTTTGCCAAACCAGCAAATTTATTCTGATTGTCTCTACCCTTTTAGTGAGTATTCGATATTTTTTAATATCTTAATGATGCGGTATTTGTTATCTTAAATAGACATAAATACAATCACTTAGCCTAATGGAGCCCTCATGAAAACGTTTACGACAGCGACCCTACTGGCAGCAGCTGGCATCTTTGCGCTCTCAGGCTGTGCTTCTACTGGTAATGTCACACCGCAATATGTCCCGCCAAGCACTTATCAAAATTATAATTGCCAAGCACTCAGTCAAGAGTACGCGCGCGTCAACCGTTATGTTGAAGCCGCTCGCAGTGAGCAATCTACCTTGTCAACTTCAGGCGTGGGTGTGGGCATTTCTGCAGGACGTTGGGGTATCTCTCCCAATATCAGCTTTGGTGTTGGCAAAAGCAACAACACCAAAGCACGCGATGCAAAACTCTCGCGTCTCTATGGTGAGCGTGATGCGATTGTCCAATCTGCTCGTATTCAGCGCTGTAGCTTTGCCAATGGCATCAAAATTTATGGTGAATAAAATCAAGCAAAAGCTCTCTACATAATTGAGACAGTGCGATAACAAGAAAAAAGCCAATACGCGATCCGCATATTGGCTTTTTTCTTGTTATCGCTTTTATGAGCACTGTCCTAATTTGACGCATACTGCTTTACTAAGCGCTACGCCTGCAAGCTTTGCACCCACTGCACTATTTGATGGCTTGGCAGTGCGCCTGATTGACGCGCAATCTCCTTGCCATGCCTAAAGGCCACCATCGTTGGCAGGCTGCGAATATTATAAGGAGCAGCAGCTTGCTCGTATTTATCCGTTTGCACTTTGGCAAAGACCACTTGCGGCAATTGACCAGCAGCCGCTTTGAATTCTGGTGCCATCATAATACATGGCTGGCACCAGCTCGCCCAAAAGTCTACGATGGTTAATACATCATTTTTTTGAATGACTTTACTGGTCGTTTGCGCGTTCAGCTCATGTGGACTGGCAGTCAATAATAGCTGGCTACATTTACCACATTTTGGTGCAGCACTTAGCCGTGCGGCAGGTACACGGTTGGTTGCTTGACACTGCAGGCATACTAAATGGAAACTTTGTTCGCTCATCATCTGATTCCTATTTTAATTATTCTAATCACTTTACTTTTTATAAGTTCGATATTGGTATTTATAACCCAAGCTCAACGTATAATCTACGCAGACAAATAATTTTAGCACAGTTCACTATTTTCCTTCTCTATGCTATTTGCTGTGCCACACCGCTATAGACATAGCTCATCGGTCGTGGACCAGGCAAATACGCTTCGCTCAATTTATCAATAGCAAACCCACCCGCTCTGATCAATGCTGGAATATCACGGTCTAAGTGACAACCGCCTGCTATTGGTTTCCAAAAAGGTGTCAAACGATGCTGCCAACGCTCAACAGTCAAGTCTGGTGCTAGCCCGTGCTCACAAAATAACAAGCGTCCATTAGGTTTTAGCACACGTGCCATTTCTTGAAGTGCAGCTACTGGATCGTCGATACTGCATAGGGTAAAAGTCATCACGATGGTATCGAATTGATCAGTTTTGGCATGAATACCTTGTACATCGACGGCTATTACCTCAACTGGAATATCAATGTTAGCCGCTCGCTCATGTGCAAGTGACTGCATTTGAGCTGCTGGATCGACACCGACAATGGCAGAGACTTTTTTGGTATCGTAAAATTGTAGATTCAGACCGCTACCAATGCCAATCTCCAACACCTCGCCGAACGCTTGCGGAACAATTTTGGAACGCGCTTTCATCACATTGCCTGTACTACAAGCGACATCTATCATTTTTGGTAGTACATAGCGCTCATATAGGTTCATTACTCTCTCCCTTTATCAACACCCTGAGCGCTTATAAGCATCTATACCAAACATACTGTATTGTGGAAAGAAGCGAGTCCCTCTTGTTGCTAACGGTCACTCATGACCCTGTCTGACTTACTCACCAAGCACATTAATCGGTACTTTCAGATAACGCGTACCGTTGTCTTCTGGCTCTGGCAAATGCCCTGCATCTATATTTACTTGTACTGCAGGAATAATCAGGCGCGGCATATCCAAAGTCGCATCACGGCGCTCACGCATATCTACAAACTCCGCTTCGTTGATGCTGTCTTTGACATGAATATTTTCTAGTTTTTGTGCCGCAACAGTAGTCGTTGGACAATGCTGACGCCCCTTGCTTGGATAATCATGACACAAATACATCACCGTATCTTCGGGAAGTGCCAATAGCTTTTGAATAGAGTGATAAAGCGTTTTGGCATCACCGCCTGGAAAGTCACAACGGGCAGTACCCACGTCAGGCGCGAACAAAGTATCACCAACAAAAATCACTGTTTTTTCTTCATCAGTAGCCATATATGCCATATCGGCACGGGTATGACCGGGTACATACAGCGCAGTAATAGTAATACTCCCCAGCGCTAGCGTCTGACCATCATCTGTCAAAATATCAAACTGACCAGCATCAGTACGGAACCTGCTGTCAAAATTAAATATTTGCTTAAATATTTTTTGTACTTCGGTAATATGCTGACCGATAACCAGCTCACCGCCAAGACTTTCTTTGACATGAATGGCAGCAGATAGGTGATCGGCATGGGCATGGGTCTCAATGATATATTTGAGTGTCCAGCCATGCTCACGGACAAATTCAATGACTTCATCAGCGCTACTGGTATTGGTTCTGCCCGACTTTGCATCAAAGTTTAGGACTGGATCGACAATGGCGCACAGTTGCTGCTCGACATCAGCGAGCACATGAGTATAGGTTTCTGTATCACTGTCTAAGAAAGAATGAACTTGCATGGTTACCTCTTTACTTATCTATGGAGTGTTTTCGTTATAGGGCGTTTATTATCTTTAATTAACCCTTAAGTATGATATTGAGTCGTATATAATGCTTGTTTGAACTTATAACTTATCTGTTATCACCAATATAACAACTGCAATACACTTTATCAATTTATATAATGTAAATAATGATATCTTGATATGCGGCGTGATATCATTGATAATCAAACATATATTATTGAAAATAATACGGTAGTCACTACCCTATTATATAAGGAGCTCACTCTGGCTACTTCACCTGCAGCAGCGGATATGTCTGCTCATAGCGCTAATGATGATATGTCATCTGATAACGCAGATTTTGCCTCTATTGATCTTGCCAAACAAATGCAACAAGCATCCATGCAAGCGAGTCAGTTGTTAAAATCACTCTCACACCCTGATCGACTGTTACTACTTTGTCAGTTGACCCAAGGCGAGTACTGTGTCGGTGAGCTTGAAGGCTTGGTCGGTGTTGGACAGCCAAGCTTGTCGCAGCAACTGGGTATCTTGCGTAAAGACCAGCTGGTAGCGACACGGCGCGAGGGCAAGCAGATTTACTATAGCATCGCAAGTGACGATGCCTTGGCTGTATTAGAGCTGCTTTATCAAAGATTTTGTGCCAAAGCGGAATAATGCCGTACTCGCCTAGCTGTCTTATGATGATTTTTATTTTGGTGATGTATTGATATGTCTTCTATCACTGGCCGTCTTATTCCTACTTGGCTGCGCCAATACCAGCTAACCGCATTGCCGACTGACCTTGTCGCAGGACTCGTGGTAGGCGTATTGGTGATACCGCAGAGCTTAGGCTACGCGGTACTTGCAGGGCTGCCACCTGTGTATGGTCTGTATGCAGCGATCGTACCTGTAATCGTCTATGCATGGCTTGGCTCTAGCAACGTACAGGCTGTCGGACCTGTCGCTATTACCGCTATTATGACGGCGAGCGGTCTGCTACCCTACGCTGAGCAAGGCTCAGAGCAGTACGCACTGATGGCAAGCCTACTGGCATTGATGGTAGGCGCACTACTATGGATTGCTGGACGGCTGAAGCTTGGCTGGATCATGCAGTTTATTAGTCGCGGCGTTTCAGCAGGATTTGTGAGCGGAGCTGCAGTACTGATCTTTGTCAGCCAACTCAAGTACCTGATGGCAATTCCCATCACTGGTAACAGCTTGGTCGGTTATTTATCTACCATGCAGCGCTATGCCAGTCAGTTACATCCTTTGACTTTGGTTATTGGTGTCATTGCTTTTGCGCTCTTGGTGGCTAATCGCTACGCCAGTGAGTGGGTATGGCGAACGTGGCTATCGGCATCGTATGCCAAATGGGCAGAGCGTCTATTTCCACTCGTCTTACTTGGCTTTGCCATCGTTCTGAGCATCGTAATGCACTGGAGCGCACTGGGTGTTGCCACTATTGGTCGTATTCCGCAAGGATTACCGAGCTTTACGCTGCCGCATGTGACAGACTTACAAGAAGCGCTCAAGCTCTTGCCAACAGCAGGCTTGATGGCGCTGATCGTATTTGTATCTAGTAGCTCAGTGGCCAGTACCTATGCACGCTTACGGGGAGAGCGGTTTGATGCCAATCATGAGCTGACTGGCCTTGGTCTGGCCAACCTATCTGGCGGACTGTTTCAGAGCTTTGCTATTGCAGGCGGTTTCTCACGTACGGCTATCAACGCAGATTCAGGAGCCAAAACGCCGCTTGCCAGCCTAGTGACGGTACTGGTGATGATTGCGGCCTTGATAGCCTTTAGCAATGCGCTTGCCCCTCTGCCTTACGCCCTACTGGGTGCCACTATTATGGCATCCATCATTGGGCTGATAGATATCACGACTCTGAAGTCTGCTTGGCAGCGTGATCGCTTAGATGGCGCCAGTTTTTTGGCCGCGTTCATTGGTGTGCTGATATTTGGACTCAATACAGGTCTGGTCATTGGGCTGATGGTGTCGTTTGCGAGCCTTATATGGCAATCAAGCAAGCCGCATGTGGCTATCGTTGGACAGTTGGGTGGTAGCGGACATTTTCGTAATATCAATCGTCATGATGTGGTGACTTTTGATAATTTACTGATGCTACGTATCGATGAGAGTCTATTCTTTGGTAATAGTGAGTCCGTACATCGTCGTATTCTAAATGCTATGCAGCAGTATCCAGCAGCACACGAGGTCGTATTGATTATGGCGGCGGTCAATCATATCGACCTGACCGCGCAAGAAATGCTCAGTACTCTAAACCAAGAGCTTGCACTACAAAATAAGCGTCTGCATTTTAGCTTTATCAAAGGGCCTGTCATGGATGTTATCGGTCAAACGCCACTGATTAGTGAGTTATCAGGGCAGGTCTATCTGAGTACCTTAGATGCCGTCGATGCTTTGAAAAACATTTGACGATGACATGATGTGCATCTTCTTTAGAATGTGTGTGTCTTTTAGAGCATAACTGGCCATAGCATCCATCGCACAATATCGCTACGATAGAGCCTGTGTTATGCTATACCGACTATACAGAGCTCACAGTACACAGCTAACCATACACAGACAGCTACTGGCTCACAGCTTTAGTCTCAACGAGACTGACCTGTCTTTTGATTGTCATGACCTACCCTTTAATACTATAACTATTCACAACAATAATTGACGCGACTTATGACCGACGACTTAACGATTTACAAGCAGATATATCCAAGCCAATGTATCAAAATTGCCGAGCTTGGCTACCGCTCAGTGCTCAATATACGTCCAGATGCTGAGATTGAGACACAACCTGATAGCTGTGATTTGGCAACTGCGACCAAGGAAGCAAACCTAACTTATCATCATCTCCCATTTGATGATGAGCGCCTAAGTATGCTGACCGTAGAACAGTTTGCTGACTTTTATCACGCAATGCCGAAGCCTATATTGATGTTTTGTGGCACTGGGGCGCGTGCCAAACTACTGTACCAAAGCGCATTGATGCAAGGTCTACTATAACCAACTCTATTGCCCAACCGATTAATCTAATTATAATACCAACCAAACCCATAAAAAAGGAGCTCCTATGAGCCATGAAGTTAGCTTTGCCGGACAGATCACCCCTGACCAAATGCCTATGATTGCCGAGAACGGTTTTAAAACCATTATCAATAATCGTCCAGATGGTGAAGAGCCGGGTCAGCCTACCAGTGCAGAGATTGAAGCCGCGGCTAAAGAAGCGGGGCTCGCGTATAAAGAAGTATCATTCGCTGGTAGCGAGCTCAATCAAAACCATGTCGAAGAATTCGCTGATTTCTTTAACCAAGCTGAGCAGCCAATGCTCATCTTTTGCCGTACTGGCAATCGCTCAACGGGTATCTATGAAGCTGCGAAACGTATGGATTTGTTAGATGACTAGAGCCATAAGAATCTTAGGTGATTAAAATATTTAGCCCACAAAACCTTGTGGGCTTTTTATTATGCTTAAAAACGCATTACACGCAGACAGCGCAAAAGGCTCTTAATACTACTTAAGAACCATCATAGTCACAACAAGTGGGTTACTAAGTAAGTGTAATAGAGCTATTATCATTCAGAGCACTTAATCTCTTTGAGTGATTAAGACAACTAAGTATGTCATTAGCATTAGAATCAGCTCTTTTATACTTAAATATCTATGTCACTCAATATCTGGACAATCAGTTGTTTAAAAACATGGAATGTGAGTAGCTGCATAGGGGGACAATGCCCTCCCGCTACTATTGATTCTCAACGAGCCATCTTTATATGGCACTTTAGTTTTACAAGGAATGTTTAATGAATAATACTGCGCTAGCATTACTCCCACTAGCACTTGCCTATATTATGTTTACCCTAGGAGCAGGGTTAAAACTTAGTGATTTTAAAGTCATTGCTAAATATCCAAAAGCGTTCTTTGTCGGCTTGATTAATCAAGTTGTGCTGGTACCTTTGGTTGCATTAGCAGTCGTATTAGTGATGACGCCGCCGCCCGCCATTGCTTTTGGGATTATGCTTATTAGTTTTTGTCCAGGCGGCGTCACCAGCAATATGCTGACCTATTATGCCAAAGGCAATGTCGCACTCTCTATCGCATTGACAGGAGTGGTCAGCATATTGTCTGTGATTACGCTCCCTATTTTAATCACGTTGGCTTTCGATCATTTTATGCAAGATCAAGCGAACTCTATTAGCGCCATCAAGATTGGTCTAGTCATGTTCTTATTAACCACATTACCAGTGACGCTTGGTATGCTCGCTCGCTATAAATTTACTGATTTTATGGTACGTCGCAGCAGCCTTCTTAATGGTTTAGCTAGTGTATTTTTTGTATTGATTGTCTTTGCTGCTATTGCCTCTAACTGGCAATTACTACAGTCACAGTTCACCCAAATTGGGTTAGAGCTGGTCTTTATGATTGCTATTTTATTTGCTATTAGTATCCTAATCTCTAGAGTCCTAAAGCTCAGCTGGTTTGATACAAAAACCATCTCGATAGAGACCAGTATTCAGAACAGTACAACCGCCATTACTTTAGCGCCTATTATTATGGGTGTAAGTACTCTGCCAGTGATTGCACTGCCCGCTGCCTTATATGGTGTGCTGATGTATGTGGTTGCGCTTCCCATCATTGCTTTGATCAAAAATAAAAACTGATGATAACGTACATAGAAAACACAGAGCGCTCACCTTGGTATTGGATGGGCATCTTTTATCATCGTATAACTTAAATAATCTAAGTAATGATATGAATATTACTCAGATTATAGACTGGTCAACCCTTGATATTGAGCACATAATGACACTCTCTACTATGACCTAATGGGACGATATGATGCAAAAACCAATACTGATTATCGGCAATAAAAACTACTCGTCTTGGTCACTACGGGCCTGGCTACTCTTAAAGGCATTTAACATCGATTTTGAGGAGCAGCTAATCGAGCTGTTTGATTCATCAGCACGTCCAGTATTGGAGGCGCACTCACCAACGGGAAAAGTTCCTATATTGGTCTATGGTGAGGGGGACAAACAAGTAACTGTCTGGGATACGCTGGCCATTGCGATACAGGTTAATGAGTATTTTACGGATATTGATATTTGGACGGGTGTCAATAAATCTAGCGCTAACACATACGATACTCAAAATAGAATAAACAGTGCTTATTGCCAGAGCATCATTGCTGAGATGCATTCAGGGTTGTCAGGTATACGTAATGAGATGCCGATGAATATCAGAGCAATCGCTAAGATACAACCGAGTGTTGCTTGCCTAGCCGATATTGCTCGTATTGAGGGTATTTTTGCAGATTGTTTACAAGGACGTTCAGAGGACAGCTATTTGTTCGGACACTTTACAGCAGCTGATGTGTTTTTTGCCCCGGTAGTGCTGCGATTACAGACCTATGCCGACGCGTCCAATATTGTCTTGCAGCCGCTTACTAAGCAGTACTGTCACACGATGATGAATCACCCAGATATAGAGACTTGGGTTCAGGCAGCCCTACAAGAGACGCGAATCGTTGAAGAAGATGAAGCGGGTGAGATTGTCTCGTTATCAGGTATTTTGGCGAATAGCGAGCATATGAGCGAATAACCGTCATTTCGGGCATAATTTGAGCATGGACAGTATCTTGCACAAAAAAACCACTTCAGCTCAGCTAAAGTGGTTTTTGCTTTCATAAGACATTAAGCGTATACGTACTACTGTTTTTGATCTAACGCTTCTTTTACCGCTTTTTTACCCCATGCACTCATATCGAGATCTAACTTTTCATACTCTTGTGCATCGAATAACGGTTCTTTAACCCCTGATTTTAATTGTCTTGCAAAATCGTCAAGTAGACGTTTGGCTCGCGGAAATAGCATAATCAAGGCCAATAAGTTGGCTAGTGCTAGCACACCCATTAATGGATCAGCGAAGAAGAATACCGCGGTTGCCGTAGGGGCTACTGCGCCCAAGAACAATATCGCAATCACGACAATTCGTAAAATCAAAGTCGCTTTTTTAATGTTCTTTTTAACCAAAAAGTTAATCGCGTTTTCGCCCATATAATAGTTATACATGATAGAACTAAGTGCAAATAGCAGCAGCGATATGGTCAGAATATACTGTGCCCAGTCTCCAAGCTGAGTCGTTAGCGCCTGCTGAGCAAGTACGATACCATCGACCTCGGCACCTGGTTGATAGACCCCGCTTAACAAAATCATAAATGCTGTGGCACTACACACAACTAACGTATCGATGAACACAGATAGTGATTGTGAGATACCTTGACTCACAGGGTGCGTGGCGTAAGCGGTAGCTGCAATATTAGGAGCAGAACCCAAACCGGCCTCATTAGAGAACAACCCGCGCTTCATACCCTGCTCAATCGCTACACCGATACCACCGCCCACGACAGATTCAATACCAAACGCATTTTTGACAATCATTACCATCAATGCAGGTATCTCTGTGAAGTTGAGTGCGATAATAATAAGCGCCATCCCAAGATAGATCAGTGCCATTACTGGAATGACAACGTCGGCTACTTTTGCAATGCGCTGGATACCGCCAAAGACAATGAACCCACCTGCAATGACCAGTACTACCCCTGACATCCAGCGTTCAATCCCAAAGCTCTCAAGCGCAGAACCTGCCACCGTGTTGCCTTGGAATGCCACAAAACCAATAGAGAAAGACAGTAGTAGAGAAACAGCATAAATAACAGCAAGCCAGCGGTAGTCTTTACCTAAACCATGTAGGATATAGGTTGCAGGGCCGCCACGAAAGTTACCATCATTGTCTCTACGCTTGTAAAGCTGAGCCAAACTACACTCAACAATACTGGTCATCATGCCAATGAGTGCGACAACCCACATCCAGAAGACCGCACCGGGGCCACCTAACGAGATTGCAACCGCAACACCAGCAATGTTACCACCGCCCACACGTCCACCGATAGAAACGAGCAACGCCTGACGGGCAGAAATCCCATCTTCTCCTACTTCATCCGTTTTAAACACACGGAACATACGTTTGAAATATCTAAACTGGGCGAATCTGCCCACGATGGTGAATAATAAACCAAAAATAACCAACATAGGCACGAGTGCCCAGCCCCATGTTAAATCCCCGATTAGGGCAAAAAAAGCTTCAATATATTCCATGCCTACTTTCCTTATAGTTCATGATGCTTTGAAAGGTTCTATTGAGCTCATTATTGCATCAACAACGCGAATTTGTAATGCGAATGACAAATTTGTAACGTAAATGTTGATATTTTCTAGGAATGACTACTTTATTAGCTCATTTAAACGGCTATTTTCTATTTATTAAACTCTCCTTTGTAGAGAACGGTTTATACAACGTCATAAAAAAAGCCACCTCAAACAAGGTGGCTTTTTATTTTTAATTGACAATTTAATGATCTACTACATGACCCGCTTACTGCATAACCCGCTTATTGCATGACTAAGTATTCAAACGCTGACAACGCAGCTTTACTACCTTCGCCCATCGCGATATTGATCTGCTTGAACGGTACGGTCGTGACGTCACCACAAGCAAAGATACCTTTACGATCTGTATGGCAGCGCTCATCAATTTCAATCTCGCCAAAACGGTTTAAATCAACAAAACCTTTGATGAACCCAGTATTTGGTACTAGACCAATCTGTACAAACACCCCTGACAAGTCACGCTCGTGAGTCTCACCTGTACTGCGGTCTTGGTACACGATAGAGGATACTTTGCCATCAGTTGCTTTGATTTCTTGAGTCGCGGCACCTGTGATGAATTCAATATTGGCTTTTTCTTTAGCTTTGTTAATCAATACTTGGTCAGCTTTTAATTCATCAGCGAATTCCAGTACAGTCACGTGTTTGACGATACCTGCCAAATCTAGTGCTGCTTCAACGCCTGAGTTACCACCACCAATGACTGAGATGTCCTTACCCTTGAAGAATGGGCCATCACAATGAGCACAGAACGCCACGCCTTTACCGATGTTTTCTTCCTCACCTGGTACGCCAAGTTTGCGCCACTGGGCACCTGTTGCCAAGATAATACTACGCGTCTCAAAGGTCTCACCAGTGTTTAGATTGATACTATAGTTCTCTTCTTCGGTCTCGCCGATGTCTTTTACGCTGACATGCTCTTTTAGCGTGATATTGTACTCGGCCAAGTGTTTGACGAAATTACCAGACAGGTCGGTACCATTGGTCAAGGGTACAGAGATTAGGTTTTCGATATCTTGCGTGTCTTTGACCTGACCACCGATACGATCAGCAACCATCGTCACTTTTAGACCTTTACGAGCAGTATAAATGGCAGCCGCTACACCTGCAGGACCCGCACCGATGATAGTGACGTCTTGCTGCTCTAGTTGCTCAGCATCTTCTACTTCTGACAACAAGTCAGGGAACTGCTCTTGTAACTTACCGATTAGTTTTGCAGTATCTATTAGACCATTAGCAAATGGCTTACCGTTCAAGAATACTGCTGGTACGCCTTGGATCTTGTTTGCGTCTACTTGTTCTTGAAACAGTGCACCATCGATCATCTCATTGCTGATACCGTCATTCAATAGCGCAAACTGGTTCAATGCCTGAACGACTTCTGGACAGCTATGGCATGACAACGACACATAGGTCTGGAACTGTAATGGCTTGTTGAAGCGCTTAACCAGCTTTTGAATACCTTCGTCCAGTTTTAGCGTATGACCACCCGCTTGCAATATTGCAAGGATCAGTGAGGTAAACTCATGACCGCCTGGAATACCGCTAAATACAATACCAGTATCTTCTGACGCACCATCTACATGACTAACTACCTTGAAGCTGATTGCGCTTGGCAAGCTGTCATCAGTTGATTCTGCACTGAAGTTGATTTTGTCAGTGGTACCAGCAATTTTAGTCAAAAAATCGATCAGTTCTGCGCGCTTACTGTGCTCACCATTACCCAATACAAAGGTAATCGGACGTGTCATATTTTCACTATAGCTCTTAACGGCATCTAATAAATTTTGGTCTATCATGTTTGTTCCTCATTATGACTGAATATGTAACGGCAACGGTCATGCTGCACGTCTAAATATAAGATTCTAAAATTAATAGTTTTATATAAAATGTTGTATCTATCGAGTTATTGCCCTTGAATGTCCCTATTATCATGCGTTTGAGCAAATTCAGCAAGCTGAGAAACTCAAATATCAAGTTTTATAAAACCAATCATAAATAGTTTTATTGTATTAAATATAAATACACTGGTAGATAATAGTCATGGTGTCTGTATGTTTTTTTCGCTACAATCGAGAATAGTTCTTAAGTTAAGCCGTTTTTTAAAACAATTCGCGACTATGTGTAGCAAGGTTGCGTTTAATGACAAGGATGAACACATGAGAAAAACAGACACGCTCCACGACAACAGAGAGATCATCGCCGAGCTCAAACTCAAAGACAGTCATTTTGCGAGTATTTTTGAGGAGCATACTCAGCTTGATCAAAAAATCAACTACCTCGAAAAAGACCTAGTAAAGCATGCTAGCCGCGAAGAAGAAATAGAAAAAATGAAGCGCCATAAACTACATCTTAAAGATGAGATTTATAAGATTATCGATAAGAATAAAGAAGACTCTCCTATTTAGTAGTATGTTTACTGTCAATCTATACAGATTCTGTAGACTAGTGGAAATGTCATCAATAAATTAAGCTTTAACTCATATAAAAAAAGACCCCATCAACATACGCTAATGGGGTCTTTATATATAGCACTGATTCAAACTAACAGCGTAAGATTCAGTGCTACTGTTATCTAAGTGATGAAATAACTACTTAGATTTTACCAACTAGGTCAAGACTTGGCTTCAATGTATCGCCACCTTGTTCCCAAGCTGCTGGGCATACTTCACCGTCGTTTTCACGAACGTACTGTGCTGCTTTTACTTTGCGTAGCATATCTTTTGCACTACGGCCGATACCACCTGCATGGATTTCAGCAACTTGAATCAAACCATCAGGATCTACTAAGAACGTACCACGTTCAGCAAGACCAGCTTCTTCAATCATAACGTTAAAGCCGCGAGTGATCTTACCAGTAGGATCGCCGATCATTGGGTATTGTACTTTGCCGATAGCATCTGAAGAATCATGCCATGCTTTGTGCGTGAAATGCGTGTCAGTTGATACTGAATATACTTCAACACCAAGACCTTTTAGCTCTTCGTAATGACCTGCCATGTCTTCAAGTTCAGTTGGGCAAACAAACGTGAAATCAGCTGGGTAGAATAAGAAAATTGCCCAGTTGCCTTTTACGTCTTCTGAAGTAACAGTTTTGAACTCACCGTTTACATATGCATCTGCTGAAAATTCTGGGATTTCTTGATTGATGATAGACGCCATGGTTGGCTCCTCTATAATTAATTAAATTAAAAGTTATTTGTATGGTTTTTCGACTAACCCTTTATCTTTCTGGGCTACCCGACAAACTATACGCGAATTCTATGGTTAATCTAGTTAAAAGTTTTTAATGTGATGTTTTGTTTTATTAAACTTGTTAAACTATTATCTCTAGAGCTTATCATTGGTTCAAAATTGGTAATTTGCCACCCCATAAAGGTTGACGACACATAATAAACTGCATGAAAAACCCACTAAAAGAGAGGTTTTATGATTACTTTACGACAACTTGAGTTTGCTTTGGCTGTAGCCAAACATCGCCACTTCAAACGTGCTGCTGAAGACTGCAATATTTCACAGTCTGCGCTGAGCTTAGGTATTGCAGAATTAGAAAAACAGCTGGATACTCAGATTTTTGAGCGTAACAACAAACAAGTGCTGATCACGCCTATCGGGCAAGATATCCTTACGCGCGCACAACGCGTGTTTTCTGAAGTGAGTGACTTGACCACGCGTGCGCAAAGTCACCAGACGCCACTTGCCTATCCTATGACGGTCGGTATCATCCCAACGATTGCGCCTTATTTGCTACCAAAGGTATTGCCTGCGCTACGTGCTCAATATCCAGAGTTTCGTATGACGATCGTTGAGCAACAGACTGAGCGCCTGCTTGAACAAGTCCGTTATGGTCATATTGATACCGCTATTATTGCACTACCTTATGCGGTCGATGGTCTGCACAGTTTTGAGTTCTGGAGTGAAGACTTCTTTGCTGTATTCCCAAAAGATGACGTACATGCCAAACTCGAAACCATTAACGCTGATGAGCTGGCCACTGCCAACCTTATGCTACTTGGTGAAGGGCACTGTTTGACCGATCAGACACTATCGGTCTGTCATTTCGACCGCTCGCAAATGAAATCGAGCTTTTCGGATGCCAGTTTAAACACGCTAATTCAAATGGCGCTTGCCAATATGGGCACGACGCTAGTGCCTGAAATGGCATTGGATCAGCTGCACCTGCAAAATCAAAACGCGGTTGCAGTACCATTGGCTGAAGACGGACCACACCGCCGTATTGCTTTTGTTACCCGTTTGAACTATGCGCGTGTCGATGATGTGAGCTTACTTGGGGACGTCTTTAACAAAGCATTTAAAGATGCCGTGGCTAACGACGAAGACTAGTTGCACCATATTTAGCATAGCAACAGTGAAAAGTGATAGATGACTGACTTTTTATATAGACATGATAATCTTGGCAAATGCTTTGCACAGCACTTATCGTCTATGAGTAACGATATCTTGCCACAGCAGATAGAGTTGCTGTGGCAAGATATCGCAGTACGCTATACTGAGCCACAGCGCGCTTATCATACGTTTGATCATATCGAGCAATTAATGATGCAGCTTAAAAACATCAAACCCTCTCTATCTAAGCCAAATACGATAGCGCTGGCACTGTATTATCATGACATCGTGTATGACCCAACACGTTCAGACAATGAGCAAAAAAGTGCTGAATATGCGGTAGAGGCGTTGAGCCCATACCTGAATTCGACGCGATGCCAAGATATCTACGCACTTATTATAATGACTGCTGATCATCAGATAGATGCACTGATAGACGAAGATAACCGTAACGATGCCGCCTATCTATTAGACATGGATTTGAGTGTTTTAGGTGCGCCTTGGTCTACATATCAGCAATATACACAAGCAGTACGTCAAGAGTATGTTCATGTGACAGACGTGGATTATCGTCATGGTCGCACTGCGATATTACAAGGATTACTAGCGCATCCAAGACTGTATTTGACTGACTACTATTACGAGCGACTAGAAGCACAAGCTCGGGACAATATCGAACGTGAGATTATTTTGCTCGCAGCTTTATAAACAGCTCGCTACCCTGCCGTGCAGGATATGAATTGTAGCTAGGCGCCATGGTCTCGATACCAAAATGGATTTGAAAACGCTGCTGGTACTCTTCCTTAGTACCACCAAATGGTGGCTCTTCTCGTCCAAAGTCTGTATTAAATAACAAACCCACCAGTTTGCCTTGAGGCTTTAGTAGTCTCGCCATCTGCTGCACGTACTCATCACGGCGCGCGGGATTGATCGCACAAAAAAACGTCTGCTCCAATATCCAATCAAATTGATACTGCTGCTCTGACAAACTAAAAAAGTCTGCGCAGATCAAATGCTCAGAGGGAAAATCAGGATAACGCGCTGCAAACGCTTCAATCGGTGCTGGCACAAAATCAACCAACGTGACATTGGTAAATCCTTGCTCATATAGATAGCCTACTTCATAGGCATTACCTGCACCTGCTACCAACACTGCTTGATTTTTGGCGTTGTCAGGTAGCTGGTCAATATAAGCTTTGAGTGGTGGCGATACCTGTCCCATATCCCAGCCGATGCTATTTTTTTCATAGCGCTGCTGCCAAAATTCTGCCTGATTGACATTTTCCATGTGACATCCCTGTATAGTTCTATTTAAACGACACGTTTTGTACCGTTATGTCTTATCATATCAGGCTTATGAAGGCGTGTCCTTATGTCAATCATGCCAGTAAAACTCAGTCCGAGTTATCTATCTTTGATACAAAAGAAAGATGCGTAGGCAAAAACTGCTATGAAGGCACTGATTTAGATAGCTAAAATCGCAGGCTGTTGAACTCAATCCAACTGACCCGTCTTGCCTGCCAGCAGATTGTGCCACTGCTGATAATCCGGCATTGCCGCCTCAACGGTTTGCCAAAACGCGCGACTATGATTGGCATGATGTAAATGACAGAGCTCATGAACGATAACATACTCGGTGCATTCGATAGGATAAGCAGGAAGATAGACCGAGAGCCAGATGCGGCGGGCGCGAGTATTACAGCTACCCCAGCGCGTGTGCATTTTCTTTAATCGTACCTCATTGGCATAAGCGCCGACGATAGGCTGCCACTTCTCAAATAGCGAAGGCATGATATTGGAGAGCTGCTGTCGATAGTAAGCCATTGTTTCATCATGGCTCAACGTCAATGCTTGTACTTTGCCCCATAGATAGATGGGCTGATCAGCATCTGAGGAATCTACCGGAGCGCTGGGTTTACGATGGTATTGCGCCAGTACTTGCGGGTGATGAGCAATCGCCCAAGACACTCGTCTGGCTACAGCATACAGTGTTTGCGAGGCAGTGATACGCAGTGGTACAGAAACCATCAATAAATAAGGCTTTAAGCGAAAGTTGATATTTTTGACACGTTTTTTACTGATGCACAGCTCGATACCTGCCTGTGCGAGCTGCTGTCTCACAGTATCTAAACTGATATCTGAGCTGATGCACTGTCTCCTTTTTATATGGTCATAGCAGCTATAAGCTGCATCGCTGAAGTCACGGACGCAAAAGTTATGAATGTGAAAGGTATGGACATAACCGTGTGAATCATTGCTCCTGACTACTGATGCGCTTATAACATTTACAAAATCTACAACGCTTGCAAATGGTTGTCAAAGGACATCATGTGCAATTTACTGTCCTTTATAATACGCTCACGGTGCTCAGTAACTTTCGTCTCTGACTTTGTTTCTGGCACAGGCGTGACTCTCAATGCCGTTAATTGTCCTTGACCGTCACTGACGATAAATCCTGAATCCATAGGATCACTGGCTCTGTGAGTTGGTATATTGGAGTCAGCTAGCATTGATGCCCCTGCACAGTCTGGTAGGTTTACATCATCAATCAACTCTCGAGTATGTAAATCATAAATCGCTGCACAGCCACCAATTGGTGTGGTCACACAAAGCAAATTGCGATCGCTATCGACGGCTACGCTCGCAATATATTGATGAAAACGTTGCCATTGATTGTTTGGCATAGTCAATGGTGTGAAATGGCTATCACCGCGCTTGTGGGTCAATACCAATGGTACATTGATGTGCTTTTCACCTTGGAACTGAATACCGATCATCACTGAGCCATCCTTGTGCATCGCTAAATGACGCACGCTCATCTGGTTATGTTCAGGAGTCACTTGCTCAATTAATGACCCGTCATGACGGTTTAGATAAGTTAGCGAGGGTCGCATGCTATCTAGATTTAACTCTTCACGTGAGGCTTGCTCGGTCTTGATACCACCATTTGCGATCACTAATGTATCACCATCTGGATGCATAATCAGCTCGTGCGGGCCGATACCATGCGAGTCAAACTCTACTACTTTGTTATAAGCATTATTGGCATCGTAGATACCGATTTTACCCGCTAGGCTGACAGTGTCATTTTCAGTCACATAGAGCAAACTGCCATCTAGGCTATAACAGGCATGACCATAAAAATGGCGATTTATATCAGCTTTGATTGCATGCTGGACCTGTCCATTTGCTGTACTCAGCACCCAGAATTTTTCGCTAGGGCGACGACCCATTACAATAACGTGCCGACCTTGGTGGTCACTGCTATGCTGAGCTTGCTCTTCAGGTACATTGACGGATACAGGTTGAACGACGATGTCATGAACACGTTCAGGCATAGTGGTCTGCCACACCATTTGCCTATCAGCATCGATACCCACCACACCAAAATCATGCTCGTTTTGGTTCAGTGATGTGTGGTTTTTTGGCATGGATGCAACACCGCTAACCCAGCTAACTGGTCGTGCTAGCAACGTCGTCGTATGCATATCAGTAAAACTGGAGGCATCATACTGATCAGCATTATCTATAGTATGATGATAAGCCTGCCGCCATGTCGCCGCCCCTTGCTGACAAGCATAGCGCAAGCGCGTGAGCATTGGTGTTGTCTCATCAGCCGATTGCGATACCCGTAACTGCGTGCGGAGACCTGTCATATAATCTTGCAGGCTAGCATTGGGGTTCTGCTGCTTGCGGTAACGATGGTGTAGCCCAACAAGTGCTGTCGTGCCAATTATAGACAGCACGGACGTCGTCAGTAGCTCATGGCTTGCTGATCTTGCTCCTGACTTATATGCTTGATCGCGCGCTTTGGGCATTAACGCTATTGTGTTCCTATTAATAGTAGACATTGTCTAATCGCCATCAGTGCTATTGAATCCCACACGGATACCGAGTGCTGGGATTAACTCGCGTTTGATTAGGCGAGTGATGGTGGTCAGATGATCATAGAGCGCCTGCTGGTCATCTTTATCTGCGGCTGATATATCTTCTGGCATCTGTGCTAGTAGTGTCGTCGCTTCGGCAAGCGCAGTCGATAGGTTATCAGCAACTGTATTTTCATCATTACTACCAAGAATCGCTGTCAATACGGGGTCAGTCATGGCTTTATTAATCGCATCTAGTTTTGCATTGATAATAGCGCGGCTTTGACCCGCGGTAGCAGCTGGCAGGTGACCTTTTGCTTTGCCCGTCAGACCCAGTGGCTGATCGATCGCATTGGACTTCATCGTTTCAATCAATGACAGTAAAGAGTTAAACCATTGGTTTAAACCTTGGTCGCTCTCCCCTGTCTTATCTATTGCCAATAAGTTAGTCGCGTTCTGCTGCCAGTTGTCCTCGATGGCTTTTAGACGTGTGCTCAGAGCACTACTGGCACTGATTACATAAGCACATTGACCAGCATCCAAGCTCTCATTGGCAAACAGCGCTTCTTCTAATCCTGGTACACCCTGCACAATCGCACTCTCACCGGCGAGCTGCTCTGGCGTTAGTTTTGGATTAGCAGCGATTAGGTCGGCGACACCGCTATGCACCAGACCGCGCTCGTCGGGATAGTAATTGATATATAAGTTACTCATACTGGCAGTAGCGGGACCAAAGTTGACCATTTCAGCACTTGACCATGCTTGTGCTAGTACCAGCCACTGCTCGCGCAATGCTTGCAACTCATCACCGCTTACTGGTGATTGTTGACAATATTTCTGCGCCAATTCATTGAGCAGATCGCTTTGTTGTGCTGCATCGGCATACGCTGGAATCACGATATCCTCTGCCACATGTGTCAAATATGTCTTTTGGGTCTCAGGACTGATGTTTACAGCAACGATCTGCTCAGCAGCTTCATTACTGCTTTCTGCTGAGCCATTAGCAGCGCTATTCTCTTGCACTACTTCTTGGCTGTCCACTTCTGCAGTTTTATTTTCGTCGGCAGGTTTGACACAGCTGATTAGCAGTCCAGCACTTAATGCAGATAGTGCCATTGCCAAAGCGTGGTTCATTTTCATAGGGTTCTCGGTAATTTTATAGGTAGTAATTTATATCGTTGTTGCATGACTGCTCAAAACAGGTGGCGCACGATAGTACGCAGTAAAATCACGCTATAGTGACCTTAAGAATGCATTGAGCTCTGTACGACCTTGCTTGTCTAGTTTCAATACCTTTTGTTGCTGCTTTTTGGCTTCTCCGCCATGCCATAGTACGGCTTCCATCAGCGTGCGCGCGCGACCATCATGCAAGAACGTCGCTTGCGGATCAACCGTTTGAGCAAGCCCGACACCCCATAAGGGCGGTGTGCGCCACTCATAAGAGTTGGCTAAAAATTCAACTTGAGCATCTTTTGATGGTAGCTTACCGGAAACTGTACGATCAGCAAGCTCATCACCCATATCATGTAGCAGCAAATCTGTGTAAGGGTAAATCACTTGACCGTGTTGCTCAAGACGATCATCGTCGGTTTTTGGCAACTGATATCTTGGGGTATGACAGCTTTGACACCCCATGTCATAGAAATGCTTTTTGCCAGCCAGCACCAACTCACTATCCGCGTCACGGCGATGTGGCACCGCCAAATTACGGGTATAAAACTCTACGAATTTTGCCACGTCATCGTTCACTTCGACAGGAGGCTTGCCATTCCCTTGCTCATCAGCGCCAGTAGTCGCATTTAGGCAGGCAGTCTGCGTGGGCATGCAAGACTCATGTGGACGGATATTTGACGTCAAACCCATGTCTTCATTAAACGCACTTTGGTTCTGGGTCAGCAGCCTCGTTTGACCTGCTTTCCACCCAAAACGTCCAAGCGCACGCTTACCGGTTTGTGGATCCATAACCCAATTGAACTTACCACTGATATCACTATTGTTCTTGGCTTGTTTTTTAATATCATCGTCAGGGATTTGTTCTAGCAATCCAAGTCCAATCATCGGCGGTGCCACTCGCGGCGATACCATCATCGCCTCATCAAGAGCACCGTATCCAGGGGTGGTCAAGTTAAATGTGGGTGCGCGCAGCGTCTCAATATGTCCGTCAGCAAAAGTGACTGGTTTATCAGTCCACTGTACTGCTATTCTCGCTTCAGCAGGGACGCCCTGAATACCTCGATCTTGCAGTTGCCCACCATACATCGGGTGAACGACTTTTTCAATGAGCGAGTCCTGCAACTGCTTACGCTGCTCATCGGTCGTCGCTGGCATAGACAGACGTACCAGCAAGCTGTCCGCATCATCATCGGCATCCATCGGTGCATGACCACGTCCATCTTTGATGTGGCAAGACTGACAAGCCGCAACGTTAAACAGCGCACCCAGTCCATCACGGCTATCTGTACTAGCAGGAGCTACAACCCAAGGCTGACGAAAGAACGCATTACCAATAAAAAACATGCCTTTGCGTGAAGCCGCCAAGTTTGATGACGGCTTTGAATAGCTCTCAGCACTCGTGATGCTGATCCCGGTGTCACCGCCCTGTTTAATCTCTTGTGGATCAAAGCTGACAAGCTGTTGCATGGGCATGCCAGCAAGTGCCTCAATATTTTGAGCACGCTCAGAGGTTATTGGTTGGGAGCTATCACTAGTAGCGGTCGCCCTTTGACTCTCCGAAGTATTACTTGGCGTACTATCGGTTGGTTGACACGCACTTAGTGCGACCGTACTCATTATGATGAGCGGCAAACTGCGCATGAATATAGAAGACAAACGAAAAGATGGGATATCAATGGCTTTCATAAAAATTGTGTGCCTTGGTTTTAGAGTAGAACCACTGTAATCGATACCTATAATATGATAGGTATCCATATACGGATTCAGAAGACCGATGTATCTGGTCTATTTTAGTACTTACAAACTTGATATTTACAGGCTTAGTGATTACAAACTTAGTGATTACAAACTTAGTGATTACAAACTTAGTGATTACAAACTTAGTGATTACAAACTTAGTTCTTACAAAAATACGTTGCCGACTGTGATCGACAACGTACGTATAAAATCCAATCTGCATTTTTATAGCAGTAGGTTTACTCACTTACCACTATGATATGGATACCATCAATAGAATAAAAGACCTTAATCGCTAAAACTGAAATTAAAACTGCGATCCTGCATCCGCATCTAAGTTATCGATACCGACTGCTTTTGCCGCATTTTCGATACCAGCAGTCAATTCTTGCAAGCTGTTGATACCAGCCTCAACCCAACCGCGACGAATATTTTGCTCTTCAGCAGAGATACCTTCTTGACTGGCTTGACCAACAGTGGCAATCATTTGGTCAATCTTAATCCCTTCTTTCTCGCCTTTGTTAGCGATAACGTTGAACGCACCTTCAACTTTACTGAATTCAGCGGCCAGTTTTTCGGCTTCTTCTACATGCCCATTATCAATGAGATACTCTTTGATGCCGTAGCCGCCGACAGTCTTTCCAGTGACAGTCTGATAGCTACCATTAAAGACATTTTGGATACCGCGTGCATTATTGGCATAGCTCAAATGCGTCAAATCACTAAAGCATTCGTGCTCATCTTCAGTAGATCCTGTGACAAAAGCGACCTGCATACGCTCAGAAGCCAACTCGCCTAACGCTAAGCTGCCCATTTGGTACATAATCTGACGTAGACCATTATCGTATTTGCGCGCTAGCAAATCACTACGTAAAGTATTATCTGTTTCAGGTTGCCACTGGGCTTCCATCGCTGTCAGGTCATCAACCAATAACTGGGTCGCAGCTTTTAAGAATTCACCGCGGCGCTCACAAATGTTAGCATCTTCATTGACCGCATCACCACTAGTACATTGACCAGCTTCCGTGACGTAATCTGTCACTGGGCGATTGCCCGCGCCTTCTTTTACCCCATTGGTATCCTGACCCCATAGCATAAACTCAATCGCATGATAACCAGTCGTTACGTTGGCTTCGCTACCACCGATCTCGTTCATTTCTGCAAGTAGCTCAGGCGTGATCGTACTGGTGTCTTGATTAATACTACCGACTGTCACGCTGTCACTGTTGATGATGTTTTCTTGGCTGTTGTACTCGCCCTCATAATCATCACTGACATAGTCAATTAGCGCCTCATCTAATGGCCAAGCATTGATCTGACCTTCCCAGCTATCTATGCTGTTGATCGCGCGCTTGTCATTTGCTGTCACAAACCCTTCATCAAAACGGAAAATCTCGGTTTGTGAATACGGCTGGCGCGCTGCTTTGTAGGCAGCTTTTGCCGCATCAAGGTTAGCTTGTGTTGGCGTCGCAACGTATGTATCTACCGCTGTCTGTAGTACTTTGGCGGTATCCAACGAGTCTTTGTAAGCGGCGTGAGCCATATTGGCATAGCTGATAGCCAGTCTGTCAATATGTGCTTTTTCGGCAGCTGACATCTCAGTACTATCGCCCGCTTCTGCACTAACAACCTCTGTCTGCGCTTCAGCAGTAGCCGTATCTTCATCGGTTTTTTTGGTACAGCCCGACACCATTAACAATCCTGCAAGGGCAACAGCTAACGTAGTTGGTAGAATCTTACGGTTTGTTACTGTGGTAATCGTCATACATATCCTCAAAAATATAGCAAAAAGTTTGTTTGGTTAGGTAGCATTCTTACATCGATAAGCAAGCCATATATAGCAAGCTGGTATGGTCGTACACTTTTATCGTTTATCCCACACAATGATGCACACGACCTTATAGCGATAAAAATATTGATAAATTATAGTGTTATTGATAATCATTATCAATGATTAATTTTATATTAATAATAATTAATCTGTGGTTGATATTTATGATGTCATAAAAGTTTCGCCTTACATCGCTGTGCTGTAATGACCAACCTGCATTCCCATCTTTAACTTTTTCCTACCAAATACAACACAAAAAAAGAGCCAGCATATTGCTGGCTCTTTTTGAAAACACATTTGAGAATGTGTATGCGATAACTAAATCAAATTACTGATTAGTTTACGCTTTGCGGTGCATTAACCGTTAGTTCAACACGGCGGTTTTGCTGACGACCATAATCAGTATTGTTATCTGCAACTGGGCGTGACTCGCCATAAGCAACAACATTGATACGGTTAGACGCAACACCGCGAGCGGTCAAGTAGTTAGCAACTGAGTAAGCACGGTCACGTGATAGACCCATGTTATAAGAGGCAGTACCTTTGCTATCAGTATGACCAGCGATGGTGATCGTGTTTTGATTGTACTGGTTCATCGTTGAAGCAAGCTTGTCTAGTGTTGGCTTGAATGAAGAGCTAAGTGTTGCATCATCAAACGAGAAAGTGATGCTACCTGGCATTACAAGATCAATGTTACCAGTTGTTGGATTTTGCTCAACCGTTACGCCTGTACCAGCCATTTGCTGTTCAAGCTGACGAGCTTGACGCTCCATGTAGTAACCAACGCCTGCACCTAATGCTGCGCCAATTGCTGCATCACGACCAGTTTTGTCGCCACCAGTTGCTTTTGAGATAGTTGCGCCGCCTGCTGCACCGACCAAACCACCTAAAGCGGCTTTGTTCAAACGTTGCTGTCCAGTGTTTGGATCAGTAGTACAACCGCTCAATGCTAGACCTGATGCTACTGCTGCAATCATTAATGTATTACGCATAATATTTCCTCTTAAATTCAAAAATGTTATAAATCGTGCTTTTTATAAAGATTGTCCATTAATCTTTCATAAGTACTTATTTACTTTCGTCATTATTATGGCAATTCCAATCTAACTGTGTGTAATATTTTGTCACACCTATGTATGAGAAGTGCAGGTTGTCTTGCAACCAGCTGTAGGAGCTTTGGCTGTCTCATAGTAATCACTTGCTATCGCTAGTCACGTTTACAGTCGTACACTACCAATTGTTTCTGCTAAAATTATCTAAGCGAATTTATCATGGCTAAACGGCTCATACATCAGGTGTCGACTGTCTGTATGCATCTAACAATAGTTATCGAGTTGTAGACATCAAATTGTAGACATCGAATGACCGTTTACATAACGTTAGCTTTTGTCTGACTACTATTTAGTTGACTGCTATCAGTCGTCAATCATGAAGATAGATTCGGTAGACCCCAAATACATTGACACCCACAATGTAAGACTCATTTATTAATTAGATTGAACAAGAGGATCAAGCATGCGCCTGACATCTACCATTCGAAAAATGCACAAACGTACTCCTAAGCTGGGTAAGGCTGTGTCATTAGCCACGGCTACGGGCGTCATTGCTGCTAATAGCTTTGGTGGTAGTATTCCCTTATGGTTAATGGGTGTTGGCAAGGTCATTACTGGTGCTCCCATCGCGGACAAAGCCGTTATCAAGATTGCTACCTACTGGATCAGCAGCAATAGCGCTTTGATTGATGACATGTTACCTCGTAAGGACTGGCGCATTAGCCTACCTGATGATATCCATACTGAGGGCAAATACCTCTTGGTTAGCAATCATCAATCATGGGTCGACACCAGCATCGTGCAGTATATAGGCGAAAAGCGCCTGCCACTCACGCGTTTCTTTACCAAGTTTGAGCTGATTTATATTCCTATCGTTGGACAGGCTTTCTACTTTTTAGACTTCCCTATGATGCGTCGGCACTCCAAAGAAGCCATCGCCAAAAACCCTGCACTAAAAGGTAAAGATATTGAAGAGGCCAAACGTGCCTGTGCGCTATTAAAGGACAAGCCTTTTACTTTGCTCAACTACTTGGAAGGAACACGCTTTACCAAAGCCAAGCACGCAAAGCAGCACTCTCCATATACTCATTTGCTAAAACCACGTGCAGGTGGCTTATCATTGGCAATCAGTGCGTTAGGAGAAGACATTGACGGCATATTGGATGTGACTATTGTCTATCCAGACGGTGTACCAAGCTATGGTGATCTATGGAAAGGTAACATCAAGCGTTTGGGGGTAGATCTAAGATATATCGATATACCGGATACTTTGTTCGATGGTATCAAAAAAGGTGGTTACGAAAATGATGATGATATAAAAGCGCAGATGTTCGATTGGGTTGAAAAAATCTGGCGCCAAAAAGATCAGCGTATCACCGACATGTTGGCTGATTTTGAAACCAATCCTGAGCCTCAAAACGCTAAATAAACCATCACTTGGCAACGTGATAGGCATTTTCTATGGGGGTGTCATTTCCTATAAGGGTATTACCTCTATAAAAATACTGTAACTTAGAGTGATATAGATAATTAAAATCAGCCATCTAGTAATACGCTATCCACAGCGGTTGCAGACCATTCCAATGTGATGAAGTACGTTTTTTATTGATGAGGCATATTTATTTCCTATAATTGTATAAAACATCTTTAACTAGGATACGTAAATTTTACTCATAGATGGGTTGTTTTTTGGTCTTATTCATTGATAATGTGACTATTCGTGAACTGATAAATTTTCGATAATTGTTTTTAGTCATTATCGAAAATCTGCTCACTCTTTGTGTCATTTATCACTTATAAGGTATGACTGTGCCCGCCTCTCCTACTAGCCCGCCTCTTGCAGCACCGGTTTCGCCTCACCTAACACCTAGTGAGCCGCCAAGGCCAAATCGTCCAAAGCCAAGCCGCTTGAAGCTTACCTACGACATCGTGATGCTCATCGTAATCAGTATTGATCTATTACTGATCAGTATTGATGCGGTGTTGATGAGCGATTTTAGTAATAACGCTGCACAGTGGCTGTCTGTGAATGACGGACTAAACTGGTATCAAACCACTTTGCATGAGCCATTGCGTACTGCTGGTGGGTTTTTTACTATATTTTTGATTGCCGAGCTGTTATTACGCTGGGCTATCGCCATCAAAAACAAAGTCTACTACCGCTGGTTCTTTTTTCCTTTTGTCCACTGGTATGAAGTATTAGGTTGTTTTCCGCAATTACGTGCATTACGGTTGTTCCGAGCAGTCATTATCGGACGCCGACTCTATCAGCTTGGCTATCAAGTGCTACCACAGCTCTGGATCAATCGTATTAAGTTCTATATCGATTTACTGCTAGAGGAGCTATCTGATCGTGTCATCTTAACGACCATCCAAAACTTTAGACAGCAACTGACCGATCCCAAAGCACATAAATCATTTATCGAATCGGCTATCACGCGCAACCGTGCTGAAATCGAAGCCGCCGTGCTGTCCATGCTACGCTCGGAGCTTGCCCCAAAATTACAAGAGCTCACCGCTTCATCAGGTGGTGGTAGTATATTAGCCGATGAGATGGGCAATGCTATTGAAGAAGGGTTGGCCAATACCCCTGAGCTACGACGCTATTTGCGTATGATCCCTATCGCTGGCAGCTTAATTGAATCACAATTGCAGAGTATCGGGCACAACGTCGGCACCAATGTCGTTTACGCATTAAATCAGCGTCTGCTTGACCCTGAGCGCCTCGACTCATTGATGGTTGCTATTGCTAGCGGTATTGCGCAAATAGATACCAATAATACTGCGCTCGATACTCTGATTTCGAGTATCATTGATGACAGTTTGACTGAATTTGAAGCGCAAGTAAAAGTACAGCAATGGAAGCATCAAGATATGCTAAATCTGTAGTATATCTATCGACTCGCATGACGCAATTATAAAAATGACGCTGTGGATACAGCGATAGAATTATTCTTAAGGGTTTATATATGACAGTTTCAGATAATAAAAACCAAACAACAAACACAGCCCCTGCCTTAGCCTTATACGGCAAAATGTTGACTTTTTCGCGTTTACAGTTCAGTACAGATGACCTAAGTGCTATTGAAGCCCAGCTGGCTGACACGCTAAGCAACAAGTCGAGTAATATCCCCATCCTTATTGATAGCGACGTTGAGCAAGATTTATCTGCATTGGTAGAGTTGCTATGGTCATGGGGACTACAACCTATCGGTGTGGTCACAGGTGTACTCGATGACCAAGCTCGCGAACAGCGCTTGGCTATATTTCCAGCAGATGGCAAACGCATTGAGCGTATCATACCTAGTAAGAAAGCACTTGCGACGCCCAATAAGCCAGCAGAAGACAGCAACAAAGACTCAGCTAGCGACGATAATGTAAAAGACGTTACAGCGACCAATGAACGAGAGACCAAAACGACTATATCTGAGATGCCAGCTGATACCCTTACTAGCGCTCAGCATATTACCAGTTTGATCTATGACCAGATGCTACGCTCAGGGCAGAGCTTAAACCATGTCGGTGGTGACTTGATTTTGACAAACAGTGTCAATAGCGGTGCTGAAGCGATTACTGATAACAGCTTGCACGTATATGGCCGCGCTCAAGGTCGCTTGGTGGCAGGCGCAACAGGTGACAAAGACGCGCGTATTTTTTGTCAGGTTTTTAATCCTTCGCTGGTTTCTGTAGCAGGCACTTATTGCTTGCGGGACAACCTACCTGAGCACGTGATTGACAAGCCTGTACAAGTAAAGTTTATAGAAGGTGAAGGCTTGGTATTTACTGTGATGGATGAGGCTTAGAATTTAATACTGTTAAAAACAATACACGATTAAGTGATGGTTTAGAAAAGTAAACTGAGTAAGGTAGGTGTGCTTGATTAAGCTATAGTATAAGACGCGCGAGGTACATAGAATCAATTATTATAGTTGGTCTATTATCAGCTGCTATTTTTGCTATTATTTTTAGTGCCATTATAGATTTATGAAGCGAATAGAAATGATCATTATTAGCAGTGTGTTTTTTTAAGTAGAAACTCTCTATAGCTCATATATCAGTTGTTTTCCTGCTTTAGTATAGACTTGCTATAAATATTTGTTTATTTATGCTAGGCTAGCTTCGCAGATAGTACATATATAGTAGATAAATACCATGCAATTGTGCTATTTATATAACAGATATCCCATTGATTCATAGGAGTGTGCCATTGTGGCGAAGATAGTTGTAATCACTTCAGGTAAAGGCGGTGTGGGAAAAACCACGACAAGTGCCTCTTTTGCCGCTGGTTTAGCATTGCGTGGCTATAAGACGGTAGTGATCGATTTTGATGTAGGTCTACGTAATCTAGACTTGATCATGGGTTGTGAAAACCGAATTGTTTATGATTTTGTCGATGTCATTACTGGTAGCGCACGTTTGTCACAAGCACTTGTCAAAGACAAGCAGCTTGAGAACTTGTATATCCTTCCTGCTAGCCAAACGCGTGATAAAGACGCGCTAACAGACGAAGGCGTATCAGAGGTTATGGCTGAGCTGTCTAAACAGTTTGACTATATCATCTGCGACTCACCTGCTGGTATCGAGCGCGGTGCGCAGCTGGCTATGTATCACGCTGATGAAGCCATTATCGTCACTAACCCTGAAATCTCTTCAGTACGTGACTCAGATCGCATCATTGGTATCTTGCAGAGCCAGACCAAAAAAGTCGAAGAGAACCAAGGCTCTGTACGTGAGCACCTGGTGATCACTCGTTACAATGCGGAGCGCGCCGCTGCAAACGAGATGATGGACATCGATACCATCTCAAATGATATCTTAAAAGTACCACTGCTCGGCGTTGTGCCTGAGAGCCATTCAGTGCTCGAAGCGTCTAACCATGGCGAGCCTGTCATTCATTATAGCGACTCTGTGGCTGGTCAGTGTTATGATGATATCGTCGCTCGCTTTTTGGGTGAAGAGCGTCCGTTACGTCATATCGATGTGAAAAAGAAAAGTTTACTGCAGCGCTGGTTTGGGGGTTAATGATGACTAAGAAAAAAGGATTTTGGAGTAGCCTATTTGGTACTGACGACAGCAGTAACGCTGGTAGTGCTAATTTGGCAACTGAGCGCCTCAAGGTTATCGTAGCTAGCGAAAACCGTCTGAATAACCGACTGACAGTTGATCGTATCGAAAAAATGAAACGTGAAATACTAGAAGTGGTTAATAAGTACGTCAACGGTGTACAGATTGATGATGTGAACATTAACCATCGTTCAGAAGACAGCCTAGATGTATTAGAGATGAATATTAATTTACCTGAACACAAAAAGTAAGTTTATGTATTCAGACCATTAACGTCTCAATTTATGTCTGATATAGAAAAGCCCTAAGTCATATACTTAGGGCTTTTTTTGGCTGTATTTTCTTTATATAGATTGCTTTATATGAGCTTCTTTGTATAAGTTTATCAATATATTTTTTCATATCTATGTGCATATTAGAAAAATGAGTAACGATAATGGCTTATTTCATACGCGCTATTAGATTGTCTTTTTTGATAAATTGATGATATAGGGCTGCACCAATATGAAGTGCCGTAAAACCAATAATCATAGGCCAGATGATATCAGTATGTATATCATTATAAAAACGTGCCAAACTTCTATCAGGAGTCACAAAAACAGGTATCTGAAATAGCCCAAAGATGTCGACAGGGCGTCCACCGTATACAGACATGAGTAGACCAGCAAGCGGCATAGCGATCAAAATGGCATAGAGGGCAAAGTGGGAAAACTTAGAGACCAGTGACTGCCACTTTGGCATTGGTACTGATGGTGGTGCTTTAACAAACAGGCGATTGATGACTCGTGCAATCATCCAAAATAATAAACTTATCCCGAACGATTTGTGAAGTCCGATGTATAAGCTGCCATCGAGATTCTCGTATAGCAACATCATAATCCACGTGACCAACAGCAAAAGCGCACTGATCCAATGAAATATGCGACTACTAAGAGACCATTTTGATACGTTAGAATTATTCATGAGCGGCTCTATTGTCTTTATCTTTATTATAAGTTATTACTACTCAATATTATAAATAGGATGGCTACCCCTCACAAGATAAAAAACAACCGATATGTCAAGCTGTAGCGATAAAATGATAAACACCTTAACGCTAAACGAGCATTTAACTGTCTAAATTAGCCAAGTTATGCGCGATTTTATCTAAATCTGGTACTAGGTACGTCTTATCACCAATCATGACCGTTTGATATAAATAAGAGAGCACGATGTCTTCATTAGACTGCCCCTCCAAGACGTCAGTACTGCTATTCAACATCTGCTTAGGAATATCAACATCTTTAACATCAGAGATACGAGCTTGTAACTGCTGCAGCTCACCTGCTGTTTGTAGAGCAAAACGATGTTCAGCTGTATTGCCTTCTAACACAATAATTCGCTCTGGCACCTCATCTTTCGACAACAAATGAAACACAGGCAGCGCTTGCTGTTGCCAGTCATATATAGTGGTGCGTTCTTGATGATCCTCTACGCTCAAAATTAGAGCGCTTGGAATAATCCAGTCAGGCTGGTTAGATGCTGGCACGATAGTGACTTCAAGCATACCATTGTTCGTGGTCAGTAGACTTACCGCTTCAAACGAATGTTTTAAAATTTGTTTCATACGTCGCTCACAATCAGTTAGCGTGAATGGCTTGCTGCCTTTCACCAATATAATCAGACAGTTTTTGTGCCAACTCTTTGGGGCTGCCAATAAAGCTACAGTATCCTGAGTCGATAATGGCTTGGGGTTGGCTTGGACACGCACTTAGAGCAGGATCTTGTGCCCATAGTTGGCTATTATTATCTTGAATTAGGTCGAGATACTGAGAACCATCGTTACCCATACCTGAAAAGACAATATTTATCAGCTCGTTACCGTAAGCATCGCTAGCATTTTTGATAAGCTGACCAATGGCAGGTTTATATTCACCGCTCCACCCCTGCTCTAGTAGTATCACCCGACCTGTCGAGTCGCAGACAATCTGCTTATCAATAGGGGCTATAAGGCACTGCCCTGCTCTCAAACGTTGTGAGGAAGCAACTACCTCACAGCCCCAATCATTATGGCGATTGAGTATGCGGGGTAATGTACCAATCATCGTCTGATTAAAGTGATGCGCCAATAAGATACAAACTGGTAGGGTGGCTGGTACATTATCCAAAAACTCTTTTACCGCGCTAGGTCCACCCATAGAGGCTCCTAGAAACACGACATACTCCCAGTCCATTTCGGTGACGTCACTTTTACGGACTGGCGTATCTAATAGCGCCGGTAATGCCAGTAGTTGTGCAAACTTACGTTTTAGTTTTCGTTGCCATTTGGCATATTGCTGTGCCTCATTGAGATAAGGGGCTTGACTAAAGCCCACCAGCACAGCTGCTGGTTTAGATACTAACGTTGCTGTTGCGACACTGTCATCGTAGTCACTATCTATCAGCCAAATATCAACAGGTATATTAGACAGCTCACTTTTTTCTTGCCACTGCACTCGTGACACACATCCTATAAGCGTGAAACCGCAACTACGCACGGTATCCGAAAAAGCCACACGCTGGCGATGATCTTCTGCCACCACCAGCACTTTGATATCACTTTTGTTTTTCTCTCGCAGTGCTAAAACACGTGCATTATCCTTCATTAGTCAGGCTTGCCTCTTTACCTAGCAATTTCTGTATTTTTTCAAGCAGCTCTTTTTCTTGGAATGGCTTACCCATATAGTCATTCACACCAATCTCTAATGCACGCTCACGATGCTTCTCACCCGTACGTGATGTGATCATTATAATTGGAATATGCTGCAATCGACCATTGTGTCTGACTTGGGTTGCAACCTCAAAACCATCCATACGCGGCATTTCAATATCTAGCAAGATCATATCTGGCGTCGTGTCTTGTAGTATCTCAAGCGCATCAATACCATCTTTTGCGACTGCCACATTGAAGCCTTGACGCTCTAAGAAGCGTGAGGTCACTTTGCGTACGGTAACAGAGTCATCGACTACTAGAACAGTCGATTTGGACTCTATGCGTCCTCGTTTAGCATTCGCGGACTTTAAGGTGTTTTTGCCCAATTGTGCATTACGCATTAAAGCAATCAAATCTAAGATAAGCATCACTGAGCCATCGCCCATAATTGTAGCGGCCGAGATACCTGGTATATTCGATAACTGCTGTCCCAAAGGCTTCACAACCACTTCAATACGTGACCCTGCAATCTGATCGACCTGTAGAGCAATATTCTGCCCTGTACGGTTTTTGATGATGATCAGCGGTAGGCTGGTATTGGTATTCACCACCAGCTCATTTAGCTTATTGCCTGATAAAATCTCATTTAAATAACGTACTCGGTAATCAGTATCTTCAAAGTTTAGCGTCGCATCATTTGATTGATAGTAATCATAGAGCTTTTCTGGGTTGACACGTACCACACGCTCGATCTGTACCAATGGTATGGCATAGTAACGATCTGCTGCACGTACCACCAATGCATCAGATACTGCCACCGTCAATGGTAAGCGCATTGTAAAGCTAGAACCTTTACCAAGCTCCGATACCACTGAAACCGAACCGCCCAGTTGGCGAATTTCACTGATTACAACATCCATGCCAACACCGCGACCAGAGATCTGTGTCACTTGCTTACTAGTACTTAAGCCTGCATTAAAGATGTATTGCATGATATCTAGATCAGAGAGACTGTCATCGTCTGCATCGATAAGACCTTGAGAGATTGCTTTATTGCGGACTGCCTCTACATCGATGCCGCGACCATCATCCGATAGCTGAATAACGATCTCGCCACCTTCTCGGTGTACCTCGAGAGTAATACGTCCACTACGCTCCTTGCCTGCTTTCAATCGCGTCGACGTCGTTTCAATACCATGATCGACCGCATTTCGTAGCATGTGCTCAAGTGGCGAGGTAATACGCTCTAGAATGGTTCTGTCCATCTCGTCATCAGCGTTGATGATTGTTAGATCGACGGATTTGTTCAACTCATTGGCTGTCTGACGTACAATACGCTCAAGACGAGGTGTCAAACGCGTAAATGGAACCATACGCGAATTCATCAATCCATCTTGTAATTCGGTCTGTGTTCGTGAAAGCTGTAGCAACAGACCTTCACTATCACGGGTCTTTTCTAATAGCGTATGGTTAATGTCCACCAAATCCGAAGCCGACTCTGTCAAAGATTTAGACAGCTGGTTCAATGATGAGTACTGATCCATTTCTAGAGGATCAAAGTCTTCATTGTTAATCAACTCCTCATCTATCTGGGACAAAATTTGAGCTTCAAGCTCGATCTCCATACGGCGTAACTGATCTGCCAGTCGCTGTACTGTGGTACCCATCTCTTCGATACTATTGGTTAAGCTACTGATGCCCATATCAATACGCGCACGGTTAATCGCTGACTCACCAGATAAGTTAATCATGTGCTCGATCAGCCCGCCTGAGATACGAATCATCTCATTGTTATTGGCGTTTTCATCTTCGTCGTTAGTACTTCTAAGCATAGAAGGCATTTCGCCGATATCTTTGGCAAGATACTGAGAGTCTTGGTTTTCTTTAGCAATCAAAATTGCTTCGCGCTGAGACTGTAGCGACTCTTTAGGTATTTGTTTGAGACTATCAGGGTTTTTACCGAACTGCTCTAATGCCCCAATCAGCAATGTAGGCGTTGGTGGATTGACCTGTTGTTGAAGAATAAATACGGCATCAGCGAGCCAGTCATGACTGGCTACTAAGAGCTCTAGAACTTTTTTGGTCGCTGGACGGCGATTACTGACAAAGTCTGTATACACTGATTCCATCTCGTGAGCTAAATCTGCGATACCAGAGGCTGTCACCATTCGCGCACCGCCCTTGATGGTATGCAAATCACGCTGGAGTGCTTGTAACGCTATAGTATTGCCTGTATCTTTTAAGAACAAATGCAGATACTTATTTCGATTGGTTAGCTCTTCAGCTTCTTCCAAGAATACTGCTAGTATATCTGGATCAGGTAGCCCATTAGCCCATGACTGCTTAATCATCGTCTCTAGACTTACGGTCTCTAACACTTCGGTACCAGTATCAACATCAACCACTGGAGCGGCAACAGCTGGCTCAAAATGATTATTTGGAACTGGTATGATTAGCTCCACTGTTTCTGGTAAGCTTGGTGCTTTTTCAAATGCTCTTAATTGCTCAATGAGCTCTGAGGTAAAGAAAGATTTTTTGTGACTGACGATATGCATGACCTGCAATGACATCGTGTCTTGCACCATTTGCATAATCTCAAGCCACTGTGCAGTCGGCGCTCGTCTGTTTTCTACAAAAGACTCATACACACTTTCTGCTTCGTGGGTAAGATCGCCAATACTGCGGATACCCGCCATACGTGCCCCACCTTTGATGGTGTGCAAGTGACGCTGCAAGACTTTGAGTGCGTTGATATTGGTGATATCGTCACGCCACTTATTAAAGCTTTCATCTAGCGCATTATCAAGCTCCTGCGCCTCTTCTAAGAATATCTCTAATAGCTCAATGTCGGTATCAATTGTCTCAAACTGTAGCTCAGGCGCTGCAGTAGTACGAACTGTAAAGCTACTATCTGCATCTTCGAGACTATTATCACTTTGATAGATACTCTGTAGCTCGTCGATGACCTGCTGGTCGATCTTCAATGAAGTACTACCGGCCAAGGCATCAAATAGCCCTACTAGCTGAGCATGACCAGCGTGCAGCGTCGCCTGAATATCTTTGTCACCTGCTCTATCGATATTGTCATTTAGATAGCTATATACATTACCTAGCTCATTTAGAACCGTCACAAACTTCGGAAATGCCTGCGCCTTATTAGAGAGAGCGTCTATCTGTAAGATTTGCTGAGCTATATAATCTTGAGTATGCGCGACTTCTGTATGATTCAAGGCATCATCTAATTCCCATTCAGCATCCAATAGCGTGTCAATATTACTATCCAGCAACTCTTCTATCGTCGGTTTATCATCAGAGATCACTGCCGTATCACTGATAATGTATTGCTCACCAAGCATGGCTTGCAATGATGCTATGTCTTGCTGACTTTGCGAGTCTTCTACGGCCACGCTATGCTGTTCTAGGTTCTGTTTGTAACTATTTAAGTACCCATCTATCAATGTAGAAGATTGGGCCAACGCTTCTAGATGCTGAGTATTCATAGGAATATCTTGCTGTTGTAACAGCTCTAGACTATGCTCTATCGTTGCACCCACTTCACTGATGGCCGCTAAAGCACTTGAGCCAGAAGCACCGCGTAGGGTATGGAATGCACGTACGATATCATCTGTTATCTCAATACGGTACTGATCTTGATTGTCGCTGACAAACTGATCGATATGATGAAGTAGCTCTTCTGCTTCATCAATAAATATCTTACAAAATGCTCTTTCCTCTTCACTTTGAGGCGTTAGAACGACAGCGGCTTCTGCCATTTTTTCGTTGACAGAATTGATCGTCTGTAGCGTGGTATCCATCGCGCCATCATTATCATCAACATTATAGTGAACAGTAGTTTCATCTGAGTCCGATACCAGTATCGGCTCTTGAATGGCTTCAGTTTTCAGACTCTCACTTGCTTGTTCAGGGCTCGTAGTTATTTGCTCATACAAGTTAGAATAGCTGAATTCATCGCCATGCTGCTTACTATAGGCATTAGCACAAGCAATCCACAACGGTGTTACGGCTGGATAATTTTGGCTATTATCTTCAAAGGCGGTTAGCATCTTAGGATACGTACTCAACACATCTGAAATCAGCTGACGCATCTCACCTGAGGCGACAACACTATGATCCAGTACGCGATTGAGCATATTTTCTATTGCCCACGCCAGCTCGGCAGTATAGTTTGCCCCTACCATGCGACCAGACCCTTTTAGCGTATGGAAGCCGCGGCGGATATCTTTTAAACCATCTAAATCAGATAACGATAGCTGCCACTGTTCGTATAGTGGAACGATTTCCTCTAATACCTCATTGGCTTCTTCTAAGAATATTTCTTTAATATCAGGATCTGCATCATTTGCATCAGCTGGTAGCTGCGTCGCCTCTTGCATGAATGGGATAAGTACGGGCGGAATCTCTAAATCAGATAATGATGTCAGCATATTATTACTTTCAGAGCTCGATAGTTCGTCATTACCGCCTATTGAGAGTAACGTATCCAGCTCTATGTCATCCATCATAGCAGAGTTGTTTATATCAGATTCAGCTTCTGTTTCAGTGCTTTCTATCTTGGCACTCTCTATCTCAGTAGCTTCTGTTTTAACTTCTGCCTCAAACACAGTAAGACCTGCATTGATAGGCTGCTGCGTCATCAAATTACTACTTTGTAGAATCGTAATCGCAGGATCGTAACTTGGCGGTTGTTGATCTTCAAAATCGGTTACTAAAGCTGGTAGACGTTTTGCAGTATCAATGACTAAATTGACGACCTCATCTGTTACAGGCAAGGTCTTATCTAACAGACGATTGAGTAGATTTTCGATTGACCATGCCATCTCACTAATACTAAAGGCGCCAACCATACGACCAGACCCTTTTAGCGTATGGAAACCGCGACGCACTTCAGTTAATGGTGTTAAGTCTTGTGAGTCTTGCTGCCAGATAGGAAGGAAGTCTTCTAGATCGGCAATTACCTCTGTGACTTCTTCAATAAAAATATCACGAATATCTGCATCGATATCAAAGTTATCAGGCTTGACCTGCTCACGAGCATGTATCAATGCATCACTACTCTCTGTATCAGCAGTGGCATTTGCACTGGTATCCACTATAGCCTGTGCTAACACTGGCTCATCATTTTCATCAGCAGGCGCAATCTCACCACTATCATCATAACGAACAACATCCATTGCTACTGATGCTTGCATTGGCCACGTCTCACTGACTGTGTCTGGTGCTTCTATGTGAGCATTCAAAAGCTGAGTAGCTCTCATCGTATACTCATTAGCTTGTGTCAGCAGCTTTTGATCAAAGACTTGCTGCGCTAGGTAATCTAGTAAGAGCTCAATAGAAGTCAAACCCTCAGCCAATGCTTGAGTCAAGTCCCAGCTAAGTACTGTGACATCGCCGGTGCGTAATTGCGCAAATATATGACCTATATCATTAATAGTCTGTCTAACGTCTGACAACCCCATATTCTCGAAAGCTTGAGCTATATTGTCAAACTCAGCAATCTCTGGCAATAACTGAACCGTTTGACGTTGTAGGTACTCATTGAATTTTTGTTTGATATTTTCAACGGCAATACGTAGCTCACGTAATTCACTATCGGTAGAGACCGATTTAGGTTCGCCCTCTAACTGCTTTTCGGTACTATAAGAAGCTTCAGGTATTGTAGCAAAAGAAGCAGCGTCACCGATTTTGAGCGATATAGTCTGTTCAATATCATAGATATCGTTATACAACTCTTGTAGCTTACGCTCAATTTGTAATTGTTCTTGCGCAGCATCTGTCTCTGAAAAGATAACTTGTTCTAAATCGGCAATGATTGATTCAGCTTGCGAGACATACTGTGTCCAACCTCGACTCTCAAGCTGGTTCTTCATATATTTTAGAGGGTTTATTAGAGTAACTGGCTGGTCCAAATCAAAAATGAGCGTCTCAAGCTCACTGAGCATTTGCGGTAAGAAACGTGATATCGGCGGTATGCTCTGTGATACATTATCAAGAACAGACTGAGTGCGATCGCTACTCGTTACTAAGTAGCTGAGCTCAATGTAGACAGTCGTAATTAAGCTTTTGACAAAGCTTGAGGATAAAGTCACTGATTGACCATAAGACTCTATAACATGATCCAACTGACTGAGAAGTTGTGCATAACTTTCAGGTAATGGCGTGTCGTTGTGCGCAAGATCATTTAGCCACAATTGAGTCAAGTACCAAAGACGTTGTAGCTCTCTATCTTGAGTCGTCTGCCAGAGATATTGAACTACTTTTTCTAGAACGCTCAGTACTGATGGCTGATTCACATTAGCAGTCAATAACTTCTGTACTTGCTGTCGCCATACTAATAACAGTTGCTGATATTGCTGATCAACTAAACGGGTTGTAACTTCAGTAATGGGTACTGTCACTTCAATACTTTTGATAATACTGTCGTCAATATCACCATTACCTAAATATTCATGCTGAGCATCAGTATCATCGACAATGAGCTCTGTTGCTATACCTCTTTGAGACAGTACCTGCGTCAGCTCATAAGCAGCTTTGTCTATTACAGCAACGTGATAATTGCCTGTACGCGTATAGTAATTCAACTCACGCTGCAGCAGCTTATGAGAAAATTGTCCTATCCGGCAGTCTTTACTAGAGAAGCTGTCATCGTCTCCTAAGCTCGCAAGCAAACCCAGCTTATTAGCAAGACCTGCTAATAGAGGAAGACGAACCATAATCAATGCACCACTTATCTGATGATAGTACGATATCATCTGCTCATAGCTAGCGATATCAGCCTCTAATTGCCAGCCATCAGATATCTGTGATAACTGCTGATCAAACAGTGGCAACAACCACTCAAGCGTCACTATGTCATTGGGCTGGTTTTTCATAGGTTTATCCTAACTCGTCTAGGCACTAATTTAGGCACTGATTTTTTGCCACACATTAACCTGTGGGTGCGCAATACGGCGCATATTTGAAGGACGCCAAAACAACGCCTCACCTGGAGCCAATATAATATAACCCGCTAACGCACACTGCTCTGAGAGCCGTGCCAAAATATCACGCTGATCAAACTTACGAAAATATAGCAGCATATTTTGACAGATGATCACATTTTGAAGATGCGAAGTGGGAGATTGTTGTTCAATGATGTTATGCACAGCAAAATTAACATACGGTTTTAAGACTGATGCTATCTGCCAGCTGGACTGGGTACTATTTGACATGTTTGACTGATCAGCTATGCCACCTGTGTTCAGCCTACGACTTATACTCTTAGTAGTTATAGGCTGAACGAACTGCTGACACCGCTCAGGTATTAAAGACTGCTGCCGTTTGTCATATTGTGCTAAACGTGCGTCTATAATCGCCTGTTCACTCACGTCGGTTCCCAATATACAGTAGTTTGACAACTGTTCTGCTGACAGACTCATAGCTAAAGACCATGCTTCTTGTCCACTTGCACAGCCAACGCTCCAAATACGAAATGGGCTATCTACTTCATTTGCATTTTGATGCTGTAATGCATATTTTGTGACAAAATCTATGGAAGGCTTGTGCCGAAAAAATCGACTTTCGTGAATCAAAACTTTGTCTAAAAATTGCTGACGCAGTTCACTATTTTTTGGCAGCTGAATCCATAGCTGCTCGAGGGTCAGTCCATTTGATATTGCCGTACATTCAATTGCATTGATCAACCACTGCAGCTGCATGTCTGGGAGTACAAAGCCAATCTCGTGCTCTATGTACTTTTGCCATTGACCCGCATCAAAACGACCTGATTGCCTCAGAGCTTCGCTCAATGCAAATTCAGCGTTATTGACTGGAGCTCTGTCTGGTTGAGTACGATTGTTCACGTCACCTGCTATGATTGCTGCTGTACATCATCATAGCCTGTACAGCATTTTAGTTAATAGTCTCATCGAGGGAGCGCTATATGAAGCAGCGACGCTCTAATGCTAACAACAAATGATTAAACAGTTTCTGATAATACTTCTTCAGAATTCATCATGTCATCATCTAACAATGCATCATCATCTGATACTTTAAAACCAGTAACCGATTCCTGTAGGGCTGCAGCCATTTCACTCAACTCACCAATAGAACGTGCGGTTGCCATCGTACCAGACGATGTTTGTGAGGTGATGTCCTGAATAATATTCATGGTGTGAGAGATGTGTCCAGCAGACTCAGCCTGCTGTAATGCAGCGTTTGAGATACTTTGAATCAAGTCAGCCAACGTATTAGAAACGCTCTGTACTTCTTCTAGTGCCTCACCTGCATCTTTTGCAAGACGTGCACCGCGTACTACTTCAGAAGTTGTTGATTCCATCGACATAACAGCTTCGTTAGTATCTGCCTGAATGGTTTTTACCAATGTTTCAATCTGTTTGGTCGCGTTTGCTGAACGCTCAGCCAGACGCTGAACCTCATCAGCAACAACAGCGAAACCTCGTCCCGCTTCCCCTGCCATCGATGCCTGAATGGCAGCATTCAATGCCAAAACGTTGGTCTGATCTGCAATATCGTTGATTAGACCAACGATATCACCAATCTCTTGCGAAGACTCACCCAAACGTTTGATACGTTTTGATGTTTCTTGAATCTGATCACGAATAACGTTCATACCTTCAATCGAACGCTGTACAACCGCAGCTCCATTATGCGAGATAGCAACTGAACGCTGAGCAACGGTTGCAGACTCTGCAGCGTTGTTCGAAACTTGGTCAATTGATACGGTCATCTCGTTAATCGCAGCTGATACACCTGCAATCTCTTGCGCTTGATGCTCAGAGGCTTCGGCCAACTCAACCGCATTCATCTGGGTTTGATCTGAGGACTGTGATACACGATCAGCGGTACTGTTAATAACCAAGACCAATTGGCGTAGTTGGTCAATTGCAAAGTTTACCGAATCAGCAATGGCGCCAGTAAAATCTTCTGATACCGTAGCATTGACGGTCAAATCACCCTCTGCCAAGTCACCCAATTCATCAAGTAGACGTAGAATAGCGATCTGGTTACGTTCGTTTTCTTCTTGAATCTGACGAGCGCGTTCAGACTCTGCTTCTGCTTCTTGACGACGACGTAACGTCTCTTTTTCAATAAGCAAACGCTCTGAACCACCGCGCTGCTTAAGCAACTGATACGAGGCAAACATAATACCTAGGGCACCAACCGCAAATATCACGGCTGGTAAGATAACAGACTGATTGAAGCTGCCAAAATACTGACTCACTGATGATAGCGAATTGATCAGCCAGATCAGGCAGGCTATGCTCAATAAAACGAAAAACCCTAATAACAGCTTCCATGTATTATTAGCATCTTTACCGTCCGCTGTTGTATTACTCATACCAGCTACAGGTTTTCTTATAACATCACTCATCTTGCATATCCCTTTCAAACAATCGTCAAAGTCTTATCGTGACTGACTTTGACAATCTTATTGTTATCAAAACAATGATTAGCAAAGCCTGTATAAATGCTGACATTTCACTAAATCGTGTCAGTCGCTATTAATCTGCCATTACTTCACAGACAGGTATTCTATTGTCGATTACTATATTGCAGCATCTGAATATTGTAGATCCTGTGCAAGCAAGCTTGGCATGAAGACATACCACTCTTGCTCTTCTTTCAAAAACTTACCATGGTTATAAGGCGCAAATGGTGAATTAGGATCAATCGCTTCTGGGCGGTACTGATCCTGAGTAAACTGCTCAATACCGAGCACTTGATCGACCAGTAGTCCTGAAAAACTATTATCATGGTCAACAACCATAACTTTTCGCTGGCTTAACTGAGACAGTCGACTCGGAACTTGCAAAAAATGTGACAAATCCGTGAGCGGTAACAAACGTCCACGGATATTGGCAATACCTAGCATCCAAGGCTTTACTAGAGGTAAGCTTGTGTATTCTGGCATGGACAACACCTCTGATACCTGACCCATAGGGGCAACCAAGCGTTGCCCACCAATTTCAAATACCACACCCTGCCAATCAAATGCTTGACCACCGCGGCGACCACTTTTACGCGCACGTGCCAAATCTGCTATACGCAGAAGCTCAATAAATCCTCTAGAAGCCACAAGTTACTCCATCACTTTGCGAATCATATTGACCAATCCATTTTCGTCAACTGGTTTACTCATATACTCTTTAGCGCCTTGGCGTTTGCCCCAAACTCTATCGGTTTCCTGATTTTTGGTACTGATCATAATGACAGGAATATGCGCGGTTGTTTTGCCACGAGTAATCTTTCGCGTGGCTTGAAAGCCGTTCATCTCAGGCATAACCACATCCATCAAAATAACATCTGGCAAATGATCAGCGGCCATTTGACAGCCTTGCTCGCCGTTTGAAGCTTCTAGTACTTGAAAATTATTTTTGGCAAGCATGTCGCGAAATTTCGCCATTTCTGATGGCGAGTCGTCAATGACTAAAACTGTAGCCATAGGGATTTCCTTTATTTCTAAGATATCCATGAGGATATATTGTTGAAGTAAAACGATTGAAAACAATACCCAAAATTTATTGGTGGTATATTTTTTATCATAATTACTCAAAAATTGAGCAATCACTTCCAATCTTAACAATCATTACGGTTAAGTCTAGCTATACCTGACTAGCGGTACTGATTGATAGCATCAAAAAGCTCATCTTTACTAAATGGCTTGGTCAAATACTCATCAGACCCGACAATACGACCACGTGCTTTATCAAACAAACCATCTTTAGACGACAACATAATTACAGGCTTATTGGCGTAATCTGGGTTATTTTTTATCAATGCGCAAGTCTGATAACCATCCAAACGAGGCATCATAATATCGACAAAAATAATGTCTGGATTATTATCAACAATTTTTGCTAAAGCATCAAAACCATCAATAGCAGTTACTACTTCACAGCCTGCCTTTTGTAACAAGGTTTCTGCGGTACGGCGAATGGTTTTTGAGTCATCAATTACCATCACTTTTAGGCCATCAAAATTATTTTCCATTATCATTATCCTATGAACAACTATTTATACGTAACGCTCTTCTGTCTATACAAAGTCTTAACCATTAATCTCAGACCGTAACGACAGTCAGCATTAAAACGATACAGAAGATTAAGCATATATCAAAACTTATTCTGACAGCGGCTATTTTTTATCAGTGTCTGCCCATCAAACACAGCGTCAACATGGGTTACTATACGCACTTTGCAATTAATAAGCTCACATAATCGAGCGTTATTCTTAGTATATTGGGCTTGTCACCCTACTCTTGTTTGTGGATATCAATCAAACTCATGTAAGCGCTGAAGACACTTGGGCATATTTTTAGGCATATTTTAAAATCAATCATCGCCAAAGCAAAGTAATCAAATCAATGTAGTAAACAAATTTACGATACTTTTGCATTATATAGAATCAATAGCCACATTGCTGAATAATTTGCATTTGTGATAAAAATGTATCAGTGTATTTCTTTATGTTTGTTTTAGCACAGTTATTAACCCTTTTCCAGTTATTCACGAATTAATATTCAGACTATTGAGTCTTAAAAACATCTGTTCTTATCTGATAAATGAATAACTTTTGTTGCTGATCTGGCAAAAGGGCTTAACCTACTTAAGTTTGGTAAGTAGGCTGCACTCATTCCACCACGTGACAATTCACTATATAATAAGGTAATGACTATAATGGTAACTGCTATGACAGCCTATAAACATTCGAAAAAAAGCCTATACTTGCTTGGTGCTTTATTGCTCGCTGCTTGTCAGCCATCACCATCCAATAGTGAGCCAGTCGCTGCTGAAAATGAAGCCGCTATAGATACGCCGCTTGTCATTACCAGTGATAGCGTCACCATGACACCAGATCATATACTCAGTGTAAAGCCTTCACGATATCAGCCAAGTCTTGGTCTGCAAGGTAATATCGAGCCTATTAAACAGACCTCATTTGTGGCAGTACATCCTATAACCATCGAAGAAACCTTAGTCAGTGAAGGTCAATGGGTAGAGAAAGGGTCACCGCTGCTTGTTTTTAGGCGTGCAGGTACTGCTAAAGATGTAGCATCTACAGATGATTCTATAGACAACGATACAGCAGCTACTGAAACCAAAGAGTCAACGCTAGCAGACAAACAGCAAGCAAATGCAAGTGCCAAAGCTGTACAGCCAACTAAAGATAAAGATATTGCGGTCGCAAAAGAAACTACCAATGATATAAAGTCACCAGCAACAGACTTAGTAACCGCAAAAGCTGACGATGGTGCTAATAGCAATAGCACTAACAGTAGCGGATCTACCAACAATGAATCCGATAGCAACAACGTAGAGAGTAGCGCCGCAACACCAAGTGGACAATACAATTTGATTACCATACATGCCAGCTTCTCAGGTCGCGTAGAAAACCTAAATGCGAAAGCTGGGCAAAAGATGGCAGCGCGCGCGTCTTTATTGCAACTTAGTGATGAAACAAAACTGCATTTTGCAGCGACCCTGCCTATCCAAGCAGAACCTCAGCTTTCAGTGGGTCAAACCGTTAACTTTACGGTCGAGAGTATGACTGATAAATTTACTGGACAAGTCAGCAAACTGGTCTCAACCAGTCAACCAAAAAAGCTCTTGGTTTATGTTAACGTCATTGACAATGAAGCCAGTCGTGACAAACTACTGCCAGAGATGAAAGTCACTGGGCGAGTCAACTACGGACAAATAGATGTCGGTACAATCGTACCCAAGCGCGCTTTGCATGACGTTGATTTAACAGAGCTACAAAAGCCGCCATATATGCCACTTAGACCGTTGGCTGCTAATGTTTGGGTTATTGGGCAAGACCAGCGCTTAACACGCCAGCCTATTGAGGTTGTTGAATATGATCCGAATACCCAGCAGTATTTAATCGCTGGGGTGAGTAACGATAGTTTGATTTGTTTGGCTGATTTACCTGTTGATTCTGAAGGGAAAAAAGTCATCGTGTCATAGCAGCTTACCTTGACAGTTACATTATGTAGAAACATTAACAAAGCTTCTCTTGTTTTGTAACAGCATAATTAGGCACTATGACGTACCTTATATAGCGTTAACCGAGTATTTTAGACAGCCTTTTTATAATGGCTTAGTCTTTTATACATTTAAAAAATTAGAGGCTCGCCTGTTTAATTATATTAATGATTTAATTGCTTTAAAGTCAAAATCATTCGAACAATTATCATAATTAGGCAATTAGCGCGTATTAGAGTTTTAGCAAATCATAACAACAACTAGAGGATATCCCATGAGCAAGCAGATTTTATTGATTGAAGACGATCCAGATTTAGCAGAGCTGATTAGTGATTATTTGACCATGAACTACTATGATGTCCATCATGCTGGTCTTGGTCAAGAAGGTCTCGATCTATTAGATACCAAAGAGCGTGATATTGATTTGGTCGTACTGGACTTGATGCTGCCTGATATGGATGGTATGCAAGTGTGCCAAAAAATCCGTGGCAACAAAAACAATATGACCAACAAAGTACCTATTATCATGCTAACTGCGAAAGGTGATACTACCGACCGCGTACTAGGATTAGAGATGGGTGCTGATGACTATATCGCCAAGCCTTTTGAGCCACGCGAGCTTCTCGCTCGTATCCGTGCTGTCATTCGTCGTCACGAACAGCCAAATCAGGCAGACAGCCAATCAGATAGCCTAACTTTTGGTCGTTTGAGTGTGTTCCCTGATAGCCATGAAGTGACTATCGATGATGAGCCTGTACGTCTGACAACGCATCAGTTCCAACTGCTGCATTATTTTGCCACTCATTCTGGCAAGGTACTAAATCGCGAGCAGCTATGGCAGGCAATGCCAAATGATGACAGCTCAGACAATATCGACCGTGCTATTGACGTTCATATCTCGCGTCTGCGTGCTCTGATTGAAGACAATCCGCGTCAACCAAAACGCATCATCACGGTACGCGGCGTTGGCTATCAATTTGCTACTGATCAGGTTTAATCTAACACAGTCGATTAATCAGCAACTTGTTGAGCTCAGTCGTACCAGTCCATATCAGCGTCCGATAGTAGAGATTGTTTAATGCAGCAATTGGGTTTTCGTTCCGTATTTGCCAAGTTATTTGCCAGCGTCATGCTGGCACTTACTTTATTTGCCGTAGCGATGGTGTTGTTGACCCAATTGGTCCATGACAAAGATGCAGGCATACGGTCGGAGATATTAGCGACGCAGATCTTAGGACAAATCGATCCATTTTTACATGAATTAAATATCTCTATTAGTAAAGATAACCGTCTACAGTCGCGGTTCATGCTCGCTGTTGTCAAAAAAAGCTTTGATATTTTTGATGAGTCTCTTCAAGCAAAAATGGGCTTGTATGACAGTGAAGGTCGGATGCTCATGCAGACTGACAACAGTGACTTACCACTAGAATTACCGCCAACGCCTTCTTTGTTTTCACGTGTTTTTCCTTCGTTCGCAGATACTCCGCCTACCAAACAGGCGCAAGTATATAGTAGTACGGGCTATACGCTACTGTATGAATCACGTTTGCCACCCAAAAAACCTGTGTTGTCTGCTGCGCTAAATCTGTTTACTGGTACTCTATTGCTGCTCATCATTATGGCAGGTGTTCTCTGGCTCATAGCCCGTACCATGACCTGGCGCATCGATCAGTTGAGCCAGCAGATGACTCAACTGGGTGATGGCGATTTTACGGTTCGCGTGAATGCTCGGGGTAATGATGAAATCGCTTCACTCGCACGAGGCTTCAACCAAGCAGCGCAAAAAATCGAGCATCTCGTCGATGCCAATAACTTATTACTGGCACATGCCTCCCATGAGTTACGTACACCCATCACGCGTATTCGCTTACAGATCGAAATGATGGACATGTTAGCTGGTGCGTTGCCAACTGATACCAAAGCCAAATTTGATAAGCGCGCTCATGCCATCACTCGAGACTTATCGGGGCTCAATGACTTGGTAGAGAGTATCTTATTGGTCAGTCGTCTAGATGCGGGCCATGCCTTGCAACAGATTGAAGATTTAGACTTATATGACCTTGTCAATCAAGAGCGTCAACACTATCCTGAAGCGACCTTGATTGGTGAGCACATTATGATTGATGGTCAATCATCAATGTTGACTCACCTCATCCGTAATCTATTGACCAATGCTATGCTGCATGGCAAGCCGCCTGTCACTGTGCTTCTTTATGGGGTTCAAACTATCGAAGACGCTGGAGTAGTCCCTGATTATCTGTTGCAAACGGTACTCGCCAACAGTTTCACTGATTATAATAGCTTGGAATTTGATTCTTATGATAATCAGACTGATGTCACTGCGAACCATCAAAATAATCCAAGTGAACATGATGGCTATGATAATTATGAGCGAAACGATACTGATAAACCTGAATCAGTCGACCTCATAGATAAGTTACCAGCACCGCCGATATATATGAACGGTGAAAATGTGCCCGTTAGTGAAGACATAGACACTCATATAGACACCAATACAACGACTAGCGATAGTATAGATACTACTCTGACAGAAGATAATACTGATACTAGTAGAGGCTCAGCAAACCATTTAGGTATGCCAAAATCGGCTAATGACTCGTCATTACTTGCGAACTACCATAGCTTCACCAATGAGTTGACTGATAGAGTCAAAAAAGTAATGTGGAGAGCTGTTCCTGACTCTGACTCCGAAGCAACTACTAAAAATACTGACCACCCTATTCCTAATGGTACAGTCCAGTCTACAGATAACAAAACATTCATTAGCAAAGACACTCTCGAGAGTCACCGTCAGCAGAACACTGAAAATATGCTCAATGAAACAGCTAACACTAAAAATGCCAGTAAAGACAGCGCTAAAACCAATACTAAAAACAGCAATGACATATCAGCGCCGCCGCGCAAAGAAGGACTTTTTGCCAAGCATATGAAAAAGGCAAAGGCTGAACCTGTACGCCCGCAACCTAAATATGCAGTACTGGCAGTGATTGATGAAGGGACAGGTATCCCTGAAGAGAAACGCGAAGAAGTGTTTAGCCCATTCGTACGCTTACAGCAGAAGAACAAAGGTTCTGGCTTAGGTTTATCGCTGGTTTCACAAATTGTCACCGCACATCAAGGTCGCATCACTACCGATACGCTAAATGGTCATACTCGGTTCTTGGTTGCTATACCTGTCAAGCACGATCCTCATTATCATCAGCATGATTGATCACTTATATTAAGAGTATAACGACTTTCGTTGTATTACCGCCCCTTCTACCTTCCAAACGCCCTATCCTTAATAGCTATTCATCATAAGCTGGACACGGATGTGCATATCCAAAGTGCCAGATAATATGCTATATTACCGCCCCTTATTATACGGTTATTGACCGTCGTTGTTTTAGTTAGGCTCCTCGCATAGCGATAGAGCCATAACGACGCATAATAATCACAAAAAATTTATTAAATTTTGAGCCCTCCATGAACGACATGATTGTCTTAAACGATGTGACCAAAAGTTTTTTAAGCGACCGCTCAATCAAAGACAAAGACGGCAAACCGCATTGGTTTACTGCTGTTGAGCCGACGTCTCTAACGATCAAGCAAGGCGAAATTTTTGGTCTAATGGGTTATTCAGGTGCAGGCAAATCGACCTTATTGCGTCTCATCAATATGCTTGAACGTCCAGACTCAGGTCAAGTCATGATAGATGGTACTGACTTGACCACGTTATCTGCTAGTGAACTGCGTATTGCCCGTCATAATATTGGTATGATTTTTCAGCAGTTCAATTTGATGTCTAATCATACTGTCTTTGACAATGTCGCATTTAATTTGAGAGTGTCAGGCTATCCTAGTCATGATATTCATAAGCGCGTTATGGACTGTCTTGAAATCGTAGATTTGACTGATCGAGCAGGTCATTACCCTGCTCAATTATCAGGTGGACAAAAACAACGTGTCGGTATTGCCCGTGCAATTGCCCCGAGCCCAAAAGTACTATTGGCCGATGAGCCAACCAGTGCACTAGATCCTGCAACGACTCGCAGTCTACTCACCTGTTTGCGCGATATCAATGAGCAACTTGGCGTGACTATCGTTATCGTAACTCATGAGATGAGTGTGATACGCCGGCTTTGCGATCGTGCCGCATTATTGCATCAAGGTCAGTTGTTAGAAGTAGCCGATGTACAAGATGGTCTGATTCAGGCAACCACCCCAATTGGCAAAGGTTTAGTCGTTGAGGACTAATGAGGCAGGAGAAATAGATATGTTAACTGGTACTGAATTATCCGCCTCTATAGACAAGCTGCTTGTTCTACGTAAAGAGATTATGAGCGCGTTCGTTGATACCTTTATCATGCTTGGTATCTCGACCACGGTAGCCATCATCATCGGTGGACTGTTTGGCGTATTCTTGTTTTTGTCTAGTGATCGACAGTTTTTGCAAAACAAGACACTGTACGGTGTACTTGGTGGTATCACCAACTTTATGCGTGCCTTCCCATTTGTAATTTTGATGATTGCGATGAGTCCGTTTACCAAGGCTATTGTTGGCACAGGTATTGGTCCTATTGCGGCATCATTGGTACTGGCAATTGCAGGATCGTTTTATTTTGCGCGCTTGGTCGAGCAAAACCTACGTGAAGTGCCGCGCGGTATCATTGAAGCCACTGAGTCGATGGGCGCCGGGCCTTTTACTATTATCAAAGTATTGCTCAATGAAGCACGCTCAGGCCTGGTACTGTCAGTGACTATTCTTTGTATCAGCTTGCTGTCTTATTCGGCGGCGGCAGGTATGATCGGCGGCGGTGGTTTGGGTGACTTGGCCATTCGTTATGGCTATTATCGCTATCAAACCGAAGTCATGATTTTTATTGTGATTGTACTATCGATCATGGTCATATCAATTCAAGCCTCTGGTAACTGGCTTGCCAATCGTTTGGACAAACGTTAAACCGCTTTAGAGAATACTTGACATTACGAGCGACTAGGTTTATTTTTGGCAACACTCAATCCCATCTCAGCGCTCATAAAAAGCAGCATTACTATTTATAATGTTGCTTTTTTAATGTTTAGACAATAAACATTTTATTTAATCCCATTCATTATTAAGGACATATTATGAAATTAACAGATATCAGCCGTCAGTTGGCCAGCGCATTTGCCGCTGTTGGTGTATCAGGTTTGGTCTTGGTTGGTTGCAGCAATTCATCAGCGCCAGAAGCGACCAAAGAACCAGTCACCGAAGGATCAACTGCTGAAACTGCCGCTAGCGATATCGATCCTGAACATACCAAAATCGTTATCGGTACCACTGAAGGCGATTTTGCTGATATGGTTCGTAACCAAGTGAAAGGTACACTTGAAGCACAAGGTTATGAAGTTGAGCTAATTGCATTTACTGACTATGTGCGTCCTAACCTTGCATTGGCTGAAGGCGATTTGGATATCAACATTTTCCAGCATAAGCCGTACCTCGATACCTTCAAGACAGAGAACAATCTTGATCTTGTCGAAGTATTCCAAGTACCAACTGCACCACTTGGCATCTACTCTGGTAAAAAAGACAGCCTTGATGCTGCATTTAAAGGCATGAGTGTTTCTGCGCCTAACGACCCAAGTAACTTTGCCCGTGCGTTGGTCATGATGGATGATCTTGGCTGGATTACCCTCAAAGACGATATCGATCCGCTAACTGCATCAAAAGCAGATATCGCTGACAATAGCAAATACGATATTGAAATCGTTGAGCTAGAAGCAGCCCAGCTGCCACGTGCACGTGACGAAGTAGACTTTGCAGTAATCAACGGCAACTATGCTACTGACTCTGGTATCGAGCTGACTGAAGCACTATTCCAAGAGCCAAGCTTCTCTTATGTCAACTGGTCAGCAATCAAATCTGCTGATACTGGCAAGAAATGGGTTGAGGATGTTACCAATGCTTATAACTCAGAAGCTTTCAAAAAGTACGCTCACGAAACGTTCCCTGGCTACAAGTACCCAAAAATCTGGGGTACTGACCACAGCGCGCATATGGGCACTGCCGAAACTGAAAGCGCTGACGCTCCAGAAGCTGCTGCTCAGTAAGACTTAGACTGCATATCCAAATCGTAAGTATTTAGGCTTTGAGTACCTGAGCTTTAAGTGCTTAAGTATATTTATGATTATGAACGTCCGTCACTTGATAGTGATGGACGTTTTTTTATGGCAATAACTATAAAACTTTTTTACTCTTGAATAGCCTGTGTAGATCCATCTGATTATTAAATATCACGTTACAGCCTGTTTGCCCTTTGTAGGGTTGCGTCACTCGACCTTCCACTTTGGGCTCGTTTTTCTTATAGTAGACGAGACTGATTAGTGACGCGTCGACAATTAAATATCGACCTTTTAAAAATGATGATCGAACAAAATTTTTATTGCTTTAACTAAGCCTATCAAATAATACCGATTGCCTTACTATCAGTAATTATATCGAAATTAATCAATAATAATAGAAACTACAAACAGAACAAGGATAATAATATGAGTGCCAAAAGCTATAATATTCGTACTGCTGGACAAGCAAATATTCCCGTTTTAGGATTGGGCACGTGGCAGTCAACGGGACAAGATTGTATCGATGTGGTCAAAAAAGGCCTACAGATGGGTTATGAGCATATCGATACCGCCCAAGCTTATGACAATGAAAAAGAAGTTGGTGAAGGTATTAAACAATCAGGGATAGCTCGCGATAAATTCTTTTTGACTACCAAGATTTTTCCTGACGATATGAAGTTTGAGCCAGAGAAGCTAAAAGCTGCTGCGCAAAAATCATTAGAAAATCTGGGCGTAGACTATGTCGATCTATTGCTATTACACTGGCCAGACGACCGCGTACCATTGTCTGAAACTATTCCTGCATTGTGTGAGTTACAAAAGCAAGGTTTGACGCGTCATATCGGTGTTTCGAACTTTAATATTGCCAATATTATTGAAGCCAAAAAATCTGCTGATGTGCCTATCGTAGTGAACCAAGTAGAGTTTCATCCGTTTATCAAGCAAGACACACTACAAACCTTTTTGAATAATCACCATATCTTGCTAGAAGCCTACTCACCGCTAGCGCGTGGCGATGTGTTTGATAACGATATTATCAAAGAGATTGCTGATAATCACAATGTAACACCAGCGCAAATATCGTTGGCGTGGATACTGTCAGACAAGCACCGCGTTGCTATCCCAAAAACCTCGAATCCTGATCACTTACAAGGCAATTTAGATGCTACCAAGGTAGAGCTGAGTGCAGACGAGCTAGAAAAAATTGGTAAGCTTGCAAGCTCTGATGGTCGTAAGATTGAGCATCCTGATTATACTCCTGTATGGGATGACTAATGTGGCGAGTACTTCGTTAATTGGTTGAATGTAGAACAAAAAAAAGCCACCGATCATCGGTGGATTTTTTTATATTCTAAATACTCTATAGCTTAAATGCATACAGCCACTACTGTTGTAGCGTGTCAGTCTCGTGAATTTTTACGGCAGGGTTATATTGCTCAGAGGAAGGCACTACCCCGCTACGATTGTTTTCTTTCATAGACTTGGCAACTTCTGGTGGCATGTAATTTTCGTCATGCTTAGCCAATACTTCACCTGCCACAAAGGTTTCGCCTTGCATTTTACCAGTGGCGACCACGCCTGAGTTTTCAGCAAACAAATCTGGCAAAATACCTTGATAAGTCACGGGTACTGTCGATTGAAAATCAGTGATCGCAAACTCGACATTTAGAGGATTATCCGCTGCGCGCTGCACACTACCTGCAACCACCATACCACCAGCACGAATACGTTTGTCTTGAGGCGCTTCTCCTTGAGCAATGGCAGTCGCATCAAAGTAGTAGTCAGTTTGCTGCCCGATAGCATAGATAACCAACATAACTGCTACGGCGGCACCTGCCAGCGTAAACATAACCCACGTCAGTTTTTTCCGACGAACTGCATTCATACCACTACCCCATTAACGAGTCGCTGTTTTATAAACCATAATCTGTCTATCAAACAGAAAAATTTGAAGAAACCACCATTAGAAAAACGTTCCGAAAATGTCTTTCTAATCGTACTCTTCTAATCGCTATATGGTAGCATTTTTCAGACAAATCAATAAGCCTCATCATTGCCTATAAAGTCATATTTTTGTCAGTGTAAGGATACGGTGCCTTACAGTAAAACTATGATATTAAGATGATTTTTTATTCAGAACTCTTTTTATTCAAAATTTTTGGTAGCAGGTGTTTGTGTTTTGGTAGTACGTTGTGCCTGGCGCGCTTGTTGGATAGTGAGCTGTTTGATGAGCGCTTGGCGTTGTCTGCGACTGTAGATGATAAAAGCCAATATTACACCGACGGTAATCGCCCAGCATGTCCATACAAAAACCCCATGCTTACCCATGGCAATGAACTCAGATATGCTATAAAAGTAGGGCTGCATAGTATATTCCTGACCGTTACTTGTGTTGACTACGAATGTATTCTTTGACCCATGCCTTGCCTTGATCACGGTTTAAAATCAGCGTATTGGTACGATAAATCGCTAATGTCGCAACCAGTAAATAGCTGCCTATAATCATTAGTAGTAGCGGCATCCACATATCTGCCGACATTTTGGGTGCTGCCGTCAAACTAAAGGTCGCCCCTTGATGCAAGGTGTTCCACCACTCCACTGAGTACTTGATAATAGGCAGGTTCACTGCGCCTACGATGGATAGTATTGCGGCTGCTTTACCACGATTGGCGGTATGCTCAAAAGCAGCAAACAGCGCCATGACGCCCGCGTATAGAAATGCCAATATGAGCATTGACGTCAGGCGCGCATCCCATACCCAATAGGTGCCCCATGTTGGCTTTGCCCAAATGGAACCTGTGAGTAAACTAATAACGCATAGCAAAAACCCCATTGGAGCAAGCGCCTGCGCGACTAAGCTGGCAGTCTTAATCTTCCATACCAAATAAATCACTCCCAGAACTGCAAGAGAAAAATAGATAGAAATAGCAAGACTGGCCGCTGGTACATGGATAAAGATAATGCGATAGCTATTACCCTGAAGATAATCAGGCGGCGCAAAAGCAAGGCCCCATACACTACCAATGAGCAAACAGATACTGGCTAATATCGCAAGCCACTTGACCCAAGGGCCAAAAATACGAAAAAACTGCTTGGTGCCTACAGTGGTTAAGAAACCCTGCCAAATGCGCTGCCACAAGCTAGGGGATGAGACGTTATTCAGGTTGGGCATGAGAATAAACCTATTACACAGCTTACTGGTTTTGACCGATATAGTGCAAAAAAGCACTCCTATTGGCTCACCTGCTGGCGTTAAACACTGGATAGAATCTACAAAGATCTGTGTACGTATTCAATAGACTATTATAGCAAAATTGCCCGTTTTCAACACGATGTTAATACGCTGGATTTGGACTACGGGGTTTCGAACATACCTCTTAATTGAGCCATGACATTTTGAGGGTTGTTGCAATCACCCAAGGCATCACCAATACTGAGATAATGCTTCCTGCCAATAGTAGTGCTAATATAGGCAAACCGTTAAGTCCCGTGGCAAATAAGTCGACCGCGCCTGTCGCAAAAATCAATACGGGTAACTGCATAGGCAACGCAATCAAAGGCACCAGCACTGCACCATTCTTTAGTGATAGTGTCAGGCTACTAGCGACCGCTGACAGCATCAACAGCATCGGACTGCCTGTCACGATAGATGCCATCAACACCCATGCCTCAAACCAGCTCAGCTGAAACAAAGGCACCGCAAGCAAGCTCAGCATTGCCACAATACCACTACTAAATATCCAGTGAATGACCAGACGTATCAGCACCCATAACGGTAGTGACGCTTTGGCGACGACCAATTGCGCAAGCGTACCATTATCAAGCGCAGGCTTAAATAAACCATCAACACCCATGACCAGTGACAATAATGCCGCGATCCAGACTGCCGATACACCAAGGCGCTGTAACAGCGCAGGCTCACTACCCACCGCTAGCGGAAATAAAGTAATAATCACTAAAAACAAGACTAGCGGATACAACCATTGCACCGCTCCTTGCTGCTTGACTTGCCATTCGCGGCGCCACAGCTGACCAAACCCAATCCCACGCGGTGTGGTGACGATACTCACGGGTTTTTTGCTTGCCACTGCAGCTGAGTTTGCTTGCGTTGGACTGTCTGTCATTATTCGTCCTTTTACCTATACTGATAGTACTGCTAGCAGTCCCATTTAGACCATATAATCTGACAAATCGAGTACCTGATTGGCCACACCGACCGTCTGATGACTGGTCATGAGTATCGACCCACCAGCCTGTGCAAAGTCACATAGCCGCGCCTCCATTCTCGCCACCATATCCACATCCAGCGCTGTAAAAGGCTCATCAAGCAGCCATAATGGCGTCACATCAGGGGTTAATAAATATAAGCGTGCCAGCGTGATACGCCGCGTTTGTCCCGCAGACAGATGACTTGAGCTGATCGTCTCAAACCCTTGTAGACCTACCCAAGTGAGCGCATCATCAATATCGGATGCGCTTGGGCTGATACCATACAAGTTCAGTAAGAACGTCAGATTTTGCGCGACGGTTAGATTAGGATGAATACCCAACTGATGCGAGACATAAAGCGGCTGGATAGGCAAGCTCGATTGATCCTGATAAGCAACTCCACCTACCAGAACTGGCAACAATCCTGCTAACTGCATGAGCAACGTCGTTTTTCCCGTACCATTTGCCCCAATAAGATGGCAGATACTACCGGCAGATAAATGCAATGAGACCCCTTCACACAGCGGTATCTCACCGCGCTGAACCGTCAGCTCGTCAAGTGTAAGTAAAGGCGTATCCAAAACCGTCATCCAAACCTCTGATTATTTATCAAGTGGCAGTCAACATTCCTCACAAATAAAGGTAATGTTCGTGGCATAATACCCTATGACCACCACAAACACACAGTATAACAAATTGTCGATTACTCTGACTTTAAAAAGTACAACCTCAAAAAATACGACCTCAAAATATGACTTTGAAACCTATGCAGACTTTACCAGATAGCCAAAACGACACGACTAATACCTCACCAACCAGCCGTTTAACAGTAGATAGCTTGATTGATGCTCAGATTGATTTTATACAGCAGTGGCTGCATCAGCAGGCTGAACCTCTAGCGATGGAGGCGTGGCAATGGTTTGGGGCGCAGCCCTTGAGCAAATATATTAAATGCGAGCATTTGCAGCATGTGATGAAGGACTGGCTATTAAACCAGCCGATGACTGAGGTAATGCGCAAAGACATACGTGATATTTTGCACACCCTCATTTATCACCCGGTCAATGACAACGTGCCTTTGTCTGAATTGGTCGATGATGTACAAGTTGAAACCCTTGCTAATTACATCGGTAGCCATGAACAGCAGCGTAACGTATTGATTCATACGCTGGTCGGCAACGAAACCTTTGCAGACCTACTGACCCAAACGCTCTATCATGCTATCAATGACTTTATGGATACCACACTTGATAAAGCAGGCGGCGTCGGTAAATTAATGAAGCTTGGACGCAGCTCTTTTGAGAAGGCAACCAATAGAAACCTCGATGAAAAACTGCAAACGTATTTGCATCGTAATATTAAAGATTTGACACGAAAAGCCGAATTTAACGCACAAGAACACTTATCGAATAAAGAAGTAGCGCGTCTAATGGTCATGGGCTGGGATCGTATCAAAGATCAACCGATCAGCGAGCTGCAAACCTATCTAAGCGATGAGCCTGGCAATAGTAGTATTGATCATATCGAAGCCAGTATTCAGCAAAGCTACAACCGTCTCAGAGTATCACCGTATTTGCACAGCTTGGTGTCAGCAAGTATCGACACATGGTATGCCAATCATCAGTCTGACACGATGGCAACTATCGCTGCGGGTCTGCACATTGATGACGATGCGATGCGTCAATGTAGTGCTTCGCTACTGCCTATCGTCAAAGATGCTATTGATGCGCCTTGGTTTACCGCTCATCTACATGACATGCTAGAAGCATTTTATGCGCAGCCTACTATTAAAGAAGGACTCGCGCTGAACCAAGATTAAGCTGTCGTTTTGCTTGTTTGCTATTTTAACTTTACTTACTTGTCAGCATACTATTATGGGTCAACGCAACAAACTCAGCCTGTGGCAAAAAATCAAACGGTTACTGACTGCATCCGCGCCGCAGTCGGTTATCGATGGTACAGGTGAGCAAGCAGATTTATCACTCGCTGATAGTAACGCTGACCACCATGCTAACACTGCTAACGATAAAACTGGTATATACACTAATGTCATTGCCCGTAGTTCTGAGACTACTGATAATAACTCCTCTGCCGCTACCTCTGAACCAGATGCCAGCCAAGTCCGTGAGCAACTAAACTCCTCTCGTCTAAAGCCTGATCATTCAGTAGCAGAAACACAGCGCCCCAGTGACACGCCCATTGTCGACTGCTTAAAACAATATTTCAGCGATAAGCAATGGCACTATACGCATTATCGACCCAAGACGAATGATAGCCAGCAATCACATCACTTATCCTTGAGAATGCGCCACAAACAGGTCAACTGTGGTTATCTGTTTCGTGTACAAGAAAAAAATAAGCTGCTGGCTGTTTATGGTATCTTGCCATTTTTGATACCAGAGAGTCATCAAAACGCGGCACTACTACTCATTACCCAGATCAATTATGACATGCTGATCGGTAATTTAGAGATGGATATCAATGATGGGGAGATACGCTACAAAAACGCTATCGACGTTGAAGCCGTCGGTATTGATAATGATATCATTGAGCACTTGCTGCAAAGCGTGGTCGCGATGACTACCGTTGCCAATGAGCTGTTTGATAACCTAATCAACAATCAAGATCCTGCTGAAGATATGCAAACGCTGCTTATCGAGCTACGTCAGCAGTCAGATGCGCGTACATTCTTCTTGCCGACCCAGTTTGTTCAATAACTCGGTTTATTCAGTAAGCCAGTTTTTTCAGTAAACTGGTTGTTTATCAAGCGATAATTAGCGATAGCTCGCCTCTGTCTTTGTGCTTATCTATCTAAAATAACCACCCTATCTACAACAACCCTCAATATGAAGCTAGAATTTTTATGCTAAAAATTGCCTACTCTGATGTCTTTCGTTATTCTGTGCCCGAAAAACATCGCTTCCCCATGCAAAAGTACATCTTGATTCCTGAGCGCCTACTGGCAGAAGGAACCATTACCCAAGACAATTTCTTTGCCCCTGCCCGCTTAAGCGAAGCTGAGATTCTGACCACACATACTCCAGAATACTGGTATCAGCTCAAAACGCAAACCCTACCACGAAAGGCTGCGCGAGCTATTGGGTTTGAGATGACGCCGCAGCTGGTGGAGCGTGGCCGCTATATTGCTCATGCCACCTATGAGTGCGCACTCTATGCTCAGCAATATGGCGTGGCCATGAATGTTGCAGGTGGTACTCATCATTCTTTTGCCGGTCATGGAGAAGGGTTTTGTGTCTTTAATGATGTCTGTATTGCCAGCAACTTATTATTAAATCGCGGACAGGCACAAAAGATTTTGATTGTAGATTTGGATGTTCATCAAGGCAATGGTAACGCCAGTATCATGACGGATGAGCCACGCGTCTTTGTCTTTAGTATGCACGGTGCCAAGAACTATCCATTTCGTAAGCAAGTGTCCGATCTAGATATCGAGCTGGACAACGATGCAGGTGATGAAGCGTATTTGCAGATATTAGAGGAGACGTTACCTCGTTTAATTGCTGAAGTTGCGCCAGATATGATTTTTTATCAGTCTGCCGTTGATGTGCTTGCAACAGATAAGCTTGGCAAACTTGGTTTGACACCAGCAGGTTGCAAAGCACGTGATGAATACGTCTTGCAACAAGCAAAAGCTGCCAGCATTCCTGTTGCTATCGTGATGGGCGGTGGCTATTCAGAAGATATCGAAGATGTGGTCGAAGCGCACTGTAATACTTTTCGTTTGGCACAGCAGATATATTTTAGTGAGACTGTTCAACTTACAACGACATAAGGCAAAGTTTATATGGCGAAACTATTGATAGGCATAGGTATTGTGCTGGTTATTATCGGTATTATCTGGTTGCTGTTTCCAAGTGCTTTTTCTTGGATAGGTAATATGCCAGGCGATATCAAACATACTTCAGGCAATACGCGAGTGTATTTCCCAGTAGTGACTATGATAGTGATTAGTGTCGTCGCGACTATTCTCTTAAATATGTTTAACCGTTAAACCATATTGAGAGACTCGATTGTGCCGACTAAACCAACTCTTGCAATCTCAGTAGCCTTGGTAGCTTCAGCAAGATTTTGAGCTAGCCTTTCAGCTGACCATTGTTATGTTGAGCGTCCCTCCTATATTGGCTCTGACTTAGCATAGTGCATTAAGACAACGATACTACAATAGTGCTGTGATCCCCTGCCAGCCAACGCGTACGCCAAGCACGATTAAGATCAATAAAATAAGCTGACGAAAACGTGCTTGTGGCAAATAACGACGTAAACGAATACCAATCAAAAGCGTGGTTATAGACAATATACTCAAAAAAGCAATTAACTGCCACTCGCCGCTACTGAGCGCCATGATAGGCTCGCGTAAGACGATAATTTGGGCGATTTTTCCTAAGAAGTAGCACATGTTGCCCACTTTGGCGATAGTGTTTTTATCATCACTTGCAGACAATAGATACATCATCAGGATGGTAGACATGGCATTGGTCGAACCGCCGATAACGCCTGCACTAAAGCCAACAGCAATCAGTACCGGCTTGGTATCTGGTAGACGGATTTGTTTTCCGAGTAGACTACTCACCACATAAAAGGCTATCACCGCCGCCAATAGCAATAAAATATAAGCGCTATTGATCCATAGCAACAGCTTAGCGCCCAAAATACTACCGAGTAAGCTGGTAAGCGCAAGCAGCCAATAGCGCCTGCCGTAATAGATAAAGTTTTGCCAAATAGTGCGCTCACCACCTGCCAACCATGTCATTGCATTGAGTAGTAAAGAGGGGAAAATAACCAAGACAATGGCGTGTGGCAACGGGTAAATACTGGCAAGCGCCGTGGTCGTCACCAAGGTCACACCCAGCCCACTAATACCATGTAACAGCGATGCCAGCGCAAAAATAATCGTTAGCACTAGCATCTGAGTGCTATCGTTACCAGCCATATCTATCATATCGGTCACACCATTTTAGGCTCTGCGCTCATGTCTACTGGTTGTAAGCCTGTACCTTTAGCCGTTTTTGCGTTGACCGATTACTTCACCGATGATGCCAGCCAACTGCTCAGCGATTTTGTCTTTGCTGGTCTTTTCTAGTGCTATCGCATCACGTGCATAATACTCTGAGAAGAATACCTGCATTGCATTATCATCGCTGGCAAAACCAATATCTGCGCGTGAGACATCGTTACAAGCAATCATATCGAGATCTTTTGCGACCAATTTACCACGTGCATAACGCTCAACATCTTGCGTTTCTGCGGCAAAGCCGACGACAAACAGCTCTGGATGCGCAAGAGAAATGGTCGCTAAAATATCAGGGTTTTTAACCAGGCTAAGCGTCATCGCATCTTGCGTTTTTTTGATTTTTTGCGGTGCGGCTTCTTCAGTACGATAATCGGCAACTGCTGCAGTCGCGATAAAGACATCTGCCTTTGTGACTGGGTTGTGATCATGAGAATGTAGCGAGTCGTGGTCATAGTCGTGATTATGATTGCCATCTTCACCGCAACCACAATCGCTATGATGGTGTTCTTTGGATTGGGTATGAGAATGATCGTGCATATGCTCATGAGAATGGTCGTGTTCTTCTTCAAAATCCAGTTGCAGCTCACTGTGCGTGCCATCCACACACTGCTGTGCAGCAATCAGCATATCTTCGGCAGACAGCACATCGATACGTGTGACATTGAGCGGTGTAGGCAAAGCGACTTTGCCGCCTGCAATCAAGACGACATCTGCACCAGCTGCAACGCAGGCACGCGCTAAAGCAAAACCCATTTTTCCTGAAGAGTGGTTGGATAAGTAGCGTACAGGGTCAATTGCCTCTACCGTTGGACCTGCAGTAATAACGACCCTCTTGCCTGCTAACAGCTGGGGGGTCGTTTGCATTGCATTGAATAGCAATACTTCGGCTAATAACTGCTCAGGCTCAGGCAATCGCCCTGCGCCTACATCACCGCACGCTTGCTCACCGCTAGCTGGTTGGATAATTTGATAATTCATATCCCGTAGGGTTTGTACATTTAAGTTTACCGCTGGATGCGCCCACATCTGCTGATTCATCGCAGGAGCAACAATGACAGGTGCTGTAGTGGCAAGGCACACTGTCGTCAACAAGTCATCTGCCATACCCATGGCCAGACGTGCGAGCGTGTTGGCAGAGGCAGGTGCGATGACAACCAAATCAGCCCATTTAGCCAGCTCAATGTGACCCATGCCAGCCTCTGCTTGCTCATCAAGCAATGAGACATGCACTTCGTTACCTGTCAACGCTTGTAGGGTTAGCGGCGTGATAAAAGCTTGTGCGCCTGTCGTCATAATGACGCGCACATCAAAGCCTGATTTGATTAATAAACGGGCAAATATGGCAGATTTATAAGCGGCGATACCGCCAGTAATAGCAAGCACAATATTGGACATAAGCGTGGCATCAACAAAAAAGTAAAAAGATAAAATTGCGCTTATAGTAACAACTATGAGATAAATTGGGTAAGATTTTCCGTATTTACCTCGTTATAGTCCACACGCAATAAGACAATACAAGAAATTGAGTATCAGTGGCACATGAGTCTGGCTTGCTATATTGATGCCGCCACCGAGTTATTGACCGTGTTATTGTAAGTAGGCTACAAGCAGTATCAATCCATTTTCAAGGAGTGACAATGGCAATCAAAGACTGGCATGAAGACGACAGACCACGCGAAAAACTACTGAAATTTGGCGCAGCTCATTTATCCGATGCTGAGATATTGGCTATATTTTTGCGGACAGGGACTCAGTCTCTATCAGCGATTGAGCTGGCGCGTCAATTAATCGATCAATTTGGCAGCTTAGCTGAGCTATTGTCTGCGCCGCAACAGACCGTTCTCGCCTGTCACGGGATTGGGCCTGCGAAATACGCTCAGATACTGGCATCGCTTGAGATGGGCACACGCTATCTAGATAGCAAGCTCAAGACAGGTCAGGCGCTTGGACGCTCGCAGGTGGTCAAAGATTATATCAGTACCCAGTTGCGCGGCGAGCATCGTGAAGTGTTTGCCGTACTATGTCTCGATAATGCATTGAACCTTTTGAACTTTGAGATACTGTTTACTGGCGGTATCTCATCTTGTTCTGTCTGTATCAAGCATGTATTGCGACATGCCCTGAGCCACGCTGCCAGTCAGTTGATTATTGCTCATAACCACCCTCATACTGACGCAAAGCCATCGAATGCGGATAACCTACTGACTTATGAGCTAAAAAAAGCATGTGAATTATTAGACATATCACTTGTCGATCATATTATTGTTGGTCGTAATGAAACCTTATCCTATGCCGAAAGCTGTCTTGTGCCTTTTGGCTAGTCTATAACGCTAGTTGCTTAGCAAGTCGCCATATTTTAGTCACTCTTAAGGCTTAATCCATCAGAGTCTAATAGCTATACACTGCTTGATACATATTGTCGACACAGCGTAGCATTTTGGGTCTTGATAGTCATCGACAACTGTCTCATATTAGTGACCATTCTTTTCATTTATTTATCGATCACTTACTAGACCGTTAATACTGGCATTTAAAAAATGTAGAACCGGACATTTAGTAATTAGAAAGTCATTCGATTTATTTATAAGATAGTGAGTTGCAAAACATAACGATAATTACAGTTACCTGTTTCACTCAAATACTTTTCACGCTTTTTATCCAGCATTTCAAAGGAGATAGTCATGGCAATTGGCTTGTTTATTTTGGCAGTCATCATTCAATTAGCCGTGGTCTTGGCCATCTTTTTGTTGTCCTTATCAAGGGTTACTGGCAGTATCGTCGCTCTAATAACGGTCATCGTTACGGCAGTTATTAGTCCCTGGTCGCTCATCTTGGGTGTACCAATGGCGTTGCTATGCTTGGTCTTACTCGTTGCACCACTGCGCCAATCCTTGATTACAAAGCCTGTCTATAAGGCACTCGGCGGTGCGATGCCAAGTATGAGTGATACCGAACGTGAAGCGCTTGATGCGGGTACTAGCTGGTGGGAAAAAGAGCTGTTCATGGGTGCGCCAAACTGGGATACTTTTGCCAGCTACCCTTATCCGAAATTATCAGAAGAAGAGCAAAGCTTCATTGATAATGAAGTAGAGGCCTTGTGTACCATGCTCGATGAATGGCAAATTCAGCACAAGGATAAGGAGCTGTCACCTGAAGCATGGCAATTTATCAAAGACAACGGCTTTTTAGGTTTGATTATTCCAAAAGAGTTCGGTGGTCTAGAATTTAGCTCTTATGCGCAAAGCCGCGTGATGAGTAAGATTGCGTCGCGCTCACCGACTGCTGCTGTGACCTGTATGGTTCCCAACTCGCTCGGCCCTGGTGAGCTACTAATGCACTATGGTACAGATGAGCAAAAACAGCGCTGGCTACCAGGTCTTGCCAAAGGCGATGAAGTGCCTTGCTTTGGTCTGACTGGTCCTGAGGCAGGATCTGATGCAGGTGCGATTCCTGATACTGGTGTGGTGTGTTACGGCATGTATGAGGGCGAGCAAGTACTTGGCCTGCGTATGAACTTCTCTAAGCGCTGGATTACCTTGGCGCCTATCGCTACTGTAGTCGGTCTGGCATTCAAAATGCACGACCCAGAAGGACTGCTTGGTAATCCTGAAAAAACTGATTATGGTATTACCTGTGCGCTTGTTCCTGCTAGCCACGAAGGCGTCGTAACAGGCCCACGTCATAATCCGATCGGCTCGCCATTTATGAATGGTACAGTCGATGGCAAAGATGTCTTCATCCCGTTAGATTACATCATCGGCGGTGTCGAAAACGCTGGTCGCGGCTGGCGTATGCTGATGGAATGTCTCGGCGTCGGTCGTGGTATTTCTTTACCAGCTCTGTCTACATCAGCCAGTGAAATGACGTATTTGTCTGTCGGTGCCTTCGCAAAAGTACGCGAACAGTTCAAGATCTCAGTCGGTAAGTTTGAGGGTGTGCAGGATGCTACTAGCCGTATGGCAAGTAACACTTATATGTTAGAAGCGTTCCGTCATTTGGTGACTTGCGGGTTGAACCAAGGTGGTACGCCGTCAGTCATGACTGCTATGGCAAAATACTACGCGACTGAAACCATGCGCAGTGTGGTCAACGACGGTATGGATGTGGTCGGTGGCCGCGCCGTACAGATGGGTCCACGTAACTTCTTAGCGACACCTTATCAAGCGATCCCTGTATCTATCACCGTTGAGGGTGCTAATATTCTGACGCGTTCATTAATGATTTTTGGTCAAGGTGCAATGCGCTGTCATCCTTATCTATTTGACGAGCTGCAACTGCTACAAAGCGAAGATAAAGCTGCGGCAACCCAAGAGTTCGATACTCTTTTCTTCAAGCATTTAGGCTATACCTTCAACCGTGGTGCAAAAGCGTTTGTAGCAGGGTACGTTGGTGGTAGTAATGATGCACCAAGTTTTGCTGATGCTTTCACTCGTCCTTACTACAAGCACATTAACCGTTTAAGCGCGAGCTTTGCACTAACTGCGGATATGGCGTTAGGTTTGCTAGCAGGTGATCTAAAACGCAAAGAGATGCTGTCTGGTCGCTTAGCAGATATTCATAGCCACTTATTCATTGCGACTGCCATCTTGCAGTTTTATGAGTATGGTAGTAAATCAGAGTCTGAACGCTTACATGCCGAAGTTGCGCTACAAAATAGCTTATATACGGCTCAAGAAGCCTTTGTCTCTTTCTTTGCCAACTTCCCGAATCGTATGGCAGCCAATGTGGTTAGCTTTGTGACCTTCCCTAGCGGGCGTATTTTTACGCCCGCGAGTGATGAGCTCAAGCGTCAATTGGGCGATACGTTCATGGATGATTTTGCGGCAAACCCATTTCGTGATTATCTGAAAACCATGGTCTATTACAATACCGATGCAGACGATGTGACTGGTCGTATGGAACATGCTTATCAGACGTTAGTTGAAATTGAACCGTTGTGGCAGAAGTTCAAAAAAGCAGAACATCAAGACAGCTTTGAAGGACTGACGTTTGAGGATCATGTGGTACATGCCAGCCAAAACGGCGGTATTACCGAAGAAGAAGCGGAAGTACTGATTCAATATAATGCCATGCGCTTTGACTCGTTATTGACCGATACATTTGACGAGCATCTATCAGAAGCGCTAGAGCGTGACAATCCACACGCTCTTGAAAACGCGGTTCATCAACTGACGGACTACGCTCAGCTAAAACAACAGGCTCAAAGCAAACGCGGTATGTCTGACGATATTGATACGGCAGCGGATACTGACGCTCCAGCTACCGATGCTCTAGCTACTGGTAAGCTGAATGATACTTCAAATACAGACACAAAAACGGGTGACGAAAACCCCAATCACGGTTACGAGAGTGATGGTGACGTAGAGATGGTAAGCGAACAGGATACTGCCGAAGAAGTAACCTCACAGACAGATTTTAAGAAATCAAAACCGCAAGCAGACGCATTAGATCATCGTTACCGTGATGCTGAGTCACATCTCAGTGAGCGTATGAGTAACAATCACAGTCGCCACATTGATCCACCCGATGAGGCTCATAATAGTGCTGAAGCGAATACCCTCAAGCATTCGGAGCAGCCAGTGCATGTACCACACGAGGATGATAAAGTATAAATAAGCATTTATTGTAGATAGCGCCACTATTACGCTTAGTACTTATAGTGGCGCTATCTACCCTCAAAGAGCCAGACTGTCCCTATGCGACCGTTTGGCTTTTTTTATTACTAAAATTTAGGGGCATTTAAAGTCGATACTGAGTCCGTTGCATTAGGTTGGTCCGATATCCGATATAAAATCTCGATGTTTAGCCAGCCTCAAAACTCTTTCATAAATATTTTGTTTCATATAAGAAACAAACGGTTTAGAATAAATAATGATTATTTTATGGGCACATCGTTGTGAAAATTATCATCGTCTCAGAATAAAATGGTAAAAAAATCTTGCAGTGCCCTTAACTATTCTTTTATATTGTCCCCGAAAACGTGACATCAAACGACAATCATAATAACTTAATAGTCATAACACGCATTATAGTTAGATAAATAAACACGATCATGATCTCTGAGTGATTGCTGACTATAGCGCTGTTGTGCACACAAAGGATATGAATTATGTGGAAGAATTTGGGACTGACGGGCAAGATTATTGTTGCCATGGTGCTCGGTATTGCACTGGGTTTATTTTTAAACTATTCGGGATTGAATGGCGAAGGTGGGTTTGTTAATACCTATATCACTAATGGCTTTCTTGCCATTATCGGTAAGCTATTTGTTAACTCACTAAAAATGTTGGTCGTACCATTGGTACTTATCTCACTGATCTGCGGTGTGTGCGGTATTGGTGATATTCGTCTATTAGGACGTATCGGTACCAAAACATTTATGATCTATATGTTCACCACCGCGCTTGCGATTGCAACAGCGATTGGACTGGGTTCACTATTTGGTATTGGTAAAGGCATGAACATTGGTACTGATGCGACTTTTGAAGCCGCGTCAGCACCGCCTTTACTTGATGTATTCTCAAACATTGTCCCATCGAACCCTATCAGTGCGATGGCCAATGGTGACATGTTATCGATTATCTTCTTTGCGATTTTGATCGGTGTGAGTATCTTGATGGTTGGCAAGCCTGCCAAAGGTTTGGTTCAGAGCCTAGAGCTTATTAATGAAGTCATCTTGAAGATGGTGACGATCATTATGAACCTAGCACCTTATGGTGTGTTTGCACTATTGACCAAAGCAATGGCAGAGCTGGGACTAGACTTGATCTGGTCACTACTTGGTTATGTTGCGGTATTAGTTGGCTCATTAGCATTCCACTTCTTTATCACGATGATGATTGTACTCAAAGTCGCATCAGGTCTATCTATCAAGACCTTTTTGGCAAAAATGCGTGAAGTACAGATCTTTGCTTTTAGTACGTCAAGCTCGAACGCGACGATTCCTATTACGCTGCGTACCGTTACCAAGCGTATGGGTGTTAATAACTCAGTTGCGTCGTTTACCGTTCCTTTTGGTGCCACCATCAACATGGATGGTACTGCCATTATGCAAGGTACTGCGACCATTTTCATTGCCAATATTTATGGTATTGATCTGGGAGTTACCGAATACTTGACCGTTATTTTAATGTCGGTTCTTGCTTCTGTTGGTACAGCTGGTGTGCCTGGTGTTGGTCTCATAATGCTGTCTATGGTATTTGCTCAGGTTGGTCTACCAATCGAAGGTATTGGTCTAATCTTGGGTGTGGATCGTATCCTTGATATGTTACGTACCGCTGTAAATGTCGGCGGCGATGCTGCTGTTACGACTATCGTAGCAAAATCAGAAGGCAAAATGGATTTGGCTATTTATAATGATCCTAACGCTGGTGCAAAAGACGTATTCGATGGTCATATCGACGAAAACAACGAGCGTGAATTCTCTGAAGTATTCAGCGATGGCATCATGGGTAGTGAGTACGATGACGTAGATCGTCGCCGCTAATCACATCTATTGGATAAATAATGTCATAAAAAAACCTCAGTCACCTATGCACATGGACTGAGGTTTTTTTGTGATGAGTATATTTATTATTTTTATTTAGCCAAAAACGTACTTGGTCAGCATGGCCAAACATACCACGACAATCATCGGACGAATGAGCTTGCTGCCGCCCTTTACCACCATATGTGAGCCAAAATACGCACCAATAGTTTGACCTACCATCATCGCCAGTCCTACTTTCCACAGTACATTACCGCCCAAAATAAAGAATATGAGTGAGCCGATATTGGTAGATAAATTCAATACTTTTGCGGTACCTGTCGCCTCGATAATCTGTCGCCCACGCAGTGCTACATTGCCAAGCGCAAAAAACATCCCTGTACCTGGACCAATATAGCCATCATAAAAACCAATGAGTGGCGCCACAATCTTTTGCCATTTACCCTCTGAGATGCGCGGTGCAGCTTCCACTTCCCCAAGCCTAGGCGCAAACAACGTATAAATACCGATAGCCGCAATCAAAAAAGGAATCAGTTTTTCGAGTAAATCTGGTGGCGACATCTGCACCGCGATGGTACCTATGACTGACCCGATAAAAGCGGCAATAATCGCCAATTTTATACGCTGTGGTTTAACGACTCCTTTTTTGATCATGGTAATAGAAGCTGCAAGCGCACCTGAGGCCGCTTGGAGCTTGTTGGTGCCTAGCGTGAGTACCGGTGGGATGTTAGCCAGTAGCATGGCAGGTATGGTCAGTAGTCCACCGCCCCCAGCAATAGCATCAATAAATCCTGCTAATGCTGCCACCGCAGTGAGCATCAAAATGATCTCTAATGAGAATGTTAAATCCATAACGCTGACCTGCAAAATATCGTAAGAAAAAAGTGAGCTTGAAAGATGAGACTAGCATGTCACTGATGTGAGGCTACTAGCAGTCAGACAATTGAGTCATTGAAATCGACAAGGGAGCCGGGACAACCTCGTAAAGCGTCGATCATTATAGAGATAAAACTGCAAAAAAAGCCAAAAACCTACCAAAGTCTGCTAAATTTGTTTAATAACGACTGGGGTATCATTTATAAAAGACCTTTTGTTAAAAAGATTTAACGACTTACAACTATGTTGCTCAGCGTATCACCTTTATAATGTCACTATAATGAGTACAACAAAGTGGGCTAGCAGGTTTGTTTGGGCGTATTTTGTTGTCTATATCGATAAGAGTATGAGAAACTGTTGCTGTCTATTTGCTACCCTCGCATTGTTGGTAGCGCAGACATTGATGGATATTTGAGGTTATTTAGTAAATTGTATTTAGCGAATGAGGATGATATGGCAATACGAAGGATTAAGGCATTTTTTGAATTTGAGGCAGCAGGCGGTATCGTCTTAGCATTGGCTGCCGTTGCTGCAATGATCATTGCCAACTCCCCTCTTCATGTGTGGTACGAAAGTTTCATTCACGCGCCAGTTGCGATTCAGATTGGCGATTTTGCTATTGCCAAAGATGCGCACCACTGGATCAATGACGGCCTTATGGCGGTTTTCTTTTTCTTAGTTGGACTTGAGCTCAAGCGTGAAGTACTCATTGGTGAGCTGTCTAACGTCAAGCAAATCATCTTGCCAGCTGGTGCAGCATTAGGTGGTATGATTATGCCAGCAGCGGTGTACATACTTTTTAATCTCAATGAGCCTGAGTACTGGAAAGGCTGGGCAATTCCTGCAGCAACTGATATTGCGTTTGCACTGGGTATTCTGAGTCTATTAGGTAGCCGCGTACCCAACTCCCTAAAAGTATTCTTGGTCTCTATCGCTATTTTTGATGATATTGGTGCGATCTTAATCATTGCTCTATTTTATACTAGTGAGCTGTCATTGGAGTCATTGGCAGTAGCCGGTCTATGTCTGCCATTCTTGTATCTGCTCAATCGTCGCAACGTAACCAGTATTACGCCTTATCTGCTTATCGGTATCGTTATGTGGATTGCGGTACTCAAATCAGGTATCCATGCCACATTGGCAGGCGTGGTTTTGGCCTTATTTATCCCTATGTTTGACCGTACTGATCCTGAGCACTCTCCATTAGAGGAGCTAGAGCACGATCTCCATAACTCTGTTGCCTTTGGTATTTTGCCAATATTTGCTTTTGCCAACTCGGGGATATCACTCGAGGGCGCAGGTCTTGCTGAGCTATTCCACTCAGTGCCGCTAGGTATCGCTGCAGGCCTGTTCATCGGTAAACAAGTGGGTGTTATGGTCATGTGCTGGTTAATCTTCAAGCTTGGTCTATCAACCATGCCAAAAGGGATGGACTATAAGCAAATATATGGCGCAGCATTATTATGTGGCGTTGGCTTTACCATGAGCTTATTTATTGGCGGCTTGGCGTTTGCTGGTGATACAACGATGTTTGATGAGCGCTTGGGTATCATCATGGGTTCTATCGTCTCTGGTATCGCAGGTTATATCATGCTCAAAGTGAGCTTAAAAGACAATGTCAGCGGCACGTCGGTCGACTTGACCCGCTCTCATTAATATCAAAACGAGCGACTTATGAGCCTTTAGCTTATAAGTCGTTTTTTATTATGTACAGGTCGCTTGTTATCGTGGATAGATATACTGCAACCAGCTGACTCATAAAACCTCAGTAACTATCTATTAAATGGCTATCTATTAAACGATAAATTTAACAGCGGTCAAAGGCTTGTTAAGGATTATCATACAGAAATCGATAAGCTAAAAAATGGCTCGAATTTCGGTCTTGCTAGCGAAAAAACGCTTGTGCAACACTGTTATCACTATTGGCTGAAAGGCACTATATCAAATATCGTATCAAACACCATATTAAGCAGACGCAAAGACAGCTGGATGCATCAATTCGGTTTTATGAGGGATCGCTATAGACGGATTCGATGTTGCAGATATTAGATCTATAGCTAAATCAAGCTATAACTTAATCATAAAGGCACTTGATCATATGAGTAAGAAAACCACCAATACTGCAAGTATCTCTACACAACCTCATCATCAATCAAAAAAATCCTATCAGCGTCACGGGCGCACCACCGCCATCAGTGATCATAGTGATTTACAGGTTTTAAAGCGGATCAAACGGTATCTATTACCGAAAGATTTTAAAATCTCGCCTACCCTACTTGATGAAATAGTTGCCGGCTACGATATTGGTGATCCACTTGCAGATGCATTTGCCGCTGAGAACATTCGTTTTGCGAAGCCTTTGCAGCAAGTTATTCTTGGTGACGATATATCTGGCGATCACTTAGCTCACCCCTCATTTAGTACATTAGCCGAGCAGTTCAGTACGCATCCTGACTGGTTCGACCCCAAACTGGCTCAGATTGGTGCCGTTGCTTACAGACGCTATCCATTGATGCTCATTTGGCTACTGCGTAATGTAGCACTCATGGCAGGCTATAGCATCCCCGCCCTATCATTGCCACTGATTCAGACTGGCGCACTGATGCATGACGCACTGCCGCGACTCATGCGCACCTATGCCTATATCTTGGCCGTGTCTGAGCATCCGCAGTTAGATATGAGTACGCGTAATCATCATAACGCTATTGATCAAGTATTGGCCATCGGCTCTGAAGGCTGGCGACAGTCCATCAAAGTACGTCAAATTCATACTTTGGTACGTCAGAACTTACTCAAAGGTAAGGGCAATGCCGCGACAGGTGTGATACTAAATGCTGACCAGCATCATAATCCTGATGGCAGCTGGAACACCGATTATTGGGGTGTGCCCATCAATCAAACCGATATGATTGCCACGCACTTGCAGTTCTCTTTATTGATTATGCGCGGTCTACGTCTGCTGGGTGCCCGTATTAGCACCGAGGAAGCAGAAGGTATCTTGCATTTATGGAATCTTGCCAGCTATTGGATGGGCGTTGATTTAGATCGTCTGCCAAAAGATGAATCAGCCTGCTGGGAATGGCTGTATACCTACCTATCCATTCAGCAGCTTGATTTTAAGATGGGGCAGCCACTTGCAAAAGCCTTGCATGATTTACCACGTCAGCTCATGGGCGAAGACAATCGCCGTGGGCGGTTTGTGGAAATGGTCAACGCCAGTGTGACTCGTACCTTAGTCGGTGATGATATTGGTGATGGCTTAGATTTACCAAAATCAAAAATACGTTTTGGCGTATTATCTTCAGTGCCTATTTTGTTTGCTCTAGATACCGCGCGAGGACATAACAAAAACATTGCCGATAAGTTAGAGGCGTTCCGTGCCAAACGTCAAGATAATATGAACTGGTGGCTCAAGAAAAACGACGATTACTATAAATAAAGCGGTCTATAAGACTCTAAATGATTTATCAAATATAGCAGCCGTACTTATATAGTATCATTTGGATAGTAGTACTTAGATAAGCAGCCCTATTTAAGTACAAACTCGTGAAGGAATGCTTTTGATGCTATAAATCTAAATGTTATATTATCGGTTGTTGTCCACGCGGTAATACCACTCTAACTGTCGATCGAACCCTGTCTCTAGCAGGTTAGCTATGACACGTCCTGTCAGCCCCCACACCGTCTCACCATCGACTTGCCAGCTTGGTGTCAGTAAAGTCGCTACTTGATCTTGCATTTTATACTCTACCGCATACTCTACTGTGGGCTGAGTGACTAACGACTCAAAGTCCGCCCAGAAAATACGTGATATCTCTCCTACCTCAGGTACCAGTACCAAGCCTGGCGCAATAAGTGCAACGATAGGGCGTACACTCATACCGCTTTTGGACGTTTGGATAGGCAACTGTCCAAGCAGTTGGACTTTGTTGGGTGGTAGTGCTGTTTCTTCACAGGCTTCACGCAGTGCTGTGACGACATTGTTACCATCGCCTCGATCATGTTTACCACCCACGCAAGACACCTCACCCGCATGACTGTTCATATGGGCGGCGCGGCGTGTTAATAGCAGTTTTGGTCTACGCTCATGAGTGATCGCGACCAGTATTGAGGCGTCAGCAATCGGTGTCTGGTACAAGCTATCTAAAATGCGCGTGCTGTGCGAGGTGTTGTGCGCTTCATACATCGCTGGGCTGGTTAGCGTATTTAGGGTTTCATGTTGCACACGCTCAGCTAATTTTCTGAGTGTGGGATGTCGTATAAAGCTCGGTACAGCGACTGACAGGTTATTGAAGTTTACAGTCTCTGGAGAAAGTAACATTATAATTGCCTTGTTTTTTATCGTAATTTCGCTTTATCAAAAGCGTTTTCGCTTGTTTAATTCTAGCTTATTGCTGACCATCATTAACCAAAAACATAAGTAGTGACTATCGATACGACTGATTTGCAGTCTAAAAAATAGCAGCTAAGCACATTTATACCAGACTACAGCATACTTATCAGTGAAATGATGCGTTACTGTTATCTTGATTCTGTATGCCAATAATATGTGCTATCTTAAGATCACAGCTGTTTCTTAAAATAATATCTTACAGCATCTCAAAATATGGGCCTTACAACCTACAAAATCACTATGCATCATAACTTTTCTAATAAGGTAGTCGATATGAGCTATTGTCTCCAATGCGGTCATAAAGCAGAACGAAAAATCCCACCTACAGACAATATGCCGCGCTTGGTGTGCCCTAATTGCCATTATATCCACTACGAAAACCCAAAAGTTATCTGCGGCTCACTAGTGGTACACGAAGATAAAGTACTGCTATGTAGGCGAGCGATCGAACCTCAATATGGCTTGTGGACCATACCTGCAGGCTTTATGGAAAATGGCGAAACCATGGCTGAAGGTGCAGCACGCGAGAGCTACGAAGAAGCTGATGCCACCGTGATACATCCGCATCTATACTGTGTTTACGACCTGCCAGATATTGGACAGATTTACTCGATTTATTTGGGAAATCTAAAAGACGGTGCTTATGGTACTGGTTCAGAGAGTCTTGAATGTGCGCTATTTAGTGAAGAAGAGATTCCATGGGACGAGCTGGCTTTTGAAGCCATCCGCCGCACCCTAAAGAGCTATTTTGCTGATCGCAAGCAGTTTGACGAATGGTCCGACTTCCCAGTTCACCAAGAAAAAATTGGTAAGGATTTGAGCATCAAGCGCTATTAATTCATATACTAAATCACAAAAAGCCAAGCATGATGCTTGGCTTTTTTGTTATTGATAGCAGTCTTGCTGATTTAGCTCTTGATTTTGCAAACCTCAAAGCCCAGACCTTTTACCGTCTCTTCTTTGTCATAAGGGGCTAGCACTGCACGTACGTGTTTTTGACCCTGCAGATATTGCTTAGCAACACGCTGCAAGTCATCAATGGTCACGGCCAAAATCGCAGCGCGCATTTTACGCTGCCAGTCAGCACCGCGATGATGTAAGTTGGCAAAGCATGCTTTGATTGCTTCCCCTGCAGGAGAGCCTGGCTTATCCATACCTGAGATAATCCCTAAGATTGCCTCTTCTAACTGCTCATCGGTTTGCGGTTCATTCAAGACCCACTCGATACTGGCCTCAAAGTGCTCAAAAGTCTCTGCACACTGTGGATCACGGTAGCTAAAGAACTTAAATGCACATGCATTGGCGTCATAGCCTGCACCGCCGCCATACGCACCGCCGCGCTCACGAATCGCACTGTGCAAGTAGCCGTTACGCAAATACGGCGCTAATACCATCAGAGCCGCAGTATCAGGATGATCAGCCGCTGGTACCGTATAGGCGCTAGCATTATGATAGACGTTGGTTGGCACCAGCCACGCTAGATCTGCAACATCGAGCACATCGTTTTTAACATCATCGCCACTCTCTAATGCCTTGACTGCATCAGTCTCACCATTTAAAGCGGTATCTAACTGCAGATTTGCAAACTCACTAGGAATATTTGCTTTAGTATCAGTTTCTTTTTCAGTAGACGTTGCTGCTTGGCTATCTGTCCAGCTATCGACAATTAAGCTGCTCAAACGTTCTGTTTGCTCGGCTTCACAGATAATAACGGCATGCTTAGGTAAGCTGATTAAGCGTTGATGTAAGTCCATCAAGCTGGTTGCCAACTGATCCCACTGTGCATCATCAGTACTCGCGTGCGTCAAGAAGTCCTTGAGCGCATTTAGTGCTGGTAGACCACTACGTACATACTCTAGCTGCGCTTGACGACTCATACCGCGACTGGCAATTTGCATCGCATACGAGTGACCAGAGCCTGCTAGGTTTGACTGCCAGCTGGCTTGACGCTGCTGTAGAATCTCTTTGATGCGATCATGCTCAGTAAAGATACTGTGCTCCATGACTTCTTTGAGCAAATCAATCGCTTCAGGTTTGCGATTGAGCGCACGTGTTGCGACCACAAAGTAGCTACCGATGGACTGACTGTCATCAACATGGGTTCGTTGACTGATACGTGCTGTCACACCTGATGAGTGCGCGGCTTGCTTGGCTTGCATTTCATGGGCACTGAGCGAGTCAGTCCCTAGCTCAGATAGCAAACTTAGATAGATCGGCAGCAATGGATGATTGATGACATCATTCACTGGTAGCTCATCGGCGCTCGCGTTACCAATCGCCTCAGTCAACGGTACGATCACTTGGTAATAATACAGACCATTGGTGCCCGCTTCGTACTCAAATAAAGTACTGTCCTGCCCACTCAGGCGCACTTGTTTTTGTTTGCCTGCTTTAAAGCTAATATCCGCTGGTACGTCTTCTAGACCTACCTTTGGTAACAGGCTTAAATCATCGGGCGCGGCTTGACGCGCAGCCAAATCTAGTGCTTGTTGCTTCAAGATAGCCTTGTCATCAGCAGTCAAATCCATCGCTATGGTATCAAGGCGAGTCTGTTCAGCTGCTGCTAGACGGGCGGTTTTTTCGCTGTCAGGTGTCATCGTCACACGGACTCGATGCTGATTGTCTAGTAGATGCGTTTTGATCAAATTCGGTAGCCACTGCGGATCGACGACTTGCGCGCGTAGCCACTGTAGATGCTCGTCTACTTCCCATACATCGATAGGATTACCATCATGGATAGCGGTGCTAAAGCCTTCTAGCATAAGGTTTAGACCATAAGGTACGCTATCACCACCAATATGACGCTGATCAATCTCAATCTGATGGAGGATGGTTTCAATGGTTTCATCATCGACTGGCGTGCTTGCCACTTCAGTCAGTAGATCAATGATACCTTGCTCTACCGCTTCGGCATGCTCAGGGTTAGAACCACGCAGACCGGTATAAAAGACCATTTCGTAATGGCTGTCATCAAGTCCCAACAACGGACTTGGGGCTTTACCCAGTGGGTGACTGTCAAGATAAGCACGTAGTGGTGAGCCTGAATGCTCAATCAACACGCCTTCCAGCAGACGTAATGCCAAGCGCTGCTTTGGATCGGTAATCGATGGTAGCAACCAAGCGACCACGTGATGGGTCTGATCTGGACCGGCTTCGTCAGCAGTATAAGTATCGACCGCACTGATTGGCGCAGACAAACGCTGCTCTGGGCGTGATACGTGCTTTTTGCCTGCTTCGAACTGAGTCAATGCGTCGTCATGTATTTTTGCTTGTGTCTCGGCGACAGGGATATTACCAAAGCTCATGATGACACTATTTGACGGATGATAATGGCTCTGATGGAACTCGGTCAGCTCAGTATGTGTCAGGTCAGGAATCTGGGCAGGATCACCACCTGAATTATAGTGGTACGTCGTCGTTGGAAATACATGATGCGCCACCGTATGATAGAGCTGATCAATCTCGCCGCTCATAGCCCCTTTCATCTCGTTAAAGACAATGCCTTTAAACTGCGGTTTATCGTCTTCGTCCAGCTCTACTCGGATGCCCTCTTGAGCAAAATCAAGCGGATGAATGTTGGGGAAAAACGACGCATCAAGGTATACAGACAGCAAATTAAAGTAGTCGTTTTTATTTTGCGTGGCATAGGGATAGGCTGTCCAATCCGCCGCGGTCATCGCATTCATAAACGTGTTCAATGAACGTTTTATCATTGAAAAGAACGGATCACGTACTGGGAATTTCTTAGAACCACATAATGCGACGTGCTCTAAAATATGCGCCTCGCCTTTTGAATCCATTGGCTGAGTACGAAAGCCCACCAAAAACGCATTTTCGTCACTTGGATGCGCAAGATGATAATGCATCGCGCCTGTCTTTACATGCTGACTGATCAGCACATCCATCGATAGCGCCTCAATATGGCGATGCTCGAGCAGCTCAAATGCTGGATGCAGCGTTAAATCCGCAGTAAATGGGGTGTCAGTCATAGTTATCCTTATCGCTTACAATGCGTATAGTGCCCTGACTATCAGGGTAAATAAAATGGTAATAATTATTAATCTATCAGTTATAAAAAGTGGCTAAAAAGTCTTGGCTTAGCGCTATTAGTGGGGCTGCGGCATCGATAAGTCAAGTCAACCCTCACGCAATAATCGATGACATCGAACTCAGCAACCCTCTACATACTAAAACAGCCCTAGCAAAACACAAAGGCAACAATAACTATAGATAAACAATGGTTGAGTCACTTAACAAAAATAGCCTGCACTGCTACTATAAAAATGGCTATTAAAAAGTAAACACCAAAAGGAGCCACTTATGAGCTATCAACACATTTTACTGGTGACTGACTTATTATCTGATGCCGACAAGGTCGCTCTAAAAACCAAACGTATCCTTGCAGGCTCGCCTGAGGCTAGGTTATCTGTTCTGCATATTGTTGAAGATGATATGGTGCGCTTCGGTTACGAGCTGGTACCTTCATCTAGTCTTTCGGGCGATTTCGATGGCGAAAAATGGCAAGAAGCACGCGCTAAACTGGCACGCTTCCTTGAGTATAATGAGTTAGAAGCCGCCAACTCTGAAGTGACCGCTGCTATCTCTAACAGTAAAGGTATCGTTAACTACTGCAATAAAAAAGAGGTCGACTTACTCATTATCGGGCGGCATGACCGTCAAGGTATCGCCGCTTGGTTGGTGCGCGCGACCGCCGATAGTATATTGCCAAACATCTCTTGCGACAGTTTGGTTGTCAAACTGAGCGAACCCGTATCGGAATAAGCAGTGTATTGAGTCTTTGGTTTGATAAATATTAATACACCTGAACTCATATTACGGAGAGCCTCAAAGATAGGCAAGCACCACTTAACAGCGCTCTATAGTAGTGCTATAGTAAATACTATCTGACATGAGGAAGACGCTATGAGTTACGAACATATACTACTGGTCACTGACTTACTCTCTGATGCGGATATCGTCGCGCAAAAAGCCAAGCGTATCGTTGAAAACCGTCCAGGATCTAAGCTATCGGTGCTACACATCGTAAAAGATACGATGGTTGGTTTCGGTTACGAGCTGGTACCCGCCTCCAGCCTATATGATGAGATTGATGATGAGCGTTGCCAAGAAGCACGCGCCAAACTGGCCCAGTTCTTAGAACGCAATCAGCTGAACGCAGCGACATCAGAAGTCACTACGGCCATCTCTAGTAGTGAAGGTATCGTCAGTTACTGTCACAAACACGATGTAGACCTATTGGTCATCGGTCGCCATAAGCGTACTGGTATCGCGGCATGGATCAGTGGCGCGACAGCAGATAATATTTTACCCAATGTGCCTTGTGATAGTTTTGTGGTGAGACTAGACAAGCCCGTTTCAGCATAGCGTTGAGCCACAATGCTCTGATATGAATAACGTATACAATTAAAATTAAAAGCGCAGCGCCGAGATAGACGCTGCGCTTTTTTATGATTTACCTTCTCTTATTCATCTCTGCTGAATAATATCTATAAAGGTTTGCCATATCGGACTTTGATGCCTTGCCTTATGCCAGACCAGCCACCACGTCCGTGACAAATCAATCCCAGCAACATCGACTTGTACTAGTTCACCTGACGCAAGTTCTGTCTCAATCACATGCTGTGATAGACAGCCAAGTCCAATATCTGCACTCACCATATGCTTGATAGCCTCTGACTGATGTATCGCCTTAACCACCTCGGCATTGGGCAGATATTTTAGCAACTGCTCATCGATAATTTGCCGTGTGCCCGACCCTGCTTCACGTACCAATAATGGTAACTGTTCGAGCTGCTCAATAGTCAGACGATAGCCATCCTCGTCTTGGTGATATATAGCGATATCCTTTAGCCACTTGCTATCACGTTTAGCAAATATCATCAGCGTATCTGTTCGCCATTCGCGCAGCTCAATGGCTTTCATATCTATCGGTCGCGGCATCCCTTCTACTAGCGCAATGTCAATATTTAACTGCTCAACCTCACCCACGACCTCTTGTGTGTTGGCAATATATATATCGACATTGGCATCTGGCAGCGCCTCATAGAGCTTACCAAGCAATGACGGCAGTACATAGTTACCGATTGTGGTACTCGCCCCAATATGAATCTGTCCTGCTTGGTACTGATGATAATGCTCAAGCGTGAGTGACTGCCCTAGGATGGCTTGCGCCTGTACATAAATAGGATGCGCATTGGGGTGCTGATTGAGCCTGCGACCAACGCGCTCAAACAATGGCATCTGTAGTCTAGACTCAAGCTCTGTCAGCGCGCTACTGACCGCTGACTGTGATAGATGCAGCGCTTCACTGGCGCGGCTGGTACTGCCTGTCTGATAAATACTGACAAAAACCGCAAGCTGCTTGAGCGTAATCTTTGGTAATGTTTGCACAGATTTTTTCATGACATCGATGGCCTTGCGTCAGTTTTTGAATGCTCTTATAGGCTAAGTATATTTAGTGTGTAGCAGCAGCCTTTTATCAATACTTTTAAAATTCAACACTCTCAACATTCAATACTAAAAACACTGTAACCTAAAAAATCGATAGCTTGTATCTTATTAATCTGTTTTTATTATAAATGTAGCAGGCATATACTGTCTACTCATAAGCTCATGCTTATCTTACTATCAGTAATAGGGTGCCGCGTCATGCATACACTACTCCAATTCATCAGCAGCTCAGCTCATAACTACGTCCCGAGCCAACGTCACTTGGCAGGTTTGGCTGTGGTATTGATCGGTAGTTTGTTCTGCTTATGGTTGGATAGCAGTTTAGATGTGTGGTCGAACGGGCGCATTATCGGCTTGTCATCCTTAACGCTTGCGATATTGCTTGGTATGGTATTGGGCAATACTATCTACCCCAAATTCACTGAACGTTTAAACGGCGGCGTATGCTTTGCAAAAGGTCAAATCCTACGACTTGCCATCATGTTTTATGGGTTTAAGCTGACCATGACACAAGTAGCAAGCGTTGGTATGCCAGCGATTGCGACCGATACTCTGGTACTGACGTCTACTTTTTTATTAACCTACTGGCTGGGTACTAGATGGCTAAAAGTCGATAAAGAAACCGTCATTCTGATTGGCTCAGGGGCAAGTATTTGCGGCGCCGCTGCCGTCATTGCAGCAGAGCCAGTCGTCAACGCGCAAGCGCACAAAGTCACTATCGCCGTGGCAACGGTTGTGGTTTTTGGTACTATCGCAATGCTACTCTACCCTTTTCTCTATCATCTTGGCTGGCTACAACCTTGGCTGAGCGCCCAGCAGTATGGCATGTATACAGGCTCTACTGTACATGAAGTGGCACAGGTCGTGGTCGCTGGCAACGCCATTAACACTGAGATTGGTGACACTGCTGTTGTGACCAAGATGATACGCGTCATGATGCTCGCGCCTTTTTTACTCGTGTTGTCTTTTGCGCTAACCAAAGATCGCACCGTAGATAATTCCAATATAGAAGATAAAAGCAATAAGAACGAGACAACATCATTTATAACCCGCGTCAAACAAGTCAAGGTGCCATGGTTTGCGTTTATATTCATTGGTATTGTGTTGACACATACGTGGGTACCGATGCCTGAGAGTATCGTACGCAGTATGGTGATGTTAGATGATGTACTACTGACAATGGCAATGTTTGCGTTAGGTCTGACCACACATCTAAACGCGATTAAGCAAGCTGGCGTCAAACCTCTAGTCTTAGGCGCAGTGATGTTTGGTTGGTTGTTGCTGGGCGGCGGTCTGATTAATATTGGTATCAGCTTAATATAAGAAGTCGATTTTATATTTTAGCGACTGATATCACTTTCTATATCATAGCCCAAAAACAACACCGCCAACTATTCACACAGTTGGCGGTGTTGTTATATCTATCATGTCGTTTGATATCAAACAGCAGACGAAAAAAAACGAACCCGAAGGTTCGCTTTTCTACATCTATTCATCTATCTGTCTATAAAGACAAATTAGATAGCAACGATGTTATGTGCTTGTGGGCCTTTTTGGCCTTGAGTTACAGTGAACTCAACTTCTTGGCCTTCAGCCAAAGTTTTGAAACCTGAACCAGTGATTTCGCTGTAATGAGCAAAAACGTCTGCGCCAGTTTCTGGAGCGATAAAACCGAAACCTTTAGCTTCGTTGAACCACTTAACTGTACCTTTTTGAACGTCTGACATAGTATAATCCTACTTTTAAATTTATTAATGGTCTAATGACCGGTAACGCTTGCAAATAGCTACTGAACGATAAATATTAAAACGAAGGATTATAACTAATACTACGAGGTAATGATTTGGTGCAGAACTGCTCTTAAGCTTGGGCGTATTATAAGGGGTACATCCTAGTATCGCAAGCCTTATCTCATCTTTCGTGTAACTGGCGCCATATTTGGTACAAATTGCAACAATTTTAGGCGTTTGGCAGACGGAATAAATATATCGCGACCCCGCTACAGACAGCGGCTACCAGCCATGCTATCCACATCATATCCGTAGGTAAGCGATAAAATAACATAGCGGTTGATGCTGCCATCATGACCGTTGCCAGACACTTGGCATATAGAGGAACGGCATGGCTCTCCTCCCAATCGCGTACAAACTTACCAAAATACTTGTGATTGATCAGCCAAAAATGAAAGCGCTTAGAACTACGCGCCCAGCACCCTGCTGCTAGTAGTATGAATGGTGCTGTCGGCATAACCGGCAATAAGATACCGATAATTCCTAAAACAAAAAATATCCAGCCGAGCGTCACAAACGTCCAACGCATCATTGGGCTTTTGGATTGATTGGTCTTTGGCCTATGATAAAACGCTTTTTTATTATTGCTCATGACAGCCGTATCGTATGGTTAGCAAGTGAGTAAAAGAACGACATCAATCAACGCGATCATCTATCAGCGCTATTGATATCAGTCCAGATGAGCATTCATCATGCCTTAGACACTATAGGCACACAAGATTACTTTTGCGTCTTTAGTTTGTCTTTTGTTTCATATACCGAGTCGTTTTCAGAAAAAACCATTAATGAGCTCACTAACCGTAAAAACCGCTCCCCATTGAATGATGAGCGGTTTTTTATGTCTAAAGAGCGATTACTTTTATAAGATCGAATGCGTCTCAATGCTTGAATATTTTTAAGTTTATATTATCTGCCCTCGTACGGGCTGATCCCTTATATTTTCCTTAATTGACACTCTGACTCACATATCTCAAAGTCCAAATTATACCGGCCTCTTAACAGCTCGATCCCTTTTCGTCTGAGGGTCGCATCATCTGTCGGCGATATGATCACTTTGGTAATGCTCTTTAGATCGATATGGACAGGAATATACGGAATAATCACGCCTGATTTTGAGCGAAACTTAATCGATTTGTCATGCTGATTAATCACCGTCAGTATCAATCTTTTCTCTTTTTCATCAGAGAATTGTGGATTCCTTATCAGCGCAAACTCTGTTAGCGCCTCAAGTATAGAAGAGAACAGTAAGTCAGCGGTCGCATTATATCTATACTCCGTACCTGTCTTTCTGAGCGCACTATGCTCCCTAATACTGCGCACATTATTGACCAGTGCTTGTTTTCTATTTAAGAACACCTCTCTTATTTTATGCTTATCAAAATACCTTTTTATACTATTGGAGTAACTATAGATAATACTATCGAACCTGTGATGCGCTTGAGAGTGTCGATTGAATTTATTGTATTTAAAACCATCTGACAGTACGTGCTCATCGAACTCTATACAGATACCGTCATTGTGTTCACAATAAGATGTCCACTGTCTCAGGTAGTCTTTGTTATGTGTAAAAGAGGTGATATAAAACTGCTGACTGAGCCCCACCAGCATCTCTAGCAGATAGTTGGTGAGCGACAACTCTGCATCAGCCTCCAGACTGTAGTGATCGGTAGATATCTCCTGCAATCTTTCGATAATTTTTTGATAGTCCTGCGACATAGACTCAAATAACTTTTCGTCTTTTAGATTTTTTCTGACGTAATCAATACCTTTTTTCATTTCTTGATAATCATTCAAAAAAAAGATATTGGTCGCCCATATGCTTGAGTCATTGACTATACCCAAAAATCCAGCGGTACTCGTATAGTGATAGACTTTACTCATAACTTAACTCATTAGGTCTCACATATAGATGACAGAGCATTTCTAGCTGTAATAGCAAAGACAGACAAACCTTATCGTTATATTCGACTTCAGTTTACTAATCATACCTTTTTTTGCCAATATTTTCGATCGCCTATCAAAGGCATAACATATAACAACTGCACAAAGCATACCAACTCATGACTCAATCCAATACCTTGCATTACCGCTCGTAGGTCGTCTATGATGAGGCAATAGCCATATGGTAATAACCATCAGTAGTAACTATTTGGTAAAAGCTATCTACAGTCGCCGTTAGCGGTACTGATTCAGTAGCGCTACTGCTTAAAAATACTGTAATACCACTCAATCTTGTCGGGGTGCTTTGCTTTTGACGTTCTAACGTCGTCAAAACCATCGCTGAGAGACACCCGTGAACCTGAAGCAGTTAGCACTGACGTAGGAAACAAGCATGACATACCTTATCGTCTATGGATAAGGTACGTAAATAAGGAACGCAGATATGCGATATGGATAAATGAGGTACCAATACCCATACGCCTATCATATGTAGATTTTGCTTTTCTTGTTTCGCCTTTCATGTTGTATTTGAACAGCATCAGTCTGATTGTTTTCTATCATTAAAAAGGAAACAACCATGCAATCGACTACTAAACTGATCCTCACTCTCGAATGGTTCTTGAACCCTGATCACTTGCCTTTTATCGCGGGTGTGATCACAGGCGCATACGAGCAAGCAGGGTTAGATATCACTATTATTGAGCCAGATGACCATTATGATGGTTTTGCTGAACTACAGAATCAAAGCATCGATCTACATGTGAATGAGCCGATTCATCTGTTTGAACATTACGCACCTAATCTGCGCGCATTGGGCTGCTTTTTTGAGACCGATGGTGGCATATTGATGCAGCAGTCCAGTATGGATAAGCTCAAGAACCATCAGCCGATTCGCATCTGTACCCCTGCTGCTGAAGAAAAAACCAATCGTATTGGCTTTGAGATATTGGCGCGTTATGCCAAGAAAAATGGCTTTACTATCAGCCGTGATAATGTGACGTTTGTGCAAAAAGACTTCTATCACATCAAAAACCTGCAAGAAGACCCAAGTCTCGATGGTGCGTGGCTGTGCTTTTATAACTTTGAGGGCGTTGAGGCAACTCATGAAGGGTTGGACTTTACGTTTATCGATCAGCATCTGTCACCTTATCCCAACTTTTCGGCGTTAGAGATTCTGACGACGGATGAGATCTATAGCGCGAAAAAAGACGCGATAGATACCTTTATCGACGTGACCAACCAAATGACAGAGCTGTGTAAAAACGAGCCAGCCACCGCTCACCGCATGTATTACGACTATAGCAAAACCGAAGCAGATGCGCTGATGGGTGCCATCATTGATAATACGCTGGGCAGATTGATCACGCCAATCACACCTGATGCAAATAAGTGGGAAGAACTGCGCGAGATGCTAGCCGAGATCGATATTGTGACGTTGACTGATGAGCAGTATCAATCGCTGTGGGCGCTATAGAGATTTTAGAAGTTAAGTTATTTTGAATAATAAAAAACCGCCATAGTTTTGCTGTGGCGGTTTTTTTATTGTTTTAAATAAGAGCGAAGTTAAACTAATACTAAGCAGCTGATGTCCATCTCTATCGGGCTTTGACGAGTGAACTTAAGCGTGATGGGTGCGGTATCGTCAATAGCAAGGTTGCTTAGAGGCGCGCGTTGTCCGACGGTGAGATGGTTCATGGTGTTCCTTAACGTTAACGTATTATTCCTTTAAAGATAATAAGCTAATTATTGGCAGTAAAAAATTGCTCTCAAAGAAGACTGGAATAACTTTTAATCAATCTATAGCATTAGTTAAAAGCTCAAATATAGCTGGCTTTTATATTTTCGATAAAATCTCTCAAACCTTTTGGCTCTTCTGTATAAGCTGTAAAATCACATATGAAATCTTCTTCTTTAATCTGCTTCTTAAATTTTAACTTAGTATTTATTCTGTCACTTTTTTTATGAAAAGTACTTTTAGCTAAAGACAACACCCTATGAGCGATGAAAACTAACTCTTTTCCTCTGTATGAATCCAAAGAAGTGACTCTACTGAAATACTCTTTAGAATCTAAAATGTTATTTTCCACATAGCCTATTTCTGCTTGACTCAAATATTCTAAGTCAAAAATATTTTTGAAATTAGGTATAATTAACTCATTATTATCATTAATTAAATTTTTATCTTGGACTAATTTAGGTAATATATCTTTAAAAGACTTAAATTCAATTTCTGACTCACCAGTTACTATTGCTCTAAGACATATCATATAGTCTTCCAAGAGTAACAATAGATTGTCTCTTTCGCTTAGAATAAAGTTCCTAACTTTAATAAAGTCTGAATCTTCAGATATCTCACCAGTCTCACTATCTCTTTCTTTCTCTAACTTAGTTAAGGACTCTAATATATTACAAAAGAAATCGTCGGTTATGTAAAAATTTTCTATACTGTATTTATTCAAGTAAAAAACTCTAGAATCTTCTAATTTATTTTGCAAATTTAGACCGAAATCAGAATCTAAAAATATTATAAATATACTACCTGAGTAATAGTTACTTTCATTTATAACATTTAAAAATTCAATAGCTTTATCTATACCGCCACTTATAATTTTCTCTAGACTCATTTCTAGTAAAGGCCTTACTTTAGGTTCATAAAAACTATAATCTTCATCACCTTCTACAATACAGGGAATCAACTCTTTCTTTTTATAAGCTTTACTCTTCGAGATATCCATAAACTTGCTTAATAATACAGAAGTATCTTCAAGCTCAGATAACATAGCTTCCACCATACTCATAGACTAGGCTCCAATTTTTTCTTCAATATCTACTGTATACTTCTGCAATCTATTTGAAAAAATAAATGGAGAATGTGTTGAAGCTATTAAAAAACCGCAATTTTTTAAATTATAAATATCTTCTAAAATCATTTTTTGCCACTTAATAGATATTGATATTTCAGGCTCATCAAAAATTACAGCTATATTTTTATCATCAGTCAAAATCAACCTTGCGAAAATAGATATTATTTGTTTTTCTCCAGAGCTAAGTAAGCTAAAATCTATCTCTTCGTTATCTATACCTTTCAGTACTTTTAACTTTACCTTTATTTCATCATATTGGATTTTTTTGTTTTTAAGATACTTATTACAAACCTTAGAAAAGTCTTTTAATTTATTATCATTCTTGTTTTGCTCTTTGTATAGCTTAAGCATGTTATTCAAAAAATATACAAGAGTCTCATTCTCATCAATTTTTCCACTTTCAATCAATTTAAATATTTTCTCTTTACTTGCACTATTGAGATGTCTTTCATCAATCCTATTTAGTGTTTTTTTTATTTGCTCTTCATTACTTTTATCAAATATTATTATTTCGTCTTCGATATTTATTATTTCATTTATTATTTCACCATTGACTTTAGATACCCAGTTAATTGAAGACTGAATAATTTCGTTTGTAATTTTCTTAATAGCAGTCTTTACGTCATCCATTCCAAAATTTATATTATCATCCTCTACTTCTTCTAGCCCGAAATACTCAGAATTCTGTTCAATTCTTCGATATGTAGGAAGGAATAATGTTTGAAAATTTAGTTGGTCTTTAGCTCTGGTAATCTTATTTTTGATTTCTTCATATTTATCAAAAATACTTTCTATAGAATCTTTTGATTCCGACTCATTAACTAAGCTAGTTATCACTTCATCATGATAGTGATCTGAATCTACATCCAAATATTTACTAATTTTTTGATTATAAAAATGTTTAATAATTTTAGAACTTTTTGAGTTAAAAGAAATAGTGGTCTTATGATTACTTATATTACTGAATTCTTCATAGATTCTAAGTTCTATCCTACTAATACTTATAGAACTAGGTTTATTCGTTTTAGTATCCGTAAAATATAACCCAACTTCTGAAAAATTTACATCTTTTAAGTGTTTCATGTTACCACTTAAAATAGAATACACTATATTGAGTACACTAGTTTTACCAAACCCGTTATCTCCAACTATGATTAAACAATTATCATATATATCTACATTTAAGTCTTTATCGCCATGTAATTTTTTAATGACTAATTTTCCTATAGGTGTTGTTTGAAAATTCACCTCCTCTTTAGATATATCGAACTCATTATTTCTCATAATCATTACCTTTGCGTAGACTATTATTATAGATATTTATTAAAAAAACTAATAGAATTAATATTAAATTACAGGAATATTAAAGCTAATATCAAAGTGCAGATATAATTAGAACATAGTAAGAAAACTGCAAAATCGCAAGCAAGCTATTTTAAATTTTCATAATAATATCTTTAACTTTTTTACTTTTCATGGTAATGCACAATATAAGTTTCAAGTAGATAATCCATTAACCTACCCTAAAAACTTTTCAATTAATCATCACCCCAATGAGTCTCGTTCGGCATCGTCATCTCACCTTGTAAAAACCCAAGTTTGCGTTTTTACTTAACGGATTGAGTATTAACTTCTGTTTCATTCTCTACAGGAGGAAACACGATAACAAAAACCTGAACAGAGGTAGACACAGGTTAAGTATCTAGCCACTTGACCCATATTTCCTCTATCAATGATAGGTTCTTGCGCGAGGGACGAGCGCCGAGCTGAGTGATTAAAGAACAACGCCCCATGCATCGCATATTTGCCCATTTTTAAAGGACTCCGATGCTGAGGCCATGCTTTTTAAGCTTTTGCTTTTCTTATAATGCTTTTAACTGCTCCATCTGCGCCGTCGTCGCGGTCAACTGCCCTTCTAGCTCAGCCAGTTTCGCTTTCTCAGCATCGACCACTTCCGCAGGTGCTTTACTGACAAAGCCTTCGTTACCTAGCTTACGCGCGATGCCGTCGGCTTGCTTTTGTAGCTTTTCATGCGCTTTGCCCAGACGTGCTAGCTCAGCCGTAGGATCGATTAGCCCTTTCATCGGTACGAGTACCCGTAGCTGACCGACCATACTTGATGACGATAGCGGCACATCATCGCCTTCTTTGACGATGGTTAGGCTCTCGACTTTAGCAAGCGCTTTGAACTGGTTTTTGATACGTGATAGACGCGCTTCTTCATCGCTAGAGACGTTTTGTAGTAGCACTGGCAAACGTACCGCATTGCCCAATTTCATCTCACCACGGATGTTACGGACGCTCGCGATTAGCTCCTGTAGCCACGCCATATCCGCTTCAGTTTGCTCGCTGATTTGGCTGTCATCGGTCTGTGGATAGTCAGCGACCACGATGCTGTCGGTGTTTTTACGACCCAGTAGTGGCGCGATGGTCTGCCAGATTTGCTCAGTCAGATACGGCATGATTGGATGGGTGAAACGTAGCGCCGTCTCTAGTACGTGCAGTAGCACATAGCGGATTTGCGCTTTACGCTCGTCAGATACTGAGTCATCATTTAGACTGGCTTTGGCAAGCTCAACGTACCAATCACAGTATTCGTTCCAGATGAACTCATAGATATCTTGGCTGACCATATCGAGACGATACTGAGCGAAATGCTGATGGATATCGGCAACGGTAGAGTTCAGACGACTCATGATCCACTTTTCTGGTAATTCCCACACGTCAGGGTTCGCCGTTTGGTCGATAGGCTTGGCATTGCTGTCACCATCGACACAGTTCATGAGTACAAAACGGCTGGCGTTCCAGATTTTATTACAGAAGTTGCGATAGCCTTCGACACGCTTAAGGTCAAAGTTGATATCGCGACCAGTACTAGCAAGCGAGGTAAAGGTAAAGCGTAGTGCATCCGTACCATAAGCTGGGATACCCTCTGGGAACTCTTTACGCGTTTGCTTCTCGATCTTGGCCGCGTCTTTTGGATTCATCATGTTGCTGGTGCGTTTTTCTACCAGCGCTTCTAGCTCAATACCATCGATTAGGTCAATCGGATCTAAGACGTTACCTTTCGATTTTGACATTTTCTGACCATTGCCATCACGTACCAGACCATGCACATATACGGTCTTAAACGGTACTTGCGGCGTACCGTCTTCGTTTTTCACAAAGTGCATGGTCATCATGATCATGCGCGCAACCCAAAAGAAGATAATGTCAAAACCTGTCACGAGCACGCTGGTCGGATGGAAAGTGTCCATCACGCGTGGATCGGCGTTGACGTCTGCCCAGTCAAGCGTACTGAACGTCCATAGACCTGAGCTGAACCATGTATCGAGCACGTCATCATCTTGGCGCAGTTTTACATCGTCGCTTAGGTTGTATTTAGTACGCACTTCCGCCTCATCACGGGCGACATAAATCTCACCTGTCGCATCGTCATACCATGCGGGGATACGATGACCCCACCACAGCTGACGACTGATGCACCAGTCCTGCAGATCAGTCATCCACGCCATATACATGTTTTTGTACTGTGCAGGGACGAACTCAATACTGCCGTCTTCTACTGCATCAATCGCAGGCTTAGCCAGCTCTTTAACAGCGACATACCACTGATCGGTCAACCATGGCTCAACGATCGTACCGCCACGCTCAGCACGTGGTGCTTTTAGCGCGTAGTCCTCGATATCTTCTAGCCAGCCTTGCTCGCCTGCTTGCTCTACAAGGAATTTACGCGCGGCAAAACGCTCAAGTCCTGCGTATTCGCTCGGTGTGGTCTCTAATTCTGGCTCACGCGTTTGCAAGTCAGGATAGACTTCCATCGCTGGTAGGATATTGGCGCGCTCATCAAGGATGTTAATCAATGGCAAACTATGGCGACGACCCAATTCATAATCGTTAAAGTCATGCGCTGGAGTGATTTTGACACAACCCGTACCAAAGTCTTTTTCGACATAATCATCAGCGACGATAGGCACGACGCGACCCGTAATCGGCAAAGTAATAGTTTTGCCAACCAAATGCACGTAACGCTCATCGCTAGGATTGACCGCAACAGCAGTATCACCGAGCAAAGTCTCAGGACGTGTGGTGGCTACGACCAGATAGTTTTTACCATCTTGAGTGGTCAGCTCTGTATCCGTGAAATGATAGCGAAAATGCCATAAGCTACCTTTTTCATCATGGTTTTCGACTTCGAGGTCAGACAGCGCAGTTTGGAACTTAGGATCCCAGTTCACCAGACGCTTACCACGATAAATAAGTCCATCGTCAAACAGGCGAACGAACACTTCTTTTACTGCGTTAGATAGACCATCATCCATGGTAAAACGCTCACGCGACCAATCAACCGAGCTACCTAGACGACGAATTTGGCTGGTGATATTGCCGCCCGACTCTTCTTTCCATTCCCATACTTTATCGATGAAATCTGCACGGGTCATGTCACGGCGCTTGATACCTTGCGCTTCCAGACGACGCTCAACAACCATCTGGGTGGCGATACCCGCATGATCTGTACCTGGTTGCCACAGCGTATTGTCACCATCCATGCGGTGATAGCGGGTGAGCGCATCCATGATGGCGTTGTTAAAACCATGACCCATGTGCAGCGAGCCTGTGACGTTTGGTGGTGGCAGCGCGATAGAAAACGACTCGTCTTTGTCAAACGTCGGCTGAAAATAGCCGCTCTCTTCCCAGCCTTGATACATACCTGCTTCGACTTGTGCAGGATTATAGGCATTTTCTAGTTGGCTTAGCGCCGCTTGGATAGATTGCGTGAGGGTCTGGTTACTCATAATAGGGTGATCTTATTGTTGGTAATGAATGTGGTCAAACTGAGATGGCACAGAATGCTATAAAAACAGAGAAAGTTATTGATAGTGTGATTTTAACGCAGATAGGCAGATTTTGTTAGATAGTAAGGCAATTTATAGGACGTGAACCGCATTTATTCCTCAATTAACAACCCCAGTCAGCCAAACGCGCAACAGAATATCTTACCCTCATACGATAAAATATGAATGGTAGCTGTATTTGAGCATACTAAAATTTAAAACTACCAAGCCTGAAACGTACTAAAACACTATATAACCAACAGTGAGCTGACCGTGCCCCAAGATACCGAGCAACCCTCTAACTCTCAAAGCAACTTGCCAAACGATAATGCTCTGCATACGAGTACCACAAGTCACGTAAATTCAGATGACGATGCGCTGAATGGCAGTCACAAAAATAACAGTATGGAGCACAGTCATACCCTACAGCACAGCCACGCCGTAGAAGACATTCACGCCGGCTCTCATATAGACAGCTCTGATGTGGACAGCCATCACTCAGATAACCACATAAAAGCCACAGAAGAACTGGATAATGATGACTTGCCAGAAGAAATCAGCGAAGAAGATAAAGAAACCATCAAAAAAGTCGCCAGTGATGACAATCTAAGCCAAGCAAAAAGCTACGCCAGTATCTTGGTAGAGCAAGTCATCCATGCCAAAGAAACCTTTCAGCGCTCACTTGGGTCGTTATTTACCAGTGCCTTTACCGCTGGGCTCGAGATTGGTATCAGTTTTTTTGTGATTTTATCCGCGTTTGCACTACTAAATGACGTATTGCCCAGTCGCTATGCGATGGTATTGTCGTCCCTACTCTATCCGATTGGCTTTATTATTGTGGTGATCGGTCAGTCGTTATTATTTACTGAACAAACATCCCTACTCAGTCTGCCTGTACTCAATAAAATCGAACCACTGCATAAATTGCTCAGGCTGTGGGGCATCGTTATTGCTGGTAATATCGTGGGCGGTTGTATATTTGCAGCCCTTATGATTGGTCTAGGTCTACACATGCACCTGTTTACAGATCATGCTATTGACGCCTATGCCGAGCATATTTTGGGGTTTGAGTGGTGGGTTATCTTTGGCAGTGCAGTGCTGGCAGGCTGGATGATGGGCGTCGCTGCATGGCTAGTGACTTCTGCCCGTGACACTCTGAGCCGTATCGTCTTGGTCACCCTCATCACTGGTAGTATTGGGTTCTTGGGATTGCACCATAGTATCGTGGGCAACATCGAGGTATTTTCAGCACTGCTATATGGCAATACCGTCAGCCTCTGGCACTATTTGGTATTTTTAGTCGTGGTACTGGTGGGCAATACGGTGGGTGGCGTGGTATTCGTTGCCGTACTCAAAAACCGTACGTTCTTATTTGAAATCGAAAAGGTCAAAGAGCAAACTGCCGAGGCGAGAGCAAAAATAGACAGACGAAGATTTTAGATTTGAGATAAAAAGAGGTACTACACACAAAAGCCCGCAACGCACTTCCTTATACGAAGCGTATTGCGGGCTTTTTTATTGCATCATACATTACTACTTTTTTGCCAAGTACTGTCTCAACTGGCGCAATCATACATTATTACGGTTATCTTAATATTTTAAGCACCTTACATTCTACGTGCTGCCAATACACTGTTTTCTATCTCGGTTTTTTTGGCTTTATTGTGCTGAGCTGTGAATACTCTGACCATGATACCAGCGGTCAAGAACATAATTAGCGTGTAGATAGCTGGCGTCAACGACATCTTATAGTTAGCGAGCAGCGTCAATGCCATAAACATCGATAGCGTACTGTTTTGTAGACCGACTTCCATGGTGATTGATCTTCTCTGTTCAGGATTGAGACCAAACCATTTACTCGTATAATACCCAAGTGCCATCGTTGATACGTTTAATATGAGCGATACAGGACCAGTAGCAATTAGGGCCTCTACAATGATGTCTCGTTGCACATAGCTCAAGAAAAGCACCAAGAAGCTCAAAAAGATCACCCCAAAACGGGATACCATAACCTGTGCTCTATCAGCAAAGTTAGGCTTATATTTTTTGATCAGCATCCCGATACTAACCGGCAAGATAGTCAGCGCAATCAGACTAATCATGGTCTTGGCGACTGGCAGTTGAAACTCGCTGCCCGCTCCCATGAAGTAGACGAGCGAAAAGCTAAGTACGATAGGAATGGTAAATACAGTAATGACGCTGGCAATAGCGGTCATTGTAACCGACAGGGCGACATCGCCTTTGGCAAGGTAAGTGAATAGGTTTGATGTGGTGCCACCAGGACACAGTACCAGCAACATAACCCCAACCGCATACTCAGGCTCTAATGACATAGACGCCGCTAAAGCAAAACCAACCAGTGGTAAAAATATAAGCTGATTGGTGAGACCTATACCGACGGCCTTGGGGTACTTGACGACTCGTTTAAAGTCATTGGTAACTAGGGACAGTCCCATTCCCATCATAATTAAAAAAATACTGATAGGAATAACTTTTGAATTTACAAACGTGACTAACTCCACACCTTCCATAACTACATCCTTGTAGATAGAGCCCTTACACGGGCAAGTTTATGACAACGTTGTGATGCTCAATCAGCCAATCCTGCTGATATCTGGGGTAACAGCCATCGATGTTGTCAGCTCTTTATATAATCTTGATTCACACAACTGTGTGCTTAGAACGACAATTTTTTGATGATACTCATCTTTTACGGTATTAATTCTTTATGGTACTGGTCTTTTACGGTATTGGTTTTTATAGTACGAGTACTTGTAATACTGATTCTTGTAGTACTAATTTTTGGCAATAACGATTTTTAGTCCATACGAACCGAAATAATAACGGAACGGCAAAATTCAGTATATCGTTGTAAAAGTGTATGTATTTGATTTTTTTGACTACTCGTCAGTCAACTATCAGTTTATATGTCTGAGACTGAGGTAAAAACGATCTAGACGGGTATCACGTGAGGTGTAGCAGATGTATGGTCAGTACTGATTACCGCTGTACCATAGGCTATGGCTTCTACCATACTGCCCAATTGGTTGACATTGGTGACTTCTAAGCGCAAACCATAGATATGTGTGTAGCCTTTGGCTTTTGCTTGGGTGCGCATACGGACGATCGCCTCACGGCGCGCGCGATCTAATAATGTCTCGTAGGTAGTTAGGTTTTTGCCAAAGACACTCAGTACACGGGCGATAATCATTTTAAAATAATCTTGCGCGATGACAACACTACCCAGTACCAGCTCACCCTCACTACCAGTCGCCAGCAGAGGACGATAGAAGCGTTCACTTGAGACGGTAATATCACCCAATGCTTGCTCTGCTACTCTTAGCTGCGCTAAATGCTGACGCTCGTGACGCGAGCCAAAAAACCAACCAGCAGCGAATAGAAAGACAAACGGCCCATAATTGATAAGCACTTGCATCAGTGAGTCATTCATGGCACGTCTCTCATCATAAACAGCACTACAGCTTTTAGCATTATATAATTAACCGAAATGAATTAATCAAACAAAATTAACCAAAGGGATTGAAACGCGGTAAATCATCGGGCGCGGTTGGGGTTTGAGGATTCATATGTTGAGCTGAGTGATGGTGGCTATCACTTGGCGGGTTTTGGAATTGTTGCTGCGGTACCGCTTTGACAGCCGTACCATAGACAAACAGCTCTGAGGCACCCTGTGCGATACTAGAAGTTGAAAAGCGTAGTCCTACAATCGCATCAGCACCCAGCGCCTCTGCCTTGACTATCATACGATCTATCGCCTCTTGACGTGACTCTTCTAACAGCTCGGTATAAGCCGTCAGCTCACCACCGACGATGTTTTTTAGTCCAGCAAACAAGTCTTTGCCTACATGCTTTGAGCGTACTGTGCTGCCGTATACCACATCTATGCGCTCGGTGATTTGATAATTGGGCAGGTGTTCAAGATTGGAGAGTTGCACAGCCATAACAAGACCTTATCAGTGACTTATAACGTATCTAAGAAAATGACCAAAATACATGGGGCAGCTTTAATATAAGTAAAGAGACTATGCTATTGTACTAGTGCGTGCCACTATATGCCGCTAGTAGTACCACACAGTGGTATAGTCTCCTAGAGTAACGACTAGTCATTGGTATGGAACAATAAGAACAGCTCGGTCAAATTACCCTCGATGCTATTAGCCATTTGTACCATCTTATCTTCATCTTTACGCATTTCAGACAGCTCTGGATCTTCATCATCGATGCCGCTTAGTACGATCATTGGCAAGGTCAGTACAGCAACGTCTTCTGCTGTCTCTTCGTCTTCGAACCAATCGCTCGCCTCATCGCCATACATCGCATCGACAAAACCAATCGACCAAGCCACGATATCCGACTCATCTGAAAAATCAACTGCTACCTCTTCGTCACCAGCATCTTCACCAAATGGTAACTCAATCGGCGTCTCGTTTTTTAGCTCAGCCATGATCGAGTCACGCCAGCGTTTGATGCCATCGATGACATTGTCTGGAATCTCACTCACATGTCCTTCAAAAAGCGCATCCATCCAGTTAGGCAGTGGACGACCGATGACAGTCGCTGTCAAAAAGCCATGCGCCGCGACACTATCGAGCACGAACTGGCTCTCTTGGTTATCCAAATAATCTAGTAATTCATCAAAACTTAGTTGGTTACTCATGGTTTGGTAGTCCTTGAAAGATAGGTGTCATCAACCGCAGCAATTGATCCGTTGTATGCAAGATGGTGGATGGTCTGAAAACAAAAGCTGCTTGAATCACTAAAACCAAGCAGCCTTTATGAAGTATGTATCATCAGATAGAAACGACTGCGAGCAACTGTAAATAACAACAAACAGCGAGTACTCTATATCAACAATTGAATAGTAATGTGTCGGTCGATCATTAAAGCACTTTAGTCAGCTTAGACGATCAAAGCATACAAATTAAAAGTCATCATCGTCCCAGTCATCGCCGTCTTCATCGAAATTGTCTATATCATCTAGATCGTCTTTTAATTCTTTAGCCAAACGCTTTTCTTCTAGCAAATTATCGATCAGTCGACGCTTCTCTAAACTACTCAAGCGCGTACGTACGCTCGTCTCAGCTTCTTCAACCATCTTTGCATCATCATCGTCGACAAAATCATCATCAAAATCGTCGTCAATATCAGCGTCACTCATGACAAACTCCTATCATTTTTAGGCAAGGGTATTAAATATACATTAATATATATATGCCTTATAAAGTCTCTGTTGAATGTTGTCAATGCTTTTTCTTAATATGTCACATTTCGGCCTCAGTGCCAAGACCGTGATATAGGTAATATAGCGGACAATTGTAATATAAATAATGCCTCTACATAGATGACTCATCGTCGTCTTCAATCATCAGCACCGCATTACGCACGTCTGCCAATCGCTGAATCAGGGAATCATTACCACCATCGAATATCGCACATTCTCGCTCATAAACTGTCGTTGGGCGCATGATGCTATGTACTTGTACATGATTGCTGATCTGTTTGAGACCTGCATTAGGTAATAGTATCAACAGCTGCTCTTTTTTGCCGATACTCTGTAGCAGATGTGTCATTGCTTCTGCTTGCGCCTCATCGCTGACACCTGCTTTTGCTGGTAAGGCAAAACGTGACAGCTCAATGTGCTTATCGTGAATGATTTTGTTAAGCATCAAGTACAATTTGGCGAGCATCACACCAGCCAGCGCCACTTTTGCATGGCTATTGTCCGCCTTTAATACCACGCTTGCGCCATCGTCCTCGAAACGTGCCTCATTGGTCGCACTGACGCCCAGCAATAGTGGCTGTTTGAGTAGCTCGGTCACTGCCTGATTGAGCAGTTGCGTACACAGCGCCAGATAAGGTAGGCGCTGAGCTGGTGCTAAACGCTCCAGCATATTGAACTCATCATGAAAGACGATTTGGACTCGTACGCTATCAACGTTTCGCGTCGCAGACAGTTTAGCTGTATGACTACTGGGCTGATCGTCGCTCGTCGCTGCTGCGCCAACGACACTATCCTCAGTCGTGGCGGTCAAGCTGCTCGCTTCGTCATTGACGCCTTGATTTTGCTGTGTTCTGAGATATTCGTTGACTTCGTTATGTACATTGAACGTACGTGTGTTCGTTGTGTCTTCGGTCAGCGCTTGTTCGGGAGCGGCGCTAGATGCTTTACTATTAGTGTCTGTGCGGCGCTCAAGATCACGATTGTAGCCTCGCTGGTCGACCTGATTATATTGCTCGCGGTACAGCTCTTGAATACTGCGACTTAGTGCGCTGATTTGCTCCTTGGTAGGGCGTGCAAGATAACCATAAATTAACCATAACAATAAATGCAGTAGCATTGTGCCGATCACGAACGGCCATTGCATGGTAATGATTTCGCCCTTACTGACATCTTTTAGGGTCAGTGCGACGCTACCAATCACCGCGTCACCGTTGGTTGCGATTTGGCGAATCGTATCCCCTTGTTGCATCGGCGCGTTACCTACTGGCACTAGGATCTCGTCGGTGTTGTCTTTGATAAGTATTCGCGTCACATCTTGCTCGCTGGTATAGCGATTAGCAATAACGCTAAGACTGACTCGGTCTTTGTTTTCTAAAGACAGTCTTGCTTCATCAATCAGCTGGGCGACCATCTGCTCGCCTTTTAACGCACGACTTTTGCTCAGCTGTTGGTCGGTACTGATGACCAACAACAGCGTCTGCAAACAAAAACTAACCAGAAGAATAATGGCAAACAACCCTTGCCGCGGCGCTAAATACGTCATGATATGGTAAACTTTTTTGGAGAAAAGAAATTAAAAAACGAGGCTATTGCTCATTTTTTGGCTATTTTTTAGAAAATGTTGATGCGGGCATACTGATGCAACTTCACTGAGGTTTATCAGCACATAGGCTCTGATGTCTTTGGCTTAGCGTTACTACCTATTGCTCAGTTTGTCTTGTCTACTATATCACCATAACAAACCTTATAGCGTGAGTCGCTTTATAAATTTATCATAATAACAGCAATGCATTTCTATCGCGTCTTACATCATAAGATCTGTTTTTGAGCATCATTTCTGTTTTTAAACATCATTGTTACTTTGCGCGTCATCTATAGGCGCTGCTCAGGAAAACTGTTATTATTCCCAATCTTATATGAGCATACAAGGGACAAATGAGCCATGCCAAAAAATACCTCTTATTCGTTACCAAAAGACAGCAAAGCATGGCAGCAAGCCGTCGACTCTATTGCGACATTATTGCCTGATGATACCAATCTGCAAGATTTTGATGCGCTACAATCGCTACCTGTTTTTGCACTTATCGTCGTACTACCGACGCAAGTGTCAGCAATCGATATTCATCAATATATTCAGTCTTGGGTAGATGAACAGCCAAGCTGGCATTTGGTGACTGTCGCAGAAGATACTGATGCCAGTTTTGTCAATATCACAGTATCTGATACGGAGCCGACGGCGGCAGATGCACAGCGCCTCCCTTTTACCAATGCTCAAGTGTACCGCTATTTGCTAGTACCCGTGACTGATACCCTGATGCATCCTGGCAAAAAGACTGCCGCCGCCCACATCATCGATGATCAGCTAACCACTCGCCTGCGTCATGATTTGTCTGAACAATACAACACTGGTATTGCAGATAGTGCTGTCGACCTAAACGTTGTCGATTGTCATATTTTGTCTGTCGGTCATATGCTGCGCACCCATAAGCTTGCTTGCTTTGACATGGATTCGACTTTGATTGAACAAGAAGTCATCGTAGAACTGGCAAAAACGGCTGGTATTGGTGAAGAGGTCGAAGCCATCACTGAAGCTGCGATGCGCGGCGAGATTGATTTTGATGAGTCATTTGCTCAGCGTGTGGCGTTGCTAAAAGGCACCTCTACTGAGGTACTTGATGATATTTGTAACCGCTTAACATTATCAGTTGGTGCACGTACCACCATCAGTGCGCTAAAAGCATTGGGCTATCATACGGTGCTGGTCTCAGGCGGTTTCACTTATTTTGCCCGCTATATCGCTGAGCAGCTGGGTATCGATGAAGTCCATGCTAACGCCTTGGATATTGAAGACAATGAAGTAACTGGTCATGTGCAGTTTCCTATTGTTAATGGTGCCAAAAAAGCCGCTATCGTCGAGCATACTGCTGAACGCTTGGGCATCAAGATGTCACAAGTGGTCTGTATCGGAGATGGTGCTAATGACCTGCCGATGATGGCGCTTGCTGATCTAGGGGTTGCCTATCATGCTAAGCCAATCGTGCAAGCACGTGCAGATGCCGCTATTAATGTGACTGGTCTTGAGGGTACGCTTTATGCACTCGGCTATCCAGCGCTTGCGCCTACTGAGTAATCACTAAACATTCTAGAGTACCTGCTAAGCTGGATTGATGTTTTTTTCATTGATCCAGCTTTTATGCGTTAGTGCATGCCTTATGAGATGGTTTTACTTCGATGGTTTAATATTCTAGTAGTACCCACCACTTATATTTTTCATTGCTTATTAGTCATTCATGCTTAGATGACACTTACTCTCAAACCATACTCACTTCCAAAAAATAAAGGACTGTTCATGACGGCACCACAATCTCCACGGCCAAACCAGCCGTCAGCAGCGCAGCTACTTGATACCAGCACGGCTCCTGTACGCAACGACAACCCAAAACAACTTTTGGGGGTTTATCTCAAAGGAATGGCTATGGGAGCCGCTGATATCGTACCTGGTGTTTCTGGTGGTACCATTGCACTGATTGCCGGCATCTATGAGCGCTTGATTAATGCGCTTAGTAGCATTGGTCCCAATCTATGGCAGATATTTCGCCAAGAAGGCGGCATCAAAGGATTCGCTGCGATTTGGCGCCACGTTGATGCGACATTTTTGTTGTGCTTACTACTTGGTATTGTCACAAGTTTTGCTACGCTAGCTGGTATCATCAAGCATCTACTGGACAACCAACCGCTCCTCATTTGGTCGTTCTTTTTTGGGTTAGTTGTCGCGACCGTATTTATCTTATTGAGTGAAATCAAGCACTGGAACATAGGCCGTGTGGCATTGTTTACTATTGGATTAATTACTGCTGTGGGCGTTAGTAGCCTGCCACTACTCGCAGCCACACCCAGTCTGCCCTATTTGTTTTTTGCAGGGGCAATCGCTATTTGTGCCATGATCCTGCCAGGTATATCAGGGTCTTTTATTTTGCTACTGTTAGGTGCTTACGATGCGGTACTAGAAGCAGTCGACACGATGAATCTAAGCGTCATCCTAACTGTCGTCGCAGGTATGGCGACTGGATTGTTGTTATTTACTCGCGCATTAAAGTGGTTATTGTCCCGCTACTATCAAGCAACATTGGCACTGCTGACAGGGTTTATCGCAGGCTCTCTAGTAAAAGTCTGGCCGTGGAAAGTAGATGTTTCGGGTGCGCTTAACAGCGAGGCAATCAATAACGTCATGCCATGGCAATATCCTACTGGTCCACACTGGGTCACCACAATTGGTCTTATGCTGATCGGCGCTGTTTTGGTGTCCTTACTATCGTGGTGGGGCAATCGTACCAATCGAGTCTAAGCGTTTGGCAGACTGTCAATTCTAAAACTGACAATCATATTAGCGAACTTACCAGCTAACAGATGACATCCCAAGCAAGCAAAACCATTTCCGTATCACTCAAAATGAGCGCCAGTCCTCACGGCGCTTAGCCTAAAACCTAGCCATCAAATATCTTAAAAACAAACTAAAAAAATCAAACGTCAACGGTTGTCGCAAAGTCGCCTATACCCTCTTTAGCTTTGTCCGATAACCTTTCATAATAGCTTCATTGGAGTTCACCTTATGAATAGCGAGATGAATGATGGTAATGACGGTTTTTTCTTTTATTGGTGTAGAGGCATGGAGTAGCACAGCTTGGCTGGGCTATGGCTTGCTGGTAGGGATGATTGTGGCACTCGCCTTATCATCACAGCGTTGGCTTTTATGGTATCTGTTTGGCGGGATGGTTTATTGGCTGAGCGTTGAGGTTATCCAGAATATCTTGGCAGGTCGCTCGATGTTATCTGCACTGTCAGAATGGCACAGCTATGTCATTGCTATGGGTATCAGCTGGTTGCCTTTGGCAGGTTGGGTGTTGTATCGAGCATTGCGTTACGACGATGTGAGCCAGTCAGTGAGTCAGCAGCGCGAGCTGGAAGCGGCACGTTATGTTGAGCATACACCTGTTTACGATGATGATTACCATCCACGCTTTCACTAATCCTGTCTTATATATGCCGCTGTCTCATTCATAATACTGACATCGAATGTTACAAGATACTTAACGCACTCTACTTAACTCCTAAAGAGTTCAAAGCATCTGATAGTTTATAATCTAATTATATATTTATTATAAAAACTGGTATAAAGTACGTTTTATTTTTATGCCCCATCCTTTAGGAGTTCCACTATGTTTACTATTCCTGTATTAGATATCAAATCTGACCCATTAGATGCATTGCTCGCAGTCGTTGGCTACCGTCTATCTATGCTAGCTGATAGCGACAACGAAGATGTCAAAGCATTGTTTGCTGATCGCAACGTCACCATTGAGTTTGCCAGTACCGAATCTGATATCGCTCGTTCTTTTAGCTTTGATAACGGACAGTTTAGTCAACAAAGTGGTCATGCAAAAGACGCAGATCTTACCATCACTTTTAAAGACTCTATGACTGGTGTAAAGCTATTGACCAAAGGCAGCTTACCTGCGTTTATGACAGCTGTTCAAGAAGGCAATCTGAGCATTGAAGGTGACTACAGCTTAATGATGTGGTTCAATAAACTGGCTAAACATATCGTGCCAGCCGTACCAGAAGAGTGCAAACCATACCTCCAAAAAGCCAAGCCTTATGTTTATAAAGCACAGCAGCTTGCTGGACATTGGGTTGGGGTTGCTAAGCATAAATTGGGTAAATAAATAATCGTAAGTCAGGTCAAATAAATCAGAGATTTAGTATTGAGCTGGTTACATAAACGGCTAATGTATTAGATCATAGTAAGTAGTAAAAAGTTTGTCATGCAGTTGAGCAGAATATAAATCCTTACTATTTATGTGCGCTACTGTGACATTTATACATACTCTCTAGCAGGGTTCTGATTTTCTAAAAAGGTTGCGGTATACTATACTGCAACCTTTTTTGTTACCTTATAAATGACAACAGATAACAATATTGATTTTACCCAATACTAACTAATATCTATAAAAGGACTTACCTTATGGCAGGACTGCTTAGCATCTCTGAACCAAACGCCGATAGCCTAATTGATGACGGCGCAATCGAGGATAGCCTAATCAATGATAGTACTTCGACAATATATAGCCGTGACGATATCGCTCAGTTGTTTGACCTTCCGTTAATGGATTTGCTGCTACAAGCGCAAACTATTCATAGAGAGCATTTCAAAGCCAATGAAGTACAAATCAGTACACTACTGTCTATTAAGACGGGTAACTGTCCTGAAGATTGTGGCTATTGTTCTCAATCGGGTCACCACCGCGACACGACAAAGCTACAAGCAGAAAAACGCATAGAAGTGGACAAGGTCATCGCTGCAGCAAAACGTGCTAAAGCAGCTGGCTCCTCACGCTTCTGTATGGGTGCGGCTTGGAAGCATCCAAGCGCCAAAGATATGCCTTATGTGGTAGAGCTCGTTAAGGAAGTCAAAGCATTGGGGCTTGAGACCTGTATGACGCTAGGTATGCTCGATACCAATCAAGCAACGCAGCTCGCCGATGCAGGACTGGACTATTACAATCATAACTTAGATACTTCGCGTAGCTATTATGAGCAGGTGGTCAGCACACGTAGCTATGACGAGCGTTTGGATACGATAGAAAACGTGCGCAACTCTGGCATCAATGTCTGTAGTGGCAACATCGTTGGCATGGGCGAGAGCCGTGATGACCGTATTGATTGGGTTCACGAGCTACTCAAGATGCCAAAAGCACCTGAATCTATTCCTGTGAACTTGTTGGTTCCTATTGCTGGGACACCAATTGGTGATAAAGTGTTGGCGGAAGGTCAATTGTCAGTACTTGAGTGGATTCGTACCATTGCTGTGGCGCGTATTTGCTGTCCAACCAGTTACGTGCGTTTGTCTGCTGGTCGTGAGAGTCTATCAGACTCTGAGCAAGCCCTAGCCTTTATGGCAGGTGCCAACTCTTTCTTTTATGGCGACAAGTTACTGACGACTGGTAATGCAAGTCAATCAGGCGACGATAGACTCATGCGTGAGCTTGGTCTAACCAAGCAGTTTGCCGCCCCAAGAGCACCTAAAGTGTTACCTGTAATGGATGCAATGAACGGTCATCAAACCCAAGTGGTATTGGCTGACTAATGTGGCCATGTGCAGTTGCTATGCATTAACAACATGCATCAGTAACCTGCATCCATAATCTGCATTTGACGTATCAACAGTTAGCCCTAACAGACAGTATATGAAAATAAGCCTAGGGCGTTTCCCTATTTTAAAAATGGAGATAGAAATAAGATAAATCGCAGGCAAACAAGGAAAATGGTACAGACAATATCGAGATATTGACCAGCTATTTGACGCCGTTTGTCAAAGATTTAACCATTTTTAGCCCATTTAGTGATAAAAGTTTGAATTAGGGACACGCCCTAGTAACACATGGCTAATAACAAGAGATTAAGTAATGGCAGATTATTTCAACTGGATCAAGGCGGCACATATTATTTCGATGGTCTGCTGGTTTGCGGCGATTTTCTACTTGCCGCGCCTGTTTGTTTATCATGCAATGAGTGATGATACCATTAGCCAAGAGCGCTTTTCTATTATGGAGCGCAAGCTATATCGCGGTATTATGACACCATCGATGATCGCGACATGGGTATTCGGTCTATGGATGTTGGGGCTGGGCTGGGATGTCTACAAAACCCAAGGCTGGTTACATGTCAAATTGCTATTAGTAGTGCTGCTGTCAGGCTATCATGGCGCTTGTGGGTTTTATCGTAAGAAGCTGATTGATAATCCGCATTATAAAACTCATAAATTCTGGCGCTGGTTCAATGAAGTACCTGTCTTTGCCTTAGTGATTATCGTGATTTTGGTCGTGGTAAAACCGTTTTAGGTTCAGAAGAACCATTTAACCTGTAAAACAAAAGCGTCCGTAACTTCAATGAGTTGCGGACGCTTTTTTATTCAATTATAGAACATGTTGTCAAACTGGAAATATCAAACACTAAACACTAGGGCGCATAATTTGATAAACATTGCTTAAATCATAAACACGGTAGCGCGCAGGCTCACGGCGATTTTCGCCAGCATAGCTCAGTATTAATGCTTGCTTGGCACGCTCATCGACCCAACCGACGAACAGTCCACTATGCTCGACGCCATTGTAACCATGATTGATATAATAGAGCCAGTCGCCTGCTTCAATCTCACTGCTACTAGCATAGGGCCCTTGCGCATAAGTGCCTTTGTGTATGGTATCACGCGATACCCCTGCCCGATTAAATACAGCATTTAAATAGTCCCAGCAGCCACCTTGAATAATCGTGCGCTCGTTAAGTGCCATTTTGCGGGCCGTACTCACTACCTCACGCGCAGCCCTACTGCTTTGCGTTTCAGCACTACTTAGTAGCGGCAAATACTCGTTATCGACGTTGTCATAATTCCCTGATAAAAACGCAGGCAATATTTGAGGCGCCTGACGCTGCATCTCAGGGTACTGATAAGTAGAACTCGTAGCGTAGTTGTTATTGTATGTTGGCAATACTTCGGTAGAGCGTCGAGGTAAGCTTGCACGTTGAATGGTAGAGTGTGTACTTACTTTGACAGCAGGGACTGCTGGATAGGATGATGTATAGCGTGTATGGGTATCAGACTGAACTGACTTTTGCGCAATAAGTGCACTCATACTATCTGCATGGGCTTGTCCGGTGATACTACAGGTAAATAACAACAAACTGCACGACGCTGCGACTGACGGTATAGACAAACGCGACATGACTAACTCCTGGTCAAGAAAGTATCAATGACAGTATAAGTAATAGTAGGATTAATGTTTATACGCTTACTTATAAACCATTTAGATAGGCGTCTGCAAGCACTATTCGCTTTAGATGGGCGATAGACGGTGCAAATATAATGATGGATGGCACTATTGGAGAGGCGCGCAGAGTAGAATTTAAAATGACATTTGGGTTAGGAATTTAGATGATACGAAGATAATAGCTGTGATTTCGCACCGTATGAGAGTGAGCGATCATATCAGTTACTTTTCATTTTGATATTTACGTGACGTTTGGTCAGCGCCTGCCCTTCTAATATAGCTTTCGTTGCTTTTACTTCTTGAATACTTTCAAAACCTGCAATATGGTATTTACGGACGTCACTATCATCAACAATCTGTAGGGTGTCACCATTTATCACGATTTTATCATTATCAGTGAGATGGATATGCTCACGCTTGCCTAAATTGTCATGAACCAGCTCACCAGCGCGCACCCACAATGTACCACTGCTGATCACACCGCTCATGGCTTTCTTATGCTGCTGGCGTTTTTTGTTAAATACAAAGCTACCGATGATAAGTAGTGCCAGCGCACCAATCGCCAATCGTTCAGACAGTAGACTCATTGCCATAGCCACCGCGACCGCGCCTATCAGTAGTGCAGACCCAAACCAGAACATACCATTGTCAGCAGTACTTGGCTGACCCTGTAAGGTGATTTTGGCGCCATCGTCAGTCAGCTTAAGCATGCATTTTTACCTATTAATAGATACAGGAGATATTTTTTAATAAAAAACTGCCTATCAGAAGCTAACAGGCAGTTATTGAAACCAAAGATAAAGACAGCGTACTATATGATAACTGGACTACCAGCCAAGCGCTGTCTGTTGCATCTTAATCAATTCAGCGATGCCTTTTTCTGCCATTGATAGCATAGCGTCTGCTTGTGCACGAGTGAACGGCTTTTCTTCAGCAGTTCCTTGCAGCTCAATAAACTCGCCTTTTTGAGTCATAACCACGTTCAAATCAGTGTCACAACTAGAGTCTTCTTCGTAGTTCAAATCCAGATAAGCTTCGCCGTCTTTCATACCGACAGAAACCGCAGCGACCAATCCGATGAGTGGATCTGCTTTAAGTTTTTTGCTCTTTTGGATGGTTTCTAACGCATCAATCAGTGCAATTGCCGCACCAGTGATACTGGCTGTACGAGTACCACCATCTGCCTGTAATACATCACAATCAAGATAAATGGTGTTTTCACCGAGCTTACTTAGATCAATCATGGCACGTAAGCTACGACCTATCAAACGCTGAATCTCTTGGGTACGACCTGATTGCTTACCACGGGCCGCTTCACGCTGATTACGGGTGTTGGTCGCACGTGGCAGCATGCCGTATTCAGCCGTAATCCAGCCTTTGCCTTTACCTTTGAGCCAGCGCGGCACGCCAGATTCGACACTAGCCGTACAGAGTACTTTGGTATCGCCAAAACTGACCAGTACGGACCCTTCAGCATGCTTAGTATAGTGGCGCTCAAAGCTGATAGAGCGAAGTTGGTCAAGTTCACGATTGTCAATACGCATAAAAATTCCTAGTACGATGTTGTAAAAGCAGTGTCATAAAAGCGCACTGTCGATGGCTAATGAACCAATTAATAGGTGCTTGTCTGACTAAAATCTTAAGATATCCTAACGTGGTAGCAGCGCAATAGCAAGATTCACACCAGCTATCGCGCCATTCATTAGGGGATAATCGACGTTGAGAGCTATTCTAAGCCTTCCATCTTACGCAATTCTTTACGTAGGATTTTGCCAACGTTCGACTTTGGTAATTCATCAACGAACTGTATGTGACGTGGACGCTTGTAACCAGTCAGCTGTTTTTTGCCGTAATCGAGCAGCTCTTTTTCGGTGACCTCACCTTTTTTGACCACGAACAGCTTTGGCTCTTCGCCGCGTTCATCATTTGGCACACCGATAGCACCGCACTCGACCACAGCTGGGTGCTCGCTCATGGCTTCTTCGATCTCATTTGGATAGACATTAAAGCCAGATACCAAAATCATGTCTTTTTTGCGATCGACGATTTTGATAAAACCTTTTTCGTCCATGATACCGATGTCACCTGTCTTTAAGTAGCCATTAGCAGTGAATGATTCGGCCGTCTCTTGCGGACGGTTCTGATAGCCAATCATGACCTGTGGACCTTTGACACAGATCTCACCGCGATCCCCCATAGCCACTACATTTTCTTCTTCATCGATTAGCACAACATCAGTACTAGGCGCAGGGATACCGATCTTTCCCGTAAACTCTGCAATAGTCATCGGATTGAAAGCGACGACTGGTGAGGTCTCAGACAAACCATAGCCTTCAACAATCGGCAGACCAGTGATTTTGTGCCACTCTTTGGCGACGCTCGGCAATACAGACATACCTCCGCCGATAGAGGCTTTTAGATTAGAAAAATCTAAGCCAGCAAAACTCTCTTTATGTACTAAGCCATTGAACAGTGTATTTACGGCTGGGATAAAAGACGGTTTGTATTTCCCCATCTCTTTGATAAGACCATCAAGATCGCGCGGGTTAGGAATGAGCAGACCAGCATAACCTTGGTACATGCTGCATATGCCGCACACCATAAAGGAGAATACATGGTATAGCGGTAGCGCCGTCAAGATCACATCTCTGCCATCCACATCATCATCAAATGCGCTATTCATCAATGCGCTGACCTGTAGCATATTGGCGACTAGGTTGCCATGTGACAACATCGCACCTTTAGCCACACCTGTCGTACCACCAGTATACTGTAGCAACGCCACATCATCTAAGTTCAACTCAGGACGCTCATACTTACTGGCAGATACCGCGCCTAATGCGTGCTTAAAACTTACGCTATTTGGAATGCTATAAGGAGGAATCATTTTTTTGATATGGCGAGCCACAAGATTGACCACGGTCCCTTTTACTGTGCCCAGCATGTCACCAACTTTACAGACGACGACATGCTCAACTTGACCTTTGTCTTCTGCGTCTTGGTAGGTTTTTGCAAAATTTTCAACGATAAACAATGCTTTGGCACCGCTGTCATGCAACTGATGCGACAGCTCGCGACTGGTGTACAGCGGGTTTACATTGACCAGTATCATACCGGCGCGAATAACGCCCAAAGCCACGACTGGATACTGCAAGATATTGGGCATCATGACCCCAACTTTATCGCCCTTGACCAGACCTAACGACTGCAAATAACTGGCAATCTGGCGGCTATATAGATCTAACTGCTTAAAACTAATAGACGCGCCCATGCAGATATAGGCTGTTTTTTGCCCATAACGGCTAAAGTTACGCTCGAATACATCAAGTAAAGAGGTGTTGTCCTCTGGCATATCGATGGTCGCATCGATGCTATAGCGCTCATACGCGCTCAGCCACGGACTGTCACTGGCGATGGTAGGCATAGTAGGAAATGCATTATCCTGATAAGTATATTCAGATGTATTGCCTGTGCCATTGGTCTCAGCGTTGTTGCCTGTCGTCTCTTTATTGATGTTATCCGTCATAATTTTCCCTAAATGTTACCGTTGAAGACATAGAATATTCTATATAAAAACACCATTTTTTATATTTGGTTTATGATAATACGCTCGTAAATAAACAGCAGTTAGCCTCAAGCTATTTACCGTTCACAAGCGGTATCATGCGTAAGCTTTGTAGACCGAAAAACATCACTTAGCGCATAATAAATGATATTAAGCCTCGGTAGGGCAAAGTCATAATGATCATAGTCGTTTTGCAAATCATACTAAGTAAAATTAATACTCTGTTGTAAATAAATACAAAAATATATCGGTGGGCACTATAGCAGTTTTGCCACAAATTCTCTATCTATACCACTTGAGCGGGAATGTTCACAAAGATTACGAATACAAAAAATGATAAGGCAGCATAGAGCAACCTTATCATTTTGATTATAACGGCATTGATCATTCTAGTATTTTATAAGTAAACGTTATTAATGACTGTACTCATAAAATAGTTGTCTGACACTGAGGATTGGTAGCCTAGCCGTTGTTTTTCTCTTCGAGCGCACGTAGGTCTTTACGTAGGATTTTACCGACGTTAGATTTTGGTAGCTCATCGATAAACTCAACATGGCGAGGACGTTTGTAGCCAGTTAGGTTTTCTTTACCGTAAGCGATGACTTCATCCGCTGTTAGGCTATCGTCACTACGTACCACATAAATCTTTGGCACCTCACCACTCTTCTCATCATCAATACCGATAACACCACACTCCAAAATTTTTGGATGTATCGACATTGCATCTTCTACTTCGTTTGGATAGACGTTAAAGCCAGACACCAAAATCATGTCTTTTTTGCGATCGACAATCTTAAAGTAGCCTTCCTCATCCATAACCCCAATATCACCAGTACGGAAGAAACCATCCGAGGTCATAACCTCAGCAGTCGCATCTTCGCGTTTCCAGTAGCCTTTCATTACCTGAGGACCACGGATACTAATCTCACCGCGCTCACCTAGAGCAACTTCATTGCCTTCTTCATCCAAGATTGCCATATCAGTGGCAGGCATCGGCAGACCGATGTTGCCTGAAAACTCGCCTGTACCATGTGGGTTTGCTGACGCCACTGGCGAAGTCTCTGACAGACCATAACCCTGAACGATGACGTTACCCGTTACTTGTTCCCACTTGGTCGCAGTGTCTTTTAGTACTGCCATACCGCCGCCCATAGACATCTCAAGCTTACTATGGTTTAACGACTGAAACTCTTCGTTGTTAGCAAGCGCGGTAAACAATGTATTTACTGCTGGGAAAAACGCTGGCGGATAATCTTTGTATGCTTTGATCAAGCTTGGTAGATCACGCGGGTTTGGTACGAGTAGACCAATACAACCACGATATAAGCCATACATACCACAAACGGTAAACGAGAAAATATGATATAGCGGTAGAGCAGTCATAATAACCGGCTGCTCGTTACCCTTCTCAAACTTCTCAAAAGCATCACCTAGATACGTATCGCTCTGAATCAGGTTGGCCACCAAGTTACCATGCGTTAGCATCGCGCCTTTGGCGACACCAGTAGTACCACCAGTATACTGCAGTACAGCGACATCATCGAGACCGATGTTATTGGGACGCTTATAGTTTGCAGCAGAAAAGCGGTTCATTGCTTTTTTGAACTTAACACTGCCTTTGATATGATAGTCAGGTACCATTTTTTTGACATGACGTACAACAGCATTAACAATAAATCCTTTGAGCGGACTCATCATATCGCCCATTGAAGCCACAACAACATGGTCAACTAAATCCTGACCGATGTCTTCATAAGTTTTGGCAAAGTTCTCAAGTAAGATCAGAGCTTTGGTATCTGAATCTGTTAACTGATGCGACAGCTCTTTAGTCGTGTAGAGTGGATTGACGTTGACCAACGTCATACCAGCACGCAGCACGCCCAGTACAGCAACAGGCAGCTGTAAAATGTTGGGCATCATCACCGCAACTTTATCGCCTTTTTGCAATCCTAGTGACTGTAGATAGGCGGCGACTTGTTTACTATAGAGATCCAACTCTTCGTAAGACAGCTTTACATCCATACAGACAAATGCTGTCTTTCCAGCATAGTTGATGAAGTTTTGCTCAATGATATCGATGAGAGACGTATTGGCTGGTGGCATATCGATATCATACTGAATGCCTAGCTTTTCATACGTTTTTACCCATACTTTGTCGTCACGACGAGTCATGTTACCTTGATTTTCCATAATCTTTTCTCTCCTAGTAATAAACATTACCGTCCACTCATGCAAATCGCAATATGATACCTATGCGAAAAATCAGAGCACAAGCTTGCCATCATAATGGTCAGCGAGACTAAGATATAATCATACGATGATAAGCGGACAATATAGTGGTAAGTAGCCCTTTGTTCATTAACATACACACTTTGTACAGACTACTCAATATAAAAGATTGCTACACGAGTTCTCAAACTGGCTTGACTGCTACTATTGACATAAATATCAATCATTTACATAGTTAGCAACCAATCCTACCCTACAAATTGAGCATGGTGTGTTTTTTACTTTTAGTAATACTTTTGGCATGGTACAGGCCTGTTATCGGGTACTCTCAAGCGCACCGGCCAGCTCAGTCAATGTCAAAAAGTTGCGACGAATACCATCTTTGTCGCTACTTGCTCTAGCGTCGATGGTGTTCTGCACGAGCTTGGCAGTATCATCATATTGCCAATTGTTTATATAATCGCTCTGGTTTAAACGCTGACCAAACCCTGCCACGGCTATCGCAAATTGGGTATCCATACTGGCTTTGGTAAGTACCTGAGCAGCGTTCACAATCGGCTGGTTAATCAGTTTTGAGCGGCTGCCTGTAGGATCCTTATAACGTATCTTTAGATAACCAAGCTCATTGGTTCTTTTACCTTTGTTGATACTGGCATTCATCTCTTTATCATTACTCGTCCCATAACGCCTATCACTATATAAGCCTTTTTGTCCTGTTGGTGTCACTTCAAAAAGCGCAATGACCGCTTTGCCAGCGCCCAGCTCACCTGCATCGACTTTGTCATTGTTAAAGTCTTGCTCATCAAGCACACGATTTTCGTAACCGATCAAGCGCCACTCACTTACCACATTAGGGTTGAACTCTACTTGTACTTTGACGTCTTTGGCAACGGTATTGAATGTCGCTGCTAGCTCATCACCAAAGACCTTTTTAGCTTCTGTTAAGCTATCGATATAGCTATAATTGCCATTGCCGTTATCTGCCATTTGCTCCATCATATAGTCGTTTAGATTACCGCGACCAAAGCCGACAGTAGATAACGAGATGCCACGGTCACGATTGGCTTTGACCACATCTAGCATGTCATCGACATCACTAATACCAACATTAAAATCGCCATCGGTCAGCATGATAATACGGTTGATACCAATCTTTTTCATTGCTTGTTCAGCTTGTCTATAAGCCAGCTTTAGAGCGTCTTCGCCGTTGGTTGACCCTGCCGCATTCAAGCTATCAATTGCAGCAAGTATTTTTGCTTTTTGGTCACCCGTAGTCGCAGACAATGCCACATTAGTACTGCCTGAATACGTCACAATACTAATGCTGTCTTGAGCACGCATCTGCTCTGTCAGCAGCTTGAGCGAGGATTGCGCTAGTGGCAATTTGTCACGCGATGACATAGAGCCTGAGACATCGACTAAGAATACGAGGTTGGCAGGTGGCATAGACTGCGTGTCAGTCTTATAAGACCCATTTTTTTCAACGGCTTTGATACCGATCTTGACTATTCTATTGTTCTGGTCGGCGCTATCCCATGGCGACTCAACAACTTCAGTTGCCACAACAAATGGCGCGTTGCCGATGCGCTTAGCATCATCAAATTGATAATTGAAATAGTTAATCAACTCCTCTACCCGTACAGCATCAACTGGAGGAAGCTGACCTTCGTTTAGGTAGCGGCGCACGTTGGCATAGCTGCCTGTATCTGTATCAATAGACAGTGTCGATACTGCCATATCGGTCGTACGGTGCACAGGGTTGGCGGTGTTTTCTTGATAGTTGTCTCTTGTTTTTGGCTGTATTGCTATACTAGGCAAAGGACGAATACCCAACTGAGGCGCAGCACGTATCATCATCTGTGAGGCATTGGTTACACTCATCTTGTTTGGCGCAATCATCATAGACTCTGATACCACGACTGTGTCCTGACCGACGGAGCTACTGGTCACAGTTGACACGGAGCTGTCTCTCTGCGATGAGCTGCAGGCTACAAGTCCTAAACTGGCGATAGTGGCAATAGTGACTGTTAAGAATGTGCTTTTAGGTAAGTTCTTAGGTGAGCTTTTGACTATATGCCTGGTCGTGTTTTTCGCAGCGTTACGTATTGGTATTGATGATAAATGGTCAGATGACATAGCAGATTTTCCTTATTGTAAATAGGTCAATGGCGACGTGTCCTTGTCGATAGTATAAACTTGCCAGCTAATAAATTTTTATAGCCAATATAATGAGATATTTATTAATAACTTAAAAAAATATTAGATTTACTATACTCAACTTAACGGGCGAAAGCTACGTGTCAAAACACTATACTGGAAGTCTATAAAGGTAAGTCATAAGCACGTCACGAGCTGTCGTATATTCTGACATACGCCTTTTTAATTGGCTCAATATCCTTTACGATAGCACTATCTTAATTTTAAGTGGATGTTGCGCCGAACCCAGTAGACACTGCGACGCCTATTCACGCTATGCATCACTATATAAACCATACTAATTAAAAATCTATAAGCGAAATCTATTTTATGTCTGATGTTATTGATAATACGATTGCTCCACCCATTGCTAATGAACCGATGGATACTCGCTCAGTTGCAGAATTCACTGAGCAGGCGTATCTCAACTACGCCATGTACGTCATCATGGATCGGGCACTACCCAATATCGCCGACGGTCTAAAACCTGTTCAGCGCCGCATCGTCTACGCTATGAGCGAGCTTGGCCTAAAGTCCTCTGCTAAAGCAAAAAAATCAGCACGTACTGTCGGTGATGTACTGGGTAAGTACCATCCGCATGGGGATAGCGCTTGTTATGAGGCCATGGTACTGATGGCACAGCCGTTCAGCTATCGCTATCCGCTCATCACAGGTCAAGGCAACTGGGGTAGCCCAGATGATCCTAAATCCTTTGCGGCTATGCGTTATACCGAAGCAAAAATGTCAGCTTATGCCAATACCTTGCTTGCAGAACTCGGTCAAGGCACGGTCGACTGGCAAGATAACTTTGACGGCACCATGCAAGAGCCAACTACCCTACCCGCTCGCTTGCCTAATATACTATTGAACGGTACGACAGGTATTGCAGTCGGTATGGCAACGGATATCCCGCCACATAATCTCAATGAAGTGGTGCGCGCAGCGATTCGTTTATTGAAAAATCCTGAGCTGTCCGTCAAGCAGATTACGCAATCGATACCAGCACCTGATCTGCCAACCCCAGCTGAGATCATCACTAGCAAAAAAGACTTGCAGGCGATGTACGAGACTGGTCGTGGCAGCTATAAAATGCGTGCCACGTTCCATATCGATAGCAAAGAAAAGAATCTCGTCATCATTGATGCGCTGCCCTACCAAGTCTCAGGCAACAAAATCCAAGAGCAAATAGCTAAGCTTATGACGGACAAAAAACTGCCTTGGATCACCGATATTCATGATGAGTCGGATCACGAGAATGCTTGCCGTATCGTATTGGAACTACGCTCGACGCGGGTCGATGTCGAGCGTGTCATGAGTCACTTGTTTGCCAGTACAGACCTAGAGAGCAATTACCGCGTCAATATGAATATGATTGGCCTCAATGGTAAACCGCAGGTCAAAAACCTAAAAGAAGTGTTAGAAGAATGGCTCATCTGTCGCCGTTCAGTAGTCACTCGCCGTTTGCAGTATCGTCTTGATAAAATCGATAAGCGCTTGCACATTCTGGCAGGTTTGCTGATTGCATATCTTAATATCGACGAAGTCATTCGCATCATTCGTGAAGAAGACGATCCAAAAGCGACACTGATGCAGGACTATGACTTAACTGATATTCAAGCCAATGCAATCTTGGATATTCGTCTGCGTCAATTAGCAAAGCTAGAGGAAATTGAGCTGCGCCGCGAGCAAGATGAATTGGCTGCCGAGCGTGCCACTATTCAAGAGTACTTGGATAATCCAGACAGTCTGACCAATCTGATGATTGATGAGCTGACTGCCGATATGAAAGAGCATGGCAACGAGCGCGTATCACCATTAGCAGAACGTGAAGAAGCACAAGCCTTAAAAGAGTCTGACCTGGTGCCGAGTGAGCCTATTACTGCCATCTTATCAAAAGCAGGCTGGATTCGTGCTGCCAAAGGTCATGACGTAGACGCCGCTGGTATGAGCTATCGTTCAGGTGACAGCTATCAAGCCCATGTGCGCGGTAAATCTAATGAAAAAATCTACGTACTTGACAGTACTGGACGCAGCTACAGTGTCGATGCGCACAACCTCGCCTCAGCGCGCGGTCAAGGTGATCCACTAACCAGTGTATTGAAGCCGCCAGCAGGTGCCAGCTTTGAGCAGCTATTGACGGGTGCTGACGATCAACGCATCATTCTTGCCAGCTCGCAGGGCTATGGTTTTATCAACACTCTTGGTAATTTAGACAGCAATCAAAAGGCAGGTAAAAATGTCATTAATCTAGCTGCTGATAGCCGTCTGCTGTCTGTTGCTCGTATCGATGCACCAGTAAAAATGGCGGATAGTACTGATGACGAGACCACCAAGCTAGATATAAGTCCTGATCATGTCGCTGTGGTAACCAATGCCGGATATTTACTGATATTTGCCCTCGATGATTTGCCTGAACAGGCTCGCGGTAAAGGAAATAAGCTGATCAAGTTAAAAGATGGCGAAGAGGTACTCGCCATCACGCCACTGAGTCAACAAAATAGCCTTGTCATCACCGCTGGTAAACGCCATGTGACACTAAAGCCGAATGATTTGGCTAACTATACAGGTAGTCGCGGCAACCGGGGTGGACAGCTGCCAAGAGGATTTCAGAATGTGACGAGCGTTGAGGTTGGGTAGTTTTAGTCTCTCAAGTTTAACCAAGCCCAGTTACCACACATTAAAAAGCCGCCTATATGATATAGGCGGCTTTTTTGTACTATTAAAGGTTTGCACTATCACGAACAAGAATTTGTATAACTAGAGAAAAGTAGCTAACCATATTGAATGTCAAAGCTATGAGCTACTGACACTAGAAGCTATTAAAACTAAAGTGGCAAAATACCATTTTAACGAACACATACACTCAGTTTAAATTTCACTAAGCTGCTTATCTGTAAAAAGCGCATCCATAAAGCTTATGATGCGATCCTTTGACATAAGATAGGGATTGAAATCAGTTCCTGCCGAAAAATGTTTGAGGGTATGCACTTCGTATTCAGGACCTGACGTTAAATATCTAATCAAAAAACCATCCCATTTACGTACTTCCACTTCTTTAATTTCTACTACATGAATTGATAAATGCGGACGTTCTGTGATGATTCTGGTTATCAGCTCGTTGACATCAAGTCTTGAACCTTCAATATTTTGAATAATATAGTTATCATTGATGGCAAGTGCTGAAGTTATACCGCTTTGCTCGTTGTTTCGTCTTGCTATCTCAAACGTACGAGCCATTTTGACACCATTGTCTTTTTCGCGGTTTTTACCAATATACGTCAAGCTGGTGAGAATGTGAGCACCATTTTTATTTCTCTCGTCTGAAATCATTCCCTTCTCTCTTCTGAATTAGAATTCAATAAATCTGTGCATAAGATATCTAATTAAAAAATCCATTTAACTTAAGATACTATTTAAGAATCACCCTAATCAATAGCCTCTTAGTTTTTTTGTTATATGACTGTTAATTGATAACCTTAAGTTATTAATTATCGAAAATCCAGCTTGTATTTTTATTCAATTTTAGCTTATTAAACTCTAAGAACAGCACTTACAATACCCTTCTTTAGGAGATCTGTAGCGAGAATAACTTATCAACTCTCCTTCCCAACCCTCTTTTGATCGTTAGGTGGTTATGTCATCATAAAGTTTTTTGGTCTGCAAAAATTTCGTGCAAAAAGTTTTCAATCTGGCTACTTCTCATGAGATAAGGGTTATAGTCAGAGCCTGCTGAGAAGCTTTTTAAGGCATACAACTCATCCTCATTACTTGACGTTAAATGTTTGATCAAAAAACCGTCCCATTGACGTGATTCTATTTCCTCTATGTTGATAATATTAGGAAAGATGGTTGAATGCTCATCGAATATCTTGTGTAAGGCAGTGCTGATGGCAGGCCTTGTTCCTTGAAAACTTTGGACAAAATAGCCTTCACTAATAACCAACGCTGAAACGATACCGTTTTCTTCAAAATACCTCCTCCAATACTCAAGTGCACGAGTCAACTCGATACCTGAGTCTAGATCGACATTTCTGGCGATGTATGTCATGTTGATAAGGATATGTTCGCCATTTCTTTTTTTGTTTTCTGGAACATGGCTTATAATAGAAGACATAAAATACCTCATTTATAAAAATGATAATCTAAATTAAGATACATTTTGAAGTTAAATACAATCAATAAAAATTTTTAGCTTTTGATGATTTTGAAATTATAGCTTAAACATTTTAACACGATACCATACCAATATTCGTCATAGTAAAATAACACTACAACTCTTGGCATTACTAGGGCGATAGCATTATTCTAATCAGTTAAAAGTTTAATCCATATTTCTTTATAACACTAATTCAATCCCAAAATAGCACTAGCTGGGTTTTTCTTGTTGAGTTGATGACGTTTTAGTATCTGTTTACTAATTTTAATCAATTTTTCCACCATTTACTGTCATATATTTAACACATACAGCTAGATTGCATTGATTAAAAACCCGCTTATAAACGCTGTATAAAAAACTCTTTGTATTTAATTTTAGATTATCTATATATCAATAGCGACCCATCTCAACGGTTGTCTCAGCGAGTACCGTATCACCTTGCCATGCCTGCACATCCACCGTATAGAGGTGGTTTTTGCCACCTGAGCAAGGTGGTTTGTAGGCACCGCGAATATCGCCCTTACGGCTACGATACTCTGCTATCATCTCAATACCGACTGGCACTTCATAAGTATGCCCGAACACACGTGGTACTTTGGCATTCATTGCGCCTTCTGGTAGCGCAAACTCTACGATACCATGTCCACCACTTTGCATACGCTTATTGCTGACGTCGTTATAAACGAACACCAAGCTCTCTGCACCTGTTGGAATATTTGAGACAGTCATACTGGGTGTGGCTGGACTTTTGCCATCGTAGTTCAAACATTGCTGCCCTTCAGGTATTGTTTTACCATTCCAAATAGCATCGTCAAATGTAACATCCATCGCAAAGACATGCGTAGATAAGGCTAACGTTGTACAAACCATAAGCGTTTTTGTGGTGAGTGACTTTATAGTAGAAATATTAATAATAGTAGAAACGTTCATATTTATTCCTTTAAATAGCTGATGCGTTAGCGACGTACCATGATTAGTATATTGCTAACTGTTGGCGGTGGTTTGGTACTAACCTACTAGTTAAACTGCCCTATTAGTAAAACTACGCTATTCAGTGACCGATATCGTTGGGGGTTTTGTTACATTTTTGGACAAACGTCAGTCAACCTTAACACGATAGCATCGAGCACTTGATTGTCAGATGACTTTACAACATCACAGGTTACGCTATGAGTATTTATCTCTTTAGCGCTGTTGTAGTAGTATTTAAATCATGAGTATCTAAACGACCAAAAATAATAGGATCATCATGTTTATCGAAGATAAAATTGCCAAAGAAAATATAACCACTAAGACCCCAGCGCCCAAAATCATATTTTTTGATATTGATGATACTTTGAGTCGTGGCGGTATCATTGCTGCACACAATAAAACCACCCTTGAACAGCTAGCAGACACTGATATTAAATTGGTGATTTCGACTGGTCGCTCCAAAGCTATACTGCCCGAAGATATTCTGGGTCTGCTTGATGTCGGCGTATTGGACGCTATTATTTGTATGAATGGACAATATAGCTTCGATAAAAACGGCCGAATCAGCCACTATCCATTGACGGATGGGCAAGCGGAAAAAATCGTGCGTCTTTGTGAGCAGAGCCAGCTCATTCATAAGTTTGACTCCGCCACTCATATCGCATGGTCGGGTGAAAACGATCGATTACGTCAGTTCAATGCGATAACGCCCAATTCTATCGTTGACCCTGAGTACTATCAATCAAACACCATCTATCAGTGTTCTGTATTTTTTAATAACCAGCAAGAAAAGATGCAGAATATTGACTTTGCACAGTACGACCTAAAGCTGGTTCACTGGCATCAAATTGGCGCAGATATCTTACCCGCGGATGCCTCTAAAGCCCGCGGAATAAAAGATGTATGTGCATATTATGGCGTAGAGGCAAGCGACTGCATGGCGTTTGGTGATGGGTTTAATGACCTTGAGATGTTTGATTTGGTTGGATTCGCCGTGGCGATGGGCGATGCACAACCTGATCTGATAGAGCGTGCTGATTTCGTCACGGGGACAATCGAAGAGTATGGTATACAAGCAATATTAGAGCCATTTTATGCGGTGCCCGTAGCTAAATAAACCGTAGCCAAATACAAGCATCGCGCTTATTGATTTGGCTACTTTGACTCGCATTAATCATACAATCTAAGGCATAGTCAGACCGCCATCAACAGCAATTGATTGTCCAGTAATAGCCATACTCAAATCAGATGCCATAAGTAATACGGAGTTGGCAAAGTCAGCTACCGAAGTTGCTTGACGCAGCGGCGTGGTGATCGCGATATAATCGAACACGTCTTCAGTCGTCAAGCTACTCGCATCGGTTGTCTTTAATAACCCGCCTGCCAGTAAGTTCACACGAATACCATATTGCCCAAGCTCGCTTGCTAAATTACGCGTCAAGCCAATCAGTGCAGATTTTGCCGTAGTATAGTCGTAATAAGTGACGACAGGGTTGTAGACAAGGTTGGTTGAGATATTGATAATTTTACCCATCTGCTGTGTTTTCATCTGTGGCAATACGGCTTGTGTTGTATTGACTGCGCCTTTGACAATACCATCCATCTGCTGCGAGAAATGCGACCACTTGACGGTTTCAATACTGGTGTATTCAGCACTTGGGTCAAACTTGTAATACGGTAAGGCATTGTTGACCAATATATCGATATGACCATAACGGCTGACGACCTCAGCAGCCATTGCTTGTACTTGCTCAAGCTCAGTAACATCTGCCTGATAAGCAAAGGCCTGTCCGCCCGCCCCTACGATATCAGCAACTACCGTATTGGCGGCGTCTACGCTGCTTAGATAGTTGACACAGACAATGGCGCCTGCTGCTGCCATTTGCTGGGCAATCTGTGCACCAAGCCCGCGACTAGCGCCAGTGACAATTGCAACCTTATTGGTGAGTAGCGCTGGTATAACAGAGGTGTGTTCAGACATCGTATTGCATCCTTTACTATTGTGGTGTGTTCAATGTTCTATAGGTTCGGCTGTGAGACTATGCTGGTCTTTATACTGCTTCCTATACCCATTGTAGTATGGTTATATACTATCATCACTCAGCTTATCATTGGCAATGACCTAAAAAACCTGCTTAGCACGCGTTACCTCTACACTTAATGTATAAGTCTATTCGATGAGCAATATTCACTGTTTTTATTAGTATGACTCCGCACTGTCTTGGTAATTGCCCTTTAAATCGCATGGAATAATAACCATAATAGGGTTATTGGTGACGCTATTCATCTATCGTTTTGCTATTTTCATTTTCTTTTTACTTTGTATTGTCTTTATTTAGGAGAGCTATTTTGACTCATTTATCATCGTTTCACCCAGACAACCCAACCCCTATCGGACGTATCGTACCAAAGGCACTGCTAGCAGCAGCGATTGGTTTGGCACTGGCCAGTTGTAGCAGTTCTGATAACGCTGCAGATGGTAGCGCTGCGGCGAGCAATGAGACGCTCAACTTGTACAACTGGTCAGAGTATATGCCGCAAGAGATTTTGGATGGATTTGAAGAAGAGACTGGCATCTCGGTCAATTACACCACGTTTGACTCTAATGAAGCGATGTACGCCAAACTCAAACTGCTTGATGACTCTAGTCAATACGATCTGGCAATACCCTCAACGTATTATGTCGAAAAAATGGCGAAAGAAGGACTGTTGCAAGAGCTAGATAAGTCTAAATTAAGCAACTTTAAAAACCTCGATACGTCATTTACTAACACCAAAGTCGATCCTGAAAATAAGTACTCTATCCCTTATATGTGGGGTAGCACCGGTCTTGCGATAAATGGTGATAGTGTCGATCCTGCGACTGTAAATAGCTGGAATGACTTATGGGATCCTAAGTACAAAGGTCAGGTGATGCTGACCAACGATGTACGTGAAGTGTTTGGTATGGCTTTGCTGACGCTTGGCTACTCGGGTAACAGTAGCAACCCTGACGAGATCGAAGCGGCTTATGATAAGCTGACTGACTTGATGCCAAATGTCAAGACCTTTAACTCTGATGCAACACGTATGCCCTATATTGAGGGTGAAACGTCGCTTGGTATGACTTGGAATGGCGAGGCTGTCATGGCAAATGACGAGGGTCTGACCAGCTTGGTTTATAAATACCCAAGTGAAGGCGCGATATTGTGGATGGATAACTTTGTTATTCCAAAAAACGCCAAACAAGTTGATGCAGCACACAAATTTATCGATTATCTGCTGCGTCCTGAAAACGCTAAGATCGTTAGTGAAGAGATCGGTTATGCCTCACCAAACATGGCTGCGCGTGAGCTGATGGACGACAGTGTTCAGAACAACCCGACAATTTATCCTTCTAAAGAAGTCCTTGCACAAGCTGAGTTCCAAGAAGATGTAGGCGACGAAGCGTTGCAGGTATATCAGCAGTACTGGGATAAACTAAAAACTGGTCGTTAATAGCCATAGCTTAGTAACGATTTAGAGTTTTAGAAATAAAGTAAATCTTTAAGAGCAAAACGCTGATCCTAAATGGTCAGCGTTTTTTTGTGCGTTATAAGTGCAAATCTGTCTCACCGCCCTGCTCTTTCATCCGGCGCTGCTCACGGCGCTGATAACCCAAACCTGACGCTGCAAACCAGTGAGGCTTACAGGTCTGTAGCAAATCACTCAACTGCTGCAGCTGCGTCTGCAAAGTCTGCGTCAACCAAAAATATCCCTGCCATTCAAACGCCAAGTGCTGCACGCTTGGGTACTCCGATACAGCAATGCGAGTAATAGGACGAAACACTTCGTCGCTCGGGCTACGTAGCACCGCTGCGATATGCTGCATAGCTTGCGTCAACTCATGCTGATAATGTATCAATAGCACATGGTTTTCTTCATCTATCTCGATATTCGCCAAGCGCGGTGCAGCACTCAACAATAAATCAATCGTACCAATGATATTACGATGCGTGCGCTGAATCGTCTCTAGCGTCTCTTTTTCAATCCCTGACTCACTTGCTGTTGCGGCGATATGAGGGCGTACGGCTAGCAGGCGTTTATTGATTTGCTGCAACGCGTTGACTAGTGCTCGATCGACAGGCACCTCCTCTACAGGAAAAGCTACTGGGTTTACCTTTTGGACAGAATCATCCACTACCCCATCTGCTGCATCAATATGATGACCTACGCCCGCGTAGAGACTGCTACAGGCGTCGAGATTGCTGCTCAGCAAGAACCGCCACATCAAAGTCGATTTCAGTGGCAAAATAAGCGTAACCGCAACGGCAACACCTGTACCCAACAAAATATTTAGAGCACGGTAAATACCATCTTGACCAATACTGTTATTGCCCAAGTCAGAGACAATCATCAGCATGGTAATACCCGTCAGCAGTCCTGTATATCCAAGCTTTCTGACAGCTAGATAGCCAATGATACCGCTTAGTAGACCGATGAGCGCATAGTCTACCCATAGCCATGCGCCTGCATTTTGATTGAACCATAGTACGCCAAGGGCAGCAGCAATACCGAATAGCGTACCTAATATGCGCTCTTTTGCCTTAGTATAGATCGCACCTTGATACTGCAACAAACCAAGAATGATAAAAACCGTAATGGTCGTCCACTCTCCATGTGGCAAACCAGTGAGTTTGTTGACCAAAAAAGCCAGTATTACGGCCGCACCCAAACGAATAGCGTGCAAAACATCTGCATGCTGATATCGAACATAAGGTTCAGTAAATGGAGCAGTAATACGCTGGTAAAGGGTTGGTTTCACGCAAGGCTACTCTTTTTAGTTGATAAGCGAGATAGATGACTATTAAAACAGATCATACAGCACATAGATTGCTCACAAACATGCTAGCAGTTGAACCTCCATTTACAAAGCATTAATCAAAAAAAACGCCTTTTGCCTATTAAAGACAAAAAACGTTCAATTATGAACCAAAGCCATAAGTGGCTAAGCTTAGGTAAATATAACTACACTTCCAAAAAGTCTAGGATACCTTCCGCTGCCTGACGACCTTCCCAAATCGCCGTGACGACCAAATCAGAACCGCGAACCATATCGCCCCCAGCAAAGATCTTTGGATTTTTGGTTTGGAACTTGTAAGGCTGCTCTTCAAGAGCCAGTACAAGACCATTGAGATCCATTTCAACCTCATAACCTTCAAACCAATCAGCAGGACTGGGTCTAAAGCCGAATGCCATAATGACCGCATCACATGGGATAATCTCTTCAGAGTTAGGAATGGGCTCAGGACGCCTACGACCGCGGTTATCTGGCTCACCTAAGTGAGTCGTCACGACCTTAACCCCATTAACCTTACCATTTAAGCCAATGATTTCGGTAGGCTGACGGTTGAATAAAAACTCAACGCCTTCTTCACGTGCATTGACTACTTCGCGGCGTGAGCCAGGCATATTTTCTTCATCACGGCGATAGGCACAGACCACTTGTTCAGCACCTTGGCGAATACTGGTACGGTTACAGTCCATCGCTGTATCGCCGCCGCCTAGTACCACCACTCTTTTGCCCTTGAAGTCGATATACTCTTCGGCATCTTTTTCCCAGTCATTGCAACGGTTTACATTGGCAATCAAGTAATCTAGCGCATCATAAACGCCTGTCAGCTCTTCACCTGCAAAGCCGCCGCGCATATACGTGTATGTTCCCATACCCATAAAGACCGCGTCATACTCAGCCAATAGCTCGTCAATAGTGACGTCAGTGCCGATCTCAGTCTCTAAGCGGAACTCCATACCCATGTCTTCAAAGATCACACGGCGATTGCGCATGACGTCTTTTTCCATTTTAAACTCAGGAATACCAAAAGTCAGCAAACCACCAATCTCAGGACGCTTATCAAAGACGACAGGTTTGACGCCATTTCTGACCAAAATATCTGCACAGCCAAGACCCGCTGGTCCTGCACCAATGACCGCGACTTTTTTGTCTGTCCAAACGACTTCAGACATATCTGGACGCCAGCCCAATGCAAACGCAGTATCGTTAATGTATTTTTCTACATTGCCGATAGTCACGGCACCAAAGCCATCATTCAGCGTACAAGCGCCCTCACACAAACGATCTTGAGGGCAAACACGACCACAAACTTCAGGCAACGTATTGGTACGGTGGCAGAGTTCAGCTGCTTGAAAGATCTGTCCTTCGGTGGCCAGTTTTAGCCAGTTAGGGATATAGTTATGGACTGGACATTTCCACTCACAGTAAGGGTTACCACATTCAAGGCAACGATGCGACTGCTGTGCAACGGCTTCGTTTTCGAACGGTTTATAAATTTCGACAAACTCTGTTGAACGTGTGGCAATGTCTTTTTTGGTGGGATCAAAACGAGGTACATCTAAAAACTGAAAATTATTTTCTAAGCGTTTTGCCATGGTGCTATCTCTTTTATCTAAGGTTCTTTTATAGTGAGCGGCGACCATCAGCAATGTCTCATTTATCTGCTACCCTATTTGGGTTAACACTGAGACTTATGATGTACTGTGGTCGCTTACCTGCTAAAAACCTGTGAGTTAAACGTCTCTAAAAACGGAACGCTGGCTAACCTAATCAAAACTATCGATACTCTATGCCTACCAAGTAGCGATCATAAAGTCATAAATAGCAAATGATCGTTACTGAGTAAGCATTACAGATCGACTACTGAGGATCTGCCATAGTGGTTTTGAGGAGGCTTGCGATATTTGCCGCTTTTGGCTTCACCAAATAGAACTTACGAACGTAATGTTCAAAGTCATCTAGTATGGTCTGGCCCCATGCGCTACCTGTTTTTTCTACGTGAGTCTCAATCACTTGTTGCAAGTGAATACGATGCTCTTCGGTTTGCTCGCTTGAGATACGGTTGAGATCGATCAGCTCATGGTTACAGCGATCAAAGAAATCTCCTTCCATATCGAGTACATAAGCAAAACCACCGGTCATACCAGCACCAAAGTTGAGGCCAGTACGTCCAAGGATAGTCACGATACCGCCTGTCATGTATTCACAGCAATGATCACCTGTGCCTTCGATGACAGCATGCGTACCTGAGTTACGTACCCCAAAACGCTCACCTGCTGTACCAGCAGCATATAGCTTACCGCCTGTTGCCCCGTATAGGCAGGTATTACCAATGATGGCGGTTTCTTGTGCTGTAAAGTTCGAATTTTTTGGCGGGTAAATAACAATCTCACCGCCTGCCATACCTTTACCGACATAGTCATTGGCATCGCCTTCAAGCTCAATATTCAGACCGCCCGCATTCCATACACCCAAGCTCTGACCTGCTGTACCAGTAAGACGAAGCTTGATCGGCATATCACTCATGCCAAGGTTGCCCCATACTTGTGCAATCTCACCAGAGATACGAGCACCGATAGAGCGGTCACAGTTACCAACGAAATAGTTGTAATCACCGCCTGAACCTTGGCGAATATTCACAATCATATCGCTAATCATCTGTTCAGCAAGTAACCCTTTATCAAATGGCTCGTTACGCTCCACTTGACACGTCTGGGCTTTGCCCACACTAGCTGGATGACTAAATAGCAATGGGGTCAAATCAAGATGGCGCTGCTTTTCAGTATTGCCTTCTAAAATATCGAGCAAGTCAGTACGACCGACCAGCTCTTCCATACTACGAACCCCTAGCGCTGCTAACCATTCGCGTGTTTCGGTCGCCACAAACTTAAAGAAGTTAATCAGCATTTCTGCTTCGCCAATGAAATGCTCATCACGCAGTTTGGCTTTTTGGGTAGCTACGCCTGTTGGGCAGTTGTTCAAATGACAGATACGTAGGTATTTACAACCAACCGCAATCATCGGCGTGGTACCAAAACCAAAGCTTTCTGCACCAAGAATAGCGGCCTTGACGACATCCAGTCCTGTTTTTAAGCCACCATCAGTCTGAACACGTACCTTATCACGTAATCCATTCACTCGTAGAGACTGATGAGTCTCAGCCAGACCCAGCTCCCATGGTGAGCCTGCATGGTGGATAGACGATAGCGGAGACGCTGCTGTACCACCATCATAACCTGAGATAGTAATCAGATCGGCATAGGCTTTTGCAACGCCCGTTGCGATTGTTCCCACACCTGGACGCGACACCAATTTAACTGATACTAATGCGTCTGGATTGACTTGTTTTAAATCAAAAATCAACTGCGCCAAGTCTTCGATAGAGTAAATATCGTGATGCGGCGGCGGTGAGATCAGTGTCACTCCTGGCACCGAATAACGTAAACGTGCAATCAGCGCGTTTACTTTACCACCAGGCAGCTGTCCACCTTCACCTGGCTTAGCGCCTTGAGCAACTTTAATCTGCATCACCTCAGCTGAGCGTAGATAGGCAGGCGTCACGCCAAAACGACCAGAGGCAACTTGCTTGATTTTTGAGTTGCGCAGCGTACCGTAACGCGCAGGATCTTCGCCGCCTTCACCAGAGTTTGAGCGCCCACCGATGGTATTCATAGCCATCGCGATTGACTCGTGCGCTTCAGGAGATAGCGCGCCTAACGACATACCAGCTGAATCAAAACGGGTTAAAATCTCAGAGATATCCTCTACATCATTGACATCAATACTGTTGTCAGTTTTGAGTTGCAACAAATCACGTAACGTCGCAACCGGACGGCTATTGACCAGATTGGCATAATTCTGATAGTTCTCATAATCACCTGTACGTACTGCTGTATGTAGGCTGTTGATCACATCAGGGTTAAAAGCATGGTACTCTTTGTTAAAGACAAACTTGAGCAAGCCACCCTGATCTAGTGGTGCACGGCGCTTAAATGCATTGGCAGCCAGTTGCGCTTGGTCAGCAGCAAGATCTGCAAAGGTAGCGCCTTTGATACGGCTTTGTACGCCTTTAAAGCATAGATTTACCACTTCTTCTGATAGACCAACTGCTTCAAACAGCTGTGCCCCGCGATAAGAGACAATGGTAGAGATACCCATTTTCGAAAGGATTTTTAGTAAGCCTTTATCCAGGCCTTTACGGAAATTGACGCGTGCTTGGATCGGATCACCAAGCAGCTCACCAGTAGCAACCAAGTCATCAATGACATCATATGCTAGGTATGGATACACACAGGTTGCACCAAAGCCAATCAATACTGCTATTTGATGCGAGTCACGAGCAAGACCTGTCTCAATCACTAAGTTGGCATCGGTACGAATACCCTGAGCGATAAGGTAATGGTGTACGGCGCCAGTAACCATAATAGCGTTGGCCGGTACTTTGTCTGCATCGATATCTCTATCAGATAAGACAATCAACGTATGACCTGAGCGGATGTTATCTGCCACTTCCTCACAAATAGCGACGATAGCATCAGATAGCTCCAGAGTACGGTCATAGTTTAGATCAATACGGGCCATCTTAAACGCTGGATCATCCAGTTTTTCAAGCTGCTGCATCTTGCTGGCTGACAAAACTGGTGACGACAAGATAATACGGTGCGCGTCTCTCGCTGATGGTGCAAATACGTTAGTCTCAGCACCTAAGCATGTCTGCAATGACATCACAATAGATTCACGGAGTGGATCGATTGGTGGGTTGGTTACCTGAGCAAACTGCTGACGGAAAAAATCACCGACATGGCGAATTTGCTGTGACAACACTGCCATTGGCGTGTCATCACCCATCGAGCCAACTGGTTCCTGACCGTTTTCGGCATTGGGGCGAATGATTTCTGTACGCTCTTCATTGGTGATGTGGTACATCTTCTGTAAGGCTTTTAACTTGTCACCGCGGCACGATTGCGTGGCCAAAGTTTCTTCTAAGCGCTCATCATCACGAACACGCGTCGCCTCTTCACGTAACCACCTACGGTACGGATGTGCGTTTTTCAGTAAGTTTGCAATGGCTGTGGTATCCATCACTTGACCTGTTAGCGTATCGATTACTAGCATCTGACCAGGCCCAACACGGCCTTTTGCCAATACGTCCGTTGGCTCATAATCCCAAACGCCAACCTCTGAGGCAACAGTGATATAGCCATTTTTGGTAGTTACCCAACGTGACGGACGTAGACCGTTTCTATCAAGCATACAAACGGCATAACGACCATCTTGAATCACGAGTCCTGCTGGACCATCCCACGCTTCCATATGCTGCGAGTAAAACTCATAAAACGCGCGTAAGTCCATGTCCATACTATCGACATTCTGCCATGCAGGTGGCACCAAAATCGACATTGCATGGAACAGATTCATACCACCAGACATTAGCACTTCAAGCATATTGTCTAAGCTTGATGAGTCAGAGCCTGTACTATTTACAAGTGGTGTCAGCTCATTCAAGTTAGGCAGTTTATCTGATTTGAGTTTTGGCGTACGTGCTTTAGACCAGTTGCGGTTACCTGTGATGGTGTTCAATTCGCCATTATGGGCAAGGTAACGGAATGGCTGTGCCAATGGCCAGCGCGGCAATGTATTGGTGGAGAAACGCTGATGGAACACAACGATATGTGACGCCAGGCGCTCATCTTGTAAATCTAAAAAGAATGCTGGTAGATCTGAAGGCATCACCAGACCTTTATAGATAATTGTCTGGCAACTCAATGAACAGACATAAAACAGCTCGTCGTCAGCCAAGCGCTGCTCTGCTTTTTTGCGTGCGACAAACAGCTTACGATTAAAGTCATCCGCAGCCAAATCATCTGGCGCGTTGACGAATACTTGCTTAAAGTCTGGCAACGTTTCACGGCCAATATCACCGACGATGCTCAAATCAAGTGGCACATCGCGCCAGCCAGCTACTTCTAATCCTTGGGCTTTAATCTCATCGCTTAGCACTTGCTGGCTATGTTTGGCTTTATCATCGTCCAAATTGACGAACACCATACCAACAGCAAAATTATCTGTGATTGCAAATTGCTGCTCATGGGCAATCTGTTTAAAAAAGTCGGTAGGCGTTGCTAATAGCAGGCCACAACCATCACCAGTTCTACCATCAGCTGCTACGCCGCCGCGGTGTGTCATACAACTTAAACTATGAATGGCGGTTTTTACCAAGTCATGGCTGGCTTGACCTTCAATATGAGCAATCAGACCAAAACCGCAATTATCAGAAAAATCATCTGGCGTGGCCAGGTGTGTTTGCGAGGAAATCATCGACATAGCTTGTCCTTTTAAGTAGACGGGCAACTTACACCTCCAATGCGGAATATAAGCTGGTACCCGTAGGCAGAACGGGCTGATAATGGATATTCGGGTTTTCTCGAATTAGTAAATGGCGCGAGGCTCAATAGACATCATGCTCTAGCAGCAAGTAAACCCCTGACCCTCCTGGTCATTAGATAATGTCGTGACATATGCTTCATATATTAATAGACAGTAAGTAGCAGCCCTTGGCAACGGGGTAACTTATACTCCTAAATGCCAGTTACTTACTCATTAATATCTTATGTCATTCGTTTAAGCATCGTTTGTTATGTTGTCATGTCTAGCAATGAAGGCTGGACATCTGACCATTTAATAACCGTGCATTTGGTTCGTTTTGAATATCTGACGCTCTGTATTCAAGCGCTTTATTCACCCTAAAAAGAGTGATAATAAGAGAGGTTGCGTCACTTACGATAACTTTATTGTAGATGGCAAGTAGCCGCGCTTGAGACAACAAATTATAGTTACAAAACCAAAAAAACCTTGGATTTATAACTAAATGATTGTTTAATAAACAGTTTTTACGATAACTATACAGAACGTCGCCCACAGTTATATTAGTTAATGATTCACAAAAAATCTAGTCTTTTCTGTCGATTCATCAGCCATAATTTGTAAGAAGACTTATTACTATTGGTTATAGGATAGACAACAACGCTATTAAAAATTTAATGTAATAAGACCATATAAGGCTTCGCTGCGTTGATATATATCAGTTTATCTCCGTTGATATCTCTTTTAAATTATTCAGACCTACTATTAGCAACCTAGAAAATAGCACAAAAAAACCCACTAGCTATTTGGCTAGTGGGTTCTATAAGCAACGACAAATAAAGATCAGTTGCTTTTATCTTCTATCAGTGTCTTTATGCTATCACTGTTATTTTTAGGTGCGTTTGTGCTAGCAGGTTTATTGGTAGCGTTTGAGCTGTTACTGGTGCCAGTATTAGCTGTGCTTGGTGGTTTTGGTGCAGGTACGACTGGTGGTTTTTTACTAGTCGTATTGTTTTCAGGTGCTGGCGTTACTGGCTTTTTGTTGTCCTGTTTTGGTTTATTGGCATCATTTTCAGTTTTTGCTGGTGCTTCAGGAGTAGACTGTGGCTCTCCTCCAACGGTACGCTCTTCAGTAACGGATAGCGTGGCTGAGGTATCGACTGACTGGCGGATGCTTTCTTCTGTACTGCGGCTACTACTAGCGGTACTCTGACTGCTTTGACTAGACCCGCTATCGGTAGCTTGATTGTTACTAGTATTATTGACTGCTTGAGCCTGCTGACGTGCTGGTACTTCACGTTTAGTCGGCTTAAGATTCACAGCCCGCGTACGCTTGGTACTCAAGTCTTTTACTGGATCAGGGCGTTCGTAGTTATCGATAATACTGACATATCGATTGATCTCTTCTGGCAGCACTCGCACATTAGCAGGTAGCTTAAAATCTACCAATTTAGATGCGCCTGCCGCTTCTTGTGGACTACTCATCAGTCCATAAGTCAACATATAACGGATTTGTTTTTCTTCATCAAGGTAGCGAAAATAAGCAAACTTATCACGATCCGCACGGCCTTCAAGATAGCTGACAATCACATCATTCTCAGCAACGTTCATCACCTGCACGGTCCACTTGCCTTTATTAGCGAGTAAGTAACGCTTATCCTTGAACTCATCAGGATAGTTACGTAAATCACGGACAGTTGCATCAAAACTGATTGGCTGCACATCCGTATCAAGCTCATGTAGCGACTCGATCTGCAATGGCTGTTCAAACTCTTCTGCTAGCATTTGCGGCACTGATACCGGCTCGTTTTCGATTTTGGCACCCATTGCTGGTGTCTGACTGAGCATCCACACTAGGGCGGTAACAACGCCCAACAGCAGCGTCACTACTAGCCAAATCAATGCTTGACGACTGTGTGACTGCCTAGCGGTACGCGTCGTCGATTTTGATGCTGCCATGGAGATATCCTTGGTAAAAACACATTTAAGAGGAGTGTAGAAATACTCATTCTAGCAGAGGTGCCGTCAGTAACCTTAATAACCTCAGTACTTATCAAAAACGCTCATCAAAAGTGTTTACCAACGCTTGATATAAACAACTGATCGCTAAGATTTTGATAAACTATGCGCTATGTTGTGATAACACTTCAGATAACAGTGCCGAATCGAAATCATTAGTTAACACCGCACTGCCTATTGATTTTAACAAAATCAGCCTGATTTGTCCGTGTTTGACTTTTTTGTCGTGACCCATTAAATTCAGAGCCGTTTGTGCATCAATTGCAGGCGGCGTAATTGGCAAATTACCTAGAATTAGAACGCGTCTAATGCGTGCAACATCATCATGGGTCAACCAACCGATTTTTTGGGATAATTCAGCAGCTTGCATCATGCCAGCGGCTACTGCCTCACCGTGTAACCAATTGCCATAACCTTGATGAGTCTCTATCACATGACCAAAGGTATGTCCAAAGTTAAGCAATGCACGTACACCGGATTCTCTTTCATCTTGCGCTACGACATCTGCTTTGTATTGGCAGCAGCGCTTCACGGCTTCACCAAGCACAGCCAAATCTAGTGCCATCATCGCTGGCAAATTCTCTTCAAGCCATACCAAAAATGCATCGTCCATAATAAGCGCATATTTGATGATTTCAGCAACGCCTGCCGATAGCTCACGCGCAGGTAAGGTTTTGAGCGTACTCATGTCTGCAAGCACCATCTGCGGCTGCCAGAACGCGCCAATCATGTTTTTGCCTTGTGCATGATTGATACCCGTCTTACCCCCGACACTAGAATCAACTTGTGATAATAGTGTTGTTGGAATTTGGATAAAGTTCACTCCTCGCATAAAACTGGCTGCAGCAAAACCTGTCATATCACCAATCACGCCGCCGCCAAGCGCAATAAGTGTGACGTCACGATTGAAGTGCTCTGTCATTAGTGCATCATAGATCTTATCAATGCTTTGCTGGTTCTTGTATTGCTCACCATCTGGCAACACACAAACCTTTACTGTGAATTGCTCTGCCAGCTCGTCTTCCAATGCTTTTAGGTACAGGGGGGCGACCGTATCATTGGTGACAATTAATACTTGGCGACCACTGATATAAGGGGCAATCTGTTTTGCCATACTACTGTTTTCTACCTCAGCATCTTCAGTAATAACAATTGGATAGTCATGGCTCTGAGCGTGAACAGTTAGGCGATCATGAAATAGTGATGCTGTCATGAGACACTCCTTAAGCATTTTTATTAGGGTAAAAGTAACTGAATTGACAGGTCGATACTATTGTTAACAGTTAAAATTATTAAAAATTAACATCTATAATATCGACCTATTTCTCATTATCTGTCAGCGATGCATCAGTACAGTCAAAAAACGTGGTTAGCTGCTGCAATAACTGATTGACCATATGGCGTGGGTAGGTGTGACCAGTGGGCATAATAATATGCGAAACCTGACGATATAATGGGTCACGAATGCTATATAGCTCTTGCAAGATTTTTCTGGGATTAGGCTGTTGTAGGAGTGGTCGCGATTTGTCTTTAGCAGTGCGTGCCATTTGTACATCAACGGGTGCATTTAGATAAACCACAATGCCACGTTGTTTTAAAAACGCTCGGTTTTCGGCACACATGACCGCACCACCGCCTGTCGCTAATACGATTTGGGGCGTTTGAGTCAATTCATCAATGGCACGTGTTTCACGCTCACGGAAACCTGCTTCGCCTTCTTTGGCAAATATCCAAGCAATATCGGCACCTGTTTGCGATTCAATATACCAATCGCTATCTACAAAAGTTCGACCCAGTTGCTTGGCAAGCAATTTGCCAATCGTTGTCTTCCCTGCTCCCATCGGTCCCACTAAAAACACCGACGGCAATTCCTGCACCATAATACTCACTCAGCTAAATTAGCTATGATACAACGTCATTGATATTCTGGCTAGTAATGCGCCATGATTATTGTCAGTAATATTTAGAGCGTCCTGCCCATTAGCCAATGTAGGTATATCGCAATCTTAGAGATATTTGATTCGCGCACAAAAAAAGCAAGCACGATGGCTTGCTTTTTAACTAAGGCGCAATAGATAGACGGTTAGTTCAGACGACTAGTACCATCATTGATCAGTTTTGGTGTGATAAAGATGAGTAGCTCTTCCTTGTTGTTATTACGGACATCTCTACGGAATGCGCGACCGATGTATGGTAAATCACCTAAGAAAGGCACTTTGTCTACATTATTGTTGGTACGGTTTCTAAATATTCCGCCCAGTACAACCGTTTGACCATCTTCGATAGTGACGTTGGTTGATATAGAGTCTTCATTGATAGCAACGATGCCATTAGTGAACACTGGCGTGCCGTTGGTGATAAGCAACTGCAAGCCAATCTTACCATCAGGTGTGATGTTCGGTGTGGCCTCCAAGCTCAATGCTGCTTCTCTGAAGCTGGTCGTAGTTGCACCGCTAGCTGAGGCTTCCTGATAAGGAATCTGTGTACCAGAAGAGACTTTCGCGGTTTGCTTATCAGCGGTCAACACTTTCGGCGTAGAAATGACCTCACCGCGATTGTCTGCTTGCAAGGCGGACAGTTCAAGGTCGAGCATGTAATCAGAAATATTTAGTAAGCCAAAGGCAATGCTGCCAGCCGCATTATCAATACCCAAATCCACATTGAGGTTGTCAGGACTAGTGATATCATAAGAAGGGTAAGAAACCGTTTGTCCGTTAATTGTCGTGGTTTCTATATCAAAATCTTTAAGATCTGCTAACGTCTGATTACTACCACCAACCAATAAGTTACGGTTAGTAGCTGCGCCACTAGACAAGATACCCCAGCTTACGCCAATCTCTTTACTGAAAGTATCAGTGGCGCTCACGATACGCGCTTCAATCATGACTTGTCGAACAGGAATATCGATTTTACTGATTAATTTGTGGATATTCTCAATGCTATCCGCCACGTCTTTAATGATGAGTGTGTTGGTACGCTCATCAATCGTTACCGTGCCACGACTGGATAATAACGTATTGTTGTCATCTACTCGATTTGACAGACTACTGTTGTTATTCGATGCGCCGCTGCCTTGAGAAATAAGTGTTAAGACATCTTGTGCTTTTGCATAGCTCAGACGAATATATTCAGTACGGAGCGGTGCATAAGATTGAACCGCTTGTTGTGCTTCTAGCTCACGAGCTTCTTGCTCTGCAAGCTCTGTAGAAGGCGCGACCAAAATGACATTACCGTTTTCGCGCTTACCTAAATTTTTACTTTTTAAGATAATATCAAGCGCTTGATCCCAAGGTACATTAATCAGACGCAACGTAATATTACCAGCGACTGAATCGCTAGCCACAACATTCATCTCAGTAAACTGCGCTAAGATATCTAGAACACTACGAATTTCAACGTCTTGAAACTCCATAGACAACGGCTCGCCGCTATATACTCTTTCTTCAAGCGTCGGCTCACGTAGCAGCTCAGGCCTATTGATACTGATATTTAATTGATTGCCTGACTGGTAAGCTTGATATTCGTAGTCCTCAGTCATGTTGATAGTGACAACACCATTTTGACCTTGGTTTTTTGTATCAATACTACTAACCAGACCACTATTAATATTTAATCGACGCAACAGGTTTCTAGGAACCGTACTGCCCGTTAGGCGTACCACAAGCTTGTTACCCTGACGCTGTACGTCCACTGGGATGGCTTCATTGGCCAGTACCATACTGACGTTGCCACCACCGTCACTACCTGCCGAAAAATTGACCGCGCTTAGACCGTCATAACTGTACTGTCTACTTACTTGTGAGGAAGCGAGCTGCGGATTTAGTAGTGGATTAACTCTTACCACCATCGTGTCGGCTGGCACTTCGTTTTTTACTACTGTGGTACTGGTTGTTTGGACAGCCGCCACAGGAGTAGCACTCGTCTCGACAATTGGTGTCACGACTGCCGTGGTGGTTATACCATTGTTGTTATTAAGGACATCTTGTATAGGGTCATCAGTTACCACTGGGCGGTTAGGATCAGTAATCGTCAATAGTAGATCATTACCCTCAATCGCTGTGGTGTAATTTCCTGACTGTTTGAGACCAACGATAAGGCGCGTTGTGCTATCGCTACTCAACGTGGTGACATCGTTGACCATACCAATATTGTATTCGTTAAAGCGACTAGTAAGACCGTTTTGCACTTGTTCAAAATCTAGTACTAAGCGGCTAGGATCATCAAGTTGGTAGGCTGCCGGCAATACAGGTAGTCCTGCAAACCCCAAACGCATTTGTGTCACTGCTGGTGCCGTTTGTACCACAGAGACATTATTGATACGCTGAGCCGCATGAGCGCTACTGCTTACTGCTACCATGCTCACTGCCAATGCTGAAATGGCAAAAGCAGAAGAAACGCGGTTACTCATCGTCATTACCTTGTTATTGCGTACTGTCATTATTTATTCCTCAAAAAATCTGCCGACTTAGCTTATGGGGGATACCAGCGACTGGGGTTTTTCAACAAACCCTGCGCGGCTGTCTGGCACAATTTCAATCAAGTTAATCTGGGTCGGCGTGATTTCAACAATACGGCCGTCATTCAATCCAAGATAATCACCTACCTTTACACTAGCAACTGAACCATCAGGGCGTTGTACCAATGCGTATCGCTGACCTTCGGGTGAAACCACGACTCCTCGAAAGATCAGTTGCGATAACTCATATTGCTCAAGTGGTTCTTTGACCCTTGTAATGTCTGGGCGGACGCCATCAATAGACGTCGTAGGACCTTGTACATTGACCAAGCTTGGCGGTAGAAAAGGACTACGCTGCGCGCTGGCACTATAGACAAAATCTTCTACCAGTTCAGCTTGAGGCGGTGGTTCGATAGGCTGTGCTGGCTGGTTACGAATATCAGTCATCGCTTGCTCTGCCATTCCGATACGGTCAGCACAGCCAGCCATAAATACAGCTGAGACACTCAAAGCCAACAACATGGGTAATTTTTGTATACTCATTAGTTGCCTCCTGCGTTTGTATCAGTAGCGACTGCTGCTTCATCTTCAGGAGCAGCTTCTTTGGAACGATAAGTCTTCGTTTGCAGTACCAAATTCAGTTCTGGTAAAACATCCAAACTCGGCTGCGGGTTACTCACTTCAAAATCATGCATAGTAATGATTCGAGGTAATGCAGCAAGGCCACTGATAAAGCTACCAAATTGATGATACTCACCCAAAGCCGCGATACGGATCGGCTGCTCAATAAAGAATTCGTTTTCAATCTCAGGCTCTACTGATATATCTTGGAAACGAATATTACTACCGACACCTGTCATATTGATACCTTCTACCAATTCTGACACACGGGTATCTTTTGGCAACTGATCTAACAAGGTATTAAATTCAGTTTCCATTTGCACAACTTGCGCTTGATAAGCTTCTAAGTGACGCGCACGTGACTCTTTTTCACGGTAGCTGTCAAGCAAGGTCTGTTGCTGACTCTCAGCTGCCTTGATCTCATCTATTTTGCTGCTAATTGGTAGCGCCCATGACAGTGCCGCGATAAAGGTAATAATAAGACCAATTACCGTTACCTTTACTGGTAATGGCCAGCTGCCATAGTTCTCAGAATCCAACGATTCAAAGCTGCGGCGGAATTCATTTAAGTCAAACTGCTTTTTCGGTTTTAACGCCGTTTTCTTAGTTTTGACTAGGCTTTTCTTGCGGACAAGCTTCATAACTCCCCTCCCACACCATCTTCAGCAGGAACAGGTGTCTCAGATTGTACTTTAGTCGTTACCACAAACTGCACATAACTGTCTTCAGGGTATACAGGACGTGGTTGTTCGCCAGTAGCGACAGTGTTATTAAGTACTGGGGCTGCTTCATAAGCACTGATATTCTGCTGAATATTACTCACTGCCGAGTTACCCATCCACTTACTACTATCTAAGTTACGAATCAAGCTCGACACAATGTTTGGGTTATCTGCAAGGCCTGTCAAAGTCAAAACATCGCCTTCGCGTTTTAGGTTGTTCAAATATAGTGCTGGTGGAATGGCACGAGCCAAGTCATCCCATAAGCGTACAGGAACCGGACGGCGACCCTGCAAGTCCTGAATAACCTGCATACGCGAGATAATATCTTCACGGCGCTGCTCTAAACTGTCAATTTCAGTGAGTGCCGTATCTAAGCGTGCGTTTTCTTGTTCAATTAATGCATTGGCATCAAGCTGCTCATCGAGCTCATTATTGAAATAGCTCCATGAAGCAAATGCAGCCAGTAAAGTGAGTAGAGTCACTGCGACTACCAGAGTCATAAACTCTTTGTTGCGACGGTCACGCTCTTCTTGTCGCCAAGGTAAAAGGTTAATACGAGCCATTAGTCAAAGCTCCTTAACGCAAGACCGCATGCAGCCATTAGGCTTGGTGCATCAATGGTCAATTGTTCATTATCAATATTAGGCGCAATGGTCATATTGGTAAATGGATTGGCCACACTAACACTCACCCCGAGTTTTTGTTGTGCCAATCCAGCGAGACCTGCGATAGAGCTACTACCGCCTGCAAGTACTACATGGTCAATACTGCTGTACTGACTAGAAGAGAAATAAAACTGCAAAGAACGAGTGATTTGTTGAATGGTACTTTCTATAAAGGGGGTCAAGATTTCAGGATAGTAATCATCAGGTAAAGTACGTTCACGCTTGCTCAGCGTTGCTTCTTCAAACGATAATCCGTAGCGATTCTGGATGGCTTCTGTCAGTTGCACCCCGCCAAATAACTGCTCACGACTATAAATAAACTCGCCATTTTTTGCGATATACAAGGTAGTTTGATTATGACCAATATCTACCAATGCAACCAACTCTGGCATGTTTGGCAGATTGTCTACCATCAACCCAAAAGCGCGTTCAATAGCATGCGACTCAATATCCATGACCTTGGCTTGCATACCACCAAATGTGAGGGCATCAACACGTTGGTCGACGTTTTCTGAGCGAGAGGCTGCGAGCAACACTTGCACCATATTGTCATCAACTAAAGACGGGCCTAGCACCTCAAAGTCGAGATTGACGTCTTCTAGTGGATAAGGCACATACTGGTCAGCATCCAAACGTATCTGTGCTTCGCGCTCAACATCGTTTAGTACCATATCCATGTCAATGATTTTGGTAATGACAGCAGATCCTGACACAGCTGTTGCCGCATTACTGCCCGCTACCTGGCACCGTCTCGCTAGACTGGCTATAATGTTGCCAACCGCTTCTGTGTCTACTAAGAGTTTGTCAACGACTATACCTTCCGGTATTCTCTCGATACCATAAGATTTGAGATGGAACATGCCTTGTTGGCGCTGTATGTCAACCAACTTCACTGAAGTGGCACAAATATCCACACCAATCAAATGTCGACTTTTAGAAGTAAATAGCCTCACAAACTCTATACCTTATATTAAGTGTACAATCTGATAGTTATTTGTAATAATTGAATACAATACTTTACTTAATTGATAGATTCAAGCGTTTAAAAATATATTAAGGCCTACTTACACATTTATTATGACCTGCTGATTTTGTTCAAGGTATAATGAGTTATCCGCTACAAACTCTAATTAATAAGTCTTATTATGGCCAAAAAAAATGCTACCGCTCGTCTCATTCACTTTTTGGTGGGGCTTTTTGTCGCTTGCCTAGCATTGGCAGTCATCTTAGCACTTGCTGTGCCCATTGGTTTTTATGGCATGGCGATGTATTTATCGCCGACTCTGCCTAGCACTCAAGAAATCAAAACTGCCAACCTAGAAATGCCATTGCAGATTTATAGTAGCGATGACAAATTGATTGGTCAATATGGTAACCGTTTATCATTGCCAGTCACTTTTGATGAAATACCAAAAGATTTGACTCATGCTTTTTTAGCAGCAGAAGATGCTTCTTTTTTTCAGCATAGTGGTATTAGTATCAAAGGGCTTGGGCGCGCAGTTACTGAAGTTGTGACTGATGACGATAGTCAAACTGGTGGATCTACTATCACCATGCAGGTCGCCAAAAATTACTTTTTGAGTCCAGAGCGTACCTTAAATCGTAAACTGACGGAATTATTTTTAGCACGTAAAATCGAAGACGAGCTGAGTAAAAATGATATTTTAACTCTATATGTCAATAAGATTTATTTGGGCGAAGGCGCTTACGGCATTCGCGCTGCTGCCAAAAAGTATTATAGTAAATCATTAGACAGTTTAAGTATTGCTGAGATGGCAATGCTTGCCGGTCTACCAAAAGCCCCTTCTAAATACAATCCTGTTGCCAATCCTACGCGGGCTTTGACTCGCCGCAACTGGATTATTGGCCGTATGCATGAGCTTGGCTACATTACCAAGGCTCAACATGATGAAGCCGTAAACTCACCTGTGGGCATCAAACTATATCAAGAAAAGCTTGATGTAAATATGCCTTATTTAGCAGAAATGACGCGTGCTACCTTAGTTGAACGCTACGGTGAGCAAGTCATGCATGGCGGTTGGCGCGTACGTCTCACGGTCGATAGCAAAGCACAAACAGATGCAGAAGCTGCCATACTAACAGGCTTAGTGGCCTATGAGCACCGTCATGGTTGGCGCGGTGCCGAAGCAAATGACGAGCCTCTCGAAAATTTCCAGCGCTATAGCAATATGTCCCCTGCTAAAGTTACCAAAGTCAACGCTCGTAGTTTTGAAGCGACCTTGAAGTCAGGTGAAAACGTAACAGTCAACTGGTCTGGTATGCGCTGGGCACGTAAATATATCTCTGCCAACCGTATCGGTTACTACCCTGATAATGCCAGCCAAGTGGTCAGCAAAAATGATATCGTTCGCGTAATACCTACTAACAATGGCAGTTGGCAACTGGGTCAAATACCTGAAGTACAAGGTAGCTTGGTTTCTTTGAATCCAGAAACTGGTGCTGTCAATGCCTTGGTAGGCGGCTTTGACTTTAACCACAGTAAATTTAACCGAGCCTTACAAAGCTGGCGTCAACCTGGTTCAACCATTAAACCGCTTGTCTACACCGCTGCTTTAGAAAAAGGCTATCGTCCAGATAGTATTGTCTCAGATCGTCCTATACAAGTAGGGGACTGGAAACCTAAAAACTCGGACGAACGTTTCTTGGGCGATATCACCTTGCGCCGTGGTTTGTACCTGTCTCGCAACTTGGTTTCTATCCGCTTACTACAGGCCATTGGTATCTCCGATGCCCGTAACTTACTAGATGAGTTTGGCTTAGACAAAGAAAAACTACCAACGACTTTATCGCTAGCACTCGGCGCAGGACAAGCAACTCCTTTACAAATGGCAACGGCCTATTCGACCTTTGCCAACGGTGGTCATCGTGTACAGCCCTACTTTATTGAGCAAATCTATAACTATAAGAACGAGCTACTATTCCAAGCCAACCCTCTCCAAGCCTGTGCATTGTGTTTCAACGAGCAACTCGAAGAGGTCAATAAAACGCTATTAGAGGAATACAATCAATCACTCGAAGATGAGACTAGCACCACCGATGAGTCGACTACTGAAGACTTAGAGAGTGATGGAGAGACTGAAGAAGAAGCTACTACTGTTGCTGATGATACGATCTACAACGCAGGTCCACAGTCAGATCGCTTAAAAGCGCCTGCTGTACAGTACATCATGGCCAAACAAGCACCGCGAATACTAAAACCTAGAGTCGCATTTGAGATGGCAGATATCCTACGTGATGTCGTGCAGCGCGGTACTGCAGTACGAGCAAAAGCTTTGGGACGTGATGATATTGGCGGCAAAACTGGTACCACCAATGAAGCTAAAGACGCCTGGTTTGCAGGGTTTCATCCTACCAATGCAACAGTAGTATGGATGGGCTTTGATCAACCGACATCTATGGGTCGCCGTGAGTACGGTGGCGTGGCCGCCCTGCCCGTTTGGATAGACTTCATGAAAGCACAGCTCGAAGACACACCAAATCAGTGGGTATCTATCAATAATCGCTCAAAATCTAAAAAGCAACAACAGCAAATTATAGAAATGACTGATGATGGCATTGTCTCTAATGCTGCTGACGATGATGAGTTGTCCGATACCAATCAACCTGCAAAACCGGTTAAAACTCAAACCCAGCAGCGCAAACCAACTGCCCCTGAACCTATCGAAAACTCAAGCATTTCACAGACACAGGCATCGGGCAACAGTCGGAGTACTGACGGATCATCACAAAATGCTTTGTCAGCAACACCCGTTCAGCGTATGCCACCAATGCCAGAGTAGTTTCTATAAATTTATAGCACGTATTTAGAGCAAAAAGACCTGTCCAGTAATCACTGAACAGGTCTTTTTTTATGCTATTAGTTATTATCTCATTTATACTTCCAAGCAGTTTTATTAGAACTCAACCATCCCTGCACGCAACTGCTCAATCAACTCTAAAAGCTGTTGACGCCATTCGCGTATCGTGGCCTCATCAGGTAGCCACTGATTCGATAGAGTAACAACATTAACAATAAGATCTGGTGATACTGAGTTGTCGTTTGGTGTATTGTCTACAACAGTATCTGGTGGTACCGCATAGAGACAGCGTTGATAAGCACGCTCTATATTTGCCACAAAACCTTGCTGCTGCAATTGCTGTAAGCGCTGAATCTCAGGAGATACTTGCGTACGCTCGCTCAGTGCTTGCTCAATATCGAGCAACGTTGGTGCAGTCATGTTTAAACTATAGAAATGACCCAGTTCTTGAATAAATGCTAATAGTGCGCCATGCAAATGGAAAATAGCGGTTTCACAATGTGCCTGGTATAACTGCTTGTCATTGGAACCGCCTGCTGCTTGGCAAGATAAACGACAAAAATATAGCTTTTGATTGGTTCGATCTGCTTGGTATTTAGCGACGCGTGTTTTACCTGCCATTTGCTAATTGTCCTTTTATAAATAGTGAATTAGAGCCTATTTCCCAGTGTACTATTTTTTTAGATGATAGCACCATGCCTTTCTCAGTTTTTTACACGCACAAAAAAGCCAGCAACTTAGGCTGGCTTTTTATCAAATTAAGAATGAATCAAGATACTTAATACGATTAGTTGTCTTGATTCAACTCTTGAGCAAATGCTTCATCAAAGCTAGCGAAGTCTTTGCTATCAGTGCTTGCAGTCATATCGAAAGCGGCATTAAGATCTTTATCTTGTAGCTTCTGATCTGCTGCTTCTTTACGTGCCTTGTGGTAAGCGAGCCCCGTACCTGCAGGAATCAAGCGACCAACAACCACGTTTTCTTTCAGACCACGTAGCTCATCCACTTTACCAGTCACAGCAGCCGCAGTTAGTACACGGGTTGTCTCCTGGAATGACGCTGCTGAGATAAAGCTTTCAGTTGCAAGACTTGCTTTGGTGATACCTAACAATTGACGCTCAAACTGTACTGGGAATTTATCTTCCGCTTCTAGCTTCGCATTCAATGCTTTGATATCTGCATACTCGACCTGATCACCTTTGAAGTGACTTGAATCGCCGCCGTCAGTGATTTCAACTTTACGCAGCATCTGACGAATGATAACTTCGATGTGCTTGTCGTTGATTTTTACGCCCTGCAAGCGATAAACGTCCTGTACTTCATTGACGATATAGTCAGCAAGCGCAGTTTGTCCTTTCAGACGTAAGATATCATGCGGGTTTTGTGGACCATCAGCGATAACCTCACCACGTGCTACTGTCTCGTTTTCAAAGACGTTGATTTGACGCCATTTCGGGATTAGCTCTTCATGTACTTCACCATCTTCATTAGTAATAATAAAGCGGTTTTTACCCTTGGTCTCTTTACCGAAGCTAACCACACCAGTCATTTCTGCCATGATGGCGTGATCTTTTGGACGACGTGCTTCGAACAAGTCAGCAACACGTGGTAGACCACCAGTAATATCTTTTGTACCAGAAGACGCTTGTGGTACACGGCCTAGAATCGAACCGGCTGCTACTTTTTCACCGTCGCTTACGCGGATGATCGTTTCAGCTGGTAAGAAGTAAACCACTTCTTTGCCTTCATCAGTGTTCAAGATAATCGCAGGACGTAAGTCTTTTGCTGAGCTTGAACGGTCACGAGTCGCTAGAATCTCAAACGAGCTCATACCAGTCGCATCATCAACTTTTACTGTTGCAGTCATACCATCAGTGATGTCACTGAAGCGTGCTGTACCAGCAAATTCTGTGATAATTGGATGCGTATGCGGATCCCATTTAGCGATAGTTTGACCGCCTTCAACCTGCTCTTCGTCTTTTACAAGGACGCTTGAACCATATGGTACTTTATAGCGCTCACGCTCACGGCCAAGCTCATCGGTCAATGCGATTTCAGCTGAACGCGATACGATGACTAAGTGACCATCAGTATGCTGTACTGTTTTCATGTTCTCAAAGTGCGCTTGACCAGCATTACGTACAGAGATGCTGTTATCTACAGAAGCTGAGCTCGCGGCCCCGCCCACGTGGAACGTACGCATGGTTAACTGAGTACCCGGCTCACCGATAGACTGAGCAGCCATAACACCAACTGACTCGCCAATGTTCACTTTATGACCACGTGCAAGGTCACGACCATAACACTGTGAACACACGCCATGTTCGATATTACAAGTAATAACTGAGCGCACCCAGATATCATCGATTGCGTTGTTATCTAGAACGTTAACCCAGTACTCATCAATCAATGTACCCGCTGGAATCAAGATCTTATCAGCATCATCATTGTACGCAACATCGCGTGCAGTAACACGGCCCAGTACTAGCTCACCTAGCTTCTCAATGATTTCACCACCTTGGATATGTGGTTTCATGAGTAGGCCTTCTTCGGTACCACAATCATCGCTGGTGATAACCAAATCTTGCGCCACATCAACCAGACGACGAGTTAGGTAACCCGAGTTAGCTGTTTTCAGTGCGGTATCCGCTAGACCTTTACGTGCACCGTGAGTTGAGATGAAGTACTGTAGTACGGTCAAACCTTCACGGAAGTTAGCTTTAATCGGTGTCTCAATGATTGAGCCATCTGGTTTCGCCATCAGACCACGCATACCTGCCAACTGACGAATCTGTGCCGCACTACCACGAGCACCAGAATCCGACATGATGAAGATAGAGTTGAATGACTTCTGCTCGTCCTCTTCACCTTGTGCGTTGATAACTTTATCTGTTGCCAAGTTGTCCATCATCGCCTTAGCGACTTTGTCATTAGTACGTGACCAAATGTCAACGACTTTGTTATAACGCTCACCAGCAGTTACGAAACCTTGCTCGAACTGATCTTCGATCTCGCGAACTTCGCCTTCTGCCACTTCGATAATATTCTTTTTCAGTGGTGGAATGACCATGTCATCGATACCGATAGACACACCAGATAGCGTTGCTTGAGCAAAACCAAGATACATCAGTTGGTCAGCAAACATAACACTTTCTTTAACGCCAACTTTACGGTAGCAAGAGTTAATCAAACGAGAGATGTTTTTCTTCGTCATCTCTTGGTTACACTCATCAAACGTCATACCTTTAGGCATGATGTTCCAGATAAGTAGACGACCAGCAACCGTATCTTTGATACTGATCTCTTTGGTTTCGTTGCCGTCTTCGTCAATTTGCGTCTCAGTAACACGCACTTTGATCTTAGCGTTTACATGTAGATCGTTTGAACCAATTGCACGCAATGCTTCATTAACGGTAGCAAAAATCATGCTCTCGCCTTTGGCATTGATAGACGAGCGACTGATGTAATATAGACCCAGTACAACATCCTGAGATGGTACGATGATCGGATCACCATTCGCAGGTGACAAGATGTTGTTGGTAGACATCATCAAGGCACGTGATTCAAGCTGTGCTTCTAGCGTCAATGGCACGTGAACGGCCATTTGGTCACCATCGAAATCGGCGTTGAATGCAGTACAAACAAGCGGATGCAACTGGATTGCTTTACCTTCGATCAATACTGGCTCAAATGCTTGCAAGCCCAAACGGTGAAGTGTTGGTGCACGGTTCAAGAGTACTGGATGCTCACGGATAACCATGGCCAGCATATCCCACACTTGTGGCTCTTCACGCTCTACCATCTTTTTAGCAGCTTTAATCGTAGTCGCTAGACCATGAGACAATAGCTTGTTATAAGTAAATGGCTTGAATAGTTCTAGTGCCATTTTCTTCGGTAGACCACACTGATGTAGACGTAGTGTTGGACCTACAACGATAACCGAACGACCAGAGTAATCGACACGCTTACCAAGTAAGTTCTGACGGAAACGACCTTGCTTACCTTTGATCATATCTGCCAAAGATTTCAATGGACGCTTGTTACTACCAGTGATGGCACGACCGCGGCGACCGTTATCAAGCAACGCATCTACTGACTCTTGCAACATACGCTTTTCGTTACGTACGATGATATCAGGTGCGCTTAGCTCAAGTAGACGCTTAAGACGGTTGTTACGGTTGATCACGCGGCGATATAGATCGTTTAGATCTGATGTCGCAAAGCGGCCACCTTCTAGCGGTACTAGAGGACGCAAATCTGGTGGTAGTACTGGCAAGATATTCATTACCATCCACTCAGGCTTATTATTAGAATCACGGAATGCTTCTAATAATTTGAGACGCTTAGACATCTTCTTAAGCTTAGTCTCAGAACCAGTTTGTGGAATCGCTTCACGTAGCTCATCAATTTCAAGATCGATATCGATGTCTTTTAATAGGTCTTGAACGGCTTCAGCACCCATCTTGGCTGTGAATTCGTCACCAAACTCTTCAAGCGCTTTGTAATAATCTTCATCATCAAGCAACTGGTACTTTTCTAAGCTAGTTAGACCAGGCTCAGTTACGATGTAGCTTTCAAAATATAGAACACGCTCGATATCACGTAGCGTCATGTCTAGCAATAGACCGATGCGGCTTGGTAATGATTTCAGGAACCAGATATGCGCCACAGGACTGGCTAGGTCGATATGACCCATGCGATCACGACGAACTTTAGCAGTGGTAACTTCAACACCACATTTCTCACAGATAACGCCTTGGAACTTACGGCGCTTATATTTACCACATAAACATTCGAAATCTTTTACTGGGCCAAAGATTTTGGCACAAAAAAGACCATCACGCTCAGGCTTGAACGTGCGATAGTTAATGGTTTCAGGCTTTTTCACTTCGCCGTGCGACCATGACTTGATGACGTCAGGTGAGGCTAAAGTAATTTGAATGCTATCAAACTCTTGGTTACCGTTGCCGGTAGGGCTTTGCATGATATCGAGTAAATCTTTCAAGTTGCTTCTCCGTTATCTTTATAATCATCTGACAGCGTACTATAGACGCGGATGAGATGAATGAAGGCAATGAATAGGGTTGAGACAAATCACTAAAAGCAGCAGCAACAAAGCAGACTGCCTTTAGTGGACAACTAAGTTAAACAATGGGTTAGTTGCTTTGTTTTAACTCAATATTGATACCCAGTGATTTGATTTCTTTGGTCAGTACGTTGAACGACTCAGGCATGCCTGGATCCATATACTGCTCACCATCAACGATGTTTTTGTACATACGCGTACGGCCTTCAACATCATCCGACTTCACCGTTAACATTTCTTGCAACGTGTACGTCGCGCCATAAGCTTCTAGTGCCCATACTTCCATCTCACCAAAGCGCTGACCACCAAACTGAGCTTTACCGCCGAGTGGCTGCTGCGTCACTAGAGAATAAGAACCCGTTGAACGCGCATGCATTTTGTCATCAACCAAATGGTTCAATTTAAGCATGTACATGTAACCAACGGTTACTTTACGGTCAAACTTCTGACCAGTACGACCATCATACAGTGTCTGCTGACCATCGCGATCCATACCAGCAAGCTCAAGCAGATCTTTGACTTGGCTTTCTCTTGCGCCATCAAATACCGCTGTACCCATTGGGACACCGCCACGTAAGTTAGCTGCTAGCGCCATGATGTCGTCATCATTCAAGCTATCAAGATCAACTTGCTCACCGCCAACTTGGTTATAAATTTTATCCAAGAAGTCGCGTAGCTCTTTGATTGCTGCTTGAGATTTGAGCATACCGTCAATCTTCTCGCCCAACCCTTTCGCTGCCATACCCAAATGCGTCTCTAGAACCTGACCGATGTTCATACGAGATGGTACACCAAGCGGGTTCAATACGATGTCAACGGTATTACCATTTTCATCATAAGGCATGTCTTCAACTGGCATGATGCGCGATACAACACCTTTGTTACCATGACGACCAGCCATCTTATCACCAGGCTGAATACGACGCTTAACCGCTAGATATACTTTAACGATTTTTTGTACGCCATGTTGCAGGTCATCACCAGCAGTCAATTTGCGTTTTTTCTCAGCAAATTTCACATCGATATCTTTTTGCTTATCAACCAAGTAATCAGAAATCTGGGTCAAACGCTCAGAGATTTCTTCTTCTACTGGTTGGATATCAAGCAATGTCTCAAGGCTCATGTCTTTCATGTCAGCCAAAGCCATTACCGTACCCGCTTTTAGACCAGCCCCGCCGCTGACTTTTTGGCCATCTAAGAGATTACCAATACGGCCACGTGCTGCTTCTTCAAAGATACGTAGCTCTTCTTTCAAATCTTTGCGATAGCTATCAAGCTGCGATTTTTCAATCGCTCTTGCGCGTGCATCTTTTTCAACGCCATCACGAGTGAAGACCTGTACATCAATAACCGTACCTTTACTTGAAGTTGGTACGCGTAGTGAAGTGTCTTTCACGTCAGCCGCTTTTTCGCCAAAGATAGCCCGTAGTAGTTTCTCTTCTGGCGTTAGTTGTGTTTCACCTTTTGGCGTCACTTTACCAACTAGAATATCACCAGCGTCAACTTCAGCACCGATATAAACGATACCTGCTTCATCAAGGCTTGATAACGCTGCTTCACCAACGTTTGGAATATCAGCAGTGATCTCTTCTGTACCTAGCTTGGTATCACGAGCCACACAAGTCAATTCTTGGATATGAATAGTAGTGAAGCGATCTTCTTTCACGACTTTTTCAGATAGCAAGATTGAATCTTCGAAGTTGTAACCATTCCACGGCATAAATGCGATGCGAATGTTCTGACCAAGTGCAAGCTCACCAAGATCCGTTGAAGGACCATCAGCCAAGATATCACCCAAAGCAATCTCATCACCTTGGTTAACGATAATACGTTGGTTGATACAGGTGTTCTGGTTAGAGCGCGTGTATTTGATCAAGTTATAGATATCGATACCCGCTTCACCAGCAGTCATCTCGTCTTCGTTCACACGAACCACGATACGTGAGGCATCAACATCTTCAATCACACCGCCACGCTTAGCAATAACACAAACACCAGAGTCACGAGCAACATGACGCTCCATACCGGTACCCACTAGCGGCTTATCAGCACGTAGCGTAGGAACTGCCTGACGCTGCATGTTCGAGCCCATCAAGGCACGGTTAGCATCATCATGCTCTAGGAACGGAATCAAACCTGCTGCAACCGATACGACCTGACTTGGCGACACATCCATATGCGTCACTTTTTCTGGAGGCATACGAACAAATTCACCATAGCTACGTACACTGACCATCTCGTCAGATAACGCGCCTTCTGGAGTTATTGGTGAATCAGCCTGTGCAATGACCGTACCGACTTCTTCAATAGCTGATAGATACTCAATAACGTCAGTCACTTTACCATCAACCACACGGCGATAAGGTGTCTCTAGGAAACCAAAGCTGTTGGTTTTAGCAAAGGTCGCTAGTGAGTTGATCAGACCAATGTTTGGACCTTCAGGAGTCTCAATAGGACATACACGGCCATAATGGGTATCATGTACGTCACGTACTTCAAAGCCTGCACGTTCACGAGTAAGACCACCAGGTCCTAATGCTGATACACGGCGCTTATGAGTAACTTCAGACAACGGGTTGTTCTGATCCATAAACTGTGACAACTGGCTTGAACCAAAGAATTCTTTCACTGCAGCCGCAACTGGCTTAGAGTTGATCAAATCTTGTGGTGACAAGTTATCAGATTCCGCTGAGCTTAAACGCTCTTTTACCGCACGCTCAACACGTACTAGACCAACACGGAACTGGTTTTCTGCCATTTCGCCAACTGAACGAATACGACGGTTACCTAAGTGATCGATATCATCGACATCGCCGCGACCATTACGAATCTCGATAAGCTCTTTTAGAACGTTAACGATATCGTCGTTGGTCAATACACTGCGTTCACGCTGTACATCAGGATCATCAGTGTTATCAAACTCTAAACCGAGACGACGGTTGAACTTCATACGGCCAACGTTTGACAAGTCATAACGATCAGCGTTGAAGAACATGCTTTCAAATAACTTTTCGGCAGTTTCAACTGTTGGTGGCTCACCTGGGCGCATGACTTTATAGATTTCGATCAACGCTTCTTCACGGCTCGACGTGCTATCCGCACGTAGCGTATCAGCGATATAACTACCTTGATCGATATCGTTCGTGAATAGGATACTGAACTCTTTGATGGCACCACTGGCTTCAAATGAGTTCAATTTAACCAATAACTCATGGTCAATTGGCGTGTTTGCTTTAGCGATAATTTCGTCATTAACAACGATATCTTCGGCTAAGATACGCTCATATAGATACTCATCAGGCACAGCGATTTTCGTCATACCTGCTTCTTCAAGCTGACGAATGCGGCGTGCATTGATACGTTTGCCCTGCTCTACGATAACGTCACCTTCAGGTGATACGATATCAAACTGCGCCATTTCGCCACGCAAGCGATCAGCAACTAGATCAATTTCGAACGTCTCTTCGGCTTTATAAACAGCAACTTTATCAAAGAATAAATCTAAGATTTCAGAAGTGGTCAGACCAAGTGCACGCAGAATGATCGATGCAAGCAGCTTACGGCGACGGTCAATACGAGCAAATACTAAGTCCTTTGCATCAAATTCAAAATCTAACCATGAACCACGGTAAGGGATGATACGTGCGTTATAAAGCACTTTACCACTTGAATGCGACTTACCTTTATCATGATCAAAGAAGACGCCAGGTGAACGATGTAGCTGAGAGACGATAACACGCTCAGTACCATTGATAATAAAGGTACCGTTCGCAGTCATCAAAGGCATCTCGCCCATATAGACGCTTTGCTCACGGATATCTTTGATAGCGGCTTTGCTATCTTTGTCTTTGCTGTCTTTGTCTTTGATGATCAAACGGATTTTGACACGCATTGGCGCAGCAAACGTTGAACCACGTAAGATACACTCACGCTCATCAAATTCAGGCGTGCCTAAATAGTACTCAACAAATTGCAACTCAGCGTTACCAGAGTGACTCTCAATTGGGAAAATAGAGGAATACGCAGCTTGCAAACCAGTATTCTCACGAGCTTTTGGCTTTTTGTGCTCTTGCAAAAATTGCTCGTAAGAATCTACTTGAATAGACAGTAAATAGGGAACGTCCATTACAGTGGGCAATTCAGCAAAACTTTTGCGAATACGCTTTTTTTCAGTATAAGAATATGCCATCGAGAGTCCTTACAGTAAACGTGGAAACAAATTAAAAGCGCGGCTAGCATGCATAAATAAGATGCACACTTAGCGACGTAAACGATAATATAAAACGGGTCTTCGTGTTCAGTTCATGTCTTTTCTGTCAATTACTACTTTACTCATCAGTGCTTACCTAGCACATTTCACTTAATATCATTGTTGATTGCTATATTCATGGTAGGTGAATCAGTCTATATGACTGTTGCGACCAAGAAATTCAACATCATATAATATCTTGCCTATCAGGCTAAACTTACAAATACTTTGCTAGAAATAGAGTCAGCTGAGATTGCATATAAACTACTTGCCATCTAAACTACTTCTAAATAAGCTACTTACTACCAAACCATGACCCTACACGTATAAGCGGTCTATGAATCTAAATGCCGACAATAATGCCACACCAAGTAGGCACCTTAAGATCAACAGCTTTTTTCAGAATTAAGAATCGGGGTAACTATAACTTTTAGAATCAGTATAAACTATAGTGTTGATAGGAAAGCATGCAGACACAAAAAAATGCCAAACATCTACGGACGTTTAGCTCATATTAACTGATTTCAAAAACTGGTATGTGTGCTTGCATGTATATCGTCTGTCCTTTTGATGGGTATCCACCGTGATGTTGCATACGTATGTTGGCAGACACAAAAGGTCAAGCTACGAATTATAATAAAAAAAAGCTGGCAATGCAAGGCATTACCAGCTTTTTTTAGTACAGTGTTAAACTTATTTTAGTTCAACAGTTGCACCAGCTTCTTCAAGCTTCTTCTTCAACTCTTCAGCTTCAGCTTTAGATGCAGCTTCTTTGATTGGAGCTGGAGCGCTTTCAACCAAATCTTTTGCTTCTTTCAAGCCAAGGCCAGTCGCTTCACGTACAGCTTTAATTACAGCTACTTTCTTCTCACCAAAGCTAGCAAGAACTACGTCAAACTCGTCTTTTTCTTCAGCAGCAGCAGCAGGACCAGCAGCAGCAGGTGCAGCAGCGGCAACAGCAGCTGTTACGCCGAATTTTTCTTCCATGTCGCTGATTAGCTCAACGATATCCATTACTGACATTTCAGCGATTGCATTTAACACGTCATCTTTAGATAGTGCCATGAGAACTCTCCGTTATCTGATAAAAATTAATTGATTCTAATATCGCTTTGACCGCTTGCCACGATTTCAAATAGGTGTGGCAATAAAGTGCAATCAAGGTTAGCGATGTTAAAGTTACGTTAAAACAAGCAATTAAGCAGCTTCTTTTGCGTCTTTGATTGCCGCTACAGTGCGAACGAACTTGCCAGGAACAGCGTTCATAGTCTGGACAAGCTTGGTCACTGGTGCATTCATAGTAGCCATCAAGATAGAGATTGCTTCGTCGCGAGTTGGTAGCTTCGATACGCGCTCTAGCTCTTCTGGACCATAAACTTCACCACCGACTGATACTAATTTGGTCTCTAAAGCTTTGTTATCTTTGCTAAAGTCGAAAACGACTCGAGCGGCAGATCCCAAATCTTCCATAGAGAAAGCCAAAAGTAGTGGACCAGTCATACGGTCTGACATGCTCTCAAACTTAGTGCCTTCAAAAGCGCGTTTTGCTAGTGTATTTTTCACCACTTTCAAAACAACGCCTTTATCACGGGCTTGTTCGCGCAGCTTAGTAAGCTGTGCAACACCAATTCCATGATACTCGGCAGCTACTGCTGAGTAAGCATTAGCAGCAACTTCAGACACTTCAGCCACAACTTGTTGTTTTTGTTCTAGCGTTAATGCCATAAGTTGACTCCTTTAATCTTATCAATCTACTAATAGTAAAAATGCTAAAAACCGAAGTTTATCTGCCTTTGGACTAAAAGCTACGACTGACTTGATACGACACATTACCAGATGATTCGATTAATAAAAAAAGTATCAACTGGTAACGACTGATTACGGCACCGTTATCAGAATGACGTTAAGTAATAGTTTGGAGATCGTATAAACAATCATACCGCCCTATTGCCTCGTGTCTTAAACTGTGTGGGCCACCGTCTGCGTAGGACAACTAAGATTTTCATCTGTCATCGATTAACAAAAGTGACTCATAGTCATAAGCAACTATCCGAAGATCATTACTCATGACGTTAAACCACTCTCTACCTACGGTCTTAGACAGCGTAGCAAATGCTACGCTGACCTAATTCTTTAAAAATTCTTTATGCTCATCATTCAAAATATTCGACGTGCAAATATTAGAAGATAGAGACTCTAATTATTTTGCAGTGCGATAAGGTACTGGATCGATCGTTAGACCTGGACCCATAGTGCTAGACAAAGTAATTTTCTTGATGAAAGTACCTTTAGACGTAGCAGGCTTAGCACGCTTAAGATCTGAGATTAGTGCTTGAGCATTTTGGATAACTTGCTCAGCAGTGAAACCTACTTGACCGATAGTGGTGTGGATGATACCAGCTTTATCAACACGATACTGCGCTTGTCCCGCTTTTGCGTTAGTCACAGCTTCAGCAACATTTGGCGTTACCGTACCAACTTTTGGGTTAGGCATTAGGCCACGTGGACCTAGGATCGTACCCAATTGTCCAACAACACGCATTGCATCAGGAGCGGCGATAACAACATCAAAGTCCATGTTACCGGCTTTGATTTCTTCTGCTAGGTCTTCAAAACCAACGATGTCTGCACCAGCTTCTTTAGCGGCTTCAGCAGCAGCACCTTGAGCGAATACAGCAACGCGTTTGGTTTTACCAGTACCAGCAGGTAGATTAGTTGCGCCACGAACCACTTGATCAGATTTACGTGGGTCAACGCCCAAGTTTACTGCGATATCAATAGATTCTTTGAATTTTAGCGCTGGCAAATCATTTAGGATTTGAACCGCTTCTTCAAGCGTGTATTGCTTTTCGTTATCAATACGGCTTTGAATTTCTTTTTGACGTTTGGTTAGCTTGCTCATTTACACACCCTCCACGGTAATACCCATTGAACGTGCAGTACCAGCGATGGTACGGACAGCAGCATCAAGATCAGCAGCAGTTAAATCTGCATTTTTGGTCTTAACGATTTCTTCTAGTTGGGCACGGTCAACTTTACCAACTTTAGCTGTGTTCGGTGTACCTGAACCTTTAGCAATACCAGCAGCCTTACGTAGTAAGTATGCAGCAGGTGGTGACTTCATGATGAAGGTAAAAGACTTATCGCTGTATACCGTGATCTCAGTTGGGATCGGTAGACCTGGCTCTTGGCCTGAGGTCGCAGCGTTAAATTCTTTACAGAACGCCATGATGTTCACGCCTTTTTGACCCAAAGCTGGACCAATAGGTGGTGAAGGATTAGCTTTGCCTGCAGGCACTTGCAGTTTGATGTAACCATCAATCTTCTTAGCCATGATACTCTCCTAAATGGGTAATAACGCCAAGCCAAATCATTATCTGATGTGACGGGAGGCTCCCCGGTTGATGAAATTTTTGCTGAATTAGTCTAGTTTTTCAACTTTACTAAACTCAAGCTCAACCTGTGTAGGTCGATTAAATACGTTTACCGTTAGATGTAGCTTAGACTTTTCGTAATCGACCTTTTCGACCATTCCTTTGAAATCAGTGAATGGACCGTCGATAACCAATAACTCTTCGCCCGGCTCAAATAGCGTCTTAGGACGTGGGTCAGTTTCAGTCTGGTTCAAACGGTTTAAAATGCGGTCAGCTTCTACTTGCGTAATCGGTGCAGGCATCTCAGGCGTACCACCGATGAAGCCCATAATACGAGGACAGTCTTTTACGATGTGCCACGTATTATCGTTCATTTCCATCTGGATCAATACATATCCTGGAAAGAACTTACGCTCACTTTTACGTTTTTTGCCGTCTTTCATTTCGACGACTTCTTCAGTAGGAACCAATACATCACCGAATGACTCTGTAAAGTCACTACGGTTAATACGATCAGTTAATGAACGTTGTACTTGTTTTTCATATCCTGAAAACGCTTGGACAATATACCAACGCATATCACGCTCCTGATCGTTATAAATAAGTTGTTGTAAGTAAATGTCTCGCTAATGGTCACCAATACGCGCCATTAACCGATAAAGATACCAACGAACCAATTAAAGAAATTATCTAATAACCAAATAAAAAACCCAACAATCCCGATCACGACAATCACTTGCCATGTGTATTGAAAGGTTTCGTCTTTACCTGGCCATGTCACTCGGCGAAGCTCAACAGCCGCATCTTTTAATAATATTTTAAAAGCGCGACCTTGATGCGTCAATGCCAAGCATACTAATGCAAATACAATAAGTGCAACAATAATACCAATACGTACCCAAACATCATTAGCTGGTTGCCAATAGCCTGGTAAGTATTGATTAACGAGAGTCGCACCGATCAAAACAGCTGCAGCAAGTAGCCACAAAATCAAATCTTTTATTGAACCAGTCTTAGCCACTTCAACAGCAGTAGTACCGCTCGCTGAGACGTGCTTATCTTTAGACAGCATTCCACCAGCAACCGCCTTGGCATCAGATAACTTAGTCTCGAGGTTATCTTGATCATTGCTCATAAAGAACTCGCTTCGGAGATGGTGGGGTACAACAAAGATGAGATAAGAAGATGGCAGGCGATGTAGGACTCGAACCTACAACCCTCGGTTTTGGAGACCGATGCTCTACCAATTGAGCCAATCGCCTATGGGTGTAAAGGACAGCATTATACAATATTTAGCATAGAATGCAAGCCTTTAGCGGTAAAATTATTAGTTTTACCTGATTTGTCACTTAACTAACAGAGTTATCGTACTAACAGTGTTTTAACTTTCGCTAAAAGTAGATACTCGTTTTAAGTGCAGCGCTAATATAACAATCTATGAGATAGATTACAATACATTGTATAGTAAATAAGTGACTGGTCTCATCGGCTAAACTAACGATTCTATATCTCAGCTAAGCTATTACTTCATTCAACTACGACATCACACACAACGCAACCCACAAAAAAAGCCACCCTAAATAGGGTGGCTTTTTTATGACTAGCTCATAAGCTCATTACTGAGACTTAATGATTAGTTCAATACGTTAGCAACAACACCAGCGCCTACAGTACGGCCACCTTCACGAATAGCGAAGCGAAGACCTTTGTCCATAGCGATTGGGTGGATAAGCTCTACGCCCATCTCAACGTTATCACCAGGCATTACCATTTCAGTACCGTCTTGTAATTGGATTGCGCCAGTTACGTCAGTAGTACGGAAGTAGAACTGTGGACGATAGCCGTTTAAGAATGGTGTGTGACGACCACCCTCTTCTTTTGACAATACATATACTTCAGCGTCAAACTTAGTGTGAGGCGTGATTGAACCTGGCTTAGCTAGTACTTGGCCACGTTGTACGTCTTCACGCTTAGTACCACGTAGTAGTACGCCACAGTTTTCGCCTGCACGACCTTCGTCAAGCAGTTTACGGAACATCTCTACACCAGTACAGGTAGTTTTTTGAGTGTCACGGATACCAACGATTTCGATCTCGTCACCAACTTTAACGATACCAGATTCAACACGGCCAGTTACTACGGTACCACGACCTGAGATTGAGAATACATCTTCGATTGGCATTAGGAATGCTTTGTCGATGTCACGCTCTGGCTCTGGGATGTAGGTGTCTAGTACGTTTAGTAGTTCTACTACGGCTGGTTGGCCATATTTGTCTTCTGAGCCTTTTAGGGCTTCAGTAGCTGAACCTTTAACGATAGGCGTGTCATCACCTGGGAAGTCGTAGTCGTTCAATAGTTCACGAACTTCCATTTCTACTAGTTCTAGTAGTTCTTCGTCATCAACCATGTCACATTTGTTCATGAATACGATGATGTACGGTACGCCAACCTGACGTGAAAGCAGAATGTGCTCACGAGTTTGTGGCATAGGGCCGTCAGTTGCAGATACAACTAGGATTGCGCCGTCCATCTGAGCGGCACCAGTGATCATGTTTTTAACATAATCGGCGTGACCTGGGCAATCTACGTGGGCATAGTGACGGCTGTCTGTGTCATATTCTACGTGTGAGGTGTTGATGGTGATACCACGTGCTTTTTCTTCTGGTGCTGAGTCAATAGACGCGTAGTCTTTTGCTTCGCCGCCAGAGGTGATTGCAGCTACGGTTGCGATTGCAGCGGTAAGGGTGGTTTTACCATGGTCAACGTGTCCGATGGTTCCGACGTTGACGTGTGGCTTGTTACGTTCAAACTTGGCCTTTGCCATGGGTATTTCCTCTTTTTTTGGGGTCCAAGGCTCAACTCATATAAATATGATAATTGAGGTGTTCTTGACCACATTAAGATAATTGTTAAAAGGGTGCACATACTAATGTGCAGATATTATAAGAAAATTGCGACCAATAACAAGTCTTTTAACAAGTTATTGGTCTATTCTTTAGTGACAATACACAGATATACTCTATATTGTCACCTTCAGTAAGCTTTATTTACTCGTCATCATCTTTAGAGTTGAACTTAGAGATGATCTCAGCAGCAACTGATTTTGGAATTTCAGCGTACTTTTGGAATTCCATAGAGTAAGTTGCACGGCCTTGTGACATAGAGCGCATTTGAGTGGCATAGCCAAACATTTCCGCTAATGGTACTTCAGCACGAATCTGTTTAGTACCGCCAGGTAGATCTTCCATACCCTGTACCAAACCACGACGACGGTTAAGATCGCCCATGATGTCGCCCATGTAATCTTCAGGCGTTTCAACTTCTACTTTCATTACTGGCTCAAGTAGAGCTGGGTCAGCTGCCATGAAACCTTTTCTAAAGGCCATAGAACCTGCCATTTTGAACGACAATTCATCAGAATCGACGTCATGGTAAGAACCATCATACAAGGTCGCTTTTACGCCAACTACTGGGTAACCAGCAAGTACGCCGTTTTTCATGCGCTCTTGGATACCTTTATCAACGGCACCGTGGAATTCTTTTGGTACTGTACCACCAACAACTTCTTCAGCGAATTCGTATTCAGTGTCACCAGCTGGATCAAGTGGTTCAAGACGTAGCCAAACATGACCGAACTTACCACGACCACCAGTCTGACGTACAAATTTACCTTCTTGTTCAACCGTGTTACGAATCGTCTCACGATAAGCAACCTGCGGCGCACCGATGTTTGCTTCAACGTTGAACTCACGCTTCATACGGTCAACTAGAATCTCTAGATGTAGCTCACCCATACCACTGATGATCGTCTGGCCAGATTCTTCGTCAGTGTGTACACGGAACGAAGGATCTTCTTTTGCCAAACGGCCAAGCGCGATTGACATTTTTTCTTGGTCAGCTTTGGTCTTTGGCTCAACTGCTAGAGAGATAACTGGATCTGGGAATTCCATACGCTCAAGTGTGATCACGTTTTGCTCATCACATAGCGTATCACCAGTAGTCACATCTTTCATGCCGACTAGAGCTGCGATATCACCAGTACGGATTTCTGGAAGCTCTTCTTGAGAGTTTGCCATCATCTGTACGATACGGCCAACACGCTCACGCTTCATTTTAACTGGGTTATAAACACTGCTACCCTGCTTCATCACACCAGAATAAACACGTACGAAGGTTAAGTTACCAACGAATTTGTCATTCATGATTTTGAATGCTAGTGCTGAGAAAGGTGCTTCATCTGATGCTTCACGGCTGCCTTCGCTTTCGTCTTTGTCATCAAGAATACCTTTAATAGCAGGTACGTCGATTGGTGCTGGTAGATACTGAATAACAGCATCCAACATCTTCTGTACACCTTTGTTTTTAAAGGCAGTACCACAAAGAAGTGGGATGATTTCGTTATCGATAGTCAACTGACGAATAGCGGTATGAATTTGCTCTACGCTCAATTCACCGTTTTCTAGATATTCGTTCATCAACTCTTCGTTGGCTTCAGCAGCGCTTTCTACAAGATGTTCACGGTACTCGTCCGCTTTGTCTTGTAGTTCAGTTGGGATATCACGCTCTTCGTAGTTCATACCTTGAGACGCTTCATCCCAATAGATGGCTTTCATAGTAACTAGGTCAACAACACCTTCGAAGTCATCTTCTTTACCAATTGGGATAACCAATGGTACCGGGTTACCACCCAAACGAGTTTTGATCTGTTCAATAACACGATAGAAATCAGCACCAACACGATCCATTTTGTTTACAAATGCAAGACGTGGTACTTTATATTTGTTTGCCTGACGCCATACGGTCTCAGACTGTGGCTGAACGCCGCCTACTGCACAGTAAACCATGCAAGCGCCATCAAGTACACGCATAGAACGTTCAACTTCGATCGTGAAGTCAACGTGACCTGGGGTATCGATGATGTTAATACGGTGTTCGTCAAACTGCTTGGCCATACCTGACCAAAAACAAGTTGTTGCGGCTGAGGTAATAGTAATACCACGCTCTTGTTCTTGCTCCATCCAGTCCATGGTGGCTGCGCCATCATGTACTTCGCCAATTTTGTGGCTAACACCGGTATAGAATAAAACACGCTCAGTAGTGGTTGTCTTACCAGCATCGATATGCGCTGAGATACCAATATTGCGATAGCGTTTTAGGGGAGTTTTACGAGCCATAGTGTTTTCCTAGGAAAAGTCGTGTATATAATAATGTATTGTGTCTCTACCTCATACTCTATGACAAAGCGTTCAGCTTCGTAATATTACTTACTGATTATTGAGCCTAATGCGGACAAAAACAGAGCAAATACTAAGAATAGTGTGGCATCAAATTCGGGATGCTCTCTAATAAAAATTTTATTTTCAAAAGAAACATCTTGATAGATTTCCGCCATCTCAGTTAATAAATGAACTTACTATACAACTGGATAAATGATGGCGGCAATCAATAGAATAAACAACAATGTAAGACTAGTTGGCCTAAACCATTAGTCTCAAGCTACTGTTAAAAAGTAGCTTAGAAACGGTAATGCGAGAATGCTTTGTTGGCATCTGCCATGCGGTGAACTTCGTCACGCTTCTTCATAGCAGCGCCTTTACCATCAGCGGCGTCATTCAATTCGCCAGCTAAACGCAAAGCCATTGATTTTTCAGAACGCTTAGCAGCAGCTTCAGCTAACCAACGCATAGCCAAGGCAGTACGACGGGAGGGGCGTACTTCCATTGGTACTTGATAGGTTGCACCGCCGACGCGGCGAGCTTTTACTTCTACCATTGGGCGTACATTTTCAAGCACTTCTTCGAAGAAAGATACTGGATCTTCAACTTTACGCTTCTCACTTACTGTCTCAAGTGCACCATAAACGATACGCTCAGCAGTAGATTTTTTACCATCACTCATTACATGGTTGATGAATTTTGCAACAGTTTGGCTACCAAACTTAGGATCCGGTAGGATCTCACGGGCAGCAACGACGCGACGTCTTGGCATAATAAATTTCCTTGTCTTCAGGAGTGTCTAACATTCATAACATCAACTATGTTTCTTAATAAAAAATAGCAAGTTATCAGTTAGCCTTACTGCATGGTGGTATGTTTCGAGCATACACGACTTATATAAAAGTAATGTGACTACTGACACCAAACCCATGCACAGTTATTGGGTAGTGCAAAAAGCTTATTCAATAACGTTTAGTTATTAAACTTTAGGCTTCTTAGCACCGTATTTAGAGCGACCTTGCTTACGGTCTTTAACGCCTGCGCAATCTAGTGCACCGCGAACAGTGTGATAACGTACACCTGGTAGATCTTTTACACGACCACCGCGGATAAGAACAACACTGTGCTCTTGTAGGTTATGACCTTCGCCGCCGATGTAGCTTGATACTTCATAGCCTGAAGTCAAACGTACACGACATACTTTACGCATGGCAGAGTTAGGTTTTTTTGGCGTGGTAGTATATACACGAGTACATACACCGCGACGCTGTGGGCACGCTTCCAACGCAGGAACTTTTGACTTTTCCTTGATGGTTTTGCGACCTTTACGAATCAATTGGTTAGTTGTTGCCATAAGGCATCCTTCTCCCGTTTGGTATAAAACAAAAAAATGGGCCAATGCACCATCTATCTGACAATATTTGCAGATTTCGGGGCACCCATTTTTAGGACAGTGTATTATAAAGAGTTGTTGCTGCTATTTCAACCACTTATCTATGGTTTAACTTTACAACATTTGATGATATGCATCCAGCCTGACGCTATGCCGTTTTATAAATTTTTAACTAAAAAATAACTCAATAAATAAAGCAGATAGGTCAGTCTCAAGCTGGATTTACAGAAGATATTAAAAACTGCTCGATAATGCATATGTTGTGATGGTTGCTCTAGTTTTCAAGCTTTTTATGAAATCTAAACAAGTACCAATGTGAATACTGATATTTATGCAAGCAGATTGCTTATTATAGATAATACGTTATGGATACTATAGTGATGATTCCATGCTGACTGGGTATGTAACCAATATCAGCATGGATATTGATACTTATTTGGTCTTTTTATCAGATGTTTGCTTATCCGATAGCTTATCATCACTATTGTCTTTATCACTATCTGTTTCATTTTCACCCTTCGTATTTTGCTCTGCAGTGTTGTCACTATCGCTTGCTTTTTTTACTTCAGCTTCGCTACTGCTATCATCAGTAATGGCGCGATTGACCATTTTCGCTTCTGGTGCAAAAGTCGCTTGAGCAACGCCGATAACCTCGTCGATTAATTGACTATTGTAATGCACCCCTACCGCTACTGCAGTGATAGGGATAAAGCGGCGAACCCATGATAGATCGATCTGGTCAAGATCAATGCCTACTTGACTGGCAATGCTATCTATTTGCTCGGCATAATAGTTCACATTTTTATTTTTTAGACCTAAGTTTTTGAGCTCACTATGTAATCCACTGCTTTGAGCATTGTCAAGTAAACCTTTACCAATACCCATACCTGCTAACAATGCTTGTTTTTCTTGCATTTTGCTCAGGTCTGCACTGGAAAGTAGCTCATAAGCCATTTTTACGCCTTGCTTACCTGTTAATGGCTTATTGTACACAGATGCGATTTGATAAATCGTACGTAACGAGACCAATAATAACCATAATGTATCAGCAAGCAATCCTGGCAATCCAGCCAGACCAGTTATGCCGCCAATTGCTGCAAGCGCACGGTTTTGGTTGGCGATATCTGTCGCTAGCGCATAGCGCTCTTCGTCATCTAAGGTTGCGATATTGGCAAATCGGTGCTCATCCGGTAAATCTAACTGACTCCAGCTCGATGCAAGGTTAGCTACTTGGGCAAATGCACTATCAACTGTCGACTGAAAAAAACTATTTGGTACCACTTTTTTGGCGTACTTGCCATACATAGCAAAGCGTGGTCCTAATAACTGTTGCGTTGCTTTTAGCGTCTGTTCACGAAACAAGTCTTGTTGATAGTCTTCATCCCCTAAATCTACCGCTTTGTATTGACGCGGCTTGCCTGTTTTGGCATTGACGTTATCAATCATAGCGCCCATACGCTCTAGGTTGTTCCGAGCAAAAGAGCCAATAGTATTGATGCTTTTAGAAAGAGTACTACGCTTTGCCATCGTGATGTCCTTAATGTGATGAATATGGTAATTGGTTTTGTTTTAATAATAGTCAAGCTGTCATTCTAGCCAGCCGCTGTAACCTTTGTCAGTGCGAACAATGTTATCACGGTCACAAATTTTGTATCTAAAAGTATAATTGAATTTTTTATCACTTATCCATGGCTTTTAATTCATTTACAATATTTTCGCTGATTTCTATCTAACGCCAATAAATCTATTTAGCAAAGACCGTCTGTGAACATGTATTTGTTAATAAGCCTTAACGACAAGGGGCGGTTAGTCGTTTTTTTACATTTGCTCAAAGATTTTCAGCGCTTGATACGTTATCATGTGCCGTAATTGAGAGCATAATTGTACACTGAGTTAATATTACCTTTAATAGACTGTTAATAGAGTCTAGTTACCTAAATTCGTGCTATCGTTATCTCTTCTACATGAACTACTTTTTACTATAATGCTCACATTAATTCATCGTTAAATATCATATATAGATTTGCAACGATTATTGCAACCAACTGCTAGCAAGTCGTTACTTATAAGGAATAGCATATGCGCCGCGTCGTTATCACTGGAGCAGGGATTGTCTCTTGTATCGGACATGATTTAGCCACCGTTACCACTGCTCTCAAAGAAGGACAGTCTGGCATTACATTTAATGAGGCTCATGCCGAGCATGAATTCAAGTCACACGTGAGTGGTAGTATCAACCAATCAGACTTAGATACCAGCGGTATCGACCGCAAACTCAAACGCTTCTTTAGCGATGCCAGTTTGTATGCTTATGTTAGTGCCTTGAATGCTATTGAGCATTCAGGGTTATCACTTGAGACCATTAATAATAACCCACGCGTAGGCGTTGTCGCCAGCTCAGGTGGCGCATCAACAGAAAATATCGTAAACGCCGTAGATGCTATGCGCGAAAAAGGTTTACGCGGTGTCGGTGCGATGGCCGTACCCAAAACTATGGGTAGCTCAGTATCAGCAGCCTTAGCCACAGGTCTAAAAATCCAAGGGGTCTCCTACTCGCTTTCTTCTGCTTGCGCGACCTCGACCCACTGTATCGGTCATGCTGCCGAACTTATTCAATTGGGCAAAGCTGACGTCATACTGGCTGGTGGTAGCGAAGCTGAACACTGGACGCAGTCTTGTATGTTTGATGCGATGGGTGCAGTCAGTACGCAATACAACGACACGCCAACACTTGCTTCAAGAGCTTATGACAAAGATCGTGATGGTTTTGTCATTGCTGCTGGCGGTGCAATGGTAGTAGTTGAGAGTTTAGAGCACGCACAAGCACGCGGTGCTAATATATTAGCTGAAATCGTCGGCTACGGTGCTAGCTCTGATGGTGCAGAAATGGTTGCCCCAAGTGGTGAAGGTGCCGTGCGCTGTATGCAACAAGCCCTAGCCGAAGCTGGTCTAGAAAGCGTTGATTATATCAACAGCCACGGTACGAGCACACCGCTAGGCGATATCACAGAACTAAAAGCAATTGCCAAAGTCTTTGATAATGACATCAGTAAAGTACCTGCTATCAGCTCTACCAAATCCATGACAGGTCACAGCTTAGGTGCTGTCGGTGCTCAAGAACTTATTTATTGCTTATTGATGCTACAAGAGAGCTTTATCGCACCAAGTATCAATGTCGATAACCTAGATCCTGCAGCTGAAGGCTTCGATATTGTCACCCAGATGCGTGAAACTGACCTTGATACCTTGATGAGTAATAGCTTTGGCTTTGGTGGTACTAATGCTACGCTAATCATAAAAAAATTCGACGGTTAAATGATGCCTGTACCAAATCAAAATATAACCAGCCAGATAGACTCTGCCCCATCGCCAGCTATTAACTCTAGCTGGCGTTTTGGTGATTTATCTGCTGCCGAGTTGATGACCCATCTACAACACCATTTGCTCAATCAAGATAATGAAGCAAATTGGCAGCTTGTTTGGCTAAATAACCATAAGCAACCAGTCATTGGTCTGTTACCGAAAGTCAGCTGGTCTGTGTATCCTACTGATAAACAGCGCTCTAGCAATCTCTACAAAGTGGTTAAAATCTGGCGTGGCGATGGCCCTAACACTAGCAAATCTATCACGGCGTCTTATATAAGCTATCTAGACTGGCAAGATGAGCTGATTGCTTACAGCAAAATTTATGATACCAATAGTGACAATTCAAAAAACATAAATGTAGAAAATGCGAATTTAGAAAATGCAAATCCCGGTTATCATCACGGTCTAATAGGTTTTATTGGTTACGATATTGCCGCTCATGAATTAAGCCCTACAGATAGTATCGAATTGGCACAGCAGCCTTGTGCCTCATTAGGTCATTATGATATTTATCTCACCCATATAGCTGATACAGGTTGGGAGCTCACTAGTCATCAAACCAATAAGTATTCGGATGACACTACCGACAGTGAAGCACAGCAGAAGCTTTTGACTGCTCTTATATCTTCTCTAAACGAGTTAGATCACAAGTTGGTTGAGAAACACCTTTCTCAAACACTATCTGAAACCGCATCCAAGGTAGAGCCTATTGTTCTAACTGCACAATGGAGCAAGCGTGACTATCAGCAAGCATTTGATCGTACTCAAGACTACCTACAGCAAGGCGACTGCTATCAGATCAATCTGACGCAAAAGTGGTCTGGCAAACTACCGTATAACAATGATACTAACCAACCAACAGTCGCGCTTATCGATTATCTCCCTGCGCTGCATTACAATACAAAAGCCCCTTTTGCAGGTTACCTGAGCGTTGATGACTATACTGCCAAACACTTAAGTGAAAGTGGCAGCGATGCCACAGGTGATAACCGATTTGAATTACTAAGCTGCTCACCTGAATTATTTTTTACCTTTACAAAAGACAGCGATACTGGCAAACATCATATCTTAACCAAGCCTATTAAAGGCACCATGCCGCGTAGCCTCGATCAAGATCAAGATGACGCTCACAAACAACAGCTGATCGATAGTGAGAAAGATCGTGCCGAAAACGTCATGATCGTGGATTTACTGCGTAATGATTTGGGCAAGTATGCCAAGATCGGCAGTGTAAAAGTACCACAGCTATTCGCGATTGAGAGCTTTAGTAATGTTCATCATATGGTCAGCACGATCATCGCTGAGCTAAAAGCGAATACTCATCCGCTGGCAGTGTTGTTCGGTAGTTTGCCTGCTGGCTCCATCACAGGTACACCCAAAAAACGCGCTGTTGAAATCATCTCTGAACTAGAGACCTCAGCTCGCGGTGCCTATTGCGGCACGATGGGTTATATGAATTTTGATGGTAGTGGTCAATGGAATGTGCTCATTCGTACGCTACAGGCCAATGCATCGTGGAATGATGAGGCTGTCAGCGAAAGACATCTCAACCTATGGGCTGGTGGCGGCATCACGGTTGCATCAGATTGCGATGCCGAATACCAAGAGTGCTTGGACAAGGTAGGTAATCTGCTAGCGGTGCTGGCTAAAAAATATAAATAATTGTACTGCGCTTTTTCTTATGACCCAAAAAAGCCTGCTCACGTTGCGTTAGCAGGCTTTTTCAATACTTCTTAATACATCTATTACTTCTTAGTACATCTGTCTAATCATTACGATGTGCGCGTTGATATAAGTATTGAAAACACTGTATTAATCACTAGTAACGCTGTTATCGGCATGCAACACTGTCAAAGCCTCAATCAAACGGCTGTTCTGCTCTGCTGTACCAATTGTAATACGCAAGTACTCATTGATACGCGGTTTGTCAAAATGACGAACGATAATTCCTTGCTCACGTAACGCACTTGCCACTCCACTAGCATCACCGCCTTTTGGGCGGACAAAGACAAAGTTGGCATGTGACGGCAATACGTCATAGCCCAATGCTATCAGCGCTTCTGTCAATGACGTACGCAGGTCGATGACTTGTTGACGAGTCTGCTCGAAGTAGTCCACGTCTAGCACACTCGCCGTCGCTCCAGCTTGTGCCAGCTTATCTAACGGATAACTATTAAAACTGTTCTTCATACGCGTCAATGCTTCAATCAATGACGCATTGGCAAAAGCCATGCCGACACGTAAACCAGCTAATGAGCGTGACTTTGAGAAGGTTTGTGTCACGATGATATTGTCACATTCATTGATCAGACTTACTGCTGATACTTGAGTCTCTGACTCTCTCTGAGAAAAATCAATATAAGCCTCATCGATGACAATGACGGCATTGGAGTGTTCGCTGGCAAGCTTACGAATATCAGCAAGCGATAATAGCAAACCAGTTGGTGCATTCGGGTTGGCGATGATGATACCGCTACAAGGCTGGCGGTACGCATCAGGGTCGATACTAAAATCTTCTTCTAGGGGTATCTTAACAAGATGTACACCAAAGGTCTGTGCATAGACAGGATAAAAGCTATAGCTGATATCAGGTGACAACAGTGGACGCTCTTTTAGGAAGAAGCTGGCAAATATAAGTGCCAACACCTCATCTGAACCATTACCAACAAACACTTGGTTGATATCTAGATCATATGACTGTGCCAATGCCGCACGCAAATCATTAGACTCGGGCGCTGGATACAAGCGCAGCTCTTCTGCTTGCTGCGTCAATACCTTGGCAATTGCCTCTCCTACTTTTGGCGACGGTGGAAACGGGTTTTCATTGGTGTTCAGTTTGCACAAATTGTCATGCTGTGGCTGCTCGCCCGGTACGTAAGGTGACAAATTGCGTGCTTTAGATGACCAAAGTCTGGTATCTATCTTTGACTCACTCATAAATTATCCTGCTAATTAGTCAGACAGACTATTAAATACATATTAAAAGTAAATAAGAAAACGCTCAAATATATTTTACTGGTAACGATAACGTGCTGAGCGTGCATGGGCTTCTAAGTCCTCACGCTGCGCTAAAATATCAGCCGTCTCAGCCAATGGCTTGCTGCCAGCTTGGGTACAATAAATAATAGATGATTTCTTTTGAAAGTCATAGACACCTAACGGCGAAGAAAAACGCGCTGTACCAGACGTCGGTAACACATGGTTCGGACCTGCACAATAATCTCCGATAGCCTCAGGCGTGTGACGTCCCATAAAGATAGCACCGGCATGACGAATATTATCTAATAGCGCATCAGGGTTATCAACAGAGAGCTCCAAATGCTCAGGAGCAATACGATTGATCAGTGCCATGCCTTCACTACGGTCTTTTACTAAAATAAGCGCACCGCGGTTCTGCAACGAATCGCGTGCGATATCTGCTTTTGGCAGCTCAGCCAGTGCTTTTTCGATCTCCATTGCCACTTCTTTAAGCTGATCTTCGCTAGTGGTCACAAAGATAGCTTGAGCAATGCGATCATGCTCTGCTTGTGACAATAAATCCATCGCCAGCCAATCGGCACGATCTTGTGCTTCACCCTCTGCGTATACCAGCACCTCTGAGGGCCCAGCAATCATATCAATACCCACCTGACCAAATACCGCGCGTTTGGCTGCTGCGACATATTTATTACCAGGTCCTGTGATTTTGTCCACGGCTGGAATGGTTTGGGTACCGTAAGCCAACGCTGCTACCGCTTGTGCGCCACCAATAGTAAAAACACGGTCAACTTGTGACAAATGTGCCGCCGCCAACACTAGAGGATTAAGCACGCCTTTGGGTGCTGGCACGACCATGATAACTTCTTTGACGCCAGCGACCTTGGCAGGGATAGCATTCATCAATACCGACGAAGGATAAGAGGCCAAGCCACCTGGGACATAAATGCCAACACGATCAAGTGACGTAACCTTCTGGCCCAAACGGTTACCCAGCTCATCCTCATACTGCCACGTTTCTTGTACTTGACGCTCATGAAATGTCTGCACTCGAGTCGCAGCTGTAGTCAGTGCTGCCTTTACTTTATCATCTAGGCTGGCAAATGCCTCAGCCAGCGATTCTTTAGAAAGCTCTAACTCTTGCATCGCTGTTGCTGGGTGATGATCAAATTTCTGGGTCAACGCCAACACGACGTTATCGCCATCAGCACGTACTTGTGCGATGATGTCATCAACGGTATGTAATAATTCAGAGTCGTTAACCGTTTCAAAAGCAAGCAATTGTGTCAACTGACTATCAAAATCGGCATCTTGGGTACTTAACTGGCGCATGACCTAATCCTATATCTGAGCATAAAATACTTCTAAAAATAAATGAGGTAAACATAACTAATGTATGCTTAATTTTTATAAAATTATGGCTTATTCGCTGTCTTCTAATGTAGAGTTTACTTATATTTTATTTTTTGGCAAGCCAAGACAACAAAACCAGTTTAGCACGCTATATCTATCATAGAGCGCCAAACTGGTTTAAAAATTCGTATAACCGTGCTTTATATTACCAATGATCAACACCGGTCTATTAGGCATTTGCAATACTGTCTTTAAAGCTATCTAAAATTGGTTCTAGCAGGGCAAATTTGCGCTTGTAGCTGACCTGATTAACAATAAGACGTGATGAGACATCACAGATATGGTCGCGGGCTTCGAGCCCATTCGCACGTAGCGTATTACCAGTATCTACCACATCAACAATCAAATCACCCAGACCCACCAACGGTGCAAGCTCCATCGAGCCATACAGCTTGATGACATCGACTTGCTGACCTTGGCTTGCAAAATAAGCGCGCGCCACATTCACATATTTGGTCGCGATGCGTAGGCGACGATTGGGTAGTGGCGCATCTTTCACACCAGCAGTCATCAGCTTGCACTGAGCAATTTTTAGATCAAGTAGCTCATAAACATGATTGGCACCATGCTCAAGCAACACGTCTTTACCCGCCACACCAAAATCAGCTGCCCCGTGCTCGACATAGGTCGGCACGTCACTGGCACGCAAAATTAATACACGCACATTTGGGTTTGATGTCGGAAAAATAAGTTTGCGAGAGGCTTCAGGGTCTTCTAGTAAGTCAACGCCAGCTGCACGTAACAGTGGCATAGTTTCTTCTAGAATACGGCCTTTTGACAACGCTAAGGTTAGACCTGAAAACTCATCGTTTACTTCGTTTAATAAACCACTGGCTGGTAAAGGTTTGCTTGTCTCAGTCATAATGACATCATGTCCATGTACGGTTGATACCTCCCCCCAATTAAAAGTAGTAAGAAGGTAAGGAGGTTTTGATTTATAGCGTAATGTGCCCAAAAGTTAGCATCAATCTAGTGATACTAATCGTTGGTATTCACACGCTGAATATTGACACCCAGGCTACGTAGCTTTTCTTCGACATGCTCATAACCGCGATCAATATGATAAATACGGTCGATTAAGCTCTCGCCTTCTGCAGTTGCAGCCGCCATCACAAGTGACATAGAAGCACGTAAATCTGTTGCCATAACAGGCGCCGCAGTGAAGTTCTCGACACCTCTTATCACTGCAGTATGACCATCAACTTGGATAGACGCACCCAAGCGATTAAGCTCAGGTACATGCATGTAGCGGTTCTCAAAAATGTTTTCGATAATGGTGCTGGTACCATCAGCCAGACAGCAAATCGCCATCAACTGGGCTTGCATATCTGTTGGAAAACCTGGATGTGGCTGAGTGCGAATATCGACCGGCTTTGGACGGCCTTTCATCTGCGCGCGAATCCAGTCATCACCTGTCGTAATCACTGCGCCCATCGCTTCAAACTTCTCAAGTACAGGATGTAATAACGACGCTGTAGTATTTTTAGTCAATACATCACCACGCGTCATTAACGCACCAGCAAGGTATGAGCCGGTCTCAATGCGATCAGGTACGACTGAATACTCACAACCGTGCAGGCGCTCAACGCCTTCGATGGTCATGGTTGAAGTACCGATACCGCTAATCTTAGCGCCCATAGCGACCAGCATATTGGCCAAATCAACCACTTCTGGCTCTAACGCACAGTTGCCTAGCACTGTTGTGCCGTTGGCCAGTGCCGCTGCCATGATGACGTTCTCAGTACCACCAACGGTAACCATGTCAAATGAGAAGTTACAGCCCAAAAGCTTGCCGCCTTTAGGTGCTTGTGCTTTTACATAACCGTTTTCTACACTGATTACTGCACCCATCGCTTCAAATGCTTTTAGATGCTGATCAACAGGACGTGAGCCAATCGCGCAGCCACCTGGCAGTGATACTTCGGCTTCACCAAACCGTGCCAGCAATGGACCTAACACCAGTATCGAGGCACGCATGGTTTTTACTAAGTCATACGGCGCATAAAAGTTATCAATGCTTTTTGTATCGCAAGTGACGGTATCATCCTGCTTTTGGATATCGATACCCATACCACCGATCAATTCAATCAATGTTCGCACGTCTTTTAGTGACGGTACATTATGCAATGTCGTTGGCGTCTCAGCCAGTATCATAGCAGCAAGTAACGGCAAAGCGGCATTTTTGGCGCCTGAGATAGTGACTTCCCCTGCGATACGACTACTACCAGTGATTAAAAATTGATCCATAAAGGTGACAACCTAGCAATGAGTATAAGAAATTATGAAAACCAAATTTATGAAAAGCGTCTATTAAAAAGATGCATTCTATAATACTTGGTCATGTATACAGCTATTTAATTAGCCTTTTGACTGAGCGTCCCACTCAGCAGGCGTTAGCGCTTGGATATTGAGGGCATGAATATCGCCACTCGCAATCTTATCATTGACTAGCGCATAGATAGCTTGCTGGCGTTGAACTGCACGTTTGCCTTCAAAGCTGGCATCAACCACGCGTACATCAAACTTATTACCTTGGTTGGCAGCTTGAATAAAAGCGTCTGGGAAGTGAGTCTGTAAAAATGCGATCAAATCGTCAGCGTTCATGCTCATAAATATTCTGCCTTAAAATTTAGAATAGGGTGTAGATTTAAAGTGGTGACATTATAACAAGAGTTTGCCTGTCTTACAGCACTGTCTTGCTCAAGTACATTGCAGTGCTCGAGCAAGACAATAGAGATGAGGTTGCACGTAACTATTGACACCGACTGCGTCTATATAGACTATTTGAGCGTTTCGTCTAAATACGCTAACACTTGCGCACGCACATCATTGACCCAGCGCAGCGGCGGCGCCATTGCGCCAATACTGGTGGCATGACTTGCGCCTTCGATTTCACCAGTCTCGACCGTGACACCTGCTTCTTTGAGTGCTGCTGTCATCTTGGTCGTATTGCTTTCATAGACTATTTTGTCTTTTTCTGCTGTCAATAACAGATATGGCGGCTGAGCACCTTTAATCTGACGATCCGGCATCACTTGATCTGGTGTGGCATCTGGAGCAAAGGCTGTCGCACTATCGAATTTACGAAAGTCATAGCTATAAGGACCTGCAATACCAACCACCGCTGCTATGTCTGTGGGCTTCATACCGTAAGGTGCCAAGAAGTCTTCATTGGCAATGGCGGCAACCGCATTGAACGCGCCAGCAGAGTGACCCATGACAGCGACACGTGATGGATCAGCATGTAAGCTTTCGGCGTTTTTTACACTCCAAGCAATTGCTTGGGCTGCATCTTTGACATAATCAGGATAAACATGCTCAGGGGCTTTGCGGTAATTAATTACTGCGGTGACATAGCCTGCTTGCGCCAAGCTTTGACCGACAAAGGCATATTGCTCTTTGTTGCCACTCTCCCATGAACCACCATGCACAAACACCACCATAGGGTAGTTATTGCTAATAGTGCTTTGTTCTTTCATGGCCTTTGCCAAAGGCTTAGGATAATAAATATCCAAGTCTTGTAATGGCTGATCACCATATAAGATGTCTTTGCTAACACTGACACCGCCACTAGAGGTAATGCCGTTGACGATAGCCAGCGGTGAAAATGCCTGTGCATTTTGTGTGGCTAGCGCAATACTACCGAACACTACTATCATCGCCCCACCGAATTTTAGCGTGCGACCTTTGTTGCTAGCGACATGACCATACGTACCTGTATCACTGAACGTATCTCTACTGGTGCTATCACTCTGTTGTGTGTGGTTTTTTGAATCCTTCATTGCCAGTATCCTATTATATTTATTAATAATGCGTAACGTCATTGCAGCTATTGTTTTATCCATTGTCTAAAAATGCGTTGCTACTTAAATATATCAGCGACCAATATGCTGTCTGTGCTACTTTTTACTATGAATATAGTACCTACTGACCCAATATTTCTCGTGCTCTTACTGTTATCTCTATTTAGGCTTATTGTGATTAAATTAAAAAATCTATTAGCAATACGAAGTTATCAGCAATACATAGAGCTATTGAAAACAGATACAGACAACCTGTTTTTATCTGTTCGTTTTTAGCCACTCATCGCTATGACTGAACAGCATGCGGTAAAATGTCGCGCATTAGCTGAGATACTTTATGGTTCTTTATAGAGCTCAATATAAGGACTCGATGAGGGTTGAGTAACAGTATTCCCATCTTCTGTGACGACTATAGGCGTTGCCGTGCTGACCGCCGTATCTACAATCACTGGTGTGGTAGTAGGATTGGCTAGGTTGTTTTCATACATAATATCGTCATTATTTATTTTTACGCCTGTGTTGTCGACTACCGTCGTTAGCAATACAAGTTCGGTGACACCAACCGTGCTGTTGGCAATATCGATCAGATGGCTCTGCTGAGTGGGTGTCATCCGCCCCATGATATACACCACACCATTATTGGTAACGGCTTTGATCTGCGATGCTTTCACGCCATCACTAGCAGCTACCTTTGCCAGTAGCTTTGAGGTGATGTAACCATCATGCACAGTTGAGCTGTAGCCCTTTGACGCACTTACTTCCATCTCGTTATAGACACGGCGCACATCTGGCATAGAGCTGATGACTTTTTCTACTTCTACTTTGAGCGCTTCAGTAGGTACTTCACCCGTGAGGAGCACTTCACTGTTAAAGCTATCGATACCCATACGACTGCTCTGCTGCAAGTCTTCTTTTAGACCATAGACATTGATCTTGGCGGTGTGTTCGATACTACGATCGAGTAGCCGCTGCGGAATCGTGCGCTCAGTCATTGGTACACCATAGGTCCCCTCTGTACTGTTGGTCAGATAGTTTGTGGCACAGCCCGTACTAGCAACACAGGCAGCAACCATAATACCTGTCGTGATACGACGTGAGGAACCAAAAATAGCCGTGCGCAAATGCATCCGTGTCATTACTTACCTCTTAGAACCTGATGGTATAAATTCAATAAATTTATATTTAATGGTGATGTGCTAAATTTTTTCAGTAGGCACCCTACTTAAGCTACCCTACTTAACATAGCTACTTTACTTAATTTTAATGATGAGCGGTTAGGTTTTTAGTAACGAGTATTGCTCGTAAAATACGGCCCAAGCTCAGTAAACTCTGGGCTTATGATTATCTAGCCTTATATTCAGCGCTTGTATGCTTATGCTTAACTACCATGCAGTAGCCGCAAAAGCGCCTTTTAACCACTCAGGTTGGCTGTTTGTACGATCTTCTTTTACCGTATTATAAGCAATAACATCAAATCGGCAATCATAATGGCTATACTCAGGGTGCTGCTGCAAAAAACATTGCGCTGTTTTGATCACTTTGCGTTGTTTACTGGGCGTCACACTGAGTGCTGCATCGCCATAAACCGAGCGCTTGCGTTGACGAACTTCCACAAATACCAGCGTCGACCATGCAGATCCTGCCTCTATCATAACCAGATCCAGCTCACCTACCGCTGGCTGCTGCCAATTCTGTGCAAGTAAGTCCATCCCCTGCTCTTGCAAAAACTCACAGGCACGCTGCTCAAACCAACTTCCTTGTCGTTGTCTTGGCGAGGTGAGCATCAACGGTTTATGATTGGTCATAAGAGTAATGTGTCTAATCAACATTTGAGAATTATCATAGCACAACATGCTAAACTAGCCACTTCTGCGCCGCCCACTCTCGATATCTATACGTTTGTTCATTCATTATTTGATTGAAGCGCGCCATAAATAGCGACTGTGCATAATGGCGCACTATTACTTTTTAACGACCCGAGGTTTTCATGTCTACTCTCACTACGATGCCGGCTTGTCTCTATATCGTTGCCACGCCGATTGGTAACTTGACTGACATGACCCCACACGCCATTGATGTGTTAAAACAAGTCGCTATTATTGCCTGTGAAGACACACGCACCTCAGGTAAGCTGTTATCGCATTTCGGTATTGATACCAAAGGCAATAAAGCTGACGAGGCAAAAGACACTGAGACTCATACTGCTAAAAGTAACGCTGACAGTGATGACACGACCACCAAGCAAAAAGGTCACAATAAGCTATGGGCCTATCACGAGCATAATAGCGCGATTCAAACGCCTAAGATTATTGAGATGATTGAACAAGGTCATTCGGTTGCCCTTATTAGTGACGCAGGTACGCCACTGGTTAGTGATCCAGGCTATCAGCTGGTGCAAGCGGCGCATGATGCGGGCGTGACCGTATCACCTATCGTTGGTGCATCCGCTGCCATTGGTGCCTTGTCAGTAGCAGGTCTGCCATCGGATCGATTTAGCTTTATTGGGTTTTTGCCTGCCAAGACCCACGGCCGTCAAAAACAACTGAGTGCACTGGTATCACGTACCGAAACTTTAATCTTTTATGAAGCACCGCATCGCATCGTATCTAGCCTAGAAGATATGGCAACGATATTTGGAGCCGATCGCGCGGTGACGTTTTGTCGTGAATTGACCAAAACCTTTGAAACGGTACACAAAAGCACCCTTGGCGAGTTGGTCGAGTTTGTCAAAGCGGATGACAATCAACAACGCGGTGAGATCGTCGTGGTCGTTGCGGGTGTCAACGTAGCAAAAGATAGCGACGACATCAGTACTCATGATAAGTTACTGCAGCGGTTACTAGAGGATCTGTCAGTCAAAAAAGCGGCAGCGTTGGCGGCTGACATCACTGGGGTAAAAAAGAATGCGCTCTATCAGCGTTTGCTAGAATTACAAGCTGAATAAGTCATAGGCTGAATAATTTCAACGATACAATTCATAGTAATAAATCGATCATAGTTATAAACATATTAAAGAGAGGTAAGCAATGTACGACGTAATGGCAATAGGTAATGCGTTGGTTGATCACGAGTATGTGTTATCAGATGCCGCACTAGAAGAAACCGAGCTGACTAAAGGCAATATGACCCTAGCAGAATTTGAAGAGCAACAGCAGCTCCTAGCATACTTCCAGCTTGCCAACATTGCCCCGTCAAAGCAGGCGGGCGGCGGTTCAGCAGCCAATACGATGTATGCCTTTGCAAGCCTAGGCGGCAAACCGTTCTATGCCTGCCGCGTGGGTGATGACGATCAAGGCGCATTTTACCTTAGAGATTTGCACGAAGCAGGCGTCTCCACTTCAAAAAAATCTATCCATGCAGGCGGTGTGACTGGCTCATGTGTGGTCGCTGTCACAGAAGACGGTGAGCGTACTATGCAAACCTATCTTGGCACCTCAAGCGAGATCGCTGCGGACAACGTCGACTTCGATGCCTTGACGCAAGCGGATTGGCTATACCTCGAAGGATATCTAGCGATGTCTGAGAGCATTCAGCCAGCGATGACGCAGCTGCGTCAGCAAGCAGGTATTCATAATGCAAAAATCGCGGTGAGTTTTGCTGATCCTGCCGTGGTGAAGTTTGCCAAAGAAGGCCTACTCAATATGCTAGGTAATAAAGTCGCGGTGATATTCTGCAACAGTGAAGAAGCCAAGCTATTTACAGATAAAAAGCAAGTCAAAGCAGCAGCGCGTGCCCTACTTGAGTACTGTCAGACAGCGGTTGTGACTGATGGTGCTAATGGCGCCATTATCGTGCACAAACCAAATGACGAGGCAGAGATTGAGGTTTATGACGTTGCAACGCCAGTAGTGGCTAATGTTATCGATACCAATGGCGCAGGTGATAACTATGCTGGTGCTTTCTTATATGCCTTATCGCAACAATTTAGCTTACCAGAATGCGGACGTCTTGCCAGCGAGATATCAGCGCAAGTGATTCAACAGTTTGGACCACGCCTGACCTCGCAAGATTATCGAGACATCGCGCAGCGTATACTTTAGTTCAGCGCATATAATAGCCAGCCTTATATTGATAAAATACAGTGTCAGGCGCACGCCTTTGTATATCTAAGCTGATCATCTCTACTTTATCACTGAACATATTTACATAAAAAAGCCCATATCAGACAGATATGGGCTTTTTTGTATTTGAATGAGCACCATTCAATTACGTTGCTTTTGCTTCTATGTTGCTTAAAAAAGCAAGCAGTTGCTGATGTTATGCAGCAGCCAGTGCCTGTGCAAGATCCGCTTTGATGTCTTCAATATGCTCAATACCAATCGACAATCGCACCATATCTTCACTCACGCCAGCTTGCTCAAGCTCTTGTCCATTCAACTGACGATGAGTCGTCGTTGCTGGATGACAGGCCAGTGATTTGGCGTCGCCAATATTGACTAATCGAGTAATCAGCTGTAACGCATCGATAAAACGCGCGCCTGCTTCAAGACCGCCTTTTACCCCAAAGGTCAAAATAGCAGAAGGTGTGCCATTCATATATTTTTTAGCAAGCTCATGTTCAGGATGATCAGACAGACCTGCGTACTTCACCCAAGCGACTTTGTCATGATCACGCAAATATTCTGCGGCAGCTTGTGCATTCTGTACATGACGCTCCATGCGCAGACTCAACGTCTGCATTCCTTGTAAGATACTAAATGCGTTCAGTGGGCTAAGCGCGGCGCCCGTATTGCGCAATGGCGCGACACGTGCGCGAGCGATAAAGGCAGGTGCGCCCACGTCTTTTACAAAATTCACGCCATGATAGCTATGGTCTGGGGTGTTCAACAACGGAAAACGCTCTGGGTAGTCGCCCCAAGCAAACGTACCGCTATCGACAATTGCACCACCAATTGATGTTCCTGTACCACTCATATATTTGGTCAATGAATGAATCACAATATCTGCCCCAAACTCAAACGGGCGACATAGCGCAGGCGTTGCCACTGTATTATCAATCACCACTGGCACACCATATTCATGAGCGATATCACTGAGCGCCTGAATATCTACGATATTACCTAGGGGGTTACCGATACTCTCTGCAAACACCATCTTGGTCTTATCATCGATCAAACCCCGAATCGCTTCTGGGTCTTTGTGATCAAAAAACCGCACCTCGATACCCTGACGCGGCAGTGCGTGCGCAAACAGATTGTAAGTACCGCCATATAGCGTCGATACAGCGACAATATTGTCACCTGCTTCACAGATAGTCTGAATGGCATAAGTGATGGCTGCCATACCAGAAGCGACTGCAAGCGCACCGATACCACCTTCAAGCGCTGCAACACGCTCTTCTAGCACCGCGTTGGTCGGATTCATGATACGCGTATAAATATTTCCAGCGACTTTGAGATCAAAAAGATCAGCACCATGCTGCGTATTATCAAACGCGTATGAGCTGGTGTGATAGATAGGTACGGCTACGGCCTTGGTTGTTTGTTCAACACTATAGCCAGCATGAATGGCTAGCGTCTCCAGACGCTGGTTGCTCTCTAGGTCTTGCTGCTGGACTGCTTGTTCGTCGCTCATAGTACATTCCCTTGTGTGCATAAAATGTATAGATCAAAAGTTAATGTTTAACAATGACTGATTAAAAACTACTGCTCGAAAGTCAGCGTTTCAATACGGTCTTAAAAAGCTATCTACCAAATCATATCAATAAAAAAAGCCAAGTTCATTAGAACTCGACTTTTTTATTAAATATAATACTAAAGCTATTGTTTGACCATTCAGATTTTATATGGTTGACAAGCTTTTATTTATAATAAGCGTTCTCTGTGCGCGTGTGGTCAGTATCATCAACCACTTGCGTCAGCTCTGGTATTTGCTGCTTGAGCTGCACTTCAACGCCTTGACGCAGTGTCATATCAACAGCCGAGCACCCTTGACAACCACCGCCGAATTTCAATACCGCCGTCAGACCAATGCCTTCTTCGTCAATCAACTCAAGCAATTGTACATCACCACCATGAGCCGCCAACCCTGGGTTAATCTCAGACTGTAGTACATAGTTGATGCGCTCTTCGACGCTAGCATCAGCGCCTACTTTAGGTACCTTGGAGTTTGGCGCGCGGAAAGTCAGCTGACCACCAAAACGGTCTTTATTGTAATCAATGACCGCATCTTCTAGATAAGGTACTGACGCCGCCTCAATAAAGGCAGAAAAGTCATCGTAAGTAAAACGCAAGTCAGCGCTGTCTTCTTCGCCCGGCTGGTTATAAGCCATGCAGCACTCTGCACGCGGCGTGCCAGGATGCTCAACAAAGATGCGTACACCAATACCATCGGTATCCTGCTTGGATAACAAATCTGCCAAGTATCCTTGAGCAGACTCAGTGATCGTAATGTTACTTTTCGCTTCAGCTTGCTCGGTATCTAATGCTGATTCGTAATCGGTAGACTGATCTGGTTGGTTTAGCTCACTCATAATATTTCCTATGCGTTATGACACAAATGCGATATCTATTATGGCTACTGTGTCGTGAATTTGAATTTTTAATGTCTAGCATTTATGTTGGTTGGTAAGTCATCAGTGACTGAGGTTTATTATTGTATGACACTGATCACCATATTTATGAAAGGACCACAATGTTTGTGAAATTCAATCCGTTTATGGTGGTCATTATACCTGAAACAAGTCACAATTCCGACTGTGCTACTGTGAATTGGACAGTGACCACGACAAATGGTTGACATTGATTTTTTTAATAGCAAAAACAATCCATTGGGGTCATGTTAGTACGCTGATCTAGACGCTACCCTATATATAAAGACAGACTGGTCACTTATCAAGCACTCATTGCTTTTCTAGCAGGTCACAGGTTTTATTCTTGTCACTCTACATTGCTATACAATCATCGGTATGGTTTTCATCACTGCTCTATAAATCAATTAAACTACCCTGCAAATAAATTAATGCATACGCCGCAATGATTAAGTCTATACCGAGCAAATAATTTAGTTTTGACGTACTATTAACCATTTGATGCGCTGTTTTTATGAGCCATGGATGGCGGTATATCAGTCGTGCGTATGCTTAAGATAGGATCACTTTTATGATGACACGGACGTTGCACTTAGTAACTACCAAAGATGATGAAGAAATTGCCGTTTGGAAGGTGGTCGATACGGCAGCAAGCGCTACTACGACAGAGGGTTTAGCCAATACTGGTTCTGACGTTACCGCACAAAATGTATTTTTGACACATGGTACGTTTTCAGACAAACAAACCTGTCTAAAAATCGCTGAGTATTTTGCGGGTTTGGGACATCATTGCTATATCATGGAATGGCGTGGTCATGGTGACAGCTCACAGCCAAAAGAGTCGTTTAACTTTGAAACTGTTGCCACTTACGACTACGAAGCGACTTTTCGTTATTTCTTTGAAGAATTAAAACTTGATAACCTACACTGCGTTACTCATAGCGGTGGCGGTGTTGGTTTGACCATGTTTCTTGTCCAAAACCCTAGCTATATCGATAAGGTCAACAGCATCAGTATGTTTGCCTGCCAAGCTTTTGGGGCGACGCTAAATTCAACAAGCTACGCGAAAATTCTCGCCGCCAAACTCGTTACCAGGCTAGTTGGTTTTATTCCTGCCAAATCACTCAACATGGGGCCCTTTAATGAAAGCTATCATACGATGACCCAGTGGTATGATTGGAATTTGCACAAAAACTTTAAAAGCAGCTTTTTGAATGCGGCAAGTTTTAGCCAAGGCGCTGCGCATGCAGACAGTATGAACGAGCCTATGCACCACTCAAAAAACGCTAGTAACGACTTTATCGACTATCGACAGTATATGCCACAAATCACGACCCCTATTTATTCTATCAGTGCTAAAGGAGATAATTTTATCTCCCCTACTCGCGGCTGCCAGTTGTTTTTTGATGGTTTTAAAAATTCGTACAATGTCTTTCGAGAATACTCGCTCAGTAACGGCGATTTAGATGACTACACACACAGTCGCATTATGATCAGTCGCAACGCAGCCACAGAGATTTGGCCAACAGTGACAGCATGGATAGAGAAGCATTCAGGTTAAAGCAAATATGCGGATTAGATGATATCGATAACGACACACCCCTAAACATCTTTGCACTTGTCATAAAGTCATGCGCTGTGTCAGTATTAGCGTCATCAATTTTTAATCAATAAAAATAAGTCGTAGGAAGTTGGCGTCTATGAGTGAATTATCAGAGCAACAGTCAGATAAGCAAAACCTGGATCAGAAAGGCAATAAACACTATCGTTATTTGGTTTTTATCGGACGTTTCCAGCCGTTTCATGCTGGACACAAGGCCGTTATTGATGAGGCACTAAAACGCTCAGACGATGTGATTATGCTGATTGGCTCTGCTAATCTACCACGCAGCTTACGTAATCCGTTTAGCGTCGCTGAGCGTGCTGCAATGATCAAAGGCGCTTATTCAGCAGAGGATGCTGCACGTATCCACTGTGTTGGTCTAGACGATGCACTATATAACGACACACGCTGGCTCCAGTATGTCCAAGCAGGCGTGAAATCTGTCACTGGTGACTTGCAGACAGATATTGGCTTGATTGGTCATTCAAAAGACAGCTCATCGTATTACCTATCGCTATTCCCTAACTGGGACTCTGTGTCAGTGCCCAATTATCAGAACCTATCTGCCACGCCGATTCGCGACAGCTACCTAATGGGTGCTACGCCGACGCCCGAGCGTACGCCTGAGTCGACACGTAACGTCCTCGACAAGTTCAAGCAAACCGAAGACTATCAGCAGCTGCACGAAGAAGCAGACTTCATCGATAAATACAAAAGACAATGGGAGTCAGCACCCTACCCGCCGACCTTTATGACGGCTGACGCGCTGATTGTACAGTCGGGACATATCTTACTGGTTGAGCGGCGCAGTATGCCAGGGCGTGGGCTTTGGGCACTGCCGGGCGGGTTTTTGGACCCAAAAGAGACGCTATTCGATGCGTGTATCCGCGAGCTGCGTGAAGAGACACGCCTCAAGGTCCCTGAGCCTGTACTGCGCGGCTCTTGCCACAGTCAGCATACCTTTGACGACCCGTATCGATCAGCGCGTGGTCGCACCATTACCCAAGCCTTTTATTTTCAACTCAAAAACGATCCAAAAGGATTGCCAAAAGTAAAAGGCGGCGATGATGCAACCAAAGCATTTTGGTTGCCACTCGCTGAGCTTGATGCCAAGATGATGTTTGAAGACCACTATGCGATTATTACCAAGATGGTTGGATTGTAGCCTGTTTTTAGACATAGCTTGTCTTAGTGACTGGTTGAGAGAATAGCTGCTAATTCAACCATCATTAGCGAGCGCACCATTCGTCCTCAAAATTTTATACCAGTGCCGATAGACGGCACTTAACCGCCGCTACTGCTTTCTAATTGTTTTTTTATTAAAGCAGCTGCGGCATCTCAAAGCAGAGGAGTTCTGTGATGTACACCAGCAATCTAAATAATTTAATCTTAAACAGCGACAGCTATAAGACCTCACATTGGGTGCAATACCCAAGCGGTAGTGAGTATCTGTCAAGTTACATTGAAGCGCGCAAAGGTGACTACGATGTGGTGTTTTTTGGCTTGCAAGCCTTTATCAAAGAATACCTAAGTACCCCTATCACCCATCAAGATATCGATGAAGCCGAAAAAGTAATTCAAGCACATGGGCTAACCTTTAATCGTGCTGGCTGGGAGCACTTGATCGAAAAACACAACGGCTACTTGCCACTGCGTATCGAGGCCATCCCCGAAGGCAGTATCGTTCCTGTGTCTAACGTGGTCTGTCAGGTTATCAATACCGACCCTGAGTTTTACTGGCTACCCAGCTATATTGAAACGGCACTATTACGCGCGATTTGGTACCCGTCAACGGTTGCTAGTGTCTCTCGCTACTGCAAAGACATTATCCGTCAAGCGTTAGAAAAGTCAGCGGACAACACAGAGTCGCTCCCGTTTCGCTTGCATGACTTTGGCGCACGCGGTGCCTCTAGTCAAGAGACCGTTGCGCTGGGTAGTTTGGCACATTTGGTTAACTTTGCTGGGACGGACTCGATGACAGCATTGGTTGCTGCCAGTCGCTGGTATCAGATGGGTGATGACATGCCTGCGTTCTCTATCCCAGCGGCTGAGCACAGTACGATGACCGCATGGGGACGTGATGGTGAGACCGCTGCTTTTCACAACATGATTGAGCAGTTCGGCGGTGAAGATAAAGCGTTCTCAGTCGTATCTGATAGCTATGACTTGTGGAATGCAATCGACAATATCTGGGGTGATACCTTAAAGGATGAAGTCAAAAATATGGGCGGCACCTTAGTCATTCGACCAGACAGCGGTGAGCCGACCAAAGTCGTTCGAGAAGCATTAGAGCGTTTGGCTGTGAAATTTGGTACGACGACAAACAGCAAAGGCTACAAAGTACTGCCCGACTATGTGCGTATCATCCAAGGGGATGGTATCAGTGCCCAGAGCTTGAGCAAAATTATTGATGTGGTGACGAAAGCAGGCTTTAGCGCCGAAAACGTGACTTTTGGTATGGGCGGCGGTCTACTACAACAAGTCAATCGCGACACTATGAGCTGGGCAATGAAGTCTAGCGCCATCTGTATCAATGGCGTATGGAAAGACATTTACAAAGACCCTGTCACTAGCCGCTCAAAACGCTCAAAAAAAGGGCGACTGGCGCTAGTAAAAAACGAAAGCGGTCAGATAGAAACCATAAAAGAACAAGACATAAGTGCCACAGCTGACAACCTATTACGTGATGTCTATGTGGACGGTCAACTACTAATCGAAGATAGCCTGACAACTATTAGGGAACGTGCGGGATGGTAGATACCAACAAACTAACAGCGGTTGCAAAAGACGTACTATTTGCCCCTGTATACTTTTATCAAGGTCGTAAAATCAAGCGTGATACGGTTCGTCTGCCTGAGCCACACGGTGAAAGGCATGGTATGGTTAAATTGCCGAAAGCAGATGGGTCGTCATCTGAAATAAATACTACACTTAACCTAATGGTCGTCGGTGACTCGGCAGCAGCAGGTGTCGGCAGCCAAACCCAGCAAGAGGCGCTGGTTGGCAAACTCATACCGATATTGGAGCAGCATCAGGTTATTCGGGCCAACTTTGCTCAGCTTAATTGGTCATTGCAGGCGACCACAGGTCATACCAGTTTTGATATTTTGCGCAGATTGTATGTCTTACCTGCTCCTGAGCAACCTATTGATGTGATGTTGTTGAGTGTCGGCGTCAATGATACGACTTCTAATGTCTCTGTACAAAAATGGCAGCAGCAGATCGAAGACATTATTAATATTGCACAGCGTAAATTCGGTGTCCGTGAGTTAATATTTTTGAGTTTACCACCAATGGCGCAAATGCCTGCAATCCCTGCCCCGCTCAATAATTTTGTGGGTGCAAAAGCCTCATTGCTTGATGAGATATTACAGCAAGTATGCGCAGCTCATAATGGTGTCCACTACATGGCAACTGACTTTGCCCGTATGATAGAGGAGCATGCAAATGGTGACCCTATCGATATCGCTGTGATGTTCGCGAGTGATGGCTTTCATCCCAGTAGCCTGATGTATGGCTACTGGGCGCAGCAGATTGTAGAGACGATGACTCAGTTATTAGACTCATCTACCGCTTAGACTGACTACTAAGCACACCTAAAAACAAGAGACTCAAAACAAAAAAAACCGCTGAATAGTCAGCGGTTTTTTATTGCTTGGCAGTATATATTTACACCATAAGGGTAAATTACTCAGCAGCGTCAGCAGCTTTCTTGCTACGGCCACCAAATGCACCAAAGCGTTTGTTGAAGCTTGCAACACGGCCTTCAGTAGACGTTTTACGTTGCTCACCAGTATAGAATGGATGCGACGCACTTGAGATATCAAGTGGGTAGTATGGGTATTCTTTACCTTCGTATTCACGAGTCGCTTTAGTCTTAGCCGTTGAGCGAGTCAAAAAGAACACGTCAGCGTTAGTGTCGTGGAATAAAACTTCTTGATAGTTAGGATGGATATCTTTACGCATAATATACTCTCTAGGTCCGATGTATGTAGGGCAGTGTCAATCAACATCATAAATGATGTCTCAAACAAGCGAACACATACGTAACTGAGGCACTAAGGACATTACAAGTATGGCAACTGCATCACTGGCTTATTCCAGCACCCAATACCACGCTTCTGCTCACTTAGCCTTTCCCCAGCGGGAAAATTAAACCGCGATTTTAACGCTTTTTTGACGCGGACGCAAGCTGCAGTTGTGATAGAGATATGTGATAAGTTGTCAATAATATAGCTACGGTCTTGAGATAAGCAATGTAATTCAGTACAATTATTTAGTTAGTAAAATTAATCTGTAGTATAAAATACTGTAGTTTATCTAAATAAATATGCTATGACTATGTCATTTATACTTAGCATATTAAACTACACAACTATGCGATATTGATCAGGTCTACAGGAAGTATCGCTCTACTCATTTATAGACAAGCTTAGATTTATAATCAAGCATGGAAAACAAATACTCAATAAGGACTATTCAATGATAAATATGACAATGAAAACTACTGCTAAAGCGTTATTCGTCAGCTCAGCGCTTGCTATCACTACTATGGCAAGTGCGGCACTACCAACTCAGTGGGAATTAGATAATTCACATACTCGTGTTGGATTTTCTGTGAGCCATATGGGATTCTCGACCACAATGGGTCATTTTAGTGATGTCGAGGGCACGGTGAATTATGATATGAAAGCACCAAATCAAGCCAGCATGGAATTTACTATTGCAACTGATAGTATCGATACCAATTGGGATGCTCGTGATAAACATCTAAAAACCGATGAATTTTTTAATGTCGAAAAGTACCCAACTATGACGTTCAAATCGACCCAAGTTAAATTTATCAACCCACAGCAAGCCAAAGTAACCGGTGACTTTACCTTACTCGGTCAGACCAAGCCACTGACACTGGATGTTACGTTAAATAAAATCGATAACAGCCCACTGACTAAAGAGCCCGTTGCTGGTTTTCGCGCTACTGGTACGATCGATCGCGCCGCTTATGGTATGACTGCTTACGCTAGCGGTATTACGACCAACGTCCCTATCCAAATCGACGGTGAACTGGTAGAGAAAAAATAAAGACAGACTTTGCTGAATATCTACGTTCGTCCTAAATATCAATTTTTAGTCGACGGTAACAAAAAAGCAGCACCTATATAGGCGCTGCTTTTTTATGTTTATATCAAACTATCGTAGATTATTTTGTTGGGATCACGTGCCAAACGTCAAGCTTATCGTCGCCATCTTTATCACCCATTTTGGTGTCATTGGCGTAGAAGTATAAAGGCTTACCATTCATGGCCCACTGATACTTACCATCTTCACGTTTGAATGCAGCAAACTGACCAGAAGCTTTTGCATTGCTTGGTGCTTGAAATATTGGCCACACAACTTGGCAGGCGCCGCCGCAAGCTGACATGTTCATTGAATCTTTATCAAAAGTATATAGTGTCATGTGATTGGTTGCGTCGACCAATACGCCGTTTTTACTAGCGACTGGCGCAGTATTATTGCTAGTGGCTCGCACCTCATGTGTACCTGACATGTCATTACCGACGACGCTCTTTAGCGTCGTACAACCTGTCAGTGCCAAAACGCCTGTTAGAGCAGATAACATCATGATATTTTTCATAGTAACTTCCTTGTCATTTTGATAATTGTAATAATAAATTTTATGAGCCGTTTTTATTTTCTGATATAAAAACTGGGCTTTAACCTCACTTGAGCGAAATAAATATAGCACACAGTTTTTCGCCATAACGGTCATCCATATACAAACTTACAAAAGTGGCTGAACTTTACAAAATGATTAAGTACGAGCATTTTCACTTAGCACCTTAACTCTACTATCTTGCTTCCTGCTTTGCCCTTCTGCCAAAAACCAATCTGCGGTTATAGCACCTCGTTGACAAAACTCATGCATCTACTTACGTATTTGTCATCATATTATCTACAGTTCTTCGTAAAATAGTCTTATGGAAGTGAAGAATGACTACACAATAGACTATGACATGATAGATAACATGCTCACTGCAACTCATACATAAATGTTGAACTTAGCGCCTTTCGCACGCATATCAATAGTTATAAGACATTACACGATTACACCGAGCATAGCCTGATGCAAATGCTACTAAGGATACAACGACGACAATGACTCAGTCTTCTAATAAAAATCGCGCTCACCTTATCAAACAAGACTCTGCAAAACAGGGTTCTGCTTTTGACTTGATGTCTCATGGAGGCAAAAACGTATCGCCTACAAAACGCGTTGGTATCTTGGGCGGCGGTACTGCAGGGTCAACGATTGCTATTCGCTTAGCAGCGCTAGGACTTGAAACTTACTTGTTTGAAAAGAAAAAATCACTTATTGATGGTCCACCAATGTGCCATTTGCATGCAGGTGGTAACTTATACCGTGAGATACCTGATGAGGATTGTGTGGCACTTCTCAAACAATGTATCGATATATTACGCCTCTATCCTCATACCATCGATGTTCGCCCCACTGTATTTGCGGTGCCAACACGCGATGAAGGGTTTCCTGAAGACTTGCTACCGCGCTTGAACACGTTAACAGACGCTTATCAAGAACTGATCGAGCAAGACGCTAACAATAAAGTATTGGGCGAGCCTGAAGACTACTATCAGCTCTATAGTCATGAACAGCTGCTAGAGCTCTCCAAACGTGAGCAAGTTGCCGTACCGAGCACAGTTGATGAATGGGTAATACCTGTTGCCAAATACCTAGACTTAAACAAAGTAAAATTTCCGTTGATTGTGGTACAAGAGTACGGCTGGAATATCTTTCGTTTGGCGGCCTCTGCGCAGTTAGCGCTTGAAGAGTATGACCATGCCCATGTCTTCACTGATACTACGGTACAAAAAGTAGTTCCGGTAGATTGTGAGAACTGCACCAACGCCGATCATCATGTTACTAAATGGCGTATTGACTATCAACAAGCTCATAACCAAGCTTACGATCAAGAGAACGCCTCTCAAACTGAGTCTATCGAAGTTGATTACCTAATCAATGCGTGCGGTTTTCGTACTGGCGTCATCGACGATATGGTCGGTGTAGAAGTCACGCGTATGGTTGAGTTCAAGTCTTCCTATGTTACCCATTGGGGCGATGCAGGTGGACAGATACCCGAGATTATTGTTTATGGTCAACGAGGTACGCCCGAAGGTATGGCACAGTTAACCCCTTACCCTGGTGGCTACTTCCAAATACATGGGATGAGTAAAGCGATCACTTTATTCGATGATGGTTTGGTCGCCTCTAACACTGACAGTGCTCAGCCCAAGCTACCACAGCAGTATGTACATTACATCGAAGATGGCTGGGACAAAGCACCGCTACAAGCGCGTAGTCAGCAAGCAATTGAATATGTGGCTGAGTTTGTACCGACATTCAATAGTGCGCGTACCATCGGTAACGCGCTATATGGCGGGCAGCAAATTCCTGGAGAAGATGATACCTTACGGGTGGCTGATGTCAGCCTATACTCTAATATACGCTACGCCCGTGCAGAAAATGTCAAAGCGTCTTCAACCCTGATCGCTGCTGATCAGATAGTCAATGAGTTGACAGAACTTGGACTAGTAGATAACGATACACCGATGAATCGTGGCCGTTATGCGCACGAATGGTCATATCTGACACACAACGATGGTGTGTCTGTCGATAAGGTGGCTCGCGTACTCGCTGAGCAGCGCGGTTTTCCAATAGCGATGGCAGATGTCAATCATAGTGTTCGCGAAGCGGTTTTGGACGATTTGTCACCGGCTGGTGCGTAGCCGTTATCGTTTATTGATAAGTTGTTACTTTGTCCATACGTAGAAAAAAGAGCAGACAACCTATATAGGGTTATCTGCTCTTTTTTTGTGCTCACTTGCAGTGTGCTTGCTTTCAATGTACCTGCTTTCAATGTACTAATGATGATTGCCATCATTTCAGATTGATAAGCGTATTTAGGTTATATACTGACAACCCTAGCGGTTACTGCCCGCCATTTTTTCTGTATCGACATCGTCTTTGATAGTCACGACGGTCTGTAACATGTCGATTGCCTCATCAATGGTATTGCATACTACTAGACGGTCTAAATCTTGCTGCTTCATAAAGCCTTGCTCAGTCGTATATTTTAGATGCTCGATCATACGGTCATAAAAACCATTGATATTTAAAATAATCATTGGCTTTTCGTGTTGGTACAACTGACGCCATGTAGCGATTTCCATGATTTCTTCTAGTGTGCCTAGCCCGCCCGGCAAGGTAATAAAAGCATCCGCGTACTCTGCCATGACTGTCTTTCGAGTATGCATCGTATCGGTCAAATGCAAGCGAGTTAGCTGCTCATGAGCAATTTCGTGCTTGAGCATGAAAGTTGGGATGACGCCCACGGCCTCAGCACCACCAGTGATGACTTCATCTGCCACAGCACCCATAAGACCGATACTGGCTCCGCCATACACCAATCCCATGCCATTATTTGCCAACGCACTACCTAACTCACGCGCCGCCTGCTCATAAATATCACTGTTACCCAAGCGCGAACCGCAATATACCGCGACCAATGGCATCGTCAATGCTGATTTATCCACTGCTTTTTCTATATCTGTGATGTCCTTACTAGTAATTACATCGTAAGTATCGTCATTTATTTTCATTTGCATACAGCATCCTTAATTTTTATATCAGGTTTTATTGAGTGCTTGTTATTGGTGAAGGTAAAACACCGACACCCTTCGTTTGTATTATCATGCACATTGTTTATAAAACGCGCTCAGCCAAGGTTTATAAAACTTGGAAGTCATATTTGAGCAACCGTCTCACCAGCATTTATCTTAACATAAGCAATGCTATCACACAGTCACAGGGATTTATCACTACGCAAAAACTACACTTTAAAGACATGTATTTGTGACACATCATAGTTTAATAATTATTATCTACCAATAAAAAAACACTAAGGTATAACGATGGATAATCGCGACGCTTCTTTGACTACAGACCACCCAAATTCTATCATCGATAACAACTTGATCAACGCTAATAGTACGGACAGCGCTACTGATATCGACATATACTCGCTAAGCATCATGACCGATCGCAATCAAGTACTGGCAGCTACAGTCTATCGTCCTAAAGAGGCGCCCACAAAAGCCATTATGATGGCGCCCGCTACCGGCATCAAGCGCCGTTTTTATCATAACTTTGCGACATATTTGGCACAGAGTGGCTTTGGTGTCCTGACCTTTGACAATGAAGGTATCGGCGAGTCATTGTCGACTGAGCTGGCAAAATGTAGTGCTTCTTTAATCAGCTGGGGTCGCCATGATATGCCAGCCGTACTTGATGCGCTACAAGATCAGTTCCCTAACGCGTCTTACCATCTCATCGGTCACAGCGCGGGTGGACAGCTCATTGGGTTAATGCCGAACCATGACGCCATCTCTTCAGTGTTCAATGTCGCCTGCTCATCAGGACAGATCAAAAACATGGGTATGCCCTATAAGCTCAAAGCGATGTGGTTTATGGATGTTTTTATTCCGACTACTAACTTAGCATTGGGCTATACACCTGCAGACAAGATTGGTATGGGCGAGCCATTGCCACGCGGCGTTGCGCGCCAATGGCGTGAGTGGTGCAATGGCGCAGGCTATATCAAAACCGCGTTTGGCAAAAGCATTCACACGCATTTTTATGATGAGCTCAGCACGCCAGCACTGTGGTTAGGCTTTAGTGATGATGATATCGCCAATAGTGAAAACATGGACGATATGATACGCGTATTTACCAAGATGCCTGTAGAGAAGCGCTTCTTAGACCCTGATGATTTTGGACTAAATCAAGTCGGTCATATGCTCTATTTTAGTGGTAAAACCAATGCCAAAGCACCAGAGCTTTGGCAAATGGCAGTAGATTGGCTGAGCAAAGGTGAATAGGCTTTAATTATTCACCTTCTTGGGTTTTCTCTGCTTCAATACGCTTCTTTAGAGCAGAGTATAGCGACGGCTGCATATTATGAATATTGCCTATCATCCATTTTACATAGCTGATAGGCACCTCTTTGATTGGTTTGCCTTTATGCTTACCAAACGGCATCTTACTCACAGGAGTCGCTTTGTTAGAAATCGCATGTGCCGCTGCAAAATCTGTCGGGGCAATCTCCAGTCGCTCACAGCATGCCTGATAAAGCAGATAGCACATTCGTGCGTCACCTAACGCGTCATGAGCGGCAATCGTCATGGAACCCGCCTCGCTCTTGCCCAACAACTGCTCAATGCACTTGGACTGACCATACGCGCGCCATTCTGGAAAAGCGGCGCGCGCCAGTCTCACGGTACAGATGAGCTTAGCAGAGGGACTACCAATTACTCGCCAATCAAAGCGTACGTTATGTCCGATCAAATACTCTGGTAGCTCAAATTGATCTAACTCAAAGCGCTCAAGACCAGCGACATCAGCATCCGTAATACCATGCACCTTGATAACCACAGGTGATATCGAACGACCACTGTTAAAATATTTCATCCACTCATATCCAGTAGCTACGTTGATCGTTGCGACTTGAATCGGCCTCGGATCACGGCCTTGATCGGTTTCAGTATCGATGACAAGCGCCGTCTCAGCCATAGTAGAGATATCAGCCGTGTTAAAAGCATCATTCATAAGAAGTTAACCATCCATAGCACCGTCATCGCTCAACAACAGTGTTAAGTAGATAACGTTATATTTGCTGTGCTTGTGTTTAATGACACCTGTATTTATGGGGATAAAATCCATAGATAACAATGCTATACACACCTTTGTATACAGGGCTTTTATAATAAAGTCTTATATCGTATAAAACAAATAAGAGACCTCAATGCTAGCAGATGAAAAAAACCAACAACCCAAGCCTTCTATTTTTGGGCGCGTGTTGAGCGTACTGATTAGAGCAGTGGTATTGCTTGGGCTGTTATTTGTGTTTGATAAGCTGCTGCCCGATATCAGCCAACAGACCCAATCATTTGTGGTCGCCAAATGGCAACAGATGAGTTTGCTGCAGCAAGAACTGCCGACAGAAGATAGCTTACCCAGCCCACTACCAGGGCAAAACCTGACGGATACGTGGGGCGCAGCACGCAGTCAAGGGCGCTCACATGAAGGTATCGATATCTTTGCAGAACGAGGAACACCCATACAGTCAACCACGCAGGGTATCGTGAGCAAGGTTGGCGAAAATACTTTAGGTGGCCTCGTGGTCGTCGTAGTAGGACCGGGCGGTGCAGGACATTATTATGCTCATCTAGAGGACTATGCTGATATCTCTCCCAATGATTGGGTCAATAAAGGTGATACTATTGGCTACGTGGGTGATAGCGGCAATGCAAAAGGGACACCGCCGCATGTACATTATGGTATTTATATTAACGGCAGTGCTGTGAACCCCTACCCGCTTTTACAAAAGAATTAAGCATAATGTATAAAAAGCTCTAATAGCATGTATCAAGAGAGGTGCTAGGGCGTGTCCCTATTTTAAAAATGGTGATAAAAATGAAATAAATCGCAGGCTAACAAGGAAAATAGTGCAGACAATATCGAGATATTGACCAGCTATTTGACGCCGTTTGCCAAAGATTTAGCCATTTTTAGCCCATTCAATGATAAGCGTTTGAATTAGGGACACGCCCTAGTTTGCGGTGACTGTACGCACATAAGTGGCTGGAAATACCACACTAAATGTCGAACCCTCACCCTCTATTGATTCAATCTGTAGCTGCGCTTCGTGTTGATGCAGTACGTGTTTTACGATAGCTAACCCCAGACCTGTACCACCTGTGGCACGGCTGCGACCTTTATCAACACGGTAGAAGCGCTCCGTCAAACGAACAATATGCTCTGGTGCTATCCCCAATCCGTCGTCTTCGACTGCAAACCGGCATCCATCTGATGTTCGCGTCCAACTGATAGTAATATTGCCACCTTTTGGTGTGTATTTTATCGCGTTGATCACCAGATTGGACAATGCGCTGTTTAAGTACATCTCTGATCCATATAGACCATCATAGGTGTCTATATGTAGATGAATGATGTGCTTATAGGCTTGGTTATAGGCTTGCGCATCATCATAGATATTGGTGAGTAGCTTGGTCATATCTATAGCATTGACTTCGTGCGTCTCTTCGATCTCAATTCTAGATAAAAGCAGCAAGTCATTTACGATTCTATTCATACGCGCGGTTTGCTGAGTCATGAGCTCAAAACCACGGCGCCAATGGGGCGGCATATCTGGCTGATCCGTAAAGTTTTCTAAGTAACCGGTCATGACGGTCAATGGTGTGCGTAGCTCATGAGAGACGTTTGCCACAAAGTCTTGGCGCATTTGCTCTAAGTGCTTTAAGCGCGTCACATCATAAATAAATAGGAGTTTTTCATCACCAAAAGACGTGAGCTCAAATTTTAGGTAACGGCTAGGGTCGCGCCATGACTCTATGTGGATACCATCATTGGGCAGTGTGGTGTCTTCATAATACTGGTGAAACTCTGGTATGATAATAAAATCAAAGACACTCTTCCCTTTATCATCTTTCTGCAAAGACAATAGATCCTGCGCCGCCTGATTCCACCATCCTAAGCAATCATTCTCATCGATTAAAATCACCGCGTCTCGTAGTGCTCGCAGTGCGCTTCTGATTTTTTGTAGCTGCTCTGCTTCATGCTGGGCAGAGGTGTTTTCTGGGGTATCTTGCTGATGGCTGTTACGGGTTTTTTTGTGTTGTGCTGGCACTGTCTTGTCCATTTCTTATCCTTACCACTATCCGCTATTTTAGTATTCCAGCGACCTTATGTATGCAAGACTAGCTTGGTTCAATAAGACTAGAGAATCGATAGCCTGTACCGCGTACCGTCTGTATCAATGTATCGCAGTCATGAGGACGCAAGAGTTTACGCAGACGCTTAATATGTACGTCGATGGTGCGATCTTCGATGTATACGTTGCCGCCCCAAACCTGATCGAGGAGCTGCGTTCGTGTATAAGCGCGCTCTGGATGACTCATAAAAAACGCCAATAGACGATACTCTGTCGGACCCACATCGATGACTTTTCCGGCGGCGGTCACACGCTGACTTTTGGTATCTAGACTCAACTGACCGATTTCAATAGGCTTGTCACTACTCATCGCACTACTACGGCGCAATACCGCTTTGATTCTAGAGATCAGCTCACGGGTTGAAAAAGGCTTGGTCATATAGTCATCTGCACCCGCATCGAGTCCATAAACCTTGCTGTCCTCTTCACTTTTCGCCGTCAACATAATGACTGGTATCTCAGAGAGCAGCTCATCGTTCTTTAGCATACGACAAAAATCAACGCCGCTTTTGTCTCCTGGTAGCATCCAATCTAACAAGATCAGCGACGGTCTATGATCGACCACTTGCTGGTGCGCCTCTGAGACATCAGCGGCTTGCAGGCTCTCAAATCCAGCCATTTCTAGCGTCATCACAACCATTTCACGAATCGCAGGTTCATCTTCAACAATCAAAATTTGCTCGTTATACATATGACATTCTCAGTGTTAGAGGGCAAAATTTAGCATGTAAAAAGGCGATAAATACTCACCAGTCTTTATCTATTAAACGGATTAATTATGACAGCTTGATGACACTCTAGTGTCAGATCTCCAGTAGAAAATTTAGGGGTCCGTCATTGACACTAGCGACTTGCATGTCAGCGCCAAACTGACCAGTGGCGACGTTTGGGTACTGTGTTTTTGCATAATCTATAAGTTGCTCAAACAGTATTTGAGCCGCATCAGGTGCCATTGCACCACCAAAATCAGGACGGCGACCTTTGTCTGTTTTTGCCATCAAGGTGAACTGCGACACCAATAACAAACCACCGCCTGCCTGCTGGACATCTTTATCTAGTTTACCAAATTTTGTAGGATCTTCATCATTTTCAAAAATACGATACGTGAGAATTTTATCAATCATTCGCTGAGCCGTACTCAGACTATCCTCGTGTCCCAAACCAATATAAGCCAGTATTCCATGATCTATTTTGCCAACACAATGCTCATCGATAGTCACACTAGCCCGCCTGACTCGTTGTATAAGTGCCTTCATTTACTCATTCCTTAACAGATTATGCTCAGACAATAATGGGCTGTCCATGATAAAATACGGTCATTAACTTGCACATGCAATAATGACATCATCTCTTATTTTGGTAGCCGTATTATGAATGTATTTACCACCTTACAACAGCTGGTACCACAGCAGCAGCTCAGTAAAGTCGCTGGACGTTTGGCCGCCAGCCGCCATCCTTATGTTAAACGTACCTTTATTCGTAGTTTTGCAAAAGCCTATAACATCAGCCTAGACGAATATGAGCGCCAGAGTCTCAATGCATACGAGAGCTTCAATGATTTTTTCACTCGTGAATTAAAAGAAGACGCTCGTACCATCGATACCACTGACAACGGTATCGTCAGCCCTGCTGATGGTATTATCTCTCAGCTCGGACAAATCCAAGACCATAAGTTATTGCAAGCCAAGGGTCGTCACTATGATGTCGGACAGCTGCTGGCTGATAGCGAAGATGGCAGTTACTTTGCGGATGGCAGTTTTGCGACGATCTACCTAGCGCCTAGCAATTATCACCGTGTCCATATGCCGTTTACAGGTACGTTGACCAAGACTCGCTACGTACCTGGCACGTTGTTTTCGGTTAATAACACTACGGCCGCTAACGTGCCAGATTTGTTTGCCCGTAATGAGCGTCTGGTCTGCATGTTCGATACCAAGTACGGCAAAGCAGCCGTTGTCATGGTAGGCGCTATGATCGTCGCTGGTATCGAAACCGTCGCGACAGGTAAAATCACTCGTACTGACGACATCCAAGAAGCCGAGCATGACCTGCCGTTTGCCGCAGGGGATGAGCTTGGACGTTTTTATTTAGGCTCAACGGCTATCGTGGTGCTACCAAAAGCGGCAAAAGCTGACTGGTTGGATAGTATGCAAGCCAACAGCATCGTGCAAATGGGTCAACTGTTGGGGATGGCGAACGCTCAATAATATGACTGTATAAAAACGCTCAAAATATCAGCCCAGTTAGGTATGTTAATGCATACTTAACTGGGCTTTTTTATGCCTGTCACTCATATAGAGTTATGCATCGATCAGCCATCCTTGCTGGGTTGCATAGTCGATATTTTTGTTAAGCCAATCATGAATGGGTGGAAAGCTGTCTTTGATAAAAGCAAGGGCACAAGCTACCTGCGAACGTGTTACTTGGGCTTCGACCCACGTTTTTCCCTCAGTATTAAGATTGAGTAAAAATGGCAATAAGCGGTCAACCACTCTAAGCAACTGGCTTTCTTTGCTGCTACCCGTTTCTTGCGCCTCCCAAACCTCACTTAATGCTGCGATACCATTGCCACGCTCTGCTTGTAGTCGAGCAATACCAGCGCGCTCTTCAACGTGCGCATCGCTACGACTGTTTGCGAATAAAAACGTATCGCCAGCGTCAATCTCACCTAAATCATGTACCAGTGCCATCTTTAGCAGTCGCTCATGATTGACATCTAATTCAAACGCTTCAGCAATCGACCAACACGCCATAGCCAAGTGCCAAGAGTGCTCGGCAGAGTTTTCGCGGCGAGTGGTTTGTGTCACATAGCTACGGCGATTGATACGCTTGAGGGCATCTAGCTCTAATAAGAAGTGAGTAACATCATCTATGTCGATGTTTGCAGCAGACTTTGGGTTGGTCAATGACATAGTTGTGTTTAAGGACATATTTCTCTCTAATTTTTTGATAATCTTATGAATTATGATGTTGCTAACAGCAAGATAGCGCTGATGTTATCAAGCGCTATCTCTTATAAATGTTTCAGTTAAATGACTGAGCACCCTATTATATGACTGTCTACTTTATCAAATTAATAATGGTTTTGAACGCAGGATCTTCACTACTACGACACAGCTCAAACAATATCGACTCAACAGTACTGATCACTCCACCCGCACGGCGGATACGGCGAATCGCTTGTTTTTTATCGTAAGGGAAACGAGAGCCAACCGCATCGCCAATAATGACAGGTTGCATGCCGTTGTCTAATAAATCTAATGCTGTCTGCATAATACAGACATGCGCTTCAGCACCAAATAGCAGCACGGTACTACGGTTCTGCTGCGCCAAATGATGCCATGTGTCATTGTTATCACAAGCGCTAAAGGTAGCTTTTTCGAAGCTCTTGGCATTATCACCTTCAAGCACGTCGCGTAACTCTGGCAAGGTATCCCCCAATCCCTTTTTGTATTGTTCGTTCAGCATAATTGGGATATTGAGTGCTTGCAGCCCTTTGATTAGAGTAACGGTTTTTTTGACGATGTTTTCGTGGTCATAGATATGCGGTGTTAGGCGCTCTTGTACATCAATAATCATTGCCTGGGTGTTCTCACGAGCGATTCGATAGGTGCGATCATTAATCATGGTAGACATAGTACACTCCTTGTACGGCTGACAGTTATTATCAAAAGCTATTTTAGAATTATCATTAATAGTGCCATGGTTTATCTCACTCTTATTTAGTCACAGTTTTTTGGATGCGTCAATGGAGATAATTTGCAAACGCACCACATGTTTTGTTTTTGGGCATGTGCCTCGTTTATTTATGCCATAAAAAACCCCCAGCCATAATGACTGGGGGTTTTATTTATTAGAAAGTAGCTGTTTTTGCGTGTTCAGGTAATCTTATTTATATAGACTAGATTAAACGCGCTCAATAACAGTAGCAATACCTTGACCAAGACCGATACACATCGTCGCTAGACCGATTTCAGTATCTGACTGCTCCATTGCGTTTAGCAGAGTTACGGTGATACGAGCACCTGAACATCCTAGTGGATGACCTAGAGCGATTGCACCACCGTTGATGTTAACGATGTCTTGCTTGTCAGACAGGTTCAGTCCTTTCAATACAGACAGACCCTGAGCTGCAAATGCTTCGTTTAGCTCGATGGTTTGCATGTCATCGATGCTCATACCAGCACGCTTTAGTGCTTTGTTGGTAGCAGGTACAGGACCATAGCCCATGATAGCCGCATCACAACCAGCAACGGCCATACTACGAATACGAGCACGCGGTTTTAGACCAAGATCTTTGGCTTTTTGTGCGCTCATGACTAGCATGGCTGACGCACCATCAGACAATGCAGATGACGTTGCTGCTGTAACCGTACCGCCTTTTGGATCAAACGCTGGACGTAGGTTGCGCATTTGCTCCATCGTCGCATCTGGACGAATCACTTCATCCACAGTACATAATTGCAAGCGACCAGCCGCATCATGACCTTCAATGCCGATGATTTCATTGTCAAAACGACCTTCAGTAGTCGCAGCCCATGCACGGCGATGTGACTCAAGACCAAAAGCGTCCTGCTCTTCACGTGTAATGCCATTCATACGGCCTAGCATCTCAGCGGTCAAGCCCATCATGTTTGAGGCTTTTGCATAGTGCTTAGAGGCAGCTGGGTTTAAATCAACGCCGTGCATCATGCCTACGTGGCCCATGTGCTCGACGCCGCCGATGATGAATACATCACCTTGGTTGGTCATGATTTGCGCAGCAGCAGTATGTAGCGCTTGCATAGAAGAGCCACATAGACGGTTGACCGTTTGTCCACCAGCAGTTTTTGGAATACCAGCTAGCAGACCGATGTTACGACCGATATTTAAACCTTGCTCTAGAGTCTGGTTAACACAGCCCCAGATAATATCTTCGATGTCATTGGTATCAAAGTCATTACGTTCTACCAAAGCACGTACCAGTTCAGCTGAAATGCTGTCAGCACGTACATGGCGGAACATACCGTTTTTGGTTTTGCCCATTGCCGAGCGTACGCCATCTACGATGACCACATCTTTTGGACTTAAAGTTGTCATACTATCTTCCTTTTCAATTTTTATTGTCAGTGTAGGCAGTCCACTTCAGCGCTATGGTTTACTGGTCTTGCACAAAGCACCGTATGCTATGTACGTCGACGATTAATCCCATCCATCAGTTCTGAAGTAAATCTACTAAAACAGTACGTCCGCAATCAAAGAGTATTAATAAATCCATTGTTATCTCTCTTTTGCCAGACGTACCACACTTATCCTAATACGGTATGTTCATTAAGCGACCGAGTAAAAAGTCTCGCCAGCTGCTGCCATATCGCGAATCTTTTGCGGCGCTTCATAGGCTTTGCCAAGGTGTGCATACTTTTCACACAGTGCTAAATAGTTATCTAGACCCATTTGGTCAACATAACGGCAAGGGCCACCGCGGAATGGTGGGAAACCGACGCCCATAATCATTGCCATGTCGGCCTCGGCAGGCGTGCTTACGATGTTGTCTTCTAGGCAGCGAACCGTTTCGTTGCAAAACGCAATCATAGTACGGTCGATGATCGCTTGATCATCAAATTCTTGCTTGTCGCTGTCAGTCGTGGTTTTGAGTAACTCGTAAGTAGCTTCGTCAGCAACTTTCTTTGGCTTACCGCGCTTGTCAGTTTCATACTTATAGAAACCAATGCCGTTTTTCTGACCCAGACGCTCATTCTCATATAGATGCTGGATGGCACCTTTGTAGTCAGGCTTCATACGATCAGGGAAACCATCAGCCATTACTGCTGCGCCATGTACACCTGTATCTAGACCGACGACGTCGATTAGGTATGCAGGGCCCATTGGCCAACCGAATTTTTCCATGACTTTATCGACATGAGCAAAATCAGCACCTTGCTTGAGTAGTAAGTCAAACGCGCCAAAGTATGGGAACAAGACACGGTTCACAAGGAAACCTGGGCAGTCATTGACTACAACAGGGACTTTACCCATTTTAGAGGCTAGTGCAACGGTAGTCGCCACGGCTTCTTCAGATGATTTCTCACCGCGGATAACTTCTACCAGTGGCATACGATGTACTGGGTTAAAGAAATGCATACCCACGAAGTTTTCTGGACGCTCAAGCGCTTCTGCTAGATAAGTAATAGAGATCGTCGAGGTGTTTGACGCTAGGATGCAATCGTCTTTTACCAGGCCTTCTACTTCTTTTAGTACCGCACGTTTTACGTTTGGATTTTCTACGACCGCTTCGATTACGATATCAGTCTCAGAAAAGTCACCATAGTTCAAAGTAGGACGAATACGGCTCAACGTTTCACCCATTTTCGCTGGGGTCATTTTCTTACGTTCAACCATTTTGCCAAGCAGTTTGCTGGCTTCGCCCATACCAAGGTCTAATTGCTCAGACTTGATATCTTTCATGATGATTGGCAGGCCTTTGCTGGCTGCTTGATACGCGATACCGCCGCCCATGATGCCAGCACCTAGTACGGCTGCTTCATTGATTTCATGTGCTTGTTTGCTGTGTTGTTTCGCTAGCTTTTTAACCAATTGATCATTTAAGAATAGACCAACCAAGCTCTCTGCTTGTGGGGTTTTAGCCGCTTTAGCAAAACCAGCCGCTTCTACTTCGATTGCCTTGTCACGTGGTAGATTGACGTGCTTCTCAATCGCTTCGATTGCTAGCGCTGGCGCTGGGTATTGTTTAGGGTTGGCTTTAGCAAAAATAGCACCTTTGGCACTGTTGAACGCCATGGCTTGCTCAAGCTGGTTTAGCTTAACTGGAGCTAGTTTTTCTTCACGTTTTGCTTTCCAATCAAGCTCACCTGAGATACATTTTTTGACTAGGTCAATTGCAGCATCTTGTAAGTCATCAGCAGGTACGGTTGCATCAACTAAGCCAAGTTTAAGAGCAGCAAGTGGTTTTTTTGGGCTACCAGTAGCGATAAGCTCAAGCGCATTGTCGATACCGATCACACGTGTACTACGAACTGTACCACCAAATCCTGGGAAAATACCAAGTTGAGTTTCTGGTAGACCGATGATTGCTTTGTCGCTCATGACGCGGTATTCACAGACCAATGTCATCTCACAACCACCGCCCATCGCAGCGCCATTGATGGCAGCAACTTTCGGGAATGGTAGGTCTTCAAAACGGTTGAAAGCGTCATTGACATGAACGACCCAATCTTTGATCTCGCTTTCTGATTTTTTGAAAGAACCGACAAATTCTGTGATATCAGCACCAGCGATAAACACACCTTTGGCTGAAGTTACAATAAGACCTTTTACGTCGTCAGCTTTTTCTAACGCGCTAACGGCTTCACCAAACTGCTTGTTGGTCTCAGCATCAAACTTGTTCACGCTCTCATTTTCGGCGTTGTACTGCATGTTGGCGATGCCATCCTCTAGCATTGTCACCGTGATGCGATTTCCTTGGTATACCATTTGAAACTCCTTTCTATATAACGAAAGCTACGTTTTGAATTAAATAAATAGCCAGTTATTGTTAGTAAAATGGGTAATAGCACTCCACGCATGCTACGTCTTAGAGATAAACACATAGCTTACGCACGAGTGAAGATGTCTTTATTATCCAGCGCTCATGATGGGATACTTGTGTTGACGCTTGTACCTCACCACACGGCGCTTCATTTATATGTTACAACCACTGATATTAAAATACTGACTGAGACATGCTCCAATACAGATGATCGACCACACTGAGCAAAACTCAATACGATCACTATCGGACCATTTTCACGTCAATTAGTGTAGGGGATTATGCCCCTAGCTGTCACAAGCTAATACCATACTCGCAAGTCACTCTTAAATCACCTGTAGGCATTTACCTTATGCGCAAAGTGTTTTAGTGTATGACTGTATACTGAGTTACTGTTTTGGTATTAATTTATCTGGCTTGCCTATGCTGTCTACCACCACAAGGATGATAAACCGTTGCTGTGCTCAACAAATATGACTTACTTAGATTGTACCTTTATCAAAGCATATTCAACCAGTGAGTGACACCATCCATACGTAACAAAATCTTGTCGTTGTATTTCAGCTCAGCATGTCTTATTTTGGGATCTACACCCACTGTGAGAATCGTGATAAAAAAATGCAAAAAACAATCAATTGATACGGTGTCTCACAAAAGCCGTATAACCTATCATGCTACACTAATACTGTTTTTACCTTATCTCTGATAAGTCTCTACTGTACTCCTAATAAATGGTTGGATTATGACTGTTTCCCTTACTTCTGGCACTACTTCTTCTGATATCACCTCTTTTGACTTTATCTCTTTTCAAAGCACTGAGCAGTTTCATGGTGCTGTGCGCGAACAATTGGCGCAAGACATCGAGGTGTTGTTTGCTTATGCCAGGCTTCCTAGTCCACTGGTAGATGCTTGCCGCTATGTGATGACTGGACAAGGCAAACTGGTAAGACCGCTCATGGTTGCCAGTGCTTTTGCCAGTATCAACAGCAGTAATAATGAACGTACAGACGAGCGCAATGATGTCGATATGCTCAATGCTGATCTGGACTCATTACTCGAGAACGACTCAGACTATGATATGTCGCGCCGTGCTGCACTGGCTGTCGAGCTACTGCATACCTACTCGCTAGTACATGATGATCTGCCCTGTATGGATGATGATGAGCTACGCCGCGGCCAACCAACGGCTCATATTGCTTTTGATGAAGCGACGGCGCTGCTGGCAGGAGATGTGCTGCAGACGCTAGCATTTGAAGTACTCACTGCAGAGCTGCCAACCTTTGCGCCATTCAATGCGGACATTGCAAGCCAGCTATTGGCAATTTTTGCTCCGCGCGCACGGCGCATGGTGTCGGGTCAAATGCTAGATCTTAATGCCGAAGCCAGTACCAGTATCGCGCAGGACGATTTAGAAGCCATTCACCGCGACAAGACAGGGGCGTTGATCGAGGCAGCTATGCTTATGGGCGGCGTTTGTGCTGGTGCAACAGCCCCGCAGCGCATGGCACTGCAAGAGTGCGCACAACACATCGGGCTTGCCTTTCAAGTCCAAGATGATGTGTTGGACGTCACCATGACGACAGACACACTTGGCAAACCGGCAGGTAGCGATGAAAAGCTGGACAAGTCTACCTATGTAAAACTGATGGGTGTCGATAATGCGACCAGCTACGCGCAATCTCTTTTTAATGACGGACGCGCAGCAATCAGTCGTGAGCTTGGCGGTAACAAAGACAACATTGGCAAAAACAATGATGCTCTACTGGCGTTGATTGAATGGCTCTGGTCGCGTAAAAAGTAGCTTGTCGAATAGCAGTCGAAAGCAGATATCGTAGTACATTTTATTACCCAAAACGGCAGTGAGTGGTCAACATGGACAGTCCCCCTACCCCGCGTATCTATCTTGGCACTGGTGGCTATAGCGATACTGATTTACTCGGTACGCTATATCCAAAAGGCACCAAAAAGACAGATTTCCTACGTGAATACGCCAAGCAGTACGGCGCGGTAGAGGTAAACAGCACATTCTATGCACCCATCGGGCAAAAAGCCTTTGCGGGGATGGTTGATAAAGCCTACGCCCAAGCCGACAGTCAGTTAAAATTTTCTGTAAAATTGCATCAAGACTTTACCCACGCTCGCAAAGGCACTGCCGAACACGCACAAGCATTTCTAAACGCTCTATCACCGCTTATCGAAGCGGATGCGTTAGCACCGTTATTACTCCAGTTCCCACACGGTTTTGATCGTACCCGCACGCATCGCCTCTATCTGGCAGAGCTTGTCAGTTGGTTTAAAGATTATCCACTTGCTATCGAGTTCCGCCATAACGGCTGGCACACACCACAAGTGGTCGATAGTTTCCAGCAGCAAGGTCTCATTTGGTGCAGCGTCGACTATCCAAAAGTCGGTGGGTTGCCACCATCACGATTGATATTCACTGAGCGCACTGGCTATCTGCGTATGCATGGCAATAATACGGGCTGGTGGGATGCGATGAGCGCAGCTGACCGTCATGATTATCGTTATAGCGAAGCTGAGATGCAGGGCTGGGCACAAGCGATTGCCAATCAGCGTCAGCATTTTGATACACTTTATATCTTCTTTCAAAACACGGTCAAGGCGCATGCTTATTACAATATTGCGATGCTGCGTGAAGCGTTGATGACGCATCACTTTGTGGTTCTCTAAATAAAAATGTGCTGATAAACGCACTGATATAACGCACAATCCTTATTCGATAATCAACAAGTAGATAACTATGGACTCACTCAGTCAGATTGTCTTAGGTGCTAGTGTACAAGGTGCGATACTGGGAAAATACCAAGGTCGAAAAGCCTACCTATACGGGGCTATGCTAGGCACGCTACCTGATTTGGATGTGCTAGTTCATTATCCTGACCCCATCAGTGACATGACTTACCATCGCGGTTTTAGCCACTCACTGATCGTCCTGACTGCAGTGGGTATCATGGGCGCTTGGCTAATTAGCCGTTACCATCAATGGCGCGATATGCCATTGCCCTACTCCAAAGCTCGCTTAATGCTAGCCATGACATTGGCGCTGACGACTCATCCGATTTTAGACAGCTTTACCGTCTATGGCACTCAATTACTGTGGCCGCTACAGGAGTCTTTATCGCTGACACCTTTTAGCATTGCGTCAATGTTCATCATTGATCCGCTATATACCTTGCCATTGTTTATAGCACTACTTCTGGGACTTATTAAGGGTAGCAAACTTGCGGTATTCAAAGCAGGACTGCTAATCAACTGTCAACGCTTTACTCTATGGATGCTGCTGCTTAGTAGTAGTTACTTACTGCTTAGCTTAGGATTAAAATACCATGCACAGTCTCAAGCTAAGCAAACTTTGGCAGCGGCTAATATCCATACCACGCGCCTCAAAACCATGCCTGCCCTGCCGACAGTGCTTATGTGGCGTACAGTCGCTGAAGACGATAAAAATAGATTGATTGAAGTACGCGGTAGCGTTTTAGACAGTCGCTTACCTGAATATCGCTACCTGACGCAGTACGACAACGCGCAGACGCTACGCGCAAACATGCCAGCGCAAAGCCGACCTTATGCCGATCGTCTTGATTGGTTCTCAGGTGACTGGACAGGCTACCGAACTCAAACGATTCTTAATGACGCTGCCGAGCCTAACAAAAAAGACATTCAGCTGGTCGTTGATGACCTACGTATGATGGCAGGTGACACGGCGTTCTTTAGTTTTGTATTGGCTAATAAAATAGGACAAGGGGCACCATGGCAATCGATTACGCCTATAGAAGCACCTGTTATCAAAACGGATGGCGAACCTGAAGTGTCGCGTATTGAATTGGTCAAACAAGGATTTGTGAGAGTGTTTGATGAGTCGGTTGTGGATAGAGGTACCGGATGGAAGGTAGTTGAATGAAGATATCCTCGCTACTCAAACTATAAGTCTAAAAGAAGCTCCTAAAAAAGATTTTATTATAAAAGTCACAGGTATTTTAACTACTAAATATGGAGAAGTATTACCTTTCTCATATACTCGAAAAGGTGAAGTTCACTTAATGTCTAATTATTACTCTGGTTTTTACCTGTTAACGCCTACTGTGTAATACCTTCTTATCTTTCTAATCTAGAAATTGAGACTAATAAACCCGTAAAAATCTGACAGCAGCCATAACCTATAAACCAAAAAAAGGACACCTCACCGTGTCCTTTTTTTCATCCAAACCCTTAGCAACTCAAAATTTTTATCTTTCAAACCTATAGAAACTCAGCTCATACATTTATCTAAAAACAAGCCTACAGAATCGCTCTACTTATCGGTTTTGCACACTGGTAACTTATATCCTACTAATCAAGAGACATTAGTCAAGATGCAACATAAGCGTACTGATATTCACCTACAATAATAGAGAGAATAATAATGACAACCCTAAAAAATAAAGTCGCGATTGTAACTGGTTCATCAAAAGGTATCGGCGCACAGATCGCTATACTGCTCGCAGAAGCAGGTGCCAAAACGGTCATCAATTACGCAAATGATGATGCAGCAGCGAATGATATCGTGAGCCAGATTAAATCAGCAGGCGGTGAAGCCATCGCTGTGCAAGCTGATGTTAGTGATACTCAGCAAGTTGCTACGCTGTTCGACACCACCATCAGTGAATTTGGCAAACCAGATATTTTGGTCAATAGCGCAGGTATAATGATTAATAAACCCATTGCAGAAACTACTGATGAAGACTTTGACCGTATATTTTCTATCAATGTAAAAGGCACGTTTAACACGCTACGTGCGGCGGCGACTAAACTTAATAATGGCGGTCGTATCGTTAACCTTTCAAGCACGACCACTCGCATGATGCTGCCTGCCTATGGCACATACTGTGCAACCAAAGGTGCGGTAGAGCAGCTAACTAGAATCTTTTCTAAAGAAGTTGGCGAGCGCAACATCACTGTCAACGCAGTCTCTCCTGGCCCTACTGACACTGAGCTATTCAATCAAGGTAAAGCTGACGAGACTATCGAAAATCTCGCTGGTATGTCACCATTTAATCGTATCGGTGAACCAATCGATATCGCCCGCGTAGTGTCATTTTTAGTGAGCGAAGAAGCGGCTTGGGTGACAGGACAAAATATCGGTGCAAACGGCGGTATAGCGTAATATCGTTTTCTACTGAAAGTGATCAAACAAAAAAAGGACACCTTTCGGTGTCCTTTTCTATAAATCAAATACTTAGCTATTAAAGATTATGCTTCAACGCCAGCATCTTGACCTTTATATTTTGCGTTTGCGTAATCCCAGTTCACTAGCTTGTCTAAGAACGTATCAACATAGTCAGGACGACGGTTACGGTAATCTACATAATACGCGTGTTCCCATACATCACAAGTCAGTACAGCGACTTGGTCATGTGCAAGTGGCGTATCAGCGTTGGCAGTTTTGGCGATTGACAATTTGCCACCGACTTTATCAGCCACTAGCCATGCCCAACCTGAACCAAACTGAGTCAATGCTGCGTTCTTGAACTCTTCACGGAACTTGTCATAGCTACCGAAGTCTTCTTCGATTTTTGCTTTTAAATCGCCAGTAGGTTCGCCGCCGCCGTTTGTTGGCGTCATGCAGTTCCAATAGAACGTGTGGTTCCATACTTGAGCTGCTTGGTTGAATAGGTTTTGAGTGCTTTCGCTTTCAGAAGCTGCCTTGATAATTTCTGGCAATGTTTTGTCTTCTAGACCAGAACCTGGTAGCAAGTCTTTTAGCTTATTTACGTAAGCAGCATGATGCTTATCATGATGGTATTCTAGCGTCTCGGCACTGATATGTGGCTCTAGTGCGTCTTTTGCATATGGTAGGTCTGGCAATGTAATGTTTGACATAATTATTTTATCCTTGCTTATTTGGCCACTCATACTGTTTATATCTCGGAAATATATCATCAAAGTTAGTATTTCTGTCGATAGGCAAGCCTAAAAACAGAACTACCCTAAGAAGATGCGTACTAAAGACATAAACAATATCGAGCTAAATTGGCTGAGTTTATTGTTTGAAATGAATTTGATCGTTTAATACACGTTATTGCTTAACACAGTATCACGTATTATTATGAGTCCAAAATTAATCTAGCTATTACTTATTGCTATTATTCTTTGTCTAAAGGCTAAGTGTCTAACCCTATAGACTTTTATTAACTTAATGTTCACAAGCTATAAAATTTTATTCACTGTAGCTTAGAAACCATTATAGCAACAGTAGCCAATAATATCAGTTACCAAATGTTATAGCCCGCATAATTTGCATAGCAATTGGTTATTCATTTAATGATAATCACCACCATCGTATAGCCATACGCTATCAAGCGTAATACAGTCACAACATAGCTATCAAGGTCGATCAAATCATCGCTACTCACCTAACGGAATGTCTATATGAGCACCACTGACCCCTCTTTACTTTCTACTGAGTCGACCTCCGATGACCAATGGGTACTCGCCAGTAATAATAAAGGCAAATTGGCTGAATTTAAACGACTATTTGCTGAAGCCAATCTGAACGTAACGATTGTCCCGCAAGGTCAGCTCGATATTGACGATGCGGTTGAGGATGGCCTGAGCTTTGTAGAGAACGCCATTATCAAAGCCCGTCACGCCAGCCGTATCAGCGGACTGCCTGCTATTGCTGACGACTCAGGACTGTGTGTGCCGGCACTAGGTAATGCCCCTGGCATCTATTCAGCTCGCTATGCAGGTGAGCACGGTAATGATGCCAAGAATAACGCCAAACTCATCGCTGACTTACAGCCATTACGCACAGCCCAACCTGATACCCCAATTGAGGGCATGTTTGTTTGTGTGCTAGCCATGGTACGTCATGCTGATGACCCGCTGCCGATTATTGCTCAAGGTCTATGGCACGGCGAGATTTTGGAGACGCTGCATGGTGACGGCGGCTTTGGCTATGATCCATTGTTTTGGTTACCTGACTTTCAAGCCAGTGCCGCGAGTCTCAGCGCTACTGACAAAAACCGCATCAGTCATCGTGGTCAGGCAATCCAGCAGTTATTGAAACAGCTGGCCTAAACTTACCCAACTGACTTGATAAGCGTGCTTAATAAAAACAGCAACATAAGAAAACATGGCGTTAAAGAGATAATTTTTACTTTAATAAACAGATAGATTATACTGTTCTACTTTTAAAATTTTGTTGAAAGCCGTTATTTGGCTGTATAATTCACCAAAAAGCGTTATTATGCGCTGCATTAACGGTTTATGATTGATATTTGATAGTGTCTGCAACTTGGACAGCGTTATCTTAATGAGTATCAGCGGCGATGGCTACTGGTGCTGATTTTGAGGTTGCGAACTTATCACTATCCCCTATTTATTCCAACGGCAGCCCGTCGTACATGCCCGTAATTTGAGGCGCGGTCTGTCTATTACAATTTAACCCTAAGTACTATTTCATTAATCAAACGTACTACTTAATCCTAAAGGTGTAATTAACATGGCTACAGATTTACAAGTCACAACTAACAAGCTATCTAATAAAGAAACCCAGCTAACGGTTAAAGTGCCCGTTGAAAAAATTCAAAACAAAGTTGAAGGCCGTATTCGCCAAGTTGCGAAAACTGCCAAGATTGACGGTTTCCGTAAAGGTAACGTCCCTATGTCACACATCCGCTCTCAGTACGGTGCTGGCATTCAACAAGAAGTTATCAACGATGTCATCCGTGATACTGTATTTGAAGCGATCAAATCTGAAGACATCCGCGCTGTTGGCATGCCTAACATCGACGACGTAAAACTTGAAGACGATTTCTTGGTATATCAAGCTACTGTTGAAATCTTCCCAGAAGTAGACGTACAAGGTATCGATGAGATCGAAGTTGAGCGTCACACTGCACAAGTGAGTGAAGAAGACGTTGACACCATGATCGAAAACCTACAAAAGCAACGTGAAGAATTCGTTGAGAAAAAGGGCATGGCGGCAAAAGACAACCAAGTGACTTTTGACTTTGAAGGCTCTATCGACGGCGAAAAATTCGAAGGCGGCTCTAGCGAGGACTTCAAATTGGTTATCGGTAGCAACCAGATGATCCCAGGTTTTGAAGCTGGTATTAAAGGCATGAAAGCTGGCGAAGAAAAAACTATCGACGTGACTTTCCCAGAAGACTACCAAGCTGAGAACCTAGCTGGTAAAGAAGCTCAGTTCAAAATCAATGTAAAACTGGTTGAAAAATCTAAGCTACCTGAAATTAACGAAGAGTTCCTAGAGCTATTTGGCGTGACCGAGGGCGGCGTTGAGAAGTTGAAAGAAGACGTACGCAAAAACATGGAACGCGAAATCAAAAATGCTGCGCGTAGCCAAGTTAAGCAAGCGACTTTTGACGCATTGTTAGAAAAGAACGAATTTGACGTACCAAACGCGATGCTAGAGCAAGAAATCGAGCGTCAACGCAACATGATGATGCAACGTTTTTCTCAGCAGTTCGGTGCGAATGCTGATAGCTTCGATAAAGACATGCTACCAAATGAGCTATTTGAAGAGCAAGCGCTACGTGCTGCCCGTCTTGGTATCATCGTTGCCCGTGTTATCGATACCAAAGGTCTAGAAGTAGATCAAGAGCGTGTTGAAACCTTCATCAAAGAAGCCGCTGAAAACTACGAAGATCCAGCAGAAGTTATCGAGTACTACACCAATGACAAGCAGCAGCGTGCTAACATTGAGTCTGTAGTACTAGAAGACCAAGTAGTAGATTACTTGATCGAACAAGGTAAAGTCACTGACAAAGAAGTTAGCTACCAAGACTTGCTAGCCGCTCAGCAACAACAGCAGCAAGCAATGTAATTGATACGACAAGCTGTCTTTTTAGATATGCTGTAGTCTATTATCAAAACTAAAATGCGCCCCCGACCTTTTAATCGGGGGCGCATTTTTTGTGGCATTCGTTAACTAGATGAAATTAGTCGCAACTATCGAACCTACAAGCATCGTACTTGTACTATAAAACGCGCCTTATACCAAAACAGGCGCAAATACGGCGCTCAACCCTAGCAGTACTACCCCGCGCTGTAACCATAAGCTATCGCTAAATCGTTGCTGCAACTGTTGACTAACTAGCGTACCAACTGCATATAGCGCTAGCATCGTGACCATCATCCCTGCATAAAAACCCAGCTGACCGCTCACACCAACATTCGCTGGCACTTCAAGCGCATGTGCCAACCCGTGAAAGACTGCTAGACCACCAAAGCCAAACAGTGACAACTGCTGGATGTTTGGCGTACGTGCTGTATGGGTCTGCGCAGAGAATGCTTCTTGTCTGCTTTTTTGACTCATCAAAACCATCGCCAACACGACTACCGATAATGATATGGCGACTTCGATCAGCCCAGATGAGGCTGCAAACCCAATACCACCGATCAAGACACCAACCGTGCCTAATACTGCACCTAACGACAACCCTGCCGTCAATGACATCATACCTAAGCGCTGCTTTTGTAACCCATAAAACAACATGCCCATGCCTACTGCCAAAAATAGATGATCAAGGCCAGTCACTGGATGCATCAGTCCCGCTTGCAACGTACCCAAGAACGATGGCGCTTGCGTAGCAGTCGAATGAATATGCCCTGAGTGTGCTTGTGCCAGCGACGGCACCACAGACAACGTTGCCAATGTCGATGAACCAACTACGAGACTACGAGTAGACAACCTCTGTGAAAATTTAGCATTTTTGACATCAAGCTCTTTTGTACATCTTGTCATGTGGTTTGTTCCTTTTTATTCATGTTGTATTTTCGATGGTGAAGGATTCGGACTAAGGATATGCCTAAGCTACGCAAGCATGCCGTGCTCTTTGATAAAGTCAATAATCTCATCTAAACCGTCACCTGTTTTCATATTGCTAAAGACAAAAGGCTTATCACCGCGCATTTTTTTGGCATCGCGTTCCATTACCTCAAGCGACGCGCCAACCATAGGTGCAAGATCGGTCTTATTGATAATCAGTAGATCAGATTTGGTAATACCGGGGCCACCTTTACGCGGTATCTTGTCGCCTGCAGAGACATCAATGACATATAAGGTCAAATCAGACAGTTCTGGGCTGAAAGTCGCGGCCAAGTTATCCCCACCTGACTCGATGATGATCATCTCCAAGCCGTCAAAGGTCGCTTGCAGCTCGGCAATGGTGGTCAGATTGATAGACGCATCTTCGCGAATGGCTGTGTGCGGGCAGCCGCCTGTCTCAACGCCGCGGATACGCTCAGCTGGCATGGCGTTATTACGGGTCAAAAACTGTGAATCTTCTTTGGTGTAAATATCGTTAGTGACAACTGCCATATTGATCGTATCACGCAGGTTTTGACATAGTCTCAAGGTCAAAGCCGTTTTACCACTGCCGACTGGCCCGCCAATACCAAGGCGTAAACACGATAAAGCAGGCTGATGTGAGCTCTCACTATCAATAGCTGAGTCGGGTATGGCTTGAGTATTTTTTGGTTTTATTGGGGTTAGAGACATCGTAAGCTCCTTAGAGGATTCATATAGGAATAACTGTAAATAGAAACAAATGTAAAATTATGAGCGGAATAACCGGCTGTATTGCTCCTCATGCATACTCGAGAGGATAGCTAGATTGGGCAAGTTGTTAGAGATGTTGAGGCTCTCATAGAGGTCTTGACACAGTTTTTGACAAACCTGATCTTCATTCATATCCAAAGCATGGGTAGCGTTTGCTGACGTGATTACATCATCAAAGGCTTGTTTTACGTCACCGCTCAACGCATCAACTTGAACGCCGAGATTGTTTTGTAATTGCCATAAAATACGTTGACCTGCCATCTGTCCTAGCGGTACGGTCTTTACAGCGGCGAGCACCATATTCTCTAATTGCGCAAATCCATAGGTAGTCATTGACTGCGCTAGTGGTAGTTGCCAATGCTGAGCAATATGAGCGAAAAGTGGCAAAAAGCCATCTTCAGGTAGCTCTGTAGGTACGCCCAGATTTAAAACTTCATTAAGCCAAGATACCATCGCCTGTGCCAACTGTTGGGACTCAAGCACAAACTCTTTACTCTCGAGGCTGGCATGGTAGTCATGTGCTACCTCGTTTGCCAGCGCCTCATGTCCTCCACCGAGCGCACACATTATTAGCCCTAATAGTGGTAGCTCGTAGCCAATCACTGCAAGCTCTAAATAGTCCTGCATAAATGCAAGTGTACTGGCTTCGTCAGAGATAACCCCTGACTCAATCGCTGACTCTACACCTTGCGAATAGGTATAGCTCCCGATTGGCAAATTACTTGATGCCAGCATCAATAGCTGTCCCAGTTGGACGGATTGAGTAGATTGCGTGCTGGTATTAACCATCATGTGAATGACCTACAGATGCCTCATCATGGTTATGGGAATGACTGTGTGAGTCGCTACTCGAATGAGAGTGGCTGCTTGCATGCGAATGAGAGTGCGCGTGAGAATGGCTATGTGCATGCCCTTGTCCTGTCTGATAGGCCCCTGTCTCAGGCTCGAACGGTACGGACGTGGACTCAGTATATAACCCTAAGTTTTCGAGCATTTGAGCCAGCACATGATCGTTTTCAAAATACAGCGCATAGCCTGCATCATCCTGATCAAAACTGTGCTCAAACATCAACGGCACATGACGATTGCCCAAATGATAAGCGCCTTTCATGAGTAAAAAATCATCGTTGGCCGTCACTTTAGTCACTGCTTGCGGTTTGGCGATGATTTGTATCAAGTCTCCTGCTGCATTACTAAGCACATCATTTCCTTTTAACACCCCTGTACGAGGCAGATCAATACCAACAGCTGTGCCTGCTGCAGTAACTGCTCTAAAGCGTGTATGCTGGCGCGTGTCAAAGTCCAGTAGCAGGTAATCATCCGCTTGATACTGCGCTGTTAGCTGCGCTTGTTGTGTGTCGTTAGGTGCGCTTAAACGGGTATTAAATATTTTCATAAATATAAGGCTCTGTTTACTGTTGCTCAAACTATCGGTCTATAATTTGAATGGTAAAATTGTTGGCAATGAAGGCAAGATCACACTCAAAACACCCCCTAACCATTGGCATACATGGTCTATGGTTCGCTCTTTTAAAAATCCTAAAAACGTGCGTCATAAGGCCTAAAATAAAAAGTAGCGCTGCGCCATGGGTAGTACCTCAGCTGGCTCACAAGTAAGTGTCTTACCATCAGCGCGCACCTCATAGGTCTCAGGATTGATATCCATATCAGGGCAGTAGCTGTTAAAGCGCATATCGCTTTTACGAATTTGACGGATTCCATGTACAGGCTGAATGACTTTGGTCAATCCAAGCTGTTTATCGACCTGCTTATCGATGGCGGCTTGCGACATAAAGGTAATACTGGTTTGGGCAACCGATTTTGGATACGACGCGAACATAGGACGATAATGTACGGGCTGAGGCGTAGGAATAGAGGCATTAATATCACCCATCGGCACCGCAGCGATGAGACCACCTTTGATGATGCACTCAGGCTTTACCCCAAAAAATTTAGGTGACCATAGCACCATATCTGCCCATTTACCTACCTCAATTGAGCCGACCATATCGCTAATACCATGCGTGATCGCAGGATTGATTGTGTATTTTGCGATATAGCGTTTGATACGGAAGTTATCATTGTCCACGTTTTGGTCGTAGTCTGTCAGCGTGATACGCTGGTTTTGGTGCTCGGTTTCTGCTGTCGCATCTGGAGCAAGATGCCCGCGCTGAACTTTCATTTTATGCGCCGTTTGCCACGTACGAATGACCACTTCGCCCACCCGCCCCATCGCTTGCGAGTCACTACTCATCATCGAAATCGCACCCAAATCGTGCAAGATGTCTTCAGCCGCGATGGTTTCTTGACGAATACGGCTTTCGGCAAAGGCCACGTCTTCTGCGATAGCAGGACTTAAATGATGACAAACCATCAGCATATCGAGATGCTCATCAATGGTGTTGACGGTATATGGACGCGTTGGGTTGGTTGAGGATGGCAGCACATGCGACTCGCCAATCGCCTTTAGAATATCGGGTGCATGACCACCGCCCGCACCTTCGGTATGAAAGGTATGAATACAGCGGTTTTTAAATGCGCCTAGCGTGCTCTCAAGATAGCCACTCTCATTTAGCGTATCGGTATGGATGGCGACCTGCACATCATAATCATCAGCGACGCTCAAACAATTATCGATAGCTTGCGGCGTCGTACCCCAATCCTCATGGAGTTTCAGTCCGACCGCCCCTGCTTCGATTTGCTCAGCAATCGGTTTGGGAACACTCACATTGCCTTTACCCAATAGCCCAATATTCATAGGGATACTATCAGTAGATTTTAGCATTGAGGCAATATGATATGCTCCTGGCGTACAGGTGGTAGCGAGTGTTCCTTGGGCAGGGCCTGTACCACCGCCCAGCATCGTGGTCACTCCCGACATCAGCGCCGTCTCACACTGCTGGGGCGCGATGAAATGAATATGACTATCAACGCCCCCTGCAGTGAGAATCTTTCCTTCACCAGCGATGATCTCAGTCGCGCCGCCAATAGGGATATCGATGGCAGGCTGAATGTCAGGATTGCCCGCTTTACCAATAGCACTGATACGACCATCTTTAATACCGATATCGGCTTTATAAATGCCTGTATAGTCCACAACTAATGCGTTGGTAATCACTGTGTCAGCAACTTCTGCCCCTAACAACTGCCCTTGCCCCATACCATCACGGATGACTTTACCACCGCCAAACTTGACTTCCTCACCCTTGATCTCTGTGGTTTTGCTAATACCCTCATCGCTTTGCGACGTCTGCGTTTGATCCATATCTGTGTGACTGGTCAAGTCCGCCTCAACCTGTAACCAAAGCTCCGTGTCAGCAAGGCGTACTTTATCACCAGTGGTCGGACCGAAATGCTCAGCATAAATCTGCCGGCTTACTCGCTTTTGCGAAGTGGTTACTGGTGCTTTGTCATGAGACGTATCTGATTCTTCATTTGGCTGTGCATTACCCATGATGCGACCCGCAAAACCGTAGACTTCCTGTTTGCCTGCGTAGGCCACCAATTCTACTTCTCGCGATTGTCCTGGCTCAAAACGAACTGCTGTCCCAGAGATAATATTTAGGCGATATCCGCGGGTCGACTCTCTATCAAAACTCAGCGCATCATTGACCTCGTAGAAATGATAATGCGAGCCAATTTGGATAGGTCTATCCCCAGTGTTGCTGACACTGATGGTCTGCACCTGTCGCCCTTGGTTTAAGATAATATCGCCATCTTTTATATTGTATTCACCTGCTTGCATGGGAGCCGCCTTATTTTGGAGTAATCATTTCGGTGGTAGACAGTGATAGACAGAACTACACGATGGGATGATGCACGGTGACCAGTTTGGTACCATCAGGGAATGTCGCCTCGATTTGCACCTCATCGACCATCTCTGCCACCCCTTCCATAACGTCATCGGCAGATAGATAGGTTGCCCCTTCACTCATCAATTCAGCAACTCGCTTACCATCTCGAGCCCCTTCCATCAGTAGCATACTGATATAAGCGATGGCTTCTGGATAGTTCAGCTTAACACCGCGATTTTTGCGGCGCTCAGCCACCATACCTGCGGTAAACAGCATGAGTTTGTCTTTTTCTGTTGGGGTCAGATGCATGGCAGATCCTTGTTATATTTGTCATTATTATTTATAGCAGGCTAGAGTTTGGCCAACATTATATACTGCCCAAAACAGACTTAGCACCACTTAGCCTCAGTAATTAGCCTCAGTAATTAGCTTCAGTATTCTTCAACTTTGGTGACAGTAAATGCAAGCTTAGGTGTCCCAAATACGCGGGCGACAACGCTCAAGCTGCCACCAGTGCTCACGTAAAGCCTCTCTGAGCTGATAAAACGCTTCAAAACAGTCGCGCACATCTGAGCCAATATAACGGATATTAACCGCTTGACTATTATGAGTGCAATAGACGGGCAGTTCAGCTTGAGCAATGACTTGACGTAATGCTGCTATGGTGTGGTCTAGATAGCGCGTTAATGCTTGTTTGGTAGCTGCTTGTGCAGTCTCGTCTGATTGCGTTGGCTGAGAGGCAGACAATGTAGGATTATCATGGACATCACTCAAACTTGGCACTGCCCAAAACGACCCATAAATATGATGGCTCGCTAGTCCCAAGTTTGAGGTAAACCAACGACTTTGGGCAGACTGATCTACACGTTCAGCAACGACGACTTTACCTTCTCGGTAAATGCGTAAGCCAGTATGATAACGCCCTTGTAGGAACTGTTCATCATACGCTTGTCGCCCAAACACGCTGATCTCCCAGGTTAGCAAGCTAGATGAATCCGCTAAATCAAAGCGACTCGTCGCATGCATATTGGCTTCATTATAAATAATGCTCTCTTGTGGCAGCCACTCCAAACGAGTATCTGCTTCAAGTTTGGCCTGTACATTCTGACTGGCATAGGTAGCCATCTCGTCTGTCACGGTATTAGCTGGCAATTTACTATCCTTGCCGTACCATTTACCGGCGCCTGGGGTAGTGATAACAGCATGGCTGCCCTGATCTAAACGTAAGTCTATCGTCAGGGTATCACCGCCTGCAATACCTGCTGGTGGATATAGCATCAATATATGACAAATACCTTGTTGTACACTCGGTTCAGGATAAAGCGCACGCTGTACCATAAGCGCGCCTGTGTGCTTTCGGTGATACAGCCGCGTCTTATCAATAGATGCGCCTTGGGTAGTCGTACGTTTAACAGCGTCAAAACTCAATGCTAAGGAGGAAGCCCAACTCATCTTATATACTCATCAAATATGATCTAGCGTCTTACACAACCATCATTATTTAGCAGTTGCAACTAGAGTGCTGTCAACATAAAAACTAGGTCACATAACGTAAAAAACCATCAATACTACTATTTATACAAGCATTGTGCCAACTTGTATCGGCCTAGTGCTGTAAAAATCAGTCTGTCTATCCAACACCGTGATTTTGCATTGGTTTTTGTTTCCTGTATTCGTTTAAGAAAACAGCAACAACAGTTTGGCTATTTTCTTACCCGATTTTGGGACTCGTTATACATGGACAGTTAGCTATACTTGCACCAAACCATGGCGCTCTAATGAGTATATGCACCATTTTTCAACAGAGCTATTGACCGATATGTCATATGCATGGTTGCTATTCTTTGGGCATATCCTGTTCATTCTTCACGCCACACTAGGCATATTTAATTACAAAGTCGAACGGAAAACTATAAAGATATTTCCCCACTCATAAAATTGACTAGGGCGTGTCCCTATTTTAAAAATGGTGATAAAAGTTTGGATTAGAGACGCGCCTTAGCAAGATAGGTAGATTGTCATGCTGTTAATCAGGTATTCTATGTTAAAAGTAGGCTGGCATGAGACTCAGGATATCTGTATCAAGGCGAAATACTATAGTAATCATTTGAGTCAAACATTGTGAAAAACGCTGTAAAAAACACTTAAGCCACTACTGACTTTATTCACATATTTGTTATCAAAAAGTTCTTTTTTAGTTCATACAGAAAATATAAAAACAGAGGATAGTTATTTTTTCCTCTATTTTGTGCACAAACCGTTTTTATAGGCTTGAATAGTGGGCACAGACCCCCTATAAACTATCCATTAGTTCAAAACCTACTAGACAATAAAATTACTCAAACCATTTTTATTTTATACTTTTATCGATAGGACCTCTCTATGACAGATTATGATCGCATCACTGCTAACCCACATTTTGATATGCTCATGAGTGCGCACAATGAAGTACAAAGCGCGCAAAACATTCAAAGCGCTTTAGTACCAATGGTGGTCGAGCAGTCCTCACGCGGTGAACGCTCGTTTGATATTTTTTCACGTCTATTACGTGAGCGCGTTATCTTTTTGACCGGACAGGTCGAAGACAATATGGCAAATCTTATCGTCGCACAGCTACTATTCTTAGAAGCTGAAAACCCTGACAAAGATATCCATTTATATATCAACTCACCAGGCGGCTCAGTAAGCGCAGGCCTAGCAATTTTTGATACCATGAACTTCATCAAACCTGAAGTATCGACCATTTGTATGGGCGGTGCTTACAGCATGGGTTCATTCCTATTGGCCGCTGGTCAAAAAGGCAAGCGCTACTCACTTGCTAATGCGCGTGTCATGATTCACCAGCCATCAGGCGGTGCGCAAGGTCAAGCGACTGATATCGAAATTAATGCTCGTGAAATCCTCAAAACTCGTGCACGTCTAAATAAAATCTTAGCTGAGCGTACCGGTCAGCCAATCGAAAAAATCGAAAAAGATGTTGAACGTGATTATTGGTTAGATGCTGATGAAGCAAAAGAATACGGATTGGTTGACGAAGTATTAGAGCGTCGCCCTGAATCTTTGTAATCTACCGATAAGTATTATGCCTCTCAAATGAGGGTACAATCATAAAAATAGTTATAGTCTGTTTGTATTATGGTAGATCAATATGTCGCTCATACCTGATAGCTCATATCTGATAGATAGTAAGCAGGTATGAGCGTTTAACCAATATAGCCATCGATGTGACGCAAATAGACTAACCAGTTTTAAACTTTAGGAGCGCCTTTTATGGCAGAAGATAATACCCCGCAGTGTTCGTTTTGCGGCAAAGCCAAAAGTGATGTACAGCAGCTGATTGCTGCCGACGATGCCAATATCTGTAATGAATGTATTGAACTATGTACGGATCTAATCGCCGATAGCGCAGAATATAGTGATGACGATAGTGACGTGGATACCTCGTGGGTCAACAAAAAGCTACCAACGCCAAAGGAGCTGCGTGCCAAGCTTGATGAGTATGTCATCGGTCAGGACGCTGCCAAAAAAGCCTTGTCTGTTGCGGTCTACAACCATTACAAACGTCTAAAAGTTAGCCAAACACTCGCTAATGACAGCAAAAAAGCCAAAATTGGTGCTGATGACGCTATGGTAGAGTTGGCGAAAAGTAACATCTTGCTGATAGGCCCAACGGGTTCTGGTAAGACATTGCTAGCCCAAACGTTAGCTCGTCTACTTGATGTGCCATTTGCGATGGCTGATGCCACGACCTTGACTGAAGCTGGTTATGTCGGCGAGGACGTTGAGAACATCGTACAAAAGCTGTTACAAGCCTCTGACTACGACGTGGCAAAAGCTGAGCAAGGTATCATCTATATTGATGAGATCGATAAGATCAGTAAAAAAGGTGACAATCCATCGATCACTCGTGATGTATCAGGTGAAGGCGTACAGCAAGCACTGTTAAAGCTTATCGAAGGTACGGTTGCTGCGATTCCACCGCATGGTGGTCGCAAGCACCCACAGCAAGAGCTGATCCAAGTTGATACTAGCAACATCCTAATCATCGTGGGCGGCGCATTTGCTGGACTGGATAAAGTCATTCAGCAGCGTACCGAAAAAGGCGGTATCGGCTTTAACGCTGATGTCAGCTCAAAAGATGACAGTCGTCGCAGCTCAGACTTGCTACAAGAAGTTGAGCCAGAGGATTTGATCAAGTTTGGTCTTATCCCCGAGCTGATCGGTCGTCTACCTGTACTTGCGGCACTAAAAGAGCTTGATGAAGAAGCACTGGTACAAATCCTGACTGAACCTAAGAACGCACTGGTCAAACAGTACAAGTACTTGTTCGATATGGAAGGGGCTGATATTAGCTTTACGCAAGAAGCGCTTGATGCCATTGCTAAAAAAGCCATGGAGCGTAAAACTGGCGCGCGCGGTCTACGTTCTATCGTAGAAAACGCTTTGCTTGAGACCATGTACGAGCTGCCTTCTATGGAAAACGCCAAAACCGTTATGGTTGATGCAGAAGTTATCAATGAAGGCAAAATCCCTAAAATTGCTTAATGTATATCAAGCCTTAGATAACTCATTATTAGTAATGAGCTATTCAAAAAAGCGCCTAGCTAAATAAGCTGAGGCGCTTTTTTTATGCCTATTTATCATCTGAATTATCTGAAAAACTCTCAATTGGGCTTCATATCGTAATAAGACGTAGCGACATCATATTTTAGAGATAATGGACCATCTCTCACAAAATGACAGCCGCGTTTATCAATCGCAAGTAGACCTCATCATGAATCATGCTAATGTAGATAGTCGGATTCGATCCTTATTCCATTGCTACACTCCAATATTTATAGCATCTGCGAATACTCGTTATTAATAATACAAAGGACTGTTTATTATGCTCACTCATGTGACTACTATGGCGACATCATTGCGCCAGCACCTGCCATTTTCCTCCCACACAGACTCACTAGATGATGCTGATATTGCTGCTTATTATCGTAATCATGTCGCTGCCATCACGGGCGCAGGGTCTGGTATGGGACGTGAGCTGGCGATTCATCTAGCAAAAATGGGCTGTCATGTCGCGCTATCAGATATCAATCCTGAACAGCTGGCAGAGACCAAACAGTTACTCAGCGGTTATGATGTCAACATTACGATGACTGTACTCGATGTATCAGATAATAAAGCTGTAGAAACGTGGGCTGATAGTGTCATGAGCGATCATGGCAAAGTGAATTTTATCTTTAATAACGCAGGTGTGGCGCTCTACTCTACGGTTGAAGGTAGCAGTATCAGTGAGCTTGAATGGGTAATGAATATCAACTTTTGGGGCGTGGTCTATGGTACTAAAGCCTTTTTACCTTTGATAAAAAACAGTGTGCAGCAGAGTCAGTTGAGGGAGCATGGTCATATTATCAATATCTCAAGTCTGTTTGGGCTGACAGCGCAGCCGTCACAATCTGCCTATAACTCTAGTAAGTTTGCGGTACGTGGCTTCACAGAGAGCTTACGCCAAGAGTTAAACATCCAGCGCTGCGGGGTATCAGCAACCTGTATTCACCCAGGTGGCATCAAGACCAATATTGCCAATAGTGCGCGCGGTAACGAGAGCATCCATGATATTGGCATGAGCACTGGACCCAAAGCCATCAGAAGCTTTAATAAGTTCTTAAAATTCGATGCCAGTGAAGCCGCTTGGATTATTTTGCATGCAGCAGCGACCAATCAGCAGCGCTGCTTAATTGGTAATGATGCCAAAATGATTGACGCCATTCAGCGGGTATTTCCATCGCACTACAGTCAAATCCTAACTGAATTTCATCAGCTCTCTCTTAAGCTAAAGCCGCGTCGCCATAAGAAGCCCAAAGCAGTTGAGTAATAGGCTATAAGCATCCTTTGTAACATGACAGTTGCACGACCCTGTATACAAAAAGCCCAGCTGCGATAATAGCTGGGCTTTTTGAGAGTTGTTAACTGCAGACCACAAGGCGTTTTGATACTGTCAGTAATATCTTAATTCGACATTTTGAGTATTAAGGCAGCTTCATATCTCCAGCAACCAACCAGCCCATACGGCGCATAATATAAGCAACCACACCTGCAATCACCGCAGGTAATACAAACATTAATAGAATAATCGCTGTCCACAGCTGACCTGTACTCATGATTTCTTGTGATGCTTCGATGACTCCGAACACCCCGACCAAACCAGCCGTACCCATGCCCGCTCCTGTCGCGGTACAAGCCAGCTCAAAACCGACAGTCGCGATAGGACCTACGATGGCACTCGCAATGACAGCAGGCAGTAGAATTAATGGCTTTTTTAGTACATTGGGAATCTGCAGCATACTGGTGCCCAGACCCTGAGATATCACACCGCTAACGCCATTATCCTTAAAACTAGCGACAGCAAAACCAATCATATGCGCTGCGCAGCCAACCACGGCAGCACCGCCCGCCAAACCACCAAGACCAATCGCGATACAAATGGCAGCACTCGATGTCGGTAAGGTTAATAGGATACCGACCACAACGGCAATGACAATACCCATTAGTAATGGCTGTAATTCAGTTGCCGCATGAATACCCTGTCCGATAGCCGCAACCCCTGCCACGATGGGTGGGTTGAGTAGCGCACAAACCAATAACGCAACACCGCACACTACTAAAGGCACCAATAAAATATCAAGCTTGGTTTTGCCAGCGATCCACGTACCCGCACGATAGGCAAACACCGAGGTCAAATATGCTCCTATTGGATTACCCGGTAATGCCACAAAGGTGGCAGGCCCAACCTCTTGCGGCGTAAATAGCGTCCCTGCCATCAATGCCTCAGAATGCGCACCCAGCATACCTGCTACAAGGCAACTGAGCATCACAAGCGTTGGTGCTTTTAGGTAGTAAGCGATACCGACACCGATACCTGCCCCCATCAATATCGAAGCAAGCTTGCCGACAGCGACCAGTGCTGGCAGATCCAACCAACCACCGATTTGAGAGATAATTAGACCAGCGATCAACGTGACAAATAGCCCTAACGCCATACCAGTAAAGGCGTCGATAAAATATTTTTGAAAGAATGCTCTGATAATGCCGACTTGCGGTGCCGCTGGGTGAGATACTGCCATAACCGTACTCTTTGTGAACGTTGCAATTGGATAAAATCGTTATGAGGGTTTGATAAAATAAAGAGATAAAAAAAGCGTCATTATGACGCTTTTTTCTTTACAGACTCACCTGATACGTACACGTTTAGCGGCGCTGTTCAACGATAATAGAATCAATACCATTGTTTTGTAGGCGCTGCTGTGCTGTTGTCACTGCTTGACGGTTATTTAACGGACGCGAGATTACCTGATAGATCGGTAAGCCATTACCTGTGGTGTTTTTGATTACTCTAGCATCAACACCTGCCATCAGCACTTGGGCGCGGCGGCGATCTGCTTCATCTGCATCACTAAAACTATTGATCTGCAAGATATAAGTCGCAGCAGGCTTAGCCGCTTGGATACTTGCTGTACCTGCTCCTGCAGTGTTGTTTCGAGTTGTAGGATTACTACTAGCTGGCGGCGTTCCGTCATAAGTCGCATCTTCTTCAACAATTACAATATCATCGTTCGCGGCATCATTACCACTATCACCTGCAGCATTGTCGGCACTACCAAAGCTACCAGTACCGTCTACGCCATTGGTCGACGTACCTTCTGGTTGAGTCACCACAACATCTGGTTCGAACTCGTCGATATCCCCTATTTGATCATTATCGATTTCTGCGATATCTTCATCAGGGATGGTTGCCATCTCTTGATTGGGCAAAATATCATAGAACTCATAATCACCATTATCAGTATCAGTATCCACACGTGGCTGTACTTGTCTGTCAGGATCGTTCTCAGCACTACTATCCGCGGGGCTAAAGTTAAATAATGGTGAGAGGTAGATAAACACCCCTATCATAAGAGTCAATACGGCCCCAACAAACATCCACAATAAGCCTGATACGCTACTTGATTTGCGCTTTTCTGTTGCGCCTTTGGGTTTTTTGGCTAGCATGGATCTCGTTCTCCCTACTGAATTTAACTATCATCATCGAATTAATGCTATCAGCTGTCTACACTTATTTCACGTAGTAAAAAGTTATTACATAGCAGAGGGTGCAGACAAGCCTAGCAGACCAAGGCCGTTCGCTAATACTTGTCTAACAGCTTTGGACAAACGCAAACGCGCTTGCATTAAGTCCAGCTCGTCAGCACTTGGCGTCTCACCTGATGTGACACTGACCGGCAAGATACGATTGGTGTCGTACCAGCCGTGGAATAATGCAGCAAGCTCTTTTAGATAATTAGTCAAGACGTGTGGTTCATAGCCTGTCGCTGCACGTAATAGCGTTGCTGGATAGCCTGCCAATAGCTTAATCAGCTCATCTTCATTGGGCGCATTAAGCAGGTCTTGCTGCGCTAAACCAACGGTATCATCTACCGCAAGACCATTGCTTTGTAGCTTTTCTAATACGCGGCAGACGCGCGCATGAGCATACTGAATGTAATACACTTGGTTGTCTTTACTCTGTGATTTGGCAAGCTCCAGATCAAAATCAATATGCACTTCAGGCTTACGGGCAACATAGTAAAAACGCGCCGCATCATTGCCGACTTCTGCGCGCAGATCGCGTAAGGTAACAAACTGCCCTGAGCGTGAAGACATTTGTACTTTTTCACTGCCGCGCCATAACGCTACAAACTGAACCAATACGACATCAAGGCGCTCTGCATCAATACCTAACGCGAGCAGCGCCGCTTTTACGCGTGGCACATAACCATGGTGGTCAGCGCCCCACACGTTAATGACTTTATCAAAACCGCGATCAAACTTGTTTTTGTGATAAGCGATGTCAGAAGCAAAGTACGTCGACTGACCATTGGCACGGCGCACTACGCGGTCTTTCTCATCACCAAAGTCAGTCGATTTGAACCAGATATTGCCGTCTTTTTCGTATAAGTAGCCTTTGTCATCAAGTATCTGAAGTACAGGCTCAATCTCACTATCGATAGAGCGCTCACTGAACCAGCACTCATAGCTCACACCAAAGTCATTTAGGTCGTCTTTGATATCCGCCAAAATACTACTCAATGCCGCATTCAAGAATAGCGCATAGCTGTCAGCAAGCAAGGCTTTGCTATTCGCAATCAAACCATCAATATGCGCTTCTTTATCACCTGAGATGAGCGTTTTTTCGCCATCAGCATTGATCTCAAACTTAGCATCTTCTGGTGCGTCCTTGGCAACTTGTGTAAAATCATGTACGTAACTATCGCCATGTTGCATTTTTAGTGTCTGCGCGATATCGCTGACATAGTCACCTTGGTAGCCATTGACTGGGAACGTGATTTGCTCACCATTGAGAGCCAAATAACGCAAATAGGTACTGGTCGCCAAGATGTCCATTTGACGACCAGCATCATTGACGTAATACTCGCGCGTGACGTCGTAACCGATAGCTTCTAATAGGTTAGATACGCTCATACCAAACGCCGCACCGCGCCCATGACCGACATGCAGGCTTGAGGTTGGATTCGCGGATACAAACTCGACTTGTACCTTTTGACCATCAAACTGGTCACTCAAACCAAAACGATCTTGCAAGCTAAAGATATCGTCTAGTACTGAAAATTTAGCCTCTGAATTTAGAAATACGTTGATAAACCCTGGGCCTGCGATTTCTACTTGACGGATATCTTGATTCTCAGGCAGCGCGCTGACAATTTTTTCAGCGAGTTGGCGCGGATTGGCTTTGGCAGCCTTTGCCGCAGTGAGCGCGATGTTACTGGCAAAATCGCCATGACTAAGATCTTTAGTACGGGTGATTTGGCTGTTATTTTGCCAATCACTTGGTAGCGTACCATCTGCTTGTAGGGTTTGAATCGCATCGTTAAATAGGGATGCAAGCGTATCAATTTGGGCTTGTGACATAGGGATCTGAACTCAATTAAATAGACAACAAAAGCGGTGCAAATACGAGCGATTAATAACGGTTTATGGTAATAGCGACCGACATTGCAGGGATAAAATAACGTAAAAAGATAAGTAACCTGTAAATATAACAATCTTTACGATGTATTGCACCATTTGCACTAAAATTAGCACCAAAATCTTACTGTTATGACAGCTACGACTGATAATTGATGACAATAAAAAATTGGTCACGTACTCGCTTATACTTAACGACGCAAAGTTGATATCACGCACATACAGCAACTCAGCGAATGGCACGCTCAATTGTAGCGTTCCTGTTGCCCAACACTGGGCAGTCGTTTATACCTATCTGCTTCCACGTTATAATAGCGGTTTGTACGGCTCTTCTAAAATATAGGAGATGCGTTACTACTTCATAGGATTACGCCATGTTTGCTATTGCTGCCAGTACGGTCACCAGTTGGGGACTGTACGTCTTACTGCCGATTTTCATCGCTTTTTTATTCTTTATTATGTGGGATATCTCCAAAAAATCTGACGCTGGGCGCGCAGGTACATTCTGGATATTTTTGGCACTAGGGGCAGGCTCTGTGGGATTCATACTTAAGATAGTCATGGAAGTCGCTTTCAAAAAATGGCTGATGTAAACGGTCATTTTTTATGTGTTGATTATGCAGCAAACACATATAGCGCATAACCAATATGGTCAATAAGATATCAGGTATTCGTCTTAAACGGCTATCTAGTGAGCATTCCTATTATTTTCTACGACCTTACTCACGTAAGTTGGCAGATTCCATGCGCCACCAGCAAAGCCTCGACACATTCCCGTACTCGACTTTTCGCTCTTAGCAAACGTTTGACCATTCTACGTCCATACAGCGCAATTCCAACAGTCACTAATACCTTATTTTTCCTAGTATTGTCCAGTACGGTACCTGCTATCTTTTTGCGATCAAAGTCGCACGCATAGGCGCAGGATAGCCCTCGATAGTCTTTGCGGCATCGTTAGGGTCTAAAAAATCTGTTAATGAATGGTATGTCATCCACTCCGTTTTTCGTTGTTCCTCAGTTGAGGTGACGGCGACATCCACGCAGCGTACATCGACAAATCCTGCTTTTTCTAGCCAGCCTGTCAATGCCGCCACTGACGGTAAAAAGTACACATTATTCATCTGCGCATAGCGATCATGTGGTACCAGTACTGTATTGGCATCGCCCTCTATGACCAACGTCTCAAGCACCAGTTCGCCACCTTTTACGAGCTGGCCTCTAAGCTGCTGTAAATGCTCGAATGGTGACTGACGATGATAGAGCACCCCCATGCTAAACACGGTGTCAAATAACTGACTGTGCTCAGGCAATGCCTCAAGCGGTACAGGAATATAATGCGTGCGGTAGCGACCTGTCTCATGAGCATCCGCGCCACCAACAAAATGACGAATCGCCATAAACTGATGATAAAACAAGCAAGAGGGATCAATAATAATAACAGTATCTGCCCCTGCGCCAGCCATCCGCCAGCCGTGATAACCCGAGCCTCCGCCGACATCCAATACGCGGCGACCATCTAATCTACTCAAATGCGGTGCGACCCGTTGCCATTTCCAATCACTATGCCATTCCGTATCAATCTTAATACCTGATTCATCATTACCAATATGAAACGGCCCTTTACGCCACGGCATGAGCTGCTTTAGTAATGCGGTGGTTTGTTTATATTGAGACTGATTCAAACTTGTATCAATCGTCAATGTAGCACTATTTAAATCGACGTGATTGACCGTCAAATGTGGCAGACGTGCCACTGACGCTTGGTAAGCAGGCGCATGAGCGTAGTTGGCTTTATCTTTGATCGCATTTAACCATGTTGGCAGTCGCGTCAGCCATTCGTAAGCGCTTGGATACTGCTGAGCCAGCTCTAATAAGGTTAAATATAATTCGCGTTCGGCGTGCGTGATTGTGTCGTTGAGCATAAAAACAGGTTACCGTATTGACTAAGAAATAACTGTGTTAAAAGTAAGGTTTATTTAAACGCCACAATAGAGACAAAGTTTAAAAACTGAAACCACGTCAAATGACGTTGAAAGCCAACTTGATCTAACCGCGCATGATGCTCATCTAGCGTATCGGTAATCAGCACGTTTTCTAGCGCATTACGTTTGCCACTGATCTCCATCTCGGTATAGCCATTGGCACGTTTAAAGTCATAATAACGCTCAACCAACCATGCATCATACTGCTCATCAAAGGCATGGGTTTTTTCGGTTAATACCAGTATGCCGCCTGCGCTTAATGCCGCATATATCTTCTCTAATATCGCGACTCTATCGGCTGCTGGCAAAAACTGTAACGTTAAATTCAGAATAACCATGTCGCAGGGTTCCAGCTCCACGTCGCGAATATCCGCAGTGATCACTTCGATGTCATGCTCAGGATAATTGTCACTTAATAACGTTGTGGCTTCGGTCGTCATCGCAGGCGAAATATCAATCGCCTTAATCTGCAAGTCTTGCGGCTCAAACTCGCCCGCCAGCGTCATACTTGCGGCACCCAGTGAGCAGCCCAAATCATAAATTCGACTAACGCGCTGACCACTATCGCTCTGCTGACGATACTTGCAATGACGACGGGCAAATATTGGTAGCATCGCTAAAACTTGACCATAACCAGGGACACTACGGCGAATCATGTCAGGGAAACATGCCACCACCTGCTCATCGAATGAAAAGCGTGCCGCCTTATCCAGCGGCGTGGTAAACGGTTTGTCAAATAGGGTGTCATGTTTGATAGCAGGCTGCGATTGGCTCATGGGGCGACTCATTTTTGATAATAGAACTTATATTAGGCGTTACTTGATGTATTTTACTTGATAGTTTCGCTTGTCACTGTCAGTTGATAAACAAGCGAGATAGCAAAAGCTCATTATAACATTACTGTTTGTTACTTATTGCCTTTGGCTTGCCTGCTAAGCTGAATAAATAGCGCTAGGACTAATGAGGCATTGAAAAATGAGAACATTACAACCAAATACAGTGCTTAATCCATATTTATAATAATAGGAAAAAACTATGCAAACAATCGTATTAGGCGGCGGCTGCTTTTGGTGCACTGAGTCGGTATTTTTGTCCGTGAAAGGCGTACAATCTGTTGTCTCAGGCTATATGGGCGGTGATGCAGTGTCTGCCAATTATGAAGCAGTATGTAGCGGTACAACTGGTCACGTCGAAGTTATCAAAGTCGAGTTTGATGAGACGACTGTTCCTCTAGAAGTCATCCTCGACGTCTTCTTTGCCACGCATGATCCCACCACGATGGATCGTCAGGGCAATGACGTTGGCAGTCAGTATCGCAGCGTGGTCTTTTATACTGAAGAAGATCAGAAGCCAACGGTCGACCGTACCATCAATAAGCTACGTGACATGGGCGTCAACGTCGTCACAGAAGTACATCCTGCCGTTGAATTTTACCAAGCAGAAGACGCGCATCAAGACTTCTTTAATCGCAATCCAGGACAGGCTTACTGTAACTTTGCGATACCACCAAAGCTGGCAAAATTGCGTAAAGAGTTTAGCAAGTATATGATAAGCTGATTTTAATTAAAGAAATTGAGCATCGTATTATTCAAAAAGATTAACACGATGCTAGCGAAATACCTAAGCCAAACACTTATACGATAGGTGTTTGGCTTTTTATTATTGTTTACTATATCGATAGCTGATATTTATAGTAAACGCTCCTTCCACATACACTATCCTGTTAGAGACCTCACATATGAACCCTGAGTTTTGGCGTAAACGCTGGCAAGAAAAACGCATTGGTTTTAATCAATCGGCTGCTAATCCATTGTTAGTTGAATATATCAAACATTTGGATTTATCGGCGGGTAGCCGTATTTTTGTTCCGCTGTGTGGTAAATCTATTGATATGGTTTGGCTAGCTGCTCAAGGATATGATGTGGTCGGTGTTGAACTGGTTAAAACAGCTGTGCAGGATTTTTTTGTTGAACAAAATATCCAGTACACTATCTCTCAACATGTAGAAAATCCAGCTATCACATGCTATCAAGGTCAACTGATAGAAGGTGAAGAGCGGCGAACTATTACATTATGGGTTGCCGATATTTTTACGCTTACCCCTACAGATGTTGGTCCTATCGATGCAGTATATGACAAAGCGGCATTAATTGCCCTACCAGCTGATATGCGAACAAAATATAGTGAGCAGATACGACAGCTTAGTGGTAATGTAAACAAATCTGTCAGCGTCGATAGCATTGACAATAATGTCGCACCGCAGCTTTTAATGACATTGAATTATGATCAAAGCAAGAAAAATGGACCGCCATTCTCTATCAGTGAAGAACAGCTACAGCAGTACTATGGCAGTCACTATCAAATATGTGAACTGGCAAATGTGCCTACTGTTATAGGGTCTACACCTAATTTACTCGTCACAGAGCATGCTTGGCTATTAAGTCATAAATAAATCAGTTTGCGCAGCGATTAATCAGTACTAAATCACAAGGAAAAAGCGGAATGAAAATATTGGTTGGTCTGATAAGTTTAATCGCTGTCTTACTGGTCGCGCTCGCAGGCCCACTCTATAAGTTTGGCATGATTGAGTTAGCGACTGCCTTTGCAGGGTTTAAGTTTGGCGTATTTGCGGGTATTGCAGCTTTAGTATTGTTGGTTATACAGCTTTTATTTAAACGAAACACAGCGAGCGTTGGCAGCGCATTGATATCAGCAGTATTGGCTATCACTGCCATCGCTATTCCAGTAAGTATGATGAGTACGGCCAAAAAGGTACCGCCTATTCATGATATCTCTACCGATTTAGCAAATCCGCCTACATTTGTGGCCATTGCCCCACTACGTGCTGACGCGCCTAATCCAGCTGCTTACGCTGGTGCTGAGACTGCAGAGCAACAGCGCAAAGCGTATCCTGACCTAAAAACATTACACTATAATCAATCACAACCTGAATTGATTGAGGCAACCAAACAAGCTGTTGAGAACTTAGGCTGGGAGCTGGTCAATATTGATGTAGATAGCGGTATTGTCGAAGCGACGGATACGACTGCTTGGTTTGGCTTCAAAGACGACGTTGTCGTCCGTGTGACTGATAACGATAGCGCGCGCCTAGTAGATATACGCAGCAAGTCGCGGGTTGGTGGTAGCGATTTGGGCAAAAACGCGGCGCGAATTGGTACATTTATCAATGAATTAGATAGTGTATTGGCTGAGTAGTTAAATTATATCTACCAAAAACCATTAGATGTTATTTGACTCTTGGCGTTCTGTTAAAGTTAAACCCTCTCCCAACCTCACGCCATCGTCAATTTATCGTAACCATTCATAATCTTGGTACTTCGGCAGCTTTTCTTTACTGTTTAGATTGGTTACTCTACGTTAATATCGCGTTTTACCTTTTGGTAACCACTTTGACGTTTATAGGATATTTTCATGCGTTTCACTCCTTTCTCTACCATGTCACTGCTTAGTGTTGCAGTTGGCATTAGTCTCGCAAGCACTGCTCAAGCCGCTCAGCCACCAGCACCAGATTTATCTAATAGCGAGTTTCAGCAGTGTTTGGATGGTCTAAAAAATTCAAGTAAATTTAGTGGCGTGAATAGCTATACCTTTAACAATTATCGCCCAAGCCAGCCTGATCCAAGCGTTATTCAGTCGCTTAACTACCAACCAGAGTTTCAAAAAGATGTCTGGGACTATCTGTCATCGCTAGTAGATAAAGAGCGTGTCGAAGATGGCATCCGAGCCAAGCGTCAGTGGGGCTCAACGCTTCGACAAATTGAGGCACGCTACGGTGTCAAAGCCGAACACGTACTGGGTGTGTGGGGCGTAGAGTCTAATTTTGGTCAGACATTAGGTAAAAAGCCATTGTTCGAGTCTTTGGCGACATTGTCTTGCTTTGATCGTCGTCAAAGCTACTTCCAAGGTGAGTATGCTAATGCCCTAAAGATTGTGCAAAACGGCGACATTGCACCTGGTGATATGACAGGATCATGGGCAGGTGCTTTTGGACAGACGCAGTTTATGCCCAGCACCTTTTTGGAATTGGCAGTAGATTTCGATGGTGACGGGCGCCGAGATTTGGTCAATAGTGTTCCTGATGCACTCGCTTCTACCGCAAACTTCTTGGATAATCGTGGCTATCGCACGGGCGAGCCTTGGGGTTACGAAGTCAAGTTGCCTGATGGATTTTGGGCAGCCTCAAATCGTAAAGATAAAAAATCTATCAGCCACTGGCGCAATCAAGGGCTGACCCTCGCCAACGGTAGCCCGCTACCTTATGACCTCAATAGTGCTGGCTTATTGCTACCTGCTGGTATCGATGGCCCTGCGTTTTTGGTCGGCAAAAACTTCGATACGTTTTACTCTTATAACGCCTCAGAAAACTACGCCCTAGCTATCGCGCACTTATCAGACTTGGTCACTCGTGAAGATAGTAGCAAAACAGACTTCATGACCGCTTGGCCAACAGACGATCCTGGTATCAGTCGCCAGCAGGCAAAAGATATCCAACAAGCATTGCTCAATACTGGTTATGATATTGGTGGCGTTGATGGCATCATCGGCGACAATACCCGTACCGCTATTCAACAATATCAATCTAGCCGTGGTATTTTTCCAGCTGACGGACGCGCAGGCCAAAAATTCTATCGCGCTATCGTTGGCAGTTCAGCACCAAGCCAAACTCAGTACGGGCAACCAATAAACAGTCGACCATTAAACCCTGCACCAGCCGATCGTATGGGGCAACTGATTCAGCAACAAACAACGCCTAATAGCTATTCGTCTCAACCATCGATCAGTCCATCACCCTCTAGCAATGCACGCTATCGCCGCACCACTAGTGCCGATGGTACGATTAAGCTGGTTCGTATTGATGAAGGGTTATAATAACGTATTGAACCGCTTTATCTTAGAGCACTAAAAAAGCCACGCTAATCATAGCGTGGCTTTTTTCACTTCTTATGTATCAATTTGTGTCTGTTATCGTGGGTCTATCACAGTATGTTTTTATCAACCAAGTCAGTCATTACAGATCTAAACAATAGGTGGTGGGTTTGGCTTACCGTTATCACCATCCCAATTTTCACGAGCATTGTCATCTAGATCAGCAGCAGTTTTCGGTTCCCACTTACCATTTTCTTTCCAAGTGGCATCGCCCCAGTCTTCGTCTTCTGCTTTTCTATCCAAATCTTTGTAGGCTTCGCTTGGATCAATACCGCGACGCTTCATGTCTGCCACTTGCTCTTCTAACGTGTGAAACTGATCTGCGTCATGCATGCTTTTTTCTAGACCATCAATCTCGCTTAACAGCTTGTCATTTTTATCGTTACTCATTATGTGTTCTCCTTAATAGATCAATGTTGTTTTGCATTTTATGTATTTTTAATTGCTACAAGTTATAATAAAGATAAGATCGTTATCTGATGCTTCTTATTATCACGAGTCCTGAGTCGATTCACAACCAGTGACGCGTATGCTTTGTATTACAAAACGTAGCCATAGACAGAAGTGGTGTTTTTTCGGATGTTTTATTGAATGTCACAAGGTTAGTGTATGCCAAGATTAGGCTTTACTCGTGTGTTTGGGAGGAGTTACTTACTAGTAAATTTTTTGCATAAAAAGTGAGCTTCCAAAGCTCTTGTGATAACCGCGTACCATAGGTCGTCAGCTGTATCCAATTTGCGCTTACCAGTTGACGCTGTAAATTGTTTAAGTCATCTTGAGCGATTTGGCAACGTGAGACAGCGTGAACATTTGGCATATCATTCTTGATGTCTATCTCAGCTTTTGGTGCGATTAGACGGTTGATAGCGTTTTGTAGACCGTAGCTAGAAAACGTAGAAGGTATTTTTATTAGAGCAACCAATATCTCTTGCCAAGATAAAGTAATTTCGCGAGTCACGTCTTTTAGATTACCACCTTCATAGGCTTGAGCGGTGTATTTCACAGTGAAAGTCTCTGTCAATACAATGGGCTGGCTGACATTGTCATCCGCAAAGTTATCCTCTACAGGGGCTTGTTTTTTTGTATTCTTATTAATTGCCAAAATATCAGCAAATCTTTCAGCAACAGTCTGATTGCTAAATTTGATCATCTCTTCAGTGGCTCTTATCCAACCACCCTCTACTCTATTACTCGCCAATGTGTTGTAGTAGGCTTGGACGAGTAGCGGCTCGATATCATCTTCTGATTCATAATAATATATTTGATTGTCTTGCTTAGATACCGTTTTGATGAGCTCTTGTAGTTGCCGGCTAACATCCAGTTCATGATGGTGTTTCTTTGCCAAGATTAATAATGGTTTGAGCTTGGCTTTGGCATTTAGATAACTCAGATGCATCTGACTGACACCATTCTTCTGCACAGTTCCGTAGCTGTCTCCAATAATCATCAACGCATAATCACAGGAATCTATGCATTGACGACCATATAAAGAGGCTTTGGGGAGCTTGCTAGACACATCATAAGTCAAAAATGCACGTGCTTGAAAAAATATCGCTAAGCTATCCAAGACTAACGATTGATCGTTGTCAGCGCATATAACATGAATATGGTGATAGCGGCGGTTTGGCACAATTACCTCTGAGCTTAGGTGATGGCATAAATAGGTGTAATATGAAATAGAGCACAAATATCTTGTTCTGCACAGCCTAGCATATTCTAACAAAACTGCACTCAGCTTGTTTCAAATAAATCAACAAAATGAGTAAGGATTAGCTTAAATAGTACTATCAGCACTTACTCAGTGTGGTATTGCAGCACAGTCTCTCTACCAAGTAAACGCACAACTAAAGCGCCTAGTCTATCACTATATTTGGTAGCATGAAAAGTTAATGGATAGCTAATATCAACTTTTGTTTTACTACTCACTTCTGAATGATAATCCTTTGTTTCACTATCTAAGCTTGCAGACATCTGATTTGCTACCAATAACTGCTTGACTCGCTCAGCAATCGCTTGCCCAGAGTCAACCACTTGTATCGATAGCTGCTGTCGTGCAATCTCATCAAGCAAAAACGCTTTGAAAAATGGGTAATGTGTACAACCTAACACCAGCTGATCCACGCCATCATCAGCAAACGCTTGTATCCGTTGACGCAATCGCTGCGCGGTTTCGTCTTGCACTGGCATACCAGACTCTACCCAAGGCACTAATTGTGGATCAAAATATTTGGTAACCAATGTGCCATTAGGGTCTGCAACATTGCTAATGACATCGTTGAGCAACGTGCCATTCAAAGTGGCTTTGGTAGCCAGCACTGCAACATGTCCACTCTTGCTGGCCAATACAGCAGGCTTTAGTGCAGGTACTAAGCCGACAATAGGCAGCTCTGGGTAGCAACGTCTTGCTCTGTCTAAAGCGTAAGCTGACGCGCTATTACAGGCAATAACGATCAACTTGCAACCTTGCTGATACAGCCATTCCACCGCATTCAATGTCAACGTCTCAATATCCTCGCTATCGCGGTTGCCATAGGGGACATTGAGGGTATCAGCGTAATATATATAATGTTCAGCGGGTAGTTGTTGAGCTAAATGCAGATAAACAGATAAACCACCAACGCCAGAATCAAACAATCCTATTGGCGCATGACGCACTTTACGATTGGCAGTCATACTGTTTTTACCGTTACTGTTTTTGACAATATTGTTTTTACTGATAACAGCTTTATTAATCCTAGCGTCTTTAACAGAATTACCGTCTAAAGTGTTTACGCGCGCTAGAGAATTTGCTTGCACAGGCTCCACTGTCATGATGTTATTTGCGGTAGTATCCATGTCTACTCTACCGCTACTTTTGTATGCATGTGATTATCTTCATGTTATTAATGTTCTCATCACTCAATTAAATATCTTACACTTTGTGTGATTCCAGTGTTTGGTCATGATCCAAAGACAGCCTAATTGTACGGCGAATCTCACCGTAGCAAGCCATTATCAGACCACTATAATTTGTAAAAGCTATAAACCTATAACATTCGCCATCAGATAGCAATCAATAGACGTCTCTCTATTGATTGCTATCTATTACATTATTGCAGCTTAATAGCTCAATTAGCTGGCATAGATAATGAGTAAGCCTGTCCACCACTCTGTAAAGTCAATATGGTCTCACCATTGCACTCTGTCAATTCGCCAATCTCTGCCAGATGGTAAAAGGTATTGCGTCCAATAAGCGCGGTCAAGCCATTTCTAACCAACATATAAGGGCGTACTGGCTCATCGGTCGTGACGTTTTTACTGTGATCCGTATTTTCACTCTTGAGGCTTTCACTTCCCAGATTTTCATTCTCAAGGTCATTGTGCTTAACGTCTGATGAGTGATATGCAGGCACCACTTTATCATTATTTTTAGGATTATACGTCTGTAGTGTGATTTGATGCTCATCATCCAAACGCACTACATCACCAGTTGTCGTCGTAAACTCCAGCCAACTCACATCGTCTTCATGGACAATACCAACATCGTTAATTAGAAGCGGGGCATCCTCGACTTGAATCCGTATTTTTTGTACTGGCGTCTTCAGAAAATACTCAGTAACGCCGTTATTTTCTTCTTTCCACAAAATAGTCGCAAACAAACTGACCAATGACTCACGGGTCATTTGTCCACCTTCATGCCACCACTCACCGTTTGCTTTTATGACCAGATCCATATCGGCAATATCTTCAGGATGCCATTTGTCGAGTGGTGGTATCGCACGCCCTTCACGCGCCCCAGCAGCAGACTTGAGATATTGACTTAATGCATCTACATTATTCATGCTAGAGGCCTTGTCAGTTGGGGCTTCAGCACTGTGATTTACATCTTCATTAGTCTTGTTATTATCATTGCTCATCGCTCAATCCTTTATTTAGTATTCAAAGTTTGGCAAATCTATTATTACTATAAATTTTTGTTTCGGGTATGATGAAACGATATTGTTCAAGCACACTCGTTTATTCAATATAACCTTAACACCTATACTCATAAATGCGTATCGTGTTTGTAGGACTTTTCTTTTATAATGAGTAACGATTTTTTATTGAGATGGTCAAGCGGTTATTATGTTAATGACATAATTTACGTTATGTGTTGATATCCTTGAATAAATTATTCACTACACCGACGTATTAACTGATACCGCAAAGACAGTTTTATCGGGCAGCCATATGTCTGAGTGACGTTAGCGCCGCAAGTCTATTATTCAGTTGTTAAGCTAATGATGCCCTGAGATAAGCCACTAAAGTTTAGGAGTAGGTATGCAAGAGCAAGACAATCAAGCGCCAGTTGTTGATGACAACACTGTGAATGCTGATGCACCAGTAGCAACAGAGACAGCAGCTCCAGTTGTAGAGCCTGTGGCAGCGGAACCTGAAATTGAGCGCGAATCAATGGAATTCGACGTTATCATCGTTGGTGGTGGACCTGCAGGTCTGTCTGCTGCTATTCGTTTACGCCAGCTCGCTATTGAAGCAGGTAACGATGAGTTTATGGTGTGTGTGGTCGAAAAAGGCTCAGAGTTTGGTGCTCATACGTTATCTGGCGCCGTTATCGAGCCACGTGCGCTCAATGAGCTGATTCCAGACTGGAAAGAAAAAGGCGCGCCGCTTAATGTGCCAGCGACAGAAGATCGTTTTTATTATCTGAACTCTGCCACACGCTCAACCAAAGTGCCTCACTCGTTGATTCCAGGGCCTATGCACAATGATGGCAACTACATCGTATCATTGGGTAATGTGGTTCGCTGGTTAGCGGTACAAGCAGAAGAGCTTGAAGTCATGATGTTCCCAGGCTTCCCTGCCGATGATATTTTGTACAACGACGATGGCTCGGTACGAGGTGTACTGACGGGCGATATGGGTGTGGCCGCCAATGGTGAAGCCAAGCCTAGCTTTGAGCCAGGTTACGAGCTGCTTGCCAAATACACTATCTTTGCTGAAGGTAGCCGTGGTCACTTAGGTAAGCGTTTGATCAGCCGTTTTGATCTAGACAAAGATTCTGATGCTCAGCACTATGGTATTGGTCTAAAAGAGCTGTGGGACGTCGATCCTGAGAAGCACGAGCAAGGCGTTGTCATGCATGGTCTTGGCTGGCCATTGACTGAGACTGGCTCAACTGGTGGCTGGTGGTTATACTTTGATGAAAACAATCAAGTAAGTTTTGGTCTTGTGGCTGATTTGTCTTATCACAACCCATACATGTCTCCCTTTGATGAAATGCAGCGTTTGAAAACACATCCTGTTATCAAGAATGTCTTAGAAGGCGGCAAGCGTATCTCTTATGGCGCACGTGCATTGACCAAAGGTGGTCTTAACTCACTGCCGAAATTTACTTTCCCAGGCGGCGTATTGGTGGGTGATGATGCAGGTTTCTTAAATCCAGCAAAAATCAAAGGTACTCATACTTCGATGAAGTCAGGTATGCTCGCAGCCGAAGCGATCTTTGAGGCGCTACAAGCAGATCGTCAACATGATGAAGTGGTTGCTTATAGCACCATGTACAAAGAGTCTTGGTTATATCAAGACAACTATGAGTCACGTAACTTCTCACCAGCGATGCATCGTATGGGGCAGTTCATGGGCGGTGCTTTTATCTTTATCGAGCACAATTTGCTAAAAGGTAAGATGCCATTAACCATACATGATAACACTCCGGACTATGATCAGTTAGAGCGTGCTAACCACGCTTATCAGCCTACTTACCTCAAGCCTGATGGTAAACTGGTATTTGATAAGTTGTCGTCGGTGTTTATCTCTAATACTAACCATGCAGAAGATCAGCCAACGCATCTAAAATTGACTGATCCAACGGTGCCTGTTTCGATCAACTTACCATTGTATGCTGAGCCTGCACGTCTATACTGCCCAGCGGGTGTGTATGAAGTGGTCAAAGATGCTGAAGGTGCTAAGTTTGTCATCAATGCGCAGAACTGTGTACATTGTAAGACCTGTGATATCAAAGATCCTTCACAGAACATCACTTGGGTAACACCAGAAGGTGGCGGTGGTCCAAACTATCCAAACATGTAAATCAGAATAAATTCTGGTTCACGCTGGTGCAGTTAAGATCATTAAAACTGCACTCCAATAAAAACCGCCCTTCTCTTCGTAGGAGAAAGGCGGTTTTTTAATGCCTGGAACAAACCACTTTCGTTGATCAATGCTACTTAATCTGTCCATGCATCACGGTTGGCTTCATTTTTGAGTTTTACAAAGTTATCAGGGTTAAATTTAATCTGATCGCCTGTCTTACCTTCTTTCACCTGACGCTCATAGTCACGCAAGATTCTCAGCGCCACAGGAGATAGCATTAAAATAGCCACCAAGTTGACTAGTGCCATCAGACCCATAGACAAGTCAGCAAAGTTCCATATAGCAGGTAGACTGGCAACAGCACCAACAAACACCATACCAAGCACTAAAAAGCGAAAAATCATAATCATCACTTTGGCATTCTTCTCGCCAGAGATAAACTCAAGATTTGATTCACCATAGCTATAATTGGCAATGATAGAGGTAAATGAGAAGAAGAAAATAGCAATAGCGACGAATATCACACCCAGGTCACCCACATATTGCGATAGCGCTAACTGAGTCAGCTGTATACCTTCTTGCTCGACATTGGGATCAACCACGCCAGATAGTATGATGATTGATGCTGTTGCGGTACAAATAATAAGCGTATCCATAAACACGCCCAGCATCTGCATAAACCCTTGTACTGCTGGGTGATCAGGATGACTCTTTGCCGTTGCCGCAGCATTCGGTGCTGAGCCCATCCCTGCTTCGTTAGAGAACAGACCACGTTTGATACCGTTAATCATGGCCTGTGCAATACCATAACCGATCACACCGCCTGCCGCTTGTTCAAAACCAAATGCTGATTTTACAATCAATACGATTGCTGCTGGGAATTGGCTAAAGTTAGTGACGATAATGAATAGTGCTAGCAAAATATACAAGATCGCCATAACGGGTACGATCTTGCCTGCGATACGAGCCACTGAACGTAACCCACCGAATACCACTGGCGCTACCAATACTACCAATATCAATCCTGTCATCCACGTCGGGATACCAAACGCTTCATTGGTAGCTTGGGCAATGGTATTGGACTGTACGCCATTGAATGCCAAACCAAACGCCACTAACAAACACAACGAGAAAAATACCGCAAGCCAGCGCTTGCCCAGACCTTTTTCGATATAGTAAGCAGGGCCACCGCGGTACACATTATCATTGTGCGGTACTTTGTACGCCTGTGCTAAGGTTGATTCGATAAAGCTTGTCGACATACCGACAAGCGCCGTCATCCACATCCAGAATACAGCACCTGGTCCACCCAAATAGATGGCAATTGCCACCCCTGCCAAGTTACCAGTACCCACGCGCGCTGCCAGTGACGTCATCAATGCTTCAAATGAGCTGATACCGCCATCTTTGCGTCCTTGGTTAGATACACGCAGCAACTTCCACATATGACCAAAGTGCCGAAACTGGATAAATCGTGTAGCAACGGTGAAGTAAAGACCCGCACCTATCAGTAAGAACATTAGTAGCCCATACCAAGGGTTACTCGCGATCAACCAATCGTTATTACCCCAAATAATGCCAACACCATAATTGACGATGCTATTAAACCAACCGATTACCCCTTCATTCATGCGGACTCCTTATTCACACTTTATATAATTCATTTTAATTTTGCGTTGATACCGTATTTTGATTGATCAAAATCTTAACTAAACAACTCTGTCATATTGTCCGATACCAAAATGTCCTGTGCATGATATAGATATTCAGTCGCGTGCGACCATCACGTTTGGTTATTGGTTCCTTATTTTTATTTTTGAAATAAATAATCTTTGTAAATCATCTTATATAGAATATATTGAGTAATAAATTAAATGCATATACTGGATATTTGTCGTACACTTTCAGTCATGCACTTACTTATCGCTACCTTTTCCAAACTAATTTTTGGCAAAAATGACGTTAGATATGATTTGTTGTTTATAATCATATTTATTTAATCGTGCTAAGATAACCCTACATTCGTTGGTGCTATTTTATAATTTGCAGTTTGCATTTGCACTTAGAGCGTTAAAATTGTTAGAACTCTTGTCAGGAAGACGAGATTAAGAAAAAGACATCGGATAGTCCTACCCTTCTGTCTTCCTCGATAAATCCTATATTTGATAGTTGTATTCAAGGGTTCAATGTCGTGCCCGAAACTGTATTTATTTTGCTAAATAATTGCCGATAAATACATATGTGGCGGTGCATCGTCATTGGTACTATATAAAGTGGTCTCAGTCTATTTTTATGACGGTATTTATCATAAGAATGGCTCAAGGCGTTTTTATATAGTGGTTATTTTAGAAGACAAAAGGAGTTGTCCTATGAAAGGTCATAATGATCCATCTGGATATTGGCGAGCCAATATCCGTCTCATTGCAGGTAGCCTAGTTATCTGGGCGCTATGTTCTTACGGCTTTGCCATCTTGCTACGTCCTCTCTTAGCTGGCATCAAGGTTGGTGGTACTGACTTGGGCTTTTGGTTCGCCCAGCAGGGATCCATCGTGGTGTTTATTATTTTAATTTTCTTCTACGCCTGGCGTATGAATAAGTTAGATAAACAATATGGCGTAGACGAGGAATAGACTATGAGCCAGTATGTCATTAATATTATTTTTGTGGGTCTATCATTCGCTCTATACTTCGGTATTGCGATTTGGGCTCGTGCAGGATCTACCAGTGAGTTTTATGTAGCAGGCGGCGGTGTCCACCCTGTTGTGAACGGTATGGCAACCGCAGCTGACTGGATGAGTGCCGCTTCCTTTATTTCTATGGCAGGTTTGCTTGCTGCTGGTGGTTATGGCGCCTCAACCTATCTAATGGGTTGGACAGGTGGTTATGTACTATTAGCCATGTTACTTGCGCCCTATTTGCGTAAGTTTGGCAAATTTACCGTGCCTGACTTCATTGGCGATCGTTTTTATTCAAAAACAGCTGCCATGATTGCTGTTGTTTGTTTGATTATCGCCTCTACCACGTATGTTATCGGTCAGATGACAGGTGCTGGTGTTGCATTTTCACGTTTCTTAGAAGTCGATAACGACACAGGTCTTATTATCGCGGCCGTCGTTGTTTTCTTTTACGCGGTTCTTGGAGGCATGAAAGGGATCACCTATACGCAGGTTGCGCAGTATGTGGTTCTGATCATTGCTTATACGATTCCTGCTGTCTTTATCTCACTTGAATTAACGGGCAATCCGATTCCAGGTTTGGGCTTGTTTTCAAACCATATTGAATCTGGTGTTCCTATCTTGACCAAGCTTGATCAAGTAGTCACTGATTTGGGCTTCACAGCATATACCGCTGACGTACCTAATAAGCTAAACATGGTGCTATTTACGTTATCACTCATGATTGGTACAGCGGGTCTACCACACGTTATTATTCGATTTTTTACCGTTCCTAAAGTTGCCGATGCTCGCTGGACAGCTGGTTGGACATTGGTATTTATCTCACTATTGTACTTTACGGCACCTGCCGTTGGTGCGATGGCACGTCTAAACCTTGTTGATACTATCTACCCACAAGGGGTTGCAGAGCCTGCTATCAACTATGATCAACGTCCTGACTGGATGAGAACATGGGAAGATACTGGTCTAATCAAATATACTGACCTTAATAATGATGGTCGTATTCAGATGTACAATGATAGTGGACTTGGTGCAGCAGAGATTGCACTGACCAACGCCCAAACCGAAGGTGGCGATATAGCTGCTGCGACGACTGCTGTCGAAACCGCACGTCTCGCCCACGATACAGAAGTTGATGGCCGCTTTGCCGATGCAGGCTGGGCTGGTAACGAGCTGGATGTTAATGCTGATATCTTGGTATTGGCCAATCCAGAAATTGCACAGCTACCACCTTGGGTAGTCGGTCTCATTGCCGCAGGTGGTCTTGCTGCTGCACTATCCACTGCTGCTGGTCTCTTACTTGCTATCTCATCAGCAATCAGTCATGACTTGATCAAACGAAACCTGAATCCAAACATTACTGATAAGGGAGAGCTACGAGTTGCGCGTATCACTATGGGTGTCGCGATTGTCATCGCTACCTATCTAGGAATGAATCCGCCAGGGTTTGCAGCACAGGTTGTCGCACTCGCATTTGGTATCGCTGGTGCGTCCCTTTTCCCTGCCTTGATGATGGGTATCTTCTCAAAACGTATTAACAATATTGGCGCTATCGCTGGTATGTTGACAGGTTTGATTAGTATCTTGGTTTATATCTTTGTGTTCAAAGGCTGGTTCTTTATTAGCGGTACTGCCAACTTCCCTGATACTGCAGAGTACTGGCTATTTGGTATCTCACCATTATCATTTGGTGCGGTTGGCGCATTGCTTAACTTCATCGTCGCATTCATTGTCTCTTATGCGACCAAAGCACCACCGCTACACATTCAAGATTTGGTCGAGAGTGTTCGTTCACCACGTGGTGCTGGCGGTGCAGTCGATCATTAATTTGACGAATGATGACATGCATTCTGTTACTCTGTCTCACTCACTAGCAGTCACTGCCGGTGAGTGATTTTTTGTCTGTTACTTATTAGAATAACTTTTAGACTGTGCGTATACTGTTGAACACACCTGACGACCAGTATCTAGTGCATTAAGGAATACTTATGCTTTTTGAGTTTATCGCTACCATAACTGCCGCATTCGGTATGGCTGGGGTGGCATTGATCATAGCGCATCTCAGTAAACTGTCAGGTAAACGCGCGCCAAAATGGCTGGTGCCCTTGTTTGCTGCAATTGGTATTTTTGGGTTTCAAATACATCAAGAGTATAACTGGTATGACCAGCAAGTCAGTCAACTGCCCAAAGGGGTCAATGTTGTCAAAACTGCTGAAAGTACAGAGTGGTTTCGCCCCTGGTCTTATATTAAGCCGCAAGTATTACGTTTTATCGCGGCAGATACTGGCAATGCTAGCGTGCAAGTAGATGACCCAAATATGCATTTGGTTAATTTGTATCTGTTTGAGAGGCGCAGAAGTGTGCAAAAGATCCTACAAGTGATCGACTGTGACACCCCTGCTCGGGCAGACTATGTGATACCGCAGAAAAACAGTAACCTTTCGATTGATGAACACGTCAAACAAACTACCGCATGGCGAGAACTGACCACAAATGACCTTTTATTTATTAGGGTTTGTACTGATGCAAGCGTCTGACTCCATAACGCTGAGTACGACGATACTGATCCATTAAACGCTGATAGTAAGTTGCTTTTATTAGCGCCGATCAGTTGCTGAATACGTATGTTTGGAGTTAGCTCCCAATAGTAATCCAGCGCATAAACCACCGAAGTGTGCAGCAAACGAGATGCCTTGCTGCGGCATCAATCCTTGCTTGATGGTTAGCCAATAGCCAGCACCCATCACAATACAAGCAATCAGGTAACCCCAGCGCCTAGCAAACACAGCGCCGCCTATCATGTAACCGAACATGGCAAAACACAATCCTGATGCGCCGACATGGATAGAAGACGGTGATCCAATCACCCAAGTGACCAGCCCCGAAGCAATGATCAGCTTGATAATCGTCCGATAAGCATTCTTCTCAAATAACCCAAATAAAAATAAAATTTGCAATAATGTCACGGTATTGCCGGTCAAATGTGACAGGTTGCCATGCATGGTCCATGACGCAAATACCCCAATCATACTGCCTACATCCAACGTACGCGGTACAATACCAAAGATATTCCACAGACCAAATAACACCACTTCATTTAGAAAAAACATTCCCCACATCGGTATGAGTACAAAAGCATATAAGCCGATAACTTGTTTTATTCGTGTCACGATCAAGCTGAGCAACTGCTGCCAATCCATATCCCATCCTATGTTTTATATTCTGCGCATCTATATGTGCTTTATTGATTTATAGCAAATAACGGGCGTACAGCAGGCTTGAACGACAGCGGTGATGCATCCTTACTGGAGGTTAAGTAACTGTCCCCATGCAGCAACGATGTTGAATGATAGGGAACGAGTGCCGTAGGTATGAAACGACGTGCTGCATCAATATGCTTGATTGAGTCATCAAAGAAAATATGCGGTGCAAACGTTCTGAGCACCGCTGTCTTCTCAAGCCCTCCCAAAAAAAACGCCATATCCACATTGACGCCCCACTCTCTCAAGGTTTTTATGGCACGTAAGTCAGCTGGTGCATTACGAGCTGTCACTAGAGCAATTTTGATTGGAGAATATTTCAGACCCGCTGGTAGACGCTCTTGTAAATTTGATAGTTTAATCAACAACTCAGCGTAAGGGCCTTTTTCGATTGGTAGATCACGCAGTTGCACCTCACGATCATGAAAGGCTCGCAATCCTTTTTGCTTGTACAGCAGCTCACCCGAGTCATCAAACAGTACCGCGTCCCCATCAAAAGCAATACGTAGCTGCTGAGTATCCAATTCATAAGTGTTGACAGGCGTTGCGTCTAGTATGGCACAAGCACAGATATTGGCATCAGCCACTTGCTGAGCATCGTCACGGTTGGTGGTCAAAAACAGATCAACATTAAAGTCTTTTATATAGGGCGCTACAGGACTGCCTGAAATAAACGCCGAGCGTGAGATATTGATACCGCGTTCTAAAATTGCATTCAGCACTTGAATGCCTGTATCTGGGCTACTTTTTGAGACGATAACGACTTCTACTAAAGGCGTTTCCGTTTCTAAATCCTGCTTATTTTCACAATACTTATTCAAGTTTAGCAACGCTTTGATCAATGGATAGCCTGCACCACTATTTAGCGTATCGTTTTCACGTGCTGTCATATAATCTCGAAACTCTTTTATAGCGCTCTCAGGCCGCTCTTCGAATAACGCTAATAAGTAGTTTTCCGACTCTGTTAAATCAAAAAGCGCCGTTGCAGAGATTGCGACAATGAGCGTATTACTAAAATCGACAGCCATAAATATGTGCTTCTATGATAAGTATTGAGAATTAGAGGATTTATTTTACTATATATAAAAGTATGCCGTGTAGCTACTCGTGTATATCGTAGTTCTACTAATGACCATTTTTTTGTGCAAAAAAAAGACTGCAATCGCAGTCTTTTTTATCTTTATCAACGTTTAGCTGATATCAGTACCATCATCGATGACAAAGCTTACAATCATAATGACATGATATTTGCTGATTTTTCCATCAGTAACGCCTACTTTTTGCTCTTTTATCCAAGCACCTTCAACATTCTTGACTGTCTTAGAGATTCTTGCGATACCTTGTTGAATAGCATCTTCAAAGCTGGTTTCAGAAGTACTGCTGATCTCGATATTTTTAGCAATAGTCATAATATTTTTCGCATCCATATGATTTTAGAATAATTTTTATAAGACAGAATAACGATAAAAATATACATTTGGCTTTCTGTCTCTTAATCATTCTAGCGTTATACCCCGTATACAACAGTGTATCTATGTTACTTTATGTATGACTTACCCCAACAACACCAGCGATATTGCAGGGAATGCCACCAAGATTACCAATCGAATCACGTCAGAGACAATGAATGGAGCCACCCCGCGGAACATATCGGACAACTTAATGTGCGGTGCCATCGCCTTGATCACAAAGATATTCATCCCCATCGGCGGCGTGATCAAACCAAGCTCTACCGTCAATACTGCAATAATGCCAAACCAGACTGGATCAAACCCTAATGCTAATATAATTGGGTACACAACGGGAATGGTGATTACTAGCATTGCTAGCGCATCCATGAACAGTCCTAATAGGAAGTACATGAACAGGATACAGATCAGCACAATCATTGGACTAACAGCCAACCCACCAATCCAAGATGCTAACGAATATGATAAACGCGACACTGAGATAAAATAACCCAATGCCTCTGCACCTAATAGCATAAAGAACACTACGGCAGAGAGTGCTAACGTCTCAATCAATGACTGCTTGAGACCGTCTAAACGCATGCCTTTGGCAAAAGCATAAGCCCAAGAGACAAATGCTCCTACTGCCGCCCCTTCTGTTGGCGTAAATAATCCAAAGAAGATACCGGCAATAATCACAATAAAGATAAAGCTAAATGGTATTAGACCCGTTAGCGACAGTAGCTTGGCTTTCCACGTGGTTTTCTCACCACGCTGGGCTAAGTGCGGTTTCCAGCGTACCATGATCATCACGGTGATAGAGTACATTACCATGCCCAGCATACCCGGTAAAAAACCTGCGATAAACATATCGCCAACCGACTGCTGGGTTAAGATGGCATAGACGAGTAACGCAATACTCGGTGGAATCATGATACCTAAAGTACCACCAGCGGCTAAGATACCGCAGGCAAATCCCGGCTGATAACCATACTTCTCCATTTGCGGTAGCGCCACTTTAGTCATAGTAGACGCAGTGGCAAGTGATGAGCCTGAGATAGAGGCAAAGATACCAGACGATCCTATACCTGCAATACCCAGACTACCTCTCACTCCACCAAATATGGTTCTAGTGGCTTCAAAAAGCTTACCTGCCATACCAGAGTGTGTGGCAAACACGCCCATGAGAATAAACAAGGGAATGGCACTAAAGTCATACTTTGCTAAGACATCAACAGGGATATCTTTGAGCATTTGTAGGGCCCCACTTGGCGCGGTAACCGCACCGAAACCTACCAAACCCACACCTAACATGGCAAGAGCAACGGGTACGCGTAGGATAACAAGCAGGATCATGACAACTAGGCCAATGGCTCCGATAATCTCTGGACTCATGCGCCTGTCTCCTCGGCGTCAAAGAATTCGCCTGTCTTAAAGATGTTAATGGATTCGATCAATGAGCGAATGGCAAGTAGTAAGCTTAAGAACGCGCTAATCATATAAATAGGCATCATAGATAGTCGAAGATCTTGGGTGACCTTACCATACTCGACAGCGTCAATGGCACTCTCATAGAGCCCCCATGCGAAGACGACGCCGATGACAAAAAAACCCATCATGAAGATGCCCATAAGGTAGCCTTTGATAGACTGCGGCATCTTTTGGGTAAAAACATCAACGATAATTTGCGAGCGCTCGACGAAAGCGGCAAAGGCGGCAAGCAATGCAAATAGCATGAAGTAAGAAACAATCTCGACGGAGCCCTTGACGGTGAAGCCAAGCTCACCGCCGCTAAGCTTGAAGATGTAGCGTGCAGTAACGTCTAGCATGGTGGTCAGTACGATGATGATAAGACTCACCCCGCCTATAAACTGACACAATCTAGAGATTAGGACGCTGAGCTTGACTAAAAATGCCATGTGACACCTCCAATGGGTTATACCACTTTACAGGCGGCACTAGCGGCTTTGGCTTTTTCGTAGACGCCATCTGCATCTAGACCTAAAGCATTAACATCGTTTAAGTATTTCTGTGTGCCTTTTTCGAGCGGTCCTTTCCAGTTTGGATCATTTAACGGATCAGGAATATCCACAATTTCATCACCCTTATCTTTGGCCGCTTGCATTGCCATCTGATCATGCTTATCAAAGACTTCACCAACTTTACTGGCTAGGGCCATGCCTGAGTTTTTGTCTAGGACTTGCTTTAAGTCATCAGGTAAATTGTCATACTTATCTTTGTTCATAGTGACCATGAGGGCTGAACTATAAAAAGGAATGTTGGTATGATATTTAGTAATTTCATCAATTTTAAAAGCTGTCACCGCTTCCCAAGGGAAACTCAAACCATCAACGACACCACGCTGTAGAGAGGTGTACATATCATTTGCAGGTAGACCTACAGGGGACGCACCAGCACTTTCAATAATATCACCAGCGACTGCAGAAGGACGACGAATACGCATACCTTTCATATCCTCAGGCGTGCGAATCAGCTTATCTGTGGTATGAAGCGAACCAGGTCCCGCACCATACATAAACAATAGATGTGAGTCTTCATACTCACTAGCAAGAGTACCATCATCATAAAGGGTTTGAAGCATACAGCCCATTTGAGTGGCTGAGTTAGATAGTCCTGGTAGCTCGGTGATCTGAGTTAAAGGAAAACGACCATTGGTATAACCGTGCGCTTGTGAGCCGATATCGATCGTACCTTTAGCAGCGGACTCATAGGTTACATCTGCTTTGGCAAGACCAGCCGACGGATACAACTCTACCTTTAGGCGACCATCAGAATCTGTCTCTATTTGCTTAGCCCACGGTTCAAAAACTTCTTTGCTAATAGATGAAGTGGCTGGCCAAAAATGCGAAAAGCGCAAAACAGTAGTTTCTTGAGAAGTCGCTGATGAACCATCAGAGGTATCAGCAGATTGATTGGAGCAGCCGAAAAGACTAATAGCGGCCAAAGCGCCAATTGAAAAGAGAGGAGCTAACTTCATTATCAATTCCTTTTGATAATTATAAGAATGGGAGTAGAACATCACGAGTAAATAATCCGACTCAAACTAAATTAAACTACTTACAAGCTTTTATATATCTTTTACATCCCTGTAAGAAAAGTATAGTCTAAAATTAACAGCTATAATGATATAAGTCAAATCATTTTGATAATATGCTAAATAATGAATTGAAGCTTTGGGGCACTACTAGGCACTTATTTATAACTGATACAGCCGAATTAATATCGAGTAGATGAGTCGAATGAAAATAAAAAAAACCCTCAACTCGGCGTCAAGTTGAGGGATTTTCTGTCAGCTAGGAATAAACTAAAAATGGCTAAAGTAAATTACAAATGTAGGCAATGTAAATCTACTTTTCCATATGCCATCTGTCGTCTACCCACACCGCATCAGTATCGTCCACATGCACATGCCACTCTGCATCAGTTACTACGAGACGAATTTCAGTTAAGCAGTGTAGCCAATGGTTTATGCTATACATTAGGACTTCGATATCAATACTAGAGGGTACTTTAGTCGCTCCTGCGAGTATCACATCTGACTCACTATCATCATATGCATAAAGGTCAAAAGATTCTGCCTCTTCTATATACTTGAAGCTTTCATTGTACTTATCGACAATAGAAATGACATCTTCCTGCTCTTTTTCAGTCAAAAGCGTCGCGCGCTCAGCTGTATAATAAATAGCGGTGCCCATAATACATTGCTCCAAGATACGATAGTGATAGTAGATAATAGTATAATATATTTTCGCTAGACAAAGAAAATCCCCCGCCTAGATAACTAGTCGGGGGATATTTCAGAATAGAGAGCTGACGATGACCTACTCTCACATGGGCGAACCACACTACCATTGGCGCAACGATGTTTCACTTCTGAGTTCGGGAAGGGATCAGGTGGGGCCATCGCGCTATTGTCGTCAGCAAAGGGGGTTAGATATGAGTCTGTTGTTTTTATTGTTTGACTATAAATGTTTAGTTTATGGTCGATCAACTTGTAACCTAACTGAATCAAGGTTAAAGGTGATATCGAAATGTTTCTGTCTATGACAGATTAATTAGACTTGGTTACAAACCACTTGGGTGTTGTATGGTCAAGCCAAACGAGCAATTAGTACAGGTTAGCTACACACATCGCTGTGCTTCCACACCCTGCCTATCAACGTCCTAGTCTTGAACGGCTCTTTAGGGAAATCTAATCTTGAGGTGGGCTTCCCGCTTAGATGCTTTCAGCGGTTATCCCATCCGAACGTAGCTACCGGGCAATGCCATTGGCATGACAACCCGAACACCAGTGGTTCGTCCACTCTGGTCCTCTCGTACTAGGAGCAGATCCTCTCAAATTTCCAACGCCCACGGTAGATAGGGACCGAACTGTCTCACGACGTTCTAAACCCAGCTCGCGTACCTCTTTAAATGGCGAACAGCCATACCCTTAGGACCTGCTTCAGCCCTAGGATGAGATGAGCCGACATCGAGGTGCCAAACACCGCCGTCGATATGAACTCTTGGGCGGTATCAGCCTGTTATCCCCAGAGTACCTTTTATCCGTTGAGCGATGGCCCTTCCATACAGAACCACCGGATCACTAAGACCTACTTTCGTACCTGCTCGACTTGTGGGTCTCGCAGTTAAGCGCGCTTTTGCCTTTATACTCTACGACCGATTTCCGACCGGTCTGAGCGCACCTTCGTACTCCTCCGTTACTCTTTAGGAGGAGACCGCCCCAGTCAAACTACCCACCATACATTGTCCTCGGTATTGTTATACCTGAGTTAGAACCCCAACATGACCAGGGTGGTATTTCAAGATTGGCTCCACCAAGACTAGCGTCTCGGCTTCAAAGCCTCCCACCTATCCTGCACAAGTCAGGTCAAAGTTCAATGTAAAGCTGTAGTAAAGGTTCACGGGGTCTTTCCGTCTAGCCGCGGGTACACAGCATCTTCACTGCGATTTCGATTTCACTGAGTCTCTGCTGGAGACAGCGCTGCCATCATTATGTCATTCGTGCAGGTCGGAACTTACCCGACAAGGAATTTCGCTACCTTAGGACCGTTATAGTTACGGCCGCCGTTTACTGGGGCTTCGATCAAGAGCTTCGCTTACGCTAACCCCATCAATTAACCTTCCAGCACCGGGCAGACATCACACCCTATACGTCCACTTTCGTGTTTGCAGAGTGCTGTGTTTTTAATAAACAGTTGCAGCAGCCTGGTATCTGCGACTGCCAGCAGCTCAAGGAGCAAGTCCTATCACCACCAACAGCGTACCTTCTCCCGAAGTTACGGTACCATTTTGCCTAGTTCCTTCAGCAGAGTTCTCTCAAGCGCCTTGGTATTCTCTACCTGATCACCTGTGTCGGTTTAGGGTACGATTCGTTTATAACTATTGCTTAGAAGCTTTTCCTGGAAGCATGGTATTTGCCACTTCGCTGTACAAGTACAGCTTGCTATCAGATCTCGGTATAAAATAGCCCGGATTTACCTAAGCTATAAACCTACATCCTTTCACCTGGACAACCAACGCCAGGCTGACATAACCTTCTCCGTCCCTCCATCGCATTATAAACAAGTATCGGAATATTAACCGATTTCCCATCGACTACGCCTTTCGGCCTCGCCTTAGGGGTCGACTCACCCAGCCCCGATTAACGTTGGACTGGAACCCTTGATCTTCCGGCGTGCGAGCTTTTCACTCGCATTATCGTTACTCACGTCAGCATTCGCTCTTGTGATACCTCCAGCATGCTTTACAACACACCTTCACAGGCTTACACAACGCTCCCCTACCACTTGAAAACAAATTCAAATCCGCAGCTTCGGCTCCTAGTTTGAGCCCCGTTACATCTTCCGCGCGGGCCGACTCGACTAGTGAGCTATTACGCTTTCTTTAAAGGATGGCTGCTTCTAAGCCAACCTCCTAGCTGTCTATGCCTTCCCACCTCGTTTCCCACTTAACTAGGAATTTGGGGCCTTAGCTGGCGGTCTGGGTTGTTTCCCTCTCCACAATGGACGTTAGCACCCACTGTGTGTCTCCCGGATATCACTCATCGGTATTCGGAGTTTGCATCGGTTTGGTAAGTCGGTATGACCCCCTAGCCGAAACAGTGCTCTACCCCCAATGGTGTTCGTCCGAGGCGCTACCTAAATAGCTTTCGGGGAGAACCAGCTATCACCGAGTTTGATTAGCCTTTCACCCCTATCCACAAGTCATCCCCTGGCTTTTCAACGACAGTGGGTTCGGTCCTCCGGTGCCTGTTACGGCACTTTCAACCTGCTCATGGATAGATCACTCGGTTTCGGGTCTATGCCCTGCAACTAATCGCCCTATTAAGACTCGGTTTCCCTACGGCTCCCCTAAACGGTTAACCTTGCTACAGAACATAAGTCGCTGACCCATTATACAAAAGGTACGCGGTCACCTAACAAGTAGGCTCCCACTGCTTGTACGCACACGGTTTCAGGTTCTATTTCACTCCCCTCACAGGGGTTCTTTTCGCCTTTCCCTCACGGTACTGGTTCACTATCGGTCAGTCAGGAGTATTTAGCCTTGGAGGATGGTCCCCCCATCTTCAAACAGGATTTCTCGTGCCCCGCTCTACTTAATATGTTAATGCTAATGTTTCGAATACAGGACTATCACCTACTACGGTCAGCTTTCCCACGCTGTTCTTCTACATTAGTACTAATCGGCTTCTCCCCGTTCGCTCGCCGCTACTAGGGGAATCTCAATTGATGTCTATTCCTAAGGGTACTGAGATGTTTCACTTCCCCTCGTTCGCTTCCTAATAAATTAGGATACTTACCTTATGGTAAGTGGGTTTCCCCATTCAGAAATCTCCGGATCACAGGATATTGCCGCCTCCCCGAAGCTTATCGCAGGCTGTCACGTCTTTCATCGCCTCTGACTGCCAAGGCATCCACCATGTGCGCTTCATTACTTGACCATACAACCCCAAGTAGTCTTTCGACTCCAAAGTGTCATACACTCTAATTATGATAACGATATCACCTATGTTTATACGCTTGATTCAGTTCTCTTTACTTTTTTAATAACTCACCCCTGGGATAACAACTGATGTCGTTAAGAGGTGAGTTATTAAGGTTAAGAAGTGCGCGTGAACACGCACCTCCTAACCCAGACTCATATCTATGTTTTTAAATAGTCTCTATGCTCTCGTCGAGTCACAGATTCTGTATAAAACAGAAAGAAGTAATCTTGTTCAAATCACTTGTTTCTATTTGATACCTATTTTTATTTAGCACTCTAAGCTTAACTAAAGTAGTGGTGGAGCCAAACGGAGTCGAACCGTTGACCTCCTGCGTGCAAGGCAGGCGCTCTACCAACTGAGCTATGGCCCCATTATATAAATGGTGGGTCTAAGTGGACTCGAACCACTGACCCCCGCGTTATCAACACGGTGCTCTAACCAGCTGAGCTACAGACCCTAATACGTCCTAAAACGTAAGCTTAAACTAAAGAACAACTTGTTGTGAATTCTTGCTGACCGAATGCTGTCTATAAGGAGGTGATCCAGCCGCAGGTTCCCCTACGGCTACCTTGTTACGACTTCACCCCAGTCATCAACCACACCGTGGTGAACGCTCCCCCGAAGGTTAAGCTATCCACTTCTGGTGCAATCAACTCCCATGGTGTGACGGGCGGTGTGTACAAGGCCCGGGAACGTATTCACCGCGGCATTCTGATCCGCGATTACTAGCGATTCCTACTTCATGGAGTCGAGTTGCAGACTCCAATCTGGACTACGATAGGCTTTTTGAGATTCGCATCACATCGCTGTGTAGCTGCCCTCTGTACCTACCATTGTAGCACGTGTGTAGCCCTGGTCGTAAGGGCCATGATGACTTGACGTCGTCCCCGCCTTCCTCCAGTTTGTCACTGGCAGTATCCTTAGAGTTCCCGGCTTAACCCGCTGGTAACTAAGGACAAGGGTTGCGCTCGTTGCGGGACTTAACCCAACATCTCACGACACGAGCTGACGACAGCCATGCAGCACCTGTATTCTAATTCCCGAAGGCACTCCCGCATCTCTGCAGGATTCTAGATATGTCAAGACCAGGTAAGGTTCTTCGCGTTGCATCGAATTAAACCACATGCTCCACCGCTTGTGCGGGCCCCCGTCAATTCATTTGAGTTTTAACCTTGCGGCCGTACTCCCCAGGCGGTCTACTTATTGCGTTAGCTGCGTCACTAAGTCCTCAAGGGACCCAACGACTAGTAGACATCGTTTACGGCGTGGACTACCAGGGTATCTAATCCTGTTTGCTACCCACGCTTTCGAGCCTCAGTGTCAGTATGATGCCAGGAAGCTGCCTTCGCCATCGGTATTCCTTCAGATCTCTACGCATTTCACCGCTACACCTGAAATTCTACTTCCCTCTCACCTACTCTAGCCTAACAGTTTCAGATGCAGTTCCCAGGTTAAGCCCGGGGATTTCACATCTGACTTATCAAGCCACCTACGCTCGCTTTACGCCCAGTAATTCCGATTAACGCTTGCACCCTCTGTATTACCGCGGCTGCTGGCACAGAGTTAGCCGGTGCTTATTCTGCAGCTAATGTCATCGTCTCCGGGTATTAACCGAAGAGTCTTCTTCACTGCTTAAAGTGCTTTACAACCAAAAGGCCTTCTTCACACACGCGGCATGGCTGGATCAGGGTTTCCCCCATTGTCCAATATTCCCCACTGCTGCCTCCCGTAGGAGTCCGGGCCGTGTCTCAGTCCCGGTGTGGCTGATCATCCTCTCAGACCAGCTACAGATCGTCGCCATGGTAGGCCTTTACCCCACCATCTAGCTAATCCGACTTAGGCTCATCTAATAGCGAGAGCAACAAGTTGCCCCCTTTCTCCCGTAGGACGTATGCGGTATTAATACGAGTTTCCCCGTGCTATCCCCCACTACTAGGTAGATTCCTAAGTATTACTCACCCGTCCGCCGCTCGACGCCTGATAGCAAGCTACCATCGTTTCCGCTCGACTTGCATGTGTTAAGCCTGCCGCCAGCGTTCAATCTGAGCCATGATCAAACTCTTCAGTTTAATCTTGCTATGAAGCTCTTTAAAGAAGCTTCTAAACTTGGCTCATCTAATCTGGCAAAATCGCTAAAAATTATGTTCGTAATGAATTAACTTTGAGTTTTTCTGCTGTCTTAAATGATAATTTTTATAGTTAATAATCTTTCCGAAAAGAAAAGATAGTCAACTTTATTTTTTAGCATTCTGAATCAGCAAAAATCCACACAAGTTGTTCTTTAGTTATGCTTTTAAATAGTCTCAATCACTGTCGTCCAGTCATCGATATATAGGGTATTTCTTTTGCCATCTAGCCAATCCGTCTCCGGTTAAGCTATCTAGCGAGCCGACTATCTTATCATAATGATTTGATTTGTCAAGACTTTTTATAATTTGTTTCACCAGGTTAACTGCGTTATTAATATGTAATTTACATATTAGCTGCCGCTAGTCCGTCCGATGAGGGCGTATTATAGAGAGTTTAATAACTGTGTCAACCAATTTTATACATGTTTTTAAACTTATTTTACAGCTATTAAAAATAATAAATAGTTTCAATAGGTTATGAATTGGTCGATTGGTTGATGTAGTAGAGGAATAGGTACGTGCTTCCCTTTTAGTAAGAATATTCTGCTTTAACAGATATAGATCCTTTACTATTTCCAGATCTTTTTTTGTATTAGGATAACTCTACTTACCTTATAACTTGCCCATTTTCTCAAAAAACGCTCTATACGCAGCAACTTTCTTATCCAGCGATAACGGATAGGCTCGTGAAGTCGACGGTAACCTATGTAGGGTTAGATTATTGACATCAGTTTTCTGGTTATCTGTACTCTGCCACTCGTAAGGATAATTGATACTTTGGTTGGTTTTGGGGTGCTTCGACTTGGCAAGTGGTTCTTTCAATAGTTCGATCAGCACTTCGGTTGCCTTACCTCCTGTCGTGAACAACGTTTTTACCTTTGGTACTTGTGGCAAAATACTATCTAAGTCAACGGGGGTAACTACCGTTAGGTTTTTATCCGACGCATTACCTGTCTCGCGAATGGCTTGTTTTACTGTGGGACATGAAGCGATACCTCGCTCAAACATAAAGTCACGGATACGTTCAGGATCAAATCGCTTCTCATCGCCTACTCTAAAATAATCAGCATCATCAAAGAATACTCGACCATATATTCGCCACATGTCGTTATAAAAGTTAGGGTAATGAAAATTCATTGCCCACTTATCGGCAGTCGGTGGAAAAGTACCCATCATCATGATAGTCGCGTTCGGTGGCAACACAGGCTCGAAAGGATGCGTTTCAATTTCTACAGCTTTGTTTTTAGTAGATGTGAGCGTTGTCTCTTTATCTTGGGTCATTGATGTTTTTATAGTCATGATATTCTTCATCAGAAAAGCAGTTTTTTTGGTATCATAGCAGGTCTAAACACTACCTCACTTATCATTACGCTTATAGTCAAATTTAGTCGGTTCAATCAGTTGACTTAAATGGCGCGATATCCTTTTACTTAGCCTGAACTGTTTAGGCTTTGATGGCCGTTGTGAACGTAAATATTGTCGTTGCGCTAAATCAATATCATCATAAAGCTGTGAGAGTAATTTGATTGTCTCAATTTTGAAGGCGTTAATTTTACTATTTACGCGTGATAAATAGGGTTAAAGTGCGGTAAGTGTTTGTATCTTTTATACTAATAGCAACCGCAGCAACTGCGCAAGCATCAGACAAGAAACCAAGAGAGATTCTATGAGTGACTTAAACAACGATTTGAACATTACGGTAATCGATCATCCACTAGTCCGTCATAAACTCAGTCTCATGCGTGAAAAAGACTGTAGCACTTATAAGTTTCGCACATTGACCAAAGAACTTGCGCGCTTGATGGCGTATGAAGCAAGTCGCGATTTTGAGATTGAGACGTTTCCAATGCAAGGCTGGTGCGGCGAGATTACTGGTGAGCAAATCATCGGTAAGACAGCAACTATCGTACCTATTCTGCGCGCAGGTATTGGCATGCTTGATGGCGTGCTCGATCTAATCCCTACTGCTAAAATTTCTGTTGTCGGCCTACAACGTGATGAAGAAACGCTACAGCCAGTACCGTTTTTTGAAAAATTCGTCAGCCATATGGACAAACGTCCTGCGCTGATCATTGACCCGATGCTAGCCACAGGTGGCTCAATGGTAGCAACCATCGAGATGCTCAAGAAAAATGGTTGTACGAATATCAAAGCATTGGTACTCGTGGCGGCACCTGAAGGCGTACGCTTGGTGAACGAAGCGCATCCTGACGTGACTATCTATACCGCTGCGCTAGACAGTCATTTGGATGAGCATGGTTATATCATCCCAGGTTTGGGTGATGCTGGCGATAAGATTTTTGGTAAGCAGTTATCTAATAAATAGTACCAAAACAGACAAAGTCGTCATTAGGGTTATAGCAAAAGTAGACAGTATCGCTAATAAGGACAGATAATGAACGTATTGATTACAGGGGCAAGCGCAGGGTTTGGTAAAGCGCTAGCAGAGCGTTTGGTTGCAAACGGTCATCGCGTGATTGGTTGTGCTAGACGCCTTGATAAACTGAATGCTTTGGCAGATACCCTAGGCGATGCGTTTTTGCCCGTGGTTATGGATGTGAGTGAAACAGACTCTATCCCGCAAATTCTTGCTGATCTGCCTAATGGTTTCAAGCAAATCGATGTGCTCGTAAATAATGCAGGATTAGCGCTCGGTACAGAGCCTGCACACAAAGCCAGTCTCGATGACTGGATGCGTATGAATGATACCAATGTCAAAGGTTTGATGGCGTTGACTCATGCTGTCCTGCCAGCGATGGTTGCGCGCGATAGTGGTTATATCATTAATGTTGGCTCAATCGCAGGTAACTGGCCTTATTTTGGTGGCAACGTTTACGGCGCAACCAAAGCATTTGTAAAACAATTCAGCCTAAACTTACGTGCCGATCTGCTTGGTACGCAAGTGCGTGTGACCAATCTTGAGCCAGGAGTAGTTGCGGGTACTGAGTTTTCAAACGTACGCTATCACGGTGATGATGACAAAGCGGCAAAGGTCTATGATGGTTTTAAGACCATGACGGGTGAAGATATTGGCGATATTTTGCTGTGGCTGATTGAGTCACCTGCGCATATTAATGTCAATCGCTTAGAAGTCATGCCAGTGGCCCAAACCTACAATGGCTTAACCGTTGCCAAGCAAGACAGTTAAGACAGGTCTAGCTCCTCGATATACTTATTAGCGTAACTCATACGACCGAAGCAATATAGAGCCCTCTATATTGCTTTTTTTTATGTCTTCAATCGTTACCTCACCCACCAGACGCAGGTCCTGAAAGTCCATAATCAACACTTCATTGCGCAGCCGCTCGCTCGTGCGTTTGTTGTGACGTATTGCAAACCCCAATACTTGCTTACCCGTGATGGTAATTTGGTTAATCACTACTCTGGAGGCATTGGTGACTGATGTCTTGGATGTTTTCTGAGCATTGACGATCGCAGTGGCTGGATTGACAGTAGTGGTAAGCAGTTTGGTCTGTCGCACACTTTTTGGCATATCTCCTGCAAAAAAAAGCACCTGTGTGAGCGGCAGATACTGCGTATGGCGCATTAGCTCCTGACGGAACAACGAAGGCATATCTATATTGAAACTGTCTTCTGTCTGCTGATAAAAGGCGGTAAAGTTGCGATGCAGGTACCGTCCAAATACCGTGGTATTGATCCATTCTTTATAAATATTATTCGCCAGTAGCTGCTTGGTAAAGGCGCTGGCATCAACCGTGACCTCGTTATTTAACATCGACAATAAAAGTGCTTGTGGACTGGTAAAGGTCTGCTGCTCCCAGACTTGTGGATACAAGCTACTATCCAATAATGATAATATCGATTTGCCCATACCCTTCTACCCTTGTCAGTTATTGCTACTGCTTTTACCACCCGCCAAATTTTGTGCTATGGTCAGATGACTGTTTAATATAACAGTCTTTTATCAGCGGTAAAGCCCATTTTGTAGCGACCTGTCTCAACAAATAAACAGGTGGCTTCATAACCCAAAGTGATCCCTCTATGAAAAAAAACCTTAGCGCCTTGGCTGCTCCTTATCAGTTACAGACGATCACTATCAAATCAGCGGATGGTATAGCGCTACCCGTATCGGTTATTGGACACGGCAAACCCGTCATGATGCTGCATGCTTATGGTATGGATGCACGAGAGTTTTTACCTTTTATACTGCCACTGATCGGTAAATACGAATTTTATCTGCCACATTTTCGGGGGTTTGGTGCCGCACAAAATATCGAGCTGACGCCGTTTGATTTTATCAATCAGTACGCTGAAGATATTGATGACATCATTGAGCATGTCTGCATAAACCGTAACGTAGAATCACTGCCCGTTGCTGCGATTTCGATGGGGGCGTTGGTGATGTGGTCTTATTTTACCCACTTTGGCACATCTCACATCAGCCGCTATTTGAACATCGATCAAAGCCCTGTGATTCACAATCAACCAGATTGGCAAGGTGGATTGTTTGGTGATCGGCAAACAGAGATGTTTGCAGTTTTCCAAGAAATTATTGATATGACGCTACCGTATGCGCAAGTCGAATGCTTTACGCATTTGCCTTTTTCTCTTAAACGCCGTGTGACAGACATTGAAAAATTATTTTCTTTACTCTCTGTCAGCCGCCCGCGCTCAAAAGCCATCGTGCAAGCGCTCACTCATCAAAACGATCATAAACTGGCATTTTATAATCACCAAACATGGAAACACAAAATGCGCTGCCTGCAAGCCTATCTCGCCATACCTTATGATTTTCGGGTAGGTATAGAAAACATCACCATTCCCGTCGTCAGTTTGATCGGTGGTCAATCAACGCTCTATGACCCTAAATGGCAGCAAAGAATCACCCAAATGCTGCCCAATGCTAGTGAAATCATACTGCCACACTCAGGTCATGCCGTGCCACTAGATGCACCTATAGCCTTCTATAAAGTCCTAAAAGAATTTCTACAAGATTAACTAGAGTTTTACACAACCGCTTTATAATCACTACTATAGCTTTACAACCTGTCATAGCAATTCATTTGGGCTGATTCTATACTTAAACGCTGATGCAAATCCTTAATAACTCACTACGAGTGACAGTCACTGATAAGCATCAACAAAATATATGACTACAATAATATCAAAAGGATGAAACCATGCCCTACGCTACCGTTGCAACACAGGACGACCAATCCGTCGAACTCTATTACGAAACCCAAGGTATAGGCAAACCTATCATACTCATCCATGGCTGGCCACTCAGTGGTCGCGCTTGGGAAGCACAGCTACCTGCGCTAGTCGCAGCAGGCTATCAAGTCATTACTTATGATAGACGCGGCTTTGGTCAGTCATCCAAACCATGGAACGGCTACGACTACGATACCCTAGCCCAAGACTTAAAAGGTCTTATGGAGACACTTGATTTGCAAGATGCCACCATCGTTGGTTTCTCTATGGGCGGCGGTGAAGTGGCGCGTTATCTGGGTAAATACGGCTCCGAGCGTGTGAGCAAAGCGGTACTCGCCTCTGCGGTCCCACCGTACTTATTTAAAGCAGATGATAATCCTGATGGTGGTCTTGAAGAGTCAGATATTCAAGGTTTTTTGGATGGTGTTAGCAATGATCGTATTGCCTTTTTAAATGACTTTACTAAGAACTTCTTTACCCCAAAAGATGGTAAGTTGCTGGTCAGCAAGCCAATGCGCCTATACAATCGTGATATTGCTGCATTTGCTTCTGCTAAAGCGACACTTGATTGCGTTAAATCCTTTAGCTATACCGACTTTCGCGATGATTTAAAAGCGTTTGATGTACCGACATTAGTCATACATGGCGATGCGGATCAAATTGTACCGATCGAAGCGAGTGGTGAACGCTCTCACGATATGATTGCAGACAGTAGATTACACGTCATTGAAGGTGGTCCACACGGTATCAATGTGACCCATAGCGAAGAGTTCAATAAAGCATTGATTGCATTTTTGAACAACTAATGGCGCATCTATCTAAAACCTAGATATAAAACAAAAAACGACCTCAACGGGTCGTTTTTTTTGGGTGAAATTTCTCGTGCGTGGTGGTTCAGTACTAATCATTCAATGGTTGAATCAACTCAAATCGTGGTACCTCTTTACCTTCAACGCTGACTGTTTCAGCAAACATCGCAAGCGGTCGTACCCACACCCCATACTCACCGTACAGACAACGATAGACTACGAGCGACTCTTCAGTCTCTGAGTGCTGCGCGGTATGCAATACTTGATACAAGCTGCCTTTGTAATGGCGGTAAATGCCTTGAGTTATAGTGGCTTGATTTGTCATCATTACAGTTTACTCTTTATATTTTGTTATTCACTCGCTATGACAGATTGAGCAGGCACTTGAGCAATAAGCACTTAAGCAACAGTCACTTTTGCATAGGCTTTCTTGCCCGCTTGAATCACGACCGTCTGACCTGAGGTTAGACTAAACCCACCATCAACCACTTCACCGTCGACTTTTACTGCGCCGCGCTTGACCATATCTTTAGCAGCTGCACCGTTTTTGGCAAGCTCAGCTTGGTTTAGGATTTGCGCGATAAATAAGGCTTCTTGACCTGCTTCAAGCGTTAATGTCACTTCTGGCAAATCAACCGGTAGCTCACCATCTGCCAAGACATTACCAGCAGATTTATGCGCATTGGCAGCAGCATCCGCATCATGGAAACGCTCAATCAATTCCTCGGCAAGGATACGTTTGATTTCTTGTGGGTTGCGCCCGGCTTCCATTTCCGCCATCAAGGCTTCGATCTGCTCCATCGGCTTGAAACTTAAAAACTCAAAGTAACGATGGATTAAGGTATCAGGCATCGATAGGATTTTCTGGTACATGGTACCTGGCGCATCATAGATAGCGACATAATTATTTAGTGACTTAGACATTTTATTAACGCCGTCCAATCCTTCTAAGATTGGCACCGTGATGCAGACTTGTTGCTCTTGATCATATCGCCCTTGCAATGTACGTCCCATTAGCAAATTGAAGGTTTGATCGGTACCACCGAGCTCAACATCGGCTTTTAGCGCGATAGAGTCATAGCCTTGCACTAATGGATACAGAAACTCATGGATTGAAATAGGCGTTTGCGAAGCATAGCGTTTAGAGAAATCATCACGCTCAAGCATACGCGAGACCGTCTGCTGACTGGCAAGCTGAATCATGTCAGCGGCGCTCATGTCACTGAACCACTCAGAGTTAAAGACCACGCGAGTTTTTTCTTTGTCTAAGATTTTAAATACTTGCTCAGCATAGGTTGTTGCATTGGCTTTGATTTGCTCATCAGTCAATGGCGGACGTGTAGAGTTCTTACCAGAAGGGTCGCCAATCTTGGCCGTGTAGTCACCGATTAGAAAATAAATCTCATGACCTAAATCTTGAAAATGCTTGAGCTTATTGATCAGTACTGTATGACCTAAATGCAGGTCGGGCGCAGTAGGATCAAAGCCTGCCTTGATACGTAGCGGGCGATTAAGCTTTAGCTTAGCCACCAAATCGTCTTCGGAGAGTATCTCTTGCGTACCGCGCTGAATGAGGGCCAGTTGTTCTTCTAGGGTGTAGGTTTTATCGGTCATGGTACTCTCTATATATTACTTTCGTTAGGGTTTTTATAAGTGATGGTTACCGGCTCTATACCTTATGACGTTTAGAAGCTCAAAAGGTAAGAAAAAATGCTAGAATTTGACGGATATACTAGCGTTTTTTAAGGTAAATTGCCATGACCAACCCCGCATCAACTACTGATACTGACCATAATGCCCTTGCCGACTTGCTTATGAATAATGGTTTGGATAATAGTTCAGACGATATCGACGACTTAACCCATGATAGTTCGAACTACGCCACACTGACCGACGCTCTTGAGCAAACGGTGTTTGAAAGCTTTGATGATGGCTTATATATCGGAATGATGTCAGGCACTAGTTTGGATGGGATGGATGCGGTTCTTTGTCAGTTCAATAACGACATGGCTGATAAAGAAAATACCAACAAAGAAAACACTATTGATGAAGAGAATAGCCAACCAGCAATGCAACTGCTCGCGACGTATAGTCAAGAGTTTCCACCAAGACTACGTGAAGTGCTACTGGGGTTATGTCAGCCGAATGGTGTGAATCAACTCGTACCGGAGGTCAATGAACCAAACAGTGAATTGGATTGGTTTGGCTGGGCAAGCCGCGCGTATGCGGAGTTCGCAAGCGAAGTGGTCAATACCTTATTGCAGCAATCAAATACCGACCCCGAATCAGTACTGGCGATTGGCTGTCATGGACAAACCGTCCGTCATCGCCCGCAAATGGGCTTTAGTTTGCAACTGGTCGACGCCAATATCATCGCTGAGCGTACAGGCATCAGCGTGGTCAGTGATTTTCGTCGTCGTGACATGGCAGTTGGTGGTCAAGGTGCGCCTCTAGTACCTGCGTTTCATCAGGCCTTATTTGCGATACCTGATAGCACACGCGTGCTCCTAAATTTGGGCGGTATTGCTAATATAACCGTCTTGCCAGCGTTAACTAATGGCGTGGACAGCAACCTAGATAGCAACACAGATAGCGCAGATAATGTCATTGGCTATGATACTGGACCTGCTAATCTATTGTTAGATGCATGGACGGCGTTGCATACAGATAATGACTATGATGCAAAAGGCGCTTGGGCACAATCTGGCACCATCATTGAGCCACTATTACACCAGCTGTTGACCCATGCATTTTTCGCTCAGCCTCACCCCAAGAGTACTGGTCGTGAAGACTTTAATTTGGCATGGCTACAGGGTGAGCTACAGGCTTTTGAACAAGCCAATGCTAATGTCAGTTATTCAGCAGCTGATGTACAAGCCACTTTGACTGAACTAACCGCTATCAGTGCGAGCACGCAAATCAGTATGTTTACAGATACGGATAAAAACAGCTCGGTATACGTCTGTGGTGGCGGCGCACTGAATGATTATCTAATGACACGTCTACAAGCTCATCTACTTCGCTGCACAGTACAAACCACTGATCATTTAGGGCTGGCGCCAACATGGGTAGAAGCCGTCGCTTTTGCGTGGTTAGCCCGTCAAACTATCATGGGTGAAACAGGTAATTTGCCAGCAGTAACTGGTGCCAATAAACGCGTGGTATTGGGTCAAGTCTGTTTTGCCTGACCAGTTATATTTTAGTTTACATACGTGCACCTATGTGTTTTATAATAACTTTTAAAACGCCATCCTCTTAGGACCCGTAAGTATAGGACATATCGTATGAGCCAACACAGCAGTTCACCTATTGACCAAGCCACCAATGATGACACAAACAATATGACCGCAGCACCTGTACATAAATCGCGTCAAAAACCACCACACTACGAGCGTTCTGATGAGACTCGCGTGGTGGTCACAGGGATGGGCGCCATCACACCGCTTGGTCTAGATGTTGATAGCTCGTGGTCCAAATTGCTCAATGGTGATAGTGGTATCGCACCGATTACTCATTTCGATGCCACAGGCTACCGTGCTCAGATCGCAGGCGTGGTCAAAGACTTCGATGCCAAACAGTATATGAGCGCCAAAGATGCCCGCCGCTATGATGAGTTTATACATTATGGGATTGCAGCATCTTCTATGGCATTGAAGCATGCTGGGTTTATTGATGAGATCGGTGCTGCTGATGCGCCAGTACAGGGTGTGGAGCAAGATCGTTTTGGTATTATTTTGGGCTCAGGTATTGGTGGTATCCAAACCATCGAAAACAGCCGCGATACCCTACGTGAAAAAGGCGCAGCCAAGGTGTCGCCTTTCATCATTCCAGGATCTATTGTCAATATGGCGGCAGGATTGGTCGCGATTAAACACACCCTAAAAGGTCCGAACTTGGCGACATCAACCGCTTGTACCACTGCCACTCATGCTATGGGTCTGGCAGCACGTTTGATTGCTTACGGTGATGCTGATGTCATGCTGGCGGGTGGTAGTGAAAAAGGCTCAAGCCCGCTTGGTATATCAGGGTTTAGCGCCATGCACGCACTCTCAACGCGTAACGATGAGCCGACCAAAGCGTCGCGTCCATTCGATAAAGGTCGTGACGGTTTTGTACTTGGGGATGGTGCTGGCGTGGTCGTATTAGAAAGTCTTGCTCACGCCAAAGCTCGCGGCGCGACGATATTGGCAGAGCTTGTCGGGTTTGGTATGAGCGATGATGCCAGTCATATTACCGCACCACCAGAAGACGGTAGCGGCGCTGCAAAAGCGATGCGAAATGCACTCAATGATGCGGGTATCGAGCCATCAAGCGTGGGTTATGTCAATGCTCATGGTACCAGTACACCTGCGGGCGACGTGGCGGAGTCCATTGCTATCGAAACTGTGTTCTCTCCTGTTAAAGACAGTATCTTGGTCAGCTCGACCAAATCAATGACGGGGCATTTGCTGGGTGCTGCTGGCGGTGTTGAAGCTATCTTTACCGTACTTGCCCTACAGAACCAACATGTACCACCGACAATCAACTTAGATGACGTCGAAGACAACTGTAACCTCGATTATGTAGCTAATCAATCGCGTAAGGTCGATAACCTACAGTATGCTGTCTCTAATAGCTTTGGTTTTGGCGGTACCAATGGGTCTTTGGTATTTGCACGTTGGCCTATCAGTCAATAACAGCCACCCATCTGCATCGCAGTGCATGATAATGATTGCGTTGTAACGCTGGTGTCAGATTGGCTACGTTTGTCCACTTGCAGCCCCTTATCGTACTTGCGTATGATAAGGGGTAATTTTTGGAACATTTATGGAAGATACCATGTCAAGCTACTCATTTTCCCATCAGTTTTATCAGCGTTGGACGTGCGCGCCTGAGCCGGTACGCGCAGCAATCACTCAAGAGCTCAAAGACATCACCACTCTACTACAAGCTGACACTCCATTTGAAAGCTTTGAATTTAATACGCATGATCTGGACGCTCATGTGGACGAGCTATACGACAACTATAATGCTGAACAAGCCATTGCCAAAGCGATCGCTGACAAACAAGAGCAAGCAGATGTAGCAGCCGAAAAACAGCGATTAGAAGAAGAACAAAAGAAAAAGGCTGAAGAAGCGGCTCTCCAAGCAGAAGCTGAACTGGCTGAAGAAGCTCAAAAAGAACAAGAAAAAAATGAGCCGATAGCAGCAGATAAAAATAATACTGATGAAAAATTTATCGCTACTAGCATAGATAAAGTAAATGCTGATAAAGACAGTCCAGTTACTGATAATTCTATTGCAAAGACCGAAACAGCAGCATCAGAACCACAAAAGACTGAAAGTAGTGCTAGCGATAACAAAAATGCTGACCACAAAGCCATTAACGAACAAACTCATGCTATTGGTGATAGCCATATTAAAGACATTCATCATAAAACCAGCACAGCGATTAACTTAGTCTTAAAAGACTCAAAATTAGATATAATGCATCAAGAGCTCATCCGTGAACTTGAAACGCAAGTCGATGATTATTTGAGTGAGCAGATGATGCTATTGTCTGAAAATCTAAAGTCTTGGCTACGTGCTGAAGTCACCCAGCATTTAAACGAACAGAATGATTCAACTGTCAATAACGAAGCCGCTAAGAGCATCCATTAATTTTGCTCATTTTTTAATATTGGACTTGCCGTTAGAAATAGCCGCTCAGCAGTAAGTAACGAGCATTAAAAAGCCCCGTAAATCTTTACGGGGCTTTTTAATGCTTTTATTTAATGTTTTGAGCTCAGTATTAAATGGCTTTGGTACGTTCAGTCAACCATTCAAGCGCAGCGCCTTCGACCCGATCTTTTAGCTCTGTATAGACTTGGCTATGATAGTCATTGAGCCAGTCTATCTCGGTTTGATCCAACAACGATGGCTCAATCAGGCGCGTATCAATTGGACAGTAAGTGATGGTCTCAAAGTTTAAGAAATCACCAAATTCTGTCTCAGTAGGCTTGGTAACTGGCGTATTTACTACCAAATTCTCAATACGGATACCCCATTTGCCTTCGCGGTACAGACCTGGCTCATTACTTGAAATCATACCGACTTTCATCGCGCGCTCTTTTGGCGTGCTGGCACTATAGGCGATGACTTGTGGGCCTTCGTGTACATTTAAGAAATAACCAACGCCGTGACCGGTACCATGACCATAGTCCATCTGTGCTTGCCACAACGGAGCACGGCAAATCGCATCAATCAATGGTGAGGCAATGCCATCAGGGAAATGGGCGCGAGCTAGTGCAATATGTGCTTTTAGCACTGTTGTAAAATCACGCTTATGCTCGGCGGTGACTTGACCAATACCAACCACACGGGTGATATCTGTCGTGCCGTTCTGGTACTGCGCACCTGAGTCTATCAGTAACAATCCGCCTTCGCCCTCAGCCACATCAAGGTAGCTGAAACTCTCTGGCGTCGCGCGGTAATGTGGCAATGCACCATTTTCATTAAAACCCGCGATAGTCGGGAAGCTTGGCGACACATAATGCGGCTGACGACTACGTACCTCTATCAGCATACTATCGACATCCAGCTCACTTAGACGCTCGCCTGCCGTTAGACGCTGCTCAAACTCAGCAAAGAACTCACTCAATGCCGCACCATCTTGACGCATCGCTTCACGCACATGCTCGATATCTGCATCAGACTTCACAGACTTAAGCAGTGTGCTGGGTGCCATCTGCTCAATAAAACCAATATCATCTGCCATTTTTGAGAGCGTACCTACGGCAACTTTGCTCGGATCTAGTAGCAATAAATCGTCTGGCGTCAGTGCGCCAAGTGCTTCTTGTACAGCCGAATAATCAGCCAAGGCGATACCGCTGTCTTTTAGACTCTGTGCTATGTCAGCACTGACTTTACCATTATCAACAAACAACGTCGCACGGTCTGCATCAATCAGCATATGTGATAAAAACACAGGGTTGTAGTCAACATCAGCGCCACGTAAGTTCGTCAACCAAGCGATGTCATCTAAGCTTGAAAGCAAATGATGGGTTGCTCCTGCCGCTGCCATACCTTCGCGTACTGCGGCAAGTTTTAAAGCAGCAGACTGGGCAAGGAACTGCTCATCATGTACGTATAGCTTGGCAGCTGGCAGAGCCGGGCGATCTGTCCAAACGCTCGTCAATACATCACGCTCAGTGATCAAAATAATGTCATTCACATCAAGGGCCGTGAGCAATCGGTCTTGCTCAGCGATAGAGAGTACATTGCCATCTATTGCCACGCTATCCCCTTCTTGTAGATGTTCGGCTAACCAATCGATATGGTTTGGTTGACCTGGCGCGAGCTTTTCTAAAGTGATACCTGTACCTGCTAACTGATCAGCAGCATGTACCCAGTAACGGCTATCAGTCCACAGACCAGCAAACTCAGCTGTTACAACTAGCGTACCAACAGAACCGGTAAATCCTGATAGCCATTGGCGGGTTTGCCAATACTCTGGTAGATACTCAGACAGGTGAGGATCAGCAGAGGGCACGATGATTGCAGTGAGATCTTGCTCTACTAAGCTCGCACGTAGGCTAGCTATCCGCTCGTGAATGGTTTGTTTTTTCATTGAATGTGTCCTTCTAGATGTTTTAAGAATATGATGATGACGTGATTATTTATAATCGTCTTGTTCTAATAGTCATTTCGCTTGGGTTATTGATACCGCTTTAGTTTTAATAAAATATTTATTATCGATAGTAATTGTTTAAGTAAGCACTTTCTTTAACTGTGTTTGCTTGATAGTTGCTTCTACTTATTGAGAATATTTGATTGAGGTTGATATTGCGTCACTGATGTTTAGCGTGAGCTACTCTTAGATGTTTGGGCAGAGTGTAAGCTTTCAATGACTGATGCCAAATATCTCACTAAATAAAACAATAAGACGTGCTACCAGCAATGGTAACACGTCTTGTCATACGTCATTTATGCCGTTGTCGTTCGCGGCTATACCGGTCACTCAGCTCCATAGACGTCGCTTACTGTTTGGCCAGCTGCTTCTCACGCTCACTATCTCTAAGCATTTTGTTGATAGGTTTAGCGAGTGCTAGCAAAAACAATGCTGTCACCACCAAGAATATGGTCATGGTAGTAAACAGTCCTGGCAACCCTTCGATTTTGTCAGCAGATACATGACCACCGAAGAACGCAGCAACCAAGTTACCCATGGCGATAGAAGCGAAGAACAACCCCATCATCTGACCTTGCATGCCCTCCGGCGCCAGCTTAGTCATTGCAGATAATCCAACAGGGCTTAATGCCAACTCACCTAGCGTCAGTAATAATAAACTACCAACCAACCATAGTGGCGATGCCAAGCCAGCACCCGGTGCTAAAATGCTTTTAGAGGCAAAAATCATCAAAGCAAAACCCGCAGCGGCAAGTAACATACCCAGCGCAAACTTCGCCATACTGCTTGGCTCAAGACCTCGGTTACCAAGCTTGACCCAGATGATACTGACGATAGGCGCCAGTATCAAAATAAACAATGGGTTCAATGACTGGAACCAGATACTAGGAACGTCAAACCCTAAAACGTTTAGATCGGTATAACGATCAGCAAATAAGTTAAAAGATGTGGGCTGCTGCTCAAAACTTGACCAAAACAGCGTCGAACCGATGATTAAGACAAAACAAATCAACAAGCGTAATTTGTCCGTCTTATCGAGGCGCGGTGAGATAAACATAATCGCAAAATATAAGATGACCACCGCAGCGATGATATACGTCATGTACTCTGCGACCATCTCAGGATTGAACGATATCATGCCAGTAGACACTAATAGCACTACGGCGACTAACAACGCGACAAACCCACCAACCCAGCGTCCAATGTTTTTGTAGCGGTCATTGGAATGCTCCCATTCGGCAGAGATACCTTTGGCTGTGGCATAACGAGTCAGATTTTTTTGCGCGACAAAACGATAGATAAGCAAGGACACGAGCATCCCCAAACCACCGACGCCAAAGCCGACATGCCACATGCCTTTTTCTTTGAAGACACCAACGATCAGTGCCGCCAATAGCGCGCCGATATTGATACCCATATAAAACAAGGTAAAACCACCGTCACGGCGAGAGTCCCCTTTAGGGTATAGCGCGCCAACCATGACTGAGATACAGGTCTTAAATAATCCTGAGCCCAAGACGATACAGATTAGACCTACGAAGAACAATGTCATGCCAAACATGGCAGAAAGCGCGATACATAAGTGACCAAGAGCAATCACAATACTGCCCCACCACAGCGCGCGCTCTTGACCAAGCCAGTTGTCAGCCAACCAACCCCCTGGTACCGCTGCTAAATACAACGAACCTGCAAAAATACCATAGATAGCAGAAGCCGTGACTTCACTAAAACCAAAACCGCCGCTACCCACAGTCGCAACCATAAATAGAACTAATAATGGACGGATACTATAGTAGGAGAACCGCTCCCACATTTCGGTAAAAAATAATGAGCGTAATGGCGCTGGGTGTCCCATAAAGCCATTGTCTAGTGCTTGCAGCTCTGCTGCACTAGTACCTGTTTTTGATTCTGTAATCACAGCTTTATTCCTTTAAAGATTGTTTTTTTAATGACCAAATGCCCTATTATCCAGACGAGCGGTCATATAGGCGGAACATTGTTTCACTTGGCCATAATCAAGTAAAGAAATAATTGGTTAAAAATTACACAAATACCCATAAAAAAGCCCGCTCTCGATGATTGAGAACGGGCTTTTTTATAGGTTTATCAACACATCTATCATATTGATATGACTAATAATCAGTACTTATAGAATGACCTACTTATAAGGTATTTCGCAATGTAGCTATTTACCTATCGAGTCACGACAGCAAACACTACTGTGCGGCGGCAGTATCGTCAGCGGTCGTGCCGGCATCGCCAGCATCTAAATCGCCATCTGCTTGCTCAGCGGTCAAGTCAGTATCGGCAACCGCGGCTTGGCTCACTGTACCAGAAGCTGTCGCTGTACCTGCTTCTGCAGTAACAATTGCGCTATCAGCGTCTGTTGCTGCTGCTGGTGTTACCGCTGCATCTGCAGCCGTATCAGGTGCTGCTGCATCTTCTGCAACCATCGCAGTATCTGTCTCAGCAGCTGTGTCTTCAGTCGCAATGGCTTCTGCCTCGTCTGCCGCCGCTGATGCTTCCGTTGACTCAGCAGTGATATGCTCACCTGCTGGACGCAAAAATGCAGAAACACCAATGAGTAAGACAATACCTAAGAACATGGCAATGCCGCCCAGAGTAAACAACAGCTCTTTTTTTGGATTGTTATTGACGATACCTTCTGACATACCTTATCACCTTGCACAAAATATTTGAAATATTGACCTATTATATCGCAATTTATACTGATTTGTGAAAACCCTTAAGTATTTAAAGGGTTTATTATCAACAATTTTACTACTCATTTTTGGTATATATAGCCATCATTCACCCAATTACCTGATTATCATAGGCTATCACCATTGAGCGTGTATCGTTTTTACTTACCCAGACGTACTGGAGTCTTTGGACGCTTGCCCAAGTAACTCAGTATGAGTAATAGCGCCATAATAAATAAAATAGGATAATGACCAAAGCGCATGAATGGTGTGTTACCCACTCGTGCTTGCACCTCACCGCGTAATACCGTGCGCTCGAACTGTGGCGCGCGTTCTACGATACGACCTTTGTGATCGATGATAGCGGTCACACCTGTATTGGTCGCACGCATAAACCAGCGACCGTTCTCTAGTGCGCGCATCTGTACCATTTGCAGATGTTGTAGTGGACCTGCTGACGTACCGAACCAAGCATCGTTTGAGATGGTTAATAAAAAGTCCGTACCAATCGCGTTTTTGCGCGTCGTATCTGGATACGCGACTTCATAGCAGATGGCAGCACCTAAGCTATGACCACGCACCTGTAACGGTGATTGTTGGTCACTGCCTCGGCTATAACTCATAATGTCTTGACTACCAGCCAGATTGGGCAATATGTCAAGCACACCTTGAAACGGGATGTATTCACCAAACGGTACTAGACGCTGCTTTTTGTATAGACCCTCTGCCTGAGCACCAAGCGCCACCACGCTATTATAAAACGGCGCATACTTGTCTGTACTGGCATCAAACGTGGCTTCGTCTTTGTAGGGAATACCCGTCACCCATGTCGTATCCGTTTCTTTCGCCATCGCTACCATTTCATTGATGAAGCCAACTGCTTCTGTCTGAAACATAGGAATCGATGACTCAGGCCACAAAACAAGATCACGGCCCCATTCGTCACGCGTCAAAGTAGCGTAGATTTTTAGGGTTTCAATCTGATACTCAGTGAGCCATTTTAGATCTTGCGGGATATTGCCTTGAATCAATGACACTGACAGATCAGGTGTACCTTTGGGCTTGGTCCATTGCGGATTGACCAACCACAGCGTAGTACTAATAACCAGCAACGCAATAGATGGAATCATGTAACCGCCACGGCGACGCAGCAGCTCAACGATACTGGTAGCCAATAGTATCGCCACAAAGGAAACCGTGAAGACGCCAGCAACAGGAGCGAGCGATGACAGCCAATACTGCTCAGTAAAGGCATAACCGACAAACAACCAAGGAAACCCTGTGAACAACCATGTTTTCAGCCACTCTTGGAGTATCCAAAGCGCGGCAAAAGATAATGGCTGTTTGCCAACCACGCGATTGAAAATCAACGCCAAAAACCCATGGAACAATCCCATGCCAAGACCCATCAACGCAATCATAATTAGCGCAAGCCATGCAGGGGTGGAGCCGTAAACATGAATAGATGTATATAGCCAAAATGCCCCCACGCACCAAAGCCCTGTACCGTATGCCTGACCAATAACAAAGGCGCGGCGACCTGTCATCTCAGGCATCAATAGTGCATATAAGATAGCAGGCGATATCAGAGCCACTGGCCAAATGCCATAAGGCGCGAGCGCAAGTATAAAAGCAGCCCCTGCCAACAAAGATATCAGTGCCGCCAATCCCAAATGTAAGCCTTTTGACTTCTCAGGGTTCAAGCGTTTTTGTAAATCAACAGTAGACAGGCGCATAGCAATTATCCAAGACTATATTTTTCAAATATTTCACGGCTCAGCACTAAAAAATTAAAGTAGAGCTGAGGCAAAGCTGGCTGCATCATACGTCATGCAGAACCACAAATAAAACCCACCCATGATACCAGTCAAAACCCATCAATGGGTAAATTTGCGTAGCGAAACCTCAAACTAAAAAGTAAAAGCCAGAAAGCAAAAAAACACGATTTTTTATCGTGTTTTTTATTACATTTACTAGCGAAATTCATTGAGCACTCAGCTGCTAAGACCTGGCTAACAAACTATATGAATAAGTTAATGGCTACCTATTAATATCTGCTGGTCTGCAGTGGTCTTGGTCAGCTCTAGGTTTTGGATAAATCGTCCCTCAACATCAGTGATGGTAATCTGCCAATCATCTATCAAAACGCTCTCGCCTTCTAGGTCGCCGACATAACCGAGTGCTTGCATGACCAATCCGCCCATCGTGTCGACATCGGTATCATCGAAACGACTACCAAGCTCATCATTGCAGTCTTCGATGACGGTAGACGCTTGGACACGCCATGTGTTCGGCTTTTCTGGATCTGCAACGATGTTGTTGATGTCGCTGTCTTCATCAAAGTCGTCATGCTCATCCACGATGTCACCGACGATTTCCTCAAGCAAGTCTTCCATGGTCACCACACCGCCAAAGTTACCAAACTCATCGACGACAATCGCCATATGAACTTGCGTCCGCTGCAACGAGCGTAGCAAAGTATCTGAGCGCGCAGTTTCACTAATATAGAGCGGCTGACGTACTAGGTCTTTTAGGCGTTTGCTATCGATTTTGTCTTCTTGGTTACGCACCATATGAACCAAAATAGGAATCAAATCTTTGGCCAGTAAGATACCAATAACGGCATCATCATCTTGACTGTCAAAAACAGGATAGCGCGAGTGCGTGGTCTCAAGAATAATGTCCATCACTTCAGCAAGGCTGGTGCTTTCGTGAATACCAATCACTTGCGGGCGTGGCGTCATGATTTCGCGCACTTGGGTTGCTGGTAGATCGAGTACGCCTTCTAGCATATCGACCGTATCAGGCTCTAAGAACTGGCGCGAGTCTTGTACCAGACGAATCAATTCGTCACGGGTCTCGGGGGCGGTCGATAGCCAGCGTTTTAAGCCGCGCATCGACCAACTACTCGGGCTGGGAGTGTCGTCAGACATGGTGGTGTGATTTAACCTCTTTAGTTAATGGCAATTAAAATAATCGTGAATAAAAACAAGTAGCGCCTAGATGGGGACAAAAGTAGCAAATAAAATGGCTGATTTATCATTAGTTGATGATTCAATCGTAAACATGCCAGCACAAATTAGCTTCACTTTATCGCAAGGCTCACCGACATTCAACGACAAATTCACTCAATTTGTATTGTCAGCGTGTTATAAACTTTGCTATGGTCAAAGCCTTTATTTAGCAAAACAAACCCTATGTCGCTACGTTCTCTTTTTTCTCGCTTGCTCTCGTCGCGTTCACGCCGCCATCCTAAGGATCGTAGCGTGAGCGATAGCGTAGCAGATAGCAAACAGCCAAAATCCACATGGCGACATCGGCTCGTGTCTTTTTTGATTGCTATTACTCTGCTCCTATCGGCAGTATGGTTGCTGCTAGCGATTTGGTACCAGTACGGGATAGGCTCTATAGTGACCTGGCTTTTCACCATTGTCATCATAAGTCTACTAGGAACACTGCTTAGCACCCGCTATTGGCGTGCCGTCACAAAAATACTGTATCGCCATACCTCAGCTGACAACACAGTGACTAATAAAGCCACTGCCAATAAATGGCTCATCGGACTATACGGCGCGATTTGGTTTATGGGTCTAGGTTGGTTTTTTTCTATTGAGCCCAAGCAGGATCGTGACTGGATGGCTGAGGTCGATCAGCAAGTCGCTTATAAGCGTAATGCGACCAACCCTAATTTGATTACTCTAACCAATGTCCGCAACTTTGATTGGCGTACAGATACAGAAGCAACCGCGCACTGGGATACCCGTACGATTGATTTGTCCAAACTCTCAGGCATCGATGTGACCAACTCTTATTGGATGGGACCACTCATCGCTCATACTTTGGTCAGCTTTCGTTTTGAAGACGATAGACCACTTGCCTTTTCCTTTGAAATTCGTAAAGAAGATGGTGAGTCGTTTTCAGCCCTTGCTGGGTTTTTTAGGCGTTATGAGCTGAGCCTGATTGCGGCAGAAGAGCGTGACATTATCTATACCCGTAGCAACGCACGCGGTGAGCAGGTCTATCTATTTCCCATCAGCAACTTGCAACAGCATGAAGTCAGATCATTATTTGAGTCCTACCTGACTGCCATTGATGAGCTAAATAACAAACCTGCTTGGTACAACACATTGACGAGCAACTGCACCAATATTATCTTTTATATGGCGCGTATTGTCAGTGGCGATCGCTTGCCATGGGATTACCGGATTTGGGTCTCTGGGTGGTTACCTAACTATCTATATGATGTTGGTATGCTCGATGCAGCGCCAGAACAGCCCGATCAACCTTGGTCGATGGATACATGGTATGAGCGTACTCATATTAATCCAAAGTCGCTCGGTTTTGACAATCTGCACTCCATTGGCAATAGCCATGCATTCTCACAGCAAATTCGTCAAGACATTCCACTACCACCACTCGCCCACTCTCAATCTAGTGCTGAGGCAAAAGCCAAGTCTACTGCTCAGGCGTCTAACTAAGTATCATCTAACGAATAAATGAAGAAATAAAAGTAGCGCAGTATTTTTGCTAAGGGTTAACCCAACTGACCACCCGTATCTCCATCTCTTCCTCAGACATACTGGTTTCAGACACACAGCGCCCTGCAACGCCGACATTAGCAGCGCGCATTTCGTGTTGTGTCACCACTGGATCCTGAGTCAATAACAGGTGCCAGCTTGGCAGACTCTGTCCTTTATATAACCGCTTGTAAGCACAGTGCGATGGTAGCCACATCATGTTGGGCAAGTTGTCCATGGTGAGCTGAATGCAATCTGGGACATACTCTTGACGCGTCGCATAATGGCTACAATACCCCGTCGCACAGTCCATTAGCTGGCAGGTGACATCGGTATATTCAACTAGCTCTTCGTCTACATTGCCGTCCTCATCCTCATCGATGTATTTGATCAAACAGCAACTGCCGCAGCCATCACACAATGCTTCCCATTCGCTATGATTCAGCTCGTTCAATGCAAATTGCGACCAAAACTGCGGGCGCAGTGGCTCAGACTTAAAGCCATTATTAGAATCGACACTAGAGCTATCAGGAAACAAACTTATCGATTGCGTAGGCTTAGTATCTGAATCAATACTTGAGTGCAAGTCTGGTTTGTCATCATTTTTGTTTAACAAATTTATAGTCATAAGGTCGCAGTAGCATTTTGATAAAGAGCGTTACAGTATTATAGCTGTTTTTGCTAGACATGGGCGTTAAGGTAGTACGAGTTAGGAACACGAACCATCACAGCCACAAAGAATTAAAACTCATAACATAAAAAAGGACAATAATATGTCAATTAAGACTTTTGAATTAATCAGTACAACCGAAAACGGTATCGAACTTATCAGCTATGTTGCACTGCCAGAAAATGCTTCAGATGATAATCCAGCAGCAGGTATTTTGGTCGCACCAGAATGGTGGGGCGTGGTCGACCATCCAAAATCAGTAGTAGAGCGTTTGGCCAAAGCAGGCTACGCGGCTGTCGCTATGGATGTCTACGGTGAAGGAAAATTAACTACTGATGCTGCCATGGCCAACATGTGGATGGAGCAAGTATTGGCTGATCAAGACATGCTCATGTCGCGCTGCCGTCTGATTCTAAATGACTTTAGCGATCAGTTATCAGTTGATGGTGACAACCTAGGCGCAATCGGTTACTGCTTCGGTGGTAAAGTTGTCCTCGATATGGCGCGCGAAGGCATGCCACTAAAAGCTGTTGCAACCTTCCATGGTAACCCAACGCCAAAGCAGCCAGCAGACAAAAACTTTGCCGCAAAAGTACTCGTCGCTCATGGCCGTGATGACTCAATGGTATCGATGGACGCTATCGAAGGTCTAAAATCAGAGCTAGATGCTGCTGATGTCGATTACACTATCGATGTCTATGACAACGCTAAGCACGGCTTTACCAATCCGCATGCTGATGAGCGCGCTGCCAACAATGAAGTAGACCTTGGCTATAATGAAGCAGCGGCTAAGCAAAGCTGGGAAAACATGATTGAGTTTATGAAAGCAAACTTGGCATAAAAGCAGTTTGATATAAAACTTATCAAGAAGGACAGCTTAACTATTTAAGCTGTCCTTTTATTTTGCGTATATTTTAACCACCATTTCTGAGACACGTTATCAGACCAGTCTTGTACTTCTTATCAAATCGCGTCATTATCACCTTACTATCTGTTGGCTTGAGTGACGAAGATGTTATATCTATTGGTGACCCAGCTCGGTTGGCTGGCTTTTACGATTCTATTGATTGTGGTAGTCGCGTTATACACTAGGACAACTCGAAAAATCGAGCATCTACGCCGCGATGTCACGAAACTACAATCTGAGCTTACACAGCGAAAAGACCTCAGAAAAGACAATAGTATAAGTCGTATGACTGCCTCATCTAACCGTTTGGCTGATGACAATGGTCATGTGCGTAGACCTTTTGCTGAAGATATCGCAACTGAAAACAATGCGCCTAAAAATAATGCGACTGAGCCCTCTAATAACGTTGCAACAAACAATGCTACTGAGGGTACAGCTTTTGATTCACAACATCCGTCAACAGCTGATACCTTACCAAGCACATCATCAGTCACATCCTCACTCCCGTCGTCACCCACATCACCGCCACCATTGCCAACGATGGCACCGGTGTCAACACCAGCGCCAGCCAAAAATAGCATATCGGGCGTCGCTAATGATGGAACTATAGGTCAACCCCACTCAAAAACAACTGCGTATAGCGTGCCAGTACCGAGCGCACCAGCTGCCCCAATTGAGCCTGATGAACGCTCACTACCCATCGTCACATCGCTCATTCATTCCATCAAAAACTGGTTTTTCGGTGGTAATCTTGTCGTGCGTGTCGGGGTACTGGTACTACTCATCGGAGTGGTATTGCTACTGCGATTATTAAGTGAGTATGTCGAGATTTCAATTACCACAAAGCTGATAGCCGTCGGTATCACAGGATTAGCATTGTCAGCACTTGGATTGAAGCTCACGGCAAAACGCTTCTCGTATGGCATTACGCTACAAGGTGCAGGCTTAGCGATTGCTTATTTGAGTACTTTTTTTGCCTATAGCGTCTATCAGATCATTCCGAGTGTACCGAGCTTTATTGGGCTAGGGTTATTGTCTGCGATTACGATTGCTTTAGCCGTACGCCAAAATGCCTTTCCTTTAGCGTTATTGGCATTGTCTGGTGGATTTTTTGCACCAATTCTGACCAGTGACGATACGGGGAGTTTAGTCACGTTATTTAGCTATTATCTATTGTTAAATGTCACGATTGCCGTTATTGCTCATTATCGCCCATGGAAAATCCTAAATTTATTCGGTGCATCGGTGACGTTTGGCTTGGCCTACTACTGGGGCGTCAGTGAAAATCTGAGCGCTGTCATAGAGTCGCAGCGTTGGTCACTTGTGATACTGGTTGCATTACATTTACTGCTTTATTTATTTGTCGTCATTCGTTATGCGCAGCAAATCATTACTTACAATACGCTTAATGACCAGAGTCTTAACCATACAGATGATGCAAACATACTAGGACATTTGGACAAAACACCTAAAAGTAATCACCCCTACCTATTCCCCATCGATACCGGACTGCTGTTTTCAGTACCGATTCTGGCTTTTGGCTTATTTGCTGCCTTACTCGATGACATTCCAAATGCCCTAACCTTTACTAGTACAATTTTGGCAGCGGTGTATCTCGGACTAGGCTGGCTGTTTGTGCAGCGTAGTGGGCGCTATGCACTCATTACTGAAGGTATGCTGGCATTGGGTTTTGGGTTTTTAGCGCTGGTAATACCGCTGGCGCTGGATGCTGAGTGGATTGCTTTTGGGTGGTCAGTACAGGGGCTCGCATTGGTCTGGTTTGGCAGGCGCTCCTTACGGTCATGGTCCGTGTTATTTGGTTTGCTTTTACAGCTTGTTAGTATCGGCATGCTCTTGACCACCGCGATATTCTCTATCAAAGACTATCCCGTCTTAGCCTTTAGTGTCTCAGCGATTGCTTATCTGGCGACTGTCTTTATCTTACGCGCCAGCAACTCCCCTACCATGCTCATGACTGAGCTCAATAATAGCAACACTGATGGCAACAGCAATAAGCACAACGCGGCAACTGCCTCAGAGTCGGTTACTCGTTACGCCCGTACGCTTGGTGTCAGCACCCAAGCTGCCCAGCAATGGCTAACCTCTATTGATAATCAAAGCCGCGCATTCAAGCTTGTTTGGCACAGTCCTAGACTAATAAAGTTCCTAACAGTGACTGCTATGGCGTGGGTGTTACAAGTGCTCATACTTGATCTTCATCATTGGTTTGATATTTGGCAGTTAGAGACCACGGTCATTGCGCTAGCTGCACTCATTAGCCTAACGACCTATTGGATGATCAATCGCTATCGCCCATGGGCGGAGATCCGGCAGTTTAGTCGTGGATTGCTACTATTGTTTTGTCTCATGCTAGTGGTACAACTCCCACAAAAGTTTGAGCTCAATTTGACATGGACGCCAGCAGAATGGCTGATATTCGTAGGTTTGATAATCGGCTGGCTCATGATAGGTCAGCTATGGCTAAAAGCATGGTCTGATATCTGCTTTGATACAGGGTCTAATAATAACAATACCTCACGCTATACGGCTATTAGTTGGCTGGGTACTGGTATCTTACTGATTGCTGCCGCTGCGCATTATGGCTTACCAGACTCTGATGGCATCATGGCAGTATTGAGCTCAGTGGTGCTCATTTTGACTGGGCTATGGCTCAGTCATCGTGATCTCAGTCATCGTGATCTCACTCAAAGCGAAAAAAACCCATCAACCAATAAAACTTCACAACAAGGGCTACTGTATTGGTTTGACTGGCAACAGGCACTACGAGGATGTGCTGCGATCTTTGCGCCCATTGCTTTACTTTGGGTTGTCATGACCAATTGGTCTTATGACGGTATAGTTTGGGACATATCTTATTTTCCATTATTCAACCTTTACGACATTACCTCATGGTTGACGCTATTGGTTGGTTTTAGTCTTTATTATATAAGCTGGCGACACCGAGACAAAAACCCTATCCAATCAAGTACAGTCACCAAAACCAAGCAGATATTCAATGCTGGCAGTTTGCTAATAGTACTAGGGTTTATTAGCTTTTGGCTGATATCTAGCATGTTAGTTAGAACGCTGCACGCCTTTATCGGTACACCGCTCTGGGACGGTACTGGCACTCAAGGCGGTGCATGGCAAAGTGAGCAAGTGCAAACAGGACTGACGATTTTATGGACGCTCTTGGCATTGGTCGCCACCATTATGGCGAGTCGCTACTGGCAACGCGCGCTTTGGTTTATGGGTATTGGATTGCTAGGTGTCGTCGTGCTCAAGCTGGTACTGGTTGATCTGTCACAGACCGAAGCGATTTGGCGCGTGATTTCCTTCCTTGGCGCGGGTAGCTTGATACTATTGATTGGTTATCTTGCGCCTTTACCACCAACCACCAAGGAAATAGAAAATAAGAATCAAGAGTAGTGGCGTACCTGGTCAAGCGAGCGGATCAAGTGAACTGGTCAGGTGAAATTGTCCCGTGAATACATGGGTTCTGTAGTAAACTGGCGACTATGAATAAAGACAATGCCAAAAGTTACCAAAATCGCGCACTGTCTTTAATGCAATATTTTATGAATAAAAAGGTTATGAAAGACAATGGATAAGAGAACAAGCATTCAGTGGTTCCCTGGGCACATGAACAAAGCCCGTAACGAAATCAAAGAAATCATGCCGCAGATGGATTTGGTCATCGAGGTCATTGATGCGCGTATCCCTCATAGTAGTGAAAACCCGATGGTTGCAGCACTACGCGGCGAAAAGCCTGTAATCAAAATCCTGAATAAAGCCGATCTTGCCGATCCAGAATTGACCCAAGCGTGGATGGACCATCTTGAGCAGCAAAATGGTGTCAAGGCCATTGCTTGTGATACGGAGAAAGCAGATGACGTCAAACGCATCATCGCCATCTGTAAGCATCTCGTACCCAACAAAGTCGGTACTGGCCGTCAGATCAAAGCGATGATTATGGGCATCCCGAACGTCGGTAAATCAACACTGATCAATACGCTAGCAGGACGCGCCGTGGCAAAGACAGGCGACGAGCCAGCCGTAACCAAGTCGCAGCAGTTGATTAAGCTCGATGATGACATCATGCTCTATGACACGCCTGGTATGCTGTGGCCAAAAGTTGAAAACGAAAACTCTGGCTATCGTCTAGCCGCAACGGGTGGCATCCGTGATACGGCGTTTGATTTTGCTGATGTGGCAAGCTATACCGCTGAGTACCTCATGCACGCCTATCCTGAGCTGCTAAAATCTCGCTACAAAATTGAAGAACTGCCCAAGACTGACTGGGAGTTCTTTGAAGTGGCGGGTCGTAATCGCGGCTGTGTGCGCGCGGGCAACCAAGTCGATACGTATCGCATGTCTGAGATTCTCATCAATGAGCTGCGTAGCGCGAAAATTGGGCGTATGACGCTTGAAACCCCAGCTATGATTGAAGCAGAAGAAATTGTCGTCGCTGAACAACGTCTCGCTGCTGAAGAGAAGCGCAAAGCTAAGGAAGAAGAAAAACGTCTACGTAAAAAGCGTACCCGTCAGAATCGGAAGTAGATCCCTCAACAATATAAGCTTTTATGAATCCATTAATACCCTCAGCAAAAACCATTCAAATCTACCTGCCCACAGGTAACCCTCGTGGGCTGCGTGTCGCTGAGATGACCACGCGCACCGTGCGTCTGATTGAAGTACCGCGCATTCATATTGCAGATTTTTTGAACATGCCCGATGCCAAACGAGTGGGCTTATACTTTTTAATCGGCGATACTGATAGTACGGACAAACCACTACTCTATATTGGGCAAACAGGCGATTTAACCCAGCGCCTAAAAAGCCATAATAATGGTAAAGATTTTTGGACAAGGGTGTTTGTCATGCTCTCAACCAATAACACCATTACCCAGACGCATGCGCTGTATATGGAGCATAAAGCCATTCAAATTGCCACAGACGTTGGGCGTTACGATTTGCAAAATGGTAATAATGGCAGCAAGCCGCACACGCCTGCACCGCTTCAAGCAGACTGCGAAGAACTGTTTCACACATTAGATATTTTACTATCTACCCTCGGACAGCCAGTTTTTGAAGCGATCGGTATTGATACTCCTAATACTGAAGCTTACCAACCAGTGATACCAGATACCTGCCAGTCTCTCCAAGACGCACCAGAAGTCGTACCTAACAAGCAACCAATGCTGTTTTATTGCAAAGCCAAAGACTGCGATGCTCAAGGCTACTACGATAATGATGGTTTTGTCTTGTTAAAAGGCTCCCTCTTTCGCAAAAGGCATACGCCATCATTGGGGAAATGGGCTGTTAACAAGACACACGAGCTGTTAGTAAATGGCAAATTAGTTGAACACAATAGTGATTCTTATCGACTCACAGAAGACCAGCTTTTTAAAACGCCAAGTGGCGCAGCGCAAGCGGTTACTGGCCGACCAACCAATGGCTGGGTAGAATGGAAAAACGGCTCAGGGCAAACACTTAGCGACATTTACCGCTAGTAAATCAACCAGATAATCACCATATAGGATAAACGCTTTGCTTAAGTATAATCAAAGCTCCCTTTACTTAATGTCAATTTTATAAGAGCCTATGACCCAACCTACCGCCATACCCGACACTCCCTTTTCTCAGCCTACAACAGCATTAGACTCTTTCGCTCCACGCCTACTCGATTGGTTTGCCGAAAACGGTCGCCACGATTTGCCGTGGCAACAGCATCAAACCGACACGCCCAATCCTTATATTGTTTGGCTATCTGAAGTGATGCTTCAGCAAACGCAGGTCACCACCGTATTACCCTACTTTGCGCGTTTTATGGAGACGTTTCCGACCGTGCAGGATTTAGCCGCAGCAGAATGGGATACCGTAGCAGAGCATTGGGCAGGACTTGGCTACTATGCGCGTGCACGTAATCTGCACAAAGGCGCGAAGCAGTTGGTCGAGGTAATCGATGAAACAGGCAACTTCCCGCAGACGCTCGCAGGGTGGGAGGCTATTTCTGGTGTTGGTCCATCTACTGCTGGCGCGATCATGGCGATGGGATTACACCGTTACGGCGTCATCTGCGATGGCAATGTCAAACGCGTATTAACGCGCTGGGCGGCCATCGATGGTGACATTACCAAGTCTGCCACGACCAAAGAGTTATGGGCACTAGCGGAGCGCCTGACCCCAAAAGAAAACTCAGGACTGTTTGCTCAAGCGATGATGGATATGGGCGCAACGCTATGTGTTCGCCGCAAGCCTGCGTGCCTATTATGTCCATTGCAAGCCGACTGCTTGGCACATGCAGAAGGGCGCGAGACTGACTACCCCGTCAAAGCCAAAAAACAGCCCAAACCAAGTAAGTTTAGTAATGCATTGCTGATAGAAAATGTAGACGGTGAGATACTATGGCTACAACGCCCTGACAATGGCATTTGGGGTGGATTGTGGAGCTTGCCATTACAGTTTGTAGAAAAAATTGACGGTAAGACAAGTAGTAAAGCCACTGGTAAGACTGATGCTAAAAAACCAGCGAGCGATGATAAATCATCAACTGTGCCAAGTGACGTCCGTAGTCATGAAAAAGTATACGAAGCCGAATTCACCACGGCTGAGCAAATTATTAATGAATGGTTGACGAATAATAAGCTAGCTGCACAATCAGTCAGTAAGTCATTGCTTGATGATGCGCCTATCAAGCACTCATTAACTCATTTTCATTGGTATTTAACCCCACAAAAACTAACGGTCAATGCTTCGCAAATACTAGAGCTCAATGAGAAATTAGCAGCGGCTGAGATTGATTTTAAATGGCTGACTGAACAAACAGCCCAGGATAGTTTAGGACTGCCGCGTGCGATGATTAAGATCTTAGAATAAAAGTCAGTGTAAAAAACTGGTACAAAAAAAGCGACTCACTATAGACAGTGAGTCGCTTTTTTATGATGGCAATGTAAAGGTAGCTGAAACTAAGAATCTTAAGACTTTGGCACACGCAAGCGCATTAGACCTTCTTGCTGCACGGTTGCGACCAGTTTGCCTTCTTGCCAAAACTGACCATGGTTTAACCCTTTCGCATTAGAAGTGGTGTCACTCCACATGTCGTATAGCATCCATTTATTCAGATCAAACTCACGATGAAAATGCATCGAGTGATCGATACTAGCGGCTTGTAACCCACTGGTCATAAAGCTCACGCCATGTGACATCAGCCCCGTGCCAACCAAATAAAAATCCGACGAAAATGCCAATAGTGCTTGCTGAATCGCTACTGGCTGATTCCCAAGCTTATGAATACGTAGCCAGTTTGCCTGTTTGGGTTTCATAGGTTCTGGGCTAATCGGGTTACGCGGCTTAACGGGTTTTATCTCGACATGACGGCGGCGCATAAATCTTGCTTTGAGCGCTTCTGGTACTTTTCCAACATTCTCTTCTTTTAACTCTTGCTCGGTCAGCAAGTCTTCTGGCGGTGGATAAACAGGCATGTCCTCTTGGTACTCAAGCCCTTCCTCCATCGGTGAAAACGAGGCAATCATCGAAAATATCACTTGCTCAACAGGCGGCTTACCACGTACTTCTTTATACTGAATAGCCGTCACTTCGCGTGCAGAGAGGCTGCGACCATCACGCAGACGGCGCACTTGATAGATCACTGGTTGATTGATATCCCCGCCGCGCAAAAAGTACCCATGCAGTGAATGACAGGGCTTGTCTTGCTCCAAGGTATGCGCGGCTGCCATGATCGCTTGGGCAAGCACTTGTCCACCAAATATACGACTGCCCACATAGTCATGGCTTTTGCCTTCAAAGACATCAGGGGTAACTTCAATAAGTGCGATGGTAGCCAGCAGCTCATCGATCAGTTGTGAATTATTGGACATGACGATATGTTTCCTTATTTTTATCAACAACACCCAGCATTCGAAAATAAGCATCTAACCATATCGACGCGATATAACTGCTGCGCTTGCATGTAAAATAACATGAGATCACTTGCTAACAGACACAAGCGATACTGTAGAACGAACATACAACGGTAGCTAACAGAGCCATCGCTACATATTTATTTTCGATAGAAAAGGTAAACATCTTACCCAATATCTATAGCTTTGACTAGCTACTGTCGGCTTACTTGCGAGTGTTGCTTTGCTGTTTTTGCTCAACAAATAACGATTTATCAGTGTGTGTAAGTAGTATGAACCAAAAAAACGAGATGTCTGATAACATCTCGTTTTTTGATGGTTTCAACGATAATACTGCACTATCTATGGCTTGACGGCGACCAGCACACGAATAGAGTCCGGTACCAATGACAAGTTACCAAGCGCTTGCTCGCCTTGGGCCTTGAGCTGTTCTAGACGCTCAATCTCTTCAGGACGTACGTTTGGATTAATAGTTTGCAGATGCTTGAGACGTTTGATCTCGCGCGACCACTGCTGACTAAAGCGGCTACTGGCTTGCTCACCAATCTCAGCGATCTGCGCGCGTGCGATATCTTCAGCTTCATAGTAACGCTGCTCAATCACATCGCTGCGTACCTTGATGACTTGGCGGGCACGGTTTTTGTCCAAACGCTCAATATGCGGCATGATCATATCGGCACTAATACGAGCAGATAAGTCACTGCCTTGCTCACTGATAAAGACGCGGATGTTTTGTGTGGTCAATGTCGCGGGCAAATTAAGCAGCTTTGGTGCGATGGCTTCAACGCGGAAGTTGACCTCTAGCAGTACCATGCCTTGCGGGACAGCAGCGCTTTTAAGCATAGCCACAGTGGTATTACCAAAGGTGCTGGTACTCGCCAGCTCATAGATGGCGCGCATCAACGGATGCTCATGCGTGATAAAGTCGATATCTTCACGCTGCAGCGCTTGCTCACGCTCAAATGTCAATGTCATACCATCTTCATCGCCAAGCGGCAACCCGTCGATATAGTCACTAATCTCTGTGCTGTCGATAGGCGCGATAACCCACGAGCCATCACGCTGGATGTTATGATCGATATTGGCAGAGGCAAAGAAACGCTCAATGAAGTGCGGTAATAGATTGTTGCCATCAAAATCGCGCATAGCGTCAGCGATACGACCAGCGACACGCGGGCGACACGAGTTGTACTCTAACAGACGATCGCGACCCGCTTGCAACTGCGCTTCAAGCCCCAGTCGCGTTTGCAGCGCTTCATCGATAATGTCTTGTAGAATGACATTGTTTTCAGCGGTGTCAGCGCCTTCAAGCATAGGCTTAAGATCTTGAATATACTGCTCTTGTACGCTTTGTGCGGTTGGCGATATTTGGCTAAACATGTTCAGCGCATCGTTATACCAGTGATACAGACGCTCTTGTGCCGTACCCTGCACATAAGGGACATGCAGCATGATCTGCTGGGTTTGTCCGATACGATCTAGGCGACCAATACGCTGCTCTAGCGTATCTGGATTGGCAGGGAGATCCCATAGTACCAGTTGGCTTGCAAACTGGAAGTTGCGACCTTCTGAGCCAATCTCCGAACACAATAGTATCTGCGCGCCTTCACTATCAGCAAAGAATGCGGCGGCTTGGTCACGCTCTAGTAGCGTCATCTGCTCAGTAAAGATAGCGGTTTTTATACCGGCATGCAGACGCAATACCGCTTCTAGGCTCTCTACGGTTGCACCACTACGCGCGATCAACAGCACCTTTTGCTGCTTAAGCTCACCGCGTAGGATATCAATCAACCAAGAGACACGCGGGTCGTCCTCTAACCAGCCACCATCTGGTTGGTTTTCTTCACCCCACAGCTGCTCACGCAATTTGCCATTGGTTTGATAGCTGTCACGCCATGCTTCAGGCAATGGTAGTGGATGCGGCTGGCTACTACGACCATAGAACCCCTTGACACTCTCACGCGTATTACGGAATAAAATACGACCCGTACCATGACGATCTAGTAGCTCGTTGAGCGCATGCGTGCGTAGCTTGTCGTCTTCATTAATCGAAGCCAGCTCATCAATACTGATGTCCAATAGACTACTCAGAGCAGCGATTTGACCTTCATTTAGCGGCTTGTCTTCTATCAAGACACCAGCCACAGCTGCCGTCTCCTCAAAAGCAGCCTGACCATCAATGAACTCATCTAGATCATCAAAACGGTCTGGATCGAGCAGACGTAGACGGGCAAAGTGACTTTGCGCACCAAGCTGTTCTGGTGTTGCGGTCAGCAGCATGACCCCTGGGGTCTCTTCTGCAAAATCTGCCACCAGATCATATTGATCATTACCGCCCTGTGCTTCATCCCAATGCAGATGATGCGCCTCATCAACGACCAGTAGGTCAAACCCTGCATCCATCGCTTGATCATACAAATCAGGATGGTCTATCAATAGATCCATACCTGCGATGATGCATTGCTCAGTGGCAAAGACGTTTTGCTCAGGGTCATGTTCTTTGATAGCAGCCGTACGCACCAAATCAAACAGCGCAAAATTTAGATTAAATCGGCGACGCAGCTCGATCATCCACTGATACTGCAAGCTGTCTGGCACTAAAATGAGCACGCGCTCAGCCTTGCCTGTTAGCAGCTGCTGATGGATAATCATACCCGCTTCGATGGTTTTACCAAGACCCACTTCGTCAGCCAATAGTACACGCGGCGCGATACGCTTACCGACTTCGTGTGCGATATAGAGCTGATGCTCGATAATATCGACACGCGCACCCATCAGACCCTTTAGAGGATGACCTGCCAGTGCTGACTGCATACGCAAGATATCTTGGCGCAGCTCATACCAGTCACCACGTTCGATACGACCAGCAAGCAGACGCTCAAGCGGCTTAGCCAATGTGATATTGGCAGCCAAACGGGTCTCCATGATGCCTTTTTCGTGCTCATCAACGCCGTACTTGAGTACACCCATGACTTCATCGACAGCATTTACGGTGTAGCTTTTGCCATCTTGGTCATAGATGGTATCGCCCACTTTGAACACCACGCGCGATAGTGGCGCAGAGTTTTTTGCGTAGACGCGCGTCTCTTCACTTTGTGGAAATAAAATATGCACACATCGATCATCGACATCGATAACCACACCTAAGCCAAGCTCAGATTCCGTATCAGATAAATAACGTTGGCCAACGGCGAATTCAGTACTGTGCAATGAAGCAATAGAGATAGTCATAGGGCGATGTCTTTTGTACTCAGATAATTAAAAATTAGATAGCAATGGTGGCTTTTGATAGCGATAAGATTACAAACCATGCACAGCATCAGTAAATGTGAATGCAGTATTGTAATCTTGGTAAAATTAGTCTTAAGAAAACCAATAGCTAAGCCATACCATTATATAACGTTAGCGGCTAGATGAGTGCGTTAAGTTGAATTTTCAAGAGGTCGATTGTGATACCCATAATTTTATGAAGACTTCAGACCAAATCAGCCTGGGTAGATCGGTTTATTATATAAATTACTTTGTTTTTAGCCGCTTATGTCTACGGCGATAGCATTTCACGAATTGGTTTTTGACTAAAAATATTAGCGTGCTACATTAAGCCGATAATGATTTATTTGATGAATGCTTATGTAAAGTGATTTGTTCGAGCATTTTCTATATAAAACTGACCTATATGACAACAATAAATCCTATATGACAACAATAAATAAGGAGCAACCATGCAAGCCGTTTTTTTAGACAAAGGTACTTTTTCTGACGGTATCGACCTGCCTGCACCAACAGGCGTGAGCGATTACGTCACTTATAATGACACACCAAAAGATACAGACGTCATCATCGAGCGCTGTCGTGACGCCGATATTATTATCACTAATAAAGTCCACATCAGCGCTGAGGTAATAGCACAACTCCCCAAGCTAAAGCTTATCCAGTTGACTGCTACTGGCATGAACAATGTCGATCATGACGCTTGCGATAAGCATGACGTCACACTTTATAATGTCGCAGGTTACGCGGTAAAAAGCGTCCCTGAGCACACCTTTATGCTGATGCTAACTGCCTTGCGTGCTGGCATTCACTACCATCAAAAAGTCGCTGATGGTACATGGCTAGCAAATGGCAATTTTTGCCTGCTAGATATTCCGCTGATAGACTTGGAAGACAAGACGCTAGGCATCATTGGTATCGGTACGATTGGCAAGCGCGTAACCGAGATCGCACGTGCTTTTGGCATGACAGTACTCTGGGCAGAGCATCAAGAGCGCACTCCTCGTAGTGATGAGTACACTGCATTTGATGACGTGCTAGCACAGGCTGATGTGATAAGCCTGCATTGCCCGCTAAACGAGCAGACCGAGCATCTCATTAATAAAGACACTCTGGCAAAAATGAGCAAGCAACCACTCATCGTAAATGTGGCTCGTGGCGGTGTGGTCGACAGTCAGGCATTGACCGACGCGATTAACAAGGAACAAGTTATCGGTTATGCCAGTGACGTGTTCGAACAAGAGCCTATTGCTAAGGACGACCCACTGCTCAGTCTCAGTGACCATCCGCGTGTTATCTTTAGTCCGCACAATGCTTGGGGCAGTAAAAGCGCACAAGAGACTTTATGGCAGATGTTGAGCAAACAGGTGGCTGAATTTATTGACAGTCACCATTGAAAACGAACATCAATAGCGACTGTCATACACTGATTAGCTACTAATGACTAAACCGCAACCAGTCGTCTTTTATTTTGCGGTATTTAAGCATGACATGATCGCTAAGATAGTTATTGGTCACGTACCACGGGTAGCGATCGCCTTGCTTAGGCAGTCTGTCTGTGGCGCGCCTGACATATCCAGATGACAGCGAGCCCATCACAGTGTCTGTCTGAGCACAGGCAGTAGCTTTCGCCGTCTCTGCTTGTGGCAATGCAACTTGGTAACGGTTTTTATGCATGTAACTCAGTAGCCTGACCAGATACTGACACGCCAAATCGATTTTTAGCGTCCATGAAGCATTGGTGTAACCGAACAAAGCCGCCATGTTAGGTATGCCCTCAATCATGACTGCCTTATACGTCATGCGCGTGCCGATATCGATAGCTTGACCATCGATATATACCGCTGCGCCGCCCAGCATTTGCAGTTTCAAACCCGTTGCAGTAACGATGATGTCAGCATCGAGATGCTCTCCTGATTGCAGCAGGATACCAGTCGTGGTAAAACGGTCGATCTGATCGGTCACCACCGCTGCACGTTTGCCTTGCAAAGACTCAAATAAATCACTGTCTGGTACGGCGCATACTCGTTGATCCCAAGGATCATAGTCAGGCATGAAATGCTCGACATCAATATCGCTACCTTTTAGCTCTTTTTTTACGCCACTCTTGAGTACAGCTCTCATCAGCTTGGGTGCGTGAGTCGCTAATTTATATAACCCTTGCTGCCGTAGCACATTACGTGCACGTAGCGCTGTATAAGCTTGCTCTTTTGACAAGGGTGAAAATTTACCTGATAGCCAATCCATAGCATAATCATCGCCTGGCACACTCGCCACATAAGTTGGCGTCCGCTGTAGCATCGTGATGTGGCGTGCACACTGATCACTATCTTCGTCCACCATCGCAGGCAGTAGCGTCATGGCAGTCGCACCGCTACCGATGATGACTACTTTTTTGTCGTGATACTTTAGATCATTCCAGTGCTGTGGATGGACAATATGCCCACGGAAGTCCTCTTCGCCATCAAAATGAGGTCGATACCCTTGCTCATAGTCGTAGTAGCCCGTAGCACCCACGACGAACTTTGCTGTTTTGACAAATACCTCTCCGCTGGCATGATTTTTTATGGTTGCTGTCCATAACTGATCAATGCTCGACCATGCTATCTGCTGGACTTCATGCTCGTAGCGGATATGATCTGTAATACCAAACTCGCGCGCCGTATCAGCGATATAACGCTTAATATCGCCCCCTGCTGCCAACATTCTATAATCTAGCCACGGCCTAAAGTTATAGCCAAAGGTGAGCGCATCGGAGTCAGAACGAATACCAGGATAAGTAAATAAATCCCACGTACCGCCAAGATCAGCACGTTTTTCTAGTACGACAAAGCGCTGCGAGGTATTTTTCTTATCGACTGATTTATTTTTCTTTTGCTTTTTTGCGCTTTTTTGGCCAAATAAGTTTGTGTGCTGTAGTTGCTGTAAACGGCAAGCCATGCCAATACCGGCGATACCGGCGCCAATAATCATGACTTCATAATCGGCTGGCACATTCAATTTTTTGCTTTTACGTCTAAGACGTTTTTTGATACCTTGTGCGGTGTTGTTAAGCATGCTCTCATCCTTGTGTGCATAGCTGATGCTATGTGACTGACTTTGAGGCCATAGCTGTTATGGCCTCTATTCATTTCCCTTTACAAAATCTAACGCTCTAAAACACAGAATCTAACGCCCTAAAACGGACATGGGCTTTCCCAATCCATCCAAGCACCCAATACTGGATGTTTTAACCGTAATTGCTGCGCATGTAAGTTTAGCCTTGGTGCAATCTTGAGTGCCGCACCTTCAGCATAAATCGGGTCACCAATCATCACGTGACCTGCATGGACCATATGTACGCGCAACTGATGACTGCGACCCGTCACCGGTTTGAGCATCACTCGAGTAACTGCTTCACCATTACACATTTCGTGCGCTATGACTTCATACAATGTTAATGCATGTTTTGACCAGTCGTGATCGACGATATGACGCGGTTTGGTAGTCGGCTCATAACGCACTGGCACGGAGATCTTACCCGTTGCACCCACCTGCTCCCATTCGCCAAAGACCCGCGCTTGATATTTTTTTTGTGGTAGACGCTCAATAAACTGCTTACTGATATTGGTTTGGGCTTCTGCATTTTTTGCAAAAATAAGCAGTCCTGATGTATCCATATCTAATCGATGAATCAGTTTGACCGCTGGATTGGCACGCGCAAGCCGAGCGAGCAGACTTACCTTTAGCGTTTTGCCATCGACACTTAGCAGCCCTGCTGGTTTATCAACCACCCAAATATCATCGTCCTCATAAACAGTAATTTCTTGTGCAAAATTCTTGAAAAACTCGAGCGGGTAAGCATTTTCTTGAGCGTTAAGGGCATTGACTTCTTCATCGGTAAAAGGCATAAAATTAACTACTTATGTAAATTGGATTAAATATGTGATTTTGATTGATGTCGTTTTGATACGCTAGCGCTGTGGTTACTGTGCTCAAAATATTGTTGTTTGATACCGAAAGCAACCGCTGCTATATGACTGGCAGGTGCTTAAAGAAATGCATTATTGTCACAATGGTTATAGCAAGTAACAGGGAAAACCTAAGCAGTATTATTTTGTCTTGATTTATTGTGCTAATCGTAATTGTTAAACAATTTAACCAGCCTGCATCTGTCAAGCATGAGCAAACATGTTAATATAATGGCACATTTTCACCCCTTCTAAACAATTCTTTAATCATCAATCGATTCATTATTAAATCAATATGCACGTCGATACGTGATGATAGAAGTTACAAAACAAGAGAGATAAAATTATGTCAGACATTATTGTACATACTACCGACACAGACTTTGATCAAGACGTTCTACAATCAGACGTGCCTGTACTGGTAGACTTCTGGGCACCATGGTGTGGTCCTTGTAAAGCCATTGCCCCTATTTTAGAAGATCTAGCAACTGAGTACCAAGATAAAGTTAAAATCGTCAAAGTAGATGTGGACAACAACCCACAAGCAGCAAGCCGTTTCGGTATTCGCAACATCCCAACGTTATTTGTATTCAAAGACGGCGAAAAGGTTGACTCAGTAATGGGTCTACAACCAAAAGCTGAATTGGCTAAAGTCCTAGACAAGCATTTATAAGCCGAATGCAGTTGCTCTAAACTATTTGGGGCAAATAAGTAGAACACGTGAAAAGCCATTATCTGAATCAGATAGTGGCTTTTTTGCTTGTTTTTTGTGCAAAAAACTTGATTATACGAATTTTTTGGCAAAAATTATTGACAATGCTATTGTGAAGACCGTATAGTCTGCTGACAAGAGAAAACCAACTGTTTTCCTAGTATCTTGTCGCTATTCTCCTCGTGTTTATCAACAAAAACACAATCGTCATTATAAACACCATTGCTGAACAAAATGACTAAACGCAATTACTGATATTGAGTTTTTGACGCAGACTCTTATGTAGCCTTTTTTATCCCTATTTCTTAAGACCTTGCATCTACCGATCGCAATGCGTCCATAAGCAGACATGCATAACCAAAACTACATAAACCACAGCGCTGTACAACTACCCTCTATCCTCATATTACTGTTATTTTAATCACTGTCGTGATTTGTGCTGCTAATGGCATCTCTCATCTGATCAATTGCTAATGACCTATCTATGAATCTAACTGAATTAAAGAAAAAATCAATCTCTGAGCTATTGGCTATCGCCAAAGAAATGGGTCTTGATAACATGGCGCGTAGCCGTAAACAAGACATTATCTTTGCTATCCTAAAAACTCACGCTCGTAATGGCGAGGCTATCTATGGCGATGGCGTACTTGAGGTTCTTCCTGATGGCTTTGGCTTTTTGCGCTCATCAGAAGGCTCTTATTTAGCAGGTCCTGACGATATCTACGTCAGCCCTAGTCAGATCCGCCGCTTCAGCCTAAAAACTGGTGACAGTATCGCTGGTACGATTCGCCCACCAAAAGATTCTGAGCGTTATTTTGCGCTTCTTAAAGTCGGCGAGATCAACTTTGATACACCAGACCGCTCACGTCATAAGCTTATCTTTGAGAACCTAACGCCCCTATTCCCAACTGAGCAGCTAAAACTTGAGCTTGGTAACGGTACTACTGAGGATTTGACGGGTCGTATCATTGACCTAATCGCTCCGATTGGTAAAGGTCAGCGCTCTATCATCGTCGCACCGCCAAAAGCAGGTAAAACGATGTTATTGCAATCTATTGCTCAGTCCATCACTCGCAATAATCCTGAATGCTACCTGATTGTACTTTTGATTGATGAACGTCCAGAAGAAGTCACCGAGATGGAGCGTACCGTGCGCGGTGAAGTGGTTGCCTCGACCTTTGATGAGCCGCCACAGCGTCACGTACAAGTGGCTGAAATGGTCATCGAAAAAGCCAAGCGTTTGGTTGAGCATAAGCAAGACGTGGTCATTTTATTAGATTCGATTACTCGTCTGGCGCGGGCTTATAACACCGTCATACCGTCATCAGGTAAAGTCTTGACTGGTGGTTTGGACGCCAATGCTCTAGAACGTCCAAAACGTTTCTTCGGTGCTGCGCGTAACGTCGAGGAAGGCGGAAGCTTGACGATTATTGCCAGTGCATTGATCGATACTGGTAGTAAAATGGACAGTGTTATCTTTGAAGAATTTAAAGGAACGGGTAACCAAGAAATCACGCTTGAGCGCGACTTGGCCGAAAAACGCGTCTTCCCTGCGATTAATATCAAAAAATCTGGTACGCGCCGCGAAGAGCGTCTATTGGATGAAGATAAGCTGCGTAAGGTATGGATCTTGCGTAAACTACTACAGCCAATGGATGGTGTCCAAGCGACTGAGTTCTTGTTAGATCGTCTCAAAGAAGCAAAAACTAATGACGAATTCTTTGAGCAAATGAAGCGCAAATCACAGCATTAATTTGCACACACTTTGCTAGCGCTGTTTTTGTAGCCAACTCAGATTAAGACCACTACTAGGTGGTCTTTTTTTGCTTATCTAAAACTCAGCGTACTCGCTATCATACTATTACTATTACTATTACGTCAGTTATGTCACCTAAGAAGGTATCAACACGATAAAGTGTCAATATAGAAAAACACTAATATAAATAGGTGATCATACGTGTAAGTGCCAGCTTGATGATACAGTCTGGCAACATCGATTACATTTTATTTGCAAAGTTTAGCGTTTTTACTACGACCAATAAGTTGTTAACCGACTATTATGGCAGACAGTAGAAATATATTTGAAAATACAATGGGTACTACTTTCTAAAAGTTCTGTATTCTAACTTGACGACTCAATAGGTGATAATATGAAATTTGCTAAAACAATCGCAATGACTGCAATTACTAGTTCAGCACTAATCATGACTGGCTGTAACTCATACGGTGGCATGAGCAACACTGCTAAAGGCGCAACTGCTGGTGCTGCTGCTGGCGCACTTATCAGAAGTAAAGGCGACAGCAAAGATATCGCTCGTGGCGCGTTAGCTGGTGCAGCTATCGGCGGTGCTGGTGGTTATGTTCTTGATAACAACTAATAGTACTTTACTTTGATATTCTCTGACTGTTAGGTTGGTAATATCAGATACAAGATATTAAAAAAGCCTGCAATCAATTGCAGGCTTTTTTAATGTCTTTATTTTAGTGTTATATGTGAGCTGTGGTGTTTACGGTTTAGTATACGTCGCTTTTAGCTCACGCTACTGATAGTTCTAGAGCGCACCACTAAAGGTGTCGCAAGATTGTACGTTACCGCTCTCTAGACCACGAGTAAACCATTCCACACGTTGTTGACTGGTGCCGTGAGTGAAGTTATCAGGAACAACTGCCCCGCCGCTAGCTTGTGCTAGACGATCATCACCGATTTGACTGGCAGCATTCACAGCTTCATCAATGTCACCTGCTTCTAAGAACTGTACGCGCTCTTGATTACGCTGCGCCCATACACCCGCAAAGCAATCTGCCTGCAGCTCTTGTAATACTGATAATTTATTAGATTGTGCTTGCGTGACTTGCTGACGAGCTTCGTTAACTTGCTGACTGATACCAAGTAGCGTCTGCACATGGTGACCGACTTCATGTGATATGACATAAGCCTGCGCAAAATCTCCTGCTTTGCCTTGGTTCTCTTGACTACCTGACCCTTGCTGATCTCCTGAGATACCAAGGTTCTGACGCATCTCTACAAAAAACGAGGTATCTAAATAGATTGTTTGATCACCAGGGCAATAAAATGGACCTGTCGCTGAACTGGCACTACCGCAAGCTGAGCTGACTTGACCATTAAAAAGAATTAGCGAGGGCTCTTTATAAGTACTACCTCCTTCATTGAATATCTGATGCCATACTTCTTCTGTATCCGCCAGTACCACTTTTACGAACTGTGTATCCCGATCAGTACTGGTCGCAGGCTCGGTAGAGGTCCCATTACTACCACCACCAGCAACCACCTGACCTGTTTGTAATGCGGTCATTGGATTGACGCCAAAGACTAGCCATAAAATTCCAGCAATAATAATACCGCCAATACCGCCGCCTATCATCTTACCGCCACCCTTACTGGATTGTACGTTAGAGCTACCTCGTCTGCCTTGCCATTTCATAGTTTGTTCCTCAAATATACGATATCTATAGTCATTCGTATTGGTTATTCATTATGTGATACAGTTTTTAGTACAAAGTTTCCAATTGGTTTTCTGTTCAGCCATCTGATATTTTCGTTAGATACTCTAAAACGAGCGATTCTAAAATACTTCAGCTGTCTTCGTCCCTCATAGTCTCAAGAACTGATATATTTTCTTATACTACTTATAGGTAAAACGCCAAGAATAATCAAAAACCATGGTGAATATTAAGCACCTAACACTTTCTTGAGTAGGCTGATGTCATTGATTATACGTCGATTAATTTTATTTGTTGTATTAAAAATACTATCAGTTAGACAAAGTAAAATATTATTGAAAATATTATTGTTACTTAATTGTACAGCCTATTCCTATTTACATAGAAAACATATAGAATGCGTGAAAGCTGAGTAGCTGTAACTGAGACTAGTTGGATTCTGAGAAATCTTGGAATTCAGCCTTTGTTGCTGCTACTGCTCATTTCATTTTTCCGGAGAAAACCTTATGAAACTTAAATTACTTGCTCTAGCTGGTATCATGACTGCAACTATGGGCTTAACTGCTTGTGATAGCAGCAAAGAAAACGCTGCTGAAGATCTATCTGACGCACAAGAAGAAGTGCAAGACGCATCTGAAGAGCTAAACGAAGCTGCTGCTGAAGGCGAAATGACTGCTGATGCTGAAGCTGCTGTTGTTGATGCTGAAGCTGACATCGCTGATGCACAAGCTGCTACTGCTACTGACGAAATGGACGCTGAAGTTCCTGTAGACGGTACGACTACTAGCATGGACGTAGCTAGCGAAACTGATACTGCTGCTGTTGAAGCTTCTGACGAAGTAGTAGTTGAAGAAGCTCAGTAATTTATTGTTCATACAATAGATACACTGTAGTAAAAAAAAGAGAGCATATGCTCTCTTTTTTTATGTCCAAATTATGGTGTTAATATCGCATGCTGTATCTAGTCTCGGCTGCTATAGCGATATCAGAACTATATATTATAACACTGATATAAAAGACCACAGTAGATGCTCTATAAAGTAATAATAAACGCTACTAGAGCATCATTTGAGCTCCTACTAAACAACACATCAAGTATCAAATAAACGCTCATCGACTTTTTGGCGAAACTTTTGTCCCGTTTTAAAAGTAACAACGCGGCGAGCAGATACAGCAACTGGCTCCCCTGTCTTTGGGTTACGACCGGGACGGCTGTTCTTATCTTTAAGCTCAAAGTTGCCAAAGCCTGATAGCTTGACCTCTTTGCCATCAATCAAACTATCTGACAGCTCATCAAAAAAGTTCTCTACCAAACAGCGGCCTTCTTGGCGTGTTAGGTTCAGGTGACTCATCAAGTGCTCAATCATGTCAGATTTGGTTAAGGTGCTCACAGTACGACTCCTATGCTATGTCGTGATGTCGAATATCATGGTTTAGCGGTATGAGGTTAAGAGTAGTCATTATAAAGGTTTTTTGACTGCTTTTTAACACAGTATGCATTAAAATCCTTTATTAATAACGACTTAACGTATTCTATAAACAAAAAAGGTTATAGATAATGGTTTTACGAATAACAATGCTCTATAGCCTAATAAGTAAAAGGCTATAGAGCACTGGGTGTTTTAAGTACTAAAAATTAGCTATCGCGTAACTGCGCTGAGTGCTGCTCTGTTAATGCCTGTACGACATTGTTCGTAGCAGTCTTTACAGCGTCATCAGATAGGGTCTGAGTACTGTCTTGCCATATCAATGCAAACGCCAATGAACGCTGACCTGTAGGCACGTTATCCCCTTGATACACATCGAACAGCCACAAATCAACCAACAAGTCCCCTGCCGCAGCTCTCACCGTTGACTCTAAGGTCTGCAAACTGATATCACTGTCAACTAAGATAGCAATATCACGGCGTACTTGTGGAAACTTACTTGGCGTGGTGATCGCATGCTGCTCACGAGCCATCGTTAATAGCGGTGCTAATGACAATTGAGCAACCCATGTCGTTGGCAAATCTAGTTGCTTTGCCGTACTTGGATGCAGCTGACCCAACCAACCGACGTATATATCATCGATATACAACTCAGCGCTTTGGCCAGGGTGCAAGAAGCTCAGCGTGCTACGCTCGTAGCGGATACGGGCGCTATCGATTTGTGCTGGTAATAGCTGCTCAACATCATGCTTTAGGTCATAGAAATCTAAGGCACGGTTTTGATACGCTTGCTCACTCCATATATCACCAACGGCAACTAAAGCAATGCTTGGCGTTTGTACCAACTCGCTAATACTTTGTCCAACAAAGCTAAGACCTGTCTCAAAAAAACGTACACGCGGCTGCTGACGATTCAAGTTGTATTGCACGCAAGGCAGTAGGCTCGATAGTAACGTACGACGCATCACAGCCAAATCACTAGAGATAGGATTTGCCAGTGCCAATACCTCCCCTAGCGCCTCATCATCAAGTAATGCTTCTAGTTTTGCATCACTAAAGCTAAAGCTGATAGCTTCCATATAGCCATTATCAACTAATGCCAGCTTCATCTGATGCGTCAAATCTGCAGTATCGTCATAATCCATGCTGACTTGCAAATGTGGCAATACGCTTGGAATATTGTCATAGCCATAGATACGAGCGATTTCTTCGATTAAATCCTCGCGGATACTCATATCAAAACGATAAGATGGCGGTATGCAAACCAGTTCATCACTCTGCTGCGTGACGTCAAAACCCAATTGAGTCAAGATACGTACCATCTCTGATGGCTCAATATCAATACCAATGACATCACGAACTTTTGCGATTGGCAATGTAATTGGCGCGCGTGCTGGGAGATGCTCGAGAGTCTCAACTGTTACTATTTGACCTGCTTCGCCGCCCGTGATGCTAGTGATCAGATCACAAGCACGTGCCAACGCCAGCTGTGGTAATTCAAAGTCGACGCCACGCTCAAAACGCTGCGAGGCATCAGTATGTAGACCAAAACGACGTGCGCGTGCAGCGATAGCAAGCTGATTAAAGAAAGCACTCTCTAACACAATGTTGGTGGTGCTATCCGTGACGCTACTGCGCTGTCCACCCATGATACCAGCTAAGGCCAAGGCACCTTTATCATCAGCAATGATGAGCTCATCACCCGTCAAGGTAACGGTTTGCTCATTGAGTAAAGTAAGGGTTTCAGACGGTTGTGCCAAACGTACAACGATATCACCGACGATGGTATCAGCATCAAACGCATGTAACGGTTGCCCCAACTCCATCAACACATAGTTGGTCACATCGACTAAAAAGCCATGCGAGCGTAGACCTGACTGTACCAACGCATCTCGCATCCATTTCGGCGTCTCAATGCTGCGATCGATATTGCTAATCGATTGTAACAAGTATCGAGGACATGCTTCTACTGCATCAACGGTTACCGCTGGTGTTGTGCCATTACTAGAAGCGACTATGTTGTCAGGAATCGCTGGTATTTGTACAGACAAATCATTGATGACTGAGATCTCACGAGCAATACCGCGAACGCTAAAGCAATCACCACGGTTTGGCGTGATAGAGATGTCCAGTATTTGATTATCCAGACCTAAGTATTCACGGATATCAGTACCGATTGGTGCATCTTCAGGCAACTCAAGCAAGCCATCGATGTCATCGACCAAGTCAATTTCAGAAGCGCCGCACAGCATGCCATTTGAGGCCACACCGCGTAGCTTGCTCTTTTTAATCTTAAAACCTTTGCTATCGTCACTTGGTAATACCGCACCGACAGTTGCAACGGGTACTTTCATACCGACGGTCACATTGGGCGCACCGCAGACGATTTGTAATGGCTCAGCAGCGCCGATATTTACCTGCGTCACACGCAGTTTATCTGCATCTGAATGCTGCTCAACACTGATGACTTCACCGATAACCACACCACTAAACTCACGGGCAACGGCATAACGATCATCAATCTCAAGCCCTGCCATGGTTAGCTGCTCGGCCAACTCTTCACTAGTATTGTTGGGATTTACCCATTGACGTAGCCACTGTTCGCTAATTTTCATAAATATCTCGGATCAGAATTTTATAATAAAGATGTTGGAGTAAAGCTTGGCAAATTAACTTGCTATATTAACAAGGGGCACTTTTATATCAACAAAAGCACTCTAGCCAAATTGCTTTAAGAAGCGCACGTCATTTTGGAAAAATAAACGTAAATCATCGATACCGTAATACAGCATCGCAAAGCGCTCGATACCCATACCAAAAGCAAAGCCAGTATATTTGTCGCTATCGATACCGCAGTTGGTCAATACTTGTGGGTGCACCATGCCGCAGCCCATTACCTCAAGCCATTTGCCGTTATCATCCAAGATATCTACTTCCGCAGACGGCTCAGTGAATGGGAAAAACGAAGGACGGAAGCGCACGGTTAGCTCTTTGGCAAAAAACGCTTCTAGAAACTCACTGATCAAACCCTTTAGCTCAGCAAACGTGCTCGACTCGGTAACCATAAGTCCCTCTAGCTGATGGAACATTGGTGAGTGGGTTTGGTCTGAGTCATTACGGTACACACGGCCAGGACAAATAATACGAATTGGTGGCTCGTTTTTTTCCATGGTACGGATCTGTACCGGACTGGTATGCGTACGTAATAGATAATGCGCATCAAAATAAAAAGTATCATGCATCGCACGTGCAGGATGATGCGAGGGAATGTTTAATGCTTCAAAGTTATAGTAATCACTCTCAACTTCAGGGCCGGTTGCGACATTAAAGCCTGCTTGAATAAAATACTGCTGCATGCGCTGAGTAATCATCGTTACTGGATGCAAATGACCTTTTTGACCACCGCGAGCGGGTAAAGTAACATCAATACTCTCACTCTCTAACTTGGCGTTGAGCGCAGCCACTTCTAATTGCTGCTGTTGATCAGTAAGTGCTTGCTGAATGCGACTACGCACTTGATGCAACCAGCCGCCATAGATCTTTTTATTATCGGCATCGAGTTTACCCATTTGCTTTGACCAACCTGTCAATGGGCTTTTTTTACCAGTCAATTGCACACGTAAGTCTTGTAGTGTACGCGCATCAGTTACTTGCACAATCAAAGCTTCAGCAGCACTCGCAAACTCAGTAAGTTGAGCCTCATTGAGCTCACTTAGCTCTGAAGACAAGGTCGGTAACGCCGACAAGTCGTTGGTAGCAGCAGGGTTAGTCATAAGACGCATTATTCCTGATTTAAACGGACAATTAATTGTAGGGATTTGACCAAATATTGCAAACCATTTATCCAGTTATATTCATATACAGAATGTACAGAGAGACTGGCTATTAGAATGGCTTGAATATTTAGTCGATGATAAGCGTATTTACTGTCGATACAGTCTCAACATCGATTAGGCATGGAATAATTTAATATAAAAAAAGCCACCGACCAGCGGTAGCTTCTATTAATATCATACTATTAATCAATATTAGTCCTATCCGTTTAGATAACTACTTATAAATAATTATTTAAAAGCATCATATCTAAAGGACGGTTAATATTTAGGCCAATTCCGCTTTTGCTTTTTCGACCAATGCTGTGAAAGTTGCTGCATCATGCATAGCGATGTCTGCTAGAACGCGACGATCGATTGCGATGTTTGCTTTTTTCATACCATTGATAAAGCGGCTATAGCTTAAGCCATTTAAGCGTGCACCAGCATTGATACGTGCGATCCAAAGACGACGGAAAGTACGTTTCTTGTTGCGACGGTCACGATAAGCATATTGACCAGCTTTGGTCACTGCCTGTACCGCTACGCGGTAAACACGTGAACGGGCACCGTAGTAGCCTTTTGCGCGCTTTAAGATTTTTTTGTGACGGCGATTTGCCTGTACACCACGTTTTACACGGGCCATAATTTACTCCAAGATTTTTTTGATCACTGTTAAGCGAGTGATGATGTTGTCAAATGACAAACACCATTGTCAGATTGCAAAGTCAAATATCATTTCATCAGATAATTTCTGATTAGATATAGATGACGGTAGGCTATTAGATGTATGGGCACATACGACGAACTGCTGCTTCGTCAGATTTATGCACTAACTTAAGACCACGCAACTGGCGAATACGCTTAGGTGATTTCTTGGTCAAAATATGGCTTTTGAATGCTTGCTTACGCTTGAAGCCATTCGCTGTTTTTTTGAAGCGTTTAGCTGCGCCGCTTCTGGTTTTCATCTTGTTTTTCATGATGATTTGCCTCTTTTTCTGTTTTAGAACCTGGTCGTCAAATAGTCATGCTGGCCAATTGTTATCATAAATAACAACCAAACCTCTATTTGCCTCGAGGTGGGAGGCGCTATTTTAGCAGATAGTGCGTTGTTTTGCCAAGTAAAGTTTTGGCTTGGCTCTGGTGAATAATAAAGACGGGTAGCCAATAGAATACAAGCCTTAACAGCACTGCCAAAAATTCCAATAAAATATCTAATTTGTCTCCAAATAGATTGAATGTCAGCTTAAGCTGTGCTTAAGTATGTACTGTATGTTTCCATGATACGCGTGCCATTGAATCAAGCGTATTTATCGCCTACATATAGCTGTACTATAAGGTCTTAATCACTGTAATACTACTCGCCTCTCGCATGATAGGTGGCGTAATCAATTACCATCACTTTAGGAGATAGTGTGTCAGAACAAGCGTTAGCATTTGAAGATGACTTATTCGTCTTTGAGACAGTGATGCGTGTGCGTCATACTGAGATTGACTTGGGACAGCATATGGCCGTTGAGTCTCTAACAGCACTCCTGTCTGAGGCACGTCTTAGATTCCTACAAGCCAAAGGTATTAAGGATATCAACGCAGAGCAACAGGGTTTGATTATTGATCAATTGCAGCTAGATATCATGAGCCGTATACGAGTGCGCGAAGAGCTTTTATTCGAAGTCGGTGTGGAGCCAATATATGACAATGGCGGTCACATAGTCATAAAGGTCACCCGTATGCATACTGGTGAAATCATGGCACAATCACGGCAGCACTTTGTCAATTATGACTTTAGCCTCAATAAAGTAGTCAAACTCGATAAGACGACCAAAGAAGCGCTGTATCCGCATTTATTTAGGCTGTAAAATAGTGGGCTATAGCGTACTTTTATTTTAATCAGTATTCATCTGATACAACTTGTCGAATCATCTCCTCGCATCCTTCATTACTTCACTCATAACATTGCTTCACTCATAAGTAGTATAATTGCTTATTGATCTTTTTCACCTTTTACCTATAAGACGATAGATTCATTATGACTTTACCTGCTTGGCTGACTGCCGTAACTTTTAACGATGATGGTTTGATTCCTGCGATTGCTCAAGATCACCAGTCAGGTCGTATCTTGATGATGGCTTGGATGAATAGCGACGCACTACAACTAACGGCACAAACAAAGACCGCCGTTTATTTTTCGCGCTCGCGTGCCAAATTATGGCACAAGGGAGAATTATCAGGTCATACGCAGACGGTGCATGATATTCGTCTAGACTGTGATGCTGACGTGATTGTCCTTAGTGTCACGCAAGCGGGCGGTATTGCCTGTCATACGGGCCGTGAATCTTGCTTTTATCAGCGTTTAGATTTATCTGGTCCAACGCCAGAGTGGCAAACGGTTGATAAGGTACTAAAAGACCCTGCTGATATTTATCATGCTACAAAAACTACTAACGATATGCCTGAAGGCAAGAAAGATGATACCCATGCTGATTCTGCTACTAACCAAGAGTCAGTTGATAAAGCCTCTGTACTACAACAGCTCGATCAAGTCTTAGCAGAACGAAAACAAGCCGATGCTGACAGTTCATACGTAGCCAGTCTATATGCCAAAGGCTTAAATAAGATATTAGAAAAAGTCGGTGAAGAAAGTACAGAGAGCATCATCGCTGCTAAGGATTTTGCTCACTGTGATAAAAGTAGGGATAAGGCGCAGTATGACGAGGCGCGTCACGAGCTAATATATGAAGTGGCAGATGTCTGGTTTCACACCCTAGTTGGACTGGCGTGGTTTGATATTGAGTCAGATGCTGTGTTGGGCGAACTGGGCAGACGTTTTGGGTTGTCAGGTATCGATGAAAAGGCTGCCAGATAGCACTTATGCAATAAGCATCACTTTTATTTGATTACTGTTGTTTTCATCTATTTGTAATAACTGCAGGTTATAATATATCTCTGTTTTATCTCGACTTATATGTCGATGCTTTTTGTTTGATACGTAAACCTTTTGTAACTGCAAAATATACATATAAAGACTGAAAACTAAGTCACAAAACCAAGTCACAAGGATACCGTTATGGGTAGTTTTTCTATTACACATTGGCTAATACTATTGGTTGTTGTCGTTGTCGTTTTTGGCACTTCAAAACTTAGAAATGCTGGCAAAGATTTAGGCGGTGCGGTTAAAGGCTTTAAAGAAGCGGTCAAAGACGAAAATACAGAACACGCCAAAAAACACGTGGTGCTTGATCACGACGGCACAGCCCATACCGAAGAGCGCACAGCAACCACCAAGGTTGATGATAAGCATAATGTATAGCATTTAGACAGTGACATCGGACCATTATGTTTGATATTGGGTTTTCTGAATTACTCCTCTTTGGCGTTATCGCTCTCATTGTCTTGGGCCCAGAAAAACTGCCGCAGGCAGCGCGTACGGCTGGGCAATGGTATGCCAAAATTCGTCGCACCGTCTCGACCTTACAGTCCGAGATAGAAGCAGAGTTGGATCTGGCTGAGACACGCCAACAAATGCAAAAAGAGCTTGCCAAAATTCGCGAAACCGAAGCTGATATGAGACGTGAGATGGCTGAGATGCGTGGCAACATGAAAGCTTTTGAAAGCTCACATAGTCCATCTTCAATGTCTGATGACGTCACAAATGATAGCAATAATGAAGAGAGTAAAGAAAACGGCACCCCTCATCGAAAATCAGCCACACCAAAAGCATTCGACTATCGTTATGCCACTGATACGCGCGAAGATACTTTAGAAGATAACCAACTATCTAAGAGTGACCACAGTAGCGATGACAGTGATAGGGTCGTTCCAATTACTCAAGTCATAAATACCCGGCCATGGGAAAACATGTGGTTTCGCCTCGGTGCTTATGACAAGGCAAGACGTTTACCGATTCCCCCATATGTACCAAATTATAAAGCCGATACTTTGCTAAATAACCCTATAGATATACAGACTTCTGACAACAAGCAGGAGACTGATTGATGCAATTATTCAAACGCAAAAAAAGCCGCCAAGAAAAAATCGCGCACTCAGACAGCCCTGCCAATATCACTGGTCAAGATACAGATACAGCAAACGATCCTAAAGACAAAGCAGCAGATGACGTGCTGAGCTCGTTGGGCGACATGCCCATTACCGAGCACCTAATCGAGCTGCGCCGGCATTTGATCAAAATATGCGTGGCTGTTTTAGTCATATTTTTGGCATTAGTCGGTTATTCACGTGAGCTTTATAATTTTTTGTCAGATCCGCTAGTTGCGCAGTTGCCCGCCAATTCAACGATGATTGCCACTGATATCACATCCAACTTTATGGCACCGATACGCCTGACGGTCTTCGTTGCTGCATTTTTGGCGATGCCCTATATCCTCTATCAAATTTGGTCATTTGTCGCGCCAGGCTTATACAAAAAAGAAAAGAAAATTGCTATTCCAGTCCTCCTGTCCTCGATATTTTTGTTTTATGCAGGTGTGGCCTTTTCTTATTTTATTGTCCTAAAAGGCGTCTTAAAATTCTTTATTTTGTTTGCCCCGCAAAACGTACTACCGATGACCGATATCGATAGTTATCTGAGTTTTGCCTTAAAACTATTTATGGTATTTGGCTTAACCTTTGAGATTCCCGTTGTCACTTTACTATTGATATTGGCTGGCATTGTCTCCATTCAAAGTCTAGAAGAAAAACGCCGTTATATCATTGTTGGCTGTTTTGCTGTGGCTGCCGTCGTCACGCCACCTGATGGGGTATCGATGTTGATGTTAGCCTTTCCAATGTGGCTGTTGTTTGAGCTTGGTTTATTTCTGGCAAAAATTTTGATAAAAGAAGAGACAAGCCCTAATCTGACATCAGCAGTCAAAAAATAGTCTCACCAGTGCCCTATTTGGATGTCCAATAGGTCCTAATTTAGATTAGAATGAGACTAGATACATAAAACTGTGCTGTAAACTGCTCACATATTTTCTTCTTGTCCCATCAGTAAGCTTAGCGCTTATTATCACGTTTTAGCACCATCATCATCTCTAAGCCATTGTTTATCCAATGGCTTTTTTTGCCCCTTGTGTTTTAATCATTTTTTGTACTTTAGGTAACTTTATTATGTCCGCATCGATGCCAGCTTATATGAGCGACCCCACTGATGAGCAGCTTGCCGCGCTGAATATGGCGATGGATCACAAGTCATTTAAAGTGGTCGCTTATGCAGGTGCTGGTAAGACAACGACCCTCAAGCTAATTGGGGAACGTTTACGTGGGCGCGGTCTATATTTGGCGTTTAACAAAGCCATTGCCAATGATGCACGGCAGAAGTTTCCGCCGCATGTAGAATGCCGTACGTTTCACTCGCTGGCCTATCGACATGTCGCTCGTGATATTACCGCAAAGCTGTCTTTGCCGCGCTTTTCACCCAAACGTCTGGGTGACGACTTGGGACTGCAGCCTGTGCAAGTACGTCGGCAAATGGATGGGGTCAATAGATATATTACGCTCACGCCAGCCAGGTTATCTCGGTTCGTCAGCGATGCGGTCAGTAATTTCTGTAGTACACATGCCAGCTACCCTGCGCCAAGGCATATCCTGTTCCCCAGTTGGCTCGATGCGTCGGACGCAGAGCAACTGCGTGAGATGCTCTACCCTGCTGTTGAGCAACGCTGGTTACAATCGATCGATGCGCGTCATCCTGCAGGTATCGGCCATGATATTTACCTTAAACTATGGGCGCTATCCAAGCCTAGTATCCCTGCGGATTTTATTTTGTTTGATGAAGCGCAAGATGCTGACCCCTTGATGATGGGCATTTTGACCCAGCAATCGAGACAAGTCATCTATGTGGGCGATGCGCATCAGCAGATTTATGAATGGCGCGGCGCGGTCAATGCCATGAAAAAACTGCCACTACCGCAGACATTATTGACGCAGTCCTTTCGCTTTGGTGAACCGATTGCAGAAGTGGCCAATACCTTGCTAAAAGCCCTACAAGAAGAGGTGCCACTAAAGGGCAATCCGAACAAACAGTCCTCTACCGATAAAGGCATGGTACATAGTAAAAAAGACGCTATTCTCTGTCGTACCAATGCCGCAGCGATGTCACAACTACTCACAGGGTTAAAGCACGGGCATCGCGTTGCGCTACAAGCAGATACCGATCGTATGCTCAAGTTCTGTCAGGCAGCCGAAAACTTAAAAAATGGTAAGTCGGCCTACGGTGTACCTGAGCTGGCTTATTTCTATAATTGGGGTGATGTGCAAGAGTACGCTGAAACCAATGAAGGCAGCGATTTGAAAACACTGGTCAAACTGGTCGATGACCACGGCACTAATGTACTCAGCCAAGCGGTCAACAGTCTCACCAGTATTGACAATGCGGACTATGTCATCTCGACCGCGCACAAAGCCAAAGGGCTCGAGTGGGGCAAAGTACAGCTCGATGATGACTTTTATTATGATGTGACCACTAATGCGGTCAAGATAAGCCCAGAGGAATTGCGCTTGCTCTATGTTGCCTGTACGCGCGCGCAGAGTAATTTAGACATTCACAATATTAAAGACTTGATCTCTGGATTACAGACAGGGAAAAAAGTGATTTTTGGGTCTTGAGCTCTTTTTAGTTTTTAAACCTTCTGTTGCCATATATCTAACTTCCCTTTTGTATATAAGCCAGAATCATCAGCATAGATTCCGTTCACCAGTTCATTTAAAGTCACTTGATTTAGCTCGCATCTAAAAGGCAGTTTTTTGTGCGACTGGCTGACGGCAGAAATTCTGATTTGTCCTGCTTGCTCATCGAACCATGCATAAAATAGCATTTCTGAAACACCACTTTTTCTATGATATAAATTAGCGCATTTACTAATAAACTCTATGACAGAATCTTCGCTCCACTCTACAAGTAGATCTTGGTTAAAGCCAAAGCTAACTATGTTTTGCGCTGCTTCCTGATGAATATCTTCAGCACATATCACTACCATGTCTTCTAACTCTGTTAACCACCTTCTAAACGTATTGTGCATATTTTATCCCAAGTAGCTAATCTGTTTTTAAAGTAGAGGATCTACTGTAGTAATTTTTGGTGCACTAGGGGATAGAATGCTAATACAGTCGTCTATTCCGATTACTAGATACTCTGTTAATAGGTCTTTTTCAAAATAACCTGTTACAAAGCCTTCTCGCTGTTTTTCTAAGTCGAACCAACCTCCATCGTTAACCTCCCATAGCCAACCGTTCGGGCAATCATCATTCCAAAATTCAACAAGGTTTCCATTATCTAATACTCTAAATCCAATAATATCAGTGAAATCGACGTACACCATTTGCCGTATTTCTTCAGTTGAAAAGAATAAAGACACTCTTAATAACCATGAATCATAACTTATATGATTAATTAACGGTACAACACTATAAAGCGGAATACTTTTGACTGACTCTACTCGTATTTCAGACATAATAAAGTCCTGTTTTAATTTATTAAGGACTATAATACTAGAATGAAATTATTTTACATTTATTAAAAACAGTCTTTTGAATATATGCCTCTATCAGAAAACCTATTTGCCAACCCCGTCCGCCTCCTCGCACCCATGGAAGGCTTGACCGATCCATTGATGCGCCAAATTCTAACGCAGATTGCATCAGATTTAGGGCGTCCTTATGATTGGTCAGTGAGTGAGTTTATTCGTATTACTCAGCATGTCTTGCCTGCGCATGTTTTCTATAGGTACGTCCCCGAACTCCATCATGATGCCAAGACCGCCTCTGGCACGCCCATCCATGTGCAGATTTTGGGTAGCGACGCGCAGCTGATGGCAGAAAACGCTGCTTATGCTTGCGAGCTTGGCGCACCTGCGATTGATATCAACTTCGGTTGCCCTGCCAAGACGGTCAATAGCCATCGTGGGGGTTCTGTATTGTTAGATGAACCCGAAACCATGTATCAGATTATCAGTGCAGTACGTCTGTCTGTGCCCGCGCATATTCCTGTATCAGCAAAGATTCGCTTGGGCTATACCGATACTAGCCGAATGGATGATATTCGCGGCGCGATTGCCGCAAGTGGCGCTGACTGGCTCACTATTCATGCCCGCACCAAGACCCAAGGCTATAAGCCGCCTGCCTATTGGGACAAAATCCAAAGTTTTAATGCGCTCGATATTCCAGTCATTGCCAACGGGGAAATATGGACAGCAGCGCAAGCAAATGACTGTATGACGCAGTCGGCAACGCATCATTTGATGTTAGGTCGCGGTGCAGTCACGCGTCCCGATCTGGTTGCACAGGTCGATAGCCATACTAATGCTAATGCTGAGAGCAATACTGAAAGTCTAGAGAATGCCTCTACATTGTTATGGCAAGATTTGATCGCCCATCAGATTAAGTTTTTGGAGGGCGCAGCAAAGAATGATGTGGTGTTGGTCGGTCGTTATAAGCAGTGGCTAGGTATGCTTACCAAAGGCTATGCTGAGGCGCAAACATTATGGGAAAGGATTAAAAGAGAAAAAAATAAAGCGGTGATTATTAGCGCACTACAAGCGAGTGTGCAAAAATAATCACCTAGTCATACGTGGCTTGCTTTATAAGTAACAATGGGCAGTGCTATACGCTGACTCGTATCGCTAAATAAAACAGCATTAGACAACATGCCATCGACAATACCCAGAGAATAGAGCGAAATGTCGATAAGTTGGTAATATAAGCGGTGCAGTAGCCAATCCTAATCATTACATACAACCAAGCCAATACATTAATAATAGACTGCGGTACAAAGAGTAGCATCGCTGTCAGTACAGCTGCTAAAAATACAGGTAAGGTTTCATAGCTGTTTTTTTGTGCGGCATCAGCGCGTGCAGCAATACCAGTAGTGCTTTGCATAAAGTCACGTGGATGCGCATTGTTTCTGATTCTAAATCCACCGGATATTTTTGCCACTAAAGATACTGCCCATGGCAGTAAACTTGCGGCTATCATCGCCCAGATAGCGGAGGCAACTTTATCAGAAACTAAGTCAAAGAGTGCACTGATCATTGTATAAGTCCCTAACCTGCAATCACTTCAAAATCGTGGGTAATGTTGACCCCACCTTCCACTAGCATACGGCTAGCAGAGCAGTATTTTTCTGCTGATAAATTAATGGCTTTTTCGACTTGTTTTTCTTTGACATCTTGACCCGTGACAATGAAATGCATATGGATATCAGTATAGACTGCTGGTACGGTCTCAGCGCGCTGGGCAGTTAGCTCACAACGTACATCCGTTACTGCTTGGCGTGATTTCTGTAAAATCTCTACGACATCGTAACTGGCGCATCCACCCAATCCTAGCAGGATCAGCTCCATCGGGCTTGAGCCTTTTTCTTTATCAGCATCAAGCTGTACGTTATGCCCTGATGGTGACACGCCCATAAAGGCTTTGTTTTCTTGCCATGTGACGCTTGCTTTTGATTCTGACATTGCAGATGCTCCTTACTTTGATTGGCATATTGCCTATTTTTATTGTTTGAAATATATAACACTTGGCTAGTGTAGCATAAGCCAAAGCAAGATTTTATAGAGCCATTGTTCTGCTACCGTGTCACGATGAGTAAATACACTACTCTTACTCTTCGATTTTTGATAAAGCTGTTATTTCGTAAACCTTTTGATTGTTTTGGAATAGTGCATTTGTCGCTGCTCATTACCACGCCTACAAAACCATTATCTTATAAACATACAAGAGTTCATTTATAAATAGTTGATTTTAAAAGGTAAAACTCGTGAAACATTTTATAGCAAAATACTGTTACACATTTTGCTTATTTCTTGGTTTAATAACGGTAATGAAACTCGTTTTAGGCAGATATCAATAACAATCACCTTATAATAATTACGATTGCTATTATGATTTGGATCTAGGACGAGCTATTTTTAAACAAATTAAAAGGTTTAGTCATGATAGATGCAGACGGCTTTCGCGCCAACGTCGGCATCATCTTGGCAAATACACAAGGGCAGGTTCTGTGGGCAAAACGTATTGGTCACAACGCTTGGCAATTTCCGCAGGGTGGTATCGACCGCGGGGAGACGCCGATGGATGCAATGTATCGCGAGCTCTGGGAAGAGGTCGGCTTACATCCGCGTCACGTAGACTTATTGGCAGTCACGCAAGACTGGTTGCGCTATCGTTTGCCAAAACGTTATGTACGTCATGGCCAGCACCCCTTGTGTATTGGGCAAAAACAAAAATGGTTTTTGCTACGCTTAGATGAGCCAAATACTCAACATATTCGCTTCGATGAAGGGAAGCCTGAATTTGACCATTGGCAATGGGTCAGTTACTGGTACCCACTCGGACAAGTAATTCACTTTAAACGAGGCGTTTATCGCCGTGCCTTGCAAGAATTGGTACGCGAACTCCCCCTAAAGCAAGAACTGATCATTCCTGAGCAGAATAACCATCTGCTTATGTAATGAGTTACTCAATAGTACGATGCAAAACACCCACTATAATAGCTAGAATTTTTAGCAATTACCGTGGGTGTTTTTTATGCTCCTAGACCTATACTCTCAAAACGCTATTGATGACTACTTTGGATTACCGTCAAATTCTCGGCTGATGATATCGGTCGTGAAATCTGCATCTCTATCTTTGCGTAATGTCAAAATGCTTTGAGTTCGCGTACCATAAGTTGGTGTGTTGGTTTTAACATCACCAAAAACTATTGGTTCAATATAAACAGAGGACAAGGTTTGCTCAATCTCAGTGCTCATACCTGTCTCTGGCAGCTGATCATCTGGTGCTTTGGTGTTATCCGATAGTACATCGAATGCCGCCGCTTGCCAGTATTCAGCCGAACTGTCCTCAGCAATCAATGGCAACACCTCTTGGCGCAGCCTGCCGCGCAGACGTTCTGTCTTAAACCAAGCTGATTCTGGCTGACCGTTAGATATGACATGCAGACCTGCATATAATGGCGTGGGTGCATGACCGCGATTATTAACGATGACAGCTTGAGTGGCGTCACCAATAATCAGGTTAAAGCCTGCATAGTTTTGCAAATCAATCTGCCGTGCAAATGTCATCGGACTAAGCATACTAGTCAAAAAATGGGTGACCAGCTCACCTCGTGAACGCTCATTAATACCTGCCTGCACACCATCACGAAAGTTCAATACTGCCGCCCAGCGTCCGTTCTGCTCATATATAACGCTTCCTTCTTTATCTGGCAGTGGCTGCTGATGAATGCCCAGCCAAGTCCCACCGCTTTGGCTATCACGTCCTGCATAAATAGGCTGGTCAGCCCACTGATGTAGCGGATCCGTCGGACGCTGTAAAAACTCATCGCGATTGGACAATAGTACTAAAGGTAGTTCGTCAAATAACTGCCAAGCAATGGCAACAATACACATAGCATTCCTTTTATTATTTTATGTTGGGCGCGAGATTTTCGGTAAAAATAAAAATCATCACTTAAAGCTGATTTACTAATCAAGCGCCGGTTATCAATTACCACTCAATATTTTATTAGCAGGGTAACTGATTTGAGACGTTGAGCGTATAACCTGTGACTGTTTACTCGGCAAGTCAAAATCCCACGCCACCATGCCTTGATTGTCATTCCAATTGCGATCAGTGATAGGCGGCGTGTGGGTGACTGTAACTTTCAGACTATCATCGCGGCTGATAGGCTCGCTACCTAGTACTTGCAAGCGTACAGCGCGGTTATGCTGGTTAGTAAATTGATAGGCTTGGGTAGTCGTTAAGGTTTGTGTGCGGCTTAGCACACCTTTTTCACCTTGCTTATCTTCGTTGATCAGCGCTTTCACGAGAATATTTGAATCACGGCCAAAACCAATCCCCTGCTCTTTTAGCATCTGATAATTATAGCGCGACTGTCCGACATAGTTGTCATCACGGTACAGCTGTAATGACCCATCCACCCACTCTGGCGTCAGAAATGGCGCTGATGCATACCAATACGCTGTCGTCTCAACGCTAGGGGTACTTCGAACCCACAGCTTACTGCCGCCAGACTGCTCGCCAATAACTGTGCGTACCCGTCTACCATCACTAGGGATACTCACCAGCTGCGCTAACCGATACTCGATGATACCGTTTTTGTTCTGGCTACTGACCGTAAAGTTCGGTAGCGGCGCCATATTTGGCGAGCTAGAGTCGTCGCTATAGCTCTCTCTTGCAGACACGACTACAGGCGTGTTATCCGCCATAGCTGATGCATACTGAGCATTTTGGTTTTCTTCATATAGCGATAGGCGCGGTACATATGGCAGTTGTCCTGTCGCACTTTGGTTGGGATTAGCGGTACTGAGAGTGACAGGTACGTTGGTCCAGTTCTCACCCGTTTGCTGGGCGATGATCGCCGAGGCGGTGAGACTCAACTGATCACTATTGGTGTTGAGACGCGCCTGATACGTAGGCTCCCAACCTGCACCCTGTACTTGATAGTGCAATTTAACGCTACTTGGCAAGCGACTGGCAGTGCGCACACTTACCTGTGTCACATCATTGGAGGTTGACGTTGCGCTGCCCGCCATCAGCTGATTCAGTGCGTCTTGGGCACTTGCCTGTCGCCGCTCAATATTAAAAATCTTTTGGTTAATGCGGGTTGCTTGCGCTTCTATGTCGCGTGCGTTATTTGCAATCGTACTCGCTGTGTTGACTTGCGTGGCTTTAGTCAAATTTTGTAAGTATGCTTTTGCCAAGCGCGCCGCTTCTAATTCAGCATTGATACTGGCTAGAGTGTTTTGCTGCGTCTGCACTTTAGTATCGCCTTGGTATTGGCATTGGGCGGCTTGCTCTCCACTCAACGCTTCAATACTGATTTCACCAATATTGACATTACCTATTGCCTGTACGCTTAGACTTTCTTTATCTATATAAGGTGACAGGCAAGAGAATATCACGGTTTGCTCGCCACTCTCTGTGATAGGCAACGAACGTGTGACACTTGCCAGTCCCTGATAGATAGTCACTTGCTCGACGCTACTGATAGCTGCTTGTGCACTAGATATACCCCATACTGCACTGCTACCGCATATCACTGGCAGGACATTGAGCCGCGTCATTCGAGCGAACGCAGACAATATACTGGTACGATCATTTGAGACAGACCAGTGTGTTAGGTGGACATTCATACGTCATTCCTCAAAATGAAATTATCCTAGCGTCACCGTCAGTCTTATATCAGATAAGCGCATAAGAGAACCTCTATCTTAGCAAGATTACCGTAGCCGTTTTGACCGTTTTTAATAGAAACTTTTTTATCGCCTCAGGTCTTTGAATGAGAGCTTCTCTATTTCAGTGTGCTGCTCTATACACTGCACCAACTTTTTATTCCTCTCCCCTTTATGGTGCACTTTTATTAACAATCGTGCACTAAATTAATGAAAACAACCGACAAGATTTAATTATTGCTCAATTATTACTCGATTACTGACTTTTTTGACTTGGCACAGAACTTGAAGTCTTAATTATTGTTCAGCAGCAGTATTTTTACTTTTTGTGTTTATTTAGGAGATGTCCATGTTTTCGTTACCAACTTTAGCCAATCCTCAGTGTGTTGACTCTCACTTACCCAGCAAAATCAAATCTCGCTTCTCACTATTAACCATCGCTGTCGTTGGTAGCTTGAGCCTCGCTGGCTGTCAAAAACCTGCTGAAACGGCGACCTCTACAGAGACAACAACCGAAACCACTACAGAAACAACGACGACTCCTGCTGCTGATGGCGACACCATCAAAGTGGGCATTTTGCATTCACTATCTGGCACCATGGCAATCTCCGAAACCTCTCTAAAAGACACGGCACTCATGACCATCGATGAGATTAATGCCAGCGGCGGCGTACTCGGCAAACAGCTAGAACCTGTGGTCGTTGATCCTGCTTCTGATTGGCCGTTGTTTGCTGAAAAAGCCCGTCAACTACTCACCCAAGACAAAGTAGATGTTATTTTTGGTGGCTGGACATCAGTATCACGCAAGTCAGTATTACCAGTGGTTGAAGAGCTAAATGGCTTGATGTTCTATCCTGTGCAGTACGAAGGACAGGAGCAATCAGAAAACATCTTTTATACTGGCGCAGCGCCTAATCAGCAGGCTATACCCGCGGTTGAATACTTAATGAGTGAAGAAGGTGGCGGCGCAGAACGCTTTGTACTGTTAGGTACTGATTACGTCTACCCACGAACCACCAACCAGATCTTAAAGGCGTTCTTAAAGTCAAAAGGTATTGCTGATGAAGACATCATGGAAGAGTACACACCGTTTGGCTTTAGTAATTATCAAACCATCGTCTCCAATGTCAAAAAGTTCTCAACAGGCAAAAAGACAGCCGTAATCTCTACCATCAATGGCGACTCAAATGTTCCGTTCTATCGTGAACTTGCCAACCAAGGTATCAACGCCTCAGACATTCCGGTTATGGCATTCTCAGTCGGTGAAGAAGAGCTACGCGGCATCGATACCAGTTTATTGCAAGGGCATTTGGCGGCATGGAACTACTTTATGTCGATCAAAAACCCAACCAACAGCGACTTTACCAAACGTTATAAGCAGTATGCACTAGATCAAAAACTACCAAATGCTGAAAAGGTTGTGACCAATGATCCGATGGAAGCCACCTATGTGGGCATCAATATGTGGAAACAAGCCGTTGAACAAGCAGGTACCACTGATGTCGATAAAGTACGTATTAGCATGGCTGGACAGACATTTGATGCGCCTTCAGGCTACACGCTAAAAATGGATGAGGAAAACCATCATTTATGGAAACCTGTCATGATTGGTCAAATTCGTGCCGATGGTCAATTTGATACGATTTTTAAGACGCCAGAAGTCATCCAAGCTCAGCCTTGGAGCGAGTACATTCCTAAATAGATCGTATTTTTAATGACTGTATGCTGACAAATATATGGCTGGTGAGCCTATAACGCCTGAGCATAATCACGAATCAGAGCGCGTTCAACCGCCATAGCTATGTTTGACTTTATAGTTATGTTTGACCTTTTAAAACCCTTCAAACTTTATCAAACCTTTATCGCTTAAGACATGAGCGGTAGAGGCTGAAGGTTTGTTGTCTGTAAAACATAGGGAGCCGCATATGCAGCGCCACACTTTACGCCCATTTGCAGGGCAAATATCGTCCAAAAATGATAACGCTCAACAAGCATCGTTAAGCGGGCTAATGACGCACGTCACTCGTTTTTCAGTGTGCACGATTTTGCGGCTACTTGCAGTCACCACGTTATTCATAACGACCTTGGCCACCACTGCACATGCTGATCACGGTGACCATGGTAATACAGAACATGCCCATGACCATATGATTAAGGCCACTCAATCTGCGAACACCGTCGCTGCGACATCGGAGTCAATGACCGACGGTAATGACACATTACGCATAAACAATGATCAGTCATTGACCACACCTGCTAATGCCTCAACGCCTGCAAAATCTCCCACTGCTCATCCAGCAACGATTAGCCAAGCAACTGTAGGCGATGCTATTCCCCAATTTGTGGCAGGAGACTTTAGTCAACGCCAAGCCATGCTAAGCAATTGGCCAGGATCGGTTGAGAGTTTGGACAGTTTGGTTGAGTTGATTGCAAATGACGAGCTATACCAAGGCAATGATGGACAGACTTATTTGCTCAATGCAGAGGATCAGCTATTTACTTATCCTGACAAAAAAGAAACGTCAGACTGGCCTAGTGATTTATCACAAATAACGTTGACCAACACATTACGCTCAGCGCTTATTTTTGGACAGGCAAAGGTAAAGCTCGAATCTGATAAGCCAGCTCAGCGCCTGCAAGCGGTGGAGATTTTGGCTAATAACATCGATCAAGTCGATCCAGCCATTATCACAGCAGCAGCCGCAAATGAAGACAATACCAAAGTCAAAAAAGCATTAGCCGCACTACAAGCTCGTATTGACTTCAAAAACGGTGACCTCCCCACTCAGATCGCCGCGGTCAATCTACTCGCCGATAGCGACAGCCCGCAGGTATTGGTTGATATCGAGTCCGCTCTTGCAGCCGATAACGTGGATCCTACGCTCGAAGCAGCGCTAATTGATGCCAGAGATAGCGTGGCACGCCGTATTCAGATAAGCACGTGGACGGGGCATATTTTCACTGGTATGAGTACGGCCAGTATTTTATTGCTAGCAGCGCTTGGTCTTGCAATTACCTTTGGGTTGCTTGGCGTCATTAATATGGCGCACGGTGAGCTGATCATGATTGGCGCTTATACCACCTATATGGTGCAAAACGCATTCCAAGCTTATATGCCAGACATGGCGGGCTGGTACTTGCTTGTTGCTATTCCCGCAGCATTTTTGGTCAGCGCCATCATCGGTATGATTATTGAGCGCATTGTCATTCGTCCGTTATATGGTCGTGAGCTAGAGACACTATTAGCGACCTTTGGCGTGAGTCTGATTCTCATGCAGCTGGTGCGGATGATTTTTGGCGCACAAAACGTTGAAGTCAGTAACGTGGCATGGCTCAGCGGTGCGTATCAAGTGTCCTCAAGCCTAGTACTACCTTATAACCGTATCGCCATTATCGTGTTTACGGTCATCGTCGTGGCGCTACTGGTGTACTTGCTCAACAAGACTCGCTTTGGGTTATTTATACGCGCCGTCACTCAAAACCGTCAAATGGCGCGTGCCGTTGGTATCCCTTCAGCACGCATCGATATGATGGCATTCGGTCTAGGCTCTGGGCTGGCTGGTATGGCAGGTTGTGCACTGGCGCAAGTAGGCAACGTCGGTCCTGATCTGGGTCAGGCCTATATCATTGATACGTTTTTAGTCGTCGTTGTGGGCGGTGTCGGACAAGTGTGGGGCGCGGTATTGGCCGCCTTGGGATTGGGTGTCAGTGGCACCGTACTTGAGATTGGTATTGGCGCAGTATTGGCTAAGATTGTGCTGTTGGTTCTTGTGATTCTGTTTATTCAGAAGCGGCCACAAGGTTTATTTGCCCTCAAAGGCCGCTTTGTCGAATAAGGAGAGCTCTATGATACTGACCAAATTACTGTCTGACTCGCGGCGCAGTGCCATTTTAATCGGTTTATGTTTTGCCATACTTTTAATACTCCCTTGGCTACACCTAATGCCAGAGACCTCACCTTTTCATCTCTCAGCTTATTGGATCACGCTTATTGGTAAGATCATGGCACTGGCGATGGTAGCATTAGCACTAGATCTGGTCTGGGGCTATGCTGGCATTCTAAGCTTGGGACATGGTCTATATTTTGCGTTGGGTGGTTATGCGTTTGGTATGTACTTAACGCGTGAGACTGCTGGCAATGGCTTGCCTGATTTTATGCGTTTTCTGAGCTGGACTGAGATGCCATGGTACTGGGCAGGTACGCAGCATTTTTGGTGGGCAGTAGCATTAGTAGTCTTAGTACCAGGACTGATTGCCTTTATCTTTGGTTTTTTTGCCTTTCGCTCCAAGATCAAAGGCGTATATTTCTCCATCATCACCCAAGCAATGGTATATGCTGCAGCGTTGCTATTCTTCCGTAACGAAACAGGCTTCGGTGGTAATAATGGTTTTACTGGTTTCACTACCCTTTTAGGCTACGATATTACGGCTGCCTCAACCCGTGCCGTGCTATGTTTCGTGACTGCTTTGGCACTGCTGGTGTCTTACATGGGTTTGCGTCATTTGATGAACCAGCCTTATGGACGCGTACTGGGTGCGATTCGCGATAGCGAAAACCGCTTGCAGTATTTGGGTTATCGTACCCTATGGTACAAGCTATCCGCTTGGGTATTGTCCGCTGTCATTGCTGGTATCGCAGGCGCGCTCTATGTGCCGCAAGTCGGTATTATCAACCCGAGTGAAATGAACCCTGTGAACTCAATCGAGATGGCAGTCTGGGTCGCGACTGGCGGCCGAGGAAGTTTGATCGGTGCGATTTTGGGAACGGGTGTGGTGAATGCGGTCAAAACCTACTTTACAGTCGCTTACCCTGAGTTTTGGCTATTGATATTAGGCGGGCTATTCGTCGTAGTCACCTTGTTTTTACCCAATGGCATTATGGGCTTGTTTGACCGATTCAAAAAGGAGAAACAATAATGCTAAGTGATAAACCATCAACGACTGAGCAGCTTATCAATGAGTATGGGCGTACTCATGGCGGTACGGGACGCAGTCATCCTAAGCCATCAGGCGTCGATTTTAGCCACGGTATTGCGCTATACCTAGAAGATGTGAGCGTTTGGTTTGATTCATTTCGAGCACTCAACAATCTCTCACTCTATATCGAAGAGGGCGAGCTACGCTGTATTATTGGTCCCAATGGTGCAGGTAAAACCACGCTGATGGATGTCATCACTGGTAAGACCCGCCCTACTGACGGTAGTGTATTTTTTGGTCAAACGCATAACCTTGCTAGCCTATCTACCGAAGAAATCGCTGAAGCAGGTATCGGTCGTAAGTTTCAAAAGCCCACCGTATTTGAAAATTTTAATGTCATGGATAATTTACTACTTGCGGCGCCAAAAGATAAGCGCGTTGCTAAAAGCTTATTTAACAAACTCGATGCCGATACTCGCGACACACTCGATGCTACTCTTGAACAAATTCGTTTGACCGACAAAACCAACAAACCTGCCGGGCTGCTCTCTCACGGTCAAAAGCAATGGCTAGAGATTGGCATGCTGCTGATGCAGAGCCCCAAGCTTATTTTGCTCGATGAGCCAGTAGCAGGCATGACCGATGCCGAAACCGAGCATACAGCAGAGCTATGTCTACGACTAAAGAAAAATCATACTCTAGTGGTGGTTGAGCATGACATGACTTTTATCGATGCTATCAGTGAAAAAGTCACAGTATTGGCACAAGGGGCGATATTAGCCGAAGGTACTTTGGCGGAAGTGCAAGCCAATGAAGCGGTTATTGAGTCCTATTTGGGCCGATAATTGGTCAATAGCTAGAGTGATGATCAAGTGTATCTCGAGTAAATACACGGCTAGACAATATAGACATCAGAAAACAATGTAGAGGTTAGGAGACCGTCATGTTACAAGTCAATGGCATCAATCAATATTACGGCGGCAGTCATATTTTACGAGACGTCTCGTTCACAGCACCTATAGGCGCGTGCAGCGTGGTACTTGGGCGTAATGGCGTGGGCAAAACCACGCTGCTCAAATGCTTAATGGGTATATTGCCGATCAAATCAGGGCAAATCTTACTCAACGATAAAGACATCAGTAAGATGTCACCAGAGCAGCGTGTCCGAGCAGGTTTGGCCTATGTACCGCAAGGTCGCGATATCTTTTCGACACTGACGGTAGAAGAAAATATCTTGATTGGTATGGCAAAATTCTCACGCAGTAAAGCCAAGCAAGTACCCAAGCATTTATATGATATCTTTCCAGTGCTCGATGAGATGAAGCATCGTCGCGGCGGTGATCTGTCTGGTGGCCAGCAGCAGCAGCTTGCTATCGCTCGTGCGCTCGCCTCCGAGCCATCAGTATTGATCTTGGATGAGCCAACCGAAGGTATACAGCCGTCTATTATCAAAGATATCGGCCGCGTGCTTCGCGACTTAGCAGACAAGGGTGATATGGCGATTGTGTTGGTCGAGCAGTTCTATGAGTTTGCCGAAGAGCTCGCTGATAACTATACAGTGCTATCACGGGGCAAGGTTGTGTCTCAAGGTGCAGGCGACACCATGGTCGACAACAACGTACAAGAACTGGTGGCTATCTAATTGTTTCAATCCTATCTACTTGGTAGTGGGCATCTTTTATGCGCTAAGAACGCCATACTTTTCTTAGACTGTCCACTATCAAGAACCTCCTATGGTCACCTCAACCCCTTCTTCTATCACTGCGGCTATATCTGAGATCTAACGCTCCTTATCTCTCACACCTCTTGCCTAGCACTCTATCAACGACCCTCAACACCAATAGTAAATCTCCTAGCGCCCCCTAACTGGCGTCATAGCAATTATGTATGCTGGGCGCATGAAATTTGCTATTATAGTCAGCACTTTATTATCAATATTATGACACTCTTATGACGATTCACCCTCAGTACGATCCTGTCGCTTTAGCACTGGGACCTGTCGAAGTCCACTGGTATGGGCTGATGTATTTACTGGCATTTGCTGCCGCTTATGGCCTGGCATGGTATCGCAGTACCAAGCGTGAGGGCTGGACGACAGATATGGTCTCAGACTTAGTGTTCTTTGGCGCACTTGGCGTTATCTTAGGCGGCCGTGTCGGTTATGTGTTGTTTTATCAATTTAGCGAGCTGCTACAAAACCCTGCCTACTTGTTCAAAGTCTGGGAAGGCGGTATGTCATTCCATGGCGGTCTGATCGGTGTGATGCTAGGTATGCTGTACTTTGCTCGCAAGTATAAAAAGACACCGTTTCAAGTGCTTGATTTTATCGTACCCTGCGTACCGACGGGTTTGCTGTTTGGTCGCATCGGTAACTATATCAACGGCGAGCTATGGGGCCGCGTCTCTGATGGTGGCTATAACTGGCTCACCTACTTTCCCCAAGCGGCTGGGTTTGATATGCAGCAGCTACAGGCCAATCCGGCACTGCAAGACGTTATGACTGAGGTCAATGGTCAGTACCTACTACCTCGTCATCCGTCACAGCTATACGAGGCCTTTGCCGAAGGTCTGCTATTGTTCTTATTCCTGTGGTGGTATTCATCAAAACCCCGTCCACGCATGGCGGTGACTGGTGTCTTTATGCTGGGCTATGGCTTGAGCCGTTTCATCATTGAGTTCTTCCGTCAGCCAGACGTTGATCAAGGGTTTATCTTGCTCGGTTGGATGACCAAAGGTCAGATATTGAGCGCACCGATGATTATTATTGGTCTGTTTTTGATCGGTTACGCTTACAAGCGCGGCATCTACGACTGGGGCAAACAAGCGGCTTACTAAGGCTGTGCTCCCAGTAGAGTGATGGATAACTTGAATAATAGGGTAAATGGTCGCAGCACCTACCCTAGCAATACTTTTCATAATGACAGCGGCGGTATCGGTTATTTGACTAGTCGGTAGCTACTGTCAGCAGTAACTAAAGAGCATTTTTATGATCAATGGTAACCACAGTAATAACGAGCAAGCGTATCTTGATTTGCTACGCCACGTCTTAGACAACGGTACCGAAAAAGGTGATCGTACGGGTACGGGTACGCTGAGTCACTTTGGTGCGCAGTTGCGTTTTGACTTAGCAGAAGGTTTTCCACTGCTAACCACCAAAAAGGTTCACTTCAAATCTATTGCTTACGAACTGCTATGGTTTTTGAGTGGTAGCACTCATGTTCAGTACCTACAAGACAATGGAGTGCGCATTTGGAATGAGTGGGCAATAGCGGAGCAAACCGCACGCTTCAATCGTCCCGAAGGTGATCTTGGCCCAGTATATGGTCATCAATGGCGCAACTATGGCGCGACCAAAAATGAAGACGCCAGTTATAATTCTGATGGCGTCGATCAAATTGCACAAGTGGTCGAACAAATAAAAACCAATCCTAACTCGCGCCGCTTGATTGTTTCAGGTTGGAATCCAGGTGAGGCAGAGCAAGTAGCACTGCCCCCTTGTCATACGTTGTTTCAGTTCTTTGTGGCAGACGGCAAACTCTCTTGTCAGCTGTATCAGCGTTCGGCTGATTTATTTTTGGGTGTGCCATTCAATATCGCCAGCTATGCGTTATTGACTCACATGGTGGCACAGGTTTGCGGTCTGGATGTCGGTGAGTTCGTCTGGACAGGTGGTGATTGCCATATCTATCAAAACCACCGCGAGCAAGCTGAGTTGCAACTGACACGTTCGCTTTATAAGCTGCCAACACTGTCTTTGAATACGGATATCACAGATATATTTGCGTTTAAATATGAAGATATTAGCGTCAATGACTACGAGTCGCACCCTGCTATCAAGGCAAAAGTTGCTGTATAGAGCTGGTCTTAGTACCCGCTCTACGTAAGATCAAAATTTAGAAATATAAACGTTTAAAAATATAGTATAAAGGACACATTATGAGCTATGCCCACACTGAAGTCGCCCAGATCGCTGCCATAAGTAGCAATCGTTGTATCGGTAAAGACAATAAACTACCGTGGCACATCTCGGCAGATCTGCAACATTTCAAAAAAATGACCACACGCGATCCGCAAAATACTGCATCTAGTAGTGATATGCAGGGCATCGTTATCATGGGCCGTAAAACATTTGAGTCAATGGATAGCAAGCCACTACCCAAACGTGTGTGCTTCATCATCTCTACCCGGATGGACTATGCAGAGCAGCAAGGGCTAGTCGGACATGACCACGTGCATGTGGTTCATAATTTGGACGATGCACTCACTCACGCGGCAAGTTTGGCACATGGGCTACACCTAGATACGATTTGGGTGATTGGCGGTGAGCGTGTATTCAGTGAAGCGCTGATGTATACCGATCGTATTGAACTGACCCACGTAGATACTGATATTACCGATGGTGATGCGTTCTATCCTGAGTTACCTGCTCGTTTCAACGTAGCAGAAGAGTCTGAGCAGATGCATGATGAAAAAAGTGATTTAAACTTTAAATTTACGACTTATAAAGTAGAAGCCTAACGTCAGTTAGTCTTCTATTCTACTTAAAAGCATATAACGTAAGAGGAGAAATCAAATATGGAAAATTAAAAAAGCCCAGCAACGCTAATTGCTGAGCTTAAAAAACATTTAAATAAGACAACCGTGGAGCTAGGCTCCATTGTTAGCATATTGCAAATATTTTATATACCTGTCGGAAGGTCCATATATTTTATAGCAAATGCTAATAAACGTCTACGTCTCCATTGTTGTGAAATTATCATCATAATCATGGAGGTCATAATGGCCATTCAATGCGGTTATCCTAAAGCTGTGCACGTACGTTGGTACTGGAGATATAGATTTAATCGCTGGGAACACGTTTGCGAGCATTGTCGCAGTTACCCGAATCAACAGTTGAGTTTTGATTTTTAATAATTAAAACTTTCTAATATTAAAAAGACAAAATCCTAATGGATTTTGTCTTTTTCTATGCAATGAACAAAATTACTCGTGCAGTACTTTATAGACTGTTTTTGCGAGTACAGGTCCAATTCCCTGCACACCTGCCAGCTCTTGCTGTGACGCGCCAAGCAACTGCTGCATACCGCCGAAGTGGTTAAGCAAATCGCGGCGGCGCTTTTCACCAAGCCCCGGTATAACTTCTAACACCGATGAGGAGCGGCGCTTATCGCGTTTTTTACGGTGCGCAGTAATGGCAAACCGGTGCGCCTCATCACGAATATGCATCAATAAATGTAGCGCCTTGCTATCCATCGGCAGATCTAACGGCTCATGATCGATGAAATGTAGCACCTCAAGTCCCGCTTTGCGTCCCTCGCCCTTTGCCACACTGATAAGCAAGGTATCACCTAGGATACCCAATTCTGTTAGCACTTCTTTTGCGATACCAAGCTGTCCTTTCCCGCCGTCAACCAGCAATAGATCAGGCAATGGCTGCTTTTTGTAGCGTCTGGTCAGCACTTGCTTCATGGCGGCATAGTCATCACCGCCTTGGATATCATGAATAGCATACTGACGGTAATCTCGCTTACGTGCGCCGCCTTGATCAAACACCACACAGCTACCAATGGTCGCCTCACCCATCGTATGAGAGATATCAAAACACTCGATACGGTCAACGGTGCGGTCTGTCACATCAGCCAGTACGTCCTTTAGTGCACCAAAGCGCGCATGCAGCTCTAGATAATCTCCCAACTTGGTTTTTAGCGCATTACTGGTGTTGAGCGTTGCCAAATCCAGCCATTCTGAGCGATGCTCGCGCACATTGGTCTTAATGGTTACTTTACTGCCAAAATGCGTTGCCAGTGCTTCGCTCACTGCCACCTGATCTGGTATCTCATGACTCAAGATAATCTCGGCTGGTAGGTCATCGGTCACCTGAAAGTAAAATGATGTGATAAAAGCCGATAGATTATCTGCTAGCGACTCACTACTATCCACATCGGGGAAGTAGTTTTTGCCGCCTAACACGCGGCCACCGCGTACGGTCAGTATGTTGACGCAGGTCATGCCAGCCTGACTGGCAATCGCGATTACATCAGCCTCGCCTTGTACCGTATAGACTGCTTGTCTTGCCTGCACTTCGCGTAACATGGACAGCTGATCACGATAAAACACCGCCTTTTCAAAATCTAGCGCTTCAGCAGCCCCTTCCATTTTTTCAATTAGCGTACTATGAATATCACCCGAGTCACCTTTCAAAAACCGAATGGTATTATTCACATCTTCCGCATATTCCTCTGGCGATACCAGACCGACACAGGGCGCACGGCAACGCTTAATCTGATACTCAAGACAAGGGCGCTGACGCTGCTTAAAAAAAGTATTGGTACATTGACGCATTTGAAACATTTTCTGCATCAATACCAGCGTTTCTTTTGCGGCGTGGGCGGATGGGAATGGGCCAAAAAAACGACCTTTTTGATGGTTGCCTTTGCCGCGTCCATACGCCAAACGTGGATAAGGCTTATCGGCTGAGATAAACACATAGAGGTATGATTTATCATCACGCAGCAGGACATTATAGGGTGGGCGATGTTCTTTGATGAGGTTTTGTTCGAGCAGTAGTGCCTCGGTCTCACTACGCGTGATAATGGTCTCAATATTATGAATCCGAGCCACCAATGCGCGCGTCTTTGGATGATCAATCGTCTTGGCAAAGTAACTGTTCACACGGCTTTTTAGCGACTTAGCTTTACCCACATATAAAATATCACCGTTTTTTCCCAGCATCTTATACACCCCTGGCAAGTTTGGCAGGCGTTTGATGAGATGTTTGAGGCGGGCTTTTTCATCATCGACAGGGCTTGTTTCTGAGACGTTGACCATAGACTTTTTTGCTCTTAAAACCTTAATTGATATAGCCAGTTATGGGGCGGGAATGCTCATTTTACAAGCGAGTAGATCGTGTATGATGACTCACAAAAAAGCCAGCTTGATGCTGACTTCGTATGATTTATCTTATTTTAAGGTATGTTGACCGTTCAACTATGGCACTGATAGAGACAATTTTTTGACGATTCAAGGTAAAAATAGTGAGTATAGTCAGTCTATGCTTATCAATGAAGCGACAAAAAGAGTCATGTCCCCTGCTTTTATTATTGGCGGAAGCTTGCCATCAATGCTGGGATGCCAGGCAGCATACCAACGATAGCCATTACCCCTGTCAGCACCACAAACATAATGCCTGGTATGATCCAGCGGCTCATTTTAGATAAGCCCGCACTGCGCTCTTTAGAGCCAATTAAGCCTAAATTATCGAGCAGTAATGTGAGCGACCAACCAAAAGCGGGATTGACCAGTGCAGAAGCAAACACCACGATAGCAGCAGACTGCGTGGTCTTTCCTTCGCGCGTCATCTCCATGCCCGCTTCTAGCAATGGGATAAACACCCCTACGATCAATGCCACACACATCACAGGCTGCCAGATGGCCAAATCCATCGGATAACCCCAAACCCCTGCGATAACACAGAATAGTGCTGTCAATAACGCACCAGCCGGAATCGGACGCTTCGCAATCGCTGCTGGGACAATGTATGTGCCCCACGACGACGCAAAGTTGGCACCGCCCAGCACCGAACCCACTACTTGACGAAACGACGCACTGGTCATCGTATCATCAATGTCCATAAGTACTTTTTCAGTTCGTTTGGGATAGCTGATTTTTTGAAACACTTGATGACCCAAAAAATCTGGCGACCACATAGCAACGGCTAGGATGGCAAATGGTAGAACTACGATAAAGCTTTCAATCGTGGGCAGACCCAACATCCACCCTGTGTTTTCACCCCACCAATACATTGGATTCATGTTTGGTAGACCTGGCGCGGTCTGAAACTCAAAAGGCGCGCCCAATGCAAATGCAAGACCGCCGCCCAGTACGCAGCTAAGCGGTACCGCAAGCCAGCGCTTTTGCCAATGCTCAAGTAAGGCATATAGCAAGATAGTCGCCAGAATAATAAAGAAAGCAATGTGCGTCATACCAATACTTTCTGACCATGCAAAGAGATTTTTGACCTGCGATGTCGTACCAATAAACCCTAAGTAAATAAGTAGACCACCACAGACGCCTTTACTGGTCAAGTTGGCCAGCAAACTCCCCCCTTTACTGATAGCAAGGAGTAGACCAAAAGCACCGATAAGCAAACCAAATGCCATAGGGTGACCACCAGCGGCCACAACAATAGGAATCAATGGAATGAGTGGACCATGAGTACCAGCCAGGTTGGCTGTCGGTAATAAGAAACCAGAAAACAAGATAATGAAGAACGAAACAATCAATAGCTCATAGCGTACGTTTTCTAGAACAAAAGCATCGCCCAACCCTAGTGGTCCTGCAAACGTTGCGGCAATAGCACCCACCATAACTACTTTGCCAATCGTTGCTGCCATCGCTGGGATCGTATCTTCATACTCAAAACGATAATCTCGAAACGGCAAATTAGGTCGCCAGCGCTTCGGCTGCATGATCTGTAATTCATGGTTCAGATAAGCATCGCGATTATCAAAGCTTGAGCTTGGCTTATGTAATTCTGGATAGCTACCCTCTCTGTTACTGTCATTATTATTGTCATGATCGGATAGGTTCGGCGTCGGATTAGACCCCGGAGAAGGGGTCTGAGGGTTACTCATCACATTTCCTTGTGTGGATTACGTCTTTTATGGTTGCTAATACTCTGATCAAGTACTGAGTAGATCAATGTGTCCATCGCAAACTGCAAACTATTGTATGCTATGCATTGGTGAAATGCGACCCAAAACTCATGTAAAGATACTGTGTGTCTCACTATAATACATAAATGAAAGTTTGCATTTGTAATGGTACAAAGCCCAATAGAACTTTGTAGATGCGCTATATTGACAATATATAAGTGCATACCAAATAAATATATTGTTTTTTTGGTTACGCTTTAGAGCTAGCGAGCGTAGCCATTTTTCACTATGATAAATATTTTTTGACGATCTTCACCTGATAGTCAATACCGAAAAACAGTACTACTGGTAATATCAAAAAATTGAAAAAAGCAACAGGATAGAGCTATGAGTGTATTTCCCGCTAATTTTGAGACTTTAAAGCGTCGAGCAAAACAAAGTATCATGCCATTACTGACACCGCACCTTTTAAAGCTGCGACTCAATACTTATGCTCCATACATTGGCGCAGGTATCAAAATCGACCATATCAGCCTCGATCAGGGATTATGTGTGGTCAGCATGGGACTGACCACGCTAAACAAAAACATCGTCGGTACTCAATTTGGTGGTAGCTTATATTCGATGGTTGACCCCTTCTACATGCTCATGCTGATGCATCAACTGGGTAGCAACTACGTGGTATGGGACAAAAGCTCAAGTATTGACTTTGTCGCGCCCGGCAATAGCAAAGTCACTGCACGCATGAAAATACCCAGCTCAGAAGTCATTACCATTCAAGAACTGGCAAAAGATGGTGACGCTGTATTCCGCGAATATAAAGTCGACATCGTCGATGATCAACAAAAACTCATCGCTACCGTCACTAAGACGTTATATATCCGACTGCGAAAATACAGTAAGTCTAAAGAGCAAGTCAGCCGAATTGAAACACCTGACCCTGAATAACTACTGATTGTTAGTCTTAGGTTGATGATTGATGGTTGATAAAATCTACATTTATAATGGCACACATACAAAAACCCCAATCTAGCATACGCATAGATTGGGGTTTCGTCTTTTTTGGTATGGCCCGCTTATTTATAAATAAACCTATGAATAAGGGCTTGTATCTACTATTACCTTATCTTGAGTCAACCCTAAAATAATACGATCAACTCAAAACGGCAAACTTGTGCTTAAATACCAGGTGCGGTATCAACGGCATCAGGTACGCCAGCATCAGTCTTTTTCTGAGCTGGACGTGGCGCAAGTTTTTCGCGGATACGTGCTGATTTACCAGAACGCTCACGTAAGTAGTACAGTTTCGCACGGCGAACAGCACCGCGGCGTTTCACTTCAATGCTATCAATGATTGGTGAATGCAACTGGAATGCACGCTCAACACCAACGCCGCTTGAGATTTTACGTACGGTAAACGCTGAGTTTAGACCGCGGTTACGCTTAGCAATTACAACGCCTTCAAAAGCCTGTAAACGCTCACGCTCACCTTCACGTACTTTTACTTGTACCACAACGGTATCGCCGGGTGCAAAGCTTGGGCGCTCAATCAATTGAGCATTTTCGATGACCTGAACCAATGGATGCTTGTTGCTCATGAGAGTTATCTCCTCACATTAGATAATAGAGGCTTGACGCATATCACCTGTTTGTAATAATTAATTATATCTCTTTATAGTGAGACACAACGTAAATGGGTTATAACCAACGGCCACTATGTGATGACTCGTTTTATTATTGCTCAAAATTCTGTCTTTTAACTGTTTATCAAGCTTAAAAGCGATAAAACTAGATTTTGAAAATCTACTTTTTATCTACTTTTGCCAGTGCTTTTAGCCACTTCGCTTGCTCTGCCGTTGGGGTAAACGCTTGCCACAAATCTGGACGACGCGTTTGCGTACGACTGACTTGCTGAGCAAAACGCCACTTGGCGATATTGGCATGGTGACCTGATAGTAATACTTCAGGAACTGCCATGCCGGCAAACTCATGTGGCTTAGTATAATGTGGACAGTCAAGCAAGCCATCGACGAACGAGTCTTGCTCTGCTGACTTGTCATCACCCATGATATCAGGTAGACGACGTATTACACTATCCATCAGCACCATCGCTGGTAGCTCACCACCAGTCAACACATAATCACCTAATGACACTTCCATATCGACATACTGTGACAGCAGACGCTCATCGATACCTTCATAACGACCGCATAATAAAATCATGCCATCGTAATCAGTCATACCGACTACGCTACTCTCACTAAGCGTCTGTCCTTGTGGCGACATATAGATCACCGGACAGTGCTCGCTATCGATACGGCAGCCATGCTGACTGGCGCGCAAACGGGCATCCTCGATGGCTTTCGATAATGGCTCAGCCATCATCACCATCCCAGGACCGCCACCATAAGGGCGCTCATCAATACGGCGATAGTTATCAGTGGTATAATCACGTGGATTAATGCATTCAATCGTAACTTGCTCTTGAGTCACTGCCCGTCCCGTGATTCCAAACTCACGAATCGTGGCAAACATCTCAGGAAAAATACTAATTACGGCAAAATACATCTGATGTCTACTTACATTGAGGCTAAAACAATCGGTGTAAATATCAATAACGTCTAACTAAAAGCTAGAATCGATATTAATAATCACTCGGCCATGCCACAAGTACTGTCTTTTCAGTCATATTGACCTCTATTACAGTTTGCTTGTGCCATGGAACTAGGCGCTCTTCATTATCCAAACTGTCTGAATTGGCCGCTACGCGCATGATGTCATGGGCACCGGTTTCAAACATTTCAGTGATATTGCCTAGATACTCATCCTGCTCGTTCATCACGCGCAGACTGACCAAATCCGACCAATAATATTCGTCTTCAGCTGTTTCAGGCAAGACGTTTTGTTCGACCCAAACGGTAACACCGTTCATAGTCTCAGCAACATTACGATCAGGAATCTGCTCAAATTGAGCCACAATTCCTGTTCCTTGCTCACGCCAAGCTTTCACAGTCAAAGGTTTCATACCAGTGGCAGTTTTCATCCACCACGGCTTCATATCGAATATCGCTGTACGATCATCCGTATCACTGAATACCCATAGCCAACCTTTGATGCCGTAAGGCTTCTTAAGCTGACCGATTTTCATAAGGGCACTAGCGTTTGGAATGGATGACATAGCAGCTAACCTAACAATGATTACAACAGCAATTGCAAAAACAATTGTGTCAAAAGCGATAAACAGTTAATGGCGCACCCTGGTCAGACCAGTTACGCTATGTATTCTAAAGTCTACTGAATCAACTTGTAGTTAGACTATAAGTGGCTCAGTAACAGCAAAAACTTAAGCAGTTGCTTCAGTTTGTGCGGCAGACTTGTTGTAAGCTTTTGCTAATGAAGCAACGCGATCTGAAGGTTGTGCACCTTTTGCGATCCACGCATTGTACGCTTCCATGTTTAGGCGTACTGCTTCTTCAGACTCTTTAGCGAGTGGGTTAAAAAAGCCGATGTTTTCAATATAGCGACCGTCACGCGCGCGGCGTTGATCAGCAACAACTACTTGATAAAATGGGCGTTTCTTGGCACCGCCCCGTGCTAAACGAATAACAACCATGTGAATTCTCTCTTTCGCAGGTATACCAAAAAGGGCATAATTATATCACAGTCTTTATTTGTTGAAAACATAAACTGTGCATATTTAATTATTTATTAACAATAGCTTAAATACCAGTCTGTGTAAAATATAATTGTCGATAGGCGTTTTTTAAATGCGCACAGTAGCCACTTCATACAAACAAATTAATTACGTATCAAACTGTCTTTAAACCAAACTAGGCATCAAGCGAATTATGCATAAGTGATTTTATTTTGATCTTAAGTATTTAATGGTTATCCTTGGTGAGTACTATAAAGGTACTATTCATTGGATGTGGTATTCTATGATTATTGTAGCTTGCTTGGTTTTACACATACTCAAGGTATCAGTTGGACTTTCTTAGCCGCGGTACAGCGGTTTAACCCCAGACCAAACCCAACACAGTATCTCTCAATCTGCTGGATTTATATGATCACACCAAACTCAAAGCCACGTCGCAAAGGTTGGCTACCAAGCTCTTACTCCAACACTTGGCTGACGACCTTGATGGTCTCTTTTATTGTTCTTATCAGTGTGGGTTTGTCAATTCTATTTTTTTGGCGCAGTCTATATCTACCAGAGCTCAAAAATCACGCCCGTTATTTGACGAGTGAGCTGCGCTTAATCAATAGCGTTAATAAAGACTGGCAGTACCGCCCTGATATCCGTCAGTGGGTTTATCAGCATTCTCACGTCGTCGTCGTCAACAATCCCAGTGATTTCCCTGAAGTTGCTGATAAGGCGTTTGTCGGTTTCTTTACTGACGTGCTTCAGCGTGAGATTGGTGCACAGCTGGGTCGACCTGTCGAAGTGTACTTTAAATTTAAGCCAACGCCGCAGCTTTGGGTACAGGACAGCCGCGACGACAGTTTTTGGATTCGTGAGCCAGTAGTTTACTATTCACAGTACAGTCCGACATTGCTCGTACTGTTCTTGATTGGGTTGCCGATATTATCCCTACTGACCATTATTTTGCTTGCACGGCAACTCAATCGCCCGTTACGTTATTTGCAGCGTGCAGCGACCAATTACATTCGTTTAGGACACGCTACCACTTTACCTACGCAAAAGGGCCCTACTGAGATACGTCAAGTAAATATGGCTTTTAACCGTCTGTTTACGACATTAAACCAAGCGCAAAAAGAACGGACAATTATGCTTGCTGGTATCTCACACGACTTGCGTACGCCATTGACTCGTATGCGTTTGACTGCCGAGATGCTGCCAGATGATTTCTTTCGTGAAGGGTTGATTTACGATATTGAAGACATGGATGCCATTTTGGAGCAGTTCATCTCGTTTATGAAAGACGGCTCTGATGAGCCCGTCAGCCTAACCAATTTGGATACGATATTTAATGAAATCATGGTGCAATTTGCTCCGATGAAATTTATATATCAATCAGAGTGTAATAAGGTCGTTCCGGTGCGCCCCTTATCTATCAAACGTCTGATTATCAATCTCATCAACAATGCCAATCGCTATGGTAAACCACCGATTTATCTTTCAGCCACAGTAATACCTACGTTTATAGAAACGGCTCCAGAAGAAGATAGCGATGTGGTCAGTGAGAACGTAGTCACCCAAGAGGCGCAAGAGCAATTGATGATTTGTGTGCGGGACTGCGGTAACGGGGTAGCAGAGGATCAGTTAGAGCGGATTATGCAACCGTTTGAGCGTGGGGAGACCGCACGTACGACGCAAGGTAGTGGGTTAGGACTGGCTATCGTCGATCGTATCGCAAGGTTACATCACGGTACGGTGGAGGCCATTAACCATCCTGATGGCGGGCTACAAGTATGCGTACGCATACCCCTACTCTCCAAAGTTACTGGAGATAATACCATCGCAGCTGATACGGTCGATACCTCTGCAACCGAGAATGCTACAGCAAATAAAGAAACGCGATAAAACTGTCGCCCATATATATCGAGTGACAGCCGCTCAGTCTCTTGTACCAATAATAGGCGGGAGATACTCAGCACCATTGGTGAAGGTGAGTGGCTGCGTCATTTCCTCTTGTGCTGCCTTCAGCGTTTGGGTCGTTAAAGGCTGCTTTAAGAACAAATGATAACCCAATGTTATTGCGTTCAACAGCACTAGCCCTCCAAATAAATATGGCATCCTTTGCCCTCCTATATTATCAAGCTATTTTAGAAATATATGGTAAACGCATCATCTCATTACCAAAATGTCTGTAATCAAACCTGTTTAACCATAGTTCTTGTATTGCTCAACATGGTTACGAGGAGCAATTATTTAGTATCAAAATCGCGTTCGCTTCTCTCTTGCGTCAACTCATCAGCAGCAAGAATCTGGGTCAGCGGTTTGATAGGCCACGTCATCACAAATCTCGCGCCACCAAGCGTATGGCTTTCATCGACTTTCATACTACCATTAAACCAAAAAGCAATGCGCGATACAATTGATAAGCCTAAGCCATAACCACCAGACGCCCGTGTACGACTGTCATCTAAACGTGAAAACGGTATAAATACTTTTTCGCGATCCGCTTCAGAAATACCATGTCCATCATCCTCTACACTGACAAACGCATTGCCTTTTTTGACGCCTGCACTAACGATGATGGTCGTCTCAGCGTAACGCAAAGCATTTCCCGCAAGATTCTGAATCACGCGGTGCAAATAGCGGCGATCTGCAATGGCAGTGACTTTTGCACTTGGTAAATTAGTCACGATTTTAATTGGTTTACCCAATGCATTGGTCTCACGCTCGATTTGCTCAAGTAGCTCTTTGAGATTTACTGGCTCCAAATCTAATTTTGGCGAGCCTTCCTCAAGCTTAGCATAAGTCAAAATCTCATCAATCAGCCCATTAAGTGATTCAATATCTTCATCGATATAATCACGTTGCATGAAGCGCGAGTCCTCATCGTCAGTATCAGCAAGCATATCTACGGCAAACCGAATACGTGCCACTGGCGTCCGAAGCTCGTGTGATACTGCTCGCGTCAGCTCTCGTTGCGACTCAATCAAACGCTTGATATGTGACGTCATGGCATTAAATGTCGCTGACAGACGCGCAATCTCATCTTGCCCAATGACCTGTACTTGAATATCAAGATTGCCTTTACTGACTTCGTTGACACCTACTTGAATCAGCTGTAGCTTACGCTCAAGCGGGAAAATAAGCGCATAAACACCCAAACTGATTAAGAACATACTAATCAGAATCATACTGATGATTAGGTTAAGTGGGAACCAGTTGAACAACGGCACAGGACCAATCAATATCGCCATATCATTGATTTCAGACGGTACCACTACTCTAATAGATGAGTTGCTTTTGCTGCTATTAGTATCTTGCAATGAGATAACCACTTCGTCACGGCGCAAACGCGACATCTGATCTGAATCCAAATCGAGCGTATTGACAGCAGTAAACGCTAAAGGAAAAGAAAATTTCTCCTCTAACTCTGCTAGACGCGCACGCTTATCAGACAAGGTCATCTGATAGGACAAATCATCCAGTAAAAATATTGCGATAGCTCGTACTTGCTGCTCTGTGACTTGCGATATTCGCGCGGTCAACACGTTCTCATTGTCTGGCAGACGATAATACACATCTGCATAGACAGGTTGGCTCATATAACGAACCACTGTGGCATCGTTCTTAAAGCGTCTTAATTCACTGGCAGTAAAGTCTACCTCATCGATAGGGACAATCTTAAACGTTGAACCAAATAGACTACTGGCATCAGACAGCCAATACTCACGATCTTCTTTAGTATCTTGATGAGAGATGCCTTCACTTACTAAATGAAACGCCCCCATCGCCATACTCTCGCGATAGGACTGCACGCGTTCCTTATTGATGGTGTCCATCAATAACTGCGCAAACAATGCTACGCATAAACAGACTATAAGCAGTCCAGCATAGATACGAACAAAAATACTGTGTTTTAAAGAAGAGACTAATGACATACGTGCCGTGACCAACTTAATAGATAGAGAGTGCCGATATCATTCGCTACATAGTGAGCGCCATATACTGATATCGAGTATTATCAAATAGAGATAGACTTTGACTAATGCAGTCTAATTAATCTGCAATAATCGCCCAAATATAGATACAAGTCACCCATATTCGATCAGTGTCTATAATAATGGGTTAATTAAACCACATAACACTGCATTTAAGTTCAAAAGTTAAAATTTAGCCACAAAAAAACCAGCAAAGATGCTGGTTTTTTTCGAAAATGACTAATAATTAATCACTACGTAGATGCAGTAATCTTAGTTGCCTTCTTTCACAAACAGATAACCTTTACTACGTACGGTTTTGATACGCTTTGGATTTTCTGGATCATCACCGATTTTTGGACGAATACGTGAAATACGCACATCAATTGAACGATCCTGACCATCATACTCAATACCACGTAGACGCTCAAAGATATCTTCACGAGATAAAATGCGACCTGCGTTAGAAGCAAGTAACCACAATAGATCATATTCAGCGCTAGTAAAATCAACCAGCTCATCACCTAGATTGACTGAGCGACCACCGTTGTCAATGACTAACTCGCCAAACTCTAAACGCTGCGGCACATCTTCTGATGGTGCGTTTTCTGAACGACGTAATAAAGCACGGATACGAGCGAGCAATACGCGCGGCTGAGCAGGTTTGGCGACATAATCATCAGCACCCATCTCTAGACCCAATACTTGATCCATATCTTCGGTACGCGCAGTCAGCATCAAAATAGGATTTTGATAGTGCGGGCGAACTTCACGGCAAACTGTCAATCCGTCGCTACCAGGTAGCATGACATCAAGTACGACCATATCTGGTTGTTCATTGACAATGCGGCGAATAGCACGGTTACCGTCAGTTTCAATTGCCACTTCTAAACCATTTTTGACCAAGTAATCTTGAGTCAACATGGCCAGACGCTCATCATCTTCAACAATCAGGATTCGGGGGGTGTTGTCTTCTTCAGTCGTTGTCATTGTTATATCCTCTAATACATCTAATTTAAAAGCAGTAAAAGTAAGAGCGGTAAAATTAATAGCACCATAAAGCGGTACAATTGATGTTCGTATAGCTGTTACAAACTTGGTAGCACAGTATACTATTAAACCTACAGCTTCCTATACTATAGCTGATAGTCGTTAACAAAACCTATAAACTACCTCTAATAAAACTTTAGTTTGCGTCCAAGAATAATCCTACCTATCTCAATAATAGGCAGTAATTTAGTTTTCGTTAAATACTTACGACCAGAGCGCATCTTAATAACCAATGTTAGTGTCTTACATCGCACAGACGCACCACAGTATCACTCCATACTTACGATATTTCATAGTCTAATATAACCACATATCACCCTTACTGCTAGTGGCATTTTAAGGAAATTCAATATTATCTTGTTCTCAAACGATAATTAACGGAGGCTCATAAAATACTTATCTGTCCAAACACTGATATAAGTAAAAGTAGCAGCCATAGCATTGGCAAATTCAAACTGACAGACATAAAAAAGCAGCCCATATAATGGACTGCTTTCTGTCTTCAACTACACTGTTAGCTTCAGATTATTATCTATAACTAACAGTGATAAATTACACGCGATTTTTGTACTTGCGAATAGTCTGTAGCTGTCCTACTGACTCTGCAAGTGAGGCTAAAGCTGCATTAGTCTGTAGTGTATCAGACTGGTTTACTAGCATTTGCTCAGCTTTCTTGCGAGCTTCGACAATCTTACTTTCATCAAGATTGCTTGCACGCATAGCGGTGTCAGCCAATACGGTAACCATCTTAGGTTGTACTTCTAATACACCACCTGAGACATAAATTATTTCTTCTTCACCGTTTGGTGTTTGCACTCGCATTGCACCTGGCTTTAACAAAGTAATAAGCGGTGTGTGACCTGGCAATACACCAATCTCGCCTTCGGTACCAGTAGCTATTAACATGCTAATTTCGCCTGAATACAACTCTTCACGAGCACTTACGACGCGACATTGTAACGTTGCCATACTTAATTCCTTACCATCAAAGCGCGATCAAAAAACAGTAAAACTGCGATGCGTTACTGAAGAGTAGATACAAGAGTTATGTTGTATCTACTCATTAGCTCATGCTCATACAGCTTACGCTGCAGAAGACTTCATTTTTTCAGCTTTAGCGACAACTTCATCGATGCTACCAGCCATGTAGAATGCCTGTTCTGGTAGGTCATCGTATTCACCAGCGATGATTGCTTTGAAGCTAGCAATAGTATCGCGTAATGGTACGTATTTACCAGGTGCACCAGTGAAGACTTCAGCAACGTGGAATGGCTGAGACAAGAAGCGCTGAATCTTACGAGCACGATAAACAACCAGTTTATCTTCTTCTGATAACTCGTCCATACCCAAGATAGCGATGATGTCTTTAAGCTCTTTATAACGCTGTAGAACTTCCTGAACACCACGAGCAACATTGTAATGCTCTTCGCCGATCACTTGTGGATCTAGCTGACGTGACGTTGAATCGAGTGGATCAACCGCAGGATAGATACCTTGTGATGCGATATCACGGCTTAGTACGACCGTTGCATCCAAGTGAGCAAACGTTGTAGCAGGTGATGGATCAGTCAAATCATCCGCTGGTACATATACCGCCTGAACTGACGTGATAGAACCTGACTGAGTTGACGTAATACGCTCTTGCAGCATACCCATCTCTTCAGCTAGTGTTGGCTGATAACCAACCGCTGATGGCATACGACCAAGCAGGGCTGATACTTCTGTACCGGCTAGTGTATAGCGATAGATGTTATCAACAAACAATAATACGTCACGACCTTTGCCAGTGGCAGGATCTTTGGTATCACGGAAGTACTCAGCCATAGTCAAACCAGACAGTGCAACACGTAAACGGTTACCCGGTGGCTCATTCATCTGGCCATATACCATTGCTACTTTAGACTTACTAAAGTCTTCAGTGTTTACAACGCCAGCTTCCTGCATTTCGTGATAGAAATCGTTACCTTCACGAGTACGCTCACCGACGCCCGCAAATACTGACAAACCTTCATGTTTTAGAGCGATGTTGTTGATCAGCTCCATCATGTTAACGGTTTTACCAACACCAGCACCACCAAATAGACCAACTTTACCACCTTTAGCGAACGGGCAAAGTAGATCAATAACTTTAATACCAGTCTCTAGCAGCTCAGTGCTGTTTGACTGATCCGCGTAGCTTGGCGCTTCACGGTGGATAGACCATTTTTCGTCAGCAGCAACAGGACCTTCTTCATCGATAGGACGACCAAGAACATCCATGATGCGACCTAGCGTACCAGTACCTACAGGCACAGAAATCGGTGCACCAGTGTTGGTAACAGGTAGGTTACGCTTTAAGCCTTCGGTTGAACCCATTGCAATAGTACGTACAATACCATCACCCAGCTGTTGCTGTACTTCTAGGGTGGTTTCGGTACCATCTACTTGCAAGGCATCAAAAATCTGAGGAACTTCATTACGGTTGAACTCAACGTCAAGAACCGCGCCAATAATCTGTACAATACGACCGCTACTCATTGCGTTCTCCTTGAACTTCTATATATAGGTGTAGTCAATTATGAAACAGCAGCAGCACCGCCAACGATTTCCGAGATTTCTCGGGTAATCGCCGCTTGACGCAGCTTGTTATAAACCAACTGTAAATCGTTAATAAGGTCACCAGCATTATCTGTTGCCGCTTTCATCGCAACCATACGTGAAGACTGCTCAGAGGCAATGTTTTCCATTACCGCTTGATAAACAATCGACTCAATATAGCGACCAAGCAATTCATCAATCAATGTCTTGATATCAGGCTCGTAGATATAATCCCAGCTAAGTTCTGTCTGTAGACCACTGTCTTCATCATCAAATGACTGCTCTGGTAGAGGAACCAACTGATTGACCGTTGGTTTCTGAGTCATCGCATTGACGAATCGGTTATAGACCACATAGATACGGTCAATATTGCCGTTACTATAGTCTTCAAGCATCGCTTGAACTGGTGCATTCAACTGCTCAAACGTTGGTTTATCGCCATAATCGGTCACAGCCGATGTGACTTTACCACCAAAATTTTTGAAGAAGCTCACACCTTTGGCACCGATGACTGCAAACTCAGCTTGTACTGACTGATCTTGATAATCTTGGATACTTTTAGATAAAGCTTTGAATAGGTTAATATTCAAGCCACCCGCTAGGCCACGGTCAGAGGTAATGACGATATAGCCAACCTTATTGACTGGACGCGATACCATATACGGATGTTTGTAGTCTGATGAGGCATGCACCAAATGTGAAATAACCCGGCGCATACTATCAGCATACGGGCGACCCACTTCCATGCGCTCTTGAGCACGGCGCATCTTACTTGCCGCTACCATTTGCATAGCACGAGTAATTTTCTGGGTGCTTTTAATACTGGTGACTTTGGCACGTATCTCTTTTAAGCTTGCCATAATGATTCCAATATAAGAGGGTTAAAAAGCATTGGCGCATGCGACAATCATTTGATATGCAACATCACTCTTATAGAATAACATTTTATATCTTGTGGCATTACGCGATCTAATACCGGTAATGGTTAAAACAGTGGCGCAAATATCTAGTCAGACAACGCGCCACTTTTCAAACGACAGTTATAACCATTTCGGCTTAACCCGTTAAATTAATAACTGTGATTTTGTTTAAAGGTCTCTAACGCTGACTTTAAACGACCTGCGATATCATCATTGTAGTTCGCAGTGTCATCAATCTCACGCATCAATTCACTTTGCTCATCATGCATATAGCGCAAGTATGCTTCTTCAAAAGAACCAATCTTTTCAACAGGAACGTCAGCTAAGAAGCCTTCGTTTGAAGCATAGATAACGGCTGCTTGCTCAGAGATTGACATCGGCTGGTATTGCTTCTGCTTCATCAATTCAGTTACACGCTCACCATGATCAAGCTGTTCGCGAGTTGCGTCATCAAGATCTGAGGCAAACTGAGCAAATGCTGCTAGTTCACGATACTGAGCTAGAGCAGTACGAATACCACCAGATAGCTTTTTGATGATCTTAGTCTGAGCGGCCCCGCCCACACGAGATACCGAGATACCAGCGTTGACTGCTGGACGGATACCTGAAGCGAATAAACTAGACTCTAGGAAGATCTGACCATCAGTGATTGAGATCACGTTAGTCGGTACGAATGCAGAAACGTCACCGGCTTGGGTTTCAATAATAGGCAATGCGGTTAAAGAACCAGTTTTACCTTTCACTTCACCGTTAGTGAACTTTTCTACATAATCAGCGTTTACGCGTGATGCACGCTCAAGTAAACGTGAGTGTAAATAGAATACATCACCAGGATAAGCTTCACGACCTGGCGGACGACGTAGCAATAGTGAAATCTGACGATAAGCAACCGCTTGCTTTGATAAATCATCAAATACAATCAATGCATCTTCGCCGCGGTCACGGAAGTATTCGCCCATCGTACAACCTGAGTACGGTGCGATATACTGTAGTGCGGCAGGCTCTGATGCTGAAGCAACCACAACAGTGGTATATTCTAATGCACCAGTTTGCTCAAGTTTACGTACCACGTTAGCGATGGTCGAACGTTTCTGACCGATAGCCACGTACACGCACTTAATGCCAGATGATTTCTGTGCGATGATCGCATCGATAGCCATCGCTGTTTTACCAGTCTGACGGTCACCAATGATAAGCTCACGCTGACCACGACCGATTGGAATCATGGTATCAACGGCTTTATAACCGGTCATTACTGGCTGATCTACTGACTGACGATCGATAACGCCTGGAGCGATCTTTTCGACTTTGTCAGTCATTTTGGCATCGATAGGACCTTTGCCATCAATAGGATTACCCAAAGCATCAACAACACGGCCTAGCAGCTCAGGACCTACGGGTACTTCAAGAATGCGACCAGTACAATAGGCTTTTTGACCTTCTTGTAACTTTAGGAAGTCACCTAGTACTACTGCACCAACAGAATCACGCTCTAAGTTAAGCGCCATTCCATAGACTTCACCTTCAAACTCAATCATTTCGCCGTACATGGCATCTTCAAGACCATGAATCTGCACGATACCGTCAGATACTTTGACAATCGTGCCTTCATTCTTTGCAGTTGCACCCGCATCAAGGTCTTGAATACGCTGCTTAATCAGGTTACTGATTTCCGCTGGATTCAATTGTTGCATTGCCTTGTTTCCTTTAATTTATGATAACCCGCCCACTGACTTAAATGCTCTTACTATCACGCAGATTGTATTATATGTCTGCGCCGATACATGGCATTAGGCAGTTAGCTGTGTTTTTAACTGTTGTAACTTGCCGCGCATCGAATCATCAATGACTTTATCACCGACTTTGATTGTAGCGCCTGCCAATAGGCTTGGATCAACTGTTTCGTGAATCACTACACTCGCATTTAGCGAGGTAGCAAGACGCGTTTGTAGCATTTGACGCTGTTCATCAGTCAATGGATAAGCAGAGGTCACATATGCGTCAAGCTGCTTTAAGCTTACTGCCTTATGACGGCGATAATGCTCATAAACTTCAGGAAGCAGCGCTAGACGCTCTTGTTCTGATAACTGTTTAACGAAATTGCTAAGTGCTACTGATACTTTTGGATAGCTGGCGTTGCTGCCAAGGTTATTACCTTGAGCATCATCTAATAACTGCTTAAGAGCAGAGTCATTAGCGCTAGCTACTTGCGTATCATAAAGATCGACCAAAGCAGCTGACTTATGCTCAGCAGAAACAGCTGGATTGTCTAGCCAAGTACTGAACGACTTGTCATCGACAACAGTGCTAGCAACAAGCAAGAAGTTTTCCCACTCATTTACTGCGCCGTTTTCGTTGGCATAGTCAAACGCGGCTTTAGCGTACGGTCGTGCTAAGGTTGATAAGTCAGCCATTATATCCTCACAATTACAGCTTCGCCGCCAGTTGGTCTAACATACTGGCATGTTTTTGCGCATCGACTTTGTCTTGCAAAATCTTTTCTGCACCAAGTACAGCCAGCTCAGCAACTTGGGCACGTAATGATTCACGTGCTTGATTGATTTCTTGATCAATAGATGCTTGAGCTTGTTGACGAATACGCTCGCCTTCCGCTTGGGCTTGCGATTTTGCATCTTCGACAAGCTGATTAGCACTTTTGTTGGCTTGCTCGATTAATGCAGCAGCCTTGGTCTTTGCAAGATCAAGTTCCTGCTGGACACTTTGCTCCGCGGTCGCCAAATCTGCTTTTGCTTTTTCTGCGGCATTTAAGCCATCTGCGATTTTACGCTGACGCTCATTGATGGCACCGATAAGTGGTGGCCACACGAATTTCATGCAAAAAACCACAAATATTGCAAAAGCAATGGCTTGACCGACGAGGGTAAAATTGATATTCACGTGATCACCTCTTTGTTAATGAAAAATCAGTTTCATTGATCATGTTTGGCAGTCAAATCTTGACTATATGTGATAGAAAATTCTTGAGTACCAAACATTTACAACTGAGCTTTCGGATTAACCTGCTAGAGGGTTAGCGAACAACAATAGCATAGCAATACCAACACCGATCATCGGAATAGCATCAAGAAGACCTGCTACGATGAACATACGAGTTTGCAACTGTGAGCCAAGCTCTGGTTGACGTGCAACACCTTCTAAGAATTTGCCACCTAGAATAGCAAAACCAATACCTGTGCCAAGTGCGCCAAGACCGATAAGTAGTGCTACTGCGATAACTGTGTAACCACCTAATACTGGATCCATTGATGTATCCTCATTTACCTATTGAATGTCTAATTAATGTTCAGTTGATGATGCAAGCGACATATAAACTATCGTCAGCATCATGAATACGAACGCTTGAAGTGTAATAACTAAGATGTGGAAGATAGCCCACGGTACCGATAACGCCCATTGAATCCAAAATGGCATTAGAGCAATCAGTATGAAAATCAATTCCCCAGCATACATGTTACCGAATAGACGTAGACCAAGTGATACAGGCTTAGCTATTAGAGTAACTGCTTCTAGGATGAAGTTGATCGGGATCAAAATCGCTTGTACGATTGGGTTTTTGGCACCAAACGGATGTAGTGTTAACTCACCGATAAAGCCGCCCAAACCTTTTTCTTTAATGCTATAAAAGATAATCAGTGCAAAGACAGAGAACGACATGCCAAGCGTAATGTTAGGGTCAGTCGTTGGAACAATCTTGAAGAAAACATGATCTGGATCATGGCCCATAGCGGCACCGATCTGTCCAGCTAGACCTGGAATAAAGTCAACCGGTATCAAATCCATCAAGTTCATCAAGAAGATCCAGACAAAAATAGTCAACGCCAGTGGCGCGATCAATTTTGAGGTACCACTGTAAGAATCACGAACGTTGTTATCAACAAACTCAACGATCATCTCAACCGCTGCTTGAGTTTTACCTGGTACGCCTGAGGTTACTTTTTTGGCAACCATCCAAAAGACGGCACAAAATAAGATTCCTAGACCGATTGACCATAGCATAGAATCAAGATGGATAGCATTAAAGCCCATTAACCCTGCTTCTTCAGCATTGTAGGCAACTTTCCAACCTTCGCCCGGCAAGTAGCCGTACGTCCAGTTCGTTAAGTGGTGAGAGATATATTCTGATGATGTTTGCTCGGATGCCATAATGTAAGCTTCTTATTAATCAACGATTTAATCAACTACCAAAAATATGGTTGTCATCTGATGGGTTTAGCGTTTTTATTTGTGGTGCTATTAAGCAAGCAAATAAATCATACTAAAGCGCCCATGTAACCAATAACATCCAACCCATAGTTCTATTGCTAATGCTATATCTGATAGCGTGACATAAATTTTAGCTATCAAAAAAGGGCTTATGATAACTCAGTAATAGCCCTTGCATTTTTATACGCAAAATTATTATACATGTGCTTGCCTATTGGCCGTTTTTACGACCGACGCTCAATGTAGCGTTTATAAGCAAAATATTTAGCTGCCTATATTAATGCAGCGTTGTATTCGTGTAAAGTCTATTATGATCTTATTATCCATTGTATGAATAAGTTAGCTGACAACAACGATTGCTAATATAGCTTTTCGTTCATAATTAAACTGTAAAAAGTTCATTATTAATGACAGTTATGGCTGCGTCCGCCCTACCCTATCATTGTGTCGTTGCATACTGCGCCTAACGTAGAGGCTCATACTTCGGTCTTCATGATCATTAGTGCTGCCATAAGACAGTTTTGTGCTTTGACTTTCCGAACTAGTCATAGAGAAGTTGGACGGCAGGGTGACTTGCCAGTACTATTAATAAATCATCTAATCATTTATTAGCGCTAGCGTATATGCCACAACATCCAACTGTGACTAATTTGCATTACCATAAAACCGATAAACAACGCAGGCGCAGATAGGGGTTGTACGGTAATAAAAATTAGTGCGAAACCAAACACGGTCAACAGCCACTTTGCCATCTGACCTCGATATAGCTGGCTAACGATATGTTGGCGCGCGCGATATCCTGTGTACCAAAAGATAAAAAAAGCAAATACGGCTTGAGTCGTGAAACTGAGCAATGCCCCGATTGCGGCGCTTTTTGCTACTGTAAGCTCACTACGTAACCAAGTAGTATCTACCATCCAAGCAACAATGATAAAAATAAACAATATCCATGCTTGCCGTTTGATATAGATGCCAATCTTATCTTTTTGCGTGCGTTTGGCAGGCTTGGTCATCGATATTCCTATAGCCTTTCAGCATTGGGACAATATAGCATACTTGCCATATTTTTATCCGTGAATGACTTACTCTACAGGCATTACCTTTAAACCAAAATAAAACGCCACTTATTATAAGGAGACCATTACTATTAAGCAAGTAAAATATGACCTTTATCAGTCACCTAACTCACAGACTTACGACGATGGCGTGTTTTCATCTATCAAAATCAAATCACGCCATTACTTGAACATCTCTATATGACCCGTGGTGTAGTGTATATCACGTTTATGATGTTATACATTGATTGATTTGCTGGGCCATAGTTTGCCAACTGCTAACAAAATCTTCGCTGTTGTTGCTCATATCTTCGACTTGGATGGTTGTATTAACTGGCTGTAACTTAGCAAGCAAACCTTTTGAAACACTACCTTGGTTGACCATACACATTTGCTCAACAGGACGGTTTTTATTTAACCAAAGTAGCTGGCTGGCTTTTGGAGAGATATGATGATCGGGGCTTAGACTACCTGCTAATTTTATATGCGCCGCTTTTTCAATATATTGATAAGCGTCATGATATACCCAGTAAGGGCGATCTGTCTGTGTGCCTTGCTGTACGTCAGCAACGGCTTTATCCATACGTTCAGCAAACTTTTTGACATTGGCTTGATAAGTACTTGCATGCTCTGGATTAGCATGGCTATGAATCACAGCTAGTGCACGGGTAATGGCTTTGGCATTTTCAGGATCGAGCCAAATGTGCGGATCTAGCGTACCTTCAATCGCCTCGCCTTTTACATCACGCAGCGGATAACGGTTAAAGGCATCAAACTCAAACATAGCAATGGCGTTGGGTGCATTTTTCAAACTACCCGTTAGACTATTTTCTAATGCAGGCCCAAACCAAACAACAAATTTACTGTCTTTAATAGCTTTCATATCACTTGGACTAACGCTACCATGATGCCCAACATCGCCTGCCTGTAGAATTCTATTGGCCGATGGTGTGCCATCAGTGACCGCTTCACTAAGTAAAAACATCGGATAGTTGCTCACACTGACCGTCGCAGCTTGCGTACTTAATGTAAAAGATCCTATCACTAGTCCTGTAATCAGTAAGCGTTGTAGCATGATGATTGAGCGTCGAAAATAAGTAACAATAGCGTTCATAGCAAGCTCTTTGGTTAATGAGTCATTCTTTATTTAAAGTCGTTCTTTAGTTAACAAGTAACCACAATGCGAATCATCGTTTTTATTGTAAGGCTCCTTTTAAGAAGGAGACACACATATGGGAACAGCGTGTCTGGCTGTCTGTAGCGGCTTTAAAACAGCTGATTCGGATCTGTAGTTATAGTTTCAGCTTTATTATGTTATACTATAACAACAAAAAACGCTATCATAAAAAACGTCATACGATTACCATGCTATTTTTAGGAGCCTATACTATGTCTACTACTCCGTCACTCTGTGAGCATTTGCATGATGTGCAAGATTTGACTGCGCATGACGTTACTGAGCGATTGCTAGCCGCAAAGGAGCACTGCCGCTTGAATGGGGCACGGTTTACGCCGCTACGCCAGCAGATATACCAGTTGGTACTAGAATCTGATCAACCTGTTGGCGCTTATGACTTAATCACTCAATTACAGCAAATGCGACTGTCTGAAACAGATGATATATCGAAGACGCCTGTGGACGAACCAGCTGTTAAGAAGCGCACCCCCAAAAACGTTGCGCCACCAACCGTTTATCGCAGCTTAGAGTTTTTGTTGAGCGAAGGGTTGATTCATCAGCTGACGTCTATCAACGCTTATGTTCCTTGCTGTCATCCCAGAGCACGGCACACGGCCGCCTTTTTAATATGTGATCAGTGTCAGCGGGTTCAAGAGTGTAGTAGTTTACCGGTACAAGAGATGATGAGCTTTGCTGAGCAAGATGTAGGCTTTGTCGTTGAGCGCAGCGTGATCGAACTCAGTGGCCGGTGTCAGGCTTGTCAGTAACATATAAATTCAGCGACCCGTCAATACTGCCTACCTTTCTTTTAATACTGTTCTATTGGTTCTTAACACTTATATTCTGGTTATCCCTCCCCTTTACTTATCTATTTGTTGTCATATTATGAGCCTGTCTACCCTACCCTCTAATCGGCCAGTTGCCCCTATTATGGATAAAAATATTGTGAACGATGCTAGTCAACTGCTGAGCCTACGCAATATCAGCTATTATATTGGGCCGCAACGTCTTCTCTCGAACATTGATATCGACATTGCAACCAACGAAACCGTGAGTCTCGTTGGGCCTAACGGGGCTGGAAAATCTACACTGGTCAAACTCATCTTAGGTTTAATTGACCCGACCAAAGGCAGCATCACGGCACACCAACCACTACAGCTTGGCTACGTACCACAGCGATTTACCGTACCGCCAATATTGCCATTGCGAGTCAGCGACCTATTGGATCAAGCAGATAAAAAACGTCTTACCGCTGAGCAGCGCCAGTTTATCTTTGATAATTTATCGTTAACACACTTATTATCGCGACAAATGTTGCATTTATCGGGCGGAGAGGCGCAGCGAGTGTTGCTTGCCCGAGCATTGTTAGACAAACCCAACTTATTGATTCTGGATGAACCTATGCAAGGGCTTGACCCTGATACAGAGGTTTGGCTGTATCAGTTTATCGATAAATTGCCAGATTTTTTACGTTGTGCCATGTTGGTGATATCCCATGATTTGCACTGGGTTATGAGAGGCAGTCGACGTGTTATCTGTCTCAATAAGCATATTTGCTGCGAAGGAAAACCCAGCGAGCTAGCCATCAGTACCGAGTTTAAAAAGTTGTTTGGTCATTATTATGAACAACCTTACGTGCATCAGCCACATGCTTGCCAGCACCATGCACCAAACGAGCTCGAACTATAACCCTTAGCATCACATACTCTATAGCTTAGCTGTATTGGTTTCAATGTTTTGACATTTAGCAGTGCAGTATTAAGCTCTATAAAATTTCATGGATATTTATTATGACCTCATGGTTAGCTATTATCGCTCCTGCTTGGATCGCTGGCAGTATTTTAGCGCTACTATCGGCACCTTTAGGTTGTTTGGTATTGTGGCGACGTATGGCCTTTTTTGCTGATGCGTTAGCACATGGTACTTTGCTGGGCGTAGCTCTAGCAGCTTGGTGGCAGATGCCAATGGGAATTGGCGTTGCGTTAGTCAGTATCGCAGTAGTGTTAGGGCTGGTTTTGATTGATGATGAGCGTTTGCCTGCTGATGCAGTGTTGGCCGTTGTTGCGGTGTCATTGCTGTGTTTGGGTTTGTTGACCTTGACCCAGCTGACAGACCAACAAGCCAATGTGCTTGGTTTTTTATTCGGTAATTTACTGGAGCTTGGTTGGGATGAGTTGCCCCTACTCGCAGGGTGCGCACTCGTAGGCTTAAGCCTGCTCAGTTATATTTGGCCCGCTCAAATCAAACTGGCCACCCACGAGGCATTGGCGCGTATCCAAGGTATTAATCCGACCCGTCAGCGGCTGTTTTTTATGGGCTTACTTGCAGGGTTCTGTGCCGTTGCTTTACAAGCCGTTGGTAGCTTATTAATCAGTGGGCTACTGGTATTGCCTGCATTGACTGCCCGCTTATGGTCATCATCACCAAAACAAATGGTGATTATCGCATTTATCATCGCTCAGCTGGGGGTGACACTGGGTGTATGGGGAAGTATCTGGTTAGATATTCAAACGGGCCTCTCTATTGTATTGATATTAGCAGCTTTATTTTTTATCGCTCTGATTTTTTCGAAGCTAACCAAAATAAAATTTCGTTCAGCACGTCATCCATAGTTCATTGGCGTTCAGGCTGTAATGAAGATTTCTAGAAACTTTGTTCAACTTTATTTCACCAATATTACTAGAGCTTTAACTGGCTTTATGTTATAAAATTGGTTTACCACTGCGCGTCGCGATTCACTATTGTGACTCGTCACCAATCGGTGTTGATAACCGTTATAATAGGCACATGTACCATTAAAAATAGTAGATCATTTATCCACACTCGTTCTCACAATGACCATTGTTTTGATTCGATAAGGGACTGACCCAATGCCAAGCTATCCTGTCAATAAGATCAGTACGCCCGATGAACAGATGAATATTTTACAAATCACTGATTTGCATTTATCCACGCCTGTCGCTGCTGATATTGATAGCAGTGGTTACAACGATGCTGGCAATTGTCAGCGCAGCTTTGAGACAGTACTCCAGCAAGCACTGAGTGAAGATATTCGCTGCGACTTGATCATTGTGACCGGCGATCTGGTGAATAAAGTAAGGCTGTCAACCTACGACCACATATTTGCTGTCCTACAAGCGACTCAAATCCCTTTTGTTTGTATCGCTGGCAATCATGACGTGACTGACGAGGAGGGCGAACACCTACCGTTTTTTCAGAGGTCGCTCGTTGCCCAGCCAGCTGACTCACGTCTGCTCAGCCGGCATAGGATTGAGGGAGATCACTGGCAATTACTATTGCTAGACTCATCGATTACAGGCAAGGTAGCAGGTGAAGTAACAACCACTGATATTGATTGGCTGTGCGAATGTCTTGATGCCTGTGATAAGCCAGCGCTCGTTGCTCTACACCACCACATCATACCAGTGGATTCTGACTGGATTGATACCCATATGGCAACAAACACGGAGAGTTTTTGGGAGCATATGGCGCCTTTTGAGCATCTACAAGTCATTATTAGTGGTCACACTCATCAAGAGCAAGTTCGTTATCGCCAAGGGGTTACCGTCTATAGCACACCGTCTACCTGCTACCAGTTCAAACCTTATTCGCACGATTTTGCTTATGATGAAAGTGGCCTACCAGGCTACCGCTGGTTGCAATTAGCCAACAATGGAAAGGTTGCAAGCTGGGTTGAAAGACTGGATACTTAATGGCCATATTTTTTACTACAGATAATAGCTCCACCCCTTGCCCACTATGAGCTTAGCCTATATTGACCAAGATTGTACAAGTTAATGAATTAAGAAAAAACGAGATCAAAATAAAAAATAACTTCATTATTACTATAAACAATGATACAACTTGTAAAATGAAGCGAGGACGGTCTAATATTTAAAATTAGGCAATAGAATAATAGCTAGGATGGCCAAGAAACCACAAGCTAAGTGTTAATAGTCAATCATTTATAATACGATTTGAGCAGTGCTATTGAACTAAAGATTTGCATAGCAATATACCTGAGTCAGAGTATGCCGATATACTAAAATAACGATATTATTTGATCAGCTGTGTTACTTGTATCACCAAGTGGTAAAACGTTTGATAAAGGGACAACTTATAGCGTTTGTAAAACTGATAACGTCTTGTCTTTTGATACGTCGTTTTATTGAATTAATTTGAAAAAGTAGGATACCCATATGAGCACCGTGACCACGAATCCAAGTGAAGTCAAGTTTACTCCCTATGTGCCAGCCAAAGACGAAGAGTACATGTCTGACGCACAGTTAGAGCATTTTAAGTCAATTTTGTTGGAATGGAAAAACCAACTGATTGGCGAAGCGGATCGTACCAAAAACTACATTCAAGATGAGTCAAGTGCGATGCCTGACATCAATGACCGTGCAACTCAAGAAGAAGAGTTTGCGCTTGCCTTACGTACACGTGATCGTGAACGTAAGCTCATCCGCAAGATCGACAAGTCTATGTTAGAAATCGAAAATGATGACTATGGATTTTGTGAAACCTGTGGTGTAGAGATTGGTCTACGTCGCCTCGAAGCTCGTCCAACAGCCACGCAGTGTATCGACTGCAAAACCTTGTCAGAGATCAAAGAGCGCCAAAACCAAGGGGCTTAAGCGGTATACAGATAACCATACGTAAGCAGAAGCGACCACATCATGGGTCGCTTTTTGCTTTTACAAGACTATCATTTTTCTTAACCACCACCCCTACTCTACTCTCAAATATATGATCGACGCAAAGCTGCCATTACTAACAAAATAATTTCATTTAATAAATATCTTTTGATACCGATCTTTATTATTCTATCTCTATCATTTTTATCGATAGTTATTTATTTTGAAAAATATTTATACTGATACACCAACTGAACCCAGATTATCACAGCCTATTGGCCGTTTTGCGCCATCACCTACGGGTGAGCTGCATCTGGGTTCTTTTACCACGGCACTTGCTAGCTTCTGTCATATAAAATCGCTCGGTGGCCAATGGTTGCTGCGCATCGAGGACACCGATACTGCGCGCTGTGACAAGCAGTTCACTGAGCAGATTTTGATGGATCTAGAAATACTTGGATTGCACTGGGACGGTGACGTCATCTATCAGTCTGAACGTATCGATATTTACAATGACTACCTGTCTTCATCGCTGCGCCCCTTAACCTACGGCTGCCGATGCTCACGCAAAGACTTAGAGCAGTACTGGGCACAAGAAGATATCAATAGACATCATAGCCAGACCCATACTGAAACACCAGTCAATCAAAAACAGCCAAACCGGCAGCGTTATCCAAGGCGCTGTGTGGCAACCCATCTTGATAGGCAGCAGCATAAATTACGTATACAGCTACCAGACTATAAAATCGGTTTTAATGATGGTATTCAGGGTCAGCAATGGGATAATCCACAGCAGACACTAGGAGACATGGTAGCGCGTCGTCAAGATGGTATGATCAACTACATATTAGCCGCCAGTATCGACGATGGTCTACAACAGGTTACTCATATCATGCGTGGTTTGGATATCCTGCCGATGACCACAGCGCAGATCAGTATTATGCAGGCAGCGGGTCTACCAACGATCGACCATTGGTACCACTTGCCGTTAATTAATAATGCAGATGGTCAAAAGCTCTCCAAGCAAAACCTCGCGCAGCCAATAGACACATCGGATCCAAGCCAACTTATCACTGATGGACTGGCACTCCTACGGCAACCAAAAGTCGATGTCGACACGCCAACCAATATGCTCATCCAAGCCATTGCACAGTGGGACAATGCACCGCTACAAGGTATGCAGCAGCTAAATTTACTCTGTTGATGAGAACCAAGGAACCCTTAATAGCAGTAGACAGCAAAAAGCGCCACTATTTGCGGCGCTTTTTTTAGGTCTTACTCATAAAATGTATAAGCTAACTCAGATGTTTTACTAATTAAAATCTTTTAATAGTAGCGGCATTGGCTCTTTTCGATTTCAGGACTTTCTTTATATATCTTCAGTAGTAGTGCAACCATCACTAGGCTGATCAACATCGAAGATCCACCATAACTAAAGAATGGCATAGTGAGGCCTTTGGTTGGAATGGCACCCATATTCATCGCCGCGTTAATAATTGTCTGCGCAATAAATACCACACCGATACCAAACGCCGTATAACTCATGCGCATTTGACGACGTTTGAGTGCGTTGTAACTGATGCGCATCGCACTACCAATGATCAGTGCTTCGAGCACCAACACCATGCTGACCCCAACAAAGCCTAACTCCTCACCCGTAATCGCCAACAAAAAGTCAGTATGAGCCTCAGGTAAATGCGATAGTTTTTGTACGCTTTCGCCATAGCCGACACCCGTGAACTGTCCACGCCCAAAAGCAATCAAACTACGTGCTAACTGGTAGTCAGTATCTTGCACATCATCAAATGGATCCATAAAAGACATGACACGCACCAATCGGTACTCTGCCGTAGTCACCATCAGTACAGCACCGCCAATAGCCGCCGCACCTAATGCTAAGAAGTGCTTGTAAGGGGCACCAGCGATATAAAAAATCGCGAATAGTGTCCCTAAAATAACGACAAACGAGCCAAAATCAGGCTGTGATAAGAGCAGTATAGTGATTAGCGCTACCACCAGCATAATTCGCAAAAAACCATCGAGACCATTACGCACCTCAAACGAACGGCGCACCACAAAGTCAGAGACAAACACAATCATGACCAGCTTGGCCAACTCTGCGACCTGAAAATTAAAACCGCCTAACGTCAGCCAACGCTTAGAACCATTAATAGGTGTACTAAATAGCGTTGCCACTAGCAACAGACCTGTGATACCCAGTAAAAGAAATTGGGTTTCAGTCTTATAAAGCGTTCGCAGCGACACACTATAATAAGGGATAACAGCGACGATCAAACCAATCATCATGTACAACAGCTGGTTTTTGAAAAAATACAGCTCTGTCATACCGCGGCTGAGCGCAAAAGGAATAGAAGCAGATGCGACCATCAGTAAACTAAGCACCATCATGCAGCCTACGCTCGATAGTAAAATTGCACGTGCTGATGGCATAGAAAGCACACCATCTGTGCCAGAGGCTTGCTTGGTCTGAGACGAGGAACGAAAAAAAGAAGAGAGCGCCATAATTTTATATACACTAACGAACGAAGAAACACGGCGTCTATAAAACGCCACCGTTTAAAAAATGATAAAGTAAATCGTACCAGATAGAGGATGATAGGACAGTCATGAGCAACAAAAGATGCGTGAACTACCACCTATCTAAGCATCAAACCAGTTATGGTGACAGTAGCAGCAATCTATAAGCAAAACAATCGTTTATAAAGAAAATACCATCTAATGCCTACTGCCACAACGACTGAGCTGACTGATCAGAGCGTTTGGCTGATCGAGACTTTTAGCTGATAATCGTGTTATCTGATTGTGTCGCACCTAACTGTTCGACCAATTTACTAAAGTGCTCGCCGCGAGCAGCATAGCCACTGTATTGATCAAAGCTCGCGCAGGCAGGTGACAACAGCACCGCTTGCACTTGTGAAAGACTGCTTATCGTCACTTGCTGAACCGTTACAAACGCGTTTTCTAGTGTCTGGCATTGATGTAATGCGACATCATCACTGAGTTTGGCCGCTCGCAAATGCTGCTCAATCTGTTGTCCATCTTCACCGATGAGTATTACCTGACTTACGTATTGATTGATAAAAGGAGTCAACTCACCAAATTGCTGACCTTTACCTTGCCCACCCAAAATCAGTAGCAGCTTGCCATCTTTTGGGGCATAGACCGCGCCCAACCCTTCGATAGCAGCCATAGTAGAACCGATATTGGTGCCTTTAGAGTCGTCAAAATAGTCGATACCAGCAACGTTCCCTACATATTGGCAACGATGCTCAAGTCCTGAGAAATGCTGCAGCGTATCCAGCATGCTCTCGATAGGTAACCCTGCAAGCTCGCCAAGCGCTAAAGCAGCCTGCGCGTTTAGCAGATTATGACGACCTTTAATCAACAGTTTGTCCGCCGACAGTAACCGTTCTGTACCGCGCGCCAGATAAGTCTGACCTTCCGTATCGGTAATAAGACCGTACTGTCCTTTATCAGGAGCATGAATACCTGTGCTGATTCTTGGTAGGTTGTCTGCCACTAATGGACGGGTGAGCGCATCTTCACGATTAATGACTACTGATTTGGCGCCCTGAAAGATACGATGTTTGGCTTGATGATAACCAAGCATATCACCGTGACGATCTAAATGATCGGGCGACATATTGAGTACCGTCGCGACTTTTGCACCTAAATTAGTAACGGTTTCTAGCTGAAAGCTAGACAACTCTAACACGGCCAACTCCATATCCGTATTATCAAGCAAAGTCAGTGCTGGCACGCCAATATTGCCACCGACACCCACATTAACGCCAGCATCTGCTGCCATTTGCCCAACTAAGGTAGTCACGGTACTTTTGGCATTAGAGCCTGTAATGGCTACTATCGGTACTGTACATGCGTCACAAAACAGTTGAATATCACTGACGACTGGAATATTAGCTCGGCGGGCTGCTGCCACGGCATCGGTTTCAAGCGAGATACCTGGGCTGATAATAATACGTGCTGCTTGCTGTAGTAGCTCTGCATCGATCGCCCCAAACTGACGAATTTCAATATCAGCTGGCAGTTGATCCGCAAGCTTAGGCGCGGCTTGTGCATCTGTTACTGCTACTTGATAACCTTGCTTGGCAAGATAGTGCGCTACCGATAGTCCAGACTGTCCCAAACCGACCACGACCTGTAGACCGTTGCCCTTATGAATCAAGGTTTCTGTTGCGGTATTAGCGGTCATATCTATTCCTTCTGTTAGACGAACAAAGTAGTGGCAAGAAAACAAGCGTGTAGCGACTTTCGGTGACACCCTCACGATGATAGGCATCATAACGGTATCGTTCAAATTTGGGTAATGATTTTTTATGACTTTGTGCTATTATTCGCCTGTTTTTATATTTGGTAGCTAATGCTATAATGGCTGACTTGATTGGTATGTGACATTGTTATGCAATAAGGCGCTACGCCTGATTATTTTAGTTTAGCATGTTGTCACATTTATCGCGCTATTGTCACGTCTCTTTAGCACTGATTCGTGTGTGGTAACTTTATGTCAGGCAACGATCGTTGTGTGGCAAATTATTTATCACCCTCTACTACAGCAAATAATTGCTGATTCTATGCCTTATCTTGGGTGTTATATTCAATAGCCTATTTTAAGCAACCCAGTCCAAACCATATTTTTAGGTCATCTTACTGTCTTCATCATATTTATTATTGATGAGCGTATACGCGATACCAAAAAAATGAGTAGACATACTTATTATTGACCTTGCACATTCCAACACAGCAACATGACCCAGTGCATGTTGACGTAAAAGACAAATGAATAGCTATTATTAGCGACGCGATCATTTTATAAATGAGTAATGATTACTTTTTTTGCCTCTAACCCTATGTAGTTTACTTATGACATCTTTTATTGATAACTTGCGTGACGAGTGGTTTTCCAATGTTCGCGGCGACGTTTTATCGGGCTTAGTCGTAGCCCTAGCACTGATTCCAGAAGCCATTGCCTTTTCTATTATCGCGGGTGTTGATCCAAAAGTTGGCTTGTATGCCTCATTTTGTATCGCCGTCGTGATCAGCTTTGTCGGTGGACGTCCAGGGATGATTTCGGCAGCGACAGGGGCTATGGCATTGGTCATGGTTGATTTGGTTGCCGATCATGGTTTGCAGTATCTGCTTGCTGCTACCCTGTTATGCGGTGCCATTCAGGTCGTAATGGGCATTCTAAAGCTGGGCAATCTGATGCGTTTTGTCTCGCGCTCAGTGGTTATTGGCTTCGTCAACGCACTGGCGATATTGATATTCGCCGCGCAACTGCCTGAGCTAAACCCCATGACCGAACGTGTCGGTATGACGGTTTATATTATGACAGCGGCGGGTTTAGCGATTATTTACCTGTTCCCACTTATCCCTAAAATAGGTCGTGTGATTCCTTCTCCATTGATTTGCATCGTTGGATTGACCGCTGTTGCCATGTATATGAATCTTGATATTCGCAACGTTGGCAGCATGGGTGACTTGCCAGATTCATTGCCAGTATTTTTGCTGCCTGATATCCCATTGAATTTGACGACACTACTTATCATCGCGCCGTATTCTATTGCGCTTGCTATTGTTGGTTTATTAGAGTCTATGATGACAGCAACCATCGTCGATGAGTTGACGGATACACCCAGTGATAAAAACAAAGAATGCCGTGGTCAAGGTATGGCTAACGTGGTATCAGGGTTTTTCGGTGGTATGGCAGGCTGTGCGATGATTGGTCAGTCTATGATTAACGTAAAATCTGGTGGACGTACGCGTCTATCTACGTTGATGGCTGGTGTTGTCTTACTGATTATGGTGGTGTTTTTGAGTGAATGGGTCAGCCAAATTCCAATGGCTGCGCTGGTTGCCGTTATGATTATGGTATCGATTGGTACGTTTAACTGGCAATCTATTCGCGAATTCAAAACGCATCCTATGTCGTTCAATATTGTGATGCTGGCGACAGTATTGACTACGGTCTTTACTCATAACCTAGCTTATGGCGTTGGTGTTGGTGTGCTGCTATCTGCCTTGGCATTTGCCAATAAGATTGGACAGTTCTTGACCATCTTTAGCGAGTACGATGACAGTAGCAATACCCGTTACTACTATGTTCAAGGTCAAGTATTCTTTGCTTCTACGACACAGTTCTTGAATAGCTTCGATACCAAAGAAGCCGTAGATAGCATTCAGATTGATGTTAGCCAAGCACATTTTTGGGATGTGACTGCTGTGGATACTTTGGACAAACTGGTCATGCGCTTGCAACGTGAAGGTATTGATGTCAAAGTGGTAGGACTCAACAATGCGAGTCGCACACTGATTGACCGCTTCTCTGTTCATGATCGCCGAGATATTGGCTTATTAGATTAAGCCACTCTCTATCAGCCTTGCCATACTAATACGAATCAAGGTTTTGTAAATTGATACATGGTATGGATTGATATATGAATAGGCGGCCATAATGGTAATCAGGGTTGAGTATGATGGTTATGCTTAGCCCCGAACTGAGTGGCTGATTCTTATTATTAAAATGATGTGGTCGTTTTATGAGTAATTTAAAACTTGATAGTGTGATTGCTTGCTTGGATTGTCCCGATCATGTTCAAGCGGTATTAGAGGCGAGTATGTGGGCTTCTACCCGTCTGCAAGCACCTATTGGACTATTACACTCTGCACCAAGCTTACAACAAAAAGCTGCGGTCAATTATTCTGGCTGTCTAAACATCGATGATGAGAATGCATTGCTTGAGCAGTTCACGAGTAAAGAGCATCTGAGCAACTGTGAGTTAAAGGCACAAGGCAGATTGCTACTCTCACAAGCGACCACTTATTGTGAACAGCAGCGCCGCAAGCTTAAAACGTACACCTTACATCGTCATGAGAACCTAAACCAAAGTATCGATTACGTTGATGACAAAGCCCAATTGATCGTTATTGGTCATCATGTTACCTGCAAATCCACCCTAAGTCAGCTTATCAGAGTCAGTCACTGCCCCATTTTGGTGACACATGCACCATTTTTGACCCCTACTACGGCTTTATTTGCTTTTGACAACAGCCCAACGTGCCATAAACTACTCAATTGGCTATGTAAGACGCCACTTGTACGTGCCTTGACCGTACATATTGTTATGGTTGGTAGAGAAAATTCTGACAACTGTGATGCCCTACGCGAAGCTTATGCAAAGCTCAAGCAAGCAGGTATTAAATCCAAAAAGACACTACTAGACTGCCGTGATGTCGCAGCGGCCTTAAATTACTATCAGAATCAAAACGACATCGGTCTACTCATGACAGGCGCCTTCGGTCAGTCTCGTCTGCGTGAATTACTACAAGGTAGCGATACCAAAAAACTGCTAGTCAGTACCAAAACGCCGTATCTGCTATTCCCTAAAGCGTAAGTACGCTGCTGCATACACCCCCTATATCTAAGTACAGAGCACCCGTTACCTTGCTGGCGCTCTGCTGCTTATATCTGTTTTATATTTATCTTCTGTTTATAGCTTCCTCGCAAAAACCCCTTTTGATTGCCGAACTCAAGTTAGCAAATCGTCACATGAAATACGGGGATAGCTTCCCCAAGCACTCAAAAAGTTGGTTATAATAAAGTTGTCATTAACCAAACGCTGAAGATTGATTTACCTTTATTACGTCTATAATGAAGGCTCTCATTGTTGTACCGTCGGTTATATCCTCTATCGGAATGACGGTTATTTTTGAACGGACACGTCCAATTTACTTCCCCTTGAGTAAATTGGCACAGTTCTTGAATAACTTACCGTAAGCAAGGCAGAGATACGACGATGCACCATAATGCCTCTATCAATCTGCAGCATCACACAAATAAGGAATTTTTTTATGAAGCTAATCACTGCGATCTTAAAACCGTTTAAGCTCGATGATGTGCGTGAAGCGCTTTCTGACATCGGTGTCAAAGGTGTTACTGTCACTGAAGTCAAAGGTTTCGGTCGTCAAAAAGGTCACACAGAGCTCTATCGCGGCGCAGAATACGTGGTGGACTTTTTACCTAAGGTAAAAGTTGAAGTTGCTGTGATCGACGAGATGGTCGACCCTGCTATCGAAGCCATCACTCGCATCGCTAGTACTGGCAAGATTGGTGACGGCAAAATCTTTGTTACTGCACTTGAGCAAGTCATTCGTATCCGTACAGGTGAAACCGGACCGGATGCTATCTAGATTTGAGGCCATATCTATAAAAGGAGATTCGTAGATATAGGTTCTTACAGCATTTTTATCTATCGGTCATACCGATATCTATATTGTAAATTCAAGGGGAATGTAAATGGAAAGTCAAATCTTTGAGCTCCAGTATGCGCTCGATACGTTTTACTTTTTGATCTGTGGGGCGTTGGTCATGTGGATGGCCGCTGGCTTCACTATGTTAGAGGCCGGACTGGTCCGATCAAAAAATACGGTCGAAATCTTAACTAAGAATGTCGCGTTATTTGCAACGGCCAGCATTATGTACATGGTATGTGGTTACGCTATTATGTATGGTGGCGATCTGTTCTTAAGCGGAATTGCAGGCGGTGACACTTTAGTAGAAGATGCGTTGGCAGCCTCTGCCGAAAATGGCTTTGGTGGCGACTCCGTTTACTCTGCAGCCTCAGACTTTTTCTTCCAAGTAGTGTTTGTAGCGACCTGTATGTCAATCGTTTCAGGTGCCGTTGCTGAGCGTATGAAATTATGGGCTTTCTTATTGTTTGCAGTCGTCATGACTGGCGTTATCTATCCATTAGAAGGTAGCTGGACTTGGGGTGGCAACGATGTCTTTGGTTTATTCAACCTAGGTGACATGGGCTTCTCTGATTTTGCAGGCTCTGGTATCGTTCATATGGCAGGTGCTGCTGCTGCCCTAGCTGGCGTACTACTATTGGGCTCACGTAAAGGTAAATACGGTCCTAATGGTGAGATACGTGCCATTCCTGGTGCCAATCTACCACTTGCTGCACTTGGTACATTGATCTTATGGATGGGTTGGTTCGGCTTCAACGGCGGCTCAGTACTTAAACTTGGTGATATCGCCAGTGCCAATGCTGTTGCCATGGTATTCTTAAACACTAATGCTGCTGCTGCTGGCGGTGCTGTTGGTGCCTTAATCCTAGCCCGCATCATCTTTGGTAAAGCGGATCTAACCATGCTCCTAAACGGTGCATTAGCAGGTCTAGTGGCCATTACTGCAGAGCCTTCAACCCCTTCTGCACTACAAGCCACTATCTTTGGTGTCATCGCTGGTATCATCGTCGTGTTATCAATCTTAGCTTTAGACAAAATCAAAATTGATGACCCAGTAGGTGCAATCTCAGTTCACGGTGTTGTTGGTTTATTTGGTTTGCTCATTGTACCAATCACTAACCCAGCATCTACCTTTATCGGTCAGATTGTAGGCGCCGCGACTATCTTTGCTTGGGTATTCATTGCTAGCTTAGTAGTCTGGGCAATCATCAAAGCAGTTATCGGTCTACGTATCTCTGAAGAAGACGAGTACGAAGGTGCTGACATCGCTGAATGTGGTATGGAAGCTTACCCAGAGTTTATCAGATAAGATCACTCTCATAAGCTAGACATAAGTCTTAAATGCGCTGATACTGCTTACTGTAGTATCAGCGTTTATTATTTTAATCGATAAGAAACTTCCTCTATTAAACCTTCAATATAGAACTTACTTATTGAACCTAGAAAACAAATCTAGAATATAGAAAAATCCCGCAACACCTTTCGGTAATGCGGGATTTTTTTTATTAAGTTAAGGCTTGATGATTGGTTCTTAATGCTGGCTTATTTCTTTTTCCATTCTTGGCTACGAGAGAATGGACCAATATAACCTCTTAGCTTCAATGTGTTGCCGCTTAAGTTTGCAGTCATACGATAGTCCTTACCTTTTTCAGGGTCAGTGATCGTACCACCGCTATATTTACCACCACCGTCAGACTTCAGACCTTTGATAATAGTCGTACCAACGTGCTTCTTACCTTTGGCTGAATTAGTAGCAACAAGCGTACCTGTCAATACACCGTTTGACTCAGTGATTTTTACAGTACCTTTTGGCTTGCCCTCATCATATGTTTGCCAAGTCGTATTGGCAAGTGGATCAGCGGCAAAAGCCATGCTAGCGATACCAATACCAGCAACTGCTAAAGTGGTTTTTGTAAATAATTTCATAGATTGACTCCCTTCATACAATGATTGCTCGAAACGTTATGTTTCCGATGTCCTATGCTTATCCTTTGCTAGAATCTTTTATTATGAGCTTTGGGATATCTATCTAAGCACTTACACCTTAGGTAGGTATTACCGCAATTGCTCATAAGGTTTTGTTCAAAGACCTGAGCGACATAAGCGATGTCTTGATTCATTATAAGCAATTTTTTAAGTTTGCCTAGTAATTTTTTTATACTTTATTATTTCTGGAAAAATAAAACTATATCAAAGACTTACAGGAAAGGGTTGTCGATATCTTTGCCCAACTGGTCATCAATTTCTTTTGACTTACTGTCATTATTACTATAAAGGCTATTGACCTGAAATGCGTCAATAATCTTACTAGTTAGCTCATGTAACTGCTGGGCTTGCTCATATCCTGACGCATCTAAAGTCAGATCGATATCACCATAAATAACAATCTTGTCTTCTTGATTTTCAATAACTAGCTCGCCTATCTGCATGCTTTGGTGGTTGTTTGCGAATGGCTCAATCATGTATTCATCCTCACTATTAGTATGCTTTGGCGCAATTCTAATCTTTTATGCGTCGATATTTATAAAGCCTTTTACGCTTTTAGCTGTGCAATTAACCATTCTAGAATAGCCCATACAAATAACATCCAGTCAGGCTCTTCGTCTGTAGTATCAGGTGTATCTGAGCGCTCCCCTGCCTTTAATGGTAAATCAAACGCTTGTGTTTTTGTTTGGATGTCTAACATTGGTAAGACATCGATACCCGTTTCAGCGGTTAACTCATCAACACTAATAACATCGATACGTTCTGATTCATCATTGGGTGCGTAGTACACCCCGGCTTGATTGGTTGCTGGAATATATACCGCTTTAAAAAAATGGCTAGGAACCAGTACGCGGTTCGCAAGTTGCTTGGTTTTGCTATTAGTGAATGCTACACCTGTGATGGTATAGACCTCACCGTATTGCTGCGTTAAATATCGAGTAGCCGATTCAATATTACGCCAGATATAACGATTGTTGCGCGGTGACTGCGGCGCGATATTGGCCAGACTGAAACTATCATATTGCTGACTACGCGTTGCCATGTCGGCATTGGGTGCGAGATGTCCGCGATCATAACCTGAACCTGAATAGTCAGATAATGACGCGCGTGCTGACTCCGGGAGCTTACTTTCTTCGTGAAAGCTGTCTTCACGGTCGATTTGTTTTGCTTGTTGTAGGCGTGTCCGATCTAGATACTCTGCTGACCATAGGGGTGTGCGTGATACACCAGAGTACATGACAGCAAAACCATCCATACATAGTGCTTGTGTCTGATTACTCAGTTTGGTATTGGTAAATTCAGGATAAATACCACCATAAAAAGATTGGCTACACTGGCTGAAGTCATCAGCATATGCCTGAGTAGACATACCTATCGTAACAGTCACTATCGCCGTCAGCACGCTATGTTTAAATCCACTTTTGGACTTACTGAAACTTATCATTCAACTCTCAACCATTTATACTTGCTATTACATACTTGCTATCCTAGCAGGCGGCCACCAATAAAGAAAGATAGTGCGCAAGTCGTGACATTTTAAATGGTATCCGCTATACTTAGGCGTTCAAAAAACGGTGAAGTGGGTGAGTGGCTGAAACCGCACGCCTGGAAAGTGTGTATACGTTCATAGCGTATCGAGGGTTCGAATCCCTCCTTCACCGCCAATCTTATCTATTTTGATAAAAGCCCCAGTTTTTCTGTTTTGTCTTACTCTATCCTAAATAAAATTCAAACACTTCAATAGTAAGACTGTCAGTCTATACTTGTCATCTAATGCTGCCTGAATCGTTATTATCTATCAAAAAAACCAACAATAAAGTATATTGCTGGCTCATACCATTCATCTATCGCTGCTAATATCCAAACCTACAGCTACTTACTGCCTATACATCTCTTCATTGCTTCTTTTTCACTGTCACTTAGATTCGTGTATAACTTGTTCAGACCCAAATTGATGCGACATTCGCGTCTGATTTTTCGTATTTTAGCAGATACGACTGGTTTTGGAGTCGCGTCTACTGCTTCTGCAAAGGCAATACTCGGTACCATTGCATTGGCTGAGTAGCCTATTGCACTGAAAAAGATGGCAAATAGTATGAATAAGGTTTGTTTCATTGGCGCTCTCAGTCGATTTTTGAGATGATTATTTAGGACAATTAGTGGATATTTGGCATCATTTTTTTGGTTGGAAAGCATTACTTTGAATAACTAGCGCACGTAGACGATGTTAATAATACTGCCCTTTATCATAGCTAGTCCCTATGTTAAGTAGCTTGATGAAAGTTTAAGAAAGGTAACGATTTTTGAGTTCAACCAGCGCTTACAGACATACAAGTACGCGGTAGTGACAAACGAGGAAGGATATCGATAGATAGCTTTTTATTTATAAATATATACTGAGAATAAAGATACGGCTTACAAATAAAACGTAACCGCTATACCACTGCCGCTCCAAGATAGATCTAAGATAGCTATTTTGGAGCGGCATTTATGATGGTCTTTTAAGTATTTGTACAGCGCTTATAACGCATCTACGGTATAGCGTACGATAACTTCATTATCGAGTACGACATTGGTTGACCAAATGAATTGGGCATCTGCTTTTTCATTATCAAAAATATCTATGAAATTGGTATAAGCTTGTTTATTATCTACCCCAATGGTTTGGTTACTATAAGTAGTAGCGTTCGGCCAACTAGAGTCATCAAAGTCTGCTTGTTGCCAGTTGGTAGGCAATTCCCAATGCAGGCCATAATCTGCCGAACCGTCTTGTACATTAGCTGTGGTAACACAATTACTAGATAGGCGCTCGCTACCTGACTCACTAACACAGGATAAGTCTCTAATCGGCGCGGTATAAAAGGTCTGTGCTTTCCAGTTTTCATCAGTCTTAGCGATGATGCTATTGTCTTTATCTTTGATCACAGCGACTAGACCGCCGTCTCCTGCATGAAACTCTGAGCCTTGATTACTCTCTGAACCAATACCTAAGTTTTCTTCCCAATCCACCAAATGCATAGCAACGGTAAATGGTGCTTTTGCTTTGAAACGCACTATATTTGAATTGAACTGAGTAAATGGCACATTGTCACGTCCAACTGCCACACCATTTACATACATCTCAAAATAATTATCTGCAAAGACGTAAGCGGTATACACTTCACCATCTGCATCTATTTCAATGATGTCTGAACCATCAAGTTGAGCTAAAGCTTCACTGGCAGTGCGATAGTCGTTGCCCGTACAAGGGTTGTTTAAGTCAGACGCCACTGGGAAATCTGTATTGAGCAAATTGGTCGCTGCTGGTACTGTCCATGTTTTACCGTCAGATGACTGGATACTACCAATGTTGGTTTGACGACCACGGTCACATTCATAAGCATTTGTCACGTCAGTCTGGGCAACACCTTGGGTTAAGCTCGCGCTGCCAGTATAGCTGCTGGCATCTGCACTACTATTTACTGATGCTGTCGTTTGCTCATTGGCATTGGCATCGGTAGCCGCTGAGTCTATCTGGGTTTGGCTACACGCTGCCAGCAATACAGCAGATACTGTCGTGGTTAGCAAAGCAGGTATTAAAATAGGTTTCATTAGGATTCCTTAGCATTATATAAGATGGTTTTTGAACTCAGCTTATTATCTCTATAATTGATAATTATCATTAGATACGTATTATTTTTTCTGTGTGTTACCAGTGCGTTTATAAGTCTGTACGGTCGTACCCTCTGGATCAATAAATTCAAAAGTATAAATATCTTTGGTCGCTTCAGTAGCGCCCCAACCATAGTTAAGCTTATGCTCTTGACCGTCATGGGTATACGTTAGACTGTATTGAGTCGGACTTATAATCTTATAATCTGTGATCTCAGCTCCGCGCAAAGGCGTCAGCGCTGGGCGAACGCCATGAGTATGTGCTTGCGGTGAAATTTCATTTTCTGGCGCTTTTGTATCTGGGTTTATAGTGACCTTACCGCGCAAACCTGCAATTAAATACGGAAACTCTGAGGTAGCATGATATTCATAGCTGCCGTCTTCGTTAAATTTGCCTAAATACTCATCAAGCTCATCATCCGTTTCACCATAGACAGGAAAGCCGTCTAGTGCATAAGCAATAGGCTTACCTGCGCCAACTTGTGACTGTAGGTGGGTTGGTGCAAGATGATAGTGGTAATCATCAGCGCGTCCAGAATGCCCGCCCCAATTGTCTAATTCTCCGAATGCTTTGGCGTCCTCACCCCGATTGTTTAATGGGTTGAATATAGGAATGCCATTAGCTGCAATCGCGATGGCGCCTTTCATAAAATTGTCTTTGGCCATTAAAGGCTCATCGGCAAGCTCAGGCTGTAAGGGAATGACCCAACTGTTCTCATCGGTATAATCTTGGTCGATAGGTACTTGCTGTTGCCAACTGGTGATACCTATCATCATTTCGTGGCTTGGAATACCATTTGATTCGATATACAGATATTTATCATCATGATGAGTACTGACGTTATCGAATGAGCCAAATACTGACGCCATAAAATCAATATCATTGGCTGGTACTGGCAAGTGAGCGATCGCCTCTTTGGTCTTTTCACCGATATTTTGGACCGTCTCAGTACTGCTACAAGCAACCAGTAAAGCAGCTGAACCCAATACACCAAAAACTGAATAAGCTACTTTTGAGGTTCGGTTTTTTTTGTGGCGTATGTTCAAAACATAAAGACAAACCAAACCACTCGCTAAGATCAAGCCGCCCAAGAGGTAGAAGAATAAAACAGAGCGCGTGTCACTGTTATCCGTTATAACAGAACTTTCCGCATCAGCTTTGTTTAGGGCAGTCCCATTATCATTGGCAATAACAGTAGTATCGTTTGGATTTTGGATAGCCGTTAATTGATTACTACTTACTAGATTTTCAATCACTGCTAGCTGATTGATCGCTTGAATATGAGCGTTTTTTTCCAGAATATAGGTTTGATCATTGGCTGAAAAATCCGCCAAAATAAAAGAGAGTAGCTGATGGCGACTATCGGTCAGATAAACCGTACTGTCTTCTAATTTGATAAAGTCAGCGGCGACACTAGGCTGGCCTGTGATCTGCCACTCTTTGGCAGGCATGGTATGTTCATTAAGGTCATGGGCATAGGCAGAGGTCAGTGATGAAACTTGTATGGCAGTGACAATAGCAAGCAAGCTGAAAGCTTTAGCCGTTTTTGTGAGGTTCATAAAGCACTCTTGTAGGATATAAGACCTGAAAGGCAATGGTAGTGAAACAGGGAAAACTATCAGTTACCTGTTTATACGTCGTAATTGTTGATATTTATTCAAAAATAAACCTCTTATATTGATTAGATAATATCAACTTTTACTTTATAGAAACTTTAAGAAACGTTAAGTCTTGCTGAGTTTTTCTTCATGAAAGATACTTATATTCTAAGGCTTAGCGCCAAATATTATTTTAAAACACCTAATAGTGAGACTTACCAGCTATATTTATGAAAACTCAAGCAAGATATTGGGCAATATATAAAACACATCATCATATTTGCACTTACCGTAAAAAGGGCAAAAAAACCACCAAAATAATGCGTTATCTAGAAGATACTGAGCGTGGCATTGATGTAAAACAGTAGCTGTTCTCTCACATATTTTCTGACCACCAGTCCGTCAAATGGCTCAAAGCTATGTATCGACACTATATCTCCATGCATCAATACCATATTTCAGTACTCTCAATGATTATCACCTTTTGCTGAACTGTCCGTATAGGTTCATAGTCTAACGTTGAGGTATGATCATAAGCATTAAATAAGCCACTATCTTGAACAACGCTTAATTCGTCCTTACAAAAAAATGACGCCTACTTGAGGCGTCATTTTTAGATAATCAGATATTACTTTTAAGAGCGGTGTCTGTAATCATTTTTACTTTGTTTATCATTTTTATACTTGCTCTGATATTTGTCTTGGTGCTTTTCTTGTGCTTTATGTTTGGCAGCCATTATTTTTGCTTTTTGCTGTGATACCTTTGCCTTGTTTTTGACAACCTTGTGTTTGCTATCTGCTTTTGTTTTAGCATCATGTTTTTGATGCTGTACTTGGGCGGCATGAGACTTTGAGTAATCAGGTGCCGCGTTGGCTTGACCAACCATAGACAAACAAGCGGTAGCGGCTAAAATTGAACTTACTATTATCTTTTTCATTTTATTTTCCCAGTTTCATTCATATTGATGAATAATAATTAAAGATACCTTATGACGTATCAAATAAGATATTGCGATGTCGCATCGCTCTATCGACAAAGAAAATGATAACTGATTCTAGTATTAAGTAGATTTATGAAACATGAAGAAAGGTTGCGATTGTTGCCGTTGTTTGGCACATTCAGACACTAAACTGTAGACAGCCACAAAGTTGTGCTACTAGTGTAAGTAAATAGATGGGCAGACCTAAAAGTATATATATGATGCTTTTGATTACTGTAGAGGCGGATGTAGCATTCAATGTTTAATGTTTAATGTTTAATATTTGACACTTATATAGACAGCGCGACTGATCTATAAGTGCTGACTGGAAAAACTTATGTTTGGGTTATTACGTATTGTATTGATAGCACTTGGACTCATACTTATCATCGACTGTATCGCACTGATAGCCATTGACAAGGTTAATTTTGGCACGGTACTGCCTTTTCTGATAGGTGTAGTTTTTTTGGGTCATGGGCTGGGTGCGCCTATGATTGCTAGAGTGCTTGTCAAACATCCTGTACTGCGTCGTATCTGGTATGGGTTATGGTTAATATTTGGGTTATGGCTCATGAGCTTTTTGGTATTTGTTTACTCATTGCAGCAGCAGATTGCTCGTGGCAAACAAACGCTACCGCCCGTGGCCGCTATTATCGTGCTTGGTTCTGGTACCGTTGCGGGCAAACCCAGCGCCACCCTCGCCAGTCGTCTGGATACGGCAGCAACGCTGATTGAGCAGCAACCACAAGCATTGATCATTACCAGTGGCGGTATCGGTCTGGGGCAGCCGCGCAGTGAGGCAAACATTATGGCAACTTACTTGCAGGACACGCACGACATTTCGCTAGATCGTATTTATCAAGAAGGCAAAAGCACCAGCACTGAGGAAAATTTGGCGTACAGTCAGGATATTCTTGCGCAGCATAGTATCAATAAAAACATGCCCATTGCGATTGTCACCAGTGATTTTCATACCATTCGTGCCGTAGCAATTGCAAAGCATCAAGACTACCAGCAGCCTATGGCCCTCGCCAGCCCAACACCGCTATCTATTCGCTACAATGCCTGGTTTAGAGAGTATTTTGCCTTTGGTAGTGGCTGGTTGCTAAAAGAATACTAATACTTGGAGTATCAAAGACATCATTGCAGTGCACTGCACTGCAATGCACTACACTGCAGTGTATAACACCATGCTATTTTGAGAAGTGCTACGCTATCCTTTGTAAAACATAAACCACAAACTTTGCCTCTGTATTGAATGACGATTTTTCTACTGCTGACAATAATGCTTGTCGCTTCTCACTACGCGCCCGGTACGCATAAGGCGTCATCGTCATTAAATCGGCTAAGTCCTCTGCGGATAGACTCATGTCGGTACTGACACGCTGAGTCTCAACCAACGTAAAATATGGCGCCAATTCCTGTAGAAACTTATCAGAGTCATGCTCACGCACACTATCGAATAAGGCTTCACGTAGCGTCGCCAAATGCCCAACATCTGGTTTGGCAATAATCAGATAGCCATTATCAGCCAACACCTTAGCGAACGCTTCGGGCAAAATGGGGCTAAATATACTACTGATACCGGTAATGCTATGAGGGCGTAGTGGTAGATGCGCCGCACTGGTCACTAGTGGATAGACGGCTGTTGGCTTAGTAACACTATCCTCATTCTGTTGATACCAGAGATGACCTATCGCTTTGCTCACTTTAGCCAGCTCAACCAATGCAGGCTTACTGATATCAGCGGCTATTAACGTGTCTATGAGCGACGAGCCCATTTGTGCCATTGCCTGCGTATAATAACCTTCACCGCAACCGATATCGAGCCAATGAACAGAGTTGGTATTATGCTCATCTGTGGACTCAATTTTTGACAACAGCACTTCCATTTTTTGGCTGATCAGATCCTGCAGCGGTGCATAATACCCTTGGTTCAAAAACCGTTTACGCGCATTGATAGACGCTTGACTGTCGCCAGGTGCTTTGGACTTTTTCTGTTGCACAGGCAGCAGATTGACGTAGCCTTGACGGGCAACGTCAAAGGGGTGCGAGGTGTTTTTGGGATGCAAACTACCATCACAGCGCCACGTATCTGCGGCTGGCTGTAGTGGTGACTGGCAAAGTGGACAAATAAATAAGGACACAGATATCTCAAAGTCATAGCAATATGACTCGCATTTTAACAAATTTCGTGTGCCTTGAACGATAAAAAGCCACCTCAATATTGTTTGAAATGGCTTTTAGGAGGCTGGTATAAGTGTACTTACAATACGGTTTGAGGCTGACGTTTTAACGCAGCTTCAATGTCATCAGTCCAAGAATAACAAGTATGATAGCGATAATCCAAAACCTGGCTACTACTTGTGTTTCTTTCCAGCCAATCTCTTCGAAATGATGATGCAGCGGTGCCATACGGAAAACGCGCTTTTTGCGCAGTTTATAAGAACCCACTTGTAGCATCACTGATAGCGCCTCAGCAACAAACAAACCACCCATAATAGCAAAGGCAATCTCTTGTCTCGTCATCACCGCAATCGTACCTAGCATCGCACCGAGTGCCAGTGCACCGACATCTCCCATAAATACCTGCGCTGGGTGAGCATTGAACCATAAGAAACCAAGTCCTGCCCCAACCATCGCGCCACAAACAATGAGAACTTCAGAGTTATAGGCAATATAAGGCACATGCAAGTAATCTGCAAAGCGCACATCACCCGATACATAAGCCATTGCGCCCAAACCTGCAGCAACCAAAACGACTGGCAAAATCGCCAAACCATCTAAACCGTCCGTGAGATTGACCGCATTGGAGGCGCCATTGATCACAAAGTAAGTAAAGATAATAAAACCAATACCAAAGGGCACTGCTGAAAATGGAATCATCCAGTCTTTGAATACGGGCAATAACAGGTCCTGCATCTCACGAGTGGTGTTGATGTCTGGCTGTAGTGTGGCGATATAGTACAACGAGACACCGACGAACAATGCGCCCATCGACAACCAAAAATATTTCTTTCGTGCGATCAGACCTTTGGGGTCTTTATATTTAATTTTGAGCCAATCATCTGCCCAGCCTACCGCGCCAAAAATAACCATAACAACGAGCAAAATCCAAACGTAAGGATTATTTAGGCGTGCCCATAGCAGCGTCGATATGCCAATAGCACTCAGAATGAGTACCCCGCCCATGGTAGGCGTACCTGTCTTGGCCAAATGCGATTGAGGCCCATCGTTCCGAATAGCCTGGCCGTATTTGAGCGAACGCAAATGTCGAATGACACGTCCGCCAAAAACCATGCTAAACATAAGCGCGGTGACGACCGCGAGCAGTGCTCTTAGCGTCAACGAAGAAACCGCAGAAAACGGCGTATAATACTGACCAAGCCAGCCAAACAACCAAACTAACACCGCCTACTCCTCTACTAATGCATGTATAAGTGTTTCCATTTTCATGGAGCGCGAGCCTTTGAACAACACAGTGCAAGGCTTAGCTTGTTGCGCTTGTAAATACGGCTGTAAATATTCTAATAAACTGTCTTTGTCTGCAAATGCATGCGCATTGATATCAGAAATCTCTTGCGCGCCGGCAACAGTATAGGCGGCATACTCACCTACACACAGCAATACATCAATACCTGTGGTCGCGATAGTACGGCCCAAGCTTTGATGCTCACTAACTGCCGCATCCCCAAGCTCACCGATATCCCCTAACACCATCACTTGCGTGCCCGTTTGTGCAGCCAGCACTTTAGCAGCGGCACGTACCGAGTGAGGATTAGCATTATACGTATCATCAATAAGGCGATGCATACCCAGTATCTGACTGTTCAGGCGACCTTTTGCTGGACGCGCATTTTCTAGACCCACAACGATATCATTGACCTCAATATCTAGCGCGTATGCACAGGCGGCAGCGGCCAAAGCATTATTGACATTATGCTCGCCTGCTAATGGCAAATTGATATCATGAATTTGATTACCGATATGTAGCTTAAACTCACTACGCTCAGGTTCTACATCCAGATGACTTGCACTGACATCGGTATTACCGAACCCAATCACATGTGAAGTGTGCTTTTCAGCAATACGGCGCAACTGATTGGTAAAATCATCCTTATCAGGCACTATCGCATACTGCGCGTCCGTCAAAGTGTGATAAATCTCTGCTTTGGTTTGGCAAATCCCTTCACGGCTACCAAACTCGCCTAAATGGGCAGTACCGATATTTAGGATACAGGCCACGTCAGGGCGGACGATCTCAGTCGTATAAGCGATCTCACCAATATGATTGGCACCCAATTCTAAAATAGCATAGCGATGATGATCTGATAGCTCAAGCAGCATCATTGGCACGCCCAAATCATTATTGAGGTTGCCACGAGTAATCAATGTCGGCGCCAATCTACCAAAAATGCTACCCAGCATCTCTTTGCAGGTTGTTTTGCCACTCGAGCCTGTAATAGCAATCACGGTCAGGTCTGTGTGCTGCTGACGTCGATAGCTGGCCAATTGACCTAAAGCCAAACGGGTGTCACTTACCACCAACTGCGGGATAGTATTTGCATCGGATGATGCGGTAGGACGAGACACGATAGCAGCAATTGCACCTTTTGATGCTGCCATATCAATATAATCATGACCATCAAAATTCTCACCACTTAACGCCAAAAAGATATCACCTGGTTTTATCGTGCGAGTGTCGGTAGCGATACGCTTACTGGCTAGAGCGACTTCTCCTGCATTTGTATGGTCTTGTGGCAGTTGCCAATGACCATCGAGCGACGCTGTCGCAGCAAGCATATTATCCATTTGCCAGACATAAAGCCCTTGCGACTGGATGGTGTTATCGGTGTCGGCTGTCATAGTGGTTACCTTATATGATGACTACTTAATTTTTGTATTTAATGATCACTCTTGACTATTTTATGCAGCGAGAGTCTATCGGCTATACACGGCCCGCTTGTTCTAATACCTGTTGCAAAATAACACTGTCATCAAAGTCATAACGAACATTGTTGATTTCTTGGTAAGTTTCATGGCCTTTGCCTGCAATGACGACGATGTCATCTGGACCCGCCTGACTGACGGCATACACAATTGCTTGTTGGCGCGCAGGCTCTATGTGAGTGTGTTGATATTGCTCAGCACTCATTCCAGCTTGCATGTCTTGCAAAATAGCAGTGGGGTCTTCGGTACGTGGATTGTCCGCAGTTAGGACAACTTTATCAGCACCTGCTAGACCTGCTTGTGCCATCAGCGGACGCTTACCTGCATCACGGTCGCCGCCGCAACCAAATACTGCCCACAATTGGCCCTTACAGTGGGTCTTCAAACTCGCTAACACCTGACTGAGTGCATCTGGTGTATGCGCATAATCAACGATAAAACAGCCATCATTAGATGGCACACGCTGCATACGCCCGACAGCGCCTTGTAACTGTGTCACTGCCTCTGCAATGCGATGAATACTTATATCTGAATGGGCAGCATTTAACTGAACATCATTTAACTGAGTTCTATTTGACTGATTTTTATTTGACTGGGTATTCAGCGCCGTAGTAGCGGCTATCGCGGCGAGTAAATTGGCTACATTAAAACGGCCCAATAATGGACTAACAATATCTATAGTCGTGGCTTGCTCATCACCAAAATCTGTACGTAAGCTAATCTTGACCCCTTGCAGACTCGGCGTGATATCAGCCGCGACAAAGGTAGCGGATGCCAACGGGTCTAAACTGTAGGTCCATACCGTTAATTTACTAGCGCGTGCAGTCTCTAGCATCACCTGAGCATGCTCGTCATCAATATTGATAATGGCATGAGTTAGATCTGGAAAATGTGCCGTATCAAACAGCCTGGCTTTGGCGGCAGCATATTCTGCCATATCGGCATGATAGTCTAAGTGATCACGGCTAAGATTGGTATAAATTGCCACAGAAACAGGCATACCTTGCAAGCGCTGCTGATCTAAACCATGAGAGCTGGCTTCTAGTGCCAGTATTTCAGCACTCTCTGCACCCATTTGATACAAAAACTGCTGTACAGCCAAGGCGTCTCCTGTGGTATGACTCGCCTGCACTAACGCGCCAAGCCTACCATTACCTGCGGTACCCATCACCGCGCTACTCATACCTGTCAATTGTGTAAGCTGCGCTACCAATTGACTGATAGTGGTCTTGCCATTAGTACCTGTCACCGCCACTACTTTGGGTAATGTCACTGGCTGCTGATATTGTAGATACGCTTGGATTAAACTACCCAAAAAATCACGGATGTTAGGAACGTATAAGACTGGGCATGGGAGTGCTGCTAATTGCTGTGACGCATCGCTTTTGCTATCTACCGCCAACGCATTACTGGTATCTACAGAGCCACTCATTTCGCTCATTAAGGTGATAGGATCAATTTCTGATAGCACAAAAGCCGCTTTTGAGGCGGCCTGCAACAGATAATCGCGGCTTTTTTGAATGTTCGGCGTGTGGCTGTTTAAAAGGATAAATACGTCATTATCAGACAGTTGGCGACTGTCTAATTGAAACTGCCGAAAGGCGATATCAGCGATAGGATGAACCTGAGCTGAGATTGCCTGATTTGCCGCCTTTTGAGCCGATGTTGCCATCATTTCTGTCAATTGCTGCGTCAGTCTGCTATCGCTAGTATCGATAAGCTGTTGCAAAGTAACAGAGATAACAGGGGCGCCATTTGGCGATAAGGTAGGCAAGGTCATGAGCGATTCCTAAACAGTTAATACAAATCAGCGCTTAGAAGCGCTGACTACTTAAAATAATTCAACGCCTACTGTGGTTCTGTTTTGAGCGGCTTATCCAAAGGCACATTGTACAATCGTAACGCCTCTTTCATAACGTTATGAAATACAGGGGCAACGGTGAGGCCAGCATAGATTTGACCACGCGGATCTTCAATAAGCATCACGCCTACAAGCTTTGGATTAGAGGCTGGTGCCATACCAGCAAACACATTGCGATACTGATCAGTATAATAGCCGCCTTCTGGATTGATGCGGCGCGAGGTACCTGTCTTACCTGCCACACGATAGCCATCAATAGCAGCGGCTTTGGCGGTACCGCCTGGCTCAGTCACACTCTCGAGCATTTGGACGATCGACATCGCTTGTTCGCGCGCCATAATACGTTTGCTGGGCTGCGGCTTGTCATTTTTGATTAAGGTCAATGGGTGCATTACTCCGCCTGCCGCTAGTGCTGAATAAGCTTGAGCCACCTGTGCTAGCGTTACTTGTAGACCGTAACCGTAACTGACCGTCGCACGCCGTGAGGTTTCTTTTTCTTTTGGTGTCACAATGAGACCACTGCCTTCACCTGGGAACTGTAAAGGGGTTTTTGTCCCAAAGCCAAACTGTTTTTGCATGTTGGTAATGGCTTCAGGCGGTAGCGAGAGCGCAATCTTGGTAGAGGCGACGTTACTGGATTTTTGTAGCAGCGTTGCCATGTTGATCATACCAAGATTATTATGATCTCGAATGGTATAGCCGCGCACACGAATTGAGCCAGGGTTGGTATCAATCAAGGTAGTCGGTGTATATTTACCTGAGTCCAATGCAGCAGCAACGGTAAATGGTTTCATAACTGAACCTGGTTCAAACACATCTAACAGCGCGCGGTTACGTTGGTTTTCGCCCGTCATCTCATTGAGATTATTTGAGTTAAATGACGGCCATGTCGATAGTGCCAGTACCTCGCCCGTTTGCACATCGACGATCATACCTGTTGACCAGCGTGCTTTTTGCAAGCGTCCTGCTTTTTCCAGCTCTTTGTAGAGCAAATACTGCAAACGCGAATCAATCGTCAGGGCCACATCTTTACCTGGTATCTCAGGCTCGATTTGCTTGATCTCTTTTAGACTGTTTTGTTTGGCATCTTTCAAGACCAGCACTTTACCGTCATCACCTGCCAGCTCTTTTTCATGCTGACGCTCAATACCAGCACGGCCCTCATAACCGCCCTCGGGATCATTGGCATTCTGTCCCATAAATCCTAGTAGCTGCGCATTAGATTGCGGCTGCGGGTAATAACGCTGAAAGAAGTTTTTCTCGTGGACACCAGGGAAGTCAAGGGAGCTGACGCTTTGAGCAATCTCAGGCGTTACTTTGTTGAGCAGCGGTAGATAATGCGAGCCTGCACCAGATGGCAGTGCCGCTTTGACAGCATCCTTGTCAGTCACATCGAGACTGTCATCGATTGCGGTGACTTTTTTTAGCTCATCGACTGAAATATTAGCAGCCGTTGCTAGCGTGGTCAGATCCATATTATCCAAGCGTTTTTGCATACGCGCCTGTAGTTGTGGACTACTAGGGTTGGTCAAAATAATACGCTTAAGCTCGTAATACTCACTGGCGTAATCGTGCGGACTAAATGATACGGTCGCAAGCGGCGCACTGACTGCAAGCGGTAAGTTATTGCGATCTGTAATCATGCCTCGATAAGATTTTTGTGTGCGCTCACTGGTGATGAGCTCATTGCCTTTGTCTTGATAAAACTGCGCATTAGCCACTTGGATATAATAGGCACGGCCAATCAATAACACTAATATTACCAGCGCCAAACCCCAAACAGTACGAAAACGGTTTTTGTCTTGCTCAAAACCGCCACGAGAAGAAGCGCCAGAGGCCTTACCTAAGAACCCTCGTTTGCTCTTTGAGTTTTTTCCAGCGTTATAAGCGCCTTTGGTATCGCTCTTTTTTATACGGCCAAATAGCTTTGCCTTACGATTGCCTGCCGCTTTATCACTCGCTTGCCCAGATTTGGCAGCGCTAGCACGGCGCAACGGCTTTGTTACCTTACCGCTGGCTGGTTTTTTGCCGGTGCTTTTTGCTGTAGGTTTGGTTTTTTTCTCACTCATTGTCCTGCCTCCATTGCCGGTTCTTCAGGAGAGATGTCGGTGGAAGCACGTGGACCAGTAGCGTCAGTCAACTCTTCGTCTGAGTCATCAGAAACTACTGGCACCAACGCTGTCGCGACGCCAGGCTGGATAATAAGCTTGTCTTTTAGGGTTGGGGAGTACATGCCCAGTTCAGCAACGGCACGGCTGGCAATCTGAGGTGTGGCGCTGAAGGTTTGCTGCTCAATCAATAGCCGCTGGTGCTCTACTTGTAACTTACGCTCTTGTTTTTTCATGTCTTGCAAGGTTTTATAATCCTGATGATATTGCTGAACTTCTTCGGCAGTTTTGATACCACTCCAGACGATTGCGGCTGCCAGTAGCAGCAGTACGACCACATAAATGCTTACCACATTGAATCGGCGCACGAACAGCTCGCCGATATCGGTGTTGGAGGGTACAGCGCGGCGATTTGCAGGTTTGTCAGATATTGCCATGACGATCTCAAAAAAGTGAACGTAAACGATAAAGTAAATAGTGAGTTGCAAACAACGAACTTAACATTGCCCAGCAGTACCATCAATAAAAATAAAACCAGAGATAACCATCGTATGACCGTAGCAGCCTGACTATAAAAGCCTATGACTATAGAGGTCTACAATTATCAATGTATCCTGTTAAAACCAGATCTACTGCCGTGCTAGATTAAATGAATGGACACTTAATTTTAGCTTAGAAGATGATCGATCCATGAGTCCATAAGCCTCATAGATCGTGAAACAGATAAAAATTATTTGCCGAGCCTAACAGACAATATTTACAGCTTTTTAACAGTGGCGTAGCGATTAAGACATTTGCACATCATTGAGATAGACAATAGCAACCATACGCGACCTGCTTAGTGCTTTCATCCAAGATTTATGATGCGTCCGTTTGCTGATACGCTGTATCAGTACGAGTGGCCAGTCGCAACCAGGCGCTGCGCGCGCGCGGATTCTGACTGGTTTCAGCTTTGCTAGGGCCAACGCGTTTTGGCTTGCTAAAATAACGCGGACGATTCGGCGGCATCGGTAGATTTTCGTCTTCTGGATACTGGCCTTTACTATGACGCTGCAAAAACTGTTTGATACGGCGATCTTCTAATGAGTGAAAGCTAATCACCGCCAGCTGACCACCTGGTTTTAAAATCGGAATGCTTTGCGCTAAAAAGTCATCGACATCTCCCAGCTCATTGTTAATAAAGATACGCATGGCCTGAAAGCTTTGTGTCGCTGGATGCTTACCGCGTTGCCAATTAGGATGCGCTACTTTGATCACTTCTGCCAGCTCAAGCGTAGAGTCATAGCCCTCCATCTGTTTGATAGCGCGAGCAATACGGCGACTGTGACGCTCTTCACCAAACTCATAGAGCACATTGGCCAACGTCTCATCATCGACTGTTTCAAGCCAATCGGCAACTGACTGGCCACGGCTGGTATCCATACGCATGTCCACTGCCCCATCACGCATAAAGCTAAAGCCGCGACTACCATCATCAATCTGCGGTGATGAAATGCCCAAATCCGCCATCAACCCATCCACTTCACTGATGCCCATAGCAGCTAGACTGTCAGTCAAGGTCGCAAAGCTGTCATGAACCACACGCACACGGCTGTCTTTACTTGCCAACTCTTGCGCTACGCTAATGGCCGTTGGGTCTTTGTCAAAGACAATCAGTGTGGCATCATCAGCAAGTTGACTTAATAGTAACCTACTATGACCGCCACGACCGAAGGTCGCATCGACGTAAATCCCACTTATATCTAAGCTATCTTGGTTATTTGGGCTATTTTGGTCGCTTGCTTTTTGCTTAGGTAATGCTTTTACGCCCAGCACTGCAGCGACAGCCTCTTGTAATAGCACCGCATCATGGACAAAACTTAATTCATCAGACGTGATATCGCCCTCATGACGGGCGTGAGTAATATCCATATCGACATTTTGCGTAGACGCATCACTTGTCAATGATGGGCTGGGCGCTGACTCAGAGAGATCAGTGGCAATAGAAGAACTGGCTTTCGATTTTGGCTTAGACTTTGATAGGGACACAAACAACTCAATAGATGACGACCATACTGGCCAGTAATTGGATGAAAATAAACAAGTTATGACTTGCCTAGCATTATTATCGCAAGGATACACGGCGAGTCAAGCACTAGAAGGGCTTTTCATTAAAAATATCACATGTCTCTGTTATACTAGCGCTATATTTTACGCTATTTCTTCACATCGACTTCATATCTTTCATCGCTATTTATACTAATAGCTTATATCGATAGCAAATTTTGAGACTTTTACCATGCAAACCTCTACTGACAGCACACGCCCTGTGCGCACGCGTATCGCCCCTTCACCTACTGGCTTCCCACACGTAGGTACTGCTTATATTGCGCTATTCAACCTAGCATTTGCCAAAGCGCATGGCGGCGAATTCATCTTACGTATCGAAGATACTGACCAGACGCGCTCGACTGAGCAATCAGAACAAATGATTTTGGACGCCTTACGCTGGGTCGGACTAGATTGGGCGGAAGGTCCAGATATTGGTGGCCCGCATGCCCCTTATCGTCAGAGCGAGCGCAGCGATATCTACAAAAAACACGCCGAGATACTCATAGAAAAAGACCATGCGTTCCGCTGTTTTTGTACTAGCGAAGAGTTAGATGCCATGCGTGCTGAGCAAATGGCCAACGGCGAGACCCCTCGTTATGATGGTCGCTGTGCTCATCTTGCACCGGAAAAAACTGAGCAATTGGTAAGCGAGGGCAAGCCGCATGTGATTCGTATGCGTGTACCGACTGAAGGCATCTGTCACGTAAATGACATGCTGCGCGGTACCGTTGAGATTCCTTGGACCCAAGTCGACATGCAAGTGCTACTAAAAACAGATGGCATGCCAACGTATCATCTAGCCAACGTCGTCGATGACCATCTGATGGAAATCACCCACGTCATGCGCGGTGAAGAGTGGCTGAACTCTGCGCCTAAACATCAGCTGCTTTATGAGTATTTTGGTTGGGAGATGCCAACCCTTTGTCATATGCCGCTACTGCGTAACCCAGATAAGTCAAAGCTCTCTAAGCGTAAAAACCCAACGTCGATCACCTACTATCGTGATGCAGGCGTACTGCCTGAAGCATTGTTAAACTATCTTGGGCGTATGGGCTACTCAATGCCTAATGATGCCGAGCAATTTACCTTGGATGAGATGATCGCAAGCTTCGATATTCAGCGTGTGTCGCTTGGCGGCCCTATATTCGACATCGAAAAGCTCAACTGGGTCAATAGCGAATGGCTACGTGCGCTCACCCCTGAAGAGCTAAAGAACAAAATTCTTGAATGGGCCAGCAATAGTGACAAGCTCACCGCAATCGCAGCGGCGATTCAACCACGTATCGAGCTATTGTCTGATGCGGTAAACTGGGGAGGTTTTTACTTCCAAAACTTACCTGATATTAATGCTGAGAGCTTCACTCATAAGACGCTTGCACCTGAGCAAATTATCGAGATGCTGCAATTGGCGCTTTGGCAGCTTGAGACCCTACCAACGTGGTCGGAAGAAAACATCTATGCCACGTTAAAAGGCCTTGCTGCTCACCTTGATATCAAGATGCGCGACTTTATGGCGCCGTTCTTTATCGCTATCGCTGGTAGCACGTCATCGACGCCCGTTATGAACTCCATGGCGATTATCGGTGCTGATATGACATTGACTCGCTTGCGTCATGCGGTTGATGTACTAGGTGGTTTGGGTAAAAAGAAACTTAAAAAGCTTGAAAAACAAGCGGCAGAATTACCAGATTTCTTAGCCTCTGCTGAATAGTTCAGTTGCTGCATAGTTTATCGGCTAAACAGCCTAAATAGTTTCAGCCAATTAGCCAAACTTGTTGAATGTAAAAGGGTCAGGCCATCTCTGACCCTTGTTTCGTTGTTGATAAGCACTACTACTCTCAGAATATAAAAATCTCTTACTCAATATTTTAATTGGAAATAGACATGGCTGCCAAAACCGTCACCATAGAAAGCAAAGATTATGTATTTAACACCCTAAAAGAAGCACAGAAATATTATGATGCCATCGTAAAAGAGCTTTTTGACGCAAATTTGACTCTGACCAAGGGCCAAGACTTCGAAGATTTAAAATGGATATATAGCACTTACTGTGGTTACACCAAGCATAATCTAGATAAATTGAGCGAATATGACATCATTGGCGTCAAAGGTATAAGAACAATCAGAGAAAAAGGCGGTCAATATGTGCCAACTGAATGCTGTGCGATTATTTTTTCTGATGGCAGCGAAGCAGAGTTTTATACCGATAAAGCCATCAAAGAGATCGCACTTAAGCAAAATCTACGTTAATTTGGCTTTGTTAAGCTTTTAGAGTAGGCTAAATCACTTTTTTTTGCATATTTATGAATTATTTTTAAAATAGTGGTTGACAGGACAGCCGGTCTTGCATAAAATACGCACACTCTTAGCGAGGGGCTATAGCTCAGTTGGTAGAGCACTTGCATGGCATGCAAGGGGTCAACGGTTCGACTCCGTTTAGCTCCACCATACTTATTTATACCAACGCTCAGTATTACTGAAACGTAATCATAAATACTCGCTAGTAGGACGATATCAGCACCTGGGCAATGCTTATTTAATAAGCTATCTGATATTGTGAAGTACCGTTGTAACCACTGGTTATAACACTCTATGCGTCCCCATCGTCTAGAGGCCTAGGACACCGCCCTTTCACGGCGGTAACGGGGGTTCGAATCCCCCTGGGGACGCCACTATTCGGCGTCACTTATTAGCACTTTTGCTTAGCATCAGGTTAGACTAATAAGCGAACAATAAAAAACCCAGTCATCATACGGTGACTGGTTTTTTTTATGTCTGTCATTTCTCAAAACCCTCTATTCTGTTGTCGTTAGCTTATTATTAATAGCTGCTAGCTTACTGTTGATAGCGCTATTGCCAAACTATCTAATACTCGTTAATATCGATCTGATAAGCATATTTACAAAGCGTACCTATCTACTATAAATGATGGGGCTTAGCGTGATTGAAGGGAAGTGATTGCTATGTTTGGTATTGAGGACTATTTAGGGTTTATCTTGGCAGCTATTTTGTTAAACCTAACGCCAGGTACGGATAGCATGTACATCATCACCCGTAGTGTTTCACAAGGGCAAACAGCAGGGTTTTATTCTGTTCTGGGCATCACCTCGGGTATTTTGGTCCATACCCTCTTGGCATCTTTAGGATTGTCCGTATTGATCGCCAGTTCACCTGTGGCCTTTATGATCGTCAAATATATCGGTGCGGCTTACTTATGCTACTTAGGTCTAAAAATGCTACTGAGCAAAAATTCAAATTCAATAGCGAATAGTTTATCTAAAGACGAACGCACTATTGATAAACAGAATGTAGACAGCTGGCAAATCTATAAGCAAGGCGTGTTGACCAATGTATTTAATCCAAAGGTCGCCTTATTTTTCCTCGCGTTTTTCCCTCAATTTATCGATGCCAGTTATGCTTATGGCATGTTGTCATTTCTAATGCTAGGGCTGACCTTTGCTACCAGTGGGTTTATATGGTGCTTATGTTTGGCACTATTAGCAGCTCGGTTTAGTATACGCTTGCGAGAAAACCCTTCTATTGAAACAATACTCAACAGAATTAGTGGTGTGGTGTTTGTGGGCTTGGGGATTAAGTTATTGACTGAAGAAGCATAGAGAAAAGTGTATTAATAAAAAAACATCTTCAATAAAAAAGCCCAATCCCCTACTTTAAAGGAGATTGGGCTTTTCGTCATATAAAGCTTAACGAATTACTAGCTTGCTTCTTTACTTTCAGCCGCCAGTTGACGTAGTACGTAGTGCAATACGCCGCCATGACGCACATATTCGCGCTCTTTTGGCGTTTGTAGACCGACATTAACCTCAAAGGTCTCGCTCGATCCATCAGCACGCGTAGCCGTAACGGTGGCCGTTTTGCTTTCGCCATTGTCCAGACCCGTGATGCTCAATACTTCAGAACCATCTAGTTTGTAGGTTTCTGCGTTTTCACCATCTTCAAACGTCAATGGCAACACGCCCATACCGACGAGGTTTGAACGGTGAATACGCTCAAACGAACTGGTCAATACCGCTTTTACGCCTAGTAGGATTGTACCTTTGGCTGCCCAGTCACGGCTAGAGCCTGAGCCATACTCTGATCCGCCAAGCACGACGAGCGGACGCTTATCTTCTTTATACTTCATCGCTGCATTATAGATGGGCATTTCTTCGCCATCTTGTAACGTAGCGCTGTCATCTTTGAAGTAATAGGTATAACCGCCTTCCTTGCCGTCCATCATGGTGTTTTTGATACGGATATTAGCAAAGGTACCACGGGTCATGACTGCATCGTTACCACGGCGTGAACCATAGCTGTTGAAGTCTGCTTCCATTACACCGCGCTCTTGTAAGTACTGACCTGCTGGCGAATCTGGGTCGATGTTACCTGCTGGTGAGATATGATCGGTGGTGATTGAATCACCGAACAGACCAAGGATACGTGCGCCTTCGATATCAGGAATACCTTCTGGCTCCATAGTCATACCATCAAAGAACGGTGGGTTTTTGATATAGGTCGAGCCTTCGTCCCACGGATACAGCTGACTATCCGCTGAGCTAATTGCGTTCCACGCTGCGCTACCATCGAACACTTCACCGTAGTTTTTGCGGAACATATCAGCGTCGATATTGTTAGCGATCAGCTCATTAATCTCTTCTGAGGTTGGCCAGATATCTTTTAGATAGACATCATTGCCGTCTTGGTCTTGCGCTAATGGATGTGTTGTCAAGTCGATATCGACCGTACCTGCCAACGCATAGGCAACTACTAGCGGCGGTGATGCCAAATAACTGGCCTTCACATGTGAGTGGATACGACCTTCAAAGTTACGGTTACCTGACAGTACGGCAGAAGCAACCAAGTCGTTCTTTTCAATACCTTTTTCAATCGCTTCAGGAAGTGGCCCTGAGTTACCGATACAGGTGGTACACCCATAACCCACAAGATAGAAGCCTGTTTTTTCTAGCTCATCCATAAGGTTGGTTTTTTCTAGGTAATCAGTGACGACTTTAGAGCCAGGGGCCAATGACGTTTTGACCCATGGCTTAGCTTTGAGCCCTTTGGCAGCAGCTTTTTTGGCTACTAGGCCGGCACCGATCATAACCGCAGGGTTTGAGGTATTGGTACAAGAGGTAATGGCAGCAATTACGACTGAGCCATCTCTTAACTTGTGCTGCTTATCATCGATACTGACATTTGAGAAGACGTTATTTGCCGGAGCATGTTTGAGATCATCGTCTCTTGTGTCGACTTCGATCTTTGGCTCAGCCACTAGATCCTCTGCTTGCTCTTGCTCGCCGCCCTCTTGATCAAAACGTATCTTACCGTCCACTTCTACTTTACGGTCTTTATTCATTTTTGCTAACGTTTCGCCAAACTTCTCATGCATATCTGATAGGTTGATACGCTGCTGCGGCAAATTAGGACCAGCTAGTGCTGGTTGTACTGAAGATAAGTCTAGCTCTAGTTTACTAGAATAAGTCGCCGCTGGTGTATCAGCATCATGCCATAAGCCTTGCGCCTTGGCATATTGCTCAACCAGCTCAATTTGCTCTTCATCTCGACCAGACAGACGCAGGTAATCAATCGCCATCTGATCGATTGGGAAAATACCACAAGTCGCACCGTACTCTGGCGACATGTTGGCGATAGTAGCGCGATCGGCCAATGGCATACTGTGTAAGCCTTCGCCATAAAACTCAACGAATTTACCCACCACGCCGTGTGCACGTAGCATCTCCACCACACGTAATACCAAATCAGTTGCTGTGACGCCTTCGGTCAGCTTGCCTTTGAGCTCAAATCCGACCACTTGTGGAATCAGCATCGAGGAAGGTTGACCCAGCATCGCCGCTTCGGCTTCGATACCGCCCACACCCCAACCAAGCACACCGATACCATTAATCATCGTGGTGTGGCTGTCTGTGCCAAATACGGTATCTGGATAAGCCATCAGCTCGCCATCAACATCTGCTGCCATCACGACGCGAGCGAGATACTCAAGGTTGACCTGATGCACGATACCTGTCGCTGGTGGTACGACGACGAAGTTCTCAAAGGCTTGTTTGCCCCAATGCAAAAACTCATAGCGCTCATTGTTACGCTTAAATTCGATTTTTTCGTTGAGATCTAGTGCGTCCTCACGGCCATAAGCATCGACCTGTACAGAGTGATCAACGACCAGCTCACTAGGGATAAATGGGTTAATTTGCTCAGCTTTACCGCCAAGCTCAACCACTGCATCACGCATCGCGGCCAAATCAACAACTGACGGCACACCAGTGAAATCTTGCAAGACCACACGTGCTGGCATAAAGGCAATCTCTTTTGATGCCTCAGCGCCTGCATCCCAGTTAGCAACTGCTTCGATATGGTTTTTGCCAACCGACTGGCCGCCGTCTTCGTTACGCAATAGGTTCTCCAATACCACTTTCATACAAAATGGTAGGGTATCGATATGTTCGTAAGTTTCGGTCAGCTTTGGCAAACTATAAAAGGCATGTTCCTTGCCAGCGACTGAGAGGGTGTCTTTTACATTAAAAATATCACTCATGATAGCTTCCTTATCGTTGTTATAGATCCTAGACGTCAATTATTATGGGTGTAGGTATATGACTGGTGGCTGAATAAATGATCGAATTGATTTTGATAATCGAAAGGTGTCGTCAATTTATCTTATGACCGCTTCTGCTCGCAAAGAAAATAATGCTACTTTAACAATGCTATTTGCTTGCTCAACAAAAGCTTCTTTTACCATAACAAACATGCAAGGCTTTGTTAACGTCTAGACGTTATCGAATCGTGGCACAATCGTAAACGTAACAAAGGCTTAATGAGCTATATACTAATGGTGATCGCTATCACTTACTGGGTTTTTGGCGTCTGCCACTACGGAACACGTAGCTGTCGTCATAAAACTCGGTCACGGCGTTTGCTGCCCAGAAATGCGGTACACCTAAAATCGGTAGCGGCGCAAGCTGTCGTGGTTTGACATCATCATTTGATAATAACGTGTCCATGTATTCGGCAACCTTATCATCTAAATAGCTCATACGTTCAGCCAATGATAAGGTAAAGAGCTCTTGTGAAACATGAATGACAATACTATGCGCACATAATGGTTTACGCGGTTGTATCAGTTGCTCAAGTAGTGCATGCCCAAAGATATAGACTGCTGCCTGAGCGCTGTTATCAGGTTGTGCTGGGTTGTCCCATTTAGCTCGTGGTTTCACCAAACTTGCCTGCCAGTCAAAACTAACCAACGCCTCACCGATACTAACATCAGAAGTCACCAGCACGGCGCCATTCTCATCAAAGACAGTAATAGTGTCACGTACCCGTCCTCGTCGCTCACTAACGCCTTGCTTGGCAATCTCTAGCATATGATAGTAATTGAGCATAGCCTTAGTCTTTGGGAAGGTCAGCCAGATACTACCGTTAAATAAATCATGCAAATTGTCCCTCGTCGGAATATGTCCGCTTGTCCCGATGAAATGCTCGTAAGCTTCGCCATCGGGCAATGCATTTTGAGAGACAAACTGCAGGGTCTGCGGCTTGTTATCATGAGCTGGTTTGGTCTGTGGTAAGGGTTGCTCCAAGACCGCCGCTTGCCGTTCCATCGCTGTTTTCAATACTGCACCAACGACATCAGGTGTACTACCGATAGCTTTTGGCGTGCCCACACTGTCTGCCTGGTGCTTGATATTGCTAAGGTGCGCAATAGTTGTGCTGAGATAACCCAGCTGGGTAATATGAGACAACCACGGTGCTTGCCAATCAATATCGGCAAAGGACTTATCAAGTGTACCCTTTACGATAGAAGGGTCGTTATTGTCTGTGTCGGGATTTGGTTTGGCTGGCAAGTCACTGGCTGGCATAAGCGCTATCTCTCAAGGTTTATCTCTGTTAGACGTATGGGCGGTCTATGGTATCATGGTGCGCTTTTTTACAGCTAGATGAGCGACTCGAAAGGTCTTTTTGAGCGCGATGGATAAATGAGTTTTTATGGCAAATTTTAATACCCACTTAAACGTTGCATTTATGGTTAGCGGTGCCATGAGTCTGACCGTATATAAAGCTGGACTGATCGACGACTCAGGATTTTTGATGTGTGTGGCGCTTGGGACTATTGGCGGGTTGTTACCAGATTTAGATTCGGATAACTCAACACCGATTAAGCTTGGTTTTAATATCACCTCGTTTGTCTTTGCCTTTGGTTTAGTCATGCACTGGCGTAGTGAGCTAAGCTTGCTTTCGCTGATAGCATTATGGCTGGCTGGCTACGGTTTTATGCGTTATGTCGTTTTTCATATTTTTACTACGATGACTGTGCATCGCGGCGTCATCCACTCTGTGCCATATATGGCGATATTGGGATTGGGTCTGACGTGCTTAAGTTATTACGGTCTACACCTACCACTGACGACCAGCTGGTTTTACGGTCTGTTTTTGTTTGGCGGGGCGATAGTGCATTTATCATTGGACGAGCTGTATAGCGTGAATTTGTCTAATATGAAAATGAAGCGCTCATCGGGCACAGCGATGAAGTTCTACCAGCCAAAAGATAAATGGTGGTACTTGCTCTTATATACTATCCTTGCATTACTGGTGTATGTCGCTCCGCCTTTTGAGATGTTTTGGTCGCGACTAAGTGATCCTTCTGCATGGGCACAGCTAAGAGTTGGTATGCTGCCGACACTCCTAGAAGATATGCTACGGTAAGCTATTACTACCAATCATTAGAGTATGCTATGTCACTTTTTATACCATCTACTACCCAAACCTGCCCTTGCCAAATCAATCCGTTATCAGAGACAGACTCGCCGCTCTCCTATCAAGAGTGCTGCCAGCCTTATCATAATGCTTTTTATGATGACGAAGTAGGTGGTCTAAAAGCGGAGACAGCCGAGCGGCTTATGCGGTCGCGCTATAGTGCATTTGTACTCATCAAACCAGACTATATCGTTAAGACCACGCTACCTGCACAGCAGGCTTTGCTTGACGTCACATCGGTTGAGAGTTGGGCAAAAGAGACGGACTGGGCAGGCTTAGAGATTGTGAAGCATACGCCAAAGCTGGGCAAAAGACATGCGCAGGTTGAGTTTGAGGCGTATTTTAATACCAAAGATAATGCTCGTGATTTAGCAGAAAAAATACAAGCGCATCATGAGTTATCTACCTTTGTGAAAACAAAAGACAAGTTTAGTAATGATGCGCGTTGGTACTTTTTAGACCCGACGGTTGCGATAACAGTGACGCAAAAGCAACCGTGTATTTGTGGTTCTGGAGAGAAATTTAAGCGGTGTTGTGGGGGATATTTGGGTTAGTTTTTTATTAGCTTGTTATGAAAATATATTTGCTTATTATCTTCATTGTCGTCTTTAAGCCATTCAGATACTTCAATCATTTCGCAATCTGGCGTAATTTTGTAATAGTTGTAGTAACTACTAGCATAAACATTTTCAGAGGGCACATAGCAAGTTATAGACTCAGTTTTGCAAAAAGATTGAAGTCTTTTCAAAAAAATATCAAGTGGAATCTTAATTCGGTAAATCTGTAATAGCATACAAGCATCACCTTCTATGAGACTTTTTACTCCGAGACATTCGCAAAGTTTTGGAAGTTGATTTCCTAAGGTTCCTATCTCTTGCAAGCTTAATACCGCAACCTTATTTTCTGGCAAGCTAAAAACTTTCTGTAGTAACAAACTAGCCTTTTCATCACTAATAGCTTGTTTTACAAAAAAATCAATCATTAAGATACCTGATACAGTATGAAGAGAATTAAATACTGCTTATATATACATTCTAAGTTATTAGAAGGTCTGAACTATTCGTCAAAAACATCAATGTACAAAGTAAACTATTCAAAATTGCCAAATATCATTCCCTAAACACTCGCCCCAACCTCCCGTGCAATCGCAATCCCTTCCTCAACCGTCAAAAACTTGCGCTGGCTTGGGCTATCTTTATAAATGACATCACCGTCTTGAAAGATTAAGCACTCATTGACCGCCAGCTGTTGCCATTTCTCATTTTCAGTGAGCGGCACGGTGACTAAGATCGTGACTTTGTCCGTGTCTGTGGTCACATCACCAAAGTTAATCGCCAGATCGTCGTCTGATAATTTCGCCTCACCAAATGGTGCTTTTCGCGTTAGATAAAACAACAAACTGCCCGCATAAGCCAGTTGCCACTTGCCGTTCGATATCAAGCAGTTGAATAGACCATTTGCAGACAGATAGCGACACTGCGTGGTCAAAAAATTAAACAGTGTTTGGTCGTCAGGACGAGTTTTGAAGCTACTCTTTAAACGATTAATGAGATAGCAAAAGATCATTTCAGAGTCAGTGCTACCCACTGGCTGACAATGCGCGGCATTACCGTTGTCTTGCAGGCGCTGGCAACGCTTGATAAACTCGCTATTCATCTGTCCATTGTGCGCAAACACCCACTGCTCGCCCCATACTTCACGGACGAACGGATGCGTATTTGCCAAACAGTTCTGCCCTTGCGTCGCTTTACGGATATGAGCGATGACATTCATGGCTTTGATTGGGTAATTGTTCACCAAGTCAGCTACTGGTGACAGGTGGCTCGGTCTGTTGTCATGAAATAGACGCAGGCCTGTTGAATCATTTACCGTGTCATCGTTAGTGTTGTCATTATTGCTGCATTCGCTACGTTCAAAAAACGCAATACCAAAACCGTCTTCATGACTGTCTGTCATTCCGCCGCGTTTGCGAAATCCTGCAAAACTAAAGCCAATATCCGTCGGGGTATTGCAGTTCATTCCTAAAAGTTGACACATTTATAGTTCACCGTTTTTATAGTCTTGTTTGCCATGATTGTGCTCGGTTTCTGGAGTAATACCGAGCTCAGCATCGCTCATATTGGCGAGTAGATCAGCCCTAGCACTACTGTCTGTATCGATACCCTCTAAGATACGCTGAGCTTCTGCTAGCTCTGTACCCTCTACCCAAAGCACTATACCAGAGTTCATACCAGGGATAGCACTTAGCGGCTGTAGAGACACCGCGATGCCATTATTGCGTAGCAGGTTGGCATGCAGCTCGCCCTGCATGTTGGTATCGAAACGTGCCAGTTTGTGCCAGTTATCAACTTGATCAGTCATGGTGTCGTCTCCAAAGTGCTGCTACTAGGATATCTACTGCTAGCATATTTGTTACTAGGGTAAGTGGATAAGCAATGTTTAGGATACTTGATCTAGTGTATATTCTTTGACTGCAAACTCACTACTATTAGCTAATTTTTCGTGTGCTTGCTCGGCTTGTGCCATGCTACTAAACACACCAGCAATGTGATTGTTCTGTGTGTTCGATAATACAAACACTGCGTTCTGCGCTTTTTCGACATGTGCCCAATGATAGGCGGCTAAACGCTTCATCAAGTCAGGGTTTTTGACCATGATGTTGTCACCCGTACGACCTTCGGTACGGTTGTAATGAATCACGTTTAGACGCAGTAACCAGAATATCACTGCTGCTTTTGCTAGCATAACAGGTAGTGCACGTTTCTCATCAGTATTTAGTGGGCGTATCGATTCATAACCTTGTAAGAATACCGCCATTTTATTGCGATCAAAGTTCACAGACTCGCCCTGCTCAGCGACGCCCCACGTGGTACAAAAATCATTGATAGTGATAGCAATATCCATCACATAGTGCTCGACACTGACTTCAGTGAAATCTAACAAACCCGTCAGACGTGCTTCACCTTTTTGTAGATTCCATAATGTGTTGTCAGCAAACATATCTAAATGACATAAGCCGTTTGGCAATGTAGTCAGCGGTAGATCGCGATAAGACTGCCAAATATCGCTCATCAATTTGGCTTCGTCACCTGGCATAAACTGCATTTCGCGGTCACGTACATCTGCCCATGGGTATAAGGGTACGCCATATTGCTCGCTTGGCTGCAGTGCTTGCAGGGTCTCATGCAGCATGGCTAACGCCGCCCCGATATCGTGACACATCGCTTGCGTGGTTTGGTCTGGATGCGATCCTGATAGGCATGGCACTAGGGTAATCGCTTTGTCTTCATAATGGATGACATAACGTTTATCGTCACTATCCGTTTGAGCGCTATTCGATTCAATAACTGCCAATGGCGCGGCAACAGGTAGTTTGCCATCTAACTGGTTTAGGATGATTGCCATTTTTTCGATATCAGCAGGTGGACGCTCTTCAAACAAGGTAAATACATAAGAGTATGTACCCTCTACATCATCAGTCGTTTGAATAAACCAGTTTGAGTTTTTGATACCTTGAGTGATTGGAATCGCACGGGCGAACGACACACCAAAGCTTTGGCAAAAGGCGGCAAACTGATCATCGGTTAACTGGGTATAGACGGACATAACATCTCACTTATGACGGTTAAATAGTAAAAGTAGTACGTGAAATAATAAATTCAATTTGGGTAATAATAAATGTGGTGACAGTCAATAATAGTGACCATTACGTCGCCGATAAGCAAACTTTAAATATCGTTAAGATATTTTGTCAATCGGCTGCGTTCTATGACGTAGCTGATACTGATAAAAGTAGCCACATAGTAAAATAGCAACTCAGCAGGCAGCTACTTAATAAAACAATGACTTAATAAAACAGCTGACACATAGGCTAGCTAATATATAGGCTAAGCATTTTTTGCAATCTTTAAACCTTCTTCAATCGACAAATAAACAGGGGACTTAGGGACATCTTGATAAACCATATGACCTTCTGCAAAAATAATGCACTCATCAACGGCCAGCTGTTGCCAGTTTTCATCACTAGTAAGTGGGGTGGTAGCGAGCACCGTCATGACATCGTCTGTCTCGTTGACGGTCTCAAAGTCCATCGTTACATCCACATCAATGAGAGCCGCTGAGCCAAATGGAGTTTGACGAGTCACATGAAACAATAACGTATTGGCATAGCCAAGCATCCACTCACCATTGGACATCACGCAATTGAACAGTCCATAATTCGCCAAAAAACGGCATTGCACGGTTAAGAACTCATACAGTGTCTGTGCATCGGGCTTGTACTCAAACTGGTCTTTTAGTTGATTGAGCAAGTAACAAAACGCAAATTCCGAATCGGTGTCCCCTACTGGGCAATAGTGATGTGATTTGCCTTGCTTGATAGGGTCGCTATCGGCCGCATCTTTAATGGTCATTTTACCGTTGTGAGAAAACACCCAAGCCTCGCCCCAAATCTCACGCGTAAAAGGATGAGCATTACTGAGTAACTGATCATCTGATTTGCGTATATGGACAATAGTATTATCAGCTTTTACTCGAGTTTGACTGACCAACTCAGCAAGTGGGGAGTCCATCGCCGCGCGATTATCGCAGTACAAACGCAGACCCGTCGGCTCAAAATAAGCAATGCCAAAACCGTCAACATGATCGTCTGTAAGCCCACCACGAGCCCGAAAACCAGCAAAAGAGAAACCGATATCAGCAGGATTTTTACTGTTCATGCCGAGCAGTTGACACATAAGCACCCTTTGCATTTGTTTTGTAAAATAGTTACGCGTATCATAGCATTTTATGTGATGTATCTTTGTATTCTTGCGCGAATTAATAGGCGGTTTTATGCTAGCAAAACGTATTATTCCCTGTCTTGACGTAGACAATGGCCGCGTGGTCAAAGGGGTTCAGTTTGTTGATATCAAAGACGCTGGCGACCCTGTCGAAGTCGCCCGACGCTACAACGAACAAGGCGCTGATGAGATTACCTTTTTGGACATCACCGCGACCAATGACGAGCGCGACACCACGTATCATACCGTTGAGCGCATGGCTGAGACGGTATTTGTGCCACTCACCGTCGGCGGCGGCGTGCGAAAAATCGCTGATATTCGCAATTTGCTCAATGCAGGTGCGGACAAAGTCGCAATCAACTCAGCAGCAGTATTCACCCCTGAGTTCGTTGGTGAAGCCGCGCAAAAATTTGGTAACCAATGTATCGTTGTGGCCATCGATGCCAAACGTGTCGCTGATATCAACGTCGACGGTATTACCGTGCCGCGTTGGGAAATTTTTACCCATGGTGGTCGTAAGCCAACCGGTATTGATGCCGTTGCTTGGGCGAGCAAAATGGCCGAGCTGGGCGCTGGTGAATTGCTAGTCACTTCGATGGACGGTGATGGTACCAAAAAAGGCTATGACTTGGCACTCATGCAGCAGATCACCAGCCGGGTCAATGTACCTGTTATTGCCTCAGGTGGCGTCGGCAACCTACAGCACTTGGCAGAAGGCGTGCTAGAAGGTGGTGTCGATGCGGTACTTGCCGCCAGTATTTTTCACTTCGGTGAGTACACCGTGTTGGAGGCCAAGGAATACATGGCAGCGCAAGGTATACAGATGCGTCTATAGCACGTTCGTAAAATACAAATAAAACCCAAAAAAATGCTATCATAGTGCTAACCATTTATTTTCGTTCAATTAACTATGACAACGCCAAAATGATAGGCGACCGAGTTGATTGAACGTATTTGTATATTTAGCTATTTATTTACGTCTATATCTCAATTGAACGCTTTATTAAGCAAAGGATTTTTTATGTCGAACTTACAACAGCAGCGCAGCGATGTGACCCATATCGATGGCAACTTGCATCAAAATGCTGACGCTCGCATTGGCATCGTCGTTGGTCGTTTTAATGGTTTTGTCGTCGAGTCACTAGTTGATGGCGCAATCGACGCCCTACTCCGTCATGGTGTATTGGGTAGCAACATTACCGTTGTCCGTGTTCCTGGTGCATTTGAGTTGCCACTTGTTGCCCAGCGCGCGGCTGAATCAGATCGCTTTGACGCGATTGTGGCACTGGGTGCAATCATCCGTGGTAGCACGCCGCACTTTGATATTGTAGCCAGTGAGTCGGCCAAAGGTCTGAGCGCTGTGGCAATGGATTATAATATCCCTGTTGCCAACGGTATCATCACAACGGATAGCATCGAGCAAGCTATTGAGCGCTCTGGTACTAAAGCAGGCAATAAAGGCTCTGAAGCTGCGATGGTTGTGCTAGAAATGATTGCTGTTTTGTCACAGCTCGATATTGATGATATCGATGAAGCTTAAGCTTTGAAGCTAGAACGTACTGTTTTGACTGGTGCTGCTATTTGGTAATAGCAGTACCTTATAGCACGACGCCAGCTATCAACACACTGGCTATTTTTTGAATTTTCGCCGTATTTCTATACTCTTTATAAAACTGAATAAGCAAAGTAAGTACATATGCGTTCTGATAGTATTCTATCTCAACACACTCGAATCAATGCTTTGCTGATTTAGTTTTTGACTGGGTATCATCTCAAAAATTTAGGTACAGACCCCCTATGACTGACCAACTCAAGCGCGCTATCAGCGCTGCGAAAACCGCACAAGCCAACGAAGCTGAAGCTACCCGTATAGCGAGCAGTAGTGCAGGTGATCAAACCTTCGATATGAGTGAGTCTTCTTACAAGACCAGTCACACTGCTATCCGTAAGGCGCGCCGCTTTGCGATGCAAGGACTATACGAGTGGCTCGTCACCGACCGCCGCTTTGATGTCGATGGCAAGCTTGGCTGGAAAGACAATGCCCCACATGACATCGCTGCACGTACGCGTGCCACCAATGCCATGCACACTGTGCATATCGGCTACTATCACGAAATGATGCGTGATATTCCAGAGCAGATTGAAGCGCTAGACGCCCTTATTAGTCAACATCTCGATCGTGAGATTGACAAGTTAGACACCGTTGAGCACGCTATTTTGCTGATTGGTGCCTATGAGCTGCAAAACCGTATGGAAATTCCTTACAAAGTCGTGCTTGATGAAGCGATGAAGCTTAACAATCACTTTGGCGCGACTGATGCTCACAAATTGATTAATGCGGTACTGGACAAAATGGCTGTTGAAGTGCGCGCGCTTGAAGTGCAAGCAGATACCAAAGCTAACCTACGTACCTCACAAAAAGCAGCATCTAAGCAAGCTGAAACAGTGCTAGCAGACGATGTCGAATCAGCTACTCAAACTACAAACGCTGTCGATGAGGCACCAACTGCTTCAAACAAGCCGCGTATCAGTGCTAACAAGGCTAACGTCAAGCGCAGTAGTGCCAGTAAAGCCAGTGCCAATATCAGTGAATTTAAAGCAAATAAGAAAGCCACTGACGACACAAAAAGCAAAGACTAACCATGAACGAGTTTGAGCTGATTGAGCGTATATTTTTGCAAATGCAAGCTGACTATTTACCGTCAGATGCTATCAAAAAGGGTATCGAAAAAGGTATCGGTGATGATGCGGCGGTTATATCACTGCCAGTAGGAGCGCGCCTAGTCAGCTGTGTCGATACGCTGGTTCAAGGTCGCCATTTCCATGCTGACTTTGCACAAGTAAACAAGCTTGCGTTTGAAATCGGCTACAAAGCCGTCGCAGTTAATGTTTCAGATATTGCAGCAATGGGTGCCACCCCGCACAGTATCTTACTGGCATTGGCATTGCCCGAGCAATTGGCAAACAGTGACTGGCTCACTGTATTTGCCAAAGGTTTATTTCATGCCTGTCAACTGTTTGGGGTCACGCTAATTGGCGGTGATACCACCCGTAGCGAGCAATTGGTGATCAGTGTGAGTGCGCAAGGGTTGCTTGCCGCAGAGACACCAGCTATTTATCGCTCGGGAGCGCAAGTCGGTGATAAGGTCTATGTCTCAGGGACGCTTGGTGATGCTGCCTATGCATTAGAGTTCCCTGACAGCCCACAAGGCATAGAGCTGGCGCATCGCTTGCACATGCCGACGCCGCGTATCACTTTGGGTGCGGCACTGGCAAGCGCGGGCGCAACGGCGATGATCGATATCTCTGATGGTCTATACCAAGACCTTGGGCATATTTGTCAGCAGAGCGGTGTGAGTATGCAGCTTAACCTTGAGCAACTGCCTACTAGTGACTCGTTACGTTCAGTAGACTTATCTAAGCGCTTGTTGTGTCAGCTGGCAGGTGGAGATGATTATGAGCTGGCTTTTACTTTGCCTGCGCATATTGAGCCACCAGCTGGCAACACGCCTATCACTTGTATCGGGAAAGTGATTGCGCTAACAGAGTCAACAGCAACAGATAAAAACATATCTACAGCGTTACGTCCGGAACTGTTCTATAACCATCAGTCAGTGACGCCTACCCAACCTGCACCATTCTCTACATGGCCCAATATGACTGGCTACCAACACTTCACAGGCTAATATATGACTGATCATGACCTATCTAAGCCTGATATCCGTAAAGCAAATGACTGCCCACCACTGCCAGCAGGTGCCAGTATGCTTGATGCTATCGTTTATTGGCTTGGGCTAGGCTTAGGTAGCGGCATGCCCCGCCGTGCCCCTGGTACGTGGGGCACCGTTGGTGGTCTGATTGTGGGCGTGCCGCTCATGGCCTTGGGGTTTGTCCCTTTTTTAATATTAACTATTCTATCTTGTATTGTTGGTATCTGGATATGTGGACGGACGTCTGAGTTAATGCAGGTACACGATGATCCACATATTGTGTGGGACGAGTGGTCTGGTATGTGGATTACCTTGCTACCCCTATCCTATATTTTGTCCTATGTATTTCCTCCTTCTGTAGATGTCTTATCGATGATGATGTTGCCGACATTTTGGGGCTGGTTACCGGCAGCTTTTATCCTATTTCGTGTGTTTGATATTTTAAAGCCACCACCGATTGGCTGGGCAGACAAAAAAGTTGCTGGCGGTCTTGGGGTGATGTTAGATGACATCATTGCAGGCATCATGGCGGCCGTTATTTGGCTGATTATTTATACCGTTGCAGTCATGTTTTTTGCTTTCTGATAGCAGTATGTAAGAATATCTAGGATAGTCTTGGTATATTTACTGGTTTGATTTCGCTGAATTAAGCGAGGTATATTCGAGTTACAAAGCCTGCACGTCATATTTTATTTTCAAAAGGGATTTTGCGTTATAATCCAATATTATATTTTGTTACATTTGTAGGGTTATTATGACATCTCCTCTTTCTGTGATTATTTTAGCTGCCGGTAAAGGCACGCGTATGCAGTCTGCAAAACCAAAAGTATTGCAGACATTGGCTGGTAAATCATTGTTGGGTCACGTACTAGACACTTGCCATCAGCTCACTGTCGATGAAACGATTATCGTCCATGGGTTTGGCGGTGAGCAAGTGAAGTCGGAAATCACCAATCAATATACACAGTCATCAATCACTTGGGTTGCTCAAACTGAGCAATTAGGTACTGGTCATGCCGTCAAAGTGACGCTGTCTGCTCTGCCACAATCAGGGCAAAGCCTTGTTCTATATGGCGATGTACCATTGGTAAGCTGTCAGACGTTAGCCGCATTGAAAACTGCCAACACTGACGGTATGTCTATGTTAACCCTTACTGTTGATAATCCGTTTGGACTCGGTCGTATCAAGCGTGACCAAGCAGGTAATATTGAAGCTATCGTTGAGCAAAAAGATGCCAGTGCCGATGAGCAAAGCATCAAAGAAATCAACAGCGGTATCTATTGCGTGAATAATGCGCTATTGCATAAATATTTACCTGAACTCTCTAACGATAACGCCCAAAAAGAATACTATTTGACTGATATTGTCAAAATGGCAGTCGCTGATGGTATTACTATTCCGGCGATTGAGCCTGAGCATACGTTTGAGATTGAAGGCGTGAATAATCGCCAACAACTTGCCAGCCTAGAACGCACGTGGCAGCGCAAGTTAGTCGCTGATTTACAAGAAGCAGGTGTACAGTTTGCTGATCCTACCCGTGTTGATATTCGTGGGTCTCTAACCGCTGGTCAAGATGTGTTTGTAGATGTTGGCGTAGTATTCGAGGGTGATTGTGTTTTAGGTAATAACGTCTATATCGAAGCTGGCTGTGTGATTAAACATGCCACTATCGGTAATGCCTGCCATATCAAACCTTACTGCGTGATCGATCATGCTGATGTTGGTGCTGGTGTCGATGTAGGGCCTTTTGCCCATCTGCGTCCTGAGACGGTATTGGCTGATAATAGCAAAATCGGTAACTTTGTAGAAATTAAGAAATCGACAATCGGTCATGGCAGTAAAGTAAACCATTTGAGTTACGTAGGTGATGCAACTATTGGTACAGGCGTTAATATCGGTGCTGGTGTCATTACCTGTAATTATGATGGTGCCAATAAATCGCAGACCATTATCCAAGACAACGCTTTTATTGGTTCCAATGCTAGCTTGGTTGCGCCTGTGACGATTGGTAATACTGCGACTGTGGCGGCAGGTTCTGTGGTTACCAAAGATGTTGATAACAATGCTTTGGCCTTTGGCCGTGCGCGTCAGGTGCAAAAAAATGACTTTCAGCGTCCGACGAAGAAGTAGCCAGCTCGTTGCTAGTGTGATCAATGACCATCACTCTTGAGCAACCCTAAGCAGTACTTCAATCGTTGTGGTACTGCTTCATCGTATTTATAAACTGATGCGCTAATTGATGACCAGAGTAATGAATCAGTCGCTAGTCTTTTTATTTTATACCCTCCTATATTGAACTACTAAAAATTGAATTTAAGGAATAGCCATGTGTGGAATTGTAGGCGCAGTCGCTGAGCGAAATATTGCCAATATCTTACTTGAAGGCTTGAAGCGTTTAGAATATCGCGGCTATGACTCAGCTGGTCTGACGGTTATTCGTGATGGTGAGCTACACCGCGAGCGTCAAGTAGGTAAAGTAAAAGCGCTAGTCGATGCTGTCGCCGTCAATCCAGAGTTCTTTGATGGCTATATCGGTATTGCTCATACACGCTGGGCCACCCACGGTGAACCAGCACAGCGCAATGCACACCCACATGTATCAGGCAAAATTGCTGTTGTACATAACGGCATCGTCGAAAACTATGCTGAGCTAAAAGAAGAACTGCTGGCTAAAGGTTATGAGTTTACTTCACAGACAGATACTGAAGTGGTGGCGCATTTAATCCATGATATCTATAAACAAACGCCTGACTTGTTAGAAGCTGTCCGTACTATCATCCCATTACTACATGGTGCCTTTGCTTTGGGTATCGTACATGTAGATTGCCCAGATGAGCTTATCACTGTACGTCTAGGCTCACCTTTGGTCATTGGCGTCGGTATTGGCGAGAATTTTATCGCCTCAGATCAGCTGGCTCTATTGCCAGTGACCAACCGCTTTATGTATCTAGAAGAAGGCGATATTGCTAGATTGACTCGCAATAGCATTCAGGTTTACGCAGATGGCGTTGAGGTCCAACGTCAAGTACATGAAATTGATGCCACTCAGCATAATGCAGATAAAGGCGAGTTCAAGCACTATATGCTTAAAGAAATCTATGAGCAGCCAGATGCTGTCGGTCGTACTATTGAGATGGCCTTAGATAATGGCGAAACCACTAAACTACGCGATGATTTTTTGCAGCGTCATGAGACAAAGCTATCAGGTATCCGTAATGTCCAAGTCATCGCTTGTGGTACCAGTTATCATGCTGGTATGGTCGCAAAGTACTGGTTCGAGAGCCTTATTCGTATCCCTTGTTCAGTCGAAGTGGCAAGCGAGTTCCGTTACCGTAACCCTGTCGTCGTCGATAATACTCTGGTTATCTGTATCTCTCAGTCGGGTGAAACGGCTGATACCTTATCTGCACTACGCGATATTCAAAAGCAAGCGCCTGTAGGCTTAGTTAGCTTAGCGCTGTGCAACGTACCGACCTCATCACTGGTACGCGAGACAGATATATTCCTGCCGACACTAGCAGGTCCTGAAATTGGCGTTGCTTCAACCAAAGCATTTACCACGCAGCTGGTCGCACTGATGCTACTAATACTTAAAGTGGGTGCTACTCAGCAACGTATGACCGATGAGCACTTGAATACCCTACTTGGAGAACTACAGAAGTTGCCGGGACAACTACACGCCAGTCTCAGTCTGGATGGTCCTATCCAAGCCATGAGCGAGCATTTTGAAGATAAGAAGAGCTGTCTGTTTTTGGGACGTGGTCTACAGTTCCCAATTGCTTTAGAGGGCGCGTTGAAACTAAAAGAGATCTCTTATATTCATGCCGAAGGCTATGCAGCAGGTGAGCTCAAGCACGGACCATTGGCACTGGTAGACAAAGATATGCCAATCGTCGTATTGGCACCCAAAGACAGTATGTTTGATAAATTAAAAGCCAACATGCAAGAAGTGCATGCGCGTCATGGTGAGCTATTCGTCTTTGCTAGTGAAGCCAGTCAAATGGTAGCAGAGGACAGACTGCATTTGGTAAATGTGCCTGACGTTTGCGAGGCCCTAGCCCCTATCGTCTACAGTGTACCCGTACAGTTGCTGTCGTACCATGTAGCAGTGATGCGTGGCACTGATGTCGATCAACCACGCAATTTGGCCAAGTCAGTGACGGTTGAGTAGTATAACCTATTGATTTTTAATTTATTATTACTTAATAGTCACCTATTATACTGAAGAATCACCAACCATTCTATGATGCATCACTAAATCCTTCGCCATCTACTACTGACAAGATGACGAAGGGTTTTTTTTGAATAACGAAATAAGAAACTATGCATCATTCATATGACTATAGTTTCTACTATATAGGTACTGAACGCATGGATACTGAGAGTGAAAGCACTAACCAAATAGACATTATCTATGAAGATGAGCACCTAGTGGCAATTAACAAAGAAGCCGGGCTGCTAGTACATCGTAGCTGGCTGGATAAAGGCGAAACACGCTTTGCTATGCAGCTGACCCGTGATGCGGTCGGTTGCCATGTGTTTCCGGTGCATCGTTTAGACAAACCGACTTCGGGCGTGCTTTTGTTTGCCAAAAGCTCAGCCGTAGCGCGCACCTTGACCGAGGCATTTACTGAACGCAAGGTTACCAAGCAATATATAGCCGTGGTGCGCGGCTTCATGCCAGAGCACGGCACGATTGATTATGCGCTCAGCTTTAAGCCTGATGCCATCGCTGATAAACTCGCCAACTTAGACAAGCCCGCTCAAGAGGCGGTGACCCACTGGCAAAGCTTGGCAAAAATCGAGCTGCCGTTTGCAGTGTCAAAAAAGCATCCCACCAGCCGCTATAGCCTTGTGCGCCTGACACCTGAGACGGGACGCAAGCATCAGCTGCGTCGGCACATGAGACATGTATTTCATCATATCGTGGGTGATACCAGCCACGGTGATATACGGCACACACGATTTTTTCGCACTCACTATGACTGTACGCGCATGCTATTACATGCTCAGACATTGGCGCTCAGTCATCCCGTCACTGGTGAGCCATTACTCCTAAAAGCAGGCTTGGACGATCAATGGATGCGCATCCTAAAAGCGTTTTCTTGGGTAGAGAGTCTTGAATCTCAGATGCATTAAGATTTTTTGGTGCTGTTGCTTCATAGAAGTAACGACCCCGATACTACTCGTAAAGGCTCAATGCGCTAACAATGGCTCATCAATTCGAGCATTTTGCTCTGACAGAATATATTATTTCTCTAAACCCTACTTTCTTTTAAGACTCTGATTGATGACTAAAAGGTCGAACAAAAGACCAGATTATTTAACTCAGTCTTTGAGCAGCTACTAGCGCAACTTTTCCAATGAAATGGCAAGTATTTAGCTAATTAGAGCTTGTAAACTCACTTGTGTTATACCTACTCTAATAGAGCGAGTTATTGATCAAGTTACAACCTATTTTGTAAGGTCATTACGCTATAAACGTTACGCAGCCCTTATTTTTTCAAAATCTCTAATAATTCCAAACTCTTAATCATCTATTTCGAAAGATATATTTTGCGCTTGAAGTTTACTAATACAGGCCTCTATTTTGAAATAGCGGCATCAGAGCGTATGCTGAGGAAACAGCTAGTAGTAACTTAATCTTAGCTAAATAACATGACAGTTCACTAAAGGTAATTGCCCCATTCAGCATCTTTCTCTATAATCTCAACGAGATTAATTTTAAAGAACGAACAATGGTTTTTAAGTACCTAAAAGCGCTTTTCTCTTATAATAGAAGAGAATCTTATCTTGGCGAAAGCTTGACTATAGCTGCTAAATCGTATCAAAAAGCAGCTGAACAAGGTCATGCTATCTCCCAGTATCATCTTGGTTTACTTTACCAAGAAGGGCAAGATATGCGTCAAGACTTGACTGCGGCTATCAGTTGGTACCAAAAGGCCGCTGAGCAAGGTCATGTCACCTCCCAATATAATCTTGGTTTGCTTTATGAAGATGGTAAAGGCATTCGTCGAGATTTGGCTACAGCTTTCAGTTGGTATCAAAAGGCCGCTGGGCAAGGTCATCTCATCTCCCAGTATCATCTTGGTTTGCTTTATGAAGAAGGTAAAGGTATTCGTCGAGATTTGGCTACGGCTATCAATTGGTATCAAAAGGCTGCTGAGCAAGGTTATATTATTGCCCAGTATCACCTTGGTTTGCTTTATGAAGAAGGTAAAGGTACTAGTCAAGATTTGACTACCGCTATCAGTTGGTACAAAAAGGCCGCTAAACAAGGTCATGTCACCTCTCAGTATCACCTTGGTTCACTTTACGAAAATGAGAAAGGTACTAGTCAAGATTTGACTACCGCTATCAGTTGGTACAAAAAGGCTGCTGAGCAAGGTTATATCATTGCCCAATATCATCTTGGTTCACTTTATGAAGATGGGAAAGGTACTAGTCAAGACTTAACTAGGGCTATCAGTTGGTACAAAAAGGCCGCTAAACAAGGTCATGTAACCTCTCAGTATCATCTTGGTTTGCTTTACCAAGAGGGCAAAGGTGTTCATCAAGATTTGGCTACCGCTATCAGTTGGTACCAAAAGGCCGCTGAGCAGGATCATACTATTGCCCAATATCATCTTGGTTCACTTTACGAAGAAGGTAATGGCGTTCGTCAAAACAAGTCTCAAGCAAAAGAATGGTTTGGTAAGGCTTGTGATAGTGGTGGTCAAAATGGGTGCGATAAATATCGCATACTAAACGAAGCAGGTTACTGATCTTGTTCATTTGATATAAAAACCTCTCAATATAGTTTATGTGTACAAACAAAATATCAAAAAATACCGATCAGTTAAAAACCTGATCACTTAGATTATTAGAATTAATCTATGAGTCTGTTGCAAGCATATCCTAGCCAATTAACTCTCTCCCCTCCAGCATATATGTAGACTACTTAAAAAATCTCACTAAACTATGCATGGCTCGCAGCATTAGGCACTATCATCTTGTTCATGAGCTTTATCCTTTAGACACACCACTCCAAACCCTCAAAATAATCCTTTATACAGAAAGTAAAACCCTACAATAGTCAGCAGCACTGCAAAGCATTTTTTTAGTAGCGCTGGTGATAAGATATGCGCGACTTTTGCGCCCAGCTTGGCGGTAAAAAAGCTCATGATACTGATACCCGAAAAGGCATAGATATGCACAAAGCCAATCGCATTAGGTACATTGATATTGGCCTGCATCCCAAAAATCATAAAACCAAGCGCGCCTGCGATGGCAATCGGCAGACCGCAGGCAGCGGACGTGCCTACCGCTTTTTGCATCACCACACCGTAACGTGTGAGATAGGGCACCGTTAAACTTCCACCGCCAATACCAAAAATAGCGGAGGCAATACCAATACCCGCGCCTGCTGCCAGTTGCTTCGGTTTTGATGGCAACGCGGCATCGGTATGCTGGGCGCTGTTGTTTGTTTTCTTTTTTCCGCCCCTAAACATCTTATAGGCAACCCACAGCAAAAACACACCTACAATCAGCTGAAGGTACAATCCTGATATCTGCCCTGCAATCCCTGCCCCCAAAAAGCAGCCGATGGCTAAACCTGGGGTTAGGTTTTTAAAGACCGGCCACATAACCCCGCCCTTTTTGTTGTGCGCCATGAGCGAGCTGATAGAGGTGACAATGATAGTGGCAAGCGAGGTGCCCAGCGCCAGATGCATTACATTATCAGGGTTGTAGTCTATTTGAGTAAAAACGATAAATAATAGCGGCACGATGATGGTACCGCCGCCGACGCCGAACAGCCCCGCTGCAAACCCTGCCAGCGCTCCAATGATTAAAAAAATTATAAGTTCCACAGAATCGTTACTTTTGGTTGGAGGATAGAAAGATACGGTTAAGCCATATCAATTTGACGGACTTGACCGACTGGATGATAGCGACGGTTGAAGTAGACCAGACTCTCGCCTGACCCATTTCCACCCTCAGCATGTCTGTCAGTTTGGCTAATCGCGACGACGCGGCATATAAAGATGCTATGCGTACCCACCGCTTGTACTTGCTCAATCTCACAATCAAAGCTCACCAGCGCATCGTCTAACACAGGCGCACCCGTGATCAAAGTATGCCATGCGCCATGGGTAAAGCGCTCATCTGAGTCAAGCTTGGAGGCAAAGACATTAGATAGGTGCTCATGATGTGCGCCAAGCACATTGACGCTCAGGACGTTGTTATCCACAAAATGCGTGTGCGAGCGCGAGGATTGGTTCATACACACCAGCAAGGTCGGCGGGCTATCGCTGACACTGCACACCGCCGAGGCGGTAAACCCATGCTCGCCTGCCGCGCCTGCGGTAGTGACCACGTTGACTGCCGTCGTCAGCAGTGACATGGCGTCTCTAAAATTGCTTGCTTCACTCATCACTCACACCCCAAATTTGGATTATTACTAATCTCTCGTTAGCCTACTAGTTCTTGACGAACGATGTCTGCGCCTGCGCTTAATGCTTGTAATTTGCCTTTTGCCACTTGGCGCGACAACGGTGCCATGCCACAGTTGGTTGAAGGATAGAGCTTGTCGGCATCGACAAATTGTAGCGCTTTACGTAAGGTATCTGCGACCGCCTCAGGCGTCTCGATGTCATTGGTCGCCACATCAATCGCACCAACCATGACCTTTTTACCACGAATCAGTTCAATCAAGTCCATCGGTACGCGCGAGTTCTGACACTCAAGTGACACGATATCGATTTTAGACTGCTGCAATTTGGGAAAGGCTTTTTCGTATTGACGCCACTCTGAGCCGAGCGTTTTTTTCCAATCGTTATTGGCCTTAATGCCGTAGCCATAGCAGATGTGTACCGCCGTTTCGCACTTTAGCCCTTCAATTGCACGCTCAAGCGTGGCAATGCCCCAATCGTTGACGTCATCGAAGAACACATTAAACGCAGGCTCATCAAACTGAATGATATCCACGCCCGCCGCTTCTAGCTCTTTAGCTTCTTGATTGAGGATGGTAGCAAATTCCCACGCCAGCTTTTCGCGGCTCTTATAATGACTGTCGTACAACGTATCAATCATGGTCATCGGCCCAGGCAGCGCCCATTTGATCGGCTTGTCAGTGTGCTGACGTAAAAACTTGGCATCATCAACGAACACAGACTTTTGGCGGCTCACGCCGCTCACAACCGTTGGCACACTGGCATCATAGCGATTGCGGATACGCACGGTCTCGCGCTGATTAAAATCCACGCCGTCTAAATGCTCAATAAAGGTGGTGACAAAGTGCTGACGGGTTTGCTCGCCATCACTGACGATATCAATCCCTGCCTGTACCTGCTCTTGTAGCGACACCAATAGCGCATCTTGCTTGGCTTGGATTAAATCCTCACCGTCCAGCTGCCATGGTGACCAAATTTTTTCAGGTTCCGCCAGCCAAGTGGGTTTGGGTAAGCTGCCAGCAGTTGAGGTTGGTAGTAATACTGTCATATTGCTTCTTCTTTTGTATTGGTCTTTTATTAGTTTTTTCATGACGTGATCAATTAGGCAGCATGCTGTTTAGGCAGTGCCTCTTTCACAGAGTAACTGGCCGCCCATGTCTCAAGAATATCCTGATAAGGCTTGATAAAATGTGTTTCGGTGAACTTGCCTTGGGTCACTGCCATTTGGCTACGCTCTGCACGATCATATACGATCTGGGTCAATGAATAATCTTGGTAGTTCAAGCTTGGCTGATACACTTCCCCAGCGCTCGAGTTGGCATTATAAATCTCAGGACGATAGATCTTTTGAAAGGTCTCCATGGTACTGATCGCGCTTATGAGCTCAAGATCGGTATAGTCGCTGAGTAAGTCACCTGCAAAATAAAACGCTAACGGTGCGACGCTACCTTCAGGCTTAAAATATCGCACAACTAAGCCCATCTTGTGAAAATAGTCGTCGGTGAGCGAGTATTCATCTTGCTTGTACTCGACACCCAATACCGGATGTTGGTTGTTGGTACGATGATAGGTTTTGCTTGTCGACACACTCAGGCAAATCACAGGCTGCTTATCAAAATTGGCTTTATAGGCATCTGAGTTCAATAGGTACTGAAACAGCTTGCCATGCAAGTCACCAAAGTGCTCTGGTGGCGATGACGTTGGGTTTTTATCGAAATGATCTAATAGCACGACGCTAAAATCATAATCGCGCACATATGATGAAAAGCTATTACCAATCATACCGTTGATGCGTTTGTTTTCTTTGTGGTCAATAATCGTTGTTTTGAGTGTTTCAATGACAGGAAAAGCATCGCCATTGCCTTCGATATCCATATCTACAGAGATGATATCAATCTCAACAGAATAACGATCTGCTGTAGGATTGTCCCAATGCGCAAGGGTATTAAAACGGTTGTTAATCATCGTCAACGTTTTGCGTAGGTTATCCTCGCGCTGCTCTCCGCGTGCTAAGTTGGCAAAATTTGTCGTCAGTCGTGTATTGTCAGCAGGATGATAGTTTTCATCAAAACGAATGCTTTTAATCGAACAGCTAAACTCTTTACTCATAATGATTCACCACTTTCATATTTAAAATAGAACAAAATATCGTTATGGGTGAATCATACTCAAAACTTTACATGAATAAAAACGATACTATTTTAATATAAGATGAATTTTATTCATCTTTCACATAGATCTGGAATTAGATATAGATTGATAAGAGCATTTTTAACTATCGCTATAAAAAATCTAAGTCTGCAAAAAACTGAGAAGTGATGGCGGCGATCGACAAATGGGATAGAAAGGATAGAGAGCGATGTCTGATTAGAAATTGTGGACGAGTGATACCGTACTGTGATCCAAAGATTTTAAAGAAGGTAGAATTGTCACAAGTGAAAAATCAAAACGATATGATATATTCAAGACTCTAAATCAGTACCTAAACATGACTAATTTCTCGCAAGGTATACTACATAAAACAGCAAAGTAATCTTAGCAGTCTTATTTTACCTAGAGCCATTTTTTGATAGCATCAAGCACTGCTACGAGTACAAGACAAAAAAATAGTAGCGATACGTCATCTATTAAATGACCTATCGCTACTATGTTTAGAGCTCTCTATCTTTAGAGTAATGTCCTTAGAAGCTATTCTCTTTCCAATACCACTCTGTAGCGAGCATTACCACTTTCTAGGCGCTCAAACGCTTCGTTTATTTCAGACATTTTGTAAGTCTCAGTCACTGGTTGGATTTTGTGTCGCGCCGCGAAATCTAACATTTTGCGCAGCGTCGATGGTGAGCCAACTGGTGAGCCTGATAGGCTTTTTTGCGCCATAATCATCGGTGCAGCTGATATCTCTAGTGGTGCTTCTAATATACCAACAAAGTGTAGTTTACCCTTTGGCTTCAAGGTCTGAACAACCAGATCCCAATTCATATCGACGTTTACTGTTGAGATGATCAAATCAAAAGAACCCGCGACTTTTTCGATTTCGCTATCATTTCGTGAGTTCAATGAGTGGTGAGCACCCATCTCTTTTGCTTCTTCTAGTTTCGACTCACTGGTAAACGCGGTCACTTCACAGCCCCATGCATTGGCAAACTGCAACGCAAGGTGACCTAAGCCACCAATACCGATTACGGCTACTCTTGAGGTTGGTGTGATACCGTACTCTATAAGTGGGTTAAACACGGTGACACCGCCGCATAATAGTGGTCCCACTGCATTAAAATCTAGGCCTTCAGGAACCTTTATGACGCTGGTATCTTTTGCGCGCACTTTGTCTGCAAAGCCGCCATGGTTACCAATAATCGTACCTTCTTGCTCAGGACATAGGTTATGGTCGCCATCGATACATAAATCACAAACGTTACAGTACCCTTTATGCCAGCCAAGGCCGACTTTATCACCTAGCTCCAGGTGCTTAACATGTTTCCCCTTATTAAGGACTTTACCTGCAACTTCATGTCCGCCAACAAACGGGTATTGGGTCATACCCCACTCGTTTTGCCACATTGATAGATCACTGTGACAGATACCGCAGCTGTGTACTTCGATTTCTACTTCATGGTCGCCTAAAGTACCTGGGTCATACTCATAGGGCTCAAATTTGCCACCTTTCTCTTTTGCTGCATATGCATTAATCATCGTTATTCCTCATTTTTAGTCATTGTAAGAGTTAAATTTTTGGTCGTTGTGATTGTTGATTTATAGTTCTATTGGCTATTGGGACATCAAATGCATTGTTAAGGTCAGGCGTCATCGAGGTATCAACATCACTGAAATATCTATCGACCCGACATAGAAAGCATTTTGAATAGAGACGTTTTATATTGCAGCATCTTAAACAAAATCGCCTTTGATAAATCCAATTGAGCGGGCTTCCAATTGAGCGGACTATAGCAAAGACTAATGCTATTACACCATCACCTTTAACAAATTAGGACCAACCTCATACACAGTCTCATACTTAAAGGGCTGAGCACAGCTACTACTAACGCTTTGCGGCTTCAATCTGAATATTCAGCTGCACTTCGCTGGTGATACCTAATAGCGTATATTTACTAATACCCCATTTTGTTCGATCGATGGTTGTGGTGAAATCGCCACCGCAGACTGGCTTTTTGAGTATCGGGTTTAGGTAACAATTGAACTTAGTCGCTGTTAATGTAACAGGGTTAGTCTTGCCATGTAGCGTCAACATCCCATCGATTTTGCTGACGTTTGAGCCACTATCATCGGTCGAAAAGTACCATTTAGTAGACTCAAATTGCGCTAATGGAAACTGCTTAACATCAAAAAAATCTGCGCTTTTGAGTGCGATATCAAACCCTTTATCTCCTGTATTTAAGCTGTTCAGAGGAATAACCAACGAGATATTACCAGTTTTGGCAGCTGCGTTATAGTCCAGCTGTCCAGTTAGATTATAGAACCCGCCTGTGTTGGTTGAGGTATTAAAGTGGTCAATAGCAAAACGTACATTGGTATGAGTAGGGTCAATATCATAAATCACCGCATGGCTGCTAGTGAGACCTAACATGCCTATACATACAGCTGGTAGAAGCTTGCGAGTGGGCAGCATGATTGCCGCAAGAGACATTCGATTCATAATAACATTCCTTTGTGATCGTAAATGATAGGGCAATCGTGTCATTTATATTCTTTGCAATCAGGCCCTTATAAGTACTGCGCTCTTATATAATGACAACAAGCCCATACTTAATCAATAAGTATGGGCTTGTCTGTTTTGATACGACATCATTGCTAGTAGTATGTCACGCAAATGATCGACCAAAGACATCACATCATATCTTACTGTCCGTGGTTGCCTGATCTTTACCACTTGGCACCAACCATTTGGCAAACCATCCTGACAAATCATCCATCAGAGTATAGACGACTGGAATGACCACTAGACTAAGTAACGTTGAGGTGACCAGACCGCCCAATACCGCTGCTGCCATTGGTCGTCTAAATGTTGGGTCAGCATCACCCCAACCAAACACCAGTGGCAACATGCCAGCGCCCATTGCAATAGTAGTCATGATAATAGGGCGCGCGCGTTTGCGGCATGCATCTACGATAGCTTCAAAACGTGCCAAGCCTTGGCGCTGCGCAATCAGTGCATAGTCGACGAGCAGAATTGAGTTTTTGGTCGCAATACCCATGAGCATGATAAAGCCAATCATCGATGGCATCGACAAGCTACTATTGGTAATGACCAAACCAACAAACGCCCCGCCTATCGATAACGGCAATGCCATTAAGATAGTAAACGGCTGCAACAAACGACCAAACAGTAAGATGAGTACACCTAAAATACAGACCACACCCACCGACATGGCGATAATAAACCCACTAAAGAGATCGGCCATGTTCTCAGCTTGACCCTGATCAATAATAGTAATCGCAGATGGCAGTTGCTGCATGGTGGGTACAGATTTGACCGCTTGAACCAAATCACCAAGCTCACCACTCGCTGGTTGTACGGTGATACTGATAGCCCGCTCGCGATCTAACCTACTGATCTGCGCAGGACCTGTGCCAAAGTCTAGATCGGCGACCTCGCCTACGCGTACCCCCTGTCCTGCAGGCAATGTACTCGGTACATACAGACCTTCTAACTGATTCACATTTTGCTTGGCCACATCTGGTAGACGCACCACGATAGGAATCTGACGCGTATCCAGATTGAGCTTTGACAAGCGCTGCTCGTAGTCGCCAACAGTCGCCACGCGCAATGTGGTCGCTATGTCCTGAGTTGTGACCCCTTTATCAGCCATTGCCAGTCTATCAGGCGTTACCGTCAGCTCTTGACGCGGCAGACTACGGTCACTGGTCACAGCGCCTGCGCTCGGTAGCCCGCGTATTTCGGTCATGATTTGCTGGGCCGTTTGCTCCAGCAGTTGCGGATTGGTGCTGGTTAATGAAAAGTTATAGCCACTCTCCCCGCCACTTGATAATCCTACCGTAAAGCGTGCTCCTGGCACATCTGTCATCAACTCGCTGATTTTTCGTTCGATTTCTTTTTTGGTGCCTCGTTCTGCACGCGGCGCCAGCACGATATCTAAGCCTGCTATGTTTTCAGCTTTACCGCCACCACCATCTGACGCACCCATCGATGCCTGCGCCTCTCCCACTGAGGTGAAAATATTGGTCACTTCAGGCATTGCTAAGATACGAGTGCTAGCAAGTGCTGCCACGCGTTCTGTATCGGCCAATGACACATCAGGTGTCAGCTCAATGGCAACCCGAGTCTGGTCGATATCATTATCGGGAATGAATGAGGTCGGTAACAGCTTGACTAACCCTAGTGAAGCCACGAACAGCACTAACGTAGCAGCCATAGTGAGCCAGCGATGATGCAGTGTCCAAGAGACTATCTTAAGATAATACGTCATGATCGCGCTTTGTTTTTCGACGTGCTTTTTCTCTGGTCTGAGTATATACGCTGCCATCATAGGGGTGATCAGGCGCGCTACCATGAGTGATGCAAAGATCGATAACGCAGCGGTCCAACCAAACTGACGAAAGAACTGTCCAACAATACCGCCCATAAATGCCGTCGGTAAAAACACCGCAATCAAAGTAAAAGTAGTGGCAACCACCGCCAGACCAATCTCATCGGCCGCTTCCATAGCCGCCTCATAAGGCGTCTTGCCCATACGTAAATGCCGAATAATGTTTTCGACCTCAACGATGGCATCATCAACCAACACCCCGATGACCAATGACAACGCCAGCAGCGAGATGATATTGAGGCTAAACCCAAACAGATACATACCCAAAAAGGTCGGTATTACCGATAAAGGTAAGGCAACGGCAGCAACAATCGTCGCTCGAATATTGCGCAAGAACAGAAATACGACGACAACGGCTAAAATACCCCCTTCAATGAGCATACGTAGCGAGGATTCATAGTCTTCAGCTACTGGCGTTGCGCGATCATAAACTTTTTCGATATTGATATTACCCACATCAGCTGTGAGCTTGGCAAGTTCCTCATCGACAAGCTTCATGACATCGACTTCGCTGGCACCGCGTGAGCGAGTGATGTTGAACGCCACCACCGTCTCCCCATCCAGTTTCGCAATAGAGCTTGGATCAGCGGCGCCATCAGTAATTTGTGCCATACGTCCAAGCGCTTGTGTACCGCCTGTGGGCACAGCAACCTGTACATTATTGAGCTCATTTGCACGCTCAACAGCACCCAGCACACGGATAGTTTGAGTGGTATTACCCACTTCAGCTTCCCCGCCCGAGCTGTCTTGCTGGATACCAGCGATTTGCTGTGACAGTTGCGAGATGGATAGTTTTAGACCACTGAGCGCAATTGGATCAGCGGCAACCGTGATTTCACGCTGTAGTCCCCCAACACGGCTGACGGTACTGACACCAGGTATATCAGAGAGCCGCTTGGTGACAGTATCATCGACAAACCACGATAGATCCTCCACACTCATGTTTTGAGCGGCCACAGAATAAGTGACGACTGGAAACCCTGCCGTAGATACTTTGGTAATGATAGGATCATTGGCAGCGGCTGGTAGATCTCCTCGTACTTCACCGACTGCCGAGCGTACATCATCGACGGCTTCTTGAATGTCTTTTTCTAACGTAAACTCAGTCGCCATCGTCGCGGCACCAGTCTGTAACGTGGTACGAATATGACTCACACCCTCGATACTGGTCAGCTTATTTTCGATCTTCTTTGCGATGTCGTTTTCGAGCTGTGAGGGCGCGGCGCCTGGTAGTGTTACCGTCACGACCACAGCGGGTAGATCTATATCTGGGAACTGCTGCACCTTCATTTTCATGAAGCCGTAAATACCGCCCAATGTTAGAAGCACAAACAGCAAGATAGCCACTAGCGGGTTTTTGATCGAGTAAGCGGAGACGTTTAAACTCATGACTGTGCCTGCACTGCTGTACTCGTTTGGCTCACACCATCTACGATACGCACCAAGTCACCATCATTTAAAAAGCTACCACCTTGTTTTACAATTCGGCTATCACTTGGCAAAGGTTCTAATACGGTGACATTTTCACCCAGTCTTTCGCCTAGTGTCACACGTTGTTGCTTGATGCGGCCCATAGACTTGTCGTGTCGAGACGTGGTCTCAGCCATCACTAGCATCACATAATCGTAGCCATCGTTGCTCACAATAGCGCTATTCGGAATCGTTTGGGTACTGGTACTTCCAAGCAAGAACTGGCCTGTCTGATACATGCCAGCACGTATGTTTGCATTGGGAGCCAAACTTGCATAAATCGTGATTTGGCGATTGCTGTCTGCTGTCGGGGCAATACGGCTCACCTGCCCCATCACTGCATCACCGCCAGGCAGAGCGACTCGTACCGATGTGCCAACGTTGATATCGCCAATGAGTTTAGGGTCGATATCAGCCTGCCATTCCAAGATACCACCCTTGATAATCGTAAATAAAGGCTCGCCGCCTGCGACCTGCCCAACCTCTACCATCTTGGCACTGATGATACCGCTCACTGGTGCGACCACTTTTGCATTATCACGTGTCAAACGCTGATTGCTCAAACGAGCTTTGGACGCCTGCAAAGCCGCTCTTGCGCGTACTTCAGAGGTACGATAGCGATCAGCTTCTTGTTTGCTAATGGCATCAATATCGATAAGAGGCAGTACACGTGCCGCATCTGCACTAGCATTGGCAAGCGTTGCTTCTGCTTCTGCGACATCTGCTTCAGCCTGCAGCACTTGTTGCTCCATCGCATCGGTGTCAAACATTGCGAGGACTTGTCCTGCGCTTACGCGGTCACCCTCTTCGACCAGTATACGTTCGATGGCAACACCATTTACTTTTGCACTGACGTTGGCAGTGTCTTTGGCATTAATGGTGCCATCAGCACTGAGTGTACTACCGATATCCTCTTGGCTTGGACTGATAGTTTCTACTGAGAGCACAGACTGCTCCGTACTAGCGCTACCATCAGCTACATTATCGCCTGCCGCACTATTGGACGCTGCTGACTCGTCCGTTGCTGCCACATCATTATTGCCCCAATACTTGCCCAAGAGGACACCAACGACCAGCACCGCTGCCAATACAGGCAGCAGCCATAGCGGCATTTTGGAAGTGGGCTTTTGAGACAGGGTATCAGATTGACGATACGGTGGTAGTTTGGAGGGTTCGGATGGCTCAATATTGGTGTCTTGCTCGCGAGTTGGTACGTGCTTATCCTCAGGCTGTTTAAAATCACTCATAGTTGGTCTCTATAAATAAGCACGGTACTAACGCCGCAAAAAGTATAAGGGAAACAAGATGATGCAAACCGACATTATCAACAATAGTCTTTTATCATTGTAGACTATCTCTTTACAGGGTCAATTGTGTAGAATATCTGCATAGTCAATTGATGGTGATTATCAGAATATAGTAAGACATTGAACTTGATAAAGATATTGACAGCCAAAATTATAATGTGAGTAAAAAACCGACCACGACAATTTATCGTTGTATATCCACATTGTGTCCAAACCTATTTATCTATTCTTTTATATCTAATATTCAGCCTTCAAGGCATCTCTTTAACAATAACGCTTAATCCTTTATCCTTTGGATAGATAAGTAGCTGAACATGATGTCGCAGCGAATGCACGGATATGTAAAAGGTACACTTAAAACAGCAACTTGCAATAACTCACGATACATACGCCCTACAGTTTATACTTGTATTTGTGAGGCAATTTGTCATTATTGATATAACGTCATCAATAAAGGAAACCATCATGGCTAATAAAGCAGAAGTAAAAAAGATTAAGCAAGATATTAAAGATACCAAAGTAAAAATTAAGCAAAAACAGAAAGACCTTAAAGATTTAAAGAAGTCATTAAAAAAAGCGAAAAAAGCCAAATAGCTTTTTGCTGAGAAATGGCTTGATGCTGAGAGTAAGCCGCTTTTATAAAATAGCTTGGGTTCAAAATAGAAGAGGATAGCGTTGGCTGTCCTCTTTTTTGCTGTTTATTGATGGTAAGAAGATCGCAAACGGTATTGCTAGGCTTGACTTGACTAGGCGTTGGTATAACGACTGGCCTCTGGCATCCAGCGATGAATTAATTGGCTAACATCTGGTTTACGCGCTGGATCTGCTATCAAATGCTTAGCCAAACGCTGAGCAATGGCAAATAATTGCTCATCACGTATCAGGTCAGCCAAATAATATCCGACGTTACCCGTTTGGCGCTTACCCAGTAGTTCACCCGGTCCACGCAGCTCTAGATCCTTTTGAGCAATAACAAAACCATCAGTGCTATCACGCAATACCTTGAGACGCTCTGTGCCAGTCTCCGAGAGTGGCTTTTGATAGAGCAGCACACAGTAGCTTTTAGTAGAGCCTCGCCCAACACGCCCGCGTAATTGATGCAGTTGTGATAGACCCAAGCGCTCAGCATTTTCGATCACCATAAGCGACGCATTAGGGACATCGACACCTACTTCGATTACCGTTGTCGCAATCAGCAAGTCCAAGCTACCTTCCTTAAACGCTTGCATGATGGCTTGCTTATCAGCAGATTTCATTTTGCCATGCACCAGCCCAATGCGAATATCTAAGCGCTCATTTAAGTCTTCATAGGTGGCTTCAGCCGCTTGTGCATCTAGCACGCTTGATGCCTCGACTAACGAGCACACCCAGTAGGCTTGCCTGCCTGCCTCACAGTTAACAGCTATGCGCTCAATCACCTCATCACGTCGGTTCCGATCAACGGTCACCGTCGTGATTGGTGTGCGTCCTGGCGGCAACTCATCAATGATGGAGGTATCCATGTCGCCATAGACACTCATTGCAAGTGTCCGAGGGATTGGTGTTGCTGTCATGATCAGTTGGTGCGGCGTGCTGTTGGCTACCCCTTTATTAGTCAACGCCATTCGCTGCTCAACGCCAAATCGATGCTGCTCATCAATGATGACAAGACCCAGCTTGGCAAACTGTACTTGCTCCTGGAACAGAGCATGCGTACCAACGATGACTTGTACGGTATTTTCCGCAACCGCTTCCAATGCCTCGCGACGTTGTTTGGCCGTTTGCTTGCCGGCAAGCCAGCCAACACTAACTCCCAATGGCTCAAACCATTGCTTGAAGTTTACCAAATGCTGTTCTGCCAAGATCTCAGTCGGCGCCATTACGGCCACTTGCCAGCCGCTATCTAACGCATATCCGGCAGCTCCTGCTGCAACCAATGTCTTACCAGCACCCACGTCACCCTGTACCAGTCGCAGCATCGGAATTGAGGTTGCCATATCTGTGGTGATGTCTGTCATTACTCTTTTTTGGGCACCCGTTAAATCAAACGGCAATGCGCCAAACAACTGATCGGTAAGCTGGCTATGAGTAGTACATTTAGGCGCTTTGTGCTGATGTAGCTGTTGGCGGCGATATAGTAGACTGAGCTGATGAGCAGTCAACTCTTCAATAATTAGACGCTGACAGGCAGCATGAGTGCGTGCCGTCAGTTGAGTCAATAACTTGTACTGCTGGCTCGCATTCGTATAAGTCGGCGGTGTATGCAGCAGTACCAATGCTTCAAATATTGTTAAATTATAGACATTGTGCTGAGCAATACTGACAGCGACGTTATGTATGTCATTATCTGCCTGATAGGTAGAAGGACTGGGCTTATATACGCTATTGCCAATCGCATTGCTAGTCACATTGTCAGGCACGCTACGCGCCAACGTCGAGAAAATATCTTCGGTATATTCGGCCTCTGATACCACTGATTTGGATGGCTCAAACGGCACTAATGGTAGATCGGATACAACTGCAAAATCTTCAGCCGTAAACAAGGTCATGGGTAGACCTTGGCTCCGAACCGTTTGCAATGCCAGCTTAATCAAGGTGCGCAGCTTGTTTTGATGTAAGCCTTTGACAGTAGGATAAATAGGCTGCAATCCCGTATCAGTCATGATGGTATTGTCAGTGATAATTTGATATTCAGGATGATGTATCTGCTTACCGTAACGGCTGACTTTGACCTCACCAAATAGCTGTAAGCGTGTTCCCAAATTCATAGTCTGTACTAGACCACGATAGACCTTAAAAAACCGTAAGGATATCGTACCAGTGTCATCGTCCACGGTCACGGTCATACCGCTGCGTTTGGTATCGACATGGACGACCCGACCAGTGATCAACGCCGACTGTCCATGCGCCACCTCGCCAATTGATACCAGTCGACTGCGATCTTCATAATCACGCGGTAAGTGGAGCAGCAAATCAAATATCCGTTTGATATTCAGTTGCGCTAGTTGCTCTGCCACTTTTGTTCCAACGCCTGCCAGCGCTGTCACTGGCATGTCTAGCGATGAAAGTGGTAAATCAGACCTTGTGTGGACTTTTACACTGGCTAAAGAAGTATTCGTTGATACTAACATCAAAGATCCTAACGATATTATTTTTAATTTTTATATACTAAGGGTGTTTTTAATATACCGTACATATTGGCAGTTGTCATAAAATAGCTACCATATATAGCACATATAAAAATACCAATTCGTATCATTATAGCTGACAATACAATTGCTTATGCCCAGCTATTTGGTAATACTGCTGCAAAACAATCCAATGGCAAACGACTGAACGTCTGACTGTTATCCAGTAAACAACTTCTATCTTCTTTTTACATCATGGCAAAGCTATAAGGTGCTTTTATGTTCGCTTCTGCTTTTTATAGTCACCCTCCTCTAGGCCTACTACGCGCCAGTCTGTTGACTGTATTTGGACTTGCTATCAGTGCTTGTAGCACCATAACGCCTGACTATTCAGTAACATCAGAACCAGCCATAGAGCTACCTAGTGTTGCACTGGTATTGGGCGGCGGCGGGGCGAAAGGCTTTGCTCATGTGGGGGTAATCAAAGCATTAGAAGAGAATGGCATTAAGCCTACAATGGTGGTTGGTACCAGTGTCGGTAGCTTAATTGGCAGCTTGTATGCGAGTGGCTACACGCCTGCACAGCTTGAGCAGTTGGCACTGACCACCTCGGACAGCCAGCTGACAGATTTTACGATATCCAACCAAGGATTTGTTGAAGGTATCAAGCTCAAAAACTTTATTAATAATAAAGTGAACGCAAAAGCAATAGAGGCGTTTCCTATTAGCTTTGCAGCGGTCGCAGCAGAAAAGCATACTCTAAAAAAGGCCGTCTTTACGACGGGTGATGCAGGTCTTGCTGTTCAAGCCTCTTGTAGCGTGCCTAATATTTTTATCGCGCCGCGCATCCCCGAAAAAGTCGGTAAAAAATACGTCGATGGTGGGGTGGTGAGCCTAGTCCCTGTAGATAGCGCTCGTGACTTGGGTGCGGATATCGTTATTGCTGTTGATGTGACCACTGCTCAAGACAATGCCGCTACGATTAATAACCCTCTAACCATCAGCTCATTGAGTGACTTTTGGGGGTTTCTCGAAACCAATATCGTATCACCCGCAACGCACCAACGTACCTCATCAATGCGCCGTGAGCGAGACCGTGCTGATATTGTCATTACACCAAATGTGGGACACATCAGTTCAATAGATACCAGGCAGCGTCGCCATCTTATAGAAGCAGGCTCACAAGCAACTACATCTCACATCAGCGCTATCAAACAACTGATACAAGAAAAGTCCAAAAGCAAATACGCAACCCTTTAATCAGACCTATCTAAAAACGTGTATCCAAAGATACTTATTCAGAAACACCTACCAAAAAATTTCGGCCAACATTTATTCCAGTACATAAAAAAGCACCATAGCTATGAACTATGGTGCTTTTTGTTAATGCTTACTGTTACCTGGTAGCGCTTGGCAAACCCCTCAGAATAAAGTTTTTCAAGCCGTAGCTGATTTAGTGTTATTTAACACGTGCGCGATATTTTACTGCTACCGTATCATTCAGACCAACGCCTTCGAGATCCCAGCGAACTGCTTTGTAGTATCTGAGCGCAACATCTTGCAGTTGATTATCTACCTTTGTACGTAGTGGCATACGAGCGAAGTTATTGCCATCAACACTACCATATGGGAAATCAGGTGCCACGGTACCAAGCAGCTCTACTTGATCAGGAATACTCATAGTGACCGTCATCTTACGTACACGATCTGCATTGGTATTGGTGAAGTATCCTTTATACTCCAAAACATTGCCCGATTGCAATCGAGTATTAGTATCAACAGGAACGAGAGTCTCCTGACCATTGGCATCGACGCTTACCAACGATGCTGTGATCTTGCTATTGACCGCTTGGGCGCTTGAGTTACCGCTCGCACTTGCCTGCATTGCCATTGAACTATCAACTGCTTGCTCTGGTGTTGGGAGCATTGCTGACGCTTGCGTGACTACCATTGCACCGATGAGCGTACCGGCAACAACGTGAAATAAGCGATGACCGCTCCAAGCACTAAATGGGCTAGCAAATTGGTTACTTTTTTTCATAATTCTCATTATCCCTAGTTGATATTTCAGTAAAACGCAGATGGCAAAACGTAAACTTTTTAAATCTATTCAATAGCTGTCTTATATCGCTCATGACTGCTTGAGCAACCTAGCCCTAATACTACAGCACATATAACTGATGGTATTACTTAAACCATAGCCGATAAGCAAATTATCATTATCTGCTTTTTGACTATTTTGTTCTATCAATTACATGATCACGTCACAGTTGCTATTTCTTTCAGAGCCACTCTTTTTATAAAGTCACTTCTTACTTCCTACAAGGGTACTTCTTATAAAATCACTATTTTTATGATTATCTTCGTTCGCTAACCGTAAAGCAATAGCGCTTAGCATAGCAAAAAGCTTTTGTGTGTACATTAACCCCGTGTTGAGGTTGTGTATATCGTAATCCTGCGATGAAACACCCGAACACAGCTGAAATAAAAGATAGCTCATAACCGCGTTTTTTGCTATGGTAAATCTTTAGCGTAAGGCATATTTTTGCTGCGCACTCTTTCTTATTCTAACGACTACTGCTCCCATTATGACTACTAGTTCCATGCCCCAGATTAATCCTGAATACGTCCATTGGTTCCGTAACTCTGCCCCATACATTAATACCCATCGCGGCAAAACGTTCGTGATCATGTTTGGCGGTGAGGCGGTCAATCATCCTAACTTCAGCACACTGATTCATGACTTTGCTTTGCTCCATAGTTTGGGCATCAAGCTGGTACTGGTGCATGGGGCGCGACCACAAATCGAAAAAAACCTCAAAGACGACAATATTGAGTCTCCGCTACATCAAGATATCCGTATCACCCCGCGTGCAGCGATGCCAGCTATCCTACAGGCGGTTGGCGCTATTCGTTTACAGATCGAAGCACAGCTGTCGATGGGGCTTGCCAATTCACCTATGTATGGTTCGCGCATTGATGCCATCTCAGGTAACTTTGTGACGGCGCGCCCTTATGGCATTCGTGAAGGCATTGATTATCAAATGACGGGCGAAGTTCGTTCTATCGATGTGGAAGCTATCAAAAACAACTTATTACACGACCACACCGTGATACTAGGCTCTATGGGCTATTCAGCGACGGGCGAAGTATTTAATTTGCTCGCTGAAGACGTGGCGCTTAGTGCTGCAGTAGCGTTAGGAGCCGATAAGCTTATCTTCTTGGGTGAGGAAGCTGGCATCAATGATGGTGATCGTTTATTACATGAGATGATTCCCAACGAAGTGGATCGCTTCTTGCGCGACCGTGATCTAAACTGTGAAATCAATTACTTCTTAAACTGCGCAAGCCTAGCATGTCGCCAAGGGGTACATCGTACACATATCATCTCATATGCCAAAAATGGCGCACTACTAGAAGAGCTATTCACTCGTGATGGTTCTGGTACGCTTATCAGCCATGACCCTTACGAAGAGATTCGCCGTGCCAACATTGATGACGTGGTTGGTCTTATCGAGCTGCTATCCCCTCTAGAAGAGCAAGGCATCTTAGTCAGCCGCTCACGTGAACGCTTAGAGCAAGAGATTGATAATTATAGTGTCATCGAGCGTGATGGTATGATTTTGGGCTGTGCCGCGCTACATACGTTAGATGCTGAGTCAGCAGAAGTGGCTTGTGTGGCCGTACGTCCTGAGTATCGCAGTGGTAGTCGCGGTGCTGACTTGCTGGCGTTCTTGGAGCAGCAAGCGCGCAGTCATGGCTTGCATAAGCTATTTGTTTTGACGACTCGTACCGCGCATTGGTTCGTTGAGCAAGGCTTTGCTGAAGTTGAAGCAGATGCCTTACCAGAATCACGTCAAGAGCAGTACCATAATGGTCGCAACTCTAAAGTCTTTCAAAAGAACCTATAGAGGATAGCCAAGCTGATATTATTCTTATTTGACTTGCTCTAACAAGGGTAATATCAATCAAACTAAAATATTTGCGCAAAAAAAAGCCTTCATAATCATTATGAAGGCTTTTTATTCGCTAGATACCTATTTCACGCGCTAAATACTTACTTAACGCTTAATAGCTCAACCGTGAAGATAAGCGTGCTGTTAGGCTCGATACCCGCATTACCCGCTTCGCCATAGGCAATATCTGATGGGATATAAAACTCATATTTGCCGCCTTCTTTCATCAACTGTAGACCTTCTGTCCAGCCAGCGATGACTTGGTTAAGTGGGAACTCGATTGGCTCACCGCGCTCATAAGAGCTATCAAATACGGTACCATCAATCAATTTACCTTCGTAGTTGACTTCCACCACATCAGTTGCTTTTGGTGATTTACCAGTACCTTCTTTTAGTACTTTGTACTGTAAGCCAGAATCAGTTTGCTTGACGCCTTCTTTCTTCGCATTTTCTGCTAGGTATGCAGTACCTGCTGTTTTGTTTTCTGTTGCTTTGTTTTCCATGTCTTTAACGAACTGTTCTTCTTGTTCTTTTTGATAAGTCATCAATACTTCTTGCATCTGCTCTTGAGTCAATGCTGAGTCATTGCCTTCATAGCCATCACGGAAGCCTTTTTCAAAAGTATCTAGGTTCAGATCTTTAACTGCTTCTTTATTACCTTCTGCCATCATGAAGCCTAAGCTGTAGCCCACTTTTTCACTTGCTGAGCTTTGCTCTGTAATAGAAACGCTTTGAGCGGCTGTTTCTTGACTGCCGTTATTAGTGCTACAACCTGTCATTAACAACATAGCACTAGCAAGAGCGCTAACGCTTAAAGTAGTGATTTTTTTCATAAAGTACTCTCTAATTGTAAGAATAGTGGCGAGATGTCACATTTCTCTATAATAACAAATCTTAGTTTTGGGAACCACGCTTTGCACAAAATTATCGAGCGAATGTACAGTCTGTGTAAATATCTCCTGTGATAATAACAAGTTATCACACAAATATAGTGTCGGGTAAAGCTTTCTGTCTTTAAATCCATCAATACTTCAGTTAAGCTGAGTTCGTTAAGGAGATAAGTAATCGAATGTTGACATTTATTATCAACATATGAGTATCAGTAGCAAATCGATAACTAAAAATCAGACTGATGCCGTTGATAATAGAACCATTCAAAAAATACTATCTTCGTATAACTCAACCCCAAGACATTATTTTAATAATCATCTACATATCTGTCTCGCTCACTCATAGTTTTATTAGCGATATTTATAGGATGCTTCAAGGAGGATAAGATGAACCCAATGTATACATCTTTTAACGGTTATCTTGGTGGGCCTATCGGTTCTATCATTGGTGCTATTTTGATATTTATCATTGGTTGGCTAGTAGCACTCGGTATCGCAGCACTTGTCCGCGGTGTCCTATCTAAAGTCAATCTCAATCAACGCATGAACTCTTCAACCGGTAAAACTTACGATCTTGAGGGCATTATCTCCAAGATTGTTTTTTGGTTTATCTTTATCATTGCCATTTCAGGCGCGCTTAGCCAACTGAACCTAAACTCAATCTCGGCACCATTTGCAAATATGGTCAACCAAGTATTGGCGTTTATTCCTAACCTCATCGGTGCGATTGCTCTTGGTGTCATCGGTTGGGTCGTTGCTACGGTAGCTCGTACTGCTATCAATGCTGCACTGTCTAAAACCTCAATGGATGAGCGTTTAAGCGCAAAAGCTGGCGTAAAACCGATGAGCAGCACGATTGCTGACATGGTTTACTGGTTCATCTTGTTAGTGGTGTTGACCATGGTACTTGGTCAGTTAGAGCTTGATGGTTTGTTTGCCCCATTAACGAATATGGTCGACAAAATCTTCAGCTTTATTCCTAACATCCTGATTGCAGGTGTGGTATTTGTTGTCGGTTATATCATTGCCAAAGTGGTTCGCGGCATCGTAACCAATCTTGTTTCTACGTTTAATGTTCAAGCATTGGCGTCAAAAGCAGGCTTAAGTGAACAAAACAGCCTACCTAACATTGCAGGTTCGCTAGCATTTTTAGTAGTTATTATTCCAACGATTATTGCTGCGTTAAATGCATTGAAAATCGAAGTAATTGCTCGTCCTGCGACCAATATGCTTAACAAAATTATGGAAGCATTGCCAAATATCTTTATGGCAGTCGCTATCCTAGTAGTGACTTTCTATGTGGTTCGTATGGTTGCCAACATCGTTAAAGGTTTGCTTGAGAATACGCAAGTGAACCAATTGCCTGCCAAAGTAGGCTTGCAAGAAACCATGGGCAGCCAGAGAGTATCGGACTTAGTTGGTCATGCGATTATCTTCTTTGCTATGCTATTTGCAGCCATTGCAGCCGCCGATCTATTAGGTTTTGTTGCTATATCAGGCATCATCACGATGTTCATCGCTTTTGGTGCCAACATCGTATTAGGTGCGATTATCCTATTCATCGGATTTTGGCTTGCCAATATCATTGCAGGCGTTGTTGAACGTTCTGAGCAAGGTTCACAGTTCTTAGCAAACATCGTACGTGTATTGATCATGGGTCTTGTACTTGCTATGGGTCTAAAAGCAATGGGTATTGCTGATTCGATCGTCAATTTAGCATTTGGCCTAACTCTAGGTGCCGTAGCCGTTGCCTTTGCTCTATCGTTTGGTCTTGGTGGTCAAGAAGCAGCAGCACGCTTCCTACGTAAGATGCAAGACAAAATGGATCGTGAACGTGACGAAGCGAAAGCAAAGTCTGCAGTCACGCCAAACTCATCGACGCAAGAGAAAGTTGCTGATTCAGTACGTGAAAATACGCCTTCAGCTGCTACTACGTCAACTACTGAATTGCGTACTGATGTTATCGAAACGCCTCGCGTAGATACCAATGACATCTACAACAGTGATCAGACGCTTCCTGGTAGCAATCTTAACGATGATATCAATAAGTAAGCATCCATAACGCCTTACTTTTAAATAAGAAAAAGACAGCCTAGGCTGTCTTTTTTTATGCGCGTATCAGTAGAAATCGCTTAGAGGTAAGGTACAAAAAAATTGAAACCACATTGAAATAGCGTTGAAACAGCACCTGACTCAGAACCACCCTGCTCTAAAAACTACTTTGTAGAAATCATTAATCCCTATAATCATTGATCATTATCTGTCTTTTTTTGCAGGTATAGAAAGACTTAGCTTTACTTGAGGTAACTTAGCAGGTTTATTATTGTTCTCGGATTTATCCTCATACTTAGCATTCTGGTCAGCTTGCCTGTTTACTCTTTGGGCATTTTTTTGCGATTCTTGCTTTTTTAGCTGCTGTATTTGTTTAGTCAACTGCCGCTCTCTTTGAGTCATCGTATCGACTGGCTGTATCCACACATCAATATCAATAAATGTCTCATTGTCTTCAGTAATAAAGTCGATACCAAGCACAACGATATGATGTAACTCTACTATTGGCAAGCGCGTCGCTACGTCCTGGGCAATTTTTGCTAGATTCGGCTGGATAGCCGCTTTGCTGTTATTTGCCTGAGCATCCTGACCATAGAATATGAGCACATAGTGCCGACCCAAGCTCTCGTAAGAATGCTGATGTACCACATAACCATCTTGTCTCAGCTTATCACTTTGCTTAGGATGTCTATATAGCGTACGGACCAGCTCATGCCGCGAGAACAACGACTCATCCAACAGTTGCTGCTGCCAGCGAGACACCAAGGTATCTGGCTGTGTTTGGTCATCTGTCGCTGTCTGCTTTTCACGATACATTGCTATCATCTGTGCACTTAACTGCGACCATAGTGTCGCTGCTTGTTGCATATGCTGATGATACATCTGAGCAGTTGCACTTTGATTTTTGTACGCGAGCGCCATGGTGACAAGTGCTGGATTGGGTTTGTCCTGAGTTTCATGTTTGATAAGCGTATTATCTACTGTGATAGCAGGCGCCAACAAAGATGGACTTTGCAAAAACTGAGCCGCGAGTACTTCTTCTGATACAAAACTTGGCGCATGACTGATAGCCGAGTATTGCAACTGCGCTAAGTGATAACTCAAAAACCGCCATAACTCGCAGGGGGTCTGTACCGCTACCAAGACCGATTGCCAGTCGTGCCAGCTAAACACGTGTAGTTGTGGCCCAGCCTCACTCATATCTACCACCAAATCCTCCAAAAAATAGCGAGCGCCGAAGTCATGCTTTAGACGACTGGGTGGTTTGGTCTGATGACTATCAGTATGTGCTGCACTCCTCTCTTCATCATCAGTCAGCTGAATATCGACAACTAAAACATCATGGCAAAGGGGCTCTATGTCTTTATTGTTGGTGTCGATACTTTCAGTGCGGTTTTTTTCGATGTCGTTTCTTTCGGTGCTTTTATTTTGAGAAGCTGATGCCTTATGCCATGCGAGGGCAGATTTTACCGCAGTCATACGTGCTGCACTAATATCAGCTGAACTGGTATCTAAAGGTAAATACAGTGTCAACGCCAGCAGTTGCAGCTTGCCTGCTGGGAGTTGGTAGAGATATTGACCAGCATCATATTTTTGTCCAGCTGTTTGTATAGCAGGCAGCGTGACGCTTATCGCAGCTGACTGTAAATAACAGGCAAGCTCACTAGCAAGATAACTTTCATCAGATATTGTAGTAGAGGACTGAGACACAAATTCCAACCTTTTATTATCGTAAATTAGGCGATTAATCGCCTTTTAACTTCTCAAAACCATAGCGTTTTTACTAATATCATTGCTAGTACTTTAGCGCATTTACGACTGTAAAATTATGCTACATAAGCACTATCAGACACAGTCGCTTTCAACGCAATGACTTGTTATGATGATATCAAAGCGGTGTTACTTGTCCGTAGACTTTATAGTTCTAAGCTGCATCCACGCACCGCTGTTAGGTTCATTTATCAAATTTTAATCAGCACTATATAATAACAAGGATTGAGCATTATGAAGCGTTTTAAAGAAAAAACCGTGATCGTCACTGGAGCAGGTTCAGGTATTGGCCGTGCTACTGCCATTCGCTTTGCTGAAGAAGGTGCTAGAGTGGTTTTGGTGGGGCGTACTGCTGATACCTTAGCAAAAACAGCAGAACAGTTTCCAGAAGATCATACGTGGATTCATACTGATAACTATCTATGTGTCACTTGCGATATCAGCGTACAGAGCCAAGTACAGGAGATGATCAAACATACTATCGATAAGTTTGAAAGGATTGATGTTTTGGTCAACAACGCTGGAAAAGCGACTCAAGGTAAAATAACAGATCTGTCTGCTGAAGACTGGCGCTCAGCCATTGATGTTAATCTAAATGGTACATTTTATGTCTCACAAGCGGCGATGCCCCATTTGATAGAAACCAAAGGCAGTATCGTCAATGTCTCATCCCTCTCGGGAATGGGCGGTGACTGGAATATGGCCGCTTACAACGCTGCCAAAGCAGGTGTAACCAACTTAACGCGTACACTAGCGTTAGATCATGGTCCTGACGGTGTGCGCGTAAATGCTGTCAATCCAAGTGTGACTAAGACCAGCATGACCACTGCCATTCAAGACAATGACAGTAAGACAGACAAATTTCTAGCCCGCTGTCCACTTGGGCGTTTGGCTGCCCCAGAAGATATTGCCGCTGCCATTACTTTTTTGGCCAGTAGCGACGCTGCTATGATTACTGGGGTGAACCTACCTGTTGATGGCGGCGTTAGCGCCTCTAACGGTCAGCCACAGTTCTAATATCTTGGCTCTCTAAATTAACAGCCACGATAAAATCACTCAAAAAAAGCCCCTGATAATATATTATCAGGGGCTTTTTTATCTTTAGAGATATATTAAAAAAGGCTTATTCAGATTTAGCTGCGTTGTTGATATCCTGTAGCGGCTGCGATAGACGCTCAGGATGCCTTGGCATGACGCCTTGGTATTGAGCATAAATTTTTGGTAAATCCGCTTCAATATCTCCAGTTGGATGCATCACAGATAAAAAACGAACTTCTTTGGTATTATAATCCAGCGCGACTGGCAAGATAGGCACGCCAGCACCGAGCGCCAAATAGTAAAATCCTGTTTTCCAGCTCTCGGTATATTGCCGTGTACCCTCTGGTGATAAGCCCAAAAATAGTGGCTCACCTGTCTTAAACTTGTCGATACTGGCTTGCAATACTGAGCCTTTTTCAGTGCGATTAATCGGAATAATCCCCATCCAATACAGCAGCTGAGACAATACTGGCACTCTAAACAGCGTATGCTTTGCCATGATACTAATTTTTAAATCTAGCGCAAATAAACTAGGAAGTGCATAAACGCCATCAACATTAGAGGTATGGGGCAGTGCCAATACCACAGCCTGAGAGATATTAGGAATATCACCAACCGTTCGCCATCCCAATGTCTTCATGAGCCACAAGCCAATCACAGGCGACACTTTATTACCGCGCCTAGGCACGTTATCACCCACTTGTTTTCTACTGAGCTTTGGCAGTATCTTTGAGCGTGTAGATTCAGTAGTGGCAGACTTAGAGCGTTTAAACATCTTTGGTATCATGACAGCACAATATAGTGAAAGGTACTGATATGATAACATCTAGCCTGTTTAACTAGGCTGAATTTTGCGTGCTTTTACTATGTAGAATAGCGCTCAGTCATAAATATAAGTAATACTCTATGTCGTTCACTTTTGCATATATTTCTCAAGGCTCAATGATATCGATTAGGAAATATCAGCTAAGTCCCCTTTACTCTCAAGCCAAGACTTACGATCAGCGGCACGTTTCTTTGCCAGTAGCATGTCCATGATGCCATTGGTCAGTACCATGTCATCCATATCTAACTGCACTAACCGGCGCGTATCACGGCTCATCGTCGTCTCACGCAATTGCTCAGCACTCATCTCGCCCAGCCCCTTAAAACGAGTGATTTGCGCTTTTTTATTACCCGGTACATTAGCTAATATATGTGCAAGCTCTGGCTCATCTAACGCATAGTGCACCTCTTTACCCACATCTACGCGGTAGAGCGGCGGCATCGCAACAAATAAATGACCCGCATCGACCAACACAGGGAAATGCTTCACAAATAACGCACAGATCAGCGTCGCAATGTGAAGTCCATCAGAGTCCGCATCTGCCAAAATACATATCTTGTCATAGCGCAGTTCGGACAAATCATCAGAGGCAGGATCCACACCGATCGCAATCGCAATATCATGAATCTCTTGGCTTGATAGTACCGTGTCTGACGACACTTCCCACGTATTTAAAATCTTGCCGCGCAGTGGCAATATCGCCTGATAATGACGATCACGTGCTTGCTTGGCACTGCCGCCTGCCGAGTCACCCTCTACCAAAAATAGTTCCGCGCCATCACGCAAATCACCACGGCAATCTGCCAGCTTACCCGGTAATGCAGGCCCTTGGGTAATCTTCTTACGAGCAACTTTTTTGGCTGATTTTAGGCGACGTCCAGCTTTATTAATCGCCAATTCCGCAATCTGCGTACCTATATCCGCATGTTGGTTGAGCCACAGACTAAAGGCATCTTTTGCCAAAGTCTGTACAGCGCCCGCAGCTTCACGGCTCGATAAACGCTCTTTGGTCTGACCAGAGAACTGCGGCTCAGAGAACTTCAAGGATAAGATATAGTTCACCCCATCCCACACATCTTCTGCGGTCAGTTTCACACTACGCGGTAGCAAATTATGAATATCACAAAACTCACGCAACGCTTCTAAAATACCCGTGCGCAAACCATTAACATGCGTACCGCCCTGCGCCGTCGGGATCAAGTTGACATAGCTTTCTTGAATCGGTGTACCGCCTTCAGGCAGCCAAGACAACGCAAAGGTAATAGCAGCACGTTCGCCTGCTTTTGCATCGTAGTTATAATAAAACGGTGCTTCTGGTAATGTCTCAAGACCATCCAACTGTTCGCTTAGATACTCAACCACCCCATCAGTAAACTGCCAAACGACCTTTTCATCATTGATATCATCGGTGAATTCTATCGTTAGCCCCGCAGCCAAAACTGCTTTGGCTTTTAGATTGTGCTTGAGCTGTTTGACATTAAATTTGGGCGTATCAAAGAAGCTACCATCGGCCCAAAAGTGTACTCTAGTACCACGTTTGCGTTTGTTTGAGCTGACCGCCTCGGTCAACGTCGTCACGGGTGCTCCATTTTCAAACGCCATATCAAACTGAGTACTATCACGCCATACCGTCACTTCAACACGTGTGGATAACGCATTGACGACAGAGATACCCACACCATGCAGACCGCCGGATACTTCGTAATTGGAGGTCGAAAACTTGCCACCCGCATGCAAACGGGTCAAAATCAGCTCAATACCTGATTGACCAAACTCAGGGTGAATATCAGTCGGCATACCGCGCCCATCATCTTCGACAGACAGCGACCCATCACTGTGCAGCTGCACCTTGATGGTTTTGGCATAACCCGCCAACGCTTCATCCACCGAGTTATCAATGACCTCTTGCGCCAAATGGTTTGGTCGCGTGGTATCGGTATACATACCTGGGCGACGACGAACAGGTTCAAGCCCTTCTAAAACTTCTAACGATTGCGCATTATATTGACTCACAAATGCATCCTTAACTATTAATGTGCGTTTAACTCTATAAAACCATTATAACCAAAAACAGCGACGTTAAGGTCAATAGTCCATCGTTCACGTCATATAATGTCGTCTCTTTAAGACTTTACTAGGGCGTATCATCATTTAGATAGCGGGGCTTAAAATGAGATAAATAGTAGTCAAACGAGGATAAAATTGCAGAGGATATAGGTATATTCACAATATTTTTGACAATGTTTGACAAGATTTAGCCATCTTAAGACCACTGAATGATTGAATGGGCTAATTGATGACACGCCCTAGCTCTCGTAGCATCTCTATTACCATCGGTAGCTGCTCACCAAAATCACTAAAGCGATGATCGCCACCTGCTTGTGCGGTTACTGCTGCGCCCTGCTCTTGATAAAAGGTGTGAGACAGTTCAGAATTCAGCAGCTCATCCCCTTCTTTAAGCAGTACAGCAACTTTATTGGGATAAGTGACTTGGGATATCTGATGGTCTGCAAACCATTGCAAATCTGACGGCGTAATATGCCAACCACCCGCTGTTGTATGCAGGACTTTATTATCCGATGACTTATCATCGCTATCTTGAGCTGACACTGAGTTATCAGAAAAACGCTGTAGCGTGATATGAGGTTGAATACTAGGATTTAGTAGCAATGCAGGGCAACCTATTTGATTACTGATTAAAGTGGAAAAATACCCACCCAATGAGCTACCGACCAATACCGTGTTCGACGATTCCGTCTGCTCATCTTGGCTATTGTTCAACGCGTCTATCAATGACAACAACTGCTCACGCACTTGCGCAGGAGATTTGTTTAAATCAGGACGCAGTACATTGATATCAGGATGATACTGCTGGCAGTATTTTTCTAACAGCAGCCCTTTGGTCGAGTTGGCATCGCTGTCCAGTCCATGGATATAAATCAGGTTCACGTATCATCTCACTTATTAATTTTGTTATGATTGTCTTATATAGGCCAGTGACGCTAAGCATAGCACCCGGTGCGCAAAAATAATATCAAGAAAACGGCACACTATTAGTCAGTATTCGCGACATAATAATATGTTCATAATCGTTTTGTGCCAGTCAAAGGAATGACAGTAATAGCAATGGAGTCGCCATGAATCAACAGTTTGAGCTGTTCGACATTGACAACCCTTGTATCGGTGTCTGTCAAAGCAACAAAAAAGGCTATTGCTTTGGTTGCCTGCGCAGTCGAGCCGAGCGCCAACGATGGCATCATATGACGACAGAGCAGCAACGCGAGGTACTAAGGCTTATCGCAGGACGTAAACTACGTATCGAACTCATGCGACTGCGTAAGAATGAGCAGTTAGGATTTGATTTTGAAGAAGACGTTGAGATGGGTGAGTTGTTTTAGATATGTAGACTTAAATAATATACTAATAACTTAGTAGTTATCTTGGCTAGCTCAACTGTATTCAGTAATTTAGGTATGTCAGCTAAAATACTAGATTTAAGTGCTTTCAAAATAAAACTTTGCTTATAACATTTCTCAAAATGCTAACAGTACGCAACGAGCTTTTATCAAAAATTGTAACGTAGCCAAATGATAGCAAATAAATATAGTTCAGAATTGAGTTCTAGTTCAATTCGCTTATTGAGAAACCTTTCCAATCCACTCGTTATATATAAAATCAATCAAAAACTTCAACTTCTCGTAATCATAATTACCATTATTATGATTGAACTTTAGGAACTTTCTTGTATATCTATCTTTATCAATCAATTCACCTTGATAAGCATCCAATGATTTATTATATGAAGTCCATCTAATACAAGATTCCGTACTATCAATGACTGAATGATCTAAAAAACATTCAATGGCTACAGCTGTACCGTTAATATTTTCGAAGCTTTCACCTTGTGGACCTATTGTTTTATAGGATTCAAAAGATGCGTGATTTGGTAGCTTGATAATATGCATATTAGATGGAACATCCATTTCACTCAGCTGATTGTATTTAGCCACACCTGCTACGTCATTATCAAATATAACTAAAACATTTTTTTTAATACCAATACTTATAAGCCCTTTACAGAAGTTATAGAGGTTCCCATCTCCCGTAAATGGATAATTATCCTCCATGTCGATAAATGTGAAAAAATCAGATATATCTGAATATAGTAACTGTATGGCTTTCTTTAGTATGTGAGTATCTGACGAACCTTCTGTAACAAATAAAATTTCCTGACCTACACCTACTTTTTCGAAAATTTCATCTCTACGAACCCAGCCGTTATTGACTATATCAGCATAGCTTCAAAAAACATCAAGGTCATTATTAGCTTGATTTTCAGCTAAAATACGTAATGTAATATAAGGATCAATATTCTCAAAGACCAATCCAATATCTTTATCTACTATCTTTGACAAATTATGTATTTTATTGAATTCTGAGTGTTTAAATAAGTACTTGGAAAGGAACTCTCCAGGGTCATAATCTTCCCACTTATGATCAAGCGTCATTTTAGAAATATCTAAATTAGATATAATTGAGTAGAAATCCTCAAATGGTAGAGGTATATCAGGATAATACTCTGGAACTTCATTTAAATGATCTTCATACTGCTTTTTGAGAGAATCTAGATTGTAGCCAAGAAGGTCTAAACGTCTTTTTGTTGATCCAAGTTTTCGACTTAAGCCTTCTTTATATTCAATAATATTATCTGAATAATAATAAGGGATATCTTTTACATCACTGAGCTGAAATAAAGAGCCATGATCGCTGTAAGAGTTATTTCTACCCCAATCTAATTCTAGTTTCCCAATACCAAATGAAACCATTGAACCCATATATATTTCCTCGATTCACCAATAATTAGTTAACCAAGTTAGTTTAGCAGTTAATTTTTATATCATGAGTATCTTTTTAATCACGCACAAAGAAAAGCCCCCTCCGCGTTAGCGAAGGGGGCTTTTACTTTAGAATAGAGAGCTGACGATGACCTACTCTCACATGGGCGAACCACACTACCATTGGCGCAACGATGTTTCACTTCTGAGTTCGGGAAGGGATCAGGTGGGGCCATCGCGCTATTGTCGTCAGCAAAGGGGGTTAGATATGAGTCTGTTTTATAGTTTTACTTATTTGACTAAGTACCACTTAACCTAACTGAATCAAGGTCAAAGGTGATATCGAAATGTTCTGTCTATGACAGATAATTAGACTTGTATACAAACCACTTGGGTGTTGTATGGTCAAGCCAAACGAGCAATTAGTACAGGTTAGCTACACACATCGCTGTGCTTCCACACCCTGCCTATCAACGTCCTAGTCTTGAACGGCTCTTTAGGGAAATCTAATCTTGAGGTGGGCTTCCCGCTTAGATGCTTTCAGCGGTTATCCCATCCGAACGTAGCTACCGGGCAATGCCATTGGCATGACAACCCGAACACCAGTGGTTCGTCCACTCTGGTCCTCTCGTACTAGGAGCAGATCCTCTCAAATTTCCAACGCCCACGGTAGATAGGGACCGAACTGTCTCACGACGTTCTAAACCCAGCTCGCGTACCTCTTTAAATGGCGAACAGCCATACCCTTAGGACCTGCTTCAGCCCTAGGATGAGATGAGCCGACATCGAGGTGCCAAACACCGCCGTCGATATGAACTCTTGGGCGGTATCAGCCTGTTATCCCCAGAGTACCTTTTATCCGTTGAGCGATGGCCCTTCCATACAGAACCACCGGATCACTAAGACCTACTTTCGTACCTGCTCGACTTGTGGGTCTCGCAGTTAAGCGCGCTTTTGCCTTTATACTCTACGACCGATTTCCGACCGGTCTGAGCGCACCTTCGTACTCCTCCGTTACTCTTTAGGAGGAGACCGCCCCAGTCAAACTACCCACCATACATTGTCCTCGGTATTGTTATACCTGAGTTAGAACCCCAACATGACCAGGGTGGTATTTCAAGATTGGCTCCACCAAGACTAGCGTCTCGGCTTCAAAGCCTCCCACCTATCCTGCACAAGTCAGGTCAAAGTTCAATGTAAAGCTGTAGTAAAGGTTCACGGGGTCTTTCCGTCTAGCCGCGGGTACACAGCATCTTCACTGCGATTTCGATTTCACTGAGTCTCTGCTGGAGACAGCGCTGCCATCATTATGTCATTCGTGCAGGTCGGAACTTACCCGACAAGGAATTTCGCTACCTTAGGACCGTTATAGTTACGGCCGCCGTTTACTGGGGCTTCGATCAAGAGCTTCGCTTACGCTAACCCCATCAATTAACCTTCCAGCACCGGGCAGACATCACACCCTATACGTCCACTTTCGTGTTTGCAGAGTGCTGTGTTTTTAATAAACAGTTGCAGCAGCCTGGTATCTGCGACTGCCAGCAGCTCAAGGAGCAAGTCCTATCACCACCAACAGCGTACCTTCTCCCGAAGTTACGGTACCATTTTGCCTAGTTCCTTCAGCAGAGTTCTCTCAAGCGCCTTGGTATTCTCTACCTGATCACCTGTGTCGGTTTAGGGTACGATTCGTTTATAACTATTGCTTAGAAGCTTTTCCTGGAAGCATGGTATTTGCCACTTCGCTGTACAAGTACAGCTTGCTATCAGATCTCGGTATAAAATAGCCCGGATTTACCTAAGCTATAAACCTACATCCTTTCACCTGGACAACCAACGCCAGGCTGACATAACCTTCTCCGTCCCTCCATCGCATTATAAACAAGTATCGGAATATTAACCGATTTCCCATCGACTACGCCTTTCGGCCTCGCCTTAGGGGTCGACTCACCCAGCCCCGATTAACGTTGGACTGGAACCCTTGATCTTCCGGCGTGCGAGCTTTTCACTCGCATTATCGTTACTCACGTCAGCATTCGCTCTTGTGATACCTCCAGCATGCTTTACAACACACCTTCACAGGCTTACACAACGCTCCCCTACCACTTGAAAACAAATTCAAATCCGCAGCTTCGGCTCCTAGTTTGAGCCCCGTTACATCTTCCGCGCGGGCCGACTCGACTAGTGAGCTATTACGCTTTCTTTAAAGGATGGCTGCTTCTAAGCCAACCTCCTAGCTGTCTATGCCTTCCCACCTCGTTTCCCACTTAACTAGGAATTTGGGGCCTTAGCTGGCGGTCTGGGTTGTTTCCCTCTCCACAATGGACGTTAGCACCCACTGTGTGTCTCCCGGATATCACTCATCGGTATTCGGAGTTTGCATCGGTTTGGTAAGTCGGTATGACCCCCTAGCCGAAACAGTGCTCTACCCCCAATGGTGTTCGTCCGAGGCGCTACCTAAATAGCTTTCGGGGAGAACCAGCTATCACCGAGTTTGATTAGCCTTTCACCCCTATCCACAAGTCATCCCCTGGCTTTTCAACGACAGTGGGTTCGGTCCTCCGGTGCCTGTTACGGCACTTTCAACCTGCTCATGGATAGATCACTCGGTTTCGGGTCTATGCCCTGCAACTATTCGCCCTATTAAGACTCGGTTTCCCTACGGCTCCCCTAAACGGTTAACCTTGCTACAGAACATAAGTCGCTGACCCATTATACAAAAGGTACGCGGTCACCTAACAAGTAGGCTCCCACTGCTTGTACGCACACGGTTTCAGGTTCTATTTCACTCCCCTCACAGGGGTTCTTTTCGCCTTTCCCTCACGGTACTGGTTCACTATCGGTCAGTCAGGAGTATTTAGCCTTGGAGGATGGTCCCCCCATCTTCAAACAGGATTTCTCGTGCCCCGCTCTACTTAATATGTTAATGCTAATGTTTCGAATACAGGACTATCACCTACTACGGTCAGCTTTCCCACGCTGTTCTTCTACATTAGTACTAATCGGCTTCTCCCCGTTCGCTCGCCGCTACTAGGGGAATCTCAATTGATGTCTATTCCTAAGGGTACTGAGATGTTTCACTTCCCCTCGTTCGCTTCCTAATAAATTAGGATACTTACCTTATGGTAAGTGGGTTTCCCCATTCAGAAATCTCCGGATCACAGGATATTGCCGCCTCCCCGAAGCTTATCGCAGGCTGTCACGTCTTTCATCGCCTCTGACTGCCAAGGCATCCACCATGTGCGCTTCATTACTTGACCATACAACCCCAAGTAGTCTTTCGACTCCAAAGTGTCACACAATCTAATTATGATAACGATATCACCTATGTTTATACGCTTGATTCAGTTCTCTTTACTTTTTTAATAACTCACCCCTGGGATAACAACTGATGTCGTTAAGAGGTGAGTTATTAAGGTTAAGAAGTGCGCGTGAACACGCACCTCCTAACCCAGACTCATATCTATGTTTTTAAATAGTCTCTATGCTCTCGTCGAGTCACAGATTCTGTATAAAACAGAAAGAAGTAATCTTGTGCAAATCACTTGTTTCTATTTGATACCTATTTTTATTTAGCACTCTAAGCTTAACTAAAGTAGTGGTGGAGCCAAACGGAGTCGAACCGTTGACCTCCTGCGTGCAAGGCAGGCGCTCTACCAACTGAGCTATGGCCCCATTATATAAATGGTGGGTCTAAGTGGACTCGAACCACTGACCCCCGCGTTATCAACACGGTGCTCTAACCAGCTGAGCTACAGACCCTAATACGTCCTAAAACGTAAGCTTAAACTAAAGAACAACTTGTTGTGAATTCTTGCTGACCGAATGCTGTCTATAAGGAGGTGATCCAGCCGCAGGTTCCCCTACGGCTACCTTGTTACGACTTCACCCCAGTCATCAACCACACCGTGGTGAACGCTCCCCCGAAGGTTAAGCTATCCACTTCTGGTGCAATCAACTCCCATGGTGTGACGGGCGGTGTGTACAAGGCCCGGGAACGTATTCACCGCGGCATTCTGATCCGCGATTACTAGCGATTCCTACTTCATGGAGTCGAGTTGCAGACTCCAATCTGGACTACGATAGGCTTTTTGAGATTCGCATCACATCGCTGTGTAGCTGCCCTCTGTACCTACCATTGTAGCACGTGTGTAGCCCTGGTCGTAAGGGCCATGATGACTTGACGTCGTCCCCGCCTTCCTCCAGTTTGTCACTGGCAGTATCCTTAGAGTTCCCGGCTTAACCCGCTGGTAACTAAGGACAAGGGTTGCGCTCGTTGCGGGACTTAACCCAACATCTCACGACACGAGCTGACGACAGCCATGCAGCACCTGTATTCTAATTCCCGAAGGCACTCCCGCATCTCTGCAGGATTCTAGATATGTCAAGACCAGGTAAGGTTCTTCGCGTTGCATCGAATTAAACCACATGCTCCACCGCTTGTGCGGGCCCCCGTCAATTCATTTGAGTTTTAACCTTGCGGCCGTACTCCCCAGGCGGTCTACTTATTGCGTTAGCTGCGTCACTAAGTCCTCAAGGGACCCAACGACTAGTAGACATCGTTTACGGCGTGGACTACCAGGGTATCTAATCCTGTTTGCTACCCACGCTTTCGAGCCTCAGTGTCAGTATGATGCCAGGAAGCTGCCTTCGCCATCGGTATTCCTTCAGATCTCTACGCATTTCACCGCTACACCTGAAATTCTACTTCCCTCTCACCTACTCTAGCCTAACAGTTTCAGATGCAGTTCCCAGGTTAAGCCCGGGGATTTCACATCTGACTTATCAAGCCACCTACGCTCGCTTTACGCCCAGTAATTCCGATTAACGCTTGCACCCTCTGTATTACCGCGGCTGCTGGCACAGAGTTAGCCGGTGCTTATTCTGCAGCTAATGTCATCGTCTCCGGGTATTAACCGAAGAGTCTTCTTCACTGCTTAAAGTGCTTTACAACCAAAAGGCCTTCTTCACACACGCGGCATGGCTGGATCAGGGTTTCCCCCATTGTCCAATATTCCCCACTGCTGCCTCCCGTAGGAGTCCGGGCCGTGTCTCAGTCCCGGTGTGGCTGATCATCCTCTCAGACCAGCTACAGATCGTCGCCATGGTAGGCCTTTACCCCACCATCTAGCTAATCCGACTTAGGCTCATCTAATAGCGAGAGCAACAAGTTGCCCCCTTTCTCCCGTAGGACGTATGCGGTATTAATACGAGTTTCCCCGTGCTATCCCCCACTACTAGGTAGATTCCTAAGTATTACTCACCCGTCCGCCGCTCGACGCCTGGTAGCAAGCTACCATCGTTTCCGCTCGACTTGCATGTGTTAAGCCTGCCGCCAGCGTTCAATCTGAGCCATGATCAAACTCTTCAGTTTAATCTTGCTATGAAGCTCTTTAAAGAAGCTTCTAAACTTGGCTCATCTAATCTGGCAAAATCGCTAAAAATTATGTTCGTAATGAATTAACTTTGAGTTTTTCTGCTGTCTTAAATGATAATTTTTATAGTTAATAATCTTCCCGAAAAGAAAAGATAGTCAACTTTATTTTTTAGCATTCTGAATCAGCAAAAATCCACACAAGTTGTTCTTTAGTTATGCTTTTAAATAGTCTCAATCACTGTCGTCCAGTCATCGATATATAGGGTATTTCTTTTGCCATCTAGCCAATCCGTCTCCGGTTAAGCTATCTAGCGAGCCGACTATCTTATCATAATGATTTGATTTGTCAAGACTTTTTATAATTTGTTTCACCAGGTTAACTGCGTTATTAATATGTAATTTACATATTAGTCACCGCTTGTCCGTCTGATGAGGGCGTATTATAGACGCTTTATTTGTTTAGTCAAGAAGTATTTTTAATTTAATTCAAACAATCTATATCGTTTAAATCAGTAAACCACTTCCCTTTCGACTGGGTGGCATTATACGCACATCTATTAAGAACGCAAGGAGTATTATGACTAATTTATGAATAGTTCTTTAGCTATGATAGATCGAATCTAATGCAGCTATTGCTATAGTAATTTTCGCTAGCCAAAGAAAAGCCCCCTGATACGTTAGTATCAAGGGGCAAATCAGGAATAGAGAGCTGACGATGACCTGAGCGCCGTTAAAGCAAAGCATTGCTTTGCCAGGCAGCGCAAGAGAAAACGCTTTAAATAGCGTTTTCTGCGTAGGTCACTAGGAATAAAAGATAAAAAAAAAGAGCCACCCAATTAAGGATGACTCTTTTTAAGTATAAGGAGCTGACGATGACCTACTCTCACATGGGCGAACCACACTACCATTGGCGCAACGATGTTTCACTTCTGAGTTCGGGAAGGGATCAGGTGGGGCCATCGCGCTATTGTCGTCAGCAAAGGGGGTTAGATATGAGTCTGTTTTATAGTTTTACTTATTTGACTAAGTATCACTTAACCTAACTGAATCAAGGTCAAAGGTGATATCGAAATGTTCTGTCTATGACAGATAATTAGACTTGATACAAACCACTTGGGTGTTGTATGGTCAAGCCAAACGAGCAATTAGTACAGGTTAGCTACACACATCGCTGTGCTTCCACACCCTGCCTATCAACGTCCTAGTCTTGAACGGCTCTTTAGGGAAATCTAATCTTGAGGTGGGCTTCCCGCTTAGATGCTTTCAGCGGTTATCCCATCCGAACGTAGCTACCGGGCAATGCCATTGGCATGACAACCCGAACACCAGTGGTTCGTCCACTCTGGTCCTCTCGTACTAGGAGCAGATCCTCTCAAATTTCCAACGCCCACGGTAGATAGGGACCGAACTGTCTCACGACGTTCTAAACCCAGCTCGCGTACCTCTTTAAATGGCGAACAGCCATACCCTTAGGACCTGCTTCAGCCCTAGGATGAGATGAGCCGACATCGAGGTGCCAAACACCGCCGTCGATATGAACTCTTGGGCGGTATCAGCCTGTTATCCCCAGAGTACCTTTTATCCGTTGAGCGATGGCCCTTCCATACAGAACCACCGGATCACTAAGACCTACTTTCGTACCTGCTCGACTTGTGGGTCTCGCAGTTAAGCGCGCTTTTGCCTTTATACTCTACGACCGATTTCCGACCGGTCTGAGCGCACCTTCGTACTCCTCCGTTACTCTTTAGGAGGAGACCGCCCCAGTCAAACTACCCACCATACATTGTCCTCGGTATTGTTATACCTGAGTTAGAACCCCAACATGACCAGGGTGGTATTTCAAGATTGGCTCCACCAAGACTAGCGTCTCGGCTTCAAAGCCTCCCACCTATCCTGCACAAGTCAGGTCAAAGTTCAATGTAAAGCTGTAGTAAAGGTTCACGGGGTCTTTCCGTCTAGCCGCGGGTACACAGCATCTTCACTGCGATTTCGATTTCACTGAGTCTCTGCTGGAGACAGCGCTGCCATCATTATGTCATTCGTGCAGGTCGGAACTTACCCGACAAGGAATTTCGCTACCTTAGGACCGTTATAGTTACGGCCGCCGTTTACTGGGGCTTCGATCAAGAGCTTCGCTTACGCTAACCCCATCAATTAACCTTCCAGCACCGGGCAGACATCACACCCTATACGTCCACTTTCGTGTTTGCAGAGTGCTGTGTTTTTAATAAACAGTTGCAGCAGCCTGGTATCTGCGACTGCCAGCAGCTCAAGGAGCAAGTCCTATCACCACCAACAGCGTACCTTCTCCCGAAGTTACGGTACCATTTTGCCTAGTTCCTTCAGCAGAGTTCTCTCAAGCGCCTTGGTATTCTCTACCTGATCACCTGTGTCGGTTTAGGGTACGATTCGTTTATAACTATTGCTTAGAAGCTTTTCCTGGAAGCATGGTATTTGCCACTTCGCTGTACAAGTACAGCTTGCTATCAGATCTCGGTATAAAATAGCCCGGATTTACCTAAGCTATAAACCTACATCCTTTCACCTGGACAACCAACGCCAGGCTGACATAACCTTCTCCGTCCCTCCATCGCATTATAAACAAGTATCGGAATATTAACCGATTTCCCATCGACTACGCCTTTCGGCCTCGCCTTAGGGGTCGACTCACCCAGCCCCGATTAACGTTGGACTGGAACCCTTGATCTTCCGGCGTGCGAGCTTTTCACTCGCATTATCGTTACTCACGTCAGCATTCGCTCTTGTGATACCTCCAGCATGCTTTACAACACACCTTCACAGGCTTACACAACGCTCCCCTACCACTTGAAAACAAATTCAAATCCGCAGCTTCGGCTCCTAGTTTGAGCCCCGTTACATCTTCCGCGCGGGCCGACTCGACTAGTGAGCTATTACGCTTTCTTTAAAGGATGGCTGCTTCTAAGCCAACCTCCTAGCTGTCTATGCCTTCCCACCTCGTTTCCCACTTAACTAGGAATTTGGGGCCTTAGCTGGCGGTCTGGGTTGTTTCCCTCTCCACAATGGACGTTAGCACCCACTGTGTGTCTCCCGGATATCACTCATCGGTATTCGGAGTTTGCATCGGTTTGGTAAGTCGGTATGACCCCCTAGCCGAAACAGTGCTCTACCCCCAATGGTGTTCGTCCGAGGCGCTACCTAAATAGCTTTCGGGGAGAACCAGCTATCACCGAGTTTGATTAGCCTTTCACCCCTATCCACAAGTCATCCCCTGGCTTTTCAACGACAGTGGGTTCGGTCCTCCGGTGCCTGTTACGGCACTTTCAACCTGCTCATGGATAGATCACTCGGTTTCGGGTCTATGCCCTGCAACTATTCGCCCTATTAAGACTCGGTTTCCCTACGGCTCCCCTAAACGGTTAACCTTGCTACAGAACATAAGTCGCTGACCCATTATACAAAAGGTACGCGGTCACCTAACAAGTAGGCTCCCACTGCTTGTACGCACACGGTTTCAGGTTCTATTTCACTCCCCTCACAGGGGTTCTTTTCGCCTTTCCCTCACGGTACTGGTTCACTATCGGTCAGTCAGGAGTATTTAGCCTTGGAGGATGGTCCCCCCATCTTCAAACAGGATTTCTCGTGCCCCGCTCTACTTAATATGTTAATGCTAATGTTTCGAATACAGGACTATCACCTACTACGGTCAGCTTTCCCACGCTGTTCTTCTACATTAGTACTAATCGGCTTCTCCCCGTTCGCTCGCCGCTACTAGGGGAATCTCAATTGATGTCTATTCCTAAGGGTACTGAGATGTTTCACTTCCCCTCGTTCGCTTCCTAATAAATTAGGATACTTACCTTATGGTAAGTGGGTTTCCCCATTCAGAAATCTCCGGATCACAGGATATTGCCGCCTCCCCGAAGCTTATCGCAGGCTGTCACGTCTTTCATCGCCTCTGACTGCCAAGGCATCCACCATGTGCGCTTCATTACTTGACCATACAACCCCAAGTAGTCTTTCGACTCCAAAGTGTCACACAATCTAATTATGATAACGATATCACCTATGTTTATACGCTTGATTCAGTTCTCTTTACTTTTTTAATAACTCACCCCTGGGATAACAACTGATGTCGTTAAGAGGTGAGTTATTAAGGTTAAGAAGTGCGCGTGAACACGCACCTCCTAACCCAGACTCATATCTATGTTTTTAAATAGTCTCTATGCTCTCGTCGAGTCACAGATTCTGTATAAAACAGAAAGAAGTAATCTTGTGCAAATCACTTGTTTCTATTTGATACCTATTTTTATTTAGCACTCTAAGCTTAACTAAAGTAGTGGTGGAGCCAAACGGAGTCGAACCGTTGACCTCCTGCGTGCAAGGCAGGCGCTCTACCAACTGAGCTATGGCCCCATTATATAAATGGTGGGTCTAAGTGGACTCGAACCACTGACCCCCGCGTTATCAACACGGTGCTCTAACCAGCTGAGCTACAGACCCTAATACGTCCTAAAACGTAAGCTTAAACTAAAGAACAACTTGTTGTGAATTCTTGCTGACCGAATGCTGTCTATAAGGAGGTGATCCAGCCGCAGGTTCCCCTACGGCTACCTTGTTACGACTTCACCCCAGTCATCAACCACACCGTGGTGAACGCTCCCCCGAAGGTTAAGCTATCCACTTCTGGTGCAATCAACTCCCATGGTGTGACGGGCGGTGTGTACAAGGCCCGGGAACGTATTCACCGCGGCATTCTGATCCGCGATTACTAGCGATTCCTACTTCATGGAGTCGAGTTGCAGACTCCAATCTGGACTACGATAGGCTTTTTGAGATTCGCATCACATCGCTGTGTAGCTGCCCTCTGTACCTACCATTGTAGCACGTGTGTAGCCCTGGTCGTAAGGGCCATGATGACTTGACGTCGTCCCCGCCTTCCTCCAGTTTGTCACTGGCAGTATCCTTAGAGTTCCCGGCTTAACCCGCTGGTAACTAAGGACAAGGGTTGCGCTCGTTGCGGGACTTAACCCAACATCTCACGACACGAGCTGACGACAGCCATGCAGCACCTGTATTCTAATTCCCGAAGGCACTCCCGCATCTCTGCAGGATTCTAGATATGTCAAGACCAGGTAAGGTTCTTCGCGTTGCATCGAATTAAACCACATGCTCCACCGCTTGTGCGGGCCCCCGTCAATTCATTTGAGTTTTAACCTTGCGGCCGTACTCCCCAGGCGGTCTACTTATTGCGTTAGCTGCGTCACTAAGTCCTCAAGGGACCCAACGACTAGTAGACATCGTTTACGGCGTGGACTACCAGGGTATCTAATCCTGTTTGCTACCCACGCTTTCGAGCCTCAGTGTCAGTATGATGCCAGGAAGCTGCCTTCGCCATCGGTATTCCTTCAGATCTCTACGCATTTCACCGCTACACCTGAAATTCTACTTCCCTCTCACCTACTCTAGCCTAACAGTTTCAGATGCAGTTCCCAGGTTAAGCCCGGGGATTTCACATCTGACTTATCAAGCCACCTACGCTCGCTTTACGCCCAGTAATTCCGATTAACGCTTGCACCCTCTGTATTACCGCGGCTGCTGGCACAGAGTTAGCCGGTGCTTATTCTGCAGCTAATGTCATCGTCTCCGGGTATTAACCGAAGAGTCTTCTTCACTGCTTAAAGTGCTTTACAACCAAAAGGCCTTCTTCACACACGCGGCATGGCTGGATCAGGGTTTCCCCCATTGTCCAATATTCCCCACTGCTGCCTCCCGTAGGAGTCCGGGCCGTGTCTCAGTCCCGGTGTGGCTGATCATCCTCTCAGACCAGCTACAGATCGTCGCCATGGTAGGCCTTTACCCCACCATCTAGCTAATCCGACTTAGGCTCATCTAATAGCGAGAGCAACAAGTTGCCCCCTTTCTCCCGTAGGACGTATGCGGTATTAATACGAGTTTCCCCGTGCTATCCCCCACTACTAGGTAGATTCCTAAGTATTACTCACCCGTCCGCCGCTCGACGCCTGGTAGCAAGCTACCATCGTTTCCGCTCGACTTGCATGTGTTAAGCCTGCCGCCAGCGTTCAATCTGAGCCATGATCAAACTCTTCAGTTTAATCTTGCTATGAAGCTCTTTAAAGAAGCTTCTAAACTTGGCTCATCTAATCTGGCAAAATCGCTAAAAATTATGTTCGTAATGAATTAACTTTGAGTTTTTCTGCTGTCTTAAATGATAATTTTTATAGTTAATAATCTTCCCGAAAAGAAAAGATAGTCAACTTTATTTTTTAGCATTCTGAATCAGCAAAAATCCACACAAGTTGTTCTTTAGTTATGCTTTTAAATAGTCTCAATCACTGTCGTCCAGTCATCGATATATAGGGTATTTCTTTTGCCATCTAGCCAATCCGTCTCCGGTTAAGCTATCTAGCGAGCCGACTATCTTATCATAATGATTTGATTTGTCAAGACTTTTTATAATTTGTTTCACCAGGTTAACTGCGTTATTAATATGTAATTTACATATTAGTCACCGCTTGTCCGTCTGATGAGGGCGTATTATAGAGAGTTTAATAACTGTGTCAACCAATTTTATACATGTTTTTAAACTTATTTTACAGCTATCGAAAATAATAAATAGTTTCAATAGGTTATAAATTGGTCGATTGGTTGATGTAGTAGAGGAATAGGTACGTTCTCCAATAAGCGAGCTTTTATGGCTACTTTTGGCTTTTATTAGTATAGATAATATTTGGGTTTTCTACCTATCTAATATTCGCTCTACTTGAGCACTTTATCGATTCTACCTTTTATATTGATATTTTCACAAATGATACTATATAGGAGAACCACGATAATCATTCATAGAGTAATAGTGATACTTTGATCCATAGAACTGGATTTATAGAATTGCGTGTTCAAAATTTATAGAATTGCGTGTTCAAAACCGTCTCTTCTTATCTATTAGCTTTTGTACCTCTTTCTAACTACCTCTCTATCCTTTGATATCTAGTGTTGTTAGAGGGTTTTTGCTATAATCGTCGGTCTATTGCATTATTTGTTTTTGCGCTGCACTAGCATTGCTCTGACAACGAAGTATTACTTACTGTATTAATAGTGGTGAATCTCCTTGAAGAATAATTGAGCTTCGCAATATGCAGTATTGGACAGCTTATAGAATAATGTATACCTCCCACTACATATCACAATGATTAGATATAATTGATGCGGTCTCACGGTTACATGATTGATGGTTGCAGTCATCACTGCCAACGGACCCAATAACAGGCGAATAGATTATGGTAGCGATTACTTTACCCGATGGTAGCGTAAAAGATTTCGAAGGTAATACAACAGTCATGGAAGTGGCGCAGAGTATTGGGACGGGACTCGCTAAAGCGACGGTTGCTGGACGTGTAAATGGTCAATTAGTCGATGCGCACGACCCTATCATCGCTGACGCCAATGTCGAAATCGTAACGCCGAAAGATGATGATGGTGTCGATATTATTCGTCATTCATGTGCTCATCTATTAGGGCATGCGGTTAAGCAGCTTTATCCTGACGTCAAAATGGTCATTGGTCCTGTTATTGACGATGGCTTTTATTATGACATTTTTAGTGAGACACCGTTCACACCTGAGCATATGGAAGCGATTGAAAAGCGCATGATGGCGCTGATCAAGCAGGACTATGACGTTATCAAAAAGATGACGCCACGTGCTGAAGCGATCGAGATATTCGAGTCACGCAATGAAGACTATAAGTTAAAGCTGATCAATGATATGCCAGGCGAAGAAGCCTTTGGTTTGTATCATCACCAAGAATATGTCGATATGTGCCGTGGTCCGCACGTACCAAATACTCGCTTTTTGAAAGTATTCAAACTGACCAAAATGTCAGGTGCTTATTGGCGCGGCGATGCCAAAAATGAGCAGCTACAACGTATTTATGGTACAGCGTGGGCAGATAAGAAGCAGTTAAAAGCTTATATACAGCGTATCGAAGAAGCCGAAAAACGTGACCATCGTAAGATTGGTAAAGCATTGAACTTGTTCCACATGCAAGAGCAAGCGCCAGGTATGGTGTTCTGGCATGCCAACGGTTGGACAATTTACCAAGTACTTGAGCAATATATGCGTAAAGTGCAATACGATAACGGCTATGAAGAGATCAAAACGCCACAAATTGTTGATCGTAGTCTGTGGGAACGCTCGGGCCATTGGGGCAACTATGCGACCAATATGTTTACGACTGCCAGTGAAAACCGTGATTATGCAGTGAAACCGATGAATTGCCCTTGCCACGTGCAAGTATTCAATCAAGGCCTAAAGTCTTACCGTGACTTGCCACTGCGTATGGCTGAGTTTGGTTCTTGTCATCGTAACGAGCCATCAGGGTCATTACATGGTTTGATGCGCGTACGCGGTTTTACGCAAGATGATGCACATATTTTCTGTACTCAGGCACAGATTCAGCAAGAAGTAGCTGACTTTATTAAGCTAACGCTCGCTGTTTATGAAGATTTTGGCTTTGATAATATCATTATGAAGCTCTCTACCCGTCCTGAAAAACGTGTTGGTAGCGATGAATCATGGGACTTCGCAGAAAAAGCCTTAGCAGATGCGCTTGATAGCTCAGGGCTAGACTGGGATTACCTACCTGGTGAAGGTGCATTCTATGGTCCAAAGATTGAGTTCAGTCTAAAGGATTCATTAGGTCGTATTTGGCAGTGCGGCACCATTCAGGTTGATCCAAACATGCCTGAGCGTCTCGATGCAGAGTTCGTCAATGAGCAAAACGATCGTGAAGTCCCTATTATGTTGCACCGTGCAATCTTAGGTTCATTTGAGCGTTTCATTGGTATTTTGATCGAAAACTATGCCGGTTGGATGCCAGTATGGTTAGCACCGCAACAAGTTGTGGTGATGAATATCACTGATAAACAAGCTGATGCCTGTGAAAGCGTCGTTAGCGAGCTCAAAAATGCAGGTTTGCGCGCTATTAGCGACTTGCGTAACGAAAAGATTGGATTTAAGATACGAGAGAAAACATTAGAACGTATTCCCTATATGCTAGTATTAGGGGATAAAGAAGTCGAATCGGGCAGCGTCAACGTCCGAACTCGCGAAGGTGAGAACCTTGGCGTCATGAGTATTTCTGAATTTATTACATTAGTACAGACCGCTGTCAGCAAGAAAGGCCGACAGACCCCAAAAACAGATGAGGAGTAATACCTATTAAACAGTCAAACCGTTTGAACATCAACGAAGATATCAACGTCAAAGAAGTCCGTCTCGTCAAAGAAGATGGCGAGCAAATGGGCGTGGTTGATATCGCAACCGCGATGAAAGCGGCACGTGATGAAAACCTAGATTTGGTTGAGTTAGTTCCTGAAGCTAAGCCACCAGTATGTAAGATCATGGATTATAAACATTTCCTCTATGATCAGAAGCAAAAGGCTAAAGAAGCTAAGAAAAACCAAAAGCAGACTCAGCTCAAAGAGATGAAGCTACGTCCTAGTACCGAAGAAGCTGATTATCAGGTTAAACTGAGAAAAATCGTAAGCTTCTTGGAAGATCAAGACAAAGTTAAAATTAGCATCCGTTTCCGCGGACGTGAAATGGCGCACCAAGATATTGGTCGCAAACAACTTGATCGTATCATTGAAGATACTGCTGATATCTCAAACGTCGAACAATACCCTAAGATGGAAGGTCGTCAAATGGGTATGCTGCTCGGACCTACTAAGAAAAAGTAATCTGTTAGTGAGATTACTTTGAGTAGTGGCTGTTAGTCGATATAGCTATTTATAACTCTGACCATCAATATGCTGCGGGATATTGATGGTTTTTTATTACCTGTGCTGATGCAGACCTCCTTGAAATGACGGCAGGGAAATGTGTGTAGCCAGATATAATTGGCTGACGCTATTTTACAAAACCCACCTTCTCAACTATTTGATTACGCGGTAATCTAAAGGTCTGTTTTATATTTGCTAATCAGCATTTATTCGAACGTTTTAGGTAAGTGTATAAAAATAACGTACATCATGACCATCAGAGTCATTGACAACAAACACTACTTTTATCAGACATCAAAGGAAATTTCATGCAAGAATTGACACCGCCAGAAAACGCCGCAACTCCTACTATATCTCTCACAGCGCCTGAGCCTGTCAAAGAAATACAGAAAAGTGAAGCCGATCAGATGGTCAAGTTGGATGAAAGCCAAATTCCAGAACTCGATGCCAAAGTTGATGCATTTGTCGATCATGTGATTACCAATTCAGTGCATAGTCCAGAGTTTCAGCAAAACGTTCAATCTATCCATAATCTAGGGACAAAAGAGATTCGTGAATCGGCACAAGTCTCTAATCGTATGCTGGATCTACCAGCAAAAAGTCTCAATGACAGTTTGTTTGACAACTCCCCTATTGCAAAGTCTTTAACTGAGCTACGCGGTATTGTGGAAGATTTAGACCCAAGTAAAAAAGAGCTGACTAACTCACGTAAGCTATTCGGTCTGATACCATTCGGTAATAAAGTACAGGACTATTTCCGTCAGTATGAGTCCGCTCAATCGCACATTAATGCTGTTGTGACCAGTCTATACAATGGCAAAGATGAGCTGCTCAAAGACAATGCAATGATTGAGCAAGAAAAAGTCAATATGTGGGAGCTGATGCAATCTATTCGCCAATATGTCTATGTTGGCAAAAAGATTGATGAGCAGTTGGAGCAAAAGGTCTACGCGATCGAAGCAACAGATCCAGAAAAAGCGCGCATCATTAAAGAAGAGATGCTGTTTTATGTCCGTCAAAAAAACACCGACTTTTTGACCCAATTAGCAGTAAATGTACAAGGCTATCTGGCACTGGATACCATTCGCCGTAATAACTTAGAGCTAATTAAAGGCGTTGATCGTGCAACCACGACCACCGTTTCAGCGCTGCGTACGGCTGTTGTCGTTGCCCAAGCAATGACCAATCAAAAACTGGTACTAGATCAAATCACAGCATTGAACAAGACCACCAGTAGCTTGATTGAGTCAACCTCGGCAATGCTCAAGCGTCAGTCAGGCGAGATCCATGAGCAAGCGACCAGCAGTAGTATTGAACTTGATAAACTGCAAAACGCCTTCAACAATGTCTATGACACTATGGATATGATCAGTAATTATAAAATTGAAGCGCTAGAAAATATGAAGCAAACGGTCAATACCTTGACCACTGAAGTAGATAAAGCACAAAAATATTTGGATAAATCAAATCAAACTACGGTGCTCGAAGTTTCAAAAGAGCTGGATAGCAAAAAAATCACTAACCAATCAAGCAGTGTCGATATTGATATTTGATTTATCTATATAGCAGTCACTAAAAGTTGGCTGCTTCCTGCTATCGAATACACATAAGACAATTGACGCAAGATATTGCGCCGTTGTTCGTGTTAAGATAGCCCCTATTAATAGTCTTAAAAATAGATACGGTAATTTATGAGTTGGAATGATCCAAACGCCTCGAGTGAGGCAAAAAAATATGACAACCCGATTCCTAGTCGCGAACTGATACTCAGTACGATTAATGAACATGGGGAAGTCACACATCAACAATTGGCGAAAGCCTTTAGTATTGACGATCCAGATCAATTCGATGCTTTAGGCAATCGTCTAAAAGCCATGGCACGTGACGGACAAGTAAATCGTGAAGGTCGTCCTTATCGCTATCGCACAGTCACTAAGCAAGATATCGTCACAGGTATGGTGTCTGCACATCCAAAGGGTTTTGGGTTTGTGGTATTGAGTGATATGCCAGATTTGTTTTTGCATGAAAAGCAAATGCGCTGGGTATTCAATGGCGATACGGTAGAAGCTGTCGGTACATCAACAGACAACCGTGGTCGCACTGAAGGTCGCATCGTCGATGTGGTTGAACGTCGCCAAAACAACTTCATTGGGACGCTTGCACGTGATGAAGACGGCTACTGCGTGGAGCTTGGTAGTCCAAACAACCATCAGCCAATTACCGTTACTGATGAAAATGTACAAGCACTAAATGCTAAGCAAGGCGCACCTGTCAAAGTTGATATCATTGACTGGCCAAACCAGCATGAGTTTGGTACAGGTAAGATCACTGAAGTCCTATCTGACGATAATGATCGTGAATTGATCATCGAAACAACCCTTCTTAACTATGATATTCCATCAGAGTTCAGTGAGGCGGCTCTCAAGCAAGCTGGTGACTATCAAGAACCAACTGAAAATGATATCAAAGGTCGTAAAGACTTGCGCCATCTACCGCTTGTTACTATCGATGGTGAAGATGCGCGTGATTTCGATGATGCTGTATTTGCTGAGAAACGCTCTGGTGGTAACTACCGTGTGGTGGTTGCAATTGCTGATGTTAGCTACTATGTCACGCCGAATTCACCACTTGATCAAGATGCGTATGAGCGCGGTACGTCCGTATACTTCCCGCATCGCGTGATTCCCATGCTACCTGAAGTGCTCTCTAATGGACTGTGTTCACTGAATCCTAATCTAGATCGTCTATGTATGGTCGCTGATATTAAGATATCGCGAGCAGGCAAGGTAACAGGATATGAGTTTTATCCATCAGTCATGCATTCACAAGCACGTCTAACCTATAATCAAGTAAACGATTATTTGGTGAACCCGAATGACAAGCGACTACCTAAGTCATTGACGGGTAACAAAGAGGTTAAAAAGTCTGTTGATACCCTACATCAGTTGTATGAACTACTGCTCAAAAAGCGTGAAGAACGTCATGCAATGGAATTTGAAACGGTTGAAACGTACATCAAGTTCAACGAAAAAGGTGGCATCGAAGCGATTTTGCCACGCACTCGTGGTGACTCTCAAAAGCTAATCGAAGAGTGTATGCTCCTTGCTAACACCTGTGCGGCTAACTTTGCGCTGAAACACGAGTTACCAGTCTTATATCGTAACCATGATAAGCCTGATAACGAGAAGTCGATGCGTATCCATGAATATGCAAAAAACTTTGGCTTGCCGTTCCCAGAAGAGAACCCAACGCAAGCGGATTATCAGCGGATTATTGAAGCGACCAAAGACAGACCAGATGCAATCAGTATTCATAGCATGCTACTACGTTCGATGATGCAAGCAAACTATGCACCTGACAATATTGGTCACTTTGGCTTGGCTTATGACGAATATAGCCACTTTACCTCGCCTATTCGCCGTTACCCAGATCTGATGCTGCATCGTGGTATCAAGGCGCAAGTAACGAACAGCAAGCAGCCTGTTATGGACTTCTCGCTTGAAGGTGCTGGTACGCAGACCTCAGACACAGAACGCCGTGCAGAAAAGGCGTCACGATTTGTAGAGTCATGGCTCAAGTGTCATTACATGACTGACCATGTTGGTGAAGAGTTTGAAGGTGTAGTGACTACGGTTACTAGTTTTGGTCTGTTTGTTACATTGACTGACTTATACATCGATGGTTTGGTACATATCTCAAACGTCGGTGATGACTTCTTTGTCTATGATGAGCAGCAGCAACAGCTTATCGGTAAAGACAAAGGTACATTATTTGGACTTGGTGACTCAGTCAAAGTACAAGTTGCTGGCGTGAACATGGACCTACTGCAAATTGATTTTGATTTAAAAGAAAAATTGCAGTCGAGTGCCATGAACCAGTCAAAGAAACAGCCTGCTAAAAAAGATCAGCCTAAAAAGAGTCCTGCGAAAAGAAGTAATAATCGCAGAGGGTCTAGCAAAAAAAGCTAATCCGTAACTGAGATCGCAATACTACAAATAAAAAGGGCTAACGTTATCGTTGGCCCTTTTTATTTATGTGCACTTCAACTATAAGATAAGTCGATGATTACTGTGCATTATTCATTTGATCCAAGCGATCTTGCTCAGATTGCTGTGCTTGATTGATTTTGTTAGTGGCATCGTCTAGCATGGCTTTTGGCTGTTCGCCAAGTGGCTTACTAGTAATAGCTGTCGCGTTGTCCTGACTACTATCTGCATCAGTAGCTGAATCAGTAGCGACAGTACTGACGGCAACCTCCCTATTTTTCTCGCGACTGTTACCGTTTATGATATTAAAGCCCAACAGTGCGACTATGCCAATCACTGCAAATATAATGACATGTTTCATTTCCATAAAAAACCCCGTGTTTGACTCACCATCAAATACGGGTTTCGTTGCACTTTTTGTGCCTATCTTGTGAAGCAGTAACTGAATATCAGTAATAGTAAATAAAATGAAAAACAACATGCAGATCGCCATAGTTACTTATGCGGACGAAAGCTTAATAGATATCGCTTGTTAAAAAACATGTTAGAGCAGTAACCTCAAAATGTGATAAACACAAATAACATTAATAAGGGTGGTCTGATACTATCAATCAACGCCGCTCAAAAAACAAAGCAACTGAAAATGAGATAAGGAACATTTATGGAAAAGGTACTGGTCAGCGCTTGTCTGTTGGGCAAACCTGTACGATACAATGGCAAGGGATTAGCAGCAGCCAGTGACCTTCTGACACGGTGGCAAATAGAAGGACGACTGGTTTTAGTGTGTCCAGAGGTCGACGCAGGTATGAGCATACCAAGAGCGCCTGCAGAGATCGTACGCGGTGATGGTACTGATGTCTGGCTGGGTAAATCGGAGGTTATAGAAGAGACAGGCACTGATGTAAGCGTGTATTTCAAAAAAGGGGCTCAGTTGGCATTGGCACTGTGTCAAAAACATCATATTAAAGTAGCAGTGCTGACTGAAAGCAGCCCTTCTTGTGGTAGTAATACCATATACAACGGCCATTTTAGCAATAATAAGATAGCAGGTATGGGCGTGACGGCAGCGCTACTGAGAAAGCATGGTATTGAGGTTTTTAGTCAATATGATCTTGTTGCTGCTGATAGCGCATTACAGTCCGTCATGCCCACAGGGGATTAGACTGTCTATTATCTAATAGGGTTTACTCTTGCGGACTATTGTTATTGAGTAAATCCGTCTCATCTGAGCTTTGAGCAATCTCTTGCTCGACTTTTTCCATTAGCTTGTCATCAGGGCGAGCATCGAGAACATCATTAACGCTGCGGCCTTGTAAAATAAGCTTGGAGCGTGCTTTTGCTTGCTTCTTATCCTTATCATCAACATGACGCTCATCATTTGCTGGTGCATCAGGCATGGTAGGCGTAATTGTCAGGTCAGATTTGTCGCTGCCAGCATTACTCTGCATATGCTCAAAGGCTTTTTCTAATTTGTTATTGAATCTGAGACGATAAATAGGTTCAGGCAAGCTAAAACCTTGATTTTCTAACGCATGTTTGGTTTCGCGAATGGCAATACTACGTGCTTTTAAAAAGTCCGTTTCGGATTGATCAACCCACACTTGAAATTCAAGCACGATATTAGAATCACCTACATTGGTAATAATCGCAATTGCTTTTGGCTCTTCTAATACAAATGCTAATGTATGTATCGCATCCAGCCCTACTTTGATTGCCGCCAATGGATCATCATTGGCATCCACACCCAACTCAAAGGTGAAGCGACGCTCGGGATTTTTGGTATAGTTTAAGATCGTACCTTTAAACACTTCAGCATTTGGAATACGTAGCTGATTGCCATCTAGCGTCATTAATATCGTCGCACGTGACGTCAGACGAACCACAATCCCCTCTTGACCATTAATCACTACTTGATCACGTGCACGAAATGGCTGACGGATACTGAGCATTAAAGAAGCAATGTAGTTTTCGATAGTGTCTTTGACCGCAAAACCGACCGCGATACCAATGACACCAGCACCGCCGAGCAACGTGCCCAATACTGTTTCTGCACCGATCAAGCTCAGTGCCAGAATAAGACCAAAAATAATAAAGATAACCTTGATGGTCTGCGACAAGAGCTCAGCGACAAAAGGATTGGGCGTGAGGCGCTGCCACATTTTTTTGCGTCTAGATAACCAACTACCAAACCATGTCACGAGTGCAAATATGACGATACCAACCAGCAATAAAGGCAGCGCCTTTACTAGGTTTTCCAGTTGCGCTTTTAGACCCTGATAAACTGTCGATACGTTTTCTTGAACATCTAGTGTGCGGTTGATATTGTCATCAACCGTTACGACGTCTGTCAAACGGTTGGTCAGATTGATGGCTTGCTGCGCCTTTTTTTCGTTGGCAGTCTCTCCCGCTAAGGTGACGACACCTTGAGTAACACTGACAGTGACAGCTTGTAATCCTTCTATTTCAGAAAAGATACCATTGATTCGCTGACGGATGTCGTTGTCTTTTTGGAGGGTGGGTGTGGTTTCAATTTGACCATTATTGGTACTTTCGCCATTGATTGCGGGTGGCGGGGCAGGAGTCGGTGTGGAAATGTTGGTTTCTGACGTGTCGTCATCTGCTGTCGTTGTATTATCAGGTATTGCGTCCTCTACACCCAATGCCGCTGCAATACCAGAAACCTCTTCACCAGCAGCATAGGCTGGCAACGTACAAAGGATGCTTAGTAGCAACACCATTTGACCCCACGCTCTTAGAAGATGACGTATCCTTGGGCGGTCAAGATAAGTGTCCATAAGCATCCTTTGCTGTTATAGAGTTTGTACCATTACGTTTTTACTAACTTTGAGCTTTAGCTGTCTAGATAGCGCTGCGCCTCACTCAAGTTCAATGTGCCTTCGTAGATAGCACGGCCAGTAATGATACCTTCGATACAGTCGCCATAAGGCTTCAATAGCTCAATGTCTTTCATATCAGTAACGCCACCTGAGGCAATCACTGGTAATCCGCCTTCACGTGCCAAATTGACGGTTTGCTCTACATTAACGCCTTGCATCATGCCATCACGGGCAATATCAGTATACACAATAGAGGAGACACCGACATCAGCAAAACGCTTGGCAAGCTCAGTTGCCTTGGTATCGGTAACATTTGCCCAGCCATGTGTCGCCACCATACCGTCTTTGGCATCGATACCAACGATAATATGTCCTGCAAACTCACGACAAGCTTCTGCGACAAAACTAGGATCTTCGACCGCTTTTGTCCCAATGATAATATAAGTCAAACCTGCAGTGATGTACTGCTCAATGGTATTCATATTACGCACTCCGCCACCCAACTGAATAGGCAAGTTCGGATAGGCTTTGGTAATATCATTGACCACTTGTCTGTGCACGGGGACGCCATCAAAAGCCCCATTCAAATCGACCAAATGCAGACGACGTGCGCCTTCATCTACCCAACGTGCTGCCATCGCAACCGGATCGTCAGAGAATACCGTATCATCTTCCATACGGCCTTGTTTTAAACGTACACATTTACCATCTTTTAAATCAATAGCCGGGATAATGACAGGTACAGCACACATATAGCATTCCTTATAAAGCACAGTATTGGTAATAAATTTAGACAAGCATATTTTTGGAAATCAAACGATATCAGAGCATTACACAATAATAGAAAACACCACTCAACAGCGGTATAAATCACAGACAGATTATAAACCAGATAAAAAAGTCAAAATCTGCTCAGATAGAAATCGGAAATGAGGGAAACCAAACAATCATAACCATAAGTTTTCGTATTTGGAATCACCACCAACATTCGTTAAATTCCATTACTGACTGGCAATTTTAGGTCAATTTAGCGTATAATCCTAGGTAAATTTTTATTTGTTTCTATGTGATGGTAACCAGGTGTTACGCTTTTTTTTGAGTCATTATTACTTAGTCGTAATTCAAGAGGACTCAGAGACAAAGAGCAATATCTGAATGTATCCGTATGATATTGACTGATATATTGCCCAAAAAGGTTATAATAGAAATCTAATCTGGTAGCCTGTATACCACCGATTCTGCAGTATTAAGCCCCATTGGATACCTTTTAAATTCCTGTCACTAGCCAACAATATCAGAACCGTTAGACCTAGCGTTGTAGCAGCTCATCACAACGATGTGATCCTGCTGACCTAGATTATCTTTTAGCCAGTTTATCATCTACTCAATAGATCGTTATGTGGTCACACTTCTAACAAATCAGGTATGTTTGACTGATACTGATTGGATAAAGGTGGTCCCTATACTGGTGTTACAAGTTTTAAATTTCAATGAAACGTGTGATAGGACTGTTATTTTCAAAATACTTTCTTTTAGCAATGTGCTTTAGAGGATTAATTTGGCTTAATAGTTTTAGCATACACCTTGGTAGCCAGTCGCCACTTTGGTAATTCGAATAAGACATTAACGTGTTGTTAAGGAGTCTAAGGTCAGCGTTAATACTCTTAATAGTAGTTATGATTATGTATTGTCCCAACAGAGCTTTCATCCCTATTTCGATATAGAAATAGACGATTGAAGGCTCTATTGAGTGATACAGGTTTTCATACTACCGATGTGCCAAACAGGATGTCTGGTATCGTTTTAGACTATGGACTAAGTTTTCGCTTATGATTACCATCAAAAAAGGTTTGGATTTGCCCATTACCGGTGAACCCTCCCGCGAGATATCTGAGCACCAACCGACACATGTAGCACTTGTCGGCTATGACTATGTGGGTATGAAACCTACAATGAATGTCAAAGAAGGTGACATTGTAGCCAAAGGTCAGCCCGTTTTTGAAGATAAAAAACGTGTCGGCGTCATCTACACTGCCCCTGCTGCCGGTAAGGTCGTCGCTGTTAAACGTGGCGAACGTCGAGTGTTTGAGAGTCTTGTGATTGCGGTCGACCCAAATGGTGAAGAAGTAGACTTTGAGCGCTATGACTCACAGCAGCTTGCTGACCTAGACTCTGAAGTCGTTGAAACCCAGCTGATTGCCTCTGGCGAATGGACAGCGTTTCGCACGCGTCCCTATAGCCGCGCACCAGAAATCGGTGCTCGTCCACACGCTATCTTTGTCACAGCGACAGATACCAACCCATTAGCGCTTGACCCAATGCTGGTGATCAATGAGCAGCTACAAGCGTTCAATGATGGCCTTGCTGTACTGTCTACGCTCACGCCAAAGACCTTTGTCTGTCATCACGGTGATGCCAAACTGACGCCAGTTGCAAAGACTGCTGCGGATAACGTCACTGAGTATCATGGTTTTGCTGGAAAACATCCAGCCGGTCTTGCTGGTACGCACATTCACTTTTTGCATCCGATTATGCGCGGTGTGACCGTATGGACAGTTGGCTATCAAGACGTGATCGCGATTGGTAAGCTGTTTACGACAGGTCGTCTATATACTCGCCGTATGCTGAGCTTAGCTGGTCCTGAGGTTACCAATCCGCATTTGGTTGCGACCGAGCGTGGTGCTGATATTACGGCATTAACCAAAGGCAAGCTTTCTGCTGGCGAGAATCGAATTATTTCAGGATCAGTATTGTCTGGTCGCAAAGTGTTTGACAATGTGGCTTATCTGGGTCGTTTTCACAACCAGATCAGTGTACTGACTGAAGGTCATGAGCGCCCAGCGTTTCATTTCTTTAGCCCAGGTAAAAACCGCTTCTCAAAGCTGCCTATCTATATCTCGCAGTTCTTTGGTGGCAAAAAATACAACTTTACTACTACAAGCAATGGCTCACCACGAGCGATGGTACCAATCGGTGTCTATGAAGAAGTCATGCCACAAGATTACCTACCCACTCAGTTACTACGTGCATTGATTGTCGAAGACATTATTAGTGCTGTAGATTTGGGCGTTCTTGAATTGGATGAAGAAGACTTGGCACTATGCACCTTTGTATCTCCTGGCAAATATGAGTTCGGTGATATTTTGCGTGATAATTTAACGCGCATTGAGCTGGAGGGCTAACCACGATGAAATTTTTACACAATATGTTCGATCGTATGGAGCCATCTTTCACCAAAGGCGGCAAACACGAAAAGTACTATGCTATTTTTGAGATGTTTGATACGTTTCTGCGTCAACCAGGTACAACGACATTTGCCTCATCACATGTACGCGACGGGATCGACCTAAAGCGTATTATGATTACGGTATGGCTATGTACGTTCCCAGCGATGTTTTGGGGTATGTACAACATCGGTCATCAAGCACTGACGGCTATCGCCCAGCTTGGTCTACAGCCCGACGGCTGGCGTACTGTCATCACTAGCATGGCAGGCTATAACCCAGACAGTATCTGGGCAAGCTTCGTTTACGGGGCCATGCAATTTTTACCTATTTATATCGTGACTTTTGCTGTTGGTATTCTCTGTGAGATTATCTTCGCGGTCGTACGCGGGCATGAAGTTAACGAAGGTTTCTTTGTAACTTCGGTTCTGTTTGCGCTATGTCTACCACCAGATATTCCTTTATGGCAAGTTGCCTTGGGTATTATCTTTGGTGTAGTCGTCGCAAAAGAAGTGTTCGGTGGTACCGGTAAAAACTTCCTGAACCCTGCCCTATCAGGTCGTGCGTTCTTATACTTTGCTTATCCAGCCTATATGTCTGGTGACTCAGTATGGACAGCTGTAGATGGATTCTCAGGTGCAACCCCTCTCGGTCTTGCCGCGCTTGGTGTGGTTCCTCAAGACTTCGTTGATGTCTATGGCAATGCGATCACGTGGAGTGATGCGTTCTTAGGCAACATGCAAGGCAGTATCGGTGAAGTATCAACACTGGCTATCTTGATGGGTGCTGCAGTACTGCTATGGACACGTATTGCCTCTTGGCGCATCATGGCAGGTTGTGTGGTTGGTCTGATTGCGACCTCTCTTGTATTCAATATGATCGGCTCTGATGACAATATGATGATGAGCTTGCCATTCTACTGGCATCTGGTCATTGGTGGCTTTGCATTCGGTGCGGTCTTTATGGCGACCGACCCTGTTTCAGCTGCACATACCAATAAAGGCCGCTGGGCTTATGGTATTTTGATTGGTTTTATGACCGTATTGATTCGTGTCATTAACCCAGCTTTCCCAGAAGGCATCATGCTGGCCATCTTATTTGCCAACTTATTTGCCCCATTGTTTGATTATTTTGTAACTCAAGCAAACATCAAACGCCAAACCGCTCGGAGGGTTCGTTATGTCCAAGCCCAAAAGTAATAACGCAAAAACCATCAGCGTGGCGTTGACGCTATGCTTGGTGTGCTCAGTATTGGTCTCAGCGGTCGCTGTTGGTCTAAAGCCTGCACAAGTCGAAAACGCACGCTTAGACCGCAACAAAAATATCTTGGTTGCTGCTGATCTATATGATGCTGAATCTGATACCGCCGATGATGTTGCTGAACGTTTTAAAGACTTTGATGTCAAAATCATTGATCTAAACGAAGGCACTTATCTCGATGACGATGCGCTAAAAACTGCTGGTATTCCTGATCGTAATGCCTATGACGCCAGTCAAGCGACGAAGAACCAAGCCTTAAGCGAGGACTTAGGTGACAATGATCCTGCTGGTATCGGCCGTAAGCCAAAGTATGCCAAAGTCTATGTCAAAGAAGACGATGCCGGTCAGCCAGAAGCAATTGTGCTACCTATCCAAGGCTACGGTCTATGGGGTACGATTTATGGTTTCTTGACGCTTGAGAGTGATATGAACACCATTAAAGGTATCAGTTTTTATGAGCATAAAGAAACCCCAGGTCTAGGCGCTCGTATCGAGGAGCCTGCGTGGCGCGCACAGTTTAACGGTATTCATTCTTATGATGAAAATGGTGATGTTGCCACGGGCGTCACCAAAGCAGGCAATCCAAAAGACAACTGGGTCGATGGCATCAGCGGTGCAACATTAACCAGCCGCGGCGTGAGCAATATGATTCAGTTTTGGCTCGGTGAGCAAGGCTACAAGCCTTATCTAGATTTGTTACGTAAAGAGAGTGGTCAGACGATTGATAACGCAGACACACAAGCAAGTCAGTCAACGCCGGCAGCTCACCCTAAAACCGAACTGGCAGCCGCGCTACCAGTAGCAAACGGCAAGGAGGCATAACATGGCTGATACTAAAAGTATCTTAACCACGCCTATCTTTGATAATAACCCCATTGGCTTACAGATCCTTGGTATCTGTTCGGCGCTGGCAGTCACAACGAGCATGGCAAACGCCATGGTCATGTGTGTGGCATTAACATTGGTGACGGCATTTTCAAGTTTCTTTATCTCTGTTATCCGTAAAAAGATTCCATCGAGCATTCGTATTATCGTACAGATGACAATTATTGCCTCGCTGGTGATCTTGGTAGATCAGGTGCTAAAAGCGGTTGCTTACGATGTGAGTAAAGGACTGTCGGTCTTCGTTGGTTTGATCATCACCAACTGTATCGTGATGGGCCGTGCTGAAGCCTTTGCGATGAGTAACCCACCCATTCCAAGCTTTTTAGATGGTATTGGTAATGGTCTTGGTTACTCTGCCGTATTACTATTTGTTGCCACTATCCGTGAGCTACTAGGCGCGGGTACATGGTTTGGTATTACCATTCTACAGCCAGTCACTGATGGCGGCTGGTATATACCAAATGGTCTATTACTACTGCCACCATCGGCATTCTTTATCATTAGCTTGTTCATCGCAATCGTCCGTATTTGGAAACCAGAACAGGTTGAAGAAGCTGAGTTTGTAATGAAGCCGCAGTCTAAAGGCATGGCACATGGAGGCGGTCACTAATGGGACATTATATTAGTTTATTTATAACCTCAGTCTTTATTGAGAATATGGCACTGGCGTATTTCTTAGGTATGTGTACTTTTTTGGCCGTATCCAAAAAAGTCTCTACTGCTATCGGTCTGGGTGTTGCCGTTATCGTGGTTATGGCCATCACTGTGCCATTGAACAATCTGTTGTTCCAGTTCATTCTAAAAGACGGTGCGCTGGCATGGGCAGGTTTCCCTGATATCAATTTGAGCTTCTTAGGATTGCTCAGTTATATCGGTTTGATTGCAGCCACTGTACAGATTCTAGAGATGTTCTTGGATAAGTTTGTACCAAGTCTTTATAACGCGCTTGGGGTATTCTTACCACTCATTACGGTAAACTGTGCCATTTTAGGCGGCGTATTGTTTATGGTTGAGCGTGACTATAACTTTGGTGAATCTGTTGTCTATGGTGTGGGTGCAGGCTTCGGTTGGGCACTTGCTATTACCGCCTTGGCAGGTATTCGTGAAAAGCTAAAATACTCAGATATTCCACCGCCGCTACGTGGTCTTGGTATTACCTTTCTCACGGTTGGTCTGATGTCGCTCGGCTTTATGTCGTTCGGTGGTATGTCCATTTAAACCGCTTTGCTCAAAGCTTTTATTAGCCATTTGACCTATTTAACTCATTTATTCGGTAGGTGGTCGGGTACAGTCAAAATGATGTCCCGCTCCCCTACCCCATAGATTAAGGATACCTACCATGGATTACGCTACGGCGATTGGTGGCGTTGCTATGTTTACCTTGATCATCATGGGCCTTGTCGCTATTATTTTGGCGGCGCGCTCAAGACTGGTCAGTTCAGGCGATGTTACTATCCATATCAATGAAAATCCCGATAACGATGTCGTGACACCAGCAGGTGGTAAGCTGCTACAGACTCTTGCAAGCGAAGGTATATTTCTATCTTCAGCCTGCGGTGGTGGTGGTACCTGTGCGCAGTGTCGTTGCCGCGTTATCGAAGGTGGCGGCTCTATTCTGCCCACCGAAGAAGGCTATTTTACTCAAGGCGAAATCCGCAATCACATGCGCTTGGCCTGTCAGGTAGCTGTTAAGCAAGACATGAAGATTGAGATCGACCCTGAGTTCTTTGATGTACAAAAGTGGGAATGTGAAGTTATCTCTAATGATAACGTGGCTACTTTCATCAAAGAGTTGGTACTAAAAATTCCAGAAGGCGAGGAAGTGAACTTCCGTGCTGGTGGTTATGTACAGCTTGAAGCGCCACCGCATGAAGTACATTACAAAGACTTTGCGATTGATGAAGAATATAGAGAAGATTGGGAAAAATTTGGTATCTTCGACTATGTCTCAAAAGTTGATGAGCCTGTTATCCGTGCTTACTCGATGGCCAACTACCCTGAAGAGAAAGGCCTGATCAAGTTCAACATTCGTATCGCAAGTCCACCACCACGTGGCGGTGAAGGTATTCCGCCAGGCAAAATGTCCTCATGGGTATTTAGCCTCGTCCCTGGTGACAAAGTGACGGTTTCAGGTCCTTATGGTGAATTCTTTGCCAAAAAGACTGAAGCTGAAATGATCTTTGTTGGTGGTGGTGCTGGTATGGCTCCGATGCGCTCGCATATCTTTGATCAGCTAAAACGCTTAGACACTGATCGTAAGATCAGTTTCTGGTATGGTGCTCGCTCGATTCGTGAGATGTTCTATGTTGAAGACTATGATCAACTAGAAGAAGAGTTTGATAACTTTGAGTGGCATGTCGCACTGTCTGATCCATTACCAGAAGATAACTGGGAAGGTCCAACAGGGTTTATTCATAATGTGTTGCTCGAAAACTATCTGAAAGACCATCCAAACCCAGAAGATTGTGAGTATTACATGTGTGGGCCACCAATGATGAACGCTGCCGTAATCGACATGCTACATAGCATGGGCGTGGAAGACGAAAACATCATGCTTGATGACTTCGGTGGTTAAACCAGTTAGCTGAATTTAGAAGCATATAAAAGAAGAGTCTCAATTGAGGCTCTTTTTTTATGCCAAAAAAATCATCACGATATTTCAACTACAAATCTAATTGGTAGAATAGCTTTGCTATCCTATATTATGGATGCTCTACACACTAAGAAAGGACTCTTATGAAAACAAAGTACAAGGATCTAACCATCTGGATCACGGGTGCCTCTAGTGGTATTGGTGAAGCCCTCGCTATTGCCTTTGCCAAACGCGGCGCTCGAATCGTTCTAAGTGGACGTGATAGTGAAAAACTAGAAACCGTCAAAAAAAGCTGCAAACGTGCTGGCAAACATATCGTTGTGCCATTTGACATCAGTGATGCCAATCAAACAAAAGCTGCTTATGATACTGCCAAAGCTCAAGCAGGAAAGATCGACTGGCTCATCAACAATGCTGGTATTAGCCAACGCTCGCTCATCATGGAGACAGATGAGGACGTCGAGCGTCAAATTATGGAGATAGACTACTTTGCCCAAACGCGTCTGACGAGACTGATATTGCCTGACATGATTGCACAAGGCGACGGTAAGATCGTCATGGTATCAAGTGTGGCAGGGTTACTAGGCACGCAATATCGCGGTGCGTACGGGGCAGCCAAAGCGGCACTCCATATGTGGGCAAACAGCTTACGTGCCGAGCTGTATGACCAAGGCATAGAAGTGGCGACAATATTCCCAGGGTTTATCCAGACCAACATCTCTATCAATGCGTTAACAGGCGATGGTAGTGCTCAAGGCACTATGGATGAGGCAACCAGTAACGGTCTGACTGCAACTGAGTTTGCCAAACAAGTTGTGAAGGCGCTCACAAAGGGCGAAGAATATATCATTGTCGCTGGCAGTAAAGAAAAGCTGGCAACCAGAGTCAATCGAGTATCACCGCCAAAGCTGTATAAGCTGATACGTGAGTCACAAGTAAAATAATTTGGTCTGCAGTAGATTGTCACTGAAAATTGCCATCATTGGTATTTCTAGGGTCAAGGGGTGTAAAATAAGCATGACTTGTTTTACGCCCTATTCATTTCTGCGTCATACCGAAGATATTATGAAAAATAACACGTACCGCCCAGCTTCCAGAAACCTTTTGAACAACACGCTACTTAGCATCGTCGGTCTTGGTAGTATTATGGGCCTCAGCGCCTGCCAGCAGACACCAGATTATAACTATCTGACTGGTGAAACGATGGGAACAAGCTACCATATTAGCTATCAGCTACCTGACAGTGCAGACGAAGCTGACATACAAGCATCGATTGATGAGCGATTAAAACAAATCAATGACAGCATGTCGACCTACCAGAGTGACTCGACCATATCTAAGTTCAATCAGTTGGGTGCAAATACCCCTATTGTCATTGACGCTGACTTCAGTCGGGTGCTAGATATCTCACAGGTTGTTTACGGACAATCTGGCGGCGCGTTTGATCCTACTGTGATGCCATTAGTAGAAACTTGGGGCTTTGGCAGTACCATGACCGTTGAGCGTTTGCAGAGTCCCCCAACAGCGCTTGAGATTGCTCAAGCAAAAGCGCTGGTAGACTTTGAAAGCATTATAAAAAAAGACCAAACCCTCTATAAGACGAAAGACGGTGTCGAGCTTGATTTTTCTGCGGTTGCTAAAGGATATGGCGTTGATGTGATTGCTGACGTACTCAGAGATGAGTATCAGATTCGTAATTATATGGTTGAGATTGGTGGTGAGATTGCCACTTCCGGTGTGAATAGCCAACAGCAGCCATGGCAGATTGCTATTGATGCGCCTATCGAAGGCAGTACTGTCAGCGAACGCCAAACCATATCTGCCATTCGCCAACCAACTACCACGGCCACCCAAATGCACTTGGCAACCTCGGGCAACTATCGCAATTCTGTCATATTCGATGGTAAACGCTATAGTCATACTATTGATCCAACCACAGGCGAACCCATTGCAGGTGGCGCGCCTTCAGTAACGGTCGCCGCTGACTCTGTTGCACTGGCGGATGCATGGGCGACTGCTCTTACGGCAATGCCTTATCAAAAAGCACTAGATGTGGCTACCACGCAAGATTTAGCCGCCATGTTTGTAATATTGGCTGATGATGTAGAGGTAGGTGGCGCTGATAGTAATACTTTGGATGACGCTACCAACGACAGTATCGACAACTGGCAAGTGGTGCAGACTCCGGCGATGCAAGCATTACGTACAGACAAAAAACGCTAAACCTATGCTGAACTCAGGATCACACAGTAGATGTATAGATGTGAAACAAGAGAATACGTTAACGCAAAACGAGCAGCGCCAAAATTTGCTATAATATAGCTATAGTTGCGAACAAAGTTATTTGTGAAAATCATCCTTTAATATCTAACGCGACTGCCCTATTTTAAATCGAGGTTACCTCTATGCTTAGCCAATTACTCCCGATGCTTGCCATTACCTTTACTGTTTTTGTCCTGTTCTTTATTTTTATGGGTATTGGCTATATGGTCAAGAAAAAACCGCTTAAAGGATCTTGTGGTGGTGTTGCTAAGCTCATGGGTGATGAGCAGTGCTCATTCTGCGGTGACGATCCCAATAAATGTGACTCATTGATGGCTGAACAGCAAGAGAACGCATTAAGAGCGGCTCAACTGGGCAAGTCAGTATAAGTTTCTTTGATTACCTCATGCGGGTAGCATTTACCTGACATCTGTTCGTATAATAGCGTCAAGTCTTCTATAGGAGGCTTGACGCTATTTTTATTGCGCAATGCTATCTTCTAGCTACTGCCATTATTTATGCCTTTATTTAGACGCTCTCTATCTAGATACTGTTTATATAGATGCCTTTTATTTGGATGCTTTCTATATAGAAATATTAGCTGGCAAATTTTTCTATCTTGCTTCCTACAAAATTTTCGAATGCTGATCGATACTATCAATGATCGTCTCGGTCTGTTTCTAGGTATCAGTTTCTAGATAAATGCTCTCTGGTGTTGTTTTGCGGATGACGATATGTCGTCTCTGTCTTACAACAGTTCTTTTCTATTATCATCGTTGTATTGCTATGTCCACCTCCTCCCATCTACCGTCACCGCGTTTTACATTTTGGCTAGTCCTATGTGCCATGGTCTTGCTGGCGACCAATATGCGCGCGCCTATTGTTGCACTCGGCGCTATCGCTCCTGTGGTACAAGAGGCATTAGATATCTCCGAGTTTCAGATTGGCTGGCTAGGCGCTGTCCCTATGCTGAGTTTCGCCGTTGGGGCACTGATCTCGCCAGCAATTGCTAAACGCTTCGGGCTTGAGAATACGCTGATTGCGATGATTGGGCTACTGACCACAGGTATGATGATTCGTACCGTTATCCCAACATGGACAGGATTTTTGGTAGGTACGTTGTTACTAACACTAGCTATTGGCTTTGCCAACACGCTGGCCGCGCCTGTCATTAAGCAACGTACGCCTAAGCATATCCCGCTGATTACAGGTTTGTTCAGTTTAACCATGACCGTGACCGCGGGAATAGTCTCAGGGGTAGTTCTGCCTTTATCTGAGCGAGTAGGCTGGCAATGGGCGCTAGGCGGTTGGACGATTTTAGGGGTTTTTGCCTTATTGATTTGGCTGCTTTTGCGTGTGCATCTTGGCTCATCAAACCATCAACCCATAGTCTCGACAGACCCAGACGCCTCTGATATTTCGATGTGGCGCACGGCCTTTGCGTGGCAGATTGCTGTTTTTATGGGGTTACAATCATTATTGTTTTACACCGTTGCCAGTTTTTTGCCGTCTATTTGGGTCAGTAAAGGATTATCTGCGGTGAGCGCTGGACAAATGGGTTCTGTGTTTCAGTTTATGGCGCCCATCTCTATTTTGAGTCTCACTTGGCTAATCAATCGCGGTCGTCCTATTCAGGCGCTCGCTGTGTTTGCCGCGGTGCTCAATGTCATTGGGGTGCTGGGCGTCAGCTATCTATCCACTGAGCTAGCATGGCTCTGGTCAGCCCTGATGGGGATTGGGTGCTCAGCGATTTTTACCTTGAGTATGATGCTGTTCTCCCTACGAACCTATACCACCAATCAATCAAGTGAGCTGTCTGGTATGGCGCAAGCCGTCGGTTATTTGATTGCATTTTTTGGCCCGCTAGGCACAGGTTGGCTCCATGAAGCGACTGGTAGCTGGAGTGTACCTCTTTTTATTATGCTGATACTGATGATTGCAAACGTGGTGATTGCGTGGCTTGTGAGTCGTCCAGTGATGGTCGATGGCAAATATATTTGATTATAAAATTTTAAATACTCTAAATAGCACTCTCTACAAGTCTTTGATTTCTAAAGCGCAATAAACCTGTCTCTAAATTAACCTTAGGGCAATATTGGTTGCTGTCTTATTTTGCTACACTGGTTCGATTGCTTATAGGACACAACTCCCATGATGAACTCCCCCTTACGTTTCTTGCCTGCTATCGTCACGCTCGCGGCTGTCATGGCTATCAGTGGCTGTCAGAAAGAAACGGAAACTACTGAATCTACCAACACCACTGAAACACAGAGTACGAGTACTGAAACGACTAATAGTCAAGCCAATACGACGTCTGTAGACACTAATGCCGACGTATCCACCGATATCCAAGTCAACGACGCGCCCCTGACTATTTTGGCGCTTGGTGATTCGTTGACAGAGGGTCTTGGGGTGGATAAAGATGACAACTACCCTGCGCAGTTAGAAGATCGTCTGCAAGCCATGGGGTATAAGAATACCGAGGTCATCAATTCAGGACTGAGTGGTGAAACCAGTACTGGACTGGTCAATCGTCTTGACTGGGTGCTACAAACCAAACCTGATGTGACGATTTTGACCATTGGTGCAAACGATGCCATACGCGGTATCGATGTAGCAACGATTGAAGCGAATATTCGCACGGCAGTTAAACGTCTACAAGACAACGGCAGTGTCGTCGTCTTGGGCGGGATGTCAATCTATGACAACTTAGGCGATGACTATGTTGCTGCATTCTCAGATATCTATCCTCGCGTAGCAAAAGACATGAACGTCACCCTTATTCCGTTTTTCTTAGAAGGTGTAGGCGGTGACCGCGCGCTCAACCAAGCGGATGCGATTCATCCAACTAAAGAGGGCTACACTATCATCGTTAATGACAATATCTTGCCTGTCTTAGAGCCCACGCTAAAAGGGCTAACAACAACTGATAGTATCAACGCAACTGAAACCGCTCAGAACGACATGACCGACAAAAAGACAAACGAGACCACTTAACGAGACACTGTAATGACATCACCTTCGACTGCCACATCAACACCGCCAGTAGATACTAAAAAAGCCGCCCTACTCACCGCCTCCCAGTTAAACAAAACCGTGCAAGTCGGCGAGCAAAGCCTGTCTATCATCAAAGACGTCGATATCCACGTCAACGCTGGCGAGTTTGTAGTCATCATGGGCAAATCAGGCTCAGGCAAATCGACCTTGCTAGGACTACTTGCCGCATTGGACTACCCCGATAGCGGCATGGTGTCGCTGGCAAATCAAACGCTCAGCAGTTTGGACGAAGACGCGCTTGCCGTTATCCGCCAACAGGATATGGGCTTTGTCTTTCAGTCATTTCATCTACTGCCCACACTGACCGTCGCCGAAAACATCGCCTTCCCATTAGATATTGCACGGCGCTCAAACCCAGCGCGGGTGGACGAGCTGATTGACGCGGTCGACTTAGGTCATCGCCGTCACAGCTTACCCAATCAGTTATCAGGTGGTGAGCAGCAGCGTACAGCGGTGGCAAGGGCATTGGTGTCGCACCCAAAGATTGTGTTTGCCGATGAGCCGACAGGGAATCTCGATGAGCAAAATGCCGATCAGGTCATGCAGCTATTATTGGATTTGCGCCAGCAGGTTGGCTCGGCATTGGTCGTGGTGACTCACGATCCTGCGCTTGCCGAGATGGCGGATCGCGTCATTACCATGCATGATGGGCGGATTGTAACCTAATGAATCAACGCACAGACAACCAATCAACTGATGTTAAAAATACTGATACTAGTATGCTCAATCAACTGTTTACCAAGACGCTAGGCTCGCAAGCACTCAGCCGTAGCTGGTGGCAACGCTGGGTCTATCCAGTATTGTTTTTGCTGACGCTCACCCTATCGCTTGCCACCTATCTGACCCTTGACTCGGTGCAGCAATCTGTTGATCGCTATATCAATGACAATCAGCGTGCACTCGTTGGCGGCGATTTGATTTTGAACGGCAAGCAGGATTGGTCAAGCGACGTATTGACACAAGTAGACACAATCCCTGACACGCAGGTCGTATACGATTATCAGTTTAGCGCTATGCTGGTCACGGACGAGCAAACCTTGCTTGCCCGCGTCAAAGCGGTCTCACCGTCCTACCCTTTATACGGCGACGTTGAACTGGCCTCAGGACAGCCGCTATGGGAGCAACTGACCGCTGACGATGTGGTCGTTGCCCCAGAAGTGCTGAGCAGCCTAAACGCCAGTGTCGGCGACCGTATTGCTATTGGTGATGCGCAGTTTACCATCAGTGATGTGCTGACCAAAGAACCTGACCGACCTTTGACCGCGTTTGGTTTTGGCGGACGGGTGTTAATGAAACAAGATGCCTTGGCAGCGACCAACCTACTCGGTCAACGTAGCCGCGTCAATTACCGTATTGAGATAGCAGGTGATCCTGAGCTGATCACCACGCAACGTGATGCGTTCACAGATATCCTCACCAATTATCCTGATATCGAGCTGTCTGATGCCGAGTCGGCAGACACCTCTGTGTCCCGTATCTCTGATAATGTATTGATGTTCTTAAAACTACTGGTCATTGCGGTATTGCTGCTCTCGGCGGTCGCCATGTACGGCATCATTAGCGCCTTTGTCAGCAAGCAGCAGTCCAATAATGCCATTCGTTTGGCGTTAGGTGAGCCACTTGGCTCACTTAAGCGCAGCTATTATCAACTGCTTATCGTTACCACCGCCATTGCTTGTGTTGCCGCAATTGTACTGAGTTTAGGTTTGCTTAAAATTGGTCAGCCGTACCTCGTGGCTATCTTGCCTGCTGATGTTGGTCTCGCTATTAACCCAATCAGTGCGATCAAGACCGTCTTGATTGCCTTAGCCCTAACCCTACTGATAGCTCAGCGTGGTTTAAGTACGCTAAATACCACCAAACCTGCGACTCTACTCAATCAAGGGGCGAGCACACAGGCGCAAAATCTGCCGTGGTATCGACGCACGCCGTTGCTGTGGTATGGCATCGTGCTGGTAGGGCTGTATGCCTTCTTTGCTTATGAAGTGGGCTCACTGTCATTAGGCGCACAGTTACTGGGCGGCTTGATTGGCTTTGTGGCGATATTTTGGTTATTGGCGCGTGGGTGGCTATGGCTACTTAATAAGTTGGCGAGCAATACTAAGGTCAGTTGGATGCAGCGTATCGCCATCCATAACCTTGCGCGTAAAGGCAACCAATCAGCGTTGTTCTTTGTCACCTTATCGCTATCGGTGGCGGTGCTGACGCTTATCACGACGCTCAATCACAGTATCAATGCGCAGTTTATCAATGCTTATCCTGAAGACGCGCCCAATCTGTTTTTGCTCGATGTGCAGAGCGATCAGCATGACGATATTGATGCAATCATTGAGGCACCTGTCACTTATTATCCCGTCATTCGTGCCCGTGTGGAAACAGCAAATGATGTGGCGGCAAAAGATATCGAGTCTGCTGATGGGTTTGATGATCCTACGCGTGTCTTTAATTTGAGCTACGCAGATACGGTCATGGATACTGAGTACATCACTGAATCGCTCACAGATGATGCGCTATATACGCCTATCGATGCGACAGACGAACAAATCAAGCCTTTGTCTATCTTGGACACTGCCGCGGGTATGCTCAATGTCGGTATGGGCGATCAAGTACGTTTTAACATTCAAGGTATCGAAATCATTGGGCAAATCACCAGTATTCGCACGCGCTATGAGCGTGGCCCAAGCCCGTATTTCTATTTCTTATTTGAGCCGTCCGTGCTGTCCGCTGCCCCGCAGATTCAGTTTGCCACTGCCCACGTGTCAGAGAGTGCCATTCCAGAACTACAAGGCAAACTGGTACGTGAGTTCCCTGCTGTCACTACCATTGATGGGACTGCTATTGCGAAGCAAATCCAAGAGCTGGTGGTACAAATGAGCCGTTTGGTCTATGTGTTTACCTTGCTTGCCCTACTCACTGGCGTCATGGTACTGATCAGCTCGCTACTGTCTACCTCACAAGATCGTATGAAGGACAGCGCGTCGTTTAGACTGCTTGGTATGCAAAAGCGCGATCTGTATATGCTCAATATCCTAGAGCTGGGTGTGCTTGGTATTAGCGCGGCGACCTTTGCCGTGGTCATCGCCAGCGTTGGCGCATGGGCTGCTATCACGCAATGGTTCAATCTACAGTTTAGTGTGCCGTGGACGAGCTTGGCGATTGGCGGTGCGGCGTTAGTCGTCTTGCTGTTTGCTATTGCTATTATTTATGTGAGATTGGTAATTGGGCGCGGTATTATGGCAAGGGTACGGGCGATGATTTAGGAAATATGCTTTGAACTCAAATGATCTAATAGTGAGTACTTTTTTGATAGGGATTATTCGACTTTTACGCCTTGGTGAAATTAGCATCGACCAAGCTCATTTTTTGATTTTCAGCTCTGGTGGATTATCGAGAATTGAAGGTAATGATGACTTGAAAGGGTTAGCGCCTATTATCACTCAGGCGCTAGAACTCGAAGATATACTGTCTATATTAGGTATCGAAAAGTATCAGCAGGAACTGACCAAGTTGGAACAGCGCTTGGTCAGTCGTTTAAGCATTACTGATGATTATGATAGTTTGTATGAGGTATCGAAAGTAATAACTTTTCTAGGGATTAATGACAATTATATTTAAGTAAACCTTAATTTGAAATCGGTTCTTATTAATAAATCTAATTTTTTAGCATTATTCGTAAGCAATGTATCAATATAGCTCTATAGTATTTTCTTCAAAACTTACAATTCAACTGGCTGATTCCAACAACCACTACTTTGACAATTGAAAAATAAAATTTCGATATTAGGTCTAATATTGTCATATATCATCTGCGAAACTCTATTACAGTACGCTTGATCATTACCATATACAGATACAGCTACTCTTCTAACACCTGACTGCTTTATCCGCTTCAATATATGGACATCATGTTCCCCAATTCCCCAACCAAATATTGTTAAATTATCTCCGATTTCAGGAATCACTTCAGAATAAACAGTGTTTAAGTAAGGGCTACTTTGAATTGCTGCCAACTTTTGATTAGAAGTACCTTCACTGACAAATAAGGGAATAAAATTTCCTGATTTCCAAGAATCTAAAATTGAGCATAGCAAATCTTTTCCTGACCTAGCTTGTAGCTTAAACTCTTCATTAATAATATTTCGAGCTAGAGCTAAGCTACCATGAGGATAAAATACCAACGTAACCCTCCTATCATGATATCCAATACTCTTTCGAAACTTAAACCATTCGGAATCAAATTGGTTGTTAATCATACAGTCTTTGAAGTAATGTCCATTTCGCTCTCTATTTGAATACATTATGATCCAATATAGTGTTAAATCATAATTTAGAGACAATATAGTGTTAAATGAACGCAAAAACTTTGATATGTTTTGGAATTGTTGCTCGACGATAGAGTATTCAGGATGAATACTTCTAACAGTTTTAATCAAACAGTCTCTGACGTGTTCGTAAGCATCTTTTGTTACATGATCAGTTATGTCTAATGCTACATTCACACTATTCGCTTGCCACACTAGACGTAATATGAGTTCAAAATCACTAGTCTGAAAGTATTTGAACAAACGTTGTACTTGAACAGTTAATAATCCATTTTCGATAGCATGTTCTCTTATAGATGTGTAAGCGAAGCAACTATCTATACTAATTGAAGCTCCGTTTCCCAGCAATATACTTCCTGAATGTTCTGAAGAAATATCTGACCAGTTATAAATTTCGTGAGGCATCATATCTCCTTTATATTTATTGTAATAAGCATACTACATACTTTGAATTAGTTACCCTTACATCCTCTCCACCTTTTGCTATACTAGCCCCACCTTATCCACCGCACAACTTCTTATACGCATGGTAGCCTTATGAAATTCTCAAAGTTCGGTCAAAAATTTACCCAGCCTACTGGCATCTCACAATTGATGGATGATCTGGGCGACGCGCTAAAAAGCGATCAGCCAGTCAACATGCTGGGCGGTGGTAACCCTGCCAAAATTGATGCCGTCAATGAGCTGTTTTTGGAGACCTATAAGGCGCTTGGTGTTGATAACGACGCAGGCGTACCCAATAGTAGCGCGATTATCAGCATGGCGAACTACTCCAATCCGCAAGGCGATGCCGCTTTTATCGATGCCTTGGTTGGCTTTTTTAACCGTCATTATGACTGGAATCTCACGGCGGACAACATTGCCCTGACCAATGGCTCACAAAATGCGTTTTTCTATCTGTTTAACCTGTTTGGCGGTGCTTTCACTGATGAGCAGAGCGAGTCTGTCGACAAGTCCATTCTACTGCCATTGACTCCTGAGTATATCGGCTATAGTGATGTGCATGTCGAAGGTCAGCATTTCACTGCCGTATTGCCGCATATCGATGAAGTAACGCATGATGGCGAGGAAGGCTTCTTTAAATATCGTGTCGATTTTGAGGCGTTAGAAAACTTGCCCGCGCTAAAAGAAGGTCGTATCGGGGCGATTTGCTGCTCACGCCCGACCAATCCGACTGGTAACGTGCTGACTGATGACGAAATGGCGCATCTCGCCGAGATTGCCAAGCGCTATGACATTCCACTGATCATCGATAACGCTTACGGTATGCCTTTCCCAAATATCATCTACTCTGATGTCAATTTAAATTGGGATAATAATACGATTCTGTGCTTTAGCCTATCGAAGATTGGTTTGCCCGGTATGCGTACGGGTATTATCGTCGCCGATGCGGAAGTGATTGAAGCGGTGAGCGCGATGAATGCGGTGGTCAATCTAGCACCGACACGCTTTGGTGCAGCGATAGCCACGCCATTGGTCGAAAACGACCGTATCAAGCAGTTATCTGATAATGAGATTAAGCCGTTTTATCACAAGCAAGCGACACTCGCGATAAAGCTGTTAAAAGCAGAATTAGGCGATTATCCGCTGATGATTCATAAGCCTGAAGGGGCGATATTCTTTTGGTTATGGTTTAAAGACTTGCCGATTACTACGCTTGAGCTATACGAGCGTCTTAAAGAAAAAGGCACCTTAATTGTACCAAGCGAGTATTTCTTCCCCGGTGTTGACGTGACCGATTATCAGCATGCCCACGAGTGTATCCGTATGAGTATCGCTGCTGATGAGCAAACACTGACGGATGGTATTAGAGTGATTGGTGAAGTCGTACGTGAGCTGTATGATGAGAAGTAGGTTAGCTTCATAATATGACTTTACGTGAGGCCTCTATGCGTTACGAATTTGAAAATTTGAAAATCAGTAGAGAAAAAAGATACTCGTTAGGTAGAGAAACCACTACCAATAAATATTACTTATCTTGTCCAGTTAGCCCGCCAAATCATAGTTATGTTGAGTATGAAGAATATTATGAAATTTCTTTTGAACAGCTCAATGAATTTTTAGAAAACGAAGATTCATTAATAGAATTTTTGGATCAATGTAGAAGAAGAGAAATGGATGATTTATTTCTTTTTTATCCGATAGCTCCTATTCGAGGTTATCCAAATTAGATTACTCGCTTGAAACAAAAAACGGACTCATTAATAGTCCGTTTTTTTATGCTCTGAAATGATCTATTTTATTTTAGGTGAACGGTTTGCCACCCTTTTAGCTAAGCGCTTTTAGTAATTCATTAGCGCTTAGTTTACCAAACTCATTGGCAGCTAATGGTCCATCTCCTGAGATCAGTTTTCTATCTTGATGAGTGCTACCGGTGGCCAGTTTATTGCTAATAGTGACGCCTAGATCTGCAAGCTTTTCACCAAAGTACCATGGCATCGTACCAGGCAGATAGCCAATTTTTGGCATTTGCTTATCCATACCAGTGGGGAACGCTACCATCTCATAACCTTTAAAGATAAAGTCGCGCTCGGACTTATCATCTGCCTTATCAGAACCGTTTAGATTGGCGGACAATAAAGCGGCAGGTCCATGGCAAATCGCTAAGGTAAATAAGTCATTTTCATGGCCCCAGCGTAGTAATTCGCCAAGGTTCTTGTCCTCAGGCAAGTCTAGCATCGCGCCATGACCACCTGGAATAAAAATCGCTGCATAGTCGTCGCTATCGGTCATGTCATTTCTGACAAAGTCAGCGATACTGTTCGGACTCTCAAGCTTTGACTGATACTCAGCGTATAATTGTTTAACGTCGTCATCGTCTTCTGGCATCGCCCATTGCTCAACTTTGACAGACGCTCCTGTTGGCGTAAAAACGTCCACGTCAAAACCCGCTTTTTTAAAATGCAATAAGGGCACCATCATCTCAACAGGGTGATTGCCAGTATCAAATTTTTTACCATTTTCCATAGTCATGTATTGCTGCTCGGTACAGACCATGAGGATTTTTTTATTGCCCGTATACGGCGTGTCATACTCTGTATTGTCATAATTAGTTTTACTTGGGGCCGCCAACTTCAAAGATGACTTGGAAGGAATATATACCCCCGCTTCGGTTTCTTGTGCTTGCAACCCTAACGTTTCTTTTGCATTGTCTAGTATTTTTTGGATATTCATAGTGCTTCCTAGTTATTATTAATTATGGAGGATCGATACCGAGTCAGGCGATATCTAAAGGCAGTATCTAAAGGCAGTATCTAAAGGCAGTATCTAAAGGCAGTATCTAAAGGCAGTATCTAAAGGCAGTATCTAAAGGCAGTATCTAAAGGCAGTATCTAAAGGCAGTATCTAAAGGCAGTATCTAAAGGCAGTATCTAAAGGCAGTATCTAAAGACAATATGCTTAAGATATACGCCGATACCGCTACCCTTTTATCTTAAGATAACAAACTGAAAAAGGGTTAAATAGACAAGACTTTTTATATTTCGTAAGCTTTGTAAAGAGAGCGTGTTTGATCTGTCAAATCACAACCGCTGCAATAGCGACCGATTTAGGTAAAAGCTATTTTAGAAGTCATTTGTGTGATGTTCTTATAGGAGTACTGCTCTTGACGAACAAGTGCAAAAGCATGGTATCAAAGCGATTGGCGGAAGTGTTTCGTGAGCTTTATAATTAAGCACAAAGCAAATAGTCGTAAGTTCAAACGAACAAATAAAAACGGACTGATTAATAGTCCGTTTTTTTGTGGCGTTTGGTTATTGAAGTAGATTTATTGGTTGGGTGAAAGACCGTCGTCCATTTATTGAGCGCAAAGAGCACATAGGGTAGCAAACACGTATTCATTAGATCGTGCAGGCTGGCCTTTATATCCACCATTTCTAAAGCTAGGAGCCCTTTGGGTATGATAATATGGCGATTGTCCAAGTATTCACCAGATAACGCCACGCCAGTCACAACAATTAAAGCGATAAATGCCCTGATATTTTGGCTTTTGATGATAGGACGCAGCACGAATAAGCAAAGTAGATAGACACCAATACCGACATAGATATGTAAAGCATCTTTGGCAAGACCCGTAATCTCAACCATATTGAGTTTAAAATCGGTAAATTCCAATAGAGTATTCCAAATATAAGCGAGCAAGAAGTAATTGAGCGTATCACCAAACAATAATAACTGAGAATCAACAACTAAGAATGAAAATAATAGAGAACAAAAAAGGTAGATTATACAATTGATAATCTACCCTTTGCTAAATTAAATATTCAATTTATATTTATATTTATCGTTTATCTATATATTCCACTCTACAAAATTCTTGAGCAGTTGCAAGCCTGCAGTATGGCTTTTTTCTGGATGGAACTGGGTGGCGAATAGATTGTCTTTGATGACACTGGCACAGAACGGTTGACCATAGTCACATACCGCTGCGACTTGCGCACTATCAGCAGGCTCGCAGTAATAGCTATGTACAAAATAAAAATGCGCGTTGTCCTCGATACCGTGCCACAGCGGATGATCGGCATCCATCTCATTGATGGTATTCCAGCCCATATGCGGTACTTTTATCGTAGCGCCTTGCTGGTCAGTCCACGTCGGATCGAATGCTTCTACCGTGCCGTTTAAGATGCCAAGGCAATCTGTGCCACCATTCTCAGCGGATTGCTCAAACAACGCCTGCATACCCACACAGATGGCCATGACGGGCTTGTTGAACACCGCTTGGCGTATGACATCATCGATGCCTGCATCGTGCATACCAGCGATACAATCACGCATGGCACCGACCCCAGGAAAGACGATCTTGTCTGCTGCCGCCACAATTTTTGGGTCATTGGTGATAGAGACGTCTGCACCAACGACTGACAACGCTTTGCCAGCTGAGTGCAAATTACCCATACCATAATCTAATAATGCTACTTTAGTCACTTTAGCCATTAAAACGCCTCTTTGGTCGATGGCAAGGTGTTCAATGCACGCTCATCATATTCACAGGCCATACGTAGCGCACGCGCAAAGGCCTTGAAGGTTGATTCGATCTGATGATGGCTGTTTTTACCTTTAAGATTGTCCAAATGCACGGTCATCCATGAGTGATTGACGAATCCATAGAAGAACTCACTGAACAGATCAACGTCGAAGCGGCCAACGTACGAGCGGGTGAATGGAATATCCATGTGTAGCCCTGGACGACCTGATAGATCAACCACCGCGCGGGTCAGCGCTTCGTCTAGCGGCGCGTAGAAATGCCCATAACGACGGATGCCTTTTTTGTCGCCCAATGCTTTGTTAAATGCTTGACCCAGCGTAATACCCGTATCTTCGACGCTATGATGGTCATCGATAAAGGTGTCGCCAACACATTTGATGTCCAAGTCAAACAAGCCGTGACGCTTGATTTGATCAATCATATGATCCAAAAATGGTACACCCGTGTCTACCACACCTTTACCAGTGCCATCGAGGTTGACGGTACAGGTGATTTGCGTTTCGGCGGTGATGCGCTCGACAGTCGCAATACGCTCAGGGCGACCATGTAGATTTAGGTTTGTTGTTTGATTTTGCTCAGTTGCATTGGCTGTCATGGCTACTCTCTATCGGTTCTTTATCAGTGAAAAGCGGTCAATAAGTAGGGCAAAAAATACCCATTACTTTATATTATGTTTTCTGCTAGCACTCTAATCAGCACTAGCGTTACAAGTATTAAAAAATGATATATACAAAAGATATCAATATATTAGGGTTTATACGTACTTAATATTATGTAGCCTCATCATAGCAAACCCTAACATTTACTGCCACGCTCAAGGGCCAAACCATGCACAAAATCACCTCATTCTGCTAAAATAGTGTGTTGAGTATTATCAATCATGACTTGCACCAACTTTTAGATACTCTATTCTGTAGCCTACTCTTTATAACGTTGTGCCGTGTTATGACTTTGTGCTGTCCCGTACTATACCCTTATACTATAAAAACCCTCTATTTATAGGAACCACTATGCCTTTAGAAGCGATCGCCATCAATAGTTTGGATGCACCACTCATCAAAAAACCATCTCGCGACAATGAGCTAGCAGAGCGTTTGCAGGCATTGTACGATAGCGATGATACGCAGCCTAATGGTACTGAGGTGTTAAATATCGTTGAGCAAGGGTTTAAACGCGGACAGACCCTATATGTCGGTATGTTCAATGACAAACCTATCGCTGCGGTTGGGTGTTTTGATGATGGACAGACCGATGCCAAACGTTTGCAGTATCTCACCGTGCATCCGGAGAATCGCAAACGCGCCATCGATGCCAAATTTATTAAATTGGTCTATGATGCGGAGGTCAAAAAAGGCGTCCGTGAGTTTGTACCTGCTGATACTGATATTCACCGTATTATGAGCGAGTATGAACTGCTGCGCGTAAAAGACTAAACCGAGCGCTAAAACGGTTAATTTTGTCCATATCTGATTATTTATCGTCTTTTATTAGATATAATTCGAAAATAGCTTGACAGCGACGCGTATATTTAGTTTAATAGCGACCTCAACGAAGACGGCTCGATAGCTCAGTCGGTAGAGCAACGGATTGAAAATCCGTGTGTCGGCAGTTCGAACCTGCCTCGAGCCACCATTCGTTAATAGAATTCTAAAAAGCCCCGAACAGCGATGTTCGGGGCTTTTTTTATGCCTGTTATTTATGCTCGTCGCACACCGTCACTATTGCATAACATTTCTATCCTGTTTTCTAAACAGCTTGGCTCAGTATACTCAATAACCATATGTGAGTAGAGACCAATTATAATAAAGAACAAGGGTAGCCATTATGAGAGAATTTGATTACGACTTAGATTACAAAAACTTAGATTTGCGTGCGCAGCCTGAGTTGTATCGTGTAGGCCGCGGTGAGCAAGGAGTATTACTCGTAGAACCTTATAAGTCTGAAATCCTACCGCACTGGCGCTTTGCCACGCCTGATATCGCCACCGAGAGTAGTGAGACGATTTATCAGATGTTTTTGGACTACTTGGCCGACGATGATTTTGTTGGTGCGGATATGGCACGTAAGTTTATACAAATGGGCTATACCCGCGCTCGTCGCTATGCCAATCATAAAGGCGGCAAAAAGTATAAAGGCGCGGTCCCTGATGATAAAAAAGGTCAAAGCGGTGCTCATGGTCGCGAAGAGTTGCCAAGGCAAATCGAGGATCCTATCAAAGCAGAGTCTGCGCGAATTTTTAAGGTCAAATGGGACGAGTGCCGAGAGAATAAAGATTATCTAAGAATGAAAAAAGAGCATCGCGAACGCTACAAAGAGGTCGAGTAACCACAAGAGCAAACGCAAACCCATTAACCAATAGGCAAAGCAATGAGTAAAAAAGAAATGAACAATAACGACAAGCAGCTTTTGATCTTTGATTTTGATGGCACACTCATTGATAGCGTGCCAGACTTGGCCGATGCGACCAACGCTATGCTGACCACCCTTGGTAAGGAAACCTACCCTATCGAAACCATACGCAATTGGATAGGCAATGGTTCACGGTTGCTGGTAGAGCGCGCGCTGGTGGGTAAAGTAGAGGTGACAGACAGCGAGTTAACGGTTGAGGAAGCCGATCACGCAGAACGCGTATTTCTTGATGCGTATAACAAGCTAAGCGGTAGCAAAACTGTCGCCTATCCAGATGTGGACGAAGGACTCAAAAAACTCCATGGCGCTGGCTATACGCTTGCCTTGGTGACTAACAAACCCATTCGTTTTGTCCCAAAAATACTACAGTCATTTGGCTGGCAGGATTTGTTCAGTGAAGTGATGGGCGGTGATAGTTTACCTGTCAAAAAACCAGACCCAGCGCCCCTACTACACGTCTGCAAAAGTCTTGATATTGATGCTGCTCAAGCAATAATGATTGGCGACTCTAGAAACGATATGTTGGCTGGACAAAACGCCAATATGGATACGCTTGGACTGTCTTATGGCTATAACTACGGACAAGATATTCGTGAGCTAAACCCGACCGCAGCATTTGATAATTTTGCCGACTTGGTTACTTGGATTATGGCAGATAGCATTTAATCTACAATAATATCTGTCCAGTGCTCAGAAGGGCTTGCCAAAAAATTTGCTAAAACAAAGGTTACGCTTTGCTGCGATAGCTCAGTGCCTCAGACACATGGGCGCTATTAATATCAGTACTATTGGCCAGATCAGCGATGGTGCGAGCAACTCGCAGTACCCGATGATAACCACGAGCAGAGAGGTTCAAACGCTGCTGGGCAAGCTGCAATAGTTGCTTTTCACTATCACCCAGCTCAATGTACTGATCGATCTCACTAGGGCTCAGCTCGTTATTGACTTTTTGTTGCCGTTTTAACTGCTGCTGATGCGCAGTCGCTACTCGAGTACGCACTTGTTTAGACGTCTCACCTGCCTGCGTGTTTTGTAAGTCAGCAATAGGCAGCGCTGGTACGGTGATATGCAGATCAATACGATCTAATAGCGGCCCTGATAATTTGTCTTGGTAGCGTTTTATTTGCTCAGGTCGACAACGACAACGCCCTGAGGTATCACCATCATAACCGCACGGGCAAGGGTTCATAGCAGCGACCAGCTGAAAGTTCGCCGGAAAGGTCATTTGAGAATTGGCACGGCTAATGGTAATTTGCTTGGCCTCTAACGGCTGACGCAGCACCTCAAGTACGCTGCGATCGAACTCTGGTAACTCATCGAGAAACAAAACGCCCTTGTTCGCCAAAGTAATCTCGCCCGGCTTGGGTCGTGAGCCACCACCAACCAATGCGACGGCCGATATCGTATGATGAACCTGCCTGAACGGCCTTGTCCCATAGTCATAATCGCTGTCTGCCACTGAGTACGTACTGGCAACTTCTAGCGCATCTTCATCGCTCAGATCAGGCAGTATCGTCGGCAACCGTGATGCCATAAGCGTCTTCCCCGAACCTGGCGGTCCAGTAAACAACAACGAATGACCACCAGCTGCTGCAATCTCTAGCGCGCGTCTGGCATGATGCTGTCCCTTAACATCCGCTAAATCTACTTGATACCCGACATGCTGCGGTGCTGGACGGGGCTGCACTACTTCCAAGCAGTCATAAGTTCTGCTTGGGTCAGTCAGTGATTGCAGATGGTCGCAAACTGCCTTTAGACTCTGCGCGGCCAGTATCGTCACGCCATCGACGCGACTGGCCTCACCCCCATTATCAACTGGTACGATAAGTTGCGGTGTCTGCGATAGTTTTGATGCTAGCCCTTCCGCTTTGATCGCGCGAGCAACTGCCAAACTGCCAGTGACCTGCCGCAGTTCACCGTTAAGTGCCAGCTCTCCTATAAACTCAAACTTCGATAGCACCTCTGGCTCAAGCTGTCCGCTTGCCGCCAATATACCTATGGCTATTGGCAAATCTAAACGTGCACCATCTTTAGGTAGATCAGCCGGAGCTAAATTAATCGTGAGACGCCGATTGGGAAACTGAAACCCTGAATTAAGAATAGCAGAGCGCACTCTGTCTTTGCTCTCGCGTACAGCTGCTTCAGGCAGACCGACGATGGTCAACGCAGGTAACCCTTGCGACAGATGAACTTCAATGATGACTTTGGGAGCATGCAAACCGACGACTGAGCGGGTATAGACTTGAGCAAACGACATCAGTGTTTTCCTAATATTAGGGGGTAATTGATGATAGAGTATTATTTATCAGTGCGCAAATGTCGTGTTTTATCACTGGTATAGTGAGTAAATAGTATTATATGATGAGCAAATGTTCTTTTAATTTTGATCCTACTGGCTAAAGACTGAGGCGTGTTTGATACCACTCTTGTTTGCTGCTCAGCAAACATCAAGTCACTACTAGTGTTCAAAATCAATCAGAGCATTGGCAATAAAAGGATTTTATTGTCTATATAAAGCGGCTTCTTGCTATCCGCTTTATACACACCAACTAACCATGGATGGATAAGCTTATGAGCATCGATATGCTTCCTCAGCGTGTGCCTAGGCTCGCGCTACTCACAGTGGCTGTTTCTGTAGGACTGTCTGGTTGTTTCACAGATGGCGATGACGATCCCTTTGATTCTGAGACTACCTACGCTGCAGATATTCAGCGCACTGAATTTGGCATTCCGCATATTACGGCACAGGATTATAAAGGGCTCGGTTACGGCGTAGGTTACGCTTTTGCGGAGGACAACATCTGTTCACTAGCACGTGAGGTCGTCGTAGCCAGCGGACAGAGCATGCGCTACCTCGGTGACGACGGTGACGTAGACAGCGACGTTTTTTATACTTGGTATAACTCTCCAGAGAGACGCGCTAGTTTCTTGGCCGCTCAGGATCCCGAGACTATTGATGCTGTCACAGGTTACGCTGCTGGCTATAGCCGGTATCTACGTGATACAGGGGTTGATAACATCAATCCTGACTGCGCTGGCGCCGAATGGGTACGTGAGATTACGATTGATGATTTGCTGACTGTCTACGGCAAAGCAAACTTGCGCGGCGGCTTGTCTAACTTTGTCAGATCTATCGTCGCAGCAGCACCGCCTGATCAAGATATGACTATGGACAGCAGTAGAATGCGTACTGTCAGCCCAGAGCCAGTAGCTGATTTCGATAATTCAACAATCAATGCGATGAAAGGTGGTAGCAACGCCTACGCATTTGGCAGCGAGGTAACCGGTACTGATAGCGGTATCTTGTACGGCAACCCACATGAGCCATGGGAGGGCGTACAGCGCTTCTATGAGTTTCATTTGACCTTGCCAGGTGAGCTCGATGTGATGGGCGCCGCTCAACAAGGCCAGCCCTTTATCAATATCGGTTTTAATAAAGATGTGGCATGGAGTCATACGGTCTCTACCGCCAAACGCTTTACCCTTTATCAGCTTAGCTTGGTAAATGGTGACCCTATGAAATACAATTATCAAAATAGTGACGGTGTGTTTGAGCAGCGTGATATCGAAGAAGTCGAGGTAACGATTCAGTTGCCAGATGGCGGGGAGCGCGTTGAGTCTTTATATCTATCTCAATATGGGCCAATGTTGAATGTAAAAGCACTAAACGATCAGCTGCCTAACTGGGGTGATAACAATCTCGCTTATACCATTCGTGATGCGGCATCTGAAAATCCGCGTGCCCTCAATCAATGGCGTAGTATGAATAAAGCCACGAGCGTCGAAGACCTAGTCGATAGAATGCAAGATACCCTTGGTCTTGGGTTCGTTAACACCATTGCCACTGATCGCTACGGCAAGGCCTTGTACGCCGATATTTCAACCGTACCGCATGTCACCAAAGATAAGCTTGAAGCTTGTAGTGCCAATGCTGGTCCATTCCTTGGCGCGTTGATTGCAGCAGACTTGCCAGCACTCAATGGTGCTAGCGCTGCCTGTGAATGGGGCAATGATGCTGACTCGCCGCAAGCAGGTATTTTTGGACGCTCAAACCTGCCGTTTTTGATTCGTGATGATTACGTCGCCAACTCAAACGACAGTTACTGGTTGAGCAATCCACAGCAGCCACTGACTGGGTTCTCACCGCTCCTACGTCGTCGTCTAACGCCATTCTTAGGACCCAATGCAGTAGAAGGCGTACCGTTACTGATGCGTTCGCGTATGGGACTGACACAGATCTCAGATCGACTGAGCAATGCAGACCAACTTGGTGGCACCACCTTTAATCTGGATAATATGCAAGACGTGGTCTATGGCAACCGCAGCTATGTTGCTGAGCTCGTACTCGATGATGTATTGGCAGACTGTACAACAAACCCTATGATGCCACTGACTAGCGGTGGTACTATCGATGCCACTCAAGCTTGTAATATTCTGAGCAATTGGGATCGCCGTAACAACCTAGATAGCAAAGGTGCTCATGTATTCAGAGAGTTTTGGCGCAGCGTCGACTTTACTGAAACTACAGATGATGCCTTCAATGTGAAGTTCGATATCAATGACCCTGTCAATACACCACGTGACCTGATTATCAATGATAATACGCGTCAAGCACTGGGAGATGCCATTAGCTACTTCAATGGTAAACGTATCGCCCTTGATGCCTCTTTGGCAGACTTACAGTACGTCATCGACGCAGGTAGTAATAACGAAAAAATCTCTATGCATGGCGGACTTGGACGCGAAGGTATCTTCAATGTCGCTCAAGGCCCAGGACTCAATGAAGATGGTACTTATAAGCCAATTACCAACGGTCCTACCTATATGCAGACCGTAACTTTTGATAGCAACGGTCCTGTCGTAGAAGCGTTACTGGCGTATTCACAAGCCTCAGACAGTACGCGCCCCTATCACCGTGATCAGACACGCCGTTACTCAGCCAAAGACTGGATACGCCTGCCTTTTAGTAAAACCGAAGTCAATGACCAAGCGGTTGGTGGTACCATTCAACTGAGAGAGTAGCATTGGCAAAATGAAGTAGATAAGTAAAGCAGAAATATAAAAACCTCAGCCCAGTGCTGGGGTTTTTTTATCCAAAGTGCTGGGGTTTTCTGTGTCAAAGTAACCGCTGTATTTTAATAGCTGAGCACACTGACCAACCACCCCACTGGCAATAAGGATTTGTTATACTAGCCATCATAAATTCGGTGATGAATACAGCTACCAATAACCTGCTCAAATATTCTTATCAGCTTTCTAAAAATAAGGCTAGCATTCACTTACTGAACGACTAACCATATAAGAATCCGTATGTTCGGCGTTAAAACGAGGAATATCGCATGACAGACTACTCAGAACAACACACTCAACAGCCTTACAACCGTGCGGACGACTCGCCCACCACGGTGCGCCCTGTTATGCAACCAGACAACCCTTATGCCAGCACCCGCGGTAGCATCACCAGTAAGCAATTACCACCGTTCGATGAGACCGTCATCAACAAGTATAATCGTTCAGGCCCACGTTATACTTCATACCCAACGGCGTTAGAGTTCACGCCGATACCGGACAGACTCGAGACGACTGCTCTTGAGACAAAAATTCTTCAAAATCGTGAGTCGCGCGCGCCACTATCTTTGTATTTTCATATTCCGTTTTGTCGTCACCTTTGCTATTACTGTGCCTGCAATAAAATCATTACCAAAAAAAACAGCGACTCTGGTGACTATCTACAATACCTGATCGCTGAGATTGCTTTGAAACGTCGTTTGTTATCTGCGCCAGATGGCAGCGAAAAACCACTGGTCAAGCAGCTCCATCTAGGCGGTGGTACACCAACGTTTTTGCGTGATGAGGAAATAGTAAAACTGTGGGCGTTCTTGAACACTCAGTTTGAGTTTTTACCTGAAGATGAAGGTGATTACTCTATCGAGATTGATCCACGTGAACTGGGTGACAATACCCTACAAATGCTGCGCAACCTGGGTTTCAATCGTATCAGCTTGGGTGTACAGGATTTGGATGAAACGGTACAAATCGCCGTCAATCGCGTGCACTCAGCAGAAATGATTGAAAATGTGTTAAATGAAGCGCGTAAGCTTGGTTTTGGCTCTATTAATATTGACCTCATTTACGGTTTACCGCATCAAACGCCTGATACTTTGGGCAACACTGTACAGCGTATTATCGAGATGTCACCAGATCGTCTGTCAGTCTTTAACTATGCGCATCTACCTGAGCGCTTTAAAGCTCAGCGTCAGATCAAAGATGATGACCTACCAACTCCAGCTAACAAACTTGCCATGCTCGGCAATACTGTCAATACACTGACCGAAGCTGGCTATCAATACATTGGCATCGATCACTTTGCCAAGCCTGATGACGAGCTGGCTGTTGCCCAGCGCCAAGGTAAATTACATCGCAATTTTCAAGGCTATACCATCATGGGCGACTGTGATTTATTGGGCTTTGGTGTCTCATCTATCAGTCAGATTGCCAATAGCAACACCCGCTATATATTGCAAAACGATACCGATCTACACTCCTATCAAGCTAGAATAGACAAGGCGAAGTCTAACCCTCTTGTTATGCCTGCTGTAAAATATATCAAGACATCTATCAGAGATCGATTGCGTGAATATGTCATTATGAACCTGCTCTGTCATGACTATCTCGACTTTAAAGATGTGAATCAAAAGTTTGGTATCGATGCCATTACTTACTTTATTGATGAGATTCAACAATTAGGGACGATGCAAAATGACAGACTAATCGATATGGATGCAGCAGGTATTCGTGTCCTACCAAGAGGACGCCTGCTTGGTCGCAATGTCGCCATGGTGTTTGATGAGTACTTGAAAGATAAACACAAAGGTCACTTCTCAAAAGTGATCTGAGCTTACGACTCAAAAACCAATTATCAGTCATAAAAAAAGACCTCATATGAGGTCTTTTTTTATGACTGGCTAACTACACTTTCTACACTTTTAATTTATCACCGACCATACCTTTTACAGTGCTCAAGATATCTGCTGGTAGTACCACCATTTTTGAGTTATCAGACTCTGCCAGTTGGCGAATAGACTTGATGTACTGCTCACCAAGTAAGTAGACAATCGGCATCTCTTCATCACCCATCGCCGCTGTGATAAGACGGATCGACTCTTCTGAACCTCTGGCCAGTACCACTTGCGCTTCAGCATCGCGACGTGACGCTTCAAGACGCCCATCTGCTTCCAATATAGCCGCTTGTTTTTGGCCGTCAGCACGGGTGACTGTCGCTCGGCGTAAACGCTCTGCTGCTGCCTGCTCTTCCATAGAGGCTTGCATGGTTTGCGAGGGGTTAATGTCTTGAATTTCTACGGTTTTGAGCGTAATACCCCAATCAGCGATGTCTTCTGAAATCGCTTGTTTGAGTAATGTCTTGATCTCATCACGACTCGATAAGGCATTATCAAGGTCCATCTCACCAATGATTGAGCGCAATGATGTCTGTACTAGATTACGGATACCATGCTCATAATCTTCGATACCATAGACGGCTTTGTCTGGGCGTAGGATATTGATATAAGCGACCGCATTAGCGATGATGACCACATTATCGCGGGTAATAACCTCTTGCGATGGGATATCTAGTACGATGTCTTTGGTAGTAACTTTATAGGCGATTCTATCCACAAAGGGAATAATAAGGCTAAAGCCAGGCTCTAAGGTCTGCTGATATTTACCCAGCCGCTGCACGACCCACTTGTACCCCTGCGGGACAATACAGACACTCTTAAAGACAGTAAAAACCACCAAGGCTGCTAATACCAACATCACGATACCGCCGCCATTTAAAATACTTAAGATGCTACTCATACGATTCTCCTTGATCCTCGCCTTGTTTGCCAGCGACGTGATTTATGTCCTTTTTACCTTGATTTAAAAATATTCGGTATATCATGCGCGTCATTTGCTAGTGCCTGTCTCTGTGGGGTCAGGTTTGTGCAAGCTCAGTCTATTTCCGTTAGGTTTTTTGGTAGACACTTGAGTATTTGCAGGTACTTGGCTATTGAGTGTCGGTGTAATATTTGGGCGTATCGTTTTAGGTGCTTGGAGGCGCTGTGTGGGAGCAACCACTAGCTCATCGCCAACCACTTTTAAGACCACCACGCGATCGCCCATCTCCACCCTCGCACCTGCTGTGCGGCATGGCCACTCATCCGCTCCCCAAACAGGTACGTTAAAGCGTACCATACCAGGGATACCTTTTTGCGGTTTGACCACGATCATACCGGTCTCACCAATCACTAAATTACTGCTTTGCGCCGCCTTTTTGCGACTCATGGATAGCGGCTTGATGTATTTGACCCAAGCCAGCATAAAAAAAACTGAAAGCGTAAGCCAGATCAGCACCTGAAATAATAAAGGAATAGGGAGCAACCATGCTAAGGCCGCAATGATCACAGCGGCTACGCCAAACCACAAGCTGGCAAACGTCGGCACAAACATCTCAACGATCAATAGTAAGAAGCCCAATACCAGCCAATGCCAAGGTTCAATCATCAAAAACATCTCCATCCTTGCCACCATTCCTATCTTTATCATTCCAGTTTTTAATGTATCATATTTTTAAGGATAACAATGCTTTAACCGTATTTCTGATACACATTTACATACTGTGCGCCCAAAATATCTGTTACGAATTTTAGGCAAAAAAAACGACCACCTAAGTGATCATTTTTTAGCTAAGGTTTGAGACTTAGAATTTGTAATGTGCACCTAACGTAATGCCATTAGAGTCTAAATCATCGCCTTCATCTTCGATGGTAGGATAAAAATTATACATAGCTTCGACGCTTGCTACAGGAGTAATATTGTATCCAATGCCTAAACCGCCAGCCAACCCTGTATCAGAATAGCTAAAATCTTCGTTTTCGCTAGCGTCAAATTTATCTGTATAGTCTGCATCTATTTTATTCTTTGCGATACCTAAACGACCTTTAGCATATAGAGCTGTGTTTGGAAAAGCGTAATCATAAGTACCATATAAGCCGTATACCTCAGCACTGTACTCAGATTTCTCAAAGCTGTCATCGAAAGCATCAGCATCACCAGTGGTTAGATATTCAGCTTCAACACCAAAGTTTGGAGTAAATTTGTAACCACCATAAACACCGTATGATACTGCATCATCATCTACGTCATCTGGGCTATATTGACCAATTTTAGCACCAACATACGATTGACCAGCACCATAAGAGATTGCCGCTTGCGCACTCATGGTCATTACTGAACCGACGATTGCTGCGAGTAACGCTTTTTGTAGATTTTTCATAGACTATTCTCAACCTTGGGTTTAATAAACAAATGATTTGTTTAACCTTAAATACTACTCGACTATATTCCACTTGTTTCTAGTAGTGCGATATCATACCAAATTATCCAATAAAGTAAACATATGTTTTATATAATTTTAGACGAAAAAAAACGACCACTTACAGTGATCGTTTTTTATTGCAGTACCTAAACTAAATGCTTAATCTAGGCTAAGTGCTTAGAATTTTAGCTGTGCACCAACAGTCATTAGATCTACATCATCACCTAACATGTCGTATTCAGCTTCAACACTGAAGTCAGAGTTTACTGCGTAACCGAGACCTACACCACCAGCAAGATTAGTATCGTCTCTTGAACCATCAGACAAACCTAAATTAGTATTAGATGCTTCTACTTCAGTTTTCGCTACACCTAGCTTACCTTTCGCATATAAGCCAGTATTTGGGAATGCATAACGGTAAGTACCATAAGCACCATATGTTTTGGCATCGATGTCGCCGCCTCTATAGTCAGCGTCATCTGAACCAACATACTCAGCTTCTACGCCGAAGTTAGGGTCAAAGTTGTAACCAGCATACACACCATAGGCAGTTGGATCATCAGCATTATCGATATCTAAATCGAATTGACCGACTTTAGCACCAACGTACGGCTGGCCTGTATAGCCATTGCCATAGTTAACAGCGGCTTGTGCGCTAACAGTAAGTAAAGAACCAGTTGCTAGTGCAAGTAACGTTTTTTGTAGAGTTTTCATTATTAGCTCCTCAGAGAAAGTTGGGACAAACAAGTTGTTTATTTATAGTGGTCTTAGTGACCTATCGTCTTGTCTGCTAACGATGAGGATATAGTAACAAACTATTTCAGACACTCTGTCAGTGTTTAATGGTATGAAAGTTAAAGTTTGAAAGCATTTATCAGTCCACTAGTTACAAAGGCTTAGATATGAAACCTTTTGTTACAACCGCTCCGTTTGTGCAATAATTCCTACTCATTTCGCAGAATTTTTGCCAAATATTTGGTCAAATACGACTTAAATGATAAAAAATAAAGAGAAAAGATGAAAAAAGCCATCACCGATCATTTGCAAGTCGCGCTTGCAGACCTCAAAGCAAAACAACAATATCGCCAACTGCCCGAGCTGCAACATCATGGTCGCTACATTATTAAAGAAGGTGAAGCATTACTCAATATCGCCAGTAATGACTATCTAGGCTTGGGCGGTGATACCGAGTTGCAGGCTGAATTCCTTGATCAGTTGGAGCAATCATCTGATACACTGCCTCCCAAAATGAGCGCTACTTCGTCACGACTATTAACGGGCAATGATACCCAGCTACAAACATTAGAGTCTGAACTGCAAAATTGGTATGAGAGCGCATTAGAAAAACAAAACGTTCCTAAACAAAAAATCCTTAACTCAAAAACAGCACTGGTATTGAATAGTGGCTATCATGCTAACCTTGGAATTTTGCCCGCGTTGACCGCTCTGCCAGTCAAGACGCTGATATTAGCTGACAAGCTGGTACATGCGAGTATCATCGATGGTATGCGCTTGAGTCAAAGCAAACTGGTCACCTATCGTCGCTACCGTCACAACGATTACGAACATTTGGCTCGGTTTATTGAGCAGGCAGATGAGAGCGTTGAGCGCATCATCATTGTCACTGAAAGTATTTTTAGTATGGATGGTGACCGCGCGGATTTGCTTCAACTAGTACAACTAAAATCTAAAGATGCTCGTATTGAATTATATGTCGATGAAGCACATGCTGTTGGCGTACTTGGCAAAACAGGTTTGGGCCTAGCAGAAGAAACACATACTTTAGTAGATATTGATTACTTAGTAGGGACGTTTGGTAAAGCCTTTGCATCAGTTGGTGCTTACATCATGTGTGACGATATCACAAAGCAGTGGCTGATAAACGCCATGCGCCCACTAATTTTTAGCACTGCACTCCCCCCTATCAATCATGCATGGACACGCTTTATTTTAGGAAAAATGCCAGCGCTCACTGGTCAACGCGTACACTTAGCACAAATTTCAAAACAACTGAGCCAAGCCATCAGTCCTGAATATCGTGTCCCATCATCAGCACAAACTCCTACCTATGAATCGCCTATTGTGCCTTATATCTTGGGTGACAATGCGCGTACCATGGCAAAGGCAAAACAGCTCCAAGCCGCTGGATTTTACGCCTTGCCTATCAGGCCGCCTACTGTTCCTGCAAACACCGCTCGCATTCGACTCGTTATGAATGCCAAATTAACCACCGCAGACTGCGAGCAACTGATAGCGCAGTTATGACATAGTCGTTTAGTACAAACGTTTGCGCTCACTATCGGCTGATTAGTGACTCACTTGGATAGAATAAAGCACATGACAATACTTAGCGCCCCTAATACCTTTAGTGTCCGAAAACAAACCATCGCTCGTCACTTTGCTAGTGCCAGTGACTATGATCAGCACGCCAGTATTCAACAAGAAGTCTGTCAGTATTTGCTCGCAAATATCGCTCATACGAAGCAATCAAGTGTGTTAGAAGTCGGCGCAGGTACCGGTCAGATGACGCGCCTGCTTGCTGAACATATTCATAGCCAACACTGGCTCATTAATGAGTTGTGTACTGAGCAAGCTGCGATATTGCAGTCGATACTACCAACGGCTGAGATAGCCATCGGCGATGCTGAAACGATGAATTTGGCAGCAGATCATAGCTTAATAGTCAGTGCCAATGCCGTGCAATGGTTTGACAATCCGCTCAGCTTTATTGCGCAATCAGCACAGCGCCTACAATCTGGAGGACAGCTGGTCTTTAGCACCTTTACGCCAAATAACTTCCTGCAAATTAAGACGCTCACTGGTCAAGGGCTGAGTTATCCAGACATTGATGCATGGCAATCAGCATTAGACTGTGCTGGTTTTAAAAATACTGAGCTTTCGGTCCAGCGCTATGATTTACCATTTCTGTCCCCTTACGCTGTCCTAAAACATATGAAACTCACTGGTGTATCGACCAATCAGACACAACAGTCAGCCCATGATACTCAGACTTTTAGATGGACAAAGTCACGTCTACAGCAATTTGAGTCAGACTACTGGCGGTATTTTTCCGCAGAAAATGAAACAGGGCAACCTGTTGTGAATTTAACCTATGAAGTACTGGCAGTGAGCGCCTTTATACCATAGGCGCGCAGCACGCTATGAAAGCAGTAGCTAAGGCATATCATAAATAGCAAAAATAACAGCCATAAAAAAACGCATCTCGAAAGATGCGTTTTTTTGATTTAACTGCTTATCGATTTGTATCGACTATACCCCTTTCAAAAACTTGAGTAGCCGAGAAAACGAGCGTAAGTACTACACTGAGTAGACTAGGCGAGTTTGACGCAGCTAATCGCGTTTTTGGAGTTGATATTATTTTTTGTCTTCGTCTACTTCAGTAAACTCAGCATCAACGACGTCGTCATCAGCCTGGTTACTTTCTGCTGCACCTTCAGCGCCTTGTTGGAACTGGCTTGGATCCATACCTTCTGCGCCAGCACCGCTATCAGCGTAGATTTTTTGGCTGATTGGCAAGAAGGCATTGTCTAATGCTTCAAGCTTGGCTTTGATTTCGTCATGATCGTCTTCTTTCGCTGCCGCTTCAAGCTCAGTGATCGCAGTTTCTACTGTTGATTTTTCTTCATCAGTAACTTTATCTTCTGCTTCTTTCAGTGCTTTTTGTACCGCATGGATACGACCATCTGCTTCGTTACGAACTTGCGCTAGGTTAGCGAACTTCTCATCTTCAGCAGCATTGGCTTCTGCATCACGAACCATTTGTTCAACTTCTTCATCCGACAAACCAGAATCTGCTTTGATCTGGATGCTTTGTGCTTTACCAGTACCTTTATCGGTTGCTGAGATGTTCATGATACCATCAGCATTAATGTCAAAAGACACTTCGATTTGCGGTAGGCCACGTGGTGCTGGTGGAATATCCGTTAAGTCAAAACGACCAAGCATTTTGTTTTGGTTAGCGATTTTACGCTCACCTTGATATACCTGAATCGTTACTGCTGGCTGGTTGTCTTCAGCCGTTGAGAATACCTGTGATTTCTTGGTAGGAATCATGGTGTTTTTCTCGATAACTGGCGTCATCACACCGCCCATGGTTTCAATACCTAGGGTCAATGGCGTCACATCAAGTAGCAATACGTCAGTTTTATCACCAGACAATACCGCACCTTGAATCGCTGCACCAGCTGCAACTGCTTCATCAGGGTTCACGTCTTTACGTGGCTCTTGACCAAAGAACTGCTGTACGTTTTGCTGTACTAGTGGCATACGAGTCTGACCACCAACTAGGATAACGTCATCGATATCGCCAATTTTTAGACCAGCATCTTCAAGTGCAGTCTTACATGGACCGATTGTACGCTGTACTAGGTCTTCAGTTAGGCTCTCAAGTTTTGAGCGGCTGATAGTAACAACCAAATGCTTAGGACCACTGCTATCAGCGGTGATGTATGGCAAGTTGACTTCAGTGCTTTGCGCGCTTGATAGCTCAATCTTTGCTTTTTCAGCGGCTTCTTTTAGACGCTGCATCGCAAGAGAGTCACCTTTTAGGTTCACATCTTGCTCTTTTTTAAATTCAGCAACTAAGAAATCAATCAATGCTGAGTCAAAATCTTCACCACCAAGGAAAGTGTCACCGTTGGTCGCTAGTACTTCAAACTGTTGCTCGCCATCAACGTCTGCGATTTCGATGATTGAGATATCAAAAGTACCACCGCCCAAGTCATATACAGCAACCGTGCTATCGCCTTGCTTCTTATCCATACCATAAGCAAGTGCCGCAGCAGTTGGCTCATTGATGATACGTTTTACATCAAGACCAGCGATTTTACCCGCATCTTTAGTTGCTTGACGCTGTGAATCGTTGAAGTAAGCAGGTACAGTTACGACCGCTTCAGTTACGCTCTCACCAAGATAGTCTTCTGCTGTTTTTTTCATTTTCTTCAAGATTTCAGCAGAGACCTGTGGTGGCGCAAGCTTTTTACCGTTGATTTCTACCCATGCATCGCCGTTGTCTGCTTTAGCGATTTTGTAAGGTACCATGCCGATATCTTTTTGCACGACTTTGTCATCAAAGCGACGGCCAATCAAACGTTTGATTGCAAATAACGTGTTGCTTGGGTTGGTTACTGCTTGACGTTTAGCTGACTGACCAACAAGCGTTTCGTCGTCTTTATAAGCGACGATTGATGGTGTGGTACGCGTACCTTCAGCATTCTCGATGACTTTAACTTTGTCACCTTCCATTACTGCCACACATGAGTTAGTTGTACCTAAATCAATACCAATTACTTTACCCATAATCAATTGCTCCTAATTTGTTTTTAACTATAAATACTTATTTATCCAGACCGTAGTCGGTCACTTGTTGCTATATATCGGTTTGCCTGTCGTATTTTTCAAGGCAATAAATACGCAAAAACTGTCTTTCCTGTGGTTTTTTGTGAAAAACCTTCATATTAGTAGGGTTTAGCCCCTAAAAATACTACTGACCAACACGAACCATCGCCGGACGCAATAGACGACCGTTTAGGCTATAGCCTTTTTGTAAGACCGTACCAACCGTATCCGCTTCTGCTTCTGGGTCAATACCAACAGCTTCATGGAAGTCAGCGTTGAACTTTTCGCCTTGTGGGTCGACGGTCTCTACACCATTTTTGGTCAATACAGCGACCAACGCTTTGTGGGTTAATTGAACCCCTTCGGCTACTGGATCGTTTGCATTTGCATTTTCCATAGCGCGCTCTAAGTTATCAACGATGTCGAGTAACTCTTTAGCGAATTTTTGCAGGGCGAATTTTTTGCTCTTATCTGCTTCTTGCTCAGCACGCTTTTGCGCATTGTAAGCTTCAGCATTAGCGCGCGCAGTACCTTCTTTGGCTTGTTTTACTTCGCCTTCTAGCTCAGCAATACGTGCTTTGAATGTATCGAGGTTGATTTCGTTTTCGATAGTCGCCTCTTCACCTGAGTTGTTCTGCGGATCAAACTCTTTCATGGTTTCTTCTAAGATACTGTTTTGATGCTCAACATTATCGTGTACCACAGTCTGGTCAAGCGTTTCTTTATTTGGGGTTTGCTCGCTCATGATAGCTCCTTGGAATTTCAATAATAATGATTACGACAATAATAATTACGACAAGACGCAACGACTCAGCCAATTGTTGGCTGTATTGCGCCTTTATCAGATGCCTAACGATTCTTACTCATTGTTTTTATTAATGCGCTCTAATAGCTGATTGATAAAGGTGATGCGTATAAATTTCAAGCCTAAAACGCAGGATTTTTTCGTATTTACGACAAATATAGTCAAAATACTCTTTAGCAGCGTTGCACAGTATTTTTCCGTTGTGTCAACGAATCTCCATATTTACTCACAAAACGTACAAAAAAACGTCAATTAGTCAAAACACTTTACTATTGCTATTCACGCCATTACTAAACAACACCCTGCTTTACGCACTACTGCCTTATTATTGCTACAAATATTATTACTTACATCAAAATGTACCTCGATGTAATCGTAAACACCCAAACCGTTATGAGAGATGTTATGTCTAATCCCACAGTATCATCAATCAACACCTTACTTAACAAAACCTTGATGGCGATGCATCTAGCATCGAATGATGAAGCAGCCAATGGAACAAGAGAAAGTAGCCAACGTGAGAAGCGTTTGAGCGTCAGAGAAAAAGTACTCAGCTACAACCCAGTTTCACAGTACCAACCACATACTTTGCATTATGCGATGAAAGGCTTTGGTTATTTGCCAACGCCGATATTAGAGGGCTTAATTGCCTATCTAAAAGGTCCGAACTCAAAACAATATCTTCATGCCAATGCACATTTACGCTTGATCCTCGCTGTAAATAGTCATCTGAAGACTCCTTTGGAGCTGACGCCCATGCATGAGCTTCGCGAAAGGTTCACTACCGATGCGGTGGCAATGCAGGCACCAAGAGTATGGCAGCAAGCTAGCGACAACATCCTGAACAATATTAAACCCTTTACCAAAAAGGGCGAAAAGCTTGTCAATTGGGAAGACAAGACGATAGCTAATGCTGATGACGGTGATATGACCATTCGTTGCTATCAAACGAAGGCCAATAAAAAACGCGCTAAAAAAGGGGCAGTACACAATCCTGACGAGACAGTGATGCTGTTTTTCCACGGCGGTGGGTTCTGTATCGGCGATGTCGATACACATCATGAGTTCTGCCATGCAGTCTGCGAGCAAACTGGCTGGCCTGTTGTTAGTGTCGACTATCGATTGGCCCCTGAGTGTCCTGCACCAGCCGCCCTCAAAGACTGTATCACAGCGTATGCTTGGTTGGCTGAACACTGTCATACACTAGGCGCGGTGCCATCACGTATCGTACTTGCAGGTGATAGTGCAGGCGGTGGTTTATCTACTTTGATTGCACAGCAGCTGACTGCACCGACCGAAAGCGCCTGGTCAGACTTGGGCACTCAAGGTCAGAAGATGTACAAGCTACTAGACAGTCTACCAAAGCCCTTAGCACAAATGCCGCTGTATCCTGTTACCGATATCGAAACAGACTATCCAAGCTGGGAGTTATACGGCGAGGGATTATTGTTAGATCATGCTGACGTGGCAGTGTTTGATGCAGCCTGCCTAAAAGACAGCCCCCTACCACGCCTACACATACTAAACTCACCCATGCTCGGCGATAACAGCAAAGTATGTCCGACTTATATCGTAGCCTCTGAGCTCGATGTACTGCGTGATGAAGCGTTTGCTTATGCAAAGCAGTTGAAAGGCTACAATGTGCCCGTTGAGACTCATACTGTTTTAGGTGCACCGCATGGTTTTATTCATTTTATGAGCGTGCATCAAGGTCTTGGGCAAGAGACAAAAGACATTATCGATGGGTTTTGTAGCTTTGTGCGCAATGTCATCAGTACTCGATCACAGCTAGCAGCATAGTGGTTTTTTGAAAGGTATTTTGTTTACAGGTACTTTTATTTAAAAATGCCGTTATTTAAGAGTGCTATTACTTAGAGGTACCACTCACAGACACTTCTTTAAATGCTATTGTACGAATACATCAGTATGTTGAAGGTACAGGTCAATCGAAGGTACAGGTCAATCAGAAACATCTATCAATCAGTATTACCAGACACGTTGATCAACCAAACCTCAGAGCGTGAACCCAATCTGAACGGAATACCCCAAAACCCATAGCCGGAGGAGACTACAAAATGTCCTTGGCCGATTGGTTCATATCCATAGCCTAGTCTATTGATAGCACTGACGATAAAGTTAGCAGGAAACACCTGACCATTGTGGGTATGACCTGATACTTGCAGATCGATTGGTAACTGGCTATGCTCGTCGATATCACTCGGTCTATGATCTAGTAGAATCACTGGCTGTGAAGTATCCACTTCCGCTAACAGATCTATCGTGGCGACACGCTGACGTTTATGATTATCAAAACGTCCGACCAACCATACCTTTTGCCCTTCATGCTCTATACAAAACACATCATCATTTAATAGATGCACACCTGCATCACGTAACGCTTGGCTAATTGGTCGCTCATGACCGTACAAATCATGGTTACCCAACGTCGCATAGACGCCATATGGCAAATTGGCACACAGTTCGGCTAGATTATTATCCATACTATAATCATTAAATGCGTCTGTATTATCATCCATGATATCCCCTGGCATTAGCAGCATATCTGCACGTGTACTGTTCATCAGACGGGTGAGTCTATCTATTGCTGTAACTCCGAACAACCGTCCTAAATGTAAGTCACTTGCAACTGCGATGCGTAGCGGTTTGGCTAAAGGTTTATCAATACTGATAGACAGATGACGTACGATAGGGACATAGGCACTGTATAGCGAAAAAATAAACAGTCCTAAGAACACGACTACTGCCAGTGCTCGCAGCCTAAGAGAAAGCGTATTTGACCCGTACCCTGTCTCACCTATCAGCGATACTACTAGCCAATAACCACCATACAAAAAGCTTACTACCAAGGCGGTTAATAATATGAAATGCATGATCAGCATCCAGCCACTGACCCAGCGATAACTGTTCGCAAAGACTCGTTTTACACTAAGTACTAATAAGCCATTGGTGATAATGAACACGGCAGACCATACGATAGTTTGCAGTGTTTGGGTGATCCAAGGTTGTAGCCACCACTGTATACTCAACGCCGCACCTGCACTGAACAGCTGCAATAGCACAAAGATAGTAATAAAGAACGCATAGCGCATGATAGATCCTTGAGCATGATTAACTACAATATATGATGCTCAGAGCAAATAAAGCTATATATAGAATAGCTTACTATGTTTCACATGAAACAATCGAAACTTATTGGTTTTGCTTTTCTAATGCTTGCTTGAGTGTAGTGTGTTCAAATGAATAACCTGCTTCTAACAATGCTTTTGGCAATACTTTTTGTCCATCGATGAGTAATGTCGACATCTCACCAAACATGAGCTTGAGCAAGAATTCTGGTAAAGTAAACACTGTCGGACGATGTAACCACGAGCCAAGTGCCTTAGTAAAAGTGTGATTGGTCACAGGATCAGGAGCTGTAAGATTATAGACGACTGCCGTTGTATTATTTTGCGTCTTTAAGCTATTGTTATTTAAGGTGCGGTCGCCTAAAGCTCGGTCATTTGAAACATTACCACCTAAAGCCTGTTCGTTAAGACTCATAGCATCAGTAACTGACTTACTGATATGTTTGGCAGCTTTTGTATTAGCAAGATGCTGTTCGATAATAAAAATTACCGCACTTACCCAATCATCTCGGCTAATCCAGCTCATGATTTGTTGTCCATCACCCAGTTGCCCACCAACACCAAACTTAAATGGTAGCAGTAACTTGGCTACCATACCGCCGTTGGGATGAATAACCACACCTGTTCGCACGATTGCCACAGGGACATCATACTCAGTTGCTCTGAGTGCCATATCCTCCCATTCCTGACACAGTGCATGCGCAAAATCTTCTTTGTAATTGCTATTTTCCGTTAGTGGTTTGTCGCCTTGCGTACCATACCAGCCAATGGCTGAGCCGCTTACTAATAGCTTGGGCTTTGTGCTGATACGGGCGATGAAGTCGAGTATTGATTGCGTAGGTTTGATACGACTGGCAACCAGTTGCTCTTTGCGCTCATCGCTCCAGCGTGAATCGGCAATACCAGCACCCGCTAAATTTAAGATGACATCAAAGCTCGTCTCACACGTCGTAAGCTCATCATAAGTCATCATATTGACGTCACTGGGGTGCGCCTGACTACTATCGCGAGTCAACCAAGTCACACTCACATCTTTATCTTGTTTACGATACCGTGCCAGTAGCTCTCGGCTGAACGCACTGCCCAAAAATCCTGAACCACCACTGATTAAAACATGCATACCCTGCTCCCTATATGTACCCAATATTGCTTGTCACCAATATTGCAACTATGACTTATCGTTAAATGATTTGTTATTCCATAAACACCAAACGGTTATAACCATCGTCTGCTTTTTTGTGGTGTTTATCAAAATGACTTTTACATACTTTTGGTAAAGCAAGCATGAGATTAGATAAGATTAAGATTAGTTGGGGCGGTACTCAGGAGAGATATTTCTATTTTAATGATATGACGATCGTAATCACTCGCTCAAGAACAGTTACTTTATACAAGAACAGTTAATTTATATAAGGAACTCTGCTTCATAAATGATAAAGTCAAAAGGAGTTATTGTAGAAGACTGCATTGCAGTTTTGTGTAAAGGGGTATATTACATTTTAACGAATAACTAAGCCGGTCATGGCATCACGGATTTGGCTAGGGAGCGTGTAATGCAACGTATCCGCCTGCAAATAGCCGATTTGCTCATCAAAATACGCATAAGCAGCATCGAAAGTACTGGCAGGTGATTGACCTGATGGGTTGCAGCTGGTCGAGACAAGTAAGCCAAACGGATTACGGGTACTGACCATCTGTTGACACAGTTTACGTATGGTCGGATGAGCAATGACTCTTACTGCGACAGTCTGATGCTCACCAGTTATCCAAGTAGGAATGGCTGTAGACAAAGTATCAGGAATGGGTAGCAACCAAGTATGGGCTTGACGACTCTGTAGGTCATTGTCATCGTTATCATCACTGCCTATCTGCCAGCTGTCAATGACTTGTTTTCGCTGCTCATCGTCTAACGCAACCAATAACGGTGTCAAGCGAGCTGCGCTGTCAGTGATAACAATCATGCCTTTGGCTTGTGGACGCTGCTTAATGTCTAAAATGCGCTGTACAGCCGCTTGGTTATAAGGATCACAGCCAATGCCCCAGACGCTCTCTGTTGGATACGCAAGCAGCTGTCCTTCTTTTAGCCACTGTGCAGCTTGGACGGTAGAATCAGTAACAAAGGATGTAGAGTGGCTCATAGCTGAAATGTTTCATACTGGGATGGAGGTAGATGCTCATAATAGCATAACAAAAAGAGCAACTCAGAGCGCTACCATTATAGATGAGCCTTCTTTATATGTAGAAGCAAACATGTGTAACACTTTAAACACGTAGGTACCGTCCGCCCTGAACGCTAATAATACCCATTAGCTCAAGTTCCATCAACTGTCCGATGAGCTGTGATGGCTCAAGCTTGGTTGCGACAATAAGCGCATCCAAATCCTGTCCATGCCAATCGAGCTGCTCGTAGATTGCTGTTAAATGCTCAGGTATAACGGGCGCGCTACGAGTAGATTTGATGTTAGAAGGCTTCTGCTGGTTATTCGCTGTGCTAAGCGATCTACTATGCGATTTTTCGACATCTGAGCCTTCAGAGGACACTTTTGGAGAATGACTTATTGCTGGTTGATCGCTACTTAGGTCAGTAGTAGCGCTTGATGCATTATACGAGCGATTGTCGTAGTCGAGCTGAGCATTCACATCTTCTAGTACTTGCTCAGGATGATAGATCAACGTTGCGCCTTCACGTATCAAGTGATGGCAGCCTTCGGCATTGCTGTTATCAATATGACTTGGAATCGCAAAGACTTGTTTGCCTTGCTCTGAGGTTAGACGGGCGGTAATCAGCGAGCCACTTTTTATTGTGGCTTCGGTCACGATAGTGGCTAGACTGAGCCCGGCTACCAGACGATTACGACGCGGGAAAGTATGCTTGTGCGGCTGAGTATGCGGTAGCAGCTCACTGATAATGCAGCCACCTTGATCGACAATTTGAGCAAACAACTGGTCACGATGATTGGGATAGTTCACATCAATCCCTGTACCCATCACGCCGATAGTACGGCCTTGATAGTCCTGACCTGTCTGCGCCAAAGCTCCTAAATGCGCTCGTTTATCCACCCCTATCGCCAGACCACTAGTAATAATATATCCTGACTGCGCAAGATATTGCGCCATATCAAAGGTGATTTTTTGCGCGTGTGCAGTGGGTTTGCGGCTACCCACAATAGCAATTTGAGCCTGATGCAGGCGCGCACTATTCCCCCGAAAAAACAATAGTGGCGGTGGATCGTAAATCTGTAGGAGCTGCATAGGATAATCAGGCTGATCAGCAAACAGTAGACTATAACGGTTATCAACGAGTGCTTGCTGGATTTTATCGATACTAGCGCGCGTTTGATCTGGCTGCTCGTGGCGTTTGAGATGAGTATGATGCAGACCCAGCTGCTTCCACGCCTCTACTGTGGCTTGCCAAGCGAGCTGCGCGTTACCATAAGAGGTGACTAGCTTGTGGTAGGCAGACAATGACGCATTCACCTCGTACCATAGCGACAATATAGCACGCTGATCGTCGGATAAAGAAGCGGTGACTGCCGTCATTTTATCTGTCTCTTATAAGCAAATTTAGTATGGCTGTTTTATCACTCGTATTTATAGATAAGGTGGTGGTAATAACTGGTCACCAACGTTGAGTGGTAGCTCAGAATCAAGTACATAAGCATAGCTGATGTGGTCAAAGGTGTTAAACACCATTACCATTCCACTTGGCTCATTTGGCAAACGTACAGGCATATCGTTGTCTTTGGTGTCACGTACTAAAGGACCTTTTTGATAGACAGTCAACACATCACCTGGCTTGGCACCATGTAGGCTACCCAAGTTGATAGCGACTACGCTACCTTTAGCAGCAGCACTAATGGAATCCATCACCCGTACAATCATACCGCCACGGCTAACGCTGGCAGGTGTTGGGTAAAAGACTGGGGGAATAGCATTATCAAGCTCAACAAACACGCGATCGCCTTCGCGCACTTCTTTATCATAACTTTCGGTCAGCTGTAAGCTGGTAATGCCATTGGTTTCTGTCGATGTGACAAGACCAGTCGCTACCTGTGTAACCTCTAATCCGATAACCTCTTGAGTTTTGGGATCGACATACAGATCACCCTCGCGGTATACGCCATAACGCTGACCGACGATAAGTGGCACACCTTTGGCATAGACCTTGTCACCGCTTGCAGTAATGAGGTTGCGGTTTTTTGACGCCAAAATATAAGGAGTAGTATTGAAATCTTCTAGATTTACAATAAGGGTTTTATCCAACCAGTGTTGGATGGCAGACCATGGAATAGGCGGGACACTATTGGCGGTTGAAGTAACAGTGACTGTACTCGCAACCACATTACCCATCATTTGTTTTTCGATACCTGCACAGCCTTCACCCGTATCGACTCCGATCAAGGTTTTGCCTTGAATAACACAAAGGATCAGAATGTCATTGGGATAAATAAGGTTTGGGTTTTTGATTTGTTTGTTGGTGGCCCAGATCTCTTTCCAGCGCCAGGGACTGTCGAGGTAGCGACCTGAGATATCCCACAACGTATCGCCTTTTTTGACAGTATAGCGGTTGGGAGCATCAGCTTTGATAGTAGGTGGTGGATTGTTTGCGTGTGCTGTAGTCATCAACATAGCACTGCTAAATGTCGTAACTATTAATCCTTTTGCCAGTGCTTTTGCTGTCTTTTTTAAGCTCATCTTCATGGTTATATCCACAATATGTACCACTGTTTTGATCATAACAAACTGCACTAGCACCATTGATCTAAAGATATTTTACTTTATTAAAAAATAGCAAAAATCATTTAATATCAGCAATCTACAAGCAATTCAGTCATGACAACTATAGGGCGGCTGTTCAGTATAATTGGCTGGAACGATTCCTAAAAAAGCGTCTAGCATAATGATGACTTGCCGACGCTGTTTCTAATACTACAATTATCTATACCATAACACAATCATAAACACTTTATTACAATGGTGTAACCTTTGGATCGCCCTACTGGTTCATTGAAGATAGGCTTAAACTATCTTGTTGTCTAAGCTGGGTTTGGGGCCACATGCTGACGAATTTGCTCAGCGACCAGATCAGCACTATTTTCTAGAACCACAACATGCTGCGGTAGGCTCTCTAAACCTTCCGTGTGAGCTGGGCGCTCGATGTCGATTTGACCCACTGCTTCGATGATAGTGTCAGCAAACTTAACAGGCAATGCGGTCTCTGCACAGATAATGATTTCACCCTCACGCTGTAGCTCTTTGGCGACCTTGATGCCGTCAGCTGTATGCGGATCGACAAGCTCACCATGCTGCTCATGTAGTGCTTTGATTGTGTTTAAGCGATCGCTATGGGTTGATTTGCCAGCAGCAAAACCATAACGCGTATTGACCGCTTCCATCAAATCAGATAAATCAAACCCTTGTCCTGATTTTACGCCGTCAAATAACTCGTGGACGCGCGCGCTGTCTTTATCCAGCAACAAATAAACAAAACGCTCGAAATTCGAAGCTTTTGAGATATCCATTGATGGACTCGAGGTGACATAAGTTTTGTCAGTGGGACGCGGCTGATAAGCGCCTTGATTAAAGAAGTCATTGAGCACGTCGTTTTCATTGGTGGCTACTATCAAACGCTCCACAGGCAGACCCATTTCACGTGCGATGTGACCAGCGCAGATGTTGCCAAAGTTGCCTGATGGCACGCTAAAACTGACTTTTTCGTCGTTACTCGTCGTCACCGCAAAATACGCTTTAAAGTAATAAACGATCTGCGCGAGGATGCGTCCCCAGTTGATAGAGTTGACCGTACCTAAGTCATACTGAGCTTTAAAATCCGCATCTTGCTGTAGCGCTTTTACGATATCCTGACAGTCATCAAACATACCATCGATCGCGATATTATGAATATTATCGTCGGTCAAGCTATACATTTGCGCCCGCTGAAACTCACTCATTTTACCATGCGGTGATAGCATAAAGACTTCGACGTTTTCTTTACCGCGCAATGCGTACTCTGCCGCACTACCCGTATCGCCGCTGGTTGCGCCAATGATAGTGATACGTGCCTCTTTTCTTTTGAGGACATACTCGAAGGCATTGCCCAAGAACTGCATAGCAACGTCTTTAAATGCCAGCGTTGGGCCGTTTGATAATCCTAAAATATATATGTTGTCTTTGAGCTTGCGGACAGGGACAATATCATCGGAGCCAAACACATCAGCCGTATAAGTACGCTCGATAATGTCCTGCAAGTCAACCGCAGGAATATCAGTGGCAAAGCGCTGCATAATCGCCATCGCAAGCTGTGGATAGCTGAGCGTGCGCCATTCATCAAGTACAGCACTATCAATCGTTGGATAATGCTCAGGCAGCATCAAACCACCGTCTGGCGCAAGACCCATTAATAGCACATCACTAAAGTCCATCGGTGCTGTCTGACCACGAGTACTGATATATTTCATTAGATCATCCTGTCTACAATAATATTATTCAATAATTAAAAACGGTTTATTCAGCAGTCTTTTGCAATAACGCATAATAAAAACCATCGCCACTCTCGCTATCAATTGGCAAGCACTGGCGACCAATCTCTTGGGCAATACCCCAATTGCAATCCTCGGTAAACTCAATCGCTACCGCATCGTTGTGATAGCTGATGAAGTCTTGCATTTGCAGCACGTTTTCTTGCTTTAGAATAGAGCACGTGACATACAACAGATACCCGCCAGCTTTGAGCTGTGGCCATAAGTTATGCAAAATATCAGCTTGCAGCAGAACGGTTTGTTCGATGTCTTCTTCAGTACGCAAAATACTGATATCAGGATGGCGGCGAATCACCCCCGTCGCGGTACAAGGAGAGTCCAATAATATCGCATCAAATACCGGCTCATTGGTCGCGGCTTTTTTATTTTTGCCGTGCTGCCATCTGGTGGCATCAGCACAGACAACGTTAAGGGCAATATTTTTCTCAGCTTGCTCTAAATCCTGCTGCTTTAAATTGAGACGCTGCAAATTATCATAAATGCGTTCGATGCGCGGAGCTTCATTATCGATAACGGTTAGCTTTACTTTAGAAGCTAACGGTTTCGCTTCCTCATCGTCTTGTTTCACGTGAAACAACGATGGAGAGTCGTTTGAGCTGAGTAGCTCTAACCAATGTGCAAGCTTACCACCGGGCGCGGCGCAGGCATCTAGAACATGTATCTCGTTATTGGTATTTTCCGTATCAGACTTTTCAGCGCTGAGCTTCGCCATTAACACTTTGTTGACAATAGGTGCCGCAAGCTGAGCATGCATGTCTTGCACGCTAGCAATGCCTTCAGCAAAATGAGGCAAAGCATTGACAGCGGTAGTCTGATGCAGTCTTAAGCCTTTGGTCGACAACGTCGTCGTTGTCGCTGCCTCTGATGAACCAGTCAATTGTAAACCACTGGTAAGCTCAACGATATCGGCATCAATTTCTGCACCACACAGCGACTGTTGATAATCCTCTACTGAAGTAACTGCCAAGTTGACTCGCAAAAACATTGGCGCCGCTTGGCGTAAGCCTTGGGTCAGCTCATCGTACTGCTCACTCCAATCTTGCTTAAGCTGATAGGCAAGCCAGTTGGGCAAGCTGTGTTTTTTATCGCACTTCTTACGGAATTTACTCGGGTTTTTGGCAACTTTACGCAAAATAGCATTGATTAAACCTGTCGCATGCGCAAATTCAATCTCCTTTGCCGCTTCGACCGTTTCATGGATCGCGGCATGATCTGCCACTTCCAAATACAGCAACTGCACCAAACCCACTTGGATCGTAGTACGAACTTCGACCTCATCGATAGGGTTGTCAGCTAGCGTATCAAGCAATCGTGCCAGAGCATGCCATTGGCGTAGTGTTGTCAGCAATAGCGCATGAGCAAAGCCTTTGTCACCATCGTGCAAGCTGTTTAATAACGGGTCAAGCACGCTTGAGAGCGACTGACCGTTTTGAATAGCCAGTAAAGTACGAATCACACGTACGCGTACGCTACCGTTCATAATCAGATTGCTTGACGGTTTTAGCTTGTTGTTTCTAGGTGCATTATTTCTAGAGCCAGTGCTGGTTTGTCTCATTGAGTTGTATTTCCTTGACGTCGTATCGATCGCGTCTTGTGCAAGTAAAAGGGAGTGTAGTGAAACTATTTTGATTCTACTGTGAATTTATCACCATCGTTTAACTGGTTGCCATGACAAAGTTGCTCCGCCGTCATCGGCTTACCACCAGCGAACTGTAACTTAGTTATGGCCAGTGTATTACTCAGCTGTATGTCATGAGCGGTATTATTGTTTGACGTCTCTACCTCTTTGCCGCAAGCGACCAAAATTGCTTTGCGCCCGACACTTACGACCGTACCTGCAGGCTTATCTGATGTTTGTGTGGTGTTAATGGGCAGTGCCGTCAGTATTTTGACGCGTTGGCCTTCTAAGAAAGTGTATGCACCTGGCCACGGGGTCAATCCACGAATTTGACGCTCAATGGTAGCAGCTGGTTGTGTCCAGTCAATTTCACCTTCGGCTTTGATCAGCTTTTCCGCATAGTTTGCTTGACTATCATCTTGGGGAACGGCGTTCGCTTGATACTGTGACAAATCACCAAGCACCGTAGTGATCGCGGTCGCACCAAGAGTGGCCATCTTATCATGTAGGCTGGCAGCAGTATCATCCGGCGCGATACTGGCGCTAATCTTGTAAATCATATCACCCGTATCTAGCCCTTTGTCCATCTGCATAATGGTGATACCTGTCTCATAATCGCCTGCCAAAAGCGCACGATGGATAGGAGCAGCACCGCGCCAGCGTGGTAATAACGAGGCATGAATGTTCAAGCAGCCATGAGTAGGCGTGTTTAAGACGCCAATAGGTAAAATCAAACCATAAGCAGCAACAATCATAAGATCTGGCTGATACGTACGCAGTATTTGACGAGCATCCACTCCTTCTGTGCTCGATTTCTTAAAAGTAACTGGCTGCTCTACCGTGATATTATTGGCTAATGCCACTTCTTTCACAGCAGATGCTGATAGTTTCTGACCACGTCCCGCTTTGCGATCAGGCTGAGTGTATACCGCGACAATATCTATATTGAGTGCTTCTTGCTGACGTATCAACGCCTCTAGACTCACCGCAGCAAACTCAGGCGTCCCTGCAAATACCACCCTTAATCGCTGGACAGATGGGTTATCATGGTTAAAAGACGAATCAGATGGAGCAAAAGTGGCAGCAGTGTTAGTCATAATCATGCATTATATAAAGTTAATTCGCTCATTATAGGTGAGTTTGCGACGTAGTGCCATGACCGTGCTAGTGACAAAACCTGTAGAACCCTTGATACTGTTTACCTTTATAATATAAAAACGATAAGTATTTTATTGATAAACATTCTATTTATCGTCTTTATGCGTAACATAAAAACGTACCAATCGTGACGTGCTACAAACAGTGACCCATTATTCTGTTATAAATAATAGCTACAGGGATTCAGTATCAAGTCAGTGCCAAATTTTTGAGAAGATTAATTATTAAAAAATTACTATGATTTCACTATATTTCTTTGTGTCGATATAGGGCCATGCTCTTATGCAACAGTTTCAGTCCTTACAGCGCTTATTGATTTTTTATGCATTGACTCTGTTAGTGATGCTACTGCTGTATTACGTCACAATGTTCGATGGAATAAGACAACATAGCGAACAACATAGCATAGATACTTTTTACTCATTACAGCACAGTATCATTGAGCATGCTGACCCTATTGATGAAGATATAGAAACTATTTTAGATCAACCTACCCTTCACCATGTCAGTTATCAGCTTATTTTAATGATGCCATCTGGGCAAACCTATATCTATCGTAGGACTCGTCCTAACGAATCAGCGTTTGCTAACGTAACATTCCCTGCTATCAGTGCAACTGCCTCTGATAATAGTCAGCAGAGTGCGTATAGGGTTGGCAGTAGCGAGCTCACAGGAACTATAAACCTCAAAAGTGGCCATCAGGTCTATGTTATTTTGCGGCATGAGCCTTTTACGATTGACTGGACGTCTTATCGTTACTGGTTGCCTTTGATGGTCGCAATCATACTATTTTTTATGGCTATGCTTTACATGCTCAATCGTCGAACCAACTGGGAACAACTGCTGGTTTATACCGACAACTTGAGCAGCCGGGCAAAGGAAGCCTATACACCGCCGCCCTTTTCACAAAAAAAATCTACCACTGAATTTTTACTTTTAGGTAATGCGCTGAGCCGTGTCAGCTATCAGCTTCATAATGACTATCGACGCGTCAAAACATTAAAACATCGTTTGGAGCGCTTGGTTGATCAAGCACCGCTGCCCATGCTGATGAGTGTACGTCATGGTCAGATTAGCTTTTACAATCAACGCTTTGAGCAAATATTTTCGCCATCTGCCCAAAATAGTGGCAGGCATGAGCTTACTGATTTTTTTGTAGGTAAGGATGAATCGACCCAGCAACTATTACAGACTTTAGCCAACTTACGAGTTACACGCATTCTGACAGCTTATGGTATAGAAAATAAGCAAACCTACCAATTACATATCACACCGTGGTTTGGTGAACATGGACAGGTTCACGGCTTTACTGTCATTGTAAATAATATCCATGAACTCATTAATCAAAACGAACAACTGCAGCAGCAAAACACACAACTACAGCGCAAGCTTGATGAGTTTAATACGCTTAAATTTGCCATCGGTCACAAGCTACGCATACCGCTAGAGGCTATGATCGATACCCTTGAGCCAATCGACCCCAACACGTTAGATGCTAGGCAAAATAAAACGTTAGATATTTTGATTACCACCAGCCAAGATATGCTAACAGCGCTGAATGATACTCTACATATAGGAAATATCGAGGCAAGGAAGACTCGTCTCAGTGTTGAGCCTGTCGATGTATATAAACTGGGTCAAGAAGTTAACGACCTAATCTTAAATGATGCGCGGTACAAAGGGATTGAGTTAATATATTTCTTTTCGCCAGATGCTCCACGCTCCATCGCTACTGACGATATTCGTCTCCGGCAGATCTTGCTTAACTTATTGCACAATGCTGTGAAATTTACCCCTTCTGGTCACGTCGCGCTGACTATCAACCCGATAACTCAGGAGCAAATGTCAGAGGCCAGTAGAGAGACATTACGTCTTATTAGTAAAAACATAGTCACAAATGAAGTTGATTGCTGGATACAGTTTAGCGTGCAAGATACTGGTATCGGTATCTCCTCTGCAAAACAGCAACAGCTATTGGCATACTTCAATAAACCCCGCGGTCAGGATAATAACGAGATAGAGAAAAACGTAATCGACACAGGGCTTGGTCTAAAAAACGTCAATAGTTTTGCACGGTTATTAGGCGGATTTATTGAACTGACAAGTACGGTCAACGAAGGCAGCATATTTAACCTTTATCTCCCTTGTAGACGCCCAAGTTATCAGCCGGTATATCATCATAGTCAGCATTTGAGTCAGATTTATCTTATTGCAGTTGTCCATCAACCACTTGTTGCAGCACACTTACAGCAACTGTGTGACCACTTGTCTATATCGACAACGATTTATACCTCTGTGGACCTAGCGACTATAGAGCAGCTGACAGACCGACTCAAACAGGATAAGCAAACCCTAGCACCTTTGCTGTTACTGGACTACGAGTACTATGATACCAGTACCATAGTAGTGGGCAGTAACTCTAATTCTGATAGTCTGGACACCTATCCGCAGCAGTTGAAACAGGCACAAACTGAATCGGCAACAGCCATACTAAGCAATAGCCCTAAGATAGCCACTAGCATCGATAGACGACAAGCGCTAGACAGCCTACTTGCTAATACCATACTCCCTAAGATATTGTTCAGCATGAAGCCTGAGCCCCGTATACCGTCTGTGCTGCTCGATCAATGTGATGGTTTCTTAGCAAAACCTCTAGACAGTGCGCTGTTACTATCTGAGCTGATGCGTCTGACGTTACCAGTCAGGCAAACATTGACGCAGGTAAAAAACGTCAAAAACAATGTCAGTCAGATAAATACCTCAGATAGCGCTGAACAAGAAATACAGCCGCTTGTTTTAGTGGTAGAAGACAGCCCAACCAATCAAAAGATAGCTTGCAAGATGCTGAGTAAGATTGGCTATCGCAGTATCGTGGCAGAGGATGGACAGCAAGCGCTGGATGTACTGCAAACCCAACGCAAAGAGATTTCGCTGATCTTAATGGACTGCCGCATGCCTGTCATGGATGGACTAGAAGCCACCCAAGCAATCCGCGCACAAGGGGATAATATACCTATCGTGGCATTAACTGCAAACAACACAGAAGAGGATCGCGAGGCCTGTATGCAAGTCGGTATGGATGAGTTTTTAGCTAAGCCAATCAGTAAGAAAGAGCTAGAGACTGTTTTGCAGAGCTTTATACCCTAAGGAATAAATAAAAAACACTCTTTCAATATCACTAAATTAAAGCAATATTGGAAGAGTGAGTTATTTGATAAAGAGACTGAGATGGTGGCAGATTAAGGACCTAAACGTTATTTCATAAAACCATTATCTGCCAAAAAACCTTCCGTAATTTGGCTTTGAGGGTTTGACGTATTCATGCCACTAGGTTGCGACTTATTTAATAAACGCTCTAAATAACGTGCAACGATATCCACTTCAATATTAACCTTATTACCAACCAACCAATGCTTAGCGATATTGGTCACTTGAGCCGTATGCGGAATAATGTTCAAACAAACAATGTTGTCACGCACAAGATTGGTAGTCAGACTAATACCATCTACTGTAATAGACCCTTTAGTCGCCGTATAGTGCGCCAGCTCTTGTGGTATTTCAATTTCAATATAGATAGAACGCGCATCTTGTTGCAGCTTACTAACAACACCCACCCCATCTACGTGACCAGCAACGATATGACCACCAAAACGAGTCGTTGGCAGCATTGCTTTCTCTAGGTTGACTATATGACCTGCTTTCAACTCTTCTAACGCTGTACGAGCAATAGTTTCACGTGAGACATCGACAGCATAGTAGTTGCTACCGAACTCTACCACAGTCAAGCAAATACCATTTGATGCAATAGAATCGCCTAACTTTACATCACCAAAATCCAAATCATCAGACTCTACGGTCAAGCGTATATCGCCGCCTGTGGGCTGCATGGATTTGACTTTACCAACGCTTTCTATAATTCCAGTAAACATATTACCCTCATCTCATTATTGTATTGTCTTTAGCAGCGATATTTCGTGGTATACCGAAACCTCAGTATTGTTTGATCAGATCTATGTGTATGGTGAGTTATATACTCAATGTAGACGTTCATAAGATAGATTGTGGATAAGTAGTAGTAAATCAATGGTCATTCACCAAAAAAACTTGAGAATTATAGAGTTATCCACAACTCTTCTAAATTCATTTTTTGGCATAAAAAGTAATGGTATCTATACCAAGTAATTGATTTATAAAGAATTAATTTTTTTTGATATAAAAATTCATGTTTTACGTTTCATGTGAAACAGAGTTATACACAGTTTCATGTGAAACCCAACATATTCTAGCTTACTTATCCACATATAATGCACACAATGGGAAACTTATAAAGTGCAAAACGGAAAATAGGCAGTTTACAAAGGTAACAAGGTTAACTTGAGGTCAGAACCGAGCTGCTCGTGGCTTTGAATATAAAAGCGTAACTGCTGTGCCAGTGAAATAGGGTTAAAGTTAACCATCGGCCTTGCTTGATCACCGAGTAGACAAGGGGCTTGATAAACAATTAATTCGTCTACAAGCTGTTGACTCAAAAAACTACCGGCAACGCTAGCACCCGCCTCCACTAAGATGTCATAACATTGATACTTACTTACTAGCTCCGCGAGTAACCCTGTAAGATTATCTGTATGCCAATAAATTGTGTCTGTATGGCGACACAATTGATAATCAGACTGCAGGCTGTGTGCTAAACGCTGACGCCTATCAAGTACAATTACTTTAGGTCTTGGTATCTCATTAGCTGATACGCCTAACTGTGTTGAGCGTACATTAAGTTTTGGATCGTCCATTATTACTGTTTCACTACCTGTGATAATCGCGCCACTTATTGCTCTTAGTTTTTGCACATCTTCGCGAGCAGCAGCTGAGGTAATCCATTTAGATTCACCAGACGCCATAGCTGTACGACCATCTAAACTGGTTGCTATCTTTAGTCTGACGTAAGGCATCTGTGTACGCATGGCTTTCAAAAACCCACGATTCAACGTCTCTGCCTGCTCTGTTAGCACACCAACCTTCACGTCAATACCTGCTTGCTCCAGCAGCTTTACACCGCGGCCTGCGACCTGCGGGTTCGGATCTAGACCTGCGATTACAACGCGCTGCACACTGGCTGCAACCAGTGCAAGCGCGCATGGCGGCGTACGACCTGTATGACTACATGGTTCTAATGTCACATAAGCAGTTGCACCTACTGCGCGCGCGCCTGCTTCTTTGAGCGCGAATACCTCAGCGTGTGGCTCACCAGCTTTGGGATGAAACCCTTGACCAACTATTTCTTCTTTTTGGACAATCACACAGCCGACCGCTGGGTTGGGTCTGGTGGTATATAAACCGCATTTGGCTTGTTCGATAGCAAGCATCATGAAGTAACGATCTTGCATATCTTGAGCGTAGTTTTCGGTTGGCATAGCAGTAGACTTAATAGATGATTAATAGTAATTAAGAAACAATGAGTGATTAGGAAACTATGTGCCAATAAGCTGCGAGCTTATTTATCATTTGGGCGGATATTGGCAATTTCTTGATGGAACGCATCAATATCTTGGAAGTCGCGGTAAACACTAGCAAAGCGTACATAAGCAACATCGTCCAATGATTTTAGCTCACTCATGATAATTTCGCCTAATACCTTACTGCTGATTTCACGCTCACCCATCTGTCTGACACGTTTTTCGATGCGACTGATCATCGCCTCTTGCTCGTCGATAGTGATCGGGCGCTTTTGCAACGGCAGTAAAATAGAACGGCGCAGCTTTTCGTTATCATAAGGCTCAATTTTATTGCTTGATTTGATGATTCTGGGCATGACGACTTCTACCATCTCAAAAGTCGTAAAACGCTCTTGGCAGCTATTACATGAACGGCGGCGACGTACTTGTGCACCTTCTGCAGCGAGACGTGAGTCAATAACCTTTGTCTCTGATGCATTACAATACGGGCAGTGCATAGCATTTCCTTGTTTTACGATTGAGAATAAGATTGATGTTCTATAAGTAGCTAACACAAGTGATTCATAGAAGCTATTGCTGGGTCATTACTTGCCGATACAAAAGCTACCAAATATCTTACCCAGTAGGTCATCAGCGCTAAACTCACCTGTAATCTCACCCAAGCTCTGCTGGGCTTGACGCAAGCTTTCAGCCACCAGTTCACCTGCTTGAAATACAGTTAGTTGCTCATATGCCTCTGCTAAAAAGTTAGCAGTTCGTCTAAGCGCATCTATATGTCTTGTACGAGCGATTAGGCTATTTTCTGGTGGGTGAAAACCTACCTTTGCGCATAGTGCTTCAACTAAACTATCGATACCAATGCCTGTTTCACATGAAACATTGACTTGTTCGTAGCCTCTACCTCTTATTTCAGCTTGTGTCATAGAAGCAGATTCTTCACTGCTATGATCACTTAATAAGTCGCTTTTATTGGCAATGATTAATAAGCGTTTGGCTTCTGGCAGCTCACCAAACAACTGCTCGGCGAGCTGTAGTGGCGTGCTCTCTTCTTCGACATCGCGAGTCACATCGTAGACCATCAACAGCATATCAGCTTGAGTGATCGCTGTACGGGCACGTTCAATCCCGATACGCTCTACGGTGTCCTCTGTGTCACGTAGACCTGCCGTATCGGTAAGATGTAGGGTCAAGCCATTGAGTACCACTGTCTCTTGTAGCGTATCACGTGTGGTACCCGCGACATCTGTAACGATAGCACGTTCCTGTCCTGCAAGGCGGTTCAGCAAGCTTGATTTACCCGCATTTGGTCTACCTGCTAAAACAACATGAATGCCATCACGCAAGAGCTGCCCTTGTTTTGCAGTCAATAAGACTTGCTGTATTTTATCTTGCGTTTGCTCAAGCTTGCTTTGTATCACACCATCAGATAAAAAATCGACATCCTCTTCGTCAGGGAAGTCAATCGCCGCTTCAACATGCAAGCGCAGATGGATCAGTTGTTCTAATAATTGATTGATTTTTTGTGAGAATTCACCGCTCAAAGAACGAATCGCACTACTGGCTGCAGCAGCACTGGTCGCATCAATCGCATCGGCAATCGCTTCTGCCTGTACCAAATCTAACTTATCATTATCAAAAGCGCGGTAAGAAAACTCTCCGGCACTGGCTTGTTTGGCACCTAATTCGAACACGCGCGCGAGCAATTGGTTTTGCAAAATAACGCCACCATGCCCTTGCAGCTCAATCACGTCCTCACCCGTGAACGAATGCGGACCTTTAAAATACAGTACCAATCCTTCATCGATCACCGTATCATCCGCCTGATAGAAACGGCAGAAACTGGCCATACGCGGTGTAAATGCAGATTTGCCAGTGAGGGCGCAGGCCATGGCATAGGCACGGCTACCTGATAAACGTATAACGCCCACGCCCCCACGTCCAAGCGGCGTTGCAATTGCAGCAATCGTGGCGAGTCCTGCTGTATTAGATTTTTCAGAAGAATTAGGTGTGGCTAGGGCCATCTCTAAGGAATCCACAATTACTCTCAATAGCTTAAAACCCTATTATAGACGCCTCAACTCATACTGACAAAACAAACTTTGAAAGGTAGTCCTTTCTTTACTGTGTTGATAAGTTGTGGATAACTAACCTACCATCTATAAAAAAACCACCGCTTGCGCGATGGTTTTTATTATTGGGTATTTAATAGTGTATCAGTTAATCAACTACTTTTACCGTACGGCGCTTTTGCTCTTCTTCAACCTTTCTATTAACAATATATTGCTGAGTCATACTAAACAAGTTATTCACTGTCCAATATAGAACCAGACCTGCTGGGAAGAACAACATGAACGCTGTAAAGATAATCGGTAAGAACTTCATAACTTTTGCTTGCATTGGATCAGCTGGCTGAGGGTTCAGCTGCTGCTGTACAAACATTGAAGCGCCCATTAGCAATGGTAAGATAAACCATGGGTCCATTGCTGAAAGATCTTGAATCCATAAAATCCAAGGAGCATGACGCAATTCGACACTCTCTACCAGCACCCAATATAGCGCTAAGAAAATTGGCATCTGCATCAAAATAGGCAAACAACCCGCCATTGGATTAACTTTTTCCTCTTTGTATATCGCCATCATTTCTTGCGACATTTTCATGCGATCATCGCCGTGCTCTTCTTTAAGCACCTTGAGTCGTGGGGCGATAGCGCGCATTTTTGCCATAGAGTAGTAGCTCTTATTAGAGAACCACATGAGAGCAATTTTAACCAAGATAGTCAGTATAATGATCGACCAACCCCAGTTTCCGACTACTTTATGAACACCATCCAAAATAGCAAATAAGACTTTAGATATTGGCCATAATAAACCGTAATCAACTGTCTGGTTAAGACCTTCCGCCACATCTTTGAGCTCAGACTGTACTTTTGGACCTGAATACAGCGTCGCGTTCAAAGTCACTTGCTTGTTAGGTGCTACGTTGACTGGTTGGCTATTAAAACCAATAAAGTAATCGTCGCCAGTTTCGCGGCTAAAGAATTTACCTGTGAAGTTTTCAGGCGTCCATGCAGAGACGAAGTAATGCTGGACGATACCAACCCAACCTTTATCACTGGTCGTAGTCAACTCACCATCACTAAAGTCACCAAATTTCAGCTTATTGTAAGGGTCGTCTGGCGTGCCCCAAGCACCGCCCAGATAGGTCGCCATGCTCAACGCGCCTTTATCAGACATGCCAGGATCTTTACTGTCATCACGCTTTAGCTGTGCAAACATTTGACCTTGCCAAGCGTTGGTAGAAGCGTTTTGAATCTTGTAACTGATATCGATTGGATATTTATTTTCGGTAAAGGTAAAGGTCTTAGTAACTGTTACACCATCTTTTTTGTACGTAAGCGGTACTGATAGTGTTTGTTGACCATCTTCCATGACATAGTTATTAGCAGTATGCGTATATATCGCTCGACCCTCTGCTGTATCGATACCATTTTGGCCAATCAAACCAGACTGAGCAACGTATACACGGTTGCTGTTATTTTCTAGCAATACGAAAGGCTTATCGCTATCGAGCGTCGCGTCATACTGCTTGAGTGCAGCATAGACAATATCACCACCTTCTGGATTGATTTTAATATCATAGCGATCGGTCGTTACTGTGATTAAGCCTGTATCCTTTGCAGGCGCAGCTGTCACAACTCCGTTATCCACAGGTACTGTCTGTACCGGAATATCGCCTGCTGCACCAGTGGTAGAGGGAATGTCAGCACCTACTGAACTTGTAGTTTCTGGCACCGCATCGACAGCTGGCGCATCGGCATAATCATCTCGCCATGCCAAAATCAGCAGATAAGCGGTAATTAACATCGCAATGATGATCATCACCCGAAATATCTTTTGCATAAACCTTTCCTAGATTAAAAAATTAGGGAATGAAAAATTAGGGCATGTGTCATGACTGTACATCACAGTTACTAGCAAACATGACAACTGCATTGATAGTCATTTACATAAAATGTGCATCATTTTACTAAAAATCTACTCTAAATGATACCAAGAGTGTGGATAACTTGTGGGTAACTCATTAGTTATCCACACTCTCGTCTCTACACCTTGTTTTTTACATTGATTTCATCAAATGATTGAGACGCGAAACATAGCTCTGACTGTCTCGGTACACACCCCGTCCTTGAGCGCTACTAACTGATGCAACAGTAGAAGATAAATATTGATAGTGGTAGGAGGACAAAGGGAGAGGAACAAAATCAATACCATGCCCACCAAGTGGATGGCACCTGCTAAGACGTTTTAAGAGTAACCAACTACCTGCATATGTTCCGTGCCATACCAAAGCTTGTTTACCATAGTTTGAACACGTTGGATAATAACGACAGCGAGCAGGTAGGATGGGACTAACTATTTTTTGATAGAAAACAATTATATTAAACATTAACTTAAAAAAAATATTTCTTAGTAATTTAAATAAAATTTCCATTTTATTTATTTTCTATTTTTTTAAAAATATTATTTATTTGGTTTTTTATTTCTTTAGAATCTATATCTTTCAAGGGTTTTTTAACAATAAAAACAATATCTTTATTTTCTATTTTAAAAGCCTTTGTACGAAACTCTTCACGTATATGTCGTTTGATCAAATTTCGAACAACCGCAGTAGGGACTTTACGCTTAGTGATTGCCATGCCAACACGTGGTTTTCCGTGCGCGCTGGGCTTCACAAAAGCCATCAGGTGGCTCTGATGTAGTTTACGCTCAGGCGCGTCAAATACTTCACGAAAAGCTGCAGGCGTAAGCAGACGCTGCTCTTTAGTGAAACTGGCTGCAGGTATAGCTGAAACGGATTTTGGCATGATATAACCTAGTATGAGAGCAAATGACGTGTGACGATAATAGCAAACTATAGAGACAAAAAAAGCGCCAATTTGGGCGCTTTTGATATATGGCTAAGTGTTAGTTGTGATGATTGCTTATCGCAATCTATAAACAATAAGAACACAACAAGCACTTTTAGCCATGCTTATCGCAATCTACTGATTATACAGTAAGACGATGACGTCCTTTAGCACGGCGACGAGCTAAGACTTGACGGCCTTTTTTAGTTGCCATACGAGCACGGAAACCGTGAGTACGTTTACGCTTGATCACGCTTGGTTGGAATGTACGTTTCATAACTCACCTATCAAAATAATGGACTAAATTCGTAATAACGGAGGATTATACCACCCAGTATACTTCTGGTCAATAAACTAATTTGCCTTACTGTTAGAGAGTCGGTTTTTACTACCGAGTTATTAAGCTTTTTTGAATGAGTTGATCATCTCATATTAGCTAAATTACATCTTTGTTCGCTTGTACATTTTGAAGTTATCCACAGTTTTGCTTGAACTCTATAATAATAATTAATTAATATATATAAGTATTGTTGTTATTGGGAGCTTGTTTTTCTGTGGTTAACTTGTATTTCCTCTTTACTATCAAGATACTAGACTATGGGTAAACCTGTGGATAACCTGTGGGCTAAATATGGATAACTCGCCATCTAAACTTATCCACAAAACTGTCCACAGTCTTATCCCCAAAAAATGATGTTTTATCCACAGGGTATCTGTGTTAGATTAGCGCCTACCTAAAAGTCGCTTTCACATACTGTGATAGTTTGATTTTTGAGATAAATAAATATTAGCGATATTGATAACTAAGCAATAAGCTGAACGGCTAAAAGTAGCTATCATTTCGAATTATAGGGTCAGTACTTTTCATGATAGACACAGCAAATATTTGGGATAGATGTCTGAACGATTTGCGTTATAACGTCAAAGACAACGTATTTACGATGTGGCTGAGGCCTTTGTCAGCTCATCAAGAAGCACAAACGCTTATCATTCTTGCTCCTAATGATTATTTTGTAACGTATATCAAAAAAAATCACTTGCAAGATATTCAGCAATTGGTAGCTAAGCACAGCCAAGGCAGTATTGAAGAAGTTGTCGTACGCGTCGATAATGCTGGTCGTGATGTAGAGGATAGTAACCAAGACCAATCAGGATCATTGTTTGTAGAAGATAACCCCTCCCCTACCCCATCTGAGCATAAATTTGAATCTATTCATCATGATAATTCAAAAGCAGATATAGACGCTAATATGCGTCATGCAGAATTGATAGATTCCGTTGACGCCAAGTCACTGAGTTATCTTAATCCTGATTTTACTTTTGAGACGTTTGTCACTGGTAAGTCTAATAACCTAGCTTACAAGGCCTGCTATGAGCTTGGTAAGAAACAATCAAAAAATCGCCACAATCCTCTATTTATATATGGTCCTTCTGGATTGGGAAAAACACATTTAATGCATTCTGTAGCACATCGCTATTTAAAAAATAATCAAAGTTTTTATTATTTCACTTCTGAAAAATTTATAAATCAATTGGTTTATTCATTGAGAAATAATAAAATAGAAGATTTTAAAAAGAAAATAAAAAAAGTAGATTTATTGATTGTAGATGATATTCATGTATTGGCTGGAAAGACAAAAAGTAGTAATGAATTTTTGACATTATTTGCTGATTTCACCAGTGGTGATAAGCAGCTGATCTTGGCCTCTGATCGTCATCCCTCACAAATGACAGAGTTCGATGAACGTTTTAGATCACGTTTTTCTTGGGGACTAACAGTTGCTGTTGACCCTCCCGAGATTGATACTCGTGTGCAAATTCTGCAGAAAAAAGCAGCCTCCTATGGCATGGCACTACCTAAAGAATGTGCTCTGTTTATTGCTCAGAATGTCGTATCTAATGTCAGACGTTTAGAAGGCGCCTTAAATCAGGTATTTGCAAATGCAAACTTAACAGGCGCACAAATTACGCTCGAAATGGTGCAATACGCACTAAAAGATATCGTTGCAATGCGTGTGCAAGCCGTCAACATGGATAATATCCGTAAAATAGTCGCCGAATACTACGATGTAACTGTTAAAGATATTATGGGACGTAAACGTACACGTAGTATTGCAAGACCTCGCCAAATAGCGATGGCCCTATCACGTGAACTAACAGGTGATAGCTTCCCTGAAATCGGTCAGTCATTTGGTGGACGTGACCACACTACAGTGATGCACGCTTGCGATAAGGTAAATGAGTTAAGAGCAGCAGATCCTTCATTTGACAAAGACTACAAGACATTGGCTTTAATGCTACAGGCAGGTTAGACGCTGCAAATATCATTGTGTTTTAGCAGATGGAGATGGTCTATAATAGTGAAGATATAAGCGTACAGATGCTTTGTGGATTATCGTTAGTAGACAAGGTATTATTAGACCATTACGTTAGGTCATCACAAAAGAATCATTCAAATAAGAGTAACTAAGCATGCAATTATCGATCAATCGAGAATCGTTACTAAAAGCTATCAACTTGATCGCCAAAGCCGCTGATAAACGACACAATATGGTGATATTGGGTAATATTAAGCTTCAGTTATCAGAGTCTGAACTTGTCTTGACAGCCTCAGATTTAGAGGTGGAGCTGACATCGACATTGAAATTGCCTGCTGGCGCTTGTATTGAAGCGGGTAACACCACTTTGCCTGCGACAAAGTTAAAAGATATTTGCAAGTCGTTACCTGCACAGGCACAAATCAATCTAGCCACGCAAGCAAATGAGCGTTGCTTGCTCACCAGTGGTAAGAGTCGTTTTACACTAGGCACATTGCCAAGTGAAGACTACCCAAGCTTGGGTAATCCTGAAAATATCACACCGTTAAATATCAGCCGTAGCCGCCTAACAGACTTGATCCATAAGACTCAGTTTGCAATGGCGATCCAAGATGTACGCTACTATCTAACTGGTATGCTGTTTGATGTTTCACAGCAGCAACTAACGACAGTAGCAACTGATGGGCATAGATTGGCTCTAGCACGTAGCGTTATTGATGTGAATGCTGATCTAAATATGCAGGCTATCTTACCACGTAAGGCAGTAATCGAGCTTGAGCGTTTGGCTTCTGAGCTGGGTAAAATGCTGGGTGACCAAGACAATGCGGTTACTTTGAGCTTTGGTCGTGAGTTTCTGCAAGTGAGCTTACCATTTGGTGATGTAGATAGTGCAGGGCAAGTGAGCCAAAATCTAATGGTAACCTTTACTGCTCGTCTGATTGATGGAAAATTCCCTGATTATCGCCGTGTCATGCCAAGTAATACCGATAAACTTGCGTTATTTAGTCAAGAGAAGATGACTGATGTATTACGCCGCGTTGCTATTTTGAGTAACGAGAAGTCTCGCGGTGTAGTCTTTAATTTTGCCAGTGATGGTATGGTAGAAGTACGTGCTAATAATGCTGAGCAAGACGAAGCCGTTGAGATGATACAAGCAAAATATCAAGGTGAGCCGATGGAGTTGTCATTTAATGCCGCTTATCTACAAGACGTGCTAGGGGTGATACAAGGTGATTTGCAGATGCATATGAGTCAGTCAAATGCCTCTGTACTAGTAAATCAGCTCAATGATGAGTTCCATCAATACGTTATTATGCCGATGCGTATATAGTTTGATTTTTTACGATCTATACAGCATTTAACCACGTTAGTATTTTTAGAAATCTATGTGAATGAATTGAATTTAAATAAACTTTTGCCTAGTTTGGTGTCTAGAAATAACAGGCGGCTATCGATAATATGATTGAACGTCTACAAATATCAAATCTGAGAAACCTTACTCAAGTCAATTTACAGCCAACCGTTTGTAATGTCATGATTGGTGCAAACGGTAGTGGAAAAACTTCTTTACTTGAAGCTGTATTTTTGCTATCAAGAGGTAAAAGCTTTCGCCATCATCAGCCTAAACGCTATATTCAGCATCATCAAAATAATACCGTCGTATACGCAAAACTCAATGATAGCCGTACATTGGCTATTCAAAAGCAAGCAGACGCCACAACTATTCTACGTCTCAATCAAACCACCGTCTATAACCAAAGCATATTAACAGAGCAGCTGCCCACGCTACTGATAGATCCTTCTACGATGGACATGTTAGAGCAGGGTAGTGCCAGTCGTCGACAGCTGTTAGATTGGCTAGTGTTTCACATGAAACATGGGTTTCATGCGCAGTGGGTAGCCTATCAACGTCTTCTAAAACAGCGCAATAGTTTGCTAAAGAGCACACGTCAGTTGACTACAGTTCAGTTGGCTGAACTCAAATCGTGGGATAAAGGACTAAGCAATCATGCTGCATTGATCCATCATTATCGTGAACGTGTCTTTATAGAGTGGCAGCCTTACTTTGCTGAAAGTGTCCTCAAACTACTGCCAACCTACGCTGAACAATTGAGTTTAACGTATCAAGCTGGCTACGATACTAGTATTGCGCTGGATATACAGCTTGATGAGCGATTAGAGCAGGACTTACAATTAGGGTATACCCGTATAGGCAATCATCGCTCTGATGTTCATGTGCATTGGCGCTCTGATAGCGACACAGGCAAGCATGCTGAAAGTCTCAAAACGGCATCATCTCATGAGACGAGTGCTAAATTGCCAGCTCTAAAAGAGCAAGCAGCCAACGTCTTATCTCGTGGTGAGAAAAAACTGCTTATTACCGCACTGCGTTTGTCTCAATTACCACTGCTACTCAACAGTACTGAAAACAACGCTTCAGTTGATACTGGTTCGACATTAGGATTTACTCCTGTTGTACTATTAGATGACATCACCGCAGAGTTAGATGGCAGAGCGATAAAGATTCTTTTATCAGCCTTGGCTAAGCTACCTTGTCAGGTTTTTATGACCAGTTTGACGGATGATATTGTTCCTTTAGTTAATGAGTTATGGGCAGTGCCTAAACTGTTTCACGTGAAACGTGGGCAGATATTTCCTGTTGATTAGTCTCTTACCTATCCTTGCCTATGACTTTTCCTAGTCTATTCTCAACTCTTTTATGTGATATCTACTTACCGTCATAGGGCAGATTAGGGCGCAGATAATCTATCGGGTCAAAACACTGACTCTCTAGCAGTAAAACTCCCAGTAAACAGTGACTTAGAGACAAAAAAATGCTAAAATAGCACTTTATTTTTGTCCTGTTCTCAGCAAGTTATTTGATTGCATCATGCAGTTAGCTTTTATCGTTTCTCGATTTTTAACATATTGATATATATATGTTTTATTTTTATATGGCTTTTATTGTGTTTAAAACAACAAAGGTCATCGTTAATAAATAGTTCGATAATTTCAATATTGTGCGCCCCTCCAAATGATCATGGTTGATAGTATATTCACCATCTATGTGCACTCAAGGTTTTGACGATAAAAGTTAATTTTAAAATGCCATCATAAAGCTTAGCCTTATAGGCGAGCTGATAAAGAAACAGCTGATAATGGCTAGATTAAGGAATGTACATGAGTGATTCATTACCTATTGACCACGAACAACTGACGTCAGATAGTGCTACCGAAACGATGGCCCCTGTTGTAGCGCCAGAAGGGTTGCCTTCTGATTATAGCTCTAAAGATATCCGTGTACTGCGCGGGTTAGAAGCGGTACGCGTGCGCCCTGGTATGTATATCGGCGACACTGACGATGGCACAGGCTTGCATCACATGGTCTTTGAGGTCGTGGATAACTCTATCGATGAAGCACTGGCCGGCCACTGTGATCAAATTGATATTATCATCCATGAAGATGAGTCTGTCAGCGTGATGGACAACGGTCGCGGCGTACCCGTTGATATTCATCCAGAAGAAGGGGTATCAGCGGCACAGGTCATCATGACGGTCCTGCATGCAGGTGGTAAGTTCGATGACAATAGTTATAAAGTATCGGGTGGCCTGCACGGGGTTGGGGTATCGGTCGTTAATGCGTTGTCCAAAAAGCTTGAGATGAATATCTGGCGTGAAGGTTATCACTACCATCAGACTTATACTGATGGGGTGCCTGATGCTGATATTCAGCAAATGGAAGCAACGGATCAAACGGGTACACAAATCCGCTTTTATCCGAGTAGTGAAGTGTTCACTGGTACGATTTTTGAGTATGATATTTTGGCAAAACGCCTACGCGAGCTATCATTCTTGAACTCTGGTGTGCGTATCGTTCTGACCGATGAGCGCATTGACAAGCGTCACGAGTTTGAGCACAAAGGCGGCTTGTTAGAGTTTGTCAGCTATATTAACGCAGGCAAAGATGGTATTAACGAAGTATTCCATTTTACCAGTCAACAAGACGATGGTATCAGTGTCGAAGTTGCACTGCAGTGGACGGATACTTATAACGAAAAAGTGCTGTGCTTTACTAATAATATCCCGCAAAAAGATGGTGGTACGCATCTATCAGGTTTTAGATCAGCGCTCACACGTGGTTTGAACAGCTATATGGATCGCGAAAACTTGTTTAAGAAAGAGAAGGTTGCGGCGACTGGTGATGATGCTCGTGAAGGGTTGACGGCCATTGTCTCGGTGAAAGTGCCCGATCCTAAGTTTTCAAGTCAGACTAAAGATAAGCTGGTATCGAGTGAAGTGAAGTCTGCTGTCGAATCAGCGATGCATGATAAGTTCAATGATTACCTGTTAGAGAACCCAAGTGCGGGTAAGGCCATTGCCAATAAAATTATGGAAGCAGCACGTGCGCGTGATGCGGCTCGTAAAGCGCGTGAAATGACCCGTCGTAAAACTACTTTAGATATTGCAGGTCTGCCTGGTAAGTTGGCTGATTGCCAAGAAAAAGATCCTGTACTCTCAGAGCTGTACATTGTGGAGGGTGACTCTGCAGGTGGTTCAGCGAAGCAAGGTCGTAGCCGTAAAACGCAAGCAATCTTGCCGTTAAAAGGTAAGATTCTAAACGTCGAGCGTGCACGTTTTGACAAGATGCTATCTTCTGCTGAAGTGGGTAATCTGATTACTGCACTAGGCTGCGGTATTGGCCCTGATGAGTACAATCCGGACAAAGTACGCTATCACAAAATCATCATCATGACCGATGCCGATGTGGATGGCTCGCATATTCGTACTCTGCTGTTGACGTTCTTCTTCCGTCAAACGCCTGAGCTGATTGAGCGCGGTTATGTATATATCGCTCAGCCACCGCTGTATAAAGTAAAAAAAGGTCGTCAAGAGTTGTACTTAAAAGATGATGAAGCGCTAAAAGCGTATCTATTGTCGTCAACGATTGATAATACCAAGCTTCATATCAGTGCCGATGCACCTGCGATTACTGGTCAAGCGCTTGAGACATTGCTGAATGATTATAACCAAACGCAGCTTATCAAAGCGCGTTTGCAGATTCGTTTTCCAGCGGTGATTTTGGACGCGTTGACCCACACGCCAAAGCTCAGCACTGATATGACTTATGATAAGTCTGCAATGCAGGACTGGAAAGCTGCGATGCAGCTCAAGCTCGATCATTTCGGTAGCGATTTAAACCCTGAGATTGAATTGGTTAATATTCATGCGCCTCAGCCAGAAAACATGGACGCAGCCGCAGCCGATTTACTAGGTATGGCACCAGTACTAGGCGCTGAAGAAGGCGAAGCATCAGATAGTGAGGCGTTGTCTACTAAGGCTCAGTGGCTACCACGCGTCACGGTATATGTGCATCAGTTAGCGCATCATTATCTGCTAGATGCCAGCTTTATCAATTCAGGTGAGTATAGCAAGCTGTTACGTTTATCGAGTGAATGGAATACCTTGCTTGAGGATGATGCTTTTATTCGCCGCGAGAGTAACAGTGGTAGTAAAGACATGCCGATACGTGACTTTGATTACCTGTGGCAGCAGATGATGCTTGATGCACGTCGTGGTCTATCAGTTCAGCGTTATAAAGGTTTGGGCGAGATGAATGCCGACCAGCTATGGGATACAACGATGGATCCCGAAAACCGCCGCATGCTACGTGTCACTATCGAAGATGCGATTGCCGCTGATCATATGTTCACTTGCTTAATGGGTGATCACGTCGAACCACGCCGTATCTTCATCGAAGAAAATGCCTTGACGGTGTCAAATCTAGACATCTAAATTTAAGTGTTCTATTTATAGCATATGAAATACCGTTTCGATCATCGAAGCGGTATTTTTGTTTCACGTGAAACTTATTTAGATAAATTGCTATTGATTAGCAATCATAATTTGTGGAAATAAAATGATCGAAGTGATATTACTTGCTATCGCCCTAGCGATGGATGCATTTGCGGTATCGATAGGACTGGGTGCTAAGGCTCAAAAATATAGCCATCAGTACGTACGGCGCTTGGCTATCTATGCTGCGCTGTACTTTGGTATTGCTCAGGGCGTGATGCCGCTCATTGGTTATTTATTGGGTGCGGCGCTGCTGGGTTGGTTGGCGTCGGCCGCGCCTTGGATTGGCGGGATCATATTAATTGCGCTAGGCGGAAAAATGCTTTACGAAGTGTTTACCGCTGACGGATCAGATGCGGATAGTGATGAGTTAGATGTCAATGATGATGCGATTAGTACTGATGGTGAAACAGGAGTGGTCGCTAGTAACAGTCATGGGCACATCAATCATCGCACGATGTTTACGCTAGCGATTGCCACCAGTATCGATGCAATGGCAGCCGGATTTACGCTAAATTTATTGGCCTTGAACGCGTGGTTAGCTTGCTTGATTATCGCGGTAGTAACGGCTGTGTTTGGCTGGATTGGGGTCTATTTGGGACGTCGCTCAGGCACATGGCTAGAGGATAAAGCCGAAGTATTGGGCGGCGTGGTATTGATTGCGATTGGCATAAAAGTCATGTTTTTTGGCTAATTTATTTAGAGTTTCACCTAGTCTTTATGCAGAAAGCACCGCCTTGAATATCAAAGCGGTGCTTTTTTTGTTTCACGTGAAACTTAAATTAACTAACGTATCTATCGACTACTCTTCATCAGTATCAAAGCGCCACGCCAGTACACGAGTACTCTTTTGCCCTTGGCTCATCTCGATAATACGCATTTGCGCGACATCCAGCTGCTTTAATAGCAGCTGCAAAGGTTTCACGTTTTCAGATTTTGAGACCAGTGTCGTGAACCAACCAACGTGTTCTGCAAAGCTTTGGCTTTCTTTTGCCATCTTGGTTAAGAAAGCAATCTCGCCACCTTCGCTCCATAGCTCTTTGTGCTGACCACCGAAGTTTAGGTTTTGCGCCGCATTACCTGACTTGGTTGAATGACGGCTGATTTGCTCGCTTTCATTTTTACCGCGATGACGTTGCAAGTTGTGCTGCTTGCGGCTGTTGGCTTCCATTGCTTCTTCTAATGACGCGTGAAATGGAGGGTTACACACCACCACATCGAAATAATCTTGACGACCGATGATGTTTTTAAAGATAAACTTAGGCTCAGGTTGCAGCTTTACTTTGACTGCGCTTTTTAGCTTGGGATTGGCATCACAAATGAGGGCGGCAGTATTGACCGAAATCGGATCAATATCGCTTGCCGTAAAGCGCCAGCCATAGCTTTGGCTACCAACGATCGGATAGATCGCACTGGCACCCGTACCAATATCAAGAGCATGAATCTCTTTGCCTGTTGGCGGTGTGTTGTCGGCATTGACGTGCGTGGTTTGCGCGAGTAAATCCGCAATATAGTGGATATAATCGGCACGTCCAGGGATAGGCGGACATAAATAGCCGTCTGGAATATCCCAAAACTTAACACCGTAATAATTTGCCAGTAGTGCTTTATTCAGAACGCGAACCGCTTGATGATCCGAGAAGTTAATCGTCGGCTCGCCTTTGGGGTTGGTGATGGTGTGCTCAGCAAGTTCAGGCAACGCGCGTGTTAATACGGCAAAGTCGTAACGACCTTGGTGCGGGTTGCGCGGATGCAGCTGACCGAGTTTTTTGGCGGTTGCAGGCGATCGGTTTCTATGTTTGCTATTGGCAGGATTACGGGTCATGGGCTTACTTGTCATAATGTCAGGCTACGATATATGGATATAAGTCAGCAGTGTAGCAGATTTCACCGCTCACAAATGAGTTATCGATGACGCAAAATCAGGTTGAGTCCCAATACAATCATCGCGGACCCCAATACACGGTCGATCCAATGCTCAAAACGCTGAAAGCGACGGTGAATCGCAGGAATAGAGAGTAGCATCACCACGGTGCTAAACCATGCCATCTGCAATACCATCATCCATACACCATAGATGGCCAATTGCCAAAATGGGATGTCTGGCGATAAGACGAGGGTAAAGATAGCCACAAAATAAACAGGCGCTTTTGGATTAAAGACATTACAAAAAAACCCACGGCGCAATGTGGCAACGGCAGACTCAGCATTTAAAGATTCAGTATTTATAGATTTGATATGAGTAGGAGTGTCTTGCTTTGCTTGTAAGTGATCAATTGGTGCGTTCTCTTGCGTTACCGATGTTGCTAGTTCTGCTGGCTTTTTTGGTCTTGCCTGAATACCTTGCCACCCTAGATAGATCAAATAGCTACCACCCAACCATTTAATCGCGGTCAATAGTGGCTGCGAGTGAGCAATGACTGTTGCTAGTCCCAGCACCGAATAGATAATATGCACCGACAGCCCTAAGGTAATCCCCAAACTACAAATCAAACCAGTACGGCGACCCTTAGCTAACGTCTGCTGTGAAACCAAGACAAAATCAGGACCTGGTGAGGCAGCTGCTAGTAAATGAACGCTCGTGATAAGCAAAAACCCATGCCAAAATTCCATAAAATACTCTGTACGCTACCTGAATCTGAATCATAGTTGCACTTATCGCAAATGAGGTCAACTTTTATCGATTATGCTTCATACAAGTCATCTCTACTGCTTGTGTTATGGCAGCATGATGTCTATATTAAAAGTCAGATTAAAGACAGAACTATCGACAAAGCGCTATCAATATATCTCTATCAATAAGCAATCGAGATTGAGCGATGTGAGCGATATAACCACTTAATACAAAAAATTATTTCAACAAGGACAGTACCATGACAACGGACAGTAATACTCAAGACAATCGCATCACCTATGACACAGACGGCTACGTCTGCCTGATTGGGCTAAATCGCGCTAATAAACGTAATGCCTTTGACAGTCATATGATCACCCAGCTCTCCGAAGCCATGAGCCGATATGAAAACGATGATCATTTACGCTGTGCGCTTATCTTTGCGCATGGTGATCACTTCACTGCTGGGCTAGATTTGGTCGAGCTACAAGACAAGCTAAACGACGGTGTGTTTGAGTTTGATGACAATCAAATTGACCCGTGGGGTATCAGTGGAAAGCTACGTACCAAGCCAGTAGTGGTCGCGGTAAAAGGTACATGTTTTACGGTAGCTATCGAGCTGATGCTCAATAGTGACGTGGTTATCGCCAGTGATAACTGTAACTTTGCTCAAATGGAAGTCCAACGCGGCATCATGCCATTTGGCGGGGCGACGGTACGGTTTGTCGCGGCGGCAGGCTGGCAAAAAGCCATGCCGTACCTACTCACGGGAAAAGCGTTCGATGCGCAAACGGCTGATCGACTGAACTTGGTCAGTGAAGTGGTGGCAAATGGGTCTGAATACGAGCGCGCATTAACGCTGGCACAAGAGATCTGTAAAGCCGCGCCGCTGGGTGTCAGAGGCGCGCTATCATCAGCACAAGACGCGAGTCGCAATGGGGCAGCGACGGCACTGGCTAATATCCATAGCTATCTGCCACCGCTCTTTCATTCAGAAGACGCGAAAGAGGGCGTGATGGCGATGGTTGAGAGACGGGAAGCTGAGTTTACTGGTAAATAATTCTCTTTTACACTAACCTAAAGGCTGATGGTAAATGTATATATCAAAAATAAAAATAGAAAATTTCAGGAATTTTAGAAGTAATGAAATTGAGTTTAATGATGGTATTAACGTTATTATCGGCCATAACAATGCTGGTAAGTCTAATCTAATCAGAGCTTTAGGGTTAATTTTAAACCCAAATTCTAAAAAGCGTTTAACTGTTAACGACTTTAACATGAATGCTTCTTTGGATCAGCTAAGACAGCATTCTCCAAAAGTGTCTATTACAGTAACGATCTCTAAGGGCAATACTTCTAACAATGATGATTTAGTTACGGTCAGCGAATGGTTAACTTTGCTTACTGAAGATTATGAGGCGAAGCTTACCTATGAATTCTTTTTGCCTGAGAAATATGAGCAGAAATATTTAGAAGAAATGGAGCAATTAGTTCAATCAAATGAACAAGGAATTCCAAAAGAGTTAATAAGCAAAGCTTTCAAAACCATTGATAATGAATTTTTACGGCTTTATACCCACAAAATATGGGGAGGTGAAGTCACTAACCAAAATCAAGCAGATAGTGAGTTATTACAGAGGTTTGACTTTCAGTTTCTTGATGCTATTAGAGATGTTGAAAGAGACCTAGTTTCGGGTCGTAATGTAATGCTAAAAGAAGTATTACATTTCTTTTTAGATTATGAGGTTAAAAGTTCAACCGATAAGACCTTAGACAAAAACAAAGAAATAAAAGATAAGTCGAAACAATTTTCTGAGAGTTCTTCAAGATTGATTGAGGTCTTAGATAAAAGAATGGAAAGTGGTAAAGAGGCAATATTATCTTATGCTAATCAAACAGGTGCTTCTTTGAAATCCACACCTAATTTTGAGGGTGAGACATCAGATATAGAAATGTTGAGCTTTCTAAGACTCATTGTTGAGGAAGCAGGATTCAAAATTCCTGCCTCACATAATGGATTGGGTTATAACAATCTTATCTATATCTCAATACTTCTAGCAAAGATGCAAGCTAACGCAGATGAGGAATATTTTGGAGGTAACGCTAAAGTGTTTCCAATGCTTGTCATTGAGGAACCTGAAGCGCATTTACATCCATCAATGCAAGATAAATTTCTTAAGTTTCTAAAAACCAATATTAGTAACGATACTGTTAGACAAATCTTTATTACCTCACATTCAACTCATGTAACGTCAGCAACAGAATTAGAAGAGATAATATGTTTACATAACGATATTGAAGGTAACTCAAACGTAGGCTACCTAGCAAAAGTGTTTGATCATAGTGCTGTTGATCTAAAATCTCTAAAATACGTTAAAAGATTTCTAGATGCTACTAAATCAAATATGTTGTTCGCAGAAAAAATTATTCTTGTGGAAGGGTTAGCAGAGCAGTTACTAATGGGTATATTTGCAGAAAGTCTAGGAGATCCTCTTGAAAATCATCATATATCTGTAATTAACATAGGTGGTAGATACTTTAACCATTTTTTGAAGCTATTTGATACTGAACAAAGTGCCTCAGCAATTTTTAAGAAGGTGGTTTGTATAACAGACAGAGATCCTACTAGAAGAGAGAAAGTAGAAGACGAGGAACAAAATCAGAATAGTTACGAAAAATGTTATCCATTTGAGTACGAAGTAGATAGTGATAAATATGAATATAAAGATCATCCATCTCAGTTAATTGAAAAATATAAGAACCATAAGAATATCAGATTCTTTAGTCAAGAAGTCTGCAAAGGAAAGACACTTGAATATGATTTGGCTCTATACAATCCAAAATGTAAATTATTACTGACTGAAAGCATGTCTAATAAGTCTGAAATCCGAGAAATGATGGACTTAAACGAGAGCAGTACTTTGAGTGATTGTTTAGCTTTATTAGGTAATAGAAGTGACCCCGATAAAGAACTTAGTACAGAAAATCAAAGAATTAAGGAAGCGATTGAAGCACTAGGTGATACTTGGAGTGAAGAAGATAAAATAAAAGCCGTTATAGCCTCAAGATATTTAAATTCAATTGGGAAAGGAGAGAATGCACTAGAGCTAGCATACGCTCTTGAGGAAAATCTAACTAATAATATCGAGGATTTTGTTGTACCTAAGTATATGAGGGAGGCTTTAGCATGGATATGCGAGTAGAGCCTATACGAATTGACTCGGGTAATAAGCTTGGTGATATCGAGCATCATTTTAGAGTATTAGCTGGACCCGGTGCAGGTAAAACACACTGGCTCGTTAATCATATTAAAGAAGTTTTACACACATCTGAGCGATTAGATAAAAGTAGAAAAGTCGCTTGTATTACTTATACTAATACAGCAGTAGAGATAATTCGAGATAGGCTAGGTTCATCTTCTAATCAAGTAGAAGTTTCAACAATTCATAGCTTCTTATATAAACATGTTATAAAGCCATATATGCACTTCATCGCAGATGACTATGGTTTCAATGTTTCTAGGTTAGATGGTCATGATGACGTTAATATATCTAAAAAAAAGATAAGGGAATGGATAGAAAATCACTCTAATAAACATCTCTTGAAGTCACATTATAGTGTTAGTTCTCTTACTAATAGACCCGAAAATCTGAATAAGGTGGCTAGATGGCTAAGTACTTTAAGATGTGAGTTTGATAATGAGAGTAGTTTGGTTTTCAAAGCTGATAGATCTGAAAGTTATATTTATGAGGGAGAAAAAAGGATTTATTTGCATGCTAAGGCTATTGATGCCTTGGAGACAAACTTTAATTCTATTAAAGAATTATATTGGAATGACGGATATCTACATCATAATGATGTATTATTTTTTAGTTTTCAAATAATCGAAAAACATCCTTTTATCTTAGACGTTTTAAGAGCTAAGTTCCCCTACTTTTTTGTAGACGAGTTTCAAGATAGTAACCCTATTCAAGTTGAACTATTGCGTCAGGTTGGGGTGCAAGACACTATCATAGGAATTATTGGTGATATTGCGCAGTCTATATTTCAGTTTCAAGGCGCACTCCCCAAACAGTTTGGCGATTTTCAGCTAGAAGGCATAAGAGATTATAAAATAGATGATAATAGACGTAGTACGAAAGAAATTATTAGTTTACTAAATCATATAAGACCTGATTTTACACAACAAGGTCAAGATGAGTTTAATGGAAACAAGCCTATTATTTACGTTGGGCATAGATTAACTGTTCTGCAAACAATTGAAAGAACATCTTTTGAGGAAGAAATAACCACACTCTCTTGGAAAAATATAACTGCTAATGCTTTGAAAAAAGATATTGAAGGTATAGATTTAAACGACAATTTGTTCAAAGATTTAAAAGGAGTTGATAGTCCCAATCGCTATAGATTGGTTATACCATGCATAACAGCTGTAGAATTATGTCGTGAAAATAAAATTAAAGAAGCTTTGAATGAGCTTAAAAAATATTTTGGGAGAAGTAGCCAAGGTAAGAAAGACGCTTTAGGTTTGCTTTTCTTAATAAATAGTAAGTACGATGAGTACTGTAATGAACCCTTAATGACTTTCTATAATATATTACAAGCGGATTCAGGGATTGATGGACTTAGTAATTTTAGGGCTGGAAATCCTAAAAATTTTTACGACAATACTAACTATAAGAGCTTAGCCTTATGTGTAAATATTATTGAAGATACCAGTAATAATATTACTATACACAAGTCGAAAGGTGCTGAATTTGAGAATGTACTACTTGTTCTAGACGATGAGAAAGAACTTAGTTTTATAACTGCTCCTAATCTAGATGAATTAGAAGAACATAGGCTCAGGTATGTTGCTATCAGTAGGGCTATCCAGAATTTATTTATTACAGTATCAGAATTGAGTCAGACAACAGAGGATCGCCTAAATCATTTAGGTTTAGTTGATGTAGTTAGGATCTAATAATATTTAGCATAATTTATATGTCATAGAGAACTGTTCTCAAACCTCACCCAAATTCTCCAAATCCACATACTCCTTTTTACCATGAATCTTATACATCTTACGGTCGATCTCTGGATACAGGGTAATATCAATATCAGGTCGGCTGCCGCCCATTAGATAAGTAGCATCGGCATCGCTATCATTACGCATTGAGTGCGCAGCGCCATGCGCAGGGAACGCCGCAAAGTCGCCAGCCTTTAGCGAATACTGCTCATCGCCGAAGCGTAGCGACAGCTCGCCCGACAGCACATAAATGAACTCATCGGACTCTTCATGATAGTGATGGGTCGTCGTCTCATCGCCTGCCTCTACCCGCACAAGGTGCAAGCCAAATTTGGTCAGACCGACAATATCACTGAGCGACACCGTATGGCGAATGGCTTTCTCATTGAACTGGTGGACATGCTTAGTCTCAGGCGTGTTATCGATATCGGATTTGGTCAAGACGTATGCTTGCGTGTCTGTAAGCGGCTTTTGGTTTGCAGTGGTCATCATCGGTCTCCTTGATTGAGGTGCTCAGTGTCTATCCCTGTGAGTCAATAGTATCAGATTTTAAAAGGGACGAAATAGGCATGATTTTGATAATCATATAGCGACTTTATATATCCTGCATAAAGCGATTGTTGATGACGCCATTCCTGTTGTACCCTGAACCATTATTTAAAATATAGGAGCGCGCAAGTGTTATACAACTTTGATGAAGTCATCGATAGACGGGATACAGGATCACTCAAATGGCACTATAGCGATGACACGATTGCGCTGTGGGTAGCCGATATGGATTTCAAAGCTGCCCCGCCGATCTTGGAGGCAATTGAAAAAGCCGTGCAGCACGGCATATTGGGCTATACCAAACCCACCGCAGCGCTGTATGACGCGATCGTTGACTGGCATGGCAGTCGCTATGAGTTGCCGCTTGCTAAAGAAAATATCTTGTTCTCGCCGGGTGTCGTACCAAGCTTAGCGCTGATGATGCATGTGTTTACTAAGCTCGGGGATGCGGTACTGGTCAATGATCCGATTTATGCGCCATTTATGAGTAAGGTTGAGCAAAATGGGCGCACGCTCATTACTTCCTCGTTACAAGAGAGCGAGAGCAAATATCGTTTGAATTTGGTCGATATCGAAGCCAAGATTATCGAGCATAATGTGAAGCTATATTTACTTTGCAATCCACACAATCCGGGCGGGCGCGTGTGGACAGCAGATGAGCTGAATGCACTGCTTACCATTTGCAAAAAACATGATGTGGCGATTGTCAGTGATGAGATTCACCAAGATTTGACTCTGAGTGGGTATGCTTTTACGCCGTTTTTAACACTAGCGGCAGGATATGAGCATAAGGTGGTGAGCCTAACCTCGATGACCAAAACCTTTAATATCGCTGGTATCAAAGGCTCAATGATCTTTGCTAAGGATGCAGCATTAATCCAAAAAATCAGCCAGCAGCAGCAGCTAAACGACGAGTATGAACTGAATTTATTTGCATACACAGCGATGCGTAGTGCGTATAGCGAGGGCAGTGACTGGTTGTCGCAGGCGCTGGATTATATTGAGGGTAATATTGATCTAACCATGCAGTATTTCGCTGAGCACTTGCCTAAGATCAAGGTCATGCGTCCAGAAGCGTCCTATTTGATCTGGCTGGATTGCGCAGCCTATAGTCAAGACGATCAACAACTTTATAATGCGCTGCGTGCAGCAAAAGTGGAGCTCAATGCCGGAATTAAATATGGTGAAGAAGGACACTCAAAAATGCGCCTTAACGTGGCTTGTCCTCAAGCGGTGTTGATAGAAGGATTAAACCGCATCCATCACGCTTTTAGCACTATATAGCTTCTATATATAGAAGCTACATACAGAAGCTATTATCAAATGATTTGCTCATAAGTTTCGTCATAGTGAGATATAAAAAACCCCGCAATAGCGGGGTTTTTGCTGTTTATATTAAGACTAATAGTTGTTAGGATTACTGAGCTGATTTGTAATAATCAACAAGCATGGTACCTAACGTGCCGTTCTCATCAATCGTTACGATACTGACTTGACCTGTCTGTGAGGCGGTACTTGATTTAACTTGTCCTGCATTACCCAAGACGACCTGATGTTTATTGGTTGCTTTGACGCCGTTACCAATAGCGATGCTGTTCAAACCGCTAGCAACTGAGATATTACCGATAGCAATAGATGCTTCACCCTGTGCCGCAGCGGCTTCACCAACTGCTGTTGCACGTATGCCGCTAGCATTGGCTAGGTGACCAAATGCTTGCGCACGCTCGCCCGTGGCTTTTGATTTCCAGCCGATAGAGGTGGAGCCCAGACCTGCTGCATTGGCTTCGCCGCCGACTGCTGTAGCAGAGTTCATGCCAGCATTGGCTTTGTTGCCGACCGCGACAGTGTCATTAGTTCCACCAGCCATTGCGGCTTCGCCGACCGCTGTTGCGCGTACACCGCTAGCATTGGCTAGATGACCAAACGCTTGTGCTCGCTCAGCCGTGGCTTTTGACTGCCAACCGATAGAGGTCGACCCCAGACCCGCTGCATTGGCTTCACCGCCGACCGCTGTGGCAGAGTTCATACCAGCATTGGCTTTGTTTCCGACCGCGACAGTATCGTTAGTTCCACCAGCCATCGCTGCTTCACCGACTGCCGTTGCTCGTACACCGCTAGCATTGGCGAGATGACCAAATGCTTGCGCTCGCTCAGCAGTGGCCTTTGACTGCCAACCGATAGAGGTAGATCCTAGACCTGCTGCATTGGCTTGACCACCGACCGCTGTGGCAGAGTTCATACCAGCATTGGCTTTGCTACCGATAGCGACAGTATCGTTAGTACCGCCAGCAGTTGCTGCACTACCACAGGCAATAGCAGACTTGACGTTGCTAGTGGCACCCATGATGGTTTGGGTATTGGCATCATTGATCTGACATTCAGCTGCCATCACAGCGGTAGTGCTTAAAGACGCTGCTGCAATTGTTAGGGCAAGAGTGCTGATCTTTCGTGCTGAGTATGACGAGACTGCAATTTTCATAATTTTTCCTCTGTTAAAATAGTTAAAGACTTCCTAGTTGTTTTGATGGAACCGTAAACACGTCTCTGTGAAACGAATTTTTATTTATTTTGAGTAAACTTCTAACGCTAAAAGATATCTACCTCGCTATGTTTAAATACGCATGAAGACGAGGTAAATATCTGTTTATTGACTAGCCCGTATATCAATTAATAGACGAGCCAGTTGCTAAGCCAAAATCATCAAACGAAAATCACTAAGCAACACTTACCAAGCAAAGGTTACCCCGCCGCGTGCGCCTACTTTACCCGTGTCAGTACCGAAGCCTGCACCAGTTGAGATGGTGATACTATCACTGACTCGACCAGCGAACGAGGCGCTGATGGCTGAGCTGCTATTGTAATAACCCGTACCGATAGTCATGGCGTAACGCTTACCTGAAGGGATAACTGGGGTTTCCATCGATAGAGCCATCGCAATACCATCTTCCGCTTCATCTAAGCGATCTTCTTGACGGTTGTATTGACTACGCAAATCGTTGAATTGTCTTGATGTTGCTAGTGACTCCATATTCAGGGTACCTAGCGTACCACTTGCATCCGCTGTCACAATATTGGTTACGCCAGATTGTGATAGAGTGCTCTCTTGCAGTTGGTTTGTGCTACCTAAGACGATTTGATTGTCGTTTGCCGCTGCAGCACCATTACCAATAGCGATACCGTTTGAGCCACTAGCAGATGACTGATTACCCAGTGCTACTGATCCTGCACCTTGTGCTTGCGCAGCTTCACCCACGGCGGTAGAGCGTTCGCCAGTTGCAGATGCTAAATGACCAAAGGCTTGTGCACGAACGCCACTAGCGGTTGACTGCCAGCCGATTGCGGTCGCACCCGCTTGCGTCGCTTGGGCTTGTGCGCCGATAGCAGTAGAAGAGGTACCAGAAGCGGTCGTTTGACGCTCGCCACTTCTATCACCACCGACCGCTACACCATCGAGACCTGAGGCGACTGAGTTATTACCGATAGCAATTGCATTGTCTGATTCAGCACTAGCATCTTCACCTACAGCAAGTGAGCGTACGCCAGAAGCACTGGCTAGATGACCAAAAGCCTGCGCCCTCTCTGCGGTAGCCGTTGCACGCCAACCCACAGCGGTCGCACCTGCAGTCTCACCCGTAGAAGTTAGAGAGCCTGCGTTTAAATCTGTACCATCCGCCACTGTTCCGGTAAAGGCTTCGCCGCCCAATACCGTCGTCGAATTACCATTGGCTTGAGTTTTGTTACCGATAGCTACGGTATCATTAGCGCCGCCAGCAAAAGCATCTTCACCGACTGCGGTAGAACGAACACCAGTAGCACTGGCTAAATGACCGACTGCGGTCGCTCTCTCTGCCGTAGCCGTTGCACGCCAACCAAGGGCAGTAGCACCTGGAGTCTCACCTGTAGAAGTTAGAGCACCTGCATTTAAATCTGTATCATCCGCCACTGTTCCAGTAAAGGCCTCACCGCCTAGTACAGTCGTCGAATTACCATTGGCCTGCGTCAAGTTGCCGACAGCCACAGTATCATTGGTTCCACCAGCAAAAGCCGCTTCACCAACTGCTGTAGAGCGCACACCATTTGCTTGAGCCAAATGACCGAATGCTTGCGCACGCTCTGCATTTGCACCCGACTGCCAACCGATAGCAGTGGCACCAGGACCAGTTGCTACTGACTCGCCACCAACCGCTGTCGTAGAGTTGCCTTGCGCGCTAGCACCAGCACCGATTGCTACAGCGTCATTACCATTGGCATTTGAGCCAACACCATCTTCGTCTAAGTTCCCGTCATTATTGACATCATTATTACCACCAATCGCGATAGCACCGTTACCTGTCGCCGTTGCATCCTCACCGACAGCAACTGACTGAACACCGATTGCAGAGGTCTGATGACCCAGTGCGGTTGATCGATTGCCTGCAGTAACTGCTTGCCAGCCGATAGCAGTAGCACCAGGACCACTCGCCACTGACTCGCCGCCAACCGCTGTAGTTGAGTTACCAGTTGCTGTGGAGTCTGTACCGACAGCAAGTGCATCCACACCTGTTGCAGCCGCATTGACACCGCACTCTAGCGCAGTGGCATCAGTGCCTGCATTACAGTCTGGCGTTGCGTCAGCAAAAGCTGAAACTGAGGTCAATGTTGCTGCAGCAACTGCTAAAGTGAGTGAGCTAAGCTTAAGTGCTGAACGCTTTGAGAAATCCTTTTCCATAATCTTATTCCTTTGATAAAAGCTCCTACGAGCCTTATGGTTGGTGCGACAGGTGTGGGTAAAGGCGTATCGGACCCTATATTTATAGGGTAATTATCTAAATGATTTAATGGTTTATTATCTCTGTAATAGTAAGAACCTCTTAACAATGTACACGTCCTAGCAACAAAAATCGACTAATATTTCGCTATTGTTTAAAAATATTTGTCATTAAATAGCAAAGCTTTATCGTTCCTTAAGGACAGGTGTTAAGTGAGCGTAGTCGTTGTACTCTTGAGAAGGTTTATAGCTAAAACATCCTGACTAAAGAGCCACCATAAAAAGTAAGAGTCGTTATATAGATATGGTGCTATAGCAAGTGAAAAGTTAGGAAAGTCTTGAACATACAACAATACGATTGAAAAATAATAGGATGCCAGAGGACAAGGTCGTTTAAATGACAGGATTGAATGTTTTTTCTAAAGAAAATGATTGAATAATGAAATATTGCGGAGGAAGTAACCCTTATGAGGCGTAAACTTGTTAAAATAGGGCACCAATTTATCTATTGATGGACATCGATTTATGACCACTGCCGCTGCCACTCCTACAATCAAAGAAGATCGCATCTTAATCCTCGATTTTGGCTCGCAATACAGTCAGTTAATCGCTCGCCGTGTGCGCGATTCTGGGGTGTTTTGTGAAATGTTCCCTTATGATATCGATACTCAGCGAATCATCGATTTTGGTGCAAAAGGCGTCATCTTGTCGGGTGGCCCTGAGAGCGTTCATGCTGAAAACAGCCCACGTATCAACGATGCAGTATTTGAGCTAGGCGTGCCCGTATTAGGTATCTGCTACGGTATGCAAGCGATGGCCGATCGTTTTGGCGGGCAGGTTCATGCCAGTGATATTCATGAGTTTGGAGCCGCGACCATTGATGTCACTGGTCATTCGCAGCTCACTGACGGTATCGAAGACAGCAAGACTGACGGCGCGGCTACCAAGCTAAGCGTTTGGATGAGTCATGGTGATAAAGTCATCGAAGCGCCTGAAGGCTTTGATATCGTTGCTAGCACGCCAAGCTGTCCGATTGCAATTATGGCCAATGACGACAAACAATACTACGGTCTACAGTTCCATCCAGAAGTCACGCATACGCTACAAGGTCAAGAGTTGCTGGGTCGTTTCGTCCATCAAATCTGCGAGTGCGCAGGTGAGTGGACGCCAGACAACATCGCTGATATGCGTATCGCACAGCTAAAAGAGCAAATCGGTGACAAACAAGTATTGCTAGGTCTATCGGGCGGTGTTGATAGTTCAGTCGTTGCCGCGCTATTACACAAAGCAATCGGAGATCAGCTGACTTGTGTGTTCGTTGATAACGGTCTATTGCGTCTACACGAAGGCGACCAAGTGATGCAAATCTTTGCTGAAAACATGGGTGTAAAAGTTATCCGCGTCGATGCTGAAGATTTGTTCTTAGATGCACTAGCAGGCGAGTCTGATCCAGAGAAAAAACGCAAAATCATTGGTAAAACGTTCATCGACGTATTCGCTGATAGCGCGCGTCAAGTGAGTGAGCAGAGCGATGGTAAAGTCGTTGAGTTCTTGGCACAGGGTACGATTTACCCAGACGTCATCGAATCTGCTAAGTCGCATCAAGGCAAAGCCCACGTGATTAAGAGTCACCATAACGTTGGCGGTTTGCCAGATGATTTAGCATTTAAACTGATTGAGCCATTACGTGATTTGTTCAAAGACGAAGTACGTAAGCTCGGTATTACGCTAGGGTTACCTGCCAAAATGATCTATCGTCATCCGTTCCCAGGTCCAGGTTTGGGCGTGCGTATCCTTGGTGAAGTTAAAAAAGAATATGCTGATATCCTGCGTTTGGCTGATGCTATCTTTATGCAAGAGCTTGAGCGTTCAGGCTGGTATGACAAGACGGCACAAGCATTTGCGGTATTCCAACCAATCAAATCTGTCGGCGTGGTCGGCGATGGCCGCCGCTATGCGTGGGTCATCGCGCTACGTGCGGTTGAGACGGTAGACTTTATGACCGCTCGCTTTGCGCATCTGCCATATGATTTGATCGAGACGGTATCGAACCGCATTATGAATGAAATCGCTGACGTATCACGCGTGACGTATGATGTGTCGAGTAAGCCGCCAGCGACGATCGAGTGGGAATGATTTCCAGTTATAAACGCATAAAAAAAGCCCATAGTTGTATGGGCTTTTTTTATGACTAACTGCTTTGAAGCTCAAAATACATTTTGCGTTTTGAATTACTTCACATTAATCGCCGTTTGTATAATCTGGTGGAGATGATGTGAACATATTGTTTGAGGTTCAGGTGTTCCATAATTACTTAACATATTTATTGAAAAGCTGTCCCAAGTCGATGGAGAGATTCTTTCCATGATTTCTTTACTTTCCACTAGAAGTTCATCAATTGGTACCGATTGTTCAGGTAACATTGCTGCAATTTTATTAGTAAGTCCATAGAGCCATAGGTTGACTTGGTGTGCATTACTGTACGATTTCCAATTTATCTGATCGCTCATTGGTCGCCTAATAGTTCGAGCCAATATATTAAAAACTCTCCTGAGTTCTTGGAAAATGCTTTCCTGAGTATCGGAGTTTATGTATTTGGTTAGCACAGCCAGCTCATCTGTAAATGCTCCATCCGTTTCTAGTGAGAAATGGATATCATCTTCCTTGAGAGCTGCTAGCCATTGATCAGTAACTTCTTTCAACCATTGATTGGCAACTTGCTCAATAGTGACTTTTTTTTGCTCAATCATAGGTATAAGTATAGATTCAAGAATCCAAGGTGTAAAATGGTGCAGCTTACCAAGACGACCACGAACGGGATCAAGAATATCCTTGAGTTCATGGTCTATAAGAGGGGAGTGCAATGAATCGATTAAGTAAGTAATGAGTTCTGGTTTTATATCCGAATTAAGGTAATTAGCTTCGTTTATCATCCAACACTGAATGGTACGTCGAGCAGAGGTTTCAATATGGTTAATCTTAGAGAGTGTTTCAACTCCCCAGTTGCCTCTATTTATAGCATTTGCCAGTACATGAAGTCCTATCCAAGTTATAAGGCTCACATTGCTCTGCAAAAGCGCATCAATTTGTTCATGGTTCTTATCGAAGTTGACGCATAAACAAATATGCTTAAGGGTTTCAATCACAAGTGCACGGTCTCGAAGTCGTGTGACAGGTTCAGAAAGTATAGTGTTTAACCAAGATATTAACTGCTTTGGATCTTCCGACCATAGAATATTTATAGAGTAGTAGTCACTCCATGAGGTATCTACGGGTGAGTAAGTGAATGTACTAAGCGGATCACATTTTGAAAGTAATAGTTCTATGAGTTCTTGTGAACGGTAGTGTTCAATATCGAGCTGTGTTTTCATGGGTAATGGTTGCAGCGCATTTGTTCTAGAGGAGGAGATATGCTCCAAAAGTGCAAGTTTCACTGGTTCTGATAAGATTGCATCCTCCTTGTTATAGAGGCTACCAGAATAGCGACTAGCTGGGGAGTTTGCTATCACATAACCAAGGGCGTCCCATGCTGAGGAAAAATCTGCTATTGGTAGCCCTTCAGTCCAAAATTTGGCTGGAAGAGCGTCAAAAAGGTCTGGGTCCAACTGTGCATCCTTAACGTAGCCTTTCTTATCCATCTCTTCTACAAGTGCGTCTCCAGATAAGTCTGAAAGCTGTTCATTATTGAGCCACCAAGCTATCACGCTACCAGCGTATGGATGCTCTGAGAATGAACAAGAATGGTTAGACTCATGAGGCTTTTCTTCCATTTGTGTTTGACTATTACTTGAATCGAAGATTATTTTTGCTAATGGTCTAGATTCGGGCTCATAAAACGTATGTTGAATAATTTTGTCAATATACTCGAATACATTTGGAAGTATATCTAGTGGTATTGGTGTTACCAGTAGCGGGTGATTCTCACTAGCTCTCTGAATTGAATTAGAAAGGTGATACCCTGCTAGTGCCTGACCACTGGCGGAACGAATGAGAATCATTCGGTCATGGAGTTTACTTTCCGGAACTGCAAGCACCTTGAGATCAACGCTCCCAAAATAGCCATTATTCCAGCCCGAACATCTTGCTAAAAGATTGTCAACGCGGGTGGGCTGACTAGAATCGTTTGTACTATCATTATTAGAAATTTTTTCTGTCGTAATGATCAGGTAATTAGCGCTATCCGTCCCTAGTCTATTGAGAAGTTCAATGCCCACATCTTCCATATATGGATCGACCCAAGCGACTTTCGCGTTGTGGTGCTTTTTGAAAATATCTTTAAGCCAGTTTCCTAATTCAAGACGGCTCACACCGCTGTCATTAAGAGTGGGAAAAAACCTACCCTCAGAATTATCTGGGCACAGCTGTTTGACTCTTTTTTGGATCAATCGATTAGTTGCAACCCATGGATCAGCTGTATGATCACCTACTGTTGACCGAGAAGTGCGAGCAGCACGTTCAATCTGCTTTGCTTGCTCCAGTCTAAACTTCTCTTTTTTAGGTACTTTCTTGTCTAGCCATGAAAAACTCTCATTTGATCTCACGCCATCCATTAATTGTAGATTGAGATTCGCTTCTCGGACAAAATAGTTACCAGTTTGAATTAAGAGGAATGAATCATTTTCGTTAGAGCCAAGTGCATATATTTCCATTGTATAAGCTGTGCTAGCTTGGTTTTGAAACGCTTGTATTTCAAATGAATGGCAAATTGGATAAGAAGAGTCTTTACTGATTTTGGTAATATAAGAAGACTGAACACTACCGTCACTATATGCCTTAATAATGACTAACAAATCTGAAGGTTCTCGAGTTAATGGTTCAAATAGCTTCAGAGAAGACTGCTTTCCTTTCAAGGTTATATCGTATTTACAACGCTCATTAGTATTAAGCCCTGGCGCACAAATGAATTCAAAGTCATTAAGTCTCCAAGAATCAATTTCGGAAAAATCCATGCCAGTCTCAGCATCTAATATTCGGCACGCAGCTTTAGCAATCATCATGTCGCACCCTTCAGGGACACTGAATATTTTTGGTTTGGTATCTGAAGAAACTGAACCGCTATCAACACTGCAATGACTGTTTGGGCTTAATTGCTTTGTTTGAAATTGATAATAATCGCGAGTGGGCAAATGCATTACAGGACGAGTGATAGGGTTATCACCGAAGATACTTTCGCCAACAATATTAGCCAGTTTTTCGCTAACAGTTAGTCCAGCAAATTGACTGGCGTTTTGAAGAGAGGCTCCACTGATGAATTGTTCAAGAAAAGCTTTTAGTTTTTTAGTGGAAGTATAAATGCTCAGAGAATGCGTTTTGACTGAGCAATTATCATAGAGTGGTGTGTTTTTACTCACAGTACCATGCCAACAGTCTGATAAGTATGTGCCCGATAGCGACCTACCATATAGAAAACGTAACTCTCTCAAATTTCCTCGTTCAATTTCTAGTATCCATATTTGGCTTACAGTGATGTTGCTATCATCACCAAAAAGGTCATACAGTCTGAAGTCTGCAAATAATGTATCAAGATGGTTAGCCATAAAAAATCACTCTATCCGAATTAATTACCAGTATATTGAATATTTTGCTCTTTAAAATCATCTATTAGTATAAAGTTTTTTAAAACTTAATATTTCCTTTGCGAATCTAAATAGTAAAAACATACTTTTCAATAAAATTTTTTAAGAAAGGATTCAAGTGTTAGAACCAAAAAAAAGCAACACCCCAAAAGAAGTGCTGCTTTTTCATCAATACTAACTCTTAAAAAACTAACCCCAAACATTCACCACATAACGCCCAACCGTTTTGCCCGCCATAAAGCGATCTAAGTATTCTGGTGTTTGCTCTAACGTAATTTCTTCGCCATAGCTTTCAAGATTAGGCAATTTCATATCAGTGGCGACACGCTGCCAAATCGCTTCTTTATCCGCCAATGGAATATAAACCGAGTCGATACCCAGTAGTGACACGGCACGAGTGATAAACGGCATGACCGTCATGGAGAACTCAGCACCGCCTGCTAGGCCGCAATTGGTTACTGCGCCGCCCGCTTTGGTTTGCTTGAGCAAGTTAGATAGATACTCACCGCCGAGGGTATCGATAGCGTTTGCCCATAGTTCACGGCCGACTGGTTTTTTGCCGATTTCATTGATGGTATCGCGATGACGGACTTCGCTTGCGCCCACTGCTTTTAGATGGTCGCTTTGCTCTGGCTTACCTGAGAATGCAATCACCTCGTAGCCGAGCTGCTTTAGGATTGCGATACTGATCGTACCCACGCCGCCGGTTGCGCCAGTGACAGCGACTGGACCATCACTTGGTTTTGCGCCCATTTTCTCTAGTTTTTGTACACTGAGTGCTGCGGTCAGTCCGCCTGTACCATAGGTCATCGCTTCTTTTAGCGTCAGCGTCTCTGGACACGCCAGCGCCCAATCTGCTGGTATCGAGATCATCTGACCCAGACCGCCGTCGGTATTCATACCGAGATCATAGCCAAATACCAATACTTCTTGCCCTGCGCTAAACGTGCCTGACTTGTCACTGACGACCACGCCCGCTGCATCGATACCAGGCGTATGCGGATACTCTCTGGTGATTCGCTTATTGCCTGACGCCGACATTGCATCTTTGAAGTTCAATGATGAGTAGTGTACTTCGATGAGTAGGTCGTTCTCTGGTAGGTCGCTGACACTACGTTCTTGGATGCTTTTTTTGAATTCACCGTCGCTGGTTTCCTCGACGACGAGTGCTTTGAATGTTGTATCGTTTGACATGGTTATATCCTTATTAATTTTTATGGTTTGTGTTTATTAATGATGCTGTAGCGCTACTATTAGAGCGTCGATATAGTTAAAACAGTACGGCTAAAGCAAAAAAGCCCACGGTATTATCTGAACGAGTAATACAAATGGGCTCTTTTATATGTCATGTTACCTCTCTAGAGGACAGTCATTGTAAGGGTAGTATATTGCTTACGGCTTTAGGATGACTTTACCTTTTTTGCTTGATTGTACTTTTCCAGAGACGGCAGTTGTGATGTCATCTAGACTGTAGATAGCTTCGATAGGGAGCTTTAGGTCGCCATTAGAAGCGCGCTCTAGTAGCTCATCGATCAGACGTTGTTTGTTATCTAGATCCATTTCTTGACTGGTCTTGCTGCCCCAGAATCCTTTTACCACCGCTTGTTTAAAGATCAAGCTACCAGCGTCTAATGCCATTGGCTTGCCTGACATGATACCAAATGAGACCAGCGTGCCTTTGCTACCCAGTAGCGATAGCAGCTCATTGCTTGACTCACCGCCGACCGAATCAACGGCTGCGGTAATCTTGTCATCACCGATGATAGCGCGGACTTGGTCTTTCCAGTCGTCATCAGCGGTGACAACGTTGTTTTTGATATCAAGTGCAGTCAGCTCTTCGAGTGAGTCTTTGCTACGCACCAAATTGATCGTATTCACACCGCGTGCAGCAGCGAGCATGGCTAGTGTCTTACCGACTGCGCCATTTGCAGCGTTATGAATAATCCATTGACCGCTATCAACTTCTAAGAACTCTAATAGCATCAAGGCAGACAATGGCATAGCGATCAGCTGGGCTGCTAGCTCGTCTTTGATACTGTCAGGAATGACAAATACCATATCGGCAGGGGCGACAAAATACTCGGCCCATGTCTCGTGCACACTAGCGCAAGCTACTCGCTGACCGACACTGAGATCTGTGACGTCGTCGCCGACAGCATCGATGATACCGAGCGCTTCACTACCACCGATGGCTGGCATCTCAGGCTTATAGCCGTATTGACCGCTGACGGTTAGCAAGTCATGGTTGTGAATAGGGGAGAGAATGGTTTTGATGCGGACTTCGTTGGCAGCAGGCTGCGGCATAGGACTGTCGCCCACGCTTAATACGTCGGAGGGTTTACCAAAACTGTTATGAATAGCACTACGCATGATGATTTCCTTTGCTTATTTATGATTTTATTTATAAGTATATTAAGAGTCTGAATAACCAGCTAAAACATGTTGTTATCAAGGTTATTCACCAATATTTTTTATTCGAGTGAAAACAATACCACGATAATGATAAATATAGGCCATCGATTCACAAAGATACTATACTTGAAAAAGGATACTATACTTAAAAATAGACTGGTCGTCTAGACAGTGGATACATTCGTGCTAAATGGATTTTATTGTAGAAAGTTTGGCTTACATCGGTAATATTTTTGTCTGCTACATTATGGTCTAATAAAACTCAATACGACTGAGAACATGCTCTTGTATCATATAGGCACAGATATACGCGCTCGGCCACGCAAAAACAAAGGCCAGTCCCCAAGAGTGCATCAATTCTGCAAAAAAGCCGTCAACGTAGCCTACTTTTACCAATAATAGTGCTGACGAGATGATAAGCGACATCATCATCGCCATCAGACCTGTAAAGATAAGGCGATAGAGCTTGCGGCGGATGCGTATTCTAATAGTGGGGAAGTTTGTCATAGTGTTCGGTGTCCTACAGGATGATAGCAAATAGCGACGCTCAGCCTATGATGCTGGCGTATGGCATACATATACTTATACGGTAATTAACAAACGTAACCGACAGGATAGCTGGCTACGAGCGCACATGATACGCCTCAAAAATGAGTAGGTAAAATCGTTATTATTAATGGTAGTAATCGTTGTATATTGATCACAAGAGTTTTGTGTTGAGCAAAATAGCATTGGTGTAAACGCGCACACTATATATAGCCAGCGTTGCTACGATAATTGGCTATGAGCCAGACGATAAAATACCTAGGAGAGTGGCATGGCAGATCAACAACAGCGAGACTTTGAACAACGAACATTGGGCATCATTGGCGGTATGAGCTGGGAGAGTACAGAGAGCTATTATCGTCTGATTAATGAAGGCATCAAACATCAGCTTGGCGGACTACATTCAGCAGACTTGATGATCCATAGTGTGGATTTTGCGGTGATCAATGAGCTACAAGAGCAAGGCCAATGGGATGAGCTGGGTGCACTAATGGCTAGTAGTGCTCAGCGTTTGCAAGCAGCTGGCGTGCAAGGAATCATGATCGCCTCCAACACGATGCATAAGTTGTTCGATAACGTAGCAGCAGTCACAGCGCTGCCGTTGATCCATATCGCTGATGCGACTATAGATGCTATCAAACAGCAGAACCTAACCACAATAGCGCTACTCGGCACGCAGTTTACGATGACTCAGGATTTTTATAAGCAGCGTCTGATCGATGCAGGCTTGCAAGTGCTGATACCAGAGCAGGATGCGAGAGTAGAGGTACACCGTGTTATCAAAAAAGAGCTGTGCGTTGGTGAGTTTAAAGACAGCTCACGAGAATATTATCGCCAAATGATTAAAGACTTGGCTGCGCAAGGAGCAGAGGGTGTGATATTAGGCTGTACTGAGATTGGTCTACTTATCAAAGAAGCCGATAGCCCGATTTCTGTATTTGACACTACTGCTATCCATGCGGCGGCTGCGGTAGAGTTTTTGCTAAATAAATAATGGCAGTAAAAAAGGCTAGAGCACAAAAGGGTGGCATAAATAGGTGTTGTGCAACTCATTTACCGATAACTAATAAGGATGTTTTGATGTCACTGATGCGTATATGTTTCCCTCTTTTCTTGGCTTTGTCTGTTGCCAGTTGTACAACGCCTAATAGTTTCACCGTTGCCACAACTCAAAAAATCATCCAGCACGAGCGCAATAAATCTGACCTGACTACCAAGGTGTTTACACTGGCATCAGGTGAGCAGCTGACGTATGCCGAAAACAACAATACCACTGCTGAGCCTTTATTGTTGATTCATGGCTTTGGTAGTAACAAAGACAGCTTTACGCGTGTTGCAAGCGAGCTTGGAGACTATCATCTTATTATCCCAGACCTACTAGGATTTGGTGACTCAAGCAAGCCCGATAGCGCAGACTATCGCGCAGATGCACAGGCGCAGCGCTTGCATGAGTTGATGCAAGCGAAGGGCACCGCTGCCAACCTTCATCTAGGTGGTAACTCAATGGGCGGTGCTATCAGCGTGGCATATGCAGCAAAGTATCCAAACGATATCAAAAGTCTGTGGCTCATCGATAGTGCAGGATTCTGGTCAGCAGGTGTTCCAAAATCACTGGAAAATGCCACGCTTGAGAACAACCCACTATTGATCAATAAGACAGAAGATTTCTACAAGCTGTATGAGTTTGTCATGTACAAACCGCCTTATCTGCCAAAAACGGTGCAAGCAGTCTTTGCCCAAGAGCGTATTGAAAACAAAGCGCTACATGCCAACATTCTCGAGCAGATCGTAGTAGACAATGTCGAGGCACGCGCCGCAGTCGTCGCAAACTATAATATCCCAACGTTAGTCGTTTGGGGCGAAGAAGACCGAGTCATCAAACCTGAAACCACAAAATTGATCAAGGAAATCATCCCGCAGGCGCAAGTTATTATGATGCCTAAGGTCGGTCATGTGCCGATGGTTGAGGCGGTAACAGAGACGGCTGAGGATTATAAAGGGTTTCGCGACCGGCTCAAAAGTAAGTAACTCTATAGCTGTTTTACCAACCGATCAAGCAGATCAAGCGTGCTTTCTTGTTTGACTAAAGCTACCCCTTGTCCTGCCCATAATGATAGATGTTCTGCATCAAGATTATGAGCAGCATGCGCGCGCATAGACTTAGTCATAGCATTGAGTTGCGGGTAGGGCGGTAGTACATCCGTGTTCTCAAACTGAGCAAAATCACGTAGATAATCGTTTAATAAACCACGAGCAAGCTTACCTGAAAACAAACGAGTTAAGCGTGTCTCTGAGCTACGTCTGCTGTGACTGGCATCGAGTAAGGCTTGTTTATACGTGTCATTAATACCGCACTGATCTGTGGTCAAAAACGCTGTTCCCAGTTGCGCAAGCTCAGCACCAGCGGCTTGTACTGCCTTGATATCTTGTGCTGTCATGACGCCACCTGCTGCAATCAATGGAATCTCTGTGCATGTGCGCGTTTGGCTAATCAGTGTCAGCAATCCCAAAGGATCGGTTTCGCTTTGTGGCAACCAGCCACCGCGATGACCGCCAGCTTCCGCCCCTTGTACACAGACCGCATCAGCACCAATCTCGCTCCAGGCTTTGGCTTCTAATGGATGATTTGCCGTACCGATGACGCATGTGCCGAGACTTTGCAGACGCTGAACTTGCTCAGCACTGATAATACCAAAGGTAAAACTGACGACAGGCACAGGATTGTCATAGAGTACTTGTAGCTGATCTGCGAAATTCTGAGCGGGGCGTTCAGGTAACTCGGCGACTATGCCATTCTCTTGATAGTACTGATTCAGCCAAAGTGGCATAGCGGTATCAAAGTTGCTCGACTCGTGCTCAGATAATACCATCAGATTAATCATAAAAGGACGGTCGGTCAGGGTCTTAATCGTATTGATTTGACTATCCAAAACATCTGGTGCAGTCATACCAGATCCTAATGAGCCCAATCCACCAAAGTTACTCACTGTGGCTGCCAGTTCAGGTGTGGTTACGCCTGCCATTGGTGCTTGAACGATAGGGTGGGTTAAGCTTAGAGTATCAAGTAAGGTCATGACGGGTAGCCTTTTATTAAGGTGTTTGCATGACTTACTTTAACAGAGCTGAGTACAGAGTATATGAGATAGTGTTTATTTAGTTAGGAAATAGGAGGGGTGGGTTTGGACTACAGTTTTATAGTTAAGATAGTTGACTATGAAAATGTCGCTAAGTGAATCAGCTACATTTTTTATCATACATATCTGAATAGAAGTTTGAGAAATAATCGACAGTAATTTCTAAACCATCTGGATTGTCCTTCCACTTAGGTATGTCACTCCCAATGTTAGCGTACTCTTCGTAAATACCATTATTACTGGGACGAATAGAGTCAGGAGCTTCAACAAGTCCTACCAAGCGTTTTTTGAGAGTGATATAACCGTCGCTTACTCTATAGTTTTCTGCATCTTGATAAACATAACCTGTATAAAAACTCTCATTATCAGAATTTCTTATTACCTCATTTGTCATATTTGTAGAGAAAAAAGGAGGCAGTTTGCTAACAGTGTAATTGTTATCTAAGTAGCTCTTTAATCTGTTATAAGTTTCATTCTGTTTTTCTTCAGTCTTTACATTCTTGACGAATAAAACTCTCTGCAACGAGTCTTTTTCATTAAAAGACATCACTGCTATGTTGAAATTAACATTGGCAAATAGACTGGGTTTACCTGTGTGCATTGTCCAATTAGGTAGAGTAGTAAAGTCATCCTCACAAAAAATATTAACCCCATTTATGTCTTGACCTATCTGTCTAACATTATCAGCTAGATTGAAACTGTCTGCTTGCGAGTTGTTAAGCGTGAAATAAAAGGGTTCATCCTTTCCCTCAGGAATAGCCTCTTTTATTTTTGCTTGGCTGATAGTTGTTTCAGAACACCCTGTCAAAAGCATAGTAGGTAAAAGAAAACTGAAAAAAACATTAGCTGATTTACTATTCATTTTTATATTTACTCATTACTTATAATATATTAATGAGATATTAGCATACTAAAGTTCATGTATTTAAGTTCTTAAAGTGTTCAGCGAAACAAAAAAAGGTCAGTCCCCAAACCATCAAAACGATGATTAAGAAACTGACCCACTTCTGTAGCTTTATTAACTGTTTTTTTACTTTTAGCTCAACTGCAATGACCCTTTTGCATTCATCAGTAGCTCAACCACATCATCACCGCTAATGACTTCAAAGCGTTTATCGATGTCTGATTCTTCTACACCGCCATGTTTCATACAAGCGCCGCAGACCAATACTTGTCCACCTTTTTCGATAAAGGCTTCTAGCAACTCGCCAGCGGGCTCAAACGGATCGCCAATATCGACACCGTCTAGCGCGTTCGGTTTTGCCAGATGTACCGCATCTACCATGAGTATGACGGTAGCAGAGTGGCCTTTTTTGAGTGCCACGCCAGCCATAGTAAAGGCTAGGGTGATCTTACTTGGGTTTGTCTCGCTATTATCAAATAACGTACCGACAAAATCCGTCATGTTAGCCATATTGTTCTCCTTATAGGACTATTTTTAGTTGAGTCAAATATAATACTCACTAGTATCCTAACATTTATTATATGTATTTATATAATGACTTGTTATGGAATAGTAGTCATAAGGTGACATGCTTTCTCATGGCTTTAACATGCTTTTAATCAATGTTCAGCAGTGTCGTTTTAGCTAAGCGACAGGCACATTATTCCGTTGGCGGCCACGGACGATCAGCATCGCTCTTAATCCATTCAGCCACGTAACCTGTTGGCGGGAGATCCCAATCAGACTGTCCTAATGCTGCCAGTACCTGTGCCGTGTCGATCACTCGTCCACCTTTGGTCACACCCGTACGCAGTAATCCAGACGAGCAAGGCTTGCCCTTGACCCACATAGATTGCTCGATATAGAGCCAGCGCGCATCGATACCGACGATTTTGGTCTTGAGCGTGACTTTGTCAAAGGCGCGAATACGCTTACGGTATTGGATGGTACTGCCAGCGATGACCAAACCCCAACGCTGTTTTAGTAGCTGGTTGCCAAGCCCCGTCCGTACCGCAAAGTCCATACGCCCCAAATCATATAGCGTAAATACGCGACCGTTATTCATCTCCAAAAAATTATCGATATCAGATAAGCGGCAGCGAAACTGAATCTCACTGGTGTCTTTGAACGTCAACGTATCGCCTCGTTTTGCTTTTATGGCAGCATGAGCGATGGTGGCGGCATAGCGGATAAATGGATACATAGAACACTCTCAAAAGTTTGTAAACGTTGGCGTTATTATTTCGTCATTGATTATTAGTTGTCAGAGACCACATCTTGAGAAGGCTCGCTAATAGAAGCCAAACCAATCCAGTTAAAATAAGCACTAACCGTTTCAGGTATCCAGTTAATATCGAATTTTGAAGTCTTAGATTTTTTAGCACTGGTGACAGACGGTTTGCTTTTGGCCTCAGCACTGTCTGAACGATAGCGCAGATAACCGATATGTCCACCGTGTTCTGTATCCAATATAGTGACGCTATCAGAAACATCGTTTGGCGTCGCGGTAAAGCCAATGAAAGGATCGTCTTTTGCACTAATTAACAGTAGAGGCTTGGTAACGTTAATCAAGTAAGGTAGGGCAGACGAAGAGTGGTAATAGTGATTGTTGGAGCGGTAGCCATGACGGGGCGCGGTAAAGATATCATCGAAGTCGCTGATACGATTGACGGCTTTGATAGCATCAATTTCTTCTGTGGTGATGTCGTTCGCCAACGCTTTTTTAATAATTGGATTAAGCAGATAAGGCGTATAGATACGATGACTCAAAAAACTATGCATAGTAATGGCAGCCGATGACATATCGACGGGAGCAGAGATGACCGCCGCGCCTTTGCAAATGGCTTCGTCACCATACTCGCCCATGTATTTCGCTAGTGCATTACCACCAAGTGACACGCCAGCCGCATAGATATTGGCATACTGCGCACGTAAGTTCTGTAGTGCGTGATGCACCTCATTGGTATCACCGGCATTATAAAAAACTCGGCCATTAGCTGGAATACCGCCACAACTACGAAAGTGCACCACTACAAAATGCCAGCCTTGCGCGTGCATCTGGTAAGCCAATGCGCGAGCATAGTGACTGTCACTGCTGCCCTCCATGCCGTGGAATAGGACAATCAACGGTGTTTGCTCAAGTGATCCATCAGTCGATGGATTTATAGGATGCGCATCATAAAAGTCGTAAGCAATATCGGTTTCACTCAAGGAATCTTGCATCACCACACGGCGATACGTCGGTGCTTTGGGCGCAAAAAACTTAGGCAAGATGCTCTGCAAATGAGGGTTGGTCAGCCAAAATGGTGGCTTAAAGGGTGCTGGAGAAAAAGTTGTGGTCGAGGTGGACATATAAGGATCTTATTTAAGGAGGGTTAAAAAGTAATGTTTTTTATCATAACGCCAGTGCCTACGAAAACCAATGATTTTCAGTGAACGCATGCTTACTGAAAAACAGCTACTGAAAGTAGTTGTTCCAAAGCATTTTTTAAAAGCAGCTATGAAATACAGAGACTGAAAGCAGCACTTAAGAAAAGCGACTAACAATAAAGCTGTCTAAACGAGCAGACGAGAGCAGTTAGTCAGATTTTTAACGTTCTGGCTGATCCAATACTCGACCATCCATTGCCAGACGCTCTTTTAAATTATCCATGTCTGCCTCAGCAAGGGTTGCGCTCAAAGTAACTTGTTTGCTGTATGCGACATCATCAACACGCCCACCAAGACTCTCTATGATATAACGGCACTGTGCTTCAGTTGCAAACGTCGCCAGCACCTGCACTTGTGCCATCGGTACATAGGGTCTCAATATCATCTCATCAACAGCTGCTTGGGCCGCGCCTGCATAAGCACGAGTAAGACCGCCAGCACCTAATTTGATACCACCAAAATAACGCACCACGATGATAATCACGTTGCCGATGGACTTGTGTTGCAGAACATTTAATATCGGCCTGCCAGCCGTACCGCTTGGTTCACCATCATCATCGAACCCTGCACTGGTGGTGTTGTCAGGGTCACCAACGATATATGCCCAGCAAAAATGACGGGCATCAGGGTACTGCTCGCGTAGTTGTTCCACGTGAAACATAGCTTGCTCGCGGGCGGTCACAGGATAGGCATAAGCAATAAACTCGGACTTTTTGATTTCTAGGCGCGCGGTAACCGCACGTTTTAGCGTTTGATAGCTCATATTTCATCAGGCTTAGGTTGGATATGTTAAACTGGTCTGACTGTCACTGGCTTTTATATTGGGCGCAGTGTTCATTCAATTTTTCATTATAGTACCATTTCTAACCATCGAAGATAACGAGGCGCTCACGGCTGAGAGCTGGTATCGTTAGTTTCTGATTTAGGGCTGGTATCATAAAACCGATGGTAGTCATAGTATGCGTTTAGATAAATTTATTAGTAAAGCCACCGAGCTGTCACGCAAAGAATCAAAAAAAATCATGCACGCCGGCGAAATCACCGTAAATGATCAAGTGGTCAAAGACCCTGGTCTACATGTCGATATCGTTAATGATGATGTAATGTGGGCAGGCGAGCCACTGTCAGTGGCTACTGGCAATCGCTATATTTTGTTGTATAAGCCTGAAGGCTTTGAATGTACATTAAAAGCCAAAGAGTATCCAATCGTCACCGAGCTGATTGCGGTACCAGAACTGGGTAGCTTGCGTATTGCGGGACGCCTCGACGTCGATACCACAGGTGCTCTACTCATGAGTGATGATGGCGGCTGGCTACACCGTGTCACTAGCCCCAAGCACGAGCATGCTAAAGTGTACGAGCTAACCTTAGCAGATGCGATGGATAGCGATTCACAAGAGAAAGCTGTGAAAAAAGTCGCCGAAGGGATTCTATTAGAGGGAGATTTTGAGCCAACCAAGCCTGCTGTTCTAGAATTCATTGATGAGACTCATGCACGCCTGACACTAGAGCAGGGTAAGTATCATCAGGTCAAACGCATGATGGGTTATTTTGGCAATAGAGTCACTGAGCTGCACCGCGCTAGTATCGGTCATATCAATTTAGAAGGTTTAGAAAAAGGCGATAGCCGCTTCTTAACACCAGAAGAAGTTGCCAAGTTCTAGTTATAGACTGGATTTACTCTTCGCACTATCATTTTTAGACCATTGTTGTACAACTCATAAGCAGCCGCGACACCGTGTGCTGCTTTTTGCTGTCCGTTGTTTTTGTTTACCGTTTTCATCCACGGTGCTTGTGTTGCCTATCTCTTAAGATTAGGTAGCAGTTTTGCGATTTGGGCCATTTATCACTTTGCAAAACCAACCTATGTGCTACAGTTATTTTTATCTATAACATGACTTGTCTATTATCACTTGCCGAGTCTGATGTGCTCAGTATGCCTGAGTCGTAAAAGCAATCGTTATCGAAAAGCTATCGCTATCAAAAAACGGTCATTATCAAAAACTAGATAGGAAGCCTTCAGTGATATTATCTGTATTAAAACCTGCCAGCCTAATCAGCGTTATATTGCTAGCAACCACGGCTTGCGCTCAGCCAAGCTCAGCAGATGCTACCAGTGTTCAGGTGAATAACAACAGCCACAGCGCACAAACAACCAAAGCGGTAAGTGTAGCTATCGATCAGCGCTTGCGCCAAGTATTGACCCAAGCAGGTATCAAAACGCAAATTACCTCTATCGTGCCTTCTAACTTACCTAATATGTATCAAGTAAACTTGGCAGGGCAGTTACCGTTGCACATCACTGAAGATGGTAGATATGTCATCCAAGGTGAGCTGCAAAAAAATCCAAGCAAGCGGGTAGTGACCAAAACACCAGCACGTAGCACGAGTGCGCAGGTAGGCAAACCTGTCAGTGCTAGCGTCAAATCTGACATGCTAGCAAATATGGCAGCGCTGAAAAACATGAGCGCTAAAACGCCATTCTTTTATACTGCCGTACCAGGCGTGATTTGGGGAGCAACGCTAGAAGGTGTGCCGTTTTTACTATCAGATGATGCACAGTACATTACTGATGGTGAAATATCAGTGATCGAAAACGGTCAATTTATCGGGCTCGATGAGAATTTTGAAAAGCGTAAAAATCAGTCTGTATTTGCAACATTGGATAACAGCCAGTTGATTACTTATCCAGCGACTAGCCCTGAGAAAGCCGTTGTCTATGTGGCGGATGATGTCAATTGTACTTACTGCCGCAGACTGCATCAGCAAGTACCATCGCTCAATGCAAAAGGCGTGACGGTCAATATCATTGGCTATCCAATATATGAAGCATCACCTGAGCAAATGCGGGGTATCTGGTGTCAAGCTGATGAAGACAGTCGTCGTCAAGCATTTGATAAGGCGATGCTACAAGGTCAGATGACACCTGCATCCTCAAGTTGTACCGTCGATCATGTCACGCCCAATCGTGAAAAAGCCGCGGGACTCGCGGTAATGGCAACACCCGCCATTTACCGTGAAGATGGTGTGCTATATCAAGCGAGTTTTGAAAGCCCTGAGTTCTTGGAATTTTTGGGCATAGAGTAACGACGTCAGCGTCATACAACATTCATAACTCATGTAGCCCCGCACTTCAAGCAAACAAAAAACCGCCTTATGACGCTACGCATAAGGCGGTTTTTTTGTTTTATATAATAGTAGTTCGAATACCATAATTTAAGGGCTATAGTTTGAACGTTATAGTTTTAAGATCGTTGGCTGTCAAAAATAGTTATGGCAGCACCACATCCACAATCTTCCATCCAATCAAACCTTCACGCTGCATCTCGATAGTAAGTGGATAGCCTTTCACTTGACCACTAATATCGAAGCAATTGATACCGCAATAGCTCAATGTTGGTTTTTCGCTATCATTGCCTTGGGCGGCCTGCTGCTCAAGCTCAGCCGCTTGTTTTTTCATGACTTGCTGCATTTGACTTTTGACCACAGCATCTACGTCGCCACGTTGAATAATTAAGCTTTGAATAAGGTTTTTTAGATCAACCTGATCACTAGCGATGGCCCATGCAGCAGCCAGCTCTTTGGTGGCTGTGTTGGCTTGGCCTTGGGTATTGATGAGTTTCTCGATGTTTTGCGGGGTGATGGCACCGTCGACGGCTTGCGTAATAAAGCCATTTGCCGCTTGGGTAAGTGGCTCACCACCCAGCTCAGCGATCAGCGGGTACTTGGTCAGGGTCGTTGCAAATTGACCAGTCAGCTGATTTTGAATACTTGGTCGTACCTGCTCATAATCGATAGCCGCTGCGATAGTGGCCCCATCTTTATCATCATAAGCGTTTTTGAGCTGATAGGCGCTGTAATAAGGGGAGCCTGCATAGACGACTACCGCAATGATGATCAGTAAAAAAATCAGCTTTTTCATAAGACTTGGCACCTTGTTGCACGTTGTCGCAAACGTTGTCGCCATAGATATAAATGACGGTAGATATGGCGGTAAATATTAGCACGACTGGGCATTACTTCGGTACGAAAAGCTGTGTAGCAACATTAATAAATCGTGTATATCGCGATTTAACAGCGTTAACTGCGAATTTCATGGCTTAAGCGCTTGATAAATCAGCAGACCATCTCCATAAATAGCGCAAACTTTTTATAATTGATTTGGCTAAGCGGCCCCACCAAACTTGCTCGTCGCATCCACTTGTTATTAGCCCGTGATATCGTTGTTTGTTATGTTTCACATGAAACCTAATGATGTAATCACGTATGAATAAGGCGCTAATGAGCAACGTTAATCAGTCAACGAGCTGGCGGTACTGCGAAGACGATAGGAGAAACCATGAGTAAACGCGATTTTTATGAAGTATTAGGTGTCAGCAAAACCGCTGATAGCAAGGAAATTAAGCGAGCCTACCGCAAGCTTGCTATGAAATACCATCCAGATCGCAACTCTGATGACCCTGACTCTGATGACAAATTCAAAGAAGCGTCGATGGCTTATGAAGTGCTAAGTGACGAAGAAAAGCGCTCAGCCTATGACCGCATGGGTCACGCTGCTTTTGAGAATGGTATGGGCGGCGGTTTTGGTGGTGCAGGCGGTGGCAACTTCCAAGACATCTTTGGCGATATCTTTGGCAACTTCGGCGATATTTTTGGTCAATCACGTGGCGGCGGCGGTGGACGTTCACGTCGAGGCTCAGACTTACGCTATGTCATTGAGCTGACATTAGAAGAAGCAGTACGTGGCTGCAAAAAAGAAATCAGCTTTACTGCGCCAGCGCCCTGTGATACCTGTGATGGTAAAGGCGCAAAAAATGCCTCTGATGTCGTGACCTGTCAGATGTGTCATGGTCAAGGTCAAGTGCGTATGCAGCAAGGCTTCTTTGCAGTGCAGCAGGCTTGCCCGCAGTGTGGTGGCTCTGGTAAACAGATCAAAAACCCATGTCCTGACTGTCATGGTAATGGCGTCAAAGACAAATCACGCACACTAGAAGTGTCTATCCCAGCGGGCGTCGATGATGGTGACCGCGTTCGCCTAGCAGGAGAAGGTGAGGCGGGCGGTGCAGGTGTACAGAACGGTGATCTGTATGTCGAAGTACGTGTCAAACAACACAATGTCTTTACCCGCCAAGGCGCTGACCTATACATGGACGTACCTGTTAGCATCACCGATGCAGCATTAGGTAAAGAAGTTGAAATCCCAACCTTAGACGGCAAAGTAAAGATCAAAGTTGCAGAAGGTACACAAAGTGGCAAATTGCTGCGTGTACGCGGCAAAGGCGTGACGCCAGTACGCACCACAATGAAAGGTGATTTGATCTGCCGCGTTGTCATCGAGACACCTGTCAACTTGACACGTGAGCAAAAAGATCTGTTACGTCAATTCCAAGATACTTTGGATGATGACAGCAAACATCAGCAGTCACCACACAAAAAATCATTCTTTAAAAAAATCGGCGATTTATTCGATTAAAAAATAGTCTAACTAAGTAGCTAGTACTAAACTAAGCCCAAAGGTTTCACATGAAACCTTTGGGCTTTTTCTTGTGCTGATAAAAAACCACTCAGGTAATGATATTTGCTAAACTTACGATAAATGATATTCACAATAATCCCAGTAAATATAAAGTATTTAAGGTAGAGAGATGAATCAACAAACAAATGAGCAAGCCATCAAAGTTGGTGTGATCGGTGCAGGTGGTCGTATGGGCCGCATGCTTATCGAAGCCGTACAGAACAATTCAAAAACTATGCTTAATGCCGCGATTGAGCGCCAAGGATCTAGTCTCGTCGGTGCTGATGCAGGAGAGGTTGCTGCTATCGGATGTTTAGAGGTACAGATTGTTGATAACCTAGAGACTGTGATTAACGACATCGATGTGCTGATTGATTTTAGTCTGCCTGATGCGACCGAGCAAAATATGCAAGTCTGTGCTGAGCACAAGGTGGCAATGGTTATCGGTACGACTGGGTTCAATGAAGCCCAAGAGCAAGTACTAGCAAAAGCAAGCGAAGCAATCGCCATCGTGTATGCTGGCAACTATTCGACGGGCGTAAATTTATCATTAAAACTACTTGGCATGGCCGCAAAGGCATTTGGTGCTGATGCTGATGTAGAAATCATCGAAGCACATCATAAGCATAAGATTGATGCGCCATCTGGGACAGCCTATATGATGGCAGAGACTGTCGCCGACGCCCGCGGACAAAATCTAAAAGATGTTGCTGTCTATGGCCGCGAAGGACAAACGGGCGAGCGTGAAACAGGAACCATCGGTATACATGCCGTACGCGGCGGCGAGATCGTGGGTGACCATACCGTAATGTTTATCGCAGATGGTGAGGTGGTTGAGATCACCCATCGCGCACGAGAGCGCATGACGTTTGCCGCAGGTGCTGTACGTGCCGCGACGTGGGTAACCGAGCAAGCAGTTGGACAGTACAATATGCAAGACGTGCTGGGTCTAAATGAGTAGACGTGATCACTGAGGATTTAAAGAAACAATGGTTTAAATAGACAGTGGTTTAAATAGACAGGGATTTAAACAAACAGAGACATACAGGTTTTAAGACTGAAAGAGACGAGGCCGCAAACAACAAGGAGAATGCCTGTGAGTAATATCAAACGCTATACAACGTATAAGCTGGTTGGTGCGATTTCTATAGCCAATATTGCTCGCAGTGCATGCCTTCCTGTATTTGCACTCAGTCTAGCTGTCCTACCTATTGCAGTACAAGCCAATAGCACTCAAACCTATGTGATTGATACTTACGGTGGCGAGGCACTATTGACCCCTGTTAGACAACAATTGAATAGCACCGCTGATGGTGGTACGGCAAGTGTGTATCAGGACAAGCTGATACTGAGAACCACACCTCGCAATTATCAAATGATACAGCAGCTACTCAGCCAGATTGATAGTCAGCCGCAAGCGCTCACCGTTGCGGTACGTGTTGGGAATATTCAGGACAGTCAGAGTAGCACTCAGCAGGGTCAGGTCATCATTACCAATCGCGGTATCCAAGGGTCAGGGATTATCAACCAGCGTCGCAGCCAGCAGCAAAGCAATAATCTATACCAAGTACAAACGCTATCTGGCAGCGCGGCCAGTATCAGTACAGGCACGCTCTACTCACTCTACAATACTAATATTTATTCAAGCCATACCCGACCCTCAAGACAAATCATTATCCAGAATCAAGTATTGCTACCGACTAGCAGAGGCATCGCTGTTTTACCAAGGCTACTGTCAAACGGACAGGTTGAGGTCACACTATCTCAAGTTGAAGAAACATTAGCTAAAAACGGAGTTGCACAATCCCATTCGCCTTATCGTCAAAATAGTTATGACAATAATATGGTCGATGCTCAAAGATTGAACAGTACGCTCATTGTGCCACGTGGACAATGGGTGACGATTGGTCAAATCTCGCAAACCTCAATCAGTAGCGGCAGTCGAACGTCTAGTAGCAATAATAACGCACCGATTGCTTTATTGGTTCAATAGCTTCTAAATCAAACAGCCAACCACAAAAAAAGCGCGGTGCTGTGATTGATCTATAATCAATAGCGCCGCGCTTTTTTATGGACAACAGGTTTGAAGGCTAGTCAATATAAACCACTTCGAGCGGCGGAAAACCGTTGAACTCTACTGATGAGTAAGAGTTGGTATAAGCACCAGTGGTGAGCCAGTAGATTTTGTCACCAATCTCAAGCTCTTGAGGCAGCTGATAACCAGCTTCTTCGTACATAATGTCGGTTGAGTCACAGGTTGGGCCTGCCAGTACGACGGTACCTTCGCTGGTTGAAGTTTCCATCTTAGGCGTATAGACAGGATACTTGATGGCTTCGCCTAGCGTCTCGATCAAACCTTGGAATAGACCGACATCCGTGTATACCCAGCGGGTCAAATCGGTATCTGATTTGCGCGAGATAAGCACGACATCACTGACCAGCACACCTGAGCCACCAACCAATGAACGACCTGGCTCCAAGATGATTTCAGGCATCTCTTCAGCGTTGTAGTCATCGGTTAAGTAACTGGTAATCTCTTCGGCATAAACCTTGATCGGGTTGACTTCACTGATATAGTTGGTTGGGAAACCGCCGCCCAGATTGATCATCTGTAGCTTGATGTCTTCTTCGTTTTTCATCCAATCAAACATATATTTGACCTTGGCCAATGCATCATCCCATGCAGCCACGTCTTTTTGTTGACTGCCTACATGGAATGAGATGCCATACGGTACCAAACCCAGCTCGCGTGCTTGAACCAACAAATCAATGGCCATATTAGGGTGACAGCCAAACTTGCGCGATAGTGGCCACTCTGCGGTCTCTGAACCCTGAACCAAAATACGAACAAACACTCTAGAGCCTGGGGCATGTTTGGCAATATTTTTGAGATCAGCTTCTGAGTCGGTAGCGTATAGATCGATACCCTTTTCAAAAGCGTATTTGACGTGTTCGGCTTTTTTGATGGTATTACCGTAAGAGATGCGAGAAGGCTCAACACCGCAGTCTAGCACTCGATCAAGCTCATAGATTGACGCGCAGTCAAAGTTTGAACCAAGCTTTGCTAATAAGTTGATGACTTCTACCGCAGGGCTGGCTTTCATTGCATAGTGCAATTTGGCAGTCGGAAATAGACTGACCATTTCGTGGTACTTTGTTTCTATGCGACTAAGGTCTACCACCAGAAATGGGGTCTCACGACCTTCGGCAGCTTTGGTAAATTTCTGCCAGCTGGCAGGTTCAAAATATTGGTCGATTTTGATCATTGTCATAGTAATAAACCTTTAGTAAAAACAATACCCAACAAAAAACGTCGCCACACCGTGAATGTTATAGAGTCACAGTTACGTTAGGCGAGACGATATTAAGGATAAGAAATTTAAGAGTTGAGGGTTTGTGCTTGCTTGTCAGCCGCCTGAGCTTCTTGTTTTTCACGTATTTTGACGACTTTACGAACTTTATCACGCGCACGAGTTTGTTTTAGACGAGAGAGGTAATCGACGAATATCACACCATTTAGATGATCCATTTCATGCTGGATACAGACAGCAAGTAAGCCTTCTACTTCTTCATCAATGACGTTACCCTCACCATCCAAAGCCTCGATGCGTACCTTGGTAGGACGTTCTACTTTGTCATAGACGTCGGGCACAGATAGGCAGCCTTCTTCATAGGGTTTTTTGTCATCTACCAAGGGCGTGACTTTTGGATTGATGAATACTCTAGGAGTAGTTTTGTCTTCAGACAAGTCCATGACGATAAGCTGAATGTGACGATCGACTTGGCTAGCAGCAAGGCCGATACCTTGAGCATCATACATCGTCTCGATCATGTCAGCGATTAAGGTTTTGATTTCAGCTGTCACTTCCTTGACAGGTTTGGCAATCGTGCGCAAACGCGGGTCTGGGTAACTTAAGATAGGGAGTAGTGCCATAACGCTCACCTCAATGATAGGGACAAAATAGGGTTGATATTATAAGATAAATGGGGACAAAAGTAATGCTTATCAATACTTTCCCGTTCATATTAGGTTCTATGAGTCTATAGAATAGAGAGGTTGATGTTTGGTGGTACAAAAAAACCTCGCTTGTTGCGAGGCTTCTTTGAGTGTTTCGTGTGACTGCTAACCATGTACAGCAATTATGCACGGCGTTTGTTTACAATCATTTCATACAAGAATAGCAAGATAATGGCACCGATTACTGAGAAGATAAGACCAGTGAAACCGCCATCCGCATTAATACCAATCAAGCCTGCAATGAAACCACCTAGCATAGCACCGACGATACCTAATACAATCGTCATGATCCAACCCATAGGGTCACTACCTGGCTTGATAGCACGTGCCAATAAACCTGCGACTAGACCTACGATAATCATCCAAATAAAGCTCATGTTATTCTCCTAAATTATTAATATTTATAATATGTCGTTAATTAGATGACTCCATTGTAAACAGTCCTCAAACACAAAAGTAAGCACGAAATGTTACCTGTGTAGGGGCTATGTGAGAAAAAAGTCTGATTTGCTATTACGTACGGGTAATAAGTAAACGAAAGGTTACAAAGGTAGCCGTGGTGCTAACAGGAAGGAATGATGGCAGGTTACGAGAGAGAAGTGTGTTCAAAAAAGCTTACTTAGAAGCAATTTGCTTAGAATAGCTCATTTAGAAAGGCTCATATAAGTAAACCGGAATAAGTAAACCGGAATAAAAAAACGCAGCTCGTCTACTAAACGGCTGCGCTTTTTATAATAAATACGGGGTCTAATCTTTGGGTAATCGTCTAGTCATTACGCAGTGCAGTGAGCAGACGCTGATGAATACCCTCAAAACCACCATTAGACATGACAACAATAGCATCACCTGCCTGAGCATGGGTAGTGATATGTTCGATGATGGTATCGATGCTAGACATCACTTGCTGGTTACTAATAGAGTCACTTTCAGTGCAGGACTGTTCGATGACTTCTTTTAGACCCCATTCTAGTCCCGTAGGCTCGTACCATAACGTATAGTCAGCGAGAGCAGCTGACTCAGCCAAGCTGTCTTGGTGAATACCCATTTTCATCGTATTACTACGCGGTTCGATAATCGCCCAAAGTCGTCTGTCAGCCAGTTTCTTTTTGGCGCCGTCCAAGGTCATTGTAATAGCAGTTGGGTGATGGGCGAAGTCATCAAAAACGAGAATATCGTTTACATCACCGATTAGCTCCATCCGGCGTTTGATACCAGCAAAGGCGGATAATGCAGCGCAAGCAGTAGAAACGCTCACGCCAACGTTGTAGGCTGCTGCAATAGCAACCAAGGCATTGTTGACATTATGAATACCGCTCATCGACCAGTTTACGATAGCAGTTGCTTCTTTGTCAGCTGCAAAGCTTACTTGGAACTGACTGCCATCCTCGCGAATAAGCTCAGCTTGCCATTCGCTATTGTCTTTTAGGGTGTCGTCTGTGTTTAAAACAGTAGTAGTAGAGTCGATAACCGCCGTACGCCAGATAGGGGTCCAGACCCCTTTTGCTAAGGTGTCCTCTAAACTGATAGTCGCGGCAGGCATGATGATTTTACCTGTGCTTGGAATCATGCGTACCATGTGGTGAAACTGGGTCTGAATAGCATCAAGGTCTGCAAAAATATCAGCGTGATCAAACTCTAGGTTGTTCAAGATAGCGGTACGCGGGCGATAATGAACGAACTTTGAACGTTTATCAAAAAACGCAGAGTCGTATTCGTCGGCTTCAATGACAAAATAGCCAGAAGGAGCGGTACTATCATCGTTTGTTGTTTCTGCGCCCAGATAGCTACTGTGCGCAAACACCTTCTGCAAGTGCTCATCAGTCGTATCGACCAGTGGCACACCGCCGATCAAAAACCCTGCATCGATACCAGCATAATGCAGTATCCAAGCGAGCATAGTGGTCGTGGTGGTTTTGCCATGAGTACCTGCGACGGCTATCACATGACGGGACTGCAACACTTGCTCGGACAAAAACTGTGGACCTGAGGTATAGCGCAGACCACTATCTAGCATGTACTCGATCACATCCATACCACGTTTCATCGCATTACCAACAACGACTAAGTCTGGCGCTGGTTGCAGATGCTCTACGAGATAACCTTCTTCGATAGTGACGCCAGCATTTTCAAGTTGGGTAGACATAGGAGGGTACACATTGGCATCTGAACCAGTAACGGTATGCCCAAGTTCACGCGCTAACAATGCCAGCGAGCCCATAAAAGTACCACAAATACCAAGGATATGAATATGCATAGACGTTCCGTACGAGCTAGAATAAAGGAGGTAAACAGCTAATGAATGATAAGGTTTGGTGTGCTTAGCCGCTATCAGCAAGGGTTAGTGCTTTGATCAGGCGTTGCCACTATAGCAATGCGGCAGATCAGCAATCATTGTAAAGTAAACACTGTTCGATGACCAACAAAAAACGCCCAACAAGTAGGCGTTATGTGGCTGACAAAATATGACTCGTTCAAAACGATGTTGAATAGGGCTTACCTATTTAGAAAGGTAGGTTGTTGATATTGAGTTCATTGATGACTGCTTACGTCGTTTTACTAGTAACTATCCGTGCTAACGATTATTTACGTGACAACGTATAGTCGTTGTTGAGATTCTTTTGCTCATCTATCAAAATCAAATGGTTGTCTTGAATATGATAGGACTCAATGTTCTTGTCTTCGTATACGATGGTGATTTTGTCATTGTCTTGACGGTAAACGCCAGACTCAAGTAGAGGTGGTCGCGGCTGTTCTGGATTGTGATAATTGCTGGCTTTTAGGACAGAACCATCAGCAAATAAGTTTAATGTGACATCAATACTGTCGCAGTCTGCGCAGGGCACCATACCGCCATAGTCACCCATTAGTGTTGCTTGCAGTGTACTGCTGTTCGATTTTGAATATAGTGTCGATGGTTTTATCTTTGCATCATTATTTGATTGGGCAGCGGCAATAAGCGATTGCCCTTCGGTAGACTCGCTCAAGTTACTATTGGCATCTGATAGGGAAGTACCGTCACTCTCTTCTGGCTCGTTTTGCGGTTCAGTCGTATCCGATGTATTGACAGAGCCAATTTTGGTCATCATGTTTTGATCAGCATTAGATGAAGCGCTATCACAACCGGCCAACAACGCACACAGCGGTATCGCCAATAAGGGTAGACGCCAGCGTTTGATGACAATAAGTGTAGTAGAGCAAATGGGTGCAAGAGATATCATGGTCCTACCAAAAACAGTTTCTAGATAGTGTTTTAAAAAATCACCCTTACTATCGAAAACCCCAAATTATTGACAATATGATGCCGTTGTCAAAACTAATCGAAGTTGAGGGGTATAAGCTTAACGATAATATAAACTTAGGAACTTGAGAACGTCATCTGGTTATCGAGATACGAATAGTCTGTCGTTCAAAAGCAATTGAGCTATAAGGGCTAACGACTAATGGAATAAGCTGTATAAAGATATCAAAGGGTTAGGAATATCTCTGTAGACTTTTTGTTGTGCTTATTATAGATGCTAGATAGAAGGAGATAGTTTGGCATCTGTCGTTCCCTCTAATAGAGCTAATAAGAGATATTTAAAAATGACATAAGTTAAAACAGACATTACATAGCAAGGTATGAATGTCTGTTTAAAAAAATTAGCTATAAAGTGCTAGAGGATTTTGAAGAATTATTGAACGATACGTGAGTTAGTGGTAGGTCGCACGATACGCCATAGGATCAACCCGTGTACCACTAGGAGTACGCTGAACAAAATCAAGGACTGCTCAGGAATACTCAACCCCATAAATGTCCAATCGACAGAAGCACACTCACCAGAGCCTGCAAACACTTCTTTAAATACCTGTAAAATAGGTAGAGTATCAAGCCAATAATCCAAACCCGGACCACATGAAGGGACTTGATCGGCAGGCAGATGTTGTAGCCACACATGACGCGCTGCAACAGCAGTTGCCCAGCCAATACCTGCCAAGCTGCCAAGCCATAACAGCAGTCTGATAACTTTAGACTTAGGATTGAACAACGCTGATATTAAGGCAAAACCGCCCATGACCATCAGACCAATACGTTGAAAGATGCAGAGTGGACAAGGAGATAGCCCAAGATGGCGCTGCAAGTAAAACAGCGCAAAACTCATGCCTGTTATGGCCATTATCACCAAAAATACTTGTAAGTTACGGTAAGTGGTCAGCTGTCGCATAGTGCGTTACTCTTATATATTCATCTGTAATAGATGTTGGGTAGCAGTCAGAACTTATTAATCAAAGCCTAGCGATACTGCTGCAAAAACTCCATAAAGTCTTCTGTTTCAGACCTTTCAATATCAGCTTGTTGTAGAACAGACTTTTCTGCCAATACTTCATACTTTGCTTGGGTATTCGGACTGAGCGTTTGTTGCAACAGAGAGTCACGGTGCTGCTGAGCCAAGGTAAAGCCAAGCTGCCATAGGCTACCCAAACGTTTGCTATCTGAGTTTACTTGCGCAGATATGGTCGACTCAGAGTGTCCTGCTTTGCCTTGCATCAATGCTACTGCTGCGCGGTAGTCATTACCACCATAGTGAGCATCTAACAATGCGGCAAGGGGCTGCATACGCTCCAAATGCGTGAGCATCCAACGCTCTAGTGACTGCTCTTGACCGTTATTGATAATGTGCAAATCATCGCGGCGACCGTCATTGACCACACGCTCAAGATTGATAGCGAGTGTCTCTTCCTCTTCAGGAAGCAAGTCTGGCGAATCACTAAATAGACAGTAGAGCGCCATCACTTCTAAGAAGCAAGCACTGGATAGACGGATACCGACATCGCTATAAGGATCAAGGTCAATCGCACGAAACTCAACATAAGCGATACCGCGACGTTCAAGCGCTTCGGTCGGTGTCTCACCACTCATCGCAATCTGTTTAGGACGAATAGGGCTGTAATATTCGTTTTCTATCTGGAGGATATGATTATTGATTTGGACAGGGTTACCGTCGGCGTCTTCTAAACCAAGTTTAGAAAAGCTGTCATGCGGCGTTTGAATCGCACGGCGTAGCCCAGCGACATACTCTGGCAGATAGTTATAACGAATATCTAGCTGTTCTTGCACGCTATTGGTGTAGCCAAGCTTGCCCATACGCAGGCTCGTCGCAGCAGGCTTATAGTAGGTTGAGTCATTTAAAAGCTCTAAATCATGCTCACGCCCTGCCACAAAACAAGGACACACGCTTGGGCTAGCGCCCAGTAAATATAGCACAAGGCTGGTTAGGCGCTTGAAGTTACGAATGAGCCCCAAGTATTTTTCGTTTTTGAACTCTGTCAGCGTCTGATCTTGTGCCGTTGGGGTTTGCGCTTGCCAGGTTTCAAAGAGCGTATCACCAAAAGACAAGTTGTAATGTAGACCTGCGATGGTCTGCATGCGGCGACCATAACGAATACCCAAACCACTACGGTATAAGGTTTTTAGCTTACCTGTGTTGGAGCTGCCATAATCAGCCAATGGAATATCTTCATCTTTCGATGACAACATACATGGCATGGACAAAGGCCACATCAGCTCACCTTCAGGCATGCCCTGATATACCAACACGTGCAGCTGGCGCAACATGTTGAGGGTCTCTTTTGGGGATGTTTTTGGTTCGGTGATGAGCTCGAGTAGGCTCTCTGAGTAGTCAGTAGTAATAAAGGGATGGGTCAGTTTTGATCCCAATTTGGCTGGATGCGGTGTCTGGGCCAAAAAACCATCGGGTTTTACGCGCAGACCTTCTTTTTCGATACCACGAAGCATACCCGTCAGATGCTGGCTATCGAACCAGTTGGGAATGTCAAAGTTAACAAAGCTACTCGTAAAATTACTCATAATAGTCATCTATTGTTATTTATTATGGCGGATCAAAACACGATGGGTGTTTGTCCATAAAATAGGTAAATGTTAGGTCAATAATCCCGTCAGTTTAGCTCAAAGCCGTATTGAAAACCACGGACAATTACAAATACGATAAGCTTTAGGAGGGATGATTTATCGAAGTTTTTCTCAGTATTTAGAGCCAAATTGGCTCGTACTCATACTAGCCAGTTTTATCAGATAGACTTGGGAGTGATAAAAAAAGCACCTACCGTGTAGATAGATGCTTTGACCGCTATGCTCTAAATCACCCCGTACTGTTTTAGCGCGCCCACTAAGTATCTCAGGCCGTAGTGCTAAAACGACAGGCAGGTTAAATAGAGAATGACGAGCCGCAGCCGCAAGTGGTGGTTGCGTTTGGATTGGTCACCACAAAACGAGCACCTTCTAATCCTTCGGTATAGTCAACAGTAGACCCTTGCAAGTACTGATAGCTTAGTGAGTCGACAACCAAGGTCACATCACCATTATCAAAATTGGCATCGTCTTCGTTGAGATCATTGGCAAAGTTGAACCCATAGGAAAAACCAGAGCAACCGCCACCAGTCACATAGACGCGTAGCATCAGATCGCTATCACCTTCTTCTTCGCGCAGACGGCGTACTTTTTGGGCAGCACTATCGGTTAGACTCAATACGGTTGGGTCTACTGGCTGACTTGAGCTTGGGCTAAATTGGTTGGCTGATTCGTTCATATCTACCTCAGTTGCTAGGATCAAATGCGGTCGTCGTCCTGTTTGGGTTTGCAATAAAACGATTGCAAAAAAAGATACGCACGGCGTTTGATTTAATTGGGTGCTGTCGTTATGTCAAAACTAGTAATGCATTATAAGCCGCTCTAAAAGGGTATTTGCGCTGCCACAATGCGTTATAGATACTGGGCGCTTATATCCTGCACTGGTGCTATATACTTATATTAAGCGCTTATTTTTTAGCAGTATATCATAATGGGGGTGCGGATTCGTTTGTCAAGAGTGACACGATCCACTGTGTGTTAGCCAAGCCATGGATGACAATAAATAATGGGTTAATATGCTGATATTGTTTGTGCTATTTTCCTTGTTGAGCTCCCATCTGTCGAGTCTTTATCGTTGTTTTTAGAGTGAGGACACGCTCTAGTATAAAGCACTATTAGACAGTACTAGAATGTATAACGCTTACTAGGCATTATTGATGCTCGTTGTCTATGTATAGGCGCATTGTGTTCACAACCTTTATAATAGCAATCTTCATAATGCCAATCGGTATTTGAGCTCGCAATAGCCGACTATTGATCCTCAAGCCATTATCATAATAAACACTTAGTTTTGAAATAGTTATTTAATTGTTTGCCTATGTGGCAAGCGTTTGAAATAATAGCCGCCAGTTGGCATACCCTATGTGTGTTTATTACTGCCCTATATTTATATTATTGCTGAGATGAAGAAATTATATGATCGAATTTAAAGACGTTGGTGTTCGCCGTGATGGACGTGAATTGTTTGCAGGTGCAAGCTTTCAGCTCCATCCAGGTCACAAAGTTGGCTTAACGGGCAACAACGGCACCGGCAAGTCGACCTTGTTTGCGCTACTACTGACGCAGATGGGCAAGGGCGATACCGAAGTCACGCTGGATAGAGGCGAAGTCAGTATTCCTGATAGCTGGCAAGTGGCGCATATGGCGCAGGAAGTGGGCGCGACGACGCAGTCTGCGGTTGATTATGTACTCAGCGGTGATGAGCAGTGGTATGAAATCAATGCGGCACTTAATGATTTGAGTAGCGTCAGTGATGAGCAGATCGGCGTATTGCATCAGCAGTTTGATGAAATCGACGGATATCGTACGCCCACCAAAGCCGCTCAAATCATGGCAGGTCTTGGCTTCAATACCAGTCAGCATGAGCTGCCTGTAGAAGGGTTTTCTGGTGGTTGGCGTATGCGCTTGAATCTCGCCAAAACTTTGATGAGCCGCGCTGATCTCATGTTACTCGATGAGCCGACTAACCATTTGGACTTGGATGCGATCTTGTGGCTTGAGACGTGGATCAATGCTTACATGGGTCTGGTTATTGTCATCTCGCATGACCAAGCTTTCTTGGATGCGACAGTTGGTCATATCCTGCATGTCGAGCAGCAAAAAATCACCCTTTATACCGGTAATTATCAGCAGTTCATTCGTACGCGTCATGAGCGTATGGCGCAGCAGCAGCAAGCGTTTGAGAAGCAAGAGGCGACCAAGGCGCATTTAGATGATTTTATTCGTCGTTTCCGTGCCAAAGCCAGTAAAGCCAAGCAAGCACAGAGCCGTATCAAACAGCTAGAGCGTATGTCAGAGCTGTCACCAATGATGGCGGATAACCCATTCTCATTTCAGTTTTATGAGCCAGCAAATATGAGCTCACCACTGATTGAGCTGACCCATGCAGATATTGGCTATAGCGAGACGCCACTGCTACACAATGCCAGCATGCAAGTGACGCCAGACACGCGTATTGGCTTGCTGGGTATGAATGGTGCGGGTAAATCTACACTGATTAAAGCATTGGTTGGTGAGCTTGGCGTATTGACGGGTACCTACCGCGTTTCAGATACTCTAAAGCTCGGCTATTTCAACCAGCATCAAATGGATATCTTGGACGCCAAAGCCACGCCTATAGAGATGTTACGTCGCCTAGCAGGTAAAACCTCCGATGCATTGTTACGCTCATTTTTGGGCAGTTTTGATTTTCGCGGTGAGCGTATTGATACCCCAAGTGAGCTGTTCTCTGGTGGTGAGCGTGCGCGTCTGACATTGGCGTTGATCGTTTGGCAGCGTCCCAACGTTCTCGTACTTGATGAGCCAACCAACCATTTGGACTTACAGATGCGCCAAGCATTGACCATTGCACTGCAAGGGTTCCAAGGTGCCGTGGTACTGGTATCGCATGATCGTGAGCTGATTGCCAATGTCTGTGACGAGCTGTATCTGGTACATGATGGCAAAATCGATGAGTTCGATGGTGATATCAGCGACTATGGTAAATGGCTGGCTGAAAAGCGTAAGCAAGAAAGCACACAAGACAAAAGTAACCATAAAAAGAAAAGCAAAAAAGAGAGTAAGAAGTTTGTTTCACGTGAAACAGATAATAGCCAAGTCAGTAATAAAGCAGCTGACAACTCCTCAAAAAGCAAAACGATAGCGCCCGCACTTAGTAAAGAAGAACAGCGTAAGCTCGCTGCTGAACAACGCAAATTGACAGCGCCTATTCGCCGTGAGATAGAGGACACAGAGAAGTTGCTAGCTAAAATTGACGGGCAGCTCGTGACGCTTGAGGAAAAGCTGGCTGATACGACTCTATATGAAGAGAGCCGTAAGTCTGACTTGCTGGTTTTGTTAAATGAGCAAACGGCGCTACAACAGCAGCATAGTGATAATGAAGAAAAACTGTTGCTATCGATGACGACATTAGAAGAAATGGAAAGTAGGTTTGCATAAACCGCTTTGAATACTTAACAGTGAGCAATAAAAAAGGGAGGGCGTTAGCCCTCCCTTTTTTTTAGACTATGACATCATTCTTTACGGTATTTACCATCACCGTAAGACAGTACTTCCATTGTGGTCGTACAAAGTTTACAGTTTATTTGACCAGCAGCGGCTTTCGATAAATCAAGGATGCGTCCACGAATGAATGGACCTCTATCAGTGATTTTTACGACCACGCTCTGCTTTGTCTTTTGGTTAGTTACTTGAACCTTCGTACCGAACGGTAACGTGCGATGTGCAGCGGTTAAAGAGTTCATATTAAAGATACTACCACTCGCTGTACGCTTCCCATGAAACTTACTACCGTAGTAACTGGTATTACCAGCAAAAACCGTAGTGCTCAGCAATAGTGATAACGCGACAACCAAAGACTTGATTAAATAAGACATTTAATACCTATAAGCAATTAATAAAATAGACAGATGCTCTTGCCTACGCTATCTATACTCCCTATGAGTATGAATAATGAGGGGATTCTACAAGAGATAGCTTGTCATATTATTACTGCTGTGTAAAAAACTCATCAGGTCAAATGATTGTTTTTTAAGGAGAAAATTCTGTTTTTAACAAGAAAAATTGATATTAAAAAGGTTAAATATGATGTTATAGAGATTGGTTCTCATAAATAAGCTGACAAAATACTGGAGACTGGATAATATAATGCAAATGGGTAATATATAAATACAAATACTATCGAAATAGCATTATTAAGGCGGTTTGCATCTATTAAAACACTGGCTACTGAATGTAACAAAACCTTTCTATAGTGTTTCCAAACCACTAATATAAAAAATTAAATACGCTTTTGAACACCTCATAAAAAATATTTATCAATTAACAAATACCTAGCTCAGAGTAAAAGTACTTATTTATCTGCATTTTAGAGTCTCAGCACAGCTATACGTCGTGGTTGGTAATATTTATATAACGGTGTTTGTCTTTATTATTACTATCATAAAAGGTAAGTTAGAAATAGACAATATACCAATATTAAGTGGTCGTTTATGACCTATCGTTCAAAACTGGTGAACCGATATCACTAATATGCTTTTATTTTGAGGGAAATAACATGGCAGAGAAAAACTACTATGACATTTTAGGGGTCAAAAAAGATGCTTCAGATGCTGATATCAAAAAGAAATACCGTAAGCTCGTTCGTCAATACCACCCTGATGTCAGCGATCACCCCGACGCGGACAACAAGATTGCAGAAATAAACAACGCTTACGAGACCATCAGAGACAAAGACAAGCGTGCTGAGTATGACGCGATGCTAAACAATCCATTTGCAAATCAAAGCCACGCAAGTGGGTTTGGTGGACAGAGTAGTGCAGGGCAAGGCGGGTTTCGTTGGGAAGATATCAAAAGCCAGTTTGGTGATGGTGAGGCTTTTGGTAATGGTGGTTTTCGCTTTGATGATATTTTCTCAGCGTTCGGTCGCGGCGCGCGTGGATCAGCTGGTGGGCAAGCGGGTAGCCGCTCTCAAAGCAGCGGGTTTGATCAGTTTGGTGGTGATTTTGGTACGCAAGATAGCAAAGGTCAGGACCAACATGCCGAGATTACGGTTGATTTATCCTCAGTATATAGTGGTGACGACTACAGCATCAAACTAAATGTCCCTGTGCGTCAAGCCAATGGTAACGTCGACTATGACAACAAAACCCTAAAAATAAAAATCCCAAAGGGCATCACGGATGGTAAGCAAATCAGATTGGCTGGACAAGGCGCTGCTGGTAGTAGTCATGGTAAAAATGGCGATTTGTTTTTAAAGGTTAAAATTCGCCACGATGTCAATATCCGAATAGAAGGCGCGGATGTCTACCAGACCGTAAATATCGCACCGTGGGAAGCGGCACTAGGCGAAAAAATTAACGTCGATACGCCAGCGGGTACGCTTGGGGTAACGGTGCCCAAAAATAGCAAATCAGGTAGTAATTTACGTCTAAAGGGTAAGGGTATTCCTGCCAAACAATCAGGCGATTTGTACTTAACTTTAAATATTGTCAATCCTGATATCAGTAGCGAAGAGGCCATCGATGCGTATGAACAGCTCAAGCAAGCCTTTGCTGATACCAGTATCAACCGTTAGACGACGCCCTTGATAAGAGTCATCTATCACTACAATGATAAGCTGCGCGTAGAGATGACTAGGATAACGATAAAATAGAGCAAACGAGGATAATAGCTATGAAACACTCGACTGAATTTACTGACATTATCATGAGTTTAGATGAGCTGGTCACGGCCTGTGGCCAAGAGCGCCAATGGGTCATTGAGTTAATCGAAGAAAATATCATTGAATATGATGTGCCAGAGCGCGAACAGTTCACTGGCTATCAGTTGACGACCGTACGCCGCGCTTCACGGTTGAGTCGTGATTTTGAAGCCAGTGTACCTGCCATTGGTTTAATTATTGAGTTATTAGATGAGGTTGAGCAGCTACGCCAACTCAAACGTCAAACAGAGCTGCAAACCCCAGTCATAGAGATTGATATAGACAGTATAAAGTAGTTATTTACTGGTAATACTCAACAAAAAAGGGCCTTTAAAAGGCCCTTTTTTTGTCTATAGTGATGCTGTGCTAAAGATTAGCGCGAGTAAGTAGGGTCAGCGGCGGCTGTAAAGAGTACATCGGTTGAAGAGTTCAAGGCTGTCTCTGCTGAGTCCTGAATGACACCGATAATAAAGCCGATGGCCACCACTTGCATGGCGATATCATTTGGAATACTGAACAAGCTTGCTGCCAATGGAATGAGCAATAACGAACCACCAGCCACACCAGAGGCACCGCACGCACTGACCGTCGCAACGAGGCTTAACAATAGTGCTGATGCAAATGTAACTTCGATACCTAGCGTATGAGCGGCCGCAAGCGTTAATACGTTAATTGTGATTGCAGCCCCCGCCATATTGATTGTGGCACCCAGTGGAATGGTTACTGAATACGTGTCCTCATGTAAACCCAGTTTGCGTGCCAGGTTCATATTGACTGGGATGTTGGCAGCTGAACTACGGGTAAAGAAGGCCGTAATACCTGACTCACGCAAGCAAGTAAACACAAGGGGATAAGGGTTTTTGCCAGTCTTCACAAGGACAATCAATGGATTGGCAACCAAAGCAATAAATAGCATACAGCTGATGAGTACCATCAAGATACGTGCATAACCTGCCAAAGAAGCAAAACCTGTCTCAGCGACAGTACTGGCGACCAGTCCCAAAATACCAAATGGTGCCAACGCAATAATCCACTTAACGACCTGTGAGATGGCATCAGCAAAATCACCAACGACATTGCGCGCACTATCACTGGCCTGACGCAAGGCAAAACCAATGATAATCGCCCATGCTAATATACCGATGTAGTTGGCTTCAGCGATGGCATTGATCGGGTTTGCGACCAGATTCATTAACAAGTTCGTTAATACTTCTTTTAAATCAGCAGGTGGTACTTGCGCGATATCGGCGTTTACCAAGACCAAATTCGTCGGGAATAAAAAGCTGGCACCAACTGCGGTTAGTGCGGCCAAAAAAGTGCCGAACATATACATGATCAGCACCGGCTTTACGTAGACCTCATTGCCGCTACGGTGCTGACTAATCGCTGCCATGACCAAAATAAATACTAAGATGGGAGCAACTGCCTTTAAAGCACCGACAAATAGTGTACCGAGTAAGCCTATGGCAGTACCCACACTTGGTGCAAGCCAACCGATCAGTACGCCTAACACCAAACCAATAATAATGAGCGGCACCAGTCCTATACGCTGATACATCGCAATCAATGAACGCATTTGTATATCCTCGACGTCTGTCAAAAGTAAGTGAATTGTTTAAGGGGAAATTTGTCGAGGGATGGTAGCATTTTTTGGCATATCCGCATACCGCTCATAGCAGCGAGTGCCGTACGCAAAGTGGAAGGTAGTAGGCGAGCATATAGAATAGGATAAATTATGACGCTAGAAAGGGTTATACCTAGACAATACTTAGCTAAATCTAGTCAATAAAAATGCCTCAACAATGAGGTATCAAAGATAGCGATATATCAGGTAACAAGTAGATTTTGTGATAGCAAATTCTATAAAAAGTGGCAAAAAGACAAGGTAAAAGGTAAAGCTAAACTAAACCTTAAAGTGGGTCAACTCATAGCCTAATTGCTGATACGCTTTATATTTATCACGGCCCGCTTGGGTACTTGCCGTATCTGGTTTGATCAGCTCAAGGACTCTGGAAGGTTTGGCATTACTAGTAGCCACCATAAAATCATTAACAGGATGTGCGGTAGTATTGAGTACAATACCGTTGAAGTCTGCTGGCATATGATTACCAAGCAATACAGGTGTCATAGACTTACTAGCCGCCATGTCGACATCAGTTTGATTATCTAAAAGACACTGATGCGGTATAAAACTCGTGGCATCGTATGCCCAAAGTGCCGTATCTAGGTCTGATAGTAATGCTTTATCTTCAACTAAAATGAGCAAAGACTGAGCGCTTTTGTTGAGCGCTGTCTGAGTCAACTGACAAACAAAGCCCAAGAAATCTTGGGCTTTACTCTCACTTAATACATAAAAGCTGATCTTCATAGAACGCTTATACTCTGTCTGCGCTGTTTTTTAGATATTGCATGAATAGTGGCACAGGACGACCAGTTGCTGCTTTGTCTTTACCTGAATTCCATGCGGTACCAGCGATGTCTAAGTGCGCCCATGCTTGACCTTCTTCCACGAAGCGCGACAAGAAGCAGGCGGCAGTGACAGCACCAGCGCCTTTGCCACCGATGTTTTGCATATCGGCGATTGGTGAATCGAGCTGAGCCTGATACTCGTCATCTAATGGCATATGCCAAACAAGATCGCCCGACAGATTACTCGCGTTTTCTAAGTCAAACAGTACGTCTTCATCATTACTAAACACCGCTGAGCGTACATGACCTAAAGCAACCACACAAGCACCAGTCAGGGTTGCCACATCGATAATGGCTTTTGGGTTGTAGCGCTGTACGTAACATAAGGTATCCGCGAGCACTAAACGACCTTCGGCATCAGTATTCAAAATTTCAACTGACTTACCATTCATGGCTTTTACGATATCGCCTGGACGTGTGGCATCACCTGATGGCATATTTTCGGCACAAGCGAGTGCGCCAACGACATTGATGGGTAGACGTGCTTCACACAAGGCTTTGATGGTACCAAGTACTGACGCCGAACCGCCCATATCAAACTTCATCTCGTCCATTGCTGCACCCGGCTTGATTGAGATACCACCTGAATCAAAGGTAACCCCTTTACCGACCAATACGATTGGGGCATCATCGCTAGCGTTGTCTACTTTTTTAGCTGACTTTTTGGTTGGTAGCTTATCAGCCAGTGCTTTTAGACCAGATACTTTTGCATTGCTGCTGGTTGTCTCAGTTGTTCCTGCCTCTGTGCCAAATGCTGATTTACCGCGATACTCCATCAGTACCAGCTTGCCTTCTTTGGTAGAGCCTTGTGCAACGGCTAAAAAGCAATGCATACCTAGCGCTGTCATCTCATCCTCACCAAGTACCTTGACGGTCAACAAATCAGGATAAGTGGTTGCAAGTTCTTGAGCTTGTTCTGCCATATAGGCTGGGAAGCAAATATTACCTGGCTCATTAGCCACGTCACGAGTGAGGCTCTGACCGGCGAAGACTGACTGAGCAAATGCAAGTGCAGGCTGTAAGGTGTCATCAGCTACTAGGTAAACATCAGTCAGTACAGGCGTCGCTTGCTCAGACTTATACTTATCGAAGCGATAGCTGGCGGCTAGTAGATTGAGCGCAAATTGACCAAAGTGATTCTCTTCTAGCGCGTCGCCCAATGCAACCGTAATAGAAGACACACGCTTTTGTGTGCTGCTATAGATGGTCTTAGCAATTTTTTGCAATACAGTGTTATTGAACTTATCCGTGTTGCCCACACCGACTAGCAGTAACTGTACAGGATTCTGTTTGGTTGTCTTTTTATCACCTGCCAACGCATAGTCAGCAACAGTCTCACAGGCAGTGCCTTTGAAATGTGACACGTCAATCAACTGCTCAATACGAGCGGTATATTCAGTCAGCACAGATTCTGCCAGAATGTTTTTCTTATCATCGACCAATACAACCAGACAAGCGTCGTCTTTGCTCTTGGCTTCTTTTTTTAGCATTTTTTGTGTATGGGTCTTTGGTAGGTGCTGAGATAATTTAATATTCATATCGTTATCCTTATTAGAGTTATGAAAAATACAGCGTTCGTATGAGTGCGTATGCCTGTTAAATTATTAGATTATTTGGCCTATTGAGCAATCACAGTAGTGTAGCATATTGCGACGATAGTGCGCAGTTAGCAAGGCTTAGGTAATAAGTTCGTACAATTTTACTGCGCCAATTTACACGATCATTTTAAGACTTAGCCATTAACCAATTCGTCTGTCGTCATTAGGGCACTGAATCTATCTTGCAATGCTGCCATCGCCGTATCATGCATAACTTCAGCACTGATGGTTTCTTTTTTGGCGCTGGGGAGGTCGCGAGTCGCACAAGCGTCATGACAGACAAAGCTATCAAAGCCCAAATCAAATGCGGCGCGAACGCTTGAGCTGACGCACATATGACTCATAAAGCCTGCAAAAACAACTTGCTGCCTTGATGCAGATGAAATCATTGACTGTAGCTGAGTATCGTGAAACGCATTAGGATGTTTTTTGGTAATCACCGCCTCGCCATCTTGCGGCTGGAGCTGCTCAACAATCTCAACGTTGGCTGATAGGGGATCAAAGACATTGCCGTTTTCTGGACCGTGATGGGTAATATGAAAGACAGGCACATTTTGCTGACGGGCTTTATCTAGTAAGCGCTGCGCGTTTTCAATCGCTTTGGTGCCAGCATCTCCTAATGGCATCGCGCCATCGACATATTCATTCTGATAATCAATAAGCACGAGCGCGCACTTCGACCAGTCGAGTGCATCAAACGTGCCGCCAGCGAGTTCAAGTAGGGTAGAGGGGGTAGACGTCATATTATTCATTGATCTTATTCTCCATTTGACGATATAAAAGTATTTTTTGCACTTGGCATTTTTTTACTTAACTTTCACTTAACGATGTCACTCAGTCTAGCAATTAATATTGGCCATACGCACTCAGTGATACGAACGACAAACAAACCTTTCTAAAATAAATAAAGCAAAAATATCATGGAAGAGAGGTCTTTTAATTTAATCTCATTTGAAGCCTGGTTACTGCTTCATCCAATATTTGCTATATTTCTCTCTTACTGTCAATAATGCGCTATTAGCAAGGTGTAGGTAATGTTTTCAAACACATTTCACAGCCATTTTTGGGCAAAACATGCTAGCATTAGCGGTTATATTTGCCGCTTGTATTTGTTTAGTGTGACTAATCAGTCGTCCAGCAGTATTTGCTGAGACCTGAAGGTCTATTTGAACTTATGTCTTGACCATGCTGTGTTATCGTCGTCTTTACATTCGATGAGAACTGCTCAATCGACCATGCGCCTACCAACTGTTTAAGAGTACCCATTGTGATATTACGCCGCTATATGACTCAGCAAGTTGCCTCGACCACTGCACTGGTGTTGGGGTTTTTAGTGGTGATGATGCTTGGTGGACGTTTGATACGTTATTTTGGCATTGCTGCTGAAGGGCGTTTGGACATCAGCCTACTGTTCACGATCATTGGGTATAACCTGCCGTACTTTTTAGAATTGATATTGCCGCTAGCCTTTTTTATTGCCTTGATGCTGGTTTTTGGTCGCTTATATGTCGATCAAGAAATGGCGGTTATTAATGCTAGCGGCGTGTCTCGTGGCAGACTGGCGCGATTGATGACGCCATTGATATTGGCCTTGTTCGCTGGAGAGGCGGCATTGTCTATTGTTGGTAAACCATGGGGTGTACGCTCATCTGAGGCGGTCTGGCAGCAGCAAGCACTGACCAGTGCGTTTGATTTGATTCGACCGAATGAGTTTATCAGTAGCGGTAACTATCACTTATATGTAGGCAGTCTCAGCGATGATAAGAAAAAACTGCAAGATGTGATACTGATCCAGTCTGAGCTTGCGTCAAAAGGCAATGATACTAAAGATGCTGCGGATATGAACAACACTATTGATCAAAAGACAGCGGATCAAGTCGGCATCTCCGATATGCCAAAAGACATTATAAGTAGTAGTGCACAAAATATCAGCAAGGATACGATTACGCTTGCCAAGCGTGCTGAGCAAGTAAATACGGGTAATAGTGGCGTGACACAATTGGACTTATTCCAAGGTCGTCGTTACGAAGTGGGCGCAGGTAGCTTAAAATATAATCAAGTTACTTTTGATCGTTATCGCATCACCCTGACCGAATCCTCACAAGATGTCATTACCGAAGACAATATAGAGACCCAATCGATTGGACCGCTATGGCGTGCTGCAACGGGTGACACACAGACTAGTACCAATAACGCGCTGCGTGCTGCCCAAGGCGAGCTGGGTTATCGTCTCGCATTACCATGGCTGATGATTATCGCACCGATGCTAGCAGTACCGCTTGCACAGGTACGTCCACGGCAGGGACGTTGGTTGCGTCTGTTTCCCTCTATCTTGTTATTTGTGAGCTGTGCGTTGGGTATTATCTCACTCAAAAATGCGGTGAGCAAAGGCAGCGTCAGCGTGTGGGCATATGCATGGTTAGTGCTAGGGTTTATGGCATTGGCGCTCTATTTGAATTGGGGTAGCCGTGTGCAACATCGTCTGCGTTTTCGCAAACAAGAAAATAGACTGGCTGCAGCCACTGCACATAGTGATATCGATAATAAAAATCACCGTTCATCAGGAGGGCAGTCTTAATGCGCTCTTTATTTGCTAAGTCTGCAAGCACTGATCAACTGGCCAAAAAACCAGGTAGCCTAAAAGTGCTAGGCCGTTACGTCAAACTCAACGCCTTGCTTGCTATTATTGCTGCTGTCATGGGTCTGTGGGCGTTGCAGCTGGTGTTTTCTTATTTGTCAGAGCTTGATTCTTTGGATGACAGCTACACGATGGGTGAGGCGCTCAAATATATCTTTTATCGTTCGCCGTACTTTTTAGAGCAGTTTATTCCAACGGGTGCGTTACTGGGCGCTGTTATCGGACTGGGCTTACTCGCCAATAAAAGCGAGTTGGTTGTCATGCGTGCAGCTGGAGTCAGCATCTATCGTATCGTTGGATGGGTATTACAACCTGCTTTGATTTTTGTGCTACTGGCACTGGCGATTAATCAGTTTGTCTTACCATCTTCCAATCAATTGGCAAAGCAAATCAACGATGAGGATGATATCTCTCTGGTTACCTCAGTACGCGGCTATTGGACGATACAGCCACGGTTTGATAGTGCAGAGGATGGTAGTGCCATACCTGATGGTAGCGATATTTTGTACATCGATTATGCTGATGTCGCAGGCAACATTGGTGAGGTCAAACGTTGGCATTTAGATAACAATGGTAATTTGCAAACGGCAGTTCATGCTGAAGGCGGCAAATATACGGGGCGTGAGCCGATTGACCTTAGCAGTGATAAGCCAAGCGAGCAGTATCGCTATGAGTGGCAACTGAATGACATGGTCAAGCTCAGTATCAATCAGGGTTTTGAAAGTAGTCAAGCAGTCTCAGCATCAGATACCCTCAGCTTACCTTTTGCCCCAGAGTCGGTTTACTTGCTCACGCGAAAAGCAGAAGATTTGTCATTGACGCAGCTATATGAGCATCGCACATTTATGCGTCAACAGGGCAATCGCTCCTTAGAGCATGAAGTGGCGTTCTGGCAAAAGCTGCTGTCACCTTTGTCAATATTATCATTGGTCATCGTTGCTTGCTCTTTTGTCTTTGGCTCGCTACGTACGCATAGCTTAGGCTTGCGTATCGTCGTGGCCTTGCTTTTCGGTCTGCTATTTAGCTATATTCAAGACTTAGTTGGGTTTGTATCGCTCGCCACAGGATTCTCGCCCATGCTCATGGTGTTACTACCAATTATCGGCAGTGCAGCGCTCGGTGGTTATTTGATAAAACGACAAATGTAGCAGATAACCCATACCCGTAAATAAGCCAATAAAAAAGCACGTTACATCAGAGGTAGCGTGCTTTTTTTGACGATCTTTTATGGCTAGATGCTAAATATTATTCTTTGGTCGCCATAGTAATTGTGTAGGTTTTACCTTGTTTGATTTTATCGCTATTGCCAAACACTTCAGTAAATGAGCGCTTCACAAATTGGCGTAAGCCATTAATTGTCACGACATAAAAACGTCCACCTTTACGCATGCGCGCATAGGCATCGAGGAAATACAGATAATGCTGCTCTTTGCCTACTTTGGCTGGCAAGTTCGACATCACAAGGCTAAAGTCTTTGTCGGCTGCCACATGGTTGAAGCCATTTGATAAATGCACACCAACGTTGTTTAGACCGTTTTTCTCACAGTTACGGCGCGCATACTCTACCGCCATAAAGTCTTTATCAATGAGCGTATGCTGACCATTCGGACATTCGCGTGCTGCCGTCATACCAAGCACACCATAGCCACAACCCAAATCAATCGAATCGTCATCGTCTTGGAAATCCACATAATCAAGCAACATCAGGCTACCATCATCGAGCTTTTGCGGTGAAAAAATACCCCACGTGGTCGCAAAATCAAACGGCTTACCCAGTACGTCTTGGCGAAAGTTAATGTCTTCGCGCCAGTGTTCGGCATTCTTGAGGAGGTCGGCAGGTGGTCTATGGCTCATGAGATTCTCAATTGATAAGTATGGTGAGTATTGTAGCGACAACCGAATAAAATTTCAGCTTACTTTTTGGTTTGCTTCTCTGTTTTAAATGGACTAGAGAACTGCAATATCAAAAAACTAACAACAGATAAAATAATAGCGATCTCGTAGCGGCTGTAAGCGACTGAGATGCCAATAGCACCCGTATTCCATAAACTTGCTGCTGTCGCTGTACCCTTTACGCTGCCGCCACTTTTAAAAATAGCGCCACCACCGATAAAGCCCATACCAGTGATAATACCGTACATGATACGTGCTTCGGCATCACCATCTGAATAAATATCTCGACCCACCAACACAAAAGCACAGGAGGCAATCGTCACTAGCGGAAAGGTTCTAAGCCCAGCACCACTGTCTTTCATCTCCCGATTGAGAGCAATGGGCAACGATAATATAAAGGCAATACACAACTGGAAAAAATGATAACCCATTAACTGTAAGTCGATATCAAACCCAAACACAGCGCACCCCGCGATTCACAAGTCAGTAGACAATAATTCATGATACAGGGTTATGGTTCATTTAAAAAACAGCGATATTTTTTTAATGTTTTCTACAATATCGTCATCACTACAGGGTATAGGTTTGTGTCATCAAGACTTTTTAGTACTACTGTCCCAAACGCTTCTTCAATAAGTGATCAAAAATAAACGGTCCAAAGGGTAGAAACGAGCCAAGCACACCAGCGGGTAGCGCCCATAGGGGCAGTTTTATTCTACCCGCTGTAATGATCAGCACCATGATATAGGCAACGAATAACACCCCATGCACTGGGCCGACATAGCTCACCGCTTCAGGCATGCCCAACATGTATTTAAGCGGCATGGCGATACCAAGTAACAGTAAAAAAGACGTGCCTTCCAAATAACCCATAATAGTAAGATTTCGAAGGGCAGCATTTTGTTGTTTGGTTAGGGTAGATAAGGTAGATGGCTGAGCTTGCGACACTATGTATTCCTCTGACGATCATGAATCAATATTGAATGACAATTCTACTCACCACGCTACCCAGAAGTTATCCACGCGGATGATGCGCGGCATGTAACTGCTGCAATCTTGCCGTCGCTACATGGGTATAAATCTGTGTCGTGGACAAGTCACTGTGCCCTAATAATAGCTGTACACTACGCAGATCGGCACCATGATTAAGTAGATGAGTGGCAAAAGCGTGACGTAAGGTATGCGGTGAGAGTTCCTTATCGATACTGGCAATTTGAGCGTATTTTTTGAGCAAATACCAAAAATTTTGCCGCGTCATATAACCACCTTGCGCAGTCAAAAACACTGCTTGGCAATTACCAGATTTCAAATGCGCAATCAAATCCCCGCGTCCATGAGACAGATAGTCTTCTAGCGCGTCACTGGCATATTCACCGAGTGGCACCAATCGTGTTTTATTGCCTTTACCTGTGATTTGTAGCCAGCCAGCATTTAGATTGACTTGCTCAAGTGCTAGGTTTATAAGCTCACTGACGCGCAGACCACAAGCGTAGAGTACTTCTAGCATGGCTTTGTCACGGAGACCGAGAGCAGTGCTGGTATCCGGTGCGGCGAGGAGGTTATCAATATCAGCCTCGCTCAAGTCCTTTGGCAGTGGGCGACCAAGCTTTGGACTTTTTATGCGTTCACAAGGATTGTCTTCACGTAGGTTGCTTGCGATCATCCACAGATAGAACTGACGTAGGCTTGAGAGCATACGTGCTTGGGTACGCGGGGTTTTGCCATCTTGAGTGAGAAGAGATAAGCAGTGCAGCACATCATCAGGCTGCCAGCGAGTCAGGGCGATAGAGTTGGTCAATTCACAAGCACGTAAGTCACGCACATAGGCATTACGAGTACGCGTTGCCAGACCGCGTGCCAGCATTGCTTGACGAAACTCGGTCATATAAGCTGGCTCATCATCGACTGCCAGTGCTTTGGGCTGTCGTTGTTGCACGGCGCGATCACGGCTCATAAGGCAATCTCAGATAAGGGGTAGGGTAGCAGTGACAGGTAATTATTAGGAAGAAACCAAACCTATCACGCCTATTTTTTCTTAACCACATAACGATATAGTGTAACGCTTGCGGGAGTAGTGTCATCACTATCGATGGTGATTTCGTCAGGGTCAGTGTCTAAGCTTACGTTTTCAGCCAAAGTTTCTTGACTTATCAGCTCATGACCCAAATGACGACAGAAATTCGGAATATCGCGGGTGGTAGCAGGGTCGGTTGCCAGTATTTCGATCATATTTCCACTATCTGCTCTGCGGATGACTCGGTGTAACATCATGACTGGCTCAGGACAGATCAGTCCTTGCGTATCTAGGTGATGGTTGATCGGGGTATCTGGTATAGGAGTGGTCATAGTCGTTATCGTAAAGCTAAATAGGTGGGTTTAATAATAGTTGGTTTGCGTGATTTATTGATGCGTGCTGTCTGCATCGTCTACCATATCTGTCTCTGGCGTTTCGTCATTATCAGGCAAGTCAGCCACTTCTAAATAGTTAAAAAAGCGTTTGAAGCTGACTTTAAACAAGAAAGCTACACCCAGCCAGCAGGACAATCCCAACCAGACGGTATCTGCAAATATTAACCCACCAATCAGTATGATAGTCGAGACACCAATACTCATCGCAATCATCGAGGGCTGGTTCAAACGGTAGCGGTAAACCACCAACGCATCATAAATAGTAATAGGAATGGTGAGAGCAACTAGAGCATAGGGTAGGTTATAAAACAACCGATAAAGAAGCTGGTTGTCATGGAACATCTTGATGCTAGCGATGGTGCCAAAGACCACAAATGCGAGAATAGCCGCATAAATAAGATAAATCGCTACTTGGTTTGCACGCTGCGCACCTCTAATACGGGCAATAGCAAGCGGTGCAAAACCATGTTGCGACTTAGTATGCAAATCTTGGTCTGAAGCGGTGGTCATAGTAATCAGTCATTTATCTGTGGAAAGAGACAATATAGCGAAGTCGCGTCATAAGGCAACTATGTATTTCAGGTGCTTTTTTAACTAGTCGGCTTTGATCGCGTCAATGGCAATACTGCTAGTTGGGTCCGAAAAATAGGTCGACATCAGGATACAGGCAGAGATGTCATCAATCGGGTCGCGCTCGTTTTTTATCCAACCGTTATCCCATGCGATTTCTCTTGCTTCGATTGAGGTCAGGCGCTCATCACATAGTGACACGGTTACGGGCAGGTGCTGCTCCATAATCCTATGTGCCAAACGACGCGCAAATTTATGTGCCCGTTTTGAGAGCATAGAGCTACTGCCATCCATATTAAGTGGTAGACCGACGATGACTTGTGCCACGCCCCAGACTTTGATAATACCGATTAGATTGTCCCAGTCAGGCTGACCATTGTTCATCGCCAGAATGTCAAATGCACGGGCGGTCTGAGTCATGGTATTACCAAGCGCCATACCCATTTTTTTGACACCATAATCTAGTGCCAGAATAAGATGCGGCTTTACCGTTGGTTCAGTACTCTCAGTAATGCCGGTCTCAGCGGTACTGTCTCTAGTATTAAGGTCGCTGCTACTAAGGTCATTGGTATTCGGGTCATTATGACTGACACCAGGGGCATTGAGACTATCAATGGCACTATTTATAGCGTCTTTGCTAGTGGCTGTAAAAGGGCTATCTACCATAGTCACGGCTATCCTTTGGTTCTCTATCTGTATTTATAAGACGCAATGCATGAAATATATGATATCAAGCGTGACCAATTTCACTGCTGAGATAATCAAAATTGACACCGATTTTGTCCGCAGCGATTTGCCAACGTTCTTCGAATGGCGTATCAAAAAGTAAATTAAGGTCGGCAGGGCACACCAGCCAATCACCATTACCCAGTTCTTGGTCCAACTGTTTTTTACCCCAACTGGCATGACCCAGACACAGCTGATAATGACCGACACCTTGTCCTGCAGCGATACGCTTTAGGATATCTTGACTGGTTGTGATACAGACGTTTTCCGAAATCGCAAAAGAGGACGCCCACTCTGGTTGACCAGTATGCAGCACAAAACCAACCTCAGGATACATGGGGCCACCTTCTAGTGCCACATCTTCCATCACTTGTGGATTGGTCACTTCGATATCTAAATCTTCTAATAACTTACCGACTCGAGATTGCTCAAGTGGACGATTAACCATCAGACCTAGCGCACCATGCTTGTCATGACGGCAGATGTAGATGAGCGCCTGCTCAAACCTGGGGTCTGACAGCTCCGGTGCTGCAATCAAGAAGTGATGGGTCAAATTGGTTTTAGACATAGAAACAAACGCAACCGAATAAAAAGGGTGAGAGACCACTATATGGTGATAACGGATAGAAAAGCAAGATTCACGCCACATGCTACTGACGGTTATAATTGTCTAGTAAACACTGTTATCTAGTAAGCACTGTTTTGCTGACAAACAATAGATAATTTAGTGACAGTAGGCATGCTATCTGATAGTAGGCTATTTGACATCAGACAGTAAGCTGCGAGCATGATCACGAGTGACCTCTGTAATAGTCACACCGCCAGACATACGGGCAAGCTCATCTACTTGTGCACTGTTAGTCAATATGAGTAGCTCGCTTTCAGTTTGCTCTTGATGATGCTTTTGTACCAATATATGCTGATGCGCCTGCGCTGCGACTTGGGCTTGGTGAGTAATGGCAAGCAATTGCTGCGTTTGCCCTAGTGCGCGTAGCAGCTCACCAACGACTTGTGCCGTACCGCCACTGATACCGACATCGACCTCATCAAATACGAGCATGGGCTTGGCCGCATTATTATCAGCATTGGTCGCTTGTAGTACTTGCATGACCAGCGCCATGCGCGATAGCTCACCACCTGAGGCGATTTTGTGTAGTGGCTGCATCGGCATACCGACGTTGGCACTGAACAATAAGTCGACATCGAAGCACCCCTGCGCGTTATAGTGACTCGGCTCTACCTTTTCGGTAAATATGAACTCGCAGCGAGCATTAGGTAGTGCAAGCGGCTGTAACTGCTCAATAAGCTGTTTACTGATTGAGGGCGCCGCTTTTGTACGCGCTTTATTTAGCTGAGCTGCCAATGCCAGATAGTCTTGCCAAGCTTGCTCGATTTGTGCGGCCATCACATCACTGCTCGGCTCATTTTCTAATTGCTCTAATTGCTCTTGCCATCCTTTTGCTTCATCGATCAAATCACCCGCTGGCAAGTTGTGCTTACGAGATAGGCGATGACCCAAACTGATGAGATTGTCTAATGATTGCAAACGCTCAGGGTCAGGCAGTTGCTGTTCAGCATAGTCCGACAGTAGGGTCGTGGCTTCAGTGATTTGCTGCTGTGCCAAATACAGCTGTTCAGAGGCTTGCTCAAACGTTTGACTGACACTTACTTGATGATCACAGAGTTTTATAGCCTGACCAAGCAACGTCATAACGTCTGGTTCGTCAGTATCATTATCGAGCAGATGCAAGCCATGACTGGCTTCTTGCATGAGCGCTTCGATATTGGATAACTCTTCATGCTCAGATTCAACGTCTGTATAATCGACAGCCAATAAAGGGGTAACATCCGTCAGTTGGCTTTGTAATAATTGAATACGGTCTTGGCGCTGTGCTTCACGGCTAGCGAGATCATCAGCGCGGCGCTTTAGCTGCTGATACTCCTGATAGCTACTGGCAGTTTGTTCAGCTAGTGGCGTGATTTTTGCCATCTCATCAAGCCATTGCACCACAAACTGCGGCTTTAGCAAGGCTTGCTGAGCATGTTGGCTATGTATGTTGACCAATAACGTGCCCAAGCTTTTTAGCTCAGCCAAGCTGACGGGCGACCCATTCAACCATGCTTTTGAGCGTCCTGTATCACTGAGCTGGCGACGAATAAGCACTTCAGGCTCGTCTAGCGCCCGATCATTTTTGGTAAACCACTCAGTGATAATAGGGTTATTTGCTATATCAAACTGAGCATAGACATCTGCATGTGCTGCGCCATGTCTGACCATCGCACTGTCTGCCCGCGCGCCGACACATAAAGACAGCGCATCTAACAATAATGACTTGCCAGCCCCTGTCTCACCAGTGATGACATTAAAACCTTCAGCCACACTCAGCTCATGCTTAGCGATCAATGCAAACTGATGTAAAGTTAATGATACTAGCATCAACGCCTCTCGTGACAGACAATGGACTTCATATAAAACTCAAGGAGTCATCTATGAAATGAGATAAATAATGAGATGATTTTATCTATTTAACCGTATTAAGTAGATAAATATTGTAGGCAAATAGTATGGTGCTAAATAGGCTTAAATACAAACTTTAAGACGATGTATAATAGACTTTCTTCTTGGAAGAGTATCATATAACTATCGAAAATAGACCGCAAGTCATTACTATAATGTCTACAATATCAACTATTAGGATAGTTTGTTATCTCAAAATAAAGCGGATCTATAAGCAGTCGATATGTATAAAGCGCTCGGGCAGTGCTCATGATAGCCCGTCCCTTATACTGATTAAATAATCGTACGAAATAATACTGAATGAGTTAATGGATAATCAGTATTGGGTAGTATTTTCCTAGTCGCTTTAACAAACTTTGTGGATATAATGTGGTAGCATAATCTCACACGATGATAAAATGTAATACATGACAACGAGTCATGATTTTGTAAAATTATAGGCGTATAGTGGGAAGCACAATGTCCCGATCAATTGTTGTTCCAAAGCGTTTTCATAGAAGCTGCGATTACTTGTAGTGCGCAGACATCTAGTATAAAAGGATACAGTACGTATAGCAGAAGTGTCTGGTCATGACGCTATGCTGGGACGACTGTAACCCGTTACTTATTTTTTAGTTTTACCATAATTATTTGATAAGGAAGCCACGATGACAGCGGCGCAATTTACTAACGTAACAGTCAATGCACAAGCGACAATATCTTATGACGGTCGATGCTCGAGCCATACCATCATGTTTGAAGATGGTCGCCATAAGACATTGGGTGTTATCCTACCCTGTGATAATCTGGTAGAGCACTATCACTTTAGCACCAATACCTCCGAGCGTATCGAAATTACCAGCGGCGAATGTGAAGTGAAAATCAACGGCGATGAGGAATTTAGCTACTACCGTGCAGGTCAATCATTTGTCGTCGAAGGCAACAGTGGTTTCAATCTTCGTACCGAAGAGATCGTTCAGTATGTCTGCCACCTAGAGGGTTGATAATATTAAAAGGCTGATAGTGCTAGCAGTACGATAAAAATACCGTTACGCTAATATCATCAATGACTGGCTGATAACATCAATAACCAAAAAATAAACAATATCAGGTTGGTATTGTTTATTTCTGTTTTTAAGTCTTGTTTAATTGGTAATGAGTAGTTATAGCTACATCTATTATCAGTGCTAACGACATCCTTTTTTACTCCATCGCTTATCGCGATACCCACCTCATATTTAATAGGCCTATTATGGCAAAACCCATTTATTTTTATGGCATCCATGCGATTGATGCGCTACTTGAACATCGTCCGCTTGATGGTCTTAGCTTATTTGTGCAGCAAGGGCGCGAGACTGACAGTCATGTACAAGCCATCATAGCCCAAGCTGAGGCTAATGGTATTAGTATTCAGCCAACCCAAAAAGACAAGCTAACGCAGTTATGCGGTAGTCCGCAGCATCAAGGCGTGGTCCTAAATGCGCGTCCACTAGGTTTCGCCGATGAGGGCTTACTCGATACCATTATTGGCCGTGAGCAGTGCTTGTTATTGGTACTGGACCAAATCACAGACGCGCATAACTTTGGTGCATGCTTGCGTACGGCAGTTGCCATGGGTGTAGATGCGGTTGTTTGTCCCAAACACCACGCAGCAAGCCTAACACCCACAGTAGCCAAAGTATCGGTTGGTGCAGCAGAGATGATGCCGATTATTAGCGTCACCAATTTGGCACGCACGTTGTCACAAATTAAAAGTGCTGGTGTATTTGTATTTGGTACGGCGCTTAATTCCGATGCCAAACCAATACATGCTGCTGATCTGACTGGGAAAACTGCTATTATTATGGGTTCAGAAGGAGAGGGGATGCGTCGCCTGACCATGGAAAGCTGTGATGAGCTTGTATATATCCCAATGTCAGGAAACGAGCATGGCAATTTACAGAGCCTAAATGTGAGTGTTGCAACTGGTATGGCACTGTACGAAGTTAATCGACAGCGAACTTTAGCTGCTGGGCAAGCATAAGATACTCTTGATGTAAGGGTTCTAGCTGTAGGTATAAGGATGCCAGATTACTTTCATTGAGTATGACATTGTCCGCATGACGATTGCGCTCTTCACGACTGAGCTGATTGGTCATAATGGCTTTGATTTTTTGTATACTTTGATCATCACGCTGACTGGCACGTGCAAGCTGCGTGTCCTCAGTGGCGTCCATGACTAGAATACGTTGACATAAATTAGCAAGTCCTGCTTCCGCAGCCTCAATCAGTAGCGGCGCGGACAATATCACATAGGGGGAGGTACTAGCCTCTAGCTGTGCTTTTGCCGTCTCACGTATCGCTGGGTGAGTGATAGCTTCAAGCTCAATCAGTGCTTCGGGGTTTGTAAACACATGAGTGCGCACAGCAGCTCTATCCATTGACCCATCACCGTTCAATACCCAGTCACCGAATTTTTTCTGGATTTTGCGTAACGTGTCGCTGCCTTTGGCAACAGTTTCATGTGCAATCACATCTGCATCAATGATATCGATACCTTGTTCAGCAAACCAAGCGCTAGCAGCGGATTTACCACTACCAATACCACCTGTCAAACCTACTACAAGTGTTTTATTACTCGTTTGTAGAGTTTGTGATTGGTGCGAATAAGGGTGAGGCGTGTTTTTTAACATAGTAGCAGCTTGTCTAGTATATATAGTAAGGAATGCAGCGATAAACCAACCATTAGATTTCAAAAAATCTTGTTTATTCGTTTATACATGTCTGCTGAAAAGTTATGAGAATCATTTAGTAAGTATACATGCCAAGATACCAACTGACGATATCTGAACCATACAACAACGCCACGATGCCTGCGATAGCAATGTAAGGACCAAAGGCAAAAGGCTTGCTCTCACCTTGCTTTTTCATCAAGATTAACCCGACAATTGACCCAAGTAGGGACGATAATAGAATTATTAAAGGTAACATCATAGGCCCAAGCCAAGCGCCCAATACTGCTAATAGTTTAAAATCGCCTTGTCCCATTCCATGTTTTTTTGTGATCAAGTAAAACACCTTCACGACGATCCATAGCGACAAAAACCCTAGCAGTAACCCCCAAATCGACTGTATTGGCGACACAAACCAACTTTGTGAGTTCACCGCGAGCCCCAAACCTGCCAATGGAAACGTCAAACGGTCAGGTAGTAGCTGCGTATCAAAATCAATCCCTGTCAAAGCCACTAATGTCCATACTAAAACCAGAGCGGACAGCCCTGTAGCATTTACACCGAATTTATAGATCACTAACACTGATAGTAGGGCAGTTACCAGCTCGACTAAAGGATAACGTATGCCGATTGATGCTTTACAACTGGAGCAGCGTCCGCGCAGCATTAACCAACTGATTAAAGGTATATTCTCATACCATCTGATTTTGTGGGCACAATGAGGACAGCGAGACGCTGGCCGACTCAAAGTGATTGGCTGGTCTTTCGCTACAATGTTTGCTATTGGTAGCGTGTGCTCGCGCGGCATGTCTACTTGTTCAATCATGAACTGACTGCATTCTTGTCGCCATCCATGCAGCATCATGAGGGGAGTACGATGAATAACCACATTCAAAAAACTACCGATACAAAGACCCAATAGACCAAATATAATTAAAGCTAAGGCAGTATGTTCTTGTAGTAACTGTATAAATTGCATCGATCTATTATCCTACTACAGAGCCCATTTGGAAGATTGGCAGATACATCGCAATGACTAGACCACCGACCAAGACTCCCAGTACTGCCATAATTAAAGGTTCCATCAAACTGGTTAAACCATCAACAGCATTGTCTACTTCATTTTCGTAATAGACGGCGACTTTATCCAGCATCTCTTCCAAGCTACCGGATTCTTCACCGATACCAACCATCTGAATGACCAGACTTGGAAACAAGTTGGTAGATCGGATAGAGAATTGCAATTGCTGACCAGTAGACACATCATTTTTAATCTGCTGCGTAGCATTGTAAAATACAACGTTGTTGGTCGCGCCAGCAGTAGAGTCTAAAGCATCGATAAGTGGTACACCGGCGGCAAAAGTTGTAGATAGTGTTCGAGAAAAACGAGCGATAATTGCCTGATAGGCGATATTGCCAAAAATTGGTGCTTTTAAGACAGCGCGGTCTAAAAAATCACGGAATTTCTTCGAGCGTTTTTTAGCTTCTGAAAAACCTATAATGGCGCCGCCAATAATAATAATCAAAATAAACCACCATGATTGCATCCACTCAGACATGCCAACGACCATTTGAGTAAACGCAGGTAGTTCTGCACCGAAGGAGCCAAACAGATCAGAAAATACGGGGACTACCTTTATTAAGAGAATCATAGTAACGATAATGGCAACTACGATAACAGCAATAGGATATTTCATTGCTTTTTTGATTTTTGCTTTTAATAGCTCGCTCTTTTCTTTATAGGTAGCTACGCGTTCGAGCATCGTTTCAAGTGCACCTGATTGTTCACCTGATTCAACAAGCGAGCAGAACAAGTCATCAAAATAGCGAGGATGTTTGCGTAGAGCAGAAGCAAAGGTACCACCCGCTTCGATATCCGCTTTAATCTGTAGGACTAAATCCTTCATACTGGGGTTATCAAGTGAGTCAGCGACAATCTCGAAGGACTGGGTGAGCGGAACGCCTGCTTTCATCATCGTTGCTAGCTGACGAGCAAAAATAGCAATATCAATGGCTTTAATCGGTTTTTTAAAGGTGTAAAGAGGCTTCGGTTTTTTCTTGATACCTTTAACCGTGATGCCCTGTTTGCGTAGGGTCGCTTTAGCTAATTCTAAGCTGCGACTGGTCGTTTCACCCTTTACTTTCTGCCCGCGTCTGTTCGTACCATCATAGGTAAAGTCCAACAACATATCGGTCTTAGCTTTTGCCATGTTACTACCCTCAAAATGATCCAGTATAGATATTACAAATGTATAGGAGGATGCCGAACGCGTAATATTGGCTAGGCATACTTTATTTTAGCGTAAAAAACCAGTGTTTATCTGTTTTATTTTTAATTACTAGCTACAAACTTATGAGAGACCGATATCAACACTTAGGTGTCTATTCAGAAGTAACCCGCATCATTTCTTGTATACTAGTGACACCTTGTAGGACTTTTAAAATACCCGAACGGCGTAGATCGCGGAAACCATTTTTGAGAGCAGCATCTTTAATATCTATGGCATTACCGTCTTCCATAATAATACGTGAGATATCAGGGCTTACCTTCATCACTTCGTAAATACCGACACGACCTTTGTAACCTTCACGGCATTCATTGCAGCCTACTGGCTCATAAATAACATTATCTTGATTGTCTAAGTCGGCATCGGTAAAACCAATCTCTAACAGGCTTTGCCGTGGAATACTGATCGGTTTTTTACAGTTTTTACATAGTCGTCGTGCCAAGCGTTGAGCGATAACAAGATTGACCGAAGTCGCAATGTTAAAAGAAGCGACGCCCATATTACGTAAACGCGTCAATGTTTCGGGTGCAGAGTTAGTATGCAAAGTTGAAAGTACCATATGTCCAGTCTGAGCTGCTTTTATAGCAATCTCGGCGGTTTCTAAGTCACGAATCTCACCAACCATGACAATATCAGGATCTTGACGTAAGAAAGATTTGAGCGCATTGGCGAAGGTTAAACCGACTTTAGGGTTGACGTTAACTTGGTTGATTCCCTCAAGGTTAATCTCGACAGGGTCTTCGGCCGTTGAGATATTGGTGGCGCCCGTATTCAAGATGTTGATACCAGTGTAAAGTGATACCGTCTTACCAGAACCAGTAGGACCAGTGATGAGGAGCATGCCTTGTGGTTTGTGTAATGCCTCTAAAAACATTTCCTGCTGATCTGGTTCATAGCCCAATGCATCAATACCGAGCATTGCTGATGAAGGGTCCAAAATACGCAAAACAAGTTTTTCACCGAACAATGTTGGTAGTGAGTTTACCCGAAAATCAATGGCTTTATTTTTAGAAATTTTTAGTTTAATGCGTCCATCTTGCGGTACTCTGCGTTCAGAGATATCCATCTGTGACATAACTTTCAAACGGGCTGCAATTTTATTGGCAAGTTGCACAGGTGGATTGGCCATTTTTTGCATGACTCCGTCGACGCGAAAACGTACTCGAAAAGATTTCTCATAGGGTTCAAAATGTAAATCAGAAGCTCCCATACGTATAGCATCAACCAGCATTTTATTGACGAACTTTACGACAGGTGCTTCATCAACGCCATCGCTAAGCTTGGTTTCCCCATCATCCTTATCTTCATCGCCATCTTCAAAACCAACATTTAAATCACTATCAGAAAAGCTATCAAAACTTTGCATCGTATCAGCGTAAACATTTTCGATTCGCTTTTTGAGTTTGTTTTCTTCAACAACGATGGTCTCGATCGACAAGCGAGAGTTAAAAGCAATGGCATCAATGGCATCAACACGGGTTGGGTCACTGAGTGCCACAAACAGGCGTTGACCCCGCTTGAATAGTGGCAAAGCATTAAACTTACGAACGATCTTTTCATCTACCAGGTCTTTTGGAATAACATCAGTGCTTAGTGCATCTAGATCAAATAATGGGTCACCAAAAGCTTGCGATAGCATTTGGGCGAGGTGATAAGCATCAGCCAGTTTATTGTCCACAAGGTAAGGTACCAAACCTATTTGCTGTTGTTGCGATTCCATTTGCGCTGTTTTCATGTTTGCTTCGCTAACAACACCATCACTGATGAGTTGTTGGGCTAGACCACCATACTTACTGGTTGCAATAGACATTATGACCTCTCCTTAATACCAAATATTTTGCATACGCCTTCGGTACGTACGTACTAATTATTTACAATTTAAAATATTTGCGGTGATTGATACATTGTTTTCTCAGTAAATCTCTTTAACACTTTATGATCTTGCTTAATCTGTCATTCTTGGCATATTTACGTAAAGAGAAGCCAATAACGGCATTTAATATTGTTATGCTTAATAATATACGACTTTACTTTAGTTTGAAGGCTTTATATTAACAATCAAATCGTCATAGTATAAAAGTATGGCTGACAACCTTGACGCTTGCATGCAGTGATCAAAACGCTCAGCGCTTCTTGATAGAACCCTACTATAGCACTTGCGAATTATTTGTTATACTGGCGCGCATATTAGCCGAATTGGCATCAATACATGAGACAAGGTAAATGAGTATGCAAGCTTGGGTGATCGGTAATTGGAAGCAAAATCCAGCAACTAGCAATGATGTTAGTGTGTTGTTAGATGAGTTGCTGTCTAAAATGGGCACCCAAAAACAAGCCGGCATGACAATTTCTAATAGCCAATGCAAATTAATGGTAGCACCAAGCTGTATTCATTTATCCGCGGTCAGCGAACGCTTAGCAAGCAGCACAATACTCAGTGCCGCTCAAGATATTAGCACCTATAGCGCGAATGTTGGCGCGTATACTGGTGACTGTTCAGCACAGCAAGTCGCCGATGCGGGTGCCACTTGGACAATACTTGGTCATTCGGAGCGTCGCCAATACCATAAAGAATCTCACGATTGCCTGTTGAACAAGTTATCTCATGCATTTTCGGAGAACTTAGGTGTGGTGTTTTGTATTGGGGAAACACAAGAGCAGTATGATGACCATCAAACACTGAATGTTATTGATACACAGCTCTCAGTAATAAAAGACTTACTTGTCCAGCAGCCACATCTTATCTCGCTGCTCTCTGAGAAACTGATTATTGCTTACGAACCTGTATGGGCTATCGGTACGGGTAAAGTGCCGACGGTAGAGGAAGTCAGTAAGACGCATCAGTATATCAAGCAAGCTATTGCAGGCTTTGCTAGCAATGTATACAGTATCACGGTGCTCTATGGTGGTAGTGTCAATGCCAGTAATGCTGAAAGCTTTGCTGCGGATCCTATGATTGATGGTGCTTTGGTTGGTGGTGCTTCATTAAAGGCAGAGAGCTTTTTAGCAATTGCGAATGCTTTTGATCAAGCTAATGCTCAATTAGATAAATAATTCCCATATATCAAGATCATAGCCTACAGAGACTATTACGTACTGTGGCTTTATCAGTGGGTAAAAGTAGGTTTAACAGTGCCCTTGCAATCGTGTACAATGCGCCTTATTTATAGAATCGACCCAGCATCATTAGATGCTACTTCCATTAACCCTAAGTTTTATTTTTCGTTATCAGTCGTCATTACGCGGCAAAAGAGGCCACCATGTTTACGTTTATATTAGCCCTGCATATTATTGTGGCCATTGCCATGATTGGCTTGATTTTGATACAGCATGGTAAAGGGGCAGATGCTGGGGCTTCTTTTGGTGCTGGCTCGTCAGGTACGGTATTTGGCGCAGCAGGTACGGCTAATTTCTTGACGCGCGCGACAGCGGCACTAACCGTGGTATTTTTTATTACGAGTATGACGCTTGCGGTTCATGCTCGTAAGCAGGCTGAAGATCAGTTCCGTTTGGACGCGCCAGTGTCAGTACCGCAAACACCGCGTCCGTTAACAGAAAACCCTGAATAAGTGTCTTTTGAGCAGGCAACGCTTGCTATTTTGGCACGTTAGATTTACAATGCTTTCCTGTTTTCGCAATGCCTATGTCTACCGATGCCTACCTTAAGCATCATTTGCTGTAGATTAGATGCTAGAGAACAGCGTAGTAAGATGCGATTGTGGTGGAATTGGTAGACACGCCATCTTGAGGGGGTGGTGGCGCAAGCTGTGGGGGTTCAAGTCCCCCCAATCGCACCAAGTTTTATAGACGTAGCATAGCGTCAGGTTAGATCTTTTAGTAGAAAACACTTAATTTATAATTCATTTAAAATAAGTGTTGACACTTCTATAAAGTCTCCCTATAATATGCGTTCTAGATTGATGCGGGGTGGAGCAGTCTGGTAGCTCGTCGGGCTCATAACCCGAAGGTCGTTGGTTCAAATCCAGCCCCCGCTACCACTTTTTATACTGATGTTTTGTATACCAAATTTGTCAGTACCGATTAGCCCACCATTATGCTTGTGGGTTTTTTTGTATCTAAAGGTCGGTGTTATCGCGGTATCTATCCTACTTGTGCTAAGCTCTAAGTCAATAGAGTATGATATTACTCGTCACTGGTCATCATCGGCCGCCACTGGCACGATGCTCCTTAAGCAACACTATCTTTTATTCCTCACGCTTTCATCGATAGTAGTGCTTTATGAATAATAAAAGCATTGTTTGGCTGAGCTTGATGTTTTTTATGCTCATCCCTATATAAAGGCACAACACATTTGATATGTTTGTGATTTATAATTATATAATGACCGTGATTCTTCTTACCAAACCAAAAAATTTATATAGATAGAAGAGTAAGACTTCAATACGGTTTACTAAGTACGACAGATAAGTGAATAGGAAAAGACAAAGAGATTATGAAGCTTTCGACTAAAGTTGCAGAACTGACTAATATTATCGCTCCTGCTGTGGCTGCCTGTGATGTGTCATTATGGGGTATCGAGTTTGCGCCACAAGGTCGCCGCTCTTTACTGCGCATTTATATTGAGGCATTGCCAGAAGAGCAAGCCCAAGATAAACATGTGACAATCGAAGACTGTGCAGCGGTGAATCACCAGGTTAGTGGTATTTTAGAGGTACATGACCCTATCGCTGGCGAATATATCTTAGAAGTATCTTCACCTGGTTTTGATCGTGCGTTTTTCTCAGATGAGCAGATGCATGCGTATGTCGGTCAAACTGTGAGCTTGCGTCTGATTCAAGCCATTGGTACTGGTGATCAAAAACGCCGCAAAGCGACAGGCACATTAGATAGCATGGATGAGAATTCGCTTAAGCTGACATCAAGTGATGGTGAACAGTTTGAGATTGCATTAAGTAATATTGATAAAGCCAATTTAGTTTATGAAGATGCCTAAATTTATACTATAACGTAACTGTTAAGAACCATAAAGTGACATATAAGAGAGTAGTGGTGTCATCTTTCAATAGCTTACATGGCTTATAGTAACGATATAATAGCAACACCCAAATTATAAAATTTAAGTCAATTAAAAAATGATAGGACAGGTATAGCATGAGTCGTGAAATCTTAACGGTAGTAGAAACTGTCAGTAATGAAAAGGGCTTAAATCCTGAAGATATCTTTGAAGCAATAGAAGATGCTTTGGTGGTATCGACTAAGAAAAAAGTATATACCGAACAGCCAGAAGTAGAAGTACGCGTATCAATCGACCGTGCCACTGGCGACTACGATACTTATCGTTACTGGACCGTGGTTGCAGATGAAGACCATGAAATGCCAGCTTGTCAGCTTGCGATCACAGATCTTGATCAAGAAGAATGGTCAATTGGTGATATCAAAGAGGAGCAGATCGAATCGATCGAATTTGGTCGTATTGCAGCTACTCAAGCAAAACAGGTCATCATCCAAAAAATTCGTGAAGCTGAGCGCGCGCTTGTTGCCGATGCTTTTGAGCCACGTGTCGGTGAAATGATGTATGGCGAAGTCAAAAAACAGACACGTGATGGTTATATCATTGACTTGGGCGATAACGCCGAAGGCTATTTGTCACGCGATCAGATGTTGCCACGTGAGCAACTACGTGCCAAATCTCGTATCAATGCTATCTTATATCATGTGAACCGTGAAAACCGCGGTGCACAGCTATTGTTATCTCGCACGCATCCAGAAATGTTATCAGCATTGATGCAAAAAGAAGTGCCTGAGATTGCAGAACAAATTATTGAAATTCGCAACGTTGCTCGTCTGCCGGGTACCCGTGCTAAAATAGCGGTTAAGACTAACGATCATCGTATTGATCCAGTGGGTGCTTGTATCGGTATGCGTGGTACACGTATTCAAGCGGTACAACAAGAGTTGGATGGTGAGCGTATCGATGTTGTGGTCTGGTCAGATGATCCAGCCCAATTTATCATCAGCTCTTTAGAGCCTGCTGACGTTAGCAGTATTATTCTAGACGAAGATGCACAGACAGCAGACATTATCTTTAGTACCAATGATCAGCTAGCGCGCGCGATTGGCTCACAAGGTCAAAATGTACGTTTGGCTTCTGAATTGACTGGTTATAAGCTGAATATGATGCTCGAAGAAGAGTACAAGCAGCGTCAAGAAAATGAATCAAAAGCATTTATTGAGTTGTTTTATGAGCGTCTAGAAGTGGACCAAGACTTAGCACAGGCATTGGTTGATATCGGTTTTACCAGTATTGAAGAAGTGGCTTACGTACCTGTTGAGACCTTCTATGACATTGAAGGCCTAGATGATGAAGCCATCGACATGATTCAAGAGCGTGCCAAAGAAGTTGTCATCGCAGACGAATTGGTCAAACAACAGAACATGAAAGAGCCAAGTCAAGAGCTCCAAGAGCTTGAAGGTATGACAGTCAGCTGGGCCTATAAAATGGCACAAAAAGACATCATCACCGTTGATGACTTGGCAGAACAAGCCGTCTTCGACTTAGAAGATATCGAAGGATTAGACTCTGAAACTGCAGGAAAACTCATCATGAAAGCTCGGGAATCTTGGTTCGATGAATAAGCGGTAACTGCATATCGCTGTCTTTTGGTGATATGCTATTGAGAATAAAGTGCCAATACTTACATGTTGTAGGTACTGGCCTTAACCCAATCATTTGTAGCCAACAACTGAATTGAACATATAGCAAATAATAGACAGTAGGTGATAATAAATGGCAGATAAGACCGTCAAAGAACTGGCAGAAATGGTAGGCAAAACTACAAATGCTGTACAGCAGCAACTAGTAGATGCTGGCCTACCTGCTCGCGCAGAGGATGACCTAGTCACCGAGCTTGAGCAAGAGAAGCTAGTGACGTATTTAAAGCAAAGTCATGGTCAACAAGAAAAGCGCCGTATCAGTCTTAAATCTAAGACAACCAGTACCGCGCGTGTGACCGGATCTTCAGGTAAGTCTAAAAGCGTCAATGTTGAAGTACGCAAAAAGAAAGTATTCGAGAAGCCTGACCCAGAGAAAATGGCTGAAGAATTGGCAGCCCGTGAACAGGCTTTAGCTGAGTCTCAAGAGCGTGCCGCTAAAGAAGCTGAAGAGCGTGCAGCTACTAAGAAAAAAGCTGAAGAACGTCAAGCAGCCACATTAGCTGCAATGCGTGCAAGTCTAGGCTCTAGCAAAAAATCAGACGATAAGAACGATGATGTTTCTACATCAGTCGTTGTAAAAAAAGGTGGTAAAGCCACTGCTGAAGTTAAGCCGAAAGAGCAGCCGAAGAAAAAAGTGGCTGCAACTAAGCCTAAAGTAGAAACAGCTGCTGAGCGTAAAGCTCGCGAAACGCGTGAGAAAGAAGAAGCGCGTTTACGTGAAATCGAATTAGAAACCCGCCGCACTCAAGCTGAAGAAGCGCAAAAGCGTACGCTTGAGCAAATGCGTAAAATGGCCGGTAAATATACAGATCGCGAGCCAGTTACTGAAGTGCGTAAAGATGAACCATTGGCCGAAGGTTTGGTCGGTGATGCCTTAGAAGAATCATTTGAAAAAGAGCGTCGCGAAATCAAGCGCGGTTCAAACAGCACTGGTACACGTGGCCGTCGCCGTAAAAACCAAGATGAGCGTGAAATTAAGAACCGCAAAAACGGTTTGCGTTCAACTCAGGCGTCACAGCACAAGTTTGAAAAACCAGTTGAAAAGATCGTCTACGATGTTGAGATTAGTGAGCAGATTTCAGTTGCTGATCTTGCGCAGCGTATGGCAGTTAAAGCTCGTGAAGTTACTAAATTGCTTATGAAAATGGGTGAAATGGCTCGTGAGTCAGACACGATTGACCAAGCTACAGCAAGTTTACTTGTTGAAGAGATGGGTCATAACCCCGTGCCAGTCAGCGATACAAAAGTTGAAGACGATCTACAGTACGCCGTTGATGAGCGTAGTAGTAACATCCAAACGCGTCCGCCAGTAGTAACTATCATGGGTCACGTCGATCATGGTAAAACGTCATTGCTCGACAAAATTCGTGAAACGAAAGTTGCGAATGGTGAAGCGGGCGGTATTACTCAGCACATTGGTGCTTACCACGTAAACACTGATCGCGGCGTTATTACTTTCCTAGATACTCCAGGTCACGCCGCCTTTAGTGCTATGCGTTCACGCGGTGCTCAAGCGACTGATATCGTGGTACTTGTTGTTGCAGCTGATGATGGTATGATGCCGCAAACAGCAGAAGCTATTGATCATGCACGTGCTGCCGGTACGCCAATCATTGTTGCTATTAACAAAATGGATAAGCCAGGCGCTGATCCTGACCGTGTTCTTAACGAGTTGACTACCAAAGAAGTTATCTCAGAAGAATGGGGTGGCGATACGCCGATGGCTCGTATCTCAGCCAAAACTGGCGAAGGTATTGAAGACTTATTAGAATTCATTAGCTTGCAAGCTGAGCTAATGGAACTAGAAGCGCCTCTAGACGGTGCTGCGCAGGGCGTTGTTATCGAATCAAGACTTGAAAAAGGTCGTGGTCCTGTTGTTAGCGTATTGGTCAAAAAGGGTACATTAAAGCAAGGCGATTTGGTCTTGGCTGGTGAGCACTATGGCAAGGTTCGTGCACTAACTGACGAGCATGGTCAGCGTATCAAATCAGCTGGTCCTTCTATTCCTGTAGAAATCCTAGGTCTACCTGAGACGCCTGCTGCTGGTAGCGAGTTCTTGGTGGTTACGGATGAGAAGAAAGCCCGCGAAGTTGCAGATTTCAGAACCAACCGTGAGCGTGAGCGTCAACTCGAACGTCAGAATGCTATGCGTTTAGAGAGTATGTTCGATCAGATGGGTCAAGGCGATGTGTCATTCTTGAACATTGTGCTAAAAACAGATGTACGTGGTTCACTTGAAGCATTATTAGCTGCCCTAAATGAGTTGTCTACTGAAGAAGTGAAAGTCAGAGTCATCAGCTCAGGTGTTGGTCCGATTTCTGAATCTGACGTAACGCTTGCAGAATCAAGCGAGGCGGTACTATTAGGCTTCAACGTTCGTGCAGATGCGACAGCACGCCGCAAAGCAGATACTGCTAATATGGATATTCGCTACTACAGCGTAATCTATGGTTTGATCGACGATGTAAAATCAGCAATGAGCGGTATGCTTGCTCCTGAACATCGTGAGAAAATCCTTGGTGTGGCAGATGTCCGTGAAGTATTCCGCTCTAGTAAGTTTGGTGCGGCGGCTGGTTGTATGGTCGTTGAAGGTACAATCTACCGTAACAAACCTATCCGTGTACTACGTGATGACCAAGTTATCTTTACTGGTCAATTGCAATCATTGCGTCGCTATAAAGAAGACGTCAATGAAGTACGCACTGGTATAGAGTGTGGACTAGCGGTTCGTGGCTATGATGTCGAAGCTGGTGACAAAATCGAAGTTTTTGAAATCCAAGAGTTCGCACGTACTATCTAAAGCCACTGTTCGATAGCAGAGTATGCATAATGCAGTAGGCGACATTCGCTAAGCATGCCGATACTCTGCAGATATCTAGCGGTACATAGGCCTAACAGGTACACCCTGCTAGGCCTTTTTTGGCAAGTATTTGTACTAAATTAATTGATAAGTCTATTAATAAAAATAAGCATCATTAAAGTAAGGTAATAACATGAACCAACGTCTACAACGCTTGTCCGATCAGATTCAGCGTGAGCTTGCTGTTCTTATCCGTGATGAGGTCAATGACCCTCGTCTAACAGGTTTTGTCACAATCTCTAGTGTCAAAGTCAGCCCAGATCTAGGCTATGCTGATGTCTATGTCACCATCATGGAGCCTGAGCTCAACGATGCCATGACTAAGACCAACCATGAAGACAGTATCAAAGTGCTCAACAAAGCAGCAGGATTTTTGCGTACTGAGCTGAGCCATAGTCTCAAGACACGTACTACCCCGCGTCTACGTTTTCATTATGACGAAGTGACTGCTCGTGGTAATTACATGATGGACTTGATCAGTAAAGCCGTCACTAAAACTGAGCAAAACGAGAATGACGAGTAAATTATAATTATGTCTATAGTGTCCAAACAAGTGGATAAAAGAGCGAATAAAACGCCTGATAAAACAAAAGTATCGGGTGTTATTTTGGTGGATAAACCTCAAGGCATGACTTCACAGCAAGTCGTATCTAAAGTGAAATATTTGTTTAAATCACCTAATCATGACAGTAAAAAAGCAGGTCATACAGGTACGCTTGATCCAATGGCAACAGGCTTACTGCCGATTTGCTTGGGTGAAGCCACCAAGTTCAGTCATTATCAACTGGATGCCGATAAATCTTACCAAGCGACTATTCTACTTGGTAGCCAAACGGATACTGGTGATGCAGACGGTCAAGTCATTGCACAAGCATCTATTCCAGAGTTTGACGAAGACTTATTAGCGACTATTGCACAGCAGTTTTTGGGTGCGCAGCAGCAAATACCACCGATGTATTCAGCACTGAAAAAAGATGGCAAAAAACTTTACGAATACGCCCGTGCTGGTATTGAGGTTGATAGGCCACCGAGAGATATTACCATTAAAGCGATCGATCTGAATGTGATTGACGATCATCAAATCCGCTTAACAGTAACGTGTACCAAGGGTACGTATGTGCGTGTACTCGCGGAAGATATTGCAAAGGGTCTAGGTACGCTTGGGCATCTGACTGCTCTGCGCCGTACACAGGTAGGTAAGTTTAATATCGATAAATCTATCGCCTTATCATCGTTAGAAGAATGTCTTTTAGAAGAACGTCAGTTCTGGTTACTACCTATCGATGCCTGTATCGATATCGACGCTGAGCTAACGCTTACAGAAGAGCAGTGTGCTCGTGTACATATGGGACAACGTTTGAATGTATTTGATGAGCTAAACGGAGGACTCAGGGACTACATTTCTAATAAGGTTTCTTATCAACTAACCAATGCTAATGCTATTAGCACTAATGACGCTGATCTAGAAATCGATAAAGAAGGCGACGCTGACCTCGAGTCTTATCAGCTCCTAGCACATGAAATACCTGTTGATATACGTCTACTCAATGAACAAGGAGAGTTTCTTGGGTTGGGAGCTGTCAGTCTTAATGGGCGCTTACAACCAAAAAAACTTATCCAGCGCTGACACTGACATCACTTTGTATACAAACCAGTAGCCAGAACTCATTCGCTTTACTAATAGTTTACACTAATCACATACCGTCACATTTTATTGCAGGTTTCACATATGGTGAAACCTGTTTTTTTTGTACATTATATACACCAGCTAGGGAAAGCTGAGCAGAAAAATAAGACGAAAAAACCATAACAATAGAAAATAATAACTAAAATAAATATCACTATAAAAACACGAACCAAAAGACTTTATAACAATAGACAATAAGAACGAACAATAACACAGTGCAATAATTAGCTGGATCATAAAATCAAAATAATTACAGAAAATAAATAACTATAGATAGTAAGGAATATTATGAAAACGATTGCTTTTCTACTACATAACAATTTTGAGCAAGCAGAGTACGAAGAAGTTAACAATAAGCTAAAAGGCAAAGGCTACAAGACGCTTCTTATCACTACCAACAAAGACAAAAAAGTTCAAGCCATGCAGCAGGACGTAGATAAAGGCGATACCTTTACGGCTGATATCTTTGCGAGAGAAGCGAATGTCGAAGACTACGATGCGTTAGTGTTACCAGGCGGTACAGTGAACGCAGACACGATACGTGGCAACGAAGAAGCTCATCGTATCATCAACGCTATCAATGATGCAGGTAAGCCACTGGCAGCAATATGCCATGCTCCTTGGGCGCTTATTGATACGGGCATTGCCAAAGGAAAAACGCTTACTTCTTACCAATCATTGCAAACCGATTTAGAAAACGCAGGCGCCAATTACGTAGACAAAACAGTACAAATCGATGGTAATTTGATTACTTCACGTAATCCAGACGATATTGACAACTTCGCTGATGCAATACATAAAGCACTGTCTTAATCTTTTCATCTGGTTGAAGTTTAACCACGAATACATTTTAATTAATTACAACTATACTAGGGGAACATTATGTCAAACTCTAACCCAAACGACACTAAACTTGAGCAACAGCGTTCTGATTCAGCGAATGCGGCTCTTAAAAGCCAAACTGAAAACAATCATACTGAAGACAGTGAAGCTGCAGCAGATCGCATTGCAGATAATCTAGAGAGTGCTAAAGAAGACAAGTAATACATCTAATGCGTCATTCTTAACTGAATGACGCTATTTTTTTTGGTACTTATTTAGTTATTAAACAAACACTAGCAATCACAAAGTCTAAAAACAATTTAGGAGTTAATATGAGTAATTCAGCAGATAACATGGACGAGCAAGAAAAAGAAATTGCACAGCTCTCAGAAGATATCAATCCTAGAGAAGATAAGACGCCTGATAGTTTGGCTGAGGCAACTACGGCACCACTCGAAGATGACGAGTTGGGCGGTAACGCTAAGGAAAACGACGTTAAGTAGCAAATGAATGGTAACTTTGCTAGATAGACGATTAGACTTACAAGTATTATGAAAAACTGCTGCTAGTTCAGTGGTTTTTTGCTATAATCATCCTCACATTTAAATCAGGTTCTAGACAGTACATTGTATCTTGCCCAGCACTAAAACTAGGTAAGAAGTCAATATGCAGCAGTTTAGGCTTATTAAATGATTGTTATCTGTAACTGAGCTTGTCGTACACTAGGTCAACTCTAGTAATGCAGGGTTGTCCTGAATGGCGTACAAGTTATTTTATTTATTATTCTATTGCTTTAAAGCCGACTTAAATTGTAGTCCGTTCTAAAGCTCTTAGCATTGCCGGAGATATTTATGCTAACTAATACCGATCGTGAACAAATCATCGCTCAATACCAACGTGGCGAAAATGACACTGGTTCTCCAGAAGTTCAAGTAGCTTTGTTGAGTGCTCGTATCAACGATTTGCAGAACCATTTCAAAGCACATAAAGCTGACCACCATAGCCGTCGCGGTCTTATCCGTATGGTTAACACACGTCGCAAATTGCTTGATTACCTAAAAGGTAAAGATCTTGGTCGTTACACGACTCTTATCAGCCAATTGGGTCTACGTCGTTAATCTGACAAATACATCACGAGGGGCCACCAAAACTAAAGACACCATTATATGGCACAATCTTGAAGTTTTCGTTAGACCATTCGGGACTTGTTTGTTGTTATCGATAATATAGATTTTTATAAAACGGCGTGGAATAGTTTCACGCCGTTTTTTTATGCTTATTCATTTTATAAGACAGGTTCAGATAATCTCGTAAATCATTAGGTAAGACGCGCAGTGTAGACAGCAGCTTTAGTAAAAACAGCACGAAATGTATATACGATCGAATTTTTTCTATTGATAGTCGCTGTGTTTTGCAATTAATTGGTCAATGGCTCCAAATCACTGTAAAATAATGCTTTGTGACTTTTACAACATATCTACTCCATACATGGCGATTATCTAAAAGTAGTAGTCTCTTAGCCTATAAGTTGATTGGATGAGCAAATACCTGACAGGTGATATCCGATAACTGTGAGTGCAAAGGTAGCCTACATGATTTTTAGCACTAAAGTCTTTTGACTTGACGCCTTTTTGATAGTATTTATAGTAAAGTCAAAATTGAACGACCGAATATATATGATAGTACGATGTCTAGCACAGACAGATATAAGAGATAACCAATTGACGTTATTGGCAGTGATTGAGATGAGTTTTTAGAAAAAGAGTGTCAATCAGTAGTAGCCATATACATAGAATTTTAATGACAGATATCAGCTTATTAGGTTGCTGATATCACTTTTGTCGGTCAACATTAGGAAGATTATATGACAATGTTTAACACCATTAAGCGTGAATTTCAGTACGGTAACCAGCAAGTTGTTATCGAGACAGGCCGTATGGCTCGTCAAGCAAACTCTATTTTAGTACACATGGGCGGCGTAACAGTATTAGTTGCAGCAGTCGTAAAGTCAGAAGCTAAAGAGGGTCAAAACTTTTTTCCGCTCACCGTAAACTATCAAGAAAAAATGTATGCAGCGGGTAAAATTCCAGGTGCTTATGGCAAACGTGAAGGTCGTGCAAGCGAATTTGAAACTTTAACCTCGCGCTTGATTGACCGTCCGATTCGTCCGCTATTCCCAGAAGGTTATGTAAACGAAATCCAAATCACAGCGACGGTTGTATCATCAGATAAAACTCAGTCTGCAGATATCGCTGCACTAATTGGTGCTTCAGCGGCATTGGCTATCTCTGATGCGCCATTCAATGGTCCTGTTGCTGCCGCTCGTGTTGGTTTCATTAATGGTGAATACGTTCTAAACCCAACGTCTGAGCAGCTTGAGACCAGTGATCTAGATTTGGTTGTAGCTGGTACTAAGTCTGCGGTATTGATGGTTGAGTCTGAAGCGGCAGAGCTGTCAGAAGACCAGATGTTAGGTGCAGTATTGTACGGTCATCAGCAGCAGCAAATTGTTATCGATAATATCGCTTCAATGGCGGAAGAAATCGGTACTGCTAAGCAGCAATACTCTGCTCCTGAGCGTGACCAAGCACTTACCAGCAGCATGAAAGAGCAGTTCGGCGAGCAAGTGGCTGACGCTTATACCATTACTGATAAGCAAGCACGTTACACCAAGCTTGACGAAATTAAGCAATCAATTATTGATGCACTTGCTGGTGATGCCGAATCAGAAGGCTATGCTGATACCGTATCTGAGCTTAAAGAAATCTATAACGACCTCAAATATCGTACCGTTCGTGACAATATCTTGTCAGGTAAACCGCGTATCGATGGTCGTGACCCTGAAACAGTTCGTGCGCTTGACGTACAAGTTGGTGTATTGCCATACACGCATGGTTCAGCACTGTTCACCCGCGGTGAGACACAGGCATTGGTTACGACTACGCTTGGCAACAGCCGTGATGTCAACATGATTGACTCACTAGGTGGCACGATTCGTGACCATTTCATGCTGCATTATAACTTCCCGCATTTCTCAGTTGGTGAAACGGGCCGTGAAGGTATTCCAAAACGTCGTGAAATCGGTCATGGCCGCCTTGCACGTCGCGGTGTACAAGCAATGCTACCAGATAGCGAACGCTTCCCATATGTGATCCGTGTAGTATCAGAGATTACTGAATCTAATGGTTCATCTTCTATGGCGTCTGTTTGCGGCGCAAGCTTGGCATTGATGGACGCAGGCGTACCACTAAAAGCACCAGTTGCTGGTATCGCGATGGGTCTGGTTAAAGAAGGCGAGCGTTTTGCTGTCTTATCAGATATCTTGGGTGATGAAGATCATCTAGGCGATATGGACTTTAAAGTAGCTGGTTCTAAAGACGGTATCACAGCGCTACAGATGGATATCAAAATCGAAGGTATCACTCCTGACATCATGGAGCAGGCGCTTAAGCAAGCACATGCTGGTCGTATCCACATCTTGGACGCAATGAATCAAGTACTGCCTGAGAGCCGTACTGAAATCAACGCTCATGCACCGAACTACGCGGTTATCGAAATCAATCCAGATAAGATTCGTGATGTTATCGGTAAAGGCGGCGCAACTATCCGTCAGTTGACTGAAGAGACTGGCGCAGTTATCGACATTGATGATGCCGGTACTATTCGTATCTTTGGTGAAAACAAAGCAGCTACCAAAGCCGCTATTGGTAAAATCGAAGCATTAACTGCTGAAGTTGAAGTTGGTAAAACTTATGAAGGTACGGTTGCTCGTATCGTAGACTTTGGTGCATTTGTCAACGTATTACCAAACACCGATGGTCTAGTGCATATCTCACAAATCGCAGAAGAGCGCGTAGAAAATGTATCAGACTATCTAAAAGAAGGCCAAGTCGTTAAAGTACTCGTACAAGACGTTGACAACCGTGGTCGTATCAAACTTACTATGAAAGGTGTTGAGCAAAACTAAGGCTCAGTATTTGATGTAGTTTGACCCAAAAAAACCGCCTTGAGTACTCATAAAGAGTATTTCAAGGCGGTTTTTTTTATCTTTAAAAACGATAACTGAGCAATTCATAATCAGTTTATAAGTAATAGTCTGTTTATAAGCTGATGCTTTTTGGGACGTGCACATCGATACGTAGCTTTGGTAGGTCTTGTAAATAGGTAGTCAGTAATGGCAATGTATCAGTCTGCCAATCTAGAGGCAGAGAATTTGTTTCAGTACTTTGGTGAGTTGCAGTATCACGTGGATTATCAAAAATAAGTGGACGTGCCAATAGTGCAACTCTGCGTATGCCTTTATAACGTATGAGCGGCATCATCTGCTGTTGTAGATCAATCAAGGCAGTGGTGAACCAACGCGTACGCGCAGGATGGTATGGGTGATTCGATACCACAAGGTTAGCGATATAGCTTGGCTGATTGCCATTACTACTGATACCCAGACCTGCTTGCTCACGCATGCGCTTATGCAGTAAGCAGCTGCCAACGTTTAAGCTACCATCACGGCAAGCACGATGATAGCGATGATAGTTATCAGGGTACAAGGTTTTGGCTCGTGCAAGGACAGGGTCCAAAAGAACGCCAGCGTTATTGACAGGTAATATGAGCAGTTGTGCTCTACTATTCAATATAGACGCATGCGTAAGTTGCAGGTTCGCCATCCTAAGCCTCTTTATCAGAAATGCTGTTTTTATTGTGGCTCTGTTTGACCAGCGCCATCTGCTTCTAGCTGTGCTATTTGCTGTTCGAGTAGGGCGATCTCTTCTGCTTTCATATCGGTGAGTTTTTTACTCATGGCTAATTGCTCAGCAGCCAGCTTTTCTTGTTCAGCTAAGCGCTTACGCTCATCTTCTAAACGATCAATCTCTTCTTTTGCTAGGCTGTCAGTCTTTGGTATAGGCGCGTTTAAGATAGCGGCGGGGCTGGGTAGTTCAGTGCTTGCACTCTCATCTAAAATGACACTTTCATTCATGTCTTCGCTATCATCAATGATAATATCGTGCTCGTCATTGGTCATGTCTTTTGAATTTGAAGCGGCTTTAGCGGCCTCAGTTTGCTCAGCCATTGTTGGTGATTTGCTAATAGGTAAGACAGGATCTGGTTGAGGCTTTGCCCAAATAAAGTAAGCCACAGCGACAAGTAGTAACGCAAAAATAAGGGTAATCCAAACTCGTCGGCCAGCTTTTGCAGAGGTTGCTCTAGAAGACTTGGTAGATAAAGGACGCATTTGTTTACGGTTCATATTATGATCGATTTATATCAAGACTATAAGTAGACATACTATAGCAAACTCAAAATAAAAAGCCTATCTATTGATAGATAGGCTTAATAGACCATGAAACAATGAGTGAGTAATACATAGGTTCGTTGTTTGAAACAATTGCTGAGTAGTTAGTACTAAGCGACCAGCTTTCAACAATTAAGGTTTGAACTTTACGGTACCACTAGTACCTGTAGACATCGCATTACGAGCAAGCTGATCCTCTAAATGGTTTTTGGCACTGATCGCCTCAGGATCAGGACGATGTTCCGAATGTCCACATTGGGTACACTCAATGTACTCATCTGGCGCTGGCGTGACAATATTGACTTGTACTACCGCGTCCATCTCTTGGCATTTTGGACAACGTACTCCTGCCAAAAACCGACGCTTGGGTTTAGATGACTGATAGCGCATTTAGATAACCTCACGCGTCGTCTGGTCGTTTGTAGCATCGATGTTTTTAGTATCGACAAAGCCATTGTGACGTAGTAGAGCATCAATACTGGCCCTACGACCACGGAAGTTTTCAAAGTTGGTCTTAGCTGGGAAACTACCACCAACGGATAAGACAGACTCACGAAAAGCTTTACCAGTTGCTGGGTTAAAAATACCTTCTTCCTCAAATTTACTAAAAGCATCCGCTGATAATAGCTCTGCCCATTTATAAGAGTAATAACCTGCCGCATAACCACCCGCGAAGATATGACTGAAGCCATTAGCAAAACGGTTATAGTCAGGCGTCTGCATGATAGCGATATCGCTACGTACTGCATTGAGTGTTGCTAAGATACCATCGTAATCAAGGGCTGGGGTATGAGCGTGAATCAGTAAATCAAACAATGCAAACTCGATTTGACGCAGTGTCTGTAGACCGCTTTGGAAGTTTTTTACCGCCAATAGCGCATCCAATTTATCTTTAGGCAATGGCTCACCAGACTCGACATGGCTACTGATAAGCGCAATGCCTTCAGCATCCCACGCCCAGTTTTCCATAAACTGACTAGGCAGCTCGACGGCATCCCACTCGACACCATTGACACCTGCGACATCACCGACGGTAACTTGGGTCAATAAGTGATGCAGGCCGTGACCGAACTCGTGGAACAGAGTCAATACTTCATCATGGGTCAACAAGCTTGGTTTGCCATCAAGCGCTGGTGTGAAATTGCCTACCATGAAGCAGACAGGCAGTTGTGTGTGGTTTTGCTCTTCATAGCTATAGCGAGACTGAAAACCACTCATCCATGCCCCGCCACGCTTGCCACTGCGAGCAAATAAGTCGAAGTAAAAGCCGCCAATCAAGCGATCATCGGCATCAAACAGCTGATAAAAGCGCACATCATCGTGCCAGCGTGAGACAGAGGGAACATCAGTATCAGTATTATCAAAGTCTTGCTCTTGTACCGTAATACCGTATAGACGTTCAACAATAGCAAACAAACCACTAATTACTTTTGGCAATGGGAAATAAGGACGGATCTCTTCTTGCGATAAACTAAACGCGCTTTGCTTTACTTTTTCGGCGATATAAGCGCTATCCCACGGTTGTAACTCATCAATACCATAATCTTGTGCACATTTTTGTAGTTGTGCCAAATCAGCCTTGGCAGCTGGAGTCGCTTTGGCAGCCAAATCACGTAAGAAGGTTTCCACCTCCAAGACGCTATCTGCCATCTTGGTCGATAGGGATACTTCAGCATAGTTGTCAAAGCCCAATAATTTGGCCTTTTGCTCACGTAATGCCAAAATTTGACTCATGATGTCGGCATTATTTAGCGACTCACCTTTAGTATTAGTATGAGTATCAAACTCAGAAGCACGCGTGACGTAGGCGTGATACAGCGTCTCACGTAAGCTGCGATCATCAGCATGGGTCATAACTGCCAAATATACTGGGATATTTAGCGTTGCCACGTAATAAGGAGTAGGGAGCGCATCCACATCAGCTTGGCTGAGGTTATCGCTGTCAAGCTCACGTGCCTTATACTGCTCGCCTGCATCTGCCAATAGTGCCAACCCACTTTCTGTTAGACCCTTCAGCTGTGAGTCTGCTAGAGGCAATACAAATGCTTGGGTCGCATCTAAGATATGATCTGAGAATGTTGCAGACAAGGTAGATAGCTCACTTTGGATAGCAGCAAATTTTTCTTGCTCGGTCTTAGGCAGTGCTACCCCTGATAGCTCAAAACTGCGCAGTGCCAGCTCAATCGCGCGCGCACGTGCAGGCTCAAGTGTCGCAAAGAAATCTGTGTCATTTACGATAGTCTGGTAACGACTAAAGAGCGTCTGATGCTGACCAACCCGTGTGCCATAAGCGGAGAGTTTGGGTAGTAGCTCATGATGGACATGACGAATCTCGTCGTTACTCATCACGCCATTGAGGTGTGACAAGATACCCCAGCTGCGATCTAGCGCCAGATTGATATGATCAAAACGCATGACGTCTGCCAATGCCTGTTCAGCACTTACGCTGGTAGCGTCCGTCACTGCCGAAAGGTTATCTAGAAAATTATTGGCTTCATCAATAGCATCAACGACTTGGTTCTGTAGTGTGTGCGGCGCGGCATCGGCAAAGTCGACAAGGCGCAAGTCTGAAGAAGGAATAGTCATAAAAGTATCCAATATTAATGGTTGTTATAGAGCAAACTGTCGTATCAGATCGCACTCGTTACGGTTTCAATCTGTAATGCACGGCTATTTTTATAGTCTACGATTTATAGATAAGTTATATAAAAGATGGGTTCGTTTCATAAAAATACAACCTGAATGTGCACAAACTGAGCGCGCGCTCAATGTATGAGTACATGATATGGTCAGTAGAGTTCAGAAGACAGTTGGTTGAGACGATGTCTGTCTTTAACAATACAGATTGCTCTATTTACAAAGCGCTATCATTTGCTTGCATTTTAACCCTACAGAGAGTGAGGAGCAGCTGCTAGGATTAAAACAAAGGAATTCAAAAATTATGCACATATAAAGTGTGTACAACATGGAAAAGCAGAAAATGATCAGCAAATGGCTTTAGCAGTTTTTTATGAGCAGTCTATAGTTTGTGATTATACTGATAAAACCATCGCTAAGTATGGCATAGAGTAAAACAACATAACGCTGTACTAATAAGAAAATATATAAAATCGAAAGTAAATGATAATAAAACAAGGAGCACTATATGAAAGCGACTCTCAAAAGTTTACGTGAAACCAAAGCGAACCCAGCAGTGAGTATCTTTGTGAAGACTCACCGAGCACATCCTGCTAACGAACAAGATCCTATTGCCCTCAAAAATCAGTTAAAAGTCGTAGAAGATCGTCTGAATAAAGAGTATGACAAGAGCACAGCGACAATTATCTTGGATAACATTCATGCCAAGACCAATGACTTAAATCATAATTACAACCTCGATACCCTAGCTATATTTGCCAGTACTGATGATGTACAAGTTATCCGTATGCCAATTGACACAACAGAACGCGTGGTAATCTCAGATAGCTTCGCGACGCGTGATTTGGTACGTGACATGGCAAGCGCTGTCCATTATTACACAGTAATTCTAACCCGTGACAAAGCACGTTTAATCGAAGCTTCTAATGACCGTGTCATCAGAGAGTTTGACAAAGATGACGATGCGCAAAACAATATGGAAAATATTCAGTTCCCTGTAGAGAACAACGGACTGTATACAACGGGTGATGGTAGCTCGGATCGCTCATCAAATAACGAAAGCAGCCATCTTAAAGAGTACTTCAACCAAGTTGATAAAAGCGTACAAGAGCTGTGGGGCGAGCACAAAATGCCACTCGTGATTGTTGGCGACGCAAAAAACATCGGTTACTACAAAGAAGTGTGTGATCGTCCAGACAACATCATTGCCACGGTATCGAACGCTACTAATTTAGAAGATGGTAGTGCCCAGCATATCGTGGACAGTGTACAAGACGCTGTAGAAGATTACCGTACATCATTGCATAAAGCAGCATTGGGTGAAATCGATAAAGCTCGCGGTGCCAATATGTTGCAAACTGACTTGCAGGAAGTATATCGTAGCGCGTTCCAAGGTGCTGGCGAGACTCTTTATGTGCGCCGTGGTTATATACAATCTGCCAAGATCGATGAAAAAGCTCAAACCCTAAGTCTTGCAAGCGATGTCACTGCAGAAGGTGTCACTGACGATGCAGTTGGTGAAATTATCGAGCACGTCATTCATAATGGTGGTGAAGCGGTGTTTATGCCACAAGATATCATGGGTGAAGATCAGCCTATTGCTTTGGTAACTCGTTACTAATTAAACAGGTCATTAATCAAACAGGCATATTTTATTAACGATGCTTATCCATAGATAAGCTATCGGGAATAAGCAATTACGATACAAGAGCGTTGGTTCTATATGGACCAGCGCTCTTTTTTATCATGCTTATTACTCATGTCCATGAGTACACACTATATTGGTTACGGATTCGAAGCACTGGTTCATATTGAGTCAGTGCTTTTTGCTATTTTTCACTTTCTAACAGTCAAATTACCGCAGATAAAGCTAAGTATCGATGCATACTTAGCATGGTTCAGAATAGAGCGATATTTCTCATTATGGTGCACGATGTTCTATGATAGTGCGTTTTTTAATTTACCTAGTAACTAACTTCTATCTTTTATGAACTGCTACTGCCAATCATATCAGAGCCTTGTTTTTAAGAGAGTATCGAACTTGCTATTATGTACTCAGCCTATATGTATTAGGCTATAAGCGTCCCTAGAAGTAAATTTATTTTGGAGAGATACGACTAATATAGCGAATTTTTTAGTGAGCTAATTTTAAGTTGTGCGAAAAATAAGAGCCAAATCGATAGTGATGGATAATGGCTGGCATACCGCTTGCAGAGTTAATAGTACACGGTTAACTACCGTATGCTATTAATCTAAGAGCTAAAAAAATGCCGTCTAGGGTTCCGATATAGTAGAGGAAGGCTTTCTAAAACTATATGACTGGTCCGAGAGATGGCGGTTCGAAAGAACTACACGGAGGGATAAAAGCCCGGGAGACTCTAAGTGACACTGTTCACTTAAGCTCATAACTGTGGAGTTTTTTATGTCATCCGTTTCAATCACTACTTCCGATAGTTCATATTCAGACCGTTTCACCATGCCTCTACCAGGTGGCCACCATTGGTGTGGACGTATCAACAAAAACACTGTATTAACGCTCAAATCACTGGCAGCCAATGCCAATGCTAGCCTATATGTGGTTAATGCTGATGAGAAGCTTGAACGCTTCAACATGCCAGATAGTCTAAAAGCACAACACACCTTATACCTATCTGAAGGTCACGTACTCTACTCCGATATGGGCCGAGTGCTGGCCTCTATTATCAGCGATGACCATGGCTGGAACGATGCTATTTGTGGCCCTAGCACCGCTGCTATGATCAGCTCACAATATGGCAAAAAAACCTTCCAAGATGCTCGTAACGAGCGCTATCAAAATGGTCTTGACGGACTACTAACAGAGATGTCGAAGTTTGCGCTAAATGAGAGCGATCTTACGGCAACGGTCAATTTATTCTCCAAAGTCACCCCCGATCTACAAGGGCAGCTGTCCTATATCACAGCTGACAACACCAACCAATCTATCGCCCTACGGTTTGAGATGAATTGCTTAGTATTCATCTGTAACGCCCCGCATCCACTTGATCCATCTGACATCTATAATCCAGCTGATATTGAGCTAACCATTCAGCAGGCAGCGCCTATAGTGCCAAAGTCAGAGTCTGATATCTGCCGTGACTCTTGCTCGCAAAACCAACGCGGGTTTGAGAACAATGCACGCTATTTTGGCGACTATACGAACGCCTAACGACAGGCAGTGTTCGATAGTCGAAGGCATTTATTAAGTAAGTGGTTATCAATTTCTAATTTTTGACTGGTAAAACGACTCTATAGGTTCGTGAGCACCATACTTACGTCCATAACCATTCATAGTAACTATTTATAATAACTAAGAGAGCAGACTCATGACAATTAATAATGATATTAAAAATAACGATGAATATACGCAAAATTCAGCCACAACAACTTTAGAGTCAATGGATCTCAAGCAGATCAAGCTGCGTGAAACGTGTGCTGCAGGAGAGGGGTGGATGGCCGAGGTTAAGAAAAACCAGACCTTGCGCATTATAGATACTGAAGGCAATCAGGCAGTCGATACTTTGTTTATCAGCTGTGCTGATACGGCTGAACGTTATAGTGCCACGGATACATTGGCACAAAATCAAAAGCTGTTTTTGGAGATGGGCAGTCAGCTATTCACTAATAGAGGGAAAGTTATTGCCACTATCACAGATGACACTTGTGGTCGTCATGATACGTTGGGCGGTGCATGCTCATGTGAGAGCAATACCGTGCGTTACGCTCATGATACTTATCCCATGCATAGCTGCCGTAACAACTTTATGCATACTCTAGCAACGCATTCAGTTGCTCAAAAATATGATCTGAACCTACGTCATGTCGGACCAAACATCAATTTCTTTATGAACGTACCTATTACGCCTGACGGTAGTTTGGCGTTTGATGATGGTATCTCAGCCCCTGGTAAATACGTCGATATCACCGCTCAAATGGACATGATTGTCCTGATATCGAACTGTCCTCAGCTCAACAATCCCTGCAACGGCTATAACCCCACGCCCATTGAGCTGGTGATTTATGAGTAAGTAAGCGATTTTCGAACAAGACGATACTGCCTATTAATGAGAATGCTGAGGAAGTTGTGATGTTTAAAAAAGTATTGATTGCCAATCGCGGTGCTATTGCTTGCCGAATTATACGTACCTTAAAGCAAATGGGTGTCGGCTCAGTCGTTGTCTATACCGATGTAGATCGAGGCTCACTACATGTCAGTCAGGCTGATGAAGCCATAAACATCGGCTCGGGTCCTGCCAGTGATAGCTATCTGAATATGGATAAAGTATTGCAAGCAGCGATAGATTCAGGCGCAGAAGCGATTCATCCTGGCTATGGGTTTTTGTCAGAAAACGCTGCATTCTGTGATCGCTGCAGTGATGCTGGAATCGCTTTTATTGGGCCAACCTCTGAGCAGCTGCTGAGCTTTGGGCTCAAGCATACAGCTCGTAAGCTCGCCATTGACAGCCAAGTGCCATTGTTACCCGGTAGCGAGCTGCTACAAGATGTGGACGAAGCATTACGTGAGGCCGAGCGTATTGGTTACCCTGTCATGCTCAAAAGCACTGCAGGCGGCGGCGGTATCGGCATGCGTCTGGTATGGAATGAGGTCGAACTAAAAGATGCTTATGAGTCTGTGCATCATTTGGCACAAAGCAACTTCAGTGATGCTGGGCTATATCTCGAAAAATTTGTAGAGCATGCTCGCCATATCGAAGTGCAAGTATTTGGTGACGGGGCAGGCAATATCATCACCTTAGGAGAGCGTGACTGTTCTATCCAGCGTCGTAATCAAAAAGTGATTGAAGAAACGCCAGCGCCCTTACTATCAGACGTACAAAGACAAAACCTACAAGAGGTGGCGACTAAGCTCATGCAACAAGTCAACTATCGCTCTGCTGGTACCGTTGAGTTTGTGATGGATGTGTCGACGCAAGACTTTTATTTCTTGGAAGTGAACACACGCTTGCAAGTTGAGCATGGTGTCACAGAAGAAATCTATCAAGTGGATTTAGTACGTTGGATGATTGAGCTGGCTGCAGGCGAGTTCGTGTTGCCAGAGTTGCCATTGCACGCATCAGGACATTCAATTCAGGTGCGTCTGTATGCCGAAGACCCTGTCAAAAGCTTTCAACCAAGCACTGGGATTTTAACGGATGCTTATTTTGACCCAGCCGCTCGAGTTGAAACTTGGATAGAAACAGGCAGTGAAATATCAGCCTTTTATGACCCGATGTTAGCAAAAATCATTGTCACGGCACCTGATCGCAAGCAAGCATTGGAGAAAATGAGCCAAAGTTTGGCCGTGTCACGTATGGCAGGTCTTGAAACCAATCTTGAGTATTTGCAGCAGATAGTGGCTTCAGAGACATTTTATGCAGGCGAGCAGACTACAAGGTTTTTGAACACTTTTACATGGCTCAGTCAAAAAATCGAAGTGTTGCAGTCGGGCGTACAGACGGCCGTACAAGATGTACTCGGCCGAGAAGGTTACTGGGATGTGGGCGTACCTCCATCAGGTGCGATAGATGGTCTGAGTCTCAATACTGGTAATCAGCTGTTGGGTAACCCATTTAACACTGCAGGTCTTGAGTGCGTGGTTACTGGACCGACTTTATTGTTCCATTGCGACAGTCAGATTGCTATTACTGGCGGTAACATGGCCTGTACCTTGGATGGTGTAGAGCAACCAATGTGGCAAACCATTCCTGTACGTAAAGGTCAAAAACTCATTTGTGGCAATATCACCTCAGGTTGCCGAAGCTATATCGCTATCAAAGGTGGCATAGATGTCCCTGAGTATCTAGGCAGTCAAGCGACCTTTAGTTTAGGTCAGTTTGGTGGTCATGCAGGTCGTAACTTACTTATCGGCGACATGCTACCCGTTGTACAGTGCGATACGTCCATTGCTACTAAAGCCTTACCTGCTGCCCAGCAACCGGCGTTTAATGGACTATGGCAAATCGCGGTTATGTATGGACCACATGGCGCGCCAGATTTCTTTACGGATGCTGATGTGACGCAGTTCTTTGAGCATGAATGGGATGTCCATCACAACTCTAGCCGTACTGGTATCCGTCTGGTCGGACCTAAACCTGAATGGGCGCGTGAGGATGGCGGCGAGGCAGGGCTACACCCCTCAAATATCCATGACAATGCCTATGCTGTTGGTGCGATTGACTTCACAGGTGACATGCCGATCATTCTAGGACCTGATGGACCAAGCCTCGGTGGCTTTGTGTGTTTAAGCGTCATTGTCGCAGGTGAGCGCTGGAAAATGGGACAGCTCAAAGCAGGTGATCGAGTGCAGTTTGTCCCTGTCAGCTACGATCAAGCTGCACAATTACATCAGCGTTACGATGACATGCTACGGGCTGATCACTGTGATTTGGTGGATTATGATTTGCCTATTCATACAGAAAGAGCAACATTGCAAACAGCCATATTAGACACTTTACCCATCAATAATGACCAACCAAAAGTGGTATATCGCCCTGCTGGAGACAGCTATATATTGATTGAGTACGGCGAGCAGGTGCTTGATTTGCAACTGCGCTTCCGCGTTCAGGCATTGATGGAATGGTTACAAGCACAGCATATCGATGCCATCGTTGATATGACGCCAGGTATTCGCTCACTATTAGTGCATTACCATTCATTGAAATTGCCACAGGCAGCACTACTGGCAATCCTCAAGCAAGCAGAAAGCGCGTTGCCCGATATTAAGAATATGCAAGTGCCGTCCAGAATTGTTCATTTACCAATGGCGTGGGCTGACTCTCAGACTAAGCTAGCAACTCAGAAATATCAGCAACTTGTCTATCCTGACGCACCTTGGTGCCCCGATAATATCGAGTTTATCAGACGTATCAACGGCTTGGCCTCTGCCCAAGCGGTCAAAGATATTGTTTATGATGCCAGCTATTTGGTTATGGGACTGGGTGATGTCTATTTGGGCGCACCTGTCGCCACACCGCTTGATCCAAGACATCGTTTGGTCACCACCAAATACAATCCTGCCAGAACATGGACACCAGAGAATGCGGTGGGTATCGGCGGCGCTTACATGTGTATCTACGGTATGGAAGGCCCTGGTGGCTATCAGTTTGTTGGTAGGACGCTACAAATCTGGAACCGCTATCGCTCGCATCCAAGCTTTGAAGCTGAAAAACCATGGTTACTACGATTCTTTGATCAAATTCGCTTTTATGAAGTCAGTGAAGAAGAACTGTTATCGATGCGAACTGCCTTTAAGGCAGGTGAGCTATCGATTGAGGTTGAGGATAGTGTGTTAAACCTCGCTGAGTATTACGAGATGTTGCATGAAAACAAGGACAGTATTCAGACATTCAAAGATCAGCAGCAAGCTAACTTTGATGCTGAACGACAACGCTGGAAGCAGCAAGGTCTTGATCAGTATGTGGGCGAAGATATTGATGCGGTAGAAGTATCATCAGAGGTCTCTGTACCTGAGGGCGGGGTAGTCGTCAAAGCTCATATGATGGGCAGTGTTTGGAAGATATCTTGCGCGGTAGGTGATGTAGTCGACGAGGGGCAGACCTTAGCAATCATAGAAGCCATGAAAATTGAGATACCAATTGTCTCACCCGTTGCGATGCAGGTCGTGAGTACTGAAATTGAGATTGGTACTACAGTGAAACCCGAGCAGCCTTTATTTGTACTTGCACCCATTACTGCTCACGAGACATTGGTGGCAGACTCAGACATGCACGAAAAAAGCTGATGCTGTACGGACTCATCTAGCCGATAGTGAGATAGCAAAACAACGATAAAAATGGCGAAGAATAATAGAGAGAATAACTATGCAAAAGAATTGGACGATCAAAGATTGGCAAAGCGCTTATGCCGAAGGAACTACCCAGCTAAGTGATCTATTAGATTATGTGGCGGGTATTAGCAATGACAATAATGCTTGGATTGAAATTGCGACTCCTGAGCAGCTGACCGCTCAGATTGACAGTATCGCCACGCAAAACTCCCAAGATTTACCGCTATACGGCATACCATTTGCGGTAAAAGACAACATCGATGTGGCAGGGTTTCATACCACGGCAGGATGTACAGATCCTTTGTATTTGGCTGACAAAGACGCGCATGTGATCGCTAAGCTCAAGTCGGCAGGCGCTATCGTCATCGGCAAAACCAATCTTGACCAGTTCGCGACAGGCCTGGTAGGTACGCGCTCACCTTATGGGGCAGTGGCCAACAGTTTTAATCCTGACTATATCAGTGGTGGCTCAAGCTCCGGCTCTGCGGTTAGTGTGGCGAATGGCATCGTTCCTTTTGCATTAGGGACCGATACAGCAGGCTCTGGACGTGTGCCTGCAGGTCATAACAATATCGTAGGTTTGAAGCCTACAAAAGGCTGGTTTTCCAGTACGGGTCTCATTCCAGCGTGTCGATTACATGATGTGATTTCTATTTTTGCGCTGGGTGTTGATGATGCGTGGCAAGTAGCTCAGATAATGAAAGGCTATGATGAAGAGGATGATTACAGTCGTATCCATCCTGCCACTGCGCCAGTCGCCTTTAGTCTTGGCAAAATTGCTATCCCTAATACCTTAGAGTTTTACGATGATACCGAGTCAGAGCAGGCTTTTGAGATAGCCATCTCGCAGCTACAGACGATGGGTTATGAGATCACACCGATAGACTTTACCGTCTTCAATGAGTTAGCAGATGCGCTCTACAACGACAGCTGGGTTAGTGAACGCACCTTTGCCATTGATCAGCTCGTCGAGCGTGATGCGCTACTACCTGTCACTCGCCAAATCATCAGTCAAGCTGATAACTATAATGCGGTTGATGCGATGAGTGCTGAGTATTCTCGTGCTGCATTAAGTCGCCGTATTCAACAAACGCTATCTAAATTTGATGCCTTAATGGTGCCAACCGCACCAACCATCTATACCATCGATGCGGTCAATGCCGACCCGTTAACGAAAAATAGTCACATGGGGGCTTATACTAATTTTGTGAATCCAGCAGACTTGTCGGCGTTGGCGTTACCGAATCTAGTCGCTAGAGATGGCCTGCCACGCGGTGTGACCTTTATCGCTATGGGCTGGCATGATGAAGCCTTAGCCAACTTTGGGCATCAATGGCAAACCGCTCTGGATATACCAATGGGAACCTCTCACCATCATTATCACTCCGGCACCTCTCAAACCCAAACGTCTCAATCTGATCAACCACAATCGCTTATTCCACTGAGCACAGATGATAGTGATAGTAGTGTAGCACTAGCCGTGGTTGGTGCGCATCTGAGTGGTATGCCACTCAATTATCAGCTGACTGATAGGGGCGGTGTGTTGTCTGAGCAAACCCAAACGGCAGCCACTTATCAGCTCTTTGCATTGGCAGGATCGAAACCTGCCAAACCGGGATTGAAACGACACGAAGAAGGACGCTCGATTGCAGTAGAAGTCTGGCGAATCCCCAAAGCAAAATTTGGTGACATCGTCAACGAAGTGCCTGCACCATTAGGCATCGGCAATGTCGAATTGGCAGATGGACGCTGGGTCAAAAGCTTTATTTGTGAAGAGTACGGATTTGAAGGTGGTACGAATGTGACCGAGTTTGGTGGTTGGAAATCTTATATAGCTGAACAATCAGAGTCCGTAACTTATATCAAATAACTCTAATCATTATCCGAAAACAGTAACGCAAGCAATGCCGATATCTCTCATGGTATTGCGCAACAATAATCAACGGACATTCCCATAATGGGTCTGTCTTTATTCAAGGAGCAAGACTCATGAATCGACGCTTATTTACTTTTGCGGTTTTCTCAAGCTTTATGCTATTTGGTTGTGACAACACGGCTACCGTATCAGCACCTGAAGGGGAGGCAGCACCAGAAAAAGTCACTGCCTCAAATGACGATCCAATCTCTATCGGTTACAGTGATTGGCCTGGCTGGGTAGCGTGGCAGATTGCAATTGATAAAGGCTGGTTTGATGAAGCTGGCGTCAATGTTGAATTTAAATGGTTTGATTATTCTGCTTCGTTATCTGCTTTTGCCTCTAATCAGCTGGACGCCATTTCTGTGACCAATGGCGACAATTTAGTCAACGCTGCGAGTGGTAGTGAGGGCATTATTATCTTGGTTAACGACTATTCAGCAGGTAATGACCAGATCATTGCTAAACCGTCGGTCACTAACATAGCGGACCTAAAAGGCAAATCAATCGGTGTTGAAAAAGGCTTGGTAGATCATTTGCTGCTCAATAGCGCGCTGGCCGATAACGGGTTGACAGAGGCTGATGTGACACTGGTCAATGCCACCACAAACGAGTTACCACAAGTCTTCACAAATGACAGTATTGACGCCGTCTCCATCTGGCAACCCAATGCCAATCAAGCCCTAAAAAATGTGCCAAGTGCAAAGACTATCTATACCTCAGCGGATAAGCCGGGTCTTATTTATGACACGTTAGCCGTCAGTCCCGCCAGCCTATCTGAGCACAAGGCAGAGTACGCCAAAATCATCCAAGTGTGGGGCAAGGTCGTCAACTATATCAATGATCCAGCGACTAGAGATGATGCGATCAGCATTATGTCTAACAAGGTCAACGTGCCTGCTGATCAATATAGTGCCTTCTTGAATGGGACAAAACTGATGGGTCTTGAAGATAACAAGAGAATCTTTGCAAAATCTGATGAGCTCAGCTCTATCTATGGATCTAGCTATCATGTCAATCAGTTCAATATTGACAATCAGATTTATGATCAAAAGCTTGATATCGATAAATTGATCTATCCTGACTTGATTAATCAGTAAGGATAAGTGCCGTTTTATCTATTGCAAAGGCAGTGGTTATTGAGTCTTCATCATCGTTTTAGAGGGTAGCCCATGAGTCATATCAACACATATCTAACCAAGAAAACCACTCTTGGGCTCAATGTACTCTCATTTTTGATTCCGATCTTACTATGGTGTGCGGTCAGCTACCTTCCTTTTATCTGGCATCCACAAGTTGAGATTACCGATGCTGGCGCGAGTACTTATCTACAAGAGGGTAGCCGCATTGATAAAGAGGTATTTTACCGCGAAGCACAAGATGCGATGGCCTCTGATGCAGTACCACCGCAAGGAAAACTGGTCAATCCTGTCTACTTGCCAGCACCGGATGAGGTAGCCACAGCGATGGTCACTGCCTTCGTTACCCCGCCTGCGCAAGCGGATGGACCGTGGTTACATGAGAGTCTCTGGCAGAGTATCCGTACGGTATTTATCGCTTTTTTTATCTCGTCTATCGTCGGTATTCCGTTAGGGCTGCTGTGCGGATTTTCTCAAAAAATCGCACAAATTACTCAGCCCTTCGTGGAGTTCTTTCGCTATCTACCAGCACCCGCATTTGGACCTTTGGCCGTGGCAGTGCTTGGTATCTACGATGGACCAAAAATCGCCATCATCGTGATTGGGACTCTATTTCAGCAGATTTTAATCATTGCAAATACCACGCGTACTATGGATCTTGGTCTGATTGAGGCTGGTTATACGCTAGGCACGACCAAACTAAAAAGCTTCTTTTATGTACTGCTGCCTGCCGTCTTGCCCGACGTCTATCGAGACCTGCGTGTTCTACTCGGCTGGGCATGGACGTATTTGATTGTCGCTGAACTGATAGGGACGACATCCGGTATTACTTGGTTTATTGTGCAACAAGCCCGCTACCAGCATTTTGATAACGTCTATGCAGGTATTCTACTCATTGGGTTTATCGGTTTAGGTACAGATATCTTGTTGTACCAGCTCGGTAAAAAACTCTTCAAATGGAAAGCGAGTATTTAAATGATAAATAACGATATGGTCTCTTCCGTCCCTGCAGATAGTGCTCGCACCACCCATAGCGGTGCCACTGATTATTTCAAAGCTTTGTATCAGAGAAATGTAGTGTTGCAAGTTGATCAATTGACACAGTCGTTTGATCAAGGTGGTAGCCAAAAAGTAATATTGAAAGATGTCAGCCTAAAAATCTATGAGCGTGAGTTTGTATGTGTGATTGGTCCTTCTGGTTGCGGCAAGTCAACACTGGGGCGTATCGTTGCAGGCTTAGATGCGTATCCTAGCGGCGAGGTAGTCGTTGATAAAGAAAAAGTCAAAGGCCCAAGTGCTAGCCGCGGCATGGTTTTTCAAGGTTATACGTTATTTCCTTGGAAGACAGTCAAAGAAAATGTCATGTTTGGTCCTATCATGGGCGGACGTAGCAAATCGAGTGCCGAGCGCAGTGCTCGCGAGTGGCTAGATGTGGTCGGCCTGACCAAATACGAAAACCACTATCCACACCAGCTGTCTGGCGGTATGAAGCAGCGTGTTGCGATTGCGCGCGCACTGGTCAACGAGCCAAAGGTGTTGATCATGGATGAGCCATTTGGTGCACTTGATCCTTATACACGTCAAAAAATGCAAAAGCATCTACTAGATCTATGGCGTAATATTGATATTACCATCGTATTTATTACGCATGATATGGATGAAGCGGTGTTACTGTCAGATCGTATCGTGGTACTCAAGGCAAATCCAGGAGAGGTTCAAGAGATTATTGAAGTACCGCTCGCACGGCCTCGTTCTCCCGATATTGTGACAGACAGTCGTTTTTTACAACTAAAAGCACGTATCAATAGCATCGTTCATAACCCACAACCTGTCATTGACCCTGCATTGACAGATATACCAGATATCCCGCGCATGACCCCTTTGGACAAACACAAATCCGTAACATAGCTATTTGTCTTAAGTTAAAAAAGGCAGTGTTCGGTCTCCGTTCTAACCTGCACAATCGTTGCTAGCCATATAGCGCAGCGGTTGTGCTCTATTATCATTAGTCACAAAAGCTGTGATGGGTTTATCGGTTTTGCTTAGCAATACTACTACGAGTTATCTCTGATTAACTGCTGCTGATAAATACGACTGCTGTTATACTCAGTAGCGTATTCATCTGCTTGCTGATCTATTTATGACGAACAAATTTATGACGACCAGCTCTTTTGTGTTGACCAGCTACAATATTCACAAAGGCATGTCACCACTAAACCGCCAAGTAAAAATGCAAGGTATTGCCAAAGCGCTAGAGGCTGTCGGTGCAGATATACTGTGTCTGCAAGAAGTGCAGGGACAGAACCTAAAGCGCAACATGCAATACAATGAATACCCAGATCAGTCACAGCATGAATGGTTTGGTGAGTTTTTAGATCTAGAAAACAGCTATGGTAAAAACTCAGAGTATGAGAATGGTCATCATGGCAATGCCGTATTAAGCCGGTTCCCGTTAGACCCAAAACACAACGTCAATATTACCGTCAATAAGCTTGAACAACGCGGCGTCTTACACTGTGAAGTACAGCCTAATGGTTGGGAGAGACCGGTCGTTGTATTATGCGCGCATCTCAATTTGTTTGAGCGTGATCGTATCAAGCAGTATCAAGCGATTAGCGACTACGTGCGACATGAGATTGCGCCTGATCAACCGCTTATATTGGCAGGTGATTTTAACGACTGGAAAAAGATGTCTTGTGACAAGCTTGCAACCGAGCTGGGTATGATAGAAGCATTTAAGGATTGTCACGGTAAACTATTACCGACGTTTCCAGCAAAACTGCCAGTACTCAGCCTAGATCGTATCTATGTGCGTAATTTGATAGTCAAAGATGCATGGGTACACACTGGTAAGCCTTGGTCGGCGCTATCAGACCATCTACCGATTAGCGCAGAGTTGGCCTTGCCATAAAACAGCATTACCGTACCGAAAAAATAATCAGTAAATTTCTATAAAATAAAGCTTCTATAAAAAAATCTATGACATGAAGTGCTAGTCAATAAATGGGTAAAAAATAAATTGCCCGATAATATATAAGGATATATAACGATGTCTAATAATCAAATACCGAACACTCAGCATGCAGTACTCATACGCGAATTTGGTGAGCCTGAAGTCATGCAATATCAAGAGGGTGTGGCAGTACCAGAGCTGGCCGATGAGCAAGTATTGATAAAAATTGCCTATGCTGGTATCAACCCTGTGGACTATAAGACGCGGCAAGGTAAAGGGTGGGGAGCGACTGCTATCCAAACAGAAAAATTCGACAATGACCAGCCTGCAATTTTAGGATTTGATGTAGCAGGCGAGGTCGTCAGCAGTAATAGCGACCAGTTTGCTATCGGTGATAGAGTGGCTGCTTTGAGCTTTAGTGGTTGTGGCTATGCACAATATGCCGCAGTAGATGCCAAGTTGCTTGCAAAAGTACCAGAAAGTGTCACGCTGGAGCAAGCGGGGGCGTTGCCTTGTATTGGTCAAACCGCATTACAGTTTGTAGATTTTGCGGATATAAAAGCAGGCGAGCACGTGGTAATTAATGCACCAGCAGGCGGCGTTGGTCATTTATTGATTCAATTACTTATGAACAAAGTGGCGCAAGATAATATCAAAGTAACGGTTATTTGCTCACCAGAAAAGTACGCTAAGCTTGATGAGTTGATAGAGGTATCTAAGCTGGCAGGCTGGATTGATTACACCAAGGATGAGGATTTTCCTGAGCTGCAAGCGGATGTGCTGTTAGATTTGGTCGGCGGTGATGCAGGGATACGCGCACTTAGCGTGATGAAGCCTGAAGGTCATGTCTATGTATTACCCACCATTTGGGTAGATAAGCTCAAAGAAGCAGGCAGTCAAAAAAACCTAAACGTGGCAGGTTATAAGTCGCAACGTAACGGTGAAGATATGGCACGTGTTTTACAGCAAGTTGCTGATGGTAAGCTGATTTTGAAGATTCAAAAGATCTATCCATTATCTGAAGTCGTTGCCGCTCATCATGAGCTACAAAAAGGCGATTCTTTTGGCAAAATTGTCTTGTCAGCTGCTGATTGAATGTCAAGATCGCTCGAGTATTAGGCAGTATTTAGTCAAACTTATTAGTAAGGGGATTTCTGTTGAAGCCTAATAAAACCAACTGATGACTTAACAACTCATACAAAAGTTTTATGTTGGACAACAGAACATCCCTGTAGTCGCTGCTTATTTATCATAAGATAAAAAGTGAACGATACTAATAAAGGGACTAATATGACTACTAACGAAAAAACAAATGATCACATTGCTTATGAAGCCAAAGTCCGTGAAGACATAGAAGCGTGGAAAAACCCTGATAAAAGCGTACTTGATAAAGCGCTGTCCGTTATCAACAAACCTATTGTTGAAGCAGGTGACGCGCTTATGAGTATGCCGCAATTCGGTGATGCGCTGACAAAAGCCACAGAGCAGTCTATCACCGCTTTGAGTGATGCCGCAAACTGGACATTGAATACCCAGGACGTCATCAATACTTATCAAAACGAGTCTGATATCGCAGGCTCTTCTATCACTACATTCTCTGATATTGAACGCTTACCGATCGCTGTCGTTGATAAACAGGTTGAATTGTTTAAAAGTAAATATGTGGCTTTGACGAGTGCCCAAGGGGTGACCACTGGAGTCGCCGGTTGGGTAGGTATCCCTGCTGACGTGGTCGGTCTCATGACGGCAAATCTACGTGCGATTGGTGAGTATGCGACTTACTATGGTTTTGATATTAATAATAAAGGCGAGCAGTTGTTTGCCATGTCTTTGTTAGCGGTGGCGACGTCTGCATCTGCCGAGGAGCGCAAAGCTGCTTTGGATAATACTGATGCAATGGTCAAAGATCCGCAGACTCAGGCATTTAACCAAGTTAATGAAGAGGTAATGTCGCGGGTAGTACGTCAAACGGCAACCAAAGTGGCGACCAATATGGTCAAAACAAAAGCGGCGCAGATTATCCCAGCAGTGGGTGCGGTGGTCGCAGGCGGTGTTAATGCCAGTTATACTGCCAGTGTCTGTGAGGCGGCGCACCAATGCTACAGAGAGCGTTTTTTGGATCGTAGTGCATAACTAAGATCTGAGCCTAACTATTAACCGCGTATAACTACTAGGTGACTCACGCTACACATGGCTTGGTATAGCGCTGTTACTAACGGGTGAGCATATGCCGAAATGTCAGGCTGATCCGCCCAGTAGCGACTGCTTTTGTTTTAGTGACAGTATGCTTCCAAAAGTTTTGCGTCGCGCCATGCATGACAATCAATTGACCAGACTCAAGATGAAGTTCAACTTTGTCTTGAGTTTTTTTATGCTTAAAAACAAATTTGCGTGTGGCACCTAGAGATAGAGAGGCAATAATTGGCTGATGACCAAGCTCTTTTTCGTCATCCGCATGATAACCCATACCGTCGGCCCCAGAGGGGTAGTAGTTGAGCAGGCAGGTATTAAAATCGGTCACAACACCAATATTTGCCAACGCTTGCTCAATCTGTTGTTTCACGTGGAACACTGCGTTTGACCACGGTACTGTTTGCCGTTTGTGCCCTGAATACTGATAATCGGCATCCCTCTCTCCCATCCAGACAACTTGGCGAGTCGTCACATGGGTCTTACCAAACAATCTCACGATGTCTGGCTGCCACGGTAACTCATCTAATAAAGTGTCATAGAGAGTATGAGCGTCGTCGATAATTATGCCCAAATCATTAACTTTACCATCATAAGGCAATAAATTATCGGTAGGAGCAGGGGCAAAGAGATCAGTCATAGATTAGTGGTCGCTATTTGCTGTTTTGATGATGATCATTGATGACTCGGGCACAGAGTGTAGGCGCCTCAATCGGCAGTAGATGACCATAATCTGGTAATGAGATCAGACTGCCATCAGGTACAAACTTGTGCCACTTTTTACGTACTTTATCACTGATAAACAAGGTAGGCTTACCGGTGATTAACGTATAAGGGCAGCTCAATTTTTTGAGCGCAGCATCAATATGAGGCGCACCAAAATAGTTTGCCAGCTCTTGCTCAGGTGCAAACATAAGCGTGTAGCTGCCATCAGTATTTTTGCTTAGACTTTGCTCAGCAAATATCTGCAAGTGTGTATCACTGATGCGCTTATAAGCACGCTGCGCGCGTAGGCTCTGATAGTAGTCATCGGTACTCGACCACGTCGGTTGCTTGGTTAATGTGCTTTTGAATGGTTCTTGGCTAAGCAGTACAGAGCGAGGTAATAAATTATATAAAGTGGCTTGGTTTTTGGTAAATGTGACAGGTTCTATGAGATACAGCTGCGAAAACAGCTCTGGACGCTTGGCAGCAGCGATTGCCGTGGCCGTTGCGCCTTGCGAATGTCCAATACCCACGACAGGCTTATCTTGCGTTTGTTCTAAAAACTTAATCAGCATATCAGCATCTTGCTCACGTGTGAGGCGACGGCTGTGCGGTTTATCATACCAGTAACCGCGCAAGGCAAGTGAACTCAACTCAAATTCAGCCGTCAGCTCACTCAGTAGTGGCATGTAGGTACCAACCGTAAAACTGTTACCACCATAAAAGTGCGCTGGCGCACGCTGAGTCATCATCGACTCTACTGGCTGATTGAACTGGCTAAGGTTATAGTAGCGTGCTTGTTTTCCGCTAAGGGCGATGCTGCGTGTGAATGCGTCCATAAAATAAACACTTCCTTGTGACTTATTTTTTTTGATTTATTTTTTTTGATCTATTGGCTTATCGTTTTAGTGAGTCTTAGTTGTCTTCACCTAAGAAGCCACCGCTTTGACGCTGCCACAATCTGGCATAGACGCCGTTTAACGCTAGTAGCTCATCGTGGCTACCTTGCTCGATGATACGTCCTTGATGCATGACGACCAGTCTATCTAACGCAGCAATTGTAGAGAGTCGATGGGCGATAGCAATAACCGTTTTGCCTGTCATGATGTCATTTAGACTCTCAGTAATTGCATATTCAATCTCAGAATCTAGCGCACTTGTTGCTTCATCCAAGAGCAGAATCGGCGCGTTTTTTAGCATAACACGTGAGATGGCAATACGCTGACGTTGACCGCCAGAGAGTTTGACTCCGCGTTCACCCACTTGCGTATCGAGACCTGTATTGCCTTTATCATCATATAAGTCTTTGATAAAGTCCCATGCTTGGGCTTGTTTTGCTGCAAACATAATCTCTGCGTCAGTAGCATCAGGGCGACCATAAGCGATGTTTTCACGCACAGTACGATGCAGCAACGAGGTATCTTGAGTCACCATACCTATTTGTTGACGCAAGGATTCTTGAGTGACGGCATCAATAGCTTGACCGTCGATCAAGATTTTTCCGCTATCAACGTCAAAGAAGCGCAGCAATAAGTTGACCAAGGTCGATTTACCAGCGCCTGAGCGCCCGACCAAACCAATTTTTTCACCTGGTTTGATGTCGAGATGGAAGTTATCTAGCAGTTTGGTAGATGAGCTAGGTGTATGCGTAGTGCCATCATGAGACTTGCTGTCTTGCGTGCGTTCCTCTTCTTCAGATTCATAACTGAAATCAACATGCTCAAATACAATACGCCCATCAGTGACCGTAAGCGCTGTTGCATCAGGTTTGTCTATGATCGTTTGCGGCGCTGATAGTGTACGCATACCGTCTTGCACGGTACCGATGCTCTCAAATAAACTGGCCGTCTGCCACATGATCCAGCGCGTCAAACCATTTAGACGTAACGCCATAGCGGTCGCTGCTGCAATTGCCCCGACACCCACAGCGCCTTGTTGCCATAAGTACAGACCAATACCTGCGGTACTACTGACCAAGATGACACTGATGAGGTGGGTTGAGACTTCCAGATAGCTGACCCAGCGCATTTGTGCATGTACCGTACCCAAGAACTGTCCCATGGCGTTTTTAGCATAACCCAGCTCACGACGTGAATGGCTAAAGAGCTTGACGGTCATGATATTGGCATAAGCATCGGTGATGCGCCCTGTCATCAAGGCGCGAGCATCAGCTTGCACAATAGCAGTATCTTTGAGCTTAGGAATAAAGTACCAAATCGTTAGTGCTACCAACACTAGCCAGATAATAAAAGGTATGAGCAGCAGACTGTCTAGGTTAAATAAAATCACCCCTGAGGTGATAAAGTAGACAGAGACATACATAAACATATCAGTGACAGTCATGACCGTATCGCGGACAGCGAGTGCGGTCTGCATGACTTTGGCGGAGACACGCCCTGAGAACTCATCTTGATAAAACTGCATCGACTGACCAAGCATACGTTGATGAAAACGCCAGCGCATTTGCATAGGGAAAACACCCTGCAAGGTTTGAAAATGGACAAACGATGACAACGCAATCCACAACGGGCTGACAATCATCACCGCAAGCATAAGCAATAGCATATCGCCTTTTTCTGCCCATAAGTTTTGCGGTGTATAGATACCTAGCCAGTCGACGATATCACCAATCCACGCAAACAGCATGGCCTCATAGATACCGATACCAGCCGACAAAACCATAAAGAGCAATAGCCAGCCACGCAGACCGTTGGTACATACCCATAAGAACTTTAGCATACCATCGCGAGGTGATGGCAGCGGCATAGGGGTGTCTGGAAAGGCGGGTAGACGGTTTTCAAAAAAGCGAAATAGAGCATTCATAGGCAGCAATAAAACATCAATAGCAGTACGTCGAGATGAACGAGAATTCTCGTTATCTCAAATCTTTACTTTTGTGATTGGGGTTAGGTGCTATTTTAGCAAAATTACCCATCATACCTGCATGCTAATTGTAATTTGATCACCCATGATGCTCATTGCCAGCGCTTTGGTATGGGCAATAATAAATGGATTGCTGCAAAAAATATATTTTGCTACCTTTTACAGCGCGCTTATCTAACTCACTATTCATGTGCTTAAGTATAGCGTTGGCAGTTATGATGTGATCAGGCGCCCGTTGGATAGATAAAGTGGCTTAAGTCAGGTACTACTGGTATACAAACAAGCACTCAATATAGAGGTCAAACAAGGTAGAAGTGAATGATGTATTTAACAATCGCGGTGCTATGCAGCGTTGCTGTCTCTGTACTCTTAAAAGTATTGCGTCAAAAAAACATAGATATACGTCAGACTATCGTGGCAGGGTATCCGGTGGCATTTTTACTGACGTGGGTATTATTACAGCCTGATATTGGTGCCATACATGCGCTTGATAGTGCTTGGGGTATTATCATCGCGCTTGGGGTATTGTTGCCCGCGATATTTATCATTCTGGGCCGTGCTATTGAAGCAGTCGGCATGGTAGCAACGGATGCGTCTCAGCGCTTATCACTGATTATCCCCATTGTCGCTGCTTTTCTATTGTTTGGTGAAGTGTTGACGGGTACTCGTATACTTGGGCTGGCACTAGGGTTTTTGGCACTAGGTGCGCTTGTCTATCGACCACAGCATAATGACATTACTCGGCAAGCAAAGCACACGCCACTATGGTTGTTCGGGGTATGGGCAGGCTACGGCATTATTGATATCTTGTTCAAACAGGTCGCCAAACAAGGAGCCGCTTTTCCGTTGACGCTGTTTGTGAGCTTCGGTATGGCAGGTACACTGCTTTTTATCTATCTACTTATCAGCCGGGTACGCTGGCAAAGAGACGCACTCATAGCAGGTCTGTTACTTGGGGCGCTAAACATGGGTAATATCTATGCCTACGTACGTGCCCATCAAGTATTGTCTGATTCACCCAGTATCGTCTTTACGGGTATGAATGTCGGTGTTATTGCGGTGGCAACATTAATTGGCGTAGGCGTATTCAAAGAGCGGCTTAACCGTATCAATATAGTGGGGTTACTACTCGCTGTAAGCTGTGTGGGCGTGCTTTTTTTGGCATAGTGCTTACCCAAAATAGTTGTATAAAAGTAATTTTAGAGATGCTGACACGTATCCTATATAGGCAGACAATCCAACCTATGATAAGGTTGTTTACAAATAGCATGGTTTATATGAGCCACACAGTCTCGTTATGATATTTGACCTCAACCAATAAAAACAGGATGCATCCTCAATGGAATACGATAAGCAATTACAGCACATAAAAAATGGCTCAGGTTTCATCGCGGCGCTTGATCAAAGCGGCGGCAGTACACCAAAAGCGCTAGAGAACTATGGTGTTAGCGGTGAAGCGTACGATAGTGATGAGGCGATGTTTGATTTGGTGCACGAAATGCGTGCGCGTATCATGACATGTGACTGTTTTGACAAGGAACGTGTGCTTGGCGCTATTTTATTTGAAGACACCATGGAGCGCGACGTCAATGGTAAGTCGACTGCCAACTACTTATGGGAAGACAAAAATATTGTACCATTCTTAAAGGTAGATAAAGGGCTGGCTGAGCAGATGGACGGCGTACAGGTAATGAAGCCGATGCCTAATCTAGACCTGCTATTGGATAAAGCAAAAAACTATCCAGTATTTGGCACCAAGATGCGTTCAGTCATCTATGAGCCAAGCGCTGATGGTATTGAGCTGGTGGTACAGCAGCAATTTGATGTGGCCAAGCAAATCATCTCAAAGGGTCTCATGCCAATCGTCGAGCCTGAAGTCAATATCGACAGCGCGCAAAAACATGATTGTGAGCTACTATTAAAAGCCGATATCTTACGTAATCTTGAGCGTTTGGGTGACGATCAACAAGTGATGCTTAAGCTGACATTGCCTGAAGAAGCAGGATTTTATCAAGAGTTGGTTGATCATCCAAAAGTGCTCAAAGTCGTGGCGCTATCGGGTGGCTATAGCCGTACCGATGCGTGCGCTAAGCTCAAGCAAAACCCCGGTATGATTGCGAGCTTCTCTCGTGCCTTTACCGAAGGCTTGAGTAAGCAACAAAGCGATAGCGAGTTTGCTGATACTATTAATACGTCGATTGAAGAGATTTATCAGGCGTCGAAGGTGTAAGGGTTTATTTTTAGAGTACCAGTAGGTATTGCTCTTAGTGGTACTCCTCAAGAGGTTTTATATGCACAGTATTATAGATAAGATAAAGTCATATAGTGAACAGATAGACTTAGAAGAAAGATTTATTTATGATTTTAAAATAGATGTATCCGTGCTTGAAGCTCACATTATAGAAAAATTAGCAATACAGATAGTGTTTTTAGGAAAAATATTATATTAAAAGACCTCCTAAGATATCAGTATCAAAAAGGTAGTAATAATACTGAACTAGATTTTTGGATTATCAATAGCTGGGGAGGAATTTATGGGTTTAAGCCTACGGAAAGAAATATTAGAAAAGTATCCAAGTTTAAACAGGAATTGAAAATAAAAAAGCTTTCTAAAGAAAATTTTGAAACAATTTCATCTCTTTCTAAAGTTGCTTCTTTTTTAGATCCTGATAAATATTTTATATATGATGCAAGAGTAGCCTATTCACTAAACTGGCTTATTCTAAAATATGAAAATAAAAATGTTATAAATCACAAATATTTTCCTATGCCAAATAGTAGAAATAAATCATTAGTCAATTTTGATATACAGACAATATTAAACATAGTCCATGCCAAAGAGCTTAATGAGTTTTCAGATATATATCTTAAGCCACAAGAAGCATATCATGCTTACTGCAACTTGATTAGTAGAATAGCTGAGCAAATTTATAGTGGTACGAAGTCCGCCTATTTAATAGAAATGCTATTGTTTATTATAGCTGATCAGGAAATCCTAGCAGAAGTTAAAGAAATAAAAATATTAATATGATTATACTTTTCTACTCTTAAAAAATAGAGACCTAGTGAAATCTAAATCTCTATTGTATAGAAAATATTACTTGAAAATTATTACACTTCTTTATACAACTGACGTCCTTCCTTATTGTACTTCTCCATCATCTCAGCCATTCCTTGACGGACTTCCTCAGCACTGGCTTCGCCAACTTGTCCGACCAGTTCAGTGTCGACTTTTTTAATCAAATGATCCGCATCGCTTAAGTCGCCTGATTGCGGTGTGACTTTTTTATTCACGGCGTCTTTGTCCAAACCTGCTGCATACTCACGTACGTTTTGGGTGATTTTCATGGAGCAAAACTTCGGACCACACATCGAGCAAAAATGGGCTGATTTGTGTGCGTCTTTTGGTAAGGTCTCGTCGTGATATTCGCGCGCGGTATCAGGGTCGAGCGCCAGATTGAACTGATCATCCCAGCGGAATTCAAAACGCGCTTTGGATAGTGCATTATCACGTGCCTGCGCACCGGGGTGACCTTTGGCCAAATCAGCAGCATGAGCGGCAATTTTGTAAGTAATAATGCCGTCTTTGACGTCTTTTTTGTTTGGTAGACCCAAGTGCTCTTTTGGTGTTACATAGCAGAGCATGGCAGTGCCAAACCAGCCAATCATCGCCGCCCCAATTGCACTAGTAATATGGTCATAGCCCGGTGCAATGTCTGTGGTTAATGGCCCCAAGGTATAAAAAGGCGCATCCGCACACAGCTCAAGCTGCAAGTCCATATTTTCTTTGATGCGGTTCATCGCCACATGCCCAGGGCCTTCGATCATGACCTGTACGTCATGCTCCCATGCGACTTTGGTCAACTCTCCAAGCGTACGTAGCTCACCGAACTGCGCCTCATCATTGGCATCTTGTAGACAGCCAGGACGTAAGCCATCACCTAGACTAAATGCTACATCGTACTGCTTCATAATCTCGCAGATGTCTTCGAAATGCGTGTATAAAAAACTCTCTTTGTGATGCGCCAGACACCACTGCGCCATGATAGAGCCGCCACGCGAGACGATACCCGTTAGGCGTTTTGCAGTGAGCGGTACATAGCGAAGTAGGACACCCGCGTGAATAGTGAAATAATCCACGCCTTGCTCTGCTTGCTCAATCAACGTATCACGGAAAATCTCCCATGTTAGGTCTTCTGCGACGCCATCAACTTTTTCTAGCGCTTGATAAATCGGTACGGTACCAATCGGTACAGGCGAGTTACGGATTAACCATTCGCGGGTTTCATGAATATGATTACCCGTTGATAAATCCATAATGGTATCAGCACCCCAACGTGTGGCCCACGTCATTTTGGACACTTCTTCATCGATAGACGAACCTAGCGCTGAGTTACCGATATTGGCATTGATTTTCACCAAGAAATTGCGCCCGATGATCATCGGCTCAGATTCAGGGTGATTGATGTTGTTTGGAATAATGGCACGTCCAGCTGCCACTTCATCACGGACAAACTCAGGGGTGATGATAGTGGGTGTATTGGCGCCGAAGCTCTCACCGTCATGTTGACGCATATCGGTCAGTTCGTGCTGTTTTTGCGTCTCACGTATGGCGATATATTCCATCTCAGGGGTGATGATGCCGCGACGCGCGTAGTACATCTGCGTGACATTCCCTGGTTTTTCATCAATATCTTTAGCACGGCGTGGCTTATCAATATGAGCAAATCTAAGGTTGGCAGTGCTGATATCGCGAGCACGTGCTTGACCATATGAGCTAGATAGACCGCTTAATTGCTCTGTATCACCACGCTCAGCGATCCAGTTTTCACGCAGTTTTGGTAGGCCTTTTGTCAAGTCAATCTCGACATTGGGGTCAGTGTAGACGCCTGAAGTATCGTAAACATAAAACGGCGGATTATGCTCATCGTCTTTATCACCCGTACCGCCAACTGGTGTATCCGCCAAGCTGATTTCGCGCATCGGTACTTGGATATCAGGTCTTGAGCCTTCTATATAGACTTTGCGAGAGGCAGGTAGGATACGGTGCAAGTCGCGTGCATCTTCTTCAAAGCGTGCATCACTGGCAGCACGGTGGGCAGGCGTTTTTAGGGCGTCTGCTTTTTTGTCTGCTTTGACGGTGTCAGTAGAGTCTGAGGTAAGAGGTATGTTGTTGGCTGGGTTATGCGTTTGTGCAGCTGAGGCACTGTCTAAAGAGGTGTTGTCTAAAGTGCTGTCTGAGATAGTCATATGCTGTCCTAGCGTGTTGGTTTTTGAATAAAATCAACACCGCCAGTATCTGCGGGTGCAGCATCTATCATTGAGACAAGTTTGGACTATCGACACCTAAAAGCGAGCAAAAAATTGCCGCGGAAAATGGTCATCAAATAGGGGACGCAGCTTTGTATCTTCGCTCGTTGTCTGCTCATGCGGCACGCATACTCAGACAGTAGTGATGATAAAAATGTATTTCTACGCGTCCTTTGTCATCAATAACAAAGTGCTTAAGACTTCCCTGCGTCGGTACTAACCGCATCAGGTTCGGCGGGTGATCTCTCAGCGAATGTAGATAGGCGGCTACTGTTATTAATGTTTAACTATAAACGCTTAATAAAGTAGGCCAATGCTACACCGCACCCCGAGTCTGTCAGTGTTGTAAATCCCTTTCATACTAGCAAAATTCTGTACTAACAGCTAATAGTATTTGAACGTAAGTATCAGACTCCAAATGCGATGTTTAATATATTTATCCAATAGGCCACTCAGTACCAATAATGGATATCGCTTGGTATCACTGGGCTAGGCAGAGGTTGTCTAAATATTATGTAAAGCGAATAAAAGATTGCGACGGTTGTCATTAAATTGTCATAAAGATTTGGCAAGATATCACGCATATCACAAACAATGCTTTTTTATATCGTCGTTAAACTTCAGGAGTTCTACATGCGTTATTCGTTATTAGCAGTAGCCGTCAGTTGCACCTTAATGCTTACGGCGTGTAATAAGTCAACAGATACGACAGAAACCGCTGCCGCTGATACTAGTAGCGCTACGACCACTACTCAGACTCAGGAAACGACTGCTGCTGATGCTGGTTTTAAATCTGCTGAAAACATCGCAATGAACATCACGGGTGCAGGTGCGTCATTCCCGCAGCCTATCTATGCCAAATGGTCTTATGACTACAATGGTGCGACTGGCGGGCAAGTTAACTATCAGTCAATTGGTTCATCTGGCGGTATCAAACAAATTCAATCAAAGACTGTCGATTTTGGTGCCTCTGATGCGCCATTGACACCTGAAGAGCTAGCAGAATCTGATCTTATCCAGTTCCCAACGGTCATCGGCGGCGTCGTACCTATCGTTAATATTGATGGTATTGAGCCAGGTGCCTTGAAGCTAGATGGTACGACTTTGGCAGACATCTATCTAGGTAAAATTAGCAACTGGAATGACCCGGCTATCGCAGCTATGAACCCAGATTTGACCTTGCCAGATGCGGCAATCACAACGGTATTCCGCTCAGACGGTTCAGGTACGACGTTCAACTTTACTGACTATCTAGCAAAAGTATCACCAGATTGGAAAGATACGGTTGGTGTTGATAAAACGGTTAAGTGGCCAACCTCTGCGACTGGCGCAGGTGGTAAAGGTAACGAAGGCGTCTCAAGCTATGTAAACCGTATGAAAAACTCTATCGGTTATGTTGAGTATGCATACGCTAAGCAAAACAACATGTCACATACTGCACTGAAGAACGCCGCGGGCAACATCGTTCAGCCATCTGCTGAGACATTTGCCGCCGCAGGTGACATCGATTGGTCACAACAAGAAGGCTTTTATAAAGTCATCACCAACTCTGAGACTGAGCAAGCATGGCCTATCGCTGCTGCAACCTTTATCTTAGTACACAAGCAGCCAGAGAATCCTCAGCAAGTTGCTGGCGTGTTGAACTTCTTTGACTGGGCGTATACCCAAGGTGATGATAGCGCTATGAGCCTAGATTATGTCCCATTCTCTGATACGGCAGTGGCTCTATTCAAAGCAAAATGGAACGACGTAAAAGGTAGCGACGGTCAGCCAGTTTATAAGCCAGCGCAGTAAGTTGCTACTCTTGATTTTGACATAGTTAGACTCTCAAACAACCACTCTAAAGAGAGCCTGGTTGTTTGAGAGGTTTTATCACAGCAATTTTGACCGTAACATTGACTGCAGTACTGATGGATATATTGAGCAGTTGCCATTGGCACACAGGATCGTTAATGATTATGCGGGTGGGCTTGTTGTGATAAAGCTGAACAAACACACTGGTTTTTTGAATTCACTCTATTCAATGCTGAGACACTTATGACAGACTTAAGGTCCCAACTGGCTAAACAAAAACGTTACGACGCTTTATTTGTCAACTCTACCAAAGCGTTTGCCATACTGGTCCTCCTATCTTTAGGGGGCATTCTAGTTTCTCTCATCGTTGGTGCTTGGCCGAGTATTCAAGAGTTCGGGCTTGGGTTTTATACCAGCAACAATTGGGACACGGTCGCCAATGAGTACGGCGCGCTTGCGCCTATTTACGGTACGCTAGTCACCTCACTCATCGCTATCGTGATTGCCGTGCCCGTCAGTTTTGGTATTGCAATATTTTTGACTGAGATGTGCCCTAAGTTCCTCAAAAAACCACTGGGTATTGCCATTGAACTATTGGCCGGTATCCCTTCTATCATTTATGGTATGTGGGGTTTGTTTGTTTTTGCACCATTCTTTGGCGATCATATCCAGCCATGGTTTATTGAGCACATCGGTCCTCTACCTATCATCGGTAAATTGTTTGTAGGTGCTCCTATGGGACTGGGGATGTTCACGGCATCTCTAGTGCTGGCTATCATGATTATTCCTTTTATCGCAGCCACCATGCGTGACGTCTTCTCTGTCGTACCAGATTTGCTCAAAGAATCTGCCTACGGTATGGGCGCGACGACGTGGGAAGTTATGTTTAAGATTATCCTCCCTTATACCAAAGCAGGGGTTGTTGGCGGCGTTATCTTGGGTCTGGGGCGCGCACTTGGCGAGACCATGGCGGTAACTTTCTTGATAGGTAATGCTTTCAATATCAGTCCAAGTCTGTTTACTTCTGGTGTGACGATTACCTCTGCCTTGGCCAACGAGTTTGCCGAAGCCTCTAGTGAGCTGCATTTGGCCTCGCTACTACATTTAGGCTTAATACTGTTTGTCATTACCTTCATTGTGCTGTCTTTGGCCAAACTCATGCTTATGCGTATGGATCATAAAGCGGGCAACCGATAAGTCATGTATCAGACTTTGATATTGATAAAAGATATGGGAAATAAAGACTATGCCTTCTAACAATGCGCTCAACGCACCACTACCAGTCAAGACAAGCTCTAAAGCACATTATAACAAGAGTCTTTATAACAAGCGCCGTTGGACCAATAAGCTTGGGCTAGGGTTTGCCATGTCAGCCATGGTTTTTGGTTTGTTTTGGTTGTCGTGGATTCTAGTGACATTATTTGTTGAAGGTTTTCAGGGAATGATGGAGTTACCCATCTTTACCGCTGATACGCCGCCCCCTATGAGTGCTGGTGGTTTGCGTAACGCTATTGTTGGTTCGGTAATGCTCGCGTTCTCAGGATTGTTTATCGGTGCGCCCATTGGTCTTATGACTGGTATTTATTTGTCTGAGTTTTCTAAAGGGAGTATGCTGGGTAAGGTCACTCGTTTTTTGAATGACATCTTATTGTCAGCGCCTTCGATTGTTATTGGTCTATTTATTTATGCGCTGATGGTAAAAGGTCAAAGCTTCTCTGGTTGGGCAGGTGCATTAGCGCTAGCATTGATTGTTATTCCAGTGGTCGTGCGTACGACTGAGAGCATGCTCAACTTGGTGCCTAATAGTTTACGCGAAGCGGCATACGCACTTGGTACGCCTAAGTGGAAGATGGTGACGCAGGTCACGGTCAAAGCGGCTAAAGCGGGACTGACAACTGGTGTGCTATTGGCCTTTGCTCGTATCACAGGTGAGACGGCGCCATTGCTATTTACGGCACTTAACAACCAGTACTTCAGTACCGATATGGGTCAGCCGATTGCCAACTTACCCAACACCATCTATCAGTTTGCTATGAGTCCTTATGATAACTGGCATATGTTGGCTTGGGCAGCGGCGCTGCTTATCACGGCGTCTGTCTTGGTACTAAACGTATTAGCACGATTTATTGGTAATAGAGGTCAGGTTAAATAAGTCCTGATACCCTGTGATATCGCAGCAGATACTCACTCAAATTTATATGAAATCAATTAAGATAGGTTGAATAATATTATGAATGATGTCATAAGCAAAGCCCGTACAAAAACCACAACAAATGATTTTGATACGGCAACAGACAGCCTATTGAGTAGACCTATGTCAAATAACCAAAAATCACAGCAACCCGTTGCGACTGATTTCAACAAACAAACCCGTCACGATATACCGAAAAACATGCCTGCGGCAAAAATGGAAGTGCGAGATCTAAACTTCTATTATGATGACTTTCAGGCATTAAAGAATATCAACATTGATATCGCAGATAAAAAAGTTACCGCTTTTATCGGTCCTTCAGGTTGCGGTAAATCTACGCTACTACGTACCTTTAACCGTATGTATGACCTATATCCGGGTATGCGTGCAGAAGGTACGATCAATCTCGATGGAAAAAATATTCTAGGTAAAGACGTCGATGTCAACCTGCTAAGAGCACAGGTCGGTATGGTTTTTCAGAAGCCAACACCGTTCCCTATGTCTATCTATGACAACGTCGCCTTTGGGGTACGACTCTACGAAAAGCTGAGCAAAGACGAGCTCGATCACCGCGTGGAGTGGGCGCTGAAAAAGTCAGCGCTATGGCCAGAAGTGAAAGACAAACTAAAAGCATCAGGTCTGTCACTATCGGGTGGTCAGCAGCAGCGTCTATGTATCGCCCGTAGCGTCGCGACCAAACCTGAAGTTCTACTGCTCGATGAGCCAACGTCTGCACTTGATCCTATCTCAACTGGCGCGATTGAGGCGTTGATTGAGGATCTCAAGAACGACTATACGATTGCTATTGTCACGCATAACATGCAGCAGGCTGCCCGTGTGTCTGACTACACGGTGTATATGTATTTGGGCGATATGATTGAGATGGGTGAGACCGATCAGATATTTACTAAGCCTGCCCAAACAGCTACAGAAGACTATATCACTGGTCGCTATGGTTGATATCGAGTGATACCAAAGGTAAGTAGTAATGCGTTAAAACTGAAGCTGGATCAAACACCAAGTGCTCAATAGGACATTGTGAGCCGAACTGTTTTATCCAGCCAGCACACACTGAGCTCATAAAATATAGATTTCAGGGAATACCTCTCATGCAAAGTGATAAGCATATCTCCAAAAGTTTTGACCAAGATCTTGATGAAGCCATTCGTTTGTTTTTGTACATGGGTGATAGCGCTGCCAACCAAGTGGCCAAAGCGATCCATGCACTGATTGACAAAGACGAGATACTGGCGCAAGAGGTCATCGAGATGGACTTTGATATCAACCGAATGGAGGTTGAGCTCGATGAACATATTCTGCTATTGGTGGCGAAGCGTCAGCCTGCAGCGGGAGACTTACGCTTAGTCATGTCGATCAGTAAAGGGGTGGTAGATTTAGAGCGTATCGGTGATGAAGCCGTAAAAATCGCGAAAATGGCAAGCAAAATTGCAGCACAAGGCAAGTCGTCTTATGGCTATGCTGAGGTACAGCACTTGAGTAATCAAGTAAGATTGATGCTCAACAACGCGCTAGAAGCCTTTAGCCAATCAAATGCAGAGCAGGCATTTGAAGTGATGCGCAATGACAGTGTGGTCAATAACGAATATCAATCCGCTATCCGAGCATTGATGACCTATATCATGGAAGACTCTAGACAAGTCTCAAAGGTCATCAATATTATGTGGATTTTGCGTTCGCTTGAACGCATTGGCGATCATGCACAAAATGTAGCAGAGTTAGTCATCAATTACATCAGTGGTCAAGATGTACGCCATTCAGACTACGCCATGGTCGAAAAAGCAGTACAAGAAGCCAATGATCGTCTGGCTGCTCGTCAAGTCAGTACCATGTCAGTCGACGACTATGAGTCGTTGGAAAGTAATGATGACTGATAACGCAGTCAGCACAGTCTACTTATGATAAAAAACGCGCTATAGTTAGCGCGTTTTTTTGTGGTTATTACCAATACATAGTAAGATAAGATTAGCTTTCTGGTGTCCAGCCTTGGGCGCGTTCGTAGTCTTCATTGTCCAAGAACTTATCACGTTGCTCGGTCAGGAATTTTTTGGCTTCAGGGTCCATCATGCTCAAATGATTTTCGTTGATGAGCATGGTTTGATGTTCAAGCCACTCTTTCCATGCTTTTTCAGATACCGTTTCTTGTAGCTCTTGACCTTTTTTGTTTGGAAAAGGCGGATGCGGCATTTTTGGCAGTTCTTGCTTGTATTTGCGACAAAAGACGGTATTGGCTTGAGGGTTAAAAGTCTCAGTCATAAGGTACTCCTTATTTATTATATTGGGTGAAATCACATAATCTTATGAGACCATGATAACGGTCTTGGTAGATTTAGCAAAGGATATCTGGTGTAACGTTTGCAATTGTCAGTTTAGTAGCGTAGGTCTTAGTGTCTTAAATTTCAGCACTGTAAATTTCAGTAGCATAAATTTTAGTACGATAAATAAAAACACCCGCTACAGATGCGGGTGTTGGGTATCGATATCACGAATATTGATCGTCAGCCATAGCTTAGCCACTATTTTGGATCAGCTAGCTCAATCGACTGATTAGGCAAAGGCTTTTAAGCGAGCGCGGCCATTGACCACAGCTTTCTTAACTTGGTTTGGCGCAGTACCACCTAAATGGTCACGAGCGGCAAGCGAGCCCTCTAGAGTTAGATAATCAAAAACATCTTCGCCAATAGCGTCGCTGAATTGCTGCAACTGTGCTAATGATAAATCACTGAGATCGACACCTTCTTTGATACCTAGCGCAACCGCATTACCGACCACTTCATGCGCATCGCGGAAGGCAACGCCCTGGCGTACCAGATAATCTGCCAAATCAGTTGCCGTAGCATAGCCTTTCATTGTCGCCGCGCGCATACTTTCTTTATTCGGGACGATGTTTGGTAGCATATCAGCGAATGCCAAAAGCGACCCTGTCAGCGTGTCGACACAATCAAACAAAGGCTCTTTGTCTTCTTGATTGTCTTTATTGTAGGCGAGCGGTTGGCTTTTCATCAAGCTGAGCAATGTCATGAGCTGACCAAAAACACGTGCTGCCTTGCCACGTACCAGCTCAGGCACGTCAGGGTTTTTCTTTTGTGGCATGATCGATGAGCCAGTACAGAAGCGATCTGGTATTTGTACAAAGTTGAACTGTGCTGACATCCAAAGAATAATCTCTTCGCTCATACGAGACATATGCATCATCAGGATAGAGGCAGCTGAGGTAAATTCAATCGCAAAGTCACGATCTGAGACCGCATCTAATGAATTTTGACAAATGCCTTCGAACCCTAATAGCTCGGCGGTAATGGTGCGATCGATAGAGAAAGTCGTGCCAGCGAGGGCTGCGCTACCAAGTGGCATCTGGTTGATACGGTGGCGGGCATCAACCAAGCGTTCAGTATCACGATATAGCATCTCAAACCAAGCCATGACGTGATGACCAAAGCTCACAGGCTGGGCGGTTTGTAGGTGTGTAAAACCAGGCATAATGGTATCGGTATGTTGATCAGCCAGATCAAGTAAGCCGCTTTGTAAACGCACTAGCAGGGCAATAATATTATCAGTCTCTTCACGTAACCATAAACGGATATCAGTGGCTACCTGATCATTACGGCTACGACCAGTATGTAGTTTTTTACCGACTGCGCCTATAATGTCAGTTAGGCGTGATTCGACATTCATGTGGACATCTTCAAGAGCGATTGACCAGTTAAACTCGCCTGCTTCGATCTCGCGTAATACCTGGTGCAGTCCATCAATAATCGTGGCCGTTTCATCAGCGGTTAGAATATCGCATTCTTTGAGCATCGTTGCGTGGGCAATTGAGCCTTGAATATCGTGACGAGCAAAACGTTGATCAAAGCCGACAGAAGCAGTAAAAGCGGCAACGAAGCTGTCCGTCGCTTCGCTAAATCGTCCGCCCCACATTTGCTGGCCCTGACTGTTTTGTGTCGCATCAGTTGTTGTAGAGACATCTGTGCTAGAATCAGAGACAGATGAACTTTTACTTGATTCGGGATTACTAAGGTTTGAAGAATTGGCGTTCATATCGGTACAAGACAAGTCAAGAGAATAAGAACTCGAGTATAGCAAATGATGAGGTGGCCTTACTAGCCGAACGCTTAGAGTTTTTTATCCCCAAACTCATGAAACTCATGAGGCCTTGGCAGTGGCTGACATATATCGTTTTTTGGTCACTGTTTCTGACAGTGATTGAGCGTCATGGTCTGTCCGGTTGGTCTGATTTTATGATCAAGTTCTTTTCTCGAGTGCTACAGAATTCACTAACCGTCATTCCAGCGCTATGTTTGGTCGATTATCTGCGTCCTGCCTTCAAAAACGCGAGCATTCCTAGTGTGAGTGTGCGTATTGTCATGCTCATGATGTTTTCTGCTACGGTATCCATGGCGTTAGTGGTGTTGGTCATGATTAATCTAGGGTTGATGGCATACGACCGTCAAGCTTTTGTGATCAATTTGCTATTCAATACAGTACTGACTGGTGGTTTTACCATTGTGTTTTTATTATATTTTTTGCGTAATCATCGTGAGCTCAACGCACTCAAAATATCTTTTGAGTATAAGTTAACCGCCCAAAACGATTTGATTAAAGCCCGTACTGCTCCGCATTTTTTCTTTAATACGATCAACACACTTGTATCACTTATTGAATCCAATCCACCAAGAGCTGCTGCCTTACTACAGCATGTCTCTGCTTTATTCCGTGCCAGTTTTAGCGGTGCGCGTGAGATCAGTTTTGAAGAGGAAGTCGCGCTTTGTGAGCATTACTTAGCGATTGAGTCTAGTCGCTTAGCAGATAAGCTTGAGGTCAGTTGGCAGTTGCCTGATGAAGACATCATGTACGATATGGTCATCACGGCTTTAACCTTACAAAGTGTTTTAGAAAAGATGCTGCTCAATGTTGTAGAGATGACCACCGAAACTATTCATATTGACATCAAAGTCACTTGGCAACAGCACCGTGTGGCAATTCAGATTGAGGTAGAACTGCCCAAAAAAACCTTAATCATCAATCATGATTTGCGTCAGCACATGAATTTTTATATTCAGACGGATCGTTTACGTGCCCATTTTGGTCAAAGTGCTGATATCCAAAGTCTCGTAACCAGTAACCAAGTTACCACCATTATTGACTATCCCTTACAAGATGTCAGTTTATAATATTTGCACCTTTTAGGTGCTTTTGAGTGCTACTGTTCACGTATTATGAAGTGTGGCATATTTATTGCATCATCTTCTATATCTATATGGTTATTGCGATTTATATCTGGTGAATAATGGTTAATATAAAATAGGATGCGACGAAACGTCATCATATCGAACCGATCAATATATTCGTAATACCATCAAAAACATTAAGTATGTCTTTAGGTGGGAGTTTTCATGCGTATCGTAGTTTGTGATGATGAGCCTTTGGCACGTGAGCGCTTAGTCAGAATCGTACAGGAGTCAGGTCACGAGGTCGTCGCTCAAGCCACAACAGGTGGAGAGGCCATCGTCGCTGTAAAAATTCAGCAGCCTGATATTATATTATTAGACATTCGGATGCCTGAGATGGATGGGGTACGCTGTGCTCAAGAGCTTGCCAAACTTGAGCATCCACCTGCTATTATTTTTGTTACCGCTTATGATCATTACGCGATAGCGGCACTAAAAGCCAATGCAATCGGGTATCTGTTAAAGCCTGCAAACAAAGATGAGCTGTTAGAGGCACTGAACAAAGCAAAAAACCTAAACGCGGCGCAGCTCAATGAAATTCGTAAGCTGGAAGATCCAACCGCGCGTCCAGTACGCGAGCATATTGCAGCCCGTACTCACCGCGGTGTAGAACTGATTAAACTAAAAGACATTTATTACTTTGCAGCAGACCAAAAGTACGTCAAGGTACGTCACAAAGATGGCATGGTACTGATTGATGAAACGCTAAAAGAACTAGAGCAAGAGTTTGATGACCGTTTATTTCGCGTGCATCGCAATGCGATCATTAACCTTAATTTCTTGGATTATTTAGAAACCTTAGATGCGGGTCAATATCAGATACGATTTAAAGACATTGATGAGACGCTAGCCGTGAGTCGGCGCCACCTGCCAGCCTTACGTGACAAAATTCAAAGCATGTAATGAGGTGTTCCCATTTCGACATAATCCTGCCATATCATCCAACCCTTATTTATGCTTAAATAGGGGTATTTTTTTGCGTTAGCCTCTACTATCAATGATTTGAGTCACCACTTTTCTGTGGCAAGTTTGCCCTATTGTTTGGTAATGACATCATGGTAGTGAGCTGATAGCATCGAGTTTATTGAGGCCTTTTATGAGCAATCAACAGCAACCTGCTTTGACTACACTGACTATCGCTACGCGGCAGAGTCCTTTGGCTCTATGGCAAGCGGAACATATTCGCGATCGTTTATTGGCGCTTTATCCTGAGATGACAATCGAGTTGCTAAAAATTGTCACTAAGGGTGACAAGATTTTGGACACCCCTTTAGCCAAAATAGGCGGTAAAGGTTTGTTCGTAAAAGAGCTGGAACAGGCACTGTATGACAAACAAGCAGATATTGCCGTACATTCACTAAAAGACGTACCGATGCAGCTTCCTGAAGGTTTGATGCTAGGCGTTTATTGCAAACGTGCTTCACCAACGGATGCTTTTGTCTCAAACACTTATAATAGTATTGACGAGTTGCCGCAAGGTTCCGTCGTTGGGACGTCGAGTCTGCGCCGTCAATGCCAGATCAAAGCGTACCGCCCAGATCTACAAATCAAAACCCTGCGCGGCAACGTAGGTACGCGTTTGGGTAAACTAGATGCTGGTGAGTATGATGCCATTATTTTAGCAACCAGCGGATTACAGCGTATTGAATTAGATGCGCGTATACGCGGAGAGTTAGATATTTCGGCTTGTTTACCTGCAGTTGGTCAAGGTGCCTTAGCTATCGAATGCCGTGAGGGTGACGGTGAAGTACTACAACTACTGGCACCACTAAACGATGACAAAGCTCGCATTCGTCTCATCGCTGAGCGTGCATTAAACCGTCATCTAGAAGGCGGCTGTCAGGTGCCGATTGCTGCTTATGCTGTGTTGCAAATGGCGGACGAGACCAGTGCCAATAATGATGACAATGGCGAAAATGGCAATAACGATGATGGTAATGTGCTGTGGTTACGAGGCCGAGTGGGTCAAGCTGATGGTAGCGAGCTGTTAAAGGCAGAAAAGCGAGCGACGTTGGTCGGTACGCAAGATGAGCAAGAAGTGCAGGCCAATCAGCTGGGTATCGATGTCGCAGACATGCTACTCGCTGATGGAGCTGGAGATATATTATCAGCCATTTATGAGCCTGAGTAACCGATAGATTGCATTGTGATTTTGTTATAGACCAGCACTTCAAATGGCTGGTCTATAGCGAAGTCGACTTTATAGGTCTTTTGCCGTGGTACAGCTATGTCATCAACGTCAACGCAAGCGACATTCAGTCGTGACAGTCACAATAGTTACCCTGAGGACTCATCATCAGTGCCGCAAATGGTCATCAATACGCGTCCAGCAGAACGTGCTGCACCGCTGACACATCACTTGCAAGCAGCTGGGTTTACAGTGGTTGAGATACCTATGTTGGCGCTACAATCGCGTCCAACGACTGATGATGATATGGCACTGATGCGTGCATGGCTAACTGGTCAATATAAAGCTCTTGTGGTTATCAGCCCAACTGCTGCTACGTTAGGATTGGATGTTTGGCGTGCACTTGCGCGCAATGAGTATGACGACTGTAATCCTGCGGGAGAAGAGCTCAAGCGGCTAGAATTTGAACAGCCAAAGACTAGGCAAGCTGACATAATTTTTGAACCTCTTATCGCACCAAGTCAAATCATCGCAGTCGGTCAAGCCACTGCTACGGTATTGAATCAGGCAAAAATAGAGCCGACAAGCTACCAAGTATTGCAGCCCGAGGTTGCCAACAACGAAGGTATGCTGGCAATGCCTGAGATCGAAAGTTTGCAGTCAGGTGATAAGCTGCTGATATGGCGCGGTCTTGGTGGGCGACGATTATTGGTCGATACATTACAGGCCCGCGGTGTACATATTGATAGCATTGAGTGGTACGAGCGCACCATGCCTATCGATGCACGGACTCAGTATCAGCAATATCAGCAAGATTTTTTTGCACACAACAAAGAAAGGAGCGCACAATCCCATCAGTCAAAACCAATCGTAGTTGTGAGTAGTGGTGTTGCCTTTGAGCATTGGAAGCATATCGTTGAAGGTGCACAAGTAGAGACTTTGGCACCGAAGCCAGATACAGATGCGATTAAATATACCGAGGAAAATTTGCCGCTCACACTATCAGATTTTGTTTATGTCGTATTGGGTGAGCGTTTAGCAAAGATGGTGGCATCAGAACACTTGAGCTATTGGCGTGTAGAAGATTTAGCACCAGATACGATTCTCTCAGCCATCAACGCTACCAATTAGCTTTATAATTCTTTATTTGCTCTAAACATGGTCACACCTATGAATAGTGGTACAGCCTTATGTCAATAAATCCTGAGTCTTTACCCGAAGGTCCTTCTGCTGTACAGCAGCGCCGCCAAGCAAACATTTTGCTGCTACGGATGCAGTGGCTGGTTATTCTGCTACTTGTTGCAGCGCTGCTTTGGCTATATATCAGCCAGCAACGCTTTCAACATAGTGTCAACGAGCGCTTACAAAGTAACGAGCAGGTCGTCAGTCGTTTAAATGAAATGGACGATCGTTTGTTTGCGGTGAGCCAACAGACACTTCCCGAGCCGAGAGTGGAAGCCAGCAGTCAAGCGCAGAACCAGCTGGATTTATTACGTATCCAAATAAAGGCTGCCGATAGACTACTAGCAGATAATAATGATAGTGCAGCGATAGAGCTGCTGCGAGGGTTGCATTGGCAGTTGGCACAAAGCAGTAATGAGATTGCACCTGCGTTGACTGTGGTCATCAAGCAAAGCTTGCTCCAAGATATTGAACGCTTGCAAGCGCAAAGCTCACAACCGAGTCCATGGCAAATACAAAACCTTGCGATTCAAAATATCCAAGAGTTTTTGCACAGTCATGAGCGTCTTGGAAGCTACGAGCGTACGGATATTCATCGCCGAGAGCTTGTCGATGCAGCAACAAACAAGCCTGCCAACAGACTGGTGAACAATGAGGCAAACCTCTCTCGCAGACAGCTCATCATTCACGAAGTTATCATGACCTTGAATCTTGCGAGTCAATCTAGCAATATGCGTGAGCAGGACCAATTGATTAGTTATTTGATCCAAGCGCGCAAACAGCTAAAAACGTTAACCCCTAAGTCATCAGCGAGCAAAAAGTCCACTCAAGATAATGCAATTGGTATTGTGCCAGCGGACAAAAAACCGATAAGCGCACAAGCTAATTCGGACACGGCTTTAGACACCAATTTAAAAACCAACGTAGACACTAATTTAGAAATTATGAAAGCCCCTAGTGATATACCAGAAGTCATTGCTTGGTTGGATCAACTGATTGCTAATACTCCCAAACCAACCCCGTTATTGACCACACAAATCTTAGACAAACCTCAGAGCCAATAGAGGGTATTTAGAAATGCGATATATATTGAATATAAAGAAAAAGGTAAGTTATGACTGATTTTAACGAAAAATCTGATTTTTTGGCTGAAGTGATTACCGAGCGTCCTGATGTATTGGCTAATTATCCAATTATTCATCATCAGCCAATCCATTGGGGTGAAATGGATGCATTTAATCACCTAAATAATGTGGTTTACTATCGCTACTCTGAGTCAGCGCGTATTGGTTATTTACATGCGTTAGATATGTTTGATGGCAGTATGGTTACCGTACTGGCGCAATCGAGCTGCCAATACTTACGCCCAGTGACGTATCCTGACACCTTGCTACTAGGTGTTCGCTGCCAGCGTTTGGGTAATACCAGTATAACAATGGAATATAGCTACTATAGTACAGCGCAAAACATCATCGTGGCGACGGCCGAGGCAGTGGTGGTACGTCTCGATAGTGATGGGAAAGGTAAGTTGCCATGGACAGCAGAAGAACGCGCGCGGCTGTTGGCACTAGAAGCGAAATTTGATCACACCCCCGAGCTTTAGAGTGATATTAACCTGAAGCCTTATTAAAAGCCTCGCTGATTAAAGGTGAAAGGTACCGTTGGTTAAACGTTGGTTATTAAAAACAAAAAAAGGGCACGCTAACATGATATTAGCGTGCCCTTTTCGCGACTTATTTCTCAGTCCACTTTCAAACAAGCTTTAGCTTTGTTGCGGTGCGCTCACAAAATCAACCACATTTAAGTCAAAGCCTGATAAGGCATAAAACTTCATCGGTGATGACAGTAAACGCATATCACGCACACCTAAATGACGCAGTATTTGTGCACCAACGCCGATACTACGATAAGGCTGCTGCGTGATGGTCGATAGTGACTGATTGTCTGAAGCTTTATCTAGCGCATCTCCTAGATCGACTGGCTGATGGTTACCTACCCAAACCATGACGCCACGATCTGAAGCACTGATTTCTTCTAGTGCTGACTGCACGCTCCAGCCGCTACGACCCGTCGTATCATTTTTGGCCGCAAATAGATCACGTAGTGGATGGAAACCATGAACACGTACGGTGCTCACGCCTTCGCTCACATCACCTTTTACCAATGCTAAATGCGTTTCTTCAGCACCAAACTCACGGAAACGATGCAAGGTAAAAGTGCCATGTTCAGTTTCAAAAGGACGCGACTCGATTTCCTCTACCGTTTGCTCATTGGCGATACGGTAGTTAATGAGATCTGCAATGGTACCCATTTTGATATCGTGCTCTTTTGCAAATATTTCAAGATCATCTCGACGTGCCATCGTACCATCGGCATTGATGATCTCTACAATGACTGCTGCAGGCTCTAGTCCTGCCAATCTTGACAAGTCGCAACCAGCTTCTGTGTGGCCTGCACGGTGTAAAACACCGCCGTTTTGCGCCATGATTGGAAAAATATGCCCAGGTTGGACAATGTCTTCTGGTTTGGCAGCAGACGAGACTGCAGCTTGAATCGTGCGAGCGCGATCTGCTGCAGAGATACCAGTGGTAACACCTTCAGAGGCCTCAATAGACACCGTAAAGTTTGTACTGAACTTTGCCTCATTGCGATCAGACATGAGTGGTAGGGCTAATTGCTGGCAACGCGCCTGTGATAGGGTTAAGCATACCAAGCCGCGCGCGTGAGTAATCATAAAGTTGATATCTTCAGGGCGAACGTGCGTCGCTGCCATGATGATATCACCTTCGTTTTCGCGGTCTTCATCATCCATCAAGATGACCATTTTTCCGGCACGAATATCTTCGATAATCTCAGGAATCGTATGTAAACTCATAGTAAGTCTCAATATTTTATTATTAATAAATATGTGTGGTTTGGAATATAAAGCGTTATCTGCCTATTGTAGCAGTAGATGGCACAACGCGCTGTTGCTGTTGAGCAAAGCGCGTGATAATCATAGTAATCAAATAGCAGTAATTAAATAACAGTAATCAAATATAGAAGTCACTCATGACTTTTATATATCATTATGTATACATTTTAACGGTTTTTGTCCACGCGTGCTGCCTCAAAGCTGAACTATCACGCTTAGTCTTTTAAAAATGGGGTTAAATATAACTAATGGCTCATACGTATAATGACTAAGCCCTAAACCAACGGTAGCTCAAAATTTCCGACACATCTGATGGTATTCTCAATCATTACTTGCTGCTTGGGTTTTTAGCCATTCTATAAACTGTTTACTATGCTGTTCACGTTGGTTATCAGCAAACTCGTAAAAACTGGTACCCGACAAATTTTCTGGCAAATAGCTCTGAGGATAGTAGTGATTAGGATAGTCGTGAGGGTAAGCGTAACCTTGTCCGTAGCCCTGATTACGCATTAGTTTTGTCACGCCATTACGTAGGTGTAATGGTACAGGGGAAGCGTCCTTTTCTGCCAAAGCCATCGCCGCATTAATCGCTTTATAAGTGCTGTTGCTTTTGGCACTGGTCGCTAGATAGACCACGACTTGCCCCAATATGATGCGTGCCTCTGGCATACCGATTGATTGCACACTGCGCAATGCTGCATCAGCAAGGAGTAGGGCATTGGGATTAGCATTACCGATATCCTCACTGGCGAGTATCACCAATCGACGCGCAATAAAATCTGCAGGCTCTCCGCCAACCAGCATCCGAGCCATCCAATATAGCGCTGCGTCAGGATCTGAGCCACGCACTGATTTAATCATGGCTGAGATAATATCGTAATGCTGCTCACCATCTTTGTCGTAACGTACCAACGCCGTTTGCGCCACTCGGCTAACCAGCTCATCATCAATGACTGTTGGTGATTGCTTGGTATCGGCTGTTTGGATCGCGAGCTCTAATAAGTTTAGCGCCTTTCTTGCGTCGCCATGTGCCAATTGACTGATGGTGTCTTGCGCTTGTAAGTCGATAGTCAGCTTTTTAAGGACAGCGTCTTCTGCTAGTGATCGCTGTAATACGGCACTAATCTGCTCAGGCGTCAACGGCTCTAAACGATATACTTGGCAACGTGATAACAGCGCGTTGTTGACGCTGAATGACGGGTTTTCTGTCGTCGCCCCAATCAAGGTAATATCACCAGATTCTACAGCGCCCAAGAGCGCGTCTTGCTGCGCTTTATTAAAACGATGTATCTCATCGATAAATACCACAGGTGATTCAAGGCTTAATGAGTCTTTATTGTCTAGTACTTCACGCAGCTGCTTGACCCCAGTATTCAAGGCAGAGAGCGCATGAAAGGGTCTACCAACGGCATCAGCCAATAGCATCGCGATGGTTGTTTTTCCGATACCTGCTTCACCATGTAAGATAATAGATGGCAAGTGTCCTTGCTCTACCAAACGTCGTAGCGGTGCACCTATAGCTAAGAGGTGCTCTTGACCAATAATGGCAGCAAGTGAGGCAGGGCGCATACGCTGGGCAAGGGGGGTGTCGGCGTGAAAGTTGGTCGGCATAGAACTCTCTATCAAATAATTAAAAAACCATTAATGGATCATAATGGCAGTTATCGATGGGCGTTATCGCTAAATACAGAACGTTGAGTACAGAGCACCGCATTCTATTCTATATTTATTATTCTGAGTTAATCTAAATATACTCCGTTGTTTGGCATGATTCTCGCAGCAACTTTATGATGACAATCAATATTGGACATGAGCCATAAAAGTAGGCTAGGTTATAAACCTGATGCTATCTGCAAGTAGGTGTCATACACACTAGGCTAACGCAAAAATATGTTAATGAAAGCTCACTAAGCGTATAGCTTATGTCCTTGATACTTTAGTTTTCATAATTCATCTATATTAACGGTTCAATCGTTTTATTGAAAACGGACTTAGAAAAATGGACAATCAAACAGAATATATTAGAAGTAGCCTATCAAGTACAAGGGAATACGCTAACGATGTCTAAACCCACTCTCAAGCGCTTGTTTAATCGATATCTACGTAGTAGTAATCGCAATCAGCGGTCGCGTGGTTTGACGGCTGGAGAGATAGCGCTGGCGCGCTCCGTATTCGGTGAGAGTATCAGACTTAATGAGGTTCGGCTAAAGACCGCTTGGTGGGTACTAAAAAACTATGCCGTCAGTCCCAACGGGAATATTTATTTTAACCCAGCTGATTGGATTATAGACTTTAGTGACGCGCCTTTGGCCAAACAGAGCTGGCTAATACATGAGTTGACTCACATATGGCAGTTGCAGCAAGGCTTAAAAGTCGTGCGTGGTGCGGTTATCGATCGGCGGTATGACTATGTATTAGAAACGGGTAAGTCCTTTTTTAAATATGGTATAGAGCAGCAGGCACGTATGGTACAAGATTATTTTGTACGCCAGCAGCGTGGACAAGACTGCCAAGATTTGGAGGCTTGCATACCGTTTTTGACCGTAAATCCTATTACTAATGTTAAAAACTCTAGTAGCTCTTTTATCAGCTAGGTCTTGTCTGTCATATTGTAATTGAGTTTCTGGCTGCTCGTGTTGATTAGAGACAGTACTGCGATTAGTAACGGTACGACTAGTGAATAAGATAAAAAATAATTATATACCTATTAAATTGAGTTTGTTCAATGACTGATAATTCAATGGTGGTTTGAAGAATAAGTGGATAGCGAATGACAAACGTTAGTTATCGTCATCACTTTAGCTCTTTATATGTTTGCTTTATTAAAGGATATGTACTCTTATGCTTAGATTTTTATCAGTGAAGCCAAATACTGACACTCATTATCAATCGACATTGCTTGCAGCAGCGTTGACGGGTGTATTATTTCTGACGGGCTGCCAGCAGCAAGCAGATACGCAGCCTGTATCAGACGACACCCAGACGAGTGAAAAAACAAGCGTGGAAGACAGTCAGCCTATGCCGCAAAGCGATTCGGCTGCTGCGCGTATAGAACAGTTTCAACCTATATATGTTGCACAAGCACAAGGGTTGCAGCGCCGTCTCCAAGCAGAGTATGAGTCACTGCAAGCGGCAGATGCATCAGACAGCGATGAGTCCTTATTACTCGGCAGTGCTGCTGACGATGCTACCAACAATACTAGTGATAACGTGACTGACAGCAACGATGATACAATAAGTAGTGCGCCAGAGAGTTCTGGTGTAAATACTGCCGAGCAGGCAACGGCATCGAATAGCCCAATGGCTGTAGGCAGTGATGTAGATTCGGATGCATCAGCCGATATCAATACCAGTACCGAAGTTGGTGAGCGTGACTTGACGGTATTAAAGCGTATTAGTCTGGAGCCACGTAAACCTGTGATACTGACCGAAGCGCAGATAATAGAGCGCTACCAACAAACGATGAATACGCTATATCAGCCTGTGACGACGCCACTCAGTGCAGAGGATTCTGACACACTGATCAATATAGCGACTTTGGTGCCACAATTGTTTGAACATGCAGAGATTGCTGGAAGGGTAAGTGCAAAAAGCCCAGCGCTGGCTCGTTTGATTATTCAGCATCAAGTATGGGAGCAGATAGAAGCGCAGCAGGTAGTCGATATGCAGCAGATGAAACAACAGCAGCAGCAAGAGTTTGAGATGCTCATGACTAAGTTTAATGATACGATCAAAGGCTATGATGAGCAGATCGCAAAGTATGAGCAGACTTTGAAAGAGTTCCAGTAAATAACCATGGCATGTTCGTAGTATCAAATATGCATACTAGAGCCAATAGTACCTATCAAATAGCAATAAAAAATCCCGCATGATAGCGGGATTTTTTATTGCTCAAATACGGTTTAGCTTACTTGCGATCTTCAACCTTTACAAAATCACGGCGCGTTTCACCAGTATATAACTGACGTGGGCGACCGATTTTGAATGGTGCACTGTGCATCTCTAACCAATGGCTGATCCAGCCTGAAGTACGAGCCAATGCGAAGATAACCGTAAACATTGATGTTGGGATACCGATGGCTTTCAAGATGATACCAGAGTAAAAATCAACGTTTGGATATAGGTTACGCTCGATGAAGAACGGGTCTTCTAACGCGATTTTCTCTAATGCCATCGCCAACTCAAGCTTAGGATCGTTGATACCTAGTGCTTCTAGTACTTCATCACAAGTCTCTTTCATTACTTGAGCGCGTGGATCGAAGTTTTTGTAAACACGGTGACCAAAGCCCATTAGCTTCACTTCACGGCTTTTTACTTTTTCCATGAATTCAGGCACGTTTTCAACCGTACCGATTTCATCCAGCATCTCAAGAACAGCTTCGTTGGCGCCACCATGTGATGGACCCCATAGCGCAGCAATACCTGCAGCGATACATGCATAAGGGTTTGCCCCTGTAGACCCAGCTAGACGTACCGTTGACGTAGAAGCGTTTTGCTCATGGTCAGCGTGCAACGTAAAGATCTTGTCCATTGCGCGAGTGATAACGTCGTTGGTTTTGTAGTCTACATCAGCAGGCGTTGCAAACATCATGTACAAGAAGTTTTCTGCGTAGTTAAAGTCGTTACGCGGATACATGAACGGTTCGCCTTGTGAGTATTTATAACTCATCGCAGCAAGCGTAGGCATCTTAGCAATCAGACGAATAGCTGTGATTTCGCGATGTTCTTCATTGCTCACGTCTAGGTCTTCATGATAGAACGCTGATAAGGCACCAACGACACCAACCATAATAGCCATTGGATGTGCGTCACGGCGGAAGCCTTCAAAGAACTTACGCAATTGATCATGAACAGGAGTATGCTCGCGGATTTTTTCAAAAAAGTCTGCTTTTTGCTCAGCAGTAGGTAGGTCACCATGAATCAATGCATAAGCGACTTCTAGGTATTCAGCGTTGTTCGCTAACTCGTCGATAGGGTAGCCACGATGTAACAACTCGCCTTTACCGCCGTCGATGTAAGTAATCTTTGATTCAACAGGAGCAGTAACTTTAAAGCCTGGGTCATAAGACCAGAAGCCTGAATCTTGTAGAGCAGCAACATCGATAACTGGGCGCCCTAAAGTACCTTTAATAATAGGAAGTTCGTATTCTTCACCATTCACGGTTAGTTTGGCATTATTATCAGCCATAAATTGCTCTCCATTGGTTTTAGCTTGTTAGAATAAAATTACTACAGACGTACACCTCACGTCATCATCGGTCAAACGGTAAAATGAATTTAACTCATTTAATACGCAGGGTATATTAGCAGCAATCACTTGTGATTTGAAAAAACTTTTATTGACTACCATCCCAATTGGCATGGGGTAGCGGTAGTTATTCGCCGTAATTTTTGTATCAAAATATGTCTGTTTGGTTAGTTTGCTTAAATTTATCCATTTTTAAGCCATATTTATAACGTCAAAATCGGTACAGCATTGTTCGAATATTGACAAAAATCTAGACACATATGCATAAAAATTGAGCCTAAAATCTTCTAGGTCATGAGTAGCAAACCAATCGAATTCGACTTAAGTTTGATATAGATCAATGCTTTTCAGATTGAGTATTACATATCTCTATTTATTTGTTAAATAACTGTGTTTTACTATTGCTTCAGGGATAAGTTTGTAATTATCGCTCAGTCATTTTATAATTGTAGTAATTAACTAGCACTAGCTTGTGCAAATTGATAAGTGGTCATAACATAGTGTCGTTTATAGCTTACTTTATATATGCCTATTTACGATTGTCTAGTGTTTTGATAGACCAAACCGAATTCTATGGTTTGAGTGTTCCTATTAACCATTCTGTTTTTGAGTGCTGAGCACAAGTATCTGTTGCTTAGTATGCGGCTCGCTCTGAAGTAGAGGACATATTAACGTTGTCTTGCGCTTCATACGACCAATAAAAATAGACTGGTTAGTCGATCTTACTCATGTTTATTCTCTTTGTTGTATAATAGATGGGTTGTTTGATAGGCCTGTCATCTCGACAAGCGATGTTGAACAGTCTATTACTACCTTTATATACATGATCCTTTCTTCATATTTAGCGCAAACTAAAAGAAGTCAGCTAGCTCTTCCTTACTTTATTCGTCTCGTGTGTTGCTCGACGCTCATCTGACACTATTCATGTCAAGCCTCGATAGCAGATACAGGAGTATAACCGCAAAAAGGATGCCCGCTGTGAAAAGCAACCGACCTATTGATCTGCCTTTAAGCCAAGTGATTAGTGTTAATCGCTCACCGATTGCGATCGCCTCTATCTTGCATCGTATCTCTGGCATTATTTTATTCTTATTAATTCCTGTCATGCTATGGTTATTACAGAACTCACTGGCGTCGCCTGAGAGTTTTGCAACTGTATTTGACAACGTACTTGTGCGCTTTCTAGCATGGATATTTGTTGCCGCTATTGCCTATCATTTCGTAATGGGTATGAAACATTTATTTGCTGATATGGGCATGAACGAAGAGCTAAAATCTGGTCGCACTGCCTCTATGGTCAGTTTTGTGATCGCCGCGATTTTGGTTGTCGCGTCATTTGTATGGGTGATGTTCTAATGATAAAAAATGATTCAGGAATCAAAAGTGCTACTGGTCTGACAGGTTCAGGCTCACGTGATTGGATTATTCAGCGTATTAGTGCTGTTGTTTTAGCCGTTTATAGCGTGATATTGCTGGGCTTCTTTTTGACCCATGGTGATGTCACTTTCATTGAATGGTCATCATTTATGACCAGTTTACCGATGCGTTTATTCAGTTTGGTTGCAGTACTTGCACTGGCTGGCCATGCTTGGGTCGGTATGTGGACAGTATTTACTGACTATATTACGACAGGCAAGCTAGGCTCAAGCGCAGCAGGTTTACGTTTAGTACTACAGTCATTGATGATTATCGCTATTTTAGTATTTCTATTTTGGGGCATTATGATTTTTTGGGGTAACGGTTTCGGTATCGCTGCTGTTTAACCATTGAACAAATACCTCTTATATCTATATATAACAGTAGGTATATCCAACTGATAAACTGGTTGGAAATATAATCGCAATTATCTGCTGATAGCCAAGAATAGTCATAGCATTGGACTAGCATTGATGACCAGCTAATCTGATTACAGCTGAGTAGGCTTAGTCCAGTATAACGATAGATATGCACATGAAGTGGTTGCAGACTTTTTAGATTGTTATGTTACAGGTTTATGAAATAGCCAAATAGTGAGCTTTCGTAAATGTGATACAAGCTTTTTAAAGAGTTTTAATTAACTTCTGAGCATTAACAGGCATTAGGAAAACCGTAATGGCAACTAGACAAGACAATACCATTAGTAATATCAAGACCCTAAACTACGATGCAGTCATCGTTGGTGGCGGCGGCTCAGGTATGCGTGCTTCATTGCATTTAGCGGAAGCGGGCATGAAGGTTGCAGTCCTTACCAAAGTATTCCCAACGCGTTCGCACACGGTTGCCGCTCAGGGTGGTATCGGTGCAAGTTTGGGTAACATGAGCAATGACAACTGGCACTTCCACTTCTATGATACCGTAAAAGGATCAGATTGGTTGGGTGACCAAGATGCTATCGAGTATATGTGCCGTGAAGCGCCAAAAGTAGTCTATGAGCTTGAGCACATGGGCATGCCGTTTGACCGTAACGAAGATGGTACGATTTATCAGCGTCCGTTCGGTGGTCATACGTCTAACTATGGCGAAAAAGCTGTACAACGTGCTTGTGCTGCTGCTGACCGTACAGGTCACGCGCTGCTACATACGCTATATCAAAAGAATTTAGAGCAAGGCACTGAGTTCTTTATCGAGTGGATTGCCCTTGATTTGATCAAAGACGAAGCGGGTAACATCAACGGTGTCGTTGCGCTTGAGCAAGAGACGGGTACGGTTGCGGTATTCCAGTCACCAATTACTGTCCTAGCGACAGGCGGTGCGGGTCGTATCTTTGCAGCGTCTACCAATGCTTATATCAATACTGGCGACGGTATTGGCATGGCAGTACGTGCTGGTATCCCATTGCAGGATATGGAATTCTGGCAGTTCCATCCAACTGGTGTTCATGGTGCAGGTGTACTACTGACTGAAGGTTGTCGCGGTGAAGGCGCTATCTTGCGTAATAAAGATGGTGAAGCGTTCATGGAGCGTTATGCACCAACCGTGAAAGACTTGGCACCACGTGACCTCGTATCACGTTCAATGGACCAAGAGATCAAAGAAGGCCGTGGTTGTGGTCCTAATGCTGATCATATCGTTATGGATATGACGCATCTAGGTGTTGAAACCATCATGAAGCGTTTACCATCAGTATTTGAGATTGGTAAAAACTTCGCCAACGTCGACATCACAAAAGAACCAATTCCAGTAATCCCAACCATTCACTACATGATGGGCGGTATTCCAACCACTATTCATGGTCAGGTTGTTGTGCCAGATCTAGAAGCAGGTACTGATGAAGACGGCCTATATGCTAAAGGCAATGTGGTTAAAGGTCTTTATGCAATCGGTGAATGTGCTTGTGTGAGTGTTCATGGTGCCAACCGTTTAGGTACGAATTCACTACTTGATCTACTCGTATTTGGCCGTGCAGCGGGTAAGCATATCGTTGATGAGTTCCATCACGCCGATCACAACTACAAGCCGCTTGATCCACGTGTGCTTGATTTTACAGTGAAGCGTTTAGACAAGTTGCAACAGTCTACTGAAGGCTACAATGCGCAAGACGTGGCTGATGAGATTCGTGCAACTATGCAAAAGCATGCTAGTGTATTCCGTACCCAAGCAATGATGGATGAAGGCGTTGAGAAAATCCTAGCGCTAGGCGATAAGATCGAAAAAATTCATCTTGGCGATAAATCACAAGTGTTCAACACAGCACGCATCGAAGCTTTTGAAGTAGCTAACTTATACGAAGTAGCAAAAGCCACTATGATATCAGCGGCTACACGTCACGAAAGTCGCGGCGCGCACAGTGTATCTGACTATGATCGTCCAGAAGATGATGATTACGCACCAAACGGTCGTAACGACCACGATTGGATGAAGCATACTTTATGGTATTCTGAAGGCAACCGTATTATTTATAAGCCCGTTCGCAAAGTACCGTTGACTGTTGATTACATTGAACCAAAAGTTCGCGTCTACTAACTCTAGATTGCATGCTTGGTTCATAGCCAACATGCAATAGCAGTCTCAACGTTCTATCCCTTATTAATTTATTAAAAAGGTGACCGCCAGCTACATGCTCATGCCAGCGTTACTAAGTTATTGATTGATACTCGATATTTAGTTATCAGTATCAATTAATAGCCAGCGCTAATATGTTGCAGTCTTTGTATGCCCGCCATCACCTACGTGTGGAGTTTAGCATTATGAGCCGAGGTACTCGCACCATCGAAATCTACCGCTACGATCCTGATGTGGACGCAGCGCCGCGCATGCAAACCTATACGATTGAATTACTTGATTCAGATCGTATGTTGCTTGACGTATTATTACGCCTAAAGAAAGAAGATGAAACAATCACCTTCCGTCGCTCTTGTCGCGAAGGTATTTGTGGTTCTGACGGCATGAACATCAACGGCAAAAATGGTCTAGCATGTTTAATCAACATGAATACCCTACCAGAAAAAGTAACGGTTCGTCCGTTACCTGGTTTGCCAGTGGTTCGTGATTTGGTTGTTGATATGAACCAATTTTATGAGCAATATGAGAAAGTACACCCGTACTTGATCAATGATCAGCCAGCGCCGCCGACGGAACGTCTACAGTCACCTGAACAGCGTGAAAAACTGAACGGTCTGTATGAGTGTATCTTGTGTGCGTGCTGTTCAACCAGTTGCCCATCATTTTGGTGGAACCCTGACAAGTTCCTAGGTCCATCAGCGTTACTGCACGCTTATCGCTTTGTTGCTGATAGTCGTGATGGTGATACCCAAGCACGTTTGGCTCGTCTAGACGATCCGTTTAGCTTGTTCCGTTGCCGCGGTATCATGAATTGTGTATCGGTTTGTCCTAAAGGCTTGAACCCAACCAAAGCCATTGGCCATCTACGTAATATGTTGATTGATCAAGCCGGTTAGTAGTTTACAAGCGCATCAGTTATAATAGATACAGTACGAAAAACACCACCTATTCGTTAGGTGGTGTTTTTGTTAGTTAGACTGGCTTAGATATATTTGCGTGAATACTCTACTGGCTCTATACCAAGCAGGCTTACCTATATAGTCTTAGATCACAGCAGCAGGAAACTTAAGCAGTAAGTTTGACTCGCAAATGGTCAATATTCAGCCATTGAGCTGGCAAAACACCATATGCAATACGTTGGTTGTGTGTAAGAAGACATAATATCTAGACAATCAATCTATATAATCGGATATAGACACGAGAAAAATTTGGTATAATTACGTTTTTGACGATATTGAATACGATTAAACGCTACTCAAGTGGTTCAGTAATACGTATCAATTAATAGAATAAAACGTTATGTATACAATTATTGTGCTTGTATAATTGATATTCATTACGTAAATACTTAGTATTGAACAAACAAACTATGTCACAAAAAATGGTCGTGATAGGCTATACAGCAATGTATCTCTGTCTTGATGGGCAATATTTCTAGTGGATATAAGATGTTTTAGCCTTAACAGCCATTTTAAAGGTTAGCTAGAATTTTAGTTGATTGTTAATAACTTACAACTTACCAATCGGTTATAGCTAAAAGAAGTATATATAAATTAATGTTGTGAAACGAGTCAGTTAACAAAACTGAGCGTTCACAAATAATTTTATTTTTAATATAGGTATTGCAATAAGACTTGTTATCACTATTTAGCATCCCTTGCTTCTTTAGACAATGACGGCAATATTCTATAGTGACGGCAATACTTAGGGATAAAAGTGTTTTATCAAATAGTATTTAACGGGATATGACAAATTGTCTATATGCCTAGCATCTAGCGATTGACACCATAATAAGCACGATTCCATTCATTTATCTATCAAATAGACGATTATTATGAATAGTATAACTAAAGAAAAAGCGGACCAAGGACATACTGAACTGGCCGCTGATAATGCCAGCTATATAGAAGCTCTTTACGAGCAGTACCTAACAGACCCTGATAGTGTTGACACAGATTGGCAAGCGTACTTTGAACAGTACAAATCGTCAGACGATGCCAAGCATAACGCGATCAAGGACCAATTTTTATTACTTGCCCGCAATCAAACCGCGAATAAAGTAAGTGATGAAAACACTGACCAAAGCAGTGGTACCTCAAATAACTGTACTGATCCAAAGCAAATGGGTGTACAGCAATTAATCTCCGCATATCGTCGCCGTGGCCATCGCCGTGCCAAACTTGATCCTTTAGATTTGCATCCACGTGCAGAAGTAGAAGATCTAACGCTTGCTTATCATAATTTATCAGAAGCAGATCTTGATACGGTATTCCCAACCAATGATTTAGTAATCGGTAAAAATGAAGCGCCATTGCGTGAAATTATCGAAATCATGGAGCGTGTGTACTGCCGTCATATTGGTATCGAATACATGCACGTCACCACCAGCACAGAAAAGCGCTGGATGGAAGAATACTTAGAAACCAACTTGGGCTATATCCAATTTGATAAAGAAAAGCGCTTATCTATTCTTGAGCGCCTGACTGCTGCCGAAGGTCTAGAAAAGTACTTAGCACGTAAATATACGGGCGTTAAACGTTTCGGTCTAGAGGGCGGCGAAAGCTTCATTCCTGCTATCAATGAAATTATTCAACGTGCTGGTGGCTATGGTACAAAAGAGATGGTCATTGGTATGGCTCACCGTGGACGCCTTAACCTACTAGTCAATATCCTAGGTAAAAATCCTGCGGATCTGTTTGACGAATTTGATGGCAAAGTGCAACCAGAAAAAGGCTCAGGTGACGTTAAATACCATAATGGTTTTTCATCAAATGTAATGACCCCAGGTGGTGAAGCGCATTTGGCACTAGCGTTTAACCCATCTCATCTTGAAATCGTTGCACCAGTATTACAAGGCTCAGTACGTGCACGCCAAGTACGCCGTAATGATCAGCCATTGTTAGATAATACTGGTGGTAATTCGGTATTGCCAATCGTTATTCACGGTGATGCTGCGTTTGCCGGTCAAGGTGTGGTTCAAGAAACCTTCCAAATGTCACAAACCCGTGCTTATACCACTGGTGGTACTGTACATATTGTTATCAATAACCAAGTTGGCTTCACCACTAGCCGTCAAGAAGATGTTCGTTCAACCGAATACTGTACTGACGTCGCTAAGATGGTACATGCGCCCATCTTGCATGTGAACGGTGACGATCCTGAATCAGTCGTATTTGCAGCTCAGTTGGCATTAGATTATCGTCATCAGTTTGATAAAGACATCATCATTGATCTTTTCTGCTACCGCCGTAACGGACATAATGAAGCAGATGAGCCTTCAGCTACGCAGCCATTGATGTATGCGGTTATCAAGAAGTTGCCTACGACACGTACCATCTATGCACAGAAGCTTATCGCTGATGGGCTTTTAAATAGCGAAGAAGAAAAGCAATACGAAGATGACTATCGTGAATCTTTAGATCGTGGAGATTATGTTGCAAGCTCACTAGTCCAAGAACCTAACGAGCAGTTATTTGTAGACTGGAAGCCTTATTTGGGTCACGAATTGATCGACGACTGGGACACTAGTGTCGATATCGAAAAACTAAAAGCTTACGGACGCCGTATGGCTGAAATGCCAGAGGGCTACAAGCTACAACGCCAAGTTCAAAAAGTAGTTGAGCAGCGTCTAGCTATGCAGACTGGTGAAGAGCCTCTCAACTGGGGTGCAGCTGAGACATTGGCTTATGCATCATTGGTCGATAACGATGATGTATTGGTACGCATTACGGGCGAAGACGTAGGCCGTGGTACGTTCTCGCATCGTCACAGTGAAATCTATAATGTCAATGACGGCAGCATGTACGTGCCACTCGCTCACATGAGTGAAACGCAAGCACGCTTTGCTACCTATAATTCATTGCTATCAGAAGAAGCCGTATTAGCCTTTGAATATGGTTATGCTACGACAGTACCGAATGCATTGATTGTTTGGGAAGCACAGTTTGGTGACTTCGTGAACGGTGCGCAGGTCGTTATTGATCAGTTCATCTCAAGTGGCGAGACCAAATGGCAGCGTGTTTGTGGTTTAACGATGCTATTGCCACATGGTTTTGAAGGCCAAGGTCCAGAGCATTCTTCTGCGCGTCTTGAGCGCTTCTTACAGCTATGTGCTGAAGACAATATGCAAGTTATTACGCCAACGACGCCTGCGCAAATTTATCATGCCTTGCGTCGTCAAGCAGTACGCCCGATTCGTAAGCCTTTGATCGTTATGTCACCAAAGAGTTTGCTACGTCATAAGCTGGCAACGTCTAATCTAGAAGAGCTTGCTGATGGTAAGTTTGAAACTGTAATTTCAGAGATGGATGATCACAATGCAGACAAAGTTACTCGCATGGTGCTATGTGGCGGTAAGGTCTATTATGATCTACTAGAGCAGCGCCGCGCATTGGGTCTTGATCATGTTGCTATCGTACGTATTGAGCAGCTTTATCCATTACCAGAGCAACGTTTGGTTGCTGAGATTGAGAAATATAGCAACTTGACTGAGATTGTGTGGACGCAAGAAGAACCACTGAATCAAGGCGCTTGGTACTATCTGGCCCCGCACATGTTCCGTATTGTTGTACCGCATCCAACTAAGGCAAAAGTTATGGAGCCGGTAGCACGTCCTCCTAGTGCAGCACCTGCAACAGGCTCGCCAAAACTACATGCTCAGCAGCAACAAGCACTAATCGCAGGTGGTCTTGGTATCAGTGTCGACGAGTTGTCTAAGTAACAGATTATCTAATCGAAAGACTATAGCAGATAAATGAATCAGGCGATGACAGTTAGTATCCGTTAATACAATCTAAGCGTTACTTTTAACGAATACTGGCTGCCTATCACGACTTAATAATAAGTATGAATATCCACATCTAAGGAGTATATCGATGGCTGACATCAAAGCCCCCGTTTTTCCAGAATCGGTTGCCGATGGCACAATCGTTGAATGGCATGTCAATGAAGGTCAACAAGTTAATCGTGATGACCTACTAGCTGAGATCGAGACTGACAAAGTAGTACTAGAAGTTGTTGCACCTGATGATGGTGTAGTAACTAAAATCGTCAAGCAAGTTGATGACACAGTGTTGTCTGATGAGTTGATTGCACAGTTCGAAGCCGGTGCAAGTGCAGGCGAAGCACCAGCTGCAGAAACAGCGGAGCAGCCAGCTGCATCAGAAAAGCAAGCTGCAGACGGCGGTGAGCCAGTACAAGCGACTGACAAAAAAGACGAAGCAGATCACAAAGATCAAAGCCCAGCAGTTCGTAAAGCAGCAAAAGAGTCTGGCGTTGATCCTAAAGAAGTTGAAGGTAGTGGTCGCGGCGGTCGTGTCACCAAAACGGACATGGCAAATCCAACGCTAAAATCAGATAGCAGCATCAAATCTGATAGTGGCCGTCCTGTTGCTGAGTCAATGGGTGAACGTACAGAGAAACGCGTTCCAATGACTCGTCTACGCAAGCGTGTTGCTGAGCGTCTATTGTCAGCATCACAAGACACAGCGATGTTGACGACGTTTAACGAAGTGAACATGAAGCCATTGATGGACATGCGCGCTAAGTACAAAGAAAAATTTGAGAAGCGTCATGGCGTACGTCTAGGCTTTATGTCATTGTTTATCAAAGCAGCGACAGAAGCACTCAAACGCTTCCCAGCAGTAAATGCGTCACTAGATGGCGACGATATTGTTTATCATGGTTTTTATGATATCGGTGTGGCCGTATCATCAGACCGTGGTCTAGTAGTACCAGTATTACGTGACACTGACCGCATGAGCATGGCCGATGTTGAAAGTACTATCCGTGAGTTTGGTAGTAAAGCACAGCAAGGTAAGCTTGGTCTAGAAGATATGACTGGTGGTACTTTTACCATCTCTAACGGCGGTGTATTTGGTTCGTTGATGTCAACGCCTATCTTGAATCCACCACAAACCGCTATCTTGGGTATGCACGCTATCAATGACCGCCCAATGGCTGTTGATGGTAAGGTTGAAATTCTACCGATGATGTATCTAGCGCTATCTTATGACCATCGTATGATTGATGGTAAAGAGGCCGTACAGTTCCTAGTAACTATCAAAGAGTTGGTCGAAGACCCAGCCATGTTGTTACTAGACTTATAAGCTTCTAAGCTTGTATTGGCAATAGCCGATACAAGCTTTTTCACTTTAGTACAGATTATAGTTTTGCTCAGTCAGCAATCAGTTAATCCGCTGACATACATGAAAATGATTTTAAAAACGGTGACTTACTATCGACTAGCGATAAGTGAGTCTTTCTCACTGATATGGTGTATTAACCATAGAGTGTAGACCGTACTGATTTATCATTAAGATAACAATTTATTTAAATGACACATACAATTAAAAATAGGAACGTACTATGAAAGACAATTATGATTTAGTCGTCATCGGCGGCGGTCCTGGTGGTTACGAAGCGGCTATTCGTGCAGGTCAACTCGGTATGAGCGTTGCCTGTATCGAAAAGCGCGTTTATAAAGGTGAGCCAGCACTTGGTGGCACTTGCTTAAACGTTGGTTGTATCCCATCAAAAGCCTTGCTTGACAGCTCACATCGTTATGAAGCCACTAAGCATGATCTTGACGAGCACGGTATCAGTACTGGTGACGTTGCTATCAATATCGAAAAAATGATAGAGCGCAAAGAAGGTATCGTCAAGCAATTGACTGGCGGTGTTGCAGCGTTGCTAAAAGGCAATGGTGTTGACTGGCTACAAGGCTGGGGTACTCTAGTTGATGGTACGGGCACTGACAAAAAAGTCAAATTTACTGCTCTAGAAGACGACAGCGAAACGACGATCACTGCTAAGAACGTTATTCTTGCGGCAGGTTCTGTGCCTATCGAGATTCCTGTTGCCAAAACTGATGGTGACCGTATTGTTGATTCAACTGGCGCACTTGATTTCACTGAAGTACCTAAGCGTTTAGGCGTTATCGGTGCTGGTGTTATCGGACTTGAGCTTGGTTCAGTATGGCGTCGTTTAGGTGCAGAAGTAGTAGTTTACGAAGCACTTCCTAGCTTCTTAGCTGCCGCTGACAAAGACATCTCAAAAGAAGCTGGCAAAATGCTGAAGAAGCAAGGTCTTGATATCCGTGTCGATACCAAAGTAACCAACGCTGAAGTTCAAGGTGACCAAGTTGTCGTCACTAGTGAAAACAAAGGCGAATCGAGCGAGGAAAGCTTTGATAAGCTGATCGTTTGTGTTGGTCGTCGCGCTTATTCTGAAAAACTGCTTGGTGATGATAGCGGTATCACGTTGACTGAACGTGGCCTTATCGATGTCAATGACCAGTGTAAAACCAATCTTGATGGTGTTTATGCTATCGGTGATTTGGTCCGTGGTCCTATGCTTGCGCATAAAGCTATGGAAGAGGGCATGATGGCTGTTGAGCGTATTCATGGCGAAAAACCTCAAGTTAACTATGACACTATCATCAATGTCATTTATACTCACCCAGAAATTGCATGGGTAGGTTTGACTGAGCAAGAAGCTGAAGAAGCTGGCTATGAAGTTAAAACAGGTTCTTTCAACTTAGCTGCCAACGGCCGTGCACTCGCTCAAAGTGAAGCGCAAGGTTCTGTCAAAGTAGTCGCTGATGCGAAAACAGATCGTCTGTTAGGTATGCATGCGATCTCTGCTGGTGCTGGTGATATCGTTCATCAAGGTATGATTGCGATGGAATTTGTCTCTAGTGTTGAAGATTTGCAGCTAATGACCTTTGCACATCCAACTATCTCAGAAGCAGTGCATGAAGCTGCTCTATCTGCAGACGGCCGTGCTATCCATGCTATCCAGCGCAAAAAGCGTAAAAAATAAGTAGTTAATTTAGTTATTGTCGATTTACAACCTGATTGTGGTATCGCTATGTTGGCGATAGCCACGATCATGAGTGCGTTATATGTATGCTTAATATATGTGCGTACTTGATTTCACTTTTTATTAATTGTAAAAAATAAAGGATACAATCAATGAATTTACATGAGTATCAAGCAAAAGAGCTATTAAAAAGCTACGGTTTGCCAATTCAAGAAGGCATCATCGCCCATAACGGTGAAGAAGCTGCTGCAGCTTTCGATAAAACCCCAACTGATATTGCGGTAATTAAAGCGCAAGTACATGCTGGTGGTCGCGGTAAAGCGGGTGGCGTAAAGCTGGTTAAAACTCGTGAAGAAGCGAAGCAAGTTGCTGAAGAGCTGATCGGTACTAACCTAGTAACGTTCCAAACTGACGCTGACGGTCAGCCAGTAAACTTCGTATTGGTTGCAGAAGATATGTACCCAGTACAGACTGAGCTATATCTTGGTGCCGTTGTAGATCGTGCAACTCGCCGTGTAACGTTCATGGCATCTACCGAAGGTGGCGTAGATATCGAAGAAGTAGCACATAGCACCCCAGAAAAAATCTTCAAAGTAAATGTTGATCCTTTAGTTGGTTTAATGCCTTTCCAAGCGCGTGATGTTGCGTTCAAACTTGGTCTAGAAGGCAAGCAAATTAACCAGTTCGTTAAATTGATGACTGGTGCTTATAAAGCATTTGTTGAAAACGACTTTGCCCTAATGGAAATCAACCCATTGGCCGTTCGTGAAAACGGCGAAATCGTTTGTGTTGATGGTAAAATCGGTATCGATTCAAACGCACTATATCGTCTGCCTAAAATTGCAGCGCTACAAGACAAGACGCAAGAAAACGAGCGTGAGCTTAAAGCAGCTGAGTTTGACCTAAACTATGTTGCTCTAGAAGGTAACATCGGTTGTATGGTGAACGGTGCTGGTCTTGCAATGGCGACCATGGATATCATCAAGTTGTATGGCGGCAAGCCTGCTAACTTCTTGGACGTTGGCGGCGGCGCAACCAAAGATCGCGTTGTTGAAGCGTTCAAAATTATTCTAGAAGACAGCAGTGTTGAAGGCGTTCTAATCAACATCTTTGGCGGTATCGTACGTTGTGACATGATTGCAGAAGCTATCATCGCTGCTATCAAAGAAGTTGACGTGCAAGTACCAGTTGTTGTTCGTTTAGAAGGTAACAACGCTGAGAAAGGCGCACAAATTCTAGAAGAGTCTGGTCTAAAATTGATTTCAGCTCAAGGTCTATCTGACGCGGCTCAAAAAATTGTCGATGCTGTTAAAGCCTAAGTCTTTAAGCATAGTAGTCAAATCGTAATAGTGGTTTTTATAACAAAGATTGGTTATCAATATCTGATAATAAGAGTTATAAAGACCACTATTGCAAGACAACCGAATACAAGGAAAATATAATGAGTGTATTAATCGATAAAGATACCAAAGTATTGGTACAGGGTTTTACTGGTAAAAATGGTACGTTCCATTCTGAGCAAGCCATCGAATATGGTACTAAAGTTGTTGGTGGTGTGACTCCAGGTAAAGGCGGTCAAACGCACCTAGGCCTACCAGTATTTAACACTATGAGCGAAGCGATGGAAGCGACTCAAGCTGACGCTTCTGTCATCTATGTACCAGCACCATTTGTACTAGACTCTATCGTTGAAGCAATCGATGCTGGCGTTAAGTTGATCGTTGTGATCACTGAAGGCGTACCGACTATCGATATGCTAAAAGCAAAACGCTATCTTGAAGAAGCGGGCGACGTACGTTTGGTTGGTCCTAACTGCCCAGGTGTTATCACTCCAGGCCAGTGCAAAATCGGCATCATGCCAGGCCATATCCATCAGCCAGGTAAAGTGGGTATCATCTCACGCTCTGGTACGTTAACTTATGAAGCGGTTGCTCAAACAACTAAGCTTGGTTTTGGTCAGTCAACCTGTATCGGTATCGGTGGTGATCCTATCCCTGGTATGAACCAGATTGATGCCCTAAAACTATTCGAAGCGGATCCACAAACTGAAGCTATCATCCTAATCGGTGAGATTGGCGGTACTGCTGAAGAAGAAGCTGCTGCTTACATCAAAGACCATGTAACCAAGCCAGTTGTTGGTTATATCGCTGGTGTTACCGCTCCAGAAGGCAAGCGCATGGGTCATGCTGGCGCTATCATTTCTGGTGGTCAAGGTACTGCTGAAGAAAAATTCAAAGCGTTTGAAGATGCTGGTATCGCGTATACGCGTGACCCATCTAAGCTTGGTGACAAGCTAAAAGAAGTTACTGGTTGGTAAGATAGGCAAAAGCCTACTAACTACCAAAACTTTGTTGAAATGTTGAGAGGGCACCCCTACAATGGGGTGTCTTTTTTATGTCTGAAAACTTTATGAAAAACAAAATATTAGTCACTGGCGGTGCTGGATATATAGGTTCGCACACTTGTATAGCTTTACATGAAGCTGGTTATGATATTGTTGTGTACGATAACTTATCTAATAGTAGCCGTGAAGCAATTAACCGTGTCTCTACTCTTATTGGAGAGACAATTGAGTTTATCGAAGGTGATATTCGAGATTGTGAGTTGCTCAGAGAAGTTTTTGCTTTGCATGAGTTCTTTGGGGTGATTCACTTTGCTGGGTTAAAAGCTGTTGGCGAATCAGTCGTCAAACCATTGTTATACTACAATAACAATGTTAGCGGTACCATTACTTTGCTAGAGGTCATGTCAGAGTATAATGTGAAAAACTTAGTTTTCTCATCATCTGCAACTGTATATGGCGACCCCGATACCTTACCTATTGATGAGAGCTCGAAACGTTCCTGTACCAATCCATACGGACAAAGTAAGCTTGCTGTAGAGTATATACTAGAAGATCTCGCGGTATCAGATGACAGTTGGAATCTTATTTCTTTAAGGTATTTTAATCCTGTAGGTGCACATGCATCAGGGCAGATCGGTGAAGATCCAAATGATATTCCAAACAACCTCATGCCTTATGTTTCTCAAGTTGCTATCGGTAAGCTTGAAAAGCTAAGTATTTTTGGTAATGATTACTCCACTATTGATGGGACTGGTGTCAGGGACTTCATACATGTGACCGACTTGGCTCAAGGTCATGTAGCAGCGCTTGACTATTTAGAGCAGCAAACTAGTTCAGAAATCTATTCAAATACAGCCAGTCCAATTGGGTTTTTACCTATCAATTTAGGAACTGGCAAAGGTACTTCTGTATTAGAGCTAATATCCACATTCTCTGACGTGTCTGGACAAGCTATTCCTTACCAGTTTGCGTCTCGACGTGCAGGCGATATTGCCAGTTGCTATGCCAGTTCGGAGAAAGCGAAGAATTTATTAGGTTGGCAAGCAGAACTATCAATTGCCGATATGTGTAAAGATACATGGCACTGGCAGAGTATGAATCCAAACGGATATACTATGTCTTAAGATTTATTAAATCCTATTACTTATTTAATATTCTTCTCTAAACTCATCTTTTTAATATAGCTAAAAAACTATGAATAAAATAACGCATGCTGTTATCCCCGTCGCAGGCTTTGGTACTCGTATGTTGCCATTGTCTAAATCTGTACCTAAAGAGTTGTTGCCTTTGGGTAATCGTCCAGCTATTCATTACGTGGTAGAAGAGGCCATTGCTGCAGGTATTAAGCATATCGTCTTGGTCGGTCATGCGCAAAAAAGCGCAATTGAAAACTACTTTGATGTCAATGCTGAGCTCGATAACCAACTGCGCCATAAAGGTAAAGATGAGCTGGCTGACAGCTTGAACTGGCTACCAGAAGACGTCACCGTATCGATGATACGTCAAGGTAAAGCTTTGGGTCTAGGGCATGCGGTATTGTCAGCACGCCCCATTATCGGCAATCATGATTTTGCGGTATTGCTTCCAGATGTTGTGCTTGATCCGTTTACTAATGACATGTCGGCTGATAATTTGGCTTTTATGATCGATGCATTTGCTAAAGATGGTCATTCACAGATATTGGTTGATCAAGTGGCAGATGAGGATGTGCATAAATATGGTATCGCTAAACTGAGTAATAATAGTGAAGTGAACGACCACGTAGATGTTAATACTAGCTTTAAAGTTGCAGGATTTGTGGAAAAGCCAAACTTAGCAGAAGCGCCTTCGAAACTGGCGGTTGTAGGCCGTTATATCTTTAGCAATCATATTTTTGACTATCTGGCCAATACCAAAGCCTCAGTCGGTGGTGAAATTCAACTAACGGATGCGATTGATGCTTTGATTAGTAAGTACGGCGTGCATGTCACCACCATGCGCGGTGATAGTTATGACGCAGGTGATATGCGCTCATATATGCAGGCTTTTATCTACTTTGCTAAGCAGCAACTAGCGGACGATAAGTAACCGATGGAAGAGATAAAAGGCAATAAAAAGTATAAGCGTGCTCGTGGCTCTGAGCATTGGGAGCACTTACAATCTCTTGCGTCGCGCTCATGGTCGCTAGCAGATTTATTTGCGCAAGATGATAGCCGTGCGATACGCTTTAGTACCCAAGCGGGTGCATTGTATATGGACTACAGCAAACAGTGCATAGATGAGCAGGTAGTAGATAGTCTGTTACAGCTAGCAGACAGCTGTGAGTTGCACTCTCGAATTGATGCGCTTATGCAAGGTGCGATGGTTAATAACAGTGAAGAGCGTGCGGCGTTACATACAGCATTGCGTTTACCTGAGACGGCAAAGCTACAAGCAGGTGAGCAAAATATTGTTGCCGATGTACATCACAGCCTAGGGCAGGTGGCGAGACTATCCGAACGTATTCGTAGCGGAACGTGGCGTGGGTTCTCAGGAAAAGCCATCACCGATGTTGTTAACATTGGAGTCGGTGGTTCTGACCTTGGACCACTGATGGCGACTACGGCGCTTGATGAGTGGGCAGATACTAGTATCGAGGTACATTTTGTCTCCAACATGGATGGTACTCAGCTCGATAATCTGCTCAAGCACTTAAATCCTGAAACCACTTTATTTATTATTTCCTCTAAATCTTTTGGCACAGTTGATACGCTATCTAATGCTAGAACAGCACTATCATGGTTACTTGCTACAGCGAAACTGCGTGCCGGTACAGAAGATAGTGTGCTACGCCGGCATTTTATAGGTATCTCGGCCAGCAGTGCAAAGATGGATACATGGGGGATTCACCCTGAGCATCAGCTAGAGCTTTGGGAGTGGGTAGGCGGGCGCTTTTCTCTATGGTCGGCGATTGGGCTTGCCATTGCTATCCGTATTGGTATGGCTGGGTTCAAAGAGCTGTTAAGCGGTGCACATAGTATGGATGAGCACTTTGCACAATCTGATTTTGCGGACAACCTACCAGTATTGTTAGGATTGCTAGCAGTATGGAACAGTACGTTTTTGAAAGTAAGTGCTCATACCGTATTACCTTATGATGGCAGGCTAGGTTATCTACCGAGCTATCTTACCCAGCTTGAGATGGAAAGTAATGGTAAGTCGGTCACTCAGTACGGCGATCATATTGACTATGATACTTGTCCGATTCTATGGGGAGAAATTGGTTCAAACGCCCAGCATGCCTTTTATCAACTCCTGCATCAAGGCACACAGCAAGTCTCTTGTGATTTTATCGCTTGCGTACGTCGCTATAGTGATCAGGCGCAAAATACTTCATTACAGCAGCAGCATGAACTGTCTTTAGCCAATTGTCTGGCGCAAAGTCGGGTACTGGCATTTGGTAATGCTGCCGTGACAGAACTGGTCGATCAAACAACAGTATCTCCTGTAGATAAATACAAGTACTACCGTGGTAATCAACCATCAACCACATTACTTATTGATGAGCTGACACCGCATAGTTTAGGGGCACTGATCGCGCTCTACGAACACAAAGTCTATGTGATGGCCAGTATTTGGGATATCAACCCGTTTGACCAGTGGGGGGTTGAGATGGGCAAACAAATGGCAGAGTCTGTCCATGATGCCATGCAAAAAGAGTCTCAAGGTCAATTTGATACTTCTACTGACCAGTTATTACAACATATTAAAAAGTTGTCCTAATAACGGTTATGGGTCAACAATACAGGAAAGTACGCTCATGGAGACTGCCAAAAATGACAGCTATAAGCATAAATATAAAAACATATCTGAAACCAATCAAATGAGTGAGCCTGCAGTATGTGTGCTCATTGGTCATAGTATAGAAGCGATTAGCAGTGCGGTCGTGCTGGCAAGCCTTGGACAGCGTGTGCATCTTTATGCAGATATAGATCTATTGACTGAGCAGATACAACAGTATGGTTTTGAGCATCATTTGCAAGCACTGTGGCATATGTATGAGCAACAGCAAGTTATCATTAGCAAAGCATTGCCAGCTAGTGCGGAGACAGTAATAGCATACTATGAGCCTACAAGTCACAACGAAGCTGATACGCAGAGTCTTGCAGCACTATATTGGTTGTTTCTTGATAGCGCTCAGTCAGTATGGACAGAGGACAGCTGGATTACCGCTTTTAACCACAGCCATCAGCAGAATATACCGGTTATCATGAGCGGTATTGAACAGCTAGGTCATGTATCGGAACTGGCTCAGCGTTTGCAGCGTGCATGGGTGTATTACGTGCCCTTTGTATTCTTGCAAGATGGGAATGCGTATAGCTCGATGTTGAACCCTTCGCTATGGCTATTGGGTGAAAAGACAGCGAGCAGTAGTCAGCAGCTACAGGTGTTAAAACCGTTAATGCAGCATGCGCGTGCTGCTCATTATGCTGATATCGCAACAATTGAGTTTGCTCGTAGTAGTATCATGGCGATGCTGGCAACACGAGTAAGTTTTATGAATGAAATGTCACGCTTGGCTGATAGTCAGAACGTTGATATCAGTCAGGTCAGTCGTATAATGGGGTTAGATGAGCGTGTAGGCAGCAGCTATCTACAAGCAGGATGGGGATTTGGTGGTAACACCCTACCTACCGAGCTGATCAAGTTGCAGCAGTCGAGCAAAATAAACAGTCTGGATATGCCTTTATTAGATTCTGTCGTACACATTAATAAAGATCAAAAAGAATTGATATTTCGTAAGTTTTGGCAATATTTTGATGGTTTTATCGATAATAAAACTGTCATGGTTTGGGGCGGCAGTTACAAGTCAGGTTCAGGACGTACTGCAGGGTCCGCTATTCATCCGCTATTGGCATTGTTATGGTCTTATAATATTCGTACGTTGGTGTATGGTGATAAGGCGCAGGCTGAACTTGCCGAGCGCTACCAACAGCAGCCATTACTCAAATTGACTACTAACCCTTACGAAGGCTTGGACGATGCCAACGCTATTTTTATTATCAGTTGGTCACCGCGAGATCAGTTGGATATTGCCAAAATAAATCAGCAAGCGATGCCTATATTTGATGCACAAAACGCTCTCACTCGAACGCAAATCAATGATTTGGTAGGGGGCTATATGGGTATTGGCCGATCTAAATAGCTTGTTTTCATAGTTTTCACAATACATATTAATCAAAAAACGCTCACTAAATAGCATTAGTGAGCGTTTTTTGAATGTCTAATCAGCACTAAACGATGAGGCTATGCGAGCACAGCTCCTTTATCCGCTAGCCATTGCTGAATAGCTTGAGTTTTAGTGGTCAGCAGTTCTTTATCACCACGACTCTCGATATTCAATCTAATAAGTGGTTCGGTATTCGATGCACGTAAATTAAAGCGCCAGTCACCAAAGTTCAGACTTAAACCATCTAGAGTTGATTTGGTAGGATTATCCAAACTGAATTTTTCTTCAATGGCATTAATAATGGTTGGTGCATCGAGGGTGGTCAGGCGAAAGTTTAATTCACCTGAACTTGGGTAATTTTCAATGTAACCTGTGACTAATTCTGATAAGGTCTTGCCAGTGACAGACAGAAGCTCAATCGTCAATAGCCACGGAATCATACCGCTATCGCAATAGAAAAAGTCACGGAAATAGTGATGAGCAGACATCTCACCACCATACACGGCACCCGAGCTGCGCATGACTTGCTTAATAAATGAGTGTCCAGATTTACTGATGACAGCCTTACCGTTGTGCTTTTCTATCACCGCTTCAGTATTGTAAATGACACGTGGATCATAGACGATTGATTCGCTTTGTTCTTGATGTTTATTCAAAAACGCTTGGGCGAGCATGCCAACGACGTAGCTACCATCGATAAACTCACCTCGCTCATCAAACAAGAAGCAGCGATCAAAATCCCCATCAAAAGCAATACCAAGGTCGGCGTTGTTATCCAAAACCGCTTGCTGAGTGGCCACTCTATTGGCTTCAATCATTGGATTAGGAATACCATTAGGGAAGCTACCATCAGGGGTATGGTGCAGCTTAATCACTTCAATAGGTGCACCAGCTTGGGACAGTTGATCGATTAGTAAATCGACCACGGGACCTGCGCTGCCATTGCCTGAGTTGATCACCAGCTTGAGTGGCTTGAGCTTATCAACATTAATAAAAGTCATAACATGATCGATGTATGCGCTTTTATCGGTCAGTAACTGCAATTTACCTGATTGGTTGTCTGTAGTGAATTGTCCCGATTCTGCCAATGCCTGAATCTCTGCCAACCCATCATCAGCACTGATAGGTTTTGAATACTCTTTGACCAGTTTTAGGCCATTGTAGTTGATAGGGTTGTGGCTGGCAGTGACTTCGATACCGCCAAGCGTGTCGTAATGGCTGGTAGCAAAATACACTTCTTCAGTACCGCTCATACCCAAATCAATAACGTCGACACCGGCATCCATTATTCCTTGAATGGCGGCTTGTTTTAATTGCTCACTAGAATGACGAATATCGCTACCAATAGTGATAGCTGGCTTCAGAGCTGTCATATCATTATTCTGAGCCTTTACTGCTGCCTGATAACGCTGATACAAAATCTGTGCGAATGCTCGTCCGATACGATAGGCTATGTCTTCATCTAAACTGACGCCCAGCTCGCCGCGAATATCGTATGCTTTAAACGAACCAATAGTAATAGGAGTAAATTCCGTTGCAGGTTGATAGCTGGTGGCAGCAGAAGTTGACATAATGATAAAATTCCTTGGGAATGAGCGGTGATAGAGTTAAAACGCGCGTAGCACGATTATAAATCAAGTTGTGTTCAATGATACACTAACTACTAAAGGTGTGAGGCGTGTGTCGATAGGTAGGGTCAAAATATATGCCCATCAACCATGCAAATCAAATATACGCCACATTGAGTTATAAAATAATAAGCGATACGTTCTGTTAAGTAGATAATTAACCCATAAAATTATAAGAGTTACCATCATGAGTATTGTGAATACTACTACCGAGCCGAAGCCGGTACAAGGAACACCAGCCCCTAGCGGATCGCTCGATGATCTTTTAGCGTTGATGGCACGATTAAGAGCAGACTGTCCGTGGGACAAAAAGCAAACCAATCATAGCCTTATTCCTTATGCTATCGAAGAGGCTTATGAGCTAGGCGAAGCGGTACAAAGCGACGATGACGAAGATATCAAGGGCGAGCTTGGCGATGTGCTACTGCAAGTGGTGTTTCATTGTCAGATGTATGCTGAGCAAAGACGCTTTGATATGAGCGATGTCATCAGTACTTTGCAAGAGAAGTTAGTTCGTCGTCATCCACATGTGTTTGAGGCTGAAACGCTACAAGACGACGCTGCGGTAAAAGAGCGCTGGGACGAAATCAAGTTAGAAGAACAGCAAGCACGCGAGGCACGTGGTAAATCAAAACGTCGCTTAGATCAGGTTAAGGCGGGTAGTGCTTTGATGCAGGCACAAGATGTACAAAAGCAAGCGTCAAAGTTAGGTTTTGATTGGGAAGGTGTTGCAGGTGCGGTAGACAAGCTGGACGAAGAGATTGCTGAACTCAAGCATGAGCTAACAGATAAACCCACAGCTGAGGTCAAAGCCAATATCAGAGAGGTCGAAAAAGAATTAGGCGACTGCATGTTTGCGCTCGTCAATGTCGCACGTAAACTAAACCTCGATGCAGAAGCAGCGACTTTAACCTGCGTGCACAAATTCAAATCTCGCTTTGGCTATATCGAAGAGCGATTGGCAGCGAGTGGCAAGCGTGTCGAGGACAGCGATATATCAGAGATGGATGCACTATGGGAAGCGGCGAAACAACATGAACGCTCAGCATAAAACGTCATTTACCAGAATGATTATAATAGCGGTCTTTAGTCTCGTATCGACTGTCGGTATAACTATTGAGGCTAATGCCTCTGAGCCCTGTTTTAATGATCCTAAACGCGCCTATGAGTATTTGATCGCAAAAGAGCAATCTGTGATACAAGCGCGTGAGCAAAAATTAATCAATATTAATAGAGCCAGTGAAGGTGAGCTGGTGTCATTAGATGGCATTGGCAGTAGTAAGGCGCAGGCTATTATTCTATATCGTGAGATGTTTGGTGGTTTTAGGACTGTTGACGAGTTAGAAAAAGTAAAAGGGATTGGGGCAAAAACAGTTGAGAAAAATCAAAAGCGTTTAAGCGTAGTGGATTAATAGCTGCGTTTTGCATTAATTAATCCTAATATTGACAAAATAGCATGTAAGTAAATGTCATAACACCCCCAGTACGTCCAAAATTTGTTAAACTAGCGGGTACATCCGCCTGATAAACGCTGTGTTATTCAGGGGTAGTTAAAGAATACCGGCGAGGAGTAGATGCATGGCCGAGCGTGCCGCCAAGCAGTTAGAACTGAACAAATCTGAATTACCCAATTCCATTACTGAAGTGATTGCCACATTGACCCGAGCTGGGTTTGATGCCTATATCGTCGGTGGTGGTGTGCGCGATACTTTATTGGGCTTGCGCCCGAAAGACTTTGACGCTGTTACTGATGCCAAACCACATGAGATCAAAGATGTCTTTGGTAAGCGTTGCCGTATTATCGGTCGTCGATTTCAGTTAGCGCATGTATATTCAGGTCGCGAGTTGATTGAAGTGGCTACTTTTCGCGGTCCGCCAACCAGCGATGCCAATACCAATCGTGATGGTATGATCCTGCGCGACAATGTTTGGGGCGATATTCAACAAGATTTTTCTCGCCGTGATTTTTCTATCAATGCGCTCTATTATCAACCGCTCAAAGGCGTCGTCCATGACTTTTGCGGTGCGCTGGAAGACATCGATAATAGAGTCATTCGCCTGTTAGGTAATGCGCCAGTGCGTATTGAAGAAGATCCTGTGCGCTTGCTCCGTGCCCTGCGTTTTAAGGCAAAATTAGGCTTTGAGTTTGATGACGCATTGGCTGAGCAATTCCATGATGGTAATTGGGCACTGCTTGAGCAGATATCACCGCATCGACTCTATGATGAAACGCAAAAAATGTTTACTGGTGGTTATTTAGTGCCATTGTTGCCGTTACTTTTTGAGTCAGGTGCCATTGATAGCCTTATCATTTATCCACCAGCCGAGCCAAGCGCCTTGGTCAACCAAGTAGCGATCAATACTGATAAGCGTATTGCTGCTGGCAAAAGTATTAATCCAGCATTTTTCTATGCTGCGCTGCTGTGGGAAAACTATTTACATCAACTGGCAAAAGCCAAAAAGCGCAATATGCCGTTTGCGGAAGCACAAATGCATGCTGCTGGCAAAGTTATTGACCGTCAACGTATCAAGACAGCAATTCCAAAATTTGCTGAGCAGTTTATCCGTGATATTTGGATATTGCAGCCAAAACTTGCCGCTCCTCGTAGCAAACAAATTGTTCAGCTCTCTGAGCATCCACGCTTTCGTGCAGGTTTTGACTTTTTGTTACTGCGCGAACAGTGCGGTGATGCTGAGCACCCGCTATCAGAGTCGACCAATGATATGGGTGACTGGTGGCAGACATATCAGATATTGTCTGAGCGCGAGCAACAACAGGCGATTGATGAGTTTGATGAAAATCTTCGCCGCGGTGCCTACAAAAAAGGACAACGTGGTCGCGGACGCAATCGTCAAAAGCCAGAAGCGAATACCATTGATAATGCATCATCTAATCAAAACAGCGCTAAACAAAGCAAAGCCAGTAATAGTGCTGAGCAGGGTAGGAATGATCAGACAATGGTAAATGATCCATCGAATATCCCAGCACGTCGTCGCCGCGCTAGCAGCCAAGCTAAAACAGGTCGAAATGGTAGTAAGCATCACGACACGCAGCAGGTGAAACAAGATAGCAGCGAGCTTGCACAGCTACAGCAGTTATCGCTCAGCAGCAATGATCAATCAGCAAACAAACGTCATCACTCTAAACCTGCGCCGCTGTTTGTGATAGAGCATGACAATGTTGTGCCGCCATTACGGAAGCAGCTATCAGATGATAAAGCGTCAAAGCGCAGCAAGACGCCTGTAAACAAGCAAGAAGCTACGCAGAAGCGAGCATCTATTGATAGCAATGCAACGCAGCAAACAGCCAAAGCTGATCGTCAGAATAGGAATCAGCCTACTAAAACTGATCTGCCAGAGACTAATTCGACTAATTCATTGTCTAGTCAGGCAAAACCAACGCGCTCGATCGCAAGGTCACCTGCATTGGTGAGTATGAATAACGAGCCAATTCCGCATAAGCGTCGCCGCCGCGAGCCTACTGTTGACAGCACAGACAGTGCTCAAGTACAAGCTGATGATAAGGCGCCAGCAACAGCAAAGTATGCGAAAAAAGCACCTAAACAAGTCGCTCAGTCGACTGGTAAAGCTGATGTCAAAGAAGCGACAAATACCGAAGCAAAGAAAGTCGCTACACCTACAAAAGCTAAAAGACCAGCTAAGACGACTACCGCTAAACCTGCTCAACCCAGTCAAATGGCGAGTGACCAACTCTATGCTATCAAAGTGACTGAGAGTAAAGGCCCTGTACCATCAAAGCGTCGCCGTCGTCAGCCTAGAACCGATAACGCTTAATGTTCTCAGGATGATTTGTAAATGGTGGTAGGATGAGTAAAAGTAGTTTTGATAGTGGCAACGTATCGGGTAGCAACACATCTATATCGGCAACTAATAGCATTGACGAGACCATTTGGTTCACTTGCTATGTGGGCTTAGGTAGCAATCTGACTAACGAGCTAGGGTCACCTATAGAGCATTTGCAGCAAGCGCTTAAAAATATGCAGAATCATGAGAAGATACGTAAAGTGACGGTATCTTCTTTTTATGCATCAGTGCCAATGGGACCACAGGATCAGCCAGACTTTGTTAACGCAGTTGCTGGTTTTGAGACAATGATAAGTCCTCTTGATTTGCTTGGCTTCTGTCAGCAGTTAGAAATGTCGGCCAAGCGAGCACGTTTACGTCGTTGGGGTGAACGCAGCCTGGATGTCGATATTTTGTTGTATGGAGATATACAAGTCGCTGAACCGCAGCTAACGATTCCACATGCAGGCCTAGGCGAGCGTAATTTTGTCCTGATACCACTACGAGAGCTGGCACCACATTTGACTATATTGGAAAAACCAATAGGTGACTATCCACAAAGCTGCGATTGGACAGGCTTAAAGCTACTATCAGATGCTTGATATCAAATAAACCATAGTCAATGTTCAAAGTTATGCGATGAGAGCGTAATCAATTGCCAGCAAAATTACAGCTAGCAATATCAATAATTAAAGGTGTTACAAGTTAATTGAGGGTCATATGACAACGTTATCTACTTTAAATAAATTTAAAAAAGACGGCACCAAGTTTACGTGTTTGACGTGCTATGACTCAATGTTTGCACGGATGATGGATAAGGCGCAGATCGATACGATTTTGATTGGTGATAGCTTAGGAATGGTCGTGCAAGGCCATGACTCGACAATACCTGTGACAATCAACGATATGGCTTATCATACCGCCAATATTGCCCGTAGCAACAAACATGCTCTGATACTGGCTGATCTACCGTTCATGAGCTATGCGACATTGCCAGAAGCCATTGCCAATAGTCGTCAACTGATGCAGGCAGGCGCGCATGTAATCAAAATTGAAGGCGGCAATGAGCTTTGTGAACTGGTTACTACCTTAGCGCAAGCAGGGACACCAACTTGTGTACATCTCGGTCTGACACCGCAATCAGTTAATGTTTTTGGGGGTTATAAAATTCAAGGTCGCGGTGATGAAGCGGCTGACAAATTACTCGCTGATGCTAAAGCGGTCGTTGATGCAGGTGCGGCGCTACTAGTGTTGGAATGTGTTCCAGCAGCACTGGCAAAGGCAGTCACAGAAGCGGTCGCGGTACCTGTTATCGGTATCGGAGCAGGCGCAGATACCGACGGTCAGGTACTCGTTATGCATGACATGCTTGGTATGGTATATGGGCGTGTGCCACGCTTTGTACATGATTTTCTGACGGATGAACGCAATGACGCACACAGTATCGAGGGCGCTTTTGCTTTGTATCAACAGTCAGTACGTGAAGGCAGCTTTCCGACTGAACAACATCAATTCGATTAATCTCGTTGACGCTTTTACATAACAGAACGCTTTAATAAAAGAAAAAATTACCATGTCTCCTATCATTCATCATCATATCTCGTCGTTACGTGAGGTTTTGCAGTCTTGCCGTGGTCAGCAGCATACCAAGGAAAAAGGTGTGCAGCGTATTGCTCTAGTACCAACGATGGGCAATCTGCATGACGGTCATCTTGAGCTGGTAAAAATTGCCAAGCAGCATGCGGATGTGGTTGTCGTGAGCATTTTTGTGAATCCTACTCAGTTTGGCGTGGGTGAAGATTTTGACAGTTATCCGCGTACGTTAGACGAAGACGTGGCTAAGCTTGCGACAGTGGGTACAGATTACGTGTTTGCCCCTAGTATCGAAGAGATGTATCCCGTATTACCATCACCCACCAGCGTGTTGGCTGGTGAAATTGCCAATCAATTATGCGGTCAATCACGTCCCGGTCATTTTGATGGTGTGGGTATTGTGGTCTCCAAGCTATTCAATATTGTACAACCAGATATCGCCGTCTTTGGACAAAAAGATTACCAGCAGCTGGCTATCATTAAGCAGTTGGTGCGTGATTTGAGCTATCCCATCGAGATCATCGGCGCCCCTATTGTTCGTTCTGATGATGGGCTAGCACTGTCATCACGCAATCAGTACTTAAGCACATCTGAACGAAATACGGCGCCTATATTGCATCAAGCATTACAAGATTTAGCCGAAAAATTAACAAATAGCAGGATTAGTCAGCAAGCGTTTGAAACATTGCTAGCAGACGCACGTAAGCGTATTAGCGACGCAGGTTTTGTGATTGACTATTTAGAAGTAAAAACTGAAGATCTAGACGCCATGACTAATGATTCAATAATCTTCAATGCAGAAAATAAAAATTTCGTTATTTTGGTCGCAGCTTGGTTAGGGCGTGCACGGTTATTGGACAATCAGTTAGTGGCTATTAATTAGTGATTATCAGTTAATGACAATGGGTTAGCTTTTTTATACCGTAATGTACTAGATGGGATGAATAGAGCATGGATACACGTCAGGATCAAAGCGATAATAATACAGCATCGACAACGCCTCAAGTATCAACCGATAAGCTCAGCATCTTGGTGGTATCAGGTCGTTCAGGATCGGGGAAAACCTCGGTGCTGAACATTCTAGAAGATCTGGGATATTATTCTATTGATAATCTACCCTTATCATTGTTACCCAATGCGGCACACAAGCTGATTGGTGAGAGCGGTATCAATCGTATTGCCCTTGGGGTTGATATTCGCACGCCGCGCGCTGATCTGTCTAACTTTGCAGCAACACATGAGTTATTACGAAAAACTTATGGGGCGCAGGCAGTACAAGTCCTATATGTGACAGCGCAAGAGAGTACGCTAATTGCACGTTTTAATGCGACGCGCCGCGTCCATCCGCTAATGTCTCAAGATGTCGATAGCGACAACGCCAGACACATTGCATTTAATTTGCCTGCTGCACTCAAAAAAGAAGTAGAGCTGTTGGAGCCAATTTCTGCTCATGCAGATATCACCATCGATACCAGTAGTTTAAACATCCATCAGCTAAAAGACAGCTTGCGCGAACATGTTGGTGTGGACAATCAAATCGTCATTAATTTGCTGTCTTTTGGTTTTAAATACGGCAGTCCCATTGATGCGGACTTTGTATTTGACGTTAGGATTTTACCCAATCCGCACTGGAATCCCAAGCTGCGCGCATCGACTGGTCTCGACATTGAAGTAGATGCCTTTTTTAGCGACTATCCTGAAGTGACAGAGATGCTCAATGACATCGATAAATTTTTGACGCGTTGGCTACCCGAGTTCTTGCACAATAATCGTCATACGGTAACCGTTGCCATCGGCTGTACAGGCGGTAAACATCGTTCAGTATTTATTACTGATCACCTGCAGCGCCGCCTCACTGATACCATGCCACAAGGTGTCAAAGTATTGGCAAAGCACCGCGAAAAAAGCCGTTGGTAATTCATTTCGACCCTATTCATTTTATTACTTATTATTTTGGAACGCTTTTATGATCGACTGGAAAGAACAGGACATGCGCGTCTCGCGCACAGAACTCAAAAAAGCCCATGAGCGCTTGCAGCAATTGTCTATACCGCTTGCAAGCTTATCAAAAAAGCAGCTAAAGACTCTACCTGCCAGTGATTACTTTATGGCTGAGCTCATGGCATTGGCTGACATTACCAGTGCTAATGCTCGCAACCGTCAGACCAAGCGCGTTGGTAAACTTATCAGCGAAGAAAACCGCCACGAACTTGTCAAAGCATTGTTTGATGCATTCTTTCCAAAAGAGCAAGTCTCTAAAATAGAAAGCTGGTACGATCGTTTAAATATCAATGATGAAGGAACGCTCAAGCAGTTCGTCAAGCAATACAAAGCTTCTGAGCACAACAGTATGTATCAATTACTGCTATGGATTGAGTATGCTAAGCACATGCAGGACGATGAGCTACTGGCAGAATCGAAAGAAGATTTGGCAAGCTATATCCGCGAAGTAGCGATTTTGTCGCAGTTGAAAAAATAGATACATATAATATCGATTATATTTTAGAGCATAAAAAAGCCAATCAATTATGATTGGCTTTTTTGTATCACCTAGTGATTCATATTGTATGTATCACTAGGCTGTTTCGATTTGCGCTTGTTTCAATTATTTTTTCTCAGCACGCGCTTTATCGACTAAATATTCAACAACTTTAGGTACTTTAGCATCTTCACCAGTTACCACATATTTGCCTTGTACAACGACGGCTGGTACGCCAGACAGTTGATAACGTTTAGCACCTGCTTGTGAGCGACCAATTTTTGTACCCACTGCAAATGAGTTATAAAGACTGTTAAATTTCTTCTCGTTCACCCCTTTTGATGCATACCATTTGCTCAATGATGATTGATCAAACAGTTTTTTGCCGTCTTTATGGATGGCATCAAACAACGCAGCATGAGTTTTGTCTTCAAAGCCCAAAAGCTGAGCGGAGTAAAAACCACGTGCATTGGCTTCCCAAACAGGGTTGAGCGCTGCTGGTGTTCTAAAAAACACGACATCTTTGTCTTTGGTTTTTGCCCATTTTTCCATATGCGGATCAAGAACATTACAATGCGGGCAGCCATACCAGAAAAACTCACGAACAATGATAGCATCACCGCTGATGGTTTCTGGATTGTCTAGTACGCGATAATCTTTTCCAGCGACATAGTCCGCAGCTTGTGAGCCCATAGAAGCAAGCCCAATGGCCATCGCTAGACCAGTCAGTGTCATGACACGTTTCATACTTTATCCTTGAGGTGTAGGGATTTAGAGTTCGTTAAGAGGTTTGTGCACTGGTGGTATTCAAACGCATGATATTTGCAATATGCAGTTTTCACCGTGTTTGAATGATGCAGCGCCAAGTATAGTCGAACGATACAGCAGTATTAAGGTATCGACTATGATAACGCAAAATGCATACACTTGTGAATCGGATTCTTAACCGACAGTTGTAAAGCTGTTAGCTATTATTGAAGACATATTGCTTAGCGCTTTTCAGTCTTAGCTGGTTTGGCCTTATTTCGCCAACACTGATCATGATCCTTGCTCCGTGATGATTACGAATAATGCGAACAAATAATGCCTGCGACAAGGTGATAACTCGTAAAAAATGTGTATTTACCAAACCTATTCACAATCAGTGACGATGTACTTATGACAAATTCGCAGCTGCCATGCTAATATTGAACACATAATCGTGCACTGCATACGATAACAACTATAATAGTAATCAAGGACAATCCTATGATCTCAGCCTTACCTGCTTCGTCATCTTCAAACGACGAAAACATAAATAATAGATCGGCTAATACTGTCAATGTTGATCCTAGCGAAGTCGAGAAATTCAATAATTTGGCAAGCGAATGGTGGAGCAATACAGGTGCCTTTGCCACTCTGCATGAGATCAATCCATTACGTTTGAACTGGATAGAAGAAAACATCAAACGTGGCTATCAGGGCGATACTAGTAATAATGGCACGTCTGCCAAAACAGCTGAACAAGGACTTGTTGGCAAAAAGGTACTTGATGTTGGCTGCGGTGGCGGCATATTGGCAGAGTCTATGGCACGTCGCAATGCTGATGTGACAGGAATTGACCTAGGTACCGAAAACCTGAAAGCGGCGGCGTTGCACGCAGAACAAAGCGGATTAGAAAGCACTTTATGCTACCAGCATATCCCAGTAGAAGCGCTGGCAAAGACGCATGCGGGTCAGTTCGATGTCGTAACCTGTATGGAAATGCTTGAGCACGTTCCTGATCCCAGCTCGATTGTGCAGGCTTGTTATGAACTGCTAGCCCCTGGCGGTGTCTGTGTGCTGTCGACAATTAACCGAAACCCCAAGTCGTATCTGTTTGCTATCGTGGGAGCAGAATACGTACTACGATTGCTTGATCGCGGTACCCATGACTATGCCAAGTTCATCACGCCAGCTGAATTAGACAAGATGGCAATAGACACGGGGTTTGTCCGTCAGGATATTATTGGCTTACATTACAATCCATTGACTAAGCGCTATTGGCTTGCCCAAAATGTCGATGTTAATTATATGATGGCAGTCCAAAAGCCATTGGCTTGATACTGGTATCAATTACCTACATTCACCGTAATTCATTAAATATATGATCAATCTCAAGAGCATTCACTATGACCCAATTCGTAAAAGCTGTTTTATTCGACCTTGATGGGACGTTAATCGATACTGCTGCTGATTTTGTTCGTATCATTGGCAAAATGAGTTTGGAGAATAACTGGCAAGCGCCGCCTGAGGCAGCAATCCGTGAGCAAGTCTCGGCGGGTGCGTCAGCTATGGTGCAATTGATGCTCAGACACAATGATCAACTTGAGGTTAGCGATGACGCATTGCTTGATTTTCGTCAGCAGTTTTTAGACGACTATGAAGCCGATATCTGTGTGGACAGCTGTGTGTTCCATGAGCTCGAAGCGGTACTGACTGATTTAGAAGAAAAAGGTGTCCCATGGGGAATTGTCACTAACAAGCCCCGTTATCTGGCAGAAAAGCTATTAAGCGAAATGCAACTAGATGATCGCTGTGCCGCTCTGGTATGCCCTGATGATGTGTCCCGATCAAAGCCTGATCCAGAGCCGATGTATATGGCATTAGAGAAGCTAGGGATTCCTCGCGGCGCAGCTGGTTGTGTCCTATACGTCGGTGACCATATACGTGATATAGAAGCAGGCAATGCGGCTGGTATGCCAACGATTTTAGCCGCTTACGGTTATATTCCGCCTGAAGATCAGAAGTCTTTGAAAAAGTGGGGTGCTGATTATATTGCTGATACTCCTGAGCAGTTAAACAAACTGCTGTTGTCTTCTGGCAAATTCGATTATTTATAAGTTTTTAGTTTTTAGTTTTTAGTTTTATAGCTATCAGCTATCAGCTATCAGCTATCAGCTATCAGCTATCAGCTATTGGTATATTTCAGTCTCTAAAGATAAGCACGTATTTTAACGATTCCATGATAATAAATGATAAGTAGTGAGCAACGCTATGAGTGACCATATTGACCAGCCAGCCAATCAACAAAACAGTCAGCAAGACAACCAAAGAACCGTCCACAGTCGCCTTCAGCCTTTGACTCATGATGATATTCGTAGTTTTGTGCCACCTAATGATTGCCTAGATGGTAAGACTATCTTGGTGACTGGCGCAGGTGATGGTATCGGCCGTGTTGCCGCTTTGACCTACGCTCGCTATGGTGCCACAGTCCTATTGCTAGGACGGACCAGTAGCAAGCTTGAATATGTCTATGATGAGATTGAAAGTCTGGGTGGTAAGCAGCCTGCAATGTTGCCTATGAATCTAGAAGGGGCGACTTATCCTGAGATGCAGCAGTTAGAAGGATTGATCGACAAAGAAGTGGGTCAACTGGATGGCATATTGCATAATGCTGGTGTACTTGGTCAATTGACCCCGCTTGAGATGTACGACGTCGATACGTTTGCTGAAGTGATGAAAGTTAACTTTACAGCGACCTTTATGCTCACCCAAGCACTGCTTCCCTTATTGAAAGATGCTGATCACGGCTCTATCGTCTTTACTTCTAGTACAGTAGGTACGCATCCTCGCGCATTTTGGGGCGCTTATGCACTCTCCAAGCAAGCCGTCGAAGGGATGAGTGATATCTTTACTCAAGAGACGCAAAATACCACGAATTTGCGGTTTAACTGTATCAATCCTGGTGGAACGCGTACCAATATGCGCGCTCATGCTTATCCAGGAGAAAATCCCATGAGTTTAAAAACGCCGGAAGACATCATGTCAGCCTACGTCTGCTTGATGAGTAACGAAAGTATTGGTGTACGCGGGCAAGTGGTTGAGCTACAGCCAAAAGATTAAGAGGTGTTACTTAAACTTGCATGAATACAAAGCGTAAAAGTAATTTGGGTAGCTATAGTTGATACTAAATGAAATAGATGCGTCGTACTAGGATGCGAAACTGGTATAAATTTTCTTTAGTTGCTTGATGTGCTAATAGAAGCTACAAAAAATATATACCAACAGCAAGATATCTGTTTTATAGTAAATACGACTCTGTTTTTTGTCAAAACTACCAATGATTTTTACTTAGGATAATACTTATGAATAAGTCCATTGCTGCTGCATGTGTGCTGCTAAGTTGTACTTCAGCTTTTGCGCAAACCACGCTTTTTGATCCTTCCATCGAGCACAATCCTCAGGATGGTGTCATAAAGCTGTATGGAGCAGGTGGCCCACATACCGCTTTAAGAAAAGTGGCAGATGTCTGGGAAAAGCAAGGTGGTACCAAGGTAGAATTAATAGCAGGACCTGAAGACAAATGGTCGGCTGACGCTCAAGCTGATGCCGATGCTCTGTGGGGAACTTCTGAGCAATCAATGACTGCATTTCTTGAGACATACGAAACTTTTGATCATGAAAAAGTTGAACCCATTTATATCCGACCAGCAATCATAGCTGTACAAAAAGGAAATCCTAAAAATATACGTAGCTTTGATGATTTATTAGCTAAGGGGATTAAAATAGTTGTGACCGAAGGTAAAGGAACATATAACACTTCGGGTACTGGAGTTTGGGAGGATCTCGCAGGACGCAAAGGAAGCTTAAACGATATTGCTCGTTTTCGAGATAATATAGTAGCGTATTCTTTAGGATCTGGAGCCAGTTTTAAAGCATTTAAAGATGAAAAAGCAGATGCTTGGATAACTTGGCCGAATTGGCCGCTTAATAATTCCAAAGATATGGACATGGTTAGTATAGATAAGGATCGAGCTATCTGGCGTGATTTAAACATCGTTGTATCACCAAAAGCTGATCCTCAAACAAAAGATTTTCTTAACTTTTTAATCACTAAAAAAGGACAAAAAATCATGAAAACAGAAGGGTGGCAACGCTGAGTAGAAGGTTTTAGGCATACACTCTTAAAAAGTAAATACCCTAAATATAATTCTCACTAATCGTTCAAACACATTTGTTATTTGCATATTGTAATTAGCAATAACCACCCCATCTATTTGTTATTAAAGAATTTATCTATAAAGCAATGATCATTAAAAAATAAATAGGATGGGATTATGGCAGGTGGTTGGTCAAGAGATGGTGCTGAGCACGAGCAGATGGACGCAACGGTCAATGATGCGTTAGAGCGAGCGCGACGTTCGCTGCCTACAGGTATCAGTGCTGAGCTATGTGATGAATGTGGTAACCCTATTCCAGAAGCGCGGCGATTAGCGGTTCCTGGTATTCAACACTGTGTTAGCTGTCAGACCGAGCTTGAACAAGAAGCAAAGGCTGCGGAACTGTTCAATCGCCGTGGTAGTAAAGACAGTCAATTGCGTTAATTGAATGATTTTAGCAAGAGCTAAGCAACTTTGAGTAAGAGAAGTCAGAGTGAGCACAAAAGAGCGAACCCTGTTCTACATAGCAGGGGTCGCTTTTTTATGTTCATTTTTTTGTGTTAATGCTTTTATTCTAGAGCGACTGTATAACCATTGCCATCAACTCTCGATCAAAAGCTTCCCAATCTACAGAGTCTGATGAGGATTTAGTATGGGATGCGGTCTCTATTTTTTCTATAGTTGTATCGATAGCATTTGTATCGACAGTATTGCCTAACTGTAAGATAACCTCTAACCGACTGCCAGTCTGTGCATCAATTGTCTTGGTAGTTATACTGCCAGGATTGAAGTTGAGTTGCAGCCAGCCATCTGAAGTATGTACGACGCCTTTGATACGCTGCCAGTTTGGCAGTGCTAATAGCCAGTTTTGTAATTCATCAGCGTCTAGCACGTAGTGTGTAGGCAATCGCCATCCAGCCAGCTGAAAATCTTGCTGCTCTTCATGATATCGATAGAGTAATTCGGTATCAGTATTAGCTTGAGTCTCAGCCTCATCCCCAAGACCGTTCGAGGATGACGAAACTCCCAAAGTGCTTGGCTGTGACAGTGAGCCAAGCGTAGATTTCTGATTATGAGCGATGTTGACTTTGCGTTGGTTTGAAATGATAGCGCTGGGCTTATGCAGTTGCTCGTTTAGCGTCGCTAAGTAGTTATGTGCTAAAGGGGTATTTGACGAGCCTGCTATATCAGGCACTACTTGTTCAGATACTGCCCAAACAATTTTTACTTGTGAATTGAGCTTGGCTATCCACTCTACCAAGGATTGTTTTTCGTTACTACTCAATTGAGCATAGCGATTGATGATCAGTACATCGGCATCACGGATATGCGCTTGAAAGCCATCATGATGACGGTATTTAGTTTGTTGCCACTGCTCAGCGCTCAGTACAGTGATCACGGCGCTCATTTTCAAAGCTGTCTGCCAGTGCGGGGCACTGAGCTGTAATATAAGCTCGCGCGGATGAGCTAACCCTGTAGGCTCGATAAGGAGTCGCTGTGGATGATGGTCACTGAGTAGACGACTGATCGCTATTTGTAAGGGCAACTGACTGGTACAGCAAATACAGCCGCCACTGACTTCACGAATGGCAATACTCTTTTGCTCAAGCGTGCTGGCTTGTGAGCTTGCTAAGAGTGCACCATCAACACCGATACGACCAAACTCATTGATCAGTAAAGCCCAGCGTTCGTTATCAGGCTTTGTGGCAAGCAACTGATTAATTACTGTGGTTTTGCCAGCACCTAAAAACCCTGTCACTAACGTGCAGGGTATGTTTTGAAAAATAACAGAGTTTTTCACAGAAATACTCATTATATAGACCGTATTTGTGAGTTACCGAACACGGCCCATACTAAAAGAAAATGATAGTAGTCAAAAGCTACTCGCTTTTGACGGTGTCTGCCTCAGCCTCGTCAGGGACGAACACATAGCCGACACCCCATACCGTTTGGATATAACGCGCTTGGGAAGGATTATCCTCAATCAGACGACGTAGACGTGATACCTGTACGTCGATAGATCGTTCCATCGCGCCCCATTCGCGCCCGCGAGCAAGATTCATCAGCTTATCACGAGTCAGTGGCTCACGTGGATGTTGTACCAAGGCTTTAAGCACTGAGAACTCACCTGTAGTAAGTGTCACCACATTGCCGTCGCGTTTGAGCGTACGAGTTGATAAGTCTAGGGTCCATGGACCAAACTCAACCACTTCTAACTGATGACTTGGTGCGCCTGGGAGCTCACGATTCTGACGACGTAATACTGCTTTGATACGCGCCAATAGCTCTTTTGGATTAAAAGGCTTTGGCAGATAGTCATCTGCACCTGCTTCTAGACCTGCGATGCGATCTGCATCGCCACCTTTGGCGGTCAGCATAATAATTGGGATGTCAGCATTGTCTTCGCGTAAGCGTTTACAGATACTGATACCGTCTTCACCTGGCAACATCAGATCTAGTACGACTAGAGAGAAAAGCTCGCGCTGCATGAGTTTGTCCATTTGACTGCCATCGTGAGCAGTACGAACCACAAACCCGTCGTCTTCTAGAAAGCGCTGCAGCAAAGAGCGCAGACGGGCATCGTCATCGACGACTAAAATACGCTGAGTCAAAGTATCTGGGCTGTTATTATCAGTCATACAGGCATCCTTTTATAAAAATTATTGTTAGCAGAAACTACGAGTCAAAAGCGATGAGTAAAACATTGCTATTGGTTGCCATTATTTAGTTATTGGGCAAAATAAATACGTCACAAAATCAAAAACTATTGTTCAATATGTCAACGCATATCGATATTTGTGTCATTGATACTTTAGTGTATAAGATTGCACCGCCAATTGCATCACTCATAAGGACAAATGCTGTATGCGTTTGTTTAACGAAGCCATGGAACGTTTGATACAAAACGATTTGCGCCACAAAATAGACGATAAATAACGAAAAGATAAAAAGGATTTTTATTCATGCAGCTTTTGCTATAATGCAAAACTACATTTCTCAACGATTGATACGTATATGAGTAGCACTGATACCTTAACGTCATCTCAAGCCTCGACAAATGCACAGGTTTTGGATGCAACCACACACGCGAATATTCACGACAAGCTTGCTCGCGCGCTTGGCATTAAGACTGCTCAAGTCAATGCGTTTGTGAAACTTTATGATGAAGGCGCGACTGTTCCTTTTATTGCGCGTTACCGCAAAGAAAAGACGCAAAACCTGGACGATGCACAGCTGCGTGCACTAGAGAAGTCTTTGAACTATGAGCGTGATATGGCTACACGTCGCCTCAAGATCTTGGAGCTACTCAGTACACAGGACAATCTGACTGATGAGCTACAGGCGCGTATCGATAATGCGACCTCTAAGCTTGAGCTTGAAGATATCTATCTGCCATATCGTCCACGTCGTCGTTCACCTGCTGCCAAAGCGCGTGCCGCAGGTCTCGATGTTGCTGCACAAGCAGTATTGACGCAAGAAATCACTCCGACTGACGCATTGGCTGATCATCAAGTCCAATCAAGTATTACTGATGATAGTGGTAATGAGATTGAAGTTGATTTTAGCGATATTGAAAAACAGCTCGCGGGCGTACAGGCAATTATCGTTGATGAATGGACACAGGCACTAGGCTTGCTAGATAATTTGCGTAGTGGTTTTGCCAAAACTGCCAGTATCGTATCGAGTGTTGCGAGCGAAGAAAAGCGTGAAGTGGGCGAGAAGTTCAAAGACTATTTTGAACATAGCGAAAGCTTAGCTCGTCTCCCAAATCATCGTCTATTAGCAATGTTACGTGGTCGTCAAGAGAACGTCTTGGGTCTAAAGATTGAAGGCGAGGATGCTCCCTTTATCGAAAAAATCATTAGCAATTTTGATGTTGATGCCAAAGCACCGGCTGCACGTCGTGAATTTTTGACGGAAGCGGCCAGTAGCTTGTGGAAAGACAAATGGCGTCCGCATATCGAGCATCGCTTGTTGACTGAAAAGCGTCTAGCCGCAGAAGCGGATGCGATTGATGTATTCGCTAGCAACTTACAGCATCTACTCATGTCTGCACCAGCAGGCCCCAAAGTGATTTTGGGCGTTGATCCTGGTATCCGTCATGGCGTAAAGATGGCTATCGTGGACGCTCAAGGTCACGTGATGCTAGACAGCGAAGAAAAGCCTGTCATCGCGACAGTTTATCCATTTGCACCTGATAACAAAATGACTGAAGCCAAAACAGTCATTGATGAGCTATTAGGCACTTATAATGTAGACCTAGTGGCTATCGGTAACGGTACGGCAAGCCGCGAAACCGATGCGATGATTAAAGAGATTCTAGCGGCAAATGATACACTGAAAGCTAAAGCTGTTATCGTTAATGAGTCGGGCGCGTCTGTCTATTCAGCGAGCGAGCTTGCCAGTGATGAGCTTGCTAACTTAGATGTCTCTGTACGCGGTGCCGTTTCTATCGCCCGTCGCCTGCAAGATCCATTATCAGAGCTTGTCAAAGTCGATCCGAAAGCTATCGGTGTTGGTCAGTATCAGCATGACGTGAACCAGAACCAGCTAGCGGATAGTCTCGATAAAGTCACTCAAGACAGCGTGAATGCGGTTGGTGTGGACGTCAATACGGCGAGCCCTGCTATCTTGGCTCATATTGCAGGTCTTAACCGCAATGTGGCACAGCAAATCGTCACGTATCGCCGTGAGCACGGTGCCTTTGATAGTCGTGAAGCACTCAAAAATGTCCCACGCCTAGGTGCTAAAACTTTTGAGCAAGCAGCAGGCTTCTTGCGTATCCATAATGGTAGCAATCCACTAGATGCGACTGGCGTACATCCAGAAAGTTATGCCTTGGTCGATAGCTTATTGGCACAATCGGGTAAGCCGTTGCCAGAAGTTATTGGTAATGATGATGTGCTAAATGCCATCGATACGACCACACTAGCGGCTAACGATGATAATGTCAGCGTAAAAGCAATCTTAGATGAACTGGCTAAACCTGCACGTGATCCACGACCTGAGTTTAAAACGGCTAACTTCCGTGATGATGTGAATGGTATCAAAGATCTTAGCGAAGGCATGGTCTTAGAAGGCGTTGTCACCAATGTGACGGCCTTTGGTTGTTTCGTTGACGTAGGGGTACATCAGGATGGTCTGGTACATATCTCACAGATGGCCAATGATTTTGTCGCAGATCCTATGAACCGCGTCAAGCCAGGTGATATCGTATCGGTACGTGTCATCTCTATCGATGAAAAACGTGGGCGTATCGGTTTTAGTATGAAACCTGAATCTGAGAAACCTGCACGTACAGCGGCTATAGATACGGATGGCGAAAAAACCAGTCGTCCACGTAGCAATCCTGCAAATAGCAACCGTCCAAACAATAGTCGCCCAGCTGCTGATAAGCGTTCCGCTAAACCACGCGGCAAGCGTCCGGACAATGCAAATAGCAACCGCAGTAGTAAACCAGTCAAAAATGACAAAGCTGAATCACCGAGCAAGATGGGTACGCTTGGCGCCTTGTTGCAAGAAGCTGGCGTGACTAAGACAAAGAAATAAGCACGCTACGGCATAGGTAATATTACTGAACATAAAAAGGCAGCCATATGGCTGCCTTTTTATGTTCAGTAAGTCAGTAATAAAGCATTGATTGACTCAAAAAATTGTTAGCCTTAACGCGATACCGCAATACGGCGGTTTTCTTTGAACTGTATATTGGCTGGCTGTGTGGCTAGTAACTCACCGCGCTTGTCTTTTTTCTTTTCTTGTAAAGTACTAGCGGTATCTGCCATTTTATTATCGGAAGCCGCTTCACCTACAATCAATGGCTGATAGTTTGCATTGCTATGCTGCATGTTAGGTGTTTGGACGCTACGTGCAGGAACTTGAGCAGTTGGCGCCGCAGTCATTGCTGCAGCATTGGTAGATACCTGGGCGTTGTTTCTCAAAGCGGCATTATTGTTGGCCTTATTACGCATCATATCATCGGCTTCGTCACCCATGTCATCGGTTTCGTCGTCCATATCGTCGGCATCAGACTCATCGATATCAACAGCGCCAGGTTGGGTAGCTAGTAGCTCACCATCAGGACCTTCTATTTCAGCTCGTAAAGTATTATCAACGGCCGTGCTACGCATATCTGCTGGCATAATGTCACTGTTCCCCATAGGGGCAGCCATTGCTACAGCTGGTAACATAAGAGTAGTTCCTACGATTAAAGATAAAACGTTCTTTTTCATTATAAAGCTCCAAAACCTATAAATTGATAATTGAAAACCGATCTATATATCCAAGTCCTAACATCTATATCCAAATACAATCACTCAGCTGAAGTGTTTTAAAAAAAGTAACTTATATGAGGTAACTTATATGAGGTAACTTATAATAAGTAACCTAGATATTAATAAGTAATTTATATATAAACTGCTTTGAATATAAATCGACTTAAATAAGGGCATATATAAATGTGATCAGCTTTTGATTTAACCTTGTTCTAATTGGTAAAAGCAAAATACCAGCTATATAGCTGGTATTTCAGTAGTAAACTCATTAAAGTTCTAACAGCTTGGTATATTCTTGTGATGTTATGAAATCAAGCTCTATGACTATTGGTACATGCATCACCGTTTTTATTCAATAATCATGTACTCAGTATCATCAGAATTCATTGAGCGTTGCTGATTGTCACTATTATCATCAGATAGGTCTATCACAGGGTAGCTCTGAGTCACTGCTATATTATTAATAACATCAGCATCTGCTTTTTTCCCAACGATAACCGTGTCATTGGCACTGTTTTCAATGGCAATGGCATCTCCTCTAGCTGTATTAATACTTTTGACTTGGTTTTCTGGCACGAGGATAACTTCTTTAACTCTGTAACTTGTAGGGCGGATGACACGGGTGGTCTCAATCATCACTGGTTCTACGCTACGTGCTTCAGCGATAGCGAGTTGTGCTTCTGGCGCTGCTACCTCACCTACGATAGGAGTAGGGAACTTGCCGCCAAAATGGTTATCACATTGTTGCATGCTCAGGCGTACAGGGTTTCCTGCACTGTCCATGTAGACGTTGACAGGCATGTCAGCTGCAATAGGGATGTACTTGCCGACCAAGTCTCCTGATACACCATAGCGACCGTTTGCTTGACCAACACCTAAGTCACAAGCACCAGTTGAATAGTTGCTGGTAGGCAAATTATTACTATTAACAACGCTCTGAGGGATCATGACTTCAGACAATCGCATTTTGCCGACAGTTGCTTCACCAGCCTGGCGTTTTGGGTTTTGATACGTATATGGGGTATAGAATTTGGCTGAGCCATCTCGAACGGCAGTCACGCATTCTTCATAACTGTCGTAACCAACATTACCATGACCGTCTGTCACCATGGCGGCATTAGCTGAACTGGCAAAAAAAGCAAAACCTGAACTTAATATGGCGGCTGTTAATACATTCAATTTCATCGTTATTTCCTTTTTAGTTAATGTTAGCAATCCTGCTGTTTCTCTGTCTTATAAGAAGCTAGAACTATTCTTATGTCTAGTATCACTTCTTTAAGCAATACTTAATCCTTTAACCAATACGTTTACTTATTTTTTTCGTTTTCTTTTTTCTTAAATAATTAGTATGTCAAAACTGTTTTTAAATTTCCGCTATAAATTTGATGCGCCTTTCTGTATGTCTCTTTTTTATTTTCTATAGAACGGACTTTATGACCTGTTTCATCCTAGCGTACTGCCTCAGTTATGGCTGTGACATTACGCTAGGAATGTGTAGCATAATGTATTAAAAAATCGAAAAGCCGCAACATTGTTTACTAAAAAAGTACGGTATTAGTATTTGTTAACATGCACTGCAAGATTGATAGATGTACAGCCATCAAAAAACCGTACCTTGTTACCAAGATACGGTCATAAAAGTAATAAGCGTTAACCCATCGCTATTTAAAAATTGTTCGAGCGACTAGCCGTCGACAACCTCAAAGCTCAGACCTGAGTGTTCTTCTAGACGAGATATCAAATTATCCCCCATTGCAGAAGCTGGTGTCCAAAATCCACCGCCGACGTCCTCTTTACTCACATCTTGTGCCAGACACAATGCTGCTTGTGCAATCATACGAGAGGTACTGCCATAACCAGGGTCTTTATCACCTGTGACTTTGACAGTGATAGTGTCTTTTTTAGCCGTTTTTCCAAAATGACGAATATCGAAATAGCCGTTTTCTTGCTCATCTTTAGACGGGCCTGACCCTGCCTTAGGAAGGACATGCTTAGATAACAACTCACGGCTTGGCTTGATCATCATGGCGGTAGCGAAACCCAGCAACCCTGCACTCATAGCATAGCTTGATAGTTTGCCTTTGACGCCATCTTGCATCCACATGGCTTCGTCATATTTGAAATCGCGACCATATTCATAACTGAGTAGTTGGTTGCTGCGATGGACAATACGCGTATTAATGGTCGCCATCACAAAAGGCGCTAACCAGCGTTTATGGTTGCTATCGTACTTTGGTTTGCTGACATTGTCTTGACGTACATTGGGCGCCTCTGCGTCGTCATTCAACAAGTAAGGGTTGGCGACTTGTTTACGGCGTGATTTATCTTCTCCAGCTTCTTCAAAGATAGACGCCATCGAGGCAATCGTTCCGCCAGAGATGCCACCTTTCGCCGCTTTTACGCGCATATTGATTACATTACAAGTTTCGCCAAACTTTTCTTCCGCCTTTTCTTGTAGGAAATAAACGCCCAAATCTGATGGGATAGAGTCAAATCCACAAGAGTTTACGATACGTGCGCCGCTTTGTTTAGCAGTATCTTGATACTTGTCCATCATATCTTTGATAAAAATCGCCTCACCGGTAAGGTCGACATAATCAGTGCCGTTTTCAGCACAAGATTTTATCAGTGGCTCACCATATTTTAGATAGGGACCAACGGTTGAGATGATAACTTGTGTCTGCTTTGTCATGTCATCGAGACTGGCAGGATCTTTGCTGTTGGCAATGATAATGTCTACTTTGCTCTCAAGCTTTGACTGTAGTTTATTTAGCTTGTCTTCGTCGCGCCCTGCAATCGCCCAAGTAATATTAGAACCGTCTTTGTTTTTGGCATTAGACAAAAAGTTGGTTAGGTAATGAGCAGTGATTTGACCTACGAAGCTCGTTGCCCCGTACAAGATAACGGCATAGGGGCGGTTATCAGTGTTGCTTTGTTTTAATGATTTTGCGGTGTCCGTGTCAGTATTCATGGGTATTATCCTTAATAGGGTGAGTGATCATGTGACCTTAAACTATAAACCAAGTGGTTTAAATAGGTTAGGAGTTTATGGAGTCGCTACAGTTTTCATTGCCAAACATCTGTTTCAGAAAACAGTTAGGGCATCTATCCTAATGCTACTTATCTATATTTCTAATAGGTATATAGTTCTAATAGGCACAGCTATAAAGTATACAGCTATAAATCAATAAGTAGATTGTCAAAAGATATTGGATAATCCCAAATAGCGTAATTGTTAAGACAATAAAAAATAAAAGGTACTAGGAGTTGCTACAAAGTTTACATAACCTACCGATATCATTACCAAAGTGTACGCTCTTTAGAAAAAAATATTGCTAATCTATGTTTGTAAGCAGATATGACTGGTATTAAAAAAACAAGAAGTTAAATGAATACCATATAAAGTTTACTATCTGGTTTTTAACAATTATTTTAGGAGAACATCATGTTTCGTTGGGCTATTATTTTCGCAGTAGTTGCACTATTAGCAAGCTTACTAGGTTTTGGCGGTGTTGCAGGACTATCTGCTAATCTGGCATACATTTTCTTAGCCGTTGCGGTCATCTTATTTATCGTCGCATTCGTTAGTCGTAAAATGTAAAAAAAGCTTATCGTTCTAAGAAATTCATAATTATAAAAAAGACCCTAATATTAGGGTCTTTTTTATGTCTAACTCAAAAAATTACTTATTAATGCATTTAGCGTAATACTATAGACGTTTGGGCTGAACGATATGTTCCATTCGTTTTGCTAAGCGAATATCCAAACTAGAAATACCACCTGTATCCTGATTGGTCAAACGTACTTCTACTATGTTGTATGTATTGCGCCATTCAGGGTGGTGTTCGAGTGCTTCAGCATGAAATGCTGCTTGATTCATAAAGCTCATAGCTTCGATGAAATCAGCAAAGTGGTAGGTCTTGACGATGCTATTACCATCACGCTGCCAACCAGCAAGGTCTTCTAGCTGTAGATTGATTTGTTTGTCAGATAAACTACTCATATTAATAACCTTTATTGTTGTATCGGATTGGTTGATTAACAGTTATGTGCGGGCAGGTCTCCTAAGGTATGTCCCTATTTTAAAAATGATGATAAAAATGAGATAAATCGCAGACAAATAAGGAAAGTCGCACAGATAATATCGAAATATTGACCAGCTATTTGCCGCCATTTGTCAAAGATTTAGCCATTTTTATTCTATTTAGTGATAAACGTTTGAATTAGGGACATGCCCTAAACTCTTATTATTGAAACCATAGTTTAACAAAAACTGTCGCGCTGATAGATAACACGCTAGATCAAATCTTGATACTCAGGATGTTTGCTAATGTACGAGGCTACAAATGAACACTGCGGTATGACTTTCTTATCTTGCGCACGTGCATAGTCCAACGCATGTACAACCAATGCAGACCCAACACCTTGGCCGCCTAGCTGCTGAGGGACAATGGTGTGATCGTAGACAAGTGTGTTATCACGCTCTTGATAACTGATATAGCCAGTTTGACCGTCAATAGTTGTCTCAAAACGTTTTGCTGCTTGATTATGTATAATATCTAATTCTGATTTAGAAACTTGGTTGCTCATTAATAAACTCCATTTATTATTATCGAATTTTTATTGTGAATTAAAGGTTTTTGAGTGTTAAGGCGCTAGCAGTAGGGACCTATCGAGTCCTATCTTGCTAATTGAGTATATAACTATGCAACATTGATACTAAATACTCTAGACGCTTACCGTAAGGGTCGATAGGGTGATTGTTAACATTATTAAGGTCTTGTCTCTGCTAGGCACTTTTCAATCACTTAAACACTCAGTTGTCTAAGCCATTAAAAATATAAGCGCGTGAGCATCTGGCATCGATTTATCAGAGCAACAATCTAAATATATTACCGTGCGTATGAGATGGCTTTACGAACCACAGGAGGCAAGAACCGACTGAGTCCACCTTCGTCCTCCATCTCTGGTTTAGCATCATTGGTGGTAGTATTGTCCGTACGTGATACCGACTGCTGGTACGCTTGCCACTCTTGTTCGCTAGGTTTGCTAAAGTGGTGAATGCGTCCTAAGACTTGTCGAAGCTGTGTGCTAAAGCGCCCAGTGTTGTATGCCAGATTATATTTGTGGCATATGGCCTGTACTTGCGGCGCAATTCTAGCGTAGTGGCGGGCTGGCATATCAGGAAAGATATGATGCTCAATCTGATGGGATAGATTGCCTGTCAAAATATGAAACCACTTGCTGCCCTTGATATTGCTAGAACCAAGGATCTGTCGCACGTACCAGTCGCCTTTGCTTTCATCAGAATCGAGGCGGGTGTAGATATGTGCTTGCTCAGTGAAGTGACCACAAAAAATCACCGCCCATGTCCATAGGTTACGGACAATATTAGCTGTGACATTACCACTCAATGTACTCACAGCGCTACGGCGTCCTAGTGTTATTGCTGCTATCGTTGGCAATACAACATAGTCCTTACCCATCTGTCGTCCGATTTTGGCAAATAGGGCACAAGATTTTTGCTGCATGATTTGGTGCAGCTCAGGAGAGTCCGCATACTCATCTGCGCTAATCTGAATATCATGGAAAGCAACCGCCCACTCAAACCCAAGTGCCAACCCTGCCGTACTGAGTAAATTATAACGGTCTTCTGGTACCCATGGCTGCTCATCAGTGACCCTGATCAGATGGTAACCGACATCATGATCACGACCAACAATATTGGTAAATGTGTGATGCAGGTAGTTGTGAGAGTGCTGCCATAATGGCGCAGGACAGACAATATCCCAGTCAAATTTTTGACTGTTGAGGTGCGGGTGCTGCATCCAGTCGTATTGCCCATGCATCACATTGTGCCCAAGCTCCATATTGTTTAATATCTTGCTAAAGCTCAGTAAGGATGTGCCCAGTAGCCAAGTCGCTACTTGTGAGCGCCGCGACGGCATACGTCCTACTGCGGCAAGAAGGCCACGTGCGGCAACCTCACTGTAGGCCACAGTGGCATATATTCGCTGAATGTAACGAGCATCATCACTGCCCAGTGAATCCATCACGTTCTTATAGATAGTATCTAGCTCTGCTCCTAAAGCCTCACTTTGTGTTTTCGTGAGTGGTGCACTACTCAGTGTTGGATAGCGAGCTGACTGTGATGGCAAGCTTGTCGGGTTATCACTGCCGGTTGTTTTATCGTCGTTATGAGCGTCAGATATCTCTGGGGCTAATGCTAGCTGCCCTTGAGCTGCACGTTGTGTATCGGATAGTGGCGTCAAAGTAGGTACGGCAGATTGTGCTGGAGTAATAGGTGGTAATAAGCGCATAAATAATCCTTAACCGAAACGGCACGAATAAGCAGCACTGGATCCGGTTTTATGAGTCGGCTGAGTTTTAGCATACAATATGAATTAACATCAGTCTATTTTTTAGTTTTGAGAGGTCGATAGTCAGGGGTTAGTGGTCGTATTTTTTATTTCAGCGTTACTATATATCTAATACCACGTCGGTCATGGCAATATTGATGCAGGTCTGGATAGATTCGTAGCCATCGTGGCTTAGCTTACCAGTTTGGATATTTTTGACCACGCCACTGACTTTATTGCAGCGGCACAGCTGGCAAATACCTTGCCGACAACCATAGGCTAGGCGTAGATCTGCGCTCTCAGCAGCCAGTAGTAAAGTCGTGTTACTGCTAAACTGTCGTTGACGTGCACGTAGATAAACGGTGTGCGCTTCTGTCTGTGGCTGTCGATCTATCTGGGCACTATCACCCTCAAAACCAGGTAACTCACTACCAAAGTTTTCTACAATAATATTGTCGCGTAGCTGGATACCCTCGAGTAAGCTGATCTCTGCTACCGCTTTGTACAGGCCAGCTAAGAGAGCTTGTGAGCCACATGCAAATATTATTGTGTCTGCTAGAGGCAGATCTAGTGCCGTCAGGCTATCTGCACTCAAGTAGCGCTCACCAGCCAAGTATGTCGCAGGAGTGTCAGTACGAATCAGATGATAGGTAAAGGTCGAGTGTACATCGCCTAGTTGTTGCCACTGGTGCTCAAGCTGTGACAGTTCAGAACGACTATAATGCAGCAGAGTCACTGGATGTCCGATCTCTAGCGCTTGGGTAATGAGCCCTAACATGGGCGTAATACCGCTGCCACCAGCGATAAACAACAAAGGGTTGAGTCTTTTATTATCTAAGTTTGTTTTTGCTAAAGTGAAACTACCCAGTGGCACACTCGTATCAACGACGCTAGCCATCGGCATTTGCTCAGCAAGGTAATTGGATATCAATCCTTGCGGTTTGATGGCGATAGTCACTGTATGGCGACGGCTTTTTGCTGCTTTGGTATTGGCATCATCTGACCACCATAATGGCTGGTTTGCCAATCCTACTATTGAATAGCTGCGCTGATGATAAACGCCATCGATGAGCACGCGTAAATCAAGATACTGACCGCCTTGCCAACTCTCTGTCTCTTTAAAAGATTGCTGTCTAAAGGCGCCATTGGTCTCAAATCTGAGTGCAATCAAATCATCGCTCAATGGATACCGCGCAACAAGTCTGAGCTTCGGCGTCGTCAGCGACCAAAATGGATGGAGGCGCGATCCGATAAAATCGACAAACGCACGTTGAATAACTTCAGGGCGATAGCCGGTGGCCATATTACCAGTACCTTTATGATTGTGATTGAAATGAATGTTGCACATTCGATGTCAGCTTGTCAGTCATGCGGTAGCTTACTAGTCATGTTGTAGACAATAACGCCAAACTATTTTTCCAACGCTATTAAGCTATCCTAACATGCTAACGACTATTGATTAAATTTGCGAAAGTTTTGATGCTACTTTTTGTGGTTTTTATAAAACACTAATGAATCAGAATGTTAGGTTTGCGTATTGAGTCAAACTTTTAAGCATCTCTTTTAGAAAACTTATATCACTAAAGTAGATGGCTTAATGTCAAAAGTAGCAAAACAAAGGGGAAAACAACCTGTTAGCTTGCAGGGTATGCGTCACAATGCGATAATAACCTATAATTTGTAACCCTGATTTTGAGGTACAGCACGCTTGGCATCATTGCTGAGTGGTATTTGCTGTTCTCTTCTATGCAGTCTATCGGAGTGTTAATGGCTCAATATATCTACACGATGAACAACGTGTCAAAACTTGTTCCCCCTAAGCGTGAAATTCTAAAGAACATCAACCTGTCGTTTTTCCCTGGTGCCAAAATTGGTGTCCTAGGTATCAATGGTTCAGGTAAATCAACGTTGCTACGTATCATGGCTGGTGTCGACACTGAATTTAGTGGTGAAGCGCGCGCGCAAGCAGGTACCAAAGTTGGCTATTTGCCACAGGAACCACAGCTTGATGACAGCAAAGATGTACGCGGCAATGTCGAAGACGGTATGCGCGAAGCACTAGACGCGCTCGCTCGTCTAGATGCCATTTATGCTGAATACGCTGAGCCTGATGCTGATTTTGACAAACTTGCTGAAGAGCAAGGCAAGATGGAAGATATCATCCAGTCTTGGGATGCGCACAACTTAAATAACCAGCTAGAAAAAGCCGCTGATGCACTACGTCTGCCACCATGGGATGCTGATGTGAGCAAACTGTCAGGTGGTGAAAAACGCCGTGTGGCACTATGCCGTCTGCTATTGTCACGCCCTGATATGCTATTACTTGACGAACCGACCAACCATTTGGATGCCGAGTCTGTCGCATGGCTAGAGCAGTTCTTGCAAAACTACAGCGGTACTATCGTTGCCATTACCCATGATCGCTATTTCTTGGATAATGTTGCTCAGTGGATCTTGGAGCTTGACCGTGGCCATGGTTATCCGTATGAAGGCAACTATACTGAGTGGCTAGAGCAAAAGAACACGCGTCTAGAGCAGCAGAATAAGCAAGAAGAATCATTTGCTAAAGCGCTGAAAAAAGAGCTTGAGTGGATTCGTAAAAACCAAAAAGGCCAACAAGCCAAATCTAAATCTCGTGTACAGCGTTTTGAAGAGTTGAACTCAACAGAGTTCCAGAAACGTAATGAGACTTCTGAGATTTATATTCCACCAGGCCCACGTTTAGGTAACAAGGTTATTGAGATCAATGACATCTCTAAATCATTCGGCGATCGTTTGCTGTATGAAAACCTAAGTTTTAACGTACCAGCGGGTGCGATCGTTGGTATCGTTGGTCCAAATGGTGCGGGTAAGACCACACTATTTAACATGATTACTGAGCGTGATACGCCAGATACTGGCTCGGTTGATTTGGGCGAAAGTGTCAAGGTTGCCTATGTCGGTCAGGTACGTGATCATTTAGATGACAACAAAACAGTTTGGGAAGAAGTGTCTGACGGTCTAGATATCATTACGGTTGGTGACTACACCACGCCAAGTCGTGCCTATATCGGTCGCTTTAACTTTAAAGGCTCAGACCAGCAAAAGCACGTCGGTCAATTATCAGGTGGTGAGCGTAACCGTCTGCAATTAGCGAAGACGCTAAAGCAGGGCGCCAACGTATTGCTACTCGATGAACCATCAAATGATTTGGATATCGAAACCTTACGTGCGCTGGAGGATGCGATTCAAGTATTCCCAGGTACTGTTATGGTGGTCTCGCATGATCGCTGGTTCCTTGATCGTATCGCGACTCACATCTTGGCATTCGAAGAAGAAGGTCCAGTGTGGTTCGATGGTAACTATACTGAGTTTGAAGCGTATCGCAAGAAAACAATGGGCGATGATGCGACTCCTAAACGTGCTAAATATAAGAAGATTACCAACTAATACGGCTGTTTAGTATAGTTAAGTTCAATAAAAAAAGACCGCTAATCATTAGCGGTCTTTTTTTTGTATAGCTATTTAGCCAGTGTAAGTTATTAAATTAATACTAACGTTTACGCCCGAATTTACGCTGCTTTTTATTACTAATCTCAGTAATCGCATGGGTAATCTCTTCTTCGTCTAGGCTCGCCACTTGCTGTAAGATTTGCATCATATCAGGTGTTAGAACGTACTTAGCGTGACTGGCGATGTCATTGATACGATGATCAAAGGTCAGTATGCCCGTCTCGTCATCTTTTTGTAGATAGTCTAAGCGAGTCAATGCACTGATAAAGCTGGTGAATAAGGCGCGATCAAAGAAGTCCGGAATATCATCGGCGTATAGTACAGATAGGCGCTGTCCAAGCAGATGACATAGGTCAACGACTTCATTCTCAGTCAAATTACCAGAACCCTGCTGAGCGAGTAGGGCAAGCGTCATAAAATAACGCTCAAGACTCTGTCCAACGGGTGTCGCCAGTACTTGCAGCTGCTGATAATGCTTGCTATTAGACTCAGGAACGCTAAGCGTGTCATCACCCAGCTCAACAATCAGCCCATGAGAGAGTAAGCTGTCGACTTTTTTGTTGAGGGTCTCAGCCAAGCCATGTGCGGGATAATATAAGAATAGCTCACCTTGCAAGAATGGGTATAGCTGCTCAGCGATACTATCTAGGCGACTGCGTTTGATACGGCCGTTGCGAGCGACTAGCGCGGACAAGAACGACAATAGAATAAACACATGCAAAATATTGTTGCGAAAGTAACTGAGCAGGGCAGCTTGCTTGCCTGCAACCTGAATAATATCACCTAAGATATGCGGCGTACGTTCGATCAATTTAAGCTTAATGCCATAATCGATGATTTGCTGCGGTGTCATATCGGTGATCACCGTATCCTCTGCGTAGACCAGTTGCTGAGCGAGGCCTTGATATAAAGCGATCTGCTCACGGCAGCTATTTTCATCCAATGCAGCTTTCGGTGCGGACAGCAAAACCAATGATAATAGCGAGACAGGCGTCACCACTGCTGCTTTATTGATATGCTGCATGACTTTGACACCGATGTTATCAACCATAGCGCTGGTTTTTTCATCGAGCGGTGAGTCAGTACGATCGGATGGCAGGCTGTCAGCAGGAACATCAAACTTGGTCATAAAGTCGCTAAGATGCAGTGGTGTACCAAAGCTTAAATGTACATTGCCAAAGATGCGCTCAATCTTACGACCAACTTTGAGTAATCCAATCAAAGACTCTGACTCTTTTGGTTTACCTTTTAGCTCACCAACATAAGTACCGCCTTCCATGATACGCTCGTAACCAATATAAGTTGGAATAAAGACTACAGGTTTATTGGTTTTGCGCAATTGGCTATGCACTGTCATCGCAAGCATACCCATCTTTGGAGGTAGTAGGCGACCTGAGCGTGAGCGACCACCTTCTATAAAGTACTCAATCGGGGTATTACGCGTAATGAGTGTGTGCATGTATTCACGTAGTACCGCAGTATACAGGGCGTTCCCGCGGAAACTACGACGAATATAAAAAGCGACGGCACCGCGTAATAATGGTCCCAATACAGGTACATCTAAGTTATCACCTGCCGCCACATACGGAATACTTAGACCGCGTTTGTAAATGACATAAGACAGCAATAGGTAATCGACATGGCTGCGATGGCAAGGCACATAAATCAGCTCATAATCGGTCGCTAGATCGCGCACTCGCTCGAAGTGATGAACTTCCACGCCGTCATACAACTGCGTCCATAGCCATGTCAAAAACTTATAGAATCCGCGGATAATAGAATGAGAGTAGTCATTGACCATCTCATTGGCATAGCCGCGGGCTTGGCTACGAGCGTCTCGAACGCTAGTGCCTGTCTCTGCTGCTTCCATCTCGATGGCATGTTTGATGGCAGGCGAGTACACCAGCTTGTCCACTAGGTTACGTTTGTCTGACAAGTCTGGTCCAAGCATGCTGGCGCGTTGCTTATCTAGATAGATCGTCAACTGCTGCTGCAGCATACGTACGAGCTCGCGATTGCCGTCCGCGGCTGCAACCAGAGTATAGCTGGGTGCTACCTCGGCATCAGTTTTTGCATCATTGTTTGTAGAGGTGTCTTCAGCACTTTTGTCGTTTGTTGGTGTTAGATCTGCCGTAGCCAAATCTGTAGAAACCGAGTCAAAAACAGCAGGTCCTTCTACATCACCTTTGAGGCTGTCGTTGATAATGGTGCGTAAGTCTTGCGGTGGATGAAACTGTACAAAGGTATCGCGGCCCATCACACCGATATTAAATAACTGCCTAGTGATACTAGGATCCTGCCAATTATCAGCAGTGAGCAGCTTAAACAGCGAGTCTTCTTTTTCAGGTGCGCGTCCCCATAAGATAGACACCGGCACTAGGCGGACCTTTAGTTCTGGATGTTGCAAGACCGCAGACACCAAGCGCGAAAGACGAGGGGATAAGGGATTATCTTTGGCATGTGGGTGGTTCAAAAATATGATAGCAGCGTTTTCTTTAATGCCGTGGGCCGTATCATTTACCCCAACCAATGCAGGCGGCAAGTTGTGCTCTTGTGTCTGCAAGTCAATTAAAATACTATTGGAGCGAGAATAGTCCTGTAGCACATAAAACCTGAGTATCTGATCGTCGTTATCAAACTCAGGCAATTCTCCAAGTAGCTTGGGTTTGACCGCGACATCGAGTAGCTGCCCCGATAGCTTGCGATACAACTGATTGATCGGTGCATTCGAGTATGGCTTAGTGGCGACTGGACCGGCGTCAGTTTCAGGAGTGTCAGTTTCAGATGTACGATCAGTCGCGACTGGCGCTTTAAAAATCCGTTTTTTTAGGAACTTCGGTATCATAATCAGTATCAAAAATAGTCAAATATGTTGCGCTTATGATGCCATAAAAGCCATCAAAGCGATATATCGTGTCTGCATATACTGCGAATATTAATACGGTCTGGTCACGCTATAGTAAGTGATAGATGATATAAAAAATCCAAATATTTGAAATATGACGGTGTTTGGCGTAATAATACAGTGGTGACAGATATGATAAACATATGTGTCTTCTACTTTTTAACTTCACTATACTAAGCCTAAATCCTATGACGCCAGCTATCGACCTTGCCAAAAAACGTGGTCTTGATTATCAAGTACACGAATATACTCACGACAGCCATGCCCCATCGTTTGGACTAGAAGCTGCAGAAAAGCTTGGCGTGGATGCGACACAAGTGTTTAAGACATTGGTTGTATCAACGGATAGCGATGTGCTTGCTGTCGCGATACTGCCAGTAGATAAAACGCTTAATTTTAAAAAAATGGCCAAGGCGTTATCTGCCAATAAATTGCTGTCCTGCAAAAAAGTACAGATGGCTGACCCAAAACAAGTCGAGCGCAGCACGGGCTATGTACTGGGCGGCGTCAGTCCTTTAGGACAAAAAAAGCGCCTGAAGACAGTGATAGATAACACGGCTCAAGATCAGTTAACCATCTATGTCAGCGGTGGTCGTCGCGGTTTAGAGATTGAGCTGCCACCCGTACAATTGGCTCAGACACTTGATGCCTGTTTTAGTGCGATTACTGATGAATAATATCAATAAATATTTTACGGTAGTCAGGCAGAACGCGTAAACTGATGAGCCAATTTATTTATTAATTTCTCTATATCTAAGGATGTACTCATGCCGCATTTAACCCTTCAAGTCACGCCAAACGTTCGTATCGCTCACGAAGAGTCATTGCTCAAGTCGCTAAACAAAGCGCTGTGGGACAGTGGACAGTTTAAGCAATCTACTGATATCAAGGCACGTATCATACCTATGGAGACATTTTTGGTAGGTGTTGAAGACGATGAGCAGACCAATGGGTTTGTCTATGCGCATCTAAAGCTAATGAGCGGCCGCGATATAGAGACTCGCAATCAACTGGCTGAGCTACTGGTTGCAGCCATCGAGGACAAGATAGGGCATGAGCAGTCGGGACGTGCAGCTTTGCAGATATGTGTGGAAGTTGAAGAGATTAGTGCGGTGTATCACAAGAAGATGCTAGGTAGCTAACAGCGGTTATACTTTCCAAATCTATTGTTTTCCAAGTCTATTGTATTGAATACGATGTACTAACGCATTTTTAATGAAGCACAAAAAAGCGCCTAAATGATAGGCGCTTTTTTATGGCTTATTCGTACAATCTTAGTCTAGGAACGAGAAGTGTTCGATATCCATTGCAGTCATGCTTTCGCTAGGTGCGACCATCGCTTCAGCATGGCCTGACGTACGAGGTAACAGCTTATCAAAGTAGAATTCAGCAGTTTGAATTTTAGCTTTGTAGAATTCTGGTGCTTCTGTACCACCATTTTCAAGTTTGTCATAAGCCACTGCTGCCATACGAGCCCAATGGTAACCCATCATCACGTAGCCTGAGTACATGAGGAAGTCTTCTGACGCTGCTGAGATGATTTCACGATCTTTACGTGCCATCAGCATCAAGCGTACCGTCAAGGTGTTCCACTCAGCACATAGTTTGGTCAGTGCCCAAACGAATTTACGCATTTCTTTATCAAGTGCGTACTCGCCACACCATTTCATGATGCTAGAGGTGTAATCACGGATAATCTTACCTTTAGACTGTAAGATAACCTTACGACCTAGTAGATCAAGTGCCTGTACGCCAGTAGTACCTTCGTACATCGTCGCAATACGAGCATCACGAGCGATCATCTCCATGCCCCATTCTTTGATATAGCCGTGACCACCATAGACTTGCTGACCATGCTTGGCAGCTTCGATACCCAGCTCAGTTAAGAAGCCTTTTAGGATTGGCGTGTAGAAGCCTAGCTTGTCATCCCATTTTTCGAATTCTTCATCATCGCCATTGACGATACCCTGTACCATTTTATCAGCGTAGCGTGCCGAATGATAAATCATTGAGCGGCCGCCTTCGGCAAAGGCTTTTTGTGTCAGTAGCATACGGCGTACATCAGCATGATGGATGATCGCATCAGCTACTTTTTCAGGGTCTTTAGTACCTGATAACGTACGCATTGAGCGGCGCTCTTTAGCATAAGGAAGCGCATTTTGGAAAGACAGCTCTGTATGCGCCAGACCTTGGATACCCGTACCGATACGAGCCGTGTTCATGAATGTGAACATGGCTTTTAGGCCTTTGTGCGGCTCGCCAATCAGATAGCCTGTTGCACCATCAAAGTTCAATACACACGTCGAAGATGCGCTGATGCCCATTTTGTGCTCAATTGAACCACAAACTACGGCATTGCGCTCGCCAGCTTCACCTTCAGCGTTCGGCATGAACTTAGGTACGATGAATAATGAGATACCGCGCGTGCCTTCTGGTGCATTTGGTAGACGTGCTAGAACGATATGGACGATGTTATCTGTTAAGTCATGCTCACCGCTTGAGATAAAGATTTTGGTGCCGCTGACTTTATATGTACCGTCTTCTTGCGGGATTGCTTTTGATTTTACCTGACCCAAATCGGTACCACACTGTGGCTCAGTCAAACACATGGTACCTGCCCATGAGCCTTCGACCAGTTTTGGCAAATAAAGCGCTTTTTGTTCATCTGTACCGTACTGTAGCAACGTGTTGATACAACCCGTTGATAGACCAGGGTACATCGACCACGACCAGTTAGCAGTACCTATCATCTCAGCTTTGATAAGGTTGATTGAGGTTGGCAAATTCATACCACCAAACTCTTCAGGGTATGAGATACCTTGCCAGCCACCTTCTACAAACTGGTCATAAGCTTCTTTGAAACCTTTTGGCGTAGTCACTACACCATCTTCGAAATGACAGCCTTCTTCACCACCTGATTGGTAGAGAGGCGCAATGACGTTTTCAGCAAAATCAGCCATGCCTTGTAGAATCATGTCTACAGTTTCAGGATCGGCATTTTCGCCGTTGTCCAAATCTTTATAGTGGGTTTGAAAATCAAATACATCATTAAACAAAAATTTGATATCACGTAAAGGTGCTTTGTAAGTTAACATAATCGCTCTCTTTGGTTGGTTCGCTATCATAGACTTATGGCGCAATATTTGAGTCAAAATGCATGTCAGCGATATTTGCTTATTTTAAGTGAGATAGACACTATAGGTCGTCATATGGACTGGTAATAAACAGCAAGTCCGTTGTGAGGGTAAGTAAGACGTCCTTGTTAAGCGTCAGCTGTTATGGCGTTGATATGATTATAAATCTTATAGGGCAACAAATATACAACTAATAACTATTATTCATGTTTTGATGTTTTATTAATTACATTTAGTTATTATATGTAAGCGATATAGGTCTCGAAACTGTCTGTAACCCACTATCTATAATGAGTAAAAACACGAAGAGAGTCGATTTGATAAACGAGGAAAGTCTTTTATGAGTGAGTTAAAACAGCAAAAACAAGGGTCAGGGTTGTCCGCGCTATTCACTCGCATAAAACTGCTTATTGATGGAGAGCTTGGACATCTACTCACCATCAATCGTAGCCAAAGACCGTGGCACATGCCTATTGTTATGGCGATTGCCATTAGCTTTCCGGTATTTGTGGGTGCTTATTTTGGTGACTTGTCCTCCGGTATTAAAGCGTCATTAGGGTCGATGATTATTCTGAACTTGCCATTGGCTGGTACATTACCTTATCGATTGGTGACGGTAATGGCTTGGGGGTTTGCCATGATACTTAGTTTTGCACTGGGACTCATGGCGCAGCAGCTGCCTGTGCTCAGGCTTCCTGTATTTATGTTCATTGCTCTTGGTGTTGTGATGCTAGGTCGCTATTATCGGCAGCCACCACCAGCAGGGTTGTTTGTATTGATGGCAGGTGCCATTGCGCTGTTTATTCCTGTGCCGATAGACCAAACCCTATCAGCCATAGGACTTGTACTGTTGGGCAGCGGGTCTTCGATGCTGTTAGCGCTGCTCTATACATTGTTTCTACTCGCCGCACGTCCTATCGCCCCTGCACCTAGCTATCAGTATGAGCCAGATACGATCAGTGACAGTCTCATTGTCGTAAGTTTTGTCAGTTTGGCATTGGTGATAGCGGTACTGTTAGATATGCCTTATCCATACTGGGCGGCGATGAGTTGTTTTATTATTATCCAAGGCATGCAACTACGGACCATGTGGATTAAGCAGTTGCATCGCTTGCTAGGCACGTTGGTTGGTATGGCGGTTGCAAACTGGATGCTGTCTTGGGGACTATCGATGTGGGGTGTTGCCGTAGCGATACTATCTATGATGTTTTTGATTGAGTCGTTTGTCGATCGGCATTACGGACTGGCGGTGATTTTTATCACACCGTTGACGATATTTATTGCAGAATATGGCAGTACGATGCTTGTGCCGCCAGTGGCGAGCGTGGTTATCAACGCACGTATGATTGATACAGCGCTCGGCTGTGCGATTGGATTGAGCGGCGGTTTGGCGATACATTCCGCGCGATTACGCGTACCACTACGGCGTTTTGAGAATTGGTTGCTGCTGCGTTTTGGTGCATAAAAAGCAGCAGTCTTTTTGATACCGCTCGTTTAGTCAGTAGTCATTAATCATGGGCGGTATTCATCATGATTTCTGGCTCAATGCTGCTGTGGCTTTGGCGACGTCGATAGTATGACCCGTCCAGCGCTCAAAACTCAGCGCCGCTTGTCCGATGAGCATGCCGTAGCCTTCTGATACTTGGGCATCTCGCGCCGCAAAATGCTGCAAAAACGGTAGCGCGCGCCCGTACATCATGTCATAAGCGTACTGGCAGTTTAGATTATCATCCAGAGGTAAGGTGTCACCTGACAAGCCAATAGAGGTGGCATTGATAATAATATCAAAGGCACCGCTTAACTCATTAGTAACACAGCTCTCAATTTGCTTTGCTGCAATGACGGGACTGGCGGCACTTAGCTCTTTTACTAAATCAGTTGCTTTACTCACGGTACGATTGGCAATAGTAAGGGTGCCAATACCTGCTTCAATCAGCGGCAATATGACACCGCGTGCAGCGCCGCCTGCCCCAATGAGCGCGACACGAGCATCAGTTAGTGGCCAGCCCAAGCTTACGATGTGATTGACGAGTCCTTGCCCATCTGTATTATCGCCATATATAGCCTCTGTTATCGAGGCGCCTTTTGCGACTAATGCTTTGTTTATCAGTAGGGTGTTGACTGCGCCTGCCGTTTTGGCGTGATCCGATAGACCACCGCGCGCTGTGCAAAGATCATAAGCCGTTTGTTTAAAAGGAACAGTCACATTGGCACCCACGCCACCACCACAAAAAAACGCCTCAACGACAGCGATAAAACTGGCATCGTCAGCAGGGCAATACTGACGTTGGTAGCTGATATCTGCCCCTACTTGTCGCGCAAACTGCTCATGAATTGCTGGAGATTTACTATGGGCAATCGGATTGCCAATGACGATAAAGTGTTGAGTCATAAATAGTCCGTTAGCTAAAAGGGGCGAGGCATTATCAAAGAAGCCGTCAGTCATGACCAACCATCATAAGCGATAAAACGATGACTGACAAACCGAAGGGTCAACCAAAAATAAGTCATTAGCCAGTAATATTAAAGGATTAATGCTTTAACAAATATGTACTCTCCAAGACTACTATGCGTAACGTAAAAGGTAGTCAAGCAATGAGCAGTTGGGTAAACTATGGATTATATGTTAATTAATATGCTCTAATGATTGTAAGGTTATAACTTTTATTAAATACATTATTTATTAAAAATTCTTCGTTATCGGCGGCATCTGTGTCAGCTCGGTAATGTCATTTTGAGACTAATTTAAAAGTGTGAGTAAACAACCCATGTGGAATCATAACCTTCAGACCCTGCTAGTTGGTACGATAATGGCGGTTAGTGTGTCATTAAGTGGCTGTGATAGCACCAAAGACGATACTCAAAATCCAGAAGCAAATGCTGAGAGTAGCGAGCAGACAGTCACTGACGCACCAGTCAATACGACTGATAATTCTGATACGGATACGCAAGCTGCCCAGCAAGGCACACCAGTGAAATATGACATCTCGGCATGGGGCGCTGATACGGTAGAGCCGATCAGTGTCAATGAGCTCAATGGTATCCAGTCGGCGTTCGGTGAGGTGATGAGCACGGATGAAAATAGCCTAGACTATGCCAGTAACCCTGCGACCAAATACCGCTTTATGAAAACAGATGCGCCTTATCTGGATATTATCGATTCTGAAAAGTATCTAGAGCTTGGCTGGTATTATGCCAACCCTACCGACTCTGACAACGAAAAAGAGCTGAGTCAAAACCATGCCAAAAAAGCCTACCAGCTATCGCGACAACTGATGAGTGATGAAGGCGGCAAACTGGTCGGTGAAATGCTCAATGGTCAAATCGTCAAAAACAGAGTCGTTGGCGGACAAAAAGTAGAACTGGCGAAATGCGAGTTTTATAGCTGTATGCTGGTCATCAATAAATCTGATGCCCAAACAGACGATAGCTAAACTATGATAGACAAGACGTCAGTACCGAATGGCTGGGTATGTCTGTATCCACAAGACAGCAGTTTGACCAAAGACAATAGTGTGACCGAAGATAATCGGTCGACTAGCCAAACGGTGACGGTGTCTCTAGATAATCGCGGACTAGCATATGGCGATGGATTTTTTACTACCATGGGCGTCATCGATGGGTTGATACTGTGGTCAGACTATCATTATCAGCGGCTCGTCTCTCATGCTGACGCCTTGCAGTTAAATATAAACAGCGAAGCGTTATTAGCAGTGCTGCAACTGTATGCCCAGCAATTAGAGCAGGGTATGCTAAAACTCGTAGTCACTCGTGCTACGCAGGATGTACGCGGTTATGGTTATACACCTAGTGCAAATGGAAGCGACTGTGAGATATGGCTAAAGGCTACGGTCATGAGAGTATCTACGGCGCTGCAACTGCCTTTGCCCGATGGGAGTTTGGTACCCATCCAACCTCATGCCTCGGCAATATGTTTGTCTTCGCAGATTGCTTGCTTACCGCCACCGCTGGCAGGTCTCAAGAGTCTTAATCGTTTAGACAATGTCCTCGCTAGTGGTGAGCTACAGCAGATAAAATCTGAGCCATTGGCCTCTAAACTTGCGGTAATGCTTGGTGAAGGACTGCTGCGCGATATGAGCGGGCAGTGGGTTGAGGGTACAATGAGTAATGTATTTTATCAATTGGCAGATAAGCCAATATCAGAGTCTAAAAAATCCTCCAACAGTCACAAGGGTGATGACAGATCTCTAGCCCAAGGTGATTATTTAACCAGCGGTCAATGGTACACGCCTTCTATGACTCAATCGGGCGTTGCTGGTGTTATGCGTCAGGTAATTATCGATGCTCTATCCACGACGCAATATCCAGTGGTGATACGGTCGTTATCAGATGAAGATTTGCCTAGAGTCACGCAGTTATTCTTTTGCAATGCACTGCGCGGTATCATGCCAATGACTAGCCTGACGTTACTGTCAGGGGATTTTGTAGATTTTGAATCCGTTTAGTTGTTATTGGAAAATATTGAATTTAGTATCAACGAAGTCATCAGGATATAAAACCACTTGCTCACTGCTATACATCTCTTGCGCTTTTAAAAGCGCACTTTGTTTGTCTTCTGCGACGACTTCCACAATATTGCTTAGTGTTTCGACAATCTCTATTTGAAATTTTTGCATCGTTTTCTCATCTTTTCTTGTCGTATTCACTTCCATTTTTCACAAATAACTTTAGTCATCAATGCTAAGTAGATTAGCAAAAGCCCTCAAAAGAAGTGATCGTCTTTTGTTACGTGGTCTTGTGTCTTAAAGGAAGTTATTCAGTGATTTTTTATATCATGCAGGTCAAAAAAAGAAGCGATTAGTATAACTTTCGATACTGACCACGGCTTACAAATTCAATAATACCTTTGTCTCGTAATATTTGTAACTGTTGGCGGATTTTATCTTTTACATGACTGTTTTCAGGGTGTTTAAGCTGCAACTCATGAGTGAAAGCATAAACCTGATTAAGAGAAAAACTGACATCGAGACGGTCAATACATTGCCAGACATCGAGTGTCCAACCGCGTGAGGCCATAGATTGCTTGCGTAAAAACAAAGACTTTTGGAACTGTTGGGTGACATTTTCACGCGGTATAACTTGCTGGTTTTTGACCAAAAACACTTTGCCTGATTCGGGTACTTGGCGTAAGTCGATATTACAACCAACCCAACCTGCTCGTTTTGCCGTCACTGATAAGGGTTTACGCTTAACAATAATATTGGGCGTAAAGAAATGCTTGGGAATAATCAGAAAATTATTGACGCTGTATTCCTTTGAGTAGGTCAAAAAGAAGAAGCTGGGGTTGTCCTTACTCTTGATACGCTCAATCATCGTCTTATAAGCGCCATCATTGACAACATTGCTTAACTTGGCTTTTTTACTTTTTAGCTCATATTGCTCATTACAATTTTCGCAATAAAAATCAGCAACTGGCCTGTTGTTCGTAAATTCATTCAAAGGCTGCTCGTTACAGCTGGGACAGTACCCATTTTCTTTTACCCATCCCTCACTAAGTACGCGAATAATTTGCGCTTTAGACGTATAGTTTTTAGCAAGACTTTGGTTAAAATGTAGGTTCATAAAATATTTTCATTATTAATAGATAAGCGCAAAATACTGAAAAAAGTATCTGAGTATTCAGCCCTATAAATTGCTATCAATAGCAAGATAATCGATAAGCTAAGCAAATACCATTGAAAATCACACGGTTCAGTGCTAAATTCTAGCAAACATCTGCCTCGCGAGTTGCCATGAGCAAGCCTACATCCAGCACACCACCTGAACGTCCCAATGAGACGCCATCAAATAAACAAGATGGCACAGTCGAGGAGCGTGTCGATACCACGCTACCGGACGATCAAACCGTGGTAGATGGGGTGAAGGACACATCTGTAACGCAACCAACCAACGTCTCGCTTATCAGCGGTAACAGTAAACCGCGCCAATACAAAGTCAATAACCCCTCATTTTTTATGCAGCGTGGTTATCAAGTACTGCTGGTGTTGGGACTTATTGCTGCGTTTTTCTTAGTCATGGTCTATCAGACACTGTTCGGTCGTATTGAGCAGCCACAGCAAATGGTCACTATTGACCAAGGTCAGACCTACTATGGTTTGTTGCCACAGTGGCAAAACCAGATTCCGCTATTTTCGGCCAGTGTCGCCAAGCTGTATATTAAGTCACAAGTTGACGCTCCATTGCACGCCGGTATTTATCAGCTGCCTGAAAACCCAACCATCGCGGAGGCACTGCAAATATTAGAGCAGGGTGCAAAAGCAGCTATGGTAAAGGTACAAATTATCGAAGGCAAAACATCAAAAGATTTGTATCAAACGCTACGTGATAATGACAATATCAAAAAAGAAGTACTGACCGCAGACAGTGACAATGCCAGTATTGCACAAGCACTGGACTTGGCAAGCATACTGCCAGATGCTGTGACGAGTAGCAGCGACCCAATTGTTAATTACAATCTTGAAGGTTGGTTTGCTCCTGATACGTATTACTATGGTAAAGGTACCAGCGACAAAAAAGTCCTTACTGACCTATACAAACGCCAGCAGCAAGCCCTTACTGAGGCGTGGGAAAACCGCGCACCGGATCTACCTTATAAGAGTCCTTATGAGGCGCTAGTGATGGCCTCTATCATCGAAAAAGAAACCAGCGTACCTGAAGAACGCGAGCTGGTCTCTGCGGTGTTCAGAAACCGTCTAAACAAAAACATGCGTATGCAAACGGATCCGACCATTATCTACGGGATGGGCAGTCGCTATGATGGTAATATTCGCCGCCGCGACATCGATGAAAAAACCTCTTATAATACCTATCAGATTGACGGCTTACCACCAACCCCTATTGCGCTGCCTTCTGCTGCCTCTATCGAAGCAACACTGCATCCTGCCGACAGTGAGGCGCTCTACTTTGTGGCGACAGGCAATGGCGGACACAAATTTACCAACAGTCTGGCTGAGCACAACCAAGCGGTCAAAGACTATCTAAGCGTCATGCGTGAGAAAAAATCTCAAACACCGCCGCAGTAAATGCCCTCTAATTTATAAAACTTATCGTTTATTGAGCGCTATAATCTAACTATAGCGCTCATCAATGACATAAGGTCATATCATGTCAGTATCTATGAATATCAGCGCACCATCACATACCAGCACGGCATCATCGAACCTCATCAGCTCCGATGATGTACAGACTACCAGCACACCTAATATAGGACGATTCATTAGTTTTGAGGGGACTGAAGGTGTAGGTAAGACCACGGCAATTGAGCAACTGTGCTTGCGACTAGAAGAAAGCGGCGTTAAATATCTACGTACGCGCGAGCCAGGTGGTAGTCCGTTCGCTGAGCGACTGCGTGATATGTTGCTAGACCCTGCCACTAAGATTGAGGATGATACAGAGCTGCTGCTGCTGTTCGCGGCGCGCTGTGATCATATTCAGCGAGTCATCATGCCTGCACTACAACAGGGCATATGGGTCATCTGTGATAGATTTACGGACTCTACTATTGCCTATCAAGGGTTCGGACGGGCGCATGGTGACAAGGTAATGCTAACCAAGATTGAGACGCTAATCGCTCAGTTCGTAACGCAATTGCCTGAGCTAACGTTGTGGCTTGATTTGCCAGTAGCAGAAGGCATGGCGCGCGCCAATAAGCGCAGCACAGCCGATCGCTTTGAGCAGCAGGCAATGACGTTTTTTATGTGGGTGCATAATGGCTTTAGCCGGCTTGCAAGCTCGCATCCTGAGCGTATACAACGTATCGATGCATCAGGCAGCACAGATGAGGTGAGTGCTCGCATATGGCAAACCGTCACAGAAAGGTTCGCTATAGAATAATCAGGTCTGATTGATCGGTTCTATCTTGTTAGTAGCGCTGATGCTCCATCAGATGTGATAAAAACAAAAAGCCCCAGCACATAGCTGGGGCTTTTTGTTCATCAACGTTTATTATTTAACGAACTATGACATTAGCGGTTAAACAGCTACAGATGTCATTTATCACTATTTTTATCACGTGGTTCACTTTGATCGGCTGGTTTTTCAACAGTGACAGAAGTATCGGTGCCAGTACTAGTATCAGCTTTGGCATTCGTATTAGTCGCATTGTCTTGACCAGAATCAGGAAGACGATTGGGATCAAGCGCGCCTTTCTTGTTTTTTGGCGCGTTGCCGTTACCATTACTGTGAGTAGAGGTTTTCGTCTTTGAGGTCGCTGTTGAGTTTGCGGACATTACACCTGTATGAGCATTACTAGTAGAGTTGGTAGAAGCTGTTTTTTGCTCTATATCTGTATCCTCAGCCGCTACTGGTGTAATAGTAAATGACTTGTCCACGTTACTATCCTGAACCGTTGATGACTGAGTAACCGTATTCTGCTCAGTGCTTTTGGTAGTATCCGTCGGAGTCTCTGGCTCAACTTTTGGGCTACTATCACCGCTTAGTTCTTTCTCTTTGCGCTTTTCAGGCGCTTTTGAACTCGATTCAAAGTTAGCGTCAGCTGCCATACGTGCTTGCTCTTGCTTAGCGGTCACGTCGACAGGTTTTGGCTGTACTTCGTCATCCACGACCAGTGAGATAAGCTTACGATCACGAGGTACTGTACCGTCGAATTTATCAGTGATGACATGCAGCTTGCCTTCTTTGTCTATCGTATACAGCGGTACGAACTGTTTGTTATCCGCTTTATACTGCTCAAAGCTATAGCTGTCAGTGATGTTAGTGATTTTGATACGGGCTTTTTTGGACAGCATACTAGCAAGTTTGGTATACGTCACATCTTTGCCAAATAGCCACTGCGAGTGGAAGTTTGATTGCTTGTCGTCACGCTCACTTCTGACTTTTTCATCACTGAATTTGAGACGGTATAGCTTACGCTCTCCGAATTCATGACGATAATGAATCTCAGACAGGGTGTTCATCTCTTTATCCATACTCATGGCAAACAAACGACCAATACCGATAAGATCGAGATGATGATCGGCATGATCGGAGATAGGGTTACCAAAGTACGTACGCAGTCCACTCATACGGGCGCGTGCAATATTGGTATAGTTGTTATGCGCGACGATGACGTCAAACCCTTGGTCTTTGAGCGATGTTGCAATCAATAGGGCGATGGGGTTTGAGCCGACAATCAGAATACCGTTGGTTTCAGGCTCGCGTACGCCGAGCAAGTTACCGACTACTTTTGCACCCAGTCCTTGAATCATGACCGTACCGATGATGACCATAAACACCAGTGGTACGAGCAGCTCGACACCCTGAATATCATACTCTTGCAAACGAATCGCAAACAGTGATGAGATAGCAGCAGCAACGATACCACGTGGTCCAATCCAGCTAATCATCAGCTTTTCATTGGTCTTGAGGTTTGAGCCAATAGCCGATGCCCAGACCGATAGAGGACGTGCCACAAACATGACGATAGCAAGTAGTACTAGCCCCGCAAAACCCACGCTCAATAAGCTTGCCAACTCGACACGAGCCGCCAGAATAATGAACAGGACAGAGATAAGCAGAACGGTCAACGACTCGTTGAACTCCAAAATCGTTTCGCGAGGGAACTTTGGCCAGTTTGCCAATGCCACACCCAGTACAGTGACCGTCAAGAGACCGGACTCATGCTCTAAGTGGTTAGAAATCGAAAACAATACCAGCACAAACGCGAGGGTAAACACATTGCGTAGAAACTCAGGAACCATATGTCGACGCATGAGGAACGCTAGTAACCAAGCACCTGCCATGCCAAGTGCTGTAGCCAATACAACGATTTTGGCAAATAGCAAAATACTACTGGCTTCGCCGCCTGAGATAATATATTCATAGACCAATACAACGGCAATCGCGCCGATTGGGTCAATGATGATACCTTCCCATTTGAGGATATTAGATATCGTCTTGTTGGGACGTACACTACGCAGGAGTGGCATAATGACCGTCGGACCAGTCACACAGACTAGCGCCCCGAACAGCAGAGCTATCAATGGGTCGACATCGAATAGTAAGTAAGTCGATAGCGCTACGATGGCGATGGTGATAAGCACACCCACCGAGACTAGCATTTGTACGACAGTACCGTGCTGCTTGATCTCATCGAACTCTAGGGTCAGCGAACCTTCAAATAAGATAATCGCGACGCCCAGAGAGATAAAGGGGAACATCAGCTCACCCAATACCAAATCGGGGTCAAATATCCCTAATACGGGACCGACGATAATACCAATCAATAATAAAAATAAAATGGACGGTTGCTTTAAATACCAAGCCAACCATTGGGCGGCGATGCCGATCCCAACCACGCCGGATAGCAATAGGGCGGTATCCATAAATTAATCCTTTTATAATCTTGTCATATTTTATATCTATCCATAGCTACTATAAAATAGTGCCATCGTTCATTCTAATAATCGGTTGTCACCAGTACTTACCGTGTCTGGGTCACAACATTGACAGCCATCATGAATCACAACATGAGCCAGATATGATATATATACTATAAAGTAGTAAAGACAAAAGCATCTGTAGACAAATAATATTGTCCTAAAAATGCAAAAGATGGAAAACAAGGGTGATGATGGTCAGCCTGATAAAACTGCTCATCGATAATATTTTTCAAAGTAACTTTTGTTTATTAAGTAATATGTTTTGCTTGCTATCATAGCATGGTTTTATTTCATGCCCATGTAGATAGCGCCGGTCACAATATCATCATAGCGCCATAAAATTGTACAAAGTAAGTATGAAATAGCGATACCTTGGGTTATTCTGCACTATAGAGGCGATGACAACACAGCGTTTTACTCATCATACAGTAGCGACGGTGGTCTTGCACGCTGCGAATACGACAATAATATGAGGTCAACTAGGCACTATATAAGGGTGACGATCGGACGTATTTGCCACGTTCTGTAGTCCTATAATGTATAGAGCAGTAATGAGAGAGTAAGCAGATATAATGATGGATATAGTAGCTTGGTTGTAAGATAGTTATAAGCAACATGGATAAGATACTATTGAAAACAACCATCAACAGTAATCATCAAAAATAACCGTCGTACAATGATCAATGATAACGATCGATAACAATAATAATGACCACTCATATGGAGGACAATATGCCTATCAATATGTTTAGAGCACGAACCACTGTCGATATGCGACTTTGGTTACAGCGTAGCGCACTAGCATTTGCTGTGAGTACCGCTATGGTGGCTGGTATCAGCGTCACAACCATGAATAATGCCCAGGCTGCCGTGACGACGGCTGATTTTTCTGATCTGGTTCAACAAGTCACACCAGCGGTAGCACGTGTCAACGTCACCAAAACCATCAGTGAAGCTGAGCTTGCTAAAGCCCAAACGGCTGAAGTGTTAAGACAGTTCTTTGGTGACCGTGTGCGTATCCCTGATCGTGCAGCCACGCCAGCGATTGAGAATGCTTATGGTACGGGCTTTTTTATCTCGTCTAACGGCTATATGCTGACCAACCATCATGTCATCGAAGGCGCTGACAAGATTACTGTCACACTGAATGATAGAACAGAGCTGGATGCGACCTTAGTCGGTAGTGACGAGCGCTCAGATGTGGCTGTGTTAAAAGTAGAAGGCAGTCAGTTTCCTGCGCTGCCGATTGGCGATTCAAACAGCCTAAAAGTAGGGGAGCCGGTACTGGCCATTGGTTCACCATTTGGCTTTGATTATTCTGCTTCTGCTGGTATCGTCAGTGCAAAATCACGCAGCTTCTCACGTGAGACCAGTGTGCCATTTATCCAGACAGACGTAGCGTTGAACCCGGGTAACTCGGGTGGGCCGCTGTTCAATCAGCGCGGCGAAGTCATCGGTATTAACTCGCGTATTTTCAGTGGTACTGGTGGCTATATGGGACTGTCGTTCTCTATCCCAATTGATGCTGCGATGGATATCTATGAGCAATTAAAAACCAATGGTGAAGTAGCCCGTGCATATTTGGGTATCTATCCGCAAGATATCGACCGTAATCTAGCCGAAGCGTACAAACTGGATCGACCTCAAGGTGCCCTGCTAACTCGTGTGTCTCCAGATTCACCAGCACAAAAATCAGGTCTAAAACCTGGTGACATCATCTTGCAATATAACAATGTACAAATCATGCGCGCCTCTGACTTGTTAAATTTACTCAATCGAGCAAAGCCAAGCGATCCATTCCGCGCACAGATTCAGCGTAATGGTAAGCAAATGATTGTGAGCGGTAAGCTTGCCTATGCACCCGATGATGTGAGAGCTCAGGGCGGCGATCAGCAGAGTGATGATATACAGCTGGGCTTGCGCTTGCGTGATTTGACTGAGGATGAGCAAGCAGAAATCGCTAAGGATAGAAAAACGGGTATCTTAGTGACGACTGTTGACCCTACTGGGCTTGCGGCACGTTCGGGGATTTTGGCCGGTGATGTCATCACCAATTTCCACCAAAAGCCGATCAAAAAGGTAACGGATTTCTCTAATGCTATCTCATCCCTTCCTAAAAAAGGCGTGGTAACGATAGAAGTCATCCGCCAAGGCATTCCTGCTATTATTGGCTTGCGTATTGAGTAGATACTACTGAAGGTGAGTTTTCGGGAAATCAAGATAAGAGGTGTGGCTATATCGCCCGACTATTGACGTGTTGACGATTCGTTAAGATTATCTCAGTGGGTAATCATTACGCTAAACTGACTATTAAGTGATAGTCTTATCTATTGATGCGCTTTTGCGCTGATAGTTACGGTTTTTAGTAATAAAAAAGACTCTTTTTTAGTCTGTAATTTGTGTTTCAATCATCAATTGATTGATAGCGGTCAAAAAAAAATATGCTACACTAGCAGGCGTTTTTATTATTATATTTGATGACTGAGCAAGTATTTATCATCATTAGCGTAGCTGATGTCAATACTGGTCTAAATACCTGGTCTAAATACCTGGTCTAAATACCTGGTCTAAATACCTGGTCTAAATACCTGGTCTAAATACCTGGTCTAAATACCTGGTCTAAATACCTGGTCTAAATACCTGGTCTAAATACACAGTCATTTTCGATGTAAGTATTATTATAATAAACAAACATTCGGCATCAACATCAAGCAAGACATGGTCATTAGCGTTTATCGACGCATATAAATATTTGACCACTTGCAAACGACCTATCATGTGACAGCTTTGATAAAAGCTAGGATAATACAGTAAGGCACGGTTATGAGCACAGCATACGACGAGATTAAAACCCGACTACAAGGCTCAATGGTAGCTTTGGTAACGCCCATGCATCCTGACGGCACGGTCGATTATAAACGTCTGGCAGACCTCATAGACTGGCAGATTGAGCAGGGCACTCATTGCCTCGTCGCTGTCGGCACTACTGGCGAGTCGGCAACCTTATCTATGCAAGAGCATAGTGATGTTATTCGCTACTTTGTAAAGCATGTCAAAGGTCGCGTGCCTGTTATCGCGGGTACTGGTGCCAACAATACCATGGAAGCTATCAAGCTGACTCAAGATGCAGCAGATGCTGGTGCAGACTGTGCGTTATTGGTTGCCCCTTATTACAACAAGCCGCCGCAAGAAGGCTTGTATCAACATTACCAAGCCATCGCCAAAGCCGTAAACATACCGCAAATGCTGTATAACGTGCCAGGACGTACAGTGGTTGATATTGCGCAAGATACGGTCGAGCGTTTGTGTGATATTGATAATATCGTTGCTATTAAAGATGCGACAGGCTCTGTCGGTCGCGGCGAGCAACTGATAAAAGTAGTTGGCGATAGAATGGTTGTCCTATCAGGTGATGATGGCACGGCGCTTGATTTGCTGAGAGTAGGCGGTAAAGGCAATATCTCAGTGACTGCAAACGTAGCACCAAAAGCCATGAGCGAGACATTTACAGCAGGATTGCGCGGTGACTTTGAAGCGGCTGACAAAATTCACGACGTGGTCAAGCACTTACATCGTGATTTGTTTATCGAATCAAGCCCTATCCCAGCAAAATACGCACTACACAAAATGGGCATTATCGATAAAGGTATACGCTTACCGCTCGTTTGGTTGGCAGAGCAGCATCATGCGACTATCGATGAAGCATTGGTTCGAGCAAACATACGATAAATTGATAACCAGTACATTGATATTCGGCGATTTAAGACTTGCTGCACATTAGATGAGTGTTATTCGATCTAGCAGCAAGTCACCTTATCACGGTAAGTCAATTGCCCACATGAGCAACAACTGCTAACTCAGAGAGACAATACGATGACAGTAACATCAAAGACAGTATCATCAACGAAAAAATTATTTCCAGCGATGCTGACCTTAGTTTTGGGTAGCACGCTAGTATTGAGTGGCTGTCAGGCAACCAAGAACCTACTTGGTAAGCGTGACAACGGTAGCTTAGATTATCAACAAAGCAAAAAGCTTGCGCCAATCGAGCTTCCTGCTGCCCAAGAAACGGCCCCTTTTGTGCCTTTGTATCCGACACCTAACGTTGGCGCAAATACGCTCAAACTACAGAACGAATCAGGCAATCAGTATCAGCTGCCAAAACCTCAGCGTGCTGTTAGTAGCCCTTCGAACTAATTTCATTTTCCTTATTTATACCGCTGGCTTTTATCGTTATTGATTACAGTGACATCGATATTACCAGATAAGAGTGAGCGGTCGCTGCGCGTTTTTACCACATAAGCTTGAACGAACAGGAACCCCATAATGCAAAAGCAACAACTGCTGTATAAAGGTAAAGCTAAATCTGTCTATGAAACAGAAGACAATGATCTTCTGATTTTGCACTTCCGTGATGATACTTCAGCGCTTGATGGTAAGCGTATCGAACAATTGGCACGTAAAGGTGTGGTCAATAACCGCTTTAACGCTTTTATCATGCAAAAATTGTCTGATGCTGGCATCGAAACGCATTTCGAAAAGCAACTGTCTGATGACGAAGTATTGGTCAAGCGCTTGGATATGATTCCCGTTGAGTGCGTGGTACGTAACTTTGCTGCTGGTAGTTTGGTGCGCCGTTTAGGCTTAGAAGAAGGTCAAGAATTGAAGCCGCCAACGTATGAGCTGTTTTATAAAGATGATGCGTTAGGTGATCCGATGGTCAACGAGTCACTTTCTGTTTCTCTTGGCTGGGCGACCAAAGAGCAGCTGGCCAAAATGGAAGAGCTAACCTATCAAGTCAACGATGTATTAAAAGCATTGTTTGATGCGGGTGATTTGGTTCTAGTTGATTTCAAACTAGAGTTTGGCGTATTCCATGACCGTATCGTGTTAGGTGATGAGTTCTCACCAGATGGCTGCCGTATCTGGGACAAGAACACCAAGAAGAAACTTGATAAAGACCGTTTCCGTCAGTCATTGGGTGATGTGATCGAAGCTTATGAAGAAGTGGCTGACCGTATTGGTGTACCATTAAACTAAGCTATCAATAGTCACAATATAAAATAAAAAACTGAGCCATGTGCTCAGTTTTTTTATGGCATTATATTTATAATGGTACCCTAGTAAGGACTTGAACGCTAAGCTGTAGGCTAATGATAGTAATGGTATTAATTATTTAGGTGGCCACAGTGTACACGGTGGTGTACTTACTGAGAGGGAATGCACCTAAGCTAAATTGATTCCCAATATTTGTATCCTTCAGCTTTCACAAAATCTGATAAAAATTTTGAGAAACCATCCTCTATGTAGAACCAATCTTTACGTTCATCAAATGGATGAGAAATAATAATAGCGCCATAATCATCAGCTTTCTTATCGCATCTCAAAACTACAAAATCACTATCTCCAACAAATTCACCAATAATTAAATCGCCTTTAATTAGACTATTTGCCCTATAGCTCGATAACCAAAAGCCTATTTTGGCTTCAAAATCTTTTAAACTATAGAGATCTAATCCAGCCTGGTTATACTTTTTATTCAAAAATAAGAAAGCGCCATTACTGGCTAATAGAAACTGCTTATATTCGAAAGGTAATTCTTCAATACCTATTAAATTAAAAGTACTGACAATTTCAGACTCTAAAGAACCTTCGTTAAATATACAAATTAGCTCAAATGAGTAGCTTTCGTTGTCGTAGCTAGCCTTCTTCGGCTGACTCCAAGTCTCTTTGAGAAACTGTATTTTTTCTATAATATCTATCATTTTATTTCTGCCCAAATAAGCCTCTAGAAAACCAAAGATCTAGCTTTGAGAAACAGTATGTGATTGCATTATGGCTGGTATCAAAGAGTAATTAAGAAAAGGGGAGTGTCTTGTGATAACGTCCGTTAAAGTGGCTATAACAAAGGGATGTTGGAAACTGAATAGACACGGTATGTACGTCAAAGGGTACATTGTGATTATCTCAATGTACCAATTCAATAATTCTTATTAAACTGGTTCGGTTCCCTATACAGGCATCGAACTGCTAGTGCTAGACAGGAAATTAATTAATATAAAACTCATAGCACAGTATTATCGAGCTGTATGATTAAAATCTCCCAAGTTAATTCCTACGAGATTAACGGCAGGGGCCACTTATCAGTTGACCTAAACTAGTATCAAATGTATCGAAGGACTTTCTTCATTTCGAATAGACTTAGCGTTAACATATTTAATAGCAAGAAAAAAAATATTTATAATTATGTCGTTCTCGTAAGGAAAGTTTTTAATCGTTAGGTTTAACACTTCATTTTCTCCTATAGTAACCTCCGACATGCCGTATTCTGGATGGCGTATGTCACCTAAGCAATCAATTAAGGCATGAATATTAGCACCATAAAAATCTGGAAAACCAAAAGCATGCTTTAATTTTATGTGCATCTTGTCCGCTGTATCAACATCTTTAAAATCTATAACCATTTCCATATATTATCACCATTTTTTTTAAGCATACCCCAATGGAACCAGTTATTTCACTCGACAAACCTATTAACAGACCACCTAAAACAGACCGCTATAATGGAACTACTTATAACAGATTGCAATTCCTATCCATTTATCAACAGCATCACTCTTCAGTCATAGGCTTATCATTTAACTCGTATAAAAAATCAAACATAGCGCCAACACTCTCCTCGATAGCTTATCTTATTTTTATGCTAATTTATTAATACTTACTCATACCCATTAGACCATAAAAATAAGAAAAGGTTTCGCTAATGTCTACTGCTTCATCAACCGTTCTAGAGCCTGACTGGTTTACTCGTCCGACCTGTGTGGTCGCGGCCGACTTGATTGGTAAAGTCTTATGTCGGCGGCTAACCGATAGTGATGGACAACAAAAAACGCTACGTATGCGTATCTCTGAAACTGAAGCCTATATTGGTCAAGATGATCCCGCCTGCCATTCACATGCAGGCACTCGAACGGCACGCACAGAGATTATGTATGAGCAAGGCGGTGTGTTCTATGTTTATTTGACTTACGGCGTGCATCATATGCTAAATTTGATTAGCGGCTCTATAGAGTCGCCTGAATCGGTACTGATTCGCGCCGGGTTTTTGACCGATGATAGTGATCGTCTGATTGAAGAGCAGCAACTGAGTCCAAATAATCAGCTCACTCACCCTAAGCAATTCGCAGGCCCTGGTAAATTGACTAAGCGCTTGCAGATCGACCGTGAGCTATATGGCAAACCAATCACGCCAGACTCAAGCGTTTGGATCGAAGATGATGGCTGCCAGCCACCCGTGTCAGTGCGTCCACGCATTGGTATCGACTATGCAGGTGATGCCAAAGACTGGCTACTACGCTATATTTGGACTGATCATCCATCTCTGTCCAAAAATTAGTTCGACTGACTGCCTGTTGACTACATCTATGAGGTAAACCTATGTATAAGTTAACCGTATTCATTCCTGATGCAGCGTTAGACCAGGTAAAATCTGCGTTGTTTGCTGCAGGTGCCGGTAGTATCGCTAACTACGAGCAGTGCTGTTGGCAAGTGCAAGGGACTGGACAGTTTATGCCACTAGCAGGTAGTGCGCCGCATATCGGTCGTCACGATAGTTTAGAAACGGTCGATGAGTGGCGAGTAGAGATGGTCGTCGATGACGCATTTATAACGGCTACTATCGCCGCGTTAAAAGAGACGCACCCGTATGAGACACCTGCTTACGATGTAATAAAAGTCTTGGATTTTTAGTGTTATGTAGAGAAATATCAGCTTATTGAGTGTAAGGCTTTTCATAAAAGAACCAAATAAACCACTCAATGACTTATTTGGTTATAAAATTTTTGATGTTCCAACTAGGTATTAATAGTGAATGCCAGTATTTAACAACTGATCAATCTTTTTTAAGCTTAATCACATTGTAGCTCGGATAACCCAGCTCGATTTTATAATCATCGCGTCCACGTTCAGCCTTCACTTTAATTTTACGATCGCCCTTTTTATATTTAACGTCTTTGACACGGTAGCCCATACTGCTGACTTTACTAGCCGCTCGGCGCTCGACAGTAGATGATGAGACGTTTTTGTCAGCTTTTTTGTTCTTGTGCTTTTTGTGATCTTTACTATCCTTGTAGACATCTCCGTAGATGTCATCGTAGATATTGTAGCCATTAGGGGTAGTCACACAGCCAGTTGTTACTGCTAGTAATGCGGCAACAATACTACCAGATACTACATTTTTTAGTGCCAAAGGTAATATGGTTCTCATAAAAATTTTCTCATAACAGGACATTGTTGAATACAGATTACTTTGCAATGCTTCAAGATATCTCGCCAACACTCAGGTCAGTAAGCTTGACGATTTGCACTTGCTTCGATGGACAGACATATAGAGCTGCGCTAATAAAAGCTGCTCAGCACAATCAATCTTTTTTGACTCTAATAACCTCTAGATTTGGGTAGCTCAGCAATATCTCATATTTCTGTGAACCGCGTTTTGCTTCAACTTCAAAGACACCGCGCTTGTTCTTTTCTTCAAGATCTATATCTTCGACACGGTAGCCCATCGCTCTGACTTTGTTGATCGCACGGCGCTTGATAGCGGGGTAACGTGACTCTCTCTTGATACTGTCTTCGACATCCCCTTTTTTATAGCGCTTATTCCCTTTGTATTTGTCATCATCCTTGTACTTGTCTTTTTTATATCGGTCATTGTCTCGTTGGTACTTATTGTTTTTACCGTTATTTGACCACGCTATCTTACTTGAGTTGATGAGTCTCAGAGTAGGATAAGTATATTTGACCTCATAAGCTTGGTTATTCTTTTTGACAAAAGCCGTAATTGCGCGCTCGCCGCGATAACTGTCGGGTCTAATATCCATCACCTGATAGCCTTTGCGGCGCAGGTCTTGACGTAATTGCTGGCTGACACGATTAAAACTATCATTTTGACGATTGTTATCGACACGATATACACGTTGGTTATCATAGCCTGGACCAACTACTGTACAACCGACAGTTGTACCTAATAGCGTAAGGGCAAGGCCAGTAGATACAGCAGTCCTAAGTGAGAACGGCTTTATAGTTTTCATAGTTCGATATCCTATAAGGTTTCAGAGGGCTATAAGGTAAAGTGCTGGTACTGATTAAAACAATAGGCTGCTGGGTAAGGTAATCTTTATTTAAAAGTTCACAGTTGTTATCATCGGAAAGTACGTTTAGAAATGTTTTCTTACATTATCTATAGTAAGATGCAAAACTTTATATTAAGTGTCATTTGCGTTAGTAAGTTGTAATCGTTGCTATAATCCAATCGATGTAAGCATATGCTTACACACAATGACGTTTACGCGACTTAACATGATAGTGAGATTCAGGCATTATAGTCACACGGCATTAGGGAATGTGACTCAAGGATTGAGTTGACCGCATTAAGGATAATGATTCAGCTATCACCATCAGGATGATAATGATAGTTGAAGCAAGGACACATACCCTTTGCTGATAGCAGCAATTAACAGTGAGCTGTAATGTAGTAATAAGGGCAGGATGCCCAGTATCGCAATATACTAACTATTTGTGCAAGGATGCATAGAAATTAGTCCGCGATAGGTAACATGGATGGTTAACAATAAAACCGCATAACAATTAATTGCTATGCGGTTTTATCGTGTCTGGATGACGCTCATTTTTATTACTATTTAATTATCGAAACGCATATACTATTTAAAATATTGATGGTTTATAACGAGTCTTTATACAATAACTAGCTTTTATTTGACGGTTAATATTTATTTAATTATTGATATTTATCTTACGTAAAAAAACCGCATATATTAATATACGGTTTTTTATTCTTATTAAGAAATCACTATTTTTCTAAATAAAGCCAATTAGTATTTATTTTCGCGACGCCAGTCATCTACTTCACGCTCTGCATCTTCTTTAGCATGACCATAGCGCTCTTGGACACGACCGACTAGTTTGTCTCGGCTACCTTCGACATGGGTGAGATCATCATCAGTCAACTCTGCCCACTTTTGCTTAGCCGAACCTTTCATTTGGTTCCATTCGCCTTTTAGAGTATGTTCGTTCATTGTATTATTCCTTTTGTTGAACTTATTGTCTTCGGTTAGTTTTAACGCTTCTTTTCTAATACTTCTTCTTTGTTATTGGATGATATTTATTATTATATTATTTTTATTTTAAAATCTTTATTTTGTTTATTGTTATTCTAGCTATTATTATTTTGTTTATGATTCACAAGTATAATTGGTTATTTTCAAATATCTTGTGAAATCAAATATAGGACTTTTCAATTCGACTGTCTGTATGTGCTATGTTTATAGTGTTACTTAATTATAGTGAACGTTCGCTAAGTGTTATCGACACGGACGCTGTGATAGTGCAGCGTAAATTGCGTCTATTGTGCGTAATAGCATTAAACTGAATATGGAAATCTGAGCGTAATCAAATAGCGTGTTTGCAAGGTAGAACGAACGTGTAGGCAAAATGCGTAGCGAAAAAAAGCAGAGCTCTAAATTTAGAGTCTCTGCTTTTTACTTCTTCATACTCAATAGAGGTCAGTGAAGAGCGCTAGGTTATTAGCGGTTAGCCAGGTAACGCTTATAACGCGTGGTCAGTTTCTTTATGCGAATACGGTCACTAACCAGTGAAAATAATGGCGATACATTAGACTTAGGCGGCTTGCCATTGCCCATGCGCTGTAGCTGACGTTTGACTACTGCCATGGTCGCAAGCGCACTTAAGGTTTTGTCTTTCCAGCGTACCATAGGATCGTGAGCACTCAATGCGGCATCTTTTTTCCAATCATTGGGAAGGGCTGGATTCAGCGCCAACGCTGTACCCATGCCAACAATATCGATGCCCTGAGCCAGTACCTCTTCTGCAACAGCCAACCGTCTAACGCCACCTGTCGTCATAATAGGCATGGTAGCGGCTTGAGCAATCTCTTTTGCAAAATCCAAAAAGTAAGCCTCTCTCTGTAGAGTGCGTCCATCTGCTGTACTGCCTTGCATGGCTGGGCTTTCGTAACTACCACCAGAGAGCTCGACCAAATCCACTGCTAGATCATTCATAGCTAACACCACCACTTTAGCGTCATCGGCATCAAAACCACCTCGCTGAAAGTCAGCTGAGTTTATTTTTACAGCCACTATAAAAGTGGCAGAAACCTGCTCACGAATGGCTTTGATCACTTCGATCAGCAGCCGCATACGGTTTTCGATAGAACCACCGTATTCATCTTTTCGCTGATTGGTGAGCGGGGATAAAAATTGAGAGATAAGATAGCCGTGGGCCGCGTGAATTTGCACCCCATCAAAACCTGCCTGCTCTGCTTTGACAGCGCTATCGGCGAACCGCTGTACCAACTGCTCTATATCTTGCGGTGTCATGGCACGAGGTTTACTAAATAAATGAGAGTGCTTGCCCAAATCAAGCGCCACATCAGAAGGGGAGAGGACATCACCGCCCATCGCAGCGTATACCTGACGACCAGGGTGGTTGAGCTGCATCACAACGCGGGTGTTGTTTTGTTTGGCAACATGTGCCCACGCCTCAAAAGGCGCGATGTCACTATGCTTGTCTAGTACAACACCGCCAGGACCAGTCATGGCGCGACCATCGACCATCACATTCCCTGTAATGAGTAAGCCTGTACCACCTGCTGCCCAGCGCTTATATAGGCGAAGGAGGACAGCGCCTGGAATCTGACCTGCATCAGCCATGTTTTCTTCCATGGCGGCTTTTGCTAAGCGATTGGGTAAGGTGATGCCACAAGGCAATACGAACGATGAAAAAACAGGTGATGTCATAACAGTGGCCTAAGATTATATTTTTGTGAAGCACGAGTTCTACTATGCGTTTGGCTATAGACTTATAGTTTAAATGACTATAACCTTATAGTCGAAACGTGATTGGTAGTAAGTGCGGTGAATTTATGAGTAGTGATTTTAAAAATGGCTGATCGAAAGGCAGCTCACCCAAAAACCGTGATCTCTATCTATCATCACATTTTTTTAGCACAATAGCACTCCAGGTAAATTACTGACCTGTTGACCATACTATTGACTGAGTTATTGATCGAATTCTTAATCAAGTTATTAACCAAATCAGGATACCTCTGTATTGAATGTATTAGTACAAGATCTGACAGCACCTATAGATTCAAAATTAGATTCAAAACGCGAGCAGGCAAAAGCCAAAACGCGGCGTGCATTGCTCAAGAGTGCCTTACGGTTGTACAGTTTGCAAGGTGCTCAAGGTATGAGCATGAATAAAATTGCTAAGGGTGCTGGTATAGCGCAGCCCAGTTTTTATAATCATTTTGAGAGCTTAGATGCGCTGCAAAACGAGCTAAGTGCTCAGTTAAAAGATAACTACCTATCTCCTATGCGACTGGCGTGGGTCAATATGCTCAAAGACTACGACGTATTGAGTGAGGATCAGTTTAATGAGCAGTGTCAGCAATGTCTGACGATGATTTTTGATTCAGCATTTCAGAATATCGAGCTTTTTCAGCACCTGCTCGAAGACCGTCCGCGATTTAGCGCCACTATAGAAAACCAGTCTTCACTAAGTAATGGTCTAGGAAATCTAGTCAGCGAAATACAAGAAGAGTGGACAGAGATATTTATTCAAGGATTACAGCTATCCAATCGTTCTGCTGAGAGGAGTGCTGTCAATCTTTGTGTCGATATGGCTGCTGCACAAGTACACGAGTTGATATTAGGCTGTCATCAGCAGCGCTATTCAAGGGCGCAGGCGATTAACACATTGAGCATTAGCTTTGATGCGCTGTTCGCTAATTTTTTGCACGGAAGCAACCATAGCAAGTCATGATGTATGTCGTGACAGCTAGGATTCACAACACATAAAAGGGAGCATGACTATGGCCACAACAGCGGCTACACCAACGGACAATGAACAGATACACTTTAGAACCTGTACCTTATGCGAGGCCATGTGCGGCGTCGAAATAAAGCACGACGGCGAAAAAGTCTTATCGATTAAAGGGGATAAAAATGATCCTTTTTCGCAAGGCTACATTTGCCCAAAAGCAACTGCTTTGCAGGACTTGTACGAAGACCCTGATCGTTTGAGAGGGCCTGTTGAGAGAACGGCGGATGGCTGGAAATCGATCAGTTGGCCAGAGGCTTTAGACAAAGTCGCTGCAGGTATTCAGTCCGTTCAGCAAAAACACGGACAAAATGCGTTTGGGGTCTATTTAGGTAACCCGAATGTCCATAATATGGGCGGTATGTTGACCATCAAACAGCTACTGACCAGCCTAAAGACACGCAGTCGTTTTTCTGCGACATCTATTGACCAGCTACCACACCATATTGTTAGTATGCACCTGTTCGGTCATATGCTGCGTATTCCGGTCCCGGATGTGAACCATACCCAGTATATGCTCATCATCGGCGGTAACCCGCTGGCGTCTAATGGCAGTATCATGACTGCGCCCAACATGCGCCAAAAACTAAAAGACATCAAAGCCCGCGACGGTAAAGTGGTGGTGATCGATCCAAGACGTACCGAAACCGCAGATATCGCTAGCGAGCATCACTTTATTCGCCCAGCGACAGACGTACTGCTGTTACTTGCCATGCTCAATGAAATCTATGCACAAGGCTATGCCAAAGTAGATAGCCGAGTGGCAGGCTTGGCACCAGAGATTGATCGTATTGAGTCATTTGCAGAAGGGTTCACACCTGAATCGGTAGCGGGCATCACGGGTATCACAGCTGATGAAATCAAACGTATAGTCAAAGAGTTCTGTGAGGCCGAAAGCTCAGTCTGCTATGGCCGTATGGGTATCTCAGTGCAAGAGTTTGGGCTGCTGAGCCAGTATCTCTCTATGGTCATCAATATCGTGACAGGACGCTTGGATGAAGTGGGCGGACTCATGTTCCCGAACCCAGCTGTCGATGTGGTCAATAGCTCGGGTCCTGGCTATTTGGGCAAACGCCACAGCCGCGTGAGTAACCTACCTGATTTTAATGGTGAGTATCCCGTCGTTGCGATGGCCGATGAGATGCTAGTAGAAGGAGAAGGACAGTTAAAAGGCTTTATGACAGTTGCGGGTAACCCCGTCCTCACGACACCAAACGGCGAAAAACTAGACGAGGCGCTATCAGGGCTGGAGTTTATGGTGTCGCTCGATTATTTTGTGACTGAGACCAGTCGCCATGCCAATATTATCCTGCCGCCTGTATCGCCATTAGAGCGTGACCATTACGACATCACGTTTAACGGTTTTGCGGTACATAATGTTGCCAAATACTCGCCTGCCTTGTTTAGTAAAACAGACAATGAAAAGCATGACTGGGAGATTTATTTGGGGCTTGCTGATCGTTTGGATAAAGATGCCCCTGAAGCGGTACAAAAAGAGCGTGCGGCGACAAAAGCATTTGGACCAAAGTTCTTACTTGAACAGGGTCTCAAATATGGACCTTATAAAGACGTGACATTGGATGCGCTGATAGATAACCCACATGGTATTGATTTGGGACCATTGCATCGTATGTTGCCAGAGGCTATCAAGCATGCGGATAAACAAATCAATCTCAATGTTGATTTTTATCAAGCAGATTTGGCACGGGTTAAAGAGATGATGCAGCAGTACGACAATCAAGAGATTTTACTCATTGGTCGTCGCCATGTACGTAGCAACAACTCATGGCTGCATAACAGTTATCGATTGGTCAAAGGCAAATCTCGTTGTACGCTGATGCTGCATCCACAAACGGCAGAGCAGTATGGTATTGAAGATGGTCAAGACGTAAAAGTAACGTCTCGAGTCGGTAGTGTAGTCATCGCAGCAGAAGTAACCGATGAGCTGATGCCAGGCGTGGTGAGTATTCCACATGGCTTTGGGCATGGACGTAAAGGCGTTAAGCAAAAGATTGCTCAAGAGCATGCTGGTGTGAGTGTCAATGACTTAACAGACGATACCCTAATCGATCAGTTGAGCGGTAATGCCGCTGTCAATGGTGTGCCAGTACAGTTGGAAGCGTTGGGTACTAGCATAGAAAGTATATCTACCGAGGCATCAGAGACGTTAGTAGACAGTGCAATCGCATAAGCTTAGGTTTCATTGCAAGTTTGTCACAAAGCAAAAAGAAGGCGCTTACACGATGTAAGCGCCGTTTTTTTGGGTACCATTCTCATATATTCTTTCGATACTAGGTCAGCTACTTACGCCTACAAAATCAAAATCAACATTGGGCGTATCCCCTTGGATTAACAAGCTGATCGCTTTTGCAGAACCGCAAGCATGTGTCCACCCTAGTGTGCCATGCCCTGTATTGAGCCATAAATTGTCAAAAGTCGCTGAAGCATTATGACTGCCATGTTTGACCTGGCCACAGTGTGCACGACCAATCAATGGCACGTTCGATGGGGTCATCGGTCGCAGCCCTGTCCAATACTGAACGGAGTTTGCAATGATGCCTTTTGGAAACAATTGCTGCACGCGGCGGGTAATGGCCTCACAGCGCGTGGTATTTAGGTCGAGATTGTAGCCGTTAAATTCTGCTGTACCCGCCACTCGCAATTTATCGCCCAGCCGTGAGGTGACCAGCTTAAACTCATCATCAATCAAGCTGACAAAAGGCGCTAAATGCGGTGCTCGCGGATTGATGGTATACGTGGCCGAATAGCCCTTTGCAGGAAAGATGGGCACATGAATACCCAGTGGTTTTAAGAGAGGGACGCTATAACTGCCAAGCGCAACCACATGACTATCAGCTGTGAAAGTCTGTGCGTTTTCACCTTTTGGGCGAATGGTAATACTGTGCACGTGCGGACACGCAGAGTGAGCGTCAGTATTGAGGGCTAATATCTCAGTATCATACAAAAACTGCACGCCCGCATCGATGCAGCGCTGTGCTAAGCGCTGCGTAAACAGGTGCGCGTTGCCAGACTCGTCGCGGCCGGTATAGGTAGCCCCTGTGAGATTGTGTGCAATAGGGTAGAGTGCTGGCTCTAAGCTGACGGCGTTGTTGATATCAATCACATGACGCTCACAGCCTAGCGCTTGCATGCGCTCTGTAGGTTCGATAGCGGCGTCAAATTCAGCTTGGCTGGTATAAAAGTGCATGATACCGCGTGTTTGCTGCTCATAATTGATATCGATGTCTGCGCGTAGCTGTTGTAAGGTATCGCGAGAATACAGACCCAAGCGCACCATCTGTACCAGATTGGCATCGGCACGATCAGCGCGGCACTCTTGCAAAAACTGCATGGCCCATTTGAGCTGATCCTTATCTGCACGTAGACGAAACAGCAGTGGCGCATCTTCTTTAAACAACCACTTGAGCGCTTTCATTGGCGTCGCAGGATTGGCCCATGGCGTGGCATGCGAGACCGATATTTGACCGCCATTGGCAAAGGATGTCTGCATGCCTGCTGCGGACTCACGCTCGATCACGGTCACATCATAGCCTGCCTGACGTAGATACCATGCGGTGGTCACGCCCACCACGCCTGCTCCGAGTACCGCAATATGTGTCATAGGATTCTCTATGCTCATGTTAATCATGATGGCAGTTCTGTATTAAACCACTATCACCTTTGCCAAGTAGCTATATTGCTTGAGTTACTTTGGGCGCGCCACGTCCACTTGTAGTGCTGCTGGCAAGTCCAGTATGCTAAGTGTGCTTTCTGCCAATTGTTCAGGACGCGCCACCACCAGTGCGATAAAACCATCATCGGTTTGCATGGTGTTGACCACTTGGATTTTGTCTAACTTGTCGCCTGCTACTGGTGCTGCGCCAGTGCCTTGTACATAGTGCAAAAATGCTTTGGGCGCAGATTTGAAATAAATACGGGCGATAACTTCTTGACCCAAATAGCAGCCTTTATCATAGTCCATACCGCCGCGCTGATGTAGACGCAGCTCTTGCGGCTGAAACTCACCCTGAGTCGCCGCCACGATCCAATAGTTGCCTGTGGCTATGCTGCATGTCATCCAAGCTTCAGTATCAGCGGCTGTATTATGGTCGTCTTTGTGACTAAAGGTTGGCGTATCTGCCAGCACGCAAGGATAGATCGCAGTCGGTGCACTGGTCTCAAACTTTGAAAACGCGCCGTACTTGTTCAGATGCGCTTGCAAAGATGCCGCACAATCGCTGCTTATGACCACATCATAATGCTTTTCTGCTTGTTTCTTAATCCAAATGCCAAACTCGATACGACCTTTTAGGTTACCGATAGCGGCTGCCTGATAGCTGAGCCCAAGTTTGGTCACATCACAAGTCAATTGACCTTGCAAGAATTTTTCGGCGTCCTCACCTTGAATGGTCAGCTGCGAAAACTGCGGTAATACTGAGGTATCTGAAGACTGAGTCATTGTTATTATCCTTCTGCTAAGCGCTTATTTATTAGGGCATATCCCTAATTCAAATGTTTATAAATAAATGGGCTAAAAATGGCTAAATCTTTAGTAAATGACATCAAATAGCTGGCTAATATCTCGATGTTCTCTGCGCTACTTGTCCTGCCTGCGATTTATCTCGTTTTTATCGCCATTTTTAAAATAGGGACACACCCTAATATAGAGATGACATCGGAGTGATAAAAAATTATACGCGCACTTTTTATATAGATGCCGTTGTTACTGACCATGTTACTAACTAAAAGTGCGCGTATAAATCGTTATAAGGTTAAGAAGAGTACCACAAAAATACAGTCACAAAAACGTCATCGCTAAGGGGTGCATTAAAGTGAGGGGTTACGTGTTAAATTGGGCACAGTGTCCAATTTTCAACCGTACAAATTGGTTAAAGATGGTGAGTTACGGTACAATGTTGACTCTATATTGAACCCAATATTTGATGACTACCGAGGATATAATGAGCTTACCAAATTGCCCGAAATGTGATGCTGAATATACGTACGAAGATGGTGCGTTGCTGGTATGTCCTATGTGTGCTCATGAGTGGACGGCGGCTGAGACTGATGCAGCACAAGCAGAAGAACAAGATGCATTGATTCGTGATGCGGTTGGCAACGAGTTGCAGGATGGTGATGCGGTCACGGTCATTAAAGACCTCAAGGTTAAAGGTTCTTCACTGGTCATCAAAGTCGGGACAAAGGCAAAAAGTATTCGCCTGTTACCAGACGCGACTGATGGTCATGATATTGATTGCAAGCTCGACGGCTATGGTCCAATGAAGCTAAAATCTTCTGTCGTCAAAAAAGCGTAAATTGTAAAAACGTCTTGAAAGATTGGATAATAAACAAATATAAAACTAACGTTAATCAAAAAATACAGACCCTATAAAATACAACATCTACAAATAGAGACTAGCTATGAGTACTAAAAACGAACAGCTCTTTGCCCAAGCGCGCAAACATATCCCAGGTGGCGTCAATTCACCCGTACGTGCCTTTGCCGGAGTTGGTGGTACGCCGATATTTATGCACCGTGCCAACGGTAGCAAGATTTATGACACCGAAGACAATGCCTACATCGATTATGTGGGTTCTTGGGGTCCGATGATTTTGGGTCATGCGCATCCAAAAGTTATTGATGCGGTAAAAAAAGCGGCTGATGATGGTTTGAGCTTTGGTACGCCAACGCCGTTTGAAACGACGGTCGCCGACAAGATTTGCGACATCGTACCAAGCGTTGAGATGGTTCGTATGACCAGCTCGGGTACCGAAGCGACCATGAGCGCGATCCGTCTGGCACGTGGCTATACCCAGCGTGACAAAATCGTTAAGTTTGAAGGCTGCTATCATGGTCATTCAGACAGTCTACTTGTGAAAGCAGGCTCAGGTATGCTTGATATCGGTGAACCAACGTCTAAAGGCGTGCCAGCCGATTTTGCGAAGCATACCATTACGATTCCTTATAATGATCCACAAGCGATCAAAGACTGTTTTGAGAAATGGGGTGAAGAGATTGCCTGCGTTATCTTAGAGCCTATCGCTGGCAACATGAATATGATCATTCCAGAGCAGGATTTTCACGATACGCTGCGTGCCCAATGTACTGAGCATGGCGCAGTATTGATTTTTGATGAAGTCATGACAGGGTTCCGCGTGGGTCTTGGCGGCGCGCAGGCACATTTTGGTATCACGCCTGATTTGACTTGTTTTGGCAAAATCATCGGTGCCGGTCTACCTGTTGGCGCGTTCGGTGGTAAAGAAGACATCATGTCTTGCATCGCGCCACTTGGCGGTGTCTATCAAGCTGGTACATTGTCTGGCAACCCACTGGCCATGCGCGCTGGTATCGCGATGTTTGAAGACTTAACGGAAGCAGGTTTCTACGATGACTTAGCTGCCAAAGTCGATCATTTGGTCGATGGTTTTCAAGCGGCAGCGGACAAACACGGCATCAATCTGCGTACCAATAAATTAGGCGGTATGTTTGGTATGTTCTTTGTCAAAGATGCTGACACTCAGACGCCAATGAACTTCGATGATGTGACAGCATGTGACATGACGGTATTTAATACTTTCTTTCATGGCATGCTAGATCGTGGTATCTATCTTGCACCCTCTGCTTATGAAGCAGGCTTTATGTCAATTAAACATAGTAATGAAGATATTGATGCATCGATAGCAGCTGCTGATGAGATATTTGCAGAGATGGCAAAAGCTTAGTCTAGCTTTAGCTTTAACTTGGTTCAGCCATATAATTATTAAGCTTCATAAACATTGAATAGTTCAAAAAACCAGCAAAATCAAACGGTGATTTTTGCTGGTTTTTTTCGTTTAGTGGCATTTGTCTTATAACCATTACAGAAGTAAAGGTGTATTTCTAAGGTTCGTTTATATTAATAATAGCGTGACTGATGCTTATACATTCAATCCCTGTGTGTCTAAAAAATAGACAATAAACTATGATACTCTGAGATAAATTCGGACAATAACGCAAGGATGCAAAAGAATGAGCAATAGTACTTCTAGTAGCGTAGCGCCTCTATGGCTGACCACGTATGAGCAGTATGGTTTGGACAACAACTTGGACGTATTGGCAGGCAAACAAAACCTGATTGACTTATTGCAACCAAAGATAGATCAGCACAGTAATCGTCCCGCTTTTAGTATGGGCGCTGCGACCCTTACTTTTGGTCAGTTAGACAGTGCCAGCCGCCGTTTTGCGGCGTTCTTACAGGCACAAGGTATAGAAAAAGGCGACCGTATTGCCGTACAGCTACCAAACATACTGCAATATGCCGTAGTACTGTTAGGTTGCTTACGAGCGGGTGTGGTACTGGTCAACGTCAACCCCATGTATACGCAGTATGAGTTGGCACATCAGTTGACGGATGCCCAAGCTTGCGGTCTCATTGTGCTAGATGGTATGAGCACGGCTTATGAGCAACTAGATGAAACGGTAAAAGCACAACTAAAATGGGTGGTCAGGTGCTCTATAGATCCTAGTATTTCTGATAACGATATTGCCTTGCTCAGTCAAATTGACTCAGCACAATCTGCAAGCACACATGAGCCAGCACATACCTCGACCCAGTCAACAACTGAGTCATCAACTGAGGCAGTAACCGAGTCATCAACTGACTCATCAAAGCACAACATAACGTTTGCCCATGTTATGCAGGCGTATAGTGAGTCAGCGTTCAAAGACGTTACGATAGAACGTGAAGATTTGGCATTGTTGCAGTATACAGGTGGTACGACTGGCAAGCCAAAAGGCGCTATGCTGACCCATTACAATGTCATGGCCAATGTTTGTCAGTGCTACGCAATGTTTGGCAAGACAATTGAAGCCAATCGTAGTGAGCAAATCAAAATCCTCAATCCTTTACCGCTTTATCATATCTTTTCATTTACAGTCTGCGGACTACTGGGTCTTTATGGCGGCTGGGAGGATGTCTTAGTCACCAATCCTCGTGATATCGATGGTTTGGTCAAAACGATTGAACAGCATCGACCTCATGTCATTCCTTCGGTAAATACTTTATTCATTGGTATGTTGCACCATCCAAAATTTGCCAGCCTTGATTTTAGCCGCTTGGCACTATCTATCGGTGGCGGCACAGCGATTATCAAAGCAGTCTCAGATCAGTGGCAGCAAGTGACGGGTATGATTATTAGCGAAGGCTATGGTATGTCTGAGACCGCGCCAGTTATCTCTTTCAATCCCTCTGGCGTTACCGCGTTCAATGGTAGCGTTGGACTGCCGCTGGCTTTGACAAACATTAATATCATAGATGAGAATGGCAAGACATGTCCGATAGGTACGCGTGGAGAGGTTTGTATCAAAGGCCCACAGGTCATGCGCGGCTACTGGCAACGAGACAATGTAGATACCTTTACCGACAATGGCTACTTTAGATCAGGTGATATTGGTGTCATGAATGACGAGGGGTTTTTGACGCTCGTAGACCGCAAAAAAGACATGATATTGGTCTCAGGATTTAATGTGTATCCCAATGAAGTAGAGGCTGCCCTGACCGAGCACCCTAAAGTATTGGAGGTGGCGGTGGTAGGCGTTGCAGATGAACATAGCGGTGAAGTGCCAAAAGCATTTGTGGTGAAAAAAGACTCAGACCTCACAGTAGAGGAGCTACAGGATTTTGCAAGCAAACGCCTCACTGGCTATAAGCGTCCGCAATCCTATGAGTTTATCGATGAGCTACCTAAGACCGCTGTTGGCAAGATATTACGTAAATCCTTAAGATAAAAAATGTGTCGTGTCGTTTATAAAAATGAGCTGACAGCAATAAAGCGATCAATAATAAAAAACTGGGCTACTAAAAATAGTAGCCCAGTTTTTTTGTCACCTGTCTCGTACGTTAGCTGGTTTTTATCGTGCTTTATCGTACTTACGATTTCTTAGGCTCAGATTGCCTCGTAGGACATCGCTATACATACGGAAGTCGCTAGCAAAGCTTTTTAGTGGAAACTTAAAGGAAGCTGGCTTGTTTTTTTCAAAGAAAAAGTGCCCAACCCAAGCACAAGCATACCCAGCAGCGATACCTTTTACCAAAGGTTTTGCTGATCTGGTTTTGACAGACTTTGCCAGTCCCAATAAGCCAAAACTACTGCCTGCAAAATGCAGACGGCGACAAGCCATGTTTTGATGCTCGTCCAAATAAAAATCATAGAATGCTTGTTCAGATGGCGTCTCAGTTTTTACCATATCTGTCTTGGTGTTATTGGCCTGAGGGCTTGCGATCTTGGTAGTATTTGTTGTGGTGGTCTGATTCATGCGACTAGCTTCCTTGCTGGCGGGTTTATCGATGGTCAATCGAAGATGGTTTCTAAGCAAATTCTGGGCAAATAATTAACGATTTTAATGTCAGTTGTAGGAGTATACGACCAGTAACTAACGGTTTTTTATCATGTTATTGATAACTTTTAATGTAGCAAACCGCTATCACTAACACAAGCGCTAGATGCCAAGGGCTTAGACGATAAATACTTAAATAATAAGCGCTACGATGACAAGTGCCAATATGTTCCCTTAGTTTAAAGAGTAGGCTGTAGAGGAGGTAAGCCTGTAGCAAACTTTGCCAAATGTTGCTCATGTCCCAATATTATCTGTACTGGATTTTTGATGATACTGCTTATTTGGCTGCCATTTATCTTATGATTATCGTCATTTATACCCTCAGTAGGCATACCAATGACAATGCTGCTGCTTTATAGAATGGTTGGTTGTGTGCTCGCCATGATTTTACGTTGCTTGCGAGTGTTTGAGATAAATGCTTTAATGAAAAAATTGCCCTGACTTTTGTAGATGCTGCTCTTTTCTACACATGTGGTTTCTATATCTATGTAGCACATGATTTTGATAAACTACACATTCTCTCTAACACGGTGACGACTTGTCTTATGCCTATTGACTATCTTGCAAATCCGCCTCTCAGCGATGATCAAATGATGGCCGCTATTGATATTGGTTCCAATAGTTTTCACTTAGCCATCGCTCGTCTGGATCACGGGGAAGTGCGTAAAGTAGTCTCCATGTCTGAAAAAGTGCAGCTCGCTGCAGGTTTGGATGAGAATAATATCTTGAGCGATGCCGCTGAGCAACGCGGTCTGGACTGCTTGAGCCGATTTGTCGCGCGTTTAGATTCTGTACCGCCAGAGCGTATTCGTGTGGTTGCTACCAATGCCCTGCGCCAAGCCAAAAACGCTAATGACTTTATTTCCCGTGCCAATAAAATCTTACCAAAGCCCATCGAGACTATCGCTGGACGTGAAGAGGCGAGACTGATCTATTTGGGTGTCTCGCATACCAATGAGAGTAGTGATAAACGCTTGGTTATTGATATTGGTGGCGGCTCAACAGAGTTTATCATCGGTCAAGAGTTCGATCCGCTACTGACTGAAAGCTTGCAAATGGGCTGCGTTGCCTTTACACAAAAATTCTTTGCTGATGGTCTTGTTACCAAAGAAGCGTTCAATGACGCGATTTCAGGTGCGCGCAAAGAAGTATTAGCGATAAATGGTCGTTACCAAAAGACAGGCTGGAGCAGTGTGGTTGGCTCAAGCGGTACGATCAAAGCCGTGCGCAACGTTCTGGTATCTAAGGGATGGGCTGATGAGCAAGAACGCATCACCTATAAAGGGGTCAAAAAGTTAGAGAGACTGCTGGTTAAGATTGGCAATATTGACGATATTGAACTAGAAGGCGTTAAAGATCACCGTAAAGCCGTGTTCCCTGCGGGCGTAGCAGTGCTGCGTGCCGTTATGAAAGTACTAGGTGTTGAGACTATTACCTATTCAGATGGGGCATTACGTGAAGGGGTGATGTATGACATGCTGGGACGTTTTGCGAGCGAAGACGTGCGTGACCGTAGTGTGCTTGCGCTGATAAAGCGTTATTCAGGCGACAAAAAGCAAGCCAAGCAAGTGGTAAAAACCAGCCGTAATCTGTTCGAACAAGTAAAAGAATCGCTTGATCTTACGAATGATGATTGCGACTTACTCAGACGCGCCGCGTTCTTGCATGAAATAGGTCTTGCGATCAGTCATAGCAGCTATCATAAGCACAGTGCCTATTTGCTTGAGCATTCTGATATTCCAGGGTTTTCGCAAGTGGATCAAAAGCGCATGGCGCAGCTGATGCTCAATCATCGCCGCAAGCTTAAAAGCGATATGTTAGATCAGACCTGCCAGGTTGGCGGCGATCAGCTGGTCTATCTGTGCTTGCTGTTACGTCTTGCTGTCCTAGCACACCATAGCCGTAGTGATCATAAGCTACCAGATCTAGCACTCAAGGTCACAAGCGATAGTGAGTGGCAGATTACGGTTGCTGATAGCAGTGAACATTATGCATTTTTGTTGGCTGATTTGCGTACGGAGATTGACCAGTTTGCCAAATGGGGCATACAGCTGAGTGTGATTGAGGCCGAGGAATCCGAGCCGTTACCATTGTCAGTATCGAGTTAAAGAGTAACGTAACAAAAGCGGTGTCGCCGATAATGTCATGCTATATAAGATGTGCTACTATAGCTTCTATTGAGTTTACAACTGTACTTTCATTATCAAAAGATCGATAGCGATATTATTTTTTAAACATAATTATTTTAAACATATATACACTAAGTATAATGAGTAAAAGGAAGCGTTTATGAGCACTGTCTGGGATAGTGTGCAGCTTGCACGACATGCCAAGCGTCCATTGTTTATGGACTATGTTAATCAGCTTTTTACCGAATTTGATGAGTTGCACGGTGACCGTGCTTATGCCGATGACAAAGCCATCTTGGGTGGTTTGGCGCGTTTTGATGGTCAGCCTGTGATGGTAATCGGTCAACACCGTGGCCGCAGTACTCGTGAGCGTATCGCCCATAACTTTGGTATGGCCAATCCTGAAGGCTACCGCAAGGTGATACGTTTGGTCAAAATGGCTGAGCGCTTTAATATTCCTGTGATGACCTTTGTCGATACTCAAGGGGCTTATCCTGGTATTGGTGCAGAAGAACGCGGACAAGCACAAGCGATTGCAGAGAGTATTGCTGTATTTTCTAGTCTTCAGGTACCTGTAATCGTGACCATTATCGGTGAAGGTGGTTCAGGCGGCGCGCTTGCTATTGGCGTTGGTGACAAAGTAAACATGCTACAGAACAGTATTTACTCAGTTATTTCTCCTGAGGGCTGTGCCTCTATCCTATGGAAAACCGCTGAAAAAGCACAAGACGCCAGTGAGGCACTAAAGCTAAACGCCATTAACCTTTATCAAATGGGTTTGATTGATGCTGTTATTGATGAAGGCGAGGGCGCACATCTACAGCCGCAACCAGTAATGGCTGCATTAAAAACCCTGATCATTGAACAGCTTGATGAGATTAAAGATTTAGATCCTCAAGAACGTTGCGAGCTACGCTATGAAAAGCTCAAGTCTTTTAATTCAGAAGTGATGTTGCCTTGCTAGTTCAAGACATGCGCTAAGCTTTTCATATTAGAGGCTGAGTCTTAATGCTAAAATAAAAACGTGTCATTGAATGGCGCGTTTTTTTGTGGCTATTATTAGACAAAGCCTTCGATGCAAGGCCCCTAATACGAAGCCCCTAACACAAAGCATTTCATGCAATGTCTTAATTAATACAAGTATTTCTTTATCGGCACATCAATAAATATACAACCCCCTAATGACTAAGGCTGATTATGACCAGCAATGCCATCCTCCCATATCCTGTTAGATCCGTTGCCAATTTGCCGATTGATGACGTATTGGCAGACGCATTGTTGAGCAGTATGCAGACGTATAGCGAGCAGTTACATGGTCGCCGCCTTTGGTTGGCATGTAGTGGTGGACGTGACTCGTTGGCACTTGCGGCATTATGTGCGCAGCTCTACCAGCAAGGCAAACTACCATGTCTACCGCAGCTCTTACATGTCGATCATAGTCTGCAAGCGGACAGTCAGCACTGGTCCAAGCATGTTGCCAATTGGGCGCAAGCGCAGCAGATACCTTGTCGCATTTTACAGGCACAAGTGAATGGACATGATGAGCAAGCAGCGCGACAAGCACGTTATAACGTCATGCGCGCACATATGAACCAAGATGACGTACTGCTATTGGCACATCATGCTGATGATCAAGCGGAAACCGTACTGATGCGCTTGATTCAAGGCGCTGGAGTCAACGGTCTCTCAGGTATGCAGCCATGGCGAGTGCAAATGCAGGGCGTACAGCGTCATGTACTATGGCGACCTTGGCTTACCATCAGGCGTAACGCTATCAGCACCTATGCTAAGCGCCTAGAGTTGCCCTACATCGATGATCCAACCAATAACACTGGCGATAATGTACGTAGTGGGCTACGCCGCGACATCATGCCAATACTGGCGACTTATAACCCCAATATTATTGATAATATTACCCGTAGTGCGCAGCTATTGAGTGAGGCCCAAGCTACTGTCAATGCGCAAGCTGAGCAAGATATGCAGCAGACAGTCAATGAAAGCCTACAACTGCCAACTGCACAGCAGGTGCTCAATATTGATGCGCTACGAGCACTACCGATCTATCGCCAGCGCCAACTACTGCATCATTGGCTGGGTCAAGATGAGCCATTGCCACCTGCTAAGCAGCTCGTCGATGATGTACTAAATGTAAGCCAACGTGATGACCAAGATCATCAAACAGAGTTGTTTTGGCAGGGTCGTAAGCAATCCTATACTTTTCGCCGCTATCGTCAGCAGATCTATCGTCTGAGTAGTAAATGGCTGTCTTGGCTAAATATACCAATCACAGAGCAAGTGCTGCCATTATCTGGTCTGCTCTCTATTGAGAGCGATTCAGCTGATGACGGTTCAATCATATTGCGCCGCAGTATTGACTACGTGTGGCAGTTACAAGTATGTCCAGATAGATTGGCAAAGCTGCTAAGCGACCACGCAAATGAGGGAGTATCGAAAGCTACATTAAAAATAACCCCATTGGATAGCAAAACGCGTCTCAAGACTGCACTGGCGACGCGTCTACAAGCTGGCAAAAGACTGTATCAAACCCTAGGTATCCCAGTGTGGCTGCGACAAAATCTGCTGGTAATCAGTGTCGCTTCTATTAATAAAGACGGTACCGAAAATGATGCGCCTATATTGCTCATATCACCATTTGAGAGTTGGAATTTGAGCTCTGAAAGCGTGATAACTGATATGACACATCAGAAGTTAACTGAGTATATTAGAAGCAACCTAAGCCTACGTACCATAAACTAAAGATCGAGGTGCTTTGTACTGGCGCATTGGTTGTCATTAGCCTGAGGTGGGCACTCACAGTTTGAATTTATCAAACGATACTAGTGGCAGTATGATAAACTGAGTGTCGTTTTATATATCAAGATGTTAAGTTGAATACCTTTGAATGTTGTGACTAGGAGACAAGTATGTCGGTATTAGATAATAAAAAAATCAGTTTTATTGGTGGCGGAAACATGGCGCAAGCGCTTATTAGCGGGCTTGTAGGCTGCGGCATCAAACCTGATCTCATCACGGTCGCCGATCCTAGCAGCGATGCACGTGAGCAACTGGCTGCTAAAGGATTAAATACCGTTGACCCAATGGCTGATGCAACAGCCGCTGTAGTCGATGCTGATATCATAGTACTCGCTGTAAAACCACAGATGATGAAAGTGGTTGTTAGTAGCTTTGCTGATGCATTGGATAATCAGTTGGTCATTTCAGTAGCCGCAGGCCTATCGACTGATCTGTTGTCTAGTATGCTGGGCGGCTATAGCAATATCGTGCGCGCCATGCCAAACACGCCCTCTATGATTCAGATGGGTGCGACGGGTCTCTACGGTACAGATAATATCTCAGCAGAACAAAAACAGCTGGCAACTGCGGTAATGGAAGCATCAGGACTGGTCATGTGGGTTGATGACGAAGAGCATATGCATGCGGTCACAGCCGTGTCAGGTTCAGCGCCAGCATATATGTTTTACTTTATCGAATCGATGGTCGATGGGGCCGTGGCGTTAGGTCTAGACAAAGAACAAGCCTCAGCGCTTGCAATGCAAACCATGCTTGGTGCTGCAAAAATGGCGATGAACAGCGATGATGCACCAGCTGAACTGCGCCGCAAAGTGACGTCTCCGAACGGTACGACTCAGGCAGCGGTCGAGTCCATGCAAGCCAACGAAATTGGTCGTCAAATCAGCGAAGCCATGCAGGCTTGCTACGATCGTAGCCAAGCGTTAAGTGAAGAGATGAGTAAGTAATTACTGACACGCGGTATTATAAGTTACGATAGCGCTTATGCAACCACCAGCTGATAATGACCTTTGTCATCCTAGCCTCTGTTAATAATGTCCCATTGAGTAGCACTTCATGAACAACATGTTATTTCAAATTTTTGATTTGGTCACCACATTCGCTATGATGCTGGTGTTTATTCGTTTTATGTTGCAGTTTGCAGGGATGGATGCGAGCAATCCGATGATTGCGCCTGCCTACAAAGCGACTCATGTCGTCGATGTATTTGGGCGTATTTTTCCAACGGTAGCACAGGGTCGTATCAGCATTGCTGCTATTGTCCTTATGTTTTTGATTCGTTTGATCGATATCTCTGGAAAAGCAGCATTGACGCATCAAGGTATAGCCCCTGTACCGTTATTCTTTACGGGTACGACCAGCTTAATATTAGATTTTTTGCGCATGTGTCGCTACTTAGTGATTGGTTCTATCATCGTTAGCTGGATCGTGGTGTTTACCCAGTCTCAGCATCCTATCATCGGTATTATTATGAACTTAGCGGAGCCGATACTCGCGCCGTTTCGTCGTATTACGCCAAATCTAGGTATGCTTGACTTGTCACCAATGGTTGCTTTTTTTGCTTTTTACTTACTTGAGATATTTATTGGCGGATTGACTGCCAGTGTGATGCCAATGTTAGGGTAGGGTAAACGTCATATCGTTCAATCCAAAAATATATAGTACAAAAAAGCGCTCTATGGCATATAGAGCGCTTTTTTATTTGCTGCATGTGTGAGACAGGCTTCTATAATAGTATTAAAAACTAACAAAGCGGTTGGGTATTAATTGAGCCTGAGCATCATTAGGGTGCGGTACGTCAGCTGCACGTAATGTTTGAATAATCCAGCTGTCTGCTGCTTTTATTGCATCAATCAAATTATCACCCATCGCCAAACGTCCAGCGATAAAGCTAGCAAGAGAGCATCCTGAGCCATGGAACTCACCATTTAGACGTGGCAACGTGCTTTTGTGTACCATCTCGCCCTTTATGTATAGGTACTGCTCGATATCACCATCTTCAAAATCGTGTGAAGTTTTTACCAGTACGGCATGAACGCCTTGTGCGCACAGCTGCTTTGCCCCACTGTGTAAGTCCTGTTCACCACTTAATGCTCGAAGCTCGTGCGTATTTGGGGTAATTAAGGTCGCATAGGGCAGGAGCTGTCTAAAGGCACTCACCAATGTCTTTTCGTCACCCAAGCTACCACCGCTATTGGCAACCAATACAGGATCCAATACAAAAGGTATGTCTTTGGAGATCTTTTCTTCTGCAAATAAACGTGTGAGCATTGCAATATTTTCAGTGGTGCCAAGCATGCCTGATTTGATAGCGCTCACTGGCAGATCATCGAGCACAGCAATGGCTTGAGCCTGTACCAAATCTGCGGCGCAAGCGTCAAAACCAAATACTTGCTGTGAGTTCTGAATAGTGACTGCCGTACAAGCGATGGCAGCATGTGCTCCTGTCTGTCCGATGGCCTCGATATCTGCTTGTAACCCAGCACCACCTGAGGGATCCAATCCTGAAAAACACAGTACGACAGGTCGCATAACCGCTCCTTTTAGATATTTTGAAATAAGTAATAAATACTATAGCCACCTACTGCCAAAAAATCCATCCTAGTCTAGCGTTTATAGAGCAAGTAGCAAAAACATCATCAACGATGACCAAGTAAGTAGTGAGGCTTCGCTATGAGATGGTACAATTTTTAGCAATAGCATGTGAGATAGGTACTTATATCTTTAATTATGATAAAAGCTGCATTAAATTAGCAGACAAGGCTTGCAATTCATTTTGGCTTTGTTATAATACTCGCCCACGACATGAGACGTATTGTTAGCATCAATACTATGTTTATAGCGGTTTTATAAATGTCTTGATTCGTTAGGTGAAGTGGGTGAGTGGCTGAAACCAGTTCCCTGCTAAGGAACCATACGTGTAAGCGTATCGAGGGTTCGAATCCCTCCTTCACCGCCATTTATTCAGTTGTTATTAGAGTAGTAGCGCAGTATACTGGCGTTAAACATCTTAATAGTTAAATCAAAAATATTTTGTTTTTAATTAAAAAAGATGTTGACACAAGCGATATTATCTATATAATAGCCAACCTAATTTACTGAGATTGTTTTTAACAAGTCAGTAAATGATTTGCAAAATACGCGCCTGTAGCTCAGTTGGATAGAGCACTTGGCTACGAACTAAGGGGTCGGGAGTTCGAATCTCTCCAGGCGCACCATTTGCACAATCAATTAAATCAATCGCCTGTCTTATGATAATTGGCGGTTTTTTTATGTCCAAATTTTGTATGGTTTAAAACCTTAAGTCGTTGTCTAGAGTTATCAGTGACTCCTTTATAATTTGTCATCATTATCTTATGACTAATGTAGATGCATGGTGTCGGTCGCTAGCGTGATTGGACAGTCATTTAGGATAATGTACGACAGTCCAATAATTTACGGTACAATAGCGCTATTATTCACTGCTTGCTATGAGCTTGTACCATGTCAAAACGTCCATTTAAACGCCCATCAAAACCTACTCGCAATGCGAAGCCTCAGCCGAGCGCTTCTGTGCAGCAAAATCCTAATGAAGAGCCTACCATCGCTAAACCCACGACTCGAGTTGTGGCGATTCTTTATGATGGCATGCTGATTTTGGCACTGTTGTTTTTGGTGGGTACGATACTGACGGTAGTGGGAACGATTCTAACGATGGAGACGGGGACTGAGTCATCGCAGGCCCAGTCGCTACCGCTATGGTACCAAAACGCCATTATGACGCCGTCGTTTGTACTGACGTTGGTCGCATTCTATGGCATATTTTGGCGCCGCGGCGGGCAGACATTGGGAATGCAGACATGGCGATTGAAGACTATCAATGATGCTGGTCAATGGCTAACATGGGGGCAGTCGTTTAAGCGTATCTTGTCAGCTTGTTTGATGCCATTACTTTTTGGCATTATCGGTAGCTTGGTCGATGGGTCACGCGCCGCCTTACTTGCCAGCGCGTTCCTTGGATTGGTCTTTAACTATGTTTTTTGTCTGTTCAACCCTCGCGGTCTGGCAGTACAAGACATGCTATCGAACACCATTACGCTAAAAATGCCAAAAGTAGCACACGAAGGGTTATGGCGCGGTTTTAGAAACCGTAACAAAAAACCGTAACATCATCCAATAAATCGTCTTTTTACTGAAACCTAAACAGACCGTTTGAAACGATACCATCCAAATTATCAAAAATTGGATGGTATAACGAAAATACTGATTACATACTGACGCTTTGGATCAGCCATGCGGTATAACCTACAAAGAAAAGTACCAATGTAGCGCCTGACATACGACCAAATTGACGATTTTTCATAAAAGCAAACACGCACAGGGCGACAAGCAACACTGTCAGTAATCCCATCGCCATCACGTCGCGTGAAAAAATAATTGGATCAGCGGTAATAGGGGCAATCACGGTCGCCAAACCGACAACGGCCAACGTGTTGAAAATATTTGAGCCAATGATATTACCCAGCGCCATATCATGCTCGCCTTTACGCGCCGCTGACAAGCTCGACACCAGCTCGGGCAATGAGGTGCCAACAGCCACAATCGTCAATCCAATGATAAGCTCACTGAGTCCCCATAGCGTCGCCAGCTCGACCGCACCCCAAACAATAGCACGTGAGCTGATGACCAGCATTAGCATACCGATAAGCAAACTGATAAGTCCACGCGCCATACTCGGCTCTACGTGATCTGAATCAGTGCTCTCAACAATCACATCATCCTCATGCTCATGATACCCTTCACGGATACTCAGTACAATCTGTATCGCTAAGACGACAACCAAGAGTATCAGTAGCACAATACCATCAGCTTGGCTCAACACGCCATCACGTAGCTGCCACGCCGCTATAGCAGTGATTAGGAGTAATAGAGGTAGATCGCGCTTTACGATGCCCTTACGAATGATAATAGGGCTAATCAGTACGGTTGCACCGAGTACCAAGGCAATATTGATGATGTTTGAGCCATAAGCATTACCCAAAGCCAGCTCAGGGCTGCCTTCAATTGCGGCCAATACTGACACCACCATTTCAGGGGCTGATGTGCCGATACCCAGTATCAATACGCCGATCAAGAAGCTTGGCACGCTAAACTTCTTTGCTAGTGCTGTCGCCCCATCAATAAAGACATCGGCACTCCAAACCAAAATTGCTAACCCAATCAGTATTGCAATCACTGCCAACCACATCAGTATGTTTCCTTATAGATAATAAAAGTGATGAACTTGATAAATAAAACTGGCACAAAAAAAGCTGAATCGACACAAAGATTCAGCTTTCATTTTAGCATCGAGGTTTTTGGTAATAACCAGAGTTAAACCAACGCTTTAGTTTGATATTTCTCTTGATCTAACCAAAACCTCGTCATCCTGTCATATTAAGCAACTTGTACAGGGATGATATTTGCTGTGTCTTTAACCGTGTTGTCTTCATTACAGTAGACAAGTTTTGGTTGGTAGGTAGATGCTTCAACTTCATCAAACTGGGCATAAGCACAGATAATGACGATGTCACCTAAATCTGCCATATGAGCTGCAGCACCATTTAATGAGATAATACCAGAGCCTGCTTCAGCACGGATAGCATAGGTGCGAAAGCGCTTGCCATTGGTCACATTATAGATATCGATAGATTCGTTTTCACGTAGACCAGCAAGGTCAAGCAGATCACCATCGATACCGCATGAGCCTTCATAATGAAGCTCAGCATGGGTAACGCGAGCACGATGTAATTTGCATTTAAGCATATTAAGTAGCATAGGTTGCTTCCTTAGCGTAACTGATATTAAATAACTAAATCAAAAGGTTAATGGGGACAAAACTACCAAAATAAAAGGTCGTTGTTATAATGACGCTATATTATTCAGGTAATTTAAAGCCATTAATTTGTGAGCGGGCTTTCTCAGTATCACCACTCATCAACAGGGGTAGTGCTTCAAAAGCTGCTGTCAGTGCGCTATCGATAGCGATTTGCTCATCGGGTGACGCTTTTGAGAGGACATGCCCACTAACTTTGGACTTGTGTCCTGGGTGGCCAATACCTACGCGTAGACGATGAAAGTCATTGCCGATGTGCGGTGTAATATCACGCAGACCATTATGACCACCATGACCGCCATCGGTTTTGAGCTTGATGCTGCCAGCTGGGATGTCGAGCTCATCATGAGCAATCAATAGCTCGTCGTTTTTGATGCCATAAAAATTTACCATAGGCACGACTGACTGACCAGATTTATTCATAAACGTCAGCGGCATCAGTAGACGCACATCAGACCCATGAATTTGCCCGCGTCCTGTCACCCCGTGAAACTTCTTGTCAGGGGCGAGCGTGATATTGAACTGCTGTGCCAAATGATGAACGAACCAAAACCCAGCATTATGACGCGTGAACATATACTGCTGACCAGGATTACCAAGACCGACAATAAGCTTTATGGCCATAAAAACACCCTGCTTGAATACGATAAATAGAGATAAGGCATTAAATTTGAGAAAACTGTGTATTTTCAAACCTTACTTACAAAAACAGCAGGAGATTTTAAATCACCTGCTGTTTTGTTGACTAAACAAGTCTGTCACTACGTAGCGCAATATGAGTCGCTACATAGAAAGTGTATCTTACTCGTCGTCTTCTTTCTCTTCAGTGTCAACTTCAGCGTTTTGCTCAGTTGCTGGTACTTCATCAGCATCAACGTCTTCAGCATCTTCGTCAACTTCTTCAACAGTAGGTGGCTGCATGTTAACGATAGTACGGTCATGGCCGTCTTCTAGCTCAAGCTCATGAATCACAACACCTTCAGGAAGTTCGATGTCTGATAGACGGAACAAATCACCGATTTCCATACCAGAAACGTCTACATCTAGGTATTCAGGAAGTTTAGATGGTAGGCAGATGATTTCGATGTCAGATACTAGAGTAGACAATACGCCACCAGCAGCAGTACCAGGAGCATCTTCACGGCCAGAGAAATGCACAGGAACGTTCATGTGGATTTTTTGACCTTTCACAATGCGCTGAAAATCAGCATGCATTGGGAAACCTTTAGCAGGATGACGCTGCAAATCTTTGATGACTGCTTGATGCTCTTCACCATCAACATCGATAGTCAAGATGTGTGAGAAGAACGCTTCGAATTCTAGTGATTTTACTAGTTCGTTAAGCTTGATAGAGATAGCTGTTGGTTCTTCATTACCACCATAAATGATAGCAGGAACTAGGTTCTGCTTACGTAGGCGGCGGCTCGCACCTTTACCTTGTAGTTCAGCAGAACGATCAACGGCTTTTAGTTCAAAATGATTAATGCTCATGGATATAATCCTATAAAAAGAATGATGAAGTGTCTGGTCATAAAAAAGTGGATTTGCGACCAATCCACTAATACGTGATGAGAGCTAAGGTTTATCATCGTATGTATGTAACACGATTAACAACATTAGCCATTTGCCTATAACAATGATTTTTATAGTAATAAATACTACAGTAGCCATTATTGTTCAGCTTGATCAGCACTTTTAATAATGCCACCCTTGCGTAATAAAACAAAAGGCTAGCACAGGCGCGCATTATACGTGATTTTGTAGCAATAATAAAGACCTACGAAAATCACGGACATAAAAATAGCGCCAAGTACTCATACTTGGCGCTATTTCTTTGGCTTATTCAATATCTATTAACACAGGCGTTGCTGTTTTGATTATAACAACTACTATCTAGCGTTCAGTATTAAACACTGATCACTAAACATTAGGCATCAAACATTGCACTAATAGATTCTTCGTTGTTGATACGGCGTAAGCTCTCAGCAAGCATCGGCGCGATACTGACCTGACGGATTTTGCTGCAGGCTTTTGCTTCAGCTGATAATGGAATCGTATCGGTCACAACGACTTCGTCTAGCGCCGATTCGCTGATGTTTTTGAGTGCGTTACCTGACAGGACAGGATGCGTGATATAAGCCAATACGCGACGTGCACCATTTTCTTTTAGTGCTTCGGCAGCTTTGCATAGCGTACCTGCAGTATCGACCATATCATCAACGATAACGCAATCACGGTCACGGACATCACCAATGATGTGCATCACTTGTGACTCATTCGCACGCGCACGGCGCTTATCGATAATCGCCATGTCAGTATCGCCTAACTGCTTGGCCATCGCACGGGCACGAACCACACCGCCAACATCAGGAGAAACCACCATGATATTGTCATAATCTTGTTTTTGTAGGTCGTTTAGGAGTACTGGCGTACCATAGATGTTGTCTACAGGGATATCGAAGAAACCCTGAATCTGATCTGAGTGCAAATCAACCGTCATGACGCGATCGATACTAACGATATTTAGCATATCAGCGACGACTTTGGCTGAGATAGGTACACGAGCTGAACGCGGGCGACGATCCTGACGAGCATAACCAAAATATGGCATGACAGCTGTGATACGGCCAGCACTAGAGCGACGCAAGGCGTCTGCCATCATCATGATTTCCATCAAGTTGTCGTTGGTCGGTGCACAAGTAGGCTGCATGATAAACACATCTTTACCACGTACGTGTTCTTTGATTTCCACGGCAATTTCGCCATCAGAAAAACGCGTGATGTCAGCTTTACCAAGAGGTATATGAAGATGATCGGCTACGGTTTTTGCTAATTCTGGGTGGGCATTACCCGTAAAAATCGCCAAATAAGGCATGACAGAAGTCCTATTGATTGACTCAAGCAGCGACCGCTAAGCAGTGACAAACTGCTCAAATTAAGAAAAGAGTGGTGAAGGTGTTGATGACTACTATTACAGTAAAAAATGGCAGGGGTAGCTGGACTCGAACCAACGGATGTCAGGATCAAAACCTGATGCCTTACCAACTTGGCTATACCCCTGTAATGTCTAGGCTATATACGTCCGATAGCTAATATTGATTATTTAATCATTATTAGAATGGCGTCACGACCTATCAGTTATATTATAGACGATTGAGCCGTCTAAAGTATAACTTTTCCCTAGCGGTGTCCATTGCGAACTATACCGAAACTGGGATAACGTTGTCAATGACAATAAAATAAGAGGTTGTCTATAAACCGCTTATACTCACTATATCTCTAACGCTTCGTACTAAAAAATGGCAGGGGTAGCTGGACTCGAACCAACGGATGTCAGGATCAAAACCTGATGCCTTACCAACTTGGCTATACCCCTATTGTGGCGACCTATTATAAGTAAATTTTCAGATTTTGCAAGTCATTTGCGACTTTTTCTGGGATTTATTCGTAATTTATCAAGGACGGTATGATTTCGATAGGTATATGGTGAAAGTTGGTGATAAGGATTGATATCTTACTTATATTCTCTTTTAGGGCTATATGAGTGAGCTTGAGACTAGTATGTCTGGCACGAGGTTTCCAAAATAGTCTTATATGTTTCGAGGAGCAGCGTAAGGCTCAACTGTATGCAACAGCTTGAGCAATGTAGCTAAGAACTCACTTTTTCTTATTTTTGAGGTGATAATATTATTACCATCAAAAAATTTCCCAAAAAATATCAGACATCCATCTTCTTGGTAAACGTAAAATAGAGATTTGTTAGTAGATAAGTCGTAGAACAAAAAGTTATCTCTCTCATTACTGCTATCGTAAACTCCAGTTTCAGTTTCATAAAAAATATCGTGTAGCTTGCTTAGTGGTGTATTGATCAAACTTTTATTTAGGTGAAATTCGCCATTAGTAATCAGTTCTATTTCTTTCTTAATATTGTTAACAAGTGGAAACGCATAATAATTATTATCTTGATAACTGATGTTTACTGAGTTCACAATAATATCCATTACTATGAATGGTTTTTCCATTTCATGTATTTGAAAAGCAATCGTCTCTATATTTCCGAGAGTGATCATATTTTGCTCCTAAATGCTTTAGGCTTGGTAGTATTTGTGGCGCTTACCTTTCCACCTATCTATAAAAACTTGCGCAGTTACAAACTACCCACCACATACCCTGCACAAGGTGCCTCTGTAACCCACTTTTCCAAAAGCTTTTCGTCAGTGGCAACGCCTGCATCTAAAGGTAAAAACACGGCACTACCAGAGCCTGTCATCCGTGCTGTGCTAAGTACCTGCGATTCTAACCCTTGTAAATAATTTAAAGCCTCTCTAACAGCAGGAGCGAGACTCGTTACCACTGGCGTAAAGACATTGTGATAGGGCGCGGCGAGCGTTTGCACGTAGTCAGCGCATTGAGTTTGGATGCTCTCAACTGAAAGGGGAGCGATATCTCGCTGTAGTTCGGGGTTAGCGAATAGGGTGGCAGTATTGACATGCGCATCAGGCGTTAAGACTAAATACTGCTGATCAGGTAGATCAATGGCCGTCAATTCTTCACCAATACCCATGGCAATGGCATCTTGACCAAAGATAAATATGGGTACGTCTGCACCGACCTTTGCTCCGATTTTGATAAGCTCATGGCAAGTAAAATTGAGCTGCCAAATCTCATTGAGTGCCAGCATGGTCGTTGCGGCATTGGACGAACCACCGCCTAATCCTGCACCCATTGGTAAATGCTTGTCTAAGGTGACAGTAATTTGTACCAATTGCTTCGGTAGCTCACCTGATTGCGTAGCAAATGCTAGCAATGCGCGCGCTGCTTTGAAGATTAAATTGTCTTCTATATTGGCCGTGATCGTCTCTGCACCGGCTAATACCAACAGTTGATGACAGAGGGTAGTAGCGTCTAATTCACTATTTTCAGTAGAAATCATAGCACCATCGCCGACCGAGAAGTGCAAGTAATCGCCCCAGTCGAGCAGGCGAAATACCGTTTGCAAATTATGATAGCCGTCAACTCGTTTGCCCGTAATGTGCAAAAATAGATTGATTTTTGCAGGGGACAAACGAGTGAAGGTAGAAGTCGACGCTATAGCAGTATCTTTAGTCATAGTCTCGGTCAAAAACAGCTATCTTAATAAGCAGTGATAGCTTGTGGAGTGGTTTTATTAGCGAGTTGTGATGCGTTAGTGATTGATCGTCATCACAACTTTATTGCCTTGTGACCGTACGGCACTGATCTTACTAGGTAGCTTATCATCACCTTTGTAAGTGAAGCTCGCATTCCATTCGCCATTGACTGAACTGACTAAGCGGTTTTGAGCATCAAGCTGCGGCGCGCTATCTGAAGGTGCCGGACGTCCAGATATCCAATAAGGCATTTGTGAGATGGGCGCTTGCCATCCAGTGGCTTTTTTGAGCAGAGTCTCAGGGTCTTCAGCAGTCAATGTGCCCGTCTTTTCACTAACTAGCGTGGCCGTTTGACCATTGTACTCAATGTTAGTTTTGCCAATACCGAGTGCGCCGATGAGCTCAATCGCAAAACGATCGTCTTGTTGCCCCCACGCATAGAACGCACTACCGCCTTGGGTGCCTGAAGTGTCATTAGCAGGCATTGTCACGCCGATTTTACCAGTGATGTCAAAGCTTTCTAACTTTTTAGGTTGATCAGTATTTTGGCCTTGCATGGCAGTTGGTTGATTGGTTGCGCTGGCTGTTTTTAGCGACTGACAGCCAGAGGTGATGACCATTGCGGTCGCCATGGCAGTCAATAGCGTCAATTTGTTTGGTTTGTAAGAGAAGAATGATACAGACATAATGGTTTCTCAAAATAGGAAGTTGGACAAAGATATTAGCTTAAGCGTTATTTGTTGCTCGGTTATGCACGGCTGTTAGCTTCTTATAACTGCCTTGTAATTTATAAGTGCTGTGTTATCTACCAAGCTAAAAGATCAAACAGGAAGCTTGTACAGTCAATATTAGTACAACTGTATGCGGTCATTGATATTGTGTTGTCCAAATGAGAAGCGCTGTTGTAAGTCTGCGAGTAAGGCTTCAACTTTGTCATTGTTGCCTAGCCCTTGGTAAGCGCGCAATAGCAAAGTACCTGAGCGCAGGGTTGGCAGAACATCATAAGGTGTCTGTAGATAGTTAATCACTTGTTTATAGTTTTCTTTTGCCAGTGCATTGCCCGCCAGTACATTTAGGGCTTGCAGATGGAGCTCATTATCATAGCGTGGGTCATCGTAGCGAATCTGAATAATAGCGGTGGCTAGTGCTAGACCCTGCTCTGAGCTGCGCTCGTTGGCCAATAGTAACTGCGCATAACTGAGCTGATAAGATAGGTTGCTAGGATCTAATGCTTGCAGATGATTGAGTAAAGTGCGTTTGACGACATAATCATCTTTGTCATCTAAGAGTTGAGCCCGAGCAAACAGTAGCATTTCATTATCAGGATATTTGCGGGCGGCACGTGTTAGTAGCAGCAATGCTTCTGCTGATTGGTTTTGTTGCCACAAAATATCGGCCTGCATGACAAACGTGTCAGGCGCAAACACCGTAAAGTCTTTGCGTAGCTTTTCTAAAGTCGCGATTGCAGCATCGACATCATTATCAAGTAATTCAAACGCGACTACTTTTCTACGAGCTTCTAATACCAAGTCCTCTTGCATCACATCATTGAGATAGTATTTGGCTTGTTCAAAGAGCTGCTGCCGCTCAGCACTGATACCGAGATAGTAATAGGCTTGATCAAGGTAGGTGGGGCTTTTGGCAAGCATGTTGAGTAGATCGTCTGCGCTCGCATACTCTTCGATATCCAGACTCACCAATGCCGCTAGCAAAGTAATCTCAGCATCATCACTAAAGCGATTATGTGCTTCGAGCAGTAATCTCCAAGCTTGCTCGCTTTGTTTTAGATCCAATAAGTAGCGTATCTCGTACAGGTACAAGCTTTTGCTATCAGGGTTACGAAGGCGCGCTTGGCTGACATAATTGACCACGGTCTCGGCGGTAACGATTTTGCGCAGTATGTCAGCTTTTAAGGTAATAAAAGGCACATAGTCAGGCTGACGTTCTAATGCGCGGTTGATGTGTACGATAGCGATTTCGGGCTCGTTAAACTGGTATAGCAGACCTGCTTTTAGTACAGATAACGAAGCATTTTGCTCGCTATCTAGCGGCTGCAAAGCAGCAAGTAGCTCGCGTTTATCCTCATCGTTATTTGGATAAATACCGATAAGGATTTCGCTCAGATCTGCGCGCGGATCATAACGTAAGATACGGTTTAGCGTCTCACCAGCTAGGATGTAATCGTGTGCGCGCAGGGCTAAATGCGCCACATAAAACCAAACAGGTACATGGTCAGGGTTTTGGTCTTGCCATGATTTGGCAAATGCTAACGAGTCTTCGACCCGCTCGTTACGCAAGGATAAAGTCAATGCTCTCTCAAAAACTGCGGTGGCGTCTTCTTTAAAAGACTGCTGCTTATAGATTGCAATCGCTCGCTGTCGATTGTCGCGATCCGCGGCAAACTCTGCATCTAGTAGAGCATATAAACTTGGTTCATTAAGCTCAGGTTTCCACAAGCCAGTAGGCGCTAGACCATCAATATTTGCAATGCTATCTGCCGGCTGACTGACTCTACGAACGGTCGTGTTAACAGTAGTGCTAGTGCTAGTACTGGTACTGGTATTATTCGGATTATTATTGATAATAGCTGGTGCTTGCGGAAAGGTTACCTGTGATGAGGTGTCGGGTTGGCTGGCATGAACTGGCGTGGTCAAGCACAAACAAACGGCCAATGATAAGGCAAGCTTATACCGTTGGCACAGGCGCTCCATAACGACCTGCAACAGAGCACGAAGGCTAGATTCCTCATTAAGTGGAGGATGCGCGTGAAATAATGATCCAAAAAACATCATAGATAGCCGTATTCGTCCATGGTTTACCTACATCACTGAGGTATTTTATTTTAATCATTGTAAATCAGATAATGGTAACGAGTACCTATGACAGACATTATAAGAGCAGAGGCACACTATAAACAATAGGAGCCGTGTTACTCCGATGAGAGTCATAGTTCTTATATGAATACGCGACATGTGAGGCCTGTTTTAAGCGCAAACACGGTCGACTATGTTTTTATTTTTAGGTGCGTATCGATTAGAATACTGTGGAAATATAACAAGTTAAGTCATACTAAGCGAGCTATTTATGTTTGTTTTATTGACCACTTGCCAAAATCTGGCTATTGATTTTATAAATCGTATGGGTAGTTGATTTGTTACCTTTGTGACCAGATACAGAGATATAGCTATCATAGATGGGTGAGTGTTAATTAACGCCAGCAATAATGATATAATAAGCGGTTTTTAGGGTCTTCCTTTCAGCGCTGTCATCAAAGACTGTCTTTTGAAAATAATAAGATAGCGTAAGTAGGCAACTGAGCGTCATGTTTATGGTCTATCAATAATGAGATTAGTGGTCATTGGGGTCAATCACAAAACTGCACCAGTCGCTCTACGAGAGCGCTTGGCACTTGTGGGTGACGATGTGAATGTCGCACTCGACCAAATAGAGAGTTTCACTGATGGTAGCGTGATTGTCTCAACGTGCAACCGTACTGAGATCTATGCCCTCGTGCCGCACAACTCAGCATCGCAACCTTCAGTGTCGCAAAGCGCAGTCTCACAGCCATCTAGCTTGCAAACGACCGTTACTACCGAGCAAAACAACTTTAGTGGTAGCAGCAATGTTTCGGCTACCGCCATTAGCGCTCACATCATCAAAATAAAGACGTGGCTTGCTGAATTCAAACAGCTCCCACTCTCAGACATCGACCCTTACCTTTATGTACATCGGGATACTCATGCATTGACCCATTGGTTAAGAGTGGCTGCAGGGCTTGACTCTATGATACTGGGTGAGCCACAAATCCTTGGTCAAATAAAGCGCTCTGTGCACTTAGCGCAAGAGCAAAAAGTACTCAGTAATCAGCTTGGCTGGATTGTAGATCAAGTATTTGCCGCGGCCAAACGAGTGCGTAATGAAACGCAAGTCGGCGCGCAAGCTGTATCGCTTAGCTTTGCTGCAGCGAAACTGGTCACGCAAATATTTGATGATCTGCCCAGTCGTACACTATTGGTCGTTGCCGCAGGCGAGATGAACCGCTTGGTCGCGACCCATATCGCAGGGCTTGGGGTAGGACGAGTCATTATCTGTAATCGTAATCCTGAGCGTGCCGAAGCATTGGCGGCGGAACTACGTAGTCCCAATCGCCGTGTCGATGTAAAGCCATTGCAGGAGTTGCCACAAGTACTGGCAGAAGCAGATATTGTCAGTAGCTGTAGCGGCAGTATGGATTTGTTGATTGATAAGACAATGACGATGCAAGCACTCAAGCGTCGTCGTTATCAGCCAATGCTGATGATAGACTTGGCAGTACCGCGCGATATCGACTCCAACATCAGCCGCATTGATGATGTGTATCTATACTCTGTCGATGATTTACAGCATGTGATTGCTGGCAATATCGAGCAGCGTCGGCAAGCAGCGGTTGACGCTGAGTTACTGGTGAGTCAATTGGTTGTTGAGATAGACCGCCGCTTTCAAGTTCGTCAAGTCGGTAAAGACATTCAACAGTACCGCGTCTGTACCCAAGGTCAAGTAGATAAGCTGCTACACGAGTCTATCGCTAAGCTGCAACAGGGCGATGTCAGTCCAGAAGATATCCTCACCGAACTATCACGACGCTTAACCCAAACATTGACGCATGCACCATCAAAGCTCATGCGCAAAGCGGCGCGCGAAGGCGATAGTGATCTGCTCGACTTTGTGGTTTCAGGGCTACAGGATGCTCATCGCGGGCACTGATAGTTATACACGACTTATCAACAAATCATCGACAGTGCAAGTCATAACACTGCCCCAGCATGTCGTTGTCAACCTCTAGCATCAGTGCTAATATCAAGCTCTTATGAATGGTTTGGGTCAAGATAATGTGCTGATATCTGCTCGTAATATGACTATAAATATATTGACGCAATGTTAGTAGACTTCATCAGTGTCTCTTGTTTTGTATACGTTCAAGAGCGAGGAACCTCTAAACAGCTCAAGACATTATTGTCCAAGACAATATCGCTATATTAAAGTGCTATCTGGTCAATATTTCATTCTATCCTTTGTTTTTGCTCTAGATCAGTGCTTAATTACTACTTATTAGCTAGTCATTAATTCTGCTACTTGATCAGTATCTATATTATTTCATACCCAGATATTACGGAAAAAATAGTCAAAAAATAGTCAATCATCTAATCACACACTAGGAGTGTTCAATGCCTGCATTACGTCAAGATATCGATCCAAACGGTTTGTTAGAGTATTCAGTGGTATATACCGATCGCGCGCTGAACCACATGTCAAAAGCTTTTCAACAAGTAATGAACGATCTATCTAGTGACCTAAAATCTGTGTATAACGCTGACGCCGTGGCGATTGTACCTGGCTCTGGTACCTATGGTATGGAAGCCGTCGCTCGCCAAATGGCAAACGACGAAGATTGTCTGATCATCCGTAATGGCTGGTTCAGTTATCGCTGGACGCAAATTTTAGAGAAAGGCAAAATCGCCAAATATTCTACTGTACTTACGGCCAATCGTGCGGATGATAGCGAGTCACCTAAACCATTTGCACCAGTCGATATCGACACCGCCGTAGCCAAGATCAAAGAAGAAAAACCAGCCATTGTATTTGCACCGCACGTCGAGACATCGTCTGGTATGATTTTGTCAGATGACTATATAAAAGCACTGGGCGACGCTGTGCATAGCGTTGGTGGTTTATTGGTCATCGACTGTATCGCGTCAGGCTGCGTATGGCTAGATATGAAAGCACTAGGTATCGATGTGCTGATTAGCGCGCCGCAAAAAGGCTGGAGCAGTACGCCTAGCGCTGGTCTGGTCATGCTAAGCGACGCTGCTGTCAAAAAAGTAGACAGCACTGAGTCTGACAGCTTCAGTGTTGATCTCAAGCAATGGCTAAACATCATGCGTGCTTATGAGAATGGTGGTCACGCCTATCACGCGACGATGCCGACAGATAGCTTACGCCAGTTCCGTGACGCGGTTAATGAAGCCAAAGCAATCGGTTTTGATACACTATGTGACGCACAGTGGACGCTTGGCAAACGCATCCGTGAAATCTTAGAAGCCAAAGGTGTCGAGAGCGTAGCAGCTGAAGGCTTCAAAGCGCCTGGCGTTGTCGTCTCTTATACAGATCGTGATGACATGCATAAAGGCAGCGCATTTGCTGAAATCGGAGTGCAAATTGCTGCTGGTGTACCGCTAAAAGTAGGTGAGCCTGATAACTTTAAGACCTTCCGTCTAGGTCTGTTTGGTTTGGATAAACTAACCGATATCGATGGAACCGTGGCACGTTTTGAAGCGGCACTGGATAAAGTGTTGAGCAAGTAAAACTGTTTAAGAGACGTCTATAAACTGATGCTGTCATATTTATAGACGTTTTTGAGATGTTGCTATCGTTATCAATGTACTGAGCCGTTTATGTACGTGCTCAGTATTTTTTTACTTTTTTATTATATTTTATAATATAATGTATTTTTATAAACAATTAACAGAAATATCTAACACATCTGAATAGGTCGCTCATTATGAGTATACAAATAGACTGGCAAGCATTTACACCGATTTCTTTGGTAGGTGGTTTGATGCTCGGCGTGGCAACGGTTATCTTGCTGCTCGGCATCGGACGTATCGCAGGTATCAGTGGCATTTTTTCAAACTTGCTAAAACCTAAGCGTGTAGAGATGTGGCAGGTGCTATTTATAGTGGGTTTGGTCATATCACCAGTGCTATACGGGCTAGCAAGACCACTACCTGATGTAGAGATTAGTAGCTCGTTGCCACTGTTGATTATTGCAGGGTTATTGGTTGGTTTTGGGACTCGTCTTGGTTCAGGATGCACGAGTGGTCATGGCATTTGCGGTAATGCACGTCTGTCTCCACGCTCGCTGGCCGCGACTATGACTTTTATGCTGTTCGGTATTGTGACCGTATATATCGGTCGGCATGTCCTAGGGCTACTATAGGTGCTGGATGGCAAATTCCAGACAGTAGCGATCAGTCGTGTTAGAGCGTAAATGATAGATGATGGTCAATAGAAAATAATAATAGCGAGAGACAACAATGCTAAAGAATATAATCGGATTGCTAGCCGGATTACTATTTGGGTTTGGACTGCTGGTATCAGGTATGACTGATCCTGTGAAGGTGCAAGGATTCTTGGACGTGTTTGGCGCCTGGGATATCTCCCTTGCTCTTGTGATGGGTGGCGGTTTGGTTGTGGCGTTTTTTGGTGTGTTATTGGCCAAGCGTCAACAAAGCAGCTGGATTGGCACGCCGATCGATATGCCAAGCAAAACCATTATCACCAAACAACTGATCATTGGTGCCATGCTTTTTGGTATCGGCTGGGGACTGGTGGGTATTTGCCCAGGGCCCGGTATTGTGCTGCTTGGTACAGGACAATGGCAAGCGTATGTGTTTATCCCAGCTATGATCATAGGAATGCTGATTTACCAATGGCTTGAGCCCAAACTTGGTTGATATAGTTAGTTCTCTATAAACTGGATACGGTGTCAGCCTCGCTTAGTCCACTATTTGTAGTACTTTTCCTTAGCTTCCTTAGCTTCCTTAGCTTCCTTAGCTTCCTTAGCTTCCTTAGCTTCCTTAGCTTCCTTGTCTCCAAATTATATTGAACCAACTATCGTATAAATAGGCTAGCATTCGAAAAAAGGTCAGTTATGTGTCGCTGACCTTTTTCATGAGCAATGATTAATGATATGACTTAATAAGTCGCTATTTTATTTAACACTGGCAGTTACTTTTGGCGTTTCGTGTGCCAATGATTTTGCGGCTTGGCGTAGCTCAAATTTTTGCACTTTACCCGTACTGGTCTTTGGTATTTCGGCAAAAACAATATATTTTGGCACTTTGAAGCCTGCTAGGTGCTGACTACAGTGCGCCATCACGGTATCGCGTTGTAGCGTGCTACCAGTATGAATCTCGATAAAGGCGACGGGTACTTCTCCCCATTTATCATGGGGCGCGGCGACGACCGCACAGCTCTCGATTGCTGGGAGTTTGTACAAGACGTTTTCTACCTCGATACTAGAGATGTTCTCACCGCCTGAGATGATGATATCTTTGAGTCTATCCATGATTTTAATATAGCCATCAGGATATTTGACACCCAAATCACCTGTACGGAACCAGCCATCGGCGAATGCTGCTTCGGTGGCTTTGCGGCTTTTGAGATAGCCTTTCATCACCATATTGCCACGTAATGCCAGCTCGCCCATCTCTTCGCCATCGGCGGCCACGGGCTCAGTGGTACCTTGTTTAAATACCTCAAACCCTGCCATAAGATGGGAAGTCATACCTTGACGAGATTTTTTTTGGGCGCGTGTGGCGACGTCAAGCTCATTCCATTCTTCTTGCTCAGCGCAAACTGTCACGGGTCCATATACTTCAGTAAGTCCATAAACATGTGAGATATGAAAGCCCATTGCTTCCATCGCTGCTAGCATGGTCTCGGATGGCGGTGCACCAGCGACCCAACCTTTGACTGTATGCGTGATGGCATCCTTATACTCTGATTTGCCGCCAGCAATCATATTATGTACGACGGGCGCGGAGCAATAATGGGTGACCTGATGCTTGGCAATCAGCTGTAATATCAAATCTGCATCAATGTGACGCAAACAAACATTGACTCCAGCGCGCTCAGCGATACTCCAAGGAAAACACCAACCATTGCAATGAAACAGCGGCAACGTCCACAAATACATTGGATGCTTTGGCATGTCCCAATCTAATATATTGGAGACAGCATTGAGCGTAGCCCCGCGGTGGTGATAGACCACGCCTTTGGGTTTGCCTGTCGTGCCAGAGGTATAATTTAGAGCGATAGCATCCCATTCGTCTGCTGGCATCTCCCAATTGTCCAGACTGTCTGAACTGGCAACCAGAGCCTCATATCTCATCTGTCCAAACGGCTCAACATCGATAGCCGCATCCGCTGCGTGAATGACGATCAAGTTGGGGAAAGTCTCAGTGATGATCTCGGCGTGCTCAGCAAACTCGCTATCTAAAATTAAAACCTTTGCTTCTGAATGCTGTAAACAAAAGGTAAGGGCATTGATATCGAGGCGCGTGTTCAGTGTGCAGAGTACGCCACCTGACATCGGCACACCAAACGCGCATTCGACCATCGCGGGCGTGTTTGGCAACATGACGGCGACCGTGTCATTTTTATCAATACCCAGTTTGCGTAGTCCATCCGCCAGTTGACGACAGCGGGTATAGGTCTGTTGCCATGTTTGAGTGAGGTTGTTGTGCTCTAGATCATCATAGATGATGGCGGTTTTATCAGGATAAACTTGCGCGCTACGGATGATAAAATCAATAGGGGTGAGCGGTTGGTGGTTGGCGGCGTTTTTGCCAAGACCAGTATGAAAATCTGTCATGGTGATAGTCCTTTATCGTATTGCTATAATGCGGTAACTCAGCATATTACCTTTCTATAATGCGGTCGCCTAGCACAGTAATTTAACACAGAAAGCTTTTATAATAGTCGATTTTTATCGATTATCCTACTATGCTATGAGAGATTCTTTAGTTACGCTAGATACTATAGTTACGAAAGATACTGGCAAAAGCATCTGCCCCACTGTAGGCAAGCTGCCTGGCAATTTGGGTTATTTTTTATAACTGCCAGTGCGGTTGCTTATTGCATAATTGGTATCCTACTATTATTTAGCCATCCTTCCACTGTCGCCCAATTGCCATCCAACCGTTATCTTGCTGCCGTCATGTATATAGTGCTCACTCATCAGTCGTTTGTCTACATAGCTGACAATAATAGCGGTGTGTTACGATACTGATAACGCTACATCTTATAGTATGTCTGTTCTGCAAAAATAGTCCAAAAAACCATTCATAAGGAAAATGATATGACTGCCAGCCGTTCTGCTAATACGATCGATACCGCCAGCACCAATGAATACTATCCCCATTTATTTGAGCCATTGGAATTAGGGTTTACTACCCTAAAAAACCGTATGGTCATGGGCTCTATGCATACGGGGCTTGAAGACCGTTTCTATAACTACGGTAAGCTCGCGGCGTATTTTGAAGAGCGTGCCCGTGGCGGCGTGGCCATGATGATCACGGGCGGTATTTCGCCCAACCGCGAAGGCTGGCTACTGCCTGCTGGCGGCACGATGAATAGCAAAGCAGATGTCATCAATCACCAGCGGGTCACTCGTGCTGTCCATAAGCACGACAGCAAAATCATTATGCAGATATTGCACAGTGGTCGTTATGGGTATCATCCTTTTGCGGTGTCATCTAGCCCAATCAAATCCCCAATTTCACCGTTCAAACCACGTAAGATGAGCATCAAAAACATCGAGCAGACGGTAAAAGACTATGCACGCTGTGCCAAACTTGCCAAGCAAGCAGGCTATGACGGCGTCGAAATCATGGGTTCTGAAGGCTACTTGCTCAATCAGTTTTTATCCAGTCATGTCAATAAGCGTAAAGACATCTATGGCGGTGATATTCAAGGTCGTATGAAATTCGCGGTTGATGTAGTCACAGCTGTTCGTGAAGCCGTGGGTGAAGATTTTATTATCTTGTTCCGTCTGTCAGTAATTGACTTAGTCAAAGACGGTAACGTTATGGATGAAGTCATCACCGTAGCAAAAGCGCTAGAAGAGGCGGGCGTGACGATCATGAACACGGGTATCGGCTGGCATGAAGCGCGTGTCCCGACTATTGTGACGAGTGTCCCGCGCGCGGCTTTCGTTGACTTTACTGCTGAGATCAAAAAACACATCAATATCCCAATGATGGCGGCCAACCGCATCAACATGCCAGATACCGCAGAAAAAATCATCGCTGATGGTCAGGCAGATGTGATTCAAATGGCACGTCCATTCTTGGCGGATGCGCATTGGGTCAACAAAGCCAAAAACGGTCAGACAGATCGAATCAACACCTGTATCGCCTGTAACCAAGCGTGCCTCGATCATACGTTTGAAAACAAACGTTCGACTTGTCTGGTCAATCCGCAGGCGTGCTATGAGACAGAGCTGGTCTACAAAAAAGCGAAAAAAGCGAAAAAAGTCGCTGTCATCGGTGGCGGTGTCGCTGGTATGTCAGCGGCTCACGTCGCCGCCTTACGTGGTCATGATGTGACGTTGTTTGAAGCAAAAGATGTGCTGGGCGGACAGTTCAACTATGCCAAAGTCATCCCTGGTAAAGAAGAGTTTTTTGAGACTGTTCGCTACTATATTAATGAGCTTGAGCACTTGGGCGTCGAGGTCAAACTCAACACCTTTGTGGATAAAGACATGCTAGAAAAAGCTAAGTTCCATCATGTCATTGTGGCCACGGGCGTCGTTCCTAGAAGCCTAGCAGGTAAGCTCGAAGGTGCTGATTTGCCACAAGTCATCAGCTACGCAGAATTGCTCTCTGGTGAAAAAGCCGTAGGTGATACGGTAGCGGTTATCGGTGCTGGCGGTATTGGTTTCGATGTCAGTGAGTATCTGACAGCCAACCATGGTCAGTCGTTGGACGAGATCGGTCCTGAGGGTCTCAAAGACCCAAGCTATCGCCCTGAGCCGCAGTCAATCAGTGAGTGGCGCGAAGAGTGGGGCGTGACTAATGATACTGACTATCAAAGTGATGGCGGACTGGTCAGACCTAAAGCGATTAAGCCAATTCGTCAAGTCTATCTCATGCAGCGTAGCAAAGGTCGTCTGGGCAGTGGTCTGAACAAAACCTCAGGCTGGGTGCATCGCGCCCATATCAAATCGCATGGCGTCATCCAAGTGGCTGGCGTGCAGTATGACAAGATCACTAACGAAGGTATCTGGGTGACCAACGCCCAAGGTCAAAGCCAGCTACTACGTGTCGATAGCGTCGTCGTCTGCGCTGGTCAAGAGTCGGTCGTTGAGCTAATGCCAAATGTCGGTGATGCACCAGACGAGCAATATCACCTCATCGGTGGCGCCAAGCTCGCCGCTGAGCTAGATGCCAAACGTGCAATTCGTGATGGTGCTGAGGTTGCTGCAGAAATCTAAAAGTTAGATAGCTTGAGTTAAATATAAAAGCAGCAAGATAGATTATCTTGCTGCTTTTTTACTTTAGAAAAAGTGGTAGTTAGTGCCTTATTTATCTGGCTTTATTTTAGTCCGATATCGTAATTATTTTAATGGCAAAGACTTCAACTATAGAGAGGCGTTAGTGAGAGGCTATTGTATTAGAGCATCGTCTTCAGCCAGTATTTGCGTTAATGGTTGTTTAAGATTCAGGTATACCTGAGGTAGCGCTTTGAACGGCTCAAGGGTAAAGCTAAAAGGCTTGTCTGCGTTAAATACCCAATAATTTCCTATTAATTTACCATCTGTCGTTTGCAGATCATCTCGTGGTACATGGTTGATAGAAAAATGATTTTTATCAGCCTCATACCAGATACCCATCGCACGCAAATCTTTCTCATCGTTATAACTTAGTGTTAGCTGTGGCTGAATTTGGTTATTTACCGTTGCTAGCGTTATTGTCTTACTAGGAAAAGGCGCTAATGCTTTTGCCCAGCCATTACTCTGCTGTGAGTGAGCCGATACGCTAGCCCACTGTCGTTTGACGTAGGTTGCATCTGCATTCGAGTGGACAATAGCAAATAGATCTTGTTGAGTGATTTCTACTATTTGGCGACGAGGGTATACCGTCACAGTCGTTTTATCGGCTGAAATAGTATTGTCTTCCATCCCCAAAAAAGAAGTCAGTGCAAAGAAAATAATGGCGATTTGTTCCATGAGTTACTCCACCTTTTTTAACGGATTAACTTTAAATAGCTACCCCTAAAATGCTAAGTAAGATGCAGAGACATATACAAGATTAAGATATCAGCAGACTACAAGCTCAAGCATTCATCTCATCAATCAACCACTGTTCAAAATCATTCACCTGCGCTGCCAATTCAGGTTGCGAGTTTGCTAGTTCAGCGAGCGCATTTTTGATTTCATGCTTATTATATTTAACACCCGTCAATGTCTCTTTGAGCAAGTCAATCAGCTCAACATTTAGCGCGTCAGAAAAGATCACAACCTCTGAAATCATTGCCTGCTTCACATCCATATGCACATCTATCATGCCCCAATCAAAGCGGGTCTCGATATGATGGGTGAACTCAGGCGTCTTGCCAAAGCGCCAATCCCAGTCAGCCATTTGCTGATAGTAAGCGTTTAGCGTTGGCTGCTTGGCAAGGCTGGCTTCATCCAACTGCTCAACTGGCGCAGTCTCTCCATAATAGTCACAAAACGCCTCGATAATTGCCTCAGACAGCGTCTCATGATTGATGGCATCATTGAATTTTACCAAGTTTGCCACACGCGAACGCACAGATTTGATGCCTTTTGCTTTGAGTTTTAGCGGATGCGGATTGAGATAGTCGCCAAGCTTTTGCATGTTGGCATTGACCAGTAGTGTCCCATGATGAAAGCTGCGGTCGGCCGCATGTTTAAAGGCGCTGCCTGAGATTTTTCGGTTGCCCACTTGCATGTCATTACGACCAGATAGCGTGGCGTCTATGCCCAGCTTTTTTAGCGCATTGATGATAATGGTAAAGTTAGCCGTTTGGTCATACGCGTGCTTGGGGGACAAAAAAGTAAAATTGGTGTTGCCCAAATCATGAAACACCGCACCGCCACCACTCTGACGCCGCGCCAAAAACACATCATCTGCCGTCATCTTATCCGTCTTGCACTCGACCCATGGGTTTTGCGAGCGCCCAATGACCACGGTCTCAGAGTTGCGCCACAAGAAAAGCGTGTGCGAGTCGGCATTGAGTGTATTAAATATCCAGTCCTCAGTGGCAAGGTTGAACCAAGGATTGGTCACCGCAGACTTTAAGATGCGCAGTTTCATTATTTATCCTTTTTTTAATCGTTTTTATAGGGTAAGTGTTATAAATAGATACTGATATTCTTACTGATAAAGGGCTGAGGTTCAATGGGAGAGTGGTAGAGAGAGTATTTCGATGAAATCTATAAGCAATACTATGACAGAGAAAGTATTAAGTCTTGCTGCTAGTAGTGAAAAAGCCGAGCAATAGGCTCAGCTTTATGATGTATTAAATCTCAATAATATCTCACCCTATTTAGCACAAATCTCCCACTGTGACTTGGTACTGAGATAACACTGCATCACCGCTTTGCCAGACTGCGCATAGGTATCACTGACGATACGCTGATTGGTTGGCAGACGATATCTGATGATCGCGGGCTCGTCATTGACGGTCGTCGTCCATCCAGTCACTTCATTACGGTCATTATAGTTTGCACTGGTCGAGGTTGCCATTTTGCCAAATCCCGGCAGATTATAAGCGACCTGCCTAAAACTATAACTCATTGCTGCACCTTCAGCGCCCTCATACTGACAGTTTAGCTTTTTTTGTAATTTGTCTTGTTTATAAACGTAGCAAGTGGTCTCACCTGAGAACTGACCAACCCCGCAAAACCCTGCCGTTGCAACTGACATCATACCGATGCATAACGCTATCCGTTTCATAATCATTCCTCAATAATTTATAAATCCTACTAATCATATTGGTCATCTATTTTTGTATCGCTAGATACGAGCCAATACTTTCTAGATAGTAAAAAATTAGTAAACAAATATCAACTATTTTATTTTTAAGGAAAACTCCTACTGATTAGATAGTATTGGTTATACTTTGATATTATTAAGATTATCTATCGCGCAGTCTTATTGTTAAAGAGCTTCGATATCAGGATAGGTTCTACTCTTATAGGTACTAATGGGAGTAATGTCTCAAGAGTGACTTCGGAGTTTGCCAGTATATGAATAGTGAGGTACTGAAATAGGCTAAAGTACATAAGTTATAGGTCAGCAGCAACTACTGGTCTATCGCTAAATAATGTGTTTTACCCGGTTATTTAAGATAAAAAAAGACGAATATATGGATACGGCTTTAAGTAAAATGGGTCAATCAATTAGAATGGCGCTATAAAATTTATAAAAAACGACATATCAAACGACTAAAGTTCTACCTTCATAGTGCTTTATCAGCACGATAATTTTTACCACATAGCAGACAGTTATGACCGACACGAGTTGGCAAATGCAGTCTAAGCACTTAATAGGATTACCCAATGACCAACCGTGACCTCATCATCTTTGTGACGCTCTCTTTTATGTGGTCGCTCTCCTTTGTGTTTTATCGGGTTGGCGTGCCTGAGTTTGGGTCATTGGCTTTTGCCAGTCTACGCGTGATATTTGCCGGACTGGTCATGCTCGTCTTTGTACTACTAAAGAAAAAAAACAGAGAGGGTATTAAAGCGCATTGGAAAATGCTATCGCTTGTCGGTATATTTTCGGCAGCGCTGCCTTTTGTGTTGTTTTCGTTTTCTGCTCAGTCAGTGAATGCCGGTGTATTGGCCGTATTGAATGCCTCTGTACCGATGATGAGTGGCTTTATCGCTCGCGTATTTTTTAAAGACAGGCTATCAAAAAAACAAGCACTCGGTCTGGTTATTGGCGTGGTTGGGGTCATTATATTGATGAGCGAAAGCCTGTTTGGCGGCGGGGAGCAGGGTAAAGGCTTGGTTGAAGGACTACTACCGATGGGCTATGCGTTACTGGCCTGTGTTGGCTATGCTGTCGGCGCTAACATCACCAAAAACTATCTGTTCAATGTCTCCCCTGTTGCGATCACGGCAGGCTCACTGATTATTGGTAGCATCATTATGCTGCCTGTTGCCTTTAATGAGTTCCCTTATGGTCAGGCAATCAGTCTAAAAGCATGGGTATCTGTGATATGTATCGGCGTATTTTCGACCGCCATTGCTCTGATATTCATGAACCAGTTAATCAAAAATATTGGTCCAACGCGTGCCACGAGCATCACATTGGTTATTCCTATTTTCGCGATTATTTTGGGATATGTATTGCTTGGTGAAGCGCTAAATATACAAGCTATTATTGGCTCAATCGTAATCTTGATCGGTACCTATCTGTCATTAGAGCTATCTGTTAAGAGTATGCTGCAGTCAAAGAATACCACTCAGACAAATAAAGCTTAAGACTTGGTAAACAGTCTTAGTAGCAATGGCTTACAAAGATTCAAATAAGTGAATATTGGTGTATCTGTTTGTAAATATTGCTTGGAATAATTGCAGCTGCCCCCTATAAAGAACTCGGCTAACGAATAAAGCGCTTGGCAAATCAAATCAATAAAACCGAGCGCTATATACCAACAAATACAAAACCTGTGATTTAGGTTTAATACAACGAACAAGGCTTTTTATGGCACACGATAACTTATTTGAAACCGTCGAAATGGGCACTCAGACCCTAAAGAACCGCATTATCATGGCACCGCTCACGCGTCTGCGTTCAGTTGAGCCAAGCGATGTACCGACAGCGCTTGCTGGCGAGTATTACTCTCAGCGTGCAAGCTCTGGTCTGGTCATCACTGAGGCGACGCAAGTCTCCTTCCAAGCAAAAGGCTATGCAGGTGCACCAGGCGTCCACACCACAGACCAGATCACGGCATGGAAGGCTATCGTAGACAATGTCCATGCCAAAGGCGGCAAGATCGTCGTGCAGCTATGGCATACAGGTCTGGTCTCTCATGAAAGCGTACAGCCAGACGGCAAAGCGCCAATCTCTGCCTCTAATGTTGATGTTGGTGTGCGCACCTCGCTACGTGATAGCGATAACCAAGCCATTCGCGTCGATGCAACGCCGCCACGTCCAGCCACGCTAGATGAAATCAAGCAAGTCATTGCTGATTTTGCTCAAGCAACTAAGAACGCTCAAGAAGCTGGCTTTGATGGCGTAGAGGTTCATGGTGCCCATGGTTACTTGCTACATCAATTTTGGGTTGAGCAAACCAACCAGCGCGATGACGAATACGGCGGTAGCCGCGAAAACCGTGCACGTCTGACGTTAGATGTCGTCGACGCATGCGTAGATGCTTGGGATGCAGACCATGTTGGTATTCGTATCTCGCCACTAGGTACATTTAACAATGTAGAAGCGGGCTACGACGAAGACGAAAACGTCTGGATGGTTGAGCAAATCAACAAGCGTGGTCTGATGTATTTACATTTATCAGAGCCTGACTGGGCAGGTGGTACGCCTTATAACGACGGATTCCGTCAGCGCGTCCGTGATGCTTTTGACAATACGATTATTGCTGCGGGTGGCTACACAGCCGAAAAAGCAGAGAGAAACGTAAAAGCAGGTTATATTGACGCGGTTGCTTTTGGTCGTGACTATATTGCAAACCCTGATCTGCCTGAACGTATCCAAAAAGGCGCGGCGCTCAATGAGCAGCATCCAGAGTCTTTCTATGGCGGCGGTGCAGAAGGTTACACCGACTATCCTTCTTTAGATCAAGCGTAACGGCCATTGAGTCAGTATTTTTGACTCAGTAGCTGCATGACGTATCAAAAAAGCCCTCTGACTACGATAGTTAGAGGGCTTTTTTTGGGTTAATTTTATTTATTTACCAAAATTACCGGTTTGATAATCGCGAAAGGTCTGCCTTAATTCTTCTTGTGTATTCATGACAAAGGGGCCATAACCTGCAACTGGCTCACCGATTGGCTGCCCACTCAGCAGGAGTAACTTGATAGGGGCGCTCTTATCAGTGGTTGCAAGGCAGGTCAGCTCGATGGTATCGGTAACATCGGTAGTAGCGTCAGATAGTGGCATAGGCTGATTATCTACAGAGATTGGCGCTGCAAACTGAATCAGTCTGCCTGCACTGACTGATACGCCATTAACCAACAGAGTACCTTCTTGTACAAGCAGCAACGTGTTGTGTGTATTTGGTATATGTATGGTCGTTGTGCCCATTGTGTGCAGCTCGATATCCCATAAGTTAATAGGGGTAAAGGTCGTTGCCGCGCCAGTGAGACCATGCCAGTCACCTGCGATGATAGCGACTTGTCCTATGGCAGTTTGCTTGTCAGCACCTTTAGCAACAGCATCTTTAGCAATAGTATCTTGAGAGCCAGCGCCACTATCGTTCATCAGCTCGATGATAGGCATATCAGCACGCTTGATAGACTGATACTTGGGATCGGTCAACTTATTGGCACTTGGTAAGTTTACCCATAGCTGCACCATACTAAACACACCACCGCGCTGCCCAAAGGCTTCAGAATGAAACTCTTCATGCAAGATACCGCGACCAGCAGTCATCCACTGTACACCACCTTCTAAAATATCGCCGCGCCCTCCTGTCGAGTCAGCATGACTGATCTCACCTGAGTAAGCGATGGTGACTGTTTCAAAGCCCTTATGGGGGTGCTGACCGACACCATGAGGCTGTGTCTGGTAGTCAGGATTGGGTGAAAAGGTCGTGGGCTCACCATAGTCAAACAATAAAAACGGATCGGTGTGACTGTAGTTAAAGTCTGGATGGTCATCAAGGTGATTGATTAATGTCTTTACAAAAAATCCGTCACCGACCCAATGTGGTGCTTTATCACCATGAATCTGCTTAATTGGGCGCATTGATTACCTCGCAATTCCATTAACATAAATAATGGTAAGTAAATATTATATATGAATGACACAATAAAATGAACTTATGTTGTGTTGGATTTCATGGTGCTGGTGCTAAGTAGCGCTAAACGACTTCGCCACTGACAAACCCACTGGCCCATGCCCATTGGAAGTTATAGCCACCAAGCCAGCCTGTCACATCGAGCACTTCACCGATGAAGTACAAGCCCTCTTGCAAGTTGCTTTGCATGGTCTTTGAAGAGACTTCATCCGTCTTTACTCCGCCACGTGTAACCTCAGCGGTACGATAGCCCTCGGTACCAGAGGGCTTGAGTAGCCAACCGTTAAGAGTAGCGCCAAGATCAGCTAGCCGCTCATCTTTGATATTGGCAAGCTCCGTATCTTTGATGTCATCCCACAGATGAGTCTGTAGTGCTGCTAGTAGTTTTTTGGGTAGGGCGTTGTCTGTGTTCTCTGCCAGTACAGTACGGATCATCTGGCGTGGATGCGACTGCTTGCGGGCAAGCAAAATATCAGTGACATTCACATCAGGTAGCAGGTTGATAATGATGGTCTCTCCAGTCTGCCAATAGTTCGACAGTTGTAGCATCGCCGGGCCAGAGAGTCCGCGATGAGTGAACAGTACAGGCAATTTGAAGGAGATACGCTCATTACTGGCAATGACAGGTAGGCTGATACCTGCCAATGCACGGATCAGCTCGCCAGTCTTGTCTGTAAAAGTAAATGGTACCAGACTAGCATCGGTCGCTATCAGTGTATGACCGAATTGCTGCGCTAATTCATAACCGAGACCAGTTGCACCCATCGTTGGGATAGACAGACCGCCAGTCGCCACAACTAGGGATTCACAGTTATAGCGCGTCTGCACAGGTTGACCCTCAGTTGGTGTGTCTTTTTTGCCTAGCTTTTTGCTGGTGGTGAGTGTAAAACGTTTACCTTTATCATGGTCGGTCTTTTGCGCGTGGTCAATTTGAGTATTGAGCTTGACTTGGACGCCGACCGCCGTGCATTCGTCCAAGAGCATGGTCAGAATATCTTGGGCAGAGTCATCACAGAACAGCTGACCATGCTCACGCTCATGGTAGGGAATCTGATGCGACTCCACCATACCGATAAACTCCCAACTCGGATAACGACTCAGCGCTGACTTACAAAAATGCGGGTTGGTACCGATGAAGTGCTCAGGCTCAACGAAATAGTTGGTAAAGTTGCAGCGACCACCACCTGACATCAAGATTTTTTTGCCCGCTTTATTGGCGTGATCTATGACTAACACGCGGCGACCACGGCGACCAGCTGTCAGTGCACAATACAATCCCGAAGCGCCAGCACCAACGATGATGACGTCGTAATGTTTGTCATTAGACTTTTTAGATACTGACGGATTATCTATTGACTGGTTATGTGACTTGGCTGACCTGGCTTGTTTTTGCATTTGACTCATGATGATGACTTATAAAATAGATTTAGATAAACGATATAAAGTATCCAAATTATATCATGGCAATAATAGAAGTGTTTTAAGTGATTGATGCATATCACTTAAGCCTATTTGCTATAAATCATTGAATGACCTTATTTTTTTATAGACAACAAACAGTAGTTGGTATAATGTAAAAGCACAAATATTGTTCGTTAGTACTGCTATTACGTTTATTATTTGTTGAGAATGTAGGCATTTTTATTGGAAGGACATGATGTTCTCCAAAAGTAATTGAGTTGAAAACCCAGCCGATTGACCGGCTTATTTAAACATTGTAATGGATGACAATGTTAAGACAAAAGGGACTTTATGGATATCCTACAACTGCTCATTAGCGGGGTTGCTAATGGCTGTATATATGGGCTGTTAGCGCTGGGTTTTGTACTGATTTACAAAGCCTCTGAGGCTGTAAATTTTGCTCAGGGCGATATGCTCATGCTCGGCGCTTTTTTAGGCATCGCTTTCATCAATGCTGATGAAGCAAACCTTCCTTTTCTATTAGGTATCACGCTTGCCTCCATCATTATGGGGGTATTTGGTTATCTGCTTGATCGATTCGTATTGCGCGGTATCTTTGGTCAGCCGCAATTCGCCATGGTTATTCTCACCATCTCGCTAGGCTTTTTGATACGCTTTGTCGCGGGTGTCATCTGGGGACATAGCCCAGTCTCATTACAGACACCGTTCTCAGGTCAGATGCTGGCGTTAGGGTCACTGAGTATTGCTTATGTGGATCTGATAATTATTGTATCTACCATCGCACTCACTTCTATTCTGTACTTCTTCTTTGCCCATACGCGGCTCGGTATCGCGATGCAAGCGAGCAGCCAAAACCAAATGGCGGCTTACTATATGGGCATCCCTGTCAAACGTGTCAACGGCATTGTTTGGGCGCTGTCTGGTGTCGTCGCTGCGCTTGCGGGCATATTGTTTGCAGCCAAAGGCGCGATCGAACCCTCCATCGGGCTGTTATTCGGCATCAAGGCGTTTGCCGCTGCGGTAATCGGCGGTCTAGGCTCTCTCCCAGGTGCTCTCGTCGGCGGGCTGTTAGTTGGCGTAATAGAACCATTCGCCAGTCGTTATCTGCCGTTAGGTCTCAGTCAGATTGCGCCTTATGTGGTGATGTTGATTGTGCTGATCGTACGTCCAGGCGGTATTTTTTCGCAGGTCAAACAGAAAAAAGTATAGAAGCTTTGATTCATAGACGCTTTGATTCAAGGATGACAAAGCTTTCTCTAAACAATTTCAAGGAAGAGTACTGTCAATGAAAGCCCAGTTTAAACACAGCTACGATCAAGACATCAATGTCTTCGATGATAAACGCCAGCTTATAAAATACGGCGTGCTTCTCTTACTACTCCTAATGGCACCTTGGTTGCTCAGCAACTATTATATTAGTGAGCTCAGTGCCATATTAATTTGGTCCATATCAGGACTCGGTCTCATGCTTTTGACGGGTCATACTGGTCAAGTCAGCTTGGGTCATGCTGCTTTTATGGCGATAGGCGCTTTTAGTCATCTGGCACTGATGAGTCGAGGTTGGAACTTTTTTCCAGCTTTGATCGCCTGTGCAGTTATCACAGGTGTTATTGGCGCAATGATTGCTCGGCCGATCTTGAGAACCAGTGGTATTTACTTAGCCATTGCCACCTTGGCGCTTAGTATTATCATCGAAGATATTGCTATCGTAGCTGAGCCGATTACCGGTGGTATCTCTGGTACCTTCGCGTCTCCCATCAATCTCTTTGGCTATACCATCGATCGCTACATCACGCCAAAAGCCTTTTATTACTTATGCTTGGCACTAGTGATCCTGATTACCTTTGGTTATATCAACCTACTCAGAAGTAATACTGGACGCTCGTTTTTGGCTATTAGAGACAGTGAGGTCTCTGCCCGTGCACTTGGCGTCAATGTGCCACAAGCCAAAACGCTAGCTTTTAGCTTGTCTTGTGCGATTACAGCAATTGGCGGCGCTATGTACGGGCATTTCGTGCAAGCGGTTAACTACGAGAGTTTTACTGTCGTTATCTCCATCACCATACTGCTGCAGATTGTCATCGGTGGTTTAGGGTCTATACACGGTGCATTTTTTGGTGCAGTGGTTGTCGTCTTATTACCGCAAGTTATTGCAATCTTAGGTGACGTTATCGGTCAAAGTACGGGCGCTAGTATCACCAACATTCCTGGTATTGATACCGCATTATTTGCTCTGGTTATCGTTATTATGATCATTTACGAGCCGCGCGGTATATACGGTATGTGGATCAAAATACGCACGTGGTTCAATATGTTTCCGCTGTATCGAAAAGGTCTGTTCCGCCGTTCCAAAACTTATCTAAAAACGGAGCGTATGCGATGAGCCTATTACAAGTAGAGTCGTTATCTATCGCGTTTGGTGGTGTGAAAGCCGTTGATAACATTAGTTTTGAAGTTAACGAAGGTGAAGTGTTTACAATCGTAGGCCCCAACGGCGCGGGTAAGTCGACTATTTTTAACTTAATCAGTCGCTTGTATGAGCCGCTCAGTGGTCGTATTACTTTTGATGGTACGGACATCACCGATCTGCCAGCTCATGACATTGCCAAACTAGGCATTGCGCGTACTTTTCAGAATATCGAGCTGTTTGATCATTCTAGTGTGCTACAGAATCTACTCATCGGTCGTCACTCTCAGCGTAGCACCTCATGGATACAGGACTTGCTGTTTTCACCAAAAGTGCGCCGCAGTGAGCGCGAGCATCGTATGCACGTTGAGAAAATCATAGACTTCTTGGAGCTAGCACCTTATCGAGATCAGCTGATTGCAGGCTTGCCTTATGGTATTAGAAAAGTCGTCGAAATTGCTCGCGCGCTTGCGGCCAACCCCAAGCTTATTTTGCTCGATGAGCCCGCATCCGGTCTTAGTGTAGAGGAGACGTCCGAGATGGCATGGTGGATCGAGGATATGCAAAAAGATTTGGGTTTGACGATATTGATGGTCGAGCATGACATGAGCCTAGTCAACCGAGTATCAGATCGCGTATTGGCAGTGGCTGAAGGTAAATTTTTGGCTCAGGGCACGGCAGCTGAGGTTCAAGCCAATCCACAAGTCATCGAGGCCTATCTTGGGCAGGAGAGTGTGTGATGAAACCAATTAAAAAATCACTGTCGTCTGCAGCGCCTACCACTGAGATGAATTTAGTGGATTCTGAAGTAAAGAACAACATGCTAGAAGTACGTAACCTAGAATCTGCCTATGGCCCTGTCATGGCATTAAGGGGCGTAAGCCTTGAGGTACCAGAAGGCAAGGTGGTCACGATTTTAGGCGCTAATGGTGCAGGTAAAACCACGCTCATGAAAACCATCTCTGGGGTCATTAATCCACGTAAAGGCGCGGTATGGTTCCACGGTGAGCGTATCGACGGCACTGAACCTGATCGGTTAGTAAAGAAAGGTCTATCACATGTGCCAGAGGGACGAGAGGTTTTCCCGTTCTTGAATGTTGCCGAAAACCTAGCAATGGGCGCTTATACTCGGCGTGATAAGTCTGAGATAGAGCGTGATGTTGAGATGATATACGAGTATTTTCCCATACTCAAAGACCGCCGTACGCAGGCTGCCGGCACGATGTCCGGAGGTCAGCAGCAGATGCTGGCGATCGGTCGCGGACTGATGTCACGCCCTTCACTGATGCTCCTTGACGAGCCGTCACTTGGCCTGTCACCACTACTGGTACAAGAGATATTTGCCATCATTCACAGATTGAACAAAGAGCAGGGCGTGACAATCTTACTGGTTGAGCAAAACGCAAGAGTCGCGCTCGCTGCAGCGGATTATGGTTATGTGTTAGAGACAGGACGTATCGTCATGGCAGGCTCAGCAGACAAGCTGATGCACTCTGATGATATTAAAGAGTTCTACCTTGGACAAACCAAAGACAATACAGCGGAAGCCACTCGGTGGAAACGCAAAAAGACTTGGCGATAATACTCATGACTAATTCTACTGATAATTTGATTGATGTGACCCATCCCGCTACTGCTGATACGGCGGTTGCTGAGAGCATCTCTGTGGCGCAAGCATCGGCTCATATGGAGTCTTCTACTTACAATAACAGCCATAGTAACGACCACAATAACAGCCGCAAGATACGTAATGCGCCTTATAACCATGAGCTGCAGGTCTTAGAAGGCTGCGATACCTTAAGTAAGCTCTGGCGACAGATGTGCCTGAGCCGAGGAGAAAAAATCGCCCATCGTGAAAAAGCTTTTGGTATTTGGCAAAGTTATAGCTGGCTTGATTATTATCATCGCGGCTGTGATATCGGCATGGCACTTATTGAGCTGGGTCTGACCAAAGGGGACACGGTTTCTATCTTGAGTGAAGACAATAAAGAATGGCTCTATTGCGATATGGGTATCTGCGCTGTAGGCGGTATACCCAATGGCGTCTATACCACAGACAGTCCAGATCAGCTCGCCTATATACTCAATGACAGTCAGTCTAAATTTTTGATCGTTGAAAACGATGAGCAGCTTCATAAGTTTTTGGAGATTCGTGAGCGGACACCGATGCTCAAAAAAGTCATCGTCTTTGAGCGCAAAGGTCTACGTAGCCTAGAAGATGAGCAAGTTATCTTTTTGGATGAGCTGTACGCGCTTGGTCAAAGTGTTGACAATGCGCTAGAGCGTTTTGGCAGTTATATTGACCAAAGCACCGCAAATGACATACGCACACTGATCTATACGTCGGGCACGACTGGTGATCCAAAAGGCGCCATTTTAACGCATGCCAACGTCATGTTCGGGCTAAAGACAACCACCGAGGTCATCGAGGTTCTACCTACTGATGAGCAGCTATGTTTCTTGCCTTTATGCCATGTACTAGAGCGTGTGGTGTCGGTAGATGTCCCCATTCATAGAGGCTGTATCGTCAACTTTGCGGAGAGTACCGAGACCGTATTCGAAAACATGAAAGAAGTATCGCCCAATACCTTTACGGCTGTTCCAAGGCTATGGGAAAAAATGTACGCCTCTATCAGTAATATGCGTAGCGATGCCAGTGCGTTTAATGGCTGGGCATTTGATCAAGCTATAAAAGCGGGTCATGACCATGCTGACACGATTATGGCAGGGAAGACGCCTACGGCTGGTCAACGGCTTCGTTACGAGTTTTGGGACAGGCTGGTATTGCGTAAGATTCGCGATCTTATTGGAATGACAAATGTTCGCCGTGCTACTACTGGGGCTGCCCCAATATCATTGGATATTATTCGTTGGTTTCATGCGATAGGTGTGCCTATCTATGAGGGCTACGGCATGACTGAAAGTACAGGCGTGATATCCATGAATACTCAAGACGCCCAAATGGTCGGTAGCGTCGGTAAACCCTTACCACACTCTCAAGTTCGCATCGCTGATAATGGCGAGATATTACTAAAAGGCGGCAATGTGTTTGCAGGGTACTGGAACAAGCCCGAAAAAACCGCTGACGACCTACGTGATGGCTGGCTACATACAGGTGATGTGGGCGAGATAAGAGATGGCTATATATTTATCACAGGCCGTATCAAAGACATCATCATCACAGCAGGTGGTAAGAACGTTACCCCAGCTGCCATAGAAAGCAAGCTCAAATTTTCACCTTATATCTCAGACGCGGTCGTCATTGGTGATAAGCGTAAGTACCTCACTTGTCTTATCATGATAGATCAAGAAAACGTAGAAAAATATGCCCAAGACAATCAAGTGATGTTCTCTGATTTTCGCTCATTGTGTCACGCGCCTGAAGTGATCGCCTTGATAGATGATGTGGTTCAGTCTGCCAATGCGACTCTAGCACAAGTCGAAACCATAAAAAAGTTCCGACTAATAGACGTGTTACTCAGTCCTGAAGATGATGAGCTGACAGCAACTATGAAATTAAAAAGGAATCTGGTTGAGAAAAAACATCATGCGTTAATCGAGTCTATGTACTGATTACACACGGACAGTTGGTATAGATCAGTGCTATCAAATTTACCGTAACATCAAACTGACAGCGACTCAGTCGCAAGGAGATAGGCAATGAGATGGACATTCAAAACGACGCTACTGGCATTGACAGTTGGGACGATAGGTTTGGTTGGGTGTAATAATCCAGAAACCACATCAGCAACTGGCACTGATGCCGAAGCGACAGCTTCTACGAGTGATATACCAGTACAAGGCGTCACCGATACCGAAATTGTCTTGGGCGGTGCAAATGATTTATCTGGTCCGTTTGCAGGTTTTGGTAATCCTGCGGTCACTGCGGCCAATATGTATTTTGACGAAGTAAATGCTGCAGGCGGTGTCAACGGTCGAAAGATTCGCTACATAGTCGAAGACCATTCTTATCAAGTGCCAAAAGCAGTACAGGCCGCCAACAAATTAGTGAGCCGCGATAAAGTCTTTGCGATGTTGATGTCGTTAGGTACACCGCACAACTTAGCCAGTTTCCCTATCATGGATCGTGCCAATGTCCCTAGCGTTATGCCGATCACGTTTGCAACCCCTATGCAAGAAGAGGGCGCACTAAATCGTCGTTATACAATCGGGAGCACTTATTACGACTCCATGAAACTTGGGATGGAGTATCTGATCGCTGAAAACGATGTGAAAAACCTATGTGTCATGTATATCCCATCGGATTATGGAGAGGAGACCAATGCAGCGGCAAAGGACATCAGTGATAATAATCCTAATGTCACCTTGGTTGCCTCCAGCTCACATCGCCCAGATGAGACAGACTTCTCAGGGGCGATTGCCAAACTAAAAGAATCCAATTGTGATTTGATTGCGTTGTCTCTCACCATCCGAGGCGCTATTACGGCTGTCGGTACGGCAAACGCAATGGGCTGGAGCGATGTGAAGTTTATCGCACCTGCAACAGGGTTCCATCCGGCCGTTGCTGCAGCGCCAGGCGGTGCAAGTGAAGGTCTGTATGCAGTCTCTTACTACAACGACTTGGCATTAAGAGCCAATGAGCCTGAAACCAAAGCGTTCGTTGATAAGTTCAAAAAAGCCACTGGTGAAGACGTATCAGCAGGCGCGATTATTGGTCATGTTGCTGCAAGAATCACTGTTGACGGATTAAAAGCTGCAGGTCCTGATTTGAATGCCGATACATTCAATGCTGGTTTAGAGACGGTTAGTTTTGTTGATGGCGTGACAGGGTCTACGGTCGCAATAACCCCTGAGAGCCATGTTGCGATTAATGATGTTTACTTATCACAAGTGAACAGTGGCGCATGGAAAACCGTTACGCAGCTCAAATAAGTACGTACTGTATATAGTTAAATATTGATAACAACAAGCCATACATAAGTATGGCTTGTGTCGTTTACAACTTTAGATTTCACCCTTTGTCTTAATGGTTTCTTATAGTCTTATAAGTCCAAAGGTTTTGCTCAATATCAAAATAGATAATCACTTATAGGCCATTAAAAGCAATTAGGAAGAAGAGGAGAGAACAAAATAAGTGCTTACAAAGATGAGGCTATTGGTCTGCAAGTACACAGTTGTACAGCGAAATTGTTATGTTTGGCGGTTGAAGTCTTGCAACCGTCACGCTTATTTGTCAAACTATCGCTGAGTGTCACACATTATGGAAGATGGCTCTTATCACCTGTATAGACGGTCGTTATAGACGATTATCTGTGTAGGTCATAACAATTAAAAGGACAAAACTATGACCCAGAAATCATTCCCTATCACAGCCGAGTTCATGGCTGCAGCCAATACCACACCTGAGCAGTACAACAAAGATTATGCACAATCCATCGAATCAACCGAAACCAGTGATGCTTTTTGGGCACAGCGTGCTGAGCTGATTGACTGGATAAAGAAACCGACAAAAATCAGCAACGTCAATTATGATCTCGATGATTTTAATATCAAATGGTTTGAAGATGGTGAGCTGAATATCTCAGTAAACTGCCTAGATCGCCATCTTGAAGACAATCCCTATAAGCCTGCCATTATTTGGGAAGGGGATCACCCTTCATTACACAAGATTATTTCTTTCAAAGAATTACATGAGGCTGTTTGTCGTCTGGGTAATTCGCTACGCAAGCTTGGCGTTGGGAAAGGTGATCGTGTCACGTTATATATGCCAATGATACCAGAAGCTATGGTTTCGATGCTGGCATGTGCACGTATTGGTGCGGTGCACTCAGTGGTGTTTGGTGGTTTCTCTGCCGAGAGTCTAGGCAACCGTTTGATAGACAGCCGATCAAAAGTCGTTATCACCGCTGATGAAGGCTTACGCGGCGGCAAACATACACCGCTCAAAGCCAATGTCGATCAGGCGTTAGAAATGGATGGGACTGACAGTGTCGAAAAAGTCATCGTCGTCCACCGTACAGGTAACTCTATCCCAATGAGTGGTCGCCGCGACGTCTGGTATCACAATCTCGTTGATGGGCAATCAGAGATCTGTGAGCCTGAAGTGATGAATGCCGAAGATCCATTATTCTTATTGTATACCTCTGGCTCAACGGGTAAACCCAAAGGTGTGGTGCATACCACAGGGGGTTATATTACTTATGCGTTGTCCACCTTCCGTGATGTATTCGATGTCAAAGAAGATGACGTGTATTGGTGTACCGCAGATGTCGGCTGGATTACTGGTCACACGTACTCCACGTATGCACCGCTCGCTAACGGTACAACCACGGTTATGTTTGAAGGGGTACCAGAGCATCCAACCTGGGCACGTATCGGACACATCATTGACAAGCACGACATTACTATTCTATATACTGCGCCAACTGCTATCCGAGCGATGATGAAAGAAGGCGATGCCTTTGTGCATGAGTCAGATCGTTCAAGCTTACGCTTGCTAGGTTCGGTCGGTGAGCCGATCAACCCAGAAGCATGGGACTGGTACTATAATGTTGTTGGTGATAGTAAGTGTCCAATCGTCGATACATGGTGGCAGACCGAGACAGGCGGTATCCTAATGGCACCAATACCAGGCACAGTTGATTTGAAGCCAGGTGCTGCAATGACGCCGCTATACGGTGTCAAGCCACAAGTCGTCAATGCTGACGGCGCAATAATGGAAGGCGCGGCAGAAGGCAATTTGGTTATCAGCAGTGGTTGGCCAGGACAGATGCGGACGATCTACAATGACCATCCGCGCTTCTTAAAGACATATTTTAGTGATTATCCGGGTCATTACTTCACAGGTGATGGTGCCCAGCGTGATGAAGATGGGCATTATTGGATTACGGGCCGTGTCGATGACGTACTCAACGTTGCAGGGCATCGCTTAGGTACAGCAGAGATTGAGAGCGCGTTGGTTGCTCATCCGGCTACTGCCGAAGCTGCGATTGTCGGTATGCCGCATGAGATACGCGGGACAGGTATCTGTGCCTTCATCATTCTAAAATCAGGTGAAGAAACAACAGACGATCTAAAAGCGGAGCTAAAACGTCATGTACGTGCTGAGATCGGGCCGATTGCGACTTTAGATGCTATCTATATGGTCGAGGCACTACCAAAGACCCGCTCAGGAAAGATCATGCGCCGTATCTTGCGTAAGCTAGCAGAAGGACAGTATGTTGGACTGGGTGACTTATCTACGCTGGCAGATAGCTCAGTGATTAATGATCTGGTTGAACAGGTCAAAGCTGGTCGCGGAGAGTAGAGTCGTTGATTGATTAGTTTTTGCCAGAGAAAGATATGCAAAACTGACCTGTAGGGCTCGCTTATACATCTTTAACAAAAGCCAAAAAAAGCCATGCTATCGCGAATAGCATGGCTTTTTTACGTAGACGATATTGATATTAAGGTGTTTTGAAGGTTCAATACATCTAAATAACAACATCATGACGGCACATACGCATACGACGATGTGATTCACAAAGTGGCTATAATGGCGACTCACAAAGACTCTATAAGGTTTACGACCATTATGACGGAACATGCTTCGATCTCAACGGATACCCTATCACCAAGAGTAGCGATTATTGGCGGTGGTCTGACAGGGTTGATAACTGCGACACTATTAGAACGCGAATCAAGCCAGAACCACAATCATGCACTCACACCGCACATCACTATCTTTGAAAAATCACGTAGTGTGGGACGCCTAGCAACGCGTTATCGTACTGATAGTGATACAAGCAAAAACTGGCAGTGGGCATTCGGTGCGCAGTTCTTTACAGCAAAGACCACTAGCTTCCAAGCGTTTATCACTCCTTGGTTAGATACGGGGTTATTACAGCCATGGTGTGCCAAGGTGGCTGAACTGATGCCAGCATCTGACTCACAACACAACAATGCTCAATCGCCTGATATAAAAAGCAAGGAACAATGGGATACTATCCATGCACGATATATCAGCACACCAAAGATGACCAGCTGGGGACGTGAATTAGCGGCTGCGCTCAAACATACAGACATAGTGTTCAAAACTCGTGTGGCACCACTTGCTCAGTTTACCCAAAGCCCGACTCAACATCAAAATGAAAAGCATCAAAACGAAAAGCAAACTGAGCTCTTTGATGAGACTGGGGCTAGTCTTGGCTGGTTTGATTGGGTAATCTGTACTGCACCGAATGGTCAGGCGGTAGAGCTCATGGCAGGGAGCGGGTTTAGTCAGCAAGACAACATTACTGAACCAAAGATGCAGGCGTGCTACACGCTGATGCTCGGTTGGGATGACTCCCAGCCGTTGCCTGAAACACTAAACAATCAGTTGGCACCACAATGGGATGTTGCTTACGTAAATAGCACTGTACTCGATAGAATATTTATTGAGCATCATAAGCCTGGACATGATGGACTACTACCAAGTGTCACGATTCATGCACGCAATGACTGGTCGCAGGTACATGTCGATGATGATATCGAGGCGGTCAAAGAGCAATTATTGCAGGCAGCCAAGCAGGCATTGGGCTGGGATGAGAATAGCGCCCCTAGCCAGACAGATTGTCATCGCTGGCGCTATGCAGCAACTATAGTAGATACGGATACGAAAGCATTAGGCATCCTAGTAGATGAGTCCAAACAATGGATAGTCAGCGGTGACTGGTGTACAAAAGGGAATATCGAGAGCTGCTACCAAGCAGCACTACAAACCGCTCAGACCATTGGGCAAGCGAAACAAGCGTAGTAGATATTAATTTTTTTGAATTATAAGCATATCAAACCAAGCAGTAATCAGATCAGTCACTCATTCAATCTGAGTTAGATAGAGACAGTACAAGCGAGAAGTTCAAAGACAAAAAAAGGCCCACAGAGGAGATACTGCGGGCTGAGGAAAACGGGCTGTGTAGGTAGGTAAGCTACATATTCCGTGGTCGTGATTTATTGTAGTTATTAGTTCTCTATATTGTCATTTATCACAGTCATAATGACCCATATGAAAGGCAAGATAGACTTATTTTTGAGTGTACAAGTGTTTTATTGCAGTTGCTATCATAACCTAATTGGTTACGGTTGGGCGGTTCTGGTTACAGTATATTACGTTTTAAAAACCTCAAATCATATGTCTGAAGATAACCTCTGACTGCTAAAATAGCCGCACACGTTTTAAGTAGTTAGCATTTAAGCCATTGTCGTTTAAGGGGTTTCTAAACGGTAAGCGATTAAATAAATGAGAAGGTCTCTACAGTTGGGGTTAAGAGTTAGTGATCAAAGCGTTCAATGCTTTTAACGTTCAATGCTTTCAATAGGTTAGGTATCTAGGGCCCAAATATCTAATCTAGATAGTTTTGATCACTCAATCGCTGAAGAGATGGCATGACGTCTCGTCCGAAAAATGCTAAGCTATCTGCCATTATTATGTCTATATTGAACTGGGTTTGCCATGACTGAGAGCACGCATTTGCACACGCAGGAGCCGTCAAGTTCGCAAAATACTAAGAGTATTTTTAACTTGCCCAACAATCTGACGATTGCTCGTATCTTGATGATTCCGCTGTTTGTTGCAATTGCCTACTGGCCACCTGCTATGGGTATCGGCATGCCGGCAATCTCAGACAATGTTATTGCTCGAGTAGGGATGAGCGAGTTTAGCGATAGTTTGCTGCGCCACTTACTTTTGACCGGTGTCTTTATTATTGCGGCGATTACTGATTGGCTCGATGGCTATTTTGCTCGTAAACTAAACGTCATGTCAGCATTTGGGCGTTTTTTGGACCCTGTGGCTGATAAGCTCATGGTAGCGGTCGCATTGATTGTGCTTGTCCAGTGGCACCCTAATATCATCATGGCTATCGCCGCTATCGTCATTATCTCACGTGAGATCGCGGTATCTGCGCTACGTGAGTGGATGGCAGAGCTCGGCAAAAGCACCAGCGTTGCGGTGTCTTACGTCGGCAAGCTAAAGACGACCTTTCAGATGGTCGCCATTACTGTACTGTTATTAAATTGGGAGTCGCTTGAGACGATTGGTTATGTCTTGATGGTAGCCGCCGTGATACTGACATTATGGTCAATGATGATTTACCTAAAAGCGGCATGGCCTTACTTAAAACAAAGCGGCTAGTAAAGTAGCTAGTATTGAGAGCCGTCACTAATAAAAAACGCCAGTTGCTACTACCACTGGCGTTTTTTGTGTTCAAATTTTTGATATCTAGCATACTATAGTTCTATTGAGAAGTTCTCACCTAAGCTTTTTTCAATAGCGGTATCTGTCACCGCCGCAGCTGTCATCTTCACAGCACTAGCTATGGCATTACCATTTGCCCAGTATTCAGCGCCGTGAGGGATGACTTTGATCAGCTGTACTGTTGGGTCTTCTTTACCTTTCTCAAAGTAAGCGTTGTAAGTCACTGACCACAGCTCATCTAACTTATCTTTATCATCTACCAGCTCAGCTTTACCCGTGATAGACAAGTACTTTTTATTGTCTTGACTGACGTAAGCGAGATTGACTTGTGCGTCATTGTTGATGTTATCAACAGTCTCGGACGGATTATGAGCGATGAACCAAATCTCTTTGGCACCAAAACCGGTTTCGGTAGTGTTCATCGGGCAAGAGTGGAGGTGGTTCTCACTGGTGCGAGTAGTCATCATCGTGTATTTAATATCTTTTACCATATCTTGGAGGGTATCTAGCTGTTCTTGCTTATTCATAATAGTTATCCTTTACTGTTTAATTTTTATAATGAAATGAGTGTGCGAGATAAGAGCTATCTGATAAAAATCATCTTCGCGTCGCTGGATAGGTACTGTCATTACAATTTGATCGGTACCTGTTAATACCTGTAGGTATTGTAGTAGAGCAGCGATTGCGACAACTATTATCAGCGCAACCACAATTAATATAACGATATCGTCCAGTTCAGCGATACAGGCAATCTGTAATACTCTGTGATGGTTTGTAAGGGCTTATCACCGTGCAACAATCGATTTGGCTACTGCTATAGTACCTACTAAAAAACGCCAATAAGCAGATGCTTACTGACGTTTTATATTATTAAATATCCGATTATCAAATAATCGTCTTATCTAATACTTCTGGTTCAATACTTATAACTTATAGCGATACTTCAAACTGCTCACCGATGTCTTCAGCTGTTTTGCCGTCTTGTAATGCTGCTGCTGCCATCTTGAACATATTAATGGTAGAGCTACCACCTAACCAGCACTCAACACCATGTGGTACGACTTTGATTAGCTGTACGTTTGGATCTTCTTTACCATGTTCAAAAAACGCATTGTAGACTGGTGACCACAATTCTTCTAACTTATTCTTGTCCGTTGGCAGTTCTGCATTGGCACTCACAGAGACATAATCTTTCTCATCTTGAGAAGCATAAGACAGACCGACTTTTTCGTTATTCTGAATGTCTTTTACTATGTCTGATGTTTTGTCACCGATGAACCAAATCTCTTTACCACCGATGCTCGCTTCGCTAGTCGTCATTGGCCACGCGTGTACATCGCCTTTGCTGTTGACAGTGCTCAGCATCGCAAACTTTACATCTTTAATGACGTTTTGGATTTTATCAATTTGGTCTTGCTTGCTCATAGGATATCCCTTTTACTTTAAGATTATAGTGAAACGTTTTGGTTACACGCTTTAGTTTTTATCTGGATGTAGAATACCGAGTTGTCCCCATACATTTATATAGGTGCCCAGTAATGCGATGTGAGTGTTTGTAAGGAGTATGAGGGTTAAGTAAAAAGTGTGACGCTGTGTATTTTTCACTTTTGTTTGTCTTGTACAGCATTAGCAGAGTAATGGATAAACCGTGGCACAATCTTATTATTCTGCCAGTATTCGATAGCAGTAGCGTACAACTTATCGGCAATTTATCTTGGTTTAGACCTGCTTATTATAGGTCTTCTTGTTATAATACCCAGACCATTTACTTAGCATGGCAGAGATGCCTTGATCTTACGGATTATGCCTTTATGATGACCATCGCCGGACAACCGTTTCTTACCGATTTTCAGACGCAGCAACTCATCAGTCAGTTCCAGCAAAAAACCGAGCTAAATGTCAGTCAAATAAGTACTCAGCAAGTCTATGTGTTATCACGAGAGCTATCTGGTGATGAGCACAAAAAAGCGCTAGATCTACTGGCGGTTGACCCATCAACAACGTTAGCTGCCCCGCAGGACAATCAATACCAAGTCATCGTTGGGCCACGTTTTGGTACTATCTCACCATGGGCAAGTAAAGCGACAGATATCTTTAATAACTGTGAAATCGAGATCAACCGTGTTGAGCGTGTCGTTGTTTATACGTTGACCCTCGATAAAAAAATAAACGGTGATGCAGGCGAAAAATTACCAGTAGACGCTGAGCAGTTATTGTTCGACCGTATGACCCAGAGCTTGGTCTATGACTTGAGCGATGTGAGCAAATTGTTCGACGATCAAGCGCCAGCATCACTAAATCATATCGACGTCATTGGACAAGGTCAGTCAGCGCTAGAGTCAGCCAACACCGAGTTTGGTTTTGCATTATCCAGTGAAGATATCGACTATCTGATGAATGCGTACGTCAATGAGCTGAAACGCAACCCAACTGACGTTGAGCTGATGATGTTTGCACAGGCAAACTCAGAGCATTGCCGTCATAAGATTTTCAATGCCCAGTGGACCGTCGATGGCGAGGTACAACCCAAATCACTGTTCCAAATGATCAAGAACACCTACCAGTCTAATCCACAAGGCATCTTGTCTGCTTATAAAGACAACGCTGCGGTCATGGCAGGCTCTAATGGTATGCGTTTTTATCCTATCCCGACTGACGCTATGGATGTAAATTCTGCTCATCCTTATGACTTCCATCAAGAAGAAATTGATATTTTGATGAAAGTTGAGACGCACAATCACCCAACAGCGATTGCGCCGTACTCTGGTGCAGCGACAGGTGCTGGTGGTGAGATTCGTGATGAAGGCGCAACAGGTCGCGGCGGCAAGCCAAAAGGTGGTCTAACAGGGTTCCACGTATCACATTTGCATATCCCTGAGTTGGCTGAGAAATGGGAGCAGTCAGGTCAACTGAGCACGGAAGCTTATGGCACGCCAGATCGTATGGCAACCAGCCTTGAGATTATGACCGAAGCGCCATTAGGTAGTGCCAACTTTTCAAACGAGTTTGGTCGTCCTAACCTATGCGGTTACTTCCGTAGCTTTCAGTTAGATACGTCAGCGGCAAAAGACGGCAGCGAGATGCGCGGCTATCATAAGCCAATCATGCTGGCAGGTGGTTACGGCAACATCAAACGCAACCTGATTGAAAAAAACGCTATTCAACAAGGTGATTTGCTAATCGTCCTTGGTGGTCCTGCGATGCAAATCGGTTTGGGCGGCGGTGCCGCATCGTCGGTCGATAGTGGCGACCTTGATGAAGGTTTGGATTTTGCTTCAGTCCAGCGTGACAACGCTGAGATGGAGCGTCGTTGCCAAGAAGTTATGGATCGATGCTGGGCATTAGCTGGTAATGATGTCGATGCGAGCAATAATGGCAAAGACGGTAACCCTATCGTGTCATTGCACGATGTGGGCGCGGGCGGCATCTCTAATGCAATGCCAGAGCTGGTCAATGACCACGAGATGGGCGCGGTACTTAACCTGCGTAACGTTCCATCGCTAGAAGCAGGCATGTCACCAATGGCCATTTGGTCAAACGAAGCGCAAGAACGTTATGTCCTCGCGATTCGCCCTGATAGCGAAGCCCAGTTTGATGCCATCTGTGCGCGTGAGCGCTGCCCGTATGCCATCTTAGGTACAGCTACGGATGTGCGCCAGCTGGTTGTTAATGATTCGCTACTAGATGAGCAGCCTGTCGATATGCCGATGCAAGTATTGCTCGGTGGCACGCCAAAGATGAAGCGTAGCTTTGAGCGTACTGATAGCACGTTGCCAGCACTAGCGCTTGATGACGTTAATTTAGCCGAGTCAATCACTGATGTATTGCGTCACCCAACCGTCGCTAGCAAATCATTCCTGATCAGCATTGGTGACCGCTCTATCACGGGTATGGTCGTGCGTGATCAGTATGTGGGTCGCTATCAAGTGCCTGTATCGGACTGCGCAGTGACGGCGTCAGGATTGATCGCGCTAGACGGTCAGCCAATGACTGGTGAAGCGATGAGTATCGGTGAGCGTACACCTGTTGCGCTAATTAATCCAAAAGCGTCTGCGCGTCTGGCAGTGGGTGAAGCAATCACTAACATCGCTGGTGCGCGTATCGCTCAGTTGTCTGATATCACTATGTCAGCGAACTGGATGGCAGCATGCGGCGATGACGCCGAGGACGCAGCACTATTCGATGCGGTACATACCGTCGGTGAAGAGCTATGCCCAGCACTAGGTATCGCTATTCCAGTCGGTAAGGACTCGCTATCCATGCGTGCCAACTGGACTGACAGCAGTGAAGAAGGTGATACGGATAAATCAGTCGTGTCACCAACGAGCCTCGTGATTACTGCCTTTGCCCCTGTGGTTGATGTGGCAAAAACGCTAACCCCTGAGCTAATCAATGGCGATAGCGCGTTCTACCGTATTGACTTGTCAAAAGGCAAGCTACGTCTGGGCGGTTCAATCCTTGCGCAAACGTTGAGCCAATTAGGCAACGACTGCCCAGATTTGGCTCAGCCAAGCGACTTGATCGACTTCTTTAACTTTGTGCAAGCAGGCAACGCGCAAGGCGTCATCAGCGCCTATCACGATATCGGTGATGGTGGTCTATTGGCAACTATCGCTGAGATGCAGTTCACCAGCCGTCAAGGTATCAAGCTGTCATTAGATGATGATAACTTACTCGGTCAGCTGTTCAGTGAAGAGTTGGGTGCGGTCATCCAAGTATTGCCAGAAAACGTAGCCGCTTTAATGCAATTGGCAGAAGAGTTTAACGTTGCTGATATGCTGAGCCTCGTCGGTCAAAGCTCGGAAGAAGATAGCCTGCTTATCCAAACGCCAACGCTTATGGGTGATGACACGCTACGCTTTAGCCGTACTGAATTGCAGCAAGCGTGGACTCAGGTCAGCTATCAAATCGCGCGTCGCCGTGATAATCCAGCGTGCGTACAGCAAGAGTATGACTTGATTAGCGACGCGAGCCATAAAGGTCTGATCGCTGCGCCGAACTTTGATCTGAATCAAAAAGTTGAAGAACCGTACTTGGCTAGCCGCGAAGAGAAGCCAAGAGTCGCAATCCTCCGCGAGCAAGGCGTCAATGGTCAGACGGAAATGGCAGCAGGCTTTACCCAAGCTGGCTTTGAAGCGGTCGATGTCCACATGAGCGATCTGCTGAGCGGCCGTATCAATCTACGTGACTTCGACGGTCTGGTCGCCTGTGGTGGCTTTAGTTATGGTGATGTACTCGGCGCAGGCTCAGGCTGGGCGAACTCTATCTTGTTCCATGACGAGCTACGCATGCAGTTTGTGCGCTTCTTCGCCCGTCCTGATACCTTTAGCTTGGGTGTCTGTAACGGTTGTCAGATGATGGCTCAGTTAAAAGACCTCATCCCAGGTGCGGAAAACTTCCCACGCTTCATCGCTAACAAATCCGCTCGTTTTGAAGCGCGTACTGTCAACGTAAAAGTTGAGCGTACCAAGTCTATCCTGTTTAAAGGTATGCAAGACAGTATCTTGCCAATCGCGGTGGCGCATGGTGAAGGCTATGCCACACTAGATAATACCGAAATCGACGGTATGGCAAACCACGGTCAGCTCGCCATGCGTTATGTCGACAGCCAAGGTCACCCAACCGAGACGTATCCGCTCAATCCAAACGGCTCGCTCGGCGGTGTCACGGGTCTATGTAGCACCGACGGTCGCGTCACGATCATGATGCCGCATCCTGAGCGTAACCTAAAAGCGTATAACCACAGCTGGAAACCAGAAGAGTGGGATGAGGACGGCGCGTGGATGCGTATGTTCCGTAACGCTCGTGCTTGGTTTAGATAGGCTAAGTTGGTTTAGATAATGTTGTGGACATAAAAAAGGTGGGCGTAATGCTCACCTTTTTTGTGTTTGGGTTTCATTATATTAGGAGCTAAATCCTGAGAAGCGTTAAAAACTTGCACTGCAATTTTAGCCTCACAAGTGAAAATTATTTAAAGGGAACTTTCTGTTTCATTATATCTGTACATCTGATCTAGGCGGTGACATGAGTTGAAATATTACTGTTACCTCGACATCATCTCAACCTCTAGCTGCCGTAATTTGCCCAAATTAGTAGGACACTGCTCCAGTTAGAGATGAATGGCGCATTTTGATAGATATTGTGGTCTAAACTCACTCATTAGAAATAACTGAAGCTAGGGTTTAAGAGCTTCAATTTTTGCAAATATTTTTTGATGAATTTCATCTTCATCGCAAATAGGGTATCTACGTAAATATGTCTTGATTTGAGACTCTTCTTCGAGAGTTTTCCTTACCTGAGACCTACGTTCACTAATTTGATCGCCTTGAAATTCTTGTTTGATAATATTTAATTCTAGATGAGACAACGTAGCAGTCAATTGGCTCACTATATTAACAACTAGCTCTTCTAGCTTGTGCCCGTTTATAAATCTGTAAGCATTGTCCTGATTAACACCTAATTGAAGTAGATGGTTTCGAGCATCAGATTCTTCTGATAATGAGAGTGTATAATTCTGGAAATAATTTTGGAAGTTATGTGAAATACTGTCCAAAACGGTCATATCAATAATTGGCTTATTCTGAGCATTAACCGTTATGATTTTTTTATCTGTAATATGAAAGCATTGATGGAATTCATCATGATTTAAGTTCTCTTTATTGATATTTTTCAGATGAATAAATTTTATGAGTCCTTCAAATACTAATGCTGAAAATTTTTTAATAAATAGATTTATGTCAATATCATGAGTGATAGTAAATTTAATGTCTGATATAAATTGCTGAAGACTATTTTTTTCTATGAGCACACTCTCACGGTTATATGCAAATGTATGTAAAAGATAAGGATTAGAACAGAACTCATTTCCATACCCAATATTTGGGCACAGATAGTCGAAATCACTATCTACAGCAATTAGAGCTTCAAGCTTGGCTTCTGAATAATGCGGCGCTAAATTGAATTTTCCACGTTTACTCCAAGAGAGAATACGATATTTATTCGGAAGACTTTTTTTAATAAATTTTTCCCAAAACCAAGCATCGCTACTATCTTCAATATATAGATTGTACATTTCGGTGCCAAAATACATCTTATTGTAAGCCTTGATGAAATTAGAGTCGAAAGGATATTTTATAAAAGCTGACATTATTCAGCCTCGATAAAATCAAGTTTATCTATAAGAATATCTCCAATGTCCACAAGACAGTCGAACCACCCATTCATTACTATAGCTGGACTATGAGTAACAATGATAATCTGACTAGACTCATTAATTTTAGTGATTTCATCTAATAATTTTTCTTGCCATGAAAGGTATAAAGATATTTCGGGTTCATCCATTAAAATTAAAGATCGATCAACACCACCATTTATTACTTTTAAAAATATAAAAATTATCTGTCTTTCACCTGATGATAGGTTTTGAAATTGCAATTTTTTATTACTACCCGAAACTATCTTTATAGCATCGTCCTCAAAATATATTTTCTTGTTTGTTTCCTCAAAAAAACTATTCAATGCTGTTGTAAGCTTCAATCTTAGGTCAAAATCTTTATTTTTCTTGCAATTGTCTATCATTCTTTTAATTTCATTATCTATTTCGATATCTAAAAGGGTCGTATTTTTCCCACTACTTGTAGTAATATTATTAATAGAATTCGCACTCATATTTATTGTAGATATAAACTCAGTCTTTAAATCTTCTAGATCACTCTTTAAAGAGTATCCAATCAGGCTATTTTCTCCTATACTTTTCTTATTTAGATTATTAAGTTCCTTATTGAAATCATTTATCACTTGGTTTTTGAGTTCTTCAATTATTTCTTGGTCGAGTTCTTTTGCAAGAGCATTGTTTCTAATGGTTTTCTCAACTAATTCTGATAAATTACCTGAGTTATTAAATTTTTCAAAATATTTTTTAAATTCCTTGAGGTCTTTTTTTATAGTGCTATAGTTATTATTATTGAATTTTATAGAAGCTTCATCACATACCTTCCAATCTTCACATGGATTTTGAGTGATAGCAGAGTCTATAAGACGAAGAATAGTCGATTTGCCTAGTCCATTTTTACCAACCAGAACATTTACTCTTTTCAAGTTCCAGTTAACATCCTTCTCATGAAATAGGTTTTTAATCTCAACATTTTCAATAAAATTATTCATAGTTTTTCTTTAGAATTAGATTTACATTAATTTAATATATTAGGCAAACTAGAGATATACTTAGCTTTAAGAATAACTAGCTAAGTAGGAGTGACTTAAAGTGGAACATAGAGAAAATTTTACGCTTGTAGACTGCTAAAGTATCAATAAACTCAATATCAATACAACTCATTTAGTAGCATACCATAATGTCTAAAATTAAGGGGTAAATGGTATGCTAGAGCTTAATTTAACTACATGCAAAAACTATTTATAGTTAGCTTCGTTAAACTAGCTTCTTGGTCTTATAAGATGAATGAAGTTGTTAAAATTAAAGGGATTTGATACGAGATTTTTGGCTAAAAATGTCTATGCCCACTCATTTCTTAACATCTCTTTGAGCCTCTGCCATAAACTTTAGCACTCTTTCTAACACACAATCATCATAGGCAGAAAGCGGCTCAGACGCTTGTTCTTTCTCCTGATCTTGTTTGGCTTTTTCTGCTAGATACTTTTTAAGTTTATCGGCTTCAGGATCACTCATAGTTTATCCTCCATATAATTTTTACCCTATAAAAAACGGCACTGAAATCAGCGCCGTTTCATAAGTTGTGACAATGTAAACCCTAACCACGACTCCTCAAATACTGACGCACCGGATTATCAATCCCAGCTTAAAATCACCTTACCGCATTGCCCACTTTCCATGATATCAAAGCCTTCTTGAAAGTCATCAATGTGCATGCGATGGGTAATGATAGGCGATAGATCAATACCGCTAATCAGCATTTGCTCCATCTGATACCACGTCTCCCACATCTCACGGCCATAGATACCTTTTAGAGTTAACGCCTTAAAAATAATCTTGCTCCAATCCACCGTGGTAGTGTTGGGTAAAATGCCCAAGAGTGCAATTTTAGAGCCGTTATACATGTTACTAATCATCGAATCAAACGCCTGAGGCGAGCCTGACATCTCAAGCCCAATATCAAAGCCGTGCATTTTTAACGTATCGATAGCGCCTTCGATGGTTTCACCTTTGGCTGGGTTGATGGTCATCGTCGCGCCCATTTTTTTGGCAAGCTCTAGGCGATAATCACTAATATCGCTGACCACGATATTACGCGCTCCGGCAAAGCGGCAAATCGCTGTTGCCATTGACCCAATCAGACCCGCCCCCGTGATTAGCACATCTTCACCCAGTACAGGGAATGAAAGGGCGGTATGCGTGGCATTACCAAAAGGGTCCATAATGGCGGCCATTTCATCGCTGATACGCTCATCTAGCTTGATGACATTATCGGCAGGTATCACCAAATATTCGGCAAACGCGCCATCGCGGTCAACGCCCACGCCTATTGTGTTTTCGCACACATGCAGCTTACCTCGGCGACAGTTACGGCAATGCCCGCAAGCGATATGACCTTCGCCAGTAACACGGTCACCCACTGCGAAATGCTTGACACCATCGCCCATTTCACTAATGATACCGACGTACTCGTGCCCAATGATCATCGGCGTCTTGATGGTGTTTTGTGACCACTCATCCCACTTATAAATGTGCAAATCCGTACCACAAATGGCGGTCTTTTTAATTTTTATTTTGACGTCATTGATGCCGACCGTCGGTTCTGGTACGTCTTGCATCCAGATGCCTTTTTCGGCATGCGTTTTAACCAGTGCTTTCATAATTTTCTCTTATTTTGGCTATAAGTAGTGCCTACCTATGAATTATCAAATACCTAAGCAATCACTTCCATTTGCTTGGCAACCTTGATAAAGGCGGCGATACACTGATCGAGCTGCGCGCGCGTATGGGCAGCGGAGAGCTGGACACGGATGCGCGCTTCGTCTTTGGGTACGACAGGGTAGAAGAAGCCAATCACATAAATACCCTCTTCAAGTAGCGCCTCTGCCATTTGTTGCGAGACAGTAGCGTCATACAGCATCACTGCACAGATTGCCGATTCGGTGGGCTTGATATCGAAGCCTGCATCTTGCATTTGCTTCACAAAATAGGCGGTATTTTCATGCAGTTTGTCTTGTAGGGTATTGTCTTCTGCTAGCATCTCAAACGCTTTTAACCCAGCGGCCGCAATCATAGGCGGAATAGAGTTTGAAAACAGATACGGGCGTGAGCGTTGACGCAGCATCTCAATCATTTCTTTTTTACCCGTCGTAAAGCCGCCAATCGCCCCGCCAAATGCCTTGCCTAAAGTACCTGTGATCAGCTCAATATCACCGCGTAGGTCAAACAATTCAGTCACGCCGCCACCCGTGCGACCGACGACACCTGCTGAATGACACTCGTCAATCATGACCATAGCATCGTACTTTTGTGCCAACGCATAGATCTCATCCATCGGTGCCACGTTACCATCCATTGAAAACACGGCATCGGTGACAACCAAACGAAAACGCTGTGCTTGTGCCGCTTGCAGCTGAGTCTCCAAATCCTGCATATCCGCATTGGCATAGCGATAACGCGCGGCTTTACACAGGCGCACACCATCGATGATTGAGGCATGGTTTAATGAGTCAGAAATAATGGCATCTTCACTGGTCAGCAGTGGCTCAAAGACACCGCCATTGGCGTCGAAACAGGCCGCATACAGAATCGTGTCTTCGGTATTAAAAAACTGAGAAATCGCCGCCTCTAACTGCTTATGCAAATCTTGAGTACCACAAATAAAACGCACCGATGACATGCCATAACCTGAGTTTTCAATGGCCTCGGTAGCTGCCTTTTTAATCTCAGGATGGTCAGACAATCCAAGGTAATTATTGGCACAGAAGTTCAGCATTTCACGGCCGTCGGCGATGGTTATGAGCGCATCTTGCGGAGAAGTGATAATGCGCTCGGATTTATACAGGCCTGCTGCGCGGATATCGTCGATTTCTTGTTGTAGATGTTGTTGAAAGGCTTGATACATAAAAATTCCTTTTTTATATTATTAGTGTTTGCTTAGGGTCTGTTGAACATAAAAATATTGAAACTACTAATAGAACCAAACTATTTGCTTATTGATGCAGTTTAAGCACAAATCGTCAGATACTGGCGCACCACATTATCCATGCCTTGCTCTAGCGACTCAATCGTAAACGCATGACCGATAGACACCTCAGCGATATCACTAAGCGCGAGCAGATCAGCCAAATTATCCAAATTCAAATCATGACCCGCATTGACGCGAATTCCGTTATCACTGGCGAGGGTGATACAGTCGCTAAAGCGTTGCTTGACCTCATTGAAATCAATATTGGCATCACTCTTACCATTACTGTAGGCGCGTGCCCATTCTTCGGTATACATCTCGATCGTTTGCACGTCGCTGTCGATGACCGCTTTGATTTGCTCGATATCAGGATCGATAAATACCGCGCAGCGTGTACCAAACCTTTGCAGCTCATGACTTAACGCTGACAGCATATCTTTATGCTTGATGATGTCAAAACCATGATCGGAGGTCAGTTGGTCTTCGCTATCGGGCACGAGCGTACACTGATGCGGTTTGACTTCGCGAATAATCTTTAAAAACTGCTCATTTGGGTTGCCCTCGATATTGAACTCAATCTCTGGATAGTCTTTTAAGAATGCACTGATATCATAGACATCTTGGTATCTGATATGACGCTCATCAGGTCGCGGATGCACAGTAAAGCCCTTGACACCCAGATCAATGAGCTTCTTTACAAAATACAGCAGATTGGGATAATCCGTGCCGCGAGAGTTTCTGATTAAGGCGAGTTTGTTTAAATTAACACTAAATAGGGTGCTCATCATATGTCCTTTTTCATTGTTGTTATGGGTAGATAAATAAATAGATAGTTGTTAATGGCCAATACCTAATTTTAGTAGAAGTCACCCCGACCAGCATACTTCATATTGAGCGCCTGTAATATCGCATAGGTCTCGCTATCCATATTACCGGTTGGTTGCTGCGGTCTGAAATGCAGCTGAAACGCATAGATCACGTCACGGCTGGGTTTGTCCCACGTATCAGTATCGTTGATTTGATAACCATACTTGCGAAAGGCTTGCTTGATCTCTTGCACGCTTGGCGTGACTAAGGTACGCCGATTCATAATTTCTTGTTTGTCCGCTTCATCATACCAAGCGCCGATACCGTATTCTTTATACAGTCGCTCCCACGGGAATCTTGCTCCGGGGTCAATCTTGCGCGAGGGTGCCATATCCGAGTGACCGATGATATTTTTTGGTGAGATACCATATCTCGCGGTGATATCTTGCACCAGCTCCGCGACTTTCTTAATCTGCAACTCATCAAACGTCACATAATGCTCATAAGGATGGTAATTCATATCATCCTTTTTTAGCGCGTCTCGATATTCAGGCTTTATCCCTGCATTGACAATCTCGATACCGATAGAGGTATCGTTGAGGATGGTACGTCCTGCAAAGCCACCGTCGCCTGCATGCCACGCGCGCTCAGATTCGGGCACGAGGTTATAAATTTTATCATCATTACTGTCTAGGATTAGATAGTGCGCGCTCACATTGCCCGTCGTCAATGTCTTTATCGAGCGCTCATTATCTGAGACCGTATAGTGCAGAACGATGGTTTTGATGCGTTCACTTTTACCCGTCGATTGATACGTGTCGCTATCGACGCTATAGTTTTTGGTCGTTGCTACTGGTGATGTCGTCGTCACGCAGCCAATCAAGGGCAGCGTGAAGCACGATACTAATACTGATGCCAATGCTAAAGAGGTCATACTTTTTGCCATAAATTGCTCTATATAGCGGAAGGTTATGTGCTGATATTATGCGCTACGGTGCTACGGTTTGCACAGGCATTATTTTTCGATATCCTATTACGCCTAAGACAACAAAGAGTCCGAGCAATACATAAGCATTGAATGACAACGCTGCTGGTGAAAATGGCAGCAGCAGTAGCGATATAAAGACCACACTGATCAATACAGACAAGTAATTTAGTAGACCTGCCTGTTTCTTTTTTCGCTCATTGATGAGGTCAGCGGTAGTGACATAAGCAAAGCCCACTGTAATACCCAAAGATGCCATGGTCACGATATCGAGTAGGTAGTTTCTACCGAGCCAGGGCGAAAGTAGACATACGAAACATATCAATATCACGGTTTTTTGCTTACTAAAATGATTGTCTTTATCCGTAAATATACTAGGCAATAGCGAGGTGTCGCTCATAGACTCTAAAAGCTTAACAGATGACAATATAAACCCATTGATACCGCTCATTATTGAACCAATCATCGCTATCGATAGCAGCCAGATGCCGATGCTACCGATGCGATTGTCTATGCCTTCACCTGCTGCCCAATTGCTGTCTTTGATGGCTTGGTATTCAAAGCTCATGTTTAGCGCAGTAAAGTAGTTGATCAAAAAATAAAACAACACGCCTGCGATGAGTGAAATCAAAATAATGCTTTTGGTCTTGGTTTTTGAGTCGCTAATGGCTTTTGAAATCTGCGGTGTGGTCTCAAAACCGACATACGCCCATGGCATCACGGCTAATATAGGCAGCCATACCAAACTAGTAATAGAGCTGCTAGACATATCAGTGGGCAAAAATGCTTGAGTAGCAGGCGTCATCCAGAGCGACGCAAAAAACAATGCCGTCACTGACAAAATCATAAATAAAGCGATGTATAGCTGGATTTTTGCGCCAACTCGTACACCCTTTAAATTGATATAGCTGAACAAAATAATAGCCGCGCTACATAGGAATACTTCACTGGCGTAGACTTCCCAACCGGCAATCGTATACAGATAACCCAGTTGTAAGCCGCTGGGCAACAGATATCGCAACAGTAAAGCGACAGCTGATATATTGAGCGCGATAATGGAGATATAACCTATTGTGACACCCCAACCATAAATATAGGCGTGTTTTCTATTGATATACTTTTCAATCCAATAGATACCGCCTGACTCGTTTTCTGGTGTTTGGGTCAGCAAGTTGATGTAAGCGCGCGCCACCATATAGATTGCCAAAGTACCGATAATAATGGCAACAGAAGAGCCTAGCAGCTGTGATTGAGGTAAAAACAAATCACCTGGCATCACATAAGCGCCCCAACCGATAATGGCGCCCACGCTGATGGCAATTGCCTGTAGATAACTGATGCTTTCTGTTTGTTCACTCATAGCTGTCTCCTTTGAGATGTAAAACAAAGGAGAGTGTCGTTCTTATTGTCGAATTGGGCTGGGGCATGAAAAACCTTGTGACGCCATTACGCAGGGTACTGGCCATCTCTTATAAATAGGAAAGTCATACTAAAGGTTTTTGTTAAGTGATGCTTTTGCGATCCTGTTGGATTTTTTTAGCCAGAACCTTTTTCCAACTCTCCTCCAAACACTTAATTGCCAGCCACGGCTCAATCACTTCGGCGTCAAACTTCTCTTTTGAATTGGACAATTGCCAAAGTGTCTCAAGCGTAGCAAACGGATAGGGACGTTCGATTAAATACACAGGCAAATCAGGGTTAATCATGCCATCACGTACAACTTGGAAATACCAGCCTGAGATACCTTGCTTGCTGACCCATGCCGCGATATTGGGCACTTTAGTAAACTGACCAATTTGGTCATTGATTTTGTAGCACGGGCGGCGCGGTTGCACGATACGCAGTTGCACGCTATCTTCACCGTTTATATTGTCTTCACTATACTGCCCGCCATACTGATAAACATCGCCAATACAGACATTAGACTCATCCATTTCAGGTAATTCATTGACGGCTTCAGTGGTAAGGTTTTCACCAAGCGTACCGACACGTACTTTTAGGTCAAACTCTGTATTGATTTTTTCATACGTCGCAGTTGGCAGTTGATGCACGGCTTTGAGTGGGCCGCCGTGATGTTTGCGGTCGGCTTGCTCATCGGTGGTCAATCCCATAAAGTTGACGGCAACAGGCGTTTTGATTGGCGCTTTATCAATGGCACTCATTTCTTCGCGAGTGAATGGCATGGCTTTTCCCGCGCGGACACATACTAGGTTTGCCACATGCAAGGGTAGGTTAATCTTAGGGTTTGAGCTGTGGTCAGCAGACATGAGCAGTCCTTAATAAAAGCGTCATAGACAAGACAAAAATTGGGCAAAAAAGGAAAAGATTATCATAGCAATCTATCGCATTATTAGCCATTTTAATGGGTATTTATCATGACATATATACTCAAATATAAGCACAAAAAAAGACCAGAATAATGATTCTGGTCTTTATGGTCTCATGCTTTTAGTATGACGCGGTAATTGTACTCAATGACTTTATTTGTTCTTGTTGCGACGACCAGCAGTTTTCTTTTCACGCGGCGTAGCAACCAGCTCAGCCAACTGGTCCGGTGATGACCATAGACCTTCTAGGTCGTAGAACTCACGCGCTTGCGGGGTCATGATATGAACGACAACTGCGCCCAAATCAATCAATGTCCAGTCAGAGTCGATACCGCCCTCACGGCCAAGCGGCATAAAGCCTGATTGCTTGGCTTCAGCACCAACGCTATCCGCCATCGCACGGACATGACGTTTTGAGGTACCATCAGCGATGACGATGCGTTCAGTGACGTCGGTCAAGTCTTCTACGTTCATTACAGTAATGTTCTTTGCTTTCATATCATCTAGAGCGCTTTGTACTATGGTCAAACATTCTTTTAGGCGTTCTTCAGTCATGGTTTTGGTCATAAACTTTAATCTCTTGAATCGTAAATATTAAAAATAAAGGGGTAAAACGTCAATTTGTCTTATCCGACTGATCACATATTGTCAGTCATGCATAAAAACAGGATAGAAAAAATGACATAGATAAGGCGATTTTAACGGAATTGAGCAGCAGAATATAGCTGATGGGCGATAATATAGTGATAAACAGCAGGATTTAGCCATTTAGCTAATGGATTGAATTCAGTATTGCTAATGATAGCATTTATTGATGCTATAGATGCGATTTGCCTGTCAGCGACGGGTATTTTATTTGTTTTGTGCGCCAGATCCTGTAGTTGTTCACGTATCTGAGTGCTGGATACGGCAGTGATGGGCCGCGTGTCTATATAAATATGTCCTTGATTGGCGTTTTTTAAGTCAGAGCTATTTGGATCAGAGCTATTTAAATGAGTGCTATCTTTCAGGCATTTGGAACTTGAGGTTAACAATGTCATAGGTGAGTCCGCGATACAGAGCTGCAACGACACTGGCAGTTGCGATTTTAGAGTAGAGATATCTTGAGCAGTCGCCGTATCTTGTCCAAATGATGACTGACTGTCAGAAATCCCGTCATTGTTACTATCGTGGCTTGCACGATTGAACACCCATAGATCGACATAGTCAATGAGTCGCAATCCATCTTTCCATTTGTCCAAGCTATGCGCGCTATCCATACCCATAATAAATATCAAGCTATCGTTAGGGTATTGCTGCCTGAGTGTGCGTACGCTGTCTATAGTATAGACAGGTGGCGTTTGCCATAGCTCCAGCTCGCTGATCTGTATCGGTGTGTCCTGCACCGCAAGATTCAACATGGCTAAGCGGTGATTGGGATCTGTGCTTTGGGTTTTAAATGGTGAGCGTGCATTGGGTAGTAGGTAGACGTGCAAGGCGCACTGTTGCTGCACGGCGATGGGGAGCAGGTGCTGATGGACAGACATCGCTACTTCTAGATGACCGTTATGTACCGGATCAAATGAGCCACCAAGATACGCGCGGATAGCAGGTAGGGGTGAGGTGAGTGTGCTTTGCTGGTCGCTTGTGGTATTAGGCATAGTTATAAAGGGGTAGGCGCTTGTTGTGGTGATAGTACATGAGCTATTAGAGCATGGCAGTCATGAGTAAGTGATAGACCCATTGTAGAGGGCAGGTGAGCATCTGTCACCACTGCCTGTCCACATAGCAGCTGTCTGTCACCACATTACCAATAAAACGACATTAAAAAACCGACCATCATGGCGATAGTCGGCATTATATAAGAGGATAACTAGCAAGACCTATAGCAATTAAATCAAGTCGCTATGTGCTTGGATCGCCGTCAGTGCAATGGTATAGACGATATCATCAACGAGCGCACCGCGAGACAAGTCATTTACCGGTTTATTGAGCCCTTGGAGCATAGGACCGACGCTGACGACATTGGCACTGCGCTGTACGGCCTTGTAGGTGGTGTTACCCGTATTGAGATCAGGGAAGATAAAGACATTGGCTTGACCTGCGACAGGCGAGTCAGGTGCTTTTTGTTTACCCACGCTCATGACCGAGGCGGCATCATACTGTAGTGGACCATCGACTTTTAGGTCTGGTGCACGCTCACGAACGATTTGAGTGGCACGGGCTACTTTTTCGACATCCGCGCCAGCGCCTGATGAGCCAGTAGAGTAACTGATCATTGCCACTTTTGGATCGATACCAAATGCAGCAGCTGACTGTGCTGATTGGATAGCAATCTCTGCCAGCTCTTCGGCGTTGGGGTCAGGGTTAATGGCACAGTCACCATAGACCACCACTTGCTCAGGCAACAGCATAAAGAACACAGACGATACTAAAGAGTATTGCGGTGCGGTCTTGATCAACTGAAACGCTGGGCGTACCGTGTTGGCTGTGGTATGAATAGCGCCTGAAACCAAACCATCAACTTCATCCAGTTGTAGCATCATGGTACCAAGATATACCGTGTCTTTTAGATATTCAGCAGCGACATCTTCATTGGTTTTGCCTTTGCGGCGTTCTACTACTGCGCTGATGTATTTGCTCATATCGACACTATCAGGATCAATGATTTCTAGCCCTTCTGGCAACGTCAAATCACGGTTTTTGGCGACTTGTTCGACATCGCTACGCTTGGCAAGTAGGACGCAGTTGGCGATACCGCGGCTTTGGCAGATACAAGCCGCCTCAACGGTACGTGGCTCAGACCCTTCGGGCAGTACGATGCGTTTTTTGGCCTGTTGTGACTTTTTGACCAGCTGATGACGGAACGCTGATGGCGAGAGGCGTGGTTCGTGATTCCGGCTGAAGTATTCTTTGATCCAGCTCAGATCTAAGTGCGCTGCCACGTAACGAGCCACTTCCTCTGCACGCTCGGTATCATCGCTTGGAATCTCAGAGCTCATATGCATCAGACTCTGTACCGTCTCATAACTATCGGTCTCGACACTCATAACAGGGATACCCGTTTTGAGCGCTGACTGCCATAGCTCAGCCACGGTTTTGCCTGGCGTGATACCACCAGTCAGCACCAATCCTGCAAGTGGAATCCCATTAATACAAGCCAAGCCCGCCGCCAATAATAAGTCATCGCGGTCACCAGGGACGACCATTAGTGTGCCACGCTTAAAAACTTCATTGACTCGGGCCACTGAGCGTGCGGTCAAGCTGATACGGTTGATACGACGAGTCTTTGCTTCACCGACATTCAGCCATGTAGCATCGAGCTCTGTCGCGATATCCCACGTACGCGGTACTGACAGTGAGTCGCTAAACGGCACCACACCGATAAGACGGAACGCTTCGGTATTGAACGATGGCGACAAGCGCTGCACTTCTTGCAAAAAGGTTGGGTCTAAACTAACAACTGCTTCACCAGGGGCAACGGGTTGGTTATCAAAAGTATTGGGCACGTCTTGTACGCGCATCAATATCACACCCAGCGTACGGGTATCGATGACACCACCGAACTCACGGGCATGGACGTCGAGTTTGTCCGCTAGATAAGCAGGTTTACTGATATCTGCTGTACCAACAAAGATGATTTTGGCATCTAAAGCATGAGCAAGCGCACGGTTGATTTGAGAAGCGTAAGACGTCTCCGTGGTAGGCACAAGTCCTTCGCAAATTACCACATCATGCCCACTATCCATGGTGTGGTAATTGGCGATTACTTCTTCCATCAAGTCATCTAAATTGTCATCACCTAACATACGCTCAACGTGCTGACGGCTGATCGATTTGGGCGGTTTTAGACCAAACGCATGCATGGTTAGGGCGTTTGAGCTGTCTAGACTATGCTGCTTATCAAGCGTGTCATCTTGCAAGAATGGCTTCATAAAACCGGCCTTGATGCCGTTATAATCGAAAGCACGAATCAAACCAAGAGCGGCTGATGTCACGCCAATACCGCGACTAATGGGAACAAGTAAAATAGTTTGCATAATAAATCCTATGGTTTATTTTATATTTTTATAATGAATGCCAAGTAATCATTGCTCAATACTGCTCAATATTACCCAATCTAGCCAATATTTAGTGCTTGACGGGTCTCTTGAGCGATACGGTACTCTTCATCGGTTGGTACAACCCATAGCTCGACGCTACTATCTTCGGCATGAAAACTGCCTTCTTTACCGCGTATCAAGTTTGCGTTTTTATCAGCGTCTATTTTTATACCGAAATGACGCATCACTGCCAAGATTTTGGTACGTGTAATGTCTGAGTTTTCACCTATACCGCCAGTAAAGACAATACCAGTAAACTCAGGTAGCGCACAGCTGAGACTGGCGAGATACTTACCCGCGCGGTAACAGAACATCTCGATAGCAAGCTGCGCGTCTTCATGACCTTCACTGGCTGCTTGTTCGATAGTGCGCAGATCATTGGACAGACCTGAGATACCAAGTAAACCACTGTCACTGTTGAGCATTTTGTCCGTTTCTTCTAGGCTCATACCCAGCTGGCGCTTTAGATGCATGTGCAGGCTTGGGTCGACGTCGCCGCTACGAGTACCCATCATGAGCCCCTCAAGCGGTGTCAGCCCCATGCTGGTATCGAGGCTCTTGCCGTCGTATACAGCAGCAGCGGAACACCCATTGCCTAAGTGCGCCGTTAGCCAGCCATGTGGTCCTGTAGACTCAGTAATTTGGCTGGTGCGTTCTGAGACATAAGCATGAGATGTCCCATGAAAGCCATAGCGGCGAATTCTATGCTCTTCATATAGATACTTTGGTAATGCATAGCGAAACGCAACGGGCGGCATGGTCTGATGAAAGGCGGTATCGAATACGACCACTTGCGGAATATCAGGATAGATCGCCTGAACCGCTTCAATTCCCAGAGCATTGGCAGGGTTGTGTAGTGGCGCTAATGCTTTGAGTCGCTTCACTTCTTCTAACGCATGAGTGTCAACGCGTACCGCTTCTGAGTACTCTCGGCCGCCATGTACCACGCGGTGACCGACAGCGATAAAGTGATATTGCTCTAGTAGCTCAAGGATTTTCTGTAGTGCCAGTTTGTGTCGACCACCAGGAATAGATATCTCGAGCTTGTCACCATCTAGGGTAGTGTGTTTGATGCGAGCAGTATCAAGCCCTAAGTTTTCAGCCAGACCTGTGATACGAGTAGAGTTGTCATCACTAATCAACGCGTATTTGATGGAAGACGAGCCACAGTTCAAAACCAGTGTGGGGCTAGTCAGGGTTGATACTTCAGTGTTCTTGTCATCAAAAGTGGTGGTTAGGTTGTCGCTCATGCTCTATCCTCAGGTTGGTGTTTATTAGGTGGCGCGTCATCATATCGTAAGCGTAATATAACGCGATATAAATAGACGCTTATGCCAATACAGCATTAATACTACTAAATAGTCAGGTTGATATCGTATCGTTTTTATAATAAATACATTAAACAAACATGCTGTCGATTTGCATGATACTTATATTAGTTTAGACCAATGATTCTATTTTTTATAAAACAGTCTTAGGCGGCAAATCATCATGGCCACTCATCATAGTGCCAAGGTCGCGCTACAATGTAACATATTTTTGTACCTATACCTCGATGATGGTGTGGCTTAAGAGTGCTGCATATTAGGCTATCAAAGCGTTGACATACCTATCGTTATGAGTCGTACTTGGGTGCGATAGCCATAAGCGTTCGATTATCTTAGGACAGCATTGTTGGTAGTAAGAAGGGTAAGGAAGCATCCAACATTGTCAGAAGTACTTTATTTATTTCTAGCAACAGCTTCAAAATAATGCTCAATATTCAGCAAATTTATTAGCCATTCATGTTCAGTATGCGTACAGCTTTGTGTAATAATGCTATGATTGAAATGATGGCATTGGCAGTTTTTTAGCTGCCTATTTGACTGTCTATCTATTATGGTTTTTTATTGCACTTACACCACTGCACGCTCATAGGTTATACGCTTTATGTCTATTACATCTCGCCCATCGAACACTAAGCATACCTCATACCTACTTACCAGTCGCCGCGCCATTGCTACTCTCATTATCAGCAGCACCGTCATGGTAGGCATATCAGGCTGCGGACAAAAAGGCGATCTGTATTTGGCAGAGTCCAGCAGCCAAACAGTCGAAGGCAGCTCGTCGGTACTCAATAGTACAAGTAATCCGCAAGATGCTGCCTTTGCAGGCATCGATGACGATACCTATCAAAAAAACGACTATCTAGATGAGCAGCAATTATTGCCTGAACCAAGTACGGACCCTAATGATTATTAGAGTCCGGCTATTAAAGCCCAACGACTGCTGATACCTAATCATTAGGTCGTGCTCGCTACCCAAAATTTATGTTACCCCTGTTACCCTGATTATATTAGAGATGTTTATATGAGTCATTCTGAACTACCTGCTGACTTGACCGACTCTGCAACTGGCGAATCGGTCACTATCCAATCTGAGCAAGGGTTATATATCGACCCTAAAGCCTTGAGTGCTCATCTGCCTGCACTGAGCTATCGCGCTGATGCGCTATATATGGAGCAGGTCAGTGTCGATGAGCTAGCAAAACAATATGGTACGCCATGCTATGTCTACTCAAAGCAGGCGATACTCGACGTCTATCAGGCGTATACCGACAGTTTTGCCAGACTTGATCATCAGGTATGCTATGCCGTAAAAGCAAACTCTAACCTTGCTGTACTTGGTGTGTTGGCACAGGCAGGTGCTGGGTTTGATATCGTCTCTCGTGGCGAGCTGATGCGTGTACTGGCAGCAGGTGGCGCCGCATCACGCGTTGTGTTTTCGGGTGTTGGCAAAACGTATAGCGATATTGAGTATGCACTGACCCAAGGTATTGGCTGCTTTAACGTCGAGTCTATCAGTGAGTTGACTCTAATCAACGAGGTCGCACAGTCACTTGATAAGCGGGCGCCAATCTCATTACGTGTTAACCCAAATGTCGATGCCAAAACACACCCCTATATTTCAACCGGCCTCAAAGACAATAAGTTCGGCATCACTCATGAAGACGCACTAGCCGTCTATCAGCAAGCGGCAAATCTATCGCATATCGATATCGTTGGTATCGACTGTCATATTGGCTCGCAGCTGACTGAAGTGGCGCCATTTGTTGCGGCGTTAGATAAAGTTATTGAGCTGATACATAGCCTGCGCGATAGTGGTATTGCGCTACGCCATGTTGATCTAGGTGGCGGACTGGGCGTGCGTTATATTGATGAGACACCAGTATCGATTAATGAGTTTGCCGAGGCCTTATTGCCGAAACTTAGCGAGCTTGGGTTGACCGTATTCTTTGAGCCGGGTCGTAGTATTGTGGCCAATGCTGGTGTGCTATTGACGCAAGTTGATGTGCTTAAGCCAACGGAGCACAAGAACTTTGCGATCGTTGATGCTGCCATGAATGATTTGATTCGTCCTGCTTTATATCAAGCTGAGATGGCCGTGATTCCAAGTAGACTTCCAAGCAATGGTATCGATACGGAGGATACGCAGCCGTGGGATATCGTTGGGGCGATTTGTGAGACAGGTGATTTCTTGGCAAAAGACCGTTTGTTGTCATTGAGCACCAATGATGTCTTGGCAGTGACAGGTGCGGGTGCCTATGGCTTTACGATGAGCAGCAATTATAATTCGCGTCCGCGTGCTAGCGAAGTTATGGTGTCAGGTGATAGCCATCAACTGATCCGTAAGCGCGAAACGGTCGAAGCGTTATATGCTGATGAAATGTTATGGCAGGATAAATAAAACCGCAAAACTGAAACTGTAAAACTGAAACTGTTTTTGAGTAATAAAGAAAACCCACCATGATGATAATGGTGGGTTTTTTATGGCAAACCCTAAGTAACCAAAACAATTTTTAGTTATAACGATAAGTTAGTATTTGAGCGCGGTGATAATTATGATTGTATCTGGCAGCGTGCTAATATAAGCCATACATAAAAATAGGATAGGACATCAAGGATATGCTAATAGAGTTTACTAAAATGCATGGGCTGGGCAATGATTTCATGGTTATCGATTTGGTGACCCAGCGTCTGGAGTTGACTAAGGATTTGGTAGCGTTATTGGGAGATCGCCATTTAGGTATTGGTTTCGATCAATTGCTGGTGGTCGAGCCACCGATGCGCCCTGATGTTGATTTTAGCTACCGTATTTTTAATACTGATGGCACCGAGGTTGAGCAATGCGGCAATGGCGCGCGCTGTTTTGCCCGTTTTGTGCAGGCCCGTAAGCTATCTTTTAAGCAGCGTCTACGTGTGGAGACTGCCAGTGGTATTATCTCTTTGACCACGGATCGGTTTGGCTGGGTAGAGGTAGACATGGGTAAACCTCGTTTTGAACCAAATGAGATTCCTTTTAGTCCGAGAGCCACGACTAAAATTCAAAACACCTATCACCTTGATGTAAATGGTACGCCTGTGCAGCTATACGTTGCCAATATGGGTAACCCTCATGCCGTCATCAAGGTTGATGACGTACTCGATGCTGAAGTTGAAACGTTAGGTAAGGCCATCGAATCTCATCCTGCTTTCCCAGACCGCGTCAATGTAGGCTTTATGCAGGTGATGAATCAGCGTCATATTCGTCTGCGTGTATATGAGCGCGGCGTGGGTGAGACTCAAGCTTGCGGTACTGGTGCCTGTGCAGCAGTAGCGGTTGGTATACGCGAAGGCTGGCTCGATGAAGGTGAAGAAGTCCGTGCACAGCTCTATGGTGGCAGCATGATTATCAAATGGCAGCCCGGCTACTCAGTCATGATGACGGGTCCGACTGCTTTTGTTTATGAAGGGGTATTTAGTCCAGATGGGTTAATGGCGCAAGCAGGTATCAAGCCAAACTCTGAAGGCTGATAACGTCTAAAGACTGCTGCCTATCATCAGAAAAATGATATAAATGTCGGGCAAACGATATAAACGGTGCAGGTGCTTTTGATATGGTTATGTCTAATAAGGTCAGTCAAGCGATGCAGGCTATTCCTTCTACGCCCTCTATGCCTTGGCTGTCAGATGAGCTGGCGGCCAGTATAGAGTCAGATGCGATATTACGAGAGCTACTGGCCCCTGTGCACCGCTGGCTCAATACCCTATCTATACGTAATCACTCGCCGCATACGTTAACGGCTTACTTTGCAGGATTAAACCAGTTGGCACTGTTCTTACGCGGCAAGCGTTTGACATGGACACGCTGTGATAAGCGCCAATTGGCTCAGCATATCAGTCAACGTCTCGATGAAGACAAGCTTGCGCTTGCTAGCGTGCAGCAAGAGCTATCAGCGATTCGGCATTTTTATGGTTGGTTGATAGAAGAAGGCTTAGCACGTATCAATCCAGCCACAGGCTATCAGCTCAAACGAAGCCCTAGACCACTACCATCTATTGCTGATGTGGATCTATTAACCCAGCTGCTTGATCAAGAAGTTCCTGATATACCAGAGCAGGCGCGCTTATGGCTACGAGATAAAGCAATGTTTGAATTGCTCTATAGTAGTGGTCTACGTGTTGGCGAGTTGGTCGCACTTGATATAGCGGATGTTGACTTGTCTGATTTGCGTGTTCGAGTCACGGGTAAAGGCAACAAGACACGTCTAGTGCCGCTTGGTGCAAAGGCAGCAGAAGCGATCAGACGCTATCTACCACATCGTAATCTATGGGTCGAGCAAATGGATAGTGCTTTGTTCATCAGTGAAAAGCTCGGTACTCGGCTCTCCACACGTGCTGTACAACAGCGCTTAAAAGTTGCGGCGGCACGCGCAGGCATCGCCCAAAACATGTATCCGCATCTATTACGTCATTGTTTTGCTTCACATATGTTGTCAGGCAGTGGCGACTTGCGCGCCGTGCAGGAGATGCTGGGGCACAGTGATATTAGTACCACTCAGATCTATACTCATGTTGATTTTGCCAAGCTAACCCAAGTTTATGACCGTGCCCACCCGCGCGCAACACATGCTCAGAACGAGAGTAATCCTACCTAATATTCAATAGCAAACCTAGCGATAGGGCAGTATTGTTTATGCTAAGCGATGGCAATCAAAAATTGGTAGCTTTTGTCGCCCTTGTATTTGAGCTTGTTTGTCTAGTGAGGCCATGATGACAGCATAGCCTTTATTTGTTTCAGATGCGGTAGAGGAGGTTAGCTCACTACTGTCATGGCTGTTAATGATACTACCATCAAAGGCAGTAATGGCGGTATGTCCCCATGTCTGGCGAGTATTGCCATCCTTGTACCTATGATCACCGCCTTGTGCGGCGCCAATCACCATACATTGACTGTCTAGAGCACGTGCCTGTAGTAGCAGTGACCAATGCGCTTGCCCAGTCAAATAAGTAAAGGCAGACGGTGCGCTCAGTATGTCGGCACCTGCTTGGCGCAAGCGCTGCGCCAATGCAGGAAAGCGCAAATCAAAGCACACCATCATGCCCAGCTGATACACAGAACTGCCTGACTCCACGGGAGCCACTATCGTCTGAGTACCTGGCTCAAACGTTGCAGCTTCGTTATAGCTGCCTTGCTTATCAGCAACAGTTGCAGTAAATAAATGGATTTTGTCGTAACGTGCTACACGCGTACCGTCTGGTGCAAACAACTGACTGACTTGACGCAATCTACCGTCAGGGACTAGAGCACCATCAGGACGATAAGGACAAGGCAACGAGCCTGCAAGTAGATAAATACCATGAGTGCGAGCATAATCAGCCATCGTCGCTGAAAGCGCGTCAAAACGCTCGGCAGTCGCAAATTGTTGCCCCATGCTACAGCAGTTCTCGGGTATCACAACGAGTTCAGCGCCTTGGGATTTGGCATCAATGATGGCAGATTGGATATCTGCTAAATTGCTCTCGATATTTTGCTGACTGTTCATTTGGATAGCAGCTATGCTAAATTGAGGGTTGTCTATTATGTCATTCATAACGGTGTTCTCCGTAACTGTTGAGTTTCAATGGTCGCTTGTTGCCTTTTATTTATTATAAATTTTAGAGCTTGCTGAACAGACCATTCATAATTATTGATTGGTTATTGATGCCAAAATGATAAGTTTATATAAAAAATATTTCAGACGTATCTGAGTAGAATATAAATTATCATAGCAAAATTGTGGCAAAAAATGCTATCGTCATGTCCTAATAAGGTTATGACACAGCCTCGATTGGCACAATAAATATAAAATCACCAAGACTGGAGTTTAATAAGCCGCCCATGAGTATGTCGTTCGGATTGGCGACCACGCTGAGTAACTCACAAAAACTAACGCCGCAAATGCAGCAGGCTATCAAACTGCTGCAGCTCTCTAGTCTTGAACTCGCACAAGAGGTTCAGGCCAAGCTGGATAGTAATCCGCTGCTTGAACGTATCGAAGATGACGAGGAGTACGAAAATAGCCATGACGATAGGGTAGACGAGTTAAGTGAGCCCCTAACACTTGATAGTTGGAATCAAGGTAGTGACTCATCAAAGACAGGGTCTGAGAGCAATACAGAGTATAACAGTGACGATGCCACTGATAGCTTAGACAAGTTGCAGCAACCGAGTATCGATGATGGTGCGATGGATAGCGACAGCAGCTTTGATAGAGATAACTATGCCTCTGCCCAAACAGGCTCAGGCAGCAGTAGAAGCGATGAAGACTTTGACAGCTATCAAGGCGGTACCTCCTCTACTATTCAGGATCATGTACGTTGGCAGCTCAACTTTAAGCGCTTGTCAGAAGTGGATACGCTGATTGCAGAGTATCTGATGGACTCTATGGATGACATGGGGTTTATTCGGATAGATGTCGATGAGTTATTACAAAGCTTCGATACCATGGCAAACTTCTATCAATGGGATGAACGGGTTGAGCACGATGAAGTCATGGCGGTATTACATATTATCCAGTCTTGCGATCCTATTGGCGTTGGGGCGCGTCACTTAAGTGAATGCTTAGCCATTCAGCTGTCCAAGCTAGATGCGCGCACCGAACATCTTACAGAAGCAAAAGCCCTACTCACCGCAGGCGAGCACTTGGTGAGTAATAATATCAAAGCACTTACTGAACTTACAGGACTTGCACCTGAAAAGATCACACCTGCCATTACCTTGCTACGTACTTTAAACCCTTCACCAGGATTATTGTTTCAGATTAGTCAGCCGGACTATACCCAGCAATCTGATAGTTATGACATTCCAGATGTACTGGTCACACCTATAAGAAGCCGTAAAGCGACTACCAACTCTGAAGCGCTAGAAGATGGCTGGCACGTACGCCTAAATCCTGACACACTACCCAAGCTACGAGTCAACCAAGAGTACGCCAATCTAGTCAAACGCGGTGATGATAGTCCTGACAATCAATATCTACGTGAAAACCTGACCGATGCGCGATTATTTATACGCAGTATCGAGGAGCGTAACCAAAACCTGCTAAAAGTAGCGACCAGCATTGTACGCTATCAACAAGAGTTCTTGCAGCACGGTGCGACTGCCATGCAGCCTCTTATCTTAAAGGTTATTGCAGAAGAAGTGGACCTACATGAGTCCACCGTTTCACGCCTTACAACAAGCAAGACCATCTTGACACCGCAAGGGCTATTTTCGTTAAAGCATTTCTTTTCGTCGCATGTGAGCAGTACCGATGGAGACATTTCATCAACGGCTATCAGTGCTATGATCAAAAAGCTTATCGCCAACGAGGACCCCAAAAAACCACTATCAGACAGTCGACTCAAAGATGAGCTGCTAGCCGACGGTATTGATATTGCCAGAAGAACCGTCGCCAAATATCGCGAGGCGATGAATATAGGTTCGTCTACTCAGCGTAAGCAAAAATATTAAAAAAATACCGAAAGACTCAGTTAAGCCTGTTTGGTTTTCTGAGTCTTACAAGCTAGCCCAGTCATCAAGTCCTATAGCTTTTTGGCTTCTTCCTCGTAAATATTGCGTGCCGCTATCATTCGATCATCGATTTCTTCCAATGTTGATTGTAGCCTCACAAACTCTGCATTAGATTGTAGTTCGATATAATGCTGTGAGAGCTCCATCAGTCTAGACAAAGCAATACCCATCTCTGTTTGAGCGTTTAGATAAGGTGCTGCTTTTTCCAAGCTTGTAGGTGGTTCCAAATTAATATCGAAGCGGTCTAAAGCTGATTTTTTAGCGGTGACTTGAGTGAAGATCGACTCATCGTTATGAGTATGGTTCCGTATGATTTTGGGAATATTACCTGCTACATCTTGTAAGCGTTGATAATGTACAAATAAAGACCTATATTCGACTTTTCGTTGTTCGTAGAGTGTACGCGCTAAGGTTATCTTCTGTTCTTGAGCATCTATAGTTGCCAACAAATCTTGAAACACAGCATCAGAACTAAGAGCAGGATATCGATTTGAGATTTCTATAACAGTTGCTAACGAACTACTCAGGTTGGTTTGTGCCTGTTGATATTTTACCAATTCTTGAGTGTCATTAAATGTCTCGACACTCAATTGCAATTTACCTACTTCTGCTCGTGCCTCTTGTAGTTGTTTAAATGCGCTTTGCTCCTCATCATAAGGCTTTTTGACAACAGCTAGTAACTCAGGGACTAATGCCATTCTATTTTGATTTTCGCTTACCATTTCAGCCCAAGCAATATTGAGTTTTTCATTTACTTGCTCGACTTCTTTCGTAGCAGTTTTCTCATCACTAGTAGACGATTGGTTATCACTGCAGCCAGTCATGGTGAACGAGATTATTAGAGCAGTAAAAATGAGAGCAGGTCGGATAGACGTTATTATCATCATAAATTTAGCTCTTATTTAAATATAGAGTTTTAGGACAGTAGAAGACGAGATAAGTGGTACGCAACCTTTAATAGTAGCGTTAGATTATTTGATTGACCATAGTTTAAAAATAAAATTTTTTGATTATATAGAAACATGATAGAAACAACAGGTATTGTTACACTTAATTACAATTTAATGTCTTGCTACTATCCGATTTTCATGACAAATTAGAGTCATACCAACAACGAAACCTAAGTGTCGAAGCATAGTATTTATTTATAACTAATAAAGGAGACGATAAAAGGATACGTCGATATTTTACTAGAGACACTAGTATAGTAATTGGTAAGGCAAGGTGAAAAGAGCAGGAATGCGACCTCATCTGTTGAATGTAAGTTACAACTAAAAGGACAATAATATGAATGTTTCTATCAGTGGTCACCATATCAGTGTTACCGAAGCTATGGACACAGCAGTTCGCGAAAAGCTTGAAAAAGTAGAGCGACACTTTGATCAGATACAGAGTATTAAGGTGATATTATCGCTAGACAATAGCGGCGCAAGTGATGGTGGTAAAAAGAGCCATAAAGCTGAAGCAATTATGCGCGTCTCAGGTCAAGAAATGTTCGTCCAAGCATTAGAAGATGATATGTATAAAGCCATTAACGAGATGGCAGACAAACTTGATAGACAAGTACGCAAGTATAAGACTCGTCAAGAGCGCAAAAAGACTCAGGGTGCCGGACGAGATGGACGTTATCAAGACATCAGTCCAGCTGAAGCAGTACCAGCTGCCTAGTCTACTAATAAGTAGGGTTAGTTGAGTAGCGAATAGTCCTACTACAGTTTCGTAAGACTAAAATATAATAAATTAGGAAAATAAAATAAGAAGTACGATAAACAGCTGCTCCATTAAGTAACGATCTAGTTAAATAGCAACTTAATGAAGAAACCAACAACCAGTGATTTAACAAAGAAAAAAGACCTCAAACGTTTGATACGTTGGGGTCTTTTTTAGTACAGGTGTTAAGGTTTTAAAATTGAGGAGAGATGACAATAAACTACGATATGGAAACTTTTTAACCACCGCCAACAGCTTGCACTACTTCAATATTCATTCCTTCTACGATGTGTAGTTGGGCAAGTTCACTTTTTGGTATCAAATCGCCATCAACTTCCACGGCATAACGCCCTTGACTAAGCCCAAGTTCATTGACGACCAGTTGTACAGTCTGATGAGTGGTTTGTAGACTTCTACCATTAACAGTAATGGTGCTCATATTAAATGCTCCCTAATGATTTAAGATTCCTTTTGTATCGCTCTATCTCTGCGATTGAAGAATGACTGTCTGGATAGTTACTCATAGTATCGGCAAAACTCATCATATAGACGATGGACTGAAGACGAACCCTAGATTAGCGCGCGACATCATTGGATCGAAACGCAGAGACTGCAAGCCATAACCAGCCAGCTATCATAAGTATTCCACCAATAGGCGTGATCGCGCCAAACCAAAGTGGCGCGCCAAGAGTCATAGCATAGAGGCTACCAGCAAATATGATAATACCACTCTGTAGTAACCAAGCCGTTGCCTGAGTGATATACCTCAAGCGTATCAGCAGGCCAACAAACAGTAGTCCAAGCGCATGTACAAACAAATATAGCGTAGCCGTATGCCACCATTCAAGCTGTTGCGAGCTGGCTATGTTTTTTAAGCCATGAGCACCGAACGCCCCCAAAGCAACAGCAACGGCCATATTGATCGCTGCAATACCAATCCAATTCAACATGACACAACTCTTATGGTCATAAGACTATTGAATATCATCTGGTAAGATAACACTATCGATAGTCATGGCATCGCGGATTTTGTCCATCGCATTCTTTTCAATCTGACGCACGCGCTCAGCTGAGATAGAGTAGACCGCCGCCAGCTCGTGGAGCGTGGATTTTTGCTCAGAAAGCCAGCGCTGCTCAACGATATCACGTGAACGGTCATCCAATGTACCCATAGCAGCGATTAGTGCTGACGAGTTGTTTTCTTCCCAGTCTTCTTCTTCTAGCTGTTCAGCAGGATCGATACCATCTTCCAAAAACAGCTGCGGTGCATAGCGACCATCATCATCGTCACTTGACTGCGCTTCAAATGAAGCGTCGTAAGAGGTAAGACGTGACTCCATCTCTAGCACTTGCTTACGTGTGACATTTAAGTCATTAGCGATTGCATCTGCTTCTTCTAGTGTCAGCTGGTTGTTGGTTTTCTTTAGGCTACGTAAATTAAAGAATAATTTACGATGGGCTTTGGTCGTTGCGACTTTTACAATACGCCAGTTACGGATTACAAATTCATGGATCTCAGCTTTGATCCAATGTACCGCAAAAGAAACCAGACGCACGCCTTTATTAGGATCAAAACGTTTGACCGCTTTCATCAGTCCTAAGTTACCTTCTTGGATCAAATCAGCTTGTGGTAAGCCATAACCTGAATAGCTGCGCGCAATATGAATCACAAAACGCAGATGCGACATTACCAGTAGACGCGCTGCCTCGACATCACCTTCATCATAATAGCGATGGGCGAGTTCTTGTTCTTGGACAGGGGTCAAGATAGGAATTTGATGCACAGTATTGATATAAGCACCCAAATTCACACCTGGCGCTGACAAGTGCGTTGGCATCGCAGGCACCAAATCACGTGTATTCATATCACCTAGCGTACTTGCATCATAAGGAGGACGCTGTGCAGCTGCTTTTAGTGCAGCATCGCGCGCATCGTTTTTTATAGGAGCTGAGCCGTCTTTTTTATTCGCATTTGCAGCATCAGAAGTAGTAGTAGCCATATTCTTGACCTTGGTTAAATAGTTAAGCAAACAGTCAGATAAAAATCTCTATAGTTGTAATTGTAAAGGACAGCAGCGTTTAGTTGCTATCAGTTTTGGTAATGATGAAGTGATATATTGTAGCGAAACGCTGTAATGATGTGCTATCACCTGTCAAATCCGTAACGTCATTGACCATCAGTTTCAGGCCATCAGATGATTGTACTTGTTGGCTTTGTCGGCAAAATGCTGTGATGTCGGCTTGTGAGTTGGGATCCGTTGCGACGATATATAATGACTCACCGATCGCCACATTACGTAGTGCAACTTTAGTTTTCAATAAAGGCATCGGGCATGCAAGGCCGCGACCATCGACAAAACCTCTGATATCTAACAAAGGTAGCGCACTATCTACATCGCTTTTAGAATGATCTGCGATACTATGACTGGCTGGCAATAAACCTAATAGATGAGTCACCTCTTGTTGTACGGCATCGGAAAAATCCGTTGATAAGCAAATAGCGTATGATTCTTGCGTGATGAGTGATTGGCTATCAGCGGACATAGAACAAACCTTGTGAATATTATTATTTCTTCATTAACAGATGAGCTGACAGTGCGCTTTCAAAAATGACTATTTTGAGCATATTAGTTATAAATGCGAGCTTACTGTCACAACACATTATACCAAATCGCTGATGTATAGTTGTATTTGAATATAGTCAACGTCACATTCGGTTCTCTAGAATCACACAATCATGTTGCACAATAGTGACGGGTCGCTAAGTTATTGGTAGTCAAATGAATAGTAGAATTGACCTGATAGGAACAAGCTCGTATAGTCGAAAAGACGCTATAAAAAATACGATAGGAAATACGCTTGCACTACATTGATAGCAAATCGTCGCGACTCGACAAAAAATACAAACGCTCAAAGACCAAGTTGACTACCAGACATAGCATGAGATTGAGCCTGTCAGCGATCTTACTAGTGACGGCGACAGGTGCTCATAGCAATGATACCCAAGCGCTGTCATTTGGTGAGTACGCGGGGCAAACAATAGACTCACAGGCATTAGAACTACCCAATTTGCGTGGGCAAGGACTAAGCTTTTCTGAGCAGTATCAAAACAAAATGCTTGGGGAATGGTCGCTACAGAATATTAATGGCCGTGTCAAAATGGAGCACGATCCATGGGTACAAGAAACGGTAAAAGACATGACGTGGCGACTGAACGCCCAAGCACGTCAGCAAGCACCGCTTGGTTTGGTGATTCTTGATAATCCTAGTATCAATGCTTTTGCGGCACCTGGCGGGGTCATAGGTATCAACACAGGGACGATACTGGCTGCTAACAGTATGGATGAGCTGGCAAGTGTCATAGCCCATGAAGTAGCGCACATCAGCCAACGTCACTATGAGCACGGCGCAGACGAGCGCAAAAAAGCGTTGCTGATGCAAATAGGGGGCATGCTGGCTGCGATTGCTGCATCAGCCGTCGATGGCGATGCCGCCGCGGCTGTCATGGCGGGTAGCCAGACAGCATCTATGAATAGCAGTATGGCGTTTAGTCGAAATAACGAGCGCGAGGCCGATCGAGTAGGGATGCAAATTATGACCCAAGCGGGCTATGACCCTCGAGCGATGCCGCGGTTTTTTGCCACGATGAATCAGCAAAGCCAGCTCAATCAGGTTGAAAATCGGTTCTTGCCCAGCTTTGTGCGCTCGCATCCGCTCAGTGGTGAACGCTTAAGTGAGTCGCAGAGCCGTGCTGGGCAGTATCCTACGTTATCACTGAGTCAGCAGCAGCGCCATCAGGCATTGTTTGATCTGCTCTATTGGCGTGTACAAAGTACTGGCAAGCATGCCTCTGAAGTGACGCTCACAACCGCTGCCAAAAACAGTCTGGGTGCCAAGCTGGCATTGATGAGGTGGTATGGCGAGCAGCAGCGCTTTCAAGAGGCTAATAAGGTGTTGGCTGAAATAAATAAACTCCCTGTGCTTCAGCGCCAACAACTCGAGCCTTTACTATCGATTGCTCATAGTGAGCTACTCAGTGAGCAAGGCAAATGGCAGCAAGCTGTAGATGTTTTAGAGAGCCAGCAGCGACTCTATCCTGAGCGCCGTGATCTGCGTCTTTATTTGGCAGAAGCACTCACCAACAGCAATCAACCTACACAAGCACAAGCATTGCTAAAACCACTTACAACGCAGCAACCAAGCGATCGTTATGCGTGGCAAAGCCTACAGCTGGCTAATGAAAAGCTTGCTAAAACCACAACGTCATCGACACTGGCAAACATTGCGACAATCAACGCATTGCGCTATCGCAGTTATGATCAGTTGTGGAATGGACGTTATGAGAGTGCACTCACCTCACTGACGCAAGCCAAGCAGTTGACTGAGAATTTGCAAACCACAGCGCAAGCCAATAGTGCGCGTCCGTTACTGGCCAATATCAATGCAGAAATCAAAGCAATAAAAACCGCCAAAGACTTTGAGCCTTAGGCGGTTTTGGTTGTGTCAGATCATGTTTGCATGAACCTACGTTTCATACTTATTAGCAACGCTCATAGTTCAAGCAAAGCTCTAGCCTTGTAACGTCTCTTTGACCATCTTAGAGATTAGGGCAGGATCAGCACGACCAGCGGTTTTGTTCTTTAACACACCCATCACGCTACCCATATCGCGCATAGAGGTGGCACCTTGCTCTTTGATTTCAGCATTGACCAACACCATGATCTCATCATGACTCATTTGCTGCGGCATAAACTCATTGATAAGATCAATCTCAAACTGCTCTTTTGCCGCTAAATCATCACGGCCATTTTCTGTAAAAATAGTGAGCGACTCTTGACGTTGTTTTAGCTGCTTTTGCAGTACTTCTAGTACTTGTGCGTCATCGAGCTCTGTTTGACGATCGATCTCGATCTGTTTAACTACTGATTGTACGTTGCGTAGTACTTTAACGCGCTCAAGCTCACGCGCTTTCATAGAAGTTTTGATACTGTCTGACAAAGTCTGTTTAAGTTGGCTCACTGCTATTATCCTTATTGATTTGTTAACTGCTGTTTATTAGATAGTGTTTAATTAAATTTTGGGGTAAAACCTGCTGATAGCGGGCTTTGATAAAAAGTGGCGTCAGCAGTAATAACAAAAATTGTAGCATAAAAAACGCCACTGATATCGATGGATAACAGTGGCGTTAGTGTAGCGCTTGTACTTAACTAATCAGATTATTGATTAGTACATACGAGTGGTACGAATAGTTTCGCGTTGTAACTTCTTCTTATAACGCTTTACGGCAGCAGCTTTTTTGCGCTTACGTACTTGCGTTGGTTTTTCATAAAACTCACGCTTACGTACGTCTGATAATACACCAGCTTTTTCACAAGAACGTTTGAAACGACGGATAGCGATGTCAACTGGTTCGTTTTCTTTAACCTTAACTGCAGGCATGAAGACTCCTCGATTAGGATGAGATATAAGGGCATTAGTTTGGCTGTGTGTTAGTATTTAGCCGTAATATCTCAAGATTACTGGCATCAGCTCAAACTAGGACAATTCTCACGCATAAGTGTGAGGGCAAGTATTTTAATAAAAAATACCAACAAAGTCAATGGTTTTAACGATTTATTGCTTATCAGCTATTTATAATTTCATATATGTTCTTTATATAAGCCAGTCTATAAGATTCGCTGCTTTAATTTATTGTGCTCATAGACAAAAACTCTTTAGAAATAAAAAGTCCTTACGGTCTATAACGGTTTGGTAGGAGTTTATGCTATGATAATTTCCATATTGTAGTCAGCATATAAACCGTTTTGTGTGTATTTTATTGAGGATTTGGCATGAAAAAGACAGCATTGAGCATGGCGTTTGTTCTAGCGTTAGGTGCAGGCGTGAGCGCTTGTAGTGGCGGTGAAGAGCACGAAGAAGTACTAGCAATCGATCGCGTTGATGAAGCTGCTGAGCTTGCAATCAAAAATGGACCACCTGCTCAAGAGATGGAGTTCCCAGAAACGGCACCAATGCCAGCGACTGATGCAGCTACGACAGACGCTGATGGGACTGCCACTACCGAAGCGGCAATGGCTGACGCTGATATGGCAGAAGCGGCGACTACAGATGGCACTGATACCGAAGCGGCACCTACTGAGGAAAGTGCTGATATGGCAACGGAAGACGCAGCAGCAACACCTGCTGAATAAGCCAATTAAAAGGTCAGGTCATGATTGAGATACAGCAGCATATAAATAAGCTGAGCTTGTCTGCAATTAGTATAAGCATGTTATTGGCATTAAGCGCTTGTAGTAGTGACAACGAGACGGCAGCACCAGTAGAGCCTGACGCTACCGAAGCAACAGTGGCAGCCGATGCACCAGTCATTGATACCACTAGCGAGATTGACGCTACAGAACAGACGATAACAGCAGAAACTGATGTTGCTGCTGAGCCAGAAGTGTTAACTGCAAATGCTGGTAGCGCGCTGTACGAATCAAATTGCAAGGTTTGTCATACTGCTGGGTTACTTAATGCGCCAAAATATGGCGATAAAGCAGCTTGGACGGCTCGTTTGACCAAAGATAAAGAAGTGCTATATATGCACTCGGTCAAAGGTTTTAATAAAATGCCGGCTCAAGCGGTAGATGGTGTGACTGAGGAACAAGTCAAAGCGGCTGTTGATTATATGCTCGCGTCAGTAAGCTGATACGGTGGATATAGCATATATCAGCCATTGAAATTTGTTAAAATGACCGTCATTGTGACTGACAATGGCGGTTTTTTTATGCCCATTTTTATTCATATCACTCTCAGACGTTCGACTGGCTGTGTGTCACTTATCTTATTTGCTATTGACAGCTTTAGAGTGATATAAAACCAAAGCGGTATAAGACAAAGACGCGACGAAAAGTAGTCCGAAAATAAAAGCATAAAGGCAAAAGTATGAAGGTATTGGGTTTAGAGACCTCTTGTGATGAGACGGGGCTAGCGATTTTTGATAGCGAGCAGATCAATAGTGACAATCAAGGCTTGGTCGGGCAAGTGCTGTACTCGCAAATTGAGCTGCATGCGCTCTATGGCGGCGTTGTACCTGAGCTTGCCAGTCGCGATCATATTCGTAAACTGGTGCCATTGCTCAACGAGCTGCTTGAGCAATGCAATATGAGCAAAAGCGATATTGATGCGATTGCCTATACCAAAGGGCCAGGGCTGATCGGTGCACTAATGACGGGTGCGTTGTTTGGGCGTAGCTTGGCATATGGTTTGGATATTCCCGCTATTGGTATTCATCATATGGAAGGGCATTTACTTGCGCCGCTGATGGGTGCCAATCCACCCGCTTTTCCGTTTGTCTCCTTACTGGTATCTGGTGGTCACACGTTACTTATTGCCGCTCATGGTGTGGGGCAGTATGAGATCTTGGGTGAGTCGATCGATGATGCAGCGGGAGAGTGCTTTGACAAAGCCGCCAAAATGCTAGGTCTACCTTATCCGGGTGGTCCTAATATTGCCAAGCTGGCAGAAACAGGTAACCCTGATGCTTATGCACTGCCAAGACCGATGCTCCATCGAGGTCTAGACTTTTCATTTAGCGGTATGAAAACAGCGGTACATAATTTGATTAAAGACACACCACTGTCTGGTGGTTCAGGCAATAGTACTGATAGTGATCCACAAGTCCGTGCCGATATCGCCGCTAGTTTTCAGCATGCGGTAGTCGATACACTGGTAAAAAAATGCGTTAAGGCACTTAAGCAAGCAGATATGAGCCGTCTGGTTATTGCAGGCGGCGTCAGCGCCAACACCCATTTGCGTGAGATGCTAGAAGCTGAGTTGGCTAAGATCAATGCAACCGTCCATTATGCACCGCCTGCGCTTTGTACGGATAATGGGGCAATGATTGCTTATGCAGGGTTTGAGCGTCTGCAAGCTGGTCAAGCAGATGACCTAGCGGTTAGCTGTATTCCGCGCTGGCCGATGACAGAGTTGCCAGCTGTATAGTTGAGTATTTAGTCCAACACGCTTACATGAATTAAGGACAGTCTATGCAGTGGCTTGCTATCGGTTTGGGAGCAGCGTTCGGTGCTTGTCTGCGAGCATGGCTATCTCGCTTCAACGCCCTGCATGGTTGGATACCACTCGGTACGCTGGGTGCCAATATTTTGGGCGGACTATTAATTGGGCTTGCGCTAGTATGGTTTGAGCGTATGGGTAGCAATTTATCCGATCATGTACGCGTGTTTGTGATAACTGGCTTTTTGGGTGGATTGACGACTTTTAGTACGTTTAGTGCAGAGGTGTTTGGCTTTATCCATGACGGGCGGCTGCTGGCAGGCTTAGCGCTCATCGGTTTGCATGTGGGGCTGACATTATTGGCAACCGCGCTTGGCTTTTATTTCTTTAAGTTGGTTTTGTAGTCATTAGTAGATATTAATCGTTTAATGGTCTGTTATAAGTGGTTCAATCATATTAGTCTGTTTTAAGTGGTCTGTTAATAGGTTTGAAGGGTGAAATAGCTGGTTCTGTTGGGGTATAGTCAAAGTTTCTTGCTATATCTTTTGATGAGTTGAACCCAAAATACATGCTTTGATTTAGACGTAATAAATTAGACAGTGCAGTTAATTTCGAGCTTAACTTGTGACTTTTTCAAGAGGCATAGTCTTCAACTCTATTGTTTTGCATTCAAAAACTATTTCTGTATCACCTAATAAAAATAGTGAATGTATAGTATTATTATCAGGCGTTACGTCTACTTCATGTGCCATTATAGTCATTGGTAATATTTGACAATTAATATCAACATTTATAATATCAGAATAGATGATTTCTATTAAATCTTTGCCATATCTTTGCTCGATCTTCAACGATATTTTATCGTGTTCTAAATCATAATAAATCGCCTTAATTATACCTTTATTAAGCGTCTTCTCTATATCGTCTATTCCGTTTAAATCACTTGATAAAATCGGGCTCAAATCTTTCCTACGTTTAAGTATCTTAGGTACTACTTCATCATAGTAGTACGTAAAATACCAAGTATGCTCTCCATAAGAATTTACAAAGTGTTTGATATGTTTCATTATAACTGTCCTTACATCTGACCCTACCGTTAATCTCGTAGGAATTAACTTGGAAAATTTCTATCATATAGTTCGATGCCTGTATAGCGCACCGATCACGTATAGAATACGCAGATAAACCCTAAAAAAACGTACTCATTCTTAAGCCGGAGGGAGTACTTTCAATTACATTATTGTTTTTTGGGATGAATATCCATGTATCAAAACTTACAGCTGTAACGTCGTCAAAAGCATTTACTATCCTTTCAACAGTAGTCTCTAGAATCGGGTGTGCTGCATCATTCCAGATAATAAAACAGTTATCTGCTAGTGTGAGATTTATTTGATTTTTAATTTCTTCTATACAGTTTAGCAGCACTTTTTTATCAACCTTGTTCCAGTCAATTCCTCCGTTACCACTAGTTCGTATCGGAAATGAGCTAACAAACTGACTCATTACTTTCCTAGACTCTTCATCTGCTAACACTCTAACTTCTTTAAGAGCAACTGAAGCTTCATCGAATAAAACGTTCATACAAATGGCCTGTTAAATTGTCTAAGATACTTAAGAACAATTCGATTGAATCTTGAAAAACTCACTTCGTGTACATTACCAAGTACATCGTGACTACCTAAATAAATCAAGATACTGATACCATTAGCCTGAAGCTTAGTGTTCAAGTCCTCACTAGGGAACCATTATTTACCATAACATTCACTACGATATGAAGAGGTAATTAATATTTTATAACTATAAGAAAGTAATTAGTAATGAAACTACAACGGCTTAATAATCCCTTCCAGTAAATTGGCAAATCCTTGCATATAAGCAATATCTTGACTAGAAGTACGTGTCGCTGCGTATAGCTGGCAATGCACGCCACTGCCAAGCGGTCGTGAGACGACCCAGCCTTTTTTCTCATATTCAGTCACCACCCAGTCGGGTAGTGCCGCTACGCCGCGCTCGCTCGCCACCAGCTGAATCAGCATAGCAGTCAGCTCTGTGGTACGAACACGCTCAAAGCTCACTTGTGCTGGCGTCATAAAGTTGGCAATGATATCGAGACGTTTTGCTTCTACGGGATAGGCAATAAGCGTCTCATTGGTCAAATCATTGGGTTCAATAAACTTCTGCGCTGCCAAATCATGTGTCGGCGACAACACCAAGCGACTCTCATACTCAAACAATGGCTGATAACTGATACCGTCGAGCGGCAAATCGCTGGTGGTAATGAGCAGGTCAATATCGCCTTCCATCAGCAGATGATGCGGCTCAGGCTCAAACCCTGTGGCAAAGTCTAGCTCGACATCTGACCATTCACGGCGATAGTGGTTGAGTATCGGCATAAGCCAATCAAAACAACTGTGGCACTCTGATGCTAGTCGCAATCGTCCTGCTTGACCGTGTGCTAAGCGTTTGAGGTTAGATTTGGTACGGGTCACTTGCGGCAGGATGCTGTCTGCTAATGCTAAGACAGTTTTGCCCGCTGGCGTGAAGCTCAGCGGACGAGTGCGACGATTGACTAAGCTGATATCGTAATAGTTCTCAAGCTCTTTTAGTTGATGAGAAACGGCAGAGGCGGTGACGTGTAGCTCGTCTGCTGCTGCCGCAAGTGAACCATGCGCACGCAGCGCGGTTAATGTATTAAGATGACGTAACTCAAGCATGATATTACCCAACCGCTACCGTGAGAAAAATTCATTATAGTCAATATAGCGCTGACTTTCACTCATAGTCCATCATTAATGAGTAGTTAATGAGCAATTAACAAGCAATCAACATTTAGCGCTTACGTAATAACAGCTGTGAGATAACCACTAATACTAGTGAAGCAACCAGCAATAAGGTACCAATCGCATTGACCTCTGGCTTGAGACCGACCCGCACCATAGAATAAATACGTAGCGGTAAAATCTCATAGCTAGGCCCAGTGACGAAAGTCGATACCACCACATCATCGAGCGATAAGGTAAAAGCAAGTAACCAACCTGCCATAACCGCTGGTAGAATAACGGGAATGAGCACTGTACGTACCATCGTAGATTCGCTAGCGCCCAAATCACGTGCCGCTTCCATCAAGCGCTCATCTAAGCTGCTCAGTCGTGCAAAAACGGTAATCACAACGAAGGGTAGGCAAAAGGTAATGTGCGCCAACAATAGTGAGACAAAGCCTAACTGTAGACCGATCAACAAAAACAGTGCCAATAACGAGATAGCCAATACAATCTCAGGTGACATCATCAGTACAAACAGTAGCCCATTTAGCAAGCCTTTACCGCGAAAGTTATAACGGTGTAAGGCGAGGGCAGTAAGCGTACCTATCAAGGTTGAGACGGTAGCGGCCACCAGTCCTAGTACAATAGAATGCCAAAACGCATCGAGCATCGCCTGGTTGTTAAATAGCGACTCGTACCACTTCAAGCTAAAGCCGCCCCAGTTATAGCCGATTTTTGACTTATTAAATGACATCACTACCAAGACAATGATAGGTAGATATAACAAGGTATAAATAAGTCCGAGATAGCCTTTGGCGGCGATACTGCCAATCTTCAGCTTACGAGTTGTTTTGTTCGGTGAGCTATAAGACATTAGGCCACCTCATTAAAATCAGTTTTGCCAATACGGCGGCTACTAGCACGGTAGGCAAGTAATAATACCGCCATCGCCAGTGTCAATAAAACGCTGGCCGCAGCACCAAAGGGCCAGTCACGCGCATCCAAAAACTGGTTTTTGATGATATTACCGACCAGTAAGTTCCGAGAACCGCCCAAAATATCCGCCACATAAAACATACCCATCGCCGGTAAAAGCACGAGCAGCACGCCAGAGATGATACCCGGTGTCGTTAAAGGCAGTACCACATGCCAAAAAGTCTGTGTTCTTGATGCACCCAAATCCTGCGAGGCGAGCAGCATATCATTGCGTAAGTCGGTAAACACGGCATATAGCGGCAGTACCATAAACGGAAATAACAAGTAGGTTAAACCTGCAATCACCGCGCCTTGTGTATATAAAATATCGATAGGGGTATCGATCACACCGATGGCGAGTAGCGACTTATTAATCAAGCCATTGTTAGCAAACAGCAGCTTGAGCGCATACGTTCGTACCAAAGAGTTGGTCCAAAATGGCAGGATCAATAGCAGCATAAGCAGCGGTTGCCATCGTACTTTTACCCTAGATACTAGCCACGCAAAAGGATAGCCCAGTAGCAAGCAGATGATCGTTGTGATACCTGCCATCCATAATGAATGAACAAATACCTCAAAATATAACGGATCAACCATGCGCACATAGCTGTCGATGCTGACAGGCAAACTAATAAAATCGCTACTGTCTCGGGTCAAAAAGCTGACCGCGATTACCAATATATTTGGTAATAGCGCAAAAATAAGTAACCAGCCCCAAATCAGCCAGAGCGTGGCCGTACGAAACGGACTTTTGCTGCTTAAGTGGTTGCGGGCCATCAGCTACCATCCTTTTGTGCAGTCGCATTATTTACATGATCAGTATCGTCTGGCAATACCCACTCCCAGCCATCGACCCATGAGACTTTTACACCTTCGTTCAGTTTATAATCAAAGCTTGGGTCATCTTCATCAAAAAACTCAGAGGCCTTGATGATATGACCATTGGCCAATTCAATAATAGAATCTAAGGTACTGCCTTTATAGTTACTTTCGATGACGCGGCCTACTAGTCCATTATGCTCATTGTCTTTTGGATCATAGATACGCAGATCTTCAGGGCGTAGTAATAAATTGACAATGTCGCCCACTTGCACATCATTGGCAAAATTGGGTCGACGCAGATTACGCCGTGTGGTTGGTCCCTCTTGCGCCTGTGCTTCACAGACTTCGACCTCAATGCGCCCATTGGTCACGTTGCCATTGCGATCTGGCTGGTCTGGATAGACACCCTTGACTTCGGCTCTAAATAGATTGGTCTCACCGATAAATTTGGCGGTAAACAAGTTGGCGGGGGTCTCGTAAATCTCGATAGGCGTACCGATTTGTTGGAACATGCCATCTTTCATCACCGCGATACGGTCTGACATCGACAACGCTTCTTCTTGATCATGGGTCACAAACACAAAGGTAATGCCCAGCTCGCGTTGCAAGCGCTTTAGCTCAGACTGCATTTGCAACCGCAGTTTGTGATCGAGCGCGGATAATGGTTCATCAAGCAATAACAGTTTGGGTCGATTGATTACGGCGCGCGCGATTGCCACGCGCTGCTGCTGACCACCAGATAAGTCTTGTGGTTTGCGGTTGGCTAAATGCCCCAACTGCACCATGGCCAACATCTCATTCACCCGCGTTTTAATTTCATCTTTCGGTACTTTTTTTAGTGTCAGTCCATACGCGACATTTTGCGCGACGCTCATGTGTGGAAACAACGCATACTGCTGAAAGACCGTATTGATCGGACGCTTATCAGCAGGCAAGCCTGCCATTTGTACGCCATCCAAGTGTATTGCGCCTGCATTTGGCTGCTCAAAACCAGCAATCAAGCGTAGCAATGTGGTTTTGCCACATCCTGATGGGCCCAGCAGCGTCAGAAACTCGCCGTGTTTGATATCAAGGTTGATGTCTTTTAGCACTTCGGTTTGATCGTAGGTTTTTTTGAGACCCGTTATTTTCAATAGTGTCTTGTCATTATAAGGGGACGCAGAGGTTGTGCGCGTGTTTTGAGATGGGTCGGTCATAATATCTGTTCCTAAGCATCCGATATAGTAGCTGGTGCGGCCATCGAGATAGCTCGCTGTCATCAAAAAATTGGCAAGAGCGTAAGCACGATTTGATTACTGTCTGATTGTTGCCTGATTCCTGCACATTATAACAAACCCTTGATGCAAATCAGTGGAAGTTCGTTATCAGTGATGCGAGCCTTACCGCTATGACAGCGATAAACACGGCGATATTTCCAGTGATATGTGCTTTATATAATGACATTTAAACAAAGTTTTTTATCATTTTTTGGCTGTTATTCCTATACAATCACAATATGGCTGACAAACATCATACGCGTGATAAGCTGGTAGTTGTGCGTATACCCATGTTTGAATATATATGTAAAGCCACTCATAACTCTCATATTATTGATAATAAAGGATCTCTCATGCCTAACGATACACGTCCAACAACCGGTCAAGAAGCGCTTGAGCTGTTAAAAGAAGGTAACGCCCGCTACGTGGATAGTCTCACCAGTACCGATGAATATATGCAGCGCCGCCCAGAATTGGTCAAAGACCAGAATCCATTGGCCATTATTTTGGGCTGCTCTGATGCACGAGTACCTGTTGAGATTGTCTTTGATCAAGGTTTGGGAGACTTGTTTGTCATACGTGTTGCGGGCAATGTGGTGGCACCTTCACAGATAGGCTCAATCGAGTTTGCAGCAGAGGCTTTTGGTACGCAGTTGGTAGTTGTCCTTGGACACTCCCAGTGCGGTGCGGTTACCGCTTGTGTTGAGACTTTGATCAATCCTGAACAGAATTACTCGCCTAACTTACAGTCTATCGTTGATCGTATTCGTCCAAGTGTCTATAACTTACATGAATTGGCGACTGCCAATGGTCAATCTGTCGATGCAGACGAGCTGGTCGATCGCTCTATCCGTGCCAACGTACGTATGTCCGTCAGTCAGCTAAAGCATGGATCACGTGCACTAGAGGATTTGACCAATAGTGGTAAGCTGCTCGTCGTTGGGGCTGAGTATGACTTGGCAACAGGAAAGGTTAAATTCTTAGACAGCTAATATTTGCTTAAGTATGAACATACTTTGTTCATACTCTTACAAAACCCTATCATTTATTTTGCTATTTTTTATTATGATGAAAGGGATGCGCGAGTTATGACAGCCGAGTCTCGCGCAACCATAAATATATTTATTGAATTACATTAGGATAATTATGTCTACTCCCTCTAATAATAATGACTCAATCATAAACCAGCCAGCCAGCAGCGTTAGTACTGATGGCGTTCAGCCAATCTCCGCGCAAACGACAGGATTTACCTTTAACCATACGATGCTACGTGTCAAAGATCCCGCCAAATCATTAGCGTTCTACACGGGCGTTTTGGGTATGACACTGCTTGCGGTCAAAAAGTTCCCTGATATGGGATTTGATTTGTATTTCTTGGCAAAATTGACCGAGAGCGAGCGTGAAAACTTGCCAACTGGCGACGATTTAGAAATCTTTGCGTTTCGTCAGCGCGGTATTTTGGAGTTGACGCACAACTACGGCACCGAGACAAAGCCAGATTTTAGCTATCATGATGGTAATCAAGACCCGCAAGGTTTCGGTCATATTTGTTTTAGCGTACCGAATTTAGAAGAGGCAGTTGCTTGGTTTGATAAAAACGATGTCGAATTCAAAAAACGCCCAGAAGATGGCAGTATGAAAAACATTGCCTTTATCAAAGATGTCGATGGCTACTGGATCGAAATTGTACAAGCTGATTTGATGTCGTAATTGAGATATTGTGATTGGCAATGCAGCCAGTTATTACAGCCAGCTATTTATCCTTTTAAACACGCGCTAAAACAATAATAGGAGTAACCCTTTATGCCCATCCCTGATGTGAGCCGCATATCGAACACGCTAACCGATGGTGTGACCATCTATCAACAAGTGGTCTATACCACGCAAGATTTGGCGAGCGGCTTTATCGAGCGCATTCCATACTTTGTGGCGGCGCTTATTGTTCTGGGTATTTTTTGGCTATTGTCTATTGTATTTAAAAAAGTGGTACATAAAATACTCGGCGCGCGCGTGCGTCATCAAAACTTGGTAAAGGTGTTCCAGCGGATAGGCGGGGCACTTATTTTATTTATTGGCTTTATGATCGCCATGGTCGTTGCTATTCCAGGATTCACACCTGCTAAGCTCATCGGCGCGCTTGGTATCGGTTCGGTAGCGATTGGTTTTGCCTTCAAAGACATTTTCCAAAACCTACTCTCTGGTATTTTACTGCTGATATCAGAGCCATTTCGTATCGGCGATCAGATTGTCTCAGGGGACTATGAAGGCACGGTTGAAGATATCAAAATTCGTGCAACGACCATCAAAACGTATGATGGTAGGCAAGTGGTTATCCCAAACTCGGAGCTGTATACCTCGGCATTGACGGTCAACACCGCTTATAAACAGCGTCGTCTACAAGTGGCGGTTGGTATTGGTTATGAGGATGATATCGAAACCGCAAAAGCTGAGATTCTGCAAGCGCTAGACAAAGTCAGTAGCGTGTCAAAGAAGGCCACACCTAGCGTAATTGCGACAGGGTTCGGTGGCTCGTCTATGGATCTGATGGTACGCTGGTTCATCGAAGATGGCACCCAGGCCAACAAAGTCACCTCGATTCATCAAGTGATCGTCGAGATCAAAAACGCTCTTGATGCAGCAGACATCAATATTCCGTTCCCAATCCGTACGATAGATTTGAGCGACCCTTCAGTAAAGTCTATTGTTAAGCAAATAAATGAGCAACAAGGTGAAGACGCTAACCACACTAACGAAACCAACAAACCGGTGACCGAGTAGCTTGGCTGGTACAGAGTTCTCATTTGACTCGCTGCATCCCTCAGTGACCGATAGAAATCTCGCTGTCGGTATTATGAGGCTCGATATGGCTGGACAAGAGAGCGACGGTGCTTTCAATGATCTGACGGCGGCAGCAACGGCTACCTTTAGTCAGATCGTCCAGCAGAATCTAGCGGTACAGGTCGAATCCTTTTCTTTTGCAAGTCCTAGTCTTAACTCGAGCGAAAACGGTTATCTAGCTCTTGATTTCATTCAAATCGGTATCAATGAGAAAACCGAACGCAAACTTGCTTTTCTGCTTATCATTACGGACGTAGAAGTTGCAGCGGCGTCGATGTCCTATCTCTTGGCCCTTCCTTCACAAATCACCAATGTCGCTGTGATTTCAACGCGCCGTTTGATCGCCTACGGAGAAGATAGCACTCCTAAGCCAGCGCTACGTACCGAGCGTTTAGCCAGCCTCATGTTGCATTGTTTTGGACGGCTGCTCAATCTCAACTACGCGGACACACCAACCAATTATATGGCACGCGTCCAAGTGCCAGACGATCTTGATACCATGCGGCACTTCACAAATACACAGTATCAGCAAATGAGTAAAAACTTGCCACGAGAGGCTAATGACCGTTACTCTGAAGGCAGTAGATGTGCTTTTATTATGCGGCATGTTTTTGGTAATCTTCCACGTATTCTTCGCGGGGCTATTCGCGCCAATCCTTTGCGTATCGCTACCAAACTGCCAACCATGATCGCAACCGCGCTATCAGTGATTATTGTACTCATCTTCGGCGGCGAGACTTGGGACTTTGCAGCCTCGGTCTCTTATAATCAGCTAATGATATTTGTAGTAGCAAGTTTTTTGGCAGCCACGTTTGTACTGTACCGCGCTTTTTCCTTTCGGCTAGTATCCACGCGGCGAGGGCAGACGTCAGAGAGCTCAGTGGTCACGGCTGGAGCGACTTATGTCGCACTGATGCTGACTTTGATCTATCTTTTTTTTATGTTTGGTGTGCTCATGTATGGTGTGGTGGTCTTTGTGTTTCCAGACCCATTGATGAGTACATGGACCTCTGACAAGGATGGCGCAACCTTTGCAGCCCACATGCGTCTAGCGTCTTTTTTGGCAGCTGTAGGGATACTATCAGGCTCTCTAGGTGGATCAGCAGACTCGCGCTCTGTGGTCCGCAATGTACTGTTTGCGGCTGACGAAACTTGATTTCAAAAACGAAAAAACCACCCTATCTTGATAGGATGGTTTTTGTTTGGCTATTTTTTATGAATGGCTAGAGTTAGGGCGTGTCCCTATTTCAAAAATGGTGATAAAAATGAAATAAATCGCAGGCAAACAAGGAAGATAGTGCAGACAATATCGAGATATTGACCAGCTATTTGACGCCGTTTGTCAAAGATTTAGCCATTTTTAGCCCATTTAGTGATAAGCGTTTGAATTAGGGATACGCCCTAGTCATTCTTTGCTCTAAATTCTGTGTGGCACGATTTGCAGCTTGCCCCCACTTCACCAAAAGCAGGCTGAACGTCACTGGCACTCGTAGCTGTCTGTGCAGCAGCGCTCAGATCAGCAGTCACTTTTTGGAAATTATCTGCTTCAGCACTGAAGCCATCAGCATTTGACCAAACAGCTTCAGTCGCGTTACCCATAGATTCTTGGTTTTCAAAATGACTCCAAGGACTTGAAGCGTCTTCTGCTAAGAATGCGGCTTGTTCTTTGAACACTGCAGCATCGAATGTATCAGGCGCTTTGACCATATCACCCATGACGCCCATCGCATCGCCCCAGCTTTTCATACTATCTTGTCGTGCTTTGATATCAGAATCATCTGCTGGACTGCTACAGGCGGTTAAACCTAATGCAGCTGCCATCAAGGTGATACTGAATAAAGACTTTAAAGATTTGTTGGTGTGAACCTGTGCCATATGACTTACTCCTTTAAACTTGGCCAATCGCAGACGTCATTGTAAACGCTCACTTTGCCTAAAATATTATTATAAAAATACTGCCGAAAATTCTTTTATGTACAGTGACCGTCAAAGAACTTCTCTTATTGTAGCCGTTATCTGCAAAATGGTGATGATATAGTTGTTATATCCTCGTAAGCGTTCAGGTTATTGTGAAGATGTTTAAGACGTGTGGACTCAGTGCTCAGTTGTTTTGTTTTTATACTTTTATTTTTTGCTATAAAAACGCAATAACGTACACGATAAATGGAAATTTTTGAACGAAAAAAGTCAGCTATTGCAGCTGACTTGATGGGAGTTCTCTAAAAAACCAGAACTCCTGATAATGATGATAGCAAGTACTGACAAATACGAACTATTTATGGACCTCTAATGCCAGCCAATTACGGGGCTTCAGATAATAGTCAGTCAACTCAAACTCAGGCGTACCTTCAGCAGGCTCGAGGCGGTAGTGCCAGCTAGCAAGCGGCGGCATACTGACTAGTATAGACTCGATACGTCCGTTACTTTGCAATCCGAACAACGTCCCACGATCGTAGACAAGGTTGTATTCAACATAACGACCACGACGATAGAGCTGAAATTCACGCTGTTCATCAGTATAAGGTGTATTTTTACGCTGCTCAAAGATGGGCATGATGCCGTCAAGATAACCGTTACCAACTGCTTTCATAAAATTAAAGCAGGTCTCAAAATCCCAGCCGCGACTCTCGGTACTGACGTCATCATAGAACAGGCCACCGATACCGCGTTGTTCATCGCGATGACGCAGATGAAAATACTCATCGCACCACTGCTTAAAATCAGCATAAATATTATCACCAAATGGCGCACATAAATCATGGCACACCTGATGCCAGTGCACGCAGTCTGCCAAAACAGGATAAAAGGGGGTCAAATCAAAACCACCACCAAACCACCAAATAGGCGCTTCGCCTTCTGCTTCTGCCACAAACAGACGTACATTGGCATGGCTGGTCGGCACGTTAGGGTTTTTGGGATGGACAACCAGTGAGACGCCCATTGCTTGGGCTTTACGTCCAGCGATATTAGGATGGCGTGCCGTCGCTGAGGCTGGCAGATTGTGGACATGAATATGGCTGAACATCACGCCTGCTTTTTCGATGACCGCGCCATCGGCTAATACGCATGACCGACCGCCACCGCCTTCCGCACGCTCCCAATTATCAGGAACAAAGGTGGCATTACCGCCACCGTCACGCTCTTGCGCCTCTAGAGAGTCACAAATACGTGCCTGCAAATCAACCAAAAACTCACGCACTCGCATGATGTCGCTGTTAGTTGGCGTTGCGACTGAGGCGAGCTCGGGCAAGTCTGTCATGTTGTCTGTGTGTGAAATACTCATAAGCTGTCTATTTGTTTAGGTGTATGGCTGTATTAAAGTCTTTGTCGAGATTGAGGTCTTGATCCAGCAGATGCCCCATTCTATCGCGCTTAGTTGCTAGGTATTCAGCATTCATGTCGTTTACGCCAACGAGCATGGGCACACGTTCAACGACATCGATACCGTGCTTGGTCAGATAAGCAACCTTATTTGGGTTATTAGTGATGAGTCTCACAGCGTCAACGCCGATATGTGCCAGCATCGGCCCGCACATGTCATATATACGCGCATCAGCAGGCAACCCTAACATAAGATTGGCATCTAGCGTATCGTGTCCTTGGTCTTGCAGGGCATAAGCGCGAATCTTGTTGGTCAGACCAATACCGCGACCTTCTTGACGAAGATACAAAATTGCACCGCACCCAGCTTCTTGTATCGCTTGCATCGCGCTGTTGAGCTGCGGACCACAGTCACACTTCAATGAGCTAAAGGCATCACCCGTCAGGCATTCAGAATGAATACGAACCAGTGGAACTGGAGAGACCGAGTCAGTATTGATTGAGTGCTGTGCAGTCGTGCTGCTGGTCTCTTGATCGACCGCAGACAGGCCAGCGGTCAACATCACATGCTCTTGACCCTCGTCGTTCTCAAAGATATGAATATCGAACTCGCCGTGACGAGTTGGTAATTTGGCACTAGTGATAAATTGATATGACATTACTGTCCTGCATAAGCCTATAATCGTGGCGGTAAAGCGTCTGTGATGTCTGTACTAAAACAGCGACGATATCCTAACCTATATAATTTGGCTAAGATATTATCAGTATACCCTGTTCGTAAAGAGCGCGTGCTTATTGTATTTATTATAAAAACACACAAAGTTCACATACGACGCACGATGATTAAAGCGACAATTAAAAAAAAATGCTATTATGCCATACTATTTTGACGGATACAGTGACAAGTCTATACCCTTACATTACTATGTCGTCACTAACATCCGATATCGATGCAAACTAATAGGGCATAATAACAGTCTCTAACACAGCCCTGAATATAGTCCCTAGCGGTGAAGCACACAGTATCAACGCACCACGCAGTATCAAACACGTAGTCTTAAGGCATGATCTACTAGGGTAGTGTGCTGATGGTATACGTAGCGCAGCTATATACACGTAAAAGTTGCATGAATAATTATATGGTCGATTACATCAATAATGATGTAGATATTATTGGCGCTCCTTGGTTGTAGTCTTAACTATACTACAGGCGCGTCTTGTCAGCAGATTGGTAGGTATCGTACGGTTTATGCAGCAGTCACCTCACTCCCCAAAGTCTCAGTCCCTATCTGCATCAGTATCTGATCCTGCTGCCCAGCTATCGAGCTTACAGCAGACTTATACTGTGATTCCACGTGTACGCCCTAATACGCCATTGCTTGATTCGATAGACTCTCCCTCTGATATGAATACGTTGTCATCAGCTCAGCTAATTACGCTAGCTGATGAGCTGCGTCTTTTTTTGCTGTATTCAGCCGGTCAGAGTGGCGGGCATTTTGGCGCCAACTTGGGCGTGATTGAGCTGACCATCGTATTGCATTATTTGCTTGATATGCCGCAAGATCAGATTGTATGGGATGTGGGTCATCAAGCCTATGCGCACAAAGTATTGACTGGTCGCCGTGATCAGTTGGCGACCATTAGATCTAAAGATGGTCTGACGGCATTTCCTGAGCGCGCTGAGTCTGTTTACGATACTTTTGGTGTGGGGCATTCATCGACTTCTATCTCAGCAGGTCTGGGCATGAGTCTAGCGTTACGTTATCAAGGCCGAGCACAAACGGTTGCTTGCATTATTGGTGACGGGGCAATGACAGGCGGTATGGCGTTTGAGGCGATGAACGATGCCGTACAACAAGACGCTGATCTACTGGTTATCTTAAATGATAACGACATGTCGATATCTTGCTCTATTGGTGGCTTTTCACGACATTTAGCAATGCTGTGGGAGTCAGGCTATCAAGTCGATATATCTGAGACGGGCGAGCCGATGCTGTGTAAGCGCCCTGATATGCAAGCATTTGATCGCCGTAAACGTCACAAAGAGATGCGTGACGTACCGATGCTAGAAGACAACTTATTTAAAGCCATTGGTTTTACCTATTTTGGTCCATTCGATGGGCATGATATTCCTGAGCTATTGCGTGTATTGTCACTGGCGAAGCAAGTAAAAGGCCCAGTATTAGTGCATATATATACCACCAAGGGCAAAGGCTTTGCGCCAGCAGAATTAGATCCAGTTGGCTATCATGCGATTAGTAAGCTACCTGCTGAAAGTCATAATGAAATCTCGAATGAATCTATAGAACCAATTAAACCAGATACAAAACCTGCGCTGAAGTACTCGCAAGTATTTGGCAAGTTTTTATGTGATAAAGCGGACGAGGACGATAAGCTGTTAGCAATTACGCCTGCTATGGAAGAAGGCTCAGGGATGATTGACTTTGCTCGTCATTTCCCAGAGCGTTTTTTCGATGTGGCTATCGCTGAGCAACATGCGGTCACACTAGCCGCGGGTATGGCAACCCAAGGCGTTAAACCCATTGTCGCGATCTACTCAACGTTTTTGCAGCGCGGTTATGACCAGCTGATTCATGACGTGGCTTTGCAAAATCTTGATGTGATGTTTGCCATCGATCGAGCAGGGTTAGTGGGTGAAGACGGCGCCACACACGCTGGCGTGTTCGATTTTGGGTTTTTGCGTGGTATTCCTAATGTCATCATTGCAGCACCAAAAGATGAGAACGAGTGCTACCATCTACTCAATACCTGTTATGAATACCAAGGCTGCACGGCTGTACGCTATCCGCGTGGCACGGGTACTGGGGCTGCTATTGAGCAACCGGCACAGACTTATAAAATTGGTGAAGCGGTTGTCGATTCAGTCATTGGCAGCGATGGCGCGCCTCATAAGCTTGCGTTACTGGCATTTGGTACGATGGTGGCAACAGCACAGCAAGCAGCTGATAGCCTAGTCACTGATACTACGCTTGAGTGTCAGGTACACGTGATCAATATGCGCTGGGTAAAACCTCTAGATACGGCAATGATTGAAAGATTATTGACGCAAGGGGTGACTCATATTGCAACGCTAGAAGAGCACATGATTATGGGCGGCGCAGGTAGCGCGGTAAATGAGTATTTACTCAATGAATCTACAGCCTTCAAACGTCAGCGTCCATCAGTTAGTAATATAGGTATTTCTGATCGCTTTATCGCTCATGGCTCACAAATAGAGCAATTGGCAGACTGTGGTCTAGACGTCGCTGGTGTGATAGGGCAGCTCAAGCAGCTCTTGTCATAGCACGGATTATTTCATTCTATGATTGTGTCACTCAATACTTTAAATATACATTGAATGATACAGATATTAGCTCTCTAAACGGAGCAAACGCCTGCTAGCCGTAGGTGCTAACTTTTTTACAACTTGCGCAGTGTCTGTGACTACCAAAACATTGGTATCGTCAGCGTAATGGTTTTTTCGTTTTTATCTAACAATTTTAGTATAATGTGATTGTCGTTTATAAGTTTTCATTTATAAAAGGCACGTTTTTAAATCGCATAGATGTGGTGTGATGCGGCGGCTGTTTGGCATGTTGTGGGCACAGAGTTGGTCTTATTTTTTATATTCATTCATCAAGCAAATAGGTTATTTATGGAACCCATGGTCGTCATCGCAGCGCGTACTGCTGAAAAAGTTGGTAAAGAGATTTTATATGCGCATCAAAACCGCCACAAAATTGAGTTAGATATTGAGTCCAAAGGACTTGATGGTCTGGTTACGCGTATCGATCGCTTTAGCGAAGAGCTTACAATCGAGACGCTAAAAGCCAGCTACCCTGATCATTCATTTTTGGGTGAAGAGTTTGGTATGCAAGAAGGTCGCGGTGAAGATGCTGACTGGTGCTGGATTATCGATCCACTAGATGGCACCAAAAACTTTGTACATGGTGTACCGCAGTTCTGTGTATCTATCGCTGTACAGCACAAAGGCGTCACCCAACATGGTGTGGTCTATGATCCTGTCCGTGATGAGATGTTCTCAGCGAGCCGTGGTAAAGGCGCGCGCTTGAATAATCGCCGTATGCAAGTGAGCGAACGCAAAACCATCGATGGTGGTTTCTTTACGACCGGTCATCCGCTTGAGCGTAAGCGTAATGGCGAAGTGGTCTCTTTTGCTAAACAGCACTTTGAGAGCTTACAAAAGGTATCTGAGGCAGGTGGTCAGGTACGTCGTATGGGTTCAGCTGCGCTTGATCTATGTTACGTTGCTGCTGGTCGTTTTGACGGTTATTTTGAGATGTCTATCAAGCCTTGGGATATCGCAGCAGGTGAGTTGATTGTGACTGAAGCACGCGGCGTTGTGGTTGACCATACTGGTGCGCACAACTCTATGACATCAGGTTCTATCTTTGCTTGTAACGTTAAGCTACTAAAGCCATTGATGCAGACAGTCGTGCCAATCTGGGGCGACGCTATATAAGCGCAGACGAAATGCATAGCTATCTAGTAGATAGCTAATAGCACTGGGTTATCTGAAGAGTAAATAGCTGTTATCCAAACAACAAAAAGCTGGTTCCGTTATGGAGCCAGCTTTTTTGTTTTATTATCACCCTTGTAGCCACTTTTGTCTTCAACAGTAATGCCTTTAAACGCCATCTCTTTACTGGTGGTCTCTAGCAATTGCAATTCTTCCTCTATCAGCATCAGCATGTCCTGTACACGCGGCAATGCTTTGCTACATGCAGTTATACCAAACTCAATCCTATCCAAATAACTGGCTAAGGTGATATTCATGGCTTGACCATTAAATACGATAGAAGCGGGGTACAAAGACTGCAAACGTGCACCATTCCAGTAGAGAGGTTTCTCAGAGCCTGGAACGTTAGAAATAATTAGGTTAAATGCCTGCTTTTTAGGGAACAGCCCAGTCGCTAGATTAATACCTTCCCAAGCGTATGAGACGATACTGTAGTTAATGACTTGCGCTTGATTCATACGGCGAAAGCGGCGCTTGCCATTATTCATACTACGGTGGATCAGCTCTACTCTGCGCATCGGATCGTCTAAATGCGTGCCCAAGTTTGCCAATATAAATGACAACTGATTGCCCGATATGCTGTTGTCAGTGCGTAGTGACATGGGCACAAAAGCAATGAGCGGCTTGCTTGGCAACGCATCCATGGATATCAGATAACGACGTATAGCCCCAGCACAGACGGCTAGAACCACATCATTTCTACTGATTTTGAGTCTGTCAGCAATCATATTGAAGCGCTGTATATCATAGGACTGCGCCGCGATTCGGCGCGATGCTGATATACGCTTATTTAAGATACTCATCGGCGCATCAAACGTACCGACATAGCCTTCATCACCGTAGTTCTTGAGGTTATCTACCAACTCTGTAAATACCGGTTTGATGGTTGATATCTGCTCTTTTAAGATCTTTTTGATGGATCTTTCGGCAGGCAATATAGCGTTGACTTGGTTACGGTGGCGCGCCATCAGTGACCACACGGGTAGCGTGACAGGCTCAGCAGGAGACTGCGACAAGGATTTTTTGACCAGACGCATCGCAGCGATACCATCAACGAGTGAGTGATGAATCTTAAAATACCAAGCAAATCGTTCAGGACCGCCTTCTACCTCTGGCTCAATCCCTTCAATGATATGACATTCCCACAAAGGCATCGCCCGATCTAGCAGCCGTCCATGCTCTCTTGACACATACATCAACAGCTCACGAACGCGCCCAGGACTTGGAAGTGCAACATGGTGAAAATGGTGCTCCACATCGAAATCTTTGTCTTTTTTCCAAAACACCAAATGCTCTAGCACCTGATTAAACGGGAAGCTTGGCGGTACATCAGAGTTTTGCATTTGCTGTACCAGCTGATAGACAAAATCGCTATCAGCACCTTCTGGTAATTCAAATAAAAACAATCCGCCAACATGCATGGGCTGTTTACGCGACTCAAGAAGTAAGAACAACTGGTCGACTGCTGTGAGAAGTCGCATAATAAATCCTTTTATGACGATAATGAATAAAAAATTATAGCTGACAGAGCGCTGACCAAGTAGTCTTTCTGTCTTATTATTTTATAATTGGTCTTTATGTAATTCAGTTTAAATAATTACTGAAAAAAGTACCCTGTCTGCGGCGAGCTGGCAGTCGCCATCTTACGCATTGGCATACGACCTGCCATAAATGCGGCGCGACCTGCCCATATAGCATGCTTCATGGCATGTGCCATCATTACTGGGTTTTGCGCGTTAGCAATGGCCGAGTTCATCAAGACACCATCACAGCCAAGCTCCATAGCAATTGCGGCATCAGACGCCGTACCGACCCCTGCGTCGACCAATACAGGAACTTTGGCATTTTCGATAATGAGACTGAGTGTATGACGATTCAGTAAGCCGAGTCCAGAACCAATCAAGCTACCAAGTGGCATAATAGCGACGCAGCCCATACTCTCCAGCTCTTGGGCGACGATAGGATCATCTGAGCTATAAACCATGACTTCAAAACCATCATCGACCAATACCTGAGCCGCTTTTAATGTCTCGGTAATGTTGGGATAAAGGGTCTTTTCATCGCCCAATACCTCAAGTTTAACCAAGTTATGTCCACCTAATAGCTCGCGAGCCAGCTTGCACGTACGAATGGCTGTTTCGGCATCGAAGCAACCAGCAGTGTTGGGCAAAATGGTGTACTTGTCAGGTGAGATGACATCGAGCAAATTAGGCTCATTGCTATTTTGACCAATGTTGACACGACGAATAGCAACGGTCACGATCTCTGCTGCTGAAGCGGCAATGGCTTCTCCGGTCTCAGTCATGTCTTTATATTTGCCTGTACCGACCAATAGACGGGAGGAAAAGGTACGACTACCAACGGTAAAAGTATCTTGCAAAAGTGGTGTCGGGTGAGTAGCAGTGCTAACGTTCTCTGACATAACTAAAAATCCTAATGGCGAGCGGGCGAGGTAGATATAATCGGTTGAAGATAATTCAGACACAAGGGATATAGGCACAAGTACGGCAAGTCATTGCCGAGCAACGCCCCTACATGGTATGACATTGATTATAGCGAAATATCATGAGCCGTCTTTATAATATTAAAAAGTGAAATAGACAATAATAGCGCACCATTAGCAAAATAAAAAATCGATGCCTATATATACCGTAACCCTAAGCGAATGGTGATAGCCAAAATTGCCCACCGCATAAAATAATACGCGTCTAAAACAAAATGCTATTATAACAAACTCATCCAATCTTACTTGTACTCTTTTTGGTTTGGTCAGTGGTGTACAAGGTGTTTACAACGCTCGGCTATGATTTGGTTTTTGATACTATTTTTTATTAGGTCGTCTTTATGATGCAGTTACCGTACAGTTTTGCGAAACGCCATCAGATTTTGGCGATACTTGCGATTGACCCTGAGTTGCCGCCGACGTTAGTACTGACAAAAGCCACACCATTATCTGCAATCAATGAAGCGGTGCGGTTTTTGCAGCAGCAAGGTAGCCGCAGCGTACCTACTTACGAAAGTATCAGCGCAGATGACTTTGAAAAACGTATGAACGCCGCTTACGCTGGTAACACAGGAGAGTCGCAGCATATCGCCGCTGGTCTTGAAGATCATCCTGACCTTGATAGCCTAGCAGACAGTGTCCCCGAAACTGAAGACCTGATGGATCAGCAGGACGACGCGCCTATTATCCGTCTGATCAATGCATTACTGTCCGAAGCCATTCGTCTAAGTGCATCCGATATCCATATAGAGACTTTCGAGAAGCGCTTGGTTGTTCGCTTTCGTGTCGATGGTGAGCTAAAAGAAATCATCACCCCAAAACGCCAACTGGCGCCATTATTAGTCTCGCGTATCAAAGTCATGGCAAAGTTAGATATCGCTGAAAAACGTGTACCGCAAGATGGTCGTATCAGTTTGAGGCTGGCAGGGCGTGAGGTGGATGTGCGCGTATCGACACTGCCATCGAGCTTTGGTGAGCGCGTGGTGATGCGATTACTAGACAAGCAAGCAGGTCGCCTAAATATGACGTATTTGGGACTGTCTGATAATGATTATACCGAGCTTAAACGTTTGATTCATCGTCCACATGGCATTATTTTGGTGACAGGGCCGACGGGTTCAGGCAAGACCACCACGCTGTATTCTGCATTGACTGATCTGAATGACCAAACTCGTAATATCTTGACCGCCGAAGATCCGATTGAGTTCCAGTTGGATGGTATTGGACAAACGCAAGTGAATAATAAAGTAGATATGACCTTTGCAAAGAGTCTACGAGCGATGTTGCGCCAAGACCCCGATGTCGTGATGGTAGGTGAAATTCGTGACTTAGAGACGGCGGAGATTGCTGTACAGGCTTCTTTGACAGGGCACCTGGTCTTGTCGACATTACATACCAACACGGCTATTGGTGCAGTGACGCGCTTGCAAGACATGGGTGTTGAGCCATTTTTACTATCGTCTTCGCTCATTGGTGTGGTAGCGCAGCGTTTGGTGCGTACTTTGTGTCCACATTGTCATGACTGGCAGGCAGCAGATACGGAGCAAGCCAAGCTTTTTGCCGAAGTTGGCATGGCGTCAGATGCAGATGATAATAATGAAAAGGCAGTCAACACGTCCATTCGCTTACCGAAACCCGTTGGCTGTGATAAATGCAATCAATCAGGGTTTAGAGGTCGTACCGCGATATATGAAGTCGTGCCAGTTGATGATACGCTGCGCCGTATGATCCATAGCAATACTGCTGAGTATGAGCTAGAAGAATATGCGCGCCTACAAACGCCATCGATTCGCGCCGATGGTCTACGTAAAGTGATAGAGGGGCGAACGACGTTAGAAGAGGTGCTGCGAGTCACAAAGGAAAGCGCAGTAGCAGATGACGAAATACTGGTCTAATTCTGATCTAAGTTCGGTGATATACAAATGATTGGACAAGACAGCTAATAAGCAAAAATAGAGCAGTGGTGACTGATGTAGTGAGTACAAGACGACCAGCGAGGCTGTAGATAGATAAGTGCGCGATGTGAACATCGCGCACTTATCTCATTGATTGCCAATAGGTAACCTGCATTACAAGAAGTAAATAGCACAGGTTACCTCAATCCAACTCATTATTTACTATCAACGGTCTCACTTTCTACAGTTTTGTCCGCCGAGCCTTTGCGACGTGCTTCTAGCTCAGATTTTGGAATCCAGGCCCAAGTCATCTCGACTACGATAGGGTCGCGGTCACTGTCAGACTCACGATCATCAATGAGGCAAGGAATAACCATTTCACCCTTTGGTGTATTTAAAATCTCCAAGCGCTGCTCATCAGAGAGACTAGCCACCGCCGCAATTTGACCTTTTTTGATCGGACGATAAAAGTTAACCGAGTAGGATTTGATCAGTAGTATACGATCAGAGGGTAGGTTTAAACCCAAAATGAATCCTGTTGCTGTTTCAGCCAGCAAGGTAATGGCTACTGCGTGAATAGAGCCAATATGGTTCTGTACCGCTTTGACATTGTTGAGGCTGACGACCACTTGGTTTGGTTCGACGGTTTCGTAGTACACACCTGTCGTCCCTACGTAAGGCACGACTTTACCAAAGGCTTTAGACAAAATGCTTGAGCGTGCACCAGCAGGTAGGTATTTGGTGACAGATAGCAGTTTGGTAAATTGATTATTAATAGGTTTTAGCGTACTGCTGGGTGTTTCAGTGGGTGGTTTTTTGTTGTCAGAGACTTTGGCTGGTCGCTTGCCAGTTAGCTTGGCGGGTAGGTTTTTTAGTAATCCTGACATACAAAATTCCTTAATGTAGATAAATCGAATGATGTTTTTTGATAACGGCAACTGTGCGTAAAACCACTATAAACACTATGGTACATTAACCGCTACCTTTCGACTATTATTAGCATGAACTGCTGCGCTTATAAAATAGCAAGACAGTCAGCTAACCCGTAGATACCTTCACGCTTGTTACCCGCGTTATAATGACACGATATGATTATCTTATGAATGCTTTAATGCTGGATGCCGCTATGTCTGATATGTCTACTCCTGAGCCAACCAATATTATCTATACTGGCGTCGCAGGTACGGGGAAAACGTATCGACTGCTCCAAATCGCCAAGCAATACACTGATTATCTGCCTGAGACCAATGGGGAAGAGCTACTCGGACAGTTGTTGCAGGACTTAAGCTGGCGTGAGGTGCTGTGTTTGGTATTTTTGGACCTACACGCTGTACAACAGGATTTGGTAAAAGTCAGAGAGTTGGTTGATCATCCGTTTTTTATTGCCAAAGCTGCACAAAACGCTCGCGAGAAAAACCTAGAGAGTACCGCTTGGCTAGAGCTGCGCAGACATAGTCCTGTAGACTCTAAAACCGTCAGTTTCGACAATCGTGCCAGCCAAGCTTATTTTGATAAGGACAACAGCGGCGCATGGTATTTACTGCCTGAGAGTATGACGCTACTAAATGAGCTGGCACAGCAACTAGCAGAGTTCCAGCAGGCACAGCGTGATCACCAAGCCAAGCACAATCAAAACATTGGTCAGCAGCGGTTTAGTATGGTGAGCTTCCATCAAGCCTATGGTTATGAAGAGTTTGTTGAAGGGATTCGCCCTGTCATGGCGGGCTCTAACCAAGCACACAATAATCAGGTAAATAATAATCAGGTAAACAATAGCCATGCCAATCAGACGCAAATGAGCTACGCAGTACAAGATGGGGCGTTTTTAAAGTTGTGTCAGCGTGCGGCGCGTGACCCTCAGCAGCGTTACGCGATGCTAATCGATGAGGTCAACCGCGCCAATGTCTCACGAGTATTTGGCGAGCTGCTCAGTTTGATTGAGCCAGATAAGCGTGCAGGCAAGCCAAATGCGATGACAGTAAATCTCGCATATTCAGGACGTGCTTTTAGCGTGCCTGATAACGTCGATATCTATGCCACTATGAATACTCAAGATTACTCGCTTGCGCCTCTCGACATGGCACTACGTCGACGCTTTCGCTTTATTGAGTGTCCGCCGCAACCTGAATTACTACCTATCATTAGTGGTATTAGTAGCACGACTGATAGCGTAGAGGCGGACACGATTGACTTGGGTAAATTGCTAACGGGGCTCAATACACGTATTACACAGACGCTAGGAGTAGACGCTTGTCTCGGACATGCATTTTTATTATCAGTTGAGAGTTTGAATCAATTACAAACCGTTTTAGTCGAACAGATCATTCCGCAACTGGCACAAGCTGCTGGTGGTCAAGTTGCGGTATTACAGTATATTTTTCAGGATGAGCAGCAGCCAATAAGCGCGCAGTTCATTCATGACAGCCATGTGCTGGTCAACAATAAATTACAGGATTCGGTGAGTCATCAGCAGATTATGGCCAACCAAAACAACATGTTCACGGGGCAAGACAGCTTTCTTAGTCAATCTATGAACATGAGCAGCTATATAATCAATGCAGACCTCATTGCAAAGACTGGTAAATTAAATCAGCCCTCTATCTATCAGCGTCTGTACTAGCAAGGTGGCTGACTTATGATAAACAACAGCGTATATCACCAAAAAGGCTACAATAAAAGCTACGATGAAAATATCATTCGTACTTATACGCCTCGTAAGAACGCTAAAGCAAGAAACGTCAAAACCAATATCATCACCGTGTTCGAGCATCAACGCCTCACCGCGCATGATTTTTTGCATGTGTCTGATTTCCAATGGTTGATGGCGCAGGAGTTTGCTGTATTTACCATCAAGCGTAAGCAAGGACAGTGGCAGCTCAAGGTCGGACACTATATAGGCATTATTTTACTGCCTAGTGGCATGACGCTTGAGCTACTACCAAAGCTGAATACATCCATTCAGAGCGACGATATCGCTCAAACGCGTCACTGGGTACAAGGCATGCTATCCGACTTGACGCGTCTTGATAGGCCAAAGAGTTGTAAGCTGCCCAACATGAAAAATCTCGGTCAATTCGCTCATCCATCAGTACGACTACCCATAGAAGCACCACCATTGTCGGATTGGCTGATTACGCAATTTTTACAGCGTCTAGTACACTATCAACCAACCCAGCATTATCAGGAGCGTGTCCAAAATCAGTCTTCAGTACAAGGGCGACTGCTTATCAAAGAGCAGCTAAGGCGCAATAGCACGCAGCCGCATCGATTTGTCTGTGAAAGTAGTGTACTGAGTCATGATATGCTGGCCAATCGATTGATAAAAAGCGCATTAGTCTACTTGATGCCTTTATTTCTAAAATCTGGATATTCGACGCTCTTGCAGCAGTGGAAGCACTTGCCTACGCTCGACCAACGTGAGATACAGCGCCTAGCGTCAATATATACTCAGGCAACAAAGCAACTAGACACTCTGCCACTACAAAGGCAAAAACTGCAAGCTGCTCATCAACTGGTAGATTTGGCTTATTGGTTATTACGGCAGTCAACTGCTGCAGCAGGCTATGGTGTTGACTCAACCAAACCACATCGACCCCAACTGCGCTTGTATTTGTTGATTGATATGAATCAAGCATTTGAGCAGTGGGCAAGTCAGCGTATCGCATCGATGTTCCAACGATTAAGTAATCACTGTCGTCCCCTGTATCAAACTCAGAGTGTTTGGCTAAACGATGCAGAAGGGCGGGCGTGTCTATCTATAAGACCTGACCTACTGATATATCAAACGTCTGATAATCATTACCAAGGTCAGAGTGATACTGATCAGAATGATAGGGCAGTGACTAGGACTACAGTGACTAAGACTACAATGACTAAGACTAAAGGTCACTACAGCCATGTTATCGATATCAAATGGAAATACTTACCTTATAGCAATGCTATTAGCGCGAGCGATGCTTATCAATTGACCAGCTATGCACAGGCTTATCAAGCAGGGCAGGTTTGGATGGTTTATCCCGTATTAGGAGATGAGAGGCAGCCAGTGGTACTCAAGCAGCAAATTCATCAAGCTATTGATACCGATAATGACTCAAGTGATGCGCATTTGTGGTTGATACCGTTTGATGTATTGACAGGGACAGTAAACGGTAATGGGCGACCACATTTGAATAGAGCATAATGACGCTAGTAGTAATATAGGCTATAGCTGATAGGCAGACTGGATAATTAAGATTGCTATTTAAAGGCCACCGATTAGAGATTATCTACTAGAGGTCGTCGCGATGTTTTTGTGGTAATCTGCTTTTTTAAAGAATTTAGAGATTATTTTAAATTAATTGAAAATAGGTGTTGACACAATCGCCTTTTCCCCTTAATATGTGCACCTCGATAGCGAGGAACATTAACAAGTTAGCGGCATTGCCAACAACGAGTTACTCAACAAACTATCGTGATAATAGAGAATTTCGGAGTGTGGCGCAGTTTGGTAGCGCATCTGGTTTGGGACCAGAGGGTCGTAGGTTCGAATCCTATCACTCCGACCATCTATTTTAAGAGCCTTACAGGCTTTTTTTTATGTATAATGGTTTAGTTTCTGATATAGTAAAAACTGTATTTTTGACTGAATGTGGTATATAAAAGTCCTCTAAGAGCGCCTGTAGCTCAGCTGGATAGAGCATCTCCCTTCTAAGGAGGTGGCCGCAGGTTCGAATCCTGCCAGGCGCGCCATTTAGCCTGCAAATCTTGCCTTATCAGGCAATAGTTATGGCGGTTGTAGCTCAGTTGGTAGAGCCCCGGGTTGTGATCTCGGTTGTCGTGGGTTCGAGTCCCATCAGTCGCCCCATTTTTTTGTATTATCCGTATAGATATCCTATATTTATACCAAAGCCTATAAGCAATACCATTCGCCACTGTTGGCGTTTTTTTATGTCTGTTTATTTTTCATCCCTCTGTATCCTCCTGTAGTTTTGAACCGTTCGAAGTGCCCATACTTTGCTGGTTTACGTCCTTTATTTTTTGATATTCATATCGTTGTAGGTTTTTTTCCAAAAGCCTAAATTCACTGTGTCTGCTCTATTATTAATTAGTAATACTTATGAGTGAATGGACACGATGTTTCAAATCGGGCATTATGCTTATGTTTCGATTTATTCATCACACTAATCGTGTCGTCAACTGAGGTGTTAGGCACTGGCATAAAATAGCGAATCAAAATATCCTATTGATTACGTTAGCGTTCAAAAGTATTTTAAATATATCTACATCTTTAAGCTTTATTATTGACCCTGTATGATTGAGGAACTGATTAATGGACGCATTGAGCGTATTGCTACAAAACGTGCACTTATTTGAGACCAAGTATTATCGTTTGAACGGTGCTGGCAATTGGTCTTACTCTATTACGAGAAAAGACACTATTTTGTTTTATTTGGTGATGTCTGGCGGTTTTTGTATTGATGTTGGTAATGGTCTAAGAGAAGCCCGCGCTGGTGATATGATTATGATCCCCAATGCACACAAGCATGTGAGCTATGCGCTCAATCATAATGGTGATGTCGCTGAACCGCTTGATGAGTTATTGATTAACAGTAAGGACCGTATGCTTGACATCGATGGTGATGGTGACCCTAATTCGTCTTTGATACTTATCGAATGCAAATACGACAAAGAGATGATCAATCCTCTACTGTCTGTACTACCACCGATATTACCCGAGCTCAACGATGCCGCCGATGGTCGTTTTGAGGTCATTGATGTAGAGATTAAGCTGCTGACCTTGGAGGCTGAGCGTGAGCGTATGGGTAAAACCGCTGTCATCAATCATTGGGCGAGTATCATGATGATTGAGTGCTTACGTGTCTATATTGAGAGCTTGCCTGAAGCCACCGAAAACTGGCTCAAAGCAATGAAAGATCCGTTTTTGACCAAGGCGCTAGCCGCGATGCACGAAGCACCAAGCCAAAGCTGGACCATTCATAAGCTTGCAGAAGTAGCAGGAATGTCACGATCGAGCTTTGCTCAGCGTTTCAAAGACACAGTCGGCATGCCGCCGCTCACGTATCTAATCGATTACCGCTTGCGTTTGGCAGCGCGATATTTACGATTACAGCAGAACAGTATCAGCCGCATCAGTGATATGGTGGGTTATGCATCTGACTCTACCTTTAGTCAGGCGTTCAAGCGTGTCTATGGGGTCTCACCAAAAGCGTACCGACAGCAGTATCAACAACAAAAACTCGCCTAGGTCAGTTTTGCTATATCGGCAGTATCTATCTATAGAAGCGCTAAAGCGACCAACGTTGCTTTAGCGCTTTTTGCTTTGATTAACTCTTTTAATTTTATCCGCGACCTTCTATATACCGAGCAGGTATAGAGACACAGTATCTGATAGTTAGACCGTGCTATTTCGGTTATACAAAGCTGACAAGGCATGCGTGTTCAGGTACTATGAGGTAATGAGTCGTCGAGATATGAGTGTGTGCGTTTAGCGCACGATGTATAGCTGAATGCCAGCAATACAAAAGGATCTAGACGATGTTTATTTTTGCTGCTGATGGTATGTTATGACTGAACCGACCGCAAAGCCAAGTACAGAAGCCAATAGCCAACAAGGCGCTACTGCAACTGCTAAAAAAGAAAATAATACTGATAAAGATAATTTGAGTAGCACACAATCAGCGCAGACAGAGGATGTGAGACAAGTTCCTGATAAGGCGGCACTACTGACCTTATTTACTTTATCAGATGCCAAAGAAGAAGCGTACGAGTTAGGCGCTACAGAGCAGTCCAATACGCATACCTCAACCAGTCAGTCTACTGCCAGTGAGACATCTGTCGCAGCACAGCGTGTCGCGCTTTATCATACCCAGCATGAACGTACCCGGCTACTATATATGGCATCTGCCAATACGCGCCCCACGTATTTGGTACAAACCCTCAAATCACAATTTATAGAATATCAGCAATATTTGCTTGCTCAGCAGCTCGATAAGCGTGGTCTGATGGATACGGATATGCTTGAACGACTCTGGCAACAGCTACATGTAGTCGACGATATCATCGCAGATATCGTACGTCATATGCCTGCGCAGCAGCCAGCAGGCTGGCAGCTCACTACTCAAGATGGACGCAACCCACTGTGTTTTGCCACGGTCGGTAAGCTAAAACATGGAAAGCCTATTCGCGACCAAGGCAGTCTCAACAGCTACGTACTTGGTCACTTTGGGGTAAGTAGTTTTACCTATGATCGAGGCTACTATATCGGTCATGTGGTGGGGTATCTATTCAGCTGTTATTTTTGCGCGCATCTATCGGTCAGTTATGGTGTAACGGCGCTTGGTCAGCAAGTAGTCGCCGATTATGACTATGCTAGTCTTGAGACACCGCATATGGTTAGACTGCTACAAGGCTTGGATGGTTATTGTAAAAAACGCATTTATCAATTGGCGGTTATTTGTGCGCGTTTGAGTGTTTTTGCTAGTGACAAACGTATTGAGCGCATGCTGATCGCTGAGGTCAATGATTTTGATAAAAAGTTACAGCAGCAGCACTTGGATGTTTTATTATTACAAGGCTTGATGCCTGATAGTAATGACTCAACGCCGCTTTGATAGGTATGACGTTTTTCGTTAAACCGTACGCTATAACCATTTACCTATGACCCATTTAGGATATCTGCTGCTATGCCCGCTTATTATTTCAAAGCGCTTGATGACCACGGCAGTGTCCAAAAAGGCTTGCTAGAAGGGGACTCTGCGCGGCAAGTTCGTCAGCAACTGCGTGATAAGCAGTGGACACCAGTCGAAGTCAGCGCTGTCAATGACCGAAAAAGCCAAAGTAAAAACCGCTACAAAAAACCATCTGCTTATGAGCTGACGCTGCTCACACGCCAATTGTCTGTGTTGCTGGCGGCTGGTATTCCACTCGAGGAGACTTTGGCTGCGGTCGCCAAACAGTCACCCAAGACGCATATCAAATCTTTGATGCTCGCTGTACGCTCACATGTCCTAGAAGGGTTGAGCTTAGCACGAGCACTACAACAAGCCGCCAGCTTTCCACCACTATATATCGCCACAATTGCAGCAGGCGAAAAATCAGGTCATCTTGATCTCATCCTGAACCAGTTGGCAGACTACACCGAAAACCGTTTTGCCCTCCAAAAGAAAATACAAGGCGCCATGGTTTATCCGATTGTACTGATGGTTATGGCAATTGCGGTGATTATGGGTCTAATGAGTTTTGTGGTGCCCAAAATTGTCAAAGTTTTTGAGCAGTCCGAGCAAGCCCTACCATTGATTACCCAAGTCGTTCTGACATTATCGAATATCATTACTCAGTGGTGGTGGCTAATGCTTCTGGTATTGGCAGGGGCTGCATTTTTATTCTACCGTTTTGCTCAAACGCAGGCAGGGAAATTGACTATTGATAGTGTGGTACTTAGATTACCGATACTGGCAAGATTGTCCAAAGGATTGAATGCCGCGCGATTTGCTAGCACCCTTGCGATATTAGTACGCTCAGGCGTGCCACTGATTGAAGCATTGCATATCGGTGCTGCGGTCACAACCAATTTACATATTCAAAAAACGATTATCACTGCTGCTGATAGAGTCACAGAAGGCTCAAGCTTATCTAGTCAGTTAGAGAAATCTACTTATTTTCCACCGATGATGGTGCAGATGATAAAAAGTGGCGAAAACTCAGGTGAGCTAGAAAATATGCTAAGCCGTGCTGCCAATATGCAGGAGGCAGAAGCAACCAACTTCATCAGTACTTTGCTATCATTGCTCGAGCCTCTGATGCTGGTATTGATGGGTGTGGTCGTGATGATTATCGTTATGGCGGTTATGCTACCTATCGTTAATATGAATGACTTGGCAGGCTAGCAAGCAGTCACTTGAACGGCTGACACAAATCCGATATCTCTATCTTACCTATACGGCACATCTTGCTAAACTCTGAGCGAGCTTTCTTAAGATTTGCTTACTGTTGTATATTATTGTCTAGGCTATAGTTTTATTAGGGTAAATCTGAGCACCACGCTATAGTAAAAGTAAGATGAGACGACAGTTGTAGACCTCACTGTTTATTCAATATTGACCTATAATGACAATCTGAGCGCCGCGCTGGATAAAAATAAAACCATGGTTTATAGTGATAATGATGTAGGATATTACTGATAAGATCTGACAGTAGTAAGCGCCACTAGAGTGCTACTGTTACCACTGACATAACTGTGATGACCAAAGCGATGACTATGACTGACAATTTTCAAGTGAATACGATTCCAAAAAGTGCCCATACTACTAACAATGCTAAAAACAATAACAATGCCAAAATTAGTAACAGTATATTAGATGACTCAGCTACTGTAGGTGTTCATCAGACGCTCTCTTCAACGATGCCGTACAGTTCAGCACATAGATCTAGGCAATCAGGGTTTACTCTGATTGAAATCATGGTTGTCATCGTGATCTTAGCTATCTTAGCGGGCTTGGTCGTACCTAAAGTCGTCGGACAAAGCGATAAAGCTCGTGTCAAAACGACTGAGACTGCGCTGGCTACTGTTTCAAATGCACTAGATATGTACAAAGTCGATAATTCACGCTATCCAACGACAGCTCAAGGATTAGAGGCACTGACAACACCGCCTGCTGATGCGAAGAATTACCCTGAAGGTGGTTATATAAAAGGTGGCTATCCGACAGATGGTTGGGAAAACGAAATGCAATATGTGGCCCCAGGTAGTGAAGGTCGTCCTTATGATTTATTTTCATTGGGTGCAGATGGGCAGCAAGGTGGCGAGGGTCAGGATGCTGATCTTTACGCTCAGCTATAAGGTTTGATTGTACAAACGCTTATGAAACCCATAGCATTATAGTGTTTATAAACGTATTTGGTCATTTGCTCATATTTACTAACCTCTAAATATCAACCAATAATCCCTTATTGGTTGATATTTTTTATCAGCTTATAAAGTGCTCATCGTTTGATACGAGCGCTGATACTTTTATCAGCATGTTTATGCTGAGTTTATGCTTTTACTGCCAGGCTTTTACTGCTAACCATTATCAGAGGTAACGATTTATGCCCATTAAAATGCCAGCATCTCAAATAATTGCACTCAATAACCGCGCTGCCAAATACTACGCGCTTGCACTTACTGTCACCAGTACCTCACTGATAGCCGCGTTATCAATGACATCAATAAGTGCACAGGCTGCAGGATTGAGCGATTTATTTAATAGTAGTAGCTCATCGCAATCAAAGTTTTTGCCAGTGGATGAGGCTTTTCAAGTCCTCAGTAGTGCCAAAGCAACATCTAAGGGTACACAATTATCTATTATCTTTGACATCACGCCAGGGCACTATGTCTATAAAGATAAGCTGACTGTGAGCTTTCCTAAAGGTGTGAGCGCAGCCCCATTTATTTTTAATCAGGCACCCGTATCAATTGATGATCCGACCTTTGGTCAGGTTCCTGTATTCACGCAAAGAAGTATCGTTGCAACCACAACGCTGACGACCAGTAGTGGTAAGGGAGCGAAAAATGTTCCCGTTATGATTGGCTGGCAGGGCTGTGCAAAAGCTGGATTATGCTACCCACCAGAAAAAATCAAAACCAAGATAAATATTGCTGCAACGCGCAAATAAATATCGCGTAGGTCGATTCACATATCAGTCATAACAGGTAGCTATTCATGTCCATCAAGGCGTCACCACAACCTTTCTCACGAACTGCTAAAACGTCTCCAAAACAATCGTACGTATTAGCGTTTGCTATTGCGAGCAGCTCGCTGTTAACTGGTTTGGCACCAATAACAGCGCAAGCTGCAGGATTGAGTGATTTATTTGGCAATAGTCAAAGCAACGCACAGTCGAAATTCTTGCCAGTGGATGAGGCTTTTCAGGTCATTAGCAGTAGTACACCTACCCAAACAGGTACGCGCCTGTCTATCAATTTTGATATCACGCCCGAACATTATGTTTATAAAGATCAAATAAAACTCACGCTACCGGCTGGCGTGAATGCAGCCCCTTTTACCTTTAGCCAACAGCCATACTCAATCGATGATCCGACTTTTGGTAAGGTGCTGGTCTTTGATCAAATCAATATGGTCGCAACGACCACATTGACCAGCAACAATGGCACAAGCATAAATGACACAGCGATTGTCATTGGCTGGCAAGGCTGTGCAAAAGCAGGGCTGTGCTATCCACCCGAAAAAATCAAAACTACAGTTAACATCGCAGCGACGTCGCCGCAAACAAGACTAAGTAATGCTAGTACTGATAGCGCTGCTGCGAGTAATCTAACTGATGTGACAGCATCAACGAATGACAATGAGACGACATCGATAGAGGCTGGTATAGCCAATACAACTCAGTCTGATGACGATCAAGCATTGATAGATGACGACGTTATTGACTATGACCTCATTGATGACAGCACTTTAGAATATGACTCTTTAGATGGCAGTACGTCGACGACCACGATTTCTGGGACAGATACGAACATCTCAGGCAGCGCGACCAGTAGCGAAAACGTCGTTGGCAATACACTGGTCGATGGTGATCCTTTTGGGCTAGCCTCTCATCCTTGGCTTGCATTGGTGTTGCTGTTTTTAGCAGGTCTGGGTTTGGCATTGACGCCCTGCGTACTGCCGATGCTACCTATCGTTGCCAATATCGTGGCCCGTGAACAAAACCCAACTGTCAAACGTGGCGTTATCTTAACCACCAGTTATGCGATAGGTGTAGCAACTGCCTATGGTGTTTTGGGTGCGGTTATTGCGGTGTTTGGGGAGTCACTAGGCATTATTGGGTGGTTGCAAAACCCGATTATTCTTATCAGCTTTGCCGTTGTTTTTGTATTATTAGCGCTATATATGTTGGATGCGTTCACCGTACGCTTGCCACATGTGCTAAGGAGAAAAATGCAAAATCTAAGCCAAGCAGGTGACAGTAAGCTGGGTAGTACGGGGGGCAGTTTGATTGCTGGTTTCTTGTCAGCATTGGTAGTATCTCCCTGTGTCTCTGCGCCACTGTTCGGTGCGTTACTCGCCGTTTCGACCATTGGCAGTCCGTTGTTGGGCTTTGCTGCTTTATTTATGTTGGGGTTTGGTTTGTCAGCGCCGCTTATCTTAATAGGTGCTACCCAAGGCAAGATCATACCAAAGGCAGGCGCGTGGATGAACTGGGTCAAACAAGGCTTTGCCTTATTGCTATTCGCTGTGGCACTGCTACTCATCGAGCGTGTGTTTATATCACCAATCATGCTGATGGTATGGGCATTATGGTTTATGGTGGTAGCGATATGGGCGTGGAGTTGGCTGGGTAAAGGTCGTATGCTGACTCAAGCGTTGAGTTTTATTATGGGTATTTGGGCCACTTGTTTGATCGTAGGTGCAGCACTAGGAAATGATGATAGCTTACATCCATTAGTGTCATTGAGTGCTGCGCCAATGATGGCACCGTCGAATGCTACTTATTCAGTAGGTAGCAATAGCGCAAAAGATGAGAGGATCACGACACTTGCCGAGCTAGATGCTATCGTGGCCTCCAATCCAAAAGTAATCATTGATCTGACTGCCGACTGGTGCGTTGAGTGCCGTATTATGGATAAAAATTTATTTCACAATCGTCCAGCACAAATGCAAGACTGGCAACTGGTCAAGCTCGATATTACAGAAACGACTGAAGACTCCAAAGCTGTTTTATCACGCTATAAATTATTTGGTCCACCAGCGTTGCTTTACTATCAAAATGGTCAATTGGTTGATCAGCAAGTGGGCGAAATCGGTCGCTTGGAGTTTGAGCAAACTCTAACAACGCTGAATAACTGATAATGAATAACTTTTAATCAATAAGTAGATTTAATCATTTGAGTAGAATCCTGATTTAGGATTAATAATAAAGAGCAGCCGGTGTACCGTAATAACCGTACATCGGCTTTTTAGTGTCATTAAATCATGCTTGTAATATCTTATACCGATATCTAGTTGGATAGAGATTAGGATTTTCTGATCGTATTTAATATGCCGATAACGCTAGTATAGTCTTTATATTTTCATTACAATAAAGTAACAATAGTGCAGGGATAGATTAGTCCGTCAAGACTGTCTTTGGTGTTTATGTATTATTGATTTCTTCTTGTTTTTTAGCGGTGACGCTAACGGTTATACCAATTAATTCACATACTCTGCTAGCGATAATGCTGGTTAGATAAAGGACATTTATGTTTGCCCACATCACCACTCAGCGTCAATTACAACGTACCAATGTAATCAGTCGTAACGCCAGTAGCCGAACGAGGCATACTCATTTGAGTGTTGCCGTTGCTATCGCTTTGAGTTGTACAGCGGTACAAGTACAAGCAGCTGACAATAGTCAGACTTATAATGAGCTGCCAGTACCAGAAGCAGCATTTGAGTACGGCAGCGTGGAGACGGCTCAGAATACTAGCAATAATGAGACATACACGAGCGTCACTGCTCAAAGTGGCAACGTCATTAGTAAAGAGTTTATTGCCCAACAAGCAAAGCTGTTTTCTGACTGTACGCAAGTTCAGAGTAGTGCTGCTCGTTTGGCGTGTTTTGACAAGGTGGCTGAGCAAGGAAAAACCCCAAGCTATACCACGACCAAACAGCCCGTTGACTTGGCAAAGACGTTTAAAACGACCATTTCAGGTAACCCGCAGGTTGTCTTTGTAGAAGAAAAATCAACCAATACTTTCAATGGCAACAGCACAACTACAGGTCTAGCCGCCACTCAACAGACTGCTGCTAAGCGTATGGATACAGATGCAGATAGTGAGCAAGAGATTCAGGTTTTAGATAGCGTAGGCGTCACTCAAACAGATATCGAAAAGTATACACCGCTGAGCTTAGCGTATGATCTCGACCAAAATAGCGAGCGCGGTACTTGGACAGTAAGACCATACCGACCGACGTATTTGCTGCCGTTGTTTTATACTTTTGATCCTAACTTAAACCCAAGCACACCTTCTCAAGACATTGAGCCTTTTGACTCTAATGACATACGTGAGACTGAGCTGAAGTTTCAGTTGTCACTAAAGAGTAAAGTAGCAGAAGATTTATTCGATACCAGTGCAGATTTATGGTTTGGCTATACTCAGGAGTCGCATTGGCAGGTTTATAACGAAGACAACTCACGACCGTTTCGTGCCACCGACTATCAACCAGAGATATTCTTGACCCAGCCTGTGACAGCAGACCTGCCTTTCGGTGGACGTTTACGTATGTTAGGGGCTGGTGCTGTGCATCACTCAAATGGTCAGGATGATCCATTATCACGTTCATGGAACCGTGCTTATCTGATGGCAGGGGCAGAGTGGGGTAAGCTATCCGTCATACCGCGTCTCTGGGCTCGCGTGAATAGTGACAGTAGCAGCGATGATGACAACCCAGATATCGAAGATTACATGGGTTATGGCGATATCAAATTCTTATATGATTTGCCAGACCAGCAGAGTGTCAGCGGTACTTTGCGCTATAACCCAAGCACCAATAAAGGTGCTGCACAAATCGATTATATCTATCCATTGTCAGAAAACGTCAATGGTATGGTGCAGTTGTTCCAAGGGTATGGCGAGTCTATTGTTGATTATAATCATGAAAACACCTCTATCGGCTTTGGTATTGTGCTTAACGATTGGAAAGGTCTCTAATATAGCAGAGCCTTATCATGCATTATGATGATAAATAATCTATGCACAACTTAGCACCGTATCAAACTGGACTGTGGTTGGCAGAGTATATAGATATACGCTGCCAGCTATGCCGTATTTACCGTAGTACATTAGCACCTCAGCTAATACCGCATCACGCGCTATCTAACGCTGGTCACTCGCCAAGCACAAAACATGAGAGTACAAAACCCAAACTCGCACTGGTAACTAGCGACGCTTTGCTTACTCGTATTCATCATCAGATCAGACCTCGCCTGAGTAGTGGCTTACTTTGTACTCACTGTCATCATGGTATCGCGTGGCTCCCAGAACCTTTTGACGTTGATATCGCTTTTGGTAAATCGCTATCCATACAAGCGTCTACTTATTATGACTATCCAATACGCCAAGCAATTTGGGCATTCAAGCATCATGAAGACATGACTAAGCTGCCTTTATTACTACATGTCATACGCCAACTGCCACGCCCGCATGGCTGTCATCAGCATAATAGTGTGATTGTCGCTATGCCGACCACCGATCAACGCCTAGCCAAACGAGGTTTTGATCCTGTCAGTATTCTATCTACGCAACTATCGAAACACTGGAACATTCCGTTGTGGCACGGTGTTCAGCGCATTGACGATACGATGAGTCAGCAGGGCCTGACACGTGCTGAACGTCTAAGTAACCTAGATAATGCTTTCGCGCTCTCACAGAGCCCTCCTGTAAAACGCTTATTGCTGTTCGATGATGTCTCAACGACAGGTGCAAGCTTACAGGCTTTAGCGCGAGCATTTATCGGACCTGAGCATCCAAATACGATAAATGCTCAACGCTATAGTAACTACCACATTTCAGCATATGCTTTAGCGCATGGTAGTCAATAGTGTTAATTAAGCTATCTATTTGAAATCATTAATATATTGCTAATTCTTTGCCTTCACGATATATTATTAAATACGTATATAGTTGTTGACACCCTGAATAGGGATTTTTGTCGTTTTGTATATAAACTCAACAGAATGTTATGGAACAAAAATTGCATGTTATTAGTTAAGTTAACTACAAAATCATTAGCAAAGACGACATCAGATTTTAGTTATTTTAAAACAAAAACTGATAAGAGACAGACATTAGCGGTGCTAAATAGGGATTTGATGTGAATGCATCTGTGAATAATCGACAACCCAACATACGGGTAGCTCATTCAGGTTTTACCTTAATTGAGCTCATGGTGACGATTGCGGTACTGGCTATCATCGTAAGTATTGCTGCACCAAGTATCAGTACTCAGCTTGCCAACCAGCGGGTTAAATCAACGGCTTCTACTATTACTAGTATATTGAAAGACGCTAAAGTCGAAAGTGTTATTCGTCGCCAGAATATTCAAGTCGTATATAGCGATACTGCAAAAACTATTGTATTGAAAAACACCAGTGGTACTGTGTTGACCAGTTATGATATTAACTCTAGAAGCACCGTATCTATTACTCCTAATTCAACCAATACGGTAACTTTTCAGCCGAATAAAGTGACTGCTAATGGCGTCAAAGTCACTTATACCATTTGTGATAGTAATACAGCCGCTACACCTCGAAAAATTGAAGTTAGTACGATAGCAAGCATTACTCACAAACTAGAAGGAACTTGCTAGTGAGAAACTTAGGTAGTCAGCATGGTGTAGGCTTGGTAGAGGTGCTAGTAGCACTATTATTACTAGCAGTTGCAGTGCTTGGATTCTCAGCTATGCAAATGACTGCAGTAAAAGCTACTGATGAGAGCCTCATGCGTACACGAGCATTAGCTATTATGAGAGGTGGCGCGGAAACAATGCGTGCAAATTCAAGCGGAATAGGCGCTTTCAAAACAGCTGTAAACGGTAGCACTGACTCTGTAACAATAGATGGCGCTGTAATCACAAAGGACAGTTGTATCAAAAATACAACGGGAGCACCTGTCGCTGCAGACAGTTGCACTATTGATCAACTAGCAACACGTGATGCCTTATTAATGAAGTCATACGCGGTGATAAATGATATCAAGTTAGGTTTAGTTCCTAATGGGTGTCCTGGCACGTCAGGTGAACAAGAGCGTCAATGCTTTGTAGCCAGCTGGGGCGATACTACTGTAGCTCTAAGTGATAGTGATACAAATGCTTGTGCTTATGCGAATGGTACTTATAAAAATGGTGCAGAGTGCTTTATTATGGAGGCTTACTGATGCTGAACGTTGACAGCCATAACAACAGTAATTGCAAGCAGTCTGGTTTTACTCTAATAGAGCTTATGATCTCATTAGTGCTAGGTTTGATTATCTCCGCCGCCGTCGTACAGATATACACAATTAGTGTAAAAACAAGCAGTGTGCAATCTAGTGGTAGCGAGTTGCAAGATGCTAGTGTGTTCGGTTTGCAGCAGTTAGAAAAGAAAGTTCGTTTAGCTAATTTAGGTAACCCAATTACGAGAATAGACGGAACGACTGCGAAGGGTGGTATTGTGTTAACAGGCGCCAACTTAGGTATTACTACTACGCCATATACTGACACTGGTTACTTGACGAGACGTGCGGGTGATGCGGTTGGTGGTACGAATGGCTGGACAGGAGTCTCAAATACTACTGTTAATAGTGATCAACTGACAATCCAATATACAAATATAACGGGTAGCCCATTCAGTGACTGTGAAGGCTCAGCAGTTGAGGTAAACGATATTGCTATTGAGCGTTATTTTCTGCGACCTGTTACGAATGACAGTAGTAGTGGCGCCATCAAAGACCTAGTGTTAGCTTGTGATGCTGGAAGGGTTGACTTTGCAGCAGGTAAGATCAGAACGATAAGTGGTACAGACGCTCGCAACTTTGGTCAAGCTGGTCAAGAGTTTATTACTAATGTAGATCAGTTCAAAATCTTGTTAGGTGTCCAATATGATTCGGGTGTCAATGCAGGTCAGACTATGTACTTACCAAGTAGTGCTTATCTATCGATAACTGCGAACAAACCAGCAATAACATCAGTAAAAATAGGTCTAATTGTTCATGGTAGCACTCCTGTTTTAGGTAGTGATGATCAAACTTCGTTTACACTGTTAGGTCAGAATAATGTATTGAAGACGGATACTACACGTCAAAAACAAGTACGCGCGACTTATGAGACCACAACGCTATTACGCAACGCTCGTGTAGTCAATGTGAAAACCAGCTTATAAATTCTGGTAAGGAGAGTAAGAGTGACGATCCATCGCGATTCACCAAACCCAACCGTGAAAGACGTTAAAATGACTCTCGGATATCGGCATACCGAGCGCGGTGCAACATTAATAGCAGTACTACTATTCTTGGTATTGATTATGCTCGCCGGTGCTATAGCAGTGAGACAAAGCAATACAGATCTCAAAATAGCGACAAGCGATCAGATCAATACAGTATTATTACAGTCTTCAGATAGTGCCAATCAAAAGCTCGAAATGATGCTCAATGGTAGCTCAACCTCTACTGAATACTTAGATGTGACAAGTGCATCAGGTGTGTTTGGGCATTTTCTATTGAATGATGAAAATGCTACTAATGAGTTTATCTATTGTTTTAACCCTCGTACCAAAAAATATCTGACATCCAATGCTACTGTTATGGTAAAGGGAACTGCAGCAAATCCTACAGCCTATTGGAGTGGTTTGAACAATGGTATATGTGATTACAACAGTGCTGACGGCTATACCAGTGCTAGGCAAACGGTTGTTACTCAAATGAGCGTCACTGTTGCGCCCGTTGACCCAAATGCTGAAAGATTTGGACATATGGTCATTGGTAAAGAAATCGAAGATAGAACCAGCAAAAAATTCACATTTGATATTAGATCTGCTTCAGCATTGCCATCCTATAGTGAACCTAAAGCTAATGGAGATAATTGTTTTGCACAAACCAGCATTAAAGATAACGTTGTCGGTAGTAAAAAATCACTGAGTGATTGTATGCTCGCTGCCGACACTCCAAGCAAAATGTTATATGAGCGAGCGGATGTTGAAAACATCTCTTCTTCTACGAAGTGTATCCCGTTCGGTAGAGGTACATTAAATGCAGAATGCGTCCTCAAAACTACGCCATAAATAGTTTACTTATTATACAAAGGATAGAGGTTATGAAACGACTAAATACTGTATCGCCAATGAGTGGCAAAGTTACGTTACCTTTGAAGCATCTAGTCGTTGCCATGGCTGCTATGGTCGCTTTGCCCGTCGCACAAGCTGATGTCGCGGGCAAAAAAATCGGTGATTTGGAGATATATAAGGCGGCCGAAGGTGGTAAAACCACCATCACCATGATGTTAGACACGTCAGGTAGTATGACTATCAATCAGGTTGATTACGCTTGTGACTTGCCGTCGACAATTAGTTTTGATAGAAGTATGGTGGATTCTGAACCGTCTATGACATCGCCTTCCTACCCTAGAATGTATTGCGAAGTAAAAGGAGAGAAAAGATATTTTTATAGAAATTATTCAGGTATTTTTGGCAATATATGGTATATCTGTGAAAGTAGTAATGGTTTAGGCGTTACGAATCGAGAAACATGTAATACAGTAATAGACAAACCATCAGTCAATGGCTATAAATCGGAAGTCGGTGGTTTTTTTAATACTTCTACATATTACTACAAAGATGTCGGAGGTGAAAAATACTATGACCGCCTAACTCGGCTTAAAGATGCCATTTTTACTTTGATGGATAGTACTAAGTTAGACCCTAAAAAAGTAGCTATAGGTATTGGTCAGTTTTCCTCTCAAAGCGGCAGTAATAATGTGGTGGAGTTTAACTCTAACGGAACTGCCAAAAATAGCGATGGTAGTAGTGGTAAGATATTACTACCTGCCGCCTTACTAGATGATGCTCAACGTCAGAATATAAGAAACGTTGTTGCAGCAGCAGGTGGTGGTGGCGGAACGCCTACAGCTAACGCTTATGCAGAGGTTGGCGCTTATATGTTAGGTACCAAAACAAACGGTAATGGGAGTGGTTTCAATAAATCTACAACATTGTCTAAAACTAATAATAGTTATATCAGCCCACTTTCCTCTCCATCTAGCTGTGATGGACGTGGTATTTACTTCTTGACCGATGGTGCACCAAATAACTCTAGTAATCCTTTGAAACTGATGGAAAGAGCGTTGGATCGCAATTCTTTTAGCCTATCACCGGTGACATTACCTGATGGTAGCGAAAATAATAATGGTATGGCAGCAGTTGGTTCATTTGCCAAAGCCTTACGTGATCCTACAATTAATCCATTAGGTACTGATAGAGAAATATTTACAGCAGTAGTTGGTTTTGGCTCAGCGTTTAATGTCGATAGAGTGGAGGATAATAATAGAGATCCAGCAGATCGCATTATTCGTAACCTTCCTTATACCAATCCAAGAACTGGCATCACTGCCAATCGAGATTTTTATAATTGCACAAAATTCACAGATATCGACGCAAGAAATGCTTGTAACTGGGGTGAAAAGACAACTGCAGCATTGCCAGGCGTTGGTGGTTTTGGCGAAGGAGGCTTCTACTCTGCACAGTCTACCGAGGATATTGTGAACAGTATTACCACGTTCGTTAGCGATTTGAATCAAACACTACCTTCCACACCATCAGGGACTATCATTATCCCAGACGATCCCTATCGTGCCGACAGTCAGCTCGCTATTGCCTACTATCCAACTATACAGCCCAAGGTTGCTGAAAACTCAGTAATTTGGGAAGGTAACCTAAAGAAATATAGTTTAAATGAAGGCACGCTATATGGTAAGAGTAATACTAAGCTCTTCAAAAATATAGCAGGGGAATTAAACCCAGCAGCACAGGATCTGTGGTCAGATACTAATTATGCTGGTGCCAATGACAAGGTAGAGTCTGGTGGTTTTTATTCTCAGTTAAGTACACCAGCTACTGGTCTTGCCTCTGTTAGAACTCTGTATGTAGAAGATTGGGAAAATAGTACTAGCAAAAAGCCAGTATTGAAAAAGGTGAGTGTCAATGCTGCAGGTAAAGTGTTAGTAAATAACACTGCTTTGACAAATACATCCTTTGTAGATACAGCAACCTACAATGAAGCGACGTTGAGAAAGCTACTGAACTTTTTAGGTTTTGCCAATCTTCCAGCGACAACGGTCAATGTGAAGGATATGACGTTGACTAGCGCTAATGCAACCCAACCTATCAAAGTACTAGGAGCGACGATACACTCGACTCCTGCTTCAGTATCATATTCAGCAAACTTAGATGATGATGGTAGAGTCAACACTACTCGTGATGATTACGTACTATTTGGTTCATCAGAAGGTGGTCTGCATTTGGTTAATGCTGACAATGCCAGTACTAGTGGTGATGGCGGTAAAGAGAAGTTTGTCATTATTCCAAGAGAGATGCTGATAGATCCCGAAAAATCAGCAGCATTAGTCAAAGACGCGACCAAGGCTAGTACGGGTTCACCTAATTTTGGTGTTGATGCACCTTGGATGGTCAGTGCTGACTATAAATACGATTTTGAAGCCAAACGTGTCAATATTGACACTACTGATGGCAAAGGTGTCTATGCTTATGGTGGTCTACGTATGGGCGGCGAAGCTTTATATGGTCTGAACCTCATTGACAATGACAATCCTAGTATGATGTTTGCAATTACACCAGCGACTTCAGGTTTCAGTCGTATGGGTCAGATTTGGGAAAAGCCTACTAAGGCTAAAATAAAAACAAGTACTGCTGCTAGTGATAAAGGTACAGATGTTCTAGTATTTGGTGGTGGTTATGACATGTGTTATGAAAATGAAGGTTTTCAAGTGGGTTTGATTGACTCTATATTGGGTGGCTGTGCGTTGACGGCGACCACGCAGGCGAAAGGTAATGCTGTCTATATCATTAATGCTAAAACAGGCGCTCTTATTTGGTCAGCCTCCAGTGATTCAAGTGCTACGAAAACAGTGCCTACCATGAAAAATAGTATCGTCGCTGGCGTGACCACGTTAGATCGTAACAATGATGGCTTTATGGACCATATTTATTTTGCTGACTTAGGTGGTCAAGTATTCCGTGCCGACTTTACCAATGCAGGGTTTATAAAACCATCTGCGACAGCCACAGCATCGTCGCCTGAAAGCTCTTTCACCAATACGCGGGTCACTCGGGTTCTGCAAAGTGCTTATACTGGTTCTGATACCAAATACAATCATCGCTTTTATGAGCGTCCAGTCGTTAGTTTCTATCGTAATCCAGTGAGTAGTAGCTTATTTGCACTTGTAAATGTCATTTCAGGCGATCGTAGCTCACCTCTATCTAAGATACGTGATCTCAGCAAAGCTGACAGGCTCTATGGCATCATGGATACTGATGTTACAAAGGTAGACAGCATTTTTTATGCAAGCAACTTTACAGCAGCAAATAACGCTAATGGTCAAAAAATAGCTGATTTAACAGCTAATAGCTCATCAACTAGTAATTTGACTCAATTACCTAACGCGATTGGAACTCTGAATGCTGCAGGTTATACATTGGCGCAAAAGAATAGTGCTATCTCGGTACTACAAGGAACATCAAAGAATGGATGGTACATTCCGCTAACGAACTTTGATGGCTATGGCAACGTCAGATATACCAAAGGTGTAGGAAAGTCTGAAGTGATTGATAGTTTTTTGTACACTACCGTCTATAACCCAGATATGAACTATGGAACGGTAGATTCTTGTTCTGCCAAGATTACTGGTGGTTCAGAGAGACAACTATATTGTCTACCTTATGGTATTTGTACTGATGATGCATCCAAAAATGGTTTAGGTGGGTTTGTCCGAGCAGGTAAAGGTATTCAAGAGCTTACTTTAGGTCCACGAAGTTCGACACTCTCTAATCAGCGTTTGCTTATCGGTACTAGAACTCTGACAGAACGTGCGAATGATCGTGTGAATTTTGGCTCTGATACAGATAAAGGGCTATTTAACGCAACATCAAAACCTAATGGGCTGAATCAAAACTTGTCAGCTGCTGATTTAATTTTGGGAAGTGGTACTGCTCCTGATTTTATATTCAACGAAAGATTTACCCTTCAACCAAAAGTATGGTACGAAGTAGACTGATGAGACAGCCGTATGAAGAAATTATTTAGGCAACAGATAGGTTTTACCCTCATTGAGTTAATGGTCGTGATTTTTATCGTCTCTATTTTGGCTGCGATAGCGATTCCGTCTTATAGACAATATGTCGTTCGTAATTCAGAGCTACAAGCGCAAGCACGTATGCAACAGCTTGAGATAGAGCTCAATCGTTGGCGTGCTACTGCGCTTACTTACAAAGGGTTTCAACCTAGAAAGCTATCTAGTGATGGTACGGTTAGCAATGGCTACGACGATGCACCTACTAACCAAACAATCTATGTGCCAGCAGGTAGTGATAATAATAATTACCGCTACAAAATTCGTCTAGTTGATGCAAGTACGGACGCCACTCTAGCACCTAATGCAGCGGGTTTTTCTGTGGCAGGTAATGCGTGGCGAATGCTTGCTGAGCCTAATTCTAGCCTCACAAGCTCTAATGCACACCTTCTTATGCTCAATAGTACGGGGTTAAGGTGCCAGAGCAAAGATAGAACGGTGAAGATAACGTCTACTGATTGCGGTACGGGGGAGGAGAGTTGGTAATGTTTATAATTACAAAAGCATATAAGCCACAACATGGTTTCACTTTGATTGAGATGATGATAGTCGTCGCTATTATTGGCGTACTTGCTGCGATTGCTTATCCTAGCTATCAGCAATACGTTATTAAAACCAAACGTACCGATATGATGAGTGAAATGTACAATATTGCTTCGGAAATTGAGAGTCGAAAATTAGCTCAAGGAAGTTATAGTGTTATCAGTACAGGTGTCATAGCAGATTTTGCTACAGCATATCCGAGACAGGGAACTAAGCTATATGATGTCACTATTACAAATCCACTTGTCACTAAATGGACAATTACTGCTACGCCAAAGTCTAATACTCAAATGGCAAGCGATGGTAATCTAACGCTTAATTATCAAGGTATAAAGTGTCGAGGTAACAGTACTAACAAAAAATGTGGTACAGATAAAGAGTGGAGTAATTGATAATAATAGCTTCAATCTCGCATGCTGACAAAAAATGTCAGCTGTAATTACGGCAATCTTCGATAATTTACATAAACTGACAATTTTAAGCAATAAACTGGCAATACTATTGACTCTTCCAGTATTGTTCGCCATGTTATTCATTAAGAGCCCTGAATGAACATGTCTAATAGCTAAGATAGGTCATAAACTAAACACTACAAGGTAACAAGCATTAGTAAGAGTGTTAGTTAAAAGATATAAATGAATATTTTAAGCAGTTATGAAAAGTTGGCATGCTACCTGCAAGAATACTAGTAAGACAGTAATTAGACTAAATACTTAGTCTAAACTGACACCTACAATCAGTAGTAATGATAGCTAGGCCAGACCATGCATCATACTGCCATTATATTATCGCAAAAGGAGTTCTTATGAACACTCAAAAAGGTTTTACCTTAATCGAACTAATGATCGTTGTTGCTATTATTGGTATCTTAGCTGCGATTGCATTGCCTGCATATCAAAACTACATCAAGAAAGCTACCTACACTGAAATCCCAACGGCCATGGGCTCTGTTAAGACAGCAGTTGATACTTGCTATGCGATCGAAAAGGATCTAACCAAATGTGATACTGATGCAGAAATTGGTGAAACATTACCAACAGATACGAAGGACAAAGCACTTAATAAAATCGAAATCGCTGCAAACACAGCTGCAATTACAGCAACACCTAATGCATTTAAAGGAATCGAAGCAACAGAAACTTGTACTCTTACTCCGACTGCTGAAACTAATGATGGTGATGGTGGTGCTGTAACTGGTCGACTAATCTGGTCATATAGTGGTGCCTGTGCTACTAACGGTTATGTCAAGAATTAATCTTATCTGAGACTTGCAACTAAGCGTAGAAAAAGCTGACTATACTAGTCAGCTTTTTTATATTCAAAAAGCAGTAAAAAATTTCGAACTATAAAAGAACATTTATAATTCATGTTGGATTATAAAATTTGCGTAGTTCTATGTGAAAAATTATTACTGATTCCTCTTAATTGTGAATGTCCCAAATAATAACTTGAACATTCGAACTATTCCTTTAAATCGTAATATGTTGGTATAACCTGTGCAGTAACTTGAATACTATATATCGAATTTCTTATTAAGATACTTTTATGAACATGTCCAAGACAATAAAAGTAAATAGCCAAAGTATCTTTAAAGTCTCTTAAGCTGATATATTAGAATATTATTGTAGACAACTAGTTGTACTATAAGAGGAAAGCTTTATGAATGTGGTACAGAAAGGATTTACGTTAATTGAGATAATGATCGTGGTTGCTATTATCGGCATTTTATCTGCTATAGCGTTACCTGCGTATCAAAACTATGTAAAGAAAGCTACTTATGCAGAAATAATCGCTGGTATGGCAGGAGCTAAGGTTGCTATTGATAATTGCTATGCAGTAAAGAAAGAATTAAGTAGATGTGATACTGGAGCTGAAATCGGTGAAGTATTGCCAACAGGCGCAACAAATAAAGTGCTTAATACAGTATCTATTGCAATAGATACTGCTGTAATTACTGCCACACCTAATACATTTAAAGGTATTAAAGGCGTGGGAGAAGTAACGCCAGAAACGTGTGTATTATCTCCTACAGTCGAAGCAACTGGTCGCCTAACATGGGATTACAGTGGCGTCTGTGTAGATAAAGGTTATATTAGACCATAGTAGTAAAATGAACTTTATACTACTAATAAAGTGTTTAACTAACACTTGAGACTTAATCGTCAAAAAACCACCTAACAGCACATCGCTACTAGGTGGTTTTTTATTGACTCAATATATTGAGAAACGCTTAGAGAATTATCTCTCTAAATACTGAATCTTGCCTTCCACACCATCCCACTTAGCTGCTTCTGGCATTTGTCCTTTCATCTCAGTGATGTTCGGCCATTTCTGCGCCAGCTCTTCGTTGAGCTGAGTGAACATCTCCTGATCTTTTGGTACTTCGTCTTCTGAGAAGATCGCATTGGCTGGACACTCAGGCTCACATAGTGCGCAGTCGATACACTCATCAGGATCGATGACGAGGAAGTTTGGGCCTTCATAAAAGCAGTCCACAGGACAGACTTCTACACAGTCGGTGTATTTGCAAAGAATACAGTTATCTGTAACGACAAAGGTCATAGCGAGGTCTACCTGTTATTGGATTGGCTGATATAGTCAATTTTTAAAAGCGCTACTGCGTCAACGTCACTTGAAGTAAGGTATATACCTACACTCGGTCGCATTGTAGCGCTTTTAAATTTAATCAACTATAAGGGCTATATAGAATAGTGAAAAAATAAATCGTATTTTAGCGCCTTTGCTACTATTTGACAATTCCCTTTAATGACTAATGATTTTCTTTAAATGATATAGCATATCATGCGCTTGTTTGGGAGTCAGGCTATCAGGATCGATAGCAATCAGCTCATCTTGTAAGCTAAATAGCTGATTTTGTTTTGGATTATCTATTGTGTCTACCGCTTGCGCAATATGGTTCATCTCGTGATTTAGAGCGTCGCTATTATAATCCTGTGCTCGTTTATCTGTTACTGACTTAGCTAATTCATTTTTATCATCAATAGATTTCTGATGATATGCTTTTGAGTCACCTGTTTTTAGGCTATCCATTTGTAGGTGCTCGGCTAAGTAGCGTTTGGCATCATCTAGCACTTGAGTGGGAATTCCTGCCATCTTTGCGACATGCAATCCAAAGCTAGAGCTTGCCGCACCCTTTTTAATCTGATGCAGTAGTAACAATTGACCATCGACTTCGCTAGCGGCAACATGAACATTGCGAATATTGTTATGGCGACCCTCATCGCTGTGTACCAATTGCGTCAGTTCAAAATAATGGGTGGCAAATAATGTCAGGCAACCAATCTCTACTAGGCGATTGACACAGGCGTGAGCAATGGCCAAGCCGTCAGTGGTCGCCGTACCGCGTCCGACCTCATCCATTAATACGAGCGACTTATTCGTTGCTTGGTTTAATATATTAGCGGTTTCTATCATCTCTACCATAAATGTCGACTTGCCACCGGCTAAATCGTCAGCTGAGCCGATGCGGGTAAAGATACGGTCAATATCACCAATATGAGCGTGCTCAGCGGGCACAAAGCTACCGCAATGAGCAAGCAAGACAATCAGCGCAGTTTGGCGCATATAAGTGGATTTACCGCCCATGTTGGGACCAGTAATCAAAAGCAGTCTTTCAGGATGCCCTTCTTCAGTACTATCAGTATAAGCGCTACCTAGCGTACAGTCATTGGCGACGAAGTGTTTGGTGCTTAATGAATGATTATTTTTGTGGTTAGCGTTATTTTGACTCAATGCAGCCTCGACGACGACATGACGACCTTGACGAATATCGATAGTGCTCTGATTACGAGCTACTAATTCGTTTTTATCCTTCGACCTATGATCCATGACTGGACGTTGCCAGTTATAGGTTATGGCAAGATTGGCCCAGTTACTCAGCACATCTATTTGGGCAATAGCAGCACTCAGCTGTTGTAGATCAGCCAGACTTTCATTTAATTGATTCAATAGCCCTTGATAGAGCTGTTTTTCACGAGCTAGTGCCAAAGACTGCGCGCTCAGATATTCTGTCTCGACTTCTTTTAGCTCATCGGTGATAAAACGCTCGCTACTTTTGAGGGTTTGCCGACGGATAAAATGAGCTGGAGCGTTCTTTGCCTGCATTTTAGGCAGTTCAAAGTAAAAGCCACTGACTTTATTAAAGCCTACTTTTAGACTGGGTAATTGATTGTCTTGACGAGCCTGTTCTACCATTTTATCCAGTGTGGCTTGGATATTGTCATGGAGGTGAGTGAGACGATCGAACTCATCGTCGTAACCCGCTGACAGCATGCCACCATCACGTATATGTGCAGGTGGCTCTGTGATGATGGCACGCTCGATTACCTCAGAGACAGCCTGAACAGCAGGGAGCTGAGCGGGCATTTGCTGCATAAGCATAGGTAGCAGTCCAGCGTCTTCATGGTTGATACCCGCATCCACGAGTACAGTCGTAAGGTGAGCGCTACTCGAGATACTGTCGGCGAGTTTGCGCAAATCGCGAGGTTTTGCGCTCATTAGCCCGATACGGCTACTAATACGCTCGATATCCCCAATGGTATTGAGCGTGTCACGTAGGCTGGTTACCAATGAACTGTTTCTTGAGCTTTGGTTAGTTCGAACTGAGTTGCTAACGGTATTCAATAACGCGTCTATTGCATCAAGACGCATATTGATATGTGAATGTTGGCGAAGCGGACGCTTCATCTGCTGTATGAGCAGTCGTTTGCCCATTGGTGTCTGGCAGTGGTTCAGAACCGATATCAATGACGTGCCGCTGCTACTAACAGGAGCAAATAGCTCAAGGTTTTGCTGACTATTAGCATCGATAATCAGGTAGTCATCACTGTGCTCAACGATAAGCTGATTGACCTGTGGTACATGTCGCTGCTGAGTCTGGCGTGCATAGTGAATCAGCGCAGCGCAACTAGATTGTGCCAGTACATTGTCCGCAATACCTAAACCATCGAGACGCTGTACTTCAAACTGCTGACAAAGTGTGTCACTAGCGTGCCCACGATGAAAGTCATTGGCAGCGACTTCTATGATAGGGCAGTCAAGATGCTGCCGTAACCACAACATCCACTCTGTATCATTGCTTCCAATGCTGCCGCTAATGTTATCGCCGAGTGCTTCACTAATGATACATTCACTAGGTGCAAACCGTGCCAACACCGTCAGCATCTGCGTCTGCAAGCTATCTGCATCGTCTTTGTCAGCACGCAAGGTTTGCGTGGTTAATGTGCCAGCGGTCAAGTCCATTTGACTGACTGCCGCCTGTATGGTCTGGCTACTATCTTGAGCTTTTATACTAGCAATATCGATAGCGACTACAGTAGGTGTATGGTTTGGCGCAATCAGAGCATCATCAGTAATAGTGCCTGCAGTGAGTGTTTTGACGACTTCGCGGCGCATGATGCTACCAGCTGCCGATTTACCTTTACTCTTTTTTTGTTTGTCACCCATGCTAGGTAAGCTGGCGTTATCGTCAGCGGCAGGGCTACTGACGGCGTCGTCTACCTGCTCACAGACCACTACTGTTTGCCCAGCCGCGATCAAGCGTGCCATATAGCTATCGGCTGCATGAAACGGTACCCCCGCCATCGCTATCGTATTGCCTGCTTTGTCATTACCGCGGCGAGTGAGCGTAATATCTAATATTTGTGCGGCACGCTTGGCATCATCGAAGAACAGCTCATAAAAGTCACCCATCCGGTATAGCAGCAGCGCTTGTGGATAGTTGGCTTTCATGGTTAGATATTGCACCATCATTGGCGTATGGTCTGATAGATTATAGACAGCATCGCCTATGCTCAAATGGTTAGAGGTGTCTGATTTTGACAAGGTGTTATCTGTTGTAGTAGGCGCTAACGTGTGTTTTTGTACAGGTGGCTTTACGGTCATGCAGAGTCTCTTATAGTACTGTAATGAGTGGTGATTAGTGTATTGTGGTAGATGCTTTATAGCATTGCTTGTTTGATATATGAATGTTGGTTTGATAGGTGCATCAGATGTTCATACATAACTGGTTCAGTTATCAATTCTAGATTAGTATTTACCGATAGAGCTATACGAGAGTCAAAGCAATGGCAAACTAGTAAAGATGACAAACCAATAAAGTCATACAAAACGCTAAGAATGTAAGAGGGTATACACTATATTTTAACACGTCCTGCGTGGTTTTTACCGCGGCAAATATCTACTCACTGCCCTTGTATCCATCAGCGCCATAACCATATATAATGACGGCACACTTAATTGGGCGATACTAAATTAGGTAGTACTTAGTCGAATGAAGACAAGGCCGCGAGCTAAGCTTTGGCTAATGCGCACTAATTATCGAATATTCCATAGGTCAAAAAATTATGTTATCAAAGATTATAGGCAGTGTGGTTGGCACTAAAAATGACCGCGAATTAAAACGCATGCGTAAAGTGGTCAATAAGATCAACGCAAAAGAGGCTGAAATACAAGCCCTGTCTGATGAGCAACTACAACAAAAAACCGAAGAGTTCAAAGCGCGCCATCAAAAAGGCGAAAGCTTAGATGCACTATTGCCAGAGGCATTTGCCGTTTGCCGCGAAGCATCATTACGTGTGAATGGTATGCGTCACTACGACGTGCAGCTGATCGGTGGTATCACCTTGCACGAAGGCAAAATCGCTGAGATGAAAACAGGCGAAGGTAAAACCCTGATGGGTACTTTGGCGATGTACCTAAACGCTATCAGTGGTAAAGGTGTCCATCTGGTTACGGTCAACGATTATTTGGCTGCTCGTGATGCTGAGCTAAACCGCCCACTATTTGGGTTTTTGGGTATGACCGTTGGTGTTATTTATTCGCAGCAGCCGCCACAAGAAAAGATCAATGCTTACCAAGCAGACATTACCTATGGTACCAATAACGAGTACGGCTTTGATTACTTGCGCGATAACATGGTGTTCAAGCTAGAAGAGAAGAAACAGCGCGCACTAAATTTCTGTATTATTGATGAAATTGACTCAATCTTAATCGATGAAGCGCGTACACCGCTCATTATTTCGGGTCAAGCTGAAGATTCATCACGCATGTATGCGCTGATCAACACCATTATTCCTGTGCTGATCCGCTCAAAAGATGAAGAAGCCAACAAGAATAACGAAGAAGAAGATTTTTGGATTGACGAAAAAAATCGCCAGATTGAGATTAGCGAAAAAGGCTATGAGAAAATTGAGCGCTTCTTAATCGAAGTAGGTGAGCTTGGTGAAAACGAAAGCCTGTATAGCCCAAGCCGCTTGCCACTATTGGCTCACGTTCAGGCCGCCATTCGTGCGCATCATGTCTTTGTCAAAAACGTCCATTATATCGTCGATGAAGGCGAAGTGGTCATCGTTGATGAGAATACCGGTCGTACGATGCCAGGTCGCCGTTGGTCAGAAGGTCTACATCAAGCAGTAGAAGCGAAAGAAGGTGTGGAGATTCAAGCAGAGAACCAAACGCTTGCAACGACGACGTTCCAGAACTACTTTCGTCTGTATGACAAACTGTCTGGTATGACGGGTACTGCTGATACCGAAGCAGCAGAATTTAAGTCTACCTATGATCTAGATGTCATCGTCATTCCAACGCATGAGCCCATTGCTCGTATTGATATGGATGATCAAATTTTCTTAACCAAGTTAGGAAAATACAAAGGTATCATCCGTGAGATTAAAGAAATTCAGGAAAAAGGTGCGCCAGTTCTGGTTGGTACGGCGACGATTGAGGCCAGTGAAGAGTTGTCTTACTTACTCGATCAAGGGGGCGTCAAGCATAATGTCCTAAACGCCAAGCAACATGAACGTGAAGCTGAGATCATCGCGCAAGCAGGTAGTCCAAAATCAGTCACGATTGCAACCAACATGGCAGGTCGTGGTACGGATATTATCTTAGGCGGTAACTGGCAATCATTTATCGAAGATATCGATGCGGTCAGCCCGGAGGAGATGCAGCGTCTAAAAGCTCAGTGGCAAGTCAAGCATGATCAAGTTGTGGCCGCTGGTGGTTTGCATATTATTGGTTCTGAGCGCCATGAGTCACGCCGTATCGATAACCAGTTACGTGGCCGTGCTGGTCGTCAAGGTGACCCTGGTATGTCACGCTTTTTCTTATCGCTCGAAGATGACTTGATGCGTATTTTTGCAGGTGATCGCGTGGTCAACATGATGCGCGCAATGGGTCTAAAAGAAGACGAAGCTATCGAGCATAAGATGGTTTCTAGATCGATTGAGAACGCACAGGGTAAAGTTGAGAGCCGCGATTTTGATGCTCGCAAAAATCTATTGAAGTATGATGACGTCGCCAATGAGCAGCGTAAAGTGATTTATGGTCAGCGTGATGATTTGCTGGCTGAGATGGAGCTATTAGAAGCCATCGAAGTGATGCATAAAGAAGTCTACAATGCGATGATCAATCAGTTTATTCCGCCTGGCTCTATTGATGATCAGTGGAACGTCGATGGATTAGAAGATGAGCTTGAGGATGAGTTCAAGATCACAATGCCGATCAACGATTGGTTAGATGAAGACCGCCGACTGGATGAAGAAGGGCTACGCGAGAAAATCGTTCAGACGGCGATAGACCGTTATCACAGTCGCCGTGAGCAGATGGGTGAGCAAGACGCAGCTCAGCTTGAGCGTCACTTTATGCTACAAAGCCTAGATAAGCATTGGAAAGAGCATTTGACACAGATGGATCAGCTGCGTAAAGGAATTCATCTACGCGGATATGCACAGAAAAACCCTGAGCAAGAGTACAAGCGTGAATCGTTTGAGCTGTTCCAGATGATGCTGGGTGCAATCAAGTCTGAAACCGTACAAGACTTGTCACGTGTACATATACCAACAAAAGAAGAGCTTGAAGCACTAGAAGCTCAGCAGCGCGAAAATGCCGCTCACATGCAGATGCAGTTCGAGCATGATGATGTTGATAACTTAGATAGTAATCCAAACAGTGCCACCGCTCAGCCGCAACCACAGAACCGCAATACTGCTGGTGCTGCAGCAGCTGGCGTGAGTGCAGCTGTAGCAGGCAACCCGAGTGATACCAATGAACCAAACCCGTATGCTGGTATGAATATCAGTCGTAATGCCCCTTGTCCTTGTGGTTCAGGCCTCAAGTATAAGCAGTGTCACGGCAAGATCTAAGGATTGGTCGTCATAAAGTAATACCTTTGAGCTGAAAAAGAAAAGCCCTTATCTAAATTAGGTAAGGGCTTTTTTTATGTGAATACGAAGCTTTCTTGCACTGACATTTATTCTTATATGTCTAGCAGACAATTTGTATTGATTATTTACAAATTCAGCATAGGCGTGAATTTGCGGACACGCTATAGTGTTTAGCATATCTATTTGGGAGAGAGTTATGAGTTTAGAATTATTAAAACAGTTGCGGACTTCAGTAGCGTTGACAGGACTGCTAGCTGGTGCATTGACGATCAGCGCTTGTCAGCAACAATCAGAGCCAGAAGCAGGTATGGAAGGCGTTAGTACAGAAGAGTCTGTGCCTATGTCTGCTGAGCCTGCTGAACCGAGTGACGTTGTGGTCAATAGCGAAGATGCCTCACTCAATGAAGTAGAGGATGACACGGTTGCTTCTGTTAATAGCGGCGTGACACAGATACTATATTTGTGCTCGCCTGAGTTGAAAGTTGATGCAACCTACAAGGAAGAAACCAATCAAGTGGTAGTTGCAACTGACATGGGTACAGTAACATTGAATCAAACCAATGAAGGTACTAACCCTGAAGTGTTTGAAGTCGCAACATCGATTGATGGTGGTCAAGGATTCACTCAGTGGCGCGTCGCCCACGAAGCGCGCGATACAGGTGTGATGCGTACTGCTGGTACTGATGAGGCAAACGTTGATACTTTTGAATGTAACAAAGTCTCATAGTCAAGCATTAGAGATTTTAGAACAAACAGCAAGTAATAAAAAGCAACGCGAGTAAGCGTTGCTTTTTATTGTCTGTAACTTGTACGGGCTAATAAATAAAAAATCAGCCTCTCATCTATTTCAAACGAGTAGAGTCATTATTCTGTGACTCGTGCGCTAAGAAACCCTCTTCAGTGACGTCTAGCTCTTCATGCTTGAGTTCTACTTGAATACTATCGGTATGTACGTGCGTGCTCTTATTGACATCGATTTCTTGAATAGCATAAGTGTCTTTAGTAACCGTAGCTACTTGACGTGATAAAACAATTTCAATTGGCTCATCACCGATCTCTATTTGTTTACCATTAATAGTTACTACTGCCTTACTGTCTAGTGATGGCTCAACATGACGCAATATATCTTTTTCATCGTAGTTACCTGAGAGTAAATCTTGACTCTCTGTATCATGATACTCAGTACGAACAGTAATATATTCTTCTATAAGCTCAATGGGTACGTTGATGGTCTTTGTACGTGCATGTTTGGTGACCGTCACTTTACCCACGTCTAAGCGCTCTTTATTTACAACTGGCCGTTCTTCCAATAGCTCTAGATGCCCAATATTAACTACATTCGATGTGTTGTCAGTTGACAGGTGTTGCTCATTGTCTAAATTGTCTTGGTATAGATCGCTGTTGTTAGTAGACATGGTTATTTCCTTATTTTGTGCGAGCAATGGATGATAGGTTTTTAAAATTATTTATATTGTATAAGATACTAAATATAGCGCGTGGATCTCAGTATGAGTCGTGCAACAGATTATATAGAGAGTGGTAAAGAAACTAACCCACAAAAAAGACCAGAGTATAACCCCGGTCTCTTTATTAGATATAAGCGTGTATTTACTTTACAGATTACATACCACGGGCGCGGCGTACGTCATCTGCAGTAATATCATCACGATTAACTAAATTGCCTTCACGGTCAACTACGTTACCATTGTTGTCCACGTCTAACTCTTCACGTTGAATGGTTTCAACAAGAGTCTCTGTATGACGATCTGTTATTTTACCAACATTTACTTCTTCAGTTACGTAAGTCTCTTTGGCCACGCGAGCACGCTCTGCTTCTAGCTCAACTTCTACTGTTTCGCTTACATCTACGTCACCGATACGACGGTCTGTTGGGCGGTTGACGCTAGTACGCTGAATATCAGCATGCTCTTCTTCTAGCTCTACTTCAACATTACGCTCTTCAGTTACGACATGTTTGCCAACTTTTACTAGGCCAGCTACGATGCGGTCTTTGTTTACTGTCAAACGCTCTTCTAAAAGCTCTAATGTATTTGGTGCATCATAAGTGTGGTCTGCAATATCTACACGTTCTTCAGCCGGTAGGGTATCAGCAGTAAAGGTTTGACGATCTTTTTCGTACTGCTCCTTGTAACTGTACTGATAGTCATGGTCGTATGCTTCCATCGCCTCTACTTGTGATTTAGTCAAACTATCAAAGAATACGTCGTCACCTACAATACGTGCTAAACCTGCTGGTACTAGTACTTCTTTTGAGCTGAACCAACCACCTGCATCAACGATCAAATAGCGAATGCGACCAGTAGTGTCTTCTACTAGGGCACCTTCAATTTTACCGATCTTTTCTTCATTCACACCGTAAGCGGTTTTTTCTGTTGGATCATAATAGTCGTCACCGATTAAGTCGCGGTGAGTGGCTTGGATATCTTTTAAACGGATTAGCTGGCTCATTATTGTCTTCCTTTTATATGAGTTTATAGTTTTAAAATTAATAGTTATTTTTAAGTTTTAACGCAATATCATTTGTATTACAAAGTTAGGATCAAACTATTGGAACAGCCCTCTCATCAACTTGTAGCTATCCTAACACCATGATTTTGGATGAGATATATGAGCAAGGTAGCAAAGTGTGCACTTGCCGTAATTGCGTGTAATAGGCTGTAAGTGCAATAACAGAGAAGGGGGTACAAGTTAACGCGCCTTAACATAGAGTAATGTTTGGCGTGTGTTTTAATTAAATAGAAACAAAAAAACCGCATCACCTAGGGCAATGCGGTTTTTGGGTAACATATATAAAGTAATTGATATACTAAATAGTCAGTTACATTCTAAATGTCATGTACAAGTGCAGTTTTTACTTAAGGTAGCTCAATCGCAACGGCTACAGCTTCGCCGCCACCGATACATAGGGTTGCAACCCCTTTTTTGCCACCGGTACGCTTAAGAGAGTTGATAAGGGTAACGAGAATACGCGCACCTGAACAGCCTACTGGATGGCCAAGGGCACAAGCACCGCCTTCAACGTTTACTTTGGCATGGTCGATTTTTAGCTCATCCATAGCAGCCATAGTGACCATCGCGAAGGCTTCGTTGATTTCCCATAGATCCACTTCATCTACTGACCAGCCAGCACCTGCGAGTACTTTTTCAATTGCACCAATCGGTGCAATCGTAAATTCGCTTGGGTGACGCGAGTTTGATGCAGTCGCAACGATACGAGCCTGATAATCCAGACCTTCAGCTTTCGCTTGTGATTCTTTCATGACTACAACAGCAGCAGCACCATCTGAGATTGAGCTGGCATTTGCCGCTGTAACCGTACCGTCTTTAGCAAATGCTGGACGTAGGGTAGGGATGCGATCAGCATTTGCTAGGGCTGGTTGTTCATCAGTATCGACTGTCTGTTCGCCTTTACGAGTTTTGAACGTTATAGGCTCGATCTCATCTTTGAAATGATCGTCTTTGATCGCTGTTAGAGCACGGTTAAGTGATTCAATAGCAAACTCATCCATTTGCTCACGCGTATAGCCTTTTTCGTCTGCCATTTCTTGAGCAAACATACCCATTAGCTTACCCGTTTCAGCATCTTCTAGACCGTCTAAGAACATATGGTCTTTTACTTCTTTGTGACCCATACGGTAGCCACCGCGCGACCCTGGCATCAGGTAAGGAGCATTGGTCATTGATTCCATACCACCAGCCACAGCAACATTGAAGCTGCCAGCTTTGATACCGTCGTGCGCTTGCATGACTGCTTTTAGACCTGAACCACATAGCTTGTTGATGGTCACAGCACCAGTCGCATCAGGTAGGCCTGCTTTGCGCATTGCTTGACGGGCAGGGCCTTGACCCAAACCTGCAGTCAAAATACAACCCATGATAACTTCATCAACGTTATCAGCACTAACGCCTGAGCGTGTAAGAGCGGCTTTGATAGCAGCAGCACCTAAATCGGTAGCGCTGACGTCTTTTAATACGCCTTGGAATCCGCCCATTGGAGTACGTGCGCCGTTTAAAATTACAATTGAATCATTTGACATCGTTATTATTCCTTATTACGTGTTTTGTTTAAAAATTTTGCTGAATGGATCAGACATTGATCAGCTAGCTGCATTTGTATGACTACAAATATTTATATTACTAAAAGGGCTGATTCATTCAGTATTTTGTTTACGCTAGCTCATCTAAGCGAATGCGTACTACTTTATCAGTAATAGTATCGAGTTTTTCAATTTTTTCGATAGCTAGGTTCATTCGACTCTCAACGACAGGCAGGGTCAATATAATCACTGGCACTTGACCGACTTTATGGGCAGGCTTTTGTAAAATAGCATCGATATTGATACCAGCATCACTTAGGATGCGAGTGATGTCTGCTAAGACGCCAGGGCTATCGTAAGCATGTACGCGTAAGTAATAACCAGTAATCATTTGCTCAGCGCGTAATATCGGCGTGTCCGATAACTGTTCAGGGATGAATGCCAAATGCGGCACATGATGTCCGTGATTATTTTGATCGCTGCTGCTTTGATCGTCATTATCTTTGCTGCCGAGTACACGGACCAAATCCATGACATCTGCCATCACGGCAGAAGCAGTAGCGCCTGCACCTGCACCATCACCGCAATAGAGGGTCTGTCCAAGCGGATGCGAGTTGACCAACACGGCGTTTTTGACGCCATTGACATTGGCAAGTAACGCATCCTGCGGAATAAGCGTTGGATGTACACGCAGCTCAACGCCAGCATCGTCGTCGTTACCTTGACCATCACGCCGCACTGCAAATCCTAAGTGCTTAATACGATAGCCCAGCTCCTCGGCATAGTTGACGTCTTGTAGGGTAATACCAGTGATGCCTTCACAGTAAACCTTGTCAAATTGCAATGGGATACCAAACGCAATAGAGGCGAGCAAGGCCAGTTTGTGCGCGGCATCAATACCTTCGACATCAAAGGTTGGATCCGCTTCTGCATACCCAAGTTCTTGTGCTTCGCTCAATACATCAGCAAATGGACGACCCTTGTCGCGCATTTCGGTCATGATAAAGTTGCCAGTACCGTTGATAATACCTGCAAGCCAATCGATTTTATTAGCAGCGAGAGCTTCACGCATCACTTTGATGATTGGGATACCGCCTGCTACCGCTGCTTCATAGGCAACGTGGACATTGTTTTCTTCAGCAAAAGAAAAGATCTCATTGCCATGCTCAGCCAATAAGGCTTTGTTTGCGGTCACTACATGCTTGCCATTTTTGATGGCCTGCATAATGACGTCTTTGGCTAGGGTAGTGCCGCCAATCACTTCAATAACGATATCGACATTGTCGCTTGCCGCAATTGCCATCAAGTCACTGTTTTGCGTGATGTTGGTGTCGATATCATCACGCTGACGACGCGTACCTACTTCGGTAATAATAATGTCGCGTCCACTACGGCGTTTTAGCTCATCTAAATTGTCATTGATTAGGTTGATCACGCCTGTTCCGACGGTTCCTAGACCAAGTATCGCTAGTTTGATGGAATTGCTCACAGTATCCTCAAGAGGTTGAATATAATGAAGTAAAACGCTGTGACAGTGCCAAATGAGCCTGCGGTACTAAACCGACAGTCTGTGCGCATTTTCTATGGCGGCCTCGCATATATACTTCATCATAGTTGAATAAAAAATGCTCAGATAAAAGGGTATTGCTGATGTTGCATCGTGCTTTATCGTATCATACCGACAAGCAGTTGTGACGTCTATACAATGTCGCCAAGGTCATATCGTCTACTGTTGATAAAACGATAATAGCAGTGAATTTTGTCAGAAAAATCATCAGTTAGCACCGACGGCTTGTGCCAATTGTGCCGCAGGTAGGTAGCCGCCCACTTGCTGTCCTGTCTCAGTAAAGATAGCTGGGGTGCCACGTACGCCAAGCCTTGACCCTAATGCCATATGTTCCTGTACTGGATTTGCGCAGTTGGGGGCTTGCACATTGGCACCCATTTTTGCCTGGTTCATAGCGGCGTTGCGGTCTTGACTACACCAAACTGCTTCCATTTTTGGTACCGACTCTTGGCTACGTGGCCATGCCAAGTAACGTACTTCAATACCGCGGGCATTGATATCATCCATCTCTTCGTGCAATTTACGACAGTAACCACAGTCTGCATCAGTAAAGGCATAGATAACAGCGGTGGTCGCTCCTTTTGCTGGATAGATAATCATCTCTTTTTTATCCACTGCTTTTAGCGCTTCTTGTGCGGTATTGGCGACCAAGGCAGCACTAATATCAACGGGTGCAGCATCACCAACGGCGACGATTTGTCCTTGGATAATATGCTTGCCGGATTTATCAGTAAAGAAAGACGGTAGCCCTTCAGCCGTCACCCAATAGATACCATCCATATCTGTCGGTACTGCTGAAACGATATTTTCTTCGATACCAGATGCTTTTAAATTTGCCTGTAATGCTTTGACAACGGTAGGGTCATTGTCAGCTGATGTTGCACCAGTTGATACTTTCCCAGAAGCAGCTTGAGCTTGTGTAGCACCGACCACGCTAGTATTGCTGGTTGCGTCCGCTGAATTATTGGAGCAGCCAGCAGCAACACCTACCAGTAAGGCACCCATCACAACACGAGAGAGGATAGTACGAGAAAAACGATGATACGTAGTGGTCTTTTTGCTAATAGGTGATGGCATACGGGTTTCCTATAGGCATCGCGCCTAATGATGAGTTCGTTATGTAACAACACTATATATAAAAATACTGTGAACGTGCATCTATAGTGGTGTGTCTTAATAGTATTTTAAAGGTCTAATTTTATAGAGGTTTTTATGACTTGTTGATGGTAAAGGGTAGGTGGTTAGTTTCTCTATATTACCATAATTGTAGACAATGACAGCGGCAGTACATCAGCCAATTAGTGCAAACAATACTAACTTTAAAGAATGGTTGCTAACGTGAGCTAAAAAAATAAGATACATTTGTACTATTTAATATATATGCCTGCCCTTGTAATCTACAGCTAATAGCATCGTTTTTATAATAATTTATATCATTTAACGATTTATCTTTAACAAATTTGCTTTAAGGAGCACGCATGGCAGGTGCCAGTTTATTAACCTTACTCGACGACATCAGCATCTTAATGGATGATGTAGGCGTCATGACCAAAATTGCCGCCAAAAAAACCGCAGGCTTAGTTGGTGATGATTTGGCACTCAACGCCGAGCAGGTCACAGGGGTTAAGCCAAGTCGCGAGCTTCCTGTTATTTGGGCAGTTGCCAAGGGCTCGGCCGTCAATAAGGTGATTTTAGTACCAGCGGCGCTCTTGATCAGCTATTTTATACCATGGTTGATTACCCCGCTATTGATGATTGGCGGGTTGTATCTGAGTTATGAAGGGGCTGAAAAAATTATTCATAAGTTTTGGCCAAAATTATTGCCTCATGATGAAGAACAAAACGCCCGCTTAAAAGCTAACGCAGATGACAATATAGACTTGGTTGCGTTTGAAAAAGACAAAATCAAAGGCGCGATACGCACCGATTTTATTTTGTCGGCTGAGATTATTGTTATCTCTTTAGGCGCGGTCACAGCTGCTGGCGGCGATATCGTTCAAAAAGGTATCGTGCTCTCGATAGTAGCTGCTGTGGTGACCGTCGGTATTTATGGCTTAGTTGCAGGTATTGTCAAGATTGATGATGCAGGTTTACATCTTATTGAGAACTCACAAGCAGGTGATAGCAAACGCAAGTTTGGTGAATTTATGCTTGCAGCAGCACCGAAGCTAATGAAGTTTTTATCAATAGCGGGCACGATTGCAATGTTCTTAGTGGGTGGCGGTATTATTGTTCACGGTATTGGCTTTTTACATCATAGCGTAGAAGATATTGCTCATCTTACTGGGGTGTTTGAAGGAGTGACCGCGTCATTATTGAATGGACTGGTCGGACTAATCGTTGGTGTTATCGTAGTAGCCATTGTGACGACTATTAGTAAAATGCGTGGCGGCGATGCTACTGCGCATTAACTCAGTCATTGCCCCGTTAGCTATGTATTAGATTAAAGAAGTTAAGTTGAAAGCAAGCTAAGATCATTAAACTAAGATCATCACGTCAAAAACATAAAAAGCCCCGATACTTATAAGTATCGGGGCTTTTGCTTTTACATCTATATGATTTTTATATTACCGTGCTTTAGCTATCATCACTATTATCATCAGCTTCTGCTTTTTCTACTTGCGTCGGCTTTTTATGCTCAGACTTAGGCTTACGACTGCGTGCTTTTGGTACTTTTGGCGTAGTCAGGTTAAACATGCCTGTTTGCGGCAGCAATTGCTCAGCCACATTCTCGATCATGTTTTTATAGCTGGCAATAGTCGTCTTAGATTTGGCTGCCTGACTATCGTCTTTACTCGCTTCTTTAGTAGACTCTTCTGCTTTATCGTCGGTAACTTGCTCAACTTCAGCTTCTACATTTTCAGTCGCTGATTGAGCGTGCTCGACTTCTAGCAAGTGCTCACTATCAGTGCTGACATCATCCGTCTGTGTCTGATTGGCGAGGGCGGTCGCTTCAACGTCATGCGCGTTCACTTCAGCAGTATCTTGCTTGGTATCTACTAACGGCTCTTCATTTTCTGAAGTTAGCTTGTTAGGAACGCTTAAGACTACGGACTCCTGAGTAGATTCTTGATAGTCAGGATGCTGACCACGCGGATCATTGCTAGCACGTTTACTAATAGTACGTGGCTCTACGTCCGTCTTGCCTTGAGCTGCTGCAAATTGACTGACGGCTTGCGTCATCGCTTCAAAGCGCGTCAAATAGTCGGCTGCTAATGGCTGATAACCATAGTTACTAAAGTCAAAGCTCTGACTGGCTACGTTACTATTGCTGGCAATGATTTTATCTTCAGCAGCATTGCCAGTAGCTTTTGCTTGCTCAGCATGCAAGGCAACCGTTGCGATAAAGCAGTTGATAACGCCATCTTCTGCTAAGCGAGCTGGCGCGTCTGGCAGCGTTGTACGTATAAACTCACCAACTGTACCGCGTATTGCAGGAGCACTTACCACAGCAGAATTTGCTACTTGAGGTATTGGCGCAGCTTGGGCTTGCTTGCTCTGTACGACTCGTGGATCGTTACTGGCTTGACCAAACTTCTCAGCAGTCACGTAACGTGCACCAAACAATGCCTCATGTGTCAGCTCAAGTGCTGAGTTACTCACGCTACTTGTGCTTGCATTATTACTGTCAGACTGAGTTTTTTGAGCTTCATTGCCCTTACTCGTACTTTCAGCAGTATTGGTCTCCTGCTGTTTTGGAGTCTCTACCGTTTCTTTCGCATCAGCAATGACCGGTGTTGGCGCTTCCGATTTGCTTTTGATGTTACTTGTAGGAGTTGATGGTGCTTCTACAGGTGCTTTTCTTTCTTTAGCAACTGGCTCATGTACAGGTATCTCGTTCTGTACCTCAGCTTTGGTAGCATCACCCTTATCATTATTAACTTTACGCTCTGACGTTTCTACCGTGCTTTGCTTATCTTCACTTCGCTTATCCGCCTTTTGAGCCGTGGTATTTTGCTTTTCAGCGTTTTGCTCACTGCCACTAGGTTGGCTAGCAGAAGGCTGTTGAACAGCGCTTTTTTCAGTACGCTCGTCTTTCACCGTGCTGTTTTTTTGGCTATGCCTATCGTTAGGTTGAGGCTTTGCCTGTGCAGACTTGCTGTCATCTAAAGACAAGTGCACGACTTCTGACGCTTTTAACGTAGTGGGTGCTTCGTTGACCTGTAGCACGACTTCGTTAGGATCTTGACTACGGCCTGTACCAGAGTGGTTTTTGCTATTGGAGGCATCGCTGTTCTTAGCGTTTTGCTGCTTGCTTTGCTCAATATTGTCAGCCGTTAGCGTCTCACCGCGCTCCAGCTTCCCACGTGAGCCACGTTGGCTATGTGATTTACGCTTAGCACGAGTCTGCTCATCAGGCTTTTGGCTGGTTTCGTTCTCAGTCTTGTCAGCTTTGTTCTGCTCATTCGTGCTGCGATTGCTGTCTTGACGATTGTTGCGATTGTTGTTACGTCTGCTATCTTGCTGACGCTTTTCTGGCTGATTTTGGTCTTGACTGTCAGACGATTTACTATCAGCGCTATTGTCCGTATTACTGACGTTATTAGTACTCTCGTCAGCTGTCTCTTTTCTTTGACGCGGTTTAGAAGATCTAGACTTACGGGTCTTACGTCTTCTTCTGTCCTCGTTATTGTTTTCATCAGTATCACTGTCGTTGTTGCGGCGAGCTTGCTGACGGTTGCTATTACTGTCTGACGATTGACTATCATCATTTTGACTATTACTTCGTTGAGTTGGTTGCGCACTATTTGTGCCAGCACTATTCAACGCATTACTATCAACTTGACCGAATGAGCCTAGGCTTTGAGCCCCAGTGTTTACTAACGCTTCGATAGCTTCAGCGGCATCACGACTGCTAACACTAGGCGTTGTGGTCGCTTGCGGTGCCTGAGCAAATAGGTTGGATAACCAAGCAACGGCTTGTGGCTGAGCAGTCGTTTCGATATTTTGAGCTTGCGGTGGCACTGGTACCGAATTACTTTGGGTTTTGCTATCTTCCGGTGCAGACACAGTATCATTGGTATTTTTATGATTACGGCGATCATTGCTATGATTTACCGTCTCATTTTGCGTTTGTGACGCTTTGTTCTGCTGCGTGTTTGGTCGGTTTGGTTTGTTGCTGTCATTTGGCGTTTTGCGTGGCTGGCGAGTAGGTTGCTGCTCAGGACGTTCTTTTTCTGCAGTTTGCCAGTCGACATTGTAGCCAAGATCGCTGTGCTCTTGTTCTTGAGCGTCAGTGATACGCTCATAGCTCGATGGTGCAAAACCATCACGGTTGAAGTGTAGCTTGAAGTTTGGTGATTCTAGATGAGCATGTGGCAAAATCGTGATACGCGTCCCACTGTCTTGCTCCAGATAAACCAAGCTGTCGCGTTTTTCATTTAACAAGAATGCTGCGATGTCTGTGGGCACTTCTGCTTGTACTTCACCTTGACGTTCTTTAAGCGCAATTTGCTCGATTTGACGCATGATAGAGAGCGACAATGAACGCAGGTCACGAATCATACCATTGCCGTGGCAACGCGGGCAGATATAGCCCGTTGACTCTTCTAGTGAAGGACGTAGACGCTGACGGCTCATTTCCATCAGACCAAATTTAGAGATATCACCGAATTGTACGCGCGCACGATCGTATTTGGTGGCGTCGATCAGACGTTTTTCCACTTCTTTTTGATGCTTGTTGTCATTCATGTCAATAAAATCAATAACGATCAAACCACCCATATCACGTAAGCGAAGCTGACGAGCAATTTCATCAGCGGCTTCTAGGTTGGTGTGATAAGCGGTCTCAGCGACGTCTGAACCTTTAGTTGACTTGGCTGAGTTGATATCAATAGACACCAGGGCTTCTGTTTGGTCGATAACAATTGAGCCACCTGAAGGCAGACGCACTTCACGCTGATAGGCAGTTTCGATTTGTTTTTCGATATTGAAGCGCGAAAACATCGGCTCATAATCAGTATACTTGCGTAGCTTCTCGGCTTGCTTTGGCATCACCGCATCGATAAAGCCCGCCGCTTCAATGTAAGCGTTTTCGTTATCGATCCAAATCTCAGCGATATCATCACGTAGATAGTCACGCACAGCACGAGTGACTACACCCGCTTCTTGGTGAACCAAGCGCGGTGATGGGTATTTTTGGTTTTGTTCTTGGATAGCTTGCCAAATATTGAGCAAGTGATTTAAATCATGCTGTAAATCTTCTTGAGTTTTACCAATACCTGCCGTACGAATGATGACACTCATGCCTTTTGGCAAATCAAGATTGCTCAGCATGCGCTTCATGTCTTCACGCAGTTTGCCTGAGATCTGACGTGAGATACCGCCGCCACGTGGGTTGTTTGGCATGAGTACCAGATAGCGACCAGCTAATGAGACATACGTCGATAGGGCAGCGCCTTTATTGCCGCGCTCTTCTTTTTCGACTTGAACGATAAGCTCGTCGCCTTCTTTGATCAGCTTTTTGATGTTTTCGTCACGTGGGTTGCCGCTTAGGTATTCAGCAGAGATTTCACGAATTGGCAAGAAACCCTGACGCTGTGAGCCATATTCAACAAACACAGCTTCGAGTGATGGCTCGACACGAGTCACGTGACCTTTATAGATATTAGATTTTTTTTGCTCGCGGGTACGGTTTTCTAAGTCAAAATCGTACAAGTGGTTGCCTTTACATAAGGCGACACGAATCTCTTCGTTTTGGGTGGCGTTGATCAAAATGCGTTTCATATTTATATCCTATATGAGTACGCATAACAACGATAAGACAGTCTTTAGAACATAGTGGCAAGTGTGGCTAATATTACATTAGCATTTACAGATATCAATTAACGGTAAAACGTAAATCGTGGGTCTAATAAAGCACAATGGCTTATTCAATGGCTTTTTTTACCTGAAGTGGTTAGGGATACTCATGTCAATGTAAATAATATAGGGTGTAAGGCTATGGTATCTGTATATTGCCATCAGTAAACTTGGTATATATAGCGAATTCATCAAGCCTGGTTAAAGTCAGTACATTTTATTGGTCGTGATTTTGGCGCACGTTGTAAGCGTAGGCGATGGTCAGTTGCAGTGTTCAAAAGTACTCATATTAAAAAGGCGTGCTGATGTTGCCATTTATCCATCAAAGTCTAACAATGATATCGCGATCGTGGTGGCTATTATATATAGTTCGTCAGTCAGCGATTATCTATTCAGGTGAAGCGATTGGTTACTCTTTGTTTATCGTTCTTTGTGTGTCGTTAATAATATCTTGGGTGTCTCAAGGTTAGGGGTTGCGGCTGTGGTTATCAGCGGGGCGTACTTGGCAAACAGAGTAATGAGCCAGCTCATCAGCATGGTATTGGATTTACATTTTGTCGTCATCTGTTTGACCACCAATACTTCGGCAGCTATCGAGTTACTTTTCGATCCTAACGCTAGACTACTCATACTTGCTCAACTACGCTGTCATAAAGGACCATCAGATAAATAATCATTAAATAATAAATAGTTATCAAGTAAAGTCGTTGTCATGCAGTTAGTGAGTCAATGTGGTGTCGTCATCCGTTGATAAATAGATTTGTTGTCATATTTACGAACGCGATGGTGTTTAGTGTCACTATTTGTTTTATGGTATCGAATAACATTCAATACAGTGTTTTTAATTTATGGAGCGATATTTGGTAAGTAATACCTTTAAGTAAATAATGCGCCCTAAATCAGATCAAACGTCTAATATCAGCAAGGTAAATAGCATAGACCTCTTTACTAGCAATCAGTAAACACTGGAAAGTAATAAAACGGTGACCAGCTATCTGAAACAACAATGATTATTGTCGTAGTCTCTGCTTAATTGTCGCTCAACATGCTAAACTATAACAAATCTTTGTGTAAACACCTAACTAAAAATGACAAACTCAAAAATGACTGACGACGCTCCTACCCATGAAGCCCCTGCTATTTTTAATAGCAAAACACGCCCGCAAAGCGCTGACGATGAGATTAGTAACTTTGGTAAGGTAAACTACCTTGAAGTGACACGCCATCAACATGATCAGCGTTTGGATAACTTTTTGTTGAATCGCTTAAAGGGTTTGCCAAAACCGCACATCTATAAAATGATTCGCTCAGATGAAGTGCGCGTCAATAATAAGCGTTGCAAAGCCCACGATAGAGTACAACGTGAAGACGTCGTGCGTATCGCTCCTGTGGAGCTGGCGACACGCGAAAAACCAATCATCAGCACTGAGTTTGCTAAGAGCTTGCTGGCACGTGTGGTCTATGAAGACGAAGGGCTGATCGTACTTAATAAGCCCTCTGGTATTGCTGTGCATGGCGGTAGTGGTTTGGACTTTGGGGTGATCGAAGCCATGCGTGAAGTGACTGGTAAAAAATACCTAGAGCTGATACATCGCATCGACAAAGATACCTCAGGGCTATTGATGATCTCTAAAAAACGCTCAACGCTAAAAGTGTTGCAGCAGCATTTGGTCGATAAGACCATTCAAAAGCATTATTTATGCCTAGCGAAAGGGCAACCTGCACTTAATGAGCAGCGTATTGATGCGCCATTGCTACGTTATACGCTAGCCAGTGGTGAACGCCGAGTCAAAGTAGACAGCCAAGATATGCAGGCAAAAGAAAGCCAGACTGATATTATTGTCCATGATCGTTTTGTGATGGCAGGTCAGCCAGTAAGCGTCATCGAAGCCAAGCCAATGACGGGACGTACACATCAGATTCGCGTGCATTTGGCGCATATTGGTCATGCTATCTTGGGCGATGACAAATACAATGTCCATGATAAATCAGGTGTGCATCGCCTATGTCTACATGCGTGGCGCCTAGATATCCCAGGCTATAAGACTATCACCGCGCCACTGCCAGACGATATGGCAGATTGGCTACCAGAGACCACGCAGTTGCCTGAGTAAATTTAAGAAAATTACTGCGGCTTGATCTATTAGGCCATTGCTAGAACACCAAAACGTCACGAACTCTTATTTTTATGAATAAGCCGCCGTGACGTTTTCGTATCTCCTATTACTGTTATTCGTTAAGGTAAATTCATGACTGCACCAATGACAACCAAAACTACACATCTTGCCAAAAATACTCAGTCCGCAAACGAGCATCATCTCTCTGATAAGACACTGATTATTTTTGATTGGGATGGCACATTGATGGATTCAATCGGCTTAATCGTTGATTCTATGCATGTGGCGGGAGAGGCGCACGGGTTTGAAACCACTGATAAAGCGGTTAAAGACATCATTGGCTTGAGTTTGATGAATGGTATAGAGATTTTATATCCTCAGGCAAACGAGTCGCAAATGCTTGCCATTCAGCAAACCTATGCAGAGTACTATATTGCCAACAGTCATGCGACGCCGCTATTTGATCCAATAGAAAATATGTTGCAGACTTTGCAGCAGCAGAATAAAAAGCTTGCGGTCGCAACAGGTAAAAAAAGAAAAGGGCTAGATCGTGTGTTAGATGCCTCAAAGAGTCACCATTATTTTGTGATGACGCGCTGTGCTGATGAATCCGGCTCAAAACCTAATCCGCAGATGTTGACCGATATCTTGGAATATACACAGCAAGAGATCGCTAAAGCGGTGTTTATCGGTGACAGTATCTACGATATTCAGATGGCAACGGCATTGGGTATGACCAGTATAGCGGTCAACTATGGTACGGCAACGAGTGCGGAGCTCGCCGCACAAAATCCTACTTATCAGGTTGATACTCCGCAGGCATTGGCCGAGCTGTTGTGTGCTTAAATAATAGTCTTGTGAAGTTATATAAAAAAGGGTTTATCGTTATTATCGATAAACCCTTTTCAACTCAAAACTAGCGTATTTATTTTTCTTCTTGAGTGCCTTCTTTTTCAATGGCTTCTTCTAGTTCAGCACCTTCTAATAACGCAAAAGAAGACTCAATGATTTTATCGGCATCGAGCTGATACTCATACCAGTTGCCCATGACACCCGCCAGCTCATCAAGACCTTCTTTTCTCAGCGCCGAGAATAACTGAATAGTACAGTTTAAGCCTAGTTTTTTGAGTCTTTTACGCGTATTGAGTAGGGCGTTTTTGGAAGCGCCGTATTTCAGCTTATCTGCTTTCGTCAATAGAATGTGTACCGGCAGCTCGCCATCTTTTGCCCAATGCAGCATCTGTTCATCAAAAAACTTAAGGGGGTGACGAATATCTGTCATCAGCACCAATCCTGCCAGGCTTGATCGTGATACCAAATACTCTTCTAGCTCAACCTGCCATTCTTTTTTCATCTCAAGTGGTACAGCGGCATAGCCATAACCTGGCAAATCGACCAATCGTCTGTCAGTGTCGCCGATACTAAAAAAGTTAATCATTTGCGTACGTCCAGGTGTTTTAGACGAACGAGCCAGTTGACGCTGATTGGTCAAAGCGTTGATGGCCGAGGATTTACCAGCGTTCGAGCGACCTGCAAAGGCGACCTCTAAGCCCATATCAGGCGGACAAAGCTTAAAAGTAGGCGCTGATGTCATAAATTCAGTTTGTTGAATTTTTTGACGAGACTTGGTGTTGAACAGCGCATGTTCGGCTGCAACATCTGTAAACGGGGTATTCATAAATGGCTCATTAATCTTAAAAATTGGATACGGTGATAAAACGTTAGTTTTTGGATATTAAATTGGTACTGAAATGCAGGTAATGTATGAAAGCTATTTGCTCTCAATAAATTCAATCTAAATCACTAGTTATACACTATAAAAGTTGCGACTTTATATTGGCAGCTATTCTATACCATTACCTGTCTTACTTATTGAAATAACTGCGATTAGCATCATATAAATAGTAGAATAACATTAAAGTTAATGGTTCATAAGACAAGTTGATGGCGTTAACAAAGCCACATCCAATTTGGCTATGTTTACATGACATATATTGTTACAATGTTTAGTGAAAGACGTTTAATAGAACGATTGATGAGACACGTGAAATATCACGAGGAGGTGCTCCATGTTTTCAATCAATAAACTTCTTAGTAAAGGTCATGCGGCTATGACCGCTAGTGGTGCTGCATTCTTTTTGAGCATTGCCATAATTAGCAGTGCAAGTGCGGCTGACGTTACTAACATAGCCACCACCTATGATAACTCATGTGCAGCCTGCCATGATAGTGGCGCATTAAATGCTATTAAAAAAGGCGATAGTACCAAGTGGCAGCAGCTCATCGAACAAAAAAGCATGCCGACGCTTATTCAGTCTGTTAAAGGTGGTATGACGCAGATGCCAGCAGGTGGTCTCTGTGACACCTGTAGTGATGATGACTATCGAAAACTCATCGAGTATATGAGTCAGTAGTCAGCTTATAAATTAAGCCCAAGTATATGAAACAAAGCGCTGGTCTTGTGGCCTTGATGCGCTTTTTGTTTTTGTGTGGTGCTTTGGGCTGTATCAGTTAGAAAACTGATGAATACTATGATTAAGTAGGCAAATGATACAAAGTCTTGCTATAATAATCGAAAATAAACCCTGATATTAGTAAGTACTTTTCAGACTGCTTGTGTCCGATACCTCAAAATATGCGCCATGCTCATTGTTAAAGAGACGGCTATATCGGGTATCCCATCCATACAACCATTCTAGATAATGCTTACGCCGAGCTAGTAGGATTTGTATCAATGAAAAAGTTAATCGCTGCTGCCAGCTTATGCGTTGCAAGTTTCAGCGTACAAGCTGCTATTGTTGTTCCTGAGCATGATATCGAAGCAGGTCAGAAAATTGCAGAAACCGTTTGTGCTGCGTGTCATGGTCTTAATGGTGTCAGTGTTGTTCCTGCACAGCCAAACCTTGGTGGTCAAAACGTAAAGTATCTATACAAACAGTTGGTCAACTTTAAAGCAGGCTATCGCAAAAACGGTATCATGCAGTCTCAGGTGGCAAACTTGTCTCAGCAAGATCTGGCTGACGTGGCAGGTTATTATGCTACCCAAGCGCCTTGGGGTGTCGGTTACGGTAACCCTGCAACCAACCAAGAAGCAACCAAGTTGTTTTTGGGCGGTGATAAGTCACGCGGTGTCATTGGCTGTGCCGGTTGTCATGGACCAGATGCCGCAGGTAACACTTGGGCTGCGTTTCCAAAGCTAGGCGGACAGCATGCTGAGTATATTGCGACTCAGCTAAAACTATTCCGTGCTGCGGGACGTGTTGATGATATCGATAGCGATGACCAAAAACGAGTCAATGATGCTGCCAAAGAAGGTGAGATGGGTATGATGCAAACGGTTGCATCGAAGCTATCAGATCGTGACATTCGTATTTTGTCAGACTACGTGAGTGCTATTCATTAATTGGCTCGCATTGATGCATACTAGTAACAGCCACTTGTGGATAAAATGGCTAAGTACTGCATTTTGTATCTACTATGCCTGAACTATTAAACCCCGTTTTCGGGGTTTTTTTATAACTGTTTGTCTCTTATATCAGACAAGCAATAAAAGCTTAACTCCTTTACAGATGCCTATCATTGGTCTGTATAATTACAAATTATCATTATTCACTTTATATCAAACCCAAAAGCATGATTAGCCTTATCAAATTCGCTTAGTCTACAATGCGTAGTCCTTATAGCGACTTCTTCTGCTACTCAAGTTTTTGTCGATGATATCAGATCGTTTGGATTGAGATTATGATGACCCGTTATGCCTCTTATTTTATCGCGGCACTGTTACCGTTACTCCTGTTTCGTTGGTTTGCACCAACATCAATTGGTGAGATTGATTTTTGGCTATTATGGCTGCTAGCAATGGTAGTCGTTGCATTGCCAGTGGTTTATGCTGAGATTGCATTGGCCTACCGCAGTGTAGAGGGGCCGCTAGCTGGTATGCAAAAGCTGACTCGTGAAGCTGATGCAAGCCCAATATGGCGAAGCTTTGGTTGGCTTGCGGCATTGGTCTCTATTGTGATCGCAGCATTGATCATATCAGGTGCCAGCACTGGTATATTAGGCGCGCTTACTGAGCTAAATAGTGTACCCAATATACCAAGCTTTGCTGTTGCTGCTGGGTTGATGGTTATTGCTGTCTTACTAAGTTTATTAGGCGTGGCACCATTACACATTGGACTAGGACTGATGGTAGTCGGGCTGGTACTGGGTGTCGCAAATGGTGTGCCAAATGCTGGTTTTGCTATGACGGATATCAGCTTGGCGGAGTGGGCGCGCGCAGTGGCACTTGCATTGGTCAGTGTCGGTGCAGGTACAGGGCTATACTGGTTCGCTCAGAATTTGGTTAGCAAACAAACAGTCACAGCAGTAGAAACCAGCGATCGGCAAGCACAAAGTAGAGCTGCCGCTCGTCATTACCGTGCAACGAAATTGGTATTACCGATTTGGATATTACAGTTAATGGTGGGTGTCGTAGCCTTGTTTATCAGTGGTATGTCATTACCTCCGATTGGCCAGCTATCATATTGGGTCGGGGTACTGTTCGTGGCAAGCTACCTATTACATTACAGCACACAGCAATTAACGCATAAATTTGGACTGTTAGTCAGCTTAATAATGACTTTTGCTTTAGCGTTGCTATTGGTAGTTGCCATTCCAACCCAATGGTTGGTAGGTATCTTAGTGATAGTTAGTAGTATCGCTGTATTATTATTATCGATATTTGCAGGTTGGCAGATGAAAATCAGTCATCTACGTAAGTCATTGAACTTTAGCAGTGAAGCGTTCTATAACTTGTGGCGCATAGCAATACGTCTGGTGGTGCCATTAGCATTACTGCTAGCACTGATAGGTTGGGTGATGCAGTGGCTGAGCTAACGGGGAATACCAATAGTAATAGTACGCTGCAATCTGTTGAGTCCAAGCTAACGACGGTATATCTGGCGTATGCTGAAAATGAGCAGCGTCAGCATTACTTGGCATTAAAAGTCATATCTGGAACCAGTCTATACGACGCACTGAATCAAGCAGGATGGTTAGAGAAGTTTGCAGAATTAGCAGAGTGGTGTGAGCAAGTCAAAGATGTGGCTACGCCAACGGCTAAACGTTGGCATGTAGGTATCTATGCACAAAAACAGCCGCTCAGTTACGTATTACAGCCTTTTGACCGTATTGAGGTGTATCGCAGTTTGAGCGCTGATCCAATGTCTCAGCGCAAAAATAAATCTCGCGGATAAATGATTGGCAGTTAGAACTTATAGCTTTAGTTAAATCGCATAATCTTACTGACTATGATGCTGGTAAGCTCTCGATACCTTCGATACGCGTGACCAAGCCATTGTCATCGAAGTAAACCACTAAGTGCTGGCTGGCATTTTTGACATCAGCAATACCTTTGCGGCTACCTTCTGTGCCTGCTTTATAATCGTAGATATAATCCCAGCGCTTAGGCTCAAGGGTATCTCGGATCGCAGGGCTACCAAGAATATAGAGCACTTGGTTTTGGTTCATGCCTACTTTTAGTTTTTGTGCTTGTACTTGAGTAATCGCTGTGCCTTGTGGCAAATCAATCTTATAAACACTCAATAATGAGCAGCCAGACATAGCGACAGTAGCGCTAAGCATGCTGGTCATGACAATTTTGCGTAATACACTGGCATGGCTCAACGGACGAAAATTTAATGTCTTTATCATGGTAAGATGACTCATAAGAAATGAATTAGGCGCGGCCAACGTTAGATGATGCAAGTCTGACCGACAATCTTGGACAAATGATACGTCATTTACTTGCAATTGCCTACCACTTACGACATTATTTACCAAACACTACCTGAGCGATTTTATTATTTATATTTTAAATTCATGCGCTTGCATGGTGTCATCGAAAAAACAATAAGCAAGAGATTCGCCTCAGTAGCGCTGTTTTTATAATATTAAAATCACTTATATTCAAAAAAAATAATCATTAACGATTATTCGTCTCCTATTTTTTAGTTTTTAATTTGCTAAGACTGTCACAGTCAGAAGGGATATTATGGCTTCTTTTACCAATCAAGATTTACGCAGAGCAGGATTAAAGGTCACGCTACCGCGCATCAAAATTCTAGAACTATTAGAGAGTGCAGAACTGCATCATATGAGTGCAGAAGAAGTATATAAAGCGCTGATCGAACAAGGTGAAGATGTTGGTCTGGCAACAGTTTATCGTGTGCTGACTCAGTTTGAGCAAGCAGGTATTGTTGAGCGTCATAACTTCGAAAACAATCTGTCAGTGTTTGAAATCACCCAAGAAGAGCATCATGATCATCTGGTTTGTGATGTTTGTGGCAAGATTATCGAATTCCACAATGAGGTGATCGAGGAAGAGCAGCTCAAAGTAGCAGAGACGCACGGCTTCAAGCTATCAGGTCACTCGCTGGTGTTATATGGTATCTGTGCCGACCAAGCTTGCAGAGACAGTGCAAAGTAAGGGCTTTATGGTTTCATAATCTTTTGGCTCGTTATCAGCATATTTATATCAAAAAGCCCTCGTATCAGTAACGGGGGCTTTTTTAGTTATTTCACTATCATACTATGGCAAAATTGACTGTCTAACTGACATCTAACGACAGGCTATCAGCACCTTCATCTAAATTGGCCTTACCATTTTTGCTGCTAAGTTTGATTTTGAGGCGCAAGTCATTAGGAGAGTCAGCATGGAGAATGGCTTCTTTATAAGTAATCTCCCCTTGTTCATACAAGTCAAATAATGCCTGATCAAAGGTTTGCATACCGCTGTCTCTTGAGCGCGTCATGACATCTTTGATCTCGTGTACCTCACCTTTACGAATATAGTCACTGATCAGCTGAGAGTTCAATAAGATTTCAATAGCCGCGCGGCGTCCTCTGCCGTCAGGGGTTGGAATGAGTTGCTGAGCGATAATGGCTTGTAGGTTCAAGGATAAGTCCATAAAGAGCTGATTATGGCGACTGGTTTCAAAGAAATGAATGATACGGTCAATGGCCTGATTGGCATTGTTGGCATGCAAGGTGGCAAACACTAAATGTCCTGTCTCTGCATATTGAATCGCATAGCTCATGACCTCACGGTTACGAATCTCACCGATCAAGATAACATCTGGTGCTTGGCGTAGCGTGTTCTTTAGACCAGCTTCAAAGGAGTGGGTATCAATACCGACTTCACGCTGAGTAATGATACAGCCACGATGTTTGTGCACAAACTCGATAGGGTCTTCAATCGTAATAATATGGCCATGCGAGTGCTGATTGCGATGTCCTATCATCGCTGCAAGGGTAGTGGATTTACCTGTACCCGTCGCGCCTACCAGTAAGATGATACCGCGCTTTTTCATGGATAGCTCTTTGAGCGCTGGTGGTAGGCGTAGCTCTTCGACCGTAGGAATTTTATTTTCAATTTTCCGTAGAATCATTCCTGCCATATCGCGCTGTATAAATGCACTGACTCGAAATCGTGCTTGCTGTGCTTCATCAGTGATCGCAAATTGACACTCGTTCGTTTCTTTAAATTCTTGTTGTTGGCTTGGTGTCATTACTCCTTTAACCAATGTCATTGTTTGATCAGCACTTAAAGGGGTTTTGCCCACAGGCAAAATTTTTCCATTTACTTTCATGGAAGGTGCTACATCAGCAGTAATAAAAAGGTCAGAACCATTTTTATTAATCATTAATTGCAATAATTTATCAATGTCCATATCGTACCTGCATTTGATGTAAGTAGATTAAATATTATTTGAAGTTATATTTTAAAAACTATAAACAAAAACCAATAAAACCTAGCCAGTATTACTCCTTTTGTTTGGCTTAAATTGTATTATAAAAATGCCTCAGGTTGCTTAGCATAAGGACGAGCCACATCTTTACTAATTGTGCCTTTGCCTACCAAATTCTTTAGGGTTTGATCGAGCGTGATCATACCTTCACCTGCACCCGTTTGAATGGCAGAATACATCTGAGCAATTTTGTTTTCGCGTATCAAGTTACGAATAGCTGGCGTCCCTAGCATGATTTCATGAGCTGCCACACGGCCACCGGCTTGACGACGCAACAGTGTCTGTGAAATCACGGCCTGCAGCGACTCCGATAGCATGGCACGAATCATATCTTTTTCAGCAGCAGGAAAAACATCAATGACACGGTCAATCGTTTTGGCAGCTGAGCTGGTGTGCAACGTACCGAACACTAAGTGACCTGTTTCTGCTGCTGTCAGTGCCAAACGGATAGTCTCAAGGTCACGTAGCTCACCGACCAAGATTACGTCTGGATCTTCTCGTAGTGCTGAACGCAATGCTGGCTCAAAACCCAATGTGTCACGGTGCACTTCACGCTGGTTGATCAGGCTTTTCTTTGACTCATGAACAAATTCAATCGGATCCTCAATCGTTAAAATATGCTCTTTACGGCTTTCATTGATATAGTCAATCATCGCTGCAAGCGTCGTTGATTTACCCGAGCCTGTTGGACCGGTTACCAATACTACGCCGCGTTTGAAGTCTGAAACACGTCTGAAAACATCTCCCATTCCCAAGTCTTCCATCGTCAAAACTTTGGATGGAATCGTACGAAAGACAGCACCAGCACCGCGGTTTTGATTAAAAGCATTTACCCGAAAACGAGCTAAATTGGGGATTTCGAAAGAAAAATCTGTTTCAAAAAACTCTTCAAAGTCAGCACGCTGCTTGTCATTCATAATGTCATAAATGAGTTGATGAACCATTTGGTGAGTCATCGCAGGCATATTGATACGGGTCATTTCACCATCGGTACGAATCATCGCAGGCATACCTGCTGAAATATGTAAATCTGATGCCTTGTGTTTTACGGTAAAACGTAGCAAATCTTCAATACTTAAAGCGTTTTTTTCAGCCATAATTCGATATTCCTATCAATCAGTCAGCGTAAGACAAAAGAGCGTGAGAGCACGTGATAAACTATAGATCAGTTGCTCTATACAAGCATGTGATATTTATGAGTCAACCGGTGCGCAGTCTTTATGACTGCTATCATATTTAGTAGCATATGTTAATGCATGTAACAATATCATAACAAGACTGTGAGTATTTAACCATCCACTCCTGAATAAAATATAAAATTAATTATTTTTAGGCTCAATTTACATATAAAAAATAAGTGATTTATTTTATTGGTGAGATTTAATTATCTTATTTATTATTCATAATAAAGATTTTCTGCACAGACTATTAAAAAACTAAAAAAAACGAGAGCCTGATATATGACAAATACGACAAAGACAAACTGCAATATTGATAATCAAATGTTGATTGATAATTGGCAGCAAGTAAAAACACAAATGACTCAAGTTTATGAACAATCAGCCGATCATGCAGACAGATCTGCCAATCATACGACCTTGCTAGCGGTTTCGAAAACCAAACCTGCTAATATGGTGGCAGCTTTAGCCAAGCAAGGACAGCGAGATTTTGGTGAAAACTACCTGCAAGAAGCTATCGAGAAAATCAATTCGCTAAAGTCACAGTCTGAAGGTGACAAGGTTGTGTGGCATTATATCGGTAGTATCCAGCGTAACAAGACGCGTGATATTGCAGAGCATTTCGATTGGGTACAGACTCTTGAGCGCGATATTATCGCTAAACGCTTGAATGATCAGCGTCCAGCTGATCTAGCGCCATTGAATGTACTGATACAACTTAATATCGATAACGAGGATAGCAAATCAGGCTGCTTACCAGAACAACTACCAGAACTGATCACAGCGATTCAAGGATACGAGCGTCTACAGTTACGCGGTTTGATGATTATCCCTGCCAAAACAGACACAAATGCCTTTGCTAGAACCAAAGCTCTGTTTGAAGAGGTCAAAATCAACTACCCAGAGTTAAAGGCTTGGGATACGCTTAGCATGGGGATGAGCGGTGATATGGCAGAGGCAATAGACAATGGCTCTACCATGGTGCGCGTCGGTACGGCTATCTTTGGGGCGCGAGACTAGGGCGTGTCCCTTAAGCTGAATAGTAAGCAGACTCAGAATGGTTTAATCGCTGTCAAGTTATTCTGAGTCGCTTGGGAATGTTTTGATACTATTGCTATTGGCTATACTTCTTCGTTTGAGCTATTGACTCGTTTTATGAAAGCTATAAAATGAGTATGCACTCTCAAAGTTTGTGTACTCGTCTGATTGAATAAAAACTTACTCATTTAGCAATTAAGTAGCCTCTTCTAACTTGGTTACTAACATTTGAGTGATTTTGAGATTATCAGTCGCAATAATCTCAAATCGATAATTGGCATACTCAATAGTATCGGTCTTTTTTGGAATTTTTCGGAGCATATACATCATAAAGCCGCTAATAGTTTCATAGTTCTCGCTGCGTGGTAAGTCAACGATATCTAAGGCGCGAATCACGTCTTCGATAGGTGTCATACCATCGATGAGCCATGAGTTATCAGTACGCTGAACGATCGGTTGCTCCTCAAGCGTCACAAGCTCACCCATCACAATACTCATCACATCCTTGAGCGTGATGACACCAACCACGAGCCCATATTCATTGACGATAACCGCAAAGTCAGCGCCAGTAGATTTGAACATCTCTAATACTTCAAACAAAGACAATGTATCAGGCACAAACAGAGCGGGTTTTAACAAGGTTTTATTGGTGACGCTAACCTCTTGCTGGTTTAGCACCAATGCCAAAAAGCTGCGTGACTCTACATAGCCGACGATATGCTCTAAATCATCATCATGACAGACCAAGAACTTGTTGTGTGGCTGTGCAATCATGATTTTTACCACCTCTTCGGTACTGGTATTGGTATCAAAATAAACGATGTTTTCGCGTGGGTTCATAACTGAGGTGACAGTACGCTCTTGCATATCAAAGATATTTTCTATGAGGTGATGTTCTTGTTTTTTTAGCACACCAGCTTCGGCACCAGCATCCATGACGGCATAGATATCTTCTGGGGTCATATCATCTTGACGTATGGTTGAGATACCCAGAAATCTAAACAAAATATTTGCAGCGCCATCAAATACCCATATGACTGGTCTTAATACAAAGATTAATAATATCATTGGGCGTACCAGTCGTACGGCTAACGTCTCAGCATTCGACATTGCCAAACGTCTAGGCATCAAATCGGCAAGTAAAGAAAACAAGCTGGTGATGAGCACAAATGATATGACTGATGCTACTGCCTCGCTACCTAATAACTGCTCAAGATAAGGGCTAATGGCTGATTCACCCACGGCACCCGCAGAGATAGCCACTGCATTTAGCACCACCTGCACGACAGTAATAAAACTACCAGGGTGCTCCTGCATTTTGAGAACATCAAAGGCACGGACGTCTCCTTCTTTTGCCATAATTTGGAGTTTTATTTTGCGTCCAGCGGCAATGGCAATCTCAGTAGCAGAAACACAGGCACTCAAGGCAAGCAGTAAAAGAAGAAACACACTAGCGGTTAGCAAACTCATGACGTACTCGAAAAAAGAAATAATCGGTGGGAGGGTATAAAAGAAAATCGTTATTTATGAAGATTGTTGATATATAGAAACCAAAAAAGCTGGGCAAGCACCCAGCTAATCGTATAATTCAGGACTGTGTAAAACCAGCTAACTAGCCCCTAGCAATTTCTACATTTTAGAAGTTGCTAGGGATGCAATATTTAGCCTTTTATTGACCATTTATTGACTAATGGATAACGACGCTCACGTCCAAAAGCCTTGTGGGTAATTTTCGTACCAATAGGAGACTGCAAGCGTTTGTATTCGCTGTTGTCTACCATCTTGATGACTTTTGCCACCATGTCAGCGTCGAAACCTTTATCGACAATTTCCTGATAGCCCATGTCTTCATCGATATATGACATTAAAATACTGTCTAATACATCATAATCAGGCAAGCTGTCTTGATCTTTTTGATCGGGACGCAGTTCAGCTGATGGCGGGCGAGTGATAACGCGCTCAGGAATGACGGGGGTGTCTTCTAAACGATTGCGATAGCTTGCCAATTTATAGACTTGTGATTTGTACACGTCTTTTAAGACATCAAATCCACCTGCCATATCACCATATAAGGTTGAGTAACCAACGGCTAACTCTGATTTGTTACCTGTCGTGATGACCAGATGACCAAACTTGTTAGACAGTGCCATCAGTACGACACCGCGAGCACGGGCTTGGATATTCTCTTCAGTAGTGTCAGCCGGTGATTTATTGAACAATGGGGCCAATGTATGACGGATACCTTCAACAGCATCGAAAATAGGACATACGGTATAAGAGACATTCAAGCGACGCGCTTGAGCCTGTGCATCTTCTAAACTGATCTGAGAGGTGTACTCATATGGCATCATGACCGCGTAGACTTTGTCAGCGCCTAGTGCATCAACAGCGATACAAAGCGTCAGTGCCGAATCGATACCACCTGATAATCCAACGATAATGCCAGAGAAGCCAGAATGATTGACATAGTCGCGCAGACCGACGACTAATGCTTGATACATCTCTGACTCGCGACTTAGTGTTAGCGGTGCTTTGGCTTGGCTGTCAAATTTGGCAGTCTTTACATCTAAAGTGGATAATAATAGTTGATTCATAAAGCGCGGTGCTTCATGGGCCACGCTACCATTTGCTTGTATGGTCATAGAACCGCCATCAAACACCAGGTCATCTTGACCGCCAACAGCGTTGACATAGACGATAGGTAGATTGTTTTCGCGGCTACGCTTGGCAAGCATGGCCTTGCGGTTGTCTTGTTTTTCGATTTCAAAAGGTGAGGCGTTTAAGCTAACAATGAGGTCAGCACCTTGTTTCTTGAGTTCGGCGATAGGTGACTTTTCCCATAGGTCTTCGCAGATGAGTAGACCTATAGTAATGCCTTTATAGTCAAACAAAACTTGGTTACGACCTTTATCAAAATAACGACGCTCATCAAACACGCCATAATTTGGCAAAATTTGCTTATGATAAAAGCCTTTTTGATGACCGTTGTGCAAGATAGCGGCAGAGTTAAACGTACCGTGATGATCGACATGCGGATAGCCGACAATCATAACGATATCGTCGATATCACTCAGGGTAGATAGGGCGCTTTTGACGCGGCCTGATAAGCTTGGTCGTAGCAATAAGTCTTGCGGAGGGTAGCCGAGCAAAGCCAGCTCTGGGAATACAATGACGTCAGCCCCTTGTTCGCGAGCTTGTAATGCAAGGGTTCGCATTTTTTCGACGTTGGTTGCGATATCACCTACCAAAAAATGTGATTGGGCTAAAGCAAACGTGACAGTATCTTGTGATTTATTGGTCTTGCTAGTTTCGTTTGAGGGGTTAGAGTTTGGGTTATCAGTGTCTTTTGACATTGTTATTGTTCCTATCGATATATTATTAAAATGTGGTGAATTTTTATTGGTTTAAAATAAGTCCTAAATACATTCAAAACTTCGCTCTAAACTATCACGCTCGAATATTGAGTGGATATAAAGAGTCTAAATCTGGCATAAGCGTTAAGACAATATGTAAAATTTTACTCGCTATGCCCGCTGTCCCGAATAGTCGCGCCATCTTAAAATTAGCGTTTATAGTAGTCTAGATGACAACGATACAAGAGGATCTGGACTCTGCCTTATCAGTTATAGTGTCTGTGCCAACGACAAAAATAAATGCGTACAAATACACTTAACTATATTGAAAAGCTTAAAATAATTGCTTTAGTATAACATCAATTGTCATGACAAATAGAACGCACCAGTGAATTCCCTCATAAGATAGCAGTTTAATAGCTGCACACAAAAGTGGTTTCAATTACACCGTTTTTACATACCAAATCCATGCATTATGCGCTAGTTATTGTGGTCATCATCTAGTAAGCTTGCATAGACAAAGTTGTAAGTAAAGATTACAACATAGCGTTATATAATTATCGTACTTTATTGCATAATAAAGTGTAACAACGGCGCTTTTCGTTATGTCCTTATGGGAGTGATAGTCTGTAAATATTTGACACTATCATTTGATTTATTAGCGTCAACGTCGTTTTTATTGATACATAAATAAGCTACCACACTCGCCTATGGATACCGTTTATGGACACCATCTATAAGCTGGTGTTCATCACCCATTTATAAACTCGCCAGCAAGCTGTCGTTTGCTGTCCGCTCTTGGTTTATACGCTATGATTGAAAACTGGACAAAAGAATTTATTATTCAGCGCTTACTTGCTATTACGTTGCTGGTTGCGCTATTTGTATTGTGCTTTCAAGTGGTGCAGTTTTTTATTGTGCCTGCACTGTGGGCTGCGATTTTGGCATATGTGACGTTTCCTGTTTATAAGTTTTTTCACGAAAAAGTTAAGTTAAGTCCAGATTTTAGTGCTGCGATTATGACGGTCAGTATCTCCTTGATGATAGGCATACCACTGGTTATCGGGGTTTTTATTTTGCAGCAAGAAGCGCTAAGTCTCATTAGTAATTTGATATACCGTATTAAAGTGGGCTATTTGGATGTGCCTGACTCACTCAAAGAGCTGCCTATCATTGGGCAGCAAGTCAAAGATGTACTGTGGCGAATCAACAAGAATCCAGAAGGGACATTAGAGACCTTTCGTCTTTGGGTTCAGTCGCATCTGTATTATGGCAAGATCGCATTCGATGTGGTGTTTAGTGCGCTGGCCAAACTTGGTATGGCACTGATGACCTTGTTCTTCTTTTATCGTGATGGCACCAGTTTGGTACGCCAAATTCGCCAAGCGCTACGCAACATCATTGGCAACCGCATCGACGGCTACATTGACTCTGTGGGTACAACCACCCGCGCGGTCGTATACGGTATTGGGCTCACAGCACTGGCGCAAGCGACGCTCGCTGGCATTGGCTATTACTTCTCTGGTGCGCCAAGTCCTATTTTATTGACTATCGTCACCTTCATCATTGCATTGATCCCGTTTGGAACTCCATTCGTTTGGGGCGGTGTATCGATTTGGCTATTGAGCCAAGGGCATACTGCAGGCGGTATTGGTCTGGCACTATGGGGCGTATTAGTGATCAGTTGGGTGGATAATTTGATTCGTCCTATCGTCATTAGTGGCGCGACCAAGATTCCTTTTATCATTATTTTTATCGGAGTATTGGGCGGTCTGACCGCATTTGGTTTTGTCGGGTTGTTTATCGGTCCTGTGGTACTGGCCATCGGTCTTGCCGTATGGCGCGAGTGGATATCACAGCACAAGAATGAGATATTCGCTCAGCAAGAAGTTATGCTTTCTGAAACTGGTGCTGTAACGCCAGTGCCTAGGCCAGAACAAGAAATAGTTGGTAAAAACGAATCTATATAGCAAACCTATAGGATAGAAAATGTAGCTAACAACAAACTCGAACGTTGCAGACGTTATAGGCAGTAAAAATGGATAAGATGAGCAAAATTAAGGGCATTACTATCGTTGCTGATAGCAACATTGCTAGTCTAAGTGAGTTTTTTAACGCTGAGACACTGGGTAAGCTGACTGAGCAAACTGTCAATATCATAAGCACTGCTGGCCGTGATATCGATGCACATTTGCTTGCTGAGGTACAGCCAGATATATTACTGATACGCTCTGTGACGCGAGTAGGTGAGGCGTTATTGGCTGATAATCATAGCGTGCAGTTTATTGGTTCGGCGACTATCGGCACCGACCATGTCGACCAAGACTATCTCGCCATGCGTAATATTACTTTTGCCAATGCGGCAGGCTGTAGTAAGCATTCTGTGGCTCAGTATGTGTTGACGTCTATTTTGACGTTGCGTCCGCAATATTGGCAGCAGTCGACAACATCTACGAAGCCTATGACACTAGGCATCATTGGACTTGGCAATATTGGTAGTACGCTTGCTCAGTATGCACATGATTTAGGATGGCAAGTACTAGGTTATGATCCCTTAGTCCCAGCGTCCACAACCAACAATGCTAGCCTTGAGCAAGTCCTGTCTCAAAGCGACGTAGTCAGTCTACATGTGCCTTTGACGACCGAGAAAGCCGATAGTAATCCTCGCGGGAGTGAGTATCCAACCTATCACCTTATTGATGCAGAGGCATTGGCAGCGATGTCCGCTGATACGATACTGATTAATAGCGCACGTGGTCCTGTCATTAATGAAAGTGACCTAATGAGCGATATTGATCGTACTGGGCGACAAGTGGTACTAGATGTGTTTGAGTATGAACCAAAAGTTGCTGCAAGATTATTATCGAAGCTTGCTATTGCCACGCCGCATATTGCGGGCTATACGCTAGAGGGTAAACTGCGAGGTACACAAATTATTTATGATGCCCTATGCGCGACGCTTGCGATAACACCTGTCCAGTCGATGTCTAACCTGCTACCACTCAATATGTTTCTATGGTCGGAACTAAAAGCACATCCAGACAGATTGGCTAAGTTCTATGACATCATGCAAGATGACGCTGCATTGCGAAACAAAGTATCTCATAATGTGTCTAGCAATTTATCCAGTAAGACATATAGCAATGTATCTGATGAACAGATGACAGGACAGGTCAATGGGGCCGATTTTGATCAGCTGCGTCGTGATTATCATCTTCGCCGTGAATGGCAAGCTTGACGTATCAAGTGGACCACTTAAGACTCAAGCAATTACGTCGTTATCAATTTATTATTCGTGAATCACGGTAGACCGTCATGAGCCAACCAAACAGCATGCCCAGTTACGACACAAAACCAAAATATGCACCAACCATGACACTTGCGATGGCACAGCAGCGTGCGCAATTCATCGGAGATATTCGACAGTTTTTTACGAGTCGCCAAGTGCTTGAGGTACAGACACCGCTTTTATCGCAGGCAGGTAATACCGATACTTTTTTACAATCAGTAGCAGCGCAGGTGACCTACCAAGATCGTCCTCGCACTTACTACTTGCACACGTCTCCCGAGTTCGCGATGAAGCGTTTATTAGCCAGTTGGCAAGTACCTATTTATCAAATCTGCCCTGTCTTTCGAGATAACGAAATAGGTGTGCGCCATAATATCGAGTTTACGATGCTCGAATGGTACCAACCTAATTACAGCTTAGATGATATGGCAGGCGAGCTTAATGAGTTGTTGGCGGCGCTTTATGGTCATTCGATTGTGATGAGTCATTACCGCTACGTCGATGCCTTTATGGATTTCGTTGGTATCCATCCACTGACAGCGAGTTTAGCTGCGCTACAAGCAGTAGCAGAAGATAGTGGTCTGACAGGGTTTGATTTCAACAACGCTGACGATAGCGAGGAGAGTCGTCGCCAGAGCTGGTTGGATTTGTTGTTCAGTCATGCCGTAGAGCCAAATCTGGGACATGATTTGCCAACGTTGATTATAGAGTATCCCCCTGCGACGGCGGCATTGGCAAAAACGGCTTTAGATAAAGAGGGCAATAAAGTCGCAAAGCGTTTTGAGCTGTATATCAATGGCATTGAGATTGCTAACGCCTATGATGAGCTGGCAGATGGTCAGGCTTTACGAGCACGCTTTGAACAAGACAATCAATTGCGTCAGCATCATAATCTGCCCCAAATGCCAATCGATGAGCACTTATTAGCGGCGTCTAATGATTTAATACCTTGTAGCGGTATCGCAGTTGGTGTTGATAGGTTGCTGATGGTCATAACAGGTGCAAGCAGTTTAGAAGAGGTGATTCCTTTCCCTAGTGGGCAAGCATAATGAGCTAGTAGATTTTTAATTTATTTGTAGACCAAACAACAAAAGGTCGTTACTGATGTACCAACTAAATGTGGGCAATCTGGTAACGACCTTTTTATACGTTATATCTGTCAACTAATATATTAAATGATAGCTAATAGCTACCTATATGATAGTAGCTTATAAAGTACCTTATACGGTAGCGACTGCCTCATTGATGTCGATATCACCATTATGTAGATTGAATACCTTACCTATGGTGTTATCTGCTGTGAGTACAGCAGCCAATGTAGTCGCAACGTCTTCGATGGCATTTTCGCCAGAGCTGGTATCATTAATAGTAATTTTACCAGTACCTGCGCGTTCTTTTAGTGCACCCGGTTGTACAATCGTGTAATCAAGCGCACTGTTGACCAACCAATGGTCTGCATAATGCTTGGAGATATAGTAATCTTTTAGATCTGCAATACCAGGGTTTTCGTCCCATTTTTCGGTCTCTAGCGAGAATACAGAGCTAAGCATAATATAGCGTTTGATACCTTTGTCCTCAGCCGCCTGCATCGTTTTTACAGCACCGTGCAAATCAACTTCTAATACATTTTTACCGCCAGATCCTGCCACGAAGTAGACCGCATCGATATCTTGATCCAATTGTTTTGCGATTGACTCTTTACTTGCCATGATATCTAAATCTAACTGAGTGTAACGGTCACTATCAAATAACTTTTCTTCCTGGCGGGTTGTTCCAATGACTTTATGATCATCAGCTAATAGCTGCTTAACCAAATCACCACCTACACGACCACTAGCACCAACGACTAAAATTTTCATAATAATTCCTATTTTTTTCTAGATTTTGTTGTTTGATGTTCTTATAGTATGTTTATACAAATACTATTTATATAAAAACTATTTATCTCAAAAACTGAATATAGCGTAACAAAAATAGGCAGCACGCTTCGTTATAAAGCGTGCTGATTGAATGGTGTTTGGTTATAGAGTGTATATGGTTTGCAAGGAGGTAAGTAAAGCTCATGAAACGCCGTTATAAAAAGGGCTTTGTTCTATAAGCTTATAACAGATAATTGCCAAAAAAATGAGAGGTACTAACGAACCAGACGATTGAGACCGTCAGCAAAAGCTTTTTTGTCACGGTCGCCATACGGTTTTTGTCCGCTCATTTCTTGTAGCTCTAACACGCCAGTGCCTCGCATGGTGTCCATAAAATCACGCATGTTAAGCTTTTGTTTGATGTTGTTTTTATCATAAACCACGCCGCGCGTCGTCAGTACCATACCACCTTTGTCCAAGATGTCATTTGCCAAAGGAATATCACTGGTGATAGCTAAGTCACCTGCTTGTATCTGCTCAACGATATAATCATCAGCCTTATCAAAACCTGATGGCACCACAGTCATGACCAGTAGGGGCGATTTGCGTAGCTTGATCGGCTGATTGGCCACAAATATTGCCATAGTCTTGGTACGCTCAGCTGTTTTGATAATCAAGTCTTTGGCAATCAATGGCACTGAGTCGGCATCTACCCAAATTTGCATTATTTTTTGGCCTTCTCGGTATCTGATGAAAGGACTGGTTGGCTGTCTTTATTTTTCAACTCATTGTCTGTATTGTCATTCTGATCATCATTCGTAGCATCGCCTTCTACCGTTTTGGTTTGCACATTGACACTCGCATACTCTTTATCGAGCCCTACCTTATTCGGCAATATAGAAACCAGCTTTGCCATAGCAGGTTCTAAATCAGTCACGTCATTGGGCATTAAGGTGATATGAGCAATCTTGCGATCGTCACGCTCAGCTTTATGATAGCTATGATAATGAGCACCATCGATGTTTAACACTGCACTGATATCGGGATATTGACCAAGTACATTCACCATAATTGCAGGATGCACGTTATCTGTATCGCCTAATGGTAAATTGACCACGGCACGGATATGGTTTTCAAACTGACTGGTAATAGCGCCTTCGATACTCCAGTGTCCAGAGTTGTGTACACGTGGTGCGATCTCATTCGCCAGTATCGTGTTGTGACCGCGAGCATCTTTGGTGACGAACAACTCAAGCGCCATGACACCGACATAGTCTAAGTGATTCATAACTTTGGTAATAGCGTCTGTTGCTTGCTCAAACAGGTGGCTTGTACCAACCGCAGGTGCTTGAGTTTTTGCCAAAATACCATGATGATGATGATTTTCGACCAAATCATAGCAGCGTACCTGACCGTCTTGCGCTCGTGCGGCAATGATAGAGACCTCACGGCTAAAGTTAATAAACCCTTCGGCAATCAGTGGTGCAGGCGTTGGTGTGAGTGAGCCTTTACCGCTGACCGCATCCTTTAAGTCTAGCCAAGCTGTTTTAATATCACTGTCTTGTTTGATGACGAACTGTCCTTTGCCGTCGTAACCACCGCGACTAGTTTTCAGGACAATAGGCAGTCCTAGCTCTTTACAAGCGTGCTTGAGCTCAGTCTCGGAACTGACTTCCAGAAAAGGCACTGTCGCAATATCGAGTGTGTTAAACATCTGCTTTTCTTTTAGACGATCTTGAGCGATGTCGAGAGCAATCAGTGGCGGGAACATGCCTTGCTTGCTGCCAGATTTTGACAAACTAACCAGTTGCTCGACTGTAGATGTTGGTGTGTTTTCAAACTCTAAGGTAAACACATCAGCGGCTGCGATAAAGTCTACTAATTGATCGCTGTGAAAGACACGGCCGTATAAGCTGGCAGGGCATTCTAGATTGTCTTCTAAGAATACGCATTGGTAGCCGAGTGGCATCGCGGCTTCGGCAAGCATCATACCAAGCTGACCACCGCCTAAAATACCGATGGTACGAATGGTTTGGGTAATAGGATAAGCGTTTGCTGTAGTCATGGCAGGCTCTTTGAATAAAAGTGAATGAGGTCTGATGTATATTGAAAGTTAAAACCCGATGGGTGAAAATAGGAAAAGGTGCACTGTATGCACCTTATCTTTAGTAGGACTGAATCAAAAATAAATAATAGTAGCTTTACTATTGCAATAGCAGTCTTATGCTATCAAAAGTACTCGTCAATCTATATGCAATCAATGCATTTAGGTATTGATAATACCAGGTGTTGGACTAGCAAGAATGGTGTCGGTTTGCGTCTGGCGCATGTGATCGAGCTTGGTCGCAATCGTATCATCATGCAATGCCAATACCTGAATCGCAAGTAGAGCAGCGTTATAAGCACCAGCAGCACCAATCGCCAATGTCCCAACCGCGACGCCTTTAGGCATCTGCACGATAGACAGCAGACTGTCCCAACCACTCAGCATTGAGGATTTTACCGGTACCCCAAAAACAGGTAGTGGTGTTTGGCTTGCGCACATACCCGGCAGGTGAGCGGCACCGCCTGCACCAGCAATGATGACTTGCAGACCATTACCTTTAGCATTCTTGGCATAATCAAACAGTCTGTCAGGTGTGCGATGTGCAGAAACCACTTCACAATCAAAAGCAATATCAAAGTCTGCTAGCAATTGTGCAGCCACACTCATGGTCGCCCAATCCGACTGCGAACCCATGATAATGCCAACTTTCGATTGACCAGCAGGAGAGGTGATAGGGCCGTTCTGGTTAGCAGCAGTATTTATGGTGCTCATGACTGGATATCCTCAAAAAGACCATCATACAAAAGTTTTGCTATAGTCGTAAAGCCAAGTTTGATTTTTAATACTTGCTTGGTATTAAGAGCCGCAACATCACTGGTTTATATCTGTTTTTTTATCATGATAATGCTGTACAAAATGAGACGCTGCTAAGGGTAGGGGCTGGTTGGTATCAAGCTGATAACAAGTGAGGTAACCACTATCTACAGCTGCCGAATAATCAGTACAAGCAACTTGTGGACTAAGCGGTGCGGGTGTGCCTGTCAGCCAATAGTGACCGACAAACACAGGTTTATGTGTTTTGAGCGCAAAATCAATATTTTCAGCGAGTGCATCGGCCGGTATTTGCGCCATTGCTGATGAGGGTACGCGTGCCACCTCGCGAAGCGTGCGTTTATTTAGCTCATCAAGCCACCAGCGTACTCGCACTCGCGAGCGCTCTGTGCCTTCTTTGTCGACCATTACGATGCCATCGGGCAAGCCTGTTTCGACGCCCTTTAGTACGCGCTCCAATGCATCAAATTCGACAGTATCTTCTTTGGCAGTCGCGAGTAGACCCTCAGTGGTTAGGCAGTTATTATCAGTCAAAAATGGTTTGAGGATATCCATACTATCTACGTCCCAGCATGCATGTACAAAACAAGCATAGTCTGTCTCAATCCATAAAGGTATCTCATACAAACGCTGCAACCAGTACTTATGTAGCTCTGAACCAAATGCAGCCTCTGCTAAAAATGCTTCGTGCTGACGCTTATGTATAGCATTATGCGTTCGTAGATACTCAGTCTTATCATCAGGATTGAGCGTAGCATAAGCCAATGCATTGTATTCATGATTGCCCATCACTGCATCAGCCACGCCCGCATCTATCATAGCAAAGACAATCTCAAGCGTTGCTAACTGCTGCGAACCACGGTCAATCAAATCTCCAATGAACAATGCTTTATGACCCGTAGGCGGGACAAAATGCTGACCATTATGCTCGTAACCTAATTGGTTTAATAAACCGACCAGCTTATCTGCATAACCATGAATATCACCGATAATATCTATAATCATAACGAGTGGTTAAATCTCACATATAAAAGTAAATGGTTGCTCAATAGCTGGATGTTAAAGGTTGTTTATTCTGATGCTCTTCATTCTAATAACGCTCCTAATTCTAACAACGCTCTTCACTCTAAATAAAGTTAGTCTAAAAACCAGGCGATAATAGAGCATTTATAAAATGGGGCAGCACTTTGGGTTCCAAGATAATGGTAGCAACGACACCGAACGCGCCGCCCCACATATGGGCCATGTGATTGATATTGGAACCACCGCGTTTGTCAGCATAAATACTATAAAACACATAAGCGACAGCAAATAATATTGCAGGAATCGGAATAACGGCAAACAAATAAATGCGTTCCCATGGCGCTAGCAAAATGAAAGCAAATAAAACGGCTGATACGCCGCCTGAGGCTCCAAGGCTTAAGTAACTGGCATTGTTTTTATTTTTCAGGTAGCTTGGAATCATGGCCACAACAATAGCCAACACATAAAAAACGACAAAACCATAGCCGAATAAGAATGAGCGATACAGACCTTCGATAGCTCGACCGAAGAAATACAGCGTAAACATATTGAAAAGTAGATGCATACTATCGGCATGAATGAAGCCATGCGTCACAAAGCGATCCCACTGTCCATTGTTTACAGCTGGTGGATAAAATATGAGTCGATTGAGTAGCTTTTTGTTTTGCCATGCCAACAAGCTGACAATAACCGTGATAATGATAATAAGGGTCGTATGGTTTAACAAAGGATAATCCTTAGGCCGCGCCTGATGTGTGACAATGCGATAAATGACAGTGTTCAAAACCTAGCGCTAAGGCTGAATGAAAACTAAATATGACCGATAATTAACGTACTAATAATAAATCTAAGCTATTCGTAGAGTAATAAAACAATACTAACAGTAGTTATCAGGTTGCAAATGTTTATTATGTGACAAAACGATGCTTTTTTATGCTTTTATAGTGAGTAATGTAGCAGTGTATCATGTGAGTTCAGTAAACAATCTATAGATACGGCCTATTAAGTATGATTAGGAAGGCAAGAGCAAAAAGCGAGTGTTATATATATAATTAAAGACGAGCAATTAACCTTTGCAAATTTCAAAAGCCGAACGAGGCAGTGACTTATGAGTATTATTGATCAATTAGAGCAGACGGTTACCCCAGCTGTATTGGGCGAGCGCAATAGTAGCGATAGTGTGGCATATATTAGTCTTCTGGAGCAGTTTTATGCGGTTCTAGCTGCGCGTTTGGCGGTGCCGCAGGTTTATTCGCAATTGCTGCGTAACGATCAAGTAATAGCTAACGACAATATCCCTGAAATGCCCTTGTTTGAGCAGCTGTGGCATAGTGAGGTATTACAAAATATAATTATTCAAGAGCTGTCAGCCACACATCATATTAATGAGTCAGTCACCGCCCAATTGCTGATCAATGCTGCACCCTTAGCGTATCGTGAGCTAAAAACACTCGCCAATGGGCAGTTTTTACCAGTATTTTTACAAGCAGAGCAGCCCTCACTACGCCCATATCTACCCATATGGGCAACACCAGTTATTACATCTACTCTAGACGTAGATAATACAAGTAATGTCAGTCAAGACATATCGTCAGCAGCTATGGCGGATAACTCTATCGGACCATTAAGTGATAGTACGTCAACTACGCTTGATAGACTTGATGACCCCAATCTGAACACCAGCACTGTCCCTACCATCACAGCCGCTGCAGCTACAGCCTCTGATGGCGGACAACCCCGTATGGGATATACTGGCAGATTGGGTGAAGAGACTCGCTTCGGTAGTGACGATGCCATTCATGCCAGTCCAGCAGCACATCATTTGGCAGAGAACGGCAGCCTGAAACGAGAGCAAGTACGCACTCGTAATCAGCGAAACGATTTGTTGATACGGGTGTTTTTATTGATAGTAGCACTTGCCGGGCTTGCGCTTGCTGCATGGGCGTTGCTGATCAAGCCCAACAATGACATACCACTAGAACCTGTTACTGCTACGCCTGTAGTACCAGCGCCTGCGACCGAACCAGTAGTAGAAGCGATGACGCCTGTCGAGTTTATCATTGGTATTGATGATAGCGGCAATCTCTATACTTGTAGTGCCACAGTCGGTGACGTAGGATTGCAAAGTACACTGCAGCAGGCACTCAATACAAGCTTTGGAGAGCAAGCGGGTATTTGTGAATTGACTGTAAATGAGGGAATAGCAACTACTATTGCTAATATGCCAGTGGACGTACTTCCTAACGTCTTAACCATGCTCAGATCAACGCCATTTGCGCGTCTACAGTTACAAAACGAACGTCTTATAGTAGAGGCACCAGATAATATGCTACTACAGCAATTGGTGACAAACATACGCAGCTTAGTACCCGCTATGGCAGTTGATAGTACTGCACCGTTGCCACTACCTAATAATAACGCTGCATATGGTATGGGAAGTGCTGATGGTGTGAACAATCAGTTTGGTGGTGGAGCAGCCTCTAATAATCAGTATAGTAACGATGGTACTGGTAATGGCTCTGTAGAGTATCAAGCGCCTGACGATAACACTGGTGATCGCGTGATACCGGCGCCGCTACCTAATAATGGTAACAACAGAGGGCTCAATAACAATCCAAGCAGTAATAACACAAACAGTGGGCTGCCTAACATACCAAGCAATAGCCCAAGTAGTATGTCTAATAACATTCCTAGCAATGCTCCTTCTAATAACAGAACGAGCAGACCATCAGGTCCTATCTCTGAATCAGAAGTAGATGATATGGCGAGTAGTGTCATCGTCGCTGAGCCTGCCCAAGTGAGATAGCTAAGAGGTCAAGTGGCTAAGAGAACAGCAGCTATAAAGACTCAAAAGCAGTGTAGATTTCTATACTGCTTTTTGTCCATATGGGTTAATCAGACCTTGTTTGTAGCTTTGCAAGGCAAGCTTTAAAAACTACACCCTCTAATACGAACAGTAGTCTCCTTCAACTAATTGTTCGACTGTTATTGATATGTACCCAAGTGCTTGTATAGTTACGAGTACCAACTCAAACATTACTTAACGTATCATTTGTACAACAACGCATCGACTGTGAACCTTCTCTTAATAATTTTATAATGTTTGAAATAAAATGCAGTAGCGCGACTACAGTAGACTGACAACAGAATTTTTGCATAATGAATTTCGATGTCATGTTTTAGCTTTACTTGGCGGTCTTATGCATTGAGTAATCGGATGATACAAATAAAAATTAAGAGGAGAGTTATATTATGGATATTATCAGTCATTTGACACGTACGGTCAGTCCTGCGGTACTAGCGGACGATCATAGTCCTACTAAAAAGAACCTACTGGAACAGTTTTATGCGATTTTTGCTGCTCGCTTAGCGAATGATGAGACTTACAATCGCTTTGCCAACGAAAACATTGCCCGTGATGACAATGCCTTTTATGATCGCGTGTGGACAGAAGAGGCTCATCGCGATCAAATCTCCCGTGAGCTCGCTCATGAGCACAACGTTGACGAGACAGCCTCTCGTGGTTTGATTGCGATGGCAGCACCACTTGCCTTCCACGAAATAAAAAGTTTGGCTGGTACTACGCCTGTACCTCAATTCTTAAGTAATAATCTGAGTAGCTATCAGCATCATATTCCTGCATGGGCAACTGCTGTATTGCCTGCGAGCGCAGTTGCAGCTACACCCATGTCCGATACTGTCAGCACTGCACCGCTACACAAAGAAGAAGAACCACAAGGTAGCTTTATGAAAGCGCTACTACCGATTATTGGTTTGATTATTTTGGGGGCATTGGCTTGGGCCTTACTTCGAGGTTGCCAGGAAAATCCAGAGCCTGTTGCTACGCCAGCGACTACCATACAGCAAGATGAGCAAGGCAATGAGCAATCAGTGATGGCAGCTGATATTGAGCCTGCTTCACTCCGTATCGCTACTGGCGAAAATGGTACGCTTTATGCCTGCCGCATGAACGTAGGCAATGAAACGCTACAGACCAATGTAATGAATGCGTTAACTGGTGCATTCGGCGATGAAGCCAATAAGTGCCGCGCCGATGTTGATGATAACTTTGCCATAGACATGCCAGCTGCCGCTCAACTCGCCACTATATTACCTATCGTCAAAAACGTACCGAATGCCAGTATGATTATTAAAGGCGATACCATCACAGTCAACGCACCTGATGATGCGGCATTGGCCCAATTGGTATCCGACCTACAAGCAGCTGCACCTGCAATGATGGTAGAGGCTGAAGGCCCATTAGATCTACAAGGTGAGATTGACGATAGTGTCGCTGCAGCAGATGTCGCAATGAACAACCTAGGTGAAAACCCAGATCCACGTGACGTTGCTCGTGCTTTGAGCATTCAGGTTATCAATTTCCAAGTGGATGAAGCTGTCATTCCTGATGTCAACAAAGCCATTTTAGACCGCGCTGCAAAAATCATCGACGACGTACCTGACTTGAACCTGATGATTATTGGTCATACAGACAGTCAAGCTTCTGATTCTTATAATATGGAGCTGTCTCGTGAGCGTGCTGAATCAGTGAAAGAATACCTAGTGGCTCAAGGTGTCGATGCAAGCAAGTTGACGACCAAAGGTATGGGTGAGTCAGATCCTATCGCAGATAACTCAACCGAGCAGGGTCGTTTCCGTAATCGTCGCATTGAGTTTATGGTTAATGACGAGATGGTCGATCCAAACGATGGTATGACGATCAATAGTGATTCGTTAGACCCAGATTTGAATCCGCTAGACAGTAATAATGACGATTTGCTACCAGATGGTGATGACGCTACGCAAGACACGGTAGTAGATTCAATAAACTAATCTGCAAACCTCTGATTACACGATGGTTAAAAACACACGATAGTTAAAAATAAAAAACCGCCTTTTATATAAAGGCGGTTTTATTTTATCAGCGCGTTAGTGGTTACCTATTACTGATCATCTATTAGAGGCTACCCATTATCGAATACCTATTTGTAATGAGTAGGGTCTATCGGTTCTTTCAATTCTTCAGTAACTTGCGTGTCAGCAAAGGCGTTAAAAAATGTTTGAGTGACGTTATTCTTTGCTTGTTGCCAGTAATCAAAATGCTGGCAAGTAGATTCAAGATTGCCTTGCCACTCTGGTATATTGCCGCACATGGTTTTGATGCGTTTTTGATTGGGATAAGACAGCTCTTGAGCAGCTGCTGCAGCCTCGTGGACGGCCACGCGGTCGTTACATACCAATGCAATATCGCAGCCAGCCTCGATAGCAGCTTTGACGCGTGCGCTGACATCGCCAGCTGCCTGTGCCCCAGCCATCGACAAATCATCAGAGAAGAGTACACCATCAAACGCTAATTGCTCGCGAATAATGTCTTTTAGCCAAATTTTAGAGAACCCCGCAGGCTTATCATCTACTTGCGAGAAAATCACATGTGCTGGCATAAGGGCATCGAGCAGTGGTAGCGTTTGGGCAAAAGGCTGCATGTCACTATTTATGATCTCATCCAAGCTACGTGTATCGATGGCTTCTGACACATGAGAGTCAGGGGCAATAGCGCCGTGACCTGGGAAGTGTTTGCCAGTGGTGGCCATGCCTGCTGCTTTCATACCGCGCATGAACTGTGTCGCAAGTGCAGTAATCGCTTGTGGCTCGTGATGAAAGCTACGGTCACCAATGACTTGGCTGATACCATCTCTATCTAGTACAGGCGCAAAACTCAAATCAATCCCTACTGCCAATACTTCAGCTGCCATTAGGTAGCCGCAGTCATACGCACAGCTAAGTGCACGACTCGGATCTTGATTAAACAACTCGCCTAGTCTACCCATTGCTGGTAAGGGGGTAAAGCCTTCACGTAGCCGTGCAACGCGCCCACCTTCTTGGTCAACACCAATCAATATATCGGGATTGTGATAACGTATATCGTCGCACAGTGTACGTACTTGGGCTGCATCGGCTACATTACGTCCAAACAGTATGACCCCGCCGACTTGTGCTTGTTTGAGTAAACTGACATCCTCAGCGGTCAGTGCGGTACTATCAATATCAATCATTAAAACGCCGTACATTGCATGATCCTTATTCTTCTTTATATTGTTATATTATGGGTCTGATGAACTCTAAATGTCTACTCACTCGCAGGCCATCGTCAATAGACTTTATTATGACAGCTATTATCAAATGAACCTAATGTACGAATTATAGACGTCAAATCAGTCTATTAATCATCATCGAATAGAGGTTGATAGTCTGCATTTGCTCTAAGTGAGAAAAGTGATAGAAAGTTTGGTATGTGTAGGCGTAGCGTGTAAGATTGCTTATACAGTTTGAGACAGTTCAGTATTATTGCTCATGATAATATTATTCAATTTAGAGTATATATTAGTGGGTAATAACAGTAGCTGTAAGCTTCAAAGGCTATAAAATATAAAGAGCTTCAAAAATAACATCGTTGTAAAAATTATGGAAAGATACAACGACAAAAAAATCTTATAACAATAAAAGTATAGAAGAGCGTAAGCTCAAGACGACGAGTAATGAAAATAATCAGTATTGATAGATAATCACAGATTCAGAGTTTTTAGATTTTAACAAAACAAACAATATCCTCAATTCCAAACAAATCATTAACTTCAAATAACTAGGTACATATGATGAAAAAACAACCAGCACAGTGGTTACTCAGTGCAGCGTCAGTGGGCATAGCCGGTATTATCCTGACACAAAGTTACGGTACTGCAGTCGCAGAAACCAATACAGGAAGTTTTGTTCAGACGCCTGAACAAAAAGTCACTACCCGCCAAGTCGCCGCCTTGCTGGATCGCAGTCATTACCTAAACCAGCCGTTAGATAGCAAAACGGGCAGCGAGATTTTATCAATGTATATTGATAGCCTTGATCCAAACCATACGTTGTTTTTGCAGTCTGATGTCGATGAGCTGAAAAAAAAGCACGCGGCTGATTTTGGTGCGCGTCTCAAACAGGGCGATCTATCCGCAGGGGTAGAAGTCTATGATCGTTATCGCAAACGCTCAAATGAATACTTTGCGATGGCAACGAAAATGCTAAAAACAGACATCGATCTGACAGGTAATGACACCATCATACTTGACCGCGAAAAACTGGGTCACTTCAAAACCAAAAAAGAACAACGAGACTACTGGGCGCGTCAGCTGAAATTTCAGTTAATGAGTATTACGCTGGGGCAAGAAGACGAAAAAGCCAAAGAAGCCGTGTTTTTAAACAATCCAGATATCACACGTGGACAAGATTTGGTACGTAACGATGAGCGTACACCAAGTGAGATTTTGCAAAACCGTTTGTCACGTCAGCAGGAGCAGTTCAAACGCCTCAAAGACGATGAAATCATGGAAACCATCTTGAACACGGCAATGCTGACGTATGATCCACATAGCAACTACTACGCACCGATCCAAGCAACTGAGCTACAAATACAATCTAGCTTACAGTTAGAGGGTATCGGTGTCTCTATCCGCCCTGATCGTAAAAACCCAGACTACACTCGTATTGTGACTTTGGTAGATGGAGGGCCCGCTGCAAAATCTGGTCAAATTAAGCCCAATGACTTAATCGTCGGTATCGCAAAAGATGGCGAGAACATGACTGACGTGGTTGGGTGGTCAACGCGTGAGATTGTCAGCTTGATTCGTGGTAAGCGTGGCACCTCGGTCACTCTCAAACTACGTCAACCAAATACACCAGATGCTAGCGCCCGTACGGTTACTGTCGTACGTGACATTATTCAGCAAGAAGAGTCTGGCGTGACTCAGCGTGTGGTAGAGGTGCAGCGTCCTAATATAGATGAGACACCCAAACGTATCGGTGTGCTTGAAATACCAAGTTTTTACTTGAACTATCGTGCGCGCCGTAACGGTGAGGATTATCGCAGTGTCAGTATTGATACCGAAAAAGCACTGAAAGAGTTGAACAAAGAAAACATCGATGGCTTGGTTGTCGATCTGCGCAACAACCCTGGTGGCTCTTTGGATGAAGTTGCTAAAATGCTCGGCATGTTTATCAAGAGTGGACCACTGGTACAAATTCGTGATAACCGCGGTAACATTCAAGTATACCGTGACAATGATGGTGGCGAGCAGTTGTATGATGGCAAAATGACCGTCATCACCAATTTGGCATCGGCCTCAGCCAGTGAGATCTTTGCTGCTGCCATTCAGGATTATGGTCGTGGATTGGTTGTGGGTAGTACCACGACAGGTAAAGGCTCTGCACAGATTCAGCTCGACAGCTTGGCGCTGGGTTCTGCTACCTTAACTCAGCGTAAGTTCTATCGTATCACTGGCGGTAGTACTCAGAACAAAGGCGTGGTACCTGATGTTGAATTGGTCAACATCTATGACGACGCCACCTTTGGCGAGCGCGCGCAGAAAAAAGCGCTACCTTGGGATACTATCAGAACGTCTCCTTATAAGCCTGAGGGTAAGTTTACCAGTGATACACTCGCAACGCTCAATCAGCAGTCTAAGGTTCGCCAACAAAAGAACCCGCAGTTTACTTATCTATCGACGCTCAATGACATACGTAACATGGATGATGAGAAGAAACCTGTTCGTCTAGACATTAACAGCCGCCGCGCTAAAATGCAGCTCATAGAGAAGCGCTCATTAGAAGCAGAAAACAAGCGCTTGATCGCCACTGGTGAACGTCCATACTCTAACTGGAATACGTACCAAGCTGCGATGGATGCAAAGTTCGAAGAGCGTAGTCGCATGAAAGCTGGTGAGCGTCCAGAGTTACCAGAAGATGAAGCATTTATTAATGAAGCCGCTTATCTCATGCTTAGTGCTGAACCTACAGCAATGCTGAGCCCACAAGAAAAGCTATAACGCATTATAGGTAGCTATAATTTCCATGTAAGCATATGCTTACATGGATTGACGTTCGGACTACTTACTAATGATAGGGTAATCTGCGATTATAACTGTACGGCACGATTGAACGGAATAGTTCATTGATACTAGGGATTGGTATCTTAAGGTCGCATCAGGGATAAGTGGTTTGCTGATTAGGGATGATAAGGCTGGATGCCTGTCAGTTATGAGATACCCCGGGATTAGGTATCGCGTAACGCTAACATGGATGGTTGGTAATAAAAGCCGCATGACGCTTGTCGTTATGCGGCTTTGTTATGTCTAAAATTTATAAATATTTATTGGTTATTATCTACAAATAGCAAAATGGAGCTTAAGCAAAGTCTGTTAAGTATTCAACTTTTCAAATCACTCTATTTACTTGGTAGATTATTTATTCGACAAAGCATCTATTTGATAAGTCTCCGATGATGACACACGCATAAAAAAAGGTCAGTAGACATAGTCACTGACCTTTTTTTGTGCGACAAGTCTAATAATAACTCATCACTCAATAGCTGTTCACTGTACTCTAGAAGAGATTAGTGCTCAACGCCACCTGCGCCATGTACATGGCCGTGGTTTAGTTCGTCTTCAGTTGCTGCACGTACTTCTTGGATCTCAACGTCAAATGTCAAACGCTTACCAGCCAATGGATGGTTTGCATCAACAGTAACTTCTTGCTCATTCACGTCAGTTACAGTAACTAGCATAACTTGACCGCCAGCTTCTGATTGGAACTGCATACCAGGCTGAATGTCATCAACGCCTTGAAAGTTCTCACGTGGTACGTGCTGTACTGCTTGCTCTTGATACTCACCGTAGCCATCAGCAGGCTCAACAACTGCGTTGACTTTTTCGCCAGCAGATTTGCCTTCTAATTGTGCTTCTAGGCCTGGGATGATGTTGCTGTGACCATGTAGATAAGCAAGTGGCTGACCTTCTGGTGATTGGTCAAGGATATTGCCCTCGTCGTCTTTTAGCGTGTAGTTAAATTTGACGGCAGTGTCTTTTGCGATAGTAGTCATAAAATATCCTAAATATATCTATGTAAAAAATTAAATGCGGTTGCAATAAACCTAAAAAAGCCAATCAGCAAGCCAAATAGCCACGATATTAGTCAATTATCATCAGTTTATTAAAGTAACTTTAGCAGTTAGCATCTTTAATTGAGATGGGTCACATGAGTTTCAAGGCAAAAAACATAAAAAAAGCCAATTAATGCCCCAATTTACAATAATAACTGTTATTTTCTATAGTTGATGGGTAGCTATGGGCTATTTAGGGCTTGGGAGTTGCGTTTTTTCGGATTGGCTCCTACCATAATGATAAAAATAAGGAAGAGAGAGACGATGACTTCATTTACCAATACTGCCAACAATCAACCAACGAGCGATGTGTCCATCAGCCACAATGATGCCAAGCGACTGCCCTTGATCAGTTATCGGTTCGATTTTGCGCGTTTTTCTGAGCATTTGGTTGATGTGTCACTGACCTTTACGACAACCTCAGCCGCGCCTCAATTTTGGCTACCAGCATGGATACCAGGCAGTTATTTGATGCGTGAGTTTGCCCGCAATATTACTGCGGTACACTATCAAATCATAGACAGCCAAATAAAAGAGAGTGACGAGTCCTCCAAGACTTATCGCGCACAAAAAATAGATAAACATACGTGGCAACTCCCAGCTGTACAGGCAGGACAAACGGTAAATGTCGCGTACGAAGTCTACTGTTATGATTTATCAGTGCGTACGGCGTATGTTGACCAGCAGCGTCTGTATGGTAATTTTACCTCGCTCGCACTCGCAATTGATGGACAAGAGCTGGAACCCGTACAGGTCAGTTTGATTGTACCTGCGGCATTTTTGCTAGATAAAAAAGAGAATAATGTACTCTTGGCGTGTGGTTTGGCAGCTACTCATCTGCGTGTTGAAGGTCAGGACACAGATGGACAGCACAGTTATCAGTTACAGGCAGACAACTACCACGAGCTGATCGACTATCCTTTCGAGATTGCAGAGCAGCAAAAATTTGATTTTATTATCAAGGATAATCAGCATGAGACGCTGCAGCACAGTTTTTATCTCTCAGGTAAGCATAGCGCCAACATGGGCAGGCTACAGCAAGATGTCACTCAGATTTGCCAGACTTATCTAGACTGGCTGGGCGATGCGCCATTCAATGATTATACTTTTATGACCTTTGCCAGTGGTCAAGATTACGGCGGGCTTGAGCATATTAACTCTACTAGCCTGATTACGCCGCGCCGTGACTTACCAAATATGGATGAGCCAAAACTACCCAGTACCGATTATCAACGGTTCTTGGGCTTATGCAGTCATGAGTATTTTCACTCGTGGTGGGTCAAAACAGTGCGTCCCGATGTCATGATCGATGTTGATCTACGCCGCGAAGCATTTACGCCTCTGCTTTGGGTGTTTGAAGGATTTACCTCTTATATCGATGATTTTATGCTGCAGGCGTCTGGTGTGATCGACAAGCTAAGCTATCTGAGATTATTGGCAGAACAAATCAATCGTTACTATCAAACGCCTGGGCGCAGCAACCAAAGCGTGGCAGAGTCGAGTTTCGATGCGTGGATCAAGCTGTATCGTACTGACGAAAATACGGGCAATGCAGGCATCAGCTACTACAATAAAGGTGCGCTAGTGGCATTGTGTTTGGATCTGATACTGCTCAAAAACACCGATGGTCGCTATCGCCTCTTTGATGTGGTCAAAGCGTTCTATACTCAAGCCAAGCAAAACGACAATAAGCGTATCGGTATCAGTAGCGCCGATATGGGTACGGTGATTGGGCAGTTCATGCCGCTAGCAGAATGGGAGGATTTTGAGCGTCGTTATGTCAATGGAGTAGAGGAGCTACCCATTGAGACATTGCTAATCGAAAACGGTCTAAAAATACAGGTCAATAAAAAGGAAGTGGCTGATAAACATGTGCCTTGGGGTATGCGCTGTAGCGAAACACCAGCCGGACTCAAGGTCAATCGAGTGATGCGTGGTAGCGTGGCTGCCAGAGCTGGCATCTCAGCACATGACATCATTATTGCGATTGATGGTATAAAAGCAGACAGCAAGCAGTTGGCTTCGCTTAGTAACGCCAAGCGTACTGTCGAGTGTTACTTGTTCCGCCGTGATGAGCTGATGTGTGTTCAAGTACAACCAACTAAAGCGCAGCAAAAAGACAGCATAGATAGCAATGATGCTAGCGAAAAGTCATTCCCTCACAAGATCGGTCTACGCTTAGCAAAAGAAGGCAAGGCGTTACAAAGCAATGGCGATGAGGCGCAGGCAGAAGCAGGCTGGGAGACGTGGCTAAATGTTATGAATCATAAGCCAAGTTAGATATGTTAAGTGGTGTGTCAACATTAGGTGCGCTAGTATAGCTCGCGATACGCAACGCCATTCATAACCTATACCGCACCGACTAATGCTGCACTGACGATAATCCCCCAATAAGCAATGATGCTTGTTGGGGGATTATCGTTATTAGATTCCGGCTTTCTGATATTCTTGCTACTGTGCCTCAGTACCTTTATCAACACGGTCATTATCGGTATTTTCACTGTCTAAACTTTCGTCTTCAGTAGACTGGCTGTCAGGATCCATGATGTCAATGCTGGTCTGAGTGCTGTTCAAAACTTGAAGCGCTGCAATCCAGTTCTGCATGACATCAATCTCTGCCTGCTGTGTATCGATAATAGTCTGTGCCAATTGGCGCATTTCCTCATCGGTGCCGTACTCGAGCTGGACTTTTGCCATATCTACTGCGCCAATATGATGCGGTAACATGCCACGAGCAAAGGCCATATCAGGCATGGGATCGGCAATACCTAATGTCATATCACCATGCATGTCTTCCATGCTCTTGGCATATGCCTGCTGCATGGCAGTCGTATTAGGCTTAGGTTTGGGTGCATCAGGGTGGCTGGCAAGCCATTTATTTAGAATATCAATCTCAGCTTGCTGTGCGGTGATGATATCTTGAGCAAGCTGGCGCATAGCCTCATCAGTACCATATTTCAGCTGGATTTTTGCCATATCTATCGCGCCGCGGTGATGCCCAAGCATACCTTTGGCAAACGCAGTATCAGGGTCGTTGTAACCCATACCAATCAGCATCTCAGCATGCATACTGGTCATGGTTTTCTTATAGTCCTTGAGAATATCAGTCATCTCGGAGCCGTCCGTGACGTTTATATCGTCTTGCAATGCATCTTCGCTCATGTCGTCATGCTCAGCATGAGTAGTATCAGTCACTGGTGGCGTGTTTTCTTCTACGGGTGCTGGTTGATTGTCCTCTGCTGCTGGCTGACACGCGCTCAGCAAAAGTGCCGCGAAAATGCTGGTAGCCAACAAAGCAAAACGATGAGAAGCAATCATGACATGTCCCTATTATAAAATAAGACGATAAATGGATAAGACCCACTTTATACAACTAATGGCTATACATAACCAATAACGTGCTGAATTTTAGCAGATAAACCTTACCCATTCGAGACGCTATGTTTAATAGGTCGTAATATCTTTATATTATATGAAATTATATATCGGTAACTGAGCAACGAACAACAGACAGCTAAGTAGTGTTCACTGATTGATAATACCCAATTGATGATAATGTGCGCTATCTAAGGAGATGCGCACAAACTCACCAACCCCTAGATTGTCAAGTTTAAACCCTGCAACCGACCAACGGATCAAGCGCAGACAAGGTAGACCAACATGAGCAGTCATGCGTCTAACTTGACGGTTTTTACCTTCGTAAATCGTCATCATCAGCCATGAGTCCGGCACACTTTTACGCTCACGTATCGGTGGGTTACGCTGCCAGAGCGTCATTGGTAACTCATCCTCATGGACGTGTTTAACAGTGGCGGGCAGGGTCTTACCATCTTTTAGAATCACGCCTTTACGTAATTTGCTCAGTTGCTCGGTAGTAGGAATCCCCTCGACTTGTACTAAGTAAGTCTTACCTTGCTTGCGCCCAGCATTGGCCTTGGGTGGATGAGCGATGGCTTTATTGACACGCCCATCATCGGTCAAAATAAGTAGACCCTCTGATGTGGCATCAAGCCTACCTGCCACACGTAAAGACTTATCGGTAAAGTACTCAGATAGGGTAGTGTGATCGTTATTGCTGTCATCTCTGAACTGACTTTGCACGCCATAAGGCTTGTTGAATAAAACGAGACTAGACATAAAACGATATTTCCTAGTAATGGGTAAGTGGTGGTCTATTGTAGCCTATGTCTTACAAGGTCACGCCAGTATTGAATAATCGGTATTAAACAATCAGCATAGCGGTCTTGTCAGTGACAGAATGGATATCGATCATCCGCTACAAAAGTAGGACAGTGGTCATATAGGTTTATTGCTATTCTAAATCCATATCCTAATAGTGGTTTTTTATATTTTGGACAAGCTAAGCATTCAATTTGATTATGATGTTGTTTTTGTCTTAGCTTCTGTCGCTTAAAACTATTTTTAGTACGGTTCAAACCAATGATACAAGTGCTACATTTATCACAGCTTTGCTCAGTTCATATTTGCTTAAATCATAAGTTTTTAAGCGTTATAACGATAAAAAACCGTTGGCATAATAGCGTGTTCAACTCGTTTACGATCTATAACAGACAACCAAGGAGTATCATCTATGTCATATGATAAGGTTATCGTACCAAGAGACGGCGAAAAAGTGACCGTAAATGCTGATTTGTCGTTAAACGTCCCCAATCATCCGATTATTCCGTTTATTGAAGGCGATGGTATCGGGGTAGACATCACACCCGTCATGAGAAAGGTGGTCGATGCTGCGGTCGATAAAGCCTATCATGGCAAAAAATCTATTGTATGGATGGAAGCGTATCTCGGCGAAAAAGCGGCCAAGATATACGACGGTGATTACCTACCAAGTGAGACGTTAGAGATTTTAAAAGACTATGTCGTTAGTATCAAGGGCCCATTGACCACGCCAGTGGGTGGTGGCTTTCGCTCACTCAATGTGGCAGTACGTCAGGAGCTCGACCTATATGTCTGTCAACGTCCAATACGTTGGTTTAAAGGCGTGCCAAGTCCAGTTCAGCATCCTGAGCTGACAGATATGGTTATTTTTCGTGAAAACTCAGAAGACATCTATGCTGGCATCGAGTGGAAAGCAGGTAGCGAGGATGCTAAAAAAGTTATTAAGTTCCTAAAAGAAGAGATGGGCGTGACCAAAATTCGTTTTGATGATGACTGCGGTATCGGTATCAAACCTGTCTCAAAAGAAGGCTCCCAGCGCCTAGTACGTAAAGCAATCCAGCATGCTATTGATAATGATTTGCCAAATGTAACACTGGTGCATAAAGGCAATATTATGAAATTTACTGAAGGAGCATTCAAAGATTGGGGCTATGAACTGGCAGCAGAGCGCTTTGGTGCTGAGCTATTGGATGGCGGCCCATGGATGACGATAAAAAATCCAAAAACTGGCAACGATATCATTATCAAAGATGTGATTGCTGATGCGTTCCTGCAACAGATTTTGATGCGTCCTGCAGACTACTCTGTAGTCGCAACGCTTAACCTGAACGGCGACTATATCTCTGATGCGCTAGCGGCTGAAGTCGGCGGTATCGGTATTGCGCCAGGAGCAAACAAAGGCGGTGCTATCGCAGTCTATGAAGCGACACATGGTACCGCGCCCAAATATGCTGGTCAAAACAAAGTAAACCCAGGCTCATTGATATTGTCTGCTGAGATGATGCTACGTGACATGGGCTGGTGTGAGGCGGCTGATCTTATTATTAGTGGTATTCAAGGCGCGATTGCAAACAAAACAGTGACGTATGATTTTGAACGTCTCATGCCCGACGCCATCTTACTCAGTACTTCTGAATTTGGCAAAGCAGTTATCAAGCATATGGATGCTTAGCGATATACGAACTTCGCCATAGAAGTTGTAAGTGATATATGTGCTCACAGCACTGTGTTCTATTAAACGCTATTAAAAGCCATCTGCTGACGTAGGTGGCTTTTTGTGTATTTGAAAACTGAAAAGGTAGAATAAAGCTAATAATTATGGTTTTGAGTATGAAAGGTGAACGATAAGGTCAACCTTTTACATAGGGTACTGTATAAAAGCGAGCGTTCCATATTTTTAGAGCGCGCATAAAAAACACCTCAATGTCCTAAGACCATTGAGGTGTTTGATTTACAATGACTGTAAATAGCATAACCATAACCGGCATAACTAACTTTGACTTTAAAGACTAAAGACAATTATGCTCAATTATCTCGGCACAGCTATTTAAACAAACTATAGCGATGCCAATGCGTCGTTAAACAATTTGCTTGGACGCATTACTTGTGTCGCCAGTTTTTCGTCAGCATAGTAGTAGCCTTTGATATCTACAGATTTGCCTTGAGCATCATTGAACTCTTTGACGATAGCCGCTTCGTTATCTTGAAGATTTTGCGACAGCTCTGCAAACTTCGCTTTTAGTTCCGCGTCTTGATCTTGCGCCGCCAGCTCTTCTGCCCAGTACATGGCAAGATAGAAATGACTACCACGGTTGTCCAGCTCGCCTGTCTTGCGTGATGGCGACTTGTCGTTCAATAGCAACTTCTCGGTTGCGGTATCTAACGTATCTGCCAATACTTTGGCTTTGGCATTTTTATCATTCGTCGCCAGATGATCTAGAGACTCTGTTAATGCCAAGAACTCGCCCAAAGAATCCCAACGTAAATGGTTTTCTTCTGTTAGCTGCTGAACATGCTTTGGTGCAGAACCGCCAGCGCCTGTCTCAAACAAACCGCCACCTTTCATTAATGGCACAACCGATAGCATCTTGGCACTGGTACCTAGCTCTAGGATTGGGAATAAGTCAGTGAGGTAATCACGTAAGATGTTACCAGTAGCAGAGATGGTATCAAGACCACGAGCGACACGCTCTAGGGTATAACGCATGGCGCGAACCTGAGACATGATTTCGATATGTAAGCCATTAGTGTCATGATCTTTTAGATATGTTCTGACCTTTTTGATCAGCTCGTTCTCGTGTGGACGGTATGGATCCAACCAGAAGATAACTGGTGTATCTGAATCACGCGCACGGCGTACTGCAAGTTTTACCCAATCTTGGATAGGCTCATCTTTGGTCTGACACATACGCCAGATATCGCCTTTCTCAACGCGCTTTTCTAGCAATACTTCATCGGTTTCAACATCTACAATGCGGGCAGTACCAGCATCGCTAGATTCGAATGTTTTGTCATGTGAACCATATTCTTCAGCTTTTTGAGCCATCAAGCCAACGTTAGGCACGGTGCCCATTGTTTTTGGATCGAAGTTGCCATGCCACTTGCAGAAATTAATCATCTCTTGGTAAATACGCGCAAAGGTAGACTCTGGCATCACGGCTTTGCAGTCATACATTTTGCCGTCTGCACCCCACATCTTACCACCTGAGCGAATCATCGCTGGCATAGAGGCATCAACGATGACATCACTTGGCGAATGGAAGTTGGTGATACCTTTTGAAGAGTCCACCATCGCCAGACGCGGGCGATGCTCTTGACAGGCATGTAGGTCGCGCTCAATCTCTTCGCGTTTTGATGATGGTAGGGTAGCGATTTTGTCGTATAGATCTGCCATACCGTTGTTTACATTGATGCCTAGCTCATCAAAGAACTCGCCATGCTTTTCAAAAGCTTCTTTATAGTAAATACGTACCGCGTGACCAAATACGATAGGGTGTGACACCTTCATCATGGTGGCTTTTACGTGCAGTGAGAATAGAATACCAGCTTCGCGGCAGTCTTCCATTTCACGCTCATAAAACTCTAGCAACGCAGATTTGCTCATAACCATCAAGTCGATGATTTCTTTATCAAGTAGCGCAAGTTTAGGTTTTAATACTTTTGTGGTGCCATCATCAAGTAGTAGCTCCATACGTACGGTACGGGCTTTGTCTAGCGTGATTGATTGTTCGCCATCATAGAAATCGCCACCATGCATGTGTGATACATGCGTGCTTGACCACTGTTTCCATTCGCCCATAGAGTGCGGATGTTTGCGGGCATAGTTTTTGACTGCTTTTGGCGCGCGGCGATCTGAGTTGCCTTCACGAAGTACTGGGTTGACAGAGCTACCTAGGCTCTTGCCATAGCGCTTACGTAATTCTTTTTCTTCATCAGTTTGTGGATCTTCTGGGAAGTCAGGTAGTGCAAAACCTTTGCTTTGTAATTCTTTGATAGCGGCTCTGAGCTGCTGTACAGACGCACTGATGTTAGGTAGTTTTATAATATTAGTGTTTGGGTCTTGAGTCAGGCGACCAAGCTCAGCTAAGTTGTCAGGAACACGTTGCTCTTCAGTCAAGTACTCAGGGAACTCGGCCAATATACGCGCAGCAACAGAGATATCAGTGCTCTCAACAGAGACACCTGCAGTTTGCGTAAACGCTTTAATAATAGGTAAAAAAGATAGAGTCGCCAGCGCTGGGGCTTCGTCAGTTTTTGTATAAATAATTTTTGACATTTTATTTAGATCTTCCTTTAGTTGTCGTTAATAATAAAGCTCAAATACAGTGTTGAAGATGGGTCAATGATACTATGCAATAATGAATGATATCGTTCGATCAAGTACGTTGTATGTAGCTGCTTAGCAATATTCAAGTTAACAATATTCAAGATGGGTAAAGCATTTTCTTTTAATAATATTTATTCAAGCAGCACTCTTAGGCAATACGTCAACTGTGATGCGATATTGCTTAAGAGTCATTCACTGACGGTATATTATAATCAATCCACTATAAATCCGATAGGTTGTCAATCATATACGATGAACCAAGTATCCTGTTTTAATCCATATCCTATGATTTGAATTGTACTAAGCTAATAACAACCTTATTCTACCAGTCATCGGCTTCGATATCATCTTTTCCATACAACTACTGTCTTTTTATGGGCTTTTATATCGACCCAAATGCTACAGCAACCGCGTAATAAAAAACCATCGACCTCTCAATCGGTGGTTTTTTATTACGCCGCAATAATTTTTGCAAATTGTGACAGCAAAACCGCAAAAATTTGCTAGGCTAGGTCATCAACAGATAGATTATCTATATATAGCGACGATGAATATGAGTTTAGAGTATGCGCTGATTAATGATACCAGTTGGCAGAGCCAGACAGAATGGCAAACGCCAGATACCCCTTTTATGTCATTTGAGTTTTGGCAAGCTTTGACTGACACTGGCGCGATTGGTGAGCAAGCAGGCTGGCTACCAATATTTATTTTGGTACATCGAGTCGACGATCATGCTGATAATGAAGACAGTACCGATGGCTCAGTAAGCAGCACTGCAAACAATGCATGGCAACCTGTGGCCGTGATGCCGGTATTTATAAAGGGTCATCATCGCGGTGAGTTTGTATTTGATCATTCATGGGCGGAAGCTTACGCGCGCTATGGCGTAGATTATTATCCGCGATTGGTCACCAGCGTACCCTATACACCGATTACGGGTCAGCGTCTTTGGGTAGCAAAAGGGCAAACCCTAAATGAAGATATCCTCAAAACAGCTATTGCAGGTATCGACGATATTGCCCAGCAAGTGGGTGCCTCAAGCTGGCATGGGCTATTTGTCACTCCTACGCTGGCATCTATTGCTACCACCTCTATGCCTACTGAAGTTGATGTAGAGCGTGCGATAGTCGCACAAGAGAGTGGTATTGATGCCGTGCCTATCGAGATGCCTATACTCGAGCGCCAAGGCTGCCAGTTCTTATGGCAAAACAAAGACTTGCTTAATAACAGTCAACCATTTGCTGATTTTGATGCGTTTTTGATGACGCTAAAAGCTAAAAAACGCAAGACTATCCGTGCCGAGCGCCGCAAAGTTGCAGAGCAAGGTATCACCTGTGAGCGAAAGTGCGGCGATGCAATCAGTGAGGCAGACTGGAAAGCTTTTTATCATTGCTATGTCATGACCTATGCGGTGCGTGGACAGCAGCCTTATCTCACGCTAGACTTTTTTATGGCATTGGCAGCGAGTATGTCTGAACATATTATGCTCGCACAAGCGTTTGATGCTGGTGGTGAGATTATCGCGAGTAGTCTGTTCTTATATGATGACCCTGATAGCGATAATAAGAATCCTGATAGCGACAATGTTGATGTTAGTGATAATGCAACCTTGTATGGTCGATACTGGGGTGCGCTTGGTGAGTATGACAGTTTGCATTTTGAGCTGTGCTATTATCAAGGTCTTGAGTTTGCCATTGAGCAGGGGCTAGTTGCTTTTGATCCTGGGACGCAAGGGGAGCATAAATTGGTTCGAGGATTTATTCCTACGACAACGCACTCTATCCACCGTATTTATGATCCGCGGTTTGTACCTGCGATTGGTGACTTTTGTATGAGAGACCGGATGCATATGGCACAGTATCGCAAGCAGGCGTTTGAGGCGCTGCCTTTTAACGCGGATAATATGCCTGATTTTAATAGTAGCAACTCATAGCAGTCACTTATAACGGCAATCGGCCATGGTGAATGCTGCTTCTACGCGCAAGCACCTTTTAACTATCAAATACCTATCAAAGCGTACCAGCTATCAACTATGACCTGTAACCAGTCTCATTCTACACATTGTCTACCACCTACCGAGCTGTTGCCTTGGCTGGGTGCCAAAGGCTCTCTCACTGCTATGCTAGAAGAGAGGGCAGGGCAGCCACTGCGGGTAAAACGTAGCTTTGAGGGCTATCGACAGCTATCTTTAATGCAAAAAAAGCAACTGGGTATCACAGGTGGTATGTTAGGACGACCGCTGCTGGCATGGGTGCGTGAAGTACACCTCTATGGCTGTGATGATGCGCCATGGGTACAAGCCCAAAGTATCTTTCCTCTATACAGTTTGCAGGGTCAGGCACGTCGTCTTCAGCAACTAAAAAACACCCCTATCGGCTATGTACTATTCAAGCGCTGCCGTACCTTGCCGAACGAGCGTTTTATTAGTCATACGAGTGACGGTTGGCAACGGCAAACGCGTTATGACTGGTATGGCCGCACACTCATGATTAGCGAAACGTTCTTACCTGCGTTTTTATCTAACGATCTATAAAAATATTTCATGCCTTTATCAGTATAAAAAGGCAGTCAAGCGAAAATTCTCAATGGGTAAATCCTTTATTTTGTTGGCTATTTAGCTGCGTTATATGACCATTTAATTCGCTCATCTTAAGGTGAGGTTTTTTTGCGCTCATCGTACAAATTTTCATGTTACACTTAATCTTTCGCAGTGATATCGATGCAAATGTATATCGATTTTATTGACGAATCAGTCAAGTTAATAGCAGGTTAATCGCCTGTGTTTGTTCTTATTTTATTCTTTGCTAATAGACGCCATTCACAATAGTGGACATACCATAAGACAGAACGTAAAAAGACAACAGATTGTAGAAAAACAGAGTGCAGAGGTGTTTAACATACCTCAAGCGACGTTGACGCATTAGTTGTTTTATTGTGGGCAGGCTATCAGCTTCTTTTCAATGACATTTTTTCAATGACAGTCACTACTTAGGACATCACTATGTTTAAAGATATTTCTATCAAAGATTTTGATCCAGTACTTGCTGAAGCCATGGCCGCAGAAAGCGTTCGTCAAGAAAACCATATCGAATTAATTGCGTCTGAGAACTACTGCTCACAAGCAGTAATGGAAGCGCAGGGTACTGACCTGACCAACAAATACGCAGAAGGCTATCCTGGTAAGCGTTACTACGGTGGTTGTGAGCATGTGGATGTCGTTGAACAATTGGCAATTGATCGTGCAAAAGAGTTGTTCGGTGCTGAGTATGTCAACGTCCAGCCACATTCTGGTAGCCAAGCAAACTCTGCGGTATTTTTAGCATTGCTAGAAGCAAATGACACCGTACTGGGCATGAGCTTAGACGCTGGTGGTCACTTGACACATGGCGCGCACATTAATTTCTCAGGCCTGAACTACAATGCTGTACAGTATGGGTTGGTAGACGGTACTGGTTTGATCGATTATGACCAAGTAGACGCTCTAGCACGTGAACACAAGCCAAAAATGATCATTGCTGGCTTTTCAGCGTATTCACAAGTAGTCGATTGGCAGCGTTTCCGTGACATCGCTGACGAAGTAGGCGCGTACCTGTTGGTAGATATGGCACACGTTGCTGGTCTGGTTGCAGGCGGTGTTTATCCAAACCCAATACCTTTTGCCGATGTAGCCACCACTACCACGCACAAGACCCTACGTGGCCCGCGCTCAGGTATGATCTTGTCACGTGATGAAAAATTGGCTAAAAAGCTTAATTCTGCGGTATTCCCAGGCAACCAAGGCGGTCCGTTGATGCACGTCATCGCGGCAAAAGCAGTCTGCTTTAAAGAAGCGCTAGAAGACAACTTCAAAACCTATCAACAGCAAGTAGTCAAGAACGCACAAGCAATGGCGAAAGTCATCCAAGAGCGCGGCTATGACATCATCTCTGGTGGTACTGAAAACCATCTAATGCTGATCAGCCTCGTTAAGCAAGAAATGACCGGTAAAGAAGCGGACAAGTGGCTTGGTGATGCACACATCACTGTCAACAAAAACGCAGTACCAAACGATCCAAAGTCACCATTCGTGACCTCTGGTATCCGTATCGGTACGCCAGCAATTACGACTCGCGGCTTTAACGAAGCGCAAGCCGCTGATTTAGCAGGTTGGATATGTGATGTACTAGACAGCCGCGGTGATGAAGCAGTTGCAACTGAAGTACGTGGTAAAGTAGAAGCGATCTGCAAAGAGCTGCCAGTGTACGAGAAAAACCAGTAAACCTAAATCTATACTGATTGAGTCAGCTCTCCTTAAAAGCTGCCAAAATAAAAACCGCTTAGCATTTGCTAGGCGGTTTTTTTGTTGTCCTCTATAAATATCTGAGCATCTAGCGCAACCTTGTGCTGGTATTATCATCTAGTAATTTTAAGCAACTTTAAGTCTGTTATGTATACTTCAAACCACTATCAACATTATTTGACAAATATAGTGGATTCGCCTGAATTTGATTGTCAATATGAGAGCGCTAAGTTGATGTTTAGTCGAGAAAAACATATAAATTTTTTTGTTTATACAAGAGTATTAGTATATAGTCAGCATTGAACGTTTAGTAATAATACTAATACAAAGTATAATAAATAATTACACTTTGTATTAGTGTCGATGTAATTGATTAAGTAACGATATAAATATTATTTTTACTAAAGGGATTTATATGAAAAAACAATCTTTAGTCGCAACGATGCTATTACTTAGCACTACTCTTGCCCAAGCAGCAGAGCAATCAGGTTTAGCAGCATTTGGGGCAGGTCTCGACAGTTTCATGGCCAGTATATTTGGCTGGTTCGTTGATCTTATTTTCTTTTCAGTACCGCTTGGGGACGTTAGCTTCCCACTCATTGTAGGTTGGTTGTTGGTTGCCGCCTTAGTCTTTACCTTTTACTTTGGCTTTATTCAGTTTCGTCTTGTAGGGTTATCTCTGAATATCGTCAGAGGTAAATATACCGATCCTAATCCTGCTATTAAAGAAGAAGGCGAGGTTAGTCATTTCCAAGCCTTGGCGACTGCTCTATCAGGCACGGTCGGTCTGGGTAATATTGCTGGTGTAGGTGCCGCCCTTGCTATTGGTGGACCTGGTGCTACCTTTTGGATGATCGTGGTTGGCCTGTTCGGTATGGCATCTAAGTTTGTAGAGTGTACGCTAGGTGTTAAATACCGTACTATACTGCCCTCTGGTGCCGTATCAGGTGGACCTATGTACTACCTCAGTCGTGGTATGGCTGAACGTGGTATGGGCGGATTTGGTAAGGTTTTAGCCGTTGGTTTTGCCCTTATGACGATACTAGCAACCTTTGGTGCTGGCAACATGTTTCAAGGCAACCAAGCCTTTGCAATGGTAAGCTCTACTTTTTCTATTCCTACTGAGTACAGTATAATCTTTGGTGTTGTCTTAGCGGTTTTAGTCGGTTCGGTCATCCTTGGTGGTATGCCTCGCATAGCAACCGTTACCGAAAAAGTCGTACCCTTTATGGCTTTGTTATACATTACTATGGCAGTAATCGTACTGGTTGCTAACTTTAACCAAATTGGCACAGCATTTGGAGAGATTTTCACAGGTGCCTTCACTGGTGCTGGCGTGGCTGGTGGCTTTATCGGTGCGTTGATTCAGGGTTTAAAACGGGCAACTTTCTCTAATGAAGCAGGTGTCGGTTCAGCCGCTATTGCTCACTCCGCGGTAAAAACAAATGAGCCTGCAACTGAAGGTTTGGTAGCTTTACTAGAGCCTTTCATTGATACGGTTGTCATTTGTACTATGACTGCGTTAGTGATTACCATCTCTGGTGTGAACACAGCAGCAAACTTGCAAGATCAAGCGATCACTGGTGTAGAGCTAACCCGTGCCGCCTTTATGCAAACGGCTCCAATTTTTCAGTATTTCCTAGCCTTAGCTGTAATCATGTTCGCATTTTCAACGATGATTTCATGGTCATATTATGGTCTAAAAGCTTGGACTTACCTCTTCGGTGAAGGTAGAACTAAAGAAATAATATACAAAATTATATTTTTAGTCTTCGTCGTTATCGGTACTGTCATACAGTTTGGTTTTGTTATCGACTTCGCAGATGCGGCTCTGTTCGCTATGGCGATCTTTAACATCATCGGTCTATACTTCTTGATGCCGATTGTGAAAAAAGAAGTGAATTCTTTCGTCGCTCGTGTGAAGAGTGGTGAAATCAAAAAGTATAAATAGTGGGTTTGATTAAATACGCTATGATAACTTGATATTTAAAAAAGCCCGCCAAGATGAGTTTTGGCGGGCTTTTTGATGTCTGGCATTCTTGATTTTATAGACAACTATCAAGCTTCAGTCTGTGAAAGCATTAGCCTACATAAACGGCAACTTGGTAAATATCTGCAATATCGTTGCATTGACGATATCGACAAAGAACGCACCGACCATTGGCACGATTAAAAATGCTTTCGGCGAGGGTAGGTAGCGATCCGTAACTGCTTGCATATTAGCAATCGCCGTCGGGGTCGCCCCCATACCAAAACCGCAATGTCCTGCTGATAGTACCGCCGCGTCATAGTCTTTGCCCATGACTTTAAAGGTAATTAGGTAGACATAGATAATCATGATGATGGTCTGTACGACCAATATAATCAATACAGGACCTGCCAAATCGGTCAACTGCCATAGTTTTAAGGACAGCAATGCCATCGCCAAAAACAGACTCAATGACGCATTACCAAGCACATCAATCGAGCGGTCAAACATATCAAAGTTGAAGACCATGGTTAGTACATTACGTATGATCACGCCGCCTGCCAGTGCCCACACGAATGTCGGCAACTCAAACCAAGTGCCTTCAGCAACTATGGCCATCACATCGGCAAAAGCCAAAGCGCCTGCAAATAGCGCCAAGGTTTCGATAGTAGAGGACGCTGTGATAAAGCGCATGCTATCAGGTCTCTCAAAGATATCTTTATTACTACCGGCAGACTCCTCATCGTGTTTCGTGCTATACAGCGACTGATTTCCTGCGACCTTTTCTATATCGCTTGGGTTCGGATTAGCAGGCGCAGGCTTTAGGCCAAGTCGATTGATCAAACGACGCGCCACGGGACCACCGACGATACCGCCTGCGACCAAACCATAAGTCGCAACAGCGATACCTAATGTGGTCGCGCCAACCACGCCGTAGTCCTCTTCTAAGGTAATGCCCCAAGCCCCAGCAGTACCGTGACCACCCGTCAGAGCGATAGAACCTGTGACCAGACCGAGTAGCGGATCAAGCCCTAATGCACTTGCCATAGCCACACCAACGACATCTTGTAGCACGATAAATACGGATACTACGATGGTGAAGATCAATAGCGGTGTACCACCCGCTTTTAGACGACTAAAATCAGCGCTCAGACCGATAGAGGCAAAAAACATCAACATGGTGGCAGTTTGTAGTCCTTGATGAAAGTTGAAGCTATATCCCCAAACCATATTGAGAACATAGACAACAATCGCTGCAACTAGACCGCCTGCAACAGGCTCAGGAATATTGAAGTCTTCTAAAAACTTGACTCTCTTTACCAAAAAACGCCCCAGCAGTAGCACTAAGGTGGCGAGTATCAGGGTGTAATAACCGTTTAAGGTAATCTCCATAGGTTAATCCTTTGTATAAAATAAATTAACCTGAATTCGGGATAAATATGGCTTTATCTCGAATTCAGGTTTCTATGATTCAGGTTTTTATGATGATGAATGATTAACGGTGATTACTCTATTAACAACACTAGATCTCATCTGCAGATGGCACAATGATCCACAATTGTGGTTTGCCAAAGTCTCGATAGGCATCTTCAATGATGCACTTAAACATATTGAAGTCTTCGGTGTTTATACTTTTTGCTCCCGTCAAATCAAGCATCAGGTGCATCACATCGCTATCTGTCAGGCAGTCCCATGCACTGTCCCAGTTATACGAAAAGTAATCAGGGAACTCACAGGCGCAGGCAAGACTCGTCAATAGCGTGGTTTTATCCAGTATGTCACCCGCCGGTATGGTAACAGCCTGCGCAGGAATATCCGCATATAGTGCTGTACCGTTTTGGTTAATGTGGCTTTGATTAATACGGTCTTGATCAACATGGCTTTGGTTAATATAGTGGATGGCTTGGCTTATACTTTCTTGATCGATATTTTCTTTTTTCATATCTGCTTGTTTCATGTCCGTTGCTCCTTATCTATGCTGTATATCTTTTTGCTCAGTATTTGTTTGTTTAGCACTAAGGCACCTGCAGTCTTTGAAAACTATCGTAATGATCGACGGTCAAGTAATACACAGTAGGTGGATAACCCCCTGTGACGATACGACGTGCGCCGCGATGTGAGACGCCAGGTGTGGGTACGGTGTACTCGCGGTAGTAGCCTTGTGATTGTGTCGGTAGTCTGCCTTCACGATTATAAAACGTCGTGCCATCCTTATTTGGGTAAGGGTATGGTCCACCTTGCTGGATGAGCGCAATCGTATTATCGACTTGTGCATCACCTGTTATGCCAGCAGTGGCGACTTGACTTGTACTATCTGAGGCAGTTTGCGACAAGGTGGTTGACTCAACACTATCAGCAAACAACGTTGAGCTGATATCGCCAAAGAAGTAGACAGCAATGGCGATAATAGCAATGAGGCTAAATAGGGTAGAGCCTAGGCTTCTTTTATTTTGACTGCTGTTTTGACCGCCGTATTGAGTGTTATGTTGTCTACGATTTTGATTAACGGGGTTTTGGTTAATGTGATTTGAATGATTGCGTCGCTTGCTATTACTAGGTGTTTTACTGAGTGCACTTGGCCCAGTATCTGGTGCAATGCTCAGTGACGACGGTGTGACTTCGGTGGCTCGCAACTGGTTTTTTTCATTACGGGTACTATTGAAATACACGCTTTGACCAACCGTTATAGGCTCTACCAATCGTGCGTTACTAATATGAAAAAACACATCTTCACTTTGGTCATCTACATCGATAAAGCCATAGCCTTTATCCTGATTCCAGTGTTTAATCTTGCCACTTTGCATGGTTGCACCGCTCCCTGTAATTTAAATGTCTAACACTTGAATGCCTACAATCTAAAAACTTATGATTTAAATGTCTATAATTTGCATACCTATTATTCAAATGAAAAACGCCAGCAAAATTGCTGACGTTTTTGGTTACTCATGGGCGTAGTGAATGCTCGTATGATTACGCACGAGTCTCGCCATGACCGTAGACGATCCATTTTTGTGAAGTGAGACCTTCGAGACCGACAGGGCCGCGTGCATGGATTTTGTCCGTTGAGATACCAATCTCAGCACCCAGACCATATTCGAAACCATCTGCAAAACGGCTAGACGCATTGATCATTACGCTTGCTGAGTCCACTTCGCGGATGAAGCGTTGTGACTTAGTATAGTTATCCGTGATGATAACATCAGTATGGTGACTGCCGTGCGTATTGATATGCTCAATCGCCTCGTCAATGCCTGCAACAACTTTTACCGCGAGGATAGGGGCTAGATACTCAGTATCCCAATCCTCAGAGGTGGCAGCAGATAAGTGACCATTAAGCTTAGCATTTTCGTTTAGGATGGCTTGCGATTTGTCATCAAGACGCAGTTGCATGGCATCATCGGCAGCCACGATGGCTTCAGCAATCTTAGGCAGTAGCTCGCCTGCAACTGCTGCATCGACCAGTAACGTCTCCATCGTATTACAAGTACCGTAGCGATGGGTTTTGGCATTGACACTGACGTTGATAGCCGTGTCTGTATCAGCATCGCTATCAATAAAGGTATGGCAGTTACCGTCTAGATGCTTGATCACAGGTACTCTAGCGTCGTTGCTGATACGGGCAATCAGACCTTTACCGCCACGTGGCACAATGACATCGACATAGTCAGTCATCGTAATCAATTCACCAACAGCAGCGCGATCGGTAGTTTGCAATACCTGAACACTGTGCTCAGAGAGATCAGTATGGCTGAGGCCTTTGATGATGCATTTTGCAATCGCTTGGTTGGATTCAAACGCTTCAGAACCACCGCGCAAGATAATTGCGTTACCTGATTTTAGCGCCAGCGATGCCGCTTCCAACGTTACGTTAGGACGTGACTCATAGATCATACCGACCACACCCAGTGGTACACGCATCTTGCCAAGATGAATACCTGATGGCTGATAGGTCATGTCAGTGACTTCGCCGATTGGATCAGGGAGACCAGCCACGTCTTTAAGACCTTGAAGCATACCATCGAAGCGCGCTTCATTTAGCTCTAAGCGATCGAGAAGGGCACTATCAAGGTTGTTCTTTTGACCGTTATCCATATCGATTTTATTGGCAGCCAAGATATCTTGCTTAGCGTTGACCAACTCTTCATGAATCGCCATGAGTGCTGCATTTTTATCGCCAGTATTGGCAGCAGCAAGTGCGCGAGAAGCAGCGCGTGCTTGCTTACCAACAGAGTGCATGTAGGTTGTGATGTCCGTCGTATTTGCTTGACTCATAAATTATTTTCCTTATGTCATACAGGTTTTATATAGATAAAAGTGGTTCTAAATAAAAGCGCCTAGAAAGGCGAAAATTTGGCAAAAAAGAAGTTTTGAATGCCTACTTACATAGCGGTAGGTCATTATGCTATTTAAAATAGAGCAGATTGAGGCGATAGTAAAGATGATTTTGTGAACAGCGCCCGCTTTACAACGTGCTGATCATCCTTTATTTAGACAGCGCTGTGAGTTATTTAGTACAGTGCCATGAGCAATATCACATATCCTCCGCTAGATAATGGTATCAATACTGCACTCTAACTTTACGTGTCTTTAACAGAACTGTGCTGTAAATACTAAGGTAGCCATGACGCATCATCAGTATAGTAAGCATTAACAAAGCAGCGCTAACAATAGATAGTGCTGGATCATAAAATGATGAATAATGGAGAATGAACATGGCTACTAAAAACGCATCGTATAAAAATTGGTTGATGGCCGGATTGGTTGCAGGCGCGCTTGCGCTAAGTGCGTGTAGTAAAGATGAGACACCGATGGAAACACAAGCTGATACGACTGTTGATGCGCAAACGAGCGTTGAAGAAAACGCCACAGCAAACAGCTCTGACGACGTCGCCGTTGCTACTGCTGATGACGGCATGGTCGTTGAAACGACAGATGATGTGGCTATTGCAACCGTAGATGACGCAGAGATGCTCGATGGTACGGAAGACTCAGAGCATGTATCGACGTACTAAGAGTTATAGCGTACCCGTTTTATGCTACATATCACGGGTGACGCGCTGTCATTAGCTGTTGGTCAAAGGTTCAATATCAAAGGCGCAGTGTAGACGCACAAGATAAAACCACGTCTAGTACATGAAAGTGATAAAATAAAGCCCAGAGCGATAAATGCAATCTGGGCTTTTTTAGATCAACGGTTTATAAAGTAGCCATAATCAGTAGTAACGACTAACTGACTGGTTAAACACAAGATTTGCCTTTTTGCTGTGGAATGAGAGACAATATGGCATTTTTTCTCTTGGCCTGCTCAGGCATAGGACTATTACGCTAGTGCTATAGATACTTATACTATTATATAAAGCTCTTATTTATTTTTATTCGTGTTTTCACTCATATTTATTGGAAGTCTGCTGAACCATGCTTGATACCGCAAAAACCCCGACTCGGCCTATCGCCCTAGACTTACAAGATATCCATAAAAGCTATGGCTCATTAGAAGTGTTAAAAGGGGTATCTCTTACCGCCTATGATGGTGATGTCATCTCTATTCTGGGCTCATCAGGCTCAGGTAAATCAACATTGCTGCGCTGCATCAACTTGCTTGAAAACCCAAATCAAGGTCGCATCCTAATCGGCAATGAAGAGCTGATGCTCAAACCTGCCAAGTCAGGCGAGCTTCAAGCATCAGACGTTAAGCAGTTAGAGAGTCTGCGTGCTCGCGTGGGGTTTGTCTTCCAAAACTTTAACTTGTGGCCGCATAAGACTATTTTGCAAAACATCATTGAGGGACCGACGCAGGTGCTCAAGATTAAGAAGGCGCAAGCGATTAGTGATGCTGAGCAGCTACTCGACAAAGTAGGGCTACTTGACAAGAAAGACGCTTATCCAGCCAACTTATCGGGTGGTCAGCGTCAGCGTGTGGCTATTGCCCGTGCACTTGCTATGAAACCACAAGTGCTGTTGTTTGATGAGCCAACCTCGGCATTGGACCCTGAGCTGGTCAACGAAGTACTTGCTGTCATGCGAGAGCTAGCAGAAGAGGGTCGTACGATGCTGATCGTTACCCACGAAATGCGTTTTGCCCGTGAAGTATCCAGTAAAGTAGTCTTCTTGCACCAAGGTGTGGTCGAAGAGATCGGTACGCCTGAGCAAGTCTTTGACAACCCTACCTCTGAACGTGTCAAAGACTTTATGGCCTCACATCGCCCAAACTAATTCTGCCCACATTAGATGGTAGTAGAATCCTACTACCATCTGACCCTACCATTATCTAGCTCTGCTACAGTCAAACCCCTATATTATTAACTCCTATCACTACCAAATCTTGCCAAGTGCAAAAATCACTATATCGTAACCATTGTTGACTCTTTATTACCCGATAATAACTGTGAGTATGCAAAACGTTTGTTTTTGATATTTTACTCAGGTATTATCAAAAGGTTTATAGGTAGTCACAGCTGCTGGCTGCCTGTCATTCTGCTATCTATATTGCTTGTCTGGCAGGGACGTCAGAGAACTAAATATCAGAACCTAAAGCCAGAAAATCCTGTCAAAACCCTATGTCAAACCCATCAGAATTTAAGGAATGTATGATGTCGAATTCTCGCCTACTGTGGTCATCAATGACCGTCACCGCAGCATTGATGCTGAGTGCTTGTAGCCAACCTGCCAACGAAACAACTGATGCCAGCGCCGATGCACCTGCTGCAGAAACGACTGGGCAAACCATTCGTATTGCAACCGAAGGCGCTTACCCTCCATTCAACTATACCAATGCGGATGGTAGCTTGTCAGGCTTTGATGTCGATGTCGCAAATGCGCTATGTGATCAGATGCAAGCTGAATGTGAAATCGTCGCTCAAGATTGGGATGGTATTATCCCAGGTCTATTGGCACAGAAATATGATGCGGTTGTCGCAGGGATGTCTATCACTGCTGAACGTCAAGAAAAAGTCGATTTCACTGAGCCGTACTTTGCCAACACGATGGTATGGCTAACCAACAACGATGGCAGTTTTGATCCGATGGCGATCAACAATGTCACACTAGGTGGACAGCGCTCTACCACGCCAGGGGCTTATCTACAGGATAACTACGAAGGCAAAGAAGGCAACACGGTTCAACTGTATGACAACTATGACAATGCTTACTTGGATCTAAAGTCTGGTCGTAGCGATGCGGTATTGGCCGAAAAAGTCTCTGCCAAATCATGGTTAGCAGATAATACAGAAGGCTTTGGTATTGTTGGTGATGAAATTGATAACGATGACAACATTGCGATTGCTGTGCGTAAAGGGGATGGACTCAAAGCAAAATTTGATAAAGCATTGAGCGAAATCCGTAGTAACGGTGAGCTTGCACGCCTTGAGCAAAAGAACTTTGGTCAATAATGTTTTCCTGAATGTTTGTACTCAAAACAAGCGATGCTGATAAGTAAAAAACGGTTCAGTATTGCAGGATCAATTGAGTATAAAGTAGTCAGTAATAAGTGATGATACGGCTGGTAAATATATTAAGGAATAAAAGATATGACAATTTCAATGAGCAAAAAAGCATTGTGGCTGGCGCCGCTTAGCGCAGCAATGCTAATGTTGGCAGGTTGTAACAATAGCGCAGCACCAGAAGAAAGCGCTGAAGCTGATACCGCTACCGAAGCACCTCTAGACATCAAGATTGCCACAGAATCAAGCTATAAGCCTTTTAGTTACACAGACGCTGATGGCAAGCTAATCGGTTATGAGATTGAACTGGTTGACGCATTGTGTGCACAGATGAAAGCTGAGTGTGAAGTGATCTCACAAGATTGGGATGGGTTGATTCCAGGATTGAACGCACAAAAATTTGATGCAGCCATCGCTGGTATGTCGATCACCCCTGAGCGTCAAGAAGTGGTTGATTTTAGTGACCCGTACTTCTATAGCGGCATCATCCTAATTGGCAAAAAAGGCGATGACTTGAGTGTCGATGCGCTAGCAGGTCAGCCAATTGCGTCACAGCGCTCAACGGTATCTTCACAGTATCTACAAGACGAGCATGCAGATGCTGACATCAAACTTTATGACACGCAAGACAATGCGTACCTAGACCTAACGTCAGGCCGAGTACGCGGTATGATGTCTGACAAAGTCACTGGCACTGATTGGCTAAAAACCGAAGCCGGCAAAGATTACGAAATCAAAGGTCAAGAGATTAGCAGTGACGATGATGCGATGGGTATTGCCTTCCGTAAAGGCGATCCATTGGCTGCAAAATTCAATGTGGCATTGGCTGAGCTAAGAGATAATGGCACTTATGACCAAATCACTGGCAGCTACTTTGGTACTAGCTCGACCGCTGCTGCACAGTAAGCAGTCGTCACGGATGGTGTCGAAGAGGTAGTGGTCACCGACGAGGCGGCAACTAACTAAAAGGACGTCTAGCGAGCGAACTCTTGTTCCTCAAAAGGATGTTGTTTAACCAAGAAAACCCAAGGATGATCATGAGCGACCATTGTGCCCCAGCCTGTGCCACGATTGGCAAACCTGTTATGAGTACCATAACGACCAGTCGTCTATCTGTACCGTTGTTTGCACTAGCGACTGTTTTTGCAGTCTCTGGTTGTAGCAACAGTCAAGACAATGCAGGCGATACCGATACAGCGGCAGTCACGAAAGAGGACGTATTACGTATCGGGACTGAAGGGGCGTATGCGCCTTTCAACTATACCAATGCGGATGGGACACTTGGCGGTTTTGATGTTGAGATAGCAGAGGCACTCTGTGCCGATATGCAGGTGACTTGCGAGATTGTAGCGCAAGACTGGGACGGTATTATCCCTGGTCTAAAAGCAGGTAAGTATGATGCGATTGTGGCGGCGATGTCGGTCACACCAGAGCGCGCAGAGCAGGTCAGCTTTACCGATCCGTACTTCAGTAATGCCTTGGTTTTTTTGGCCGAAAAAGACAGTAGCTTCGACCCCAGCAATCCTAGCGATATCGACTCTAATTCGATTGCCGCACAGCGCTCGACTATCTCATCACAGTGGTTTGAAGATACTTACCCGCAAGCTGAGATGAAGCTTTATGATACGCTGAGCAATGCGTTTTTGGATCTTGGGTCGAACCGTGTTGATGCCATGATCTCCGATAAGCTACCAGCGATAGAGTGGCTTAGCTCACCTGCTGGTAGCAAATACGCGCTAAAAGGTGATGAAATTGATATCAATGATAACTTTGCTATAGCGGTACGTCCAGGCGATCCGCTACAGGCAAAAATCAATCAGTCTCTAGCCAATATCAAGGCTAATGGTACATACGATACAATCAATGAGAAGTACTTTGCGGTATCAGCAGCTGAGACGAGCACGGTCAGCACAGAAGCTACTGAACAGCCAGCGGTAGCAGACGCTAGCTGATGTCTAATAGCAATAAAAAATACTGATTCAAAATTACTGTTTTGATTCGCAAAAGGATATCGCTGTCATGGCGATGTCCTTTTTTATCAATTCCTAAACGTACTCTATACTCATAGCATAGTCATCGCTATTCCCCATCCGTTTTACTCAAACTTAGTCAGTCTTTTTCCTGGTTATCAGTCCAAGTGTCTGTTTAGGTACGGTTTAGGCACAGCTTTTACGCGTCAGTATTAACATCACGGCGAGTGAATATGATAAAATCAGCGCTCATTTCTACCGTGTCAATTATCGTAGCGCTAATCGTATTCTTCTGACGTCGTTTTTTGACGCCGACCATTCCTATTGATTTGGTATAAAATACGGTGTTTCGCCGCGTTCAGCTATTGATGCTGATTCTTTTAACTCATATTTTGCTAGGGCGTGTCTTCATTTTAAAAATGGTAATAAAAATGAGATAAATTGCAGTCAAACAAGGAAAATAGCACAAATAATATCGAGATATTAGTCAGCTATTTGACGCCGTTTGGCAAGATTTAGCCGTTTTTAAACCATTTAGATGTCTATCGATTGAATTGAAGACATGCCCTAATTGCTAATATAAAGAGACTGAGTGGATAATCGTGTTTGACTTACAAGGATTTGGCGCGCTTTTATTAAGCGGCGCTACCGTCACCATACAGCTTGCCGTGACCAGTTTAATTATTGGTCTGGGCTTAGGCTTGCTTGGCGCAACCGCAAAGATGTCCAACATCTGGTTACTGCGTAAGCTTGCGACTGTCTATACTGCGACGATGCGCGGTATTCCTGAGCTGTTATTGGTGCTCTTTATTTATTATGGCGGCTCTATATTATTGATGAGCATCCTCAAAAAGTTCGGCTATAACGACTATGTCGAGATCAGCGCTTTTTGGGGCGGTGTTATGGCGTTGTCTATTGCTTTTGGTGCCTATGCGACTGAGATTTTTCGCATGTCCATCCAAGAGATTCCGGTAGGTCAGCGCGAAGCGGCGCAAGCGATTGGTATGCGTCCTTTTCAGACGTTTTATCGCATTACGTTGCCGCAGGTATGGCAGATTGCACTGCCTGGTCTGGGGAATTTGTTTTTGGTATTGCTCAAAGATACGGCATTGGTATCGGTCGTGGGTCTCAAGGACATTATGTATCAGTCTTCACGAGCAGCGCAGTCAACACAGCAGCCATTTACCTTTTATATGGCAGCCGCGATTATTTATTTGGGTCTGACCATGTTGATTACTGGCTTTATGATGTGGCTTGAGTGGCGCGCCAATCCTGCGGCACGCTATGCCAAAAAGATAAGCCGTCAATCCACTCACAGTCAATCGACCATAGGGTAGAGGAGAGATACTATGGATTGGAATTGGCAGGTCATTTTTGATCATATCCCTGACTTACTAGGCGGCGCGGTATTGACCGTACAGCTGGTTGTGATCTCAGGTGTTATTGGGTTGCTCTTCGGCTTGGTTTTGGCATTGTTACGCCTGTCGAAAAACTGGCTCGTACAGATAATCCCGTTTTTATATATCTTCTTCTTCCGTGGTACGCCGTTGCTGGTACAGATATTCCTGATTTATTATGGTTTGGGTCAGTTCGAGGCGGTGCGTGAGTCGTTTTTATGGGAGCCAGTACTTAGCCAAGCATACTGGTGTGCTATCATCGCCTTTACCCTCAATACCAGTGCCTATCTCGCTGAGATTATACGCGGTGCGATTCAGACGATTCCTATTGGAGAGCTTGAAGCTGCTGATGCGCTTGGTATGTCAAAATGGCAGAAGCTTACACGGGTTACACTGCCGCGTGCGTTTGGTATCGTGATACCGGCCTACAGCAACGAAGTTATCTTTATGCTAAAAGGTAGTGCGCTGGCTTCGACCATCGCTTTGATGGATATCACGGGTGTCGCTCGTACAATTAGTGCGCGTACTTATACCTTGATGGAGCTGTTCTTTGCCGCGGGTATCGTTTATTTACTGTTGTCATGGGTGATCTTATTTAGCTTTAGATTGTTTGAAAAGCGCATGAATCGTCATACCAGCTATGTGCCACCAGATGTGGTTACCAATACGATTCCATAGTTAGCAGTTAGCAGTTAGCAGCTGATTATCGAAATCGTTAAGGTGACAGTAGACAAGACAGTATGGATTGCTGATAAGTATTCATCATTTACAGGAAGAGTCTAGTATGAGCCAATCACCACATGTGTCGTTAGCCAATGCTATCGCAGCGGGTGTCAATCAAGAGCAAAGCGTTAATAACCATAACGATAGTCTCCGCGCTACTATTGGCAAAGTGGTCTGTGTAGGCCGTAACTATGCGGCGCATGCTGCAGAATTAGGCAATGAAGTGCCGTCATCGCCAATACTATTTATGAAGCCAGCGTCTTCGGTGGTTTCTATGCGTAGCGATGTGATCCGACCCAATCCAGAGCAGTTTGGCGAGACGCATTATGAGGCTGAACTATGCATTCAGCTATCCGCTGATTTGTCTATGGCGACCATTGAGCAGGCGCAGCAAGCAATCGGCGGGGTGACATTAGGTTTGGATTTAACCTTGCGCGATTTGCAAAGCAAGTTAAAAGAAAAAGGTCATCCGTGGGAGCGTGCCAAGTGTTTTGATGGGGCATGCGTGATTGCCGATTGGCTTGATCCGCAAGCATTTGGCAATCTTCAAAACGTACAGTACCAGCTGACTATCAATGATAAATTAACTCAAGATGGTGATAGTGCTTTGATGCTGTTTCCCGTCTATGAGTTACTGGTCAATATCAGTCGTGCCTTTAATTTGCAGGCAGGCGATGTGATTATGACTGGCACACCAAGTGGCGTAGGCGTCTTGCAAGCAGGAGATAAGCTTACCCTCACGTTGGGCGCTCATGAGTGGACATCACAAGTACGATAGGCTTGCTAAGATAGCTAAAGCCATAATTTTTGATAACGGCTAGCAATGACAGCTTGTAGTAATACATATCAAAAACCCTAAGCAATCGCTTGGGGTTTTTTGCGTTTGTGCTCTTTATATTTTGTGCTCTTTATATTAAGCCTGATTATTACACTATCTTATCTGCTTGATGGTTCTTATTGGCTCAATTGTGCTTAGTTGTCATCGAGCCGACAATTGTCATTATTTTGTCATCTATCGTTCAGCGTGCTGTCATAAAGGATCAGTAGACTTAAGCGGAATTCGTATTTTTGTGGTTGTAATCGCAACGCCGCGACCCATCCTCCGCCAATCTAGCTTAATAGCAAGGTGACTGATAATGACATTATTGAACAATGAGCGAACGCTTGCCCACGAAGTGGTTGAAGACTCAAACCCTACTAACAATACTGATTTTCAGACGATTATCAATCGTCGATTGAACCGCCGAAGCATCCTAAAAGGGGGCACAGGATTGACGGCTGCTGCGTTTTTTGGCGCACTACCATTGGTTGGTTGTAGTGATGATGACGACGGTAATATTGTAGGCAGTGACAATAACGCCGCTATCCCTGCACAAGGGGATTTGAGTCGTCCGGATACGTTGAAATTTGAGGCAGTCGCGCACTCAACTGCGGACACCATGACGGTAGCAGCAGGCTACACCGCTGAGATGATCTTGCCGCTTGGCACACCGCTTATGTCGGGTATTGAGGATTGGAAAGACAACCGCGAACAGTCTGCCGAATCGTTTGAGTGGCGCATGGGCGATAACCACGACGGGATGTGGTTCTTTGGCAAAAAAGGCAATGCCTATGACGCCAAAGCTTCAGAAAATAGCCTATTGGTCATGAATCACGAATACGTCAACAGCAGTGAGCTCAGTCCTTTTGGCTACTATGTCACTCAGGATAGTGATGCGGCTCCTATCTTCAAAAACCGACGTCTTGCAAGCGACGTGCGCCGCGAGGTTAACTGTCATGGTGTCTCGGTGGTTGAGCTCACTCGCCGTGCGGATGGCAACGGCTATGAGATGGTAGCAAACTCAAAATACAACCGCCGTATTACCAGTAGTACGACTGCGCAATTAGCAGGTCCTGTAGCAGGCTCTGATCTGGTCAAAACCAAGTTTGATCCAACAGGCTTTCAGACTCGCGGTATCAACAACAACTGCGGTGCAGGACTGTCACCTTGGGGTACTTATCTGACCACAGAAGAGAACTTTTTGGGAGTGTTCGCCCGTGGACAAGATGCCAGTCAATTGAGTACTGGTGATAACTACGGGCGTGAGCGCTATGGTGCGACAGAGAACTTCCCAGGCTGGGAGTATCTATGGCATACCCCAGATGCAAATGACGCCAAGATAACAGACGAGTTCTCACGCTGGGATATGACGGCCGTCGGTGCCAGCGCCGCTGATGATTATCGCTATGGTTTTAATACGTTTGGTTATATTACCGAGATTGACCCATTTGACCAAAACTCTGTACCGCAAAAACGTACTGCTCTAGGCCGTTTCGCGCACGAAAACTGTGCCTATGCCCCTGTAGAGCAAGGTAAACCAGTGGTGTTCTATATGGGTGATGATGCGCGTGGCGAGTACATCTATAAATTTGTATCTACAGCAGTCTGGTCAAACTCAGATATCGGTGGTGGATTAGCAGCAGGTGATAAGTATCTCAATGACGGCACGCTGTACGTTGCGATCTTCAATGAAGATGGTAGCGGCGAATGGAAAGCCCTCGTTCATGGTCAAAATGGGCTGGATGCATCTAACAGCGTATTGCCGTTTAACGGGCAAGATGAGGTGCTCGTATTCGCTCGCGCTGCTGCTGACGCGCTGAACGCTACTAAGATGGATCGACCTGAATGGGTGTCGGTCAGTCCGATGACAGGCGATGTCTATGTGACATTGACCAATAATAAGTATCGCGGTGAGCGCGATGATCAGCCTGTCTCAGCATCCAATCCTCGCAGTTATAATAATGATGGCAATGACAATGGTCATATCATTCGCTGGGCAGAAGCGGGTGGCGATCATGCTGCAACGAGCTTTGAGTGGGATATCTATCTATTTGGTGCGCCAAATGATCTGTCAGCAGAAAACCTATCTGGGCTGAATGAAAACAACGATTTTTCTTCACCTGATGGCTTGTACTTTGACCCACGCGGCGTTTTATGGATTCAGACAGATGATGGCGCTTATACTGACACCAGTAGCTGCATGCTGCTGGCCGCACTACCGGGTGAGGTCAGTGATGGATCGATGACCACCACATCAGCAGGGCAGTCAACCCGAGTGGGCACATCCGCCAGTAATGACAATATCAAACGCTTCTTCGTCGGTCCTGAGGGCTGTGAAGTTACAGGCATTACTATGGCACCAGATTTCAAAACCTTGTTTATTAATATTCAGCATCCAGGCAATACGTGGGGTGCAGTGGCTGGTGGCAATATTCCTCGTTCCGCGACTGTGATGATCACACGTGATGATGGTGATGTCATACTGGCAGAATCATTCGACGAGACAGATAGCCCGACGCAATAAGCGAAAACAATAAGGCAAAACAACCAGATAAAACAGTCAGATAAGTGATGGTCTATCGCATAACTAAAAGTACTAAAACTATATAAAAAATCCCAAGTTATGGCTTGGGATTTTTGTTTGGGTGTATATGCTGGATAATGCTTTTATGATGACAAAGCCACCGTTTATCATCTATATCTCTCTTTTGGTCACTAATGGACGCTGAAATCAAATCATTCGCTTCTATTTGCGACAGTTAAAGGATAGTATGGAAAACTATCCTTATCGCTAAATGTGTCAATATTATGAGCAGCCCAAATTTGTTTTATAACCCTAGTGTTAGTGACAGTAGCGCTCAAAATGATAGCAATTATACTCGCAATCACCATGAGCTTGATGCGCATTTTTTCTCAGATGCTAGCGTACCGCTGCATAGTGATTGGTATGGGCAGATAGATCAGCTCGAAGCAATCGATATGGATGAGCTGGTCAAGTTGTTGGCAGACACAGACGACGGCAACGAAGCCGTCAAAAAACCTGTCTCTTTGGCGGACTTTTTTGAAGGATTGGCGCAGCTTGCAACAATGGGTGTGGTCGAGATCACTGAAATAGTTGAGGCTATTCACCGTGAGGTTATCTTGCGTCCGATGGGTCGATTCAATGATAAACACCTAAATAAGTGGCAGCGTGGTTTTACCGGACGCATCTATGGCACGATACGCCATATCATGCTCATGGTCGGTAATAATCTAGCCTCTATCCTACGAATATACAAAAACTTCATCGTCCAAAAAACGGCTCAACCATTGCCTGACTCATTAAAAAAATTGGTCAATGTTATCAACGGCGTCATGGGCGATCATTTGGTCAACAATCAAAACGCACTCGCTGTCCCGATGATGTTATACAACAAAGATGGCAGTCCCCAAGAACAGATCCTATCCGGACGTATCGTTATCTTTTGCCATGGTTTGTGTATGAGCCATTTGAGCTGGCATGCACAAGAAAATAACAACCTAGGCGATGCGGTACATGTCAGTCAGCCTGATACTACCGTGCTTTACTTAGATTACAATACAGGGCGACGTATCTCACGTAGCGGTCATAAGTTCTCTCAGCTACTACAGGACTTGGTCGATGATAATCCAGACATCAGTCAGATAGATTTGGTTGGTCACAGTATGGGTGGATTGGTCTCTCGTAGTGCGCTGTTTTATGGTGAGCAAGAGCGCTTGGACTGGATAAAGCGCGTGGGTAATCTCATCACCCTAGGCTCCCCGCATCATGGAGCAGTGCTTGAGCGTATCGGTAATTATGTACAAGACATCATTGCCAAGTTGCCATTTGCAGGCTCACTTGCCAAACTCGGTGACATGCGTAGTGCTGGTATCATTGATTTACGTCACGGCAGTATTCGTGATGCTGACTGGCAGGCATTAGAGGGACGCAGTGTATTACCACAAGATTTCCGCCATCCTGCGCGTCTGCCAAGTGGGATTAAAACCTACTTTGTCGCTAGTGCTTTGCTTGAGACGCATTATGACTCTAAGGTGACCGATCTGCTAGGTGATAGTCTGGTATCAGTGGCATCAGCGCTGGGAGAGGATGATGCTGAGCATGCTTTGTTTGTGCCAGATGGTCACAAAGCGATATTTTATGGTGTGAACCATATGAACTTAATTCATAGTAGACGGGTGCGTGAGCAAGTCGTTGAATGGCTGTTCGACAACGGTCGAAGTGACTATGCCGGACGTCCACGCATACATTCTTATCCTAGAAGCTTGGCTGTGGCGGTGTAAAAAAGCAATTCAACGTAAAAGCAGTCATATACTTTTAAAGTTCTAAAAATAAAAAACCCTCAAGCATGACGCTTGAGGGTTTTTTATGAATACTGATTTATAGTAGGTAAGAAAACTTACTCAGCAAATATTGCTGCTACATCATCTTTATTAAAGGTATAGATTTCACCGCAGAATCCGCAATCCATCTCAAACGTGCCACCTTGCTCATCGATAATGTCTAACGCTTCTGCCTCACCGATTTGCTCGATTGCCATCTCGCATTTTTCGCGTGAGCAGGTACACCCAAAGGCTAAGGGAGCAGGCTCAGGGGCGACGATGTTCTCTTCATGATATAAGCGATAGAGTATTTCGTTGGCATCCAGCGTCGTCAACTCTTCCGCCTTAACCGTACGCGTCAGCACGCTCAGACGAGTCCATAAGTCATCATCGATACCGGCATCTTGGTTTTGCTCAACTTCAGATGTTTCTTCAGCCGTACGCGGTAGCATCTGTACCAATATACCACCCGCTTGTAGGCCGTCAGATGCCAAGTTGATCAATGTCGGAATCTGTGCCGATTGCTTTTGATAATGTGCCAAGCAGTCTGCCAGATTGTCATGGCTACGCTCAACGATACCTTGGTACGGCTCACCGCCATCAGGTTGGATATTGATAAACAAGACGCCTTGCCCCATCGCGCCCAGCTCAGCAAAGGCGTCTTTGGCATGAGTCATGTTGTCCCATGCTTGTATTTGCTCATCTGTCTCACCTTTCCAGCTGGCAAGCGCACGGATGATACCGTCTTGATCGCATTCTGCCATTGCCCAGTTCAGTAGACTATCACTGTCTGACGACTGCAATTGAATAGATAAGCGACCGTTGATTTTGACCGTACTGATGAGCAAACTCGCTGCGGTCAGCATCTCACCCAATAAGCGTTTGATAGCTTCAGGATATGGCTTTTGAGCAATGGTGCTCGCATAGCTGCGTGATAGGCGCACGACGTCGCCGCGCACTGGAGAGTCTTCAATAAAGAAACGTTGGCGAATGTCGTTACTACCATGAGAGTCAGTAATTTGGCTGTCCGTATTTGGGACTTGGGTATCTTGTGTCATAAGTCATTTGTAGTATAAGGAAGTTGTTTGCTTTATGGGGATTGCTGCCGATTTATCAATTGTATTTATCATACTGCGATGACTAGCTTGTATAGCAAAACCCAATAAGCGGTCTAAAGGATAAAGCTATATCTATACAAGCTTTTATTGATCACAGCCTATATAGCCTTTATTGGTTCGAGTTTATAACCTTATAGCAGCAGTAAATTACTGGCGTTTAACCAAAGTATAGATATCTATGTAGATATATATTCTCTCGAAAAAAATTCACCATCGAGTGCAATTTTGTTGTACAGTAACATTAAATTGCATTGTGATAAACAACAGCAACAACCGTACGGATGCGGCGCAGTTAGGTTGTCCAATTAGACCTATGTCGTCCAAGCACTCATTAATCTTGTGATAAAAGGATGTATTTCATGACCTACTCATTTTCTAAACCGTTGACTTTGGCGGCCTTTATGGCACTTGGCTTAGCGGGTTGTAGCAACAGCAGCGACACGAACACTGAAGCGCCTGCAGATGATGCAACCGCGACAGAAACCATGAATGGTACGCTACAAAAAATCAAAGACTCGGGTACCATCGTTGTCGGTCACCGTGACTCCTCTATCCCTTTTTCTTATATTGCTGATGACCCTAACCAGCCTATCGGTTATGCACATGACCTAGAAATGAAGGTAGTCGAAGCCGTCAAGCAAAAGCTAAACATGCCAGACCTTAACATTCGTTATAACCTGGTGACCTCACAAACCCGTATCCCATTGGTACAAAACGGTACGGTAGATTTTGAGTGTGGTTCAACCACCAATAATGAAGAGCGCCAAAAACAAGTGGCATTCTCTAACGGTTTCTTTGAAATTGGTACACGCTTACTGACCAAAAAAGACTCTGGCATTCAAGATTTTGCAGACCTAAAAGGTCAGACTTTGGTGACCACGGCAGGCACGACGTCAGAGCGCTATATTCGTCAGTACAATGATGACAATCAGATGGATACCAACATCATCTCAGCAAAAGATCATGGCGAAGCTTTCTTGATGCTAGAAAACGGCCGCGCTGATGCCTTTATGATGGATGATGTACTGCTCGCTGGTGAACAAGCCAAAGCAAAAAATCCTGATGAGTGGGTTATCGTTGGTGAGCCACAGTCGTTTGAGATTTATGGTTGTATGATGCGTAAAGACGATCCTGAATTCAAAGCAGTGGTTGATGAAGCATTGACCAATGTCTTTAGCTCAGGCGAAATCAATAGCATTTATGACAAATGGTTCTTGAACCCAATCCCGCCAAAGAACGTCAATCTAAACTTTGAGATGTCAGACAACCTAAAAGCGTTGATTGCCAATCCACATGACAGCGCTCAGCCAAAAGTTGCAACGGCTCAATAACGCTCATTGTCCCTCAATATAGCTTGCCTATACGCTCAGATAGCTTGTGATGCTATCTGTGACGTCTAGGCTTATCAATCGCTGCTCGGAGAGACAACCATGAATTATAGCTGGAACTGGGGTGTGCTCTTTGAGCAGACTGGTATCGGTAACGAGCTTTATATCCATTGGATGATTACTGGTCTAGGCTGGCTGCTATTGATTGGTAGTATTGCCTGGACCATCGCTATGGTCGTCGGTACCATCTTTGGTATCATGCGTACGCTACCCAATAAGACTGCTCGTACCATTGGTACGGCATATGTGACGTTTTTTCGTAATATTCCACTATTAGTCCAGTTGTTCTTTTGGTTTTATATTGCACCTGGCTGGCTTACGCCTACGATACAAGAATGGTGGTACAAGGAGTTGTCTCCGAATACCTCAGCCATGCTATCAGCCAGTATCGGTCTGGGTCTATTTACCGCTGCTCGTATCGTCGAGCAGGTACGTACAGGTATTGAGTCACTGCCTGATGGGCAGATCAATGCGGCCTATGCACTAGGGTTTAGTATTCCGCAAGTCTACAAAGAAGTACTACTGCCGCAAGCCTTTCGTATTATTTTACCGCCACTCAGCTCTGAGCTGACCAACTGCTTTAAAAACGCATCTGTCGCCTCGCTTGTTGGGGTGATGGAGCTGATTAGCCAAACCAAAACCATCAGCGAGTACACCCAAAACAGCATTGAGATTTATACCTATGCGACGATTATCTACTTGGTTTTCAATCTGTCCTTGATTGCTATTATGGGACTGATTGAGCGTAAATTGCGCGTGCCCGGGCTCATTGCAGGAGGTCAGAAATGAATATGACCGAATTGGCAACCGCCTATCCTGGTTTGATGGGCGGCATGATCACCACCTTAAAAGTGCTGTTTTTGGCTATTTTGGGCGGTATCAGTCTAGGCACCGTATTGGCATTGATGCGCTTATCAGGCATCAAAGCGCTTGAGATTCCAGCGAAGCTATACGTCAATTACTTCCGTTCTGTACCGCTGCTACTGGTACTACTGTGGTTTTATTTTGCGGTACCGATGATTTATCTGGGGGTAACAGGCAAGTACTTGCAACTTGATGCTGCTTTTGCGTCTTGTGTGGTTGCCTTTATGATGTTTGAGGCCGCTTACTTCTCAGAAGTGGTACGTGCTGGTATTCAATCGATTGGCAGCGGACAGGTCAATGCTGCCAAAGCACTGGGCATGACATATAGACAAACCATGAGTCTGGTTATCTTGCCGCAAGCCTTTCGCAAGATGCTGCCATTGATTTTGCAGCAGTGTATTATTTTATTCCAAGATACCACACTGGTATTTGCGATTGGTTTGACAGATTTTTTCCGTGCCGCATACGTTCGCGGTGAGCTTATGGGATTACTCACACCTTATATCTTAGGTGCTGGTGCTGTCTATTTTGTGATTAGCTTGAGTGCCTCTATTGGGGTGCAGCGTATTCAAAAGCGTCTGCGGTTCTGATGTAGTACTTGATGTGATTTTTTAGATGATGACATCTTAAATAACAGTTATCAAAAACAATGTGGTTAGGAGCCAGTGATGAGCACAGCGGATACATACTTAAATGCCTTTGGCGGACTGGTCACCAACAATGGTCATGCTAGTGATGAGATGGTCATTCAAATGTCCGATGTCAGTAAATGGTATGGAGACTTTCAGGTACTGAAGGAGTGTACCGCGCATGTACATAAAGGGGATGTGGTCGTGGTTTGTGGCCCATCAGGTAGCGGTAAATCAACCTTGATTAAGACGGTCAATGGACTTGAGCCTTTTCAAAAAGGGGAAATCATGGTCAATGGCGTCTCTGTCGGTGACTCAAAGACCAATTTACCCAAGTTACGTAGCCGTGTCGGCATGGTGTTTCAACATTTTGAGTTGTTTCCGCATTTGACGATTATTGATAATCTGACCGTCGCACAGATCAAAGTATTGGGACGCAAAGAAAGCGAGGCCAAGCAGAAAGCTATGGCATACCTAGACCGCGTTGGTCTGACGGTACAGGCAGCAAAATATCCAGCTGAGCTCTCTGGTGGTCAGCAGCAGCGTGTGGCGATTGCTCGTGCACTGGCTATGGATCCTGTGGCGATGCTCTTTGATGAGCCGACATCCGCGCTTGATCCTGAGATGATCCAAGAAGTGCTCGATGTAATGGTCGAGCTGACTCGCGATGGTATGACTATGATGTGCGTGACCCATGAAATGGGTTTTGCCAGTCAGGTTGCCAACCGTATTATCTTTATGGATGAAGGACATGTGGTAGAAAACTGTAGTAAGGATGAGTTCTTTGAAGGTGCAAAAAGTGAACGCGCACAGCAATTTTTATCAAAGATTTTGAATCATTGATCGTATTTTGATTTGCGACTATTGATGGCATTATTTGCAATCGTAATGCTACTAACAGTACCATTAATAGTAAAAAACACGTCCACAAATATACTTTTTACTATTAATGGTTATACAAAGCGCCCTATTAAGGATAGCGAAATGCTCTCTTTGATAGGGCGCTTTGTATTCACTCTCTTTTCTATGGTTATTCAAAAAACGACTTGGAGCTTGCTATGTTTACTCCTAAAGCATTTAAAGAAGAGCGTTTTGATACGATAAAAGCATTTATCAAAGAGCAGCCTCTAGCGACTGTTGTTGTACAAACACAGAATGGATTAGAGGCTTGTCATATCCCCATGTATTGGCAGGATGATGGTAGTGAGTACGGTTGCCTATACGGTCACATCGCCAAAGTAAACGCTTTGAACGACTATGATAATCTCGATGCACCATGGCTGATTATATTTCAGGATGCGGGTCATTACATCAGTCCCAACTGGTACCCAAGTAAAGCAATAACCCACAAAGAAGTGCCGACTTGGAACTATCGTAGTGTGCATATCAAAGGCTCAGTTAGTCTATTGACCGACCCTATGGTATTGACGGAAATATTATCGGAACTCACTCAAGATTTTGAAGCCAATCAGCCTATTCCGTGGTCACTTGATGATGCGCCAGAAAATTATATTCAGGCACTTTGTCGAGCAATTGTGGGTATTCGCATCAGTATTACAGACATTCAAGCACAGTTTAAGCTGAGTCAAAACAAAACAGCTGAAAATAGAGCAGGTGTACTCGCCGGACTGCAACAGTGTAATACGGCAAAGGCAGATGCCATGGCTAAACTTATTCTTTAAAAAAACCGACTTAGAAACACCGATGAAGATAATGATTACGATATTAACGGATTGAATATTGTTTAACGATATCAGCTTAATTGAGGGGCACTATAATGGTCAAGCGAACCGTTGGTATATTACTGTTTAATGAAGTAGAAGTATTGGACTTTGCTGGGCCTTTTGAGGTGTTCTCGTTGGCGGAGAACGGTGCAAGCGATAAGCACTTTGAGGTTATTACTATTGCTGAGCATCAAGCACCGATCTCTGCCAGAAACGGTTTACAGGTTATTCCTGATTATAGTTTTGCCACTCATCCAGCTATTGATGTGTTGGTAGTTCCTGGTGGTTATGGTGCTGAACAAACAGAAATACATAATAAGGCAGTGATTGATTGGATTATTGCCCAAACAAACGTGGCAGTACTGACACTCTCAGTGTGTACAGGTGCCTTGTTACTAGCAAAGGCAGGTTTGCTCGCTGGTAGGTCAGCGACCACTCACTGGATGGATCTGGATAATCTGGCATCATACCCTGATATCATCGTTATTTCTGAACAGCGTTTTGTGGATGCAAGCGATGACACTTGTAGTATTGTCACATCAGCGGGAATCAGTGCAGGCATCCATGCGAGTCTATACTGTATAGAAAAATTAATAGACAGTGGCACCATGCGTGCAACAGCACATCGCATGGCGTTCGATATTGACTAATACACGTGGTTAGATAGGTGAGTGCATGTCTGTTTACTGATACAATAGCTGCCATTATTATCGATAATTAAAAAAATTCCTCATCTATATTGGAGCTACTATGAGCGCAGAAAATCTATCTACAATATCATCAGCATCAGCGAAAACAGGTGTCGTCATCATTGGTGCAGGATTGGCAGGCTGGCATGTGATTGATGCTATTCGTGCCAAAGATAAAGTCATTCCAATCACTTTGATCACAGTGGACAGTGGTGATCGTTATCACAAACCGATGCTGACCATGGCAATCAGTCAAAACAAACGCGCGTCAGATTTAGTAAGGGCGACGGGCGTAGATGCGGCGCAAACAGCAGACGTAACCTTGCTGGCCAATACAGAGGTAACAGATATTGATCCGGTGAGCCAAACCCTACAACTGCGTGCTACCAAGCACTCAGACGACGCACCGACGACCATCGGTTATGAAAAAATGGTGCTAGCAATGGGCGCACATCCTATTTTTCCTAAGAGCTTGCCGCAAGATTTGGTCTGGCATGTCAATCATATTGAGCGTTTCGGTCAGCTACAAGAAAAACTGGCAACCGGCAGCCAACACGTTGCAATCGTTGGTGCGGGTATGGTGGGGACAGAGATTGCAGAAGACTTACTTAAAGCAGGGCACAAAATAACGCTGATTGATCTCAATGATGCGCCGCTATCACAGATGCTACCAGCCAAAGCGACGGCACGTATTGCTAAGGCAGTTGAGTCACAAGGCATCCAGTTCTTGGGTGGTTATCAAGTATCAGCAGTTACCCGTGTTGGCGATAGCAGTGAAAACGATAAGCTGCGAGTAGACTATGCACCATTATCATCGGATGCAGACAACACTGATGCTCAGTCGCTTGAGCCGCTAGTTGTCGATCACGTAATTGCCAGTACAGGTTTGACCGTTGACGCTCAACTGCCGACTGCGGCTGGCGTGGAGTTCGATCGTCGTACGGGTATTGTGGTTGATGCAGCGACACTGCGTACCAACGCGGCGAACATCTATGCCATTGGTGACTGCATGTCTATCAATGGGGTCGCGTGTCGCTACGTCGCACCGCTGCGGGCACAGGCTGCGACCATCGCTGATGATATCTTAGGTCATGAGCATGATGGCTACGATCATAAGCCACCTATGATTCGCCTAAAAAACAAAGCGATCTCTGTGATGGTGACGGGTGTGCCACAAGCGATTGGCAATTGGCAAGTCAAAACCGAAAGTGATGATGAGCTTGTTATGGATTTGCTGGATGAGAATGATGTTGTTAGTGCAACGGTAACGATAAAAGCACCTGCCACTCCTAAATCATCATAATAAACTGGCTTCGAATAAGCACGTTTAAAAACAGCGTTTATGACTGCGCCAGCCCTATAACAGTTAATAGGGCTGGCTTTTTTGTGTCAAAAATTTGCCATGATTCTATGCTATGTTTCGTTATATATCTCTGAGCAAGTATTTTTTATGACTAATTAAATGATACATATTGTATTGATATTGTTGACAGGCTTTTGCCTATGGCGTTATAGTAGCTGAACGCTATGCACGGCCTCATCACGGAAGAAGGTTTGTATACAAGCGATCAATCAGCACATAAAAAGTAAAACGAAAGGACTCGTTATGACTCAAACTCCCGATTTCGATTCGACTCGCATTGACTTCGATGCCATTTTAAACAACATTCCTAGTATAAATATGGGCGCGCGCTCAGCAAATGCACCGCTCACTCAAAGCTACGATAAAGGTCCTGATGTACCGCTGATTGAAGCGACAATCGGCGACTTTTTTGATGCTGTTGTTTCTAAGTATCCTAATCGCGAAGCATTGGTTGTTCGTCATCAAAACATCCGCTGGACATATCGTGAGCTACAGCAGCAAGTCAATCAGTTGGCTAGCAGTATGATTGAGATGGGGCTTGAGATTGGCGATCGTATCGGTATCTGGTCACATAACAATGCTGAATGGCTACTGATGCAGTTAGCCACAGCAAAAGTTGGCGTCATCCTTGTCAATATCAATCCTGCCTACCGCACTTTTGAGTTGCAATATGCTCTAAATAAACTCGGCTGCTCAGCGCTTGTACTTATGCGCCATTTCAAAACCAGTGACTATGCTGGCCTAATCCGTGAGCTGTGTCCTGAGATTTATCACAAAGACTACACTCAGCTTGATTTGGTTGAGATTCCAACGATTGAGCGTATCATTTGGATTGATGAGCCAGAGTCTGATGAGACCTTTGGCTTTATGCAGAAATTCTCAAGCTGGATGAGTGAGGGTGATGCCAATGATCCACGTGTCGCAGAGCGCCAAGCTCAGCTCAAAAACACCGATGCTATCAATGTACAGTTCACCAGTGGCACGACAGGGACTCCAAAAGGCGCCACCTTAAGTCACCGCAATATCTTAAACAATGGTTATTTCATTGGTGAGGCGATGAACCTCACTGAAGAAGATAGACTCTGCATCCCCGTACCGCTATATCATTGCTTTGGCATGGTACTTGGCAACCTAGCGATTCTTACGCATGGTGGTTGTATCGTTTATCCAAATGATGGCTTTGAGCCACTGACTGTATTGCAAGCTGTAGAGGAAGAGAGATGTACAGGTCTGCATGGTGTGCCCACGATGTTTATCGCAGAGCTCGACCATCCTGAGTTTAAAAACTTTGATCTATCGACTCTGCGCACAGGTATCATGGCAGGGTCCAGTTGTCCGATTGAGGTCATGCGCCGCGTCATCGATAATATGCATATGAGTGAAGTCACCATTGCCTATGGTATGACAGAGACCAGCCCCGTGTCTTGTCAGACCAATGAGCACACGCCACTTGATAAGCAAGTCTCGACCGTGGGGCTAGTACAGCCTGCGCTAGAAGTAAAAGTCGTTGATACCGCAACGGGTGAGATCGTAGCGTTAGGAGAGACAGGTGAGCTGCTCACACGTGGCTATTCAGTGATGAAAGGCTATTGGGGCAGTCGCTTCAAGACACGTGAAGCCATCCAAGATGGTTGGATGCATACAGGTGATCTGGCGACAATGGATGAAGACGGCTATGTCAAAATCGTCGGTCGTAGTAAAGATATGGTCATCCGTGGTGGCGAGAATATCTATCCGGTAGAAATCGAAAACTACCTCTATCGTCATCCAAAGATTCGCGATGTACAGATCGTCGGTATACCAGATGAAAAATATGGCGAAGTACTCGCAGCATGGATTGTTCCTAAAGAACCGGGCTGCTTAACCGAAGAGGAAGTACGAGAGTTCTGTAGTGAGCATATCGCTCACTATAAAGTACCGGCATACTATCGTTTTGTGACTGAATACCCAATGACCATCACAGGCAAAATCCAAAAGTATAAAATTATTGAGCAAATGAAAGAAGAGTTGGGTCTTTAATAGCCTTGCTTATCAGCTTTAAACTTGTTTACCAGATCCAAAATATAAAAGATGAACCATGTGAGTAGCCATTAAAAACAGCGGTCAGTATTATTTAAATAAATGACTGCGCATCTAAAAAGCGACTCGCATAACAAGCTACTCGTAATTACGTATCTATGTATAAAAGAAAAAGGGATATCATGAGCGCTACTATAACCAGTAAACTGAGTCCGAACTCAAGCGATTTTCAGCAAAACAGTGCCGCGATGCAAGAGATCGTCGATGACCTGTATACACACTTGCGTAAAGTTGCCCAAGGTGGCTCGGAGCGCGCACGTGCCAAGCATCTTGCACGTGGCAAACTGTTACCACGCGAGCGGGTCGAGCGTCTGCTGGATGTGTGTACACCGTTCCTAGAAGTGGCGCCAATGGCCGCACATGATATGTATGGTGAAGAGATTCCAGCGGCTGGGGTGATTGCCGGTATCGGCCGTATCAATGGCGTTGAGTGCATGATTGTCTGTAACGATGCCACAGTAAAAGGTGGCACATACTACCCAATGACCGTCAAAAAGCATCTACGCGCTCAAGAGATTGCGCAAGAAAACCATCTGCCGTGCGTTTATCTAGTCGATTCAGGAGGTGCCAACTTACCCAATCAAGATGATGTGTTCCCTGATAAGGAGCACTTCGGTCGTATCTTTTTTAACCAAGCCAATCTAAGTGCAGCAGGTATTCCGCAAATTGCCGTCGTCATGGGTAGTTGTACTGCTGGCGGTGCCTATGTGCCTGCTATGAGTGATGAGTCTATCATTGTAAAAGAGCAAGGCACGATCTTTTTGGGCGGTCCGCCACTGGTTAAAGCAGCGACGGGCGAAGAGGTTACTGCAGAAGACTTGGGCGGCGGTGATGTGCATACGCGTTTGTCAGGCGTGGTTGATCACTTGGCGCAAAACGATACGCACGCGTTGTCGATTGCACGTAATATTGTCAGTCATCTCAATCGCCCTGCGAAAAACATTCCTAATCAAATCACACCGCGTCCGCCGCGTTATGATGCCAAAGAGCTATACGGCGTGATTCCAACGGACAAGCGCAAGCCATTTGATATCAAAGAGATTATCGCCCGTATCGTTGATGACAGTGCCTTTGATGAGTTCAAAGCGCGCTTTGGTACGACGCTGGTGTGCGGATTCGCACATATCGAAGGGATGCCCGTCGGTATCATCGCCAACAACGGCATTCTATTTAGTGAATCAGCGCAAAAAGGCACGCACTTCATTGAGCTGTGCTGTAAGCGCAAAATTCCATTAGTATTCCTCCAGAACATTACTGGCTTTATGGTTGGCCGCAAATACGAGAACGAAGGTATCGCTCGTCATGGTGCCAAGATGGTAATGGCAGTTGCCAATGCCAAAGTGCCAAAATTCACCGTCATCGTCGGTGGCTCATTCGGCGCTGGTAACTACGGCATGTGTGGCCGCGCTTATAGCCCGCGTTTCTTATGGATGTGGCCAAATGCGCGTATCTCTGTCATGGGTGGTGAGCAAGCAGCCTCAGTATTAGCAACGGTCAAACGTGATAATTTCGATCGTAAGGGTGAAGCGTGGAGCGAAGAAGATGAAGCCGAATTTAAAGCGCCGATTCGTGAGATGTACGAAGAGCAAGGTCATCCGTATTATGCCACCGCACGTATGTGGGATGACGGCGTAATTGACCCTGCTGATACGCGTAATGTGTTGGCACTAGGGTTGAGCGCGGCTTATAACGCACCGATTGAAGAGACGACCTTTGGTGTCTTTAGAATGTAATAGTTTTAAGGTTTACCCATAATAAGAGACTACTGTGTAAACTTCATTTGAAACACGATTTGTATATCTGCAGTTGATTTCCTTGTCTTAATATTATTATGGATTGCCCAAGAGTTTGTTTAAGTATTTACATAGAAAATATAGAGAAAGTTATGCAAAAAGATAGTGATAAAAATTATAAAAACCTACTGGTTAACGTCGAGCAGCACGTGGCGACAGTGACGTTGAATCGTCCTGAGATACGTAATGCCTTTAACGATGAAATGATTGCCGAGCTAACAGAGGCCTTCACGAAGTTGGGTACTGATAATGAAGTACGTGTCATTGTACTCGCGGCAGCTGGCAAGGCATTTTGTGCAGGTGCTGACCTCAATTGGATGCGTGCCATGGCAGATTACAGCTATGAAGAGAATCTAGCAGATGCTGATAAATTGGCGCAAATGCTTAAGACTATTTATGAATGTCCTAAGCCAACAGTTGCGGCTATTCAAGGCGATGTCTATGCAGGTGGCATGGGTCTGGTTGCTGCTTGTGACGTAGCCATTGCGGTCAAAATTGCTAATTTCTGCCTCAGTGAAGTGCGTTTAGGCTTAGCGCCTGCCACGATCAGTCCTTATGTCATCCGAGCGTTAGGTGCTAGAGCCTCGCAGCGTTATTTCTTAAGTGCTGAAGTGTTCGATGCCAAAAAAGCCCGTCAGCTTGGCTTTATCCACGAGCGTGTTAGCGAAGAATGGCTGGCCGATGAAGTGGCTGCATTCTGTAATAAAGTAGTTAAGAACAGCCCTGATGCTGTCAAAACCTGCAAGCAACTATTACACGATATCGCTGGTACACCTATTACTGATGAGCTGATTACCGATACCGTAAAAGGTATCGCTGATATTCGTTCATCAGAGCAAGGTAAAGAGGGCGTGCAAGCGTTTTTGCAAAAGCGTAAACCTGATTGGCTGACAGCAGACTAATGATGAATAGTAGATAAATGAGCAAATAGACAAGACGTCAAATAATAATGACAAGACACAGGGATAGTTATGTTTTCTAAAATTCTAATCGCCAACCGTGGTGAAATTGCTTGCCGAGTGGCCGCGACTGCTAAGCGTCTTGGCGTCAGTACCGTCGCTGTCTATTCTGATGCGGATCGTAGCGCCAAACATGTGGCTGTCTGTGATGAAGCTATCTATTTAGGCGGTTCGGCACCGAAAGACAGTTATCTAAAAGGCGATGCTATTATTGCTATCGCTAAGCAAACGGGCGCTCAAGCAATTCATCCAGGATATGGATTTTTAAGTGAGAACGCAGATTTTGCGCAGGCTTGCCAGGATGCTGGTCTAGTATTTATCGGTCCATCGGCGGATGCTATTCGCGCCATGGGCGGTAAGTCTGAGTCTAAGCGCTTGATGGAGGCTGCTGGCGTACCACTGATACCCGGCTATCATGGTGAAAACCAAGATGCTCAGTTTTTGCAGCAGCAGGCTGATAGTATTGGCTATCCTGTCTTGATTAAAGCCAGCGCTGGTGGTGGTGGGAAAGGCATGCGTATCGTTGAGCAAAGCAGCGATTTTATTGACCTGCTCGACTCATGCCGCCGTGAAGCGATTACCAGTTTTGGTAATGATCAAGTGTTGGTTGAAAAATACGCCCTCAAACCACGTCATATCGAAATCCAAGTATTCGGTGATACACATGGCAATTACGTGCACCTGTTTGAGCGTGACTGCTCCGTACAGCGCCGTCATCAAAAAGTACTAGAAGAAGCGCCAGCACCCGGTGTCGATACTGCCATGCGTGAAGCGATGGGCACAGCGGCAATCGAAGCAGCACGTGCTGTCGATTACGTGGGTGCTGGGACGGTTGAGTTTATCGTTGAGCAGCGTGAAGACGCTATGAATTTTTATTTCATGGAAATGAACACGCGCTTGCAAGTTGAGCATCCCGTTAGTGAAGCAATTACTGGTGTCGATTTGGTCGAGTGGCAGCTGTTGGTTGCGGCAGGTCAGCCATTGCCAAAAACGCAAAATGATCTGGCTATCAACGGTCATGCAATCGAAGCACGTATCTGCGCTGAAAACCCTGACAATAATTTCCTGCCAGCGACAGGGACGTTATTCACTTATCAAAAGCCTGAGCACAGTACGTTTGTCATTGATAAAGACGGTAATGGCGTACGTATCGATGATGGCGTACGCGCAGGTGATGTCATTAGTCCTTTCTACGACTCTATGATTGCCAAGCTGATCGTCCATGCGCCTACGCGCGAGCAAGCGTTAGCTAGACTAGATCGGGCATTGGCGCAGACGCGTATTGTAGGTCTGCCAAATAACGTGGCATTTTTGCGTTATATTTTGAATACCGATTCATTTAGCCAAGCCAATCTTGATACCGCCTTGATTGAGCGCGAGCAGGACAAGCTTTTTGATCAGCATCCGCTTGGATTGTCGACGCTTGTGGTAACGGCTATTACGCAGCAGCTTGCGAGCGAAGCGACTACGCATGGCTTAGATCCATTCAACAAGCCAACGGGTTTCCGTGCTTATAGCGACTATACTCGTTCATTTAGCTTGGTCTATGATGAGCAAGCCTATAGTGCTCGCATTGGCAATTGGCACAATGCGAGTTGCTCTGACAGCAAGAAGAGCGACGATAATCTCAGTAGCTTTACGCTTGTTATCGAGAAAGAAATCGCGAATACGCAAGATAATATCAATGTAGCTGCTCAGACCGAAACGGTTTATGAAGGGCAAGTCAGCTATGATAGCAGTGACGCGCACAATCATACCTTATGGTTAGAGGGTGCCCGTATCAGTGCCCAAAGCTGGGTCAATAATGAGACAGTTTATGTATTCACAGATAGCGGACGTGATGAAATTACGCTTATTGATATCATGGCACATGTAGGCGAGGATACAGCAGCGGTTGGTAGCTTAAAATCACCAATGCCAGGGCAAGTGGTTGCATTCAAAGTGGCTGTTGGCGATACTGTTAAAAAAGGTGAGCCACTTGCCGTCATCGAAGCTATGAAGATTGAACATACGATTACGGCACCGACCGATGGTGTGGTAGCAGAGCTGTTATTTGCAGCAGGTGACTTGGTCGCTGATGGTGATGAGCTATTACGTATCGATAGTGAAAGCGAATAGAAAAGGATAATAAGTATGAGCCATTCGTATCCAGAGCATGTCACTATCGTCGATGTCAGTCCACGTGATGGACTCCAAAACGAATCGATGACGGTGCCGACCGCTATTAAGCAAGCACTCATTAATGATCTGATTGCAGCGGGCGTCAAAAAACTAGAAGCAACCAGTTTTGTTTCACCAAAGTGGGTGCCACAGATGGGCGATAATAGTGCGCTGCTTGACGCACTTGAGCCTACGCGTCAGACAGACATTTGCTACTCAGTATTAGTACCCAATATGCGCGGCTTTGAAAATGCCATCGTACATCGTCCTGATGAAATCGTTATCTTTGGTTCAGCGAGTGAAACCTTTAGCCAAAAAAATATCAACTGTAGTATTGATGAGAGTATTGAGCGGTTTGCACCAGTGGCTGCGGCAGCAAAAGCGCAGGGTATCAAAGTACGCGGTGTTATCTCTTGTACGGTTGGCTGTCCTTATGAAGGTGAGATTGACCCCAGCCAAGTCGCTTATGTCACCAAACGATTGGTTGAGATTGGCTCTGAGCAGATTGGCATCGCTGATACGATCGGTGTGGGTACACCGCTCAAAGTACAACGAGCGTTGCAAGCTGCCCTTGAGTATGCTGATATCACGATGCTGTCTGGTCATTTTCATGATACTTATGGTCAAGCACTAAGCAATACTTTGGCTGCATTACAAATGGGTGTTAGTGAGTTTGATACCTCCGTCGCTGGTCTCGGCGGTTGCCCGTATGCCAAAGGCGCAACGGGCAATGTTGCGACTGAAGATGTGGTATATATGCTGCATGGCATGGGTATCAGCACCGGTATTGATTTAGATAAGCTGGTCGTGGCGGGTGAAGGGATCAGTGCATATTTGAAGCGTCCAAATGGCTCAAACGTGGCTCGGGCTCTAATCAATAAACGTCAGTCTTAAAAATTATCGCAAAAATTAAGAACATTTATATACAAGGAATGGTTATGAGTTTACCTGGATTAAATTTTCAGCTTGGCGAAGATATCGACGCCCTACGTGATGTCGTGCAGCAGTTTGCGGCAAACGAGATTGCCCCACGCGCAAGCGAAATTGACAGTAGTGATGAGTTCCCCATGGATTTGTGGCAAAAGATGGGGGACCTCGGACTACATGGCATTACCGTTCCTGAAGAGTATGGCGGTTCTAACATGGGTTACGTCGCACACATGGTCGCGATGGAAGAGATTAGCCGTGCTTCGGCATCGGTAGCGCTTAGCTATGGTGCGCACTCTAATCTATGTATTAACCAAATCAAACGTAACGGCTCTGAGGCGCAAAAGCAAAAATATTTACCAAAGCTCATCAGCGGTGAGTTCATCGGTGCCTTAGCAATGAGTGAGACAGGCGCTGGCTCAGACGTCGTTAGCATGAAGCTCAAAGCTGAAGAAAAAGACGGCAACTATGTATTAAATGGCAGTAAAATGTGGATCACCAATGGTCCTGATGCGGATGTGATGGTAGTCTATGCCAAGACCAACCCTGAAATGGGCGCGAAAGGCATGACGGCATTCATCGTTGAAAAAGGCATGGAAGGCTTCGGCACCGCGCAAAAGCTAGACAAGCTCGGCATGCGTGGTAGTCATACGGGCGAGATGACCTTTAATAACGTAACCGTACCGAGCGAAAATATCTTAGGCGGTCTCAATGAGGGCGTGAAGGTACTGATGAGCGGGCTCGATTATGAGCGTGCTGTATTGGCCGCCGGTCCTATCGGTATCATGCAAGCAGTAATGGACAATGTTGTACCTTATATCCATGATCGTAAGCAGTTTGGTCAAGCGATTGGTGAGTTCCAGTTGATTCAGGGCAAAGTCGCAGACATGTATACGATACTACAAGCTGGTCGTAGCTTCTTATATACCGTCGGCAAGAATTTGGATATGTTAGATGCGCGCGGTGCCGGTCATAGCCGAGAAGTGCGTAAAGATTGCGCCAGTGTGATCTTATGGTGTGCCGAAAAAGCCACTTGGATGGCAGGCGAGGGTATTCAGATATTTGGTGGCAACGGCTATACCAATGAGTATCCACTAGGTCGCTACTGGCGTGATGCCAAGCTCTATGAGATTGGTGCAGGCACCAGCGAGATTCGCCGTATGCTGGTTGGTCGTGAGCTATTTAACGAAACCAAATAAAGCGATATTAGCGTAGTAGTTAGCTGAGTAAGATTAAAGTTTTATAAAAACTATCTTCAAAAGACAATACCAAAAAAGCAGCACGTTTTAGACGTGCTGCTTTTTTATGGGCATAACATTGCGTTAATTACGTTATCTGTGAGTGTCTATGGTTGGTTATGGTAATCAAAATATCGCGCCAATCCATTTAATAATAAATCATCACGCAAGCGTACGGGGCGATTGACATGCTGAGCAATAGTCGCTGCATCTCCGCCTGTCATAATAACCTCAAAGTTGGGATGACGACGGCTAATCTCATTAATGGCGCCAACAATGGACAATAGTATCCCGCGATGAACCGCATCTTGGGTAGTCACGCCTTGGCTAACACTATCAAAAGTACCGTTAGAGATCGTGATTTGTTTGGTACCAGAAAACAGTGATTCACGCTGCAAGTAAATACTAGGGAAGATGTAACCGCCCAAATGCTCAGCATGATCAATCAAATCAATAGTCACCGCGGTACCGCAACCGATCACGCATTGGCGTTTTTTCTTGTCAACCGCCCCAAGCATCTGTAGCCAGCGATCACAGCCGAGCTGTTGGTCGTCGTAATCACTTTTCATCAGTGCATGCGCGGCATTGACATGGACAAACTCAAACGGAATATTCAGACGGCTGAGCGTCTCTGAGACTTTGGCATTGAGATTGTCGCCCAATACCGATGAGATACCAATAAAGTCAGGCGCATAACGCTCAAAACGATCCGTCAGACCCATAAGTAATTCGGCAGGCGCTTGCAAATGCTGCTTGGCATCATGGGCGACTATCTGCCCGATATCATCGGTCAGCCAGTATTTTAGGCGGGTATTTCCAAGATCAAGCCAGAGCATAAAAATCCCTTTACAAAGTGCTCGTTAGTGATGGGGTTCATCAATATAGTCATCTAAGCCTAATAAATAACGTCTATGCGTCCAGTAAAAAGCGTAGAAATCTTACCGTTATCTTGCTGCAATTGCAAACACCCATGCGTATCGACACCGCACGCCACTCCTGTGACGACTTGTTTCTTATTATTATAGTCTTGGGTGACGCGTATACGTAGTCCTGCCAGTGCGTCCATTGCTGCAAACTGTTGCAAAAACCCGTCTAAATAATAGGTATGACCTGTTGGTTTTTCTATATCCAAATGCTCAAAGCGTGTCATCGCCGCCATCAAGGCTTTGCTCATCTGCTGATACAGCGTTTGTAAGTCTGGTAGGCTAGTGGCTTGTGCTGCTGGCTGCAGCATTGCATGAATATCTTGTAAGCTTATCGCCTGATAGCTCATGCCTTCAGAGGTTTGCGCGGTGAGCGTTGGCGCCGCTTTTACATTCAAACCAATGCCTAGCACCACACCGACCAATTTGCCAGATTTGGTTACGGGTTCTATTAAGATGCCAGCGAGTTTTTGAAAAGGTAGTGTTTGCTGTTGCTGTTGCTGTTGCTGTTGCTGTTGCTGTTGCTGTTGCTGTTGCTGTTGCTGTGCGGCGGCGTTATCCGATGATATACGATGAGCCTCTTGAGGGGGATAAAAGCCCAAATCATTTGCCCATTTCACACCTACTGGAGTTAACCCTTGTGCTTGCAGTTGCTCATTCAATATTTGGATGACAGGCATCTTTGCCAGCTCAAGGCCAATAATCAAAGACAACAACCCACTGATGGGCGTATGCACAGGATGGTACAGTGACAGATAGACATTGCCACGTGGTGACTGCCATGAGCGCCCATGCTGACCACGTCCAGCGCTTTGAGTCTCCGCGGTCAAAACGTGTACGGTAGCAGCATTTAGCGTGCCATCCTGTAGCGCCTCTATCAGCTCGCTATTGGTCGAGGCACTACTGACGACGTGGCGGTGGTTGAGCTCAGATAAATAGGCGGAAAAACTAGTGAGTGGTGGCATAAGTTTAGTCGATGTGGTTGAAGGAAACTTTGATATACTGGGCGATTGTTATCGTCAGACAGTACCGATTAGACAGCATAAAGCTCACATTGAGGTTTGGCAAATGTAATTAAACATGCTCAAGCGCCAGCGAGTACTATAGCGCCAGTCAGTATTATAAAAGGTTTTTTCTATGATGTTATATGTTTGGTTTGTGATTGCAGGGGCGTTTGCAGGGGTCAGTGCAGGTCTGTTTGGCGTGGGTGGCGGTATGATTATCGTGCCTGCACTGGTCTGGATATTTACCGCTTATGACTTTTCGCCAGAAGTGATCACTCACTTGGCCATTGGTACGTCTCTTGCGACTATTGTGGTGACCTCGATCAGCTCACTGACAGCTCATAATAAACGCGGCGGTGTCCGCTGGGAAGTATGGCGCAAGATGGCGCTTGGTCTAGTCATCGGTAGTCTGGTTGGCGCTGGTATCGCAGATATGATTGATGGACAGGCGCTACAAGCTATCATTGGTTTTGGTGCGCTATTGGTTGCCCTAAAGATGCTGTTCTTTTCTAACAAAGAGCAATTGGGCAAACCGTTGCCCCCTGCTGGTGTGCAGTTTGGCGCTGGTACGGGCATTGGTATGGCGTCGTCTATCTTTGGTATTGGCGGTGGTAGCTTGACGGTACCGTTTTTGAACTGGGCGGGGCTACCGATGAAGCAGTCAGTCGGTACGTCGGCGGCGTGCGGGTTACCCATTGCATTAGCTGGTGCGGCTGGCTTTGCTTGGTTCGGTCAAGATGTGGTCAACCTTCCTGAAGGCACCATCGGGTTTGTGCATGTCACAGGGTTTTTGTGCATTTCAGTGGTCAGTTTTGCGATGGCAAAGGTGGGCGCCAAGCTTGCCCACGTATTGCCTGCTCTGATGCTTAAGCGCGCGTTTGGCGTACTACTGATATTTGCAGGAGGGCAGTTGTTATTAAGTGGACTGGGCATATTGTAGCAATCTCAAATTTTTATTATAAAAAATGTAAAACATGAGACATTCTTAGTATGAAAGCAGCAGAAAAATATCGCCGTGTTTTTGGCTCAATAAATCATTTAAAAGACCAGATATCATGGACGACTGGTCTTACGAACATGGTAGAGTTTTTGGCGTGGGAGCCAAAGCAGATTCTTGGTATCACCAAAAAACAATACGTACGCCAAATCATCGAATGGGCGACCGATCCAGAGTTGGCAGGTAAAGACGTAGAAGAAATTGAACAATCTATCATCAAAAAGCTCAATACAAAAATGCATGAGTCTGAGCAGCTAGAGACTTATTCAACACAAAGGGTCGGTATTTGCCATCCGAGAGAAGCCACTCGCCGCGTCATGTTTTTTTCTGAAGAGTATCTTAATAAAGAGTTCGATATATTTTTGAGCTTATGTAGTGATGTCTATTTAGATTTATTTTATCAGCAATTTGTGACTTTTAAGACAGGTGGAACATGGTCGACACACGGCAACAGCGGACTGTTTGAAGCCAGTACAGCGCTAAAAGCCATGTATATGGACAATTTGGCTTATAACCATCAGTCAAATGTACTGATCGCCAATGAATTAAAATTCAATAGTCGAAAAAACCCAGATCAGATCCTAAAGTACTGCGTGATGTACGAGCATTTGCTCGAAAAAGGCTTTATCGATAAAGGCGCGACGTTTTTATTATTATTCATTGGCGGTGATGCGTTAGAGCATAGTAAGCAGCGCCTCGTCGACCGAGAACTGGCACTGTGTCACAAAAGACCTAAGAAGTATCAGCACTTATTAAGAAAAGAGCTGTTAGATATTGTTGATCATCTCCAAGTAGCCAGTCTCACGTGGCCAGCACTGATTGAGTTTAATAATCGTTATTTAGCAGAAAATGATACCTGCCAAGTCGAACAAAAATTGCTACAAGGGTTTCACCAAAGCCTTAAGGCAAAGTCATTTATGCACTTGGCTGTTTAATCCTAAAAATCAGTCACAATTTCAGGTAGAATAGCCGCCTGTTTTTGCCATATCAACTGACTATTCATGCGTTTAAAATCTCTAAAGCTGGCAGGATTCAAATCCTTTGCCAACCCAACGACCTTTACTTTTCGTCATGGTATTACTGCCATTGTCGGACCAAACGGCTGCGGCAAATCCAATGTGATTGATGCCATTCGCTGGGTGCTGGGCGAAACCTCCGCCAAGCAGCTGCGCGGCGGGGCGATGAGTGATGTTATCTTTGCTGGTACGCAGGACAAAACCGCCAAGAGCGTCGCCAGTGTTGAGCTGACTTTTGAGCATACTCAAGATGAGCAGACGGGCATTCGCCATGAGTTTAACTTATATCAAGAGCTGTCCGTTCGCCGTCAGGTAAATAAAGAGGGGCGCTCGGACTACTTTATCAATGGCACGCGCTGTCGCCGCCGTGATGTGGTCGATGTGTTCTTGGGGACAGGGCTGGGCGCGCGCAGTTATGCGGTGATTGAGCAAGGCATGATTGGGCGTATTGTTGAATCTAGCCCTATACAGCTGCGTGAGTTTATTGAAGAGGCGGCTGGGGTTTCACGCTATCAAGCACGCCGCGAAGAAACACAAAAGAAGCTTGAGAAAACAAGAGACAATCTAGCACGTCTGCATGATATGCAAAGCGAGCTACTGCGCCAACAAAAGACACTGGCTAAACAGGCAGCGAGCGCACAGCGTTACGAAGAGCTCTCTCTAAGCTTGGCCGATATAGAGCAGCAGCTTGCCATCCAGCAGCTCTATCAAGCCAAGCATAATCAGCAGCAGCAAAAAATAGCGCACCAGCGAAGTACCGCAGAAGTATCAACGCTGCAAGCTGACTACGATGCGCTCAAAACTCAGCAAGACAAGCTCACTGCACGTATTAATCAAGAGCAGTGGCTCAAAGACGATGCCCAAAGCGCTCACTATCAGCAGCAGCTCAGCTATCAAAACGCCGAGCATCAGTTAGGTGACGCCACCTCACAACTGGCAGCTATCGAGCAGCAACTGTCTCACTTAGCGCAGCAGCGTGAGCAAGCCCTTACTGACACCCAGCACTTACAGTCTGAGCAAGTAGCGCAGCGCAATGCCCTAAATGAACTACGTCCGCAGCTCGCTGAGCTAACCAGTAAGCGCGACAATGATAAGCGTAACGAGCAGCCGTTGCAGCGCGCATGGCATGACGCGCAAAACCAGCTGTCACGCTTGCAGGATAAAGCGCGCACGCTTGAGCAGCAGCAAACGATTAATGCTCAAGCACAAAAACGTCATCATCAAAATCATGACAAATGGCAGCGCCGCGAGCAAAATTGGCAAAATCTCTGGCAGCAGCTACAGCAATCACTATCACCATCTGACAATGCTAATGCTAATGCTAATGCTAATGCTAATGCTAATGCTAATGCTAATGCTAATGCTAATGCTAATGCTAATGCTAATGCTAATGCTGCTAGTGTCAATGCTAATACAAATCAGGCAGATGATAAGCAAGACCTGAGTCAGGTGCTAGAGGATCAAATTGCTCAACTGAACACAAAGCTACAGCAGATTGAACGTCAAAAAGACAGCGTGGACGAACGGCTGTCCGATATGCAGCCGCAAGCACATCATTTGCAGCAAAACCTAAGCACGCAGCAGCGTGAGCTGAGCGACGATGAAAAACGTCATGCGCTGCTGGCAGGCGAATACGATACCTTGCATCAGATACTACATCCCAAACCTACACAGCAGGCTCAGCAGAAATCAGCACCCGTACAAGTCGCGGTAACAGACAATAAAGACAGTGATAGCGCACAAACTCAGCGATTGGCTATCGCGACGCTACGTGAGCGAATTGAGCTGAGTACAAAAGGGCAGGCGCACGCACAGCTACTCGATAGCATCTTGGGATTATGGCTAGACAGTCATGTGCCAATCTCCAACCAACAAGCTAACCAAATCAATCCGTCACACGTTGATCATATGAGCGGTGAGGCTCAAAAAGCCGATAGCTTGTGGCAGGTGCTTACGCCGAACGTCAATGATTTACTGATGTATCAAACCGCACAAACCTCACAGAATAAGCCTGCCAATACCAAAGATAAAGCAACAGTCGAAATAGGTCATAGCATGTGGCTGCCTACTGAGCAGAACGAAGTCAAAGACCATGCCTTTATCAGTGATTTGCCAGTTAGCTTGATTGATAAAGTGCTGCCATTATCGCAGTTGATTAAGCAGCCAGTATTAGCGCTTTGGCAGCAGTGCTACTTGTATATTACGCAATCAAAAGCGACCAATCAGCAGACTCTTGAAGATTTTGCCAATATCTTAAAAGCGTTGCCATCGTCAGCTATTTTGTTAACCGCAGACGGTTGGCTTATCAGTCGTCATGGAACAATTAATTTAAGCAAACTCGCTGGTGCGCAAGACAGACAGAACGAAGGCAGTAGCCAGTTCCTCACGCAGCGTCTAGAGCAGCGTAATCGTTTACAAGTATTAGAAGACTTGCTCGATGAACTTGAAACGAGTATCCAAGATCAACAGCAAACCATTGCTAAAAACCAGCGCGACTATGATGCGCTGATGGTCAGTCTGGAAGAGACACGTGCGCAAGCTGAGCAGCTAATCCGTGATAAGCATCACTACCAGCAGCAACTGACGACCGAGCGAGCGAGTGCCGAGCGTTTGCAAGCGGATAGTCAACGCCTGAACGCTGAAAAAGTGACGCTTGAGCAAGAAGAGCAAGAACTGATACAAGAACAACAGACGCTTACGCATGAGCAGCAGCATATCGACAGCGAAATCGCTACGCTCACACCGCAAATCGCAGAAGCACGCACCATCACTCAGCAATTACAAGCGGAGCGCAGTGCGCTAAACCGTGCGCGGCAAGCTGATGATGACGCATGGCAAGCCTTGCAGCTGCGTATTCAGCAGCATGAGATACGCCTAGAGACTACTATCAACAGTCTGGCTCGTGCGACCGAGCAATATGACAAGTCGTTAGAGAACGAGCAAACATTACAGACGCGTTATGAACAGCAGCAGGCTAAACTGCCAGCGCTACAAGCCGCATTGCAGGGCGCCCAGACAGCTCGTGATGCACAGCAAGTATTATTGAGCGAGCGCGATAGCGTGTTAAGTGCCCTAAAACAAACGTATGCTCAGCAGCAGACGGCATTTGATACCTTACAGAACACCTTGCAAGCACAGCAGGGCGCGCTTGCCCAGCATGCAACTGAACTGGCACTAAGCGCGGCACGATTAGACGATGCCATTGCGCATACACAAAGTGCTCTAGACGCTTACGCTCGTGTAACTGAAAAATACAAAGCAAAAGCTGCGCATACACAGCAGCAAAGCATGAGCGTCTCAAACTTATTAGCAGACTTCATCGCGCATGATCGCCGCGTCCGTCCAGACAAAATCGCTGAGCTAGAGTCCGAGCGCACTAAGCTTGCGCAGCAATTGAGCAAGATTGGGCCAGTCAATTTGGCAGCAGTGGCAGAGCTTGCTGAGGTCAATGAGCGTCTAGAACCACTTGCTCAGCAGACGACAGATATTGCGGCTAGTATGCAGACGTTGGTCGAGGCGATTGCCTCTATCGATGAGACGACTAAGACGCTATTTATGCAGACACTTGATGCAGTTAATAACGAGCTGTCCAATTTATTTGCCAAAGTATTTGGCGGTGGACAAGCTAGCCTGACATTGAACGCTGACGAGATGCCTGCAGGTACGCCAAAGTCAGAGCAATGGCGGGCAGGGTTGACCCTAATGGCGCAGCCTAAGGGCAAACGCAACAGTCGATTAGCGGTACTGTCTGGCGGTGAAAAGACCCTTACTGCGCTGAGTTTGATTTTTGCGATATTTAAGCAGCATCCCGCACCGTTCTGTGTGCTAGACGAGGTCGATGCGCCGCTTGATGATGCCAATGTTGCACGCTTTACCAGTCTCATTCATGAGCTGGCAGATGACTTACAGTTTATCTTTATCAGTCATAACAAGCTGACGATGCAAATTGCTGATGAGCTAAAAGGTATCACCATGCCCAGTGCAGGCATTTCTACCCTAGTCAGTGTATCGCTCGATGAGGCCGCGCGTTACGTAGAGAGCTAATACAAAAGCCCGACAGCAAATAGGTTATAAGAATCAGAGCAATGCAAATATAATCAATCCATTAGCATAAACGCAAATAAGCTTGACCTTAGCCAAGCATACTGGTTATAAAGTACACAATGTGGTGACGACATAGATTAGCCATGCTAGAATATTGCCATTTATGCTCGTTTGTGTATTCCCTTTTGTTATATATACTAGGATGTATTTATCATGACCGTTATTCAGTTTATATTGATTGCCATTGCCGCGTTTATCGTGCTTGCAGGGCTGTTTATGGTCATTCGCAGTTTTAAGCGCCGCGGTAATGCTGAAGCGGCAGCGGTCAATTATGACAAAAATGGTATTCCTATCATACCGCGTCACGAGCGCAACATCGTCGATCAGCCAGACTTTGACGATACGGTCGCGGGCGAGACGAGTATCGGCCCTGACCGCAGCTATCTCAATGCTGTCGTCGAAGAAGAGCCACTGACTCAGCCTCATACCAATGTCGATGCGCAGCTGACGGCTGAGCGCAACCATGTGGTAGATACCGAGCATGACGTTATAGATGATGCAGACTATGCACGCTGGCAAGAGGAGCAGCAACGTAGCGATGATACTGAGTTCTTAGCTGCTGCTGACCAAATGCAAGTCGAGCAAGAGCCTGATGCTTTCTCAAGCCTGATGTCAGCAACAGATAGTTTGATGCCCTCAATCGACACGGCAGAAGAGCCAAGTTTTGAGAACAATAGCCCAGTACTTGATCAGCATCTATCCGCGTCTGACGATGATGCGCAAAACGGTCCGTTGATCAATGCTAAAGACAACATCAATATTACTATTTTGCCGCACCAGTATCGTGATCGTCCAGCCTCAACTATCCGTGGTCGTGATCTATTAGCATTGATTGACAAATATGGTCTGCGTTATGGTGCGATGAATATGTTCCATCGCTACGAGCAAAAAGACGGCACTGGTATGCTGTGGTTCAGTATGATGGGTATCACCGATAGCGGTATCGCGCCATTTGATCCGCATAGTGTCGCCACCAATACCTATAACGGTGTGGTGGTATTCTTATCATTGCCGCATCCACAAGCCGTGCGTAGCTTCGATAGCATGATGAGCATTGCTTATATGATGGCAAGCGATCTAGACGCGATTATGCTAGATGAAGAGAACGAACCAATCACCCCTGAATACAAGCAGCAGCTGCGTAATCAAGTTCGTGATTATGAAGGCTAAAAGCTTAAAAGTTTAAAAGCTACAAAAGTTAAAAGCTGACTAGCATAAGCAATCATAAAAAGGGCAAATAGCGATTAACGTTATTTGCCTTTTTTAATGGGCTCTAGTTTCTGCAAAATATTAGAGTTGGTTAAAGATAAGTTAGATACAAGCAAAGTGAGTGTAAGTACTACACATAGTAGACTGAGCGAGCCTGAGACAGTATCTGATTTATATCGGATTGACTATACCGAGCATCCTGCAAACTTGTTATCATATCGGCATCTTGAATGACAAAAAAGACGCCGACTATGACTGACGCCACCTCATCAACTAATTCTAAAAATCTATCTACTCAAGTAGAAAGCCAAATTTCTTCGACATCCAATATAGCCAGTTCAGCCGATAGTAGCAGCAATAATACAGAGGTTGTCTCAAAAATGCGCGCGCTGATCGAAGCGATAAAAACGCATAACTACGCTTACTATGTACTTGATAATCCGATATTAGAAGACAGTGAATACGATCAACTGCGTCGCTCATTGCTAGAAATCGAAGAAGCATATCCAGACCTGATACAACCTGACAGCCCGATCAATCAAGTCGGCGATGTGCCGCTCTCAGCCTTTACTCAAGTCACGCATGACATTCCGATGCTGTCACTGGGCAACGTATTTGAATATGATGATTTGCGCGATTTTATGCGCCGTGTCAATGATCGTCTGAGCGACTCGCAGCAAAACCCTGAGTACGAGATGGAGCTAAAGCTTGACGGATTGGCAGTATCGTTGAAATATGAGCATGGCAAATTTGTGCAAGCGGTCACGCGCGGCGACGGACAGACGGGTGAAGACATTACCCAAAATGCCAAAACCATTCGTAATCTGCCATTATGGATCGCCGATGCTGCTGATAGTGCGCTGTTAGAAGTGCGCGGTGAGGTATTGATGCCAAAGGCAGGGTTTGAGCGTCTCAATCGATTGGCGGAAGAGAGTGAAGGTAAAACCTTTGCCAATCCACGCAATGCCGCCGCTGGTAGCTTACGTCAGCTAGACCCAGCCGTGGCTGCTAGTCGTCCACTCGCATTCTATGGCTATTCGGTCAATCAAGGATTGCCTGAGAATATCGATACCCAATCAGGAGCTCTGGCATGGCTCACCGAGCTTGGCTTTACCGTCAGCGCCGTAGAAGTGGTCGCCAACCCACGTGCCGCGCAGACCTATTATGAGTCTGTGATAGAAGGTCGTGGCGATTTGCCGTTTGAGATTGATGGTATGGTGATCAAGGTCAACAGCCTTGCGCTACAGCAGCAGCTTGGCTTTTTATCCCGCGAGCCGCGCTGGGCAACGGCATATAAATTCCCTGCCGAAACCGTCATGACGCGTCTCAACGATATCGAGTGGCAAGTCGGACGGACAGGGCAAATCACCCCAGTCGGTAAGCTCGAACCTGTCAAAGTTGGCGGCGTCACCGTCAGCAATGTCACCTTGCATAACTTTGGTGAGATTCAGCGTCTGGATGTACGAGCAGGCGACACGGTCAGTGTGCATCGCGCAGGCGATGTCATCCCCAAAGTCACTCGTGTCTGGCATGATCAGCGCCCAGCCGATAGCACGTCAGTAACCTTACCTTCGGCTTGTCCTGTCTGTGACTCGCCTGTGGTGTTGCCAGAAGACGAGGCATTGGCGCGTTGTACGGGCGGACTGTTTTGTCCCGCGCAGCAGACTGAGGCGCTCATTCATTTTGTCTCACGCCGTGCGATGGATATTGATGGACTTGGTGCGAGTTGGCTGATTAGCTTCTTTGAGCATGGTCTGGTCAAAACGGTCGCTGATATCTATCAGTTGCACAACCATGCAGACGAGATGGTGACCTTTGAAAAACTGGGTGAAAAGTCCGTTCAGAATATCATCAACGCTATCGAAGCCAGCAAGCATACGACATTGGCTCGCTTTATCTATGCACTCGGCATACGCGGTGTCGGTGAAGGCACGGCACAGAACTTTGCTCAGCAGTTTGGTGATTTAGATAGTCTGATGGCAGCCAGTATTGAGACTTTGATAAAAACCCAAGATGTCGGCGAAATTACTGCCGAGCTGACCTATAAATTCTTCCGCGCGCCGCACAATATCGAAGTCATCACTGCATTACGCGCGGCTGGTGTGCATTGGGATAAAGTCGAGCAGGTCGCATCAGAAGGGCTGCCACTTGATGGGCAAACGTGGGTCATCACAGGTGCGCTCGATAGCATGGCGCGTGATGAAGCCAAAGCCAAACTACAAGCGCTCGGTGCAAAAGTGTCGGGCAGTATCTCGGCAAAAACCACTGCGCTACTGGCAGGAGATAAGGCTGGCTCTAAACTAACCAAAGCGGAAAAATTGGGCGTTAAAATTGTGGCTGAGGATGAGTTTTTGGTGATGGTTGGGGAGTAGATGATGAATATTATATTCGCTAATCTCACTATAGTGATTTAGTCTGAGCTTAACGCAGGGATTTCTGCTCAATGTAGCTAGTTTTAAACCGTTAACTATTAAGAGGTAAAGTGATGTGAAGGATGAGTTCACCGTTAATGAGTTACAAGCACGAAAAGCCTGTTTTACAGATGCTATTTATTTTAGAAATATGCTTGTATATATTTCTGAACTGAAAGAATGTGGATTACTTATCAACGGATTTATGTCTGAAGTATCAATGTTCGTTACTGAAAGCTATGATTGCTTGGTTAAAATAGCTCCTGAAGTAAAATCACTGTTCGACACCGTCTCAATAGAAGCACTAAGGAAATCAAGACATCGTGCAAAGATTCTTGAATATACAAAAGACATTAACTCAGGGTTAGATGATTTAAGTCTAATTGATATTAAACAGTCAAAATCTTTTAAAATACATAACACAAGTTTACTTTATAAACTAAAGCAGTTTATTCAACCCGATATGGGTATAACTAAATATCAAGGACATTTTATTACTACAACTCATTCAACCGTATTCGATATGGGGCCGGATGCAAAAATCGAATCAGAATATTTTTTTAGTATAGGAGAGGTTATTGATATTTATCTCCAGACTATTATTGAAAACTTTAAAATAGATGAAGTTAATATTAATAGTGGCTATGTTTTTAGTAAAAATGATTACCAAATATTGGATATTAAAAGCAAGAGTCTCTTTAAACGTAGTAACTTTCAAGAGAGCAATAAGAGATTTGCGCCAGCATTAATATTGATATTGGTTCGATTAAACTATACCAGAATGATAACGTCGCAGTTTCTTTCAAAAAATAGCCATACTTTGCTAAGGTTAAAATTTATAAATATTTATCATGCGTGTCAAAGCTTAACTAAAATTCAAAGTTTAGTGATGAAGGGAGCACCCACTGATAATGAAATAATGTTTTTCAAAACTATATTTAGTAATAAAAATGTTAAGTGGCTTTTGACACAGACCTCTCTTCGAAACCTATTTGTTCACTACTTACTTGACAAAAAACAGCTTAAAAGGATGCCGGATAATTATACTCGTGAAGAGGCTATATATATTTTAAGTGGAGGTTTATCATTTGAAGATCTAGAGAAAGTCCTAGATATTACGATTGAAAATATTACTATTCAGATCGAGTCTTTCTATAAACTTAATAATAATACTTTTTGGATGAATAAGATTAGCAGTGAGTTATAGGTAAATTTCGTTCAGCAAAGTCAGTGTAGGATGCGCCCAGCGCACCTAGGAAAATAAACTACTCTAATTTATCTGAAAAATGCTAAAAAAACCCAATTGAATCATTACCCCAGACTTCTACACAAAAACCTTGCCGTATATATAAAGATGAGATATATCTTATCCTTCTACTCCACCATTTCCCCATGCGCCTTCGCCTCACCTTTTTTACCATCAGGTTTGATCTCAATGGGCAATACCAGTCCTTTGGCAAAGTTATCAGACAGCACATAATCATAGCTGCTGGCAGCGACTTCAGGCGTGGTATGAATGATAAGCGTCATCTCATTGCCATCGGTCAGCTCATGTGAGACATAGGTTTCGCTCAGCTGATCTAAGACTTTAGACAGTGCTTCGTTGCTTGCCATGCTGATAGTAAGGTTGTGCTGTGCGGTCGCCGCATCCACTTTGAAAAACTCAGCATAGTCTCGGACGTTTTGACTATCGATTGCAAACGGATACTTGTAGTTGGTGGGGTCAGCAGGCTTTGTTCCGCTGTCTACCAGTGACCAGTCTACCGTGTTGGCAGCCAGTTTGCCTTCTGCTGTCGATGACTCGGCTGTGGTATCTGCTGTCGCTACCGTGTTCGCTACTTGATCGGTAGTATCGACGGAGTCGGGGGTGTTATCGCAGGCTGTCAGCGTCCACATACTCGCCGTTGCCACTACCATTATACTTATCAGACGCTTCGCCATCGAGTTATCCTTTTTGTTTTTACTTGCTTTGCTATCGTTTGGTACTGATTGCTGCTTATAGATTATTTATATCATGTGCGTTATAGGGATATAATCTATAAATACTATTTTGACAGGTTTCTTAGCGGTTCTCTAGCAAAAAGCGTCAGTGACCAGTTTTTGAGCTAATGCTAGAGCTGGAACGAATAGATGTCGTTGTTCTCATAACCATAGCCATAAACATAGCCCTAGAGCCATAAACATAGCCCTAGAGCCATAATCATAGTCACGAAACTATCGATCAAACGGGCACAAAAAAGCAGCCACTATCTAGTGACTGCTTTATTTTTTAATAGGTTTCTGCTTATCTTTGACGGACTAGATTTGGCAGTTTACTTTGTATTCTTTTCCGTTTGCCCATTTCATCGCAAAGATGCCTTTGTCCTCTTTCATGTGCCATGCATAGATGACTTCGGGGTTTGAGTCGTTGACATAGCTTGCGACGTCACCTTTTACACCACCGTTCAAGACGACTGGCTGCTCTGCCCATTTTACTTTTGGTAATGTGGCATTGACCATGACTTGTTCTTTATTGATAGATTGCTTTGCCATGATTTTGCTGCCGTCAGTACAGGTGTAGGGTGCTGGTGCCATGCGATCATAAGCCGCGGTTACCTTTTCTGTGACGGGTGTATCAGTGGTTTCTGGAGCCGTTGTAGCACAAGCGCTCAATAGGGTAAGGGCTGGTAGGGCGGTCGCGATTTTAGTTATCATGTTCATGGTTCTCTCCAGAGTTTGTCACTAATGTCATTCGATTATATTTATTTGGGTAGGTAGCCTATGAGGGTTATAGTAGCGAAAACGAACTATTTCAGTGTTAGAAATTGTTTATTACCTGTTAGCTTGGTTACCTAATCCATGACTAATGTAACTTATGATTCTAAATGCCCTTAATGCTGAGTATTACTAACCCTAGGTGCCATGAGTTCTAGGTGTTTTTAATCGTAAATACTACCAACTGCATATGTTCTATAAAGTAAAGGCAGTAAATCAAAAACACCGATTATAGTGGGTGGTACTGCTAAGTTTGTTCATAAAAAAGCGCCTATCAACGAATTGTCGATAGACGATTTTTTGATTAACTAAACACGCTCTAAACTGAGCATGTTCTTTTATATCGTTAACGCTACTTGGTTTTGCGCGGTGGCAGACCAGTATGCTGGGTTTGGAAGTTGCCTTTACTGACTTTTTTCTTGGTATTTTTTCCGACAGCGTTTTTGCTTGTGCCAGCACGGTTTGAGGCGTTAGGCTTTGACGAATTGTTACTGCGCTTCACCGAGTCATTGCCTAGGCGACTGTTCTTTTTGCGCGCGGACTGATAGCTGTCTTGTGCCGCGTCACGCCCTTCTAAACTGGCATTAAATGGTGGAATCAAACAACCACGGTTTTTACCAATCAGATCGCTACGACCCATGTCTTGTAGCGCTTTACGCAGTAGTACCCAGTTTTTGGGATCATGATAGCGCAGGAACGCTTTGTGCAGTTTACGCTGTTTGCCAGACTTGACGATATCCATGTCACCTTCATCACGGCTAACCTTGTGTAGCGGGTCTTTGTGTGTGTGATACATGGTGGTCGCGGTTGCCATTGGGCTTGGATAGAATGCCTGTACTTGGTCAGCACGGTAGCCATTGTTTTTTAGCCACAGCGCAAGATTCATCATGTCCTCATCTTTGGTACCCGGGTGGGCCGCGATGAAATAAGGAATCAGATACTGCTCTTTGCCCGCTTCTTGACTGAACTGCTCAAACATGGCTTTGAATTGATCGTAGCTGCCCATGCCCGGCTTCATCATCTTCGATAGCACGCCTTCTTCAGAGTGCTCAGGGGCAATCTTGAGATAACCGCCGACATGATGGCTGACCAGCTCTTTGACGTATTCAGGGTCTTTTACCGCCAGATCGTAACGCAAGCCAGACGCAATTAGGATTTTTTTCACGCCTTTGATATCACGGGCTTTGCGATACAGTTTGGTCAAGTTACTGTGATCGGTCAGCAAATTTTCGCAGACATCAGGATAGACACATGACGGCTTACGGCAGTTCTTTTCAATAGTCTCATCCTTACAGCTCAGACGATACATATTGGCCGTTGGTCCGCCAAGGTCAGATATCACACCAGTGTAGTTAGGGGCGGTATCACGAATCGCTTCGACTTCGCGCAAGATCGACTCTTCTGAACGGTTTTGGATAATGCGCCCTTCGTGCTCGGTGATTGAGCAGAACGTACAGCCACCAAAACAACCACGCATGATATTGACCGAAAATTTGATCATGTCATAAGCAGGGATACGCGCATCGCCGTAGCTTGGGTGTGGCAGGCGGGCATATGGCAAGTCAAACACATAGTCCATTTCTTCGGTTGAGAGTGGAATCGGTGGTGGGTTCAGCCAGACATCGATAGAGGTATGCGAGTTACCCGCACCGCTGCTATGACGTTGTACGAGCGCGCGAGCATTACCCGGATTGGTCTCTAAATGCAAAATACGGTTGGCATGGGCATAGAGTACAGGGTCAGATTTGACGTGCTCATAATCAGGTAGACGAATCACCGTTTCTTCACGTGGCGGCATTTTAATCTTATGCTTACGGGCGGTTTTTGGCTTATCAAAGCCGCGCATTTGTACCACTTGCGTGTCGGTGTCTACCTGATCGGCATTGATGACTTTGTCTGTAACTGGCTCAGCGACAAAACCCTGATACTGTGATGACATAGATGACGGCATCGCTTGCCCAACAGGCGAGTCCGATGGTTTGTTTTGCTCAATTGAGCAGCTGTCAACATCTTCGGTCATGACATACGGGTTGATGATGGGGTCGACACGGCCAACGGTATCGACATCGTTACTGGCGACTTCTGTCATGCCTGCTTGCCAATGGCGACGAGTCGGCGTCAACAGATAAGAGGTACCGCGCAATTTACTCATTTGCTCGAAGCTATAGCCTTTTGACAGACCATGTACCACATCGACAATGGCACGCTCCGCATTACCATACAGTAAGACATCGGCGCGAGCGTCCAGCAGGATACTACGGCGCACTTTGTCTGACCAATAATCATAATGGGCGATACGGCGTAAGCTACCCTCGATACCGCCTAAGATGATCGGTACATCAGGGTAGGCCTCACGGCAACGCTGACTGTAGACGATAGCAGCGCGGTCAGGGCGTTTGTTGGCGACGTTGCCAGGAGAGTAGGCATCATCGCTACGGATTTTGCGATCGGCTGTATAGCGGTTGATCATGCTGTCCATATTGCCTGCGGTCACGCCATAAGCATAGACCGGCTTGCCAAGCTCCATAAAGGCATCTTTGCTCTTCCAATCTGGCTGCGCGATGATACCCACACGAAAGCCTTGTGACTCGAGCAGACGACCGATGATCGCCATACCAAAGCTTGGGTGATCGACGTAGGCATCGCCTGAGATGATGATGACGTCACAAGCATCCCAGCCCAGATCGTCCATCTCTTTGCGGCTCATCGGTAGATAAGGCGCAGGCTCGTAGCAGCTCGCCCAGTGTTTGTCATAATCATAAAGTGGCTTGGTGCCTTGTTTAAAGGCAGTGCGGGCGATGGTATCGGCAGACATGGGCGGACCTGTTAATTAGAAAATGGCACTAAAAATACGTCCCTTATCACTCAATGATAATAAAGGCGAATTTAAAAGCGCTCATTTTAACATGAATCAACCTCACTATGCGACCTATTCTACGATGGGCGACTGCCGATAAGTTATTGATAGCGCGAGATAAACTGCAGTGACAAAGTAAGCCGCCAGTACAGCAGGGTAGCGATAAAAATAACCCAAGCTGAGCAGCAATATCATCAGCGCGACAAACCCATTTCTCACACGTTTTCTCATGTTTGTTAGCCGTTCTAATTTTTCTCCACAGATTCTGGCATAGGTTTTGCTCCGACTCTATCAGGGCTTATTTGTGTGCATCTATGAGTGAAAATGGTGCACCGATAACATTTAAAGGGTTGGATAAGTGTTTGGAGATAAAATGAGAACATCATCTGTTGGGCTAGATGTGACAAAGAAAATATGTGGGTCATTACCGCGTAATATGCTCATGCTGAGTACGCTATTGTTTGGCGCGATGGGCCGTGCACAAGCTGCTGAGGCAGATACATTGACCATAGCACAGCTGCTCGAATACCAGAACATTGCTTGGATTATCTGGGCTGGGGTGTTGGTGTTTTTTATGCAGGCAGGTTTTGCGCTACTAGAGAGCGGATCAGTACGCGCAAAAAATGCAGTAAACGTGATGATGAAAAACTATACCGATATGTGTATCGGTGGTTTGGCGTTTTATTTGGTTGGCTTTGGGCTAATGATGGGCACCAATAGTTCTGGATTTGTGGGTACTGATAATTTTATGCCAACTGCCTTGTCCAATATGGACTGGGCACTGATGTTCTTTCAGATGATGTTTGCGGCGACCGCAGTGACGATTGCTAGTGGTGCGATGGCAGAGCGCGTCTCGTTTTTCGGTTATGCGATAGCGGCTTGTTTGATTTGTTTGTTTATCTATCCTGTGTTTGCCAGCTGGGTCTGGGGTGGCTATTTTGGCGGGTCAGGCTGGCTTGCTGAGCGTGGTTTTATTGATTTTGCTGGCTCGACGGTGGTCCATTCTATCGGCGGCTGGTTGGCGCTGGCAGGTGTTTTGGTTATTGGACCAAGACTGGGCCGCTTTGCACCTGATGGGACGCCGCGATTGATCGCAGGGCATAACATGACGCTACTAGCGCTAGGCGGGTTTATCTTGTGGTTTGGCTGGTTTGGGTTCAATGCTGGATCGACCCTGTCTATCACAGGCGATATCGGTCTTATCGCGGTTAATACCTTTGTCGCCGCAGTCAGTGCTGTAGTGAGCTATATGCTTATCTCTCGAACACTAAACAAAGCAATCTTGCTCAGCGATAGTGTCAATGCCAGTTTGATCGGACTCGTGTCTATCACGGCAGGCTGTGCCACAACGACACCTTTATTTTCTATTATTATCGGTGCCGTAGCGGCCGTGGTCTATATACTGTCTACGCAGGCGCTACTAAAGCTCAAGATAGACGATGTGGTCTCAGCAGTGGCCGTACATGGCTTCGGCGGCGTGTGGGGTACGCTTGCAGCTGGACTGTTTTATACAGGGGATTTATTTAATTTATCACGGCTGGGCGTGCAGGCGCTGGGCGTCGGTGTGGCTTTGGTATGGGCATTAGGTCTGGGTCTTATTATGTATAAGCTGATTGATCTGAGCTTTGGATTAAAGGCAAGCCGTTTACATGAGCAGCGTGGCCTTGATTATACCGAGCATGCAGAGCTGGGTTACCCTGAGTTTCAAAAGCAAATGTTTGATGCTAAAAGTCTAACAGAGCGTCACTTATAGGAGAGAGCTGATGAATACTGATACTCAATCCGTAGACCAAACGGTATCCGCGATGGCAGAGGTGCTGGCAAAATACTTACATCCTGAGGAAGTACGACTGCTGAAGACGCAATGGCTACGGTATCCGGCGGTCTCTGTCAAGATGATGCAACAGTGCGTGTTGGACGCAACTCGGCGCTATCCTGAGCTACAAGCGCACAAATCTGAGATTCGTAAAGGCTTTTGGGATACGCTGCAAGCGAGCAATGAGCAGATAGTGGAGACCGACAGTCATCAAGAGACCATCGATACCCCAGTACCATTGCCTCTCTCTGAGCTGGTATTGGCGTTTTATACGGTGATGGAGACGCTTCGCAGTCAACTATCGACCATCGACAGTCGTAACTTTTTTTTGACCATGCACCAAACTGTCTCGCAAGAGCGCACCTTCAAAGGGCATAGTATCAATATCAAATCATTTTTGGATGGTGATCGTCCAGTCGTACCTGACAATGAGTATCTTCTCAACAATTTGATTCAGCTTGCTTATGTTTGCTTGTGCGACGTTGCAGGACCTGTTGAGGCAGATGAGATATTGTTTCAAGCTGCACAAACGACCAAGCAAAGTTATCCAAAAGCAGTCGTCGAGAAGTTGTTTTAATAGACCAAGTGGGTACGTTACGGTTGAGTATGGAGTACCTTTCGATAACGTGCCTTGTATAATGTGGTTTAAAAATTGATATTAGAAAATGGACTGCCTAATAGTTGTCAACTATCTACTCTACCAGTTGAAGCGGGAAGGTAATCACATCAAAAGCGAGTGCAAAGGGTAGCAATACCAGCTTTTGCACACCGTTTGGTCCGCTACGGGTGACCATATCTTGCTGAGTCTTTGTATAGAAGCTTACGGTATAAGGTTTGGTCAAGGCGCGATACTTTGACTGAATGAGCCCCAAATTGCTAACTTGCGGATAGATAGCCCCTTTCACAGGCACGCTGAAGCAAAAGCGCTGAGCATTCATGCGTTGATCACTTGCTGAGGTGCATTCTTTGCCATTGTTTTGCAAAAAGAACTGATAATCCGCGCGCCCAAACTCATCCTTTAGTTTGGCATAAGACAGCTTCATTTCCCCTTGAAAATAGCCATCGTTGTTCGGTACATAAAAGCTCATGTCATTATCAACTTGAATGTTTTTTTGTGTCAGATTACTCAGTAAGTTCACCATCTCAGTCCCACCTTGGGTGAGTACGTAACTGTTCTTCTCACCCACGATCACCATCGTGGCGTTTGGCATTTTGGGTAATGCCTGCGCTGGGCGACCAAAGGCTATGATTTGATCTTCAGAGAGTATCTGTTTTGCCGTATTAGTCGTGACATACTTGCCACTGTCAAGCAATGAGCTGGTAGCGCAGCCTGAGCTGGCTAGTACCATAGCGAACAACGCACTTGTTAGCACTACTTTTGGGCGTAGTGGTTTTTGGGTGGCATGCATATCTGTGCCAGTAGAGTTTGTGTCGTTAGTCATGAGTAGGCGTCCTTGTCTATAGAATGAACCATCGATATTTTACTGCTTATCTAACTTTTATTATATCGTACAGGGATTAGCGACCACTTATCTACTTGTCACCAGAATTTATAAGAAACACCATCGCGTTAGAGAGATAGGGGTTATCAGTCCAACGTGATTTTGGTTCCACTCTTGGTAAAGTTCATCACAAATTGGCTTTTAAAATTACGGACATTATTTTCATATGTCAACAAGCTGCGAGTGAACTGATGATAGTCGCTCATATTTTTGGCATTGACCATCAACATAAAATCAAAATCGCCCGAAACCTCATAGCAGCTCATGATTCGTGATTGTGCGTCCATCAGTCGCTCAAACCGATGCTGCATTGAAGTGTTAGAGCGCTCCATTTCTATCATGACCACCGCCGTCAGACCGTAGCCTACTTTGTCAGGATTGACGATGGCGACTTGTTTGCTAATTACATCATGATCTATGAGTGCTTGTATACGCCGCTGAGCTGTTGCAATAGACACATGTACTCGCTCTGCGACAGTTTTAAGCGGTAATGTCGCATCATCTTGTAGCAAGTTCAAAATAGCTTTATCAGTATTATCTAAAATATGACTCATCTCAGTACATCCTTGGTAGCAGAGAGTTTAATGATTTTATAAAAATTATCACTAAAAATACTAATATAAGAAAATAATAATTTATATACCAGTAATATGATAATTTTATTCATTTATGTACTTATATAGAGATAATATCTCAAAGTACTTAAGTAAAATAGACCATATCAATCAGAGCTACTCAAAAATGAGAGCAAGCGGTTGGGTCTTTACTGTCTATCAATACTTACGGTGCTTATCATGTCTATCTCAATGCTCTCCAATGCATTCGCTAATACGCTAGCAACGACTGCTGCACGTTTGCCATTACCTGCGATTTGGACGGCAGGTAACACACAGCAACGCACTCTGATATTAGGGGTTTCCTTTGCCATATTATCCAATGTGCTATTTGGCGTCCTCTATGCGTATAGCAGTTTTTTGGCGCCATTATCAGGGACGCAGGTTTTCATCTGGCGCATGCTCGCGATGTGGGCAGCGTTGGTCGGATACTTAATAGTGAGTGGACGTCTAGGATTGCACGTTGATAAATTGAAAGTGCTCAAAGGCGCTAAACAATGGGCTTGGTTGCTACTGCCTACACCGATATTTCTGAGCCAGTTTTGGTTGTTTATGTGGGCGCCAGTCAATGGACAAGGTGTACAAACCGCGATGGGATACTTCTTATTCCCACTGATGATGGTGGTGTTTGGTTGCGTGCTTTTTGGCGAAAAACTCAGTCGTTTGCAATGGTTAGCAGTAGCCTTTGCTGCACTGGGTGTGGGTAGCGAAGTTATCCGTACGCAGAGTGTTTCTTGGGCGACGCTATGGGTGTGTGGTACGTATCCTATTTATTACATTTTACGCCGCATGCAAGGAATCGGTGCTGTAACGGGATTGTTGGTCGATTTGACGATATCTGCGCCCTTTGCTTTGGCTTACTTATTCTTTTTTGCCCCAAACAGTGTAGTGATGGTTGGTGGCTCTGGTTTCTTTATCATGATGCTTATAGGATTGGGTGTGCTCAGCGTCTTGGCGATGAAGACCAATATTGATGCCAGTCAAATGCTACCCGTTAATGTTTACGGCATGATGAGCTATCTAGAGCCTGCGTTACTATTTATTTTGGCAGTGACCGTGCTGGGTAATCCTTTTGAGTCAGCGATGATCTATAGCTATGGTCTGATTTGGTTGGGTATTGCCTGTCTGATTGCTCATGGTGTTAGGCAATTGTGTCAGGCTAGTAGAAAGACAGCGTTGTCTTTAGAAGAGCAAATGGCATAAAAAATCACTGGATAGATGTTATAAAGGTGACTATTTAAAAAATGTGATAGACAACAAAAAAGGACGGCTCAGTAAATATTAAGTCGTCCTTTTTTATATAGATTAAATAACGCTTAATCTAAATGCTGTTTGAAGCCGCGCTGCTTATCACGTTCCCAGTCACGATCTTTTAACGTTTTACGTTTATCATGCTGCTTTTTACCCAATGCTAGACCAATTTGACACTTTACTAGCGAGTTTTTCCAGTAGCAAGATAGCGGTACGCAAGCATAGCCTTTTTGGTTGATTGCCCCAGACAGTTTCTCGATCTCACGACGATTTAGAAGCAGTTTACGGGTACGAATACTGTCTGGACTAACGTGTGTAGAGCTCGATAGTAGTGGTTGAATATGCGAACCAAACAAGAAAGCTTCGTTATTGCGAAATATGACATACGCTTCAGTAATCGTCATCTTCCCTGCACGAATAGCTTTTACTTCCCAACCTTGTAGCGCCAGTCCCGCTTCGAAGGATTCTTCGATAAAATACTCATGACGCGCCTTTTTATTGGCGCAAATCTGATTATCAGGTTTTTTTGATTTTTTTGACATAATTTCTCCATAAGGTTTGCCCGAAATGCGAGCGCCTTATCTGATCAGTTCTACTAATTCCTCATCTTAATCCAATAACTAGTCTTGTTTTTTATTTCGATTATGAGATGGATGAGTCGAACTGCCTATTGTATCAAAGCCTCTAATGAAAAGGTAAATCAGCTATTAGGACAAATGTAGCAGATAAGTATTAAGTTTGAGCAAAATTTGCTAGCATATGGCCTAATATCACCGATTATATCAGTCATGCTATGAGCCATTCTATTTCTTCTAACTCCTCAAAGCTACATACCAAAATTCTATATCCTGGTACCTTTGATCCTATTACCAATGGTCATGTGGATCTGGTTACACGCGCCGTCAAGCTATTTGACGAGGTCGTGATTGCGGTTGCCTCAGGGCATCATAAAAAACCCCTGTTCAATTTTGAAGAGCGGGTCGCCTTGGTCGAAACCGTATTTGCAGACTTACCGCAAGTATCTGTGATTGGCTTTGAAGGGTTGCTTGTCGATTTCATGCGCGAAAAGCACGCTACGGCAGTGTTACGTGGATTACGAGCGATGTCAGATTTTGAGTATGAGTTTCAATTGGCCAACATGAACCGCGAGCTAGACGAAAACTTTGAAGCCGTATTTTTGACCCCATCTCAGAACTACTCGTTTATCTCGTCTACCATGATTCGTGAAATTGCCAAACTCGGCGGTGATGTTAATAAATTCGTCCCGCCCTGTGTCTTGCAAGCTTTTGACAAAAAATTAAATATTGAATAGTAGATGCTGACTAAACGGTTTGCTGGTAGGACTTGCCAAAATGGCAAAGAGAGACCAGTTACGCGTGAGACGATTAAAATATAAGGAGCAGTTTATGGCACTATTAATCACTGATGAGTGCATCAACTGTGATGTGTGTGAGCCCGCTTGTCCCAATGAGGCCATCTCAGAAGGCGATGATATCTATGTGATCGACCCAGATTTATGCACAGAATGTGTCGGACATTTTGACGAGCCGCAGTGCGTGGTGATCTGTCCAGTTGACTGTATCCCTCATGATCCTGATCATGTCGAAACAGAGAGTGATTTATTGTCTAAATACAAGCGAATTACGGGTCAATAAAACATTGATAAGCGATTGATGACGTTTGGATTTAGAACGTTTTGGGGACAGCACGATGACTATGGAAACAATAACCACGCAAACAACAACCAAACTCATTCAAGTAGCAAGTGAGTTCGATCAGCGACATCTTTGGCACCCATATGCCAGTCTGCCACCCACTTATTCTAATATCGTAATCGATCGCGCTGAAGGTATTTATATCATCACCGAAGATGGCACGCGTCTGATCGATGGTATGTCGTCATGGTGGGCGAGCGTCCATGGCTACAATCACCCCAAGCTAAACGAAGCGCTGACCCAGCAGTTGAGCAAAATGGCGCATGTGATGTTTGGTGGATTGACCCATCAGCCAGCTATAAATTTAGGCAAAAAACTGCTCGATATTGTACCTGCTGGACTTGATGCGATTTTTTATGCTGACAGTGGCAGTATTGCCGTGGAAGTGGCACTAAAAATGGCATTGCAATATCAAGTCGCTGCCAAGCATCCAAATAAGCAGCAGTTTGCGTCAACCCATTCAGGGTATTACGGTGATACGTGGCATGCCATGAGTGTCTGCGATCCTGTCAATGGTATGCACAGTCTGTATGGCAAGCAGTTACCGATGCAGCATTTTGTTCCTGCGCCGTCAATTGGATTTGATCGCGCATTGACAGTAAATGAGCGTGAATCATTAGCTCAGTTTTTTAACGAGTATGGTGCGCAGCTGGCGGGATTTATCATTGAGCCAATTATTCAGGGCGCAGGCGGAATGCGTTTTTATAGTCCTGAATATCTACAATTGCTGCGTCAACTGTGTGATGAGCATGATGTGCTCTTGATTGCCGATGAAATCGCCACTGGGTTTGGACGTAGTGGTAAATTATTTGCGTGTGAACATGCTGATATCAGCCCTGATATCATGACCATTGGCAAGGCGCTGACGGGTGGCTATATGACTTTTGCTGCAACGCTATGTACCCGTCATATTGCCGATACCATTCATAATAGTGATTATCCAGCGCTGATGCATGGCCCAACCTTCATGGGCAATCCACTGGCTTGTGCAGTGGCATGTGCATCGATTGATTTGATCCTGTCTTATGATATCGAAGCGTGTACCGCAAACATGCAGACTATTATGGAACAGCAGTTAGCGCCTGCCGCGTTATTAGAAGGTGTTGCTGAGGTGCATTGTTTGGGCGCAGTTGCTGTAATTGAGTTGCATGACGCGGTCGATATGCCCATTTTTCAGTCTTTATTGATTGATAACGGTATTTGGGTCAGACCGTTTGGTAAGCTAGTGTACATCATGCCGCCTTACGTGATTACTGATGATGAGCTGACTACCTTATGCCAATCGCTCCTAAAAGTGGTGCGTACGTATTTAGAAAATCGAGGTCAACCATGAGCGTGCTATTTGTATCCGGCATCGATACCGATATCGGTAAAACCTACGCCACGGGACTGCTTGCCAAAGCACTTATGCAACAAGGCGTAAATGTAATCACTCAAAAACTAGTGCAAACGGGCATTAGTAAACAAGCAAATGGCGAGCTAGGCATTGCAGATGATATCTTGAGCCACCGCAAGCTGATGAAGATTCCGCTGCAGCCTTGTGATTTAGATTTTACCACCTGTTTTTATCGCTACGAGAAACCTGCCTCACCGCATCTTTCTGCTGCATTGGCAAACCAGCCCCTAGATATTCAGATGATTACTGAAGCCACCAAAGCATTGCAAGCCGATTACGATATGGTGTTATTAGAAGGAGCAGGCGGCTTATTAGTTCCCATTACTACTGAATTATTGACCTTAGATTATATTGCGGAGCAAGACTATCCTATTGTCTTGGTCACCTCCGGTCGGTTAGGTAGTATTAATCATACGTTACTGAGTTTAGAAGCCATAAAATCGCGCGGCTTAACGGTACATAGTGTGATTTATAATCATATTCATGATGACGCTGAGCAAACGGATGCTGAGATTGCAAACAGTACCATTGATTTTTTGCAAAATTATTTAGCCAGACATTACCCCAAAGCGCACTGGCTACAGATACCATATCTAAAAGATAACTTGGTCGGTAATATTGAAACACTGCCAGAAAATTTTGTTTAGCCCATTTGTATTATCTTCAAAAATAAATCTAAAAGACATGCGCAGGCTCTCATAAGTTTGCTATACTAGCGCGCTTGGTAGACTAGGCGATCGCCGCTGCACACTGGCAACAGATGAGCAGGGGAGGAAAGTCCGGGCTACATAGGGCAGCGTGCCAGCTAACGGCTGGGCAGGGTAACTTGACGACCAGTGCAGCAGAGAGTAGACCGCCTTTAGTATCTTAGGGTATTATCGGTAAGGGTGAAAGGGTGCGGTAAGAGCGCACCGCGTGAATGGCAACATCTCACGGCATGGTAAACTCCACGCGTAGCAAGACCAAATAGGCATCGGCATGGCGCGGCCCGCGTTCGATGCGGGTAGGTTGCTTGAGCGTATTAGCGATGATACGCCTAGAGGAATGATCGTCCACGACAGAACCCGGCTTATCGGTTTACCAAACCTTTTTTATTGTTTGTGGTAGTAATCGTTGCAATTAATCTGAATTACATTCATTTTTTTGCAAAAAATGCCCATTAGGGGTTGACGGCAGTCAACAGCTTGGGCATAATGTGCAGCCTAAAACGGCGATGTAGCTCAGCTGGTTAGAGCGCATGACTCATAATCGTGAGGTCAAGAGTTCAAGTCTCTTCATCGCCACCATATATAGCAGTACTTGCAATATCAAAAAGCCAATCCTTCGAGATTGGTTTTTTTTTGCTTCAAATAATGTCTTGTCTCAAAAGTTTCTAGACGTCACTGCTCAGTTAGATATCCCTTGTCGATTGTCAGTCAATCTTAAACCATTGATAAATCGTCTCTCTACTACTAAAATCGCCTTACTTTGTGGTTGAAAACTGCTAGAATACTCCTTCATGCGTATGCATAAGAGTTAATATGCTTGGCTTTGTATAGTAGGCGACGACATTATTAAAATTGACTGGATTGAGACATCTAATTCTCAACGAAGCACAAGTATCTCCAATTGTACCTGACCGCATCTGTTCTTTAGCTTCATTATTCTATCACCCTTAAATTAGTAGGCGCTTTGTGACTGCATTAGCCAATATTCGTAACTTTTCAATCATTGCCCACATTGATCATGGTAAGTCGACCCTTGCCGATCGTTTTATTCAGATGTGCGGTGCCTTGCAAGATCGAGAGATGCAGGCGCAGGTGCTCGACTCGATGGATATTGAGCGTGAGCGCGGTATTACCATCAAAGCACAGTCGGTAACGCTGTTTTATGATCACCCAAATGGTGAGCGCTATCAGCTGAACTTTATTGATACGCCCGGGCACGTTGACTTCTCATATGAAGTATCACGCTCACTCGCGGCTTGTGAAGGCGCGCTATTGGTCGTTGATGCGGCTCAGGGCGTAGAAGCACAGTCGGTTGCCAACTGCTACACAGCAGTAGACCAAGGTCTAGAAGTAATGGCAGTTCTCAACAAAATTGACTTGCCACAAGTAGAGCCTGAGCGTGTTATTCAAGAGATTGAAGATATCATCGGCATCGATGCAGTAGATGCACCGCGTGTCTCAGCGAAATCTGGTCTTGGCGTTGATAAATTGCTCGAAGCACTGGTTGAGTTTATTCCGGCACCGACTGGCGACCGCGAAGCTCCTCTGCAAGCGCTTATCATTGATTCATGGTTTGATAGCTATTTGGGCGTGGTATCGCTAGTACGCGTACGCCAAGGAACTGTGAGAAAGGGCGATAAGATTTATATCAAATCGACCGGCGATGCTCATCCCGTGAGTTCTATCGGTGTATTCACCCCTAAGCCTGTCGATACTGGTGTTTTAGAAGCAGGCGAAGTGGGCTTTATCATTGCGGGTATCAAAGACATCGCTGGCGCCCCAGTAGGCGATACGATTACGCATTCTAAAACGCCTGACGTCGATCGTATTCCAGGTTTCAAACAGATTACCCCGCAAGTATATGCAGGGATGTTCCCAGTAGATTCTAGTGATTTTGAAAAGTTCCGTGAAGCACTACAGAAACTACAAATCAACGATGCGTCGTTGTTTTTTGAGCCGGATACCTCAGATGCATTAGGCTTTGGTTTTCGTTGTGGCTTCTTGGGTATGCTACACATGGAGATTATCCAAGAGCGTCTAGAACGCGAGTATAACTTGGATTTGATCACCACTGCACCGTCTGTTATCTATGAGATCGAAAAGAAAGGCGGCGAGGTTATCTATGTTGATAATCCATCAAGACTACCTGAGCCGAACAATATCGAAGAGTTCCGTGAGCCGATTGCGCGCTGTCAGATTCTAGTGCCACAAGATTACCTAGGTAATGTCATGACGCTATGTATCGAGCGCCGAGGTGTACAGGTCGATATGCGTTTTATGGGCAAGCAAGTTCAGATTATCTTTGATATTCCGATGGGCGAGGTGGTCATGGATTTCTTTGATCGTCTAAAATCAGTCTCTCGCGGTTTTGCTTCACTAGACTATAATTTTGATCGTTACCAAGTGGATAAACTGGTTAAAGTTGACGTACTAATCAATGGCGATAAAGTTGACGCCTTGGCGATGATTGTCCATCAAGATCAAGCACGTTTCCGCGGTAACCAGCTCGTGACCAAGATGAAAGAGTTGATTCCGCGTCAGATGTTTGATGTGGCTATTCAGGCAGCTATCGGTAGTCAGATTATTGGTCGTAGTACCGTAAAAGCGATGCGTAAAGATGTATTGGCTAAGTGCTATGGTGGCGATGTATCACGTAAGAAGAAACTGCTGTCTAAGCAAAAAGCAGGTAAAAAACGTATGAAGCAAGTGGGTAACGTGGAGATTCCACAAGAAGCCTTCTTGGCTGTCCTGCAAGTAGATAGCTAAACACTAGCGTTATCTACTATAGTTTTGGTACATCACAGTTGAACGTCGTTGGTCTTATCGTCAAAGCAGCTATACAGGCAGCGTGTTAATAGGCAATTTGGTATGGATTTTGATTTTAATTTAATTTTAGTACCGTTAACTATAGGCTTAGGGATTGTATGGCTGTTAGATAAGCTTGCGCTCAAGCAACGTAAAACTCGCGGGCGAGGTCAAGAAAGCCTCTTGGTACGCTGGGCTTATGATTTTTTCCCTGTTTTGGCCGTGGTACTGGTTGTCCGCTCGTTTTTGGTTGAGCCTTTTAATATTCCATCATCTTCTATGGTACCAACGTTGTATACGGGTGACTTCATTGCAGTCAACAAGTATGCTTATGGCGTCCGTTTGCCACTGACTTATAATAAAGTTGTGGATACAGGTGAGCCTGAGCATGGTGATGTGGTGGTTTTCCGCTATCCTGAAAACCCAAGCATCTACTATATTAAACGCTTGATTGGTTTGCCTGGTGATACGGTCAGCTACAGTCAGGGTACGATTTCTATCAATGATGTTCCTGTAGATACGACGCCTATCGATTTTGATGCAAATGCTGAGCTGACGTCACAGCTCTATTTGCCAGGACAGATGGGTCCAGGTCAAGTGCTCACTGAAGAGAGTGCGGCTGCAATGGGTCAGCAAGAAGAAGACGCAGCAACGTACTTTCAAGAAACGCAAGGTGACAACAAGCACTTAGTTCGCTATTTAGATGGTATGAACAGCGCACAGTACGCGCCTTTTTTACAACAACAATCGCCAGAAGTGGTTGATTCAGAAGGCACAGAGTGGCGTATCGAAGTACCAGAAGGTCAGTATTTTGTGATGGGTGATAACCGCGATCGTAGTGCGGATGGTCGATTTTGGGGATTTGTTCCTGATGAAAACCTAGCAGGTAAAGCCGTCTACATATGGATGCATAAACCACCTGGACTAAATTTACCGACCTTTGAGCGTAATGGTACTATTGATTAACATTGTGATTGCTCTATTGGTTGATTTATAGATAATAGTTTTATGCTAATATCGTTGCTATCCAATCGATGACTGTCTGATAAGTAGCCATCAAAAACAGTTATTTACCCATAGAGGAATATCATAATGCAGCAGTTATCTGGTTTGACCACGCAGCGCGGTGCTAGTGTGACCAATATCGTTCTCATTATTATGGTGCTGGGTATTTCTCTGAAGCTTATGGTAGCTATCCTACCTGCTCAAATTGGTGACTATCAGTTAACAAAGCTTTTGAGCGCAGAGCTAAAAGTAGCCAACAATAATAATGAAACAGCTAAGCAGTTCGTTGAGCGTGTGAATAAACAGCTGTCTATCAATGCTGATTATGATACCAAGGCAGAAGAAGTATTTACTTTTACCGACAAAAAAACAGGCCAATTGGCTATTCATAAAAAATACGAAGTAACCAATAATTTTTTTAGCAATGTTGATATTGTCAATCGTTTCGAAGGCAATGTTGATATGGCTGAAGCAAAGTAAGCGGCAGCAATCCAGCACAGTACTTTTGTACTCTTGATATTGCCCAACGTATACTTTTATTAAACTAAATCTGTAAAACAGAAGGGATAACCACAAGCCACGCATGAAACCAACTTCGCAACATTCCCAAGCGGTTCCTACTCCCAAAAAAAATAGCACGTCTGTCGACACGCTTGTTGTTAGCTCAGAATTTATTCAGCGGTTAGCGGTATTGACGCGTAAGTTAGGCTATGTGTTTAATGACTTAAGCCTCCCAAAGCTTGCATTGACACATCGCTCATTTGACAGCAAAAAAAACTACGAACGTTTAGAGTTTTTAGGCGACGCGCTGTTGGGTATGATTGTGGGCGAAGCGCTATACCATCGTTATCCTAATCAGAATGAAGGACGTCTCACTCGTATGCGTGCCACGCTTGTACGCCAAGAGTCTCTGGTTATCATTGCGCAAAACTTGGAGTTGTCTAACCATCTAATATTAGGCGTAGGTGAGCGTAAAGGTGGTGGTCGCAATCGCGCCTCTATTCTGGCTGACGCAGTAGAGTCATTGATTGGTGCTATCTACTTAGACAGTCATGATATGGATATTACTAGAAACTGCGTGCTGTCATGGTATGGAGATTTGATCGATAACGTCAACGACCAAAAAGCACTAAAAGACGCCAAAAGCCGTTTGCAAGAGTGGCTACAGTCGAAGCAGTTTGATTTGCCAAACTATGAGCTAATGGAAACGCGCGGTAATGCTCCCCATCAAATCTTTGTAGTACGCTGTCACGTCAATATCAATAACTGTCCTGATATTACTGAATCTGGTGAGAGTCGCCGTATTGCTGAGCAAAAAGCAGCAGAGCTTATGATCAATCAGCTACATAAACTTCCAGGATCAGCCAAAAAGCGTCCTTAGTGAATGGCTATCGATATCCGCAAAAATATTTTAACTATAGAGTGTCACTTTCAAGCGAGGATACCTTGAAATGCACTGTTTAACGCTACCTTACCTATCAATCGTCTTAAAACTTTAAATATTACTGGCCGATAGCCAATAGCAATGACATAAGCAAGCTATTAAGCGATATCTGGCTAGATACAACCCCTATAGGAATACCTTATGAGCAATCGTACTGATTTGCCATCAAACAAAGAAGACAACACTCAAGACATGATCGAACATGCTGATAACGATTTAGACCGAGACAATATCGAAATTACTGATGGCGATAGTGATAACGTAGAAGATGTCACAGTAGACAATGATATGGCGATCGAAGAGTTTTTTTCACCAAGTAATAATGTTCGCATAGCTGATGACTTCAGATCAGGTTATGTTGCGATCGTTGGACGTCCAAACGTAGGTAAATCAACGTTGATGAACCATCTGCTTGGTCAAAAGTTATCTATTACCTCACGTAAGCCACAAACGACTCGCCACCGTATTCATGGCATTTTATCGAACCATGAAATGCAAGCTGTGTTTGTTGATACGCCAGGTATTCATCGTAATGAGGTGCGTGCGATTAACGAGCGCATGAATAAAGCAGCAGTATCTGCTTTGGTGGATGTTGATCTCGTATTATTTGTCGTTGACTCAGATCAATGGCGTGATGATGATTTGCTGACGTTGCAAAAACTTGGTGAAACCAATTTGACAGTCGTACTGGTGATTAATAAATCGGATACGCTAAAAGATAAAGGCAGTGTGTTACCGCTTATTGAAACCTTCAATGAAAGTTTCGATTTTGCTGATATTGTTCCAGTATCTGCGCTCAAAAACCAAAATTTAGATCGTCTGCAAGAAGTCATTGCCTCACATCTACCAATTGCCGCACCTATCTATGATACAGAGCAAATCACTGATCGCTCAGAGCGCTTTTTGGCTAGTGAAATCATCCGCGAAAAAATCATGCGTAGTGCAGGTGATGAAGTACCCTATGACTTGACTGTACAGATTGACGCTTTTAAAGATGAACCTGCGCATACTGATCCAAAGACAGGGCGTCCACGTAAAGCATGCACTTTTATTGATGCGACTATATTTGTTGAGCGCGGTGGTCAAAAAGCTATCGTCATTGGTGACAAAGGTCAACGTATTAAGCAAGTCGGTATGGATGCTCGTAAAGATATGGAGCAGCTGTTCGATAAGAAGATTATGCTGACATTATGGGTCAAAGTAAAACGTGGTTGGTCTGATGACGAACGTGCATTGACCAGCTTGGGCTATTGATAGCGATTAAAGGGTAGTGCGGTAATACTGCTACCCATATATTAAATGCTGAGGTGATAAACGATGCGTAACGAAGCGTTAATTGGTTATTTATTACATCAGCGACCTTATCAAGAAAAGCGTGCGTTGTATTATCTTTTTTCTCAGCAGCATGGCGTGATTCATGGTGTTGGGAAAAAAGGCGCACCGCTATTTATGCCTCTGCAGCTTTTTGCGACGGGTAAACGCGATTTAAAGACATTCAGTCAAATTCATATCACCTCGCAAACGGTCACTCAAACAGATAGCGCATTAGAAGATAGTTTTGCCAAGACTTCACAAGCAGTACCTTACGCCAATATCAATGGTCAACACCAATATGCAGCGTTATATCTTAATGAGATACTGTGGCGCCTGTTACCTACCGAAGATCCAATGCCTATTTTGTGGCAACATTATCAAACCAGTTTAGAGCGCCTTAAGCAGTCTTTGAGTGCTAATGAGCTACGCCTATGTTTGCGCCAATTTGAAAAGCATCTGTTTAATGAGCTTGGTTTTACGTTAACGCTAACACATGACAATGTCGAAGATAATATTGAGCCTGATGGTGTTTATCGGTTTTTACCTGATGTAGGTCTACTGCCTATTGCACAAAACGATACTGAATCTGAGCATTTGGAAAGTAGTACTAGCCAAACGGTTCTCAAAGGTGTGGATATTATTGAAATGGCACATCTTGGTATTGTTGAGACGACACTAAACAATTGGTCAAAGCTTCATCGGCATCTGATAGATCATTTACTTGACTATCAACCATTACAAAGTCGGCTACTATGGCAACAGCAGCAGCGTTATCAGTGAATTTATTCTTTCAAGTCATATAGTCAGCATGAGCTCTTTCGTCATGCTAGCAACCAGTAGGATGGTCTGCGTTAGGTTTGTATCTGACAATACCTGCTTGGTTGAATGATATCTGGTACATTGTCTGGTTGTAAGAAGAGGTGGGACAGTACTTAATATGTCCGAAGTGTCCTCGAGGTTTGCCACTATCCCCCCAAAACTTAGTATAGTGACGTCTGCTACCTACTCTCAGTTTTACAGTACTGTACTTCAGGTTCAAAATCTGCTTAGCTAGCAAAGTATCTACTTGAGCATCAAAACGATGGTTGTTATTTTTATCTACAAACGCTAAAAGCGTTTTATCACCATTTCTATGGCATCGTCTTTCATTTTTAGCCAAACAGACTATTATATCTTGTCTACTGATATAACTTTCAGCTTTGGCTAGAGATAAAGTGTTTTCCAGCTGGCTCTTAACACGGTTTGCCTCCATACGTGTTAATTGTGTCAAAATACTTGGCGTGGCTATGGCAGTAACAATAGCCAATACTGAAATAGTTACCATCAACTCAACCAGAGTGAATCCTTGACTACTTTCTGATGATATCTTACGACGCCATCTCATAAGCTGCCATATCCCATAGTATTAAATTATTTTAATAAATGATCTAGCCTGTCCTATAGCTTCTATCAAACGCGATGCTTAGAGGCTTTCAATTAAAGTAGCTAAATGCTGCAACTGAAGTTAGTATACAAAACTGGTACGTTGGCAAATTTGCTTTATGCCTAGAACAATGTTGACTGTCTTAATATAAACAGAATATATACCTACTGTCAAAAAATGTTTCAATTAGTGAATTATCCATATTAAGCATAGAGAAAAATTATAAATTGTAATAAAATATGTTCAAACGGTAGGTGTGGTCTTATCAATATCTACCGCGAACTCACATACAATAGATAAAATTCGTAAGGTATGTTAGTTCTGAGTAACTTAGGCAATGGATTGTGTTTTAGTTGCAACATCATCGTGTAATAATGTGTAGCTCGTTAACGAAAAACGTTGTAAACTGAATTGATAATCGCTAAGCTGCTTCTTAATTAGTTTTGCTCTGTAACTTAAATGTGTAAAAGATGTCTACTTTAAAGAAAACGTCTTGAGAATCGGTTTTGCTTAATGCATTACTAAAATTATCCTTTGGAGGAAGTCCATGAAACTGAATAAAATCGCTCTAGCACTGTTCGCTGTAACAGCTGCACCTTTAGCAGCCAATGCTGGTGTAACTATCAGCCCACTATTACTAGGTTATCACTACAGCGAAGGCGCTGATGATGATCAAGCGGAATTATTGGGAGACTATAGCGGTAATGGCGATAGCTATTACAAAGAAGATGGTCTTTACACTGGTGCAGCATTAGGTATCGAATTGACTCCTTCTACTCAGTTCCAAGTAGAGTATGGTGTATCAGATACTGATGCTATCCGCCAAGATGGTTCTGATAACTTTGATGCAGAACAAGAAATGATTTCTGGTAACTTCTTGATCGGTACTGAAGAGTTTACTGGTTATACTGATAGTGCACTTAAGCCTTATGTACTAGTTGGTGCTGGCCAGTCTAAGCTTGAGATTAAAGATTCTTCAGGTGATAAAGTTAGTGGTACTAAAGACACTATCGGTAACCTAGGTCTAGGTGCTATGTATCGTATCAACGATGCACTAAGCCTACGTGGTGAAGCTCGTGCGATTCACAACTTTGATAACAACTGGTGGGAAGGCATGGCTTTAGCCGGTCTAGAAGTTGTACTTGGTGGCCATTTAGCACCTACAGTAGCAGTACCACCAATGCAAGAGCCAATGGTTGATACTACTCCAGTAGTTGTTGTTGAAGCTGACCTTGATTCTGATGGTGATGGCGTACCTGATAGCATGGATGCATGCCCAGGCACTCCAATGAATGTAGTAGTTGATGAGCGCGGTTGCCCAGTACCAGTAGATATTACTGACGAGCTGAAAATGGAACTACGTGTATTCTTTGACAACGACAAATCGGCTATCAAAGCTCAATACCAGCCAGAAATCGCTAAAGTAGCAGAGAAGATGCGTGAGTATCCTAACTCTACAGCTCGTGTAGAAGGTCATGCTTCTAAAACTGGTCCTTCAGCACGTTACAACCAACGTCTATCTGAAGCTCGTGCCGTTGCTGTTAAATCTATGCTAACCAACGAATTCGGTATCGCTCCAAACCGTCTATCAACTGTTGGTTATGGTTATGACAACCCAATTGCATCAAACGACACTGAAGAAGGTCGTGCTATGAACCGTCGTGTTTATGCCATCATCACTGGTGACAAAACTATGACTGTTGAGCAAACTAAAGATATGGTTGTTCAATAAGTATTAGCTAATCAGCTGTATAGTTAAATATACGGTTACAAAAAAAGTCACCTAATGGGTGGCTTTTTTTTATTTGTGAATTGAGAAAAGTAAGTTATTTCATAAATTTATGAATCAATAATGTTATACTAGCCACCCAAACATTCTGTAAATTGACAGAATGTACATTAGCATAGCTATCTGTACGATGAATTTATCGGCATAGATATTTGATTATATTGAATTTTTTGATAGCACTTATACTGTGTCATCTGAATTTTAGTATCTATCTGATTGATGATAAGAGTTTATCCAGCGGCGCTTATTGCTACTGCATTTTTTTAAGACGACACGAGCATTTTATATGGCGAACGATATCAAACACCTGCGTAACATTGCAATTATTGCCCACGTTGACCACGGTAAAACAACTTTGGTTGATAAATTATTACATCAATCTGGTACTTTTGGTGATCGTGCAAACATCGCTGAACGTGCAATGGATTCAGGTGATATTGAGCAAGAACGTGGTATTACTATTTTGGCTAAAAACACAGCTATCCGCTGGACAGATCAGACTTCAGAAACTGAATACCGTATCAACATTGTTGATACCCCAGGTCACGCCGATTTTGGTGGTGAAGTTGAGCGTGTAATGTCAATGGTTGACTGCGTATTGCTAGTTGTCGATGCTGTTGATGGTCCAATGCCTCAGACTCGTTTTGTAACGCAAAAAGCATTTGAGCAAGGTCTAAAACCAATTGTTGTTATCAATAAAATTGACCGTCCTGGCTCACGCCCTGACTGGGTAATGGATCAAATCTTTGATTTGTTTGATAACTTAGGTGCTAATGACGAACAGCTTGATTTCCCAGTTGTTTATGCGTCGGCATTGAATGGTATTGCAGGTCTAGAAGCAGACGATCTAGCTGATGACATGACCCCACTTTTCAAAACTATCGTCGATGTTGTACAGCCTCCACAAGTTGATGCTGATGCTCCGTTCCGTATGCAAATCTCAAGCCTTGATTACAACAGCTTTGTTGGTGTGATTGGTATTGGTCGTATCCAGCGTGGTAAAGTTAAACTTAACACGCCAGTGACCATTATCGATAAGCATGGTAAGACACGTAACGGCCGTATCCTGAAAATTATGGGCTATCATGGTCTTGATCGTATCGATGTTGAAGATGCGCAGGCAGGTGATATCGTTTGCATTACTGGTATCGATGCACTAAATATTTCTGATACCATCTGTGATCCTAATAATGTTGAAGCGCTACCACCACTAACGGTTGATCAACCTACAGTATCGATGAACTTCCAAGTAAACAACTCACCGTTCGCTGGTCGTGATGGTAAGTTTGTGACGTCACGTAATATTCGTGAGCGTCTTGAGCGTGAGTTGATTCATAACGTGGCATTGCGTGTAGAAGATACTGAGTCTCCTGATAAATTTAAGGTATCAGGTCGCGGTGAGCTTCATCTATCTGTACTTATCGAAAACATGCGCCGTGAAGGTTTCGAGATGGGCGTATCAGGTCCAGAAGTTATCGTAAAAGAAGTTGATGGTAAGCTACAAGAGCCGTACGAAAACGTTGTTTTCGATATTGAAGAAGAGCATCAAGGTTCTATCATGGAGCAGGTCGGTCTACGTAAAGGCGAGATGACCAATATGGAGCTTGATGGTAAAGGCCGTATGCGCATTGAAGCCACGATCCCAGCTCGCGGTTTGATTGGTTTCCGCTCTGAGTTTTTAACATTGACTTCAGGTAGCGGTATCATGACGTCAAGCTTCTCACATTACGGTCCACAAAAGATTGGTGATGTTGGTGGTCGCTCTAATGGCGTATTGGTTTCTATGGCAAACGGTACTTGCTTAGGTTTTGCACTATTTAACCTACAGAAACGTGGTAAGTTATTTGCTGAGCCACAGCTTGAAGTTTACGAAGGTATGATTGTTGGTCTTAACTCTCGTAACGATGATATGACAGTTAACCCAACGACTGCTAAACAGCTTACCAACGTACGTGCAAGTGGTACTGATGAAGCATTGACGTTGACGCCAGCCGTCAAATTTACTCTTGAGCAAGCGCTTGAGTTTATTCAAGACGACGAATTGGTTGAAGTAACGCCAAAAGCGGTACGTATCCGTAAGCGTTACTTGACCGAAAGTGAGCGTAAGCGTCACGGTCGTAGCAAGAAAGGTGCTTAATATTTTAGTATCTCTAAAATAAATCAATAAAAAAGGCTAACGTAACGTTAGCCTTTTTTTATATCTGTTTATAAATCGTTTGTTCACAAGCTGACAGTTCTTAAACTACCCAAAAAACCGTTAACAATAGTAATCTATGGAATGACAGTTCTATGGAGTGACAACCACGTAATCGTTGGTATTAATCAAAATCTCTGATGGTTGATCAACGACGATACGTACAATATTATTATCAACAACCTGCGATTTATAGTAGTTGTCTTCGGCAACGGTACAGCCTAAACATCTTCCCATGGCATCCCAAGGCTCAACAAACAATTTTTGCTGCGCTTGGTCTGCATTACCCCCAATAAGTGAGAAGGGTAGACTAACGAGATACACTGCGGTACCAGCCACAGCATTAACGAGCTGTAATGGCTTGCCAACGACTGTATCAACTACCATTGTCTCGTATGAAGGACCAAAGTCAGTCTCGTCTATTTCTATGGCTGCAAAAGTAGGCTGCATACTAGCAACCATTAACCCTAAGGTAGCAACAACAGTGAAGAGGCTTTGCTTAACTGTGCGTTGGGTTTTAGCTTTAACAGTCATGACGATATCCTAAGATTCATAATTAGTATGATTAATGGCTGCTGCTGTCTTCACACGAGAATAATGCGGCAACGATATACGGGTATAGTATTACAGAAAAATAAATAGCTTGCACTGTTTATGTAAGAGCTCCTTCTATTAAAGCAAGATGCACGTCAATAAGCAACAAGAATGCGCAGGATATTCTTACTGCAATAAAACATATTTTGCTCAGTTAGAGCGACTTGGTAAGAGTGCTCGCTTGAGCTTAAGGCAAAATAAGGCGCCATGTATAGCCAGCGGTTATGCTAGCGGTTGACACTCTGGACAGTAAACGCTGGCTCTACCATTGAGTTTTATATTCTCTAATGTAGTGTCGCAATGTAGACAGTGCTCTCCTTGCCGACCATAAACGTTTAAAGTTTGTTGAAAGTAACCAGTCTGACCACTCGCTACTGTAAAATCGCGTAGCGTCGAACCCCCAAGTTTAATGGCCTTTTTTAAGATATCTTTAATATGATCAACCAAGATATTAAGCTGTTGGTATGAGATTTGGTTAGCAGGGGTAGCAGGATGAATACCTGATAGATAAAGGCTTTCGGTCGCATAAATATTACCAACACCTACCACAACTTTTTGTTCCATAATCACTGATTTAATGGCTCGAGTGATAGATTTTTGCTGCTTGGTCGATAAGGATCTGTCCGGTTTTGTACTGAGGTTATCTTGACGACCAGAGTCAGTACGTTGAATCAACGCGTACAAATAATCTGCAGTGAACGCTTTTGAGAGTGGTTCAGGACCTAGGTGATCTAATAATTTAGCACCGTAATCTTTGTACCATAGTACTGAGCCAAAACGTCTAGGGTCATAGTAGTGTAGTTGAGACTTTGTATTGTCAGCATTGTTAAAAGTTATGATCAGGTGATCATGTTTGCGTTTATCAGTACCATAGGGATGCTGCTGCAAACTACCTGACATTCCTAAATGAACGAGCATCTGAAGTGGTGATGCTGTTTTGATGAAGGCAGACTTGTCATCAACTATGATAGGTAAAAAATTGAGAACGAGATATTTTGCTCGACGCTCCACGCTATCTAACGTGTGATTCACTACACTATCTAGGTCATCTGGCATTGCCCAGCGTAATTTGGGTTGGAACACTTTTATATCAGCTACCTGTTGTCCCAATAGCGGTGCAAGGCTGGTTTTGGTCGTTTCTACTTCTGGCAATTCAGGCATAGTATTCTTATGACAACTCTATTGTTGAATAATCGATATATAGATAACGGTATGACTTAAGCGACAGCACGGCGAGCATGCAAAATACCATGTTGCTGCTCTAGCTTTGCTAGTAGCTTAGACAAATGTGCCAACCCTGAAACCTCGATATGAAACTTTAGAAAGGCAATATTGTCATCATTACTAAGGGTCTGAACTTGGCGAATATTGACATTTTCTTTGTCAATAATTTGCGTCAGATCACGCAATAAACCACGCCTGTCGTATGCCTCCACATGAATATCAACTGGTTGATAGCGACCTGATTGTACCTCCCAAGCTGCTTCGATTTTGCGTTCGGGATCACGCTCAACCAGACGTGTATATTCAGGGCAACCGCGGTTATGAACACTCACGCCTCGTGATAACGTAATATATCCAGCGATTGGTTCGCCGTGCACAGGATGACAGCAGCCTGCTAAGTTGACCTCAATATTATCTAGACCATCGATATGGATTTTGTAAGCATCAATCTTACCTGAGTCTCTATTGTCCACATGAGAGGTGAAATTCTCTGACGGTATTTCAGGCTCTAGATGCAGCTGACGCGAGATATGACTGGTAAGCTGATTAAGTCCAATATCACCTGTAACAAGACCCACAATAATATCATCGGTGGTATTAACGTGAAAATGCTGAATATAGTCATTTAAATCAATACTATTAGGATGTACAGACAGGCGCTCAAGCTCTTTGCTGAGCATCTGGCGACCTATCTCTATATTCTTATCACGATCTTGTTTATTGAACCACTGACGCAGTTTTGAGCGCGCACGGTTGGTATGAATATAACCTAGTGAGGCCACTAACCAGTCGCGGTTTGGCTCACGTGAAGACTTGGTAATAATCTCAACCTGCTCACCTGTTTTGAGTTGATAGGTCAGTGGTACATAGCGCTGATTGACTCGAGCGGCTTGGGCACTGTTGCCTACTTGAGTATGCACGTAGTAGGCAAAATCAAGAACAGTTGCACCTTTGGGCAGTTCGGTAATGTCGCCATCACGACTAAAGATATAAATACGCTCGAGCTCGTCGAAATCAACGAGTTGTTCTTCTTCATCGAACTCTGTGTCATCTATCTCTTCGCCTGTGAGAGTAGATGAGCGCGTTTGACTACGCGTTTCATTATTAATAGACAATAACTGACGTAGCGAGCTGATTCTTTGATTTAAGTAGTTGTCCTTTTTGTTCTTCAGACCTTCTTTATAGTTGACATGCGCACACATGCCAAGCTCAGCCTCAAAATGCATTTCGTGCGTACGAATCTGCACTTCAAGGGACTTGTTCTCAGCAATGACTGCAGTATGTAGAGAGCGATAGCCATTTGACTTTGGATTGGTAATATAGTCATCAAACTGCTCAGGAATATAACGCCACAAGCCATGTACCAGACCCAAAACATGATAGCAGTCAGAGGGATTGGTTACCAATACACGTAGTGCACGAATATCATAAAGCTGATCGAACGACAAACCCTTAAGTTTCATTTTGCGATAAATGGAATAGATGTGTTTGACACGTCCAGAGACCTCACCTTCAATATTTGCCTGTGATAGTGAATCATTGAGCTTGTCTTGCACACGCTGGATGTAGGATTCGCGTTCGCTGCGTTTCTCTGACAGTAATTTGGCAATTTCTTTATATCTGTCAGGCGCAAGATAACGAAAAGCCAAGTCTTCAAGCTCCCATTTAAGCTGTGCAATACCCAAGCGATGCGCGAGTGGCGCATAAATAGTCATGACTTCGCGTGCAACGCGGCTCTGACGCTCTTCATTAGAAAAAGTCAGCTCACGCATAGCAAAGGTACGCTCTGCCAGCTTAATGAGAACCACGCGTACGTCATTGGTGACAGAGATAAGCATGCTGTAGATGTTTGACAGCTGATCACGTTGGTTGTTTACGAAATGGTCTTCTAAGCGCTTGTTGCTCTCAATAATTTCTGAGAGCTTACCCATGGCCAAGGTGTCTTTGACAAGGGTATGGACGTCTGAGCCGAAGTTTTTCTCTACTTCAGCAAGACTAATGATCGACTTACGAGCACTACGGTATAGCATGGCTGCGACGAGTGCATCTTCATCCTGATAGAGATATGTCAATATATCCGTCATTCCGATGCCGGTCACATAAGCCCCTGAACGCTCAGATTGGCTGGTGTTCATATGATTGCGGATAAACTCACAGGCAGCACTAAGATGAGGCACTGACTCTTGTCCAATGCGTTTGGCAACATTATCTAGCCATGTTGGGACGTCGATATTGGCTTGATCTATATCAACAGCCTCAAGCTCTTCATTTGACTGCGCGTAGGTATTGTCTAATTGCTCATTATCAAGCTTGGGATCGCGGCCATCATAAGTATGTGCAGCGGAGCGATCAAAAGTCGTATGTAGTTTATGAGTTGCCAGCTGGTATTTGATATCGAGGGGAATTTGGGCATAGCTATTGGCCGACTGATGAGAGCGTTGGCTCGCTACCAGTTGCGCCGCTAGTGTTGCACTATCGGCCTGTGTGGTCTGTCCATCCACCAGTGGTAATCCTTCACGAATCTTTACCATAGCCGACTCCTCTTAGCTATTTTGAATTGATTATAACCTCATCTACTATGCACACACTCTGAATTGACGATTCATAAAGTGCCAGCTATAAACCAATACAACTGCTAAAAATGTTATTTTTAGCAGCTATAAAATGCGCGTAAAATATATAAAGCTATGAGCGTAGGTACTTCTCATACTTTGATCTAAAATATAAGAAGATTGTTTACTATTATCTCACTTTGAAATGACAAATCAAGCGAGCGTCTGTAATGACTGTGGCTAATTGTATGGATTAGCCGTTATTTCTCGATAAGAACTTATCCAAATTTTGTATCAGATTATGTCATCATCAAACGTCTACTTAATATGGCTTATTCATCATATGATAGGGCCTAAATTAAACGGCTACTTTTTCAAAGCGAGCGATAGATTCAACATGGCCTGTATGGCAGAACATGTCCATTACACCCGCGTGTGTTAGACGATAGCCTTGCTCTAGCAATGCCTTTGTATCACGAGCGAGCGTTGCTGGATTACAAGAGACATAGACGATACGCTCCGCATTGAATTTTGGCAAATACTGCATAATCTCCCACGCACCAGAGCGTGGTGGATCGATCAATAGTGCATCAAAACCTTGATTGGCCCAAGGCTTGTCAGTGCAGTCTTGCGTCAAATCTTGACTATAAAATTCAGTGTTATTGATACCATTGCGGCGTGCGTTGTCAGCCGCGCGTTCGGTCATAGCTTCGCTACCTTCGACCCCAATCACTGAACCTGTCTCTCCAACTAGACGCGCTAAAGGTAGACTAAAGTTGCCCAAACCACTGAACAGATCCAGCACTCGTTCGCCTGCTTTTAGATCCAACAAGTCGCAAGCCAGCTTCGTCATTTGACGGTTTACAGATAGGTTGACTTGGGTAAAGTCAGTAGGGATAAACTCAAAGGTTAAGTCATATTCTGGCAGCTGATAATACAAGCGACCAAACTGCTCGCTTAAGTCGTCGGCATCGGTTAAAGCGATACGTTGAATGCTATCAGCACCTTTCGACTGCAGATATAGCTGCCAGTTACGCGCTGCAAAGAATGCTTTTAGTTTATCTATATCCGCATCTGACAATGGTTCTAAGTTACGTACGATAAGGGCAACTGGCTGATCGCCATCAGGTAGCTCAGGCAAATGCTCACCCATCGCAAGCTCAAGCTGAGCAATCTTATCGCGACTGTCCAATGTGCTAATTAGAGTCTTTAGGTTTTCGATCTCAAAGCCAATACGGGGGTCTAAAATATGACACTCATTTAGCTCTGCCAAAAAGTTGCTCGAGCGCTCACGAAAGCCGACCAGCGCCGTTTCTTTTTTGACCACATAACGCACGCCTAGACGTGCTTTGGTACGGTAGCCCAGTCGATCGCCGACAACAGGAGGCAACCAGTTATCCGGTGCTGCATTGGCTTGATGTACCAGCATCTCAGCAAGTACAGTTTGCTTAAAGTTTATCTGACCATCTGGCTGCCAGTGTTGTAAGTTACAACCGCCGCAAACCCCAAAATGCGGGCAAGGCGGTACCGCGCGCTCAGGATTTGGATTGGCAGTAATACTAATTGCATCGCCTTCTTCAAAACTGGCACGGCTATTGGTTATTTTGACCAAGGCGCTTTCACCCGGTAGGGCAAAGCTGACAAATATCTTTTTGCCGTGTTTGTCTTCAGCGTGACCATCATCAATACCAAAGCCATTACCATAGACAGCAACGCCGCGACCATCATGTGATAAGCCATCAATGTTAAATGGAATTGGCTCTGCATCTTTTAGACGACGACGCGTTTTGGATGATGGTTTAGATTTTTTCTTACTAGGCGGAATAGCAATCTTTTGGGTGTCTTTCATCTGAGATTCATTCGTTTGAGTGTCACTGTTTTGTGATGTCGCATCAGATGCTATAGGCGTTTTTGAATCGGTGGGTTGCATAAACCTGCCTTAATAATAAATAAAATAAATAACTAGAAAAGGGGAGTGAAAGCTGCTGATCGTACTATGGCTATAATGTGGGTGCCGATGACCAGTCAGCGATAAACTCTTGGTGCCGCGGACTACCATCTGCCTGGGTATACTGTGCTAGATAGTCGTAGCTCTGCTGTTGCCAAGCATCGAAGCCTGGTGAGGATAACTGTCCTGTAAGACGTAACCAGCGTAGATAGATAAGCCATGTGTTCATCACATCAGACTCACAGTAGATAGATAAGGTCTGCCAGTCACCACTCTCGACTAGAGCACCGACCATGCTACCATCAACGTCAGTCTTGCCTGGTAAGCCATATAAACTGGCGACGATATCCATAGCTTCGCGGCGGCTGGCACCGTATTGACTAAATCTGTCCATCAAATCAAGGTGACGCGTGTGGAAGCGATTGACATAGTTATCAAAACGCATGTTCTTGATGCGTTCGCCTTCTTCAAACAGCCATGGCGCCGATAAATCGTACTGCATCGCACGATATATCAGTACAGGGATGTCAAAGCCCGAACCATTCCAGCTGATGAGCTGTGGCAATGTCTCAACATCGCTAAACGCTCGAAAAAACTTAGCAAGTATGTCTTTTTCGCTAAACTTATCTGCAGTTAACGAAAACAACGATAACTTACCGTCTTTGATATATAACGCTGAGATACAGACAATACGCTGTAGTGGCAAGCGCATAAAGTCATGCCCTGCCTCTTGCGTCCGGATTGCCGTCAGCGCACTCAACGTATCTGCATCGTTGAGCTGCGCCAGCTGCGGATAGATACGACGCGCAGCATCAATATCGGCAACCGTCTCGATATCAAAGACGAGTATAGGGTCAGATGGTAGCGATTGTGACATGAATAATCCTAACTATTTATCAGCTTACTATTTGTAAGATAGCTGGTTATAAGCTTAATTGGTGGCGTCATCTATAGCGCTATCATCGACGCTGTATAGACCGGTTGATAAATAACGATCTCCACGATCGCAGACAATAAAGGCAATAACAGCATCAGGATTGTTTTTGGCTACTTGCGTTGCTGCCCAAGTAGCAGCGCCTGAGGATACACCAGCAAAAATCCCTTCGTTCTTCGCCAATTTGCGCATATAAATCTCAGCAATGTTCTGATCGACATCCATGATGTCATCTACTAAGTCTGCGTCAAAGATACCTGGCATATATGCAGCAGGCCAACGACGGATGCCCGCAATAGAGGCTTCTTCATCGGGTTGCAAGCCAATGATTTGAACATCTGGATTTTGTTCTTTTAGATACCGTGAGACACCTGTGATGGTGCCTGTGGTACCCATTGAGCTAATAAAATGAGTGATTTTACCTTCGGTTTGTGCCCATAGCTCAGGCCCTGTGGTTAGGTAATGTGCTTGGCTATTATCAGGGTTGTTAAACTGATCCAACACGATGCCTTTGCCATCGGTTTGCATCTGTAATGCCAAGTCACGTGCCGCTTCCATACCTTCATCTACTTCGATCAACGTCGCGCCATAAGCAATCATAGCGTCTTTGCGTTCTTGCGTTGAGTTGGTTGGCATTAGCAAGGTGATTGGATAACCGCGCATCGCCGCGACCATGGCTAGCGCAATACCAGTATTGCCACTAGTTGCTTCAATCAACATGTCACCAGGCTTGATATCACCGCGCTGTTCAGCTTGATAGATCATATTAAAGGCAGGGCGATCCTTTACAGAACCAGCAGGGTTGTTGCCTTCGAGTTTAGCCAATAGCGTGGCACCATTGCCGATGTGCTCTTGCTCGGCCAGGCGCTGTAATTTGACCAGTGGCGTCTGACCGACACAGTCAGCAAGCGTGGTCACTTGAGTGATAAAGTTGGTGTTTGATATGGCCGTAGCGGACATAAGGGATCCTTATTTATTTTTTAGAATACTTTTTGGGTAACCGTTTTAGATAGGGTTACTGTTTTTATTGTTTGATAATAATTCGAGACAGCTGTTTTGTATATTGGTTTATGGTGAGAAGCAAACCAAAACGTGAAGGCAGTAGAATACGCTCCCATACGTGTTGACTATGAGCGATCTATTGTGGCAAATAAAAAGTTGCGTCATTATATCATTTTGTTTTCAGCTGCGCTTATCGCATGAAGGAATAATAGTGACTGAGTTAATTTGTTAGCTACCTAAGATATTAATGAATAGGTAAATACCAGTCGTGATACAGCGTTTTGGTATCGTTAGTGCTGAGTGCGATTAAGATGAAAATATGTAGTAGGGCTTATCATTTCTGATCGATTGTCGTAGTAGTTACCGTGGCTGTCCGAGCGAGCCTGAGTTAAAGGAACATGAAACGAGAGAACCTAAGTGATGTAATTCTTAATGATTAACCGTCATTTATAGAATCCTGTTAAGATAATCTCAAGCGTACAACAATATATTGTGTGAAGAACTAGGCTAGCAAAGTTAATCGCTTGGACCACGCATGTTAGAAGCAGCATCAAAATTCACTGCAAAAATTCGGTAGAGAGTAGGGCGAGCATGGCATATAGAAAACGTTTCGATACCAGTAGTGCTTATGGCCAGTTGGTCATACTGGTGTTTTTGCCCATCTGTGTGTTGGCAGCGGTGGGTGGTATTTTGGTGTTTCACGAAACTATGCGTGCTAGTGACTCAGAGCAAGAAGTGTTGGCTGAAGCGGTACTTATTCGCTATACACCAGTTATCGCTGAGCTAATCCCTGATCTGTTAGCGCAAGAGCGTCAGCAAATATGGAAAGGCACCGCTGGCGCATCGGAAACTGCAATGACTACGCTTGAAAGCATACAAGATAAACTTGGGCGTATGCAGTCTGAGCAGCATGTACAGCGTATCGCTATCATCAATGAAGGCAATCAGGTCTTGGCAACCGTTGGCTATGGTCTGAATGAAGAGTGGCCTTTAATCACTGATTCGGCAAGTTTCTTGTCACAAAAACCAACGCCGGTAGGGACGGCATATGGCAGTGTGCTGGGTGAGTTTGAAGGTCAGACCTTGTGGCTACTGGTCGATATGGATAATGAGCCTCTTTACATCGCCCGTTATCGTATTGCGATGGCACTAGTGATTACAGGGCTATTCACTATCTTAATTCTATTGCTTAGCTTAAATATCTACTCAAAACGTTGGATTGCGCCAATCTATGAGCTGCGCTTGCAGTTACAACGTACCCATGTCGACAATCTCTATCAGCCTGTGCCAGTCGAGTCAGATGGTGAGCTAAACTTATTACAGCAAGACTTGGTTAGGACGCTGCGCCGACTGCATAGGAGTTTCCAAGAGCTCAAAGACCACGCCGAGCAGACCGAAGATGACCTACGTTTGGCTTTTGATGAGATGGAGATGCAGAATATTTCTATCCGAAACGCACGTGATGCAGCAATCTCAACCAGCCAAGCCAAGTCTGCATTTCTAGCCAATATCAGTCATGAACTGCGTACCCCGCTAAACAGTATTGATGGTTTTATCAACTTGCTGGCGCGTCACGGTGAGCTAAACCCCGAGCAGGATTTGTATGTACAGACCATCCGTAAGTCTTCGGCGCACCTGCTTGCTCTAGTAAATGACGTTTTAGATTTTTCTAAAATTGAGGCTGGCAAGTTAGTGCTTGATCGCCATGAATTTGATCTTTATGACACGATATACGATGTGGTCGATATGCTCTCTCCTGTCTCTGCGGAGAAGGGTTTGCGTATGGCGGTACTGTTCTACAATGATGTGCCGATGCGTATCAATGGCGATGCGCTACGTCTTAAGCAAGTACTGACCAATATCGTCGGTAATGCTATCAAGTTCACGGATAGTGGCGATGTGGTGGTGCGAGTGAGCTTGGATGACCATCGTGATAACTATCTGATGATTAGTGTGCAGGACAGTGGTAAAGGCATCTCTCTTGCTGATCAAAAAATGCTGTTTCAAAGCTTCAGTCAAGGGGATCCATCCATCACGCGTCAATATGGCGGTACAGGACTGGGACTGGTTATCTCCAAACAGCTGACGCGTCTGATGGGCGGTGATATTGGGTTTCATGACAATGCTCAAGAAAACATCGCCAATCAAGGAGCGACGTTCTGGTTCCGTATGCCAGCTCATGTCGATGTGCTAGAAGCAGCAACTGGTCAGACCATTGAGCTACCAGTTTTGGCGCCGCTTGCGAGCGAAACCGATGAGTTTAACGTGTTGGTCTGGATTAATCATACCGCCTCAATACAAGTGCTCAAAGCAAGCTTGCAATACTTACCGATTAAGCTAACCCAAGCCAACTCACTACCAGGGGTACTTGAGTCACTAAAAGAATATGGGAATTTTTGGGATTGGGTCATTGTTGATGATGATACGCAAGACGACATGATGGCGCTGCTCAAACAAATACGTCTGCACTATCAAGGAAAGCTGGCTGTGTTTGGCTACCAAGTCGCTGCTGACCAAGCGCTGCTGAACCGTTATCACGCTAATATCTTGTATGAGCCGTTAGACAAAAGACAGCTCTATGCGATGCTTGATACGCAAAACCGCAGCGTACCAAATAGCTTACAAGCGCCGCGCTGGAAAGGGGTTACGGTACTAGCAGTTGATGATCATTTGCCAAACTTGTTGGTGTTAGATGCACTATTGAGTGAGCTTGGTATTCAAGTCATCACAGCGAGTAGTGGGTTTGATGCTATAGAGATTATCAGTAAGCAACAAACCAAAAATGTCAAAACTGCCAAAAGTGATAAGCAGAGTCTATCAAATAAGACGCAGCTCTCTAAAGCAGAAGCGCGTGATGAAGTAAATAAGAAATCAAGCACTGCGCTTTATACTGAAGATGCAGGAGTTGAAGATAAAGCCGCTGCACAAGACAAAAGTCATATCGACTTGATATTTATGGATATTCAAATGCCGCGTATGTCAGGTCACGAAGCGGCTAAGCAAATTCGTAATATTGAAACTGCTGATAGCCGTATTCCTATTATCGCGCTAACAGCGCACGGCTTAGCTGATGAGCGTGACAAGTTGATTGCCAGTGGTATCAACGACTACGTTGGTAAGCCCATTAGCCAACCGCAGTTACTACAAGTGCTACAAAAATGGCTGGGACGTACAAGCAATTCGCCACAACTTACAGCATTGTCTCATACAGACTTACAAGCATCTGGTTTACCACTCACTGACCTACAAGGCTCTGATATACAAAGTTTTGATCCACACGATAACGATCTACAAAGCTTTGACCCACAAAGTGCCGACCTGACGCATGTAGATCTTAAAGAACACGCAACGCAGTTGTCAGGTTCAAAGACAGCGCCTTATCCTATAGCCAAAGACAATGACAATGACAGGGTTAGAGGTACGCTTGATACGATAAATCAGGCAAAAGTTACTCGGCCTTTATCATTGAAAAAAATTCGGGATGATTACTTACGTGACAGCCAGCCTCGAGAGGATTATAGACGAGAAACGACGCGTGAGAACCAGCCACGCTACGGAGGAGTACGCCTGCATAATCAAGGACGCGCGCCGTTATTAGACTCACAAGCGGCACCTATAGCGTATGCTTCTGAAGATATGGGTGCGAGTATAGATGAGAGAGTTTATGAGCAAGCAGATCATAATCTGCATCAAAACTTACACCAGACCCTAAATCAAGACTTAAATCAACAAAACGTAAGTACGACCGAAGATACGTCTGAGATTTTAGACTGGCAAGATGCACTGACTCGATCAGCAAATAAACCTGATCTAGCAGCGAAGCTTATCATCATGATGATTGATACGATCAATGAGGAAAAGCAAGCATTGACTCAAGCATGGGAAGCACGTGACCGTAGCCTATTGGCACAAATCGCGCACCGTATACTGGGTGGTAGTCGTTACACAGGTGTACCGCAGTTGCGTCAGGCCAGTCAGGACTTGGAGGACAAGTGCTTATTAAATGTGCAGCATACGACACCAGTACAGTTTGCGATGATTGAGCCGTATTACGAGGCATTACTTACGGCGCTGAATAATTTACAGAGTGTTGATTTGTCTGCTTATCCGCAGCTCAATTATCATCGTTTGAGCGAAAACGATATGACATGGAAAATGATATAAAGCGATCCATCATCCCGTTATTTGACTATTTATTGCTTGAATATAAAGCCGCTGGTTTTTCATATCGTACCGTGGCAGTCAGTTATTGCTACGGTAGAGTAGGGGTAAGCCTGCTAATATTATAACCACTACTATATTTATATTATTTCATTGATAAGGACTGTTATGAACGCGATTGCAAGTTACCAATACGAGACGTTACAGGTGAGTATTGTAGACAATATACTAACGGTCACCTTGAATCGTCCACACAAAAAAAATGCCATGAGCTTTCAAGTGATTGATGAGTTGATTACTTTGGCAGATCGAATCAGCAAAGACAAAACAATACGCGCCGTTATTTTGAAAGGTGCAGAAGGTACATTCTGTGCAGGTATTGATTTGGGTGATCTAAATCATCCAAAAAATAAAGCCTTTGCTATTTGGGAGTTGATCAAGCCTTGGCAAAGCTCGTTCCAACGAGTTTGTCTGGTATGGCGGGATTTGCCAGTACCTGTCATTGCGGTATTAGAAGGCTACTGTATTGGTGCTGGGCTACAGTTGGCCCTGGCTTGTGACGTACGCATTAGCCATCCTGATTGTCAGTTATCTATCATGGAAGCCAAATGGGGCTTGGTACCGGATATGGGTCTGACGCAATCGGCGTTTGGTGTGGTGCGAGAAGACGTGTTAAAAGAGCTGGCTATGAGTGCGCGCATCGTTAATGCCAACGAAGGCAAAGATTTGGGGCTCATTAGCCATTGTAGCGATACTCCGCTGGAGCAAGCACAAGAGCTAGCGGCTGAGTTTGCTGAACGTTCCCCTGATGCGGTGTTAGCAAGCAAGCGAGTCATCAATGCGATGTACGAGCAACCTACGGCAACCTTATACAAAGAAAAAGTGTGGCAGTTTAAGATGATGATCGGACGTAATCGTAAGCTTGCACTTAGAAAAGCAAAACAAGCCAGTACCGTATTTAGTAAACGTCAGTTCCGCTAATACGCTTTTACTATAATCAAAGATAAATTAGATAAGCTAGATATTTTCTTCCAAGCTATTTAACCTAAATATTTCTAATCTCAATAGTTTATACCTGTACTTTTTAACCAGTGTTTTTAGTGCTATTTAGGTAAAAGGCACACCAGACATATTTTGATAAATGATTGCGATTTCTTTTAGTTGTTGAGGCATGTTTCACTAGCAGTTCACAGCTATTGAAATACAGGCAGATAGCACGATATAACACTGTCCGCTTGCACAGCTGCAAGTAAAGATGCACTATTGTTGTTAAAAGTGACTCTCTACTCTGCGCTTATAATTAGCACCTAAACACCAAAGCAATCATCACTATATAAAACGGTCCAAATATGTCTGCCTCAAAACCTTCTCTGCCCAATAAACCTATCGCCTCTGAACGCGTACGCTCTGCTGATCTGCCTATCGCCTGGATTATGATGCTTGGGTTGATGGTTGCGGTAGGCCCCTTGTCTATCGACATGTACCTACCTGCATTGCCCTCTATGGCAGATGATTTTGGTGTATCTACGGCGTTTATGGCCAACTCTGTGCCAGCGTATTTTTTAGGTCTGGTATTTGGTCAGCTATTCTACGGACCTTTTAGCGATCGTGTTGGTCGCGTCAAACCGTTGTATATAGGTATGACGCTGTATGTGATTGCCTCTATCTTGTGTGCAACCACCAATAACGAATACGTGCTGTTTGCAGGTCGTACTTTGCAAGCTTTAGGCGCTTGTGTAGGGGCAGTGGTGACGCGTGCTGCTATTCGTGATCGTCTCACAGCCAAACAGACTGCAAAAGCCTTTTCGATCATGATATTGGTCATGGGCTTAGCACCTATATTGGCGCCATCGCTGGGTGCATTATTCCTACAGTTCTTTGATTGGCATTCTATATTTTGGTTCTTAGCTGCTTTTGGTGCGCTAAACTTACTATTGACCAAGTTTTTCTTCTTCGAAACTTTGACCGAAGAAAACCGTAATGTACGCCCTGCAAGAGAAGTGCTCAGTCAGTATTGGGATCTACTAAAAGATCCAACCTTTAACTATCCAGCCATTGGTGGTGGGTTATTGATGGGTGCGATGTTTGTCTACATCAGCTCAGCGTCTGAGCTGATCATGGATACGTATGGCGTATCAGCGACACATTTTGGCTGGCTGTTTGGGATGAATGCAGCAGGTTTTGTGGGTTTGACTCAGCTAAACCAATGGCTTACCAACCGATTTCGTATTTTGAGTATTCTACGGTTTGGCGCCATGATGCAGGTCATTTCTGCAGGCGTGTTGTTTGTGATAGGTCTGTTTTTAGGGACGGATGCTTGGCTGCCCTTAGTGCTGGCATGTATTTTCTTTTGTATTGCAGGTCTGGGTTTGACCCAGCCTAATGCATCAGCAATTGCATTGGCATTTCAAAAGCGCCGTGCTGGTATGGCAAGTGCACTACAAGGATCGCTTATGTTTTCAGTAGGTATTTTTGGTGGGTTATTACTCAATCTATTTCCCGTCAACCCTGTACTCAAGATCGGTATTGCGATGTTTTCTCTTATGAGTATTGGCTCGTTTTTGATTTGGCAAATAGACCGTAATCTCAATCTGGACGATGCGGAGTAGCTAAAGCATTAGACGACAAGTCAGCTACATTCTAAAAATCCCTTATATGCTCGACGCATATAAGGGATTTTTTGTTCTTAGAGTTTTACATATCAATGCTCACTAGATACAAAGGCTCGTTCCCAAGAAAACTTATTTACAATTCATATAGACAATTTTATAAAACACACATTTTTAAAAATTTATAGATATCAGTGACCTATAACTAATTATACATAATTGCCAAACATTATTATTGCAATTGTAAAGTTAGGTAAGTATTATCTGAACGTAACTTTCTGTAAGTAAGTATTATAGGGATATTGCCTAACCTTTCTGAATTGTCATTCAATAAAATGTACAACAACGCTAAGCTCTAAGGGTAGATTATGATGCAGTTATACCGAGTGTTACCAGTGATATTGAGTGTTGGCCTATTTGGCTGTGGTGAGTCTTCCACACAAGAAAACACCAGTACACCAGTAACAGAGAACAAGGACAGTTTCGTGAGTGAACTGCCTGATACCGCACCAACTTTGAAAGTGGCTACAACCGGGACGATGCCTCCATTTTCGTTCCAAGACGATTACGGCAATATGCAAGGCATTGATATCGATTCAATCCGTGCTATTGGAGAAGAGCAAGGCTTTAAGGTCGAGTTTTACAAAGAAACTTGGCAAAATATGTTTGACAGTGTGGCCTCAGGTGGCCGTGATATCGCGATATCAGGTATCTCATATAAAGACGATCGTGCGGTAAAGTACGGTTTATCTACCCCTTACTTCTTTAATCCCTCCTCTATCATGTATGCCAAAAGCAATGTCACCATCAATGACATACAGGACTTGCAGGGTATGCACGTCGCTGCTATGGAAGGCTCAAAGCAAGAAGACCAACTGAATGCTATGGGCAAATATAGCGATATGACCACGCGAAGTACCGCTTATTTATTGTATGAAGATTTGATGCAAGGCAAAGTAGATGTCATCTTGCATGACTTGCCAATTCTACAGTTCACTGCAAAAAACCATCCTGAGTACGATGTGACTATCGTTCCTTATGAAGGGCAGGACAACCCTTCAGCACAGCAGGTTATTTTGATGGCCAAAGGCAACAATGAGCTGATCAACAATGTGAATGAAGGTATTGCTAAGCTCAAGCAAAAAGGGACGTTTAAAGAGATTGAGACGCGCTGGTTGGGTGGTACTGAACCTGCAGATAATAGCGCTTCTGACACTACTACCACGCAATTGAACTAAGGAATTCTGCAGATGGCAACCACACCAAATGTTGACAACAAGCGCTATCAAGGTCTAATCATTTCAATTGCACTATTCTTATCTTTGATTGGTGCTTTGCTAGCGTTTACGTTTTATACCTCGAGTCTACTAGAAAGAAACACGGCTTTAATTGACCAAACCAACCAAGTTGCCAATAGTGCACAGGCTGTAATTAAAGATCTTTTTGACTTAGACAGTAGTTATGGTGAGGATACTAAGTCCCCACACATACAACGAGTATTGAGTCGTCTAGAAGAAAACACGGCACTGATTACCAGCTCTATTGCTGCAATCCAGCAGGGCGGTACAATCACAGATACGCAAGGCAATAGTTATGATCTGCCAAACATTGATAGCAATGCGCAAGCAAACATTGCCGCTGCCAATGAGCAATGGACAACACTAGAACCCAAGATCCAAGCCTATCTAAAAGATGCTGATAATGTGATGGTGCCTTCTGCCGATGAATTGACTCAGGCAGTTGAACAGGCAAAAACATCAAGTTTGTTTATTAACGAATCTTTAGACAGTTTGACAAGAGACGTATTTGATAGCGCAGAGCGTCAAGCGACGACCATTCGTCTTATCCAGATACTGGGTGTTGCTGCGATCTTTACCTACTTCCTAATCTTCGTATTCTTCTTTGTACGCCGCTTGCGTGAAACAGATGCTGAAGCCTTTGCTGCTCGTCGCGAGACGCAAGAGATTATGGAAACGGTAAATACAGGTCTATTCTTGCTTGATAAAGATCTAAATATTGGACAGCAGCATTCGCGCGCGCTTAACAATATTATCGGTTCTGATAGACTGGCTGGAGAGAACTTTACCAATGTATTGCGTGGTCGTATTTCTGATAAAGACCTAAATACCACACAGCAATTTATTGAACAGCTATACAACCCTCGAGTTAAAGAAAAACTGGTTGATTCACTCAATCCGCTACACAAAGTCATGCTACACAACGTGTCTGATAACAAAAATCTTGATAACCGCTTCTTAGATTTTAAATTCTCACGTGTATATGATAATAAAGATATCGCGCGTATCTTGGTCAACGTAAATGATGTATCAGATGCCGTCTATCTAGAACAGCGTCTAGAAAAAGAGCGTTCACAAAACGATATGCAGATTGAGATGTTGACGACTATCTTGAATGTAAATCCAAAGATCATCAACGAATTCATTGGCAATACCCAAGCGCATATTGAGAAGATGAACAACATCTTAAAAAATCCAGGCAGCTCGCAGTACGAACTTGAGAACAAGCTAAAAGCGATTTATCGCGAGATGCACAGCTTAAAAGGTGAGGCCTCGGCACTGAAGCTGCATAGCTTTACTAAGATTGCCTCGGATGCTGAAGATAAGTTACATGCGCTGCAGAACCAAAGCCAGTTGTCTGGTAATGACTTCTTGCCACTAGCAGTACACTTGGATGATCTGCTCAGCCTATCAAACACTATCGCAACGTTAGGCGAGCGTATCAATCGCTCAGCACCACCAAAAACAGCCACCACGCCGTTGACATCAGATGATGCTGTGGCAACAAATAGCGTACCAGTCACTGCAACCCGTCAGCCTGTGAGTCAGTCAATCGGTAATATCAGCATTGGTGGCGGTCTAGACATTGATTTGGACAGTAATACAGAAGAAGATCGTTTGTCTTTTTATAGTGAGTTTGCAAAAGAGATCGCTGCAAGACAAGGTAAGCAAGTACAGTTAAAGAGTAATACACTGGTGCAAACTGACATCCCAGCACATCTCGCAAAACCAGTCAAAGAGATCAGTATTCAATTGCTACGTAACGCAGTCGTGCACGGTATCGAAACACCAAGCACTCGCCAAGCAGCGGGCAAGACTGACGTTGGTACGATTGATCTAGAAGTACAAGATAACGGTTCAGACTTTGTGCTGATTGTACAAGATGATGGTCAAGGTATCGACTATGACAGCATCCGAAATAAGCTGAGTGCAGAAGGTCGTTTTAGTGCGGAAGAAGCGAGCCAGCTCAGTCAAGGCGATTTGCTCAAGCAGTTATTTTCTTCTGGGTTCTCAACCAAAGAGCACGCAGATGAAGATGGTGGTCGCGGCGTTGGACTTGATATTATCAAAGCGCAAGTCAAAGAGTATGATGGCAAGCTTAATGTAAACAGTGAACTGGGTCAGATGACACGGTTTGTCATTACGTTACCTAAAGCTTAACTACACAGTAAATATATTGTCAGGGACGACAAGCACTTCATTAAAGGTAATAGATAAGTTATGCATAAATTAATGATTGTTGATGATTCAAATATTATTAGAAACCGCATTCAGCGCGCGTATGATTCAGGTCAGTTCATGCTAGTTGCGACAGCAACCAGCGGGGTTCAGGCTATCGAAAAATTCAATATTCATCGTCCTGATGTTATTACGATGGATCTGACCATGCCACAAATGGATGGACTAGAATGTATCGAAAAAATTATTGCGATTGATCCTGAAGTACGTATTTTAGTGGTGTCAGCATTGTCTGATAAAGCCACTGGTATTGAGGCGCTATCATTGGGTGCCAGCGGCTTTTTGTGCAAGCCCTTCTCAGAAGAGGAGCTTGTCGAGTCTTTGTATGAGCTGATGCAAGACTAACACCATTCATCGACTACAGCAGATATCATTATGAAAGAACAAAAGTTACAGATTTTTTTAAGCATTATTAGTAATTACTTTGATCAGTTTGGCGGAGAAGAGCTCGTTGCTGATACGCCTTATTTGTTAGAAAACAAACAGCCAAAAGTTCATGATTATACGGGTGTTATCGGTATTTCAGGTGGACAAAAAGGCGTGGTGTACTTTTCGGCAACTCATCAATTGCTGTCTTCGATTTTAGATAGCATGGGTGAAACCGATAAGAGTGATGAGAACTACATCGATTTGGCGGGTGAAGTTGCCAATACAATCGCGGGAAATGCACGTAAAGAATTTGGTTCAGAGTTTCATATCTCTGTACCATTTGTATTTAAGGGTGCGCCCCAAAGTATTGTGTTGCCGAACGATGAGCGTTCTTTTATCATTCCCATCACTTGGCACTCGCAAGTTGGCGAGATTGTGGTTTGTCTGCAGGATTAATGGTACTGCTGCCTGCTGCCACGTAATACAGATGGATATTAATATATTATGTTTAAAGTAGAAAAACTGGGTGTATTTCTAAGCTCGATCAATGCGTTTTTTTCGCAGATTGATGGCTCAGAAGTGGCTATTGATACCCCTTATTTGAATAGTAACAAGACCGCGATTGGTTTTGACTATAGCGGCGTGATTAAGATATCAGGTCCTTTAGAAGGCTGCGTCTATGTCAGTGCGCCAAGCGTGATGCTGCGCGAAGTCATTAGAGTGATGGGTGAGCCTGACTCGTCAATCACGATGATGAAAGATTTATTGGGCGAAATGGCCAATACTATCTCTGGTAACGCGCGTACAGAGTTTGGCTCAGAGTTTATTATCTCTCCGCCGCATATCGTTGAGAGTGCGCCTAGCGTCTCTTACTTGCCAAAAGACCGCCAAAGCTATATCACCCCATTCACTTGGCGTGGTCATAAAGCAGTGATTGGGATCTGTATTGCGTAATATATGCATAAAGTGGCGTCTATACAGTTGAATGAATAATAAAAAAGCGATACCAAGGTGTCGCTTTTTTTATTTTGTTAGCGCTCTATTTTGTTTTTATCTTATTGATATGCTACTAATAAACAGCTGGAGATTCAAAGGCGTTATGTGATAAAATACAGCGCAGCTATTTTTATAATTCGCTTTATAATTTGGATTTGAGTGTTTCTTGAATCTGATGATAGCTTCTTTTTTAAACCAACCAATGACACACACATCATGGCAAAAAATTGCTGGGTGTTTGGCGACTTGATTAATTTGTGAACCGTTAGTGCTTTACTAATGAAAACTAACCGGTAGCAGATGCGTGTCGCTAAATAGGCTGTTTTTGTGATGTGGAGGCATAACCCAACCAATAGGATATATTCTCATGGCTACAAAGAACCCAACCAAAATCGAAATGCGCGACTTACTACAAGCCGGCGCTCACTTTGGTCACCAAACACGTTTTTGGAACCCAAAGATGGGTCCATACATCTTTGGCGCACGTAACAAGATCCATATCATCAACCTAGAGCACACCGTAAAAGCATTCAACGAAGCGTTGACTTACGTAAACGGCCTAGCTGCTAAGAAAAACAAAGTATTGTTTGTTGGTACTAAGCGCGCTGCAAGTGGTATCGTACGTGAGCAAGCTGCTCGCGCTGGCATGCCATACGTTGACCATCGCTGGTTAGGTGGTATGTTGACTAACTGGAAAACTCTACGCCAGTCAATCAACCGTCTAAAAGAGCTAGAAAAGCAAGCAGAAGACGGTACTTTCGCTAAGCTAACTAAGCGTGAAGCGTTAGAGCGTACTCGCGATATGGAAAAACTTGAGCGTTCACTAGGCGGTATCAAAGACATGGGCGGCCTACCTGACGCTATCTTTGTAGTAGACGTAGATCATGAAGCGATCGCTATCAAAGAAGCCAAGAACTTGGGTATCCCAGTTATCGGTATCGTTGATACTAACTCTAGCCCAGACAACGTTGATTACATCATCCCAGCTAACGATGATGCTATCCGTGCTGTGACTTTGTACGTAACTTCTATGGCTGATGCTATCATCGCTGGTAAAGAATACGCACAAACTCAAGCTGGCGGCAAAGCTGAGCAAGCAGCTGCGGCTACTGAAGAAGCACCAGCTGCAGAAGAAGCTGCTACTCCAGCAGAGTAAGTAACTGAATCAAAAAGTTTAACGTTGTAAGGATACCTTGATAACACGTTTATCAGTATTCATATAATAGGTTGAACAGCGTATAAGCTCATAATAGGCATGATGTAGTTTTACTCGTCATGCCTTGTTATTGAATACGGCATTATTAATAACACCATGTGTATCAGCGAGTCGCTATCGGGCGAGTATTATCGTTCCTACTGGCTATATCGCTGTACTGTAGAGATGTTATTTTTTTGACATCAACTACGGCTATATTAGTAATCGTTCAAAACGAGCTGTCTGCTAGATTTTAAGTAATACCAAGATATCGAATAGAAATACAGCACTTAGAAGTACAGTGCTCCTATAAATAACTATACTAAGGTGACTCTTATGACAGAAGTAAAAGTATCTGCCAAAATGGTAAAAGAATTGCGTGACCGTACTGGTCTTGGCATGATGGAATGTAAAAAAGCGTTAGAAGAATCAAACGGTGATGTTGAAGTTGCCATTGATAACCTACGTAAATCTGGTCAAGCAAAAGCAGCTAAAAAAGCGGGCAACATCGCAGCTGACGGCGCTATCATCATCGCTCAAGGCGAAGGCAAAGCATTCTTATTAGAAGTTAACTGCCAAACTGACTTCGTTGCAAAAGATGATAGCTTCACTGCATTTGCAGAAAAAGTAGCTAACCTTGCACTAGAAAACAACGTCACTGACGTTGCTGCTATCTCTGCATTGCCTTATGGCGATGGCCAAACTGTAGAAGAAGCACGTGTATCACTAGTACAAAAAATTGGTGAAAACATCCAGATTCGCCGCGTTGAAACGCTTGAAGGCGCAAACATTGCATCGTACCGTCATGGTCTACGTATCGGTGTTGTTGTTTCTTATGAAGGCGGTGATGCTGACACTGGTAAGAACCTTGCAATGCACATTGCAGCGTTCAACCCTGTTGCTGTAGATGACGAAGATGTTGCGGCTGACGTACTAGCACGCGAAAAAGACATCATCGAAGCGAAAGCAAAAGAGTCTGGCAAGCCTGACAACATCATTGAAAAAATGATCGAAGGTGGCCTACGTAAATACCTAGACGAAGTAACTTTACTACGTCAGCCATACGTTATGGACAATGAGAAAAAAGTTGGTGACGTACTAAAAGCTGAAGGCGTAAAAGTACTTGGTTTCAAACGTCTAGAAGTTGGCGAAGGCATCGAGAAGAAGCAAGAAGACTTCGCTGCTGAAGTTGCTGCAACTCAGGCTGCTAACAAGTAAGCACGACGTATATTGGACAAGGCTGCGGGTGCTCAATGAGCACCCGCAACTTGGCTCTACTTTTTGTATTAAGCTAGAGTAGATCGTCCAGACACAAAAAAGCCCGTTAATCTTTTAACGGGCTTTTTTGTGTCTTAATATTTAGTTGGTGTCTAGTTAGTGAGTTCTTAGTTAGAGAGTCTTTAGACCTAATAGCATGTAAACTTAAATTTAGCGCAAAGCATCATAAGCTGAGTTAGCGTAGCTAGCACTATTCACATTACTACTGGTACCATAACTGACGTTTTGTAGACCGTTACCTGTAATGGTGCTGCCTGTCTGATTACTAGCATTGATGCTTGCACCAGATAGACCTGCATCATTTTTATACAGGCTATGATAGCGGCTCATGACCTTTTGAACATAGTTACGCGTTTCTTTAAATGGAGGAATACCGCCGTATTTATCAACATTGCCTTCGCCAGCGTTGTAACCTGCTATGGCATACTCGACGTTGTTGTTGAAGCGGCGCATGAGCCAAGCGATATATTTGGCAGAGCCTTCGATATTATCAGCAGGGTTCCAAGGATTACTTACTTTGAATCGACGGGCTGTGGCAGGCATCAACTGCATGAGGCCTTGAGCACCTACTGGCGAGCGGGCATTAGGATTAAAAGCAGATTCAGTATGCATCATCGCTTTCATCAAGCCTGGATCTACGCCATGACGTTCAGCAGAGGCGCGAATGTAGCTGTCATAAGCATTGCGGCTGCCGCTATTGCTAGCAGCGCTGCTGCCATAACTGTTGCTGCTACTGCCATTATCATACGTTTTAGAATCTTTATAATAAGTGACTTTTACTTTTTTCGTAAATTTATCAAAATTTCCACTAGGGTTTACGTTGGTCAGTAATACTTGCCCACCTTTGTCTTTATAGATATACATATTGCCAGCATTGGCAGCAACAGAAAAACTAGACAGAGCAATTGCACTTAATAAAATAGGAGACAAACAGCGAGTAATCAAAGTAGCAGTATTTATCATAGTGTTATCACTTTTCATTGAATAATGGCAAATTGTTTTGACTATAGACGCGTTGTTTTGTGCGTTTAAGCGGTTATCAGTAATGCCGGATTTTGTAGCTCATCATGAACACAGCTACTCTGCGGATACCACGTCTAATAAGAACCACTTGCAATAGATACAAAAAATAATAGTTGCTTACTATAACATATAATAACTTTTTGCCGTATTAGATTGGCAAAATAAGTTGTAAAATCAAGTTTTTACCATCGTGCAATGTAAGGTGCGTACCATGCTATAGGTTCAGAGACTTTCGAGCGAAACCCTCATATCATGCGACCTCTAATTGCTTGCAGTCTATTTCAAAGTGAATGCAACATCTTAACGCTCTAAAGTTTAATCATGATGACAATATTTAAAAATAATGCTCAGAAATAGTATTTAGGTCAGGTAGTGTCAAAAATTAAAAACAGTGCTTAGAACAGAGGTTGTAACACATACAAAGATCAAAATCGTGTTCAGCAACGGTGAAAAACGACGACAAAGCTATCGACCAGTTATTAGAGCCAGTTATTAGCGCCAGCAGGCAGAAAGGTCTAAGCGCTAAGTAATAAGGGCACTAATAAATACAGGTACCCAGATAGCAGTAACCAGACCATTGACAGCCAGTCCGAAGGCAGCGTAACGTCCAGCCGTATGACTGATTTGCCATGCCTCTACGGTACCAAATGCATGAGCGGCCAGTCCGAGCGCCAGCCCTTTGGCACGATCATCATTAACGCCGCGAAACAAAAAGCGCGCGACCGTGCCGCCGATGAGACCTGAGACAATAATAATAAGGTTAGCCATCGCTAATGGTGCTTTGATTAAATCTGCGACACTGAGTCCAATAGGCGTGGTCACAGAGCGGGTAGCGAATGCCAGTATGGTGTCATGGCTGAGCGAAAACAGATAAGCCAGCGACATGGGCAGTAGGGCGCCAACGACGCTAGCAATTGCAACGATTATAGTCAGTTTTTTGACTGGTAAGCCTTTAAAGTTCATTGCTGCTAGTGGCACGGCCAATAGTACAGTGACATATCCCAAGAGATGATCGAATACGGGCTTGGCTGCGCTATAGTAGTTGTTATAGTCCCATTGCAGTACAAACAAGAAGACCAGCACGAGAACGAGCGCGGTAATGACCATCGGTAACCAAGTCAATTTACGCGCCAAGACACGAGCAGTCACGTGTGCTACTAAAGTTAGGAGTACAGCCTCTAGGGTCGCCATCAATACGCTGTCAAAAGTCATAATATCTCTCCGCAGCTCACTGCTGTCCCTTTTGCTCACTAGTGATAACACTATCAGCATTGGCATCTTGATTTAACCAACGGTTGGCTAGTATCGCAAGCCCCCACAGTGGTATGAGTGTACTGATAAGCATCGTTATCATCACACCCCATAGCTCATCTCCTAGCGCAAATAACAACAAGCCTGCACCCGCCGAAACAGGCAAAAAAGCGAAGCCACTATCGACTAGCAAGGTGTTGCTGGCTCTAGTCATCCAGTTGGGTAATCCCTTGATCAGTCGCCATACCATTAAAATAACAAACATCGCGACCAATCCCACGATATTGGCGGCTTTTTCGATACCAGCCATTTGGCAGAGAATGACAGCAGTTTCACGAACAGCGATAACCATGGTTAGCGTTAGGATTAACGCAAGCCATAGCGGTATATGTGAGGATTGAGTAGGCTTCATAAGTAGTGTGGCCAAGTCAGATATAGATAGACTATATGCAAAAGCAAGTGAGTCATAGCGTCAAGAATACTATAGAGAGTGATGTTGTGAACATCGATAATTTTGAGATTCTGGCTTTTGGCTAGCTGATGCTATCTATCAATATTTGTTGAATGTATAACAGACGATTATATAGAGAGTGAGCCCACTAATAAAGCGTACAAGCAATAGCAATGTATATCCAAAAAAATGGACGATATCGATTGATACCGTCCATTTATGATTGAACTATATACTAAGTACTATCTGATATCACCCAATAATCAGTAGCCTTATCGGGATAATTGCCTACTTTTCTGAATCTATCGCTTCAGAGCTCAGCGCATCAAACTCGTCAAACGCCTTTTCTTCGGCTTCTGTCATCGTCGGCTCTTCAATATTGTCTACCTTCTCGAATTCCTCGAGTACCGGCATCAATAGTGTGGCTTGGGCAAGTGGTAACACATCTATTGGTTTTAGGTTGGCTTGACCAAGTAGCTGTCGCAAACGATCACTTGGTAGACGAATAGTGAGACACTCACGCCCAGTATCGTCATAGCTTTCTTCTAAGATAACGCCCAGCTCATACAAAGTGTTTTTGAACTGTCCAGCATCGTAGGGCAAGGTCAAGTCAAATGTAGTCAGCTTACCAGTAAGCAATTGCTGTACCGCAAGTGTTAGTCCTTCCATACCGAGGTTCTCTCTAGAAGAGACATAGACGCGGTTTGGCTGTCCTTCGCTAGCATAGCCGATATGGGCAGGCTCATCAGTCAGGTCGATCTTGTTATAGACATTGAGCACAGGCACATCGTTGTCAATCTCTGCCAATACTTCCTTGACTGCTTGAATTTGCTCATGCATGTCTTCACTTGATGAGTCAATGACGTGCAGCAATAAGTCCGCCTCTAGCGTCTCCTCTAACGTTGCATGGAAAGACTCAACCAGCTCATGCGGTAGATGACGGACGAAACCAACGGTATCGACCAGTACCACGCGCCCAACACCTTGCCAGTCCAAACGGCGCAGCGTCGGATCTAGCGTGGCAAATAGCTTATCAGCAGCGTAGATGTTTTCATCGACCAAGCGGTTGAACAACGTCGATTTACCCGCATTGGTATAACCGACCAGTGAGATAGTCGGCACATCAGATTTTTGTCGACGCGCACGGCCCTGTGCGCGGGTTTGACGAACTTTTTCTAGTTTGCTTTTGAGCTGATTGACGCGAGTCTGTAGTAGACGGCGATCGGTCTCAAGCTGGGTCTCACCAGGTCCACGCAGACCAATACCACCTTTTTGACGCTCCAAATGCGTCCAACCACGTACCAGACGGGTTGATAGGTGGTTGAGCTGCGCCAACTCTACTTGCAGCTTACCTTCGTAGGTACGGGCACGCTGGGCAAAAATATCCAAAATCAAACCCGTACGATCCAACACGCGACACTTCACTAGCGCTTCGATATTACGCTCCTGTGAAGGAGACAAGCTGTGGTTAAACAGTACGATATCGGCATCGTGCTCGCGTACCATTTCTGCAATTTCTTCTGCTTTGCCGCTACCGACGAAGTACTTGGCATCAGGACGTGAGCGTGAGCCCGTAACCAGTGCCAAACGATCGGCACCTGCCGAATCAGCCAATAGCTCAAATTCGCCCAGATCGTCAGGATCTTGAATTTGGCGGATGTCTAAATGTACTAAAATGGCGCGCTCGCCGCCTTCATGTCTTTCAAAATAATCCAAAGAGTATCACCTATTTAATAAAGTAAATGTCTCGCTATCATCAGCTTAGTAAGCCTTGTCGTAGCGTTCATATGGTTCTCTATATGTGGTCTTATCACTTGATATTAAAGGGTATGAGCATAATTAGCGATAGTTTTATGTTACAGCGTTTGCTGCGGATAAGTTGTCATAAATCTGCTTTATTGACTATTTGTATAAAAGTAAACACTCACTGAGTGAACAAGCTATCACTGAGTGTGTGAACTTTGCTATACTGGGCTCGTTTTTTGACTATTAAACACCCGTTATTTAATCATGAGGGCGCAGATGAGCCAAGCTAAATCAAGCTTTTCACTCAGACGACAGTTGGGTCGCGGTAAGCAAATCGCTGGTATGACCACGACCATGGTCGGCGGTTTACGTGCGGCACAGCGTATCGGTGCATTTAAGCAGCCACCACGCGAAAAACTACCACGTTATATTCAGACGTTTTGTCGCAAGATGGTAGGCTCGTTTGGGGTAAAGGTAGTTGAAGTTGAGCCTGTAGAGCAGCTTCACGGGTTGTGGGTATCGAACCATGTCTCATGGATGGATATCCCTGTTGTTGGCACGGTAAGTCCAGCATTCTTTTTGTCCAAAGCTGAGATTGGTGAGTGGCCTGTATTTGGCAAGCTCGCTCACGCCGCAGGGACGCTTTTCATTGAGCGTGGTTCCGGTGACGCAGGCTCCGTATCCTCACAAATAGCTGATTTCTTAGCCAAAGGTTTTTCGGTGGTGTTCTTCCCTGAAGCCACCACAACCAGTGGCAAAAAAATCAAGCGCATTCATGGGACACTGCTACAATCAGCCATAGACGCTGACGTACCTATCAGACCGATTATCATCGCTTATATTGATAAAGAGGGCACCTTGAGTGACGCACTACCATACTATGGCAAACTGACCATGAAAGAGAGCATGAAAAAAGTGCTCGATAGCAAAGATGTCACCGCTTATGTCTTACCATTAGCACCGATCGATCCAAAAGGCTGTACTAAAAGTGAGCTGACCAATGTATTGCAGGCACGTATGCAAGAAGGCTTAGCAGAGCTGCATTCAAGAGTCCTTAACACACCAGTGCAGGACTGATGGTTTGTAGTAGCGAGTGCTTGTAGTGTTTGTAACATAATCTAGCCAACAAAAAGGCGCAAACCGTGAGTTATATGACTCCGATTTGCGCCTTTTTTGTGTCAGTGCTAATAGGCTAAATACAATATCACGCAGTAAACGCTATCAACACTGATGTCCTCCAACGAGCTATGGTGATGGATTAGGCTGCTGCGCATGTACCGCTTCAATAGCCTCTAACACATCTGCTGTCAGCTCTACATTGACACTATCGATGTTTGATTTGAGCTGTTCGGTCGTCGTGGCGCCAATGATGTTACTGGTGACAAAGTGACGAGAGTTCACAAAGGCTAATGACATCTGTGCCATGTCTAGACCTGCCTCAGCGGCTATCTTGGCATATTGCTCAGTGGCTGATTTGGCTTGTTCATTCACATAACGTCCGAAACGATCATACATCGTCAGACGCGCACCAGCTGGACGTTTGCCATCGAGGTATTTACCAGACAATACACCAAAACCAAGCGGTGAATACGCGAGTAGACCAACATTCTCACGATGGGCAATCTCAGCCATATTAACTTCATACAACCGGTTCAACAAACTATATGGGTTTTGTACGGTAATGGGGGCAATCAAGCCGTTTTTATCCGCTTCCCATAAGTAGCGCATGAGACCCCAGGCGGTATCGTTTGATAAGCCATAAGCACGAATGCGACCTTTTTTGATCTCGTCATTCAGCGCCTGAATAGTCTCTAGAAAAGGCGTTAAGTCATCTAATGACTGCGCTGCCATGTCTTCTGTATAGCCGCGCTGACCGAAAAAGTTTGTTTTACGCTCAGGCCAGTGTAGCTGATAGATATCGATATAATCAGTTTGGAGACGTTCAAGGTTGCCGTCAATAGCGCTACTGATATGCTGCGCGTTAAAGCGCGTTTGACCATCACGCAAAAAATCCATGGGTGATATTTTGCTAGCAAGAACAACTTTGTCACGCCGTTTGGTCTTGTCAAACCAAGTACCCATACAGCGCTCAGTATCACCCTGTTTGTCTTTGTCTGGTGGTGACGGATACATCTCGGCAGTATCCCAAAAGTTCACACCTTCAGAGAGTGCCATGTCCATTTGCTCATGAGCCTGAGCTTCATTGTTTTGCTGTCCCCAAGTCATCGTACCTAGACAGATCTTAGATACTTTTTCATCGAGTTGCGGTAATGTTTGATACTGCATGCAAGTCTCCTTTTTGACTGTTTTTTATCGATATTTATTTTTAGAGGGGTTGTACTTATTGATATTTACATCAATTTGATACCAGTAACACCAGGCGGTGTGACCTTAAAGACTTTTACTTTAAACAGAACATCTTGTCCTGCCAGTGGATGGTTAAAGTCTACTTCGACTTGGTCCTCATCGATGGCGCTGATCGTACCGGGTAGGGTGTTTTTGCCTTTATCTTCGAACTCAACCATCATACCAATCTCTGGGTTGTCAGCGACGAGCGCAAACTGAGTACGGCTAAAGTGTTGGATGTTTTCAGGATTCCACTCACCAAATGCTTGCTCTGGCTCAAGGTGTGCGGTACGAGTGTCACCGGCGCGTAGGTTCATTAGTACTTGCTCAAAACCAGGTAACAAACTCTCATCACCGATAGTCAATGACACAGGCGCATCCCGATTGAAGGTCGAGTCGATGATGGTGCCGTTTTCTAATGACACTTCGAAGTGTAGCCTTACAAGGCTACCGTAAGCGATACGAGTGTCTTCGTTTGGATTAATAAATTGAGATTGAGTCATAATAAAAAGCCATCTGTTGCTAGAATAAATGAATAGAAAATAACGCGTTTGATTGCAGTGTTTTTAATTAGACCATTATAGTGTAAGAAATAATAAGCCATCTAAGGCCAGATGTAAGCGTCAATAATGTAACGCATATGGTGTACTATAACTGGCAATTCTAAAAGATATGAGGTGTCGGTGGTGAATAAACAACAAGGCACTGTCAAAAAATGGCAGGACGATAAAGGGTTTGGTTTTATTGAAACTGAAGCAGGCGAGTCTGTTTTCTTTCATGTGAGTGAGTTTAAGGCTCAGCGCTGTCCTGATATCGGTGAGGCAGTGGTCTTTAGCATTGGACAGGATGCAGAAGGGCGCAGGCAGGCCAAACAAGTACAAGAGCTTGGTTTCGTACAGCAAAAAATGGCACAAAAAAATCAGCAGATTCGTCAGCGTAATCAGAAACGTAGCCATCAGGCAGAGTTTGAAGCGGGTCAAAAGAAACGCTCATTCCTTGGACTGGCTTTTTATGGTGTTTTAGTTTTATTGGCAGCGACAGATAAGCTGAGCTGGCTGGTGGTCGGCTGGTACGTCGCATTAGGGGTTATTACTTATGGCATGTATGCCAAAGACAAGGCGGCCGCACAAAGTGGCGACTGGCGTACGCCCGAGTCAACCTTGCACATGCTGAGCGCGCTCGGCGGTTGGGTAGGCGCGCTATTGGCTCAGACGTATCTGCGTCACAAATCACAAAAACCTGAGTTTCGGGTCACCTATTATTTGACCGTTGTCATTAACATGGCAGGCTTGTTGTTTTTATTGGCGGGTGGTGGGTTAGAGACGTTGACAGAGTTTTTCTAAAAATAGACTTCGCAGAAATGAAATTAACGGAGGGATAAGTGTCTAAAATATTTACTAGTATCGAAGACATTAAACGTGAGAACGTCAGAAGACTTATGCAGCAACATAAAACAAAAAGAATGGATCTATCACAAGGTACAAAGATCAATTATGCATTATTAGGTCATTATATAGGTAAGAATCCTATCAAAGCTATTGGTGACGAAACTGCAAGTAAGATAGAAGCGTTTTTTAACAAACCTCTCAACTGGCTAGACCATGAACATAATGGTTTAGCCCAAGAAGTAGTTGAGAAATTTTCTGAAAAAATAGCTAATGGATTAATCGAGATACCAATTTATAAATCCTTCTTCTTCAATAAAGAAAAAAATAGTTGTGATTTTGAAGAAGTCAAAGACATATATTTTTTCCAACCTAATTACTTTATAAATAAAGGTATAAGCGTTGATTGTTTTAGAATGACTTTTGCGATAGATGATAGCATGCAGCCATACATAAATATCCAAGATAGAGTGGGAATTGCCACAGATGATACCGTTATAAGAGATGGTGATATATACGCCGTAATATTGAATGGTAAGTATGCTATGTTTAAACAGATATTTATAGAAGCAGACAATATGCTGCGGCTACACAGCTTGAATAAAGACTATCCAGATAAATTAGTCGAATCAGATGAAACGGTAAATCTAATCATCGTTGGTAAGCAGATATACAGAGCCGGATAAATTCTCAAACCACAAATCGCGAAAGTGATCTTGGTAATTTATGATATAGATAACTGAAAAGTCCCACTATAGATAGCTATAGCAGGACCTCTTTGTACTGGTATATCTAAGATTAGATGCTACGACCGCGGCATTTCACGCTTTTTTTCCAAAAACAACATATCAATGATAATCAGTACAACACCGATAGAGATACCGATGTCTGCAATATTAAAAATCGGATAATGCCAAACATCAGCATAATGCACATGGATAAAATCAATCACATGGCCATGCAATAGACGATCGATAAGGTTACCAACTGCGCCGCCCAATACTAAAGCCAGACCAAATGATAGCAAAGTGGCTTTGCGCGGCGCTTTAATCAGATAAACAATCAAGACCATTGACATGAGTAATGCCAATCCTGAAAAGAACCATTTCTGCCAACCACCCGCATCTGCCAAGAAGCTAAATGCTGCGCCGTAGTTATAAGCGAGTGTCCAATTGAGAAATGGCTCAATCACTGGCACTGGATCGTGAAAGGTCAGTTTGGTTTCTGCCAGCCATTTGGTCCATTGATCGATGACAATGATAACCAATGCTAGCGCATACCACATAAAAGCGCGACTGCCATTGGCTACCAGTTTTGGTGCCTTCTTTGTTGATTTTGCCAGACGGCTTCTAGGCGTGGTTGAGCTACCTGTGGTCGCATGAGCAGGCTTAGGTGAATGGTCAACCTCAACCTGCGAGTCATGCGGGCTTTCAGGTGAATCCGTTGGGTTAGGCATAATGACGTACCTCGCCGTCACCACTGACGTTGGTCACGCAGCGCGCACATAGTTCAGGGTGTGCGCTATCTGTGCCGATGTCATCACGGATGTGCCAGCAGCGTACACACTTAGTACCAGTAGCTGCACTGACTTGTACGACTAAGTCGACAACCTCTTCTGTACTCTCTGCGATCGTATCGTCTGTCTGCTTACTATCAGCAGGTGCTTCGCTCATTGGCTTTAGAGCTGCTTTACTAGTAATCAATACAAAGCGCAGTTCTTCACCCAGCTTGGCTAAGCTCTCATGCATCGCACCGTCAGCGTATAGGCTCACATCGGCAGACAAGTTAGCATTGATGATTTTTTCGCCACGTGCGGTCTCGATATGTTTGTTTACCATGTCTTTGGCAAACATAATACGTTGCCAGTCATCATTATTGACGGCACTGAGTTCAAACGCTGGGAACTCGTACCACTCTTGAGTGAATACATAGCCGCCTTTGTCTGCTTCACGTTGGTTCAGCACTTCCCATGCTTCTTGCGCCGTGAATGACAAGATTGGTGTGATCCAGCGAATCAGTGCATGAGTGATATGGTAGATGGCCGTCTGTGCAGAGCGACGCGGCTGTCCATCCGCCTGCGTGGTGTACTGACGATCCTTGATAATATCTAAATAGAAACTACCCAAGTCTTGCGAGCAGAACGCCGTTACGTGCTGCGTGACCTGATGGAAGTCCATCGCATCATAAGCACTCATGATTTGCGCTTGTACAGTTTGCGCACGCTCAATAATGAATTTATCAAGGCTAACCAACTCATTGATGTCAATGCTGTCAGTTGCTGGATCAAAATCATCGGTGTTGGCAAGTAAGAAACGCAGAGTATTACGGATACGGCGATATTGATCTATCGCCCCTTTAAATGATGCTTTACCAGCGCTCATCTCGTAACGATAGTCACTAGAAGCAATCCACAGACGCAGCATATCAGCGCCCGTTTTATTGATCTCTTCTTGCGGGGTGATGATGTTGCCCAATGACTTACTCATCTTACGACCGTTTTCATCAACCACAAAGCCATGGGTCAATACTTGTTTAAACGGTGGACGCTCATATATGGCTTCTGAGGTTAGTAGAGATGTCTGGAACCAACCGCGATGTTGGTCAGAGCCTTCTAGATACATATCAGCTGGATTGGTCAGCTCATCGCGCTGGTCAAGTACCGCAAAATGCGTCGTGCCTGAATCGAACCACACGTCCAACGTGTCCGTTGCTTTGTCATAGTCAGCCGCTTCATTGCCTAAGAAGTCCTCACAGCTGGCATCAAACCAAGCCTCAACACCGCCCTCAGCGATTTTTTGTGCGGCAGTTTCCATCAGCTCAAGCGTGTTTGGATGCAGCTCGCCTGTTTCTTTGTGGGTAAAGAACGTAATTGGCACGCCCCACGTACGCTGACGTGAGATACACCAGTCAGGACGACCATTCATCATCGCCTCGATGCGGTTCTGTCCCCATGCTGGTGTCCAGTTCACCGACGGAATATCAGCAAGCGCGCGAGCACGTAGACCTTGGGTTTCCATATTGATAAACCACTGCGGGGTTGCACGGAAAATAATTGGCGACTTATGACGCCAGCAATGCGGATAGCTGTGCTCGATTTTGGTATGGCTGACTAAGTGACCATTGTCATGTAGAGCAGCGATGATTTTTGGATTGGCTTTATAGATGTGCTCACCTGCAAATACCGCTGCGCTATCTAAATAAACGCCTGTACCGCCTACTGGGTTTTCAACAGGTAAGTTATATTTTAGACCCACGATATAATCGTCTAAACCGTGACCAGGTGCGGTATGTACCAGACCAGTACCACTATCGGTAGTGACATGATCGCCCAAGATGAGTGGCACTTGACGGTCTTCAATCAGTGGATGCTGAGCACGTAGGCCTTCAAGCTCACGCCCTGATACAGTTGCTAAGATACCGTTGTTGTCTAGTTTAAGCTCACTCAATGCAGTTTCAACCAGATCAGCAGCCAGTAGTAAGTTGCCCCTTGAAGTCGCAACGACACTATAGTTATGCTCAGGATGGACTGAGATTGCTTGGTTAGCAGGTAGTGTCCATGGCGTGGTCGTCCAAATAACCGCAGCGATGTTATCTGCGATATCTGCCAATGCGGCTACTTTGTCCGTATCAAGTACATCAAAACTGACATAGATCGCGTCAGAGACCTTGTCTTGATATTCTACTTCAGCTTCTGCAAGAGCTGAGCTACAGTCCAAGCACCAGTTGACTGGCTTCATACCGCGCGTCACATGACCATTGTCATAGATTTTGGCAAGCGCGCGTACGATATTGGCTTCCTGCGCGAAGTTCATGGTTAGATAAGGGTTGTCCCAATCACCGAATACCCCTAAACGCTTAAAGTCTGCCTTTTGCAGTTCAATCTGCGTGCTCGCATACTCGCGGCATAGGCCACGGAATTCAGTTGCTGAGACTTTTTTACCCACTTTACCAACTTTGGCTTCGACCTTTTGTTCGATCGGCAGACCATGACAGTCCCAACCAGGGACATAAGGCGCGTCAAATCCTGATAGCGTTTTTGATTTTACAATAATGTCCTTTAACACTTTATTAACTGCATGACCCAAGTGAATCTGACCGTTGGCATACGGAGGGCCATCGTGCAAAATATACTTAGTCGCACCAGTACGTGCCTGACGAATTTTACCGTACACGTCATCTGCTTCCCAAGCTGCTAGCCAATCTGGCTCGCGTTTGGCAAGGTTCGCACGCATCGCAAATGGCGTGTCCGCAAGGTTTAGCGTATCTTTGTAATCTTGGCTTGGGGTATCAGTGCTTTTATCAGTCATAGAAGATATCTTTTTAAAAGGTAGGTTTGTGTGTCGGTTCAAAACCGGCTATAAGGCTCGATTTTCAATGTGGTTCAATATAATACTGAGGGTCACGTGGTATTGATAATGCTTAATTACGAATAGTAGGTATATTGCTCATGATAGTCGGTTTATCAACCGTCATACCAGTAAATAGCCATTATCGCTCATTAGTCCATAAATAGTTATGTCAATAATAAATGGTAATGAGACGATTGCAACATAAAATATGCTTGTATAAATAATAGGAAAAAATATTTAGATCGGCAGCTATTATATGACAAAAAGGGTAGGGTAAAAAGAGCTGAGCAATCTCATCCTCATTTTGACCAATATCAATCGTTTATCTACGTTATATGTCATTGATGAGAGTATAACGATGACCTCTTTTTGAAATGATTTTTAAAAAAGTCAGGTTCAGTCGCTAAAAAACAGAGGCGAGCCATAAGCGTAGCTTCAACGACCATAATGGCTGTATGCCAGTCAGTCCTTGCGTCATTTTGCCATTTTCTAACACCACATATGATGGGGTAACTTGCCCTTGCCAATCGTCAAAGATATCGCCCTCTTGATCATTTATCGTCCTAAAACTAAAATCGTTTTTATCAAGGTAGCTATGTAAGTCCAGATCAGAACCTGATTGGACAGCGATGGTGACAACAGGATAGTTATCTGCCACTAGCTTATCGATGGTAGGTGAAGTAAAACTACAGACTGAACACCATGTACCCCAAAAATAGACCAGCGTCGGCTGTTCATGACTCAACTCAGCCAGATCAATAGTCTCTCCCTGATAATCAGTCAGTTGCAATTGTGGACTGGCTGGCATGACCGGTTGTCGCCACCAGTTGACCGCTGTATAGATGACCGCGAACATCAAGCCATATATCACGACCGTTTTTAGGATAGATAATATCTTTTGCTTTGTTGTCTTGGCAGGGTTTACTTCTTGATGCTTAACTTTTTGATGCATAGTATCAATTGTCATTACGTTGGCTTTTTGGTTTAGATAAGTCTATTTAACAAATGAGTAAGTAGATAGTAGATAAAAATAAACGGCTGAAAATCAGCCGTATAGTTTGTAAAATTTACTCTAAGGGTGCTACGTCAATCGACCGTAACGAACTACAATTAACTACGGCTTTTGCGCTCGATTTTGCAATGGATCGCCAATCAGGACGCTGCCTGAGTTTTCACGGCGCTGCTCATCAGTTAATTTGCTCGCTGGAACTTTGGATTTTCGCTTCCATTTCAAGCTAAACAAGTCATCACGGCGATCAATCAAGTTATGTACTGAACCTTCATGGCGGACATGAGTAAGTTTGTCTAAGTTTACATCAGAGAAGAATACCATCTCGGTGTTGGCCGTGGTTTCTGCCATAATCGCATCATGCGGGAACGCAAAATCTGACGGTGAAAAAATCGACGACTGAGCGTACTGAATATCCAAGCTCTCTACTTGTGGTAAGTTGCCTACCGAGCCGCAAATCATGACATAGCATTCGTTCTCGATCGCACGCGCTTGGGCACAATGACGTACACGCAGATAGCCGTTTTTGGTGTCTGTCCAGAAAGGTACGAATAAAATATCCATATCGTCAAGAGCCATCAGTCGGGCAAGTTCAGGGAACTCAACGTCGTAGCAGACCAAGATACCGATACGTCCAGCATCTGTGTCGAACACTTTGACTTCATCACCACCTTCGATGACCCAAGCGCTACGCTCATGCGGCGTAATGTGGATTTTGCGTTGTTCTTCAACCGTACCATCGCGGCGACACAAGTAGCTGACGTTGTATAGCGTATCGTCTTCATCCAAATACGGCATAGAGCCTGTAATCACATTGACGTTGTAACTGACCGCTAAGTGCGAAATCTCATTTTTGAACCACTCGGTATAACCTGCCAAAAAGCGAATGGCAATATTCTGATCTGTTTCTTCACATAGCCCCATCAATGGTGCATTAAAGAACTCAGGCAAGCACGCGAAGTCTGAGTTGTAATCAGCCATGATATCGACAAAAAATTCAACCTGTTGTAGGAGCTCTTCAGGAGATTCAACTTCACGCATCTGCCACTGAATACCGCCAATACGCACTTCAGATTTGCGTGTGTTGGGTTTGTAGTCTTTAGGCTCATAATAGATGTTGGCCCACTCGAGCAAGGTAGCAAAGCCTTTTGATTGCTTATCGTCTGGTAGATAAGCGGTCAAGATACGTTTGACAATAAAGCCATTTGATAACTGAAAAGACAGCGCTGAATCATGAATTTCGCGGCTTTCGACCGCATCGATGTACTCGCCTGGGGTCAGGTCTTTATGATTGTGGTAATTAGGAATACGGCCACCGGCAAGGATAGAGCGAAAATTCAACTGACGACACAGCTCTTTACGAGCATCATAAAGACGGCGACCAAGGCGATAGCCACGATAATCAGGGTCGATCAGCGCGTCCAAACCGTAAATTGCATCACCTTCAGGGTTGTCTCTAATGATTTCTTTTTGCCCAATCAAATCATCATAGGTGTGCGGGTTAGAGAACTTTGCGTAATCGACACGCATTGAGAGCACGATACCGATTAATTGGTCATGGTCAAACAAGGCAATCTGACCTTCAGGAAAAGCATCAATCAAAGTATGAATGGTTGTCTTTGACCATGCGCCGCCCAAGTTGACATAGACACGATCCATCAATGCTTTGAGTTGCGGGTAGTCTTTTTTCTTAATTTCAGCGATCGTAAGATGAAAGTCGTCTAGCTTTTCAATTTTGCTCATAATATTCCTGTGTTAAGTCTCTACTAAATTTGAGTATGTCTAAGATAAAGATATCAAAAACTATATTCTGTCAATTTTTTATAAAAAAACCAATAAAAATATGTCAATAACCAGACAGAGCCGTTACAATGATTTATTGCCGTATTTACAATAGGTTATAGTCACATCTTATGCCATATTGCTCAGTATGTTTGAGGTTTATTTTGACTACTATAGAAAGCAAACGGCAGTAACTATTGCATGCTGTACTGTGTGATCTTTATCGCATCATCAATAGCGAAAAAACATAATCATACAATGCTTTCATAACGGTTATTGTTTTGCTATTTATTATATAAATATATAATCTAAGTAATATCTATCAGTACCCTTCATTTTGCTTGCTATGATAGCAAGCTGCAGAGGTAATAATAGTCCTACGTAGTAACTATTTGCTACGTTTGTGTGAGTCAGTACCTTTATTTACCTCAGGCATAGTATCGTTTTGCTTGTTTCATTTAGCCGTATTTATCGGCTTTTAGGATTATTTTATTATGCCCTCAAATCGTAGCAATAGAATCAAGAGATGGGAAGATATAGAAGAATCGGCATTGGTGCAGCTGGTTTATGTGAGTACGTTGACCATCAGCTCACGCCTGAATACTTCTATTTTTGATGAAGTAGAAGGACATGCTCGTAATTACAACGAGCAGCACGGTATTACCGGTACTTTATGTTATGGCAATGGGCATTTTTTACAGTGTATCGAAGGTGAGAAAAGACACGTATTTGCCCTCAAAGAGCGTATATTTGCGGACAGTCGTCACAAAAACATCGAAGTATTGTTGCTGGAGGTGATCAATCGTCGTAGCTTTACGGATTGGCGTATGCGTTTACTGTTTTTGGAGCGCTGGCTATGGTCGCCTGCTACCAAAGAGCAAGCAGCACAGCTGTCACCGTTTTTGCCATTTGCACCGCACGGTTGGTCATCTGATCGTACAGAGCGGTTTTTGCAAACGATAAAAACCTTTGATAGTCCACCGCATATCAAAGCGGCAGGCATTACTTACAATGCATTGGGTAACATGTTTCGCCATATTGCAGCACCGCATCAGGCATTTTTGATCATTCAAGGGTTTTTAAGTGTGTTACTGGTCGTCGCGCTGATACTGTTATATTTATAAACGATAGATATTATCCGCAAAAAAAGACGCTAAGCCTGATGGTTTAGCGTCTTTTTTGTGACAAAGCATTGGAATATATTTGTGAACTCTAATGCTTACATATCAAAAATCTTACCACGGTTCATAATGTTATTTGGATCAAAGACTCTTTTGATGTCTCGCAAGTAATTGATCTCAGTTTCGCTGCGACTATATTGTAGATAAGGCTTTTTTGTCATACCTACGCCATGCTCGGCAGATACTGAACCGCCGTATTTTTGTACGGTTTCAAACACGTGTTTATTCACTACCTGACACTCTGCAAAGAAATCATCCTTGCTCATGTTCTCAGGTTTTAAGATATTAAGGTGCAAATTGCCATCGCCGATATGACCGAACCAACAAACTTCAAAATCTGGATAGTTAGTGCTCACAATACTGTCGATCTCTTCGATAAAATGAGGCACATGACTAATCAGTACAGAGACATCATTCTTATAAGGCGTAAACACTGAGATGGTCTCAGAGATGTATTCACGCAGTTTCCACAGCTCTGCCGCTTGCGCCAAGCTTTGGCTCATCACACCATCGACGACCCAGCTTTGCTCCATACAGTGCTCAAATATGGCCATGGCTTTATCCATGATTGGCTCATAAGGCGCTTCGAACTCTAGTAGTGTATAAAACTTGGTACGTGATTCAAACGGCTCTTGTACTTGACCATGTGCCATCAGCTTATCAATGGCCACATCATCAAAGAACTCAAACGCGGTCAAATCAATCTGTGCTTGAAAGGCAGAGAGTACATTCATGACATCATTAAAGCTGTCCATGCCAAGCACCATGACGTTTAAGTCTTGTGGCTGACGCTCAAGCTTAATCTGTGCATGGGTAACGAGCCCAAGCGTACCTTCACTACCGATGAACAATTGACGCAAATCATAGCCAGTAGCGTTCTTTACCATGCCGCGGTTGAGGTGCAAGATATCGCCTTTACCCGTGACGACGGTCAGCCCCATGATCCATTGACGAGTCATGCCATAGCGAATGACTTTGATGCCGCCTGCGTTGGTGCCGATATTACCGCCCATTTGGCTAGAGCCTGCTGAAGCAAAATCAACAGGGTAATATAACTCTTTTGATTCAGCGAACTGTTGCAGTTGCTCTGTGATGACACCTGCTTCAATCTCGACCATACGATCAGCAGGATAGAACTGCCCAATCTGGTTCATTTTATCCATACTAACGACAATCTCACCATTGGCTGCTACTGCACCAGCAGACAGTCCAGTACGACCGCCACTTGGGGTCAGCACGACGTTGTGCTCATTAGCCAGTAGCACAATGGCTTGTACTTGCTCAGTGCTCTTTGGAAAGACGATGGCAGCGGCAGCAGGGGCGAAGTGTTTGGTCCAGTCTTTGCCCCAATGCTCTAAGCTCTCCGCATCGGTTTTGATTTGGCTGAGGTCAAATTGATGGGCATCAATGAGCGTGCTCAAGATCGTTTGCACAGCAGTGGTGTTGGTATCGGATATGGGCTGATCGGTAATGGTCGTCATGGTCAACTCTCAATATTAGCGTAAGCACGATGCTAGGAATGTTGGTACTGCTTATTATATAGCGAAACAACTATAAATTCAGTGATGAGTCTGCTCGTGATAACAATAAGTGGGTGGCGGTTTTTACAAATAAGAAGCGGTCAATGATAAAAAAGCAGTTCGATAGGTTTTAAGTAGAATGATTCACTATAGCATAAAAATTTTTCAGGCTTGATAACCAATAATTCATCTAATCTGCTAACATCGACCTCAAATTTTGTGTAAGATATCGGGACTGTTTTCGTTTCACTCATCATAGATTATCCAACAGATAATCTTATAAAACAATTATAGGACAGTTCTCATATGGCGTTATCACTACAAAAAGACAAAATCCGGTTTTTATTGCTTGAAGGTCTACATGACAATGCCCTAAAAGTACTAGAAGGCGCTGGTTATCACAACATCGAGAATATCAGTCACGCACTAGACAAAGATGAGCTGATTGAGAAAATCAAAGACGCTCATTTTATCGGTATTCGTTCGCGTACTCAGCTGACGCGCGAAGTACTTGAGCATGCGCACAAGCTTATCGGCATTGGGTGCTTTTGTATTGGTACCAACCAAGTAGACCTAGAGGCAGCTCGTGACTTAGGTATTCCTGTCTTTAACGCGCCATTCTCGAACACCCGTTCAGTGGCTGAGCTGGTATTGGCCGAAGCCATCATGCTATACCGCGGTATCCCTGAAAAGAATGCCACTGTACATCGCGGCGGCTGGGGTAAGTCTGCGACCAACTCGCATGAAGTGCGCGGTAAGACTATCGGTATCGTCGGTTACGGCTCTATCGGCTCGCAGTTGTCTGTGCTGGCAGAGAGCTTCGGCATGAAAGTTATCTATCATGATGTCGTGACCAAATTGCCGTTAGGTAATGCGGTACAAGTAGGCAGCCTAGAAGAGCTACTATCAACGGCTGATATCGTGACCTTGCATGTACCTGACGTGCCAAGCACTCGCTATATGATGAAAGCGGAGCAGTTCGCTCAAATGAAAGACGGCAGTTATTTTATCAACGCGGCACGCGGTACCTGTGTCGAGATTGATGATCTGGCGGCTGTGCTTGAGTCTGGTAAAGTATTGGGCGCGGCTATCGATGTGTTCCCAAAAGAGCCAAAATCAGCGGACGAAGAGTTTGAGTCACCATTACGTAAGTTCGATAATGTGATTTTGACGCCGCATATCGGTGGGTCAACGCAAGAAGCTCAGGCCAATATCGGTCTTGAAGTCGCAGATAAGTTCGTTAGATACTCTGACCAAGGTGATACAGCGACGGCGGTAAACTTCCCAGAAGTGTCTATTCCGTTCAAAGAAAACTCGCATCGTCTGCTACATATCCACAAAAACGTACCAGGTGTACTGTCGCAGATTAACCGTCTGTTTGCTGAAGCAGGGATTAACATCCTAGCACAGAGCCTGATGACAGAAGGCGATGTGGGTTATCTAGTTATGGATGTCGATTACAACGACTCGACTGCTGCACTAGATCAGTTAAAAGATGTGGAAGAGACTATCCGCGTACGCATTTTATTCTAATATAGTCAATTCATTAGAAAAAAGTGACAGCGTTAACCTTGCTTGAAGTCAAAAAAAGAGAGGCTCTATTTAATAGAGCCTCTCTTTTTATTTTGCCAAATCTAAACTAGTTGGCTTTTGCTTTATTGGCAGCTTCTGCTTGTAGACGCGCTTCAGTCTTAGCGACTTTACGCTTTTCGATGACGTCTATTACGTCACTACCGATATGAGCTTCGCCGCGTTGTTTTGCCAACTGCATTTGGTGCTCACGCTCACGGAAGCGGGCTTTTTGCTCATCAGTCGCTTTGTCGATACAGTGCGGGCAGGATTCGCCTTTAATATAGGCTGGACTCTGCATATCATCGGCAGTGATTGGCATACGGCATGCAAAACACTGCTCGTAGCTGCCTTTTTCTAAATTGTGATTGACCGATACACGGTTGTCAAAGACGAAGCAATCACCCTGCCACATAGAGTCGCTGGCAGGAACTTCTTCTAGGTATTTTAGGATGCCACCTTCTAGATGATAGACCTCTTCAAACCCTTGCTCGCGCAAATAGGCAGTAGATTTCTCACAGCGAATACCGCCCGTACAGAACATGGCGACTTTTTTGTGCTTGGTGGGGTCCAGCTCTTTTGAGACGTACTCTGGAAACTCACGGAAGGTCTCCGTATTTGGATTGACCGCATTTTGGAAAGTGCCGATTTGCACCTCGTAATCGTTACGCGTGTCGATCAAGGTGACCTCAGGATCTGAGATTAGTGCATTCCATTCGCTTGGTTTTACATAGCGACCAACAGACTCCAAGGGGTCGATGTTTTCTACGCCCATGGTGACGATTTCTTTTTTTAGTTTTACCTTAGTGCGATAGAACGGCTGCGCGTTCGTATAAGACTCTTTAAAAGTAAAAGTACCAATCGCCTCGATACTGCGTAGATAGTCAAGTACAGTGTCGATACCTTGGCGCGTACCAGAAATCGTCCCGTTGATGCCTTCACTGGCCAGCAACAATGTGCCTTTGACGTCATTACCCAGCATAGTATTTAGGATAGGCTCACGATAGTGCTCAAAATCGGCAAAGCGTGTGAACTTATATAACGCAGCAACGACGATGTTGTTGGTAATGCTATCGTAGACAGGTGCTGACTGGTTATCCGTTATCGCGTTTTCTTTGGTATTACTATCTTGGTTGGTGCTCATGTCTCTCTCCTGCTGGCTAGGTCGCAAACCTAGTGCAATGGTAATAAAAAAGTAGATATATATAACATTAGCTCAATTGTGGGATTACTAATGCGCGCGTAGTGTAGCAAATTTTGATAAGGTTTTGAATAGCTTATCGTGTTTGAGCCGAAACCGTTAAAAAGGATCGGCAGTTTCTCTATTAATTGACGGTTTCTTCATAAGATAAAAAACAAAAAAGCCCAGTAAAATACTGAGCTTTTTTATATTCAATGCGTCATACAAAACTAGCGTTTATTTACTCTGGAACCAAGTGTCTGCTTTGGTACGTGCGCTGGCAATGTCATCACTTGATAAGTTTAATGCCAACTGACCGATTTTACCGCGAGCTTTGTTACGGACTTTTTCATCTAGCATGCCATCACGGGCAGCCAAATCATACCATTTATAAGCATCGACCAGATTCTTTTGCTTTTCATCTAATAGGGCAAGTGTATAGCTGGCACGGTTATCACCACGCATGGCGGCTTTTTCCAACCACAGACGTGCTTGTTGCAGGTTAGGCTGTACGCCTTCACCGCGTAAGTACATAATAGCAAGGTTTAGCTGAGCAGGAGCAACGCCTTGTTGAGCCGCTTTGGTGTACCATTGGATTGCTTGTTGGGTATTTTGGGCAATACCTTCACCTTTTTGCAAACGCTTGGCTAGATAGAACTGAGCGTGATCGTTACCTTGAGAAGCACGACTGGATAGCTCACTCACAGGCATAAGCTCAAAACGTGAGGTATCAAGCGGTACGTTTGATATTAACTCAGCATTGGCTAAACCAGCACAAGAGAATAATGCAGTAAACAACGCAGCTTTTAATAATTTCATAGCAGCTCCAAAATTAGGCAGTTAATAAGCAAAAAAATTGTACCGCCAAAGTGTTTTAGACGGCGATAACAACTAGGTGACATCTTGCGATATGAACTTACCTAATCATTAGCAATGGGTTTTATCATTTTTGTATCGTCGCTTGAACCCCAATAATTAGACAGACGGTCGTAATAGTAGGGTGGCTGACAACATTTTGCTAGCTTAACACCCAAACTTACGAAACTCAAATACTAATTACAAGATTTCATAGCCATCTATACCTGATTGTCCCTATTAAAATCATAGAGTTACTATAAGACAATAACCAATTGACTGTTTGACGGGCGCGAATATCTACTGATAAGCACGTTTTTATTTGCGTCAGTATAAATCAAACAACTGACATTACTTCGGTTTTTTCTTCGTTACTCGGTAGATGGCAACATCTGCTAACAAATTAGGCGCTTGGCGTATGAGCGCTTTCATCAATGGCGTATGTCCTTTCTCAGAATCACTAACAGCAAAACGATTAATGATATGAATATCATGCTGCGCGCATAGCTGCTCAAAGTCCTTGAATGTACACAGATGAATGTTTGGGGTGTTGTACCACTCATAAGGCAGCGCTTCTGAAACAGGCATCATGCCTTTAAGCCCCAAATGGATACGGTTTTGCCAATGGGCAAAGTTAGGGAAGGTAATGACCGCTTCACGGGCAACTCTCAACATATCCAGCAATAGCACATCAGGGGACTTTACCGCTTGCAGGGCACGCGCCATGACGACGGTATCAAAACTGTCATCAGCAAAACGTGCCAATCCATCGTTTAGATCTTGCTCAATAATCGATAAGCCATTACCAATTGCTTCATTGATTTTGTCTTCATCAATCTCAAGGCCATAGCCTGTTACGCCCAGCTTGTGTTGCAAATGTGCGAGGAGCTCGCCGTTCCCGCAGCCCAGATCAAGTACGTGTGCTTGCGGCGCAATCCAGCGCTCTGCCAATTGGTGATCCATTCTCATGAGCGCTCTCCTGTGGCTTGGCGACTAGGGGTAATAAAAGGCGCCGTCAAAAACCCTTCGACCGCACCCATGTAGCGTGGGATATCAAATAAGAAAGAATCATGACCATGCGGGGCATCAATATTGATATAACTGACGGGTTTGCCCGTTGCCATTAGCGCGTCCACGATCTCTTGCGAGCGCTCGGGTGCAAAGCGCCAATCAGTGGTAAATGACACGACTAGATATTGACACTGCGTATGAGCGAGAGCAGCTTTGAGCGCAGAAAGTTCTTGCTGATGATCAGATCCAATCTCTTCAATCGTCGCTACCGCACCTTCTAACTCATTTTGCGTATTTTTCTTATCCGTCTCAACAGCCGCTGCGATTGAGTCCTCTAGCGGTATAGCAGACTCTGTACTGTCTTTCACTACGGCTGATGGATAGCCACGTGTCGGATCAAAATAGTCTAGCGCTTTGGTCATGAGCAGATAGGTATTGGCATCGAAATTTTCACTAAAGCGTTCGCCCTGATAGCGTAGGTAGCTTTCAACCTGAAACTCGACATCGTAGCCATACATAAATTTGCCAGATTTCAAATCACGGCCAAATTTGGCTTTCATCGCGTCATCAGTCAGATAGGTGATATGACCGACCATGCGTGCCAGTATGAGACCGCGGCGAGGGTATGTACCTGCTTGTATATAGCGACCATCTTTAAAGTCAGGATCGGACAATATAGACTGACGTGCGACTTCGTTGAAGGCGATATTCTGGGCAGAGAGCTTTGGCGTACTGGCGATAACCACACAGCGCTTTAACCGCTCTGGATAATCAACAGACCATTGTAACGCTTGCATACCGCCCATTGAGCCACCAACGATGGCGTGCCAAACGTCGATGCCTAGGCGATCTGATAACATGGCTTGGGTTTTCACCCAGTCTTTGATGGTGATCAGCGGAAAGTCAGGGCCATAAACTTGTGGCTCATCGCTGCTATTTGTATTGATAGCATCTGAGCCACCGCTATCTGGGTTGATAGTAGTAGGACCTGTCGAACCAAAACAGCTACCGATATTATTGACGCACACCACATAGAACCGATTGGTATCGATAGCCTTATTAGGACCGATCATATTGTCCCACCAGCCCGCTTTTTTGTCATCAACGCTATGAAAACCTGCGGCGTGGTGATTACCTGATAGTGCATGACAAATTAAAATAGCATTTGAATGGTCGCTATTGAGTGTCCCATAAGTCTCTACCATCAAGTCAAACGAGGGCAGAGTACGGTTGCACTCTAGGGTCAATGGCTCGGCAAAATGGTAGTTCTGTGGCGTAACAATACCAACTGATCTAGCAGCAGAATTGGCTGGGCTGCTGGCTTTGGCATGAGAGTTGGAGTGCTGGTCATTAGTGTTATCAGAGCGTGCGTTCAAAGCTACCTCACAGGACGACAGTCATCAATAAAATAAAAACAAAATGGCAAGCGGTTGGCAGACTATTTTGCCTACCCAGTTTTTATAAGCAGGGCTTGCCTATTGTATGGCGATGCGCGTAGGAGTACAACCTTTCAACAAACCTTTCGAGTGTCATCCCTGTAGCAAATAGGTCATAGACGAATAATGAATAAGTGCCAAATATAATGAATAAGGAAAGAATAAAGGACAACTGCGTATCAAATTGTATAAGAGTGCTTTTGCCATGCGCTATTCATGGATAAAATGCTACACTAAAGATGTCTATATTCCATAGTGTCTACACAATCCTGCGTTCTCTTATTGTGATAGTTGTGACATTATCTCCAATAACTTACTGCTGATAAATAGTGCTGCTATGAAACCTGAATTGCCTCCACGTATTGCTGTCCTGTTAGTAAACCTCGGTACACCAGATGAGCCAACGGCACCTGCCGTACGTCGCTATCTCAAACAGTTCCTGTCAGATCCGCGCGTGATTGAGATTCCCAAGTTTTTATGGGCAATCATCTTGAATTTGTTTGTATTGCCCAGTCGTCCTAAGCGCGTGGCAAAAGCTTATGCCAGCATTTGGGAGGGAGACTCACCGATTCGTAAGATACTCAATAGCCAAGTTGAGCTATTGGAACCGCGTCTGGCAAACAGTGTGGCGCCATTTCGTGTCTCTGTGCATCCTGCGATGAGCTATGGCAATCCTGGACTGCCTGATGTCATGGATGCACTACGCGAAGAAGGGGTGGATCACTTTGTCATTCTGCCATTGTTTCCGCAGTACTCGGCCTCTTCTGGTGGCGCGGTATACGATGCGCTGACGAAGTGGACACTCAAGCAGCGTAATCTGCCAAACTATACGATTGTCAAAGACTACTTTGCTCATCCGCTATACATTCAAGCATTGGCCAACTCGATTCGCCGCTTCCAAGAGAAGCATGGCAAGCCTGACAAGTTAATGTTTAGCTTCCATGGTATCCCGCAGCCCTACGCGGATAAGGGCGACCCTTATCCTAAGCGTTGTAAATGTACGGCGGCGCAAGTAGCGCACGCACTTGGTCTAAAAGAGGATGAATGGATTATTAGTTTCCAGTCACGTTTTGGTAAGCAAGAGTGGGTAAAGCCATATACTGATGTGGTATTAGAAGACTGGGGCAAGTCTGGCGTACGCTCAGTACAAGTCGTTAGTCCTGCATTTTCAGCGGATTGTCTTGAGACGCTAGAGGAGCTGGCCATTGAAAACCGTGATAATTTTCTGGAAGCAGGCGGGCAAGAGTATCACTACATTCCCGCACTTAACCTTGATGAGACCCATATTGAGTTGCTTGAAGCATTGAGCTTGCCTCTTGTAAAAGGGTGGGCGGGTACGCTTGATGGTTGGGCATAGCATGGTTAGCATCTATATAATTATCAACTGAATTACAAGCTATAAAAAAGCACACCTACTATCGTTAGGTGTGCTTTTCTGATTTAAAGAAGTACTCCAGTAGTCGTATTAGATTCTAAAAATCATCGTCATTGCTGCGCTCTGCAGCATCTCTATCGGCGATATCCATCGCATCTGGATAATCACTGTCATCAAGATTGTCCTGTACCAACACCTCATCTACGCGTGATTCATCAATGTTTTGACGGTGCATCGGCGTTAGCCCTTGTGTAGCTGCGCTACCAACTTCTGAGTTATCAAAACCAGCGCTGTTATCGATGACATCATCATTATCGATAGTATGTAACATCGGATTGTCTAGATCGACCAACTGATTGTCTTCATCGGTTTGACCAACGACACCGTCATTGCGGCTATTGCCATCGATATGATCCATCTCTTCTGGTAGTGGGTTTTTTGAGTTTTCCATAAGTCATTCCTTATTGTAATTATTGGCAATAAAATTATCGTACGTGCTTGTAAAAGTATTATTTATTTTGACAGTGTTATTCTACTGAACAGTCTGTACGGTTATTAGAATTTTCACTAGTAGTAAGGTGTGACAGGATGTTCAAAATATGTAAGGCGATGGACGAAATGCAAAACGGCTACTCATATTGAGCAGCCGTCCGATTTTGCAGCATTTTTTATACAGCTTGAGCCACTAAACTATTAAGTATGAGTCAGGATAATGATCGTTTTAGCTATTGGTATGCTTGAATTTATAATTTAATTTCTGCATCAGATACGATTCATAGTCAGCCAGTTTGAAACGCCACAAATAGATCAAGGCAATCGCATAGATAGCCGTTTCCGACAATTCTTCGACAACTTCTCCCCATGTATGCGGGAATACAATGGCGTTCTCTCCCATATATTGGATAATTGCCAGTACTGCAGCGCTGAGATATAGTGAAACAGGTACGTTCTTTAGTACTGCCCAGAGGTATTTTCTCGAATACGCCAATAGCCCAAGCGCCACGAGATAAATAACGGTAAGTACACTATCTTCCCACCAGTCATAAGACTGATTCAAAAAAGAGAAGTCGCTTGGAACCAACAAATCTGGTAGATAGTTCAATTCCCGTCGTATCACAGCGACAAATACCAGTAGCGCTGCTAACCAAAAAGCCTGAATGTGTTTGATATGACTTTGTACAAGGTATTGTGCGCAACGTAGCAAACAGGCAAACAACAGGATCATACCGGGGATTTCAATGAGGCCATCTGAATTCAAAATAACTGGCTCCTGCGCGTCAAAAAATGTGTCAAAAACAAAAAAGTGAGCCCGTAGGCTCACTCTAACCAAAACTGTCTCACTAAATACAGATAATCTATAGGACGCTATTATAACCTAGCTTGACGATGATAACGTCATAAAATATAACCAATTGGTCATAAGTGGTTGTTTGTATAGGTAATATAAAAATAAATATTACCCTTCACTCTATCGATGATTGTACTAACTGACTAAACATAGCAAACAATGGGTTAAGTTTGACTTTTAGTGTTGGTAAGCATAAAACCCCGAAATGCATGTTATCTCTACGTTGTGGGAAGCTATAAACTCCCCAAAGTCAATAATTAGTGTGCTTCATCCCAGTTCTGACCACTGTCCGTCTCAACCAATAATGGCACTGCAAAGTCGACAGTCCAGCCTTTATCGACCGCAGTTGTCGCTAGGACATCTTGCATGGCATCCGTAATCAATTGGCTAACCGCGTCTACCTTATCGGCATCCACTTCAAACACCAATTCATCATGGACTTGTAGCAGCATTTTGGCCTGATCTTTAGGCAGTACCTTGTCCACGGCGATCATGGCAAGTTTGATTAAATCAGCGGCTGAGCCTTGTAACGGTGCATTAATCGCCGCGCGCTCGGCACCTTGCTTAACCATACGATTACTGTGATTGATATCAGGCGTATAGAGTTTACGACCCAATATCGTCTCAACGTAGCCTTGCTCGTACGCACTAGCGCGCGTATTGATCATATAGTTTTTGACACCTGGGTAGCGCTCAAAGTACATATCAATGTAGTCTTGTGCTTCACCGCGGCTCATCTGTAACTGCTTGGCAAGTCCAAAAGCACTCATGCCATATAGCAGTCCAAAATTAATAGCCTTGGCATTACGGCGCTCCGTTGGCGTGACGTCCGCGACCTCTTTGCTTAGCACTTCGGCAGCAGTGGCAGCATGAATATCTAGACCTTCGTTAAAGGCATGAGTCAGGTTGCTATCGCCTGAGAAGTGCGCCATCAGACGCAATTCAATCTGTGAATAATCCGCCGCTAAGATCACACGACCTTCTGGTGCGATAAAGGCTTGGCGAATCAGGCGACCCGTCGCCGTACGAATCGGAATATTCTGTAAGTTAGGATCTGTCGATGACAAACGCCCAGTGCTCGTTAACGCCTGATGGTAGCTAGTATGTACACGATCGGTTTCGCTATCTGCGACATTATCGAGTGCGTCGGTATAAGTGCTCTTAAGCTTGGACAGTCCGCGATACTCTAGCGTAATATCAACCAACGGATGATCAATTTTCGACAGTACAGCCTCACCAGTCGAGTATTGACCAGACTTGGTTTTTTTGCCACCAGCCACGCCTAGCTTTTCAAACAGCATCTCACCGAGCTGCTTTGGCGAGCCTAAGTTAAATTCTTCACCCGCCACCTCGTAGGCACGCTGCTCGAGCGCGATGATTTCTTCATCGAAGCGCTTTGACAGCTCGTTCAAAAATGAGCGTTTGATGAGAATACCATGCGCTTCCATTTGACAAAGTATCTCAGCCGTTGGAATCTCAAGCTCATGGAGTAGCTTGGCGTTATTGGCGTCATTAGCCAGCTCAACGCTGAATACGTCAAACAGCTGATAGGTGATATCGGCATCTTCACAAGCATAGTCACTCGCAATATCGATAGCTACTTGGTCAAAGGTGACTTGTTTCGCGCCTTTACCTGCAACTTCCTCAAAGCTGATGGTCTGCGTTTGCAGATAATGGCGTGCTAGATCGTCCATACCGTGGCGAGTGGCTGCTGCGTTAATGACGTAGCTTGCCAGCATGGTATCCATCGCCCAGTTGTTTGGCTGCTCATGTATCGCACCAACTAAGTCGATGTCATAGTGTGCGAAGATATGTGCGTCGTATTTTAGATGCTGTCCGATTTTGCCGATATTTGGGTTTTCTAGCACAGGCTTTAAGCGTGCCAATACCGTATCACGATCGAGCTGTTTTGCTGTTAGCTCATCACCTTCTAAGCTGTGGGTGAGTGGCACATAGTAAGCCTCGTGTGCTTGCACAGCAAAAGATAGACCGACGATTTGGGCCTCGCGCCAATGGACGCTGGTGGTTTCGGTATCAATGACAAAATGTGGCGCTGCTTCTAATAACTCGACCAAGCTATCAAACGCAGGTTCGTCGAGCACAGTATGCCACGCTTTATCCTGATGGTTGACCTTGATGTCATCGCCACTGTTTGCTTGCAGCGATTTGGCGACTTGCGCTTGTGACTCAGCATTGGCTTGGCTATCCGAGACACTCTTTGAGCCGTTTGCAGGATGGTTTGGATGATCGAGCGATGCCAGCTCGTTTCTAAACTCAAGCTCATTGTACAGGTCGCGCAGCTCATCTATATATGCACAAGGATCGGTATTGATTTTTAGATCGTTCCAGTCCTGACCGATGGCTAAGTTGGTGACGATGGTGGCTAGCTTCCTATTAAAAGGAATATCGTCGGCGTGTTCGATCAGACCTTTCGCCCCGCGACCTTTGATAAAGCCAATGTGCTTGAGCATGTTTTCAATATCACCATACTCAACGAGTAGGTCTTTAGCGGTCTTTTTACCGATGCCAGGTACACCTTTGATACCGTCAGAGGCATCACCCATGAGCGTCAAAAAATCAATCATTTGGTTTGGGTTAATGCCGAACTTATCGATCACCGCTGGTGTATCCGTGACTTTACCAGTAAAGCTGTCTTCTAAGATGACGCAATCATTGACCAACTGCATCATGTCTTTATCGCCCGTTGAGATGACCACATGGTGACCTTGCTCGACGGCACGATAGGCAAGTGTACCGATGATATCATCGGCCTCTGCACCCTCGATACGTAATAGCGGAATACCCAAGGCGCTGACCAAACGATGAATATAAGGAATTTGCTCTACCAGCTCTATATCGATAGGCGGACGAGCGGCCTTATAGTCAGGCGACATATGATGGCGAAAAGTCGGTGACTTTGTATCGAAGCAGACGGCCATATGAGTAGGGTGATAACGACGCATCAGTTTTAGCAGCGCATTCAAGGTACCGCGAATCGCATTGGTGATTAGACCCTGCGAGTTTTGCATGGTCTTTGGGAGGGCATGATAGGTGCGAAACAGATAATACGAGCCGTCGACTAAGATAAAGGGCGGCTGATCTTTGTCTACGTGACTGGTATCCATCAGTGCCACATTTGGCATATCGTCAAAATTCGGTAAGGTTTTAGGATCGAGTGCTTGATGGGAGTTGTGGTCGTTATCGGCGGTATTGTCAGCTATATTATCAGTCATAAAAGTCACTTATCAGCTATTAGATAAAAATATGTCCTTATTATAACGATAAAAACAGTGCGTGCCGAACTGCTTAACCGTTACGAGATGTTCTGGCGGTTTTATTTTTTCACCAAAATTTCAAACAAAAAAAGAACCCAGACCAGCTGAGTTCTTCTATAATTAACGTATTTTTAATTAACTACTTTCTTAATTAATCATTGATAATGAGTCTCATAATGCGTTACTTTACTTCTGAGGTGACTTCAACATCGATGTTGCCGCGTGTGGCTTTAGAATATGGGCATACTTGGTGCGCTTTCTCGACCAACTGTTGAAACTCGTCAGCTGACAATTCTGTATTTTCACCAATGACATGAATTTTAGCAGCCAGTTTATAGTCATGGCCTTCGCCTTGAAGCAAATCTACTTCAATTGAAGTGGTTGAATCAAACTTTGCTTTTTCCATTTGCTTAACAGCTGCAAGGGCGCCATCAAAGCAGGCACTGTATCCCATGGCAAATAGTTGTTCTGGGTTATTGCCCTCTTTTCCAGAGCCTGGTGGTACCATGTTTATAGTCAGGTCATTGTCACTTAAGCTTGCTGAACCTGCCCGGCCGCCAGTAACAGTCGCTTTGGTTGAATATAAAGTTTTCATAACATATCCTTTGTTTTGGTTTTTGGATTTGAATAGTGAATCTAAATATGCAACCTAGGATAACAAATCATTAAAACAGCTCAGTGAGTCGGTAGTAAACATTTACGACAAGTTTGTAAATATGGCTTTTGGAGCTCTCTACAGTAGCAATACCTGCTGGTGCTAATAAACAAAATGACCAAAGCCATGTGGTTGGTCATATTAATATCATCAAATTGGGTGATAAAAAATCTAAATCATAAGGACATTGTTCGATGAATAGAGTGGTTGCGATATCTGGTGTTTTCTTCTGGACAATGCTTGCTTTGATAGGCTGCGAAGTAGATGACGGCAGTTATGGTTCTGACAGCGACAATATTACGTTGACGAGCTTTGCCAATAGTTACGATAGTAAGGCCAACGATACCGCTATTGCACGCATCGATGAAACCTATCGCACAGGCGCACGCAACATCAAAACTACCAATCTCATCAACAGTTATAGCAACCAGAGCCTAAATGATTTAGACAGAACGGTACTGGCAGATGATTTCGAAGGTCGACTCGAAAACAAAGACATCGGAGTCAATGGTCGCACGGTCAAACGCCCTATCTATGAAAAAAACAGTAATAACAAACTGGACTATCAAACCACCTATCAAACACTGGACTTGTCGGGCTTAACGACCCGCAGTTATAGCGCGGGCACGAATATCGAAGAACGCCGCGGTATTCTCACCGATTTGAGCAACTACTCAGAAATTCCATCCAATGTTGCTTTCCCTGAAGGCTCCGTTTGTTACATTCCAGTCGTGACAAGCGAGCAATCATTTTGGGCATTCAACGACAAAAATAAGACAGGATACTCGTCATTAAGTGAATGGATCGAAGCTGCCGAACGACGCTTTAGTGATGATAGAGATTATAGACTGTCTGAGTTTGACGTTGGCAAAGGGAGTAAACTAAAAGCGGCGCAAGTGATGTTCTTTGAATATAAAAATCAACCTGCCTATGAATATAGTGGTGTTGAATATGGGAAGGATATTTATGAGGCAAATTATGTCGCCAAAGGTAGTACTGACCCGAATACGGACAGTCGTTTTGACGTAGTCGATTGTACAATCGTCAATGAGGTGGCTGGCGACTTCTTAGCTGAGCAAATAGAACGCTACTACTGAGATGAATTGATGGCTATTAGTCGTGCTACTCAAGCAGGATGATCACAATTTAAAAGCCCAAAAACACGCTTTGTTTAAATAACGGAGCGTGTTTTTTTATACGCTAATTCTGCACCCTGATGCTAAATCCGCTACAATACGCTCATTATCTATTCTATTTATTTAGAGTCATTTCTAAATCACATAACTGTTGAAGCTGAAAATTATGAGCGTAGATCCAAAGAAATTAAACAAAGAAGTTGCTAAGCGCCGCACCTTTGCCATTATCTCGCATCCCGATGCTGGTAAGACCACCATGACCGAAAAACTCCTGTTGTGGGGTCAAGCGATTCAGGTAGTGGGAGAAGTAAAAGGCCGTAAGACAGATCGTCATGCAACCTCAGATTGGATGAGTATGGAGCAAGAGCGTGGTATTTCGATCACCACCTCTGTCATGCAGTTCCCGTACAAGGATCACATGGTCAACCTACTAGACACTCCAGGTCACGCCGACTTTAGTGAAGATACGTACCGTACATTGACCGCCGTAGACAGCGCCCTGATGATGGTCGATGGGGCAAAAGGTGTCGAAGAACGAACCATCAAACTGATGGAAGTGTGCCGTATGCGCGATACGCCAATCATCTCATTCGTTAATAAGCTCGATCGTCAGATTCGTGAGCCGCTTGAGCTGCTAAGTGAAATCGAAGCGGTGCTCAAGATTAAATGCGTGCCTGTTACATGGCCAATTGGTATGGGGCAGGATTTTGTTGGGGTATATCACCTTGCAGAAGACAAAACCTATCTCTACGAAAAAGGCAACGGCGGCAAAATGACCGTCTCTGAGACTCGCGAGGGCTATGACTATCCGGATATACGTGAGCGTCTTGGGCAGTTGATGTTTGATGCGTTTGAAGAGTCATTAGAGCTGGTACAAATGGCGCTAGAAGAGTTCAGTGTTGACGCGTTCTTAGCAGGTGAGATGACGCCAGTATTGTTCGGTACGGCATTGGGTAACTTCGGTGTCAATATGGTCCTTGATACCTTAGTCAAATATGCCCCGCCGCCAAAAGCCCATCCAACGACTGAGCGCGAAGTATCAGCAACCGAAACTGATTTCACAGGTTTTGTCTTTAAAATTCAGGCAAATATGGATCCGCGTCACCGTGACCGCATTGCATTCTTGCGCGTATGCTCTGGTAAGTACGAGAAGGGCATGAAGATGAAGCACGTACGTCTGGGCAAAGACGTCCGTATTGCTGATGCGCTGACCTTTTTGGCAGGTGATCGTGAAGCGTTAGAAGAGGCTTATCCGGGTGATATTATTGGTTTACATAACCATGGCACAATCTCTATCGGTGACAGCTTCACGGAAGGCGAGGAGCTGAGCTTTACTGGTATTCCTCACTTTGCGCCTGAACTGTTCCGCCGTGTGGTGTTAAAAGATCCGCTTAAATCAAAAGCATTGCAAAAAGGGTTACAGCAGCTGAGTGAAGAGGGCGCAACGCAGGTATTTATGCCGCAGATTAATAATGATTTAGTCTTGGGTGCGGTCGGTGTACTACAGTTTGAAGTGGTCGCGCATCGTCTTAAAGAAGAGTACAAAGTCCAATGTACGTTTGAGCCGGTATCGATTGCCACCGTACGCTGGATTCATTGTGATGATGACGTGGCATTAGCGAAGTTTAAGAAAAAAGCCCATGACCAGTTATCAATAGATGGTGGTGGTTATCTAACTTACCTTGCACCATCAAGGGTCAACTTACAGTTGATGCAAGACCGTTATCCAGAAATAACGTTCAGTAGTACGCGTGAGCATTAATATCATCCGTACTAAAAACACCTGTACCGCTTATTTTTCATCGATTAAGACACGCTAGCCGTGTCTTTTTTATTGTCTATCGTTTATGGTCTGATATTGGTTTTTAATGATTAGCAATACTTCATAAACACAAACAGTGTTCCTACAATACAGCGTCATTGTTACGGTAGAATGTTACGCAATGCTTTATATTTATAAAAGAAAATGTATGTCAGCGATGATTCGATTCTATTTTAATAAGTCTATGTTTCAACTGTTATTGAGTAGGGCAGCGAATATTCAGCGAATTAGTACCTTAGCAAGTGGTTTACTAATCGGCGCTATCAGTATGTCTGCAACTGCAGGTAGCATTGTCAGTACGACAGAATATCTTGATTATCAACTGCCAGAAAAAATTCAGAATATATGCGCTGAGCGTAATAATTGCCCAGAGATTGAGGTTAAATATCTCAAGAGCAGTCATAGCTGGATAGATACAACAATCAATGCACGTATTAACAATTTGGTTGTCAATAGTAAGCCAATAGAGTCAGCACCGATTAAAACACCAAGCACTCAAGCAGACGTGAATGCTGCGATTAATGACTTTGCGGCGTCGCAGTTTCAAGATATGCCTGAAGAGGTTTCGTGGGCTTATAGTTTGACGGTGACGCCTGTCTATTTAGGTCACGTCAATAACTTTGAGCTGTTTGAAATCAACTCTTATGTTTTTACTGGCGGTGCACACGGCATGCCATATAGTGAGTATTTGACGTTTGATCTAAGTACCGAAAAGCAAGTCACCCTTGATGATATGATTATTGCAGGCAAGAAGCCTCGTTTCGAAGCACTTGCGCATGATGCGTACCAGACATGGGTGAAAACGGTCGCTGACGATGTCAGTAGCTATGAGAAAAACTGGCCATTTATGTTGAGCGACAATGTGACGTTGACAGATACAGGCATTGACATTCGTTATCAGCACTATTCTATCGGTCCGTATGCTTATGGTATGCCCGTATTGAGCATTCCGTATAGTGAGCTTAATAAGGTGATAAAACCTTACTTTATACCAAAATAGACAGATAAATAACGACTACATTATGTTCTCTACTACAGATCGACCAGTTAATAACCATCAATAATAACTTGCTTAAAATCGTTTGAAAATTAATAGAAAAATAAGGAGTTACAGTATGACGAATAGTACAGATAACATGACAGCAGCAACCAATACGTGGCAGTTGAATGCATTGACAGAGGCATTGGGCGATTTAACACTGACAGTTAGTGATAGTTTGTCTGTTGGCCGTGGCAGCGACAGTGATGTCGTGCTGGGTAGCAAACAGGTATCTCGCAATCATGCTGTGCTGAGCGTACTAGACGGTCAGCTATACGTAAAAGACTTGGATTCTTCCAATGGTACTTTTATCAACGATAGACGTATCACAGGTAACGAGTCAAATGTGCTACAAGCTAACGATACGCTTGGTTTTGCAAGTTTTGTCTTTCAGGTACAAGCATCCGTTACTCCTGAAGAAAGTACAACGTTAGCACCAGCAACAGAAGAGGAGGTAATCACTGCGACAACCACTGAGACAGAAACAACCGCGGGAACTGTCGACGAGCAGAGCATAGCTAATGAGACTATCGACCAAAAATCTCTTGATAATAGACCAGTTATTGATGAGCTTGTTACTGAAGAGACTAGTATTAAAGAACAAACAAATGAGAGTCCTGTAGCAGCTACTAATGAACCAGTCGTCAAACAAACAGGTATCGAAGAGATCCTACCTAGTTCTAATACAGAGAAAGTATCATCTGTCGATACCGACCCAACTAGAGCGCCAGACACCACGATGGACAATATAGCAGACCCAGTAACAACACCTACCACTGAGGAAGTAGTTGCTGAATCAGTCTCTCCAGAGCCAGTAGTAAAAGAAACAGGTATCGAAGACGTATTATCAGCAGCAGACAGTGCAGCGCCCGCACCAATTGAAGAGACTTCAGTTGAAGCAGGCGAAACATCTGAATCAACTGTACCAACAACGCCAGAGCAGTCGACAGTAACTAATGAGAGTGCCTCGTTAGTAGAGCAGGAACCAGTGGTAGAGCAGCCAGTGGCACATAAAGAGACTGTAATACGTGAGGAGCGTGCAAACCAAATGGAACATGACAAAACAACAAAAACAGAGTTACAAGAAGAAGCTGACCCTGAAGTTTTAAAAGCCAAACAAGCAGCCAGTGCACAGTTTTCAGGTACAGCCAATTTAGGGCAGGATCGTGATCTTGGTACTGAAGGCAATAATGCAATGGATCAAGAAATCAGTAATCCAGCGCATACAGGACAAGTAGAGAAAAAAGCGAGTGGCGGCTGGTTTATATGGGTCTTCCTAGCGATTTTGATTATCGGTCTGGCGTTGTGGTTATTTAACATGGGCGGTGTTTAATCCTATTCAACCTGGATACAACTTAGCTATGGCAGCTACTCTATAGAATGAATGTTGGAGTAGGAGACTATTGAGGCTACTAAGACTAAGTTATCAGGGCTAACGAGTATTGCTGAATACTTGGTTAGCTATTTATCCAAATAATTTTTTTATAGCGCCAACATGACAACAAAATGTTGGCGCTATATTTTATTTAACAGTGTGCTGTTTTGTTTTTGCCGCCATGATGCAAAGTGAGCGTTACTATGATGACCTTCCAAGAATACCAAGCTTTCAAAGATCGTGGCTTTAGTCATGCGCCCTTGATAAAAAAACGTTTGATGGATGTACAGACCCCAGTGTCTGTCTTTTCTAAAGTGCGTGATCTAAATGGCTCTGCTTATCTGTTTGAGTCTGTAGTAGGCGGTGAACGCTGGGCGCGATACTCGATGATTGGTTTGGGTAGTGATTTGATCCTACAATATGCTGATGGCAATATGACCATCAAAAAAAATGATCATATCGATACACAAGCAGTAGTAGATCCCTTCGATTATATCCGCAAGTTGATGGCGCAGTATCAGATGCCGACGGCTGAAGATGTGCCCACTGTACCAAGTTTTAGCGGCGGCTTAGTGGGATACTTCGGCTATGATATGGTACGTATTATTGAGCCTAGTGTCGGAACATCTGATGCTCCTAATCCCATGTCGATGCCAGATATGTGGCTGATGCTGTCAATGAGCGTCATCGTATTCGATAATCTGGAAAACACCTTGTCGATAATCGTTTATGCTGACTGCCAGACTGAAGAAGGCTACAGTACAGCCATTCGTGAATTAGAAAAAATCGAAGAAAAATTGGCAGAGCCGTCGAATCTGTCTGCGCCAGTCATGCCTACGCCTACATTTACATCGCAGACAGGTAAGGATAAATACTGTAGCGACGTCAACAAAATAAAAGACTATATCGTAGCAGGCGATGTCATGCAGGTGGTCCCAGCGCAGCGATTGACTGCTGACTATACAGGTGACTCTCTAGCTGTTTATCGTGCGCTCCGCTACCTTAACCCATCGCCTTATCTGTTTTTGGTGCATGGTTATACGCTCGACGACCATAAGCGATTTGATATCATCGGCGCGTCTCCTGAAATATTATCTCGCATCGAAAATGGCAAGGTAACTGTGCGTCCGCTAGCAGGAACACGCAAGCGTGGTCAAGATGAAGCAGAGGATTTGGCATTCGAGCAGGAGCTACTTCATGACAAAAAAGAAACTGCCGAGCATTTAATGCTTATTGATCTAGGTCGTAATGATATCGGCCGCGTTTGCGAATATGGTAGTGTCAAAGTGACAGAAAAGATGTTTATTGAGCGCTACTCACAAGTGATGCATATTGCGTCCAATGTAGAAGGAACGATACAAGCTGATAAAGACGCATTGGACGTGTTCTGTGCGACTTTTCCGGCAGGTACGCTATCAGGGGCTCCTAAAATTCGAGCCATGCAAATCATTGATGAGATAGAGCCTGTGCGTCGAACGGTATTCGGCGGCTCTGTAGGCTATCTGGGCTGGAATGGCAATATGGATACCGCCATTGCGATTCGCACCGCAGTAATGCGCCGCGGCGAGATACATATCCAAGCAGGAGCAGGCGTCGTCGCTGATTCTGTACCAGAAGCTGAGTGGGATGAAACCAATGAAAAAGCACTAGCATTGGTAAAAGCCGTAAAAATGGCCTGCAATGGATTGCGTATTCGCTAACTATTCTCTTCTAATTTATCAAATACAGGTAAATCGGATACAAGATACCAAGACGACTGTATTTTTCTATTAAAAAAATAACAACGTAATCAATGGCTTGAGTATTTATATCAAAATAATTGAAAAAAAGATAAAAAAGGACTTGCGTCATTCAAAATATTTGATAGAATAGCCACCACTTTAGAGAGAACAAGCCGACTTAGCTCAGTTGGTAGAGCAACTGACTTGTAATCAGTAGGTCGCCAGTTCGATCCCGGCAGTCGGCACCATCTCTTTTAAAGTAGCTTTTTATGAATTTGTCTTAAATGAAAGTCATTTTTGTTCAAAGCACCCTAAGGTGGGATTGGGGAGCGGTCAAACCCAACAGACTGTAAATCTGTCGCGAAAGCTTCGAAGGTTCGAATCCTTCTCCCACCACCATATTTTTTAAAAGTTTGTCACAGCGCCAAGCATGCTCTGTATTTAACAACTCTCGATTAGAGTTGATATAAACAAGAGTAAATGCGGGTGTGGTATAATGGTAACACCTTAGCCTTCCAAGCTAATGACGCGGGTTCGATTCCCGCCACCCGCTCCATATATACACCATCGCAAAGCCTAATAATCAATCATCACGACAGTCAGTTATTATTGCTGTATCGTGATATTTTTTTTAGTGTAGCTCAAAGATTTTTAATATACGCTCATATAGCTCAGCGGTAGAGCACTCCCTTGGTAAGGGAGAGGTCTCGAGTTCAATTCTCGATATGAGCTCCATTTATTATCTATCTCCTTTATGCTTGTTTTGCTATTTATATATAGCTTTGCGTCGATATCGAAAATATAAAATATTGAAACATATAAAATTAGTAAGACATATAATGATTCAAAGGTGACACTGAGGTGTTGCCTTTTAGTGCTGTCAGCAGGTTAATGAATATTGGTTTTGGTGGTTTGATATCAACGCTATTAGAACTGGTAAACGAATATGCAGGCATTTATACACTATTTCTTGCATTTTGGTTTCCCTCTTTTTATTGCAATTGCGTTTTTCAGAAAAGAGTGGAAAAAAGCATATCTGATTTTGCTCGCGACCATGCTGGTGGACATAGATCACCTAATAGCGAACCCAATTTTTCAAGCAAATAGATGTAGCATTAATTTCCACCCATTACATACGTATTATGCAATGTTGGTATATGTGTTTTTGCTCTTTTTCCGTAAGCCTTTTAACATTATTGGCATTGGATTGCTTTTTCATATGTTGACGGACTTTGCGGATTGTTTGATGATGTCATCGAGCTAATACAATAGATTTGTACATCGAGACAGTTAAAAGGTCATAGCTGAGGTTGTAATGAATCAAGCGTTCTATGACACAGAGAAAAATTGGTTTGTATTGGCAGAGTTATGACTATTTAAGACAAGTCAGCGTATAATAACGGATACAAAAATTAGTTCGGAGTGCTGTTTGATTAGGAGCAGTGGTTCGTGCGGTTGATAGCTAGGTTTATGATGATTTAATTTTATTATGAGTCATTAAACAGCTTTTTATTTATCATTCACCAAAAAAAGAGGAAATACCCATGGCAAAGGCCAAGTTTGAACGTAACAAGCCACACGTCAACGTCGGAACCATCGGACACGTTGACCATGGTAAAACAACCCTTACCGCTGCAATCGCAACCGTAGCTGCAATCACCTCTGGCGGCGAAGCAAAAGACTACGCGTCTATTGACTCAGCACCAGAAGAAAAAGCACGTGGTATCACCATCAACACCTCACACGTAGAATATGACACAGACAGCCGTCACTATGCTCACGTAGATTGCCCAGGTCACGCCGATTATGTTAAAAACATGATCACTGGTGCCGCTCAGATGGACGGCGCAATCCTAGTAGTATCTGCAACTGACGGCCCTATGCCACAAACACGTGAGCACATCCTGCTTTCACGTCAGGTTGGCGTACCGTACATCATCGTATTCATGAACAAATGTGACATGGTTGATGACGAAGAACTACTAGAACTAGTAGAAATGGAAGTTCGTGAACTATTGAACGACTATGACTTCCCAGGTGATGACACGCCAATCGTTAAAGGTTCAGCTACTGAAGCCCTAAAAGGCTCAGAAGACAAATATGGCCAACCAGCCGTAGTAGAACTACTAAACGTACTAGACACCTACATCCCAGAGCCAGAGCGTGACATCGATAAAGCATTCCTAATGCCAATCGAAGACGTATTCTCAATCTCAGGTCGTGGTACCGTAGTAACCGGCCGTGTTGAATCTGGTATCGTTAAAGTTGGTGACGAGATCGAAATCGTTGGTATCCGTGACACTCAAAAAACCACCTGTACTGGTGTAGAGATGTTCCGTAAACTGCTTGACGAAGGTCGTGCAGGCGAAAACTGTGGCGTACTACTACGTGGTACTAAGCGTGAAGACGTACAACGTGGCCAAGTACTAGCTAAGCCAGGTTCAATCACGCCTCACACCAAGTTTGATGCTGAAGTGTATGTATTGTCAAAAGAAGAGGGTGGTCGTCACACACCATTCCTAAACGGCTATCGTCCACAGTTCTACTTCCGTACTACTGACGTAACTGGCGCAATCCAATTACAAGACGGTACTGAAATGGTAATGCCTGGTGATAACGTTGAGATGGGCGTAGAGCTTATCCACCCAATCGCTATGGACAAAGGTCTACGCTTCGCTATTCGTGAAGGCGGCCGTACTGTAGGCGCTGGTGTTGTTGCTAACGTATTGAACTAATCATTAAGTCTCAGTAATGAGCTTGTGAGTTAGTCATAAAAGAGCCACCCCAAATGGGGTGGCTTTTTTTGTGATAAAGAATAAATAATGTAGCTACTTACTTATATAATCTAAGCCGAATCAAATGATAAAACTAATTAAATAACAAGCATAAAAGGGCAGTCATGTTTGCGATAGAAGCGTCACCAATTAATGTAGCAGAGTCTGAGAAAATGATTCAAGCCGTAGCCAATATCGAAGCCATCGTCCAGCAGCAAGACGCTTGGAGCTACCAGACTTTGCTTGAACTGCTTGAGCAAGACAGCATTAATATGCTAATAGTCTATAAACAAGAGAAAGAAGAGTGGGCTGAAGATAAGCAAGTGATTGGATATTGTTTATATCAGATGATGTTTGAACAAGCAGAGATTTTGCGTATTGGTACGCATCCTGATTATCAACGACAAGGTATTGCTTCACAAGCTATTGATAAGCTACATAGAGTATTGCAGAGTAATCAAGTTGAAAGTTTGTTGCTAGAGGTGCGTGCAGACAATCATGCAGCGATTGCGTTATATGAGCGGCAAAACTTCGTCGTGATCCATAAGCGCAAAGGCTACTATCAATCATCACATCAGCCAGCAGTTGATGCGCTTATTATGCAGCACACTTATACCGAGTAGACTGGAGGAAATCTAGTTGATAGTCAAGATAGTAGTGTTTCTGAAGGCAAGTACGGGATATCAAGCAGAGTTATTATGATTACGGCGTTCAGCGTAGTTACTGTGAAGGTATCGTCTTTTTACAAACTTCAATATCCAGCTGATACTCACTATCTGCCTGCATCTGAACAAGAATGTCGATGCGCTCGCTCAGTAGCTCTACCATCATACTGATATTGGCTTGTTGTTTTTTGACTTGTTCTAGCTTTTGCTGAGTCAGCATGAGCTGCAAATCAATATCCAGTTGACCATCGTAATAATCGTTTAAGCTGTTTTTGATCTCGATGAGGGTGAAGCCAATAGCTTGTGCACTCTTAATCAACTCAATACGTTCGATACACTCAGGATGAAACTCCGTATACAAGCGTGACCCTGCCTGACGTTTACGTGATTTTAGCAGACCTAACTGCTCATAATGACGTACCGTGTCTTTGGTGGTATTGGCCTTCGCTGCCAGCTCTCCGATCAACAAAAATGAGATATCAAGCGCCATAAAAACCTCGTTATTGCTTAGCTACTGTCATTATCATGATATGCGTTGCCAAGGCTCTGTAGTATCAAGTCGCGTCACTGCCAATGGTTTGTGCGAGCTGTCATCCCACTGAACAAAACGATGACTTATCAGGCTATCTAACTGAGCCAGGAAATCAGTACGCGGCAGGGTGGTAGCGCCCAAGCTCATGAGGTGATCATTTGGCAATTGGCAATCGACGAGTGCCACGTGACTTTGTTCGCATAAGCGCATCAAACCCCAGAAGGCTATCTTTGAGGCATTGGACGCACGATGGAACATAGACTCGCCAAAATAAATATTGCCTATTTTTAGTCCGTAAAGTCCGCCAATCAGCTGACCTTTTTCATCCCAGACCTCAATACTGTGGGCGAAGCCTTGCGCATGTAATTTGGTATAGGCCTCAATCATCTCATCATGAATCCAAGTATGCTCGCCTTCAGGCAAGTCGTTATTAAGACCATCGCTTCGCGGTAGACTACAAGCATGTATGACCTCATCAAAAGCTTGATTGAGTGTCAACTGCCAATGCGCGCGGCTTGCTTGCTTACGTAGCGACTTACTCGGTTGATAATCAGATGGTGCTATCACACAGCGTGGCTCAGGACACCACCAAGCAATAGGTTCGTCTTCATTGAACCATGGGAATAGTCCCCGTGCATAAGCAGATATCAATGTCTCAGATGCCAGATCGCCGCCCATCGCGACAATGCCAATCCCATCAGGATCGACAGAGATAGGATTAGGAAAGTCATAACGCCCAAGACTTTTTAGAGTCTCAGGCGTGATGTATTGAGTGGTATCATCGTGCTGCGTGAAGTTATCCATTTAGTCTTCTTGATCAGCAGTTAGGGTTGATGCGTACGTATGGTCTTTTGCCGTTGCTTCACCGATAGCATCTAAGTACTTTTCAGCATCAAGTGCTGCCATACAACCTGTACCAGCAGAGGTAATAGCCTGACGATAAACATGGTCAGCGACGTCGCCAGCTGCAAATACACCCTCAATGCTGGTTTGGGTAGCGTTACCATTGAGACCACTATTGACAGTCAGATAGCCATCTTTCATGTCCAGTTGACCGGTGAATAGGTCAGTATTAGGCTTGTGACCGATCGCGACAAACATACCCATTGCGTCTAGCTGTTTGGTGCTACCGTCAATCATTGATTCGATAACGACACCATTGACGCCCATATCATCACCAACCACCTCTTTTACCTGGTAGTTCCATTCGATTTTGACGTTACCATTTTTGGCTTTCTCAAACAGCTTATCTTGTAGGATTTTTTCAGAGCGTAAGCTATCACGGCGATGCACCAAGGTGACTTCAGAAGCAATATTAGACAGATATAAAGCTTCTTCGACGGCGGTATTACCACCACCAATCACGGCGACTTTTTGGTCTTTATAGAAAAAACCATCACAAGTAGCACAAGCAGATACGCCAAGGCCTTTAAATTTGGTTTCTGAATCTAGCCCCAAATACTGTGCAGAAGCACCTGTTGAGATGATCAAGGCATCACAAGTATAGTTGCCGTTGTTACCTGACAGCTGAAATGGACGCTCGTTTAGATTGACTTCATTGATATGATCATAAACCAGTTTTGTACCGAAACGCTCAGCATGCGCCTTCATGCGTTCCATTAGTGCTGGACCTGTCAAATCATGTGCATCGCCTGGCCAGTTATCGACTTCGGTAGTGGTCGTTAATTGACCGCCTACTTCCATACCCGTAACCATAACTGGTTTAAGATTGGCACGCGCCGCATATACTGCAGCAGAGTAACCTGCAGGACCTGAGCCTAAAATAATGAGTTTTTCGTGACGTGGAGCGGTAGTGTCAGTTGCCATGAGGTGTTCCTTTCTAAAAATACGAATGAATAATGATAGTTATAAATATAGTAAAAAAATCAAAAATTATGACTAATATGGTTTTTCTAATTGCTGTGTGATAATAACATAAGGGCATAGGTCGAAAAGTGCAAGTTTGCTAAAACAAACACAGCTATCATTAGAATCAAAGCACAATAACCTTGAAATACTAGCGCTAGAAACAGCTGGTATTTTATAGCGTTTGTACTAAACCGCTAGCAGTATTCTGTTAGCAATAAATACTCTATTGGTGGACGGTTTTTTTTCACAAATAGCGTCTCGATTTACGTTCCTACACGCTTTATTTATAAGACTGTCGCCACTGTACCTATGTATTTGTTATTATAAGGAGTTATGCCGAGTGCGGTAGGGTTTGGGTGACAATGACAGTTATGCGTTCTTATGATGCTAGCGTCTTATGATAAATGCCTCCCTATCAAAAACACTCTGCGAGGTACATCTATGTCAGCACTTTATGTCAGCATGATTAGGCTTAGTCATGCGTTGGCGACCATTTAGTATTAACAACAAGGCAGATTTTACGTGATATCAGCACCGCATATTGAGTATTTAAAAAAGGGAATGTTTACCCTCCTTGGGTTAATACTAGCCGTATATCTGTTTGTCATTCTAATGACTTACACAGGCAATGATCCTAGCTGGTCGCATATCAGTAGTGATATGACAACCATCAATAATATGGGTGGTCAGACGGGTGCGTGGTTGTCCGATTTGCTCTACAGCTTTTTTGGGTTTGGTGCCTGGTGGTTTTTAGCATTTGTCGTTTATGAGTCGATTCTTATTTGGTGGGATAATAAACCCACGTTTTGGCTCATGCGACTGGTCGCTTACGTGTTTTTGTTGCTGACTGCTAGTGCATTATTTGCACAACTGGCCGCCCTGATTCAACAAGTGACCAACCCTACATCGATAGGATTTGAAGGTGTGGCTGGTGGTATTATCGGTCTTGAGTTACAAGAGCGCTTGGCACAGCTACTATCACAGTGGGGTAGTGCGGCTTTCTTGGCGGTATTTGTCGTGATTACGGCTACCTTCGCTTTCAATATTCATTGGCTCGCAATATATCAGAGAATTACGGCATTATCGTGGCTTGGCTCGGGCGTAAAGAACAAAGAGGATGTAGACGTTACTCAGCCAATCAGTGCGCCACAAGACGATAGCCACAGCGTAGATGATCAGGTTGAGCAGCAAGTAGAGCATGAACAACTGCCACTTGAGCTGCAATCAGCTGATCATACTGATAGTATTAATGAGGCAGATAACAGTAGCCGGTTCAGTAATGTGTTGTCAGATTTCTTGTCGACATCAGGGTTGGCAGACAGCGTCAAAGCCTCTATAGCGATCGCAAAAGAAGCTACTACGTCAAGCGATGAGAAAAGTGCGCCACTATACACAGCGCCAGCGACTGCCAGTGCTACGGCTGATAGCACAGCGGACCATATCGCACCATCAACAATGTCAGCTCCTACCGCGATACCTGCTCGAAAAGTCGAGCCAAGTTTTGCATGGAACGATGCTAATACGGTTGATGACCTGCTCGCGAGTGAGTATATGGTCTATGGTGCCAGCAGTATAGAGAGCTCTAGTGCGCCTGTACCCAACTATACTCAGACAGACACGGCTATAGACGTGCCCGAAGAGGAGTGGGCGTCAAACTCCAAGACGATGCCAGCTGCGCAAACAGCTGCGACTGAATCTGCTGAATATAACCAGGAGTTCGCTGATCAGCTACAAGCTAATGAGCCTGAAACAACTCAATCAAGTGATACGAGTCAAAGCGTCGATAAGTTAGCAGAGGCATGGTTGGCTGAGCATGGTGACCTATCCGAACCTGCCACAAACTTTGCAATGCAAGACTCTCAGAGTATTCAAGATACTGCTATAACGGAACAGGCTCGAGTTGAGCAAGCCGTCATTGAGCAACCTGGAGTTAAACAGTCTAAAGTTCAGGACATAATCGAAAAGCCTGCAATTGAACAACCTGTCGCTAAACAAGCGTTGCAGGAACAAATAATAGAGCCTATAACAAAGGTATCTACTAGCCCTACAAATGAGTCGTCTCTTAAGCCAGTAGCCGAGCCAGCAGAACAGCCGTATGATGAGGCATCACTATCTGTATCTGAAGAGCCGATTGCAGCAGCAATGGACGTCGCACCAACCGTGCCAGATACCTCAGATATCTCAGATATGACACCAACCAATACACCACCTGCAAACCCGAAGGCAGCACCAACGGTAGAAGCAGTCAGTCCAGTCGCAGACACACAGCCGACAACCGCAGCAAAACCATCTGTTAGTTTTGCTGTACCTGAGGGTGATAGCAGCAACCATATCACGGATATGATGCCAGAAGATGACAGTGCTGAGGATGCGAGTGCCCCAGTCATGCCGCACATTAGCGATGATTCAGCATTCAGTCAAAAATCACGCTCGATGCAAACGGCGGCCTATCGCAGCAGCCTTACGCCCATTCCAGAGGTCTCTATACTGGATAAGCCCGATCCTGACCGTAAGCCTAGCTATACCGTCGCTGAGCTTGAACAGTTGTCTGAGTTGTTAGAGATTAAGCTACAGGAGTTCAATGTAAAAGCGTCTGTCGTCAACGCTATCCCAGGGCCTGTTGTGACTCGTTTTGAGGTAGAGCTGGCTGCTGGTGTCAAAGCGAGTAAGGTAACAGGTATCTCGCGTGACTTGGCGCGTTCACTATCTATGGCGTCACTGCGTGTGGTTGAAGTAATACCGGGTAAGCCATATATCGGTATTGAAGTGCCCAATAAAAAACGTGAAATGGTACGCTTAATTGAGCTTTTAAATACAGATACCTTTAAAGACCCCAAAGCACAAATCAGTATGGCAATGGGTAAAGATATCGGTGGCAACCCTATTATCACTGATCTTGCGCGCGCGCCGCATATGCTGGTTGCTGGTACGACAGGCTCTGGTAAGTCAGTACTGGTCAACTCGATGTTGCTCTCTATGCTACTAAAGTATACGCCCAATGAGCTGCGTCTTATCTTGATTGATCCAAAGCAGCTTGAGCTTGCCAACTACAATGATATTCCGCATCTATTAACGCCGGTAGTCACTGATATGACAGAGGCGGCCAGTAGTCTATCGTGGTGTGTGGCGGAGATGGAGCGCCGCTATCAATTAATGAGCCTACTCAAAGTGCGTAAGCTCAATGAGTTCAACAAAAAGGTTATGGCAGCAGAACAATCAGGCAATCCTATGCTCGACCCACTATGGCGACCGAACGATAGCGTCAGTATCAGTCAGGCACCAAAGCTCAAAACCTTACCGATGATTGTTATTGTCGCCGATGAATTTGCGGATATGATTATGCAGGTTGGTAAACAAGCCGAAGAGCTCATTACGCGTTTGGCACAAAAATCACGGGCAGCAGGTATCCATCTAATGCTAGCCACACAGCGTCCATCCGTCGATGTTATTACTGGTTTAATCAAAGCAAACATTCCCGTGCGTGCAGCACTACGAGTCAACTCAAAAGTCGATTCACGTACGATTCTAGATAGTGGCGGTGCTGAAGACATGCTGGGTAATGGGGATATGTTGTTTTTAGGACCTGGGCAGATTGAGCCGGATCGTGTGCATGGTGCTTATGTGAGTGACGAAGAGGTCAACCGTGTCTGTGATGCATGGCGTGAGCGCGGTGCCCCTGACTATATCGACAATATGGCCGGGAACTTTGAGCTGTCTAGTCCGGGCAGCGGTAGTAGCGCTAATGCTTCTGGTGAAGACGATGACTTATACAATGATGCAGTCGCCTTTATCATGGAAACGCGTAAGGTTTCAGCCTCTAGTATCCAGCGTAAGTTTAGTATCGGCTACAACCGTGCGGCGCGTATTGTTGACTCTATGGAAGAAGCGGGGTTGGTCAGCTCTATGGGCAAAAGTGGTAAACGTGAATTATTGATATAGCATTAGGTTCAAGTTGATAACGAAAAAGCGAGTCATGAAAGTGGCTCGTTTTTTTGCTTTAAATTAGTATAGATATCTTTAAGTGGAAAGTGTTGAGGGACATTATATCTACGTCTAAATAGACGTTACTGAATGCTTCAAATGACTAATGAGTTTGTTTATCCATCATTCGTGATGGCTTTCTGTACTAAACTAAAAGAGGTATATTAGGCAAATATATACCAGTTTTAAAAAGCAATCATTCCAAAATTTACGACAGTTACTCTCCAAGGAAGGTCAGTTATGTTTAAAGAATACACTCAGTATGATGCCATAGGACTAGCGGCATTGGTCAATGCAGGTGAGGTCAGTGCAAAGGAACTGTTGGACGCCGCGGTCTATCAAGCCAATCAAGTGAACCCTAAGCTCAATGCCATCGTGCATCGTTTCGATGAGCGCGCTTACGATGCTGCGCAGGCAGGACTGCCATCTGGTGTGTTTACAGGTGTACCTTATCTGCTCAAGGACCTATCGTTTAGTTTCGCTGATGAGCCCATTACGATGGGTAGCCGTAGTGTCAATATCATTTCAGAAAAAGACAGCGAAATCGTCAAACGAATGAAGTCGACAGGCGTCAACACCTTCGGTAAGACCAATACGCCAGAGTTTGGTTTAATTATCACCACCGAGCCAAAAGCGCATGGTGTCACTCACAACCCATTTAAAAAAGGCTATAGCTCTGGTGGTTCATCAGGCGGTAGTGCCGCGGCAGTCGCGAGCGGTGTCGTACCGATGGCAGGCGGCGGCGATGGTGGTGGCTCGATACGATTTCCCTCTGCATGGTGCGGTACATTTGGATTAAAGCCAAGCCGCGGACGCAACCCAATGGGACCTAATCTTGGTGAAGGCTGGGACGGGGCAGTTGCCGATCATGTGATCACACGCTCGGTACGTGATAGTGCCGCGATGCTCGATGCCACGAGTGGTGCAGAGATTGGAGCGCCGTATGTCATTGCGCCACCAGATGGGACTTTTTTGCAGGCGGCCATGCGTGCGCCCAGACCACTCAAAATTGCGTTGCAACAGCAGCCACTGATCGCCAATACTGCCGTGGATAAAGAAGTCCTTGCTGTACTAGAGCAAACCGCCAAGCAACTAGAGTCTATGGGTCATCAGGTCGTACATGCTGAGCCAGATATCAATATCGAGCAGTTTTGGCACGACTTTATCGTAGTGGTGTGCGCACATACTGCCTTTACGATTGATAATATCGAGCGGGAGTTTGGATCTGAGCATATCAAAAACCTAGAGCCACAAACTTACAATATGGCGCTACTTGGACGCTCGTTATCGGCAGTAGATTTGGTCCATGCCAAGCATGGTTGGCATCACAGTCAATATCAAACGGGTCTGTTATTAGACACCTACGATATGATTTTGTCGCCGACAGTGCCGACGCCTGCTGTCAAACATGGTGTGCTACCACCTAGTCGCATGGACGAGATGATGATGCGTAGTGCTGGAGTGCTCAATAAAGGGTTTGATGTGGGTAGGTATGCCTTTAAGTCAGGTATGATCGAAAAATTGAGCGCCCCTGTATTAGGAAAAATGGGCTTTACGCTATTGGGCAATATTACAGGATTGCCAGCCATGTCAGTACCTGTCGGCATGAGCAAAAAAGGCTTGCCGATTGGTATGCAGCTCATTGGTCGTATGAATGATGAGGCGACCTTATTGAGCTTAGCAGGCGAGATAGAGCGCGCAGGTTTGTTCACTAAACCTGCTTTTGAAAAGTAGTTTTATGCGTTTTGATTAGATAAGTAGGCGCTCATAATAAGTAAGCGCCAATAAATAGGAGCTAATCAAAGCGATAGATATCCATGCCCAAGCTATGGTGCGCCATGCTTTGATGAACGACAGAGACGCGCTGACCGGCACCTAACGCAAAAAACAGTGGCAGCAAATGCTCGTCGCTTGGGTGAATGTCTTTGTACTCAGGGTATTGCTGCCAGTCGAGGGCAGTAGGTATATCTATCTTGAGCTGCTGGAGCAACCACTGCTTAAAGGCTTTGGCTGCTTGATCGATGCTATCGGCTTCCCAGCGCAGTGCTTGCAGGTTGTGAGTGATATTACCTGAACCAATCACAAGGATCTGCTCGTCACGTAGCTGCGCAAGCTGCGCCCCCAATTGATAGCAAGCGATACTGTCATAATACTGCGGCAAGGATACTTGGACAATAGGTACATCTGCCTCTGGGTACAGATGTCTCAGTGGCGCCCACACCCCATGGTCACAAGCGCGCATTGGGTTGACGCTACAGGTGATACCACGAGCAGTGAGCTGCTGAGCAAGTGTCTCAGCTAGCGCTGGTTGACCTGATGCAGGATACTGCAGCTCGTACAGTTCAGGCGAAAAGCCCGAGAAATCATGCCATGTCTTTGGCTGCGGGTTACTGCTAATCTCAAGCTTTGCTGATTGCCAATGTGCCGACATAATGACGATGGCACGTGGCTTCGGTAGGTTTTGTCCGATACGTGCCAGTGCGCTGGTCGTGGCAGATTGCTCAATTGCAAGTGTGGGTGCCCCATGCGAGATAAACAGTGCCGGTAGTTTGGCGGCATTAGACATTACCGCAGACGCACTGTCCCATGCCGCAGCAGAGGTAATAGGCGTCGGTGCACTATCGTGATAATGATCACGCTGTTGCGTAATTTGAGAGGCGTTGGAGGTCGCGCGTTTTGGATATTTCATGTAGCATTTATTAGGGCGCGCGCTGGTTTTTCAATCCGTTGTCTGATGGATATTTTAGAGTAAGATCGCTGTTATGGCTTTTATCTAATTACCACGGTGATAAGGATGGTTGTTATTGATACTCATCGCGCGGTATAGCTGCTCCATGAGGACAACACGAACTAGAGGATGCGGTAATGTCAGCGCCGACAAAGACCATTTTACATCTGCCTTTGCCAGTACTTCTGGTGATACCCCATCTGCACCGCCAATGACCAAGGCAATATCATTGCCCTGCTGCATGGCACCTGAGAGTTTATCTGCCAGTCCCTCGGTCGATAGCATTTTACCTTTGACATCGAGTACCCATAGCTGCTCACGGCTTGCAGCATTGTGCACGGCCAATATCGCTTGACCTTCTTGCTCACGGTACTGTGCTAGATTGGCATCTGATGGGTTCTTTGCCCGTTTTGCAGCAGCAATCTCTACAATCTCTGTGCTTAGCATCGGCTGAATACGCTTAAAGTATTCATCAAACCCTGTTTGTACCCAGTTTGGCATTTTATTACCAACGCTCAAAATTCTTACTTTCATAATACCTACCAACTTAATTATCAATAACTATCAAAATCATCACGAAAACTACTGTGTATACGACAACACGATATCTACTACGTTATCTTCAAAAACTCACATCAACGGCTTGAGCGTTTCTGATACGCTACGATCTTTACTTTGGCTATCATCGTTCTCATCAGATGGTTTTGGTTTTGGAATCACGCTGAGCTTGGCATCGGACTCAAAGACAACGGCTTCAATGTCGTCAAAATTGTTTATACCTTCGTCGCGCATCGCACATTCGATTTCTTGGCGAGTTAAACGCTCCGCGCGCATCGCCTCTGGCAAAAACTGTCCTTGATAAAACACAATCCGTGGATCGGACAAAATCACACTGCTAAATTGCGGTGAGATAGAAGCGTACTTTGTCACCAAGAACTGTAAGAGGTACAGTACTAAAATAGAGGACACCCCTTCGATGAATGGGATGTTTTTTAGCAAGATAGTACTGGCGCCCAACGAGCCAATCATGACCGTGACGATCCAATCGAAGTTATTGAGCTGTGACGTCGATCGCTTACCTGAGGCTTTGGTGACCAGTACGATTAGCACATAGACTATGACCGTTGTCAGAACAATGCGACCAAGCTTATCTATGTTATCAAAAAAGACCATTTCCATGATGTTTGCTCCTCTTATCAGATAAAACACATAACCATTAAAATCTTACTCGTTAAAGTTAGCCTAACGGATTTTACGTATGAGTAGGGGAAAACTTTGTAGTACCTTGTAGACAGTTGGCTGTGCTTAGGTGTTCTTATGTATAGGGTTCAAAAAATGATTGATCACCCAGATGCTAAGGCGCGCGCTGACCAAAGTGAATACAAACATCATAACTAAGGAAGAGAGTAGTGGTAGCGGACGTGCCATCGCCATCTCAAACAATACCTCACGGCTGACCATATCAAACAACCAAAACCATATTGCCAAAAAATAAATAGCTGTCAATAACCAGACAATAGCGACGCCGCCAAACATGAGGGTATTGATTTCGCCTTTAGCCAAGGCTCGCTGATGATGCTTGATAAATTTGCTCACAGCAATATAGGCGCCGACAATAATAGAGACCACCATCACCAGTTGTGAGTTGAGCGCAAACTGAGTCTGGATCATCATAAATATCGTACTGGCAAGCGTATAGCCAATCGCAAAAAAACCGACATATTGCGCCAGTTTAGGCTGAGTGGTTGCAAGCGCTGGCGACTTATTGAGCGTGGTTGTCTGGCGTGACATAAGCTTACCTTTATAAAATAAAATAGTAGAGATATAGGGATAATACACACAGCAAAGCATCATAGCGCCTGCGTCAAAACACTGAATACGATGAGTGCCTACTTGAGAGCTTGGGATTTACAAAAAACACTATTAGAGTCAGCGCTGAGCGGTCCAGTCAAGCAGCGCATCGAGTACGGGTCTGGCGGTATAAGGGTTGAGCGCTTGCTCGGTATTGATGATACCAACGACCACATAGTCTTGACCTGACACTCCCTTGACATAACCTGCCATCGAGGTGACATTATTTAGTGTGCCTGTCTTTATCCATGCTCGGCCAATCGCTGCCGACTCAGGTAAGCGCTCGCTATGAGCCGCAATCGTGCCACTGACTCCTGCGATACCTAACGAGTCAACGTAAGCGGCAAAGCTTGGGTGATCATAAGCATACGTCAACAGCTCGGCAAGGTTGGCGGCTGTAATAGTACAGCTACGGCACAGTCCTGAGCCATTGGTTAAATAAGGGGACGGTGTGCTCAGATTGGCTTGCCACCAGTGATCAATGGTTTGTAAGGCTGATGAGTAGTCAGTTGTATGAGGTTTACCAAACTGATATAAGCTATCGATCTTTTGGGAATTATCTTGTGCACTTGTTTTTTTGTTGCTTATTAATGTGCTGTTTGAATCAGTGATAAGAGCATCAACAGGCATGGACGGCATTTTTTTTGATTTATCGTACGCCCCTATAGATAGCGCGACTTGCTCAGCCATGACATTGTTTGAGAAGTGGTTGATATCATGGATTTGCTGCGTCAGATTCAAAGAGGGGAAGCTGACTATCGGTAGAGGGGACATCGCAATAGCTGTGAGACTAGATGCCGCTTTTTGGTTTTTTTTATTATGGTAAGGCGTTTCTTGCGAGATGACTTTTCCGCTTAAGGTATTACCTAGTGCTTGCCATTTTGCCGCGACGACATAGGCGGCAAACTCTTTAGCATTAGGGTACGCGACATAAAATACATGCTCACCGCAACGCTCTGGCAGACTGGCATGAAGTGTGAGCTGCTCTGCTTGCCACTGCGGCGCCAGACTATAGCTTGCCTGTCCACAGGAAGCGTCGCGGGTGTTTATCTTATCTGGTAGATTATAGTTTGCCAGTCGCGGTTTATAAACTAGGCTGGTTTGACCATTATCTAAAGGGTAGGTTTTGATACCGATAGTGCTGAAATTCACCAAAAACCCATCGGGGCTTGCGTTATAAGGGCGCAACGGCGAGTTATCAAAGGCAGCAGGATCTTCGCTCACGTTCTTAAATATGGTGCTATCGACAATGATATCGCCATCGATGTGGCGAATACCTGAGGCTTGTACTTTATAAAGCAGTTGTTTCAACCGCTCGTGGGTCATCTTTGGGTCACCACTACCCTGAATGATCAAATCACCATGCAGGCGATCACCGATGACGATACCAGTGTGATAAACCCGTGTGTACCAGACAAAATCCGCTCCTAACGTATCTAAAGCGATAAAACTGGGAACGAGTTTCATAGTGCTGGCAGGAGTACGAGGGATGTCCGACTGATGATCCAATAAGGGCGAAAAAGAAATCTTTATTGAGGTGCTTTCATTGTTGACAGTGCTACCAGTATCAACGGTATCATGAAAGTTAGCAGTGCTACTTGTGTCAGTAGTGCCATTAGTATCATGCGTCAGCTTAGGTGTGTCGTCAGGCAGTACGGTTGGGATGCTCTCTACACTCTGATAAGTATAAGGGTCATCCGTATAGGCATGTATTTTTTGCTCGTGTTGTTCAATAGTGCGCTGCTCTATCATAATCAGTGCGCTCTGCTGGTCAGGACGACTTGCGATATGGCTGGAGTTACTCTTGCCAATAGTCATATCAGGAGCCGTATCTTGAGCTGCTGCCGACTGAGCCAATAGGCTATTAGAATCATTGCTATCGACCACCTGAATAGGAGAGGGCAGATGACTGGTATTCTTGTCACCCACGGGTGTGATGACAATACTGATATCAGAATCTGTGAGATCCGCCCGCGATAAGGCCGATTGAATAGCATCTGGCAGTGCGGCGTACGCGTGAACTGGCGTCACTAGGGCTGCTGACAATAGTGCCAACACAGAGAGGTGTTTAGTCGATTGATTGAACGACAGCATACGATTACAACCCCTGATACATGCTTTGATTTTAGGCGTGATAGATGGGTGGTTATTTCGCTTGGGTATATCGCATTGATCAGGGTATCGCATGAGCAGGTTTCATCAGGTGGTAAAACCGTCTATGGTAACATGAGTTACTGTTTTCGCCCATGCTGTCACAAGCTTAATTTTATCCTCAATGGCAGATGTTAGCGCACATGTAGAAATGCCATTGCCGTCATGATCGCATCGTTATAAGCGTCGTGAGCGCCAAGCTCAGGAATATCATAATGCGCTAGGATACGGGTTAGGTCTTGAGCATGACCAAGAAGGTTTTGGGCCTGACCACTCACACGCCGACTGTGTAAATGGCGCAAGTCGATAACGTCGTTCGGTAGTGCCGTGCCCATATAGCATTTGACCAACGGATTCAAAAACGCCAGGTCTAGCTGTGTGCAAAATCCGACAATCGGTCGATTGCCTATAAAGGGTAACAATAATGCCAACATATCTTCATAGCTCATTCCATGCTCGACATCGGCAGTACGCAGACCATGAATGACAATGGTGTCGCGATTTGGCATCACAGGAGGCCTGCATACCACATGCATACCATCACCTGTGTTGATCGTATTACCATTGATATGTATTGCCGCTACAGATAGCAAATGGTGCTTTTTGGGGTTTATTCCGGTCATTTCACAGTCAATCGCTACCCATTGCTCAGCCAAAGGTGTGGTGAACATGGTTTCTAGCTCTAGGCGCTGTAGCTGCGTCTTTTGCCAAGCGCGAGATAACTGCTGTAGCCAGCTCATATTGATTGCTCATCCATTCATTTATGCTATTTCTAATTGATAATGTTGACGCAGCTGATTTTTAAAGCTTTTTACGACTGCCAGACACTCTTTGAATAAATCACGTTCAAGGGCAGTTAGCGTCATCGGATTGACCTGCCGTGCGCGTTTGTCATCGGTTGATAGTGCCACCGACAAACGCTGCGCCATAAAGAACTCTAAAGCCTCTAGTAATGTACTGGCGCGCTCTTGGCTCAAAACATCAGCCTGTACCAAGGCTTTTAAGCGGTCTTTGCTACTAGGGACATCGAGCACATCGTATTCTATTGCCAAGGCACGGATACCGTGAACCAGTGGAAAGATACCTGCTTTTTTTAGATCAATATCTGCTGATACTGATTTACCGCCTATCAAAGGGACAAACTTTTGCCACCACTGATTGACATCACCAAACTGCAGTGCCGCACGTGCAAACTGACGTACAAACATTGGATCGGCTTGTCTATGAGCAAGTTTTAAATGCTGACGCACCTGTGTGAGCAGGGTCTCATCACCGCAGACGTATTCTCCATCTAGTATGGCAGACAAGTAAATAGCATGCATCGGGTCAGTGTTTCTAAACCATAAGCCAATTTGTGCGGTAAACGGTTTGAGGGGTTGCCGCCACATGGGGTTAGTCATCATGATATTGCCATCGCACAGCGGATAACCGAGTGTTGCTAAGTGGGTATTGAACGTCTCGGCAAACTGCGCCAAATCAGGATGCGTATAGTCATCACGAATGATGAGTGCATTGTCTTGATCGGTACGCATGATTTGCTCACCGCGACCTTCTGAACCCATGACGATGAGGCAAGTGTTGCGTATGACCTCATCAGGTACGATCATCTGCCACAGCTTGGTAAATACTTGTGCATTCAAAGTCTGCACCATACGGCTGATATTACCGATTTTTACGCCGTTTTGATGCTGAGCACGAATATAGCGCCCGATGAGTTCGACTGCCGTATCTAGGCTCGATAGATCAGTTGCTTGCTCTATTTGAATACTGATGAGCTGTGAATGATGACCAATATGAGCCAGCATATCACTTTGCCCCAGTACACCAATGACACTACCATTACCATCAATTACTGGCAGTCTATGAATGCGGTAGCGGGTCATGGTGAGTAGTGCGTCACCAATTTCGTCAGTGGCTTTGATGGTACGTAGTTTAAAATTAGTATAGCGCTGGCAAAGAGTTTTGGCAGGATCTTGTCTGTCACTGATGGCACGGCAAATATCAGTATCAGTGAGAATACCTAGCACGAGCGGCATTTCGCCTTCGGTCCCTGATATATTTTCCATATGTTCAAGCGGTCGTACCAGCACATGCTTTAGCCCAGCTTGGGTCATGATACGCGCAGCGTCATATAAGCTGCTATTGGCATCGACGATATGTACGGGTAATAGATGAACCTCTCTCACCGGTTGTAGCATAATTTGCTGTACTTCTTGTTGATTGGTATAGCGGGTAGGATCTCGTGCTTTATGGTTGCTACGGCGCTGCTGCAAGGCTTTTAGTCGTTCTGGTAATTTGTCTGATAGCATTTGTCGTACCAGATGATTTTGTGCGCTGATCTTATCGACGGTGGTGCCATTAACTTGCAGCAGCAAGGTCTCTTCATTGGCTCGAAATTGATACGATTGTGCAGGCGTGTCTGTAGTTTTTTGTAGGCTACTTTCGATGAGCGACTCGGGCAAACGCCGGCTATCAAACCAATCGTTGTTGTTCGGATCATCAGAGTGGTTGCTCCCTAGATAGGAGGCGACAAACTCACCACCCAGTGATTGCTCAATCTGTCCTTTAATGACCACATACAGATATTGCATATCTTCTATCGGCAAGCTTTCATTTTTAGCAAGGTAGCGGATTTGGGTATTTTTTCTGATGCTTTGACGCTCAGCTAAGCTCAATACGTCAAAGGGCGGCTGGGTAAAATCAAGATGGGGCATGGCATCATCCTTGATGGCATATTCTGCAATATAGCTTTTACTATAGCACTATTACTACAAAACCCTTAATGCAAAAAGCCTCTAACAACCCTATTTATATTAAGGTTGTTAGAGGCTGTTGTACTATCTAAATTTCCAGCTTTCTAAGTAGCTGCCTATGCTCCTAGTAATTTGCGAATACGATGTATCGCTTCGCGGCTTTCATCGACACTAGCAACGAGCGCAACACGGACAAACCCTTGTCCAGGATTGTTACCATCGATCTCGCGCGATAGATAGCGTCCTGCCAACGCGTGAATATTAGCCTGTTCATATAGGGCTTTGACGAACACTTCATCATCACCATCGAACTGCTCAGGCACTTTTATCCAAAAATAAAAACCAGCATCTGGCATCCGTAGCTCTAGCAGCTGACCCAGCTCAGACATCCATAGCGCAAACTTCTCTTGATACAGGGCACGGTTGTGTGCCACATGCTTCTCGTCTTGCCATGCTGCAATAGAGGCAAGCTGATGTGGTATCGGCATCGCACAGCCTTGATAAGTACGATACTGCAAATACGCCTGCAAGATCTTGGCATCACCTGCCACAAAGCCAGAGCGTAGACCAGGTAAATTTGAGCGCTTAGATAAAGAATGAAAGACAACGCAGTTTTTGAAGTCACGTCGACCGAGCGCTGCGCAAGCCTGCAATAGTCCGATAGGAGCGGTGTCAAAATACAGCTCGCTATAGCATTCATCACTAGCAATGATAAAACCGTATTGATCCGATAGGCGAATAAGGTACTCCCAATCCTCCATAGTCATAACCGAGCCGGTTGGGTTATTCGGACTACAAACAAATAGAAGCTGCGTATGTGCCCATACCTCTTGTGGTACAGCGCGATAGTCACCTTTAAAATCATTGTCCAATGTACAGGGGACAAAGTAAGGTGTCGCTTGTGCCAGTATGGCTGCGCCCTCGTATATTTGATAGAACGGGTTGGGCATGACAACGGTCGGTGACATTGCAGGTTCACCTGTATCTTGATCGACAACGGCCTGTACAAAGCTAAATATCGCTTCACGAGTCCCCATTACAGGCAGTACTTGAGTATTGGCATCGACATGATTAAGAAAAAACCGCTTCTCTAACCAATGTGCAATCGTCTGACGCAACTCAAACATACCGTTCGTGGTCGGATAACGACTTATTTTGTCCAGGTTTTCTCTTAGTACGTCCAGCACAAACGCAGGCGGCTTATGTTTTGGCTCGCCAATACCCAGTTTGATTTTACTGTAACCGTTAGCGGGCTTGCTATCAGCCAACAACGTTGCCATCTTTGCAAATGGATAAGGGTGCAGATTCTCTAAGTTGTGATTCATATGTTTGGTAACTATAATAGACAATTAATAATAAAGTTATAAAGAAAGTTTACATAAGAGCAGTGTAGCACTTCTCTTATTTTTTGTCTTTTTTGTTCTTATACCGCGCGTGCGAATTCATGATGTCTGATGCTTAGGGCTGCTTCTATGACAGCCTATATTACAATACCCAATCCATCAAATCGCTTTACGGTTAATATCTTATAACAATATAGAAGATGGCTACCAGCATAAGAGGTAGATCATTTTGAGGATGATTTGATATGTCTAGTGTGCTAAATAACGATGATCTCATCGCTAAAGATATCAAGAATAAAAATCTTAATACCGACTTAAAGTCTGCCGATTTATACCAGTTACTAAAAGAGCGTGAACAGTGCTGGTGGCAAGTCAAAGAACAACTGATTGAACGTCAAGAAAAAAAAGTGTTTTGGTTTGGCGAAAACAGCCTGATCATGTGGCTAGTGTGGCAACTGGTCGGTTATGTGGTCGTAGCCATGGCACTGATGCTGCTCAATAATATGCTAAATATATCGCTAACCTCATGGCAATATATTTCGTTGTTTGTACTACAGAGCATACTCTATATCAGTGCTTTTGCTGCCAAAGGTCGCTTAGAAAATAAACTACAACGCAAAATAGATAAAGATGAGCTCATGAGCGAAGAGATGCTCAACGAGATGGTTATTTTGGCAGAAGACAGCCTTTATCCTGACGTGCATGCCAAAGCACCTATCTCTTTAGCGCAGTTAGATGACTACCTCAAAGGACAGTTTCATTTAGCAAGCTTACAATGTTTGCTACAAAAAGAAATCAGCGCAGGACGTCTAATAATGACTCAAACAGCGCTTGAATTGGGCGTACTGCCACCTGATCTTGCTGACGCTGAACTGCATGAACATGCAGATAATATAATATATAAGAGCACGCTATAAAGCGTGCCCTTAATCCTATTGGCTATGACGTCAGCCATATCAGTCATGCCAGTTAGTGGTTGACCGACTAATAGCCATTATCCATGGTAGTTATATGTCCAGTAGCGGTAACGCTAGTAGCTATAGACCACGTTATCTTCTCTTTTGGTTGTTAGACTGGCTAATAATGCTGACTTTAACGCTTCAAGCCTATCGGCAGATAGTGGTTTATCGTTTTGGTCACTGATATAAAACATATCTTCTGCACGCTCACCTAGGGTAGTAATACGCGCCGCATGAACTTCGATTTGCTCCTGCAAAAACATCTGTCCAACTCGAGTCAATAGTCCTGGCTGGTCCAGTGTCTCGAGACTCATGATGTGTTGGTTCGATGCTTCGTTGAATTCAAAGCTAATAACTGTCTCAACCTCAAAATGTCGCAGCTGACGCGGCATACGTTTGTTTGCCAGCTTCAGAACGGTAGGATCTTTAAATGCATCAATCAAGCGTTGTTTAAGCTCTTGCTGACTGTCTTGATCCACCAACAGCGTACCGCTAGGATCTAGCAGCACATAAGAGTCTAGGGCAAAATCGCGGGTAGCAGTAATAATACGGGCATCTAATACATCGAGATTCATCTGATCAAAAACAGCCATGGTAACGGCAAACAGATTAATCTGATCTTGGGTATAGACGAAGACCTGTACCGCATCGAGTGCCAGCTCACGATGCTCACGCAAGACCACCAGTGGCGGACTATCCGCATTAGAAGCAAGACCAATCGGTGGATGGTTCAAGATAGCTTCAGTGTGCCACAAAATATCCTCTGCAATTTCTCGCAAGAAGTACTCATCGCCCAGATCATCCCATAAACGCAATACTTCATCGCGGTTCATATGCTGATTGTTGACGTTGTCTAGCATCGTTAGCGCTTGTGTGCGTGTGGCGCTAATCATGTCTTGGCGGTTGGTCGGCGCATCGATATCAGCGCGCAAAATGCGCCGAGTCTGTGAGTACAGCTGTTTCATGAGTGTCGCCCGCCAGCTGTTCCATAGCTGTGGATTGGTCGCGTTCATATCTGCTACTGTCAGTACATACAGATGGTTTAGGTGTGTGACGTTGCCAATAAGATCTGAAAAGATGGTCACAACTTCAGGGTCTGAGATGTCTTTTTTCTGGGCAGTGATCGACATTAACAAATGATAGCGAGTCAGCCAACCCACCAAGTTAGCATCTGCCAGACTCATCCCATGCGATAAACAAAACTCAATCGATTCAGTTTGACCAAGCTCACTATGATCGCCGCCGCGACCTTTGGCAATATCATGGAACATCGCCGCGAGTACCAATATCTCTTTGCGTTCGATACGCTGAAAGATCGCACTGACCAGCGGAAAATCCTCAGAGAACATTGGATCGGTAAAGCGATGCAAAATTCGAATCAAAAATAAAGTATGTGCATCTACCGTATAACGATGGAACAAGTCATATTGCATGAGACCTGTGACTTGAGCAAAAGCAGGAATATAGTTGCCTAATACCCCATAACGATTCATGGTACGCAGACGATGGAACAGATAGTTTTGCTCTTTTAAGTTAGATAAGAACAGCGCCTTATGAGCGGGGTTGTCTCGATAAACTTGATCAATACCTCGGGCGGCAATTTTTAGAGCACGTAACGTATGGGTGCGAACCTTGTCGATACCATGCTGACCCATCAATAAAAACATCTCTAGAATAGACTCAGGATGCTGGGCGAAAACGCGATGATGCGCTATAGCGATTTGATTACCAATACGGTTAAATCTAGCATTGATTGGCTGCTTTTTTGGACGTTCATCATCAGGCAGCTGAGGTTCTATGATGGTCTCATAATAATGACTGGTGAGCATCTCAGACAGCGTGGATATCTGCATAGCACAGCGATAATAGTCGCGCATAAAGCGTTCGACGGCAGCATTGGGCTGATCGTCTGGTTGGGTCTCGTAACCCATCAGCTGCGCAATCTCACGCTGATAATCAAACAATAACTTATTTTCGTTGCGACCTGTCAATACATGTAAGTAGTGACGTATCTGCCATAAATAGCCTTCTGCAAAATTAAGCTCATCAAACTCTTTTTCAGTCAAAAAGTTCTGCTGTACCAAATCATAGAGCTTACTTACTCGAAAGTAGCGCTTGGTGACCCAGCCAATAATATGAATATCACGTAGACCGCCGGGCGCTGTTTTGATATTTGGCTCAAGGTTATACTCGGTAGAGTTGTGCTGTAGATAGCGCGCTTTAGTTTCTTCCATTTTTGCATCAAAAAAAGCGCGAGGAGACCATTGTTTATTCACAATTTGGATCGGCATATCTTGCAACGATTCGTTGCCGATAAGCAGTCGGGCTTCTAGCTGGGCACTAGCAATAGTATGATCAAGCGCGGCTTCTAGAGCATCACTGACACTACGTACAGAAAGCGCAGGCTCTAACCTAATATCCCACAGCAACGCAACTAGCTTATCGATCTTGCTACTGGCATCAGCGTCTATTTCGTCAGGAGATAGTAGCAAAATATCAATATCTGAATATAGAGATAACTCACCGCGTCCATAGCCACCAGTCGCAAAAAACGCCAAATCAGTTTTGTCTAGCTCAAACCACTTGAACAAAGCGACGAGTAAACTATCGATAGCGCAAGCACGTGCACCAACCAACTGACGGATATTGGTGCCACGTTCGAGTTCGCGACTGATATCCTCGTTGACTTGTGCTAACCATTCAGGAATCCCAAGCAGTGGTTTGTCGGTAGCGTTAGCTAGTAGTGGGAGAGGCGTGAGATCAATAGAAGCGCCATCGCAATTAAACATGAGCGTTATCCAATTAAGAGTTTATAAGTCAATCTATCAAGCTAATCTATGAAGTTGGCATGTCTGGTCAATCAACACACTGCTTGCTGGCAAAAGCCATCAATAAAAAGGGTTAGGTCATTAGAGTATAAAGATAAAAACCCTGTCAGCACAATACTCAATATCGCTTAGCTAAAGATGTCCTAACTATAGACCAAAAAATGAGCCAAAAAAAAGACCGCCTAGGCGATCTTTTATTGTCTTACTGTGTCAAAAAGCTTAAATCTTCTTCAGGGCGTGTCGTAAAGACTTCACAGCCATTGTCTGTCACGACCATAGTGTGCTCCCACTGAGCAGATAGCTTACGATCTTTGGTAATGGCGGTCCATTCATCTGGTAAAATCTTAGTCTGCCATGTCCCTTGATTGATCATAGGCTCAATGGTAAAGGTCATACCGGTTTTTAGCTCAAAACCAGTGCCTTTTTTGCCATAATGCATAACCTGCGGTTCATGATGGAACTCATTACTGATACCGTGACCACAGAACTCACGCACGATACTAAAGCGCTCAGGTTCTACCACTGCTTGAATTGCAGCGCCAACATCGCCTAAACGCGCGCCATTTTTGACCACACTCATACCAGCATATAGGGCATCTTGTGCCACTTTGCAAATACGCTGCGCCATGATAGAGCCGTTACCAACGATCCACATTTTTGAAGTGTCGCCATAATAGCCATCTTTAATAACAGTCACATCAATGTTGATGATGTCACCGTCTTTTAGTAGCTTGCTTTCAGTTGGAATACCGTGGCAGACCACGTGATTGACTGAAGTACAAATGGATTTTGGAAATCCATTATAGTTAAGCGGTGCAGGGATAGCCTGCTGTACATTAACAATATAGTCATGAGCGATTTGGTTCAATGCCTCGGTACTGACGCCAACTTTGACGTGCTCATCAAGCATCACCAGAACATCACTAGCGAGTTTGCCAGCCACGCGCATTTTTTCTATGGCATCAGCCGACTGGATAAGGTTTTTTTTAGTCATCATCATCTATCTTATAATTATGGGTTTCATGTGAACTAATTATACCATAAATGGAAGAACGTCAGTTCTAGGTTAAATGATAGTCAACCTATCATTATGATTGATAATAATTGCTTTACAGCCTATAAAAACTGAACATGACCCCGTAGTCACATTAATATATTCATATTCTGATAATTTAGTTGAATCTTACAGAAGATATCAGTAATGTAACTTTGCCTGCTAAAGGGATTAGCAGCAATCTTTATCGCTTTTGTGCGGTACAGATAACTAAAATCAACGATAACAAGGATGTTGTTATGACACTCTCTTCATACGTTCGTGCCGCCATCACACCAAAAGCTTTTTTGCCAATACTGGGTTCAATCGGTACTGGTGTCTTATTAATGACACTACAAACCACATCAGCCCAAGCAGCAGGTCAGTACTATAATTGTGCCAATGCCAATGGTTGTAAGCTGGTTGACAGTAGGTACTTCACATCTAGCTATACCAAAACCAAATACCCAGTCGTTATGGCTCATGGACTTGGCGGGTTCACCCAGTTATTTGGGGTTATCGATTACTTCAACGGCATCCCTACAGAGTTGATGAAGGGTGGCTCAGAGGTATATACCACCAAGACGTCAGCCGTCAATAACAGTGAGATTCGCGGAGAGCAGCTGCTACAACAAGTCAAAACCATCGCCGCAATTTCAGGCGATCCTAAAGTCAATTTGTTTGGGCATAGTCAAGGCGGTATAGATATTCGTTATGTCGCTGGCGTCGCACCAAAGTACGTCGCATCAGTTACAGCAGTGTCGAGCCCAGAGCAAGGATCAAAAACAGCCGATTTTGTCAAAAACGTCCTCGAACCAAATAACAATACTGGTACGCCATCGAACATCACCACAGAGTTAGTATCAGGCGTCTTTAATTTGATTGGTGGTTTTGCAGATGTTGGTTCAGGTATCAGTTTTAAAGAGATACAAGAGCAAGATGGCTGGCAAGCACTCATGGCGTTATCAACTGACGGTGCTGCACGCTTCAATGCTAAATTCCCTGCAGCCATGCCAAGAAACTATTGTGGTCAGCCTACCAGTACTGCGGTCAATGGGATCAAATACTACTCATTTAGCGGTGTTGGACAAATCACAAGCGCACTTGATCCTAGCGATTATCTATTGGCCGCGACAGGTGTACCGTTTGCAGGTGAGTCTAATGATGGGTTGGTATCTGCCTGTTCGAGTCGTCTTGGTTATGTGATTCGTGATAACTATAGAATGAACCATTTGGATTCAGCTGATCAGGTGCTAGGTCTGACAGCATGGGGTGATTCTGAACCAAAATCTATCTACCGTACTCAGGTCAATCGTCTCAAAAACGCTAACCTTTAAGAGCGTAAGGTTTTAAAACGCAGGATTTTAAAAACGCAAGATTTTAAAAACATAAGCCCTAAAGCTGACTAGTAAAAAGAACCCTCATCTATGTCGAATAATCGCCGCCCAGCCTATTTACCCATCGCTATAATCGCCGCGGTCATCATAGCGCTAACTGCGGTGGTGATTATGTGGTTCAAGCCTGATAATAACCAGACAAGCTCAGCTCAAACGATGGCATCTGTTGATGATAGTGAATATAACGAGTCAATCTCAACTGAGTTGGCTACTGGACAAGTTATGGAAGCGACAACCTCCCAAAACCAGTCTGCATTTGTCACTGGATTAGAGCGTCTGCCACGATCACTAAAGGGCACACAAATCGATGGCGAAATCATCATTGATGAAAACAAGAAATTGGTCGTTACAGAAGGGCTGCGGCGTTTATTCGATTATTTTTTATCCGCACTTGGTGAGGAGGACGAAACAGTTATCATCGCACGTGTTGAGAGTTATATCCGTCACCACACGCCAGAACCTGCTGCCAGCCAAGCAGTTGCTATATTTAACAAGTATGTCGCCTATCTAAAGGCACTGCCAGAGATAGAAAAGCGTTACGGTAATCTACAGCTACAAGCGACCAAAAGTGGCGAGCTGGACTTGAATGCAGTCGCTCAACAACAGCAAGACGTGGCCAGCTTACGTCAGCAATATTTTGACAAAGCGACCATTACGGCGTTCTTCGGTGCTGCAGATGATTATGATGACTATAGTGTAGAAATGGTCAGAATCAATCAAAACCAGCAAATGAGCGACGCTCAAAAGCAAGCCGCTAGGCAAGACTATGTCAGTCGCTTGCCAGACAATGCCACCAAAACCAATATCCAGCAGCAAGCCAATCTTGGTGAGCTGATGGCTCGTACCGAACAAATGAAAGCGCGCGGTGCAACACCCGAAGCCTTATACGATATGCGTCGAGAGCTCGTCGGCGCACCAGCGGCAGAGAGACTGGCACAAGTTGATCTAGAAGACGCCAACTTTGACCAGCGTTTCAACCAGTATGAGACGCAAAAACAGCGCTTATTAAGTCAAAGTGCAGATCAAAGCCAAGCAAAAATTCAGATAGAACAACTTGAGCAGCAGTTGTTTGACGATGCTGAACGCAAGCGTTTATCAGGGTATGCTGCTCTACAAGAAATGAAGGCGCAGTAAGCTTATTTCATTAACATTAATTAACTTACAGCAATGTAAGAGATGGGTATGCTAAAAGTGTGAATAAGCTATGGTCTCTGGGAGAAGTACGGCCCAATATCTGTAGTTTAATACAATGATAGTTATACTTCACTTGAACCAACCATAACGGTATATTAAAACTATTTAGGAGCTCATATGAAAAACATGACCAAAGCATTGATGACAGGTATTGTAATGGTAACGGTACTCGTCGGTTGCCAATCTATGTCGAGCATGACAGCACCTGCTACTGACCAGCCAGAGATTACAGGTACAGATGTGATCTAAAATGATAACTGATATGCTGACTAAACCCTCTTTAGATGTTTCATTTGAGGCAGTAGGGAATGACAGCAATCACTAGTATCTAACAACAATATATGAAACACCTCACTATATAGTGGGGTGTTTTTGTATAAACACTCATCGAGCAAATCTGCTTTATCACTTGTTAGAATAGCATCCAGACGACTATAGGATTTAATCCATGAGTTTTAAATATAACACCCAGTTTATAATGACAGCCGATAATGAGTCAGGATAAACGTAGTTATTCTTTAATACAGGAAATAACACAATCAATCATAATAAAACTAAAATTTTGGCTAAGCTTATTGGGGCTTATAACAAGAGTTTTCGGTTCAATATGTAAGGAGAAGAAATGAATAACCTGATGAAAGTAATGATAGTCGCTACTTTTGCCACTGGGGCGCTTGCTGCTGGTTGCCAGACAACTGCTAATCTGCCTGCGCCAAGCAGTCAGGCAGTTACCAACGATGCCTTACAAGCTTACGCTTGGCAGCTGGTTGACGCCAAAGAGAGCAATGGTGAGCAAGTATCGCAACTGTTCTTTGATCCAGCAAAACCTCTGACCTTAAGTTTTATGAACGATGAGGGCAGAGACTACGTAGCATTCATGAATACCTGCAACAACATGAGCGCAGGTTATAGCGTTATAAATGGTGATGTGCAGATCAAAAACGGTATCAGTACTTTGATGGCCTGTCCTGAGCCGCAAGCCAGTTTTGATACCGCAGCATTAGCCACAGTACAAGGCAAGTACAGCCTCAGTAAAAATGCCAATAATCTACCTATCTTAACGATCAAAAGTGAGAATCAAGTAGCTCACTTCAAAGCGGTCTCAAAATAGGTTTGCCATTTGTTGAGATGAGCACGTATTAAGCGTAAACAGACTAATAGACAAACAGACGAGTTAAACTTCGTAGAGCCCCACTAACTAGTGGGGCTTTTTTTCGTCCAAAGTTTGTCGAATTTTGCGCTACACTAGCGTAATGCTCCTGCAATAAACTTAATTTTTAAAAAAGCAGCTACGGATTTAAATATCAGAGCAGTGATGCTTAATTTTAGCTATTTACCGTGCTTTTTCCCTCAGACGTTATTGGATACTACATTATGCTCAAAATCCACATGTCAGAACTCAAGTTGCCAAGAGTGACAGTGAGAGGTGTCACTACGCTCGCTATCGTTGCGGCGCTGACAGGCTGTCAGACATTGCCTGATATTCAAACCAAAAAACCGATCAGTACCGTCGACAGCAATCCGCTGACTGCGCGTATGCCTACCATTGATCGTCAAGGGTATATTGCTTACGTAGAGGAGCAAGGGCTTGGAGCGGCTAAAGTATCGACACTCTATAGTATCCGTCCTGATGGTAGTGATCGTCAGCTCATTGATCAACTGCGCGGCTATATCTATGCACCAGCATGGTCAGCCGATGGGCAATTACTTGCTTATAGCAAACAAGCTGCACGTGAACATCCCAAGATCTATATATATGATCGTCGTAGCAAGACGCGCAATCTAGTCGTCAATGCTGAAGGCAGTAACATGTCAGCGTCATTCTCACCGGATGGTCAGCATTTACTCTACAGCTCGACCGTCGGCGGCAATGCTGATATCTATGAGATGCAACTGAGCGATGGCAAGACGCGTCAGCTAACAACCTTGCCGAGTACTGAGGTTCAGCCAAGTTATGCAGCAGATGGCAAGAGCTTTGTATATACCAGTGATAAAGTCCGGGCTGGACGCCCACGTATCTATCGCTACAACTTTGCAACCAGTAGTGCCACGCCTGTACCGACCAGCGGTTATGTCGCCAGTCCACAGCTCAGCTCAGACGGTCAACGGATGGCTTACCTTAATGGCCGTAAAGCCGCTGTTATGACGCTGACAACTGGACAAGTATCCAATCTGGCAGAAACTGGACTTGATGAACCTGCTCGTCTGTCTCCTTCTGGAAACTATGCGGTTTATCCTACACGCTACTCAAAAATCAGTGGGCAAATCGGCGGTAAGAATGGGGGAGATCTGGTGATTCATTCGCTCTCAGGGAATACAAGCTACGCCATTAATAGTCAAGATGGTGGCGTCGTGCGCTCACCGATATGGGGACGTTAGTAACAATTCCTATATATTATGTAATGAAATGTATATATAATTATGAATAAGAAAATATAAGTTGATTCTGAAGGGTTTAAACAAATAGCGTCAGGTCGGTTAAGCGTTATCCGCATCGTACTAAGCGCTGCACTGAACGATTAGCGTATCAGACTAGGTGGGTAAAGGGAGAGCAGGTGTCATGCAAGAAGCGTTTTTAGTATTTGTTACTAAGATCAGTTTGTATCCCACGATTATTTTTACTGGGCTTGTGATGTTTGTCACCTTGTATTGGGTTGTGTCTTTGCTTGGCATGGCAGATATGGACACTGTCGATCTGGTTGATGTAAGTGGTGAGTCAGGCAGCGATACTGATATCGCCAACTTGTCATCGACTGGTTTTTTCACAGGTCTCATGCTCAAATTTGGTCTTTATGGTGTTCCGTTGATCATCATACTCAGTCTCGTTAGCTTGATAGGGTGGCTACTCAGCTACTTATATACCAGCTTTTTACATCAGTATCTTGATTCGGGTGCGCTGTATTATTTATTCGGTACAGGGGCACTTGTCTTTGTCTTGGTTGTATCGATGTGGTTGACAGGCATTATTATTTCCCCTATCCGCAAAAATATAGCCAAAATTCCCAAACGTAATTCGTCTAGTAACGTGGGTAGAGTCGCTGTAGTGCGTACGCTCAGTGTGACGGACAAACATGGCGAGGCGACACTCAATGATGGCGGTGCTGGACTGATACTCAAGATTCGATCAGACATGAACGACCATCAACTAAAACAAGGCGATAAAGTCGTGCTGGTAGAGTATTTAGATAGCACCAACACCTACCGAGTGACTCCTGTTGAAGACAAATAAAGCTCATCAATGATATTGCTCAGTGGATGATGGCTCAATAACATAAAAAATAAGTATTTAGTAAATATAGCAAGAGTTTTAAATTCGCTTGGAATGTTTTAATTAAAGGAATGAATATGGACATACTCATTATCGTCGGCGTGGTTGTGGTGCTGGCGTTTGTTTTTATGATGGTCGCACTTTTGATGCTCAAAGCCTTTTACTTCAAGGTTGAGCAGGGCAAAGCACTCATTATCAACGGTGTGAGTAAAATAGCCGTACGCTTTGATGGCGGCTTTGTGTGGCCAGTAATCAACAAAAAAGAGCTGATGAGAATCTCGCTCATCACGCTAGAGGTTGATAGACGTGGTAAAGAAGGTTTGATTTGTGCGGATAATATGCGTGCTGATATCACAGTCGCATTCTATCTACGTGTCAATGAAACCGAAGAGGATGTACTCAAAGTCGCCAAGTCCGTCGGTGTTGAGAGAGCCTCCGATAAAGTCGCGGTCAATGAGCTGTTTAACGCTAAGTTTTCAGAAGCACTAAAAACCGTCGGTAAGCAGATTGATTTTGTCAAACTGTTCGAAAACCGCAGCGAGTTCCGCGACAGTATTGTCCAAGAAATCGGTAACGATCTCAATGGTTATGTCCTAGAGGATGTGGCGATTGATTATCTGGAACAAACACCAAAAGTATCACTAGACTCAAGCAACATCCTAGATGCTGAAGGTATCAAGAAGATCACTCAGCTAACAGCGTTCCAAAACGTCATTACCAATGAGCTTGAGCGTGACGAAGAGCTGGCCGTTAAGAAAAAGAATGTCGAAACCCGAGAAGCGATGCTAGAGTTGGAGCGTCAACAAGCCGATGCCGAAGCCAAGCAAAAGCGTGAAATCTCATCAGTGATTGCCCGTGAAACGGCCGAAACTCGCAAGATTGAAGAAGAAGAGCGCAAAAAATCAGAAACTGCCATCATTATGGTGGAGCAAGATTTGGCGATTCAGCGTGAAAATCAGCAACGTGAAATCGAAGTGGCGGGTCAAAATCGCCTGCGTGCCGTAGTCATTGAAGAAGAAAAAGTCACGCGTGCTCGCGATTTAGAAATTGTCTCGCGTGAGCGCGAAGTAGACTTGCAGCGTATCGAAGCCGAGCGCGCGATTGAGCTTGAGAAAAAAGAAATCGCCAACGTCATTCGTGAGCGCATCGCGGTGGACAAAACTGTGGCGCAAGAAGAAGAGCGTATCAAAGAAGTTCGCGAAGTCAGCGAAGCGGATCGCTCTAAGCAAACGCGCGTACTGGCTGCCGAAGCAGATGCTGAAGAGCTCAAAGTGCGTCAGGTGAAAAAAGCCGAAGCAGAAGAGCTGTCTGCCAAGCATAAAGCTGTCGAAATTACCACGCTTGCCAATGCCAATCTGGAAGCCTCTGCAAAAGATGCGGACGCCAAAATCAAGATGGCGGAAGGTATTAAAGCAGAAGAGTCAGCGCACGGCTTTGCTGAAGCAGCGATTCAAGAAGCCAAGTCAGTGTCGCTTGAAAAAGAAGGCATTGCGAGAGCCAATGTCATCAAAGCTACAGGGCAGGCTCAGGCTCAAACAGACCGTGAAAAAGGCATGGCTGAAGCCGAAGTTATTGCTGCTCGCGGTGCCTCTAAAGCAAAAGCGGAGCGTGACATCGGTATGGTCGATGCAGAGATTGTTGCTGCTCGCGGTGAATCTAATGCTAAAGCCGAGCGTGATGTCGGCATGGCCAATGCTGAGGTTATCGCTGCTCGCGGCGAGTCCAATGCCAAGGCAGAGCGTGACGTTGGACTAGCAAAAGCCGAAGTCACTCGCGCACACTTCCAAGCCGAAGCCGATGGTCTGGTCGAGAAGTTTAATGCTATGGGCAGCATGAGTAAGGAAGCACGTGAGCACGAAGAGTTCCGCATGGGACTTGAGACTGCGCTACAAGAAGCCATGGCTTCTATCGAGGCGGGTAAAGAGATTGCCAAAGAAAACGCCGAAGTATTGGCAGTGGCGCTCCAAAAAGCCAAAATCGATATCGTTGGCGGTGAAGCGCACTTCTTTGACAACTTTGCCAAATCATTGTCGATCGGTAAAGCCATTGATGGTTTAGCGGGTAAGTCAGACACGTTAAGCGGTATTATCAATGGGGTCATGGCCAACCAAGCGATGAAAGCCAATCAGTCAAATGATGACAAAACTGCTTAAATGATGTGCGATTGGTATGAATATTAGTCGTTATAAACGCTCTGTTATCTAGATAGCAGAGCGCTTTAACCAACGCATTTTCAACGCTTACGCTGAAAATGAGTTGGCTAATCTAAACAAACCCATATTGACCGTTCTTTTAGATTAGCCACGTGCTTCTTTACTTTTAATACTGTTTTATCTCAAATAGCTTCTTATTTCCTGATTGCCAGACAATTCTCTTATTATGTAAAAACAGAAACGGACGAGCAACGATGGCGGACACGCAATACCCAACCAATTCAGATAGTAAAAGCGATCCTAATGCGAACCAAGCAACCCAAACCGATCAGGCCGTGGCCTCTGGTAATGCGTACGAGCTCATCAAAAAACGCCTAACAGAGCAAGGCAGCCGTCTAGAGCAACTGACCGCCAAACTAAATGCTGCGCGTCTGACAGAGTTCGGCAGCACTCAGATGCAGGTCATTGCCCGCACGCGCATCCGTACCGAACACAACTGTGTGGCGCAAGATATGGTGCAAGTTGGCGACTATCTGCTGTTTGGCTACAACGTGTTTATGGGGCTAAAACGTGCCAGCAATGTTAAGGATGTATTGTCGCTATATCGCTTGATAGATCCTGCTGATAAAAATGACAGCGATGAGAGTCCGCAGAGCAATGTTGGTGGTGATAGTGCTGAACAAGAGTATCAGCTCGAAGAGGTCGATTTAAAAGGGACGTTTTTAGATCAAGATGCCTTTGTCCAAGACTTCAATGAGCTCTATCGCTATTACAAGCAAACACGCCTGATTCAGCTAACCGTGAAAGACAGCAAGCTGCTATTGGCCTTTCAGATCGGTGAGCGTATCACCGATATTCGGGTATTTCGTTTTGCGTTAGATTTTAGCCAAGGCACACCAGAAGCTGCCCAAGTCGCCTACGTGGACAATCGCGGCGAGCGTGATATTGAGTTGCCGCCTGCCTATGACTTTGATTGGATTGAAACCACGCGAGAGCAGATGGTCAATGGTAAGTATCCGCACATGAATATCTTGGATACGATATTTGTGGAAACGGTCGGTGGCGATTTGACTATTAAAATTGAGGACAACACCCAATCAGGGCAGGGCATCTATAGCGAGCCTGTCAATGACCGCACCCAGTCGCTCACCGATGCTGAAATTGCTTACGCCAAGGTCGGTAGCTTAATCCTCCTCAAAATACTGCCGTACCGCGAAGAGCATTACCGCTATTTTGTTTATAACACCTTGACCGAAGCGGTGCTGCGTTTGGATGCGATTGGTCAGTCCTGTGTACAGTTGCCCGAAGATCACGGCATTATATTTCCGGGTGGTTATTATCTACAGACGGGCGAGTATAAGCTGTTCGATGCCAACAGTGTCGGTGCCAAAAACTTAAAGTTTAAGCGCAAAATCATCTCAACGAATGGCGAAGATGTTCTCTTCTTATTTTACGATAGAGAGCTGGGCATCACGGGGCTATTTCCTTATAACCTGATCAAAAAACAACTGGCAAACCCAATTTATTGTAACGGTATGGCATTGGCAGACAATGGTCGCTTGGTACTGTTTAGTGACCAAAGTGAGCCGTCGCGCATTCATCCGATGCAGATATGGCACACCCCTTATGCCTCCCCTGAGTATGTGAGCGAATTGCCTGAAAGCACGAGCTTCTATGGCAAAATTGGTAACAAAGAGCTGGTACGCGGCATCTCTGATCTTTATAGCATTACCCGCCTCATTGACAACCAAAGCGTATCACAGAAGCTCTACGAAGAGCTGTCGGACAATACCAGCAGGTTATTTGATAGCTACTACTGGCTGTCTGAGCCTGAGCTGAGCGACGTCGCCAGTAGTATTAAAGAAGTGACGGCGACGGCTGAGCTGGTCATTGATGAATTTGCCAAAGTCCAAAGCATCCAAAAGCAAACCCAAACCGCGCTCGCGGATGCCGAATCTCAGCAAAATGAGATTTTGCGGCAGATACGGGTCACGACGTTTGAGTCTGCCAGCGACTATGTCGATCAGCTGTCAGCATTAAGACGACAAAAAGGTCGCTTGGTCAGCCTAGAGGATTTGCGTTATTTAGACAGTGATAAATTAGAAGCGTTGCAAGCGCAGCTAGAAAAAGCAGAAAGCGATCTTGCCGAAAAAACCGTACTGTTTTTAAGCGGTGATAAAGCGCTATCAAGCTACGAAGGAATATTGGTCGATGTCAGTGAGCGCTTAAACACGGCAGAGACCAATGCTGAATTAAAACCAGTGCTGGATAAAATTGACGATACGGCGCAAGGGTTAGATTTATTGACCGAGCTGCTCGGTACGTTAGATGTTGCTGATGCCACGGTACGCACGCAAATCATCGATGACATCTCGACCATTTATGCCAGCCTCAACCAGAGCAAAGCCAAGCTCAATCACAAACGTAAAAACTTAGGATCTGCTGAAGCGGTCGCGCAATTTGGCGCGCAGTTTAAGCTGTTTGGTCAGTCGATTGCCAGCGCCTTATCGATTGCCAATACGCCTGAAAAATCAGACGAGCAAATGGCAAAGCTGCTCGTACAGCTAGAGGAATTAGAAAGCCAGTTCGCCGATCCTGAGACCAATAGTGGCGATCAGTTTTTAGCCGATATCATCAGCAAACGTGAAGAGATCTACGAGACCTTTGAAAACCATAAGCAGCAACTGCTCGATGCCCGCAATCGTAAAGCGCAAAACCTAGGTGATGGCGCGCTGCGGATGCTTGAGAGTATTAAGAAGCGTACGCAAAGCACAGGCGTGACGGGCTTTACCGAAGAAGAAGCGCTCAATACTTACTTTGCCTCAGATGGATTGGTACAAAAAGTCCGCAATATGGCAAAAGAGTTACAAGCGATGGGCTTTAGCGTCAAAGCCGATGACATTGATGCGCGCCTAAAAGCCATTCAAATCGAGAGCTACAAGAGTCTAAAAGACAAGTCGGACTTGTTTGAAGATGGCGGTCAGATCATCAAGCTTGGCAAGCACCGTTTTTCGGTTAACACCCAGCCATTAGACTTAACCTTACTCAGTCGTCAGCAATCAGATGGCAAGCGCGTGCTCAATTTGCACCTGACAGGTACCGACTATTATGAAGTGCTCGACAACGCTGAATTAAATGACTTGCGTCCGTATTGGGAGATGAATATTGCCTCCGAGTCCGACAAGGTATACCGCGCCGAGTACTTGGCGTATAGCATCATCGAAAGTGCCAAAGACAGCCAAGACGGCCTAACCGAGACCCGCTTATACCAAGCATACGACGAAACCGTCATTACTTTGGACGTCAACGGTGATATCTATAATGACAGTCCGCTGGCAAAATTGGTCAAAGCCTATGCCACCCCGCGTTATCAGCTCGGTTATGACAAGGGCATTCATGACCATGATGCTACGCTACTGTTGATGCAAATACTGCCGACATTACGCGAGGCCGGGTTACTGATTTATACCCCGCAAGTACGTGCTTTAGCACAGTTGTTCTATTGGCAATTAAACATCGTACAAGCGCTGGGGCTAGATAACCTACGTCAATTTGGCTACGACAATTGGCTGAATGAGTCAATACTGACACGCGCAAATAACTGGACGGATAGAGCCGCTACCGCCGAGCAGTTGCGCCGTGCATTGGGCAGCGACACTGCTAAATCCTTACTGGTCGAGGACATGAGCCAAGTGATGCACCGTTTTGTCGCGGCCTATTGTGACGAGCGTATTGGCAGTAGTCATGATGCTAAGCAGCCGTCAGACGCTGCATTGGCGTCAGAGCCAGATTCAACGACCAGCGATGTTCATAACACTAATATTTTTAAGCCAAGCTATGTGCAGTTGGCGAGTGAATACTTAGTCAGCGTCATGGGGCAGTCAACGGAATCAAATGCTGCTGCATATAATACAATAAACTGGCAGACCAGCAAGCAAGCCGAGCAATTATGCGAGCAGCTGAGCCAAACGCTAAGTAGCTCGCCCGTCAGTACGCAAAGTAATGCCAGTTTTGCGCAGCTACAGTCCTCAATTGGTAAGCTTGGCTTCCAACCCAAATCAGCCTATGAGTTGTTAGCCACATGGTTTCATGCACTGCTTGATAAGACTTACGGTAATAGTGAGTCGGCTAACGCAGCAGATGATGGTTTGGGTGAGGCAGGTGAGGCGCTTAGTGAAACGCAGCTGGCTGAACGTCAAGAAAAAGACGCACTACGTAAGCAGCAACTAGAGAGTGGTCGTCATTATGTGCCAGAAGCCATTGCTGTATTACTCACTCAACTGAACGATGCGCAGCGTGAAGCTTTGGTACAGCGTCTGATTGATTCGGGCGCGCGCTTTGATAAAGGCGGCGCAAATAAAAGCACAGCTAATGCCGCTTCCACCTTATCGTTCTCTTCACCTCCAGCGTCATCATCAACGTCACTGACCAGTATCAATAACCCGCTCAATCAAGTGCAAAGATTTGCGCGTCACACGGGTAAGGTATCGCTTGAAATACAAGTCAATAATCTACTGGGTGAACATTCGCGTATTCATCAGCAGAGCCTAACCTTTGCCGTCGATGACTTTTTAAATCGTCTGCATCACCATGACACCCAAGTGATTCCTGCCTATCGACGCTATCTGGCCATGCGCTCAGAGATATTACATGAGTCAAAAGAAACCTTGCGATTGGACGAATTTATGCCGCGTCCATTGTCCTCGTTTGTGCGTAACCGCCTGATTAATGAGAGCTACCTGCCGCTCATCGGTGACAACCTTGCCAAACAGATGGGCACGGTCGGCGAGGATAAGCGGACCGATTTGATGGGTATCCTCATGATGATATCGCCACCAGGGTATGGTAAAACGACCTTGATGGAATATGTAGCAAATCGTCTCGGTCTGATCTTTATGAAGATTAATTGTCCATCACTCGGTCATGACGTCACCTCATTAGATCCTGAAAAAGCCCCCAATGCCACGGCAAGAGAAGAGCTAAATAAAATCAACTTAGCCTTTGAGATGGGTAATAACGTCATGCTGTATCTCGATGATATTCAGCATACGCACGCGGAGTTTTTGCAGAAGTTTATCTCACTCGGCGATGGGACGCGCCGTATCGATGGCGTCTGGCAAGGCAAGACCAAAACCTATGACATGCGCGGCAAAAAGTTCTGTGTGGTCATGGCGGGTAACCCGTATACCGAGAGCGGCGAAGCCTTTAAAGTGCCTGACATGCTTGCCAACCGTGCCGATATCTACAACTTAGGCGACATCATGAGCGGCATGGAAGACATATTTGCCCTCAGTTATATCGAAAACTCACTAACCTCTAATAGTGTCCTCGCACCACTAGCAAACCGTGATTTAAGCGATGTACATCGTTTGATTAAAATGGCAAAAACAGACAACGCCAACCTCGCGCAAGCGCAAAGCAGCGATCTAACCTATCCATATAGCACCTCAGAGATCAACGAGATTGTCGCGATCTTGCGTCATATGTTTGCCGTGCAAGCAGTCATTCTGGACGTCAACCAAGCCTATATCGCCTCCGCCTCGCAAGATGATAAATACCGCACCGAGCCGATATTTAAGCTACAAGGCAGTTATCGTAATATGAATAAAATGACCGAAAAGCTGTCAGCGGTCATGAATGAGAATGAGCTAAACCAGCTGATAGACGATCACTATCTGGGCGAGTCGCAGCTATTGACCCAAGGCGCAGAGAGCAATCTACTGAAGCTTGGTGAGATGCGCGGCACCTTAACCGAGGCAGAAAAAGCGCGTTGGGCGCAAATCAAAGCCGACTTCTTACGTAATAAAGCCATGGGCGGCGAAGACGGCGATACGGGTGCGCGTATCGTCGCGCAGTTGGTCGACTTGGCGAGTGGCTTCAATACTATCAGTCGTCAGTTTGAGACGTACTTAACCAAAAACGATCCAGAGCAAATCGCCCGCTTGCGAGAAGCAGAGCGTAAGGCTCAGTTAGAGACTCAGATGGAAGCGCAGCTAGCCTCACAAAAAATCCTCGCCGATAGCGTGATCAATAACGCCAAAGTCGTCAGCGATAGTATCGATAATGGCTTTGAGAAAAGCGTGAGCCAATTGCTACAAATATACAAGCATGACCACAAAGCCGAGGGCGAGTACCTTAAGCAAAACCAAGACGCGCAAAAAGTGCTGATGGTACAGCTGGTCGATGCCGTCGAGCAGCTGGCACACAATATGGCGGACAGCTTATCTCGTAGCTTAGCCGAAAGCCTGATTAAAAATGAAGACAGTAAAGCCGTAGAGAACGATGCGCCTGATATTCATGAGCAGACCACACTGATGGCCAATGCGCTCAAGCAAGCGCTGGCACCACTGACGATGCGCATGGATGAGAAGCTCGCGATTGATAGCAGTACTGATCAGTCTGGTAAGCTGATCGTCAACAGTCTCAATCGCCTAAATAAAATATTTGACGATTATGACTAGTAACTGTGACTAATAGCAATGATACGTAGTAGGCTATAGTGACACGCGACGGATGTCGTAAACAAACCAATGAGAAATGTATGGCGCACAAAAAAAAGAACGTTCGAAAAAAACTCTGCCCCGTCTGTGAGCGTGAGTTTAGTTGGACGAAGAAGCTCGATAAAAACTGGGAAAGCATGGTGTACTGCTCAGACCAATGCCGTCGAATCAAGAAATATGAGGGCGTAGAACATCAAAAGTAAGATTTCACCATAACGCAAATAGTCAAAAGTAGATGGGAGCAAACAATGGCACATAAAAAAGTAAATCTACCGCAAAAAACCTGCCCCGTCTGCCAGCGTCCATTTACGTGGCGCAAGAAGTGGGAGAAAGACTGGGAGCAAGTGATTTATTGTTCTGAGCGCTGTCGGCGAGGGAAAAAGGTGTAATAGAACAAAAACTAATCTTCACGAGGTTCATAAAATAAGCTTTTCATTTCAAGCTCTTTACTGTTCGTGGAATTTATACTATTTGCGATTAGTAGCTGTTCAAAATTATTTATATTAACGAAGCTAGAAATTAGATCTTTGTCTACAAATGTAGTCTCGCTTGTACCATAATTTGAAACTGTTCTACTAGTTCTTATAAATACGTTATATATTTGGAAAAAATCGGATGGATTGTGAAGCAGCTGACTTATGTAAGCTTTACAGCTATTTTGATCATAACTATACCAGAATAACAAAAATGTCACGCGACGTTCATGCTTGACGAAATCTTCTAGTTGGTTTTTGATAAATCCTTCTATATTTGCAGCTATCTTATCTCGGATGATCTTAAGATCGTGTTCATTTATAGAATAATTTTCACTTCTTTGTTGAATTCTTGAGTAGATTGTAGGAAGTAAAGACGATAAATGATTATCATCAATGAATTTACTTAAAATATTAAACTGTTCATCTTTAAAGCTTTTTAAAGAGTCAAAGAATAAAAAGCCCACTCTATTTTTGTCTGATATCATACCTTCATTTTTTACTATACTGTATAAATAATCTAAAGAGTTAAAATAATTACTAATTAGATTATTAGGTATTTTATTGATATTGGAAAATGAGCTTTCAATAAAGCTATCAAACTTATCGTATTCATAGATATTATTTAAATACGCTCTAGTAGATTGTTCATCATCTAAATTTTTGAAAAAAACTATAACTTCGTAAGTAGATAATTTGTTAGATGATATTTTAAGTGTGAAGTATCTGTCAAATCGACTTTCGTGAGAAATCATATTTTTGACAATTTTTTCTTGCTGGCTATTAGTATCGAATGACTCTTCAATATAGCTATGGAAGTCTGGGAAGATAGTTTTTATCAAATTAATAGAGTGATTGTTACAAAAATTACTTATAAATAGATTAGCTATATCCTTTTTTTCTTCATCTGTCATGCTTATCAGATTATTTGTATTTTTTAACCTACCTAGCATTAAATCTCTATTTGCATGTATAGCTGAATATAGTTTCGGCTCAAATATTCTAAATGTCTCCAAAACCATAAAATCCACAAAATTAACTTCTAGATAATCATTTTCTAGCTGTGATATCAAATTAAATTCGAAAGAATTAAGAAATTTATAAACAGAGCGCAAGTTGGTAAAATAACTAGCTAAGCCTTGCTGGTAAAAAATATCGGTAAAATAACCATTATCAAAAACTTGATCGAAGTTGTCATGTTTTACTTTATCTAAAATTAAATTTAAGCGGTCTATAATATATTTTCTTAGCATAATGACATCAGGTTCAGGGACTTTAAACTCCACCTGAACTATTTTTTCCATATATTCATGACCAGTTTGAGTGTTATCTGTTATTTTTTTCTCTAGAACAGATTTTGAATATAGAAGTAAAAATACAATATTTTCAAAATCAGTATTAGTTTTAACTAATTGCATAACTGTAAGAATCTGATGACGTTGCAGTCTATCGATATCATCTATTATGATGATTATAGGATCATTAATCTTAGATAAGCTTTCCGCAATACCTTCTTTTAATTCATTAACAGACTGACTGTTTTCATTTGCTAAATATTCATTTCTATCCATTATGGATTTAAACAGCCCACCCAGTCCTTCAAAAAAAACTAGCCAAATAGCTAACACGCTTATTATTAGGTTAGATAGTAATTCAGGTGAAGTATTATTAGAAAAAATTTCAATAAAGAAACTACCCCCAAGTAACACACCTAACAGAAGTGGAATAATTTTTATTGCAGGGCTTGTAATGACTTGTATATTATTCAGATAATAACTATATCTTCGAAATTTTTCAGCTAATCTCTTATATTTTTTATTATTGTCTCTAAGCTCTAGCTCACTAGCTATTTCCTTAAAAAATGCACTCATGATCAGATCTTGAGATGACCACTCCCAAGGCTTAAATTCGATTATACGTGTATCCTGATTAGTTGTTTTAATTCTATTAACTACTAAATTTTTAACAGACGTTTTCCCAATTCCCCAATTCCCTGTAAGAGCAATTACCCACGAATCCTTATGTTTCCATTCTATAATTTTATTAGCTAATTCATGTGAAAAATCTTTTCTGTTAAGGAAGTCATCTTCAGCTCTTTCAATTGGTTTGTCATTATGTATCATCGAGTTTTCCTAGAGCCAAAGTTTACGATAACTGTTAGTTTGAAAACATTATAATTATTTTAAGCATAAAGGTGAGAAAAGATTTGCCTTCTATTCTTAAATGAATGAGTTAGCATATTGATATTGATAGCGTAGATTGTAAAGTTACATGCTAACCCTAACCCTCCAATAAACTACAACTAACTTCATTGACATTCAAGTGCTTATAATTAAGAAATAAAACTCCTAACTCGCATCTCTTTTAGCAAAAATATTCGCAACCAGCGCACCACTAAAGTTATGCCAGACACTAAATATCGCACTCGGCAGAGCAGCGACAGGGTTAAAATAAGTCGCGGCAAGGGCAGCGCCTAGACCAGAGTTTTGCATGCCCACTTCCACCATAATGGCACGGCGCTGTTTCTCCGTAAATCCAGACAAGCGCGCGATCACATATCCTAAGGTATATCCCAGCATATTGTGTAGAGCAACGACGATAAAGACGATGGCACCGCTATCTAAGATGGTCGCTTTAGACACTGCTACCACCGCCGCGATGATAATAGATATACCCAACACCGACACCATTGGCAATACCTCCGTGACGAACTCGATTTTTTTACCCAAAAACTTATGGAATATAACACCGAGTAATATGGGCAAGATGACGATTTTAGTAATGGTTACCATCATACTGGCTAGGTCGATATCGATCAGCTGACCGGCAAACACGTTTAATAGAATAGGCGTCAAAAAAGGCGCAAGTAAGGTGGAGATAGAGGTAATCGCGACACTCAGCGCCACATCCCCTTTTGCCAAAAATGTAATCACATTACTAGACGTACCGCCAGGGCAGCAACCTACCAAGATGACACCGACCGCGATTAAAGGATCAAGGTTAAAAATGACGGTTAATAGGTAAGCAATCAACGGCATGAGCGTGAACTGTGCCAACAGTCCTACCAGTACAGGCTTGGGGCGTTTGACAATCTCTAAAAAATCTTCGGTTTTGAGCGTCATACCCATGCCAAACATGATGATGCCAAGTATTGGCACAATCAGAAAAGCCAATGAAGCAAAAAATGTAGGAAACACAAAGCCTAACACGGCACTGGCCAATGCCCAGATTGCAAACGTTTTGCCAATCCAACTAGAAAGTAATGCAATCTGATTCATAGCCTGTCTCACAACAATAAAAATAATATAGTAGACAATAATCTAGAATGGTTATTGCTAGTAAATGATAAAAGTATTTTGCTATGAACGTAGCGATAAGTTCGCTGATAGTAAATAAAGGATGCGCCATAAAAAATGGCTTACCCACATTAAATGAGTAAGCCAAAAAATTATCACAAATTATTTAAGTGTTAACTGAGTTTTAAAAATCTACAAATTCGGATTTAACCACTTTTCAGCCGTTTTTATATCCCAGCCTTTACGCTCAGCATAACTCTCTAACTGGTCACGACTGATCTTACCGACATTGAAGTACTCACTATCAGGATGCGAGTAATAGAATCCGCTGACCGATGACGCAGGCCACATCGCGTAGCTTTCAGTTAGTGTCGTACCGATTGCCTCTACCGTGCCGAGCCAGTCAAACAACTTACCTTTTTCGGTGTGCTCAGGGCAAGCAGGGTAGCCAGGGGCAGGGCGGATGCCGACATATTTTTCTTTGATCATCTCATCATTGGTGAGAGATTCAGTCGGCTGATAGCCCCAGTAGTCTTTGCGGATCAGCTCATGCAGATGCTCGGCAAAGGCTTCTGCGAGGCGGTCAGATAGCGCCTGTACCATGATGGCATTATAGTCATCACCTGCCGCTTTATAGTGCTCAGCCAGTGCTTCTGTACCGACGATAGAGACGGTAAAGCCGCCCAAGTGATCGGTATGCGTCTCTGATGGCGAGATAAAGTCTGCCAAGCTAAAGTTTGGCTTGCTACTGGCTTTGTCGCTCTGCTGACGTAAGTGTTCGAACTGATAGGTCGGTTTGCCGCCATCAGCAGGCGTATTGTCATAGACGGTGACGGTATCCGAGTCAGTACGGCGGGCCGGCATGAGTTTAAACACGCCTTTTGCGACGATTGATTTTTCTTCAATCATTTTTTGTAGCAGCTCTTCTGCATTTTCAAACAGATCTCGCGCCGCTTCACCCACCACATCATCTTGCAAGATTTTGGGATATTTGCCCGTCAGACCCCAAGAGATAAAGAACGGTGTCCAGTCGATATAGGGCAGTAGGTTAGTGATTGGATAGTCATCCAATATCACTTGTCCTAACTTATTTGGCACTGGTGGCACATAGGTTTCCCAATCATACTGAAAGCCAATCTTGACCGATTCAGCATAGGTGACTTTGGCGGCTTTTGGTTGACGCTTAGCCAGACGCTCACGTACTTTGATATACTCTTCGCGGGTCTCATCGATAAGGGCAGTACGGTGCTCTTTTGATAGCAGCTTGGTCACCACACCGACTGAGCGTGAGGCATCTGAGACATAGATGACCGCATCGTTTTGATATTGCGGCTCGACCTTGACGGCCGTATGCGCTTTCGATGTCGTTGCGCCGCCGATCATTAGCGGCAGGGTCATACCGCGCTCTTGCATTTGCTTGGCGACATAGACCATTTCATCGAGACTTGGGGTGATCAGACCTGACAGACCGATGATATCAACTTTTTCTTTAATAGCCGTATCGAGGATGGTTTCGCACGGTACCATCACGCCCAGATCGACGATGTCGTAACCGTTACAGCCAAGAACCACGCCGACGATATTTTTGCCGATATCATGGACGTCGCCTTTGACGGTTGCCATTAGGATTTTACCTTTGACTTCGCCTTCGACTTTTTCCGCTTCGATATATGGGTTTAGCCATGCGACGGACTGCTTCATCACGCGGGCAGATTTGACGACTTGCGGTAAGAACATTTTACCCGCACCGAATAAATCACCGACGATATTCATGCCGTCCATGAGTGGCCCTTCTATGACCTCTAACGGTTTGGGGTATTTCTCCCAGGCTTCTTTGGTATCTTCTTCGATAAAGGTGGTCACCCCTTTAACGAGAGCATGAGCGATGCGCTCTTCTACTGTGCCCTCACGCCAGCTCATATCGACGGTGCTGTCTTTTTTCTTGCCGCCATCTTGGTAGTTCTCAGCGACGGTCATTAGACGTTCAGTCGCATCTTGACCAGTTTCGCCTTGGTTGCGGTTGAGCATGACGTCTTCGATGGCATCACGCGCTTCTTTTGGAATATCATCGTACAGCTCCAGCATGGCTGGGTTGACGATACCCATGGTCAGACCGTTTTTGATCGCATGAAATAGGAACACAGAGTTAATCGCTTCACGAATCGGGTTACCACGGAAACTAAACGAAACGTTGGACACCCCGCCCGAAACCATCGCATTTGGTAGGTTTTCCGTGATCCAGCGCGTGGCATTAATAAAGTCAGCACCGTAGTTATTGTGCTCGGTGATACCCGTGGCGACGGCAAAGATATTAGGGTCAAAAATAATGTCCTCAGAAGGGAATCCTACTTCATTGACCAGCACATCATAGCTACGCTTCGATATCTCAATCTTGCGCTCGTAGGTGTCAGCTTGTCCGTCTTCATCGAACGCCATGACGATAACGGCTGCCCCATAACGCATACACAATTTGGCGCGCTCAACGAACTCAGCGTGACCTTCTTTTAGCGAGATGGAGTTGACGACAGATTTGCCTTGCGTACGCTTGAGGCCTTCTTCGATGATGTCCCATTTAGAGGAGTCAATCATAAGCGGCACACGGCTGATATCTGGTTCGCCTGATACGAGGTTGACGAAGTGAATCATCGCCTGCTTGGAGTCGAGCATGCCTTCGTCCATATTGATATCGACGATTTGCGCGCCGCCTTCAACCTGATCGCGCGCGACATCGAGTGCCTCAAGATAGGCTTCGGTCTTAATCAAACGCAGGAATTTTTTGGAGCCTGTGACGTTGGTACGCTCACCGACGTTGACGAATAAGCTATCAGCATTGATGGTAAAAGGCTCTAGCCCCGATAAGCGGCAGGCAGGCGCAATCTCTGGAATGATGCGTGGTGGATAGTTTGCCACGACTTTAGCGATTTGACGGATATGCTCAGGCGTCGTACCACAGCAGCCGCCCACGATGTTTAAGATACCTGCTTTGGCAAAGCCTTCTAGCAGCGCAGCAGTTTCTTCTGCTGTTTCGTCATACTCACCAAACTCATTGGGTAGACCCGCGTTTGGATGCGCAGAGACATAGGTATCAGCGATGTTTGATAGTGTTTGGATATGTGGGCGCAGCGCATCAGCACCAAGCGCACAGTTAAAGCCAACGGATAGTGGCTTGGCATGGCGAATCGAGTTGTAGAATGCTTCCGCCGTTTGACCAGATAGCGTACGACCTGAGGCATCGGTGATCGTACCTGAAATCATGATTGGTAGCTCAAAGCCAATATCTTCAAACACACCTGTGATCGCAAATATCGCCGCTTTGGCATTTAGCGTATCAAAGATTGTCTCAATCAAAATAAGATCGACGCCACCTTCTATCAGGCATAAAGTTGCTTCACGGTAATTAAGCACCAATTCATCAAAAGTAATATTACGAAATGCAGGGTCGTTGACATCAGGCGATAGCGAGCACGTACGTGAGGTCGGACCGACCACACCAGCGACAAAACGCGGTTTCTCAGGCGTCTTGGCGGTAAACTCATCAGCCGCTGCGCGCGCAATCTTGGCTGCTGTTTTGTTCAGCTCAGGCACCAAGTACTGCATGTCATAGTCAGCCATCGACAGGCGCGTACCGTTAAAGGTATTGGTCTCGATAATATCCGCACCAGCTAACAGATGATCATGATGAATGTCTTTAATCATGTGCGGCTGAGTCAACACCAGCAGATCGTTATTGCCCCGTACGTCTTGGTCGATATCAGCGAAGCGCTCACCACGATAGTCAGACTCTTCTAGCTTGTAGGTCTGAATCTGCGTACCCATCGCGCCATCTAGCAGCAGAATTCGTGACGTCATTTGCTCGATGATACGGGCGCGTGCCGTCAGCTGCTGCTCTTTATAAGGAAAGACAGCAGGCGGTGTCAGAATAAAGTCATCAACAGATGACGAGCTAGAAGTAATGTCAGAGTGAGAAGAAGTCTGTGAAGTCATCGTTTGAGTCATAGTAGCGCTGCTTATATCGTCAATATTATAAAAGGAAGGAATAACAAATAAATAGAGTAAAAAATCTAATAAAGAGGGGTAGGCAAATTCGCATTATTCTAGCATGAAACATATCCCCCACGTGGATACTGCCTATTCTACTTTTGTGATAGACAAGCAGTTTGGCTGTGGCACTGCTTACAGCATGATATCGATTCTATGTCGTATAGAAAATAAGAACAAATGAATATCATTTCGCTTAGAGATTACATAAAGCTTTGGTTTTGCAAATGAAAGTCAACGGTTGTTCTTACAAGTGCGACAGAGTTTACACCTGTACTACAAAAAGTTGCGCAAAGGCAGGTTGATAGTTGTCTTATAAATGTTAATTTGATTTCAGAAAGATAAGGTCTTCGTAAGTTTTGCTTATAAGTAAAAATCACTGCTTAAGTAGCTCAGACAGGTATTCTCATATTAATGTGAGGTATCAGTTCAAGTTACTATATAAAACAAGCAGCTTGTATAAGAAGCGAATGTGACCTGTAAAACTATAGCTAACAAATACTCAATCATTAAGGATAATGTTATGAAATTAACCAAACTTGCTACTATCGGTACACTAGCCATTTCTGTTGCTGGTCTAAGTGCCTGTAATAATATGATGCCAGCGCAAAGCGCAGACATGAAAGCACCAATGCACAGCCAAAACATGGCGAAAATGAATGTTGTACAGGTTGCCCAGGGCAATTCTGATTTTTCAGTATTAGTAGAAGCGGTACAAGCAGCAGGCTTAACAGGTATGCTGTCTGACCCTAACGCGGACTATACTGTATTTGCACCAACTAACGCTGCATTCATGCAAGCATTGCAAGAAACAGGCATGACCAAAGCGCAGTTATTCGCCAATAAGCCATTGTTAACGAAAGTTTTAGGATACCACGTAGTCAGCAGCGATATGGCAATGTATGCCAAAGACGTCAAGCCAGGCAACGTCATGACTGCAAGCAAAGATACATTGATGGTTACCAACCAAGGTAAATTAATGGATGAAAACGGTCGTACTGCCAATATCGTAAAAACAGACATCGCAGCCACTAATGGTGTTGTACATGTCATCGATAGAGTATTACTACCTAAATAAGACTCAGTAAAAATACTCAAATTTTATAGCAAAGCTTGAGTAAACAGCTACTATTTGATGAACTTATCATCGAGTAGTAGCTGTTTTAAAATTTAAGAAGAAGTTTAGGAAAGAATTGATAACCATCGTTTAGCTAGTCAGACAGATATATCTTGTGAGTATTTACAGTTAAAAACGCGATTGTATTTCAAATATCGCAATAACTAATATACAAGTTGATAATGCTGTATACGTGATTGATACAGTGCCACTACTTAAGTAAGTATCAATTAAAAATTAAATCGTTAGAATTGTAGTTATTGATATAGCGGACATAACATTATGACTGATTGATTGGTCATACTTACAATATATCAGTCACTGTTATATTTATTGAAAACAACACATCGTTAAATAAATGACGCACCCAATTATATAAAAGGAAATAACCATGTTAAAGAAGAACTTATTATCTATCGCAGTCGTTACAGCAGCCATGTCACTAGCAGCCTGTAATGACACCGAAACCGTTGCTGAGCCAGTTGAGCCTGAAGTTACCACTGAAGAAGTGGCCATGGATCCTGTTGTAGAGACTGACCCAATGGTTGAAGCAGAGCCAATGGCAGACGATATGGATATGGAAGCGACGCAAACCATCGCAGAGCTAGCAGCAGGTAACGAAAACTTAACTATCCTAACAGCCGCGCTACAAGCAGCTGGTCTTGACAGCATGCTAATGGAAGACACTAAGTACACTGTATTTGCACCAACTGATGATGCATTTGCTCCTGTACTAGAAAAACTAGGTGTGACCAAAGAAGAGTTGTTGGCCAATACAGACCTATTAAAAACAGTACTTCCTTACCATGTCGTAGCAATGGAAGTTCAAGCTGCTGATATCCCTTATGGTACTGATATTGAAACAGCGAACGGTAAAACCATCACTATCAGTGAAGATAACGTGATTACCGATGCTACTGGTGGTACAGCAAACATCACTGGTACAGACATCATGGCGACAAACGGCGTAGTACATACTATCGATGCAGTGTTGATGCCTGAGTAAACTATTCTGTAATGTAGGTTAGTCTTATGATTCACATTTGATAACGTTGAACCATAGAACTGATTTTACAGAGAAAGCCTAGCCATAGTGCTAGGCTTTTTTGTACTTATAAGATAATGAACCTGCAAGATAAGGAAATAGTCGTCACGTCTCAAACATCTAGAGCGCAATCTGATAATAAAAAAGTTACGAAAGTGCTTTGAGTGTTTAGATGACAAGAGCACATACCAGAAATATACTTGGCGTTGCTGTCACTCTAGCAAAAGATGAGCAGTTTTTCTGATATAAGCATAAAAGAGTAGGCTACTCGTTGGGCTACTGCAAGCAATTATTATTAAGAAACGTTTTATCAGACAAGGCTACTATCAGAGTAAAGTTTGCATACGGTTAAGGTTTAAACTTATCTAAACCTACTGCAATAGTCGTTACAACGGTATGTACGAAAATAAGACAACAAAAAAGCCCGAGACCATTGCCTCGGGCTTTTTATTAGAGTGAGCAGTACCTACTCTAAAACATACTATGCGTATTATCTACGTATATGTTATTTGCGTAGTGGATCTGCATTCATTCTTTTTTGCTCTTCTAGATGACGCTCTTCCCAATAAGGTGCATTCTTGATACCGAATTTAGCAGGATCAAAACTATAGCGTTTTACGCCAGCTTTACGCTGTGCTTCGTAGTCTTTAAGCATGGTAAGGGTTGGACGTGCCACAATAAAGATAACCAAAATACCAACAATGTTGAGCCAAGCCATAAGACCAACACCGATATCACCAATTGCCCAGATGTAACCAGCTGAGTTTAGACCACCATAAGCAACCATCGCCATGATCAAGATCTTAACCAAGAATAGACCTGTTTTGTGCGCGCCGCGACCGATAAAGCGAGTCAAGTAAGTGACGTTTACTTCAGCGATGTAGTAGTAAGCCAAAATCGTTGTAAAGGCAAAGAAGAATACAGCGACAGCGATAAAGGTATCACCGAATGAGCCGTATACTGATTCCATTGCCATTTGCGTAAAGGCAGGTGCGTTGATTTCAGTAGTCGCTGCAACGTTTTGAACGATGAACTGACCATCAGGTAGCGTACCTTGGATGTTGTATGTACCCATCGTTAGGATCATAAAGGCAGTAGCAGAACATACTAACAGTGTATCAACATATACTGAGAATGCCTGAACCAGACCCTGCTGTGATGGATGCTCAACTTCAGCAGCAGCAGCAGCGTGAGGACCTGTACCTTGACCCGCTTCGTTAGAGTAGATACCACGTTTTACGCCCCAACCAATCGCTGCACCAAAACCTGCTTGTGCAGTGAACGCATCACCAACAATCATACCAAATACTTGTGGGATCATGCTGAAGTTAGCGAACATGATGATCAACGCTAGAACGATATAGCCAAGTGCCATGAAAGGTACGGCGTACTCGGTAAAGGTTGCAATACGCTTAATACCACCAAAGATGATGATACCTAGTACGACTAAGATAATAGCTAGTGCCACTAAACGCATAGAGCCGACTTCTAGGCCACCAACGTTCATGATCGTACCTTCGCCCATTACCTGTGCAAACGCACTGATAACACCGTTCGCCTGTACACCAGGTAAGAACATACCACAAGCTAATATAGAAGAGATTGCAAAGAGGATGCCGTACCACTTTTGACCAAGGGCACGCTCAAAGTAATAAGCAGGGCCACCGCGATATTCGCCAGTTACCACATCTTTTTCTTTATAAATCTGTGCAAGGGTAGACTCGACGTAGGCAGTAGATGCGCCTAAGAAGGCCACAACCCACATCCAGAATACAGCACCTGGGCCACCGAAGCCGATAGCAGCAGCTACCCCAGCGATGTTACCCATACCCACACGTCCTGCGAGGGAAACGGCTAGTGCCTGAAATGATGAAATACCTTGTGCACTAGATTTACCAGTGAATAGGAGTTTGATCATTTCACCGAATAGACGCACCTGAACGAAGCGCGTCATGATGGAATAGAATAGACCAGCACCCAAACACAGATAGATCAGTGCTGGGCTCCAGATAATTCCATTTACTAAGTTAACTAAACCTTCCATATATATATTCCTAGTACTGTCTTGAGGTGGCTCTGTATGCTAGGAGTAAATTAACTGGTTAACTTACTTATCTAAGTTAAGCAGTTAAATTATCTGCATTGACTCATATCTTTATTAGTTAAGTCTCATACGTGCTTAGCCACCAAAAATGGACTGTAGTTGTCTGTATTTATCCGCTTGGCTTATCGACAATAAAACCATGTGCAGAGTACTTATCGTCGATAGCATTAATATCAGCTGCGTTTGTAAATGTTATACAGCATCAATTCGTGCGGTGTCCTATCATCACGCTATTAATGAGATGAGTCATCAGTTAACCCGCGGATAAAACAGGCGGTTATATAATTAAATACTCGTCATGACGATGGTATTCAATTTGCTATGAGCCATTACGATTGACTACACTGCTGATATGGCGAATTGATAGCATTAGAAAAGATTTGGTGGCTGGTTGACGTTTTTATGTCTCAGCTACCAACTCGCTAATACGTATCAAACTATAAGTCCACTACCAAATGTATTCAAACCGTACGGCTACGTAACTGCAATTTGCCATATTTTTATGCTAATTACTAGAAATTTCTTTGTAGAGAGCAGATATATTCGAATTTTATTTGACAGATACATTAGCAAGTTTTGGTTTAGATATAAATAATTGTTTGTATACATACAACTTTTCGTCTATTTGAACCAGTTTACTAACCTACCAATCTATGTACAGTCGCGAAATCAGATAACTGGTGACGTACGTGGTTGTGTTTTGGTAACGGTCAATTGTAAAAGCTTTGCGATAGCGCCATTATTATCATGACATCCTGTAAGCTATCGACATTGTTAGCGGATTACCAATATATAGAAGCTATCGATATATGGAAGTTATCGATGTGGCTGCCGATAATATTGTCGATAAGAATAGCGAGTTTTGCGCATATTGTATTTTGACTGCTTATAAACAGTCGCCTCGATACAAAATACAAAACATATGTGACTGCTCGATGATTATTGGGACATATACGCAAAAATTATTAAAAATGGGTTATTAGATATTTGTTATTTATCATTATTAGGAGAAACAAAGATGACGCGCAAATCAATTATGAAGCCGATGTTGCTAGCAGCACTATTGACAACCTCTACGGTTGGTCTAAGCGGTTGTGGTTATAACAACTTACAGGCGCAAGATGAACAAGTAACAGCGTCGTGGTCAGAAGTGGTCAACCAATATCAGCGTCGCAGTGATTTGGTGCCAAACTTAGTCAAGGTTGTACAGCAGTATGCTGAGCAAGAGCAAGAGGTCTTCACCCAAGTAGCTGAAGCTCGCTCACGTGCTGGCGGTATTACTGTGACACCTGAAGTACTGAACGATCCAGAAGCAATGGAGCGTTACGCTGCGGCGCAAGAGCAAATGACTGGGGCGCTGTCACGTTTAATGGCAGTATCTGAGCGATATCCTGAACTAAAATCAGATGCGTTGTTCCAAGATCTGCAGGCGCAGTTAGAGGGTACAGAAAACCGCATTGCTGTATCTCGTAATCGCTACATCCAAGAAGTGCAAGGTTACAATACAACGGTGCGCCAGTTCCCAACCAATATCACGGCAAAAGTATTTGGCATGGATACCAAGCCAAACTTTAGTGTTGCTAATGAGGAAGCTATCTCGACCGCACCCAGTGTCGATTTTGGAGATTCTGCAGCAGCAGAGTAGTACTGGTTAAAAATATACAGAATAGAGCGGTGTATGCCGCTCTATTTATTTAGCTGATGACGTAATGACGCCTAGCTAATGTCTGTCAATCTGTAAAAATGTCATTTGAGGTGGTATAGATTAGATGAATAATTCAAAAGCAATCTTATCAGCATTATTGTTTACACTGAGCATCGGTGGAACATCAGTGCTACATGCTGCACCAGGTGATGATGTTGGCAGTGCTGCTGCGACAGATAATAACTCAAATCTACAAAACCGTAGCGTTGAAGATCTGGTAGCCATTGCAAAAGCAGGAGAGTCCAACGAAGCCATCAATGATGCAGTATTGAACAATGATGCCATTAACGGTGCGGTCTTAGGTAATGATGCGATCAATCCAAGCGCGGCGAATGATGAGGCAATAGCTGAGGCGCAAGCCCAACCACCAATAACCTCAAGCGCCCAGAGCGTCGATGCCGATAAACTCATACTCAATGAGCCAGTTGTCGATCAGGCCAATATCCTAAACCCACAAGAAAAACAGCGCTTAGAGGCGCAGCTGAGAAATATCTATCAGCAAGGGCTGGCTCAAGCAGCAGTTGTCATCGTACCGACGACCAATGGCTTACCTATATTTGATTATGCTTTGCAGGTTGCAGAGAAATGGGAGCTGGGTGATGACGCTATCGATGATGGCTTGCTCATCGTCGTCGCAGTCAACGATCGTGATATGTATATCCTAACTGGTTATGGACTGGAGGGTGTGCTCCCAGACGCGGCAGTCAACCGTATTATTAGAGAAGATATCACACCACTATTTAAACAGAACAACTATGGTGGTGGGATACTGGCAGGTGTGGATGCGCTCAAAACACGTCTGAGCGCTGATCCTGAAGTGCTGGCACGTGCTGATGCACAAGCTGCAGAGCGTAGCGCTCAGCAAAGTTCAGAGGAGATGCCATCTCCTATTTTCTTATTTATCATGGCGATGATATTTGGTAGCTTTATCACCAATATCCTAGGCCGAGTATTTGGCTCGATTGTCACGGCAGGTGGATTTTTTGCTGGTTCGTTGGCATTAGGCGGCGGCTTTTTTATGACGCTGATCATGGCGATATTTATATGGATGTTCTTGATTTCGCGTGGCGGCGGTGGTGGTAAAGGCGGCGGCGGTAAAGGTGGACGCAGAGGTGGCATGATCTTCTTGCCTGGTATGGGCGGTGGAAGTGGTGGCGGCTTTGGTGGCGGTGGTTTTGGTGGTGGCGGCTTCGGCGGCGGCGGTGGTGGTTTTGGCGGCGGCGGCGCTGGTGGCTCGTGGTAAGTGTCCATCAAGTTCTACGTAATAGACCAAAACAACCATTAGAACGATGTATTTGAGGAAATAATATAATGGCAGAAAACCACGCTACAAACTCCGTTTCAACTTCTAGCTCAACATCCAGCTTTGCTCGCTGGTGGCGTCAGGTCTTGTTTGTCCCTTTACTACACAGTAAGTGGCTAACAGCAGCAGCTCGGGCACGTCTCACAGAAGCAGTGACACAAGCTGAGCTCGGACACCGCGGTGAGGTTTTTTTGATTGTAGAAAACCATTTGCCTATTCAAGATGCCTATCACATGGATTGCCGAGAGCGTGCGATTGATTTATTCAGTGAGTATCGAGTTTGGGATACTGAAGAAAACACAGGCGTTCTAATTTACGTCAATATCTGTGAGCATCAGCTAGAGATTGTCGCTGACCGCGGTATTAGTGCTCACGTCAGTCCGACTGTCTGGCGTGCCATGTGCGAAAAGGCAGTATCAGGTATTGCCAGTCAAAAAACAGAAGAGAGTTTGGCTGACTTACTCGATGAGGTAGGACAGCTACTGCGTCAGTATTATCAGCTCGAACATGACCCAGCAGGCAATGAGCTGTCTGATACCGTAGTATTTTTAAAATAGCAGTGACTTGTAGGCTTTACACGTAGTAGTTGGCTCTATAAATAGAGTGACTGCTTGATTTATATGAGCAAAGGGTATAAGCAAAGTGTTTTGTTTTAGGCGATATGATTTTGATGCTAAAATAGAGCCTCTAGCGATAAATAATGCCTGATATATGTACGGTTGGAATACAGTACAAGAATATATAGCATTGATGACAAGCACGTCTCGATAACACCATTATTGGAATACTATGATTGAATTAATAAAGAAACTACCAAAAGCTGAGCTACACCTACATATTGAAGGGTCATTGGAGCCTGAGCTGATGTTCAGACTGGCCAAAAAGAACAATGTGGAGATTCCTTACAAAGATATAGAAGACGTACGCAACGCTTACAACTTCACCAATTTGCAAACCTTTTTGGATATCTACTATGCGGGTGCAAATGTATTACTTACCAAAGACGATTTCTATGATTTGACGTGGGAATATATTTTGAAGTGTGTCGAAGACAATGTCGTTCATACAGAGATATTTTTTGATCCGCAGACACATACAGAGCGCGGCGTGCCATTTGATGCGGTAATCACAGGTATCAAAGACGCATTGGCAGACGCTAAAGAAAAGTATGGCATCACTTCTTGCATCATCATGTGTTTCTTGCGCCATTTATCGCAAGAAGAAGCATTTGAGACCCTAGAGCAAGCACTAGATTATAAAGATGACATCATCGGGGTTGGTCTTGACTCTTCAGAATTGGGTAACCCACCATCGAAGTTCAAAGAAGTCTTCAAAAAAGCCAAAGAGGAAGGCTTTAAACTGGTAGCGCATGCAGGCGAAGAAGCAGATTTTTCATATATTTACGAAGCACTTGATCTGCTAAATATCAACAGAATCGATCATGGTGTACAGTCTATAAAGAGCCCAGAGCTGATGCAAAGGCTCAAAGATGAGCAAATGCCGCTGACCGTTTGCCCAAACTCAAACATCGAATTGAGAGTGTTTGATACTTACAAAGAGCACAATATCAAAGAACTCTTAGACTATGGTCTCAATATCAGTGTCAACTCAGATGATCCTGCGTATTTCAAAGGCTACGTAAATCAGAACTTTATCAATCTACACGAGAATCTACCGATAACAGAAGAAGATATTGTCAAACTGGTAAAGAACTCTTTTAGATCTGCGTTCATCAGTGATGAGCTAAAAGAAGCCTACTTAGCGAAAGTTGATCTAGCGCTGAATTAGGCGTTCCAGACTTTTTAGTTGAGAAGGTTTAACGGTTTATATAAATCGTTAAACCTTTTTTATTGTCTATCTTGCGATACTACTGACCAGTAGTAGCTATTATAAAGACGTAATCTCTTCTATAAGTAACGGCAATATGATGCCAGCCTTTTCTGCTAATGTGATATCGACTATGGTATTGGGTGTTGGATCGGGGTTTATCTCAATGAGTTGCGCGCCGTTTTGTTTGGCTAACTGTGATAACCCAGCAGCAGGGTAGACTAAGCTTGAGGTACCGATACTGATGAACACATCACATTTGGCAGCTGCCTTTTCTGCAGTCTCCCACGCCTGCGCGGGCAACGCCTCTCCGAACCATACAATATCTGGTCTAATATAGCCGTTGCAATGTGGACAAGTAATCAGCTCATCTTCAAAACTTACAGTATCTTGGCCATCGTATGATGCTCTTAATTGATCTTGGTAGGGTATCTCACACTGTCCACAACGATTGCGCCATATATGACCGTGTAAGTGAGTGAGCGTACTGCCTGCTTGCTCATGCAAATCATCGACATTTTGGGTGATAAGGGTCACTTGCTGATCGGAGGTTTGTGCATGATACTGCCACTGGGCCAGCGCATGATGTGCTGGGTTAGGTACTTTGTCTGCGACTATCTGTCTGCGCCACTGATACCATGACCATACTAGCTCTGGATCACGCATAAAGGCTTCAGGTGTGGCTAAGTCTTCGACACCGTAGTTTTCCCACAGTCCAGTTTGTTTATCTCGAAACGTAGGGATACCGCTCTCTGCTGAGATGCCAGCCCCAGTCAAGATACAGATACGTGATTGTGCTGCCAACAGTTTTGCTGCACGTTTTACTTCTGCTATTAACGCTGGTGATAATTCTGCTAACATGAGCCAACCCTTGCTAATAATGGATATTTTTTCTTATGATAGACGGAATTTGGTGGCTTGTCATACTGTTTGCGGTCATTGCAATCTTATGGTTTATTGCAAAGTCCCGCGGAGTAAAGACAAGCAAAAAGAGTGGTAACCAGTCAAAAAAAACAACATCTAATGATGCCTTGCACAAGACATCCGCATTATTAAAGCAGTATTTCCCTGATTACAACGTTGCCCGTAAGGTGAATCATTTGCTTATTAGCAAACAAGGTAAAAAGGTTGCGATGATTACTATTGATAAGAAGGTTGCTGCAAGTCAGCGCCGTCTAGGAGATATGCCAGTGATTAACTATCACCGTGTACCCAGCCGTGCTCAACTGACTGCCAATTTGCAAGAGGCAGAGTAGGCTTGTATAAAGTATATGGACACAGCAACGCCAGCACTTAGAAGTATTACCTTGCTATGTACTTATCTGTAGCAGATAGTGGATGTCATGCTAAGGAAAGGTAAATACGATAATTGGTGCGCTCGGCGGGAATCGAACCCACGACCCTCGGCTTCGGAGGCTGGAACCACCATATTTCGTTAAATGACTTTGATGTATATAAACCTACTATACATTATAAATAAAGGGATAGGAAGGATTTTATGCCATGACGTTTAGCGTATTTTAAAGTATTTTATAGCAACATTGATATCAATTTTGGTCACTAGTTAAGTATATAATTAAATCATTTTTTATAGTATTAATGTACGTATTTTATACTTAACTTTTTCAGAAATTACTGATTAAGCGAATTATTAACTCATCAAAGTAATATTGGAAGAAATTACTGTAGAAATGGGCTGCTATAATTTCGAAAAAATAGTCAGGTATTTCAGCCGTAGTTTAGATCTTAACGATTTTTCGAATGCGTTGAAGAAACGGTTCTGGACTACACTTGCAAATACTCTGATATTGAGTTTTTGACAACAACGTTTTGAGTTTATCTTCTTTTGATTTACCTTGTTAAGCCATCAATAATCCTACAGTAACCTCAAAAAAATACTCATCTTTGATAGTGATACCAACCGTACCTTTATGTGCATTAGCGATAGCCTGCACGATAGACAATCCCAACCCTGTACCTGCATACTTATGGCTAGTTCTATCATGACGATAAAATCGCTCGAATAATTTATCGGCTTGACTCTGATCTAACGGTTTGTCTAAACGATTGGTTATCGTTAGTCTTAACCATGGCTGCTGTGAGGGCCGAACCTCGTCTTCTGCTACATTAATTGAGGTGGTTGAGGTGAAGACGGTAGCGGATATCATGATAGTACTATCACTAGCTGCGTAATAAATGGCATTTGACATCAGGTTGGCAAACAGCCGTTGCAATAAGCCTTCATCACCTAATACTCTTTCGAAATTACCCGATTTCTCAAAAATTATCCCTCGATCTTCTGCAATCATTTCATAGTAATCAACGAGCTTTGTAATTAAGCTGACTGTATCCACGTGACTGATTTGCGAGTCACTTAATCCTTTCTGAGTTTTTGCCAGTAGCAACATATTGTTTATCATAGCCGACAGCTGCTCTAACGTATCATGCTGATGATGTAGCTGCTCAATGTATTCATCGCCAGCTCTTGGCTTAGTTAACATGACCTGCGTTTGTGTACTAAGCGTCGCTATTGGCGTACGTAGCTCATGAGCGATATTGTCTGAAAATCGTGACAAAGATTCAAAGTTGCTTTCAAGCTTGACCATCATCGAATTATAAGACTCTGCTAGTGGCCGCAGTTCTAACGGCATATCGTCAACCCCAACTCTTTCGTCTAACCTTTGGAGGTTTATGCCTTTCATTTTTTGTACGATAGTGGCCAGAGGAGCAAAACCCCAATAAACACTTAATGCCGCTACTGAAACTAATAATAAGGTGATGGCAGTAAGTATCAAGCTCAGCTGGCGATTGAACTGGATAAGATATTGATGATGCACATCGATAGGTAATGCAATAAACGCCAAAACCTCTTGATTTGGAATAATAATTGCTCGGTAATGCCTATTATTTATCTTGATCATAAACTGCTGATCGTGATGATCCTGCCATAGTGATAACAAGCTAAAATCGGGCGGTAAATTATGAATGAAATTACTAGGGTCACTGGATAATAATTTGCCTTTTTTATCTGCTACTAAGGTTTTTAAATCATAATCTAGCCAAGAGGAATGCAAGTGATTGTCATTAATGAGTGATTGGGACTTTGACACTGTGAATGGTTCTATGTGATCGTTAACATCAATCATGCGTTTGCGCAGGTTAAAAGCCGCATGGGTGATAATCTCTGAGTCCATTTGCTCAAAGTGTCCACTCACAGAGCGCTGCACCCACGCATAGATGATGACCTGAGAGATGATAACGAAGACTGTCAATAAGAAAATAGTTCGCCATAGCAATGACCAGCGCCGATTTTTGAGTTTATAGTTCATGCTATTTAGAATAGTCTCCGTCCGCACCACTTTGGACTTCAGTAGCTAGCGCCTCCAATCGGTAGCCCATACCGCGCACAGTATGAATCAGCTTTGCCTCATGCTCATCATCTATTTTTATGCGAAGACGCCTTATCGCCACATCAATCACATTGGTATCATTTTCAAAATTCATATCCCATACTTGAGAAGCAATGACTGAGCGAGGTAGCACCTCACCTCGGCGCTCTAATAAAAACTGTAATAATGAGAACTCTTTTGCCGTGAGCTTAATAGCCTTGTCTTTTCTATGCACAGTGCGCTTGGCAATGTCCATTTTAAGATCCGCTATTTGCATAATCGTACTTTGATAATCGGATTGATTGGCACGTCGTAATAAGCTTTTGATTCTAACGATCAATTCTGCAAACGCAAAAGGCTTGGTTAAATAATCATCGCCCCCAATTTCAATCCCTTTTATTTTGTCACTTAAGTCATCTTTTGCCGTTAAAAACAGCACGGGAGTACGCTTACCTGCCGCTCGGTAATTGCGCACCAGCTCAAAGCCACTAACATCAGGTAGCATGACATCCATCAGTATCACGCTAAACTCTTCCGTCATCAATGCGTGATAGCCATCTAAACCTGTTATGTGATGATCCACAATAAACCCAGCTTCCGTTAAGCCTTTTTTTATGTACTCGCCAAGCTTCAACTCATCTTCTACCAGCAGTACTTTCATGGTAATTCCTCAGTACGATTATAATTATTTAACGTTTTAACCCACACAGATGACAAAATTGACTGCTAGCTGACAAAGATGTCATCTGTTCGTAATCAGATTGTCAGTCTTCATTTGCTAATCTGTATGAATGAAACATAGTTGTTCATACCTAGCGACTATGAATTATTTTCACAGGTAATCAATTCAAATATCTAACAACTTAAATATCTAACAACTTACAAAAGAGGTTTTACATGAAAACATATGGTTCATTCAAAAAAGCAGTACTGCTATCGGCTTCTGTACTTATTGGTATTACTGCGGCTAATGCGCACACTACCGAGCTAAGTACGTCAGTCATCAATAACTGTGATGCGGTTACTGACTTTGCAAAAAACTTGGATCACAACGATGCGCAAGTTTCTAGTACGCAAATGAAGCGCTATAATGATGCACGAGTGGCTTGTGAGATCGAACACAAAGATCAACATTTACAGTCTGAAAAGTATTTCGTAGATAAGTATGGACGTGATCGTGATTCTAATGCTGCCTCAATATTAAATGAATACAAGCAACATTAAAAACTAAAAACAGCAAGATGACAATATTGTAATCTTGCTGTCATCTCTCTGTCAGAATCAATGAAGTATGCTTTAAAATAACTTAACATCCCAAAGATTTTTTGACTTTATACCAAATCAAATAAGGATTTACCATGTCATTATTCAAATCAATGCCACTATCTAAATCAATCGTAGCCACTGCTATAGCCTTAGTTGTTTCAACGTCAGCTTTGGCGCACGACCCAAAAATGCATGCGCAGAAAGATCAGATGAACTGTGAAAAGATGGAAAAACACATGGATATGATGGGAAAAATGGATCATAGCAAAATGGATATGAACGATCCTGCTATGAAAGCCATGATGACCAACATGAGCAAAATGAAAGCGATGTATCAAAAGCACTGTGTTACTAGTAAAAGTGACTCTTAGGCATTGATCTTATAGAAGTGGATCGTAGAAATTCAATATTATTGTTAGATGGTTTTGTCGAGCAGTAATTGGATATTAACAAAAATGGATTTTTAGGACAAACCTATGAAGTTTTTACTAGGAATACTGTTTACCGTCTTTGTCGCGATTGTGGGTGTTTTTATTGTAGTGACGAGTGGCATGATAAATATCGGCGCTGATCAAGCCCATAGTCCACTGGTTTACAATTTTTTAGAGACTGCCCGCACGCGTTCAATAGCGAATGCTAGTAAGGACATTACGGTTCCCAACTTAGAAAAGACAGAAATGATCAGCTCGGGCGGTGCCGATTACAAAGATATGTGTGCAGGTTGTCACTTGTCTCCTGGGGTAGAAAGCACTGATTTTAGCGCCAGTTTATATCCTAAGCCGCCAAGTTTTACCAATGTTGACTTGGTTGAACGCTATAAGACCGATGCCGGTGCTCAGCAAGCTTTTTGGGCCATTAAACACGGCATTATGGCATCAGGTATGCCAGCATGGGGCGCTTCGCACGATGACGATAGAATGTGGGCAATGGTCGCTTTTATCAGATCGTTACCTGACTTAGATGAAAATCAATACACCATGCTAACGACTAGGATAGACGATGATATGTTGGACATGTCATTTGATGGTGAGATGGATATGTCTGGTGATGGTGAGATGGATATGTCTGGTGATGGATCCGGCATGCAACATTGATTATTCGTAAGAAATGCAGTACTCAAGAGTGCTGCCTTTTGCGATTTGAGTTTTAAGCTTTACCAATACCACTTTGGTCAGTGTTACGGCTTTAATTTTTATAAATTTGATCGTCAGATAAATGCTCAGGAGTGATTTTATGAGACGCTATACCAATATATTTTCTAGTGAACACAACCGGTTATCTGGTCGTGTTCTTTTAGTGATGATGACATCTTCACTATTATTAGCGGCTTGTAGTCAACCTAACGCTGCTGCTGACTCAACACCAGCGACTGAGCCAACTACCGCTACGCAAACCGCGCAAACAGAGCAACCAAAAGCGGAAATAATGCCTGTCAGTGCTCATTCAGACACCCAGCCAACTATCCTAAAAAATATCTCAGTCACCGTTTATAAAGATGCCAATTGTGGCTGCTGTAAAGAATGGGTCGGTTATGCCGAAGGTCATGGCCTAAATGCAACCGCACAGAACGTCGAAGATTTGTCCTTGTTTAAAGAGCGCTACAGCGTACCGCAGCAGATGCGCTCTTGTCATACCGCTGTCACTACTGACGGCTACGTATTTGAAGGTCATGTCCCTGCCAAATATATGGCACAGTTCCTAAAAAACCCACCAAGTGATGCGATCGGTCTTGCCGTACCTGGGATGCCAGTTGGTAGCCCTGGTATGGAATATCAAGATAAATTTATGCCGTATAAAGTGATGCAGCTTAACAAAGATGGCTCAACAGCCATTTATGCAACCATTGAGTCACCGCAGCAGCAATTATAGTTTGAGTGACGTTTAAATAGCTTATCCAGCTCTACTAATGGGCTGTCGAAGACATAAGCTTGACTGATAAATATATAGACTCAACTCCCATTTCATGGATTAAGTTAGGTAAATAATTATGAACAAGAATATGCTTAACCGCAGGCGTTTTTTGACAGGGTCCTCTACTCTATTAGGGGCATCCATGCTATCCACACTGCCATCTATTGCCAATAGTGCGCTCGGTAAAGGTCAACAAAACGTAGCCGTCAACAGTGATAAATCTGACCATATCGTACCTATCCTAACCGGTAATGAGTTTGACCTGTATGTCAGCAAAAAGCCCGTTACTGTCAATGGCAAGTCGAGTATGGCAACCCTCATCAATGACTCACTGCCAGCGCCAACGCTAAAGATGCAAGAAGGCGATACCGTGACCATCCGTGTCCATAACCAGATGAATGAGTCGACCTCTATTCACTGGCATGGCTTGCTCGTCCCATTTGAAATGGATGGTGTGCCAGGTATCAGCTTTGATGGTATTCCTGCGAACAGTACCTTTACCTATAAATTCAAACTGATTCAATCGGGTACGTATTGGTATCACTCCCATACTGGCTTTCAAGAGCAAACTGGAATGCGCGGCGCTATCGTCATTGAGCCTAAAGGCCGCGAACGCCATCCAGTCGCCGAAGATCACGTGATTTTATTGAGTGATTGGACACACCGCGATCCGCATAACTTGCTAAAGCTATTGAAGCAGCGTGCTGACTTTGATAACTACCACTTGCCAGATTTTAAAAAGCTGCTGTCTGATATTGCCGCAACAGATCTAGAAGCCGCTTATGACAAGCGCAAAATGTGGAATAAGATGCGCATGATGCCGACAGATTTCACCGATCTGTCTGGTGAAAAAACCTTTACCTACCTTATGAATGGTAAAACCACCGCAGCCAATTGGACACAGCTAGTGAAAGCGGGACAGCCCGTCAAACTGCGCTTTATCAATGGCTCAGCACAGACGATATTCGATGTGCGTATACCGGGTCTGAAAATGACCGTCGTCTCAACGGATGGCAATGATGTCGCGCCCGTTGCGATTGATGATTTCCGTATTGGGGTGGCTGAGACTTATGATGTCATCGTCACGCCGACCAAAGATGCACATACGATATTTGCCCAAAACATCGATCGTTCGGGCTATGTCGCGACCACGCTTGCGACCAAAAAAGGCGCTCGTGCTGCAATACCTGCTATGGATAAGATCGAGTGGCTGACCATGGCTGATATGATGGGTGCGATGGGTGATAAAGGCTACAAAGCAAAGCACGCCAAGACCGAGTATGACTTTAAATCTGATATGCGTGTCGACAGCCCACGTATGAACCTCGATGACCCCGGTATTAACCTGCGTGAGATTGATAGAAAGGTTTTAACTTATGACCAATTACGCTCCGTGGATGAGCAAGTATTGGCAGAGCAGCGCAAGCCTACTAGAGAGATCGAATTACATCTGACTGGCAATATGGAACGCTATATTTGGGCGTTAGATGGTGTGATGTTTAAGGATGCAACGCCTGTTAATATTAAACCTAACGAGCGCGTGCGCATCACCTTAGTCAATGACACCATGATGAACCATCCGATGCATTTGCATGGTATGTGGAGTGATTTGCGCACCCCATCTGGAGACTTTCAGGTACGTAAACATACGATTGTGGTGCAGCCAGCGCAAAAGATTAGCTTCGATGTGACGGGTGAAGTTGGACGATGGGCGTGGCATTGCCATCTGCTTTATCACATGGAAGCCGGTATGTTCAGAGAAGTTGCCGTCGTTTAACAAACCTTCGAATATGAGGCTTATTATGAAAGTATCTAAGAAAAATCTGCCATTCATTGGTTTGTCATCGCTAGTCTTGCTCACATCATCGTTTGCAACGGCTGCTGATATGTCGAATATGGATCACAGCGGCATGGACATGTCAGGTGATATGTCTGGTATGGATCATAGCGGTATGGATATGTCAGATATGGATATGTCTGGCATGGATCACAGCGGTATGGATATGTCAGGCGATATGTCTGGTATGGATCATAGCGGCATGGATATGTCAGGCGATATGTCTGATATGGATCACAGCGGCATGGATATGTCAGGCGATATGTCTGATATGGATCACAGCGGCATGGATATGTCAGGCGATATGTCTGATATGGATCACAGCGGTATGGATATGTCAGGCATGGATCACAGCGGTATGGATATGTCAGGCATGGATCACAGCGGCATGGATATGTCTGGGATGCAAGGCGGGCAGCCGCCAGCCGATGCTCGTAGTCCAGACTATTCAAATGGGGTTCCCTACGGGCAGTATGGTAAGCCAATGATGATGGGCAGCATGCCATTATGGGGAGTATCAGTAGACGACTTGGGCTATCAGTTTGATGAGGATCAAATCAACTTCGAGGCGACGGGTTGGTATGGTACTGACAGTAATCGTATCAGGCTACGCACGGAAGGTAGTGCTCAGACTAAAGATGATAAAGAAATCGATAGCTTGAGCTCGCTTGCTTATTGGAAACCACTGAGCATTTTCTGGAATGGTGAAGCTGGTGTCGCTTACGATACTGAAAACGATAACGCTGCCCTTATGGCAGGTATTGTCGGTACCGCGCCGTATTTTATCGAAACAGATGCGAGAGCCTATTTATATACCGATGGTCAACTTCGTCTTGATTTAGGCGCAGAGTACGAATGGCGTTTGGATCAGCATTGGGTGGTCATACCGGAGGTGGGACTGACTGCCTTTAGTAAAGATGACCATGATAATGGCATTACCAAGGGCTTTAATGAAATGGAAGCCGAGGTTAGGCTGACTTATGAGACGTTCAGTCGCCAGCTAGCCCCTTATGTGGGTGTGAGTTATGAGACAGCGCTTGGCAAGGCTCGTGGTCAACGACGTCAAGAAAATGAATCGGTTGATAGCAGTAGTTTGACTGCGGGGGTCAAATTCTGGTTCTAATATTATTAAAATAATAGGGGATATACTATGAATGCTTCAGATCAAAACACCATGGATCATCAACAGGGCATGAACCCTTATGTAAAGTTCACTCTGATGATTGTGACGTCTACGATTGTGATGTACATCATGATGTATTTCAATACTTATGAATGGGATCATATTTATTTTAGTGAAACCCGAGCTTACATGGCGCTCTACATGGGTGCCGGTATGGCAGTGGTCATGTTGGCATTTATGACGAATATGTATAAGAAGACCAAAGTCAATTTAATGATCTATGGTCTAAGCGTATTGATGTTTGCTGTTGGTATTTGGGGTGTTAGATCACAAGCAACTGTCGATCAAGTCGATTGGATGCAAGCGATGATACCGCATCACTCGATTGCCATTCTCACTAGTAGTCGCGCTGATATTGAAGATCCGCGTGTACAAAAGCTTGCTGACGATATTATTAAAGCGCAAAAGCGTGAAATCGCTGAGATGAAGCAATTGATTGATGAGCTTGAATAACGATCTATACTGATAGGAATATTTTAAACAAATAAAATAATGGTCTATCAAATGATAGACTTAAGCATATAGGTCTTTTTATTCAAAGCTACTTTCACTACAGAATCAAAACATTGCTCATGAAAAAGCAATAAAAGGCTGAGTATGCATGGTTCACTTTCCCTACTGGCCTTCTGGCTGCTGCAATTGTTGTCTCTTTTAGTGCTTACTCCTATATCAAAATCTCTAACGCTTACCCGTCAGCTGGCGGTGCTGCGACGTACTTGCATCAAGTATATGGAGACTGTTTGACGACCGGTTTTAATGCTCTACTGATGTAATTTTCTATAATTATTGCGCAAAGCTTTCTGGCTCGGATGCTCGGGTCATATACCATACCGTTGTTTGGTAGTGACGAAAGCGGTGTATAGCATCCACCAAGGAGAGTCAAGATAAACGAATTGAATTCAAAAGCGAATACTTTAAGAATTGGTCCTGTGGGCAATAGCGTTTCTCTGTTTCTGCTCATTAGCTATCTCTTGTGCATAGGCTTTGGCCTACTCGCACCTGAGCAGATAAGCATGCATGAGGCTTGGGCACCGCTGCTACCTGGTTTTGAATGGCTGACATGGTCAGGTTTCCTAATTGGATTTGTCGAATCCTATCTTTATGGTTGGTATTTTGCGATTGTGTTTGTACCGCTATATCGCTGGTTTGCTAAAGCAGGATGAGTCTAGCGTAGCCATTGAATCTTCGGCTCAGATAGGTCAGCTATGCTGAGAAAGACGAACAGTGCACCAATCTTGAATGGGATCAAAAGCTAGCGACTTAGCCCTAAACTATCATTGCAATCAATAACGGGAACATAGTCATGAAACACGATACGACAAAAAATACTTCGGACAGCGAAGCCCCTGATTGCTGTGACAGTACAGCGAATACAGGCATAGAATCTAATAAAGATACCACTTACGATAAGGTGCCAACTTGCTACAGTGGAACCATTTATACCTGTCCGATGCATCCGGAAGTCAGAGACATTACAGATAGAGGCTGTCCCATATGCAAAATGTCTCTTAAACCTGAAGACACTGTTGCCGAGATGGTAGCAATGAAAGATGACCATGCAAGCTGCCATAGCATGTCAAATACCGATGCCCATCCTACTAAAGAGAGTAATTACGACAAAGTACCTGAAAATTATAGCGGAACCGTTTATACCTGTCCTATGCATCCAGAAGTGAGAGATGTGGAAAAAAGCGATTGCCCAATATGCGGTATGTTTCTCAAACCTGAGAACGAGGTTACTGATGAAGACAGTCATGCACACTGTCATGGAAAGGATACTTCTAACAGCACTGATGTAAAATCTATCAAAGGCGGTAAATACGACAAAGTTCCTGCTGATTATGATGGCACGGTCTACACCTGTCCTATGCACCCTGAAGTCAGAGATGTTGAGAATAGTGGCTGTCCAATATGCGGCATGGCACTTGAGCCTGAAACGCTTACTATCGGTGAAGAAGATACCTCAGAGCTCGATGATATGACTCGTCGATTCTGGGTTTGTACAGTACTGACTGTACCGCTATTAATATATGTGATGAGCGGTATGTTTGACGTAAACGTAGTTAATTTCAGTCAGTATGGTATCTCATCACAGATCTTACAATGGGCTGAGTTAGTGCTTGCGACCCCTGTCGTGCTTTGGGGCGCCGCCCCGTTTTTTGTCCGTGGTTGGCAGTCTATAAAAAGCCGCAATCTCAATATGTTTACTTTGATTGCGATAGGCGTAGGCGCTGCTTATATTTTTAGTATTGTCGCGACCTTTTTTCCCAATATTTTCCCAGACAGTTTCAGAGACGCTAATGGTCAAGTCGGTGTGTATTACGAAGCGGCAGCTGTCATTGTAACCTTAGTACTTTTGGGTCAAGTATTAGAGCTCAAAGCCAGAAGTCAAACTTCAGGCGCGATTCGAGCATTGCTTGAGCTCGCACCGCCGACTGCAAGACGTGTCGATGAAAATGGCAACGAAGTCGAAGTCTCGCTTGATGAGGTCGTCACTGGCGATAAGCTACGGGTTAAACCGGGTGAGAAACTACCCGTAGATGGTACAGTGATCGATGGCAATAGTAATGTTGATGAATCAATGGTAACGGGTGAGCCAATCCCTGTGTCAAAAGCACAAGGAGATACGGTTACTGGCGGTACGGTAAATGGCACTGGAACGCTATTGGTCGAAGCGGTCAATGTTGGAGCAGATTCGGTATTATCCAAAATTGTACAAATGGTTGCCGAAGCTCAGCGTAGCCGCGCACCTATACAGAAATTGGTAGATAAGGTAGCTGGGTGGTTCGTACCGATCGTGCTTATCTGCTCCGTCATTACCTTTATTGTCTGGGCGATATTCGGCCCTGAGCCCGCTATGGCCTTTGCACTGGTCAACGCTATTGCAGTGTTAATCATCGCTTGCCCTTGTGCTTTAGGACTCGCCACACCTATGTCGATTATGGTCGGTACTGGCAAGGGTGCTCAGAATGGCGTGCTTATCAAAAATGCTGAAGCGTTAGAGAGTATGGAAAAAGTCGATACTATTGTCGTCGACAAGACCGGAACACTGACCGCTGGTAAGCCCGAGCTTACTGCAATTGACGCGCAGGTAGGTCAAGATGAAGACGAGTTCCTCGCATTGGTAGCCGCAGTAGAAAGTGCAAGCGAGCATCCTTTAGCAGAAGCTATCGTTAGAGCGGCTCAAGAAAGATCACTCATTATTCCTAAAGCTACTGACTTTAATTCGACTACTGGCGAAGGCGTACAAGCCGTGGTCGATGGTAAGAAAGTCGCTATTGGTAACTCTAAGCTTATGGAAAGCCTAAATAGTTTTGATAATGAGCTGTCCATTAAAGCTGATGTCCGTAGAAAAGACGGTGAAACGGTAATGTTTGTGGCTATAGATGGTAAAGCTGCTGGTATTATTTCAGTTGCTGACCCTATTAAACCAAGCACCAAAGAGGCTATTTCACTGCTTCATGACGCGGGACTAAAAGTCGTCATGCTAACGGGTGATAACGAAAAAACCGCGCAGGCAGTCGCCAATAAATTAGGTATCGATGAAGTCCATGCCGACGTCTCACCAGAGGACAAAAACCGTATCGTCAAAGAGATGCAAGATAGCGGTAAATTGGTAGCAATGGCAGGTGACGGTATCAACGATGCGCCCGCACTAGCGCAGGCTAATGTTGGTATCGCTATGGGAACGGGTACCGATGTGGCGATGGAGAGTGCGGGTATCACCCTGCTAAAAGGTGATTTAATGGGCATTGCTAAAGCTTATAAGCTTAGCCACGCCACCATGCGCAATATCAGACAGAACCTGTTTTTTGCCTTTATTTACAATGCACTTGGTGTCCCAATTGCCGCAGGTGTGCTCTATCCCGTATTTGGGCTTCTACTTAGTCCAATGATAGCAGCGGCAGCTATGAGCTTGTCGTCATTCTCGGTGATTGTTAACGCGCTTAGACTACGTAGGTTGGACTTGTGATATGAATGTTAGGAAAAATTGTCAAAACGTAATGCCCAATACGGGTTTTATTAGAATTTAAAAATAAGGATACTGTTATGGGTAGTTTTTCTATTACACATTGGCTGATTTTGTTAGTAGTCGTAGTGGTTGTATTTGGTACCGCTAAGCTCAAAAACGCGGGTAAAGATTTAGGCGGTGCGGTAAAGGGCTTTAAAGAAGCGGTAAAAGATGAAGAGACCGAGCATACTCGCAAAAACCGCGCACTTAGTCATGAAGGCAATCTGCCAGTACCAGATACTGACTCAAATACACAGGCTGATGATATAGAAATCAACCCTGCTACCACTGATAATAAGCAGAAAGTATGAAATGCGCCGCTATAGATGGCGATACTCAATAGCCTATTAATTAATATATTTGTCTGTTATGTTTGATATCGGGTTTTCCGAGTTACTCTTGTTTGGCGTCATAGCCTTAATCGTATTGGGCCCAGAAAAACTGCCGCAGGCCGCACGTACGGCTGGGCAATGGTATGCCAAACTGCGCCGTACAGTATCCATTTTACAGTCTGAAATAGAAGCTGAGCTTGATCTGGCTGAAACGCGCCAACAAATGCAAAATGAGCTTGCAAAAATTCGTCAGACTGAGTCAGATATGAAGCGTGAACTAGCAGAGATGCGCGGTAGTATGCAAAAGTTTGAAGACTCGCAGAATCAAAGCTTAGACGCTTCACATCAACCAACCGATCCTCATCAGCCAAATATTTCTTCTTCACCTATAGAAAAGGTGAATGAATGAGCTTATTTAAACGCCAAAAAAATCGACAAAAAAAGTTAGCGGATACAAATATTAAAGCCCCAGACACTGCCCATAGTGATGAGGCTGATAATGTGCTGAATGCGCTCAGTGATATGCCTATTACTGAACACTTGATTGAACTACGCAAGCATCTCATCAAAATATGCGTAGCCGTTTTGATTGTTTTCTTAGCATTGGTAGGGTTTTCGCGTGAACTCTACAACCTTTTATCAGACCCTCTAGTTGCACAGTTGCCTGCGAACTCGACTATGATTGCCACTGACATTACCTCAAACTTTATGGCACCTATTCGCTTGACAATTTTCGTTGCTGCATTTGTAGTGATGCCTTATATTCTGTATCAAATTTGGTCATTTATAGCTTCTGGCTTATATAAAAAAGAGAAGAAAATTGCCATTCCTGTGCTGTTTTCTTCGATATTTCTATTTTATACGGGTGTTGCCTTTGCCTACTTTGTGGTACTCAAAGGCGTATTAAAGTTCTTTATCCTATTCGCTCCGCAGAATGTCATACCTATGACCGATATTGATAGTTATCTGAGCTTTGCACTCAAGTTGTTTATGGTGTTTGGACTGACTTTTGAGATTCCAGTGGTTACTTTACTATTGATAATGTTCGGTATCGTATCCACTCAGAGTCTAGAGAGTAAGCGCCGATATATCATTGTTGGTTGTTTTGCTGTGGCAGCTGTAGTTACACCACCCGATGGTGTCTCAATGCTATTGCTAGCGATTCCGATGTGGCTACTGTTCGAGTTAGGTTTGTTTTTAGCAAAAGTGCTAATCAAAGAAGAGCATAAAACTGTTTAACCTCGCAAAGTAGCTATGGCGCACAATGACTATTTTATAAAACAACTATAAAAACAACCTTATCTTAAACATTTCAAATACCTTTTTTACTTTGGCTGTCTTCTAAACCTTATCAGCATACCCACTAAACTTAGTAATGAGATTTAAATGGAACACCTAAGCAATAACCAAGATAAAGTGAATGACAATCTTGCAGATCAACTTAATAAAGAGTGCTATTGCCGTACTTTAGATCGTAAAGTACTTAATACTAGCCTTCAAAATCAATTGTCAGACACTAGAGACAACCCAATAGGAGCTAATGAGCTTAATAAAATTTTTTCAGCAACACCGGTGTTTGTCCCCAAAACAGAGATAGAGACAATGGTGCGAATTGTCGCAGCTATTGAGTCGGCTGCTAGACTTCCATCTTACCAACAGCAAGTATTGTCATGGGCACCCAAAATTGCTGCTTTCGATCCAGGGCCAATAGGAGCCTTTATGGGTTATGACTTTCACTTAGGTAGCGATAGCCCTCAACTTATTGAGATCAATACTAACGCTGGAGGCGCATTTTTAAACGTAGCACTTGCCCGCGCACAAAAACAATGCTGCCACCCTTCCGAGCAAAGTGCTGATACTACTAAAATGCTTGATGGCTTTGAAGAAGCCGTCACTAACATGTTCATACAAGAGTGGCAGCGACAATCGGCTACTGCCATGCCTAATCGCATAGCTATTATCGATAATGATCCCAAAAGTCAGTTCATGTATTTAGAGTTTCAGCTGGCTTGCCGACTACTTCAAGCTAAGGGCATTGATACCGTTATACTTGATCCGTCTGAAATTAACTATGTTGATGGCAAGCTGACAGCGCATGGTAAGCCCATTGATATGATCTATAATCGGTTGGTCGACTTTGCATTTGAAAACCCTAACCACGCCGTGCTTAAAAGTGCCTATCTAGAGGGTGCGGTAGTAGTAACGCCTAATCCTCATGTCCATGCTATATTTGCGAATAAGCGCAACTTAGCCTTACTATCCGATCCGCAAACTTTGCAGTCGTGGGGACTAGATAATGATGATGCAAAATGTCTAGAAAGGGCAGTGCCAACTACCAAAATGGTTATAAAAGAGGATGCAGCAGAGTTATGGCGTACTCGGGGACAATTGTTTTTTAAGCCAGTTGCTGGATATGGAAGCAAAGGCGTCTATCGCGGTAGCAAGCTCACTCGACGCGTTTTTGAGAACATTCTGGATGAGGATTATATTGCACAGACCTTTATACCTGCTACAGAGCGATCAATAAAAATCGATGATGTTGTGACGACCAAAAAAGTAGATATACGTCTTTATACCTATGCAGGACAGCTGTTACTAACTGCTGGGCGTATCTATCAAGGTCAAGCGACTAATTTTCGCACACCAGGGGGTGGATTTGCGCCTGTTTTCCAAGTGTGATCATTTGGGTTTGGCTTTTAAGCAGTGTTTACTATTTGGATTATTCTAAGTACTAATGCAATAATCAAAATATCATGCTGAACTGGAAAAATGATGATTCAACTCTTTATTCATTACTTTCTGCATCAAAATAATTGGCTTAGGATCACTATATCCGATACTGAATAAAAGGGATACGTTATCTTATGAGGCGAAACGGGCATAAGTTTTTCTGGCTTATTGTGCTTACACCGATAGGAAGAAACAACTACAGTTGATAGATAGAGCGTGGTAATCTGTGCCGTTCCTTCGACTATAACATGACTTTCTTGAAGAGGGTAAAAAGTGGTTCTGGCAATCATAATGGCAGCGATTCTGATCGCTGTCTGCACGACAATACATTACGGCGCGTTAAAGTTCTCGTCACAGTTTGTGACGCCGTCTCGCCGTCTAGGACACTGTCTTGGGGTCGCAGTCGGCTCAATCGTACTTGCCCATACGTTCGAGGCGTTGCTCTACGCTGCTGGCTTCTGGTTTGCTGTGCACGACCTTGAGGTCGGTAACCTCGTATCGTCCTCATCTAGCGATGGTAGCTCTCTTAATTTTATGGACTACTTTTACTTTTCGCTAGTCAACTTCACAACGCTTGGGCGAGGCGATCTCATGCCCAACGGACATCTACGATTCATGACTGCTATGGAGGCTTTCCACGGTTTCCTATTGATTACAGTATCCGGAACCTTTGTTCTTCAGATCATGAGTGGTAAAAAACCCCTTTCAAATTAGCTAAACGCCCTCTCAACGATATATCGAGCAGAGTTTCATACCTCAGGTCAGGTCAGGTCAGGACATGGATGTTGACTGTTCCGGAAGCGCTTTGAGAGAATGTGGTTGTCTTTACTCGATCTACTCGCGTTCGGTACGCTTCGAAACCAGCCACCTAAGGAACATCCATTTGACAGCGTAGATTAATATTATCGGAATGACCATCCACTGAAAGAGCGGCAACGCACCTATGCTTAGTAACGGAACATCAGGCATCAGACCACTATAATTCCACCTTTGGCCAGCTCCAGTTGCCCAGTATTCAAAGAGTATTGTCACAATCAGGCCAACGCCAAGGTATATCGATAAAGTCGACAGAAGCCACTGCTTTGAAATCCAGAACCAGTCTTTTACAAACAACGCCCCAAGCACGTAGGCGCCAAAGGCAATATTGGCATCACCGAAGGTCGCATGTGTACAAAGCCAGACCACCTCCCAGTGGCTCGCTTCTGCCATGCCTGAGAAGAACGGTACCTGTGCCATCTCCCAAAAAAAATGGAGAAAGAAACTTACGCTCCACACCATCAGGGCAAGCACAGCTAACGCTGCTGCTCGGCACGATTGGTTTACAAGAGTCATAATTCCTCCAAAAATAGCCATAGCAATAAATACAGTTGCATGTTTACTCGTTCCTCATTACCAGACCGAGTTACCGTTTACTGGCGTCTCTCAACGGTAGATTAGCATGTTACCTGCTGCGCGTGTTTATCACGGTCAGATGACCAACTTCCGTATGCCAGGTGGTGGATTCGCGCCTGTCTTTCAGGTGTGAAGGTATACCTCAGATCGTGTATGATACTCTTAGAACACTTTCTAAAACACCCTCTTAAATCGGAAAAAGCGATGACTCAAACCGTTATCCATTATTTTCTACACTTTGGTATGCCGTTTATCATCGCCTATATGTTTTTTCGTAGTGACTATAAGCGAGTTTATTTGATCCTATTAGCAACCATGCTAGTTGATTTAGATCATCTGCTAGCGACACCTATCTTTTCGCCCAATCGTTGTAGTATTAATTTCCATCCGCTACATACTTATTATGCGATGGCAGTATATGCGGGCATGTTGTTTTTACCAAAGCCCTATAAGGTAATTGGTTTAGGGTTATTACTACATATGTTGACTGATTTAAATGACTGCATAATGACCTATATTAATTGTCCGCAGTGTTTGAGTCAGGCTCCTGCCCGTGAGTTGGTAGCGTGGTTAGGCAGAGCTATTAAGTTTTAATACGGTTGTGAATACATCCCTTTGTATCTCTCTCATAAATCATCTCTTTAATGACTCCTAGAAGTAGATATATCGCTATCCAATCCTGAATAAGTCCTCGCATTAGATCGCTTGTGTTCCAATTCGAGGATTAAGGTTGTCTAGCTTGTTACTCTAAGCTTAGTGAGATAGCTCTGTTTCTAATCAGGCATAGCGGAAAGAACTAACCGCTACTTCTTTAGTTTAGTATGACTATTCAATGTGCCACGTGTTGTATCAAGCAGATCGGCGACGTTATTTAATAAAATGTAATCTTTTGGGGTTTTTGATTCCCTATTGAATATTTCACTCCATATCTGACTTTTATACTCTTGCGTTATTGTTTTAAGACTTGGATACATAAGCCCAGGTTTAGCTAACGAGAGTATTGATATTGCTCGGATAAAGTCCATGTATATAAAGTCAATCACATCCTGATCAAATTCTTTCTTAACTTGTTTCTTATGCTCAGGCTTAGAGTCTTTTTTAGAGGTTTTATAACTTAAGAAAATAGTGTTGTTGTTATTAAGATCTTTTAGGTTAAATACAGGTAAAAAACAACCACCAATGAGTAAATACTCATTCACATCATTATTCACTAACGATACATTATGAATAGGTACACTGTTATAACAATCAAACTTAGTATGCATAGATTTAATATAGGCTTCTTGACCACCAATTAAGTAGGCTTTCACTATTAGCTTATTTAGTTGGCTAGCCAACGGATGAAGACTAATTTTAGTGCTATTGTTAATGCTGATAGACTTTGCTGACAGATTCATGGCTTGTGATCTCCTAAATTAATTCTTTGCCCTATCATAATGAAAGCGTAATGACAGAAAATTTGTAAAGTTCTAACGGTCCATTGCTTGATTGGGAGATTTGATTTCTCTCTATTATTAAGCCTAGTCTGCTCAGTTTGGCTAGATAGTGATAATTCAGCACGGATCTTCTTTTTGTATACGTTGCCGTTCAATTTATCTGCTACATTACAATTTTTTATTTGAGATGAGGCAAGTAATTTCATTACAGGTTGCCATTCCTTTTTATCGTCATCTTTAGCTTGTGCATAATGGTATATTTTTAAATTAATATTCTTCTTTAAGACTAGTTGTCTCAGTATTTGTATATAACTATATAGATCCAGAGCTTCATTAAAACTAATATGATTTTTGTAGTATTGAGAGTTCGTAAGCGTAAGCCCTACAAACTGAAGCATAGGTTCTCGATTGTCTTTTATCTTATATAAGTCACGAAATTTATTGGTCATCTGCATGAGCATGTGGTTGTCTTCAGCATACCTATCGAGAACTGGTAATAAACTCCTGTTATCATCAGAGGCAAACAATCTGGAATTACCGTGTGTGGTTTTAAACGCAGAATCGTTTCTGAGCCGTCTAGCATTCTCAAGCCACATTTCAAAAGTATTTTGATCAAGTTTATAAACATCCATTTTTTCCTTGAAATCTTCCTCTCTATTATGTACCTCTAGAATCTGACGAACTTCATCGAATGAGTATCTTTTTGGCTTTGTAGATTTTTTATCTGCTCTCTTTAGTCGTTTACTATGTTTTGGTTTAGGCAGTGGTTTAAGTTTGAGCTTGTTAAGCAGATAGTCATTAACTGCAACAGGTGAAGCGGCTAACTGCTTTTTCAAACGTCTAGGAATGCTTATTAATTCATGGTGTTTAGACGTTAGGTGGTAATCCATATGCCAAAGTAACAATCCAATCTGAATGTCAGTCAAATGAACATAAGATTCAAAAGTGGTACTAGGACTGGCATGACCAGCAACCCCTGCTAAGGCATAGATTTTTTTGTATTGTAGTGATGTCTCAATATAAGCTAATATTTCACAAGACTTTTCTTCGTCATAAGGTAATAGGTCTTTTAAAGCCTGAGTACATTTGTGTCCCTTAAAATTATTAGCTTGGTCATACATAAATGACATTAATTGAAAATTAGTCAAAAAGCTGTGTCTTAGATGATGAGTCGTAAGATGAGGAAGTCCTGTAACAGTTTTAATTAACTGAGATAAAATTTTAGATAAATCACTGGCACGATAAGCCATACCCGCTTGGTTAGCGATTAAGGTGTCACCTTTACCCTCACCACGAATAAGCTCGACTTTTCTAAAAAACAACATATCTGAATCTGTCAAAAGTTGTTCTAACAACGTCCGTCTTAATGCAGAACCCGTTTTATTATTACCATATTTGTTGTCACGCACCTCTAGATAAGCTGAAGTTATAGCCACATCTTTTAATCTAATCTTAACTATCTCACCTATTCTAAGTCCACAGCGTTGACCTAAAATCAGAGCGAGCTTTACCGCTTCTAGCTCATCTTTAGTCATTTCAAGATTGTCAGCACTGCTAAGAATAGCCTGAAACATAGTTTCTGAAAGATAACCTGTCCTATGATGTGCTCTCTTGGTAGACGAAAGAGGTGCAATAGGTTCAATATTATGTTGATTAACTAAATATTCATGAATCTCATCAATACGAGTAGCAATAGTATTCTTAGCGTCTTTTGACTTCCCAAGTTCAATAAGTTCGCTATAAAATTGAATATAATCCTCTTCAGTGTGCTCCTCAAGAGCAACACCCTGCGTCAGAGATAACCAACGATTCGTAATAGTGCCGCTGTAAGTCTGAACACTACTTACTTTTTTGCAAGTTACTGTTTTCGTCAGTAACCAACCTACAATTGCGATCTCACTTAAAGGAGCATCGCTCGTGGATAAACGTTCATATAGCTGTTTGAGGCCAGCTGAGAATGTAGTCATTGAGATTTTTTCATCTTTATTCTTTTTGAATAGCTTAGCAATCTCGACAGTGATAGTAGGGTTAGCTTTTCTAGGCTCTACAACGACATCGTTATGATACTCAATGCTAGTAGTTACATTGGCAAGGGTCTCATGAGATATGTTAAAGATTAGAGACTGCCAATTGGCTGTTGACAGACCATAGGTAGAGTCCCAACCAATTAATAGATACCAAGTATGTTCTGGCAGATCTAAAAATAGATAATCTTCTAAAACATAGACTGCACCTATTAAAAACTTCTTTAAAGTCATAGATAGTTGGTTTTGACTAAGAGATTTAGTCATCTGCAATGTTTGGTATAGCTTATGAATATCAGTACTAAGCGATACCTTTTTAGTCTTGCCCTTTTTGTTATAGAGCTTAATTAAATAGCTCGTTAATGGCGATAAAAAGACTTTTACTTCATGTACAGCTGTTGAATCGTTGTAAGTGTTAGTATGGTAGCTATCGTCATCAATAATGAGTGTTGTCACAGGCAGTTCAAATATGCTTTCTATAGTTAATGATTTGTCACTGATGCGAGATATAAGCGTTTGTAATATTAGCTTTTTTAATACAGCACTATGGAAAATTAACGATAGCATTAAATCTGTGATAGTAAGCTCATAAGCTTTGCTAGCTATACCATCTATCCAATACAAATAAAAATCTAATATTTGTTGGTTTTCAGAAAAGGTTACTTCATTTCTAAAAGACTTTGGACGGTATGAGGTAACAATAAGCTTTGGAAAACCAATATCAATGTCCTTATTTTCAATATAATCTTGACAGCACTTTACTGCTTCGTTATATCCTTCTACATAACCAAGATAGCCCTGAAAATGTTTGTTTTCTAATAATCTTTTATCAAGCTGCTCCCACATAGCATTAAATATTGTTTGAGGATCATTTGATGCAATAATTTTGTCAAAATCTATAGACTCTCTAACTATTCGTTTAGACAAGTTTTTACGCTTTAAGGTTTCTTTGCTTCTATTCTCTGCACGCTCCTTGATACCTGATTTACGCTGAGCCATTAATTATTCTCCAAATAGATAATTTTAAAGCCGTTATACTCAAGTATTTTATTAAGCTCATAAGCAAACCTGCGCAACTCACTTCTTTTAAGACCACTATGCTTATCGTAGTAATCGAAACCAAGTTCATCAGCATGCCCCATCCAAGCTCCAATAACATCATGACCAAAACTATCAGATAATGATGAACTGCTTTTAGCAGAAAAGATTCCAACTTCTGGGCTTTTATATGAGCGTATAAAATGACGATGCCAGTTTGACGGTAACTCTAAAATCCTAGATAGTCTTTCTTGAATAAATGTTTGAGTGAGACTGACTTCAGTAATAGTATTAGTTTTTTCATCCAGCTTTAGATAACTGATAAGTCCAATATTGCTAGCAAGAATATTTGAATAAATATCGCATAGACTATTATCTAGATTATTTAAAATAAAGACATTTGTCTTTAAATACTTGATGTACTGCTCAATCTGATGATTTGCTATATCAGGTAGATAAATATATCTACCTCGAGTATGTTGGCGGTTTTCCTTGTCGCTGATGAAATATTTCTTGGTTCTAACATCTATATCTATAAGCCTACCAAAAGGTTCACGCACTGGACGATAACCACTTGAAACCGATAGCAAAATATATAAGTAATCAGTAAAGGTATTATGTAGGTCAACTATAGATCTAGAGTTTAGGGTATTCCTATCTAGCAATGAAGAATTGATCCGAGTGATTAAATCGCTAACTATAGATGTTAAGCGGCCTTCTTGTACGGCTAAAACACTACCTATCTGTTTGTCCCAGTAATTTATTTCTCTATCATCAGGTAATTTAAAAAATAGATATTCCTGATTTTTTTTTGATTCATCGTTGACCTTATCAAATGTTATTTCATACAAATGCTCATTAAAGTCGTCCTGGCAAAGGAATAAATCTAGTTGGCTAACATTGAAATAAGGAAGTGCCGAAGAATGGTGTATTGGTTTACTAATTAGGACATTGATTAAAGCGTGATCTCGTCCACTGTGTATAAGGAAGTGCTCTAAATAATTCTTAATTTTATTAATAGTTAATCTAGTTTTGCTTTTCTTATTTAGAGCTTTTAAATTTTCATTAGCCTTGTTTCTAATTTCTTCTAGATCCTTTATGCTTATGTCATGTAATAGATAATAGTGTATATCACCAATAACGGTAGGGTAGATAAGATGAAGGATGGAACTATTTTCTGCATATAGTTTAGAGTCCCAGCTTTCTTGAGCTTTACTACGAGTAGGTGTGAATTCCAGTGGATACCGATAGCACAGGTAACTCTTCTTTAAATCTTCGGATATTAATAATTGAGGTCTACCTGTCAATAGAACTATTAGTAAATACAAAGAAGCTTGATGGTCCAGATCATATTCAATATTTGAAGGTTTTTTTTCGCTGTTCTCATTATCATTTATCCTTCTGAGATCTAAACTCATCAGATTTCTCAGCAAGTATTTGACTAAAACCTGTATTTCATCAGCATGTGCAACATTTACATCAGTTACCTGACTTAAAGTCCGTTGATGTCTACAGTTAACTTGTTGTTCAGCTCTAATTTTATCTAAATAGTAGTTTGTAGGCTGCTCGAAACTGACTTGTTCAAATGATTGCTCTTCATCGTCTTGTCGTTCTCGATCTTCAAATCCGTTTTCTTCGCTAGTATTTTCTGATATGTAGGTAAGATCGCTAACGGTATTACCAGTGATGTCATCCTTATCTTGTAAGATAGTTATAATCTTATGAGTCTCAGTCGTTACTCGGGTAATACCTGAGTCATTTTTAAAGTAGTTTTCGAGTGGTAGGATATACTCATACAGATATTTGGCTATACGTTCGTTAATCTCAAACTGAGCATCGCTAGAGAATAATGAAGCTCCTGCGCTTAATAGCTTATTCTTATATCTTCGCACCTCTAATTCGAATGTTTTTGGAGATCTATTTAGCCATCTAGTGTAGTTATCATCTTCTTGCGTTTGAATAAGACGCTCTTTAATATCTTGCAGATTTTTCGACTGAGTGACGTCTGGTAAAAACGGAACTAAAAATTCACGAGTTTTGTTCGTTAAAAATCTGCATTCATCGAGCGTAGTTTCAATTCGACTATCATAGTCAGTTAACTCAACCATCCTTAAACATAGAAAAAAGTAGACAGCACGGATAGTATTTATTTTAGACGAGTCTGCTCGATGGATTAAAAAGGTAATTAGATAGAGCTCTTTTAAATGCAGATGAGGCTTTCTAATATTTTCTAAAAATACTTTATGAGCAATTCCATTTTCGTATATCTGTAATTCATGCGTCTTCGTCAAATTACTATCCACATCTAATGTTTTTATCCATTCAGACAATGTTCGATACTCATCTTTCAATTCTGATCTAAATTGCTCAGGTAAGGTATCTTTTAAAAATTTTAGCTCGATAAGTAATATTTCAAGATCATGGCCATTAGCGAAATCAAGGAGATTTAGCTTCAACCAATCCTTAATATTTGTAGAGTTACTATCTTTACTAGCCATTATTCTGCTACCGTTACAAGGCATTCAAATAACTGTAGCTTCATTAATGTAAAGCATCCAGCATTAAAATCGAAAAAAGACATCTATTTGGATGTCTTTTTGTTAAACATAGGTATTTTCATGGATTTTGTATTATACCTCGCTCTATCAGTAGCTTATCTAAAGCACTCCCATCCTGACGAGTTAGATTGGGCACATAACGTGAATACACTGTGAATAACATTGTAGTGCTGCTATGACCCATTTGCGCAGCAATCCACTCAGGAGACTCGCCTGCAGCAAGCCAAAGAGTGGCAGCCGTATGTCTACTTTGATAGGGATTACGTATATCAAGCTCTAGATATCGCAATAACGGATACCAAACTCTCTTTGTCACATTGCGATGACTCAAAGGAGTACCTGCTTTTGTACTAAAAACAAACTCACTTCGATGTTTAGTCAAGCTCTGCTGCTCAATCAATGCATCGTAAACCAGTTGATTCATGTGGATAATACGATTAGAGCTGGAAGTTTTAGTGTCACCTATAACACCTCCAACAATTGCTTGATCAATAACGATTTGTCTACGTTCAAAGTCAATATTTTTCCACGGTAAACCGTCAATTTCACCTGTCCGCATGCCTGTAAAAAACCGTACTGAACCGCCCCGGGATTGTCGGAGACTCAACATTCTGAGAGAATACGACAATGAAAAGACAAACCTACACTCCTGAGATTAAAGAACGCGCCGTTCGCATGCTGATTGAAGCGTCGAGCGACTATCCTTCTACATGGTCAGCCATTCAAGCCATAGCGTCAAAGATTGGCTGTACGCCTGAGACACTGCGATCCTGGCATAAAAAGCACATAGACCAAACCATTCCCGCCTCAGTGCAGGCTCAAAGTGACAAAGAGCGTATCAAAGAGCTTGAACGCGAATGCAGAGAGCTCAAGCAAGCCAATGAGATTATACGTAAGGCTGCTGCTTTTTTCGCCCAGGCGGAGCTCGACCGTCCACCCAGATAATGGTTCAGTTTATTGATGACTATAGAGGTAGTTATGGGGTCGAGCTGATTTGTAGAGTACTACCGATTGCCCCGTCAACCTATCACCGTGCTAAAGACCTAGAGTGCTGCCCTGAAAGGCGTTCACTGCGCAGTCAGCATGACGACTACTATCTCAGCGAGATTAAACGCATCTGGCAGGACAGCAAATGCCGCTATGGTGCTCGCAAAGTCTGGCGGCAGATGAAGGCAGATGGCATTTATATCGCACGCTGCACCGTCGAGCGTTTAATGAGTCAGCACGGCTTACAAGGTGTCTGGCGCGGTAAGGGTAAGATTACCACCAACAGCCGTGACGACCAAAAGCGTGCTGACGACTTGGTCAATCGTAACTTTAATGCCCATCGTCCTAATCAGCTGTGGGTTGCAGATTTTACTTATATCAAGACATTGAGCGGCTGGGTTTATACCGCTTTTATTATTGATGTATTTGCTCGCGCTATTGTCGGCTGGAAAGTATCGAATCGTATGAACACGGATATGGTAATGGCGGCATTAAATCAAGCGATAACAGATAGAAACAATCCCAAAGATGTCATTCATCACAGTGATCGAGGGGTTCAGTACTTATCTATTCGCTATACCGATAAGATGACGGACTCTGGCGTGATTGCTTCTGTTGGTACAACAGGCGATTCATACGACAATGCATTGGCTGAAACGGTCAATGGGCTTTACAAGTCTGAGGTGATTCATTATTTAAAGCAGAACTGGACTGGTGTGAACGATGTTGAACTGGCAACCCTTGAGTGGGTGGATTGGTTCAACAAGAAGCGTCTACATAGCACGATTGGATATGTGTCACCCTTTGAGTTTGAAAAGCGGTATTATGATAATTTAACCCTGTCAGGCATCGCTGCCTGACTCAAGTAGATCAGCTTCCGATATAGTCGGGGCGGTTCATACTGTGAAATATGGCTTATAGTCTACTCTGACGTTGTCAATGATGAGCATGACTTCCTCTAAGGTAAAAGGACTAACATTACTTTTAGGTACACTTAGTGGCTTTATATTCTTCCAAGGGTTCTCAAAATCAAAACGCTCAGATGCTTCGGTAATCACCATACGTAATGGCGTCATAATGTGGTTGATTCGAGATGCTGATAAAAGTCGTCCACTATTTCCTTCCTTGACTAGATTACCCCGAAAAGCCATTATTTTAGCTTTGTTAATGGTATTTAGTGGCACATTGCCAAAATAGGGAAATAGATAAATCTTAAGTATGTTTTCTACATTAGTTATCTGAGAGCACCGCCATTCCGGTTTTTTTTCCTCTAACCAAACTCTGCTAAAGCAATCAAATCCTGAGCTTGAGTCCTTATGGCTATTCGTTGATCTCATGAGCTCTAAGCTTTGAAACTGCTCAAGCTTTTTACTCTGCGGAAAATAGTTTTCATATCGAAAACTACCTAGTTGAATCTCTGCTTGCATTTTACTAACGAAATTTTCTAGACGCTTTCGATTAGGCTTAGTGTCTGCCAGTAAGGTTTGCTCTCTACAACGTTGGCCTATGTATCGGAAATCTACATATAGGTTGCCATTACGGCTATTGATACTCGCCATGATTACGCTCCCGCTGCAAATGGAATGTTATCGTCGTAGCCTGTCAGCATTAACTCTTCAATCTTTTGCCATATGAAAAGAATTTTTCTACCTCCAAATGGTTTGATGTAATGAACGCCCTCAATGAATACCGCATCCTTAAGTTGATTGCGTATTGTCTTGCTGTCATATTTAATACGTTGTGACAGCTCTTCGGTTGTTAAATAGGTATAACTCATAGTAAAATCCTTACTAAAGATTAAAGTGTTATTATCTAATAGCTTTATGACCTGCTATAGAACATAATTTACACTAAAAATCATCTTTTGCAAGACATTTTTATCTACAGTAGGTTATTTTATTATGGAGGAGGTTATGGTGAAATGTAATTTATCTAGAATTATGGGCGAAAAAAGACTTAAGATTGCCGATGTGTCTAGAGATACAGATGTCAACAGAGGCACAATCACACGTATGTATAACGAAGAAGCGACCAGAGTGGATCTAGAGGTAGTAGAAAAGCTATGCTTATATTTGGATATTGAAGTGGGCGACCTTTATGAGCTAGTTAAGGAAGAAGAATAAACTTTCCTCCTTTTAAAATTCAAGATAGTGCTGCGCTTATCAGTTATTACACCAAATAATACGCAGCAATATAGTTTCTCAAATGAGTTAAATGTTCTATTAAGTAATAAAAAGTTCTATAGAAGGTTATTTTGAGTTGCATCAGCTCAAAATATATGTATAATTCAATCTGTAGGGAGTCATTACGACTAACAGAAAGAAATATTAATCTACAGGAGATTATACATGAACACCTTTATTAAATCGCCGCATGCTTCAATCTGGTTAAGCGCCGAAGCGATATCGCTATCTACCAAGCTTATGGTAAATCTGCAAATACAACAGGGCTCGCAGTTAGCAAGAATGCTAGGGGTTAACCCCCTTTTCTACAATGATGAAGCGGTTAGGATATGGGTCCAACGTGAGCTCAATGAGGGGTTAGTGCTAAATCATTATGCATTAACGAATCTTGAAACCAAATTTTTGGTCATTATGAATCATTACGAGATTCCTTATTCGTTGTGATTACTATCAACTATTTGGTTTGGAGATAACCATGAGCTTAAAACTTATTTTTAGCGCCAATGCAGATCAGTCCGACATACAACTATGTGAAGACTATTGGGCATACGGGCATGATGGATGGTATGTAGAGCATATAGAAATGCTCTGTAGACAGTATAGTGTTGATTATCATGTTTTGTTTGGTGTATTAGCAGAGTGTCAGGCTTACTTAGATGATGTGCACTGTGAGTACTGTGGACGGCCGTATCAACTTGATGTACCAGCGGATATACCTTATATCAGAAAACGATCATCTTGGTTCTGCGAATCATGTATTAGCTTTGCTGGTGGTCAGCTTACAATGGGCAGGTAACAATTTGAAATGTACTTGATAACCAGATTGCTAATGCTCTCTGGTTTTTTTGATTAAGGATTTCTATATTTATCTTCTCTAAACATTCTTTCATGCTACTATTTTCAGTATACTGATATTAGTGAAGGTAGTTCAGCTATGGCATTAGAAGGTGGTGGGTTTGCAGATAAATTCGGTAATAGCTACGAAGAATTTTGGGTTGCTGAGCAATTATTAAGACTAGTTGAGGAAGAGATAACCTCCGTAACTGTAGAGCCATTAGGTGAAGATGAAACAGGCGTAGATTTGATTGTTGAAAAATCAAACGGATCTAGAGAGTTTCATCAATGTAAATCTAGTCACAATAATTCGGATGTATGGACCTTATCATCACTAGAGATTTCGGGTGTATTGATAAAAGCCTTTAATCAAATACAGAGAACAGATTGTACCTTTAAAGTCGTATCTCCATTATCATTCACTCAGCTATCCCAACTAAGTTTGAGCGCTAAAAATACAACATCTAATCCTCAAGATTTTATTGAACTTCAGGTTGACCAGAGCGGTAAACGTCGAAAGTTATTTGAAGATTTGTGTCATAAGTTAGGTTTAAACATTAATGTAGAGATTGATATTGCAAAAGCTATTCAGTTTTTGAAAAATTTTGAGGTTATTGCTTTTCCTGCTAACTCTGAATCTCAACGTAATATTATTGGAAAAATCGATAAGAATTTTAGTAGTAACTCTAATAACATAGTTGACTACTTAAAAAATTATCCCACTGATAACAATTTACGCTCATCAATTACATCGTTTCAGCTCCTCGAAAGTATGAAAGGCCAAGGTTTTAACCAAAGAATTTATGAAAACGACACAAGATTATTCCCTATTATAGAGCGTGTTAATCAGGCTTTTCGAGATTCAATTACACCCTTTTTAATTGAAGGTAGTTTAATTGAGCGTTCTGAAATGGCAAATTGTATTGACTCAATAGATAACTATCCAATTACCTTGATTAAAGCAGAAGCGGGTATGGGTAAAAGTGCTTTTCTATTGCAGTTGTGCGATGAGATGCAAAAGAAGGGTCATATATGTCTACCAATACGATTAGATCGAAACCGTCCTAAAAAAAATGCAGATGCTTTTGGAGATGATTTAGGTTTTAGCCATTCACCTGTATTTAGCTTAAATAAGTTTGCAGGCGCTAAAAAAGCTATTATTATTTTGGATCAATTAGACGCCATACGTTGGACAGCTAGTCACTCAAGCAGTGCTTTACAAGTCTGTCAACAAATTGCGTATCAAGTGATTCAACTAAGGAAAGATAACTATGATATTAGTCTAGTTTTAGCTTGTAGAGACTTTGATTTAAACGAAGATATTCAATTACAAAGTTGGATTTCAAGTCTAAATAATAAAGTAGCGCATATAACAATAAAAGAGCTATCTGTTGTAGAAGTTAAAAAATTACTTTCACCATACGAAAATTATGACTCGTTATCACCTGTCAAGCAGACTATTTTGAAAATTCCAATATGGTTAAGTTTTTACATACAGCTTATAAAGAATGATCAGGGCAGCCTCAATTTTAACAGCAAAAGCGACCTTATAAGTTTGTATTGGGTTGATAGATTGAAGCAACTAAACAATGCTATAAATGATTTAAGTTCGGCTAACACCATTATTGATGACTTTATAGAAAAAGCAAGCCGAGAGATGCAGTTTTCTATATCAATTAACGCTTTATGCAGTCACAATCCCAATGTTCTTGAGGCAATAATATCTGTCGGTATTTTTAATAAGACAGGTAATCAGGTTAGCTTTCAGCATCAAGCACTATTCGATTACCACTTGGGAAAACGCCTTTTTGATATTGCTCGACAGTCAAGCGACGACTTTCTTAAAGAAATTGGCTCTAAGTCTGAACAAACACTAATACGAAGAGAGCATATCAAATATGCCTTAAAACTATTATCACAATCCAGACAATCAGTGTTTTGCGAAAATATTTCAGCATTGTTTGATAGCTCCGAAATTCGTTTCCATATCAAGTACTTAGCTATAAATATGGTTGGCGAGATCAAAGTTATTAAAACGCCTATGCGTAATTTGATTACAAGTCTTATAAATAATGAAGAGTTAAGTCAGCCTTTTATTGACCATGCTTGTTTTGGACATTCACAACTAGTTACGGTGCTTTCAGAAAAAAATATAATTTCCAGATGGCTGAATGGATCTGACTCGGAAATTGGTTTGGCTATTCGATTGTTAAGCTCTATAGCTGACAAAGCACCTGATATTGTTTTAAAAGAAATTGAGCCATTTATCGGTATATCTGAGGAGTGGAATAATAGATGCTATTCTGCTTTGAGCTGGAACATTCAAAATGATTCAGAAAAGATGTTTGAAGTACGCAAAAAGCTTTTACAACTAGGTTGTGCAGTCAATTACATTGATTGGAATGAGTTAGCAAAAAGCTATCCGAGAAAGGCGATTGATTTAATACAGTTAATTTTAGAAGGTTATAAAGAAGAATTAACAGACTCGAGTCTGGATATAAAGGAGTCTGAAGAGTCGGTTAAGCATCTACACCGAAAGGTATGGAGAGAAGGTCAAATCGAAGACTTAGAAAGTATCTCAGAAGCTCTGCCTTACGATGTTCTTAAAGAGTTAATGCTTCAGGTCTTCGAAATAATTAATAGCTCAATTAATGAAAGCTCTTATACAAGAATATGGCTCTACAGCGCAAGACATTCATTTAATGAACATAGAGATTCTTTAGTAAGAGGTGTATTAGGTATTTTTTTCGAAGCAGGTAAACAGTATACAGATAAACCAGATGAGCTATTCAATTTACTGACGTTATATTTAACGAATAAGCATCCAGTTGTAGAGCACATTATTGCAAATCTGTTGCTCAATCTACCCATTGGGTATTCTGATCAAATTATTAAATGGCTCCTAGATAATCCGACTACTAGGTTAGCTTGTGGGAATGATTATGAAGAGCCGAGATGGGTACTGGCTGGAAAATTGATTGATAAATTTTCACCATATTGTGAGGACGAGATTTTTAATTGCCTTGAAATTGTAATATCAGGTATCGGGCTTAGTAAAGATCTCGAGAGTATAGAGTATGCGTTGGAGATGAGAAGAAAATTTGGAAACTTTTGGACAAGTTATTGGGGAGAAGCTCAATATTTCTTACTTAATAAACTTGATGATAATCGTATCAGCAAAAAATCCATAGACTTATATAATGTTTTACAAAGAAGATTTAAAGGTTGTAGCGATACTTATTTTTATTCATATGATTCTTCATATGGTGGTGCAGTTGTTTCACCTATACCACAAGCGAATAAATTATCTGATAGAGCATGGACAAAGCTTATACTCACAAACGAAGAACGTTTCAGTACTTGGAAGATGAAACCTTTAGATAGGGGGAATATTACAGAATCCAGTATACGCGCATTTTCTAATAGTCTAAGTACAGCTGTAAAAAATGAGCCTGAGAGGTTCGCAAAACTATCATTAACACTGCCAAAAAATATCAATGAGAAGTTTATTGAGAATATTTACTATGGACTGGCAGATAACAATTCATCTAATTTAGCGGAAGATTTTAAAGAAAGCTGGCAACCTTGCCTATTAGACCTTCGTTACAAAGTTATTAGACATTTTGAAGGTTTTGATGAGAGTCAAGCACTGACAAGATTATTAACAGATACTCCAAAGATTATAGACCATCCTGATATGCTAGATAAGCTTATTGATATTGCTCTTCACTCATCCAATCCGAACAATAACAAGCTCAATGTATATGACCCTCAAGAGGGAGAAGGTGCTGAGCACACTACTGCTGAGAGTCTAATGCAAAATTCTATAAACTGTTATAGAGGGATTGCATACGGTGGTATTGCCAAAATATTTTGGGATAATGAAGAGTATGCACGGGATAATCTGAGTTTGATTGACTCTGCTATAAATGATCCTCATCCAGCTGTAAAAATAGTAGCAGTCAGATTATTGACTCCTTTCTTAAATTACGACATAAATTATGCATTGCAAAGGTTTCTAGATTTATGTAAATCTGACTTAAGAATGAGCTGTGCTTATGAATCTTATAATTTTTTTAATTCAGCTTTCATAGATAAATTTAAAGATCAGTATATAGATTTAGTTAGACTTATGCTTACTTCTGAGTACGAAGAGGTTCGTAGGCAGGCTGGCACACAAATTTTCGCCCGTTACTTCTTTAACGATTTATTTGCAAAAGAAATATTCTCTGTTTTAATGGCTGATGAGTCAGTTAAGCTAGGTGTTGCTCAAGTTTTAGTTCAACTTCTGACCACGGATGATTATGCAGAACAAGAACATAAACTAGTTGAAGTATATAGGTCCTTACTTAACGATGATTCACAGAAAGTAAGAGGAAATTTGCTATCTTGTATTCGAGAAAAGAATTTTTGGAATAAAGGTATTACTGAAGAACTAGTTGATATATATATGAACTCTCAAGTAGTGAACAAAAAGCTATACCATTTATTTTACGCTTTAGAAAACCATGTTTTATGTTTAAGTGATTTTAAAAGTATGTTATTACAGTTATTTATTGAAATAGCTACAGCCAGTCTATCTGATGAAACTAAACAAATTGTTTACAGTGAAATGGATAAATTAACCAAAATATTGCAGAGAATATATGATGAAGCGGTCGATGATGAGGATGATGTTACTCTGAGTCTATGCTTAGATGTTTGGGATAATTTATTAAAGTCAGATAGCTATGAGGTGAAGCGAGCAACTAGGTATATTGAAAATGGGTTGCTAAGTTAGCGATTAACTACCTCGACAATGGAGTCGATAACCATCACCGACCTTCAACAACCTTGGTCACAAAATGGTCACCGTTTGGTCACCGTTTGGTCACCGAGCAGGTGGTCACCAATTTTTAAAGGGTAGAGTGCATGCCCACAAACTTATCGCGATTATGTTATTAAAGAGTAGACTGCTTCTTAAGGGTTGATGAAGACACAATAGCTAGGCTTTATAGATAAAGGTTTTAAAGGAAATTATAGACACAAAAAAACCTCAAACAATATAATGTTTGAGGCGAAACTTGAATAAAACTTAAGCTATAAATAATGGTGCGCTCGGCGGGAATCGAACCCACGACCCTCGGCTTCGGAGACCGATACTCTATCCAACTGAGCTACGAGCGCATATGATAACGGTATGCCAGAGTGTCACGCTTAGATCAGCATGATAACCAGCATAAAGTGCCTGTAAATAAAGACCGCTTAGTCTAACAAATAAAATGCATAAAGCCAATGAATGACAGCTGTGATTGAGGTTTTTTGAGAAAAAACAGTCAAGTCATTAAACAAGCATGGCAATTTACCTGCCTTTTCCCTTATAATGTTGGGGAGAATTCATATTTATAATCACCGATTACAAGTGCGCTGGCACGCGGGATGGCTGTCTGCTATTGAGGACTTAGAGGTCATCAAAGGAGGACAGACAGAATGTCCGAGCCGTCTCAGCCCTTGTATACGTAATAAGAGAACGTGACGAATGAGAAAAGTAGTTATGTTATCGGCAGCTGCCATTCTAGGAATCGCTAGTATCGCGGTGAGCCAAGCTGAAGATATTGTAGACACCCCTGTATCTGTGTCTGATGTAGCAGAAGGACAAGATGCTGTAGAAGAGGCGCCGCAAACGTTAGGTGGTGAGCCTATAGCTGCTGCAGATACCACAGATGGCGCTGCGACTACGGACGAAGCTGCACTAGCAGACGGCGCAGAGACGGCAGCAGCAGATGGCGAAGAAACAGCCGCTGTAGCACCTGCCGCTGACGAAGAGCCGATCCCGCAAGATACGCCACAAGTCCAAAAACTGATCGCGCTGTACCCGAATCTAATTGCTCGTATTCAGCCTGTTGCCAATGTCTGTTTTGAAGATGATGAAGTTTGTGATGTAACAGCACGTGCTGCTGGTCCATCAGCGGGTGATGGTCCTCGTGATGGTAAAGCTGTCTATAACGCGGTATGTCAGACTTGTCACACAGCAGGTTTGCTGGGCTCACCTATCTTTGGTGATGCTGGTGCGTGGGGACCACGTATAGCAAAGGGTAAAGAAACCTTATACACTCATGCTATCAACGGTTTTAATGCGATGCCTGCCAAAGGTGGCGCGGACATTCCTGACGAAGAAGTCCAAAACGCTGTAGATTATATGGTTGCAGAAGCCAGCTAATTCTTATTAACTATCTCTCAAAGCTTTTAGGATAGTTATCTATAAAGCGCCTATTTCAGCAATGAGGTAGGCGCTTTTTCATGATGAGTATTATTAATACGGTACTTCGAATATAAAGCAGTTGAAATTCATCATTGGTAGCCTCATTTTATGAGATTGTACCGTCTCTTCTAGGTAGTAGAGTGTGTTGAACATTCTCATACTCTTGCGTTTCTATATGGCTTTTGCCTATATGACAGTCGAATGTTCAACACAGCCTATTATTCTAAAATGGCACTTTATATACACCGATAACAAATAAAGAGGTCTTCATGTCTGATGTACCAGCACTTTCTATCCAAGGCTTATCCAAGACCTACGATAACGGCTTTTCGGCTCTAAAAGGGGTCGATTTAATGGTACCACAAGGTGGGTTTTTTGCGCTGCTCGGCCCAAATGGTGCAGGTAAATCTACGATGATCGGTATTATCAGCTCACTGTTCAAGCCAACCACAGGCAGTGTGCATATCTTTGGGACAGATCTACTAGAAAACCCTTCGATTGCTAAGCAATACCTTGGCGTGGTACCGCAAGAATTTAATTTTAATATGTTCGAAAAAGTCGAAGATATCTTGATTACTCAAGCGGGTTACTTCGGTATTCCTGCCAAAGAAGCCAAACCACGGGCGAAAAGGCTACTTACCGCACTTGGGCTGTGGGATAAGCGCGACAGTAAATCACGTGAGCTGTCCGGCGGTATGAAGCGCCGTCTGATGATCGCACGAGCATTGATTCATAAACCAAAGCTATTGATTCTTGATGAGCCAACGGCGGGTGTTGATATCGAGCTGCGCCGCTCTATGTGGGAGTTTATGCAGCAGATTAACATCGAAGAAAACACCACGATTATTTTGACGACTCATTATCTCGAGGAAGCCGAGCAGCTATGTAAACGCATTGCTATCTTGGATCATGGTGAGATTCGTATCAATACAGAAATGAAAGACTTGTTGGCACAGCTGTCAGTAGAGACGTTTGTTTTTGATTTGGATACGCCGCTCACTGAGCAGTTGGCTTTGACTGGGGTGACAGATATATTACAACCGGATGAGCAAACACTAGAAGTCACATTGACAGAAGGCGAGTCATTGAATGGCGTTTTTGATCAGTTGTCTGATAAAGGCATCAAGGTAGGAAGCATGCGTAATAAAGCCAACCGATTAGAAGAGTTGTTTATGCGCTTGGTAGACAAAAATATTGAAAGTGCAGACAGCATGAAGGAGGCGGGATTATGAGTCAGGAATTAACCGATCATAATAAAACCATGTCATTGAGCAAAAAGTGGATTGCGTTTCGTACGATATGGTTCAAAGAAGTACGCCGCATTTTGCGTATTTGGCCGCAGACGTTACTACCGCCAGTGATCACGATGAGTCTGTACTTTGTCATCTTTGGTAAGATGATTGGCTCGCGTGTGGGTGAGATGGGTGGCGTACCATACATGCAGTTTATCGTACCTGGTTTGATCATGATGTCGATCATTACCAACAGTTACTCGAACGTGGTGTCGAGCTTTTTTAGTGCCAAGTTCACATCTAGTATTGAAGAGTTATTGGTATCGCCTGTATCCAAACATGCCATTTTGATGGGTTATATCAGCGGTGGTATCTTTCGCGGACTGGCTATTGGGGTCATTGTTTCGATAGTGGCGTTATTCTTTACAGATCTTGGTATCGAGCACTTATTTGTAACGGTGTTTACGGTGCTTGGCACGTCGATTTTGTTCTCACTAGGCGGTTTTATCAATGCGGTATTTGCGCGCTCATTTGACGATATCTCTATCATACCGAGTTTTGTATTGACCCCATTGACCTATCTTGGTGGTGTATTTTATTCGATGGAGAATCTATCACCTTTTTGGCAAAATGTCTCGCTACTGAATCCTATCGTGTACATGGTCAACTCATTCCGCTACGGGATTCTTGGCTATTCTGATGTCAATGTCTGGTATTCGATGGCAGCGATTTTTGTATTCTGCGCAATATTCTATACGATTGCTTATCGCTTACTAAGCAACGGTTCGCGCGTGCGCTTGTAGTATGTATGATGCAAAAGGGTAGTACAGATACTATCCACTGAATGTATTAGTTATAGCAAGTTTTTAACAGTTCAATATTAGGAAGACAGATGAGTATCCACGGTATCTTGGGTGAGCAAACCACAGACTATCCTACTGAGTATAGTCCAGAGACGCTATATCCTATTGCACGTAGTATGGGACGTGATGCGATTGGCTGGCAGGATGATAAATTAACGGTTGGTGTGGATTGGTGGCAGGCGTTTGAGATGTCTTGGTTAAATACACAAGGAATTTCACAAGTGGCGATTGCACGCTTTGGTATCCCTGCCAGCTCGCCCTTTATCGTAGAGTCAAAGTCGCTTAAGTTGTATTTGAATAGTATTAACTTTACTGAGTTTGCTAGCTGGAATGATGTACAGACGTTGATTGCCAAAGATTTGTCAGCCTGTCTGCAAGCTGACGTACAGGTAGAGCTATTTGGCTTGAATGACGACTTGAATGACAAAGCCACAGGATTGCTGATTGCTCAGCCTGAAGGGATTTGTATTGATGATGCTCTCGCGAATAGTAGTGAAAAAGTAACGTTAACTGAGCATCCTGATGCGTCATTGCTGAGTACTAACGAAGTAGAGGCGAGCGGTGAAAGCATGGCAAATGATGGTACGCAGCCGTATACTTTTTATTCCAATCTACTGCGTAGTAATTGTCCAGTGACCAATCAGCCAGACTGGGGCACTTTGGCGGTGTCCATAACGACTGACAAGACTTTTAATAATGCTAATATGCTGCGTTATATATTGAGCTTTCGTCAACACAATGGTTTTCATGAGCAGTGTGTTGAGCAGATATTTGCTGACCTGAGTCAGCACTATCAGCCAAGCGAGTTGATGGTTCGCGCATGGTATACGCGCCGCGGCGGTATCGATATCAATCCTTTCCGTGTGAGCGATATTAGCCTATTACCTAAGCCTAGTCGTTTGATTCGTCAGTAACGCTAGCACTACTAGGGCTAGAGTATGAACCATGCTAAGCCAACAAAAAAGCGCCTATCTCATAAGATAGGCGCTTTTTTTATCGTTCTTATTGATACTGCTATTTGCCGGTTACTTTTGCCATGACTTCTTCGCGACTTAGCATCTGTTTTTCAGCTTCGCGGCGGTTGACGTACTCGTACTTGTCTTCTGCAAGGTTACGATCTGAGACGACAATACGGTGCGGAATACCAATCAACTCAAGATCAGCAAACTTGACGCCTGGACGCTCGTTACGATCGTCGAGCAGCACGTTGATACCTTGAGACTTCAGCTCTTCGTACAATGCCGTTGCTGTTTGCATAACGGTTTCTTCTTTTGACTTCATCGGTATGATAGCGACTTCGAAAGGTGCGATTGAGTCATCAACCGTTGGCGTTTTTGGCCACATGATGCCATTGTCATCGTTGTTCTGTTCGATTGCAGCAGCGATGATACGACTGACGCCAATACCGTAGCAACCCATCATGAGAGTCACAGGCTTGCCGTCTTCGCCAGAGACCGTGCAATTCATCGCTTGTGAGTACTTATCACCCAATTGGAAGATATGACCCACTTCGATACCGCGTTTGATTTTTAGGCTACCTTTACCATCAGGAGAAGGGTCACCTTCTTGCACATTGCGTACATCAACGACACGCGTGATGCTGGCGTCGCGTTCCCAGTTCATGCCGATAGTGTGCTTATTGATTTCGTTGGCACCGCAGACAAAATCTGACAATGCTGCTGCTGAGCGATCAACGAATACTGGCATATCTAAATTGACGCCGATATAGCCTTTATGCAGACCCGCTGCCTTTAGCTCTTCGTCAGAGGCGAGCGTTAGTGGAACGTTGGCTTCTTCAATCTTTTCAGCCTTGATCGTATTGAGCTGATGATCGCCACGTAGCACAACAGCGATTAGCTGTGGCTCATCGTTTTCGGTATGACCGTGTACGATTAATGTTTTGACCGTGTTTTCTAATGGGATGTCTAAGTGCTCAGCGACCATCTTACAAGTGGTCATCTTTTCTGTTAGTACGTCTTCACGATCCATGCTAGGTGTCTGACGCTCAGCGGTGCTGACAGATTCAGCCAGCTCGACGTTGGCTGCATAATCAGAAGAGTCTGAGAAAGCAATATCATCTTCGCCGCTATCTGCCAATACATGAAACTCATGTGAGGCAAACCCGCCAATAGAGCCTGTGTCTGCTTGTACCGCACGGAAATCTAAACCCAGACGGGTGAAGATACGGGTATAAGCGTCATACATGTCATCATAAGTTTTGGCCAATGAGGTTTGATCCACATGAAATGAATAGGCATCTTTCATGGTGAACTCGCGTGCACGCATCACACCGAAGCGCGGACGAATCTCATCACGGAATTTGTTTTGAATCTGAAAGAAACTTATCGGCAGTTGCTTGTAGCTACGCAGCTCACCTTGTGCGAGGTTGGTGATGACTTCTTCATGCGTTGGACCCAGCACAAAGTCGCGATCATGACGGTCTTTGAAACGCAGTAGCTCAGGACCATAATCATCAAAACGTCCAGTCGTCTGCCAAAGCTCAGCTGGCTGAGTCATTGGCATCAGTACTTCTTGCGCCCCAATATTTTGCATCTCTTCACGAACAATACGTTCGACCTTTTGCAAGATGCGCAAACCCATAGGCAACCAAATATATAACCCAGAAGCGATCTTACGGATAAGACCAGCACGCACCATCAATTGGCTTGAGGCGATGTCAGCATCACTTGGGGTTTCTTTTAGTGTAGCAAATAAAAATTGACTGGCTTTCATAAATAAAGCGTAACCTTATCAACGATAAAAAAATAAGAAATAGTAGGATGTTGAGCGTATGGCTAATCGTTTCGTTGCCGCCGCAAGCTTACCTTTATTACTTAGCAATAATCTAGGGTATTTCCTAGTTACTGATATGCTCATGTAAAAGCACATTAGTAAAAACCACTCTTGTAATAGAGCGGCAAATTTAGACTGATATATCACGATGTCGAAATGCAAAGTAGTCATGATAAATACTCAGGTCAAAACCCGAGAAGCACACTTATGCTGACATTTTATACATACAGTCTGACTATGTTAGGTAAAGTTAGCCTAAGACGCAATGACTTTTTGTCTTTTCAGACCGAACGCTACGCAAAGGCTCTGATAACAGCCAAATAATTAAGTTATCCCTATGATTTTATGGCAAACCGTAAGACACTTTGTAGACAGCTCCGCCAGATATTATGTAGAGGATTGGTAGTCGTTACTTGAATTTACTGCACAATAGTCGCATTTATACCGTGAGCACTTGCTTTGGCTCTACAGCACCATTGGTCTTATAAGAACGATGCAATACTATAAAGGGAACCTCTATGAACAGTCCTGATACCAATCATACCAATGGCACCGATCAATCAGTCAAGAAACCTATTGCTACGATGTCTTGGGTGATACTACTCATTGGCTTGGCTGCAATCGTTTTTGCTATTTATAGTGCACAAAACGTGACAGAAGAAGAGCCAATAGAGACCATCACACGAGAGGGCGTGGTGACACAAATTCAGCAGCTCAACCGATTACATACCGTTGCGTTTAGTGTGGATACCGTGATTACCAGTGAGCGACCAGGCAGCTGGATGAAGCTGTGGCAAGATGAACAAAAAGCATTGTTTATCGCTCATGGGCGCGTAGAGGCAGGGGTTGATCTGAGCGCGCTAACACCTGAGATGGTGCAAGTGGTACAGCCTGCTCCAGCTAATACGGATGAAGAGAAAGTCGCTGATCCTAACTCATCAGCTGCCACTATGCCCCAAATCAATATTACCTTACCACCTACAGAGATATTTTCGGTATATTTGGATGACATCGAGATTTATGACTGGCAGACCGGTGCTTTTGGCATGATGCAAGTCGATCCTAAGATACTGGATGAAGCACAGCGTATGGCAAAAGCAGAGGTGCTAGAGCGTGCTTGTAGAGGCGACGTGATGAATATGGCGCTGCAAAACGCCCAAACGCAATTGCAGCAGCTATTTACATTGACTGGTGCTATTGTGACGGTGACCACGCAGGGTGCAGGCGCCTGTCAGTTGCCCGCAATTACGAATGGCTAGACTGTTGGTTGTTTTCTTAAACTTAAACTTCTTTTTAAACTTAAGCCTCTTTCTTGAATTCAGCGATAGCCAGTTTTCGGACTGATTTGTGTTCGACCATTGGCGCAGGGTAATCAACATCGGCAAACTCCCCATCCTTTGACAGTGCTTTACGCATCTTGTCCTCATTATGCAGGGTGCTCGCAGGGATATCTTTTAGTTCCGGTAGCCATGTTTTGATAAACAATGCTTTTTTGTCATGCGTACTGCCTTGACTAAAAGGATTCATAATACGGAAGTAGGGCGCTGAGTCAGTACCTGTTGACGCGCTCCACTGCCAGCCACCATTATTAGACGCAAAGTCACCATCGATGAGCTGCTGCATAAAGTAGCGCTCACCTAAGCGCCAATCAATCAATAAGTCCTTGGTCAAAAACATCGCTGTGACCATGCGCAATCGGTTGTGCATAAATCCAGTCGCATTTAAGCAGCGCATCGCCGCATCAACGAGTGGCACACCGGTCATGCCGGTATACCATGATTCAAACTCATCTTCATCGTATGACCAACTGACTTTGGTGTCGGTGTCTTCTTTGTAGGCTTTATGACGAATGAGGTTTGGTTTGTCGACCAGCACATGACGATAAAAGTCGCGCCACGCCAGCTCACTTATCCAGCGGTTGATATCTTCATTGTCACCATCATTGCCATGCAGTTTTTCTTGGGCTTTGCTTGCTTGTAGATAGCAGAATCTAGGGCTGATAGAGCCTATAGTGAGATAAGCCGATAGCTGGCTGGTAGCATGCAGATGTGGTACATCACGGCTGACATCATAATCATTGATATCATCAGCGACAAACGTCTCTACACGCTGGCAAGCAGCAGATTCGCCTGCAGGATAGGCGTCTCTTGTGGCAGTCAATTGTGCTTCCATATCGATATGCGCTAATGAATCTCCTTTCTCTAGCGTCTTTTGATAATCACTGAGTATTTTTTTACTGAGTGTTTCGATATCGTCGATTGTAGTAGCTATACTCTTTGATGACTTTAGATTGAGTTTATCATCGCAATCAACCGCTGCTGCGTCATGCATTTGGATGGTGCTCACGTCCAAGGTATGTCGCCATTTCTTATAAAACGGCGTGAAGACCTTATACATACTGTCACCGTCATTGGTCGTAATGCTCAGTGGCGGTAAAATACATTGATCATGCCAGCGGACGAACTCGATATCGTCTTTTGCAAGCTGGTCGCTTATTTGCTCATCACGATTGATCTCATTACCCTCATACTCATGATTGGCCATAATGCAGCTGATATTGTTGTCATTGCATAAGCTTGTCAGAGTATCTATACAGTCAGAGAAACTAGGGCATAACTGTACAATCAAGGTGATATTGAGTTTTGATTGCAAGTCCTTCGCTAGATTAGGCAAGGTGCGGATAATATGATCGACTTGGACAAGAGAAGTGTCATGCTCTTGCCACTGCTCAGGTGTCAAAAAAAACACAGCAGATACTGATGCATTGTCCTCATTAGCGCGTTCGCACAGCGCTGCCAATGCGGTATTATCATGAAGGCGTAGGTCCCGACGAAACCACATTAAGTAATGCAACGGACTATCGCTACTGCTACTGTCGCTATTCTTATTATTGCTACCACTGTTGTTAGTAGTCTTAGACATCAAAGTATCCCTATATTAATCAATCGCAATCATAAACAAAACTGGTGATAAAAGTATGCTAGGATAAGTTTTTGGATGCAATGGCTTTGCCGTTTGAGTAACAAATCATCATCATATCTAACGATTTACCTTTAGCTCAAACCTATCTGATACCGTTATAATCAGTGTCATGCTTAGGAAGATGAAGTCTCAAAAGATAAGCAGTTCTAAAGAAATCATCAGTCTTAAGAAAGAAAAAGTACCAAAAAATCAAAGGTCACGACATGCATGTTAAGTTTTGCGGGTTTACTCAGCTTAGTGATATTCAGACGGCGGCACAGTTAGGTGCTGACGCGGTCGGTTTGGTGTTTTATCCGCCAAGTCCGCGTGCGGTCACGATGGAGCAAGCACAAACTCTAAGCGCTGCCGTACCTGCTTTTGTGAGCGTTGTGGCGTTAGTGGTCAATATGTCTACAGATGAGCTGATCGAACTGGCAAATACTGTACCCTTTGATATCATTCAGTTCCACGGCGATGAGACGCCTGAGCAATGCGCGCAGCTGGCAAGTATGGTCAATAAACGCTGGATTAAAGCGCTGCGTATCAATGCAGAAGCAGATACACCCGATAGCGTTCGTGCTCAGATCGCACAGTTTGCTAGCGCAGGTGCCAGTAGTATTTTGTTAGATGCTTATCATCAGGCGGCATACGGCGGTACAGGGCAGCGCTTTGACTGGAGTCTTATTCCACAAGACAGCACGCTGCCAGTTGTATTGGCTGGTGGTCTCGATGCGCAGAACGTGGCAGAAACCTCTAATCTACCTATCTATGGCGTCGATGTCAGTGGCGGTATCGAGAGTGACAAGGGCAAAAAAGACGCTGCCAAAATGCGTGCCTTTATGAAAGCCGTCAAGCGTGACCGATGGCAAAATGAAACGGTCACTGACGTCGCTTAAGTTTTTTATGATAGGTGATTTTCTATATATAATAGGCTTATCTGATCGTTATTCCGATCTTTCTGTTCGAATCTTATTTTTCCCTTTATATTTATTATAAAAAATACCACTTATTACAGTAGGAATTATCATGAGTCATGTCGCTAATAAAGATTTATCTGATACAGCACAGTCTGTAAACACCTTTACCAATCCTGAAAATGTACAGGACTTTAACCAGTATCCCGACGTACGTGGACACTTTGGCGTACATGGTGGTCGTTTTGTCTCTGAGACGCTAATGGCTGCCTTAGAGGAGCTAGAGACCCTCTATACCAAAGTAAAAGCAGATCCAGCGTTTTGGGAAGAGTATCACAACGATTTGGTCAATTATGTCGGCCGTCCAACACCGCTATATCATGCCAAGCGTTTGAGCGATGAGATTGGTGGAGCGCAAATTTACTTTAAGCGTGAGGATCTCAACCATACAGGTGCGCATAAAGTAAATAACACGATCGGTCAGGCATTGCTTGCCAAAATGTGCGGCAAAAAACGTATCATCGCCGAAACTGGTGCAGGACAGCATGGTGTCGCAACGGCGACGATTGCAGCACGCCTAGGACTAGAATGTATCGTCTATATGGGTGCTGACGATGTTGAGCGTCAAAAGATGAACGTCTATCGTATGCGTTTGCTTGGTGCGACAGTTGTGCCTGTGACATCTGGCTCACGTACGCTCAAAGACGCAATGAACGAAGCCATGCGTGACTGGGTAACTAATGTCGATAGCACGTATTATATTATCGGTACGGTGGCAGGTCCGCACCCTTATCCGCTATTGGTGCGTGATTTCCAAGCGATTATTGGTAAAGAAGCCCGTATCCAGCATTTAGAAAAAACAGGCAAGCTTCCTGATGCATTGGTCGCTTGTGTGGGTGGTGGCTCAAACGCTATTGGTCTGTTCTTTGATTTCCTCAATGACACCGATGTCAAAATGTATGGCGTCGAAGCCACGGGCGATGGTATCGAATCAGGTCGCCATTCTGCGCCATTGGCAGCGGGTCGTATCGGTGTATTACATGGCAACCGCACCTACCTAATGGCAGATGATGATGGTCAGATTCAGGAGACACATTCCATCTCAGCAGGTCTTGATTATCCTGGCGTTGGCCCTGAGCACAGCTTCCTAAAAGACATGAAGCGTGTTGAGTATGTCGGCTGTACTGACAAAGAAGCGCTAGAAGGCTTCCATGAAGCCACGCGTAAAGAAGGTATCATACCTGCGCTTGAGACTGCTCATGCCGTCGCTTATGCATTGAAACTGGCTAAAACCATGACCCCTGATCAGACGATCGTCGTTAATATGTCAGGTCGCGGTGACAAAGATTTGCATTCAGTGATGAAGGCGGAAGGAATTGAGCTGTAGTAGTTATGGAAAGTTTATTTAAAGGCTATTATCAACCAACGCCTGAGCAGTTTAAGGAACTATGGGAAGAAGGTACGTTTGTATTTGATACAAACGTACTTCTCAACCTATACCGCTATAAGATAGAGTCAAGAGATGAAGTTCTTAATATTATTCAACAGATAGAAAATAGAGTTTGGATACCTTACCAAGTAGGTCTAGAGTTCCATAGAAATAGACTGACCGTGCTAGGTGAGCAGAACTCAAGTTTATCAACTATTAAAAATTCTATTAGAGATTCTATAAGTAGTATTGAAAAAAAATGCAAAGATCTAGATTTAGATAAGAGACATAGTGAGATTAAAACCTCAACCTTCATTGAAAGGTTCAGAGAGTTGTCTGACAGTGTTATTAACGAGCTAGATGAGATTAAGGCTAAAAAACTGACTAATGACATCGATGAAGATGTGGTTCTAACTGAATTAACGAAATTATTTAATGTCAGTAAGGGAAGTTTAGGTTCTCCTCCTAAAGACCAAAAGGTCTTGGAAAGTATATATAAGGATGGAGAATTTAGAGCAAAGAATAAGATTCCACCAAGCTTTGAAGATATTTTGGAAGCTCAAAAGAAAAAAAGTGATGAAGAGTATTATGCTTTTGAAGGACTCAACTATAAGAAAGGTTATGGTGATCTTATCGTTTGGAAACAGATAATTGAGTTTGCTCGTGAAAATCAAAAGAAAAACATTATCTTTGTTACTGATGATACGAAAGAAGATTGGATGCGAATCATAAATTCACATGGCAAAAAGACTATAGGTGCTAGACCGGAGTTGGTATCCGAAATATTCAAAGAAGCAGGTGTTGAAAATTTCTATATCTATCATACTAGAAGTTTCTTAGACTATTCTAAAGAATACCTCGAAACTGATATTCAAGATGAAACCATCAAGGATATTCAAAGTATTTTTGTAAAATCATCTATTAATAGCAACATCCAAAAAAAGGTAGAAGGTTTTCATATACGTAAGCAGGTCGTCAGATGGTTAGAAGAAAATTACTTTCATGTTGAAGAAAGTAATCAAGAGTATTTCTATGACTTTTTAACTGTAGACGATTGGGAAAGAGAAGAATTAGTAAGCCTAGAGTACTTGAGCGAAACTGGCTATAAATTATTGGAAAATTCGATCCTTAAAAAGTTGCAAATTATGTCTAGCCAGCTTGACGTTTGCAATAGGATTAATTTTGTTCTGATAGTTCCTACCTTTGAACGTCAGCATTTAGATATAGAGATTATAACTTCCCATCTGGGGGATTTTATTAATCAGAAGCTTAAGCCAAAAATTATATTTAAGTATTCAAATATTAATGTTCTGCTCACACTTGTTTGTACTTCTGAAAGCGATAAAAATATTAGAAAACTATTTCAATATGAATTTAATAATTAAGAGACCACTATGACCAGAATTGAAAGTACCTTTGAAACCTTAAAATCACAAAATAAAAAAGCCTTGATTCCTTATGTAATGGCAGGCGATCCTAATCCTGCAACCACTGTCGGTCTGTTACATGACTTGGTCAAGCACGGTGCAGACATGATCGAAGTTGGCTTACCGTTCTCTGACCCAATGGCAGATGGTCCAACCGTTGCGCTGGCTGGCGAGCGTGCATTAGCCGCCGGTACCAGTACCCGTGATGCGCTCAAGATGGTAGCAGAGTTCCGTCAAACCGATACGCAAACGCCGATTATCCTAATGGGTTATCTCAACCCTGTGGAGATCATCGGCTATGACAACTTTGTGGCGCTATGCGAGCAGTCAGGCGTTGATGGTTTATTAATGGTAGATTTGCCACCAGCCGAGGCGGGCAGCTTTACTCAGCATCTAACTGACCATGCGATGAATGAGATTTTCTTACTATCGCCAACGACTTTGCCTGAGCGCCGTGAACAGGTATTGACTCATTGTGGTGGCTATATTTATTATGTGTCGCTAAAAGGCGTGACGGGTTCAGCCACCCTAGATACAGATGATGTTGCAACTCAAGTACAAGCAATCAAAGCAGAAACAGACTTACCAGTATGCGTCGGTTTCGGTATCCGTGATGGTGCCTCTGCAAAAGCAATCGGTACTCATGCAGATGGTGTTATCGTCGGTAGTGCATTGGTACAGAACTTTGCCGATATTGATGCTAACGACACCGCGGCAGTTGCCAATGCCCAGCAGAAAATCATGGAAAAAATGGATGAGCTACGTAGTGCGCTAGACAGTTTAAGTGCTTAGTAGCTATTGTTTTAGTATTGCTGTTATTTGAAGAAATAGTTATTTGAAACGGCAAAGTCAAATCGCAGCCACTGTTTTTTTACAGACTTTACTCAAGTGCTTTACGTGAAGACAATGCTAAATGACTTTGCTAAATAATGACTTTGCTAAATTTAGTTTACGAGTGTAAACTAACATGATTATTATATGGCGTCTGATAGTAGTTTATTGTGAGTGATTATCCTCATAATTGCATCGTCTATCAAAAAGCATACCGCCAGAGTACCGACATATTAGCTTAACATCTGATATGTCGCATAACTGCTCATGTTGTGACTGGGTTTGACGCTTTGTTTAGACGACCATTACACTCTCAATGACAAGCCAATGAGCAAACTTGTCAATAAGCCTTTTATGATGGCAAATAATATGACTGATACAATAACAAAATCTGAAAACAATACTGCTAACGCTGAGCCAAATAACACAGGCAAGCAGTCATGGTTCAATCGTCCTATCCCAGGTATCAAGCAGCAACTGACTGCACCACTGACGGCGGTAGAGACTGAGCCGTCAACTAAGTGCAGTAACTGTCACTCGATGATTACTAATACAGCACTAATTTTTAACTGTTATGTGTGCCCGCATTGTGATCATCATCTACCAATGAGTGCTCGTGAGCGCTTAAACTGGTTACTTGACCAAGTAGATGGTGAGACTGGTCAAGAGTTCACGGCAAAAGACCCGTTGAGCTTTGTGGACAGTAAGCCGTATCCTGCACGTATGAGTGAAGCACAAGAAAAAACAGGTGAGTCTGAAGCGCTGGTTGCTATGTATGGCAAACTGCGTAATCTTGATATCGTCGCTTGTGCCTTTGACTTTCGCTTTATGGGTGGCTCGATGGGATCGGTCGTCGGTGATCGGTTTGTCCAAGCTGCCGAAAAGGCGCTAGAGCAAAAGATACCTTTGGTTTGTTTTGCAGCCTCGGGCGGTGCGCGTATGCAAGAGGGTCTATTGTCATTGATGCAAATGGCACGTACAGCTGCCGCGATTGAACGTCTAAAAATTGCTGGTATTCCGTATATTGTGGTATTGACCAATCCTGTCTACGGTGGCGTAACGGCGTCGCTTGCGATGCTGGGTGATATCCACTTGGCAGAACCAAAAGCGATGATCGGCTTTGCTGGTAAGCGTGTGATTGAGCAGACCGTACGCGAGACATTAGAAGAGCCATTCCAGCGTGCTGAGTTCTTGTTAGAGCATGGCGTGGTAGATGAAGTGGTACATCGTCACCAATTGATTGATACGATCTATCGCTTGCTCGCAAAACTATGCCACGTACCCAATGTAGATGCTCAGTAGCATGAATGGCTTAGTAGTCTGAGCCATTTATTGAGTGCATAACAGTATAGCTGCGTGCTACTATCTACAGCATATGCAAGACCCCTAATAGCATTTATCGTCATTGCACGGTAAATGCTATTTTTGGTTTTAGCCAACACATATAGTTTATCTCTTATCAAATTTTATATAGGTTTTATTCATGTCTGATTTTTCAGCGTCTGATCTTAGTAGCCTCAATGAAAAAGTCGGTTTGGCCAGCTTGACCGAATGGCTAAACTATATGCAGCAAATACATGTGTCTGCGATAGATATGGGACTGTCACGCGTATTGCCTGTCGCCGAAGCGCTAGGCGTAGTACAGTCAGCCAAAGATGATGCTTATGTCTTCACTGTCGCAGGCACCAACGGCAAAGGCTCTACGACCGCTGTCATCGCTGAAATGTGTAAAGCCGCAGGTTATAAGACAGCGCTATACCAGTCACCACATCTAAGCGTCTTCAACGAGCGCGTGCGTATCAATGGCGAAATGGTCAGCGACGAGACATTGATCCACGTATTTAGCAAGGTTGAGTCAGCTCGCTTAGCGTGCGGCTTGACCTTGTCGTTCTTTGAGATGACAACGCTTGCAGCACTGCTGATATTTGCTGAGGCTGACTGTGATGTTTGGGTGTTAGAGGTAGGGCTCGGCGGCAGACTCGATGTCGTCAATATCATCGATCCTGATATGGCGGTGATTACCAATATTGGTATCGATCATGTCGACTGGCTAGGTGACAACGTCGAAGACATTGGACGCGAAAAAGCAGGTATCTTACGACAAGGCATCCCTCTGATTTATGGGGCTACAGAAATGCCGTCTAGCGTGCAGCATGCTATCGATGAGAAACAGGCGACTTGTTATCAGATTGGACAAGATTTTAGTTATCGAGACATCAGTGTCGATATGTGGCAATACAGCAATGCCGCTGTCACCTTGCAATTACCTCGTCCTGCACTATCTTTGACCAATACGGCCAATGCCCTATCGGCAGTGCTTGCAAGCCCGCTAGAGGTTGATACCAACGCTATTGAGCACGCACTACATACGGTTAAACTGGCTGGGCGCTTTGACTATCGTGAAAGTCATGACCGCCATTGGTTGTTTGATGTGGCGCACAATGAGCAAGGCGTTGAGTTCTTAATCGCGCAGTTGCTACCGTTTTGGCAGCAGCATGTGGCAAAACACAGCAGCCAAACTGATAAAGGTATGCCAAAGATAAACATGCTGTTCTCTATGCTGGGTGATAAAGACATTGATATGGTGGTGCAGCGTCTGACTCAAGTAGGTCTACCGATTAGTGATTGGTATCTGGCTGAGATTGACTATCCACGTGCTGCGAGCACTGAGCAGCTAGAGGGTGTGTTGGTTAAGTATATTGATAGCGGCACCATTCATGAGTGCGATGGTTTGCACGCAGCGACTCATGCAGTGATAGAGGCTAGCCAACCGCAAGACCTCATTGTAGTATGTGGCTCGTTTCATACCATTGGCGAGGCATTGAGTGCACTTACCGTATGATAATTTAAGTTAAAATCACGCCAGTTTAATGTTAATCTTAGTCGTAGCCTGATAGCAGACAGCACAAAAAATATGCTTTATAATCAAAATGATTTGCAAGACTGGTAGGCTATAGTCGGCATAGCTCTTGAACACTAATGGCATTAACTGGCGGCAAGCGATACTGTCTTGTATCAGTGATACTATTGCTACAGGACAGTCAGAGCACCGCTCAATCAACCTTATCACCAACTAAGAGACGTAAACGGATGAACTTTTCGAGACAAGCCTTATTGGGCATTGGGATGATTCTAGGCGGTAGCGTGATGCTATACGCCATGGTGCAGCAGATCGGTGAGAGCAATCAGCCACAGCCTGCAACCGCGATGATAGAAAAGCCAAGTGTTGAAGAGGAGGCGCCGCAGCCGCTAACAACGGATATTGAGACAGAAAAACGTATTCTTGCGCAAAAGCAAAAAGAACGGGCTGCACGTGTCGCAGAGCAAGAAAAGCGTGCAAAAGAGTTTTTGACTGAGCAAGAAGTTGCTGAAGCAGAAGCACTAGCCAAAGCCCGTGCTGAGAGTCAGCAGTATGTGCAGAACATTGCTGCGACAAGTGAGCAGACCGATGAATCAGCAGATGCAACCAACACGCAAAGTAATGCGACAAGCAAAGAAGTACAGGACGCTGATAAACTGATCAAAGCCGCGGACGATGCAGTAAAAGAAGCACAGGCGAAAAAGCAGCAAGAGGCTCAAGAGCAAGCCGCAGCCAAAAAACTGGCAGATAGTAAAAAAGAAGCAGAAGCAAAGAGACAGGCTGAAGCTAAAAAACAAGCTGAGGTGCAAGCAGCCGCTGAAAAAAAGCGGGAAGCAGCCGAAGCGGCTAAAAACGAACCACCAAAATCGCCCTCTGATTATCAAGTAAAAAAAGGTGATGGACTGATTAAACTGGCAAGGCAGTACAATATGCCTGTCGAAGTATTGGCTCAAGCAAATAATATCTCACCATCGACCTCACTGCAGCTGGGTCAAGAAATCACTATACCATCTCGTAGCCAAGTACAACGTCTAGAGCGTGAAGCGGTAGCAGCTGAGCAGGCGCGTGAGAAGAAGCGCGAACAAGAAGAAGCGCTTGCGAAGAAATCTGCCGACGCCAAACGTGACGCCCAGCAAAAACTTAGCGAAGCGCGTAAAGAAGTGAAAGAGACCGATGCCAAAGGTAGCTTTGGGGTACAAGTGGCATTAGCGGATAACCAAGCTAAAGCAGACCAATTAGCGAAAACATTCCAATCCGCAGGCTATCAAGTAAAGACCAGCCCTACCAGTCGCGGCGTACGTGTTGTCGTCGGTCCTGAGCGCGGCAAAGTTGCAGCATTGGCACTAAAAGACAAGATCAATAGCGATCCGAATGTCAACACGACGAGTGCTTGGGTACTATATTGGCGTTAAGCCACAGACTAAAAGGTTTGGTAATAGAGCTGTTTGAATAAATGAAATACGCTCCACGATGCTAATCTAATATGTGCTGGTCTAATATCTACTGATTTATTAAAACACGACATCTACTGTCGTGTTTTTTGTTTTATTGTTTGCCGATTGAGGTAAGCTTGGGTACGATGAGCACCATTTTATTATTTGTCTTTGTATAACTTGTCAGCCTATATAGGTTGCCGCGTTGTGATCTGTCAGTCATCGATGCCTTTTGATGCAAATGACTGACAGATCATATTCATATTGTATAAGGTAAAACCATGTCATTTGGTGTTATATTTTTAATATTGGCCGTTGGGTTTTTAGGGCTGATTACATTACCGAAACTGTCAGCCAGACGACGCCCAGTTGCTGAGCCTGACCCAAAGCCTGTGCGCGGTGATGAGCTGGCCATCTGGCCATTTGCACCGATGCCGATCATGACAGATACCGAGGTCATATTTTTTAATAAATTAAGAAATGCACTGCCTGAGTATCATATATTCGTACAAGTTCAGCTGTCACGAATCATTGAAGCCAATAGTGATGAGACATCTGAGCGCAGCTTTTGGTTCAATCGTATCTGTCGTCAGAGTGTTGATTATGTGATTGTAGACGTCGATGCTCAGACCACGCTGCTTGCTATTGAGCTGGATGACTGGACTCACAATAGTAAAGCGCGGCAAAAAGCCGATGACAAAAAAGACAAAGCCCTTGCGAGCGCAGGTATCGCTATTGTCCGTTTTCACGCTGAGCGTATGCCGAGTGCCGATATGCTGAGATATGAGCTGATGCAAGTCATCGAGAGTTATTAAGCCGTTCATTAGATAGATCTGACGCTTGAAACAACATTGTTATTTAAGCCATGCCGTCCAAATCATGTTCCTTATTACAGTGCTGTTTGAGCTATAGCCTCTAATCTATCTAAGCTAACTAAGTTGGTTTATCAATTTAATCTGGGTTTTATTCTAATTCTGTGTCTGAGTTCAGCCGTCTTGAGTAAATGACGATGGGTCTATCACCCTCAAAGTACAAACCTGTCTTAGGTAACTCGCTATCTGACCAACCTAGCTGCTGCTTACGGTCATTGTAAAAGCTGCGCTGAGTAAACCACTCAATGTAATGCGCAGCTCGCAATGCAGTGGTGTCAATCGTAGCAAGACCTGCCTTGTCTCTCTTGTCACACCATTCATGTATTGGAAAGCTAGGTGTAAGCCACAAAGGCCACTCATAATCGCCAAGGTCAGTGGTATTAATCGGTAAAAAGAATCGTCCTTTTATCACACCATAGCGCTTATCTATTTTGACTTGCCCTTGATCTTCGGTATCTACCCACACCGCTCGAAACTGCTTAGTCTGCATGTGCGTCATCTTACGCTGTAGATTATCGTTGGAGTTGATCCCCACCCAGTTCTCAGGTTCAAACGGTGCTGAGCCCATAAAGAATTTAATCGCCAGTTCCCAATGTTCGACCAGATTCTCTGCATGATTGTATAAAATCAAATCAAGCTCACCGACCGTCTGCTTACCATTATACAGCTGCACATTATTCGCCAGTGTCTCATACGGATGTAGGTTACGCGCATAGCCATCCTCTAACCAAAATGACAGTAACCCTTCAAAATGAAACCCCAAGCGATTGGGACTAGGACGCTTGAGTAAATAGCGGGTCAACTCTTGATAGGCGACAGTGGTGTCTAACTCTGTGAGTCGCTGCTCATACGCCTCAAACTGCGTCTGCCAAAATTGTGCGCTATGTACTGAAACAGCATGTGTGCTCTCATGCGGCGCAAAATCTAGCCACTGTGTCAAAACATTGGGACACGCCAGTACATAAGCCAAATCGCGCACATAAGGTCGGCGGTAACGCTCCCAAGGTGCGTTATCTATGAGGCGGGTAGATGTGGGCTGATTGACAGGATCGGACATAAGATAAACCAGTGTAAGGGGTAGCATTTACCCTAACGGCTCGCTCTATAAAAGTCTATAGATGACAAGTATCTGCTAGGGTAGTGCTCAGTCTCTTGGCGCTAAAATATGATATTAATGTGATGGATATGAATGCTGATATCAGGCGGTGATAGCAAGTAAGGTAGAAGGATGCTAACTATTGCTTTAAGTATTGGTAGTAGCCATTTTGATAAGTGACTAGGTGCGTTATGCGGTGATTGGTTTTGCTGGCCCATGCTTATAGCTCCATGTTGTGTATTGAGCCGTAAAGGTATTTTACAGCTTACATGGTCTATGTTAGTGGGTGTAGGTTCTAGGGTCATTGCAAGCTGCAAGATCAAAATTGCAAATTACAAAACCTTTCAGATTTTGTTTGCCTTAGCAAATATTCCATTAATAGTTCTTTCGCTCAAAGTTTTGATGTTCATATCAGCTATGTGATTAACAAGCATGCTTTGTGTTGGTTGCTTGCCAGCATTTGCATTGTCTTTATTCACAAATAAGCTTTCAGTTATTTCACTGTTCAATAATAGTCCTTTCATAGTATTGATTAGCTGATAAACGCTTGCTTGCGTTATATCATCTTGAGTAATAGCTGATTGAGATTGTAGGGTCTTATTTAATGAGTCTATTTCATTACGCTGGCTGTAATAAACTTCTGTGGCTTTTTCTAAGCGTGCTTCTAAAGCTTCATTTTTAGCTAATAAAGCTGAATAGTCGTCATGTGTAATTGGCTTTAGCTTATGAATATCAATATCAGAAAATAACGTTTTAGGCATATCATCAGCATGGTATTCTGCAATAAATTCTTTTAAATCATTAATTTTTATAGTACGTCGATCAGGGCTTATATGACCTATGCCACCACTCATATAATTAGCTACTTCTCTTTCTTTTTCACCATTTATATAATCTCCTTTGTCACCATCCCTGCCCATTTTCAATTTACCATCATCAAAAGCTTGATGCAGTAATACGCATCTAGGTTCAACACACTGAACATATGGATGCTTCATAGTATTTCTTGATAAAGCATTCCCATCTCCTTTAGGCTTACATTGAGCTAACTCAATAGCTAAATCGCTTCTAGGAATACCACACCATAAAATAGCTGCTTCTGGTACGGTTAAATAGTCAAAATTGTTTTTAATATTATCGCAATTATTAAATTGTGAATAATATCTAGCATCTTTATAAACACCTTGCATATATTATATCTCCACACACCCCTAAATCAGATTAAGTACAAGACACTATCAGCCTAAAGGTGTGTGAACGGCTGGCTTTCGGATACTCATTGTGCCTTGCAGTACTTTTATTATTTTTTGCGTTATTAATCATCATACAATCACTAGCCAAATTTAGCACAAAAAAAGCCAACCATTGAAAACAATGATTGGCTTTTCTCTTTACTACTATGTTTGGTCGGAACGGCAGGATTTGAACCTGCGACCACTACACCCCCAGTGTAGTGCGCTACCAGACTGCGCTACGCCCCGAATGACTGACTATTTTACGCAAAATTATGTATATTGCAAGGGCTATTTATACTAGCCAAAATCTACCACATTATTCTACGCATCACAGTCAGTATTTCTATTGCGCAGGTGACTTTAGCCCAATAGCTCTTTTAGGATTTGGTTCACTTGCTGCGGGTTGGCGCTACCGCGGCTGGCTTTCATGACTTGACCGACCAGACCGTTAAAGGCTTTTTCTTTACCGCCGCGATATTCTTCTACCATGGCTTCATTTTTTGCAATGACGTCTTCGACCATCGCTTTGATAGCGCCAGTATCAGTTTCTTGCTTGAGACCTTTTTCTTTGATGATTTCATCTGCTGCGTCATCATCATTGCCACCTTCGCGCTCATATAGAGCACTAAAGACTTTCTTAGCCAGTTTGCCAGATAGCGTGTCATCTTTGATACGTTTTAGCATACCAGCCAACTGCTTGGCGCTGATAGGGGAATCGACGATGTCTTTGTCATCTTTGTTCAGTGCGCCAAGCAAGTCGCCCATGACCCAGTTACCAGCCATCTTGGCATCTGACTGACCGATTTCAGCCACCACATCTTCGAAGTAATCGGCAAGTTGACGACTACCAGTCAGGATACGTGCGTCATACTCTGACAGACCAAGCGCTTCTTCGAAACGTGCACGACGAGCAACTGGTAGCTCTGGCATCGCTGCTTTGATGGCATCAACCGTATGCTGCTCGATACGGACAGGTAGCAGGTCAGGATCAGGGAAGTAGCGATAGTCGTTAGCGTCTTCTTTGGTACGCATGGTACGCGTTTCGTCGCGCTCTGGATCATATAGCATCGTCGCTTGAACGACTTTACCACCATCTTCAATAATATCGATTTGACGCTCAATCTCACGGTTGATAGCACGCTCGATAAAGCGGAATGAGTTTAGGTTCTTCAGCTCAGTACGTGTACCGAGATCAGCGCCTGGCTTGCGCACAGAGACGTTACAGTCACAGCGGAACGAGCCTTCAGCCATTACAGCGTCTGAGATACCAAGCCACGTGACTAGCTGATGAATGGCTTTGATGTAGGCAAGTGCTTCGTGAGCTGAGCGCATGTCTGGCTCAGAGACGATTTCGATCAGTGGTGTACCAGCACGGTTCAAATCCACACCGGTCATACCGTCGACTGCGTCATGCACTGATTTACCTGCATCTTCTTCTAGATGCGCGCGGGTGATACCCATACGTTTAGGGTATTCGTTCTTATCCCCTTCATTGACCACGACATCGATATAGCCAACGCCGACAATAGGATTGGCCATCTGAGTGATTTGATAGCCTTTAGGCAAGTCAGGGTAAAAGTAGTTCTTACGGTCAAACGTATTAAACAGACCCAGCTCAGCATTGACACCAATACCGAATTTTAACGCGCGATCGACCACACCAGCATTTAATACGGGCAATACGCCAGGTAGACCTAAGTCAACGATACTCGCTTGGCTGTTTGGCTCATGACCGAAGTCAGTCGGCGCACTTGAGAATATTTTACTTTCTGTGTTTAGCTGGCAGTGAATCTCGATACCGATGACCACTTCATAACCATCAACAAATAGCTCTTTACGCACGGCGTGTTCACGGGCGGCATTGTTATCAGTAGTTGCTGTGTTCATTATACCGTCTCCTTTGCGATGGCTGAGTGTTGTAAGTGATGGTCTGTATGCTGCTGGAATAGATGCGCAGTCGTAAGCAGTTGACTCTCTTGCCAGTGCTTACCGATTAACTGCAGGCCAATAGGTAGACCTTCCTTAGTCAAACCAACGGGTTGGCTAAGTGCAGGCAGACCTGCTAGGTTGACCGCGATGGTATAGACGTCGCCTAAATACATGGTTGCAGGGTCAAGATCTTCACTCAGCTTATAGGCTGCTGTCGGTGCCGTTGGACTAGCAATCACATCACAACTAGCAAATGCTTCATCGAAGTCTTTGACGATTAGGCGGCGAATCTTCTGTGCTTTTGTATAGTAAGCATCGAAGTAGCCAGCCGATAGCGCATAAGTGCCGGTCAAGATACGGCGCTGTACTTCAGGGCCAAAGCCTTCAGAGCGTGAGCGTGTATATAGATCGATCAGATCCGTTGGGTTCTCACAGCGATAGCCAAAACGTACGCCATCAAAGCGTGATAGGTTCGATGATGCTTCAGCAGGCGCTAACATATAGTAAGTGGCAAGCGTGATCTCAGGATCAGTGATGTTTACTTCTACAATCGTCGCCCCCAGCTCTTCGTATTTTGTTAATGCAGCCCGGGCAGCTTGCTCAACTTCGCTATCCAGCCCTGCGCCAAAGTATTCTTTGGCAACACCGATACGAAGACCTTCAAATGGCTTATCACCAGCAGCAGCCTGAGCATCATTGATATCTTGTACGTAGTCAGGCATCTCATGTTTGATAGAGGTGGCATCACGCGGATCATGACCAATCATTGGCTGTAGCAGGTAGGCACAGTCTTTTGCGCTACGTCCCATGCTACCGGCTTGGTCTAGACTTGAGGCATAGGCAATCATACCAAAGCGTGACACACGGCCATAAGTAGGCTTGATACCAGTTAGTCCGCAGAATGAAGCAGGCTGACGAATAGAGCCACCTGTATCACTACCGGTAGCAACTGGCACAAAACCAGCGGCAACCGCGGCAGCACTACCACCTGATGAACCACCAGGGACGCGCTCTAGGTTCCAAGGATTCTGTACCGTACCGTAGTACGAGCTGCTGTTGTCTGAGCCCATTGCAAACTCATCCATGTTGAGCTTGCCCAAGCTAATCATGCCAGCGTTGTCGATGTTAGAGACGATGGTCGCGTTATATGGTGAGACAAAGTTATGCAGCATCTTTGAGCCACAAGTCGTCAGTACGCCTTGGGTACAAAAGATGTCTTTGTGCGCCATCGGCACGCCAAGTAGCGGACGCTTATCGCCTTGTGCACGCATCTCGTCTGCCGCTTTTGCTTGTGCACGTGCAGTCTCAGAAGTATGCGTGATAAAGCTATTGATCTTGCTGTCTAGCGCGTCGATGCGCTTGATATAGTGCTCGGTTAATTCCGCGCTACTAAATTGTTTGTCTTGCAAGCCCATAATGAGCTGATCGGTACTTAATAGATGAAGTTCAGACATAAGGTGTCGTCCGTCAAAATGTTAATAGCATAAGATAAGATGAGATAATGGCAAATACGTGATTAGGCGCGCTAATCACTGTCATGTGATATGACTATTCGATCACCTGTGGTACCAGATACAAGCCGTCTTCAACGGCAGGCGCTACCGATTGATTGCGCTCGCGTTCGATATCGTGCTTGGCCACATCGACACGTAGCTCTTGGCAAGCTTCGTGGATATTGGCTAATGGCTTGATGTCTGTGGTATCTACGTTAGATAACGTGTTCATAAGTTTTAATACTTTACTGATATCGTCGGCATAGCTATCGGCCGTGCTTTCATTGACACCCAAGCGGGCAAGGTTGGCCACTTCTAGGATTTCTTCACGGCTGACAGTGTTGTCAGACGTTGCTGATTGCTGAGACATAGTTTCTCCAGTTAAGGACAGTTTTTGTTAGAGTAGGGGTAGGGCGAATATATAAGCGCTCAAATGTAATTGGCTATAAAGTTGGCTTATTATAAAGCATCTGACTCAAGTTTACAGAGTATGAGGCTTGATTGATGCACAATATCAACCAAGATGGACTGATGATATAAGGGTGTATAAACAGAGCGACACAAACATTTGCAAAACTACGCGTATAATTGGCGATTGATTCTCAATTGCTCCCCAATTAGGTTCTAAAATACGTTACAGTATGCATCTGCTGTTAAGTAAAACAATCATCTGCCTGTAGAGCCTTGTTAGTTATCAGAATAAATGATGTTTCATTGAATGGAATGATAGTCACTACTATTTCAAACTTTGTAACAACTTTTGGCGTCTAAGACAAAAATCCTTGCTTACTGATGCAAATAGCTATGTTTTTTTCGAGCTAAATCGGTATAATTTAGCTCAGTTTTTCATTTCATCATTATTGCTTAGGTTTGACGGGTTGCGATGACTTAATTTCGCTGCCGTTACTGTCTAACGATGACCTGCTCAACACTGACGAGTAACCCCTCAGTCAATCTCATTCGCCTCATTCGTAAGACGCTGGATATATTAGTCATGAACCTGTTTGGATTTTTATCAAATAATATCGCTATCGACCTCGGTACTGCGAACACCCTAATTTTTATTCCTAATAAAGGCGTCGTGCTTGACGAGCCCACGGTGGTCGCGTTACGAAGCAATCGTACTCAAAACCCGACCGTCGCTGCTGTTGGTATTGATGCCAAGCAGATGTTAGGCCGTACGCCTGCGAACATCACAGCGATTCGCCCGTTGAAGGACGGCGTGATTGCTGATTTTGAAGTGACGCAAAAAATGCTAAAGCACTTCATTGCTAAAGTAAAAGCCAAGCGTTTTATGGCGCAGCCTAACGTGGTGGTTTGTGTACCCTGTAAGTCTACGTTGGTTGAGCGTAAGGCGATTCGCGAAGCGGTATCATCAGCGGGCGCAAGCAAGGTGTTACTACTAGAAGAGCCTATGGCTGCGGCTATCGGTGCTGGCATGCCTGTCCACGAAGCCAGTGGTTCTATGGTCGTTGATATTGGTGGTGGTACGACTGAGATTGCCGTTATCGCGCTGTCTGGTTGTGTCTATGCTGAGTCTATTCGCATCGGTGGCGATATGTTTGACGAAGCAATCATCACACACGTACGTCGTACGCACGGTTGTGTGATCGGTGAGACGACCGCTGAGCGTATCAAAAAAGAAGTCGGCTCTGCATTGAATGAAGACAGCAAGCTAGAGGTAGAAGTGCGTGGTCGTAGTATGGCAGAGGGCGTACCCAAGACCTTTATCGTCAATTCAGAAGAAGTGCAAAAAGCATTAACCGACCCATTGAGCGGTATTATCAGTGCTGTAAAAGTAGCCCTTGAGCAGACACCGCCAGAGTTATCATCAGACATCGCTGAGCGTGGTATTGTATTGACGGGTGGCGGCGCATTGTTACGCGATCTTGATAAGCTTATCTCACAAGAGACAGGATTGCCAGTGACTGTAGCAGAAGATCCATTAACCTGTGTTAGCCGCGGTGGTGGTATTGCGCTTGATTTCATCAATAACAAAAGCTTGAACATGATTTTTGTTTAAGTAGCGTTTACTCATGAGTGTGAGGTTGTCGTTATAGCGTCTATCATGCTTTATGACAGCTAAATATTCTGTGAGATCGCAGTTTACAATATTAAAGGTAGCCAGTTGCGCTGCCTTTAATTGCATTGAACCATGCTAGAACCCAATATTATCGATAAACACTCACGCTCTAACCCCGTGCTATTGCTCATTTTAGAATTCTTAAATTAGACGACTTATGACCCCAAGTATTTTTGCGCGCCAGGCATTATCACTTCGTAAGACTGCTATCGTATTGATAGTGGCCTCAGTACTGATGTGGTTTGATAGCAAAAATTCGGAATGGTTCAATCCAGTGCGTAATACCAGTCATGCCGCTATGCAGCCTATTTATGAGCTTTCTTTATTGCCCAGTTATGCCAAGCATTGGGCGAGTGGTAGCCTACAATCAAAAGAAGCACTGCGCCGCGAAAACATGCAATTAAAATCGCAACTTATTCATGCACATGCAAAGCTGCAGCAGCAAGATTATATCTTGGCACAAAATGCGCGCTTGCAAGGTATTTTGTCGACGACCAAACCCGAGCAGTTTGATCTTAACTTGGCTCAAGTCATCGGTACCGATACCAACCTGCTCAGACAGATTGTTGTGCTCAATAAGGGCGAGCAAGATGGCGTGCAAGTTGGACAGACAGTCATTGATGAAGATGGTATTTTGGGGCAGATTATCAATGTCTATCCTAATACCAGCCGCTTACTACTGATTACTGATGAGCAGCAGTCAGTTGCAGTCACTGTCAAGCGTACTGGTCAGCGGGCTATCGTGACAGGTCAGGGTATCCCATCTGCGTTAAGCCTTAACTATGTCTTTAAGACCTCAGATGTACGCGTTGGTGATGAGTTGGTATCGTCGGGATTGGGTGGACGTATCCCAGCAGGCTACCGTGTTGGCCGTATTGCTCATATCAAAGACGAGCAAGCCGATAATTTCAGAAGTATCGAAATTACACCCGCTGCCAACTTTATTGATAATGCCTATGTGTTAATACTCCAAGACAAGATGCCCAATAAAAACAATACTGTTATGAGTCAGTAAACACTGATCGTATCATGTTTAGCGTAAAGCTATCGAATAGCTTGCTCGTTAGGTAACTCTGTTATCAAACTATACTCACAGTATTTGCCCTTTTAGTATTCATCCCACAATATAACAGTCGCCACCACACAATCGCTAAGGTAAGTACTCATGTCGTATCCTGATTCTGAGAATTCAACGGCGCTATTGATTGTGGTCATTGCCCTAAGCTTTATCGTTGCCTCCTCACTCAATGTCTATCCATTAAGTCCTAGTATGGCAACCTTGCGCCCTATGGTTATGATTATGGTACTGATCTATTGGCTGCTATTTCAGCCGCGCTATGTCGGTATCTTTACGGCATTTACCATTGGGCTTATTGCAGACTTACTGATGGATACGCATTTAGGGCAGCAAGCGTTTGCAGCGGTTGTGGTTGCCCTTGTGATCAAGATTGTCAGTATTTATGTTAGGCAGTTAAACACAATTAGCGCGTGGTTGATCGCCAGCCTAGGATTGTTCGTTTTTCAGTTGAATCTATGGATACTGCAATTGTTTGTCCAAAACATCTTTGTCGCAAAATCTGCACTGTCACTCATCATGAGTATTATCAGTTGGCCACTTATACTGTTGGCGCTACGCAAATTCGCACGTTAATGACAGCGCTGTTATTAATGGTTGCTATCAATGGTTGCTTTGTCACAGTCGCTTTTGCATTTGCCAATCTATTCAGCAAACCCATACATTATACTTTGATACATAAAGAGAAAAGCGATGAATATCATTTTAGCGTCTGGTTCGCCGCGTCGTCGAGAGTTACTAGCCAGAGCGCAGTTAGATTTTAGAGTTCTAAGCGTAGACATCGATGAGACCCAGCAAGTTAATGAGTTGCCAAAAGACTATATCGAACGTATGGTCGCTACCAAAGCTGCGGCTGCTATAGAGCAATTAAACCAAACACTAAGTATAGATGAGAGTAATGAGGATAGCTTTACCGAGTCAGTTGTTATTCTAACCTCCGACACCATTGGTGTACTATCAGATGGTAAGACAGTATTGGTCAAACCAGTCGATCGCGAGCATGCTTATCGTATGTGGCAGCAGATGTCTGATAATGTTCATGAAGTGTGGACAGCTGTGCAAGCAACTCGAGTACAGTTGCTATCAAAAAAAGAAGGCCATACACCAGACCGTATCAAAGACTTCCAGGTTGTTGATCAGCAGCAATTCACTGAACGTACAGAGGTGACCTTTATACCGTTAACCACGCAGATGATGAGCGATTACTGGGATAGCGGAGAGCCCGCTGACAAAGCAGGCGGCTATGGCATTCAAGGTTTAGGTGTGGCTTGGGTTGAGCGTATCAACGGCAGCTATACCAATGTTGTCGGTCTGCCATTGGCACAAACGTTGGCATTGATCAAAGATATGTCATAGGGTAGCGAGAACACATAGCACAAGGTGAACGCAATCGACCTCCCATGTCGGATATGCACATAATGACACGGTAGGGTAATGGGCAAGAGCAAGCAGCATTTGTTACACTGTCAAACGAATAGGCGATGAACGCCTAATAAGAAAGCTAAAAGATAAGAGAAAAAACTATGTCCGAAGAGCTGCTGATTAATATTAGTCCAATGGAGTCCCGTGTTGCGGTTTTAGACAACGGCATCTTGGGTGAGATTTATATTGAGCGACATCACAAACTGGGTTTGGTCGGCAATATCTATTTGGGTACGGTTGTACGTGTCCTTCCTGGTATGCAGGCAGCTTTTGTCGATATCGGTCAGTCAAGAACTGCATTTTTGCATGTCAACGACATGCAGCGAGAGCCACGCCCAGTCGCAGAAAATAAAAATAAAATGGCTGCAGAAACCAAAAAAGAAACGGGTGATAGTAGATCGGCTATAGAGACCTCTGCAGACAACTTAGAGGTAACCCCGCCAGTTGTCAGTGCAAAAAGTACTGAGGTCGTGCCTGCGTCGAAGACTTTGATTCAACACCGTTTGCACGAAAGCCAGCGTATCTTGGTGCAGGTGACCAAAGATCAGCTAGGTAGTAAAGGCGCGCGTTTAACGACCAACATATCGCTACCATCACGTTATTTGGTTTACCTGCCCTCAAGCGATCATATTGGTATATCACAGCGTATCGATGGTGACGAAGAACGCACGCGTCTAAAAACTGAGCTGAGTAGTTTGATGCAGACAGTCAATCTAAAAGGTGGACTCATTGCTCGCACTGCCGCTGAGCGTGTGCCTGTTGATAAGCTGGAAGAAGACATCTATTATCTACTACAGCTATGGCGTACTATCTGCGCTCGTCGTCAAGAGATCAACCATAACCAGAGCTCAGAGCTTATTTATCAAGAGTTGTCTCTACCGCTGCGTTCTATCCGCGACCTAGTGCATGCTGATACCGAAAAAGTCATCATCGATAACACACAGATTTATGAGCAAATAAGATACTTTGCCAAAGAGTTTGTACCATTTGTATATGACAGAATCGTGCATTATACGGCAGAGCTGTCATTGTTTGATGTACATCGTGTCGAGGATGACTTGCGTGATGCCTTAAAACGCCGTGTTGATCTAAAGTCTGGTGGGTATCTAATCATCGACCAAACAGAAGCAATGACAACTATTGATGTCAATACGGGCTCTTTTGTGGGTGGTCGTTCATTAGAGGACACCGTCTATAAGACCAATTTAGAAGCCACACATGCCATTGCGCGTCAGCTGCGTCTACGTAATCTGGGCGGTATTATTATCCTAGATTTTATCGACATGCTGGAGCAACAGCACAAAGATGATGTACTAGAGAGCCTACAGTCACAGCTTACTCAAGACTATGCCAAAACCAAGATTACACAAGTCAGTGAGCTTGGATTGGTGGAGATGACACGTAAGCGTACACGTGAGTCATTAGGTCAGCAGCTTTGTGAGCCTTGTTCTACCTGTCAGGGTCGCGGGTTCGTAAAAACCGCAGAAACGGTTTGTTTTGAGATATTCCGTGAGATCATGCGATGTGCTCGTACATATAACTCTCCCAAAAAGTTCACGGTAGTGGCTCATGCGGCAGTTATTGACTTACTACTCACAACAGAGTCAGACACAGTAGCCGATTTAGAGTATCTACTAGGTAGAGTGATTACTTTTGATGTAGAAAACCTATATACCCAAGAACAGTACGATATTGTTCTGGATTAGCGATATCAATAGTTATTATTAAGCGCAGTTAATAGGTCTAAGTAATAAATGAATTTATATGCGAGAAATTTTTAGAGTTGGCATGTGAAACTCTCAAATATATTGCCCTTGCAATGACCAAAATACTGTGTATAATATACACCACTGAATTATATACGCGCAGCTGAACAGAAAAGCTGGCGCTATTACAGCTGGAGCATCGTTTCTAGCACTATTTCATTATGCCTTTGCTGACATCCATTATAGGAGGGTCGGCGGGGCTTTAAACTATTTTGCTTTTGGCACGCTATAAGTTCGGATAAAGAACTCATTCTGGTTAAGAACAGAAGGCCGCTTTAAGTGAATATTTAACCAAACTGCTTTTGATCATGATCTTGCAACGCAAGAATGACGAAAGCACATATTAGGAGCTTGCTGGCATGGCTAACCAGAGAATCCGTATCCGTCTTAAGTCTTTTGATCATCGTCTGATTGATCAATCTGCACAAGAGATTGTTGATACTGCAAAGCGCACCGGTGCGCAAGTTTGTGGTCCTGTACCGTTGCCGACTCGCATTGAGCGCTTCAACGTTCTAACCTCACCACACGTTAACAAAGACGCTCGTGATCAGTACGAAATCCGTACTCATAAGCGTATGGTTGATATTGTTCAACCTACTGACAAAACTGTGGATGCGCTAATGAAATTAGATTTAGCGGCGGGTGTTGACGTTCAAATTGCTTTGGGTTAATGCACACCCAACCCATTAATATAAGATATAAAGAGGTCTAAAATGGCGATCGGTTTAGTCGGTAAAAAGTGCGGCATGACCCGTGTCTTCACTGAAGCAGGCGCATCTATCCCTGTAACAGTAGTTGAGGTCGATGCAAACCGCATTACTCAAGTAAAAAGTACTGATGTAGATGGTTATCAAGCCATCCAAATCACTACAGGTACCCGTCGTGACAGCCGCGTAACTGCAGCACAGAAAGGTCACTTCGCTAAAGCTGGTGTTAAAGCTGGCCGTGGTGTTTGGGAATTCCGTGCCAAGGAAAGCGATCTTGAAGGTCGTGAGATTGGTGGCGAGATTCTAGCTGATTTGTTCGAACAAGGTCAGATGGTTGATGTGACAGGACAGAGCAAAGGTAAAGGCTTTCAGGGTCCAGTAAAGCGTCACAACTTTAGTATGCAAGATGCTACTCATGGTAACTCAGTGTCTCATCGTGCGCATGGTTCAACTGGTCAAAACCAGTCACCAGGTAAAGTATTCAAAGGCAAAAAGATGGCGGGCCAGATGGGTAACAAGCGTGTTACCGTTCAAGGCCTAGAAGTGATTTCGGTTGATGCCGAAAAAGGGTTACTTGTCATCAAGGGTGCTATCCCAGGTGCCACCGGTGGCGATGTTATCGTACGTCCGTCAGTCAAAGCCTAAGCAAGGGGATTAACGTGGATTTAAAAACAGTTACAGGTGCGGCGGTTGAGCTTTCTGATACGGCTTTTGGTCGTGAATTCAACGAAGCACTAGTGCATCAAGTCGTCACCGCTTATTTAGCTGGTGCTCGCCAAGGTACACGCGCACAAAAAACCCGTGCCGAAGTTTCTGGCGGTGGTATCAAGCCATGGCGCCAAAAAGGTACTGGTCGCGCTCGTGCGGGCTCTATTCGTAGCCCAATCTGGCGTTCAGGTGGTCGTGCATTCGCTGCAAAACCACAAGATTGGTCACAGAAAGTAAACCGTAAAATGTATCGCGGTGCGATGCAGTGCATCCTAGCAGAATTGATTCGTCAAGAGCGTCTGATTTTGGTAGAAGAGTTGAGCGTTTCTGGGCCGAAAACTAAAGAACTGATTGCAAAGCTAAATGAGCTTGGTGCACCTCGTGCATTGATCGTCACTAAAGAAGTTGACGAGAACTTATACTTAGCTGCTCGCAACATTCCACACGTCAACGTACTTGGTACAGGCGAAGTGGATCCAGTGAGCTTGATCGCATTTGATAAAGTGATCATGTCAGTTGAAGCTGCGAAACAATTTGAGGAAGCACTAGCATGAACAACGCAAGACTTTATCAGGTCTTAAGAGGACCTGTATTCTCAGAAAAATCTCAAATGCTTGGCGACTCACTTGGTGTGCAGGTATTTAAAATTGATTCTAATGCTACTAAGCTTGAAGTCAAGAAAGCAGTTGAGTTGATGTTTGAAGGTGTTGAAGTTACTAAAGTAAACACTTTGAATGTTAAAGGTAAGACAAAGCGTTTTGGTAAAAGCATCGGCCGTCGTAATGACTACAAGAAAGCCTATGTTACCTTAAAAGCTGGTCAAGATGTACAAATGGCTGATGCTGGTGAAGACGTAGCGAACACTACTACTTCTACTAGTGAAACAGCGAATAACGAATAAGGATTACACTCATGCCTATCGTAAGAGCAAAGCCAACATCACCAGGCCGTCGTTTTGTTGAAAAAGTTGTGCATCCACACCTTTATAAAGGTCGTCCTTATGCAGCGCTTCTAGAATCAAAAAGTAAGTCAGGTGGTCGTAACAATAATGGTCGTATCACTACTCGTCACATTGGCGGTGGTCATAAGCAACATTATCGCATTATCGACTTCAAACGTACTAAAGACAATATCCCAGCAACGGTAGAGCGTATTGAATACGATCCTAACCGTACTGCACATATTGCACTACTTAAGTATGCTGATGGCGAACGTCGTTACATCATTGCTGCTAAAAAACAAGCAGTTGGTGATACCGTAATGTCAGGTGAGACTTCTCCAATTCGTCCAGGTAACTGCTTACCGCTAAAAAACATCCCATTGGGTACTGTGATTCACAATATCGAGCTTAAAATCGGTAAAGGTGCACAGATGGCTCGTTCTGCGGGTGCTAGCGTTCAGTTACTAGGCCGTGACGGTATCTACGCTATTATACGTCTACGCTCTGGTGAAACACGCCGTGTACACGTAAATTGCCGTGCTGTTATTGGTGAAGTTTCTAACACTGAAAACAACTTGAAATCACTTGGTAAAGCTGGTGCTTCACGTTGGCGTGGTGTTCGTCCTTCAGTTCGTGGTGTCGCTATGAACCCGGTTGATCACCCACATGGTGGTGGTGAAGGTCGTAACAAAGGTCGCCATCCAACTAGCCCTTGGGGTCAGAAGTCTAAAGGACTTAAAACGCGTCATAATAAGCGTACTGACAACATGATCATCCGCCGTCGCGCCAAGAAGAAATAAAGGAAGAATTTCATGCCTCGTTCATTGAAAAAAGGTCCATTCATAGACGCGCACTTATTTGCTAAAGTTGAGAATGCATTAGACACCAACTCACGCAAGCCAATTAAGACTTGGTCGCGCCGCTCGATGATCCTACCACAAATGGTTGGCTTAACTTTGTCTGTCCACAACGGCCGTACTCATGTACCGGTTATCGTAAGTGAGCAGATGGTTGGTCATAAACTAGGTGAATTTGCCCCGACTCGTACGTATCGTGGTCATGGCATTGACAAAAAAGCTAAGAGATAAGGTGCTTACCATGGAAGTAACTGCAAAATTACGCGGTGCCGCCATATCGGCACAAAAAGTTAGACTCGTTGCTGATGAAGTTCGTGGCAAATCTATTGAGCGTGCTTTGGATATCCTAACGTATAGCAATAAAAAGGGCGCTGTGTTTGTTAAGAAATGTCTTAACTCAGCCATCGCCAATGCCGAACATAATCACGGCCTAGATATCGACGATCTTAAAGTCGCGACTATCTATGTTGATGAAGGCATTACGCTAAAACGTATCCTACCACGTGCCAAAGGTCGCGCTGATCGTATCAGCAAGCGTACTTGTCACATCACTATAAAGGTAGGAGAATAAGTTATGGGTCAAAAAGTACATCCAATCGGAATTCGTCTTGGTGTTGTAAAAAAGCATAACGCAAACTGGTATGCTAACCCTAAACAATACTCAGAATACCTAATCAACGATATTCAAGTTCGTGAATATCTACGCAAGAAGCTAGATAACGCAATGATCAGCAACATCATGATCGAGCGTCCTACTGGCGCTGCTAAGATTACCATCGCCACTGCGCGCCCTGGTATCGTTATCGGTAAGAAAGGCGAAGATATCGAAAGACTTCAAAAAGAATTGACCAAAATTATGGGCGTACCTGCTCAGGTCAATATTGAAGAAATCACGTCACCTGATCTTGATGCACGTTTGGTAGCAGACGGTATCGGTAGCCAGCTTGAGCGTCGTGTTATGTTCCGCCGTGCGATGAAGCGCGCCGTACAGAACAGCATGCGTTCTGGTGCTAAAGGTATCAAAGTTGAGCTGTCTGGTCGTCTTGGCGGTGCTGAGATTGCTCGTAGCGAATGGTATCGTGAAGGCCGTGTGCCATTGCATACACTTCGTGCTGATATTGACTACTCGTCAATTCGTGCAGAGACAACTTACGGCACCATCGGTGTTAAAGTTTGGATTTTCCGTGGCGAAATCCTTGACGGTATGAACAGTGTTTACAATCCCGTCAAAGAAGAGCAGACTCGTGCGCCAAAACGCCGTGGTCGTGGAAACCGTCGAAACTCAGACAGAGGTTAAACTATGTTACAGCCAAAACGTACCAAGTTTCGTAAAATGCACAAAGGTCGTAACACTGGGCTAGCTCATCGTGGAAGCACCGTTGCATTCGGACAAATTGGTCTAAAATCATTGACGCGTGGTCGTATGACAGCTCGTCAAATTGAAGCAGCACGTCGTACCATCACTCGTAAAATTAAGCGTGGCGGTAAGATTTGGATTCGTGTATTCCCAGACAAGCCAATTACCAACAAACCATTAGAAGTACGTATGGGTAAAGGTAAAGGTCCAGTTGAATATTGGGTATGCGAAATCAAGCCTGGTAAAGTGCTATATGAAATTGAAGGGGTATCTGAAGAGCTTGCTCGCGATGCTTTAACGCTTGCTGCAGCAAAACTGCCCTTTAAAACTACCATTGTTAAGCGGACGATAATGTAATGAAGATCAGTGAATTACGTGATAAATCATTAGAAGAACTGACCCAGTTACTTGATGAAAAGCAACTTGATGCTTTCCGTATTCGTATGGCTAAAGCAACTGGTCAGTTGGGTAATACCCATGAAGTTAGAGACAATCGTCGTACGATTGCCCAGCTTCAGACTTTGATTAACGAGAAACAACGAGGCGACTCATGAGCGATAACAATCAAACAGCTACCAATGCTAGCGTAGTGACAGGGCGAGTTGTCAGCGACAAGATGGACAAGTCCATCACAGTTTTGATTGAGCGTCTGGTTCGTCATCCTTTGTATGGCAAGCAGCTTCGTCGTTCTACTAAAATCAAAGCACATGATGAGAACAACGTTTGCCAACAAGGTGACCTTGTCCGTATCAAAGAAACGCGTCCAATCTCAAAAACTAAGTCTTGGACTTTGGTTGATGTGGTTGAAAAAGTAGAAAAAATCTAAGTAAATTGCATTAAAAGCCAGAAGCTGTTAAAATAGCCGCCTTTTTAAGGATGCTGATTGCGCCGAGCGTATATCACTCACATGAAGAGTAAATTGCGGCTATTTATATTAAAATGCCGTCTACTCATTCTGTGCTAGCGGCAGCAACTGGTTTTTATTGCTCATACGTGTGGAGTAACGCTATGATTCAGGTTGAGTCAATGCTGGAAGTTGCAGACAATAGCGGTGCAAGGCGAGTTCAGTGCATTAAAGTACTGGGTGGTTCTCATCGTCGTTATGCATCAGTTGGCGACATTATTAAAGTAACGGTTAAAGAAGCCATTCCTCGCGGTCGTGTTAAAAAAGGCGACGTGATGAATGCAGTAGTTGTACGTACCAAAAAAGGCGTTCGTCGTCCTGATGGTTCTGTGTTACGTTTTGATGACAATGCTGCGGTATTGTTGAACCAAAACAAAGCGCCGATTGCAACTCGTATTTTTGGACCGGTAACTCGTGAACTACGTGGTGATCAGTTTATGAAAATTGTATCACTAGCACCAGAAGTATTGTGAGGTAATCCATGTCAAAATTACGTAAAGGCGATACAGTTATCGTGATTGCTGGGAAAGACAAAGGCAAGCAAGGTACTGTACAAGCTGTAAAAAATGATCGTATTAAAGTTGAAGGCATTAATATTGTTACTAAACATCAGAAGCCAAATCAGGCAACTGGCGTTGAAGGTGGCATTCTTAAGCAAGAAGCTTTTCTGCATATTTCAAATGTCGCAATCTTAAATGCGCAAACCCAAAAAGCAGACCGTATTACTTATCAGTTTGGCGAAGACGGCAAGAAACAACGCGTCTATCGTTCAAACGGTGAAGTAGTGGCGACTGCGTAAGACACTAAGGGTGTAATGGTAATGGCAAGATTAAAATCTTTATATAACGATGAACTAAAGCAACAAATCAAAGAAGAACTTGGTTTGGATAATGTGATGCAAGTGCCGAAAATCACTAAAATCACACTTAACATGGGTGTGGGCGGCGCGTCTCAAGACAAGAAATTGCTTGAAGGTGCTGTAGCTGATATGACCGCTATTGCTGGTCAAAAGCCTGTTGTCACTAAAGCGCGTAAATCAGTCGCTGGCTTTAAGATTCGTGAAGAATGGCCAATTGGTTGTAAAGTAACGCTACGCGGTGAGCAAATGTACGAATTTTTAGATCGTCTCGTTGCCATTGCAATTCCTCGTATTCGTGATTTCCGCGGTTTTTCACCTAAAGCCTTTGACGGACGTGGTAACTACTCATTGGGTATCAAAGAACAGATCGTATTCCCAGAAGTAGATTTTGACAAGATTGATCGTATCCGTGGTATGGATGTGACTATCACCACGTCAGCTCAATCTGATGAAGAAGGTCGTGCGTTGCTTAAAGCATTCGGCTTCCCATTTAAATAAGGTAAAGACGTTATGGCAAAGAAGAGCATGATTAACCGCGAATTAAAGCGCGAAAAAATGGTTGCTAAGTATGCTGAAAAGCGTATCAAGCTAAAAGAAACTATCAGTGATATGACTGCAAGTGACGAAGCTCGTATGGAAGCAATGTTAGAGCTACAAGCTCTTCCACGCAATTCATCACCAGTACGTCTGCGTAATCGTTGTGCTATCACCGGTCGTCCTCACGGTTACTTCCGCAAGTTTGGCTTATCACGCAATATGCTGCGTGAGCGTGTCATGCAAGGCGATGTGCCTGGTGTTCGTAAAGCAAGCTGGTAAGGAGTAACTATATGAGTATGCAAGATACCGTTGGGGATATGCTAACCCGTATCCGTAACGCACAAATGGCTAACAAAGTATCGGTAGCAATGCCGAGCTCTAAATTACGTAAATCAATTGCTGATTTGCTAGTTAGCGAAGGTTATGTGGCTAGCGCTGTTGTTGCTGAAGAAGAAAACAACAAAGCGACCCTTACTATTGAATTGAAATACTTCGAAGGCCGTGCTGTCATCGAAACTATTCAACGTTATAGCCGTCCTGGTCTACGCCAGTTCCGCGGTAAAGATGAAATCCCTACTGTTAAGCAAGGTATGGGTGTTGCTATCGTATCTACTAGCCAAGGTATCATGAGCGATCGTGCTGCACGCGCTGCTGGTATCGGTGGTGAAATCGTCGCATTTGTAGCGTAAGCTATACGACGATGAAGTCTACTTGATGATTGTTAGGCTTCTATTGATTGAGTAATATTAAATTATTTCAAATTGATAGGTGTCTAACATAGTCAACTATGCTAAACTAACACGCTTTTTAGCCTGTTAGTTTTTTCGCTAATATAAAGAAGTTAAATTTTTTAAGGAATATTCCTATGTCTCGTGTGGCTAAAGCCCCAGTGACGCTGCCTAACGGCGTAAGCGTTACTTTGAACGATCGGCAGGTCGAAGTTAAAGGCAAGAACGGTACTATGTCTTTACACCTGCATGAATTGGTCGAGCTGAAACAGGAAGATGATGCTATCATTTTCTCACCTACAGTCGATTCAAAAGAAGCTATGATGCACACTGGCACCATGCGCGCTCTTATTAACAACTATGTTAAAGGCGTGAACGAAGGCTTTGAAAGACGTCTTCAGTTAATTGGTGTTGGTTATCGTGCTCAAGTTGCTGGTAACAAGGTAACCCTAAATGTTGGTTACTCTCATCCAGTAGAGTACACGTTACCTGAAGGTGTGTCAGCTGAAACCCCAACGCAAACTGAAATTGTTTTGAAATCAAACAATAAGCAGCAGCTTGGTCAAGCAGCGGCTAATATCCGTGGTTTCCGCCCACCTGAGCCTTATAAAGGTAAAGGTATTCGTTATAGTGACGAGCATGTGATTCGCAAAGAAGCTAAGAAAAAATAAGGTGAGTTGAAATGTTTGATAAAAAAGCAGCTCGTCTGCGTCGAGCTAAGAAAACACGCGCACATATCCGTTTCTTAGGCGTTCATCGCTTAACGGTTAACCGCACGTCAAAACATATTTATGCCCAGATTATCTCTCCAAATGGTGGTGAAGTGATTGCTCAGGCATCCACCTTAGACAACAGCTTGCGTTCAGGCGCGACTGGTAATGCTGATTCAGCAACGTCTGTAGGCCAAATGATCGCAGAACGCGCAAAAGCAGCTGGCATTACTAAAGTTGCCTTTGACCGTAGTGGTTTTAAATATCATGGTCGAGTTAAAGCTTTAGCAGAAGCTGCTCGCGAAAACGGATTGGAGTTTTAATCATGGCTAGAAATGATAAAAATGATAAAAATGAACAGACTGACGGTCTAGTAGAACGCTTAGTTACCGTTGATCGCGTTGCAAAAGTTGTTAAAGGTGGTCGTATTTTCTCTTTCACTGCGTTGACCGTAGTGGGTGATGGTAATGGCCGTGTTGGTTTTGGTCGTGGTAAAGCACGTGAAGTGCCAGCTGCTATCCAAAAAGCACTAGAAGCTGCTAAACGCAATATGATCACTGTTGAATTAAATGATGCAACTTTGTATCATCCGATCAAAGCACGTCATGGTGCTAGTAAAGTCTATATGCAACCTGCATCTGAAGGTACTGGCGTAATCGCCGGTGGCGCAATGCGTGCTGTATTAGAAGTTGCTGGTGTCAAAGATGTTTTGACTAAATGTTATGGTTCTACCAATACTGCTAACGTTGTTCGTGCAACGTTTAACGGTTTACGTGATATGTCAACTCCAGAGAAGATGGCAGCTAAACGTGGTAAATCTGTAGACGAAATCTTGGGTTAACTTAGACTAGGTGAGTTACGATGAAAAAAATGAAAGTCACTCAATTCAAATCGGGTGCCCATCGCCTAAAGAGCCACAAAGCGAGCTTGAAAGGATTGGGTTTACGCCGCATTAATCACACTGTTGTAGTAGAAGATACTCCTTCAACACGTGGTATGGTTAATCGCGTTAACTACATGGTAAAAGTGGAGGAAGCGTAATGGGTCTTAGATTAAATGAATTATCACCAGGTGTTGGCGCAAAGAAAACTGCCCAACGTCGTGGTCGTGGTATCGGTTCAGGTCTTGGTAAGACTGGTGGTCGTGGTGTAAAAGGTCAGAAGTCTCGTTCAGGTTCTAGCGTTCGCTCAGGATTTGAAGGTGGTCAAATGCCTTTATATCGTCGTCTACCAAAATTTGGTTTTACCAGTAAATTGGCTATGAAGACTGCTGAAGTACGTCTTTCTGAACTGAATAAAATTGATGGCGATGTGGTTAGCCTTGAGACACTTAAAGCTGCTAATCTTGTCCGTCATGACATGAAGCGTGCCCGTGTTATGCTATCAGGCGAAGTCACCAAAGCTTATACCTTTAAAGGTATCAAAGTGACTAAAGGTGCTAAGCAAGCGATCGAAGCTGCTGGTGGTAGCATCGAGGAGTAGTAACGTGTCAAAACAATCAATGTCATCGACTGGTATACCGCTTAATCCATTCGCATTTATACGTAAGTATGATGAGTTATGGTCGCGTTTATTATTCTTAATCGGCGCATTGATTGTTTATCGTTTAGGGTCACATATTCCAGTGCCGGGTATTAACCCGGTTAACTTGGCTGATCTGTTTTCGCGCAACGAAAACACCATTTTGAGCATGTTTAATATGTTCTCAGGTGGTGCGCTAGAGCGTATGTCTATCATGGCACTTGGCATTATGCCATATATCTCAGCATCGATTATTGTACAGATGATGTCTGCAGTATTGCCATCGCTTGAGGCTCTCAAAAAAGAGGGTGAAGCAGGACGACGTAAGCTAAACAAGTACACCCGTCAGGGAACGCTTGCTTTAGCACTAGTACAGTCATTAGGAATGTGTGCTGGTTTGATCAGCCAAAATCTTACTTTATCATCTGGTTTGACCTTTTATATTCCAGCCGTTACTTCATTAGTAGCGGGCGCAATGTTCTTGATGTGGCTCGGTGAGCAGATTACAGAACGTGGCGTTGGTAACGGTATTTCAATGCTCATTTTTGCGAGTATTGTGGCTGGTACACCAGGTATGATTTCGCAATCTATCGAACAGGTCAATCAAGGTCAAATGAACTTGATTGTACTATTTATTTTTGTATTACTGGGAATAGCGGTAACTGCAGGTATTGTTTATATTGAACGTGCTCAGCGCCGTGTCCCTGTTAACTATGCTCAGAAACAACAGCAAGGCCGCAAAATTTACGCTCAGCAGCAGTCACATTTGCCGTTGAAGCTTAATATGGCAGGGGTTATCCCAGCTATTTTTGCAAGCTCTTTATTGTTGTTCCCTGCAAGTTTAGGGCAGTGGGTAGGTCAATCAACTGACCCTACCTTTGTACAAAAAATACTGCAAAATATGGCATTGGTGTTGTCTCCAGGACAGCCGCTGTATTTAGTATTGTTCGGTGCAATGATTATTTTCTTCTGTTATTTTTATACGGCATTAGTATTTAGTCCTCGTGAAGTAGCAGAAAACCTTAAACGTAGTGGTGCTTATATCCCAGGTATTCGCCCAGGACAACAAACTCAGCGTTACCTCGATCATGTATTAAACCGACTGACCTTTATTGGCGCGATGTATATGACGGTTATTTGTTTAATGCCAATGGTCGTCCAGTCATCGTTTGGTGTACCGTTTCAACTTGGTGGTACGTCGCTACTGATTATGGTGGTTGTGGTAATGGACTTCATCTCGCAGATTCAAGCGCATTTGATGACCCATCAATATCATGATCAGACGTTAATTCAATCGCCCACTCAACCTTAATGAGCGGTACGATATTTCAAGGAGCATGCTATGAAAGTTCAAGCATCAGTTAAGAAGATTTGTGGTAGCTGTAAAGTTGTGCGCCGTAAAGGCCGTGTACATATCATTTGTACGGCAGAACCGCGCCACAAGCAACGTCAAGGTTAATATCTAGTATCATAAAGTTTTAAACTTTTGTTACTATATAAATTAATACTTGAAAAATAACGGCGGATGGGATATCATCCGCCACTTGCCGTGTTTATACAAAATGTTTTATAATGGTTTTTAGGTACAGGTTTTTACCAAATCCTAGTATCAAAAGTTATTATAGAGTGTGTAGTATCAACAGCAACAATTCTGAAAAATAATGCCTTATTGATAAATAACGCTTATTTTTCTTTAATGGAGAGAAATCAATGGCTCGTATTGCCGGCGTAAACATTCCGGATAATAAGCATGCTGTTATTTCACTAACTTACATCTTTGGTGTAGGTCGTACCACTGCTCAGAAAATCTTAGAAGCAGTTGGCATTGCCCCTACTACTAAAGTTAGTCAGTTAGATGATACACAGTTAGATGCTATCCGTGCACAAGTTGCAAACTACATGACTGAAGGTGATCTTCGTCGTGAAGTTTCAATGAATATCAAGCGTTTAGTTGATCTTGGTTGTTACCGTGGCATCCGCCATCGTCGTAACCTACCAGTTAGAGGTCAGAACACCAAGAACAACGCTCGTACTCGTAAGGGTCCGACACGCCCTCTCAAAAGATAATTAACTTAGGAAGCTAAAAGATGGCAAAAGACACTCGTAGTCGCAAGAAGGTGACTCGTCGTTCAGTATCGGAGGGCATTGCCCATATCCATGCGTCTTTTAATAACACCATTGTTACGATTACCGATCGTCAAGGTAATGCATTGGCTTGGGCCACTTCAGGTGGGCAAGGCTTCCGTGGTTCACGTAAATCTACACCATTTGCAGCTCAGGTTGCAGCTGAAGTCGCTGGTAAAGCGGCTCAAGAATACGGTGTTAAGAATATCGACGTTTTGGTCAAAGGACCAGGACCGGGTCGTGAGTCTGCGGTAAGAGCACTAGGTGCATTGGGTTATAAAGTTAACAGCATCTCTGATGTAACCCCAATCCCACACAATGGTTGCCGTGCGCCGAAAAAGCGCCGCGTCTAATATTAAAGACGAAGCTTTTTATTCCAAAAGCTTATAGGAGACATAACAATGGCCCGCTATATTGGACCAAAACTGAAATTATCACGTCGCGAAGGTACAGACTTAGGTCTTAAGTCTGGCGTTAAACCATACGACGTAAAAACGAAAAAAGCTGGTCGTCCACCAGGTCAGCACGGTGTAAGCCGTAACAAGACCTCAGAATATGCTCTACAGTTGCGCGAAAAGCAGAAAGTTAAGCGTATTTATGGTGTATTAGAGCGTCAGTTCGCTAACTACTATAAAGAAGCTGCTCGTAAGCGCGGTGCTACTGGTGAAAACCTTTTAGCCATGCTTGAGAGCCGTCTAGATAACGTTGTATATCGCATGGGCTTTGGCTCAACTCGCGCTGAAGCACGTCAGCTGGTTAGCCATCGTACCGTAATGGTAAAGAAAGCTGGTCGTGATGAGTTTGTTCGTGTGAACATTCCATCAATTCAGCTTCAAGATGGTGATGTTATCGCTATCCAAGAGAAGTCTCGCGAACAGCTACGTATTAAAAACGCTATTGAACTAGCGTCACAACGTGGCATTCCAGAATGGCTTGATGTTGATCACAGCAAACTACAGGGCACGTTCAAAAAAGCGCCTGATCGTATTGATCTACCTGCTGAAATCAACGAAAGCTTGATCGTTGAGCTATACTCTAAGTAATAACGTAATGCTCAATGTTATGAAAATAGCATTGAGCACTCAACGTTAATTAAACCAGTTTAATAAATCGAGGTGACATCATGATGCTAAATGCAACTGAGTTTCTAACGCCGAATGCCATTAATGTGGATACGGTTAATGAAACGATTGCGAAAGTCACGCTCGAACCGTTAGAACGCGGCTTTGGGCATACCCTAGGTAATGCTCTGCGTCGCATCTTGTTATCTTCATTACCTGGTGCTGCAGTCATTGAAGCTGAGATTGATGGTGTTGACCATGAATACTCTACGCTTGAAGGGCTACAAGAAGATGTACTTGACTTGCTTTTGAACTTAAAAGGTTTGGCAATTACGCTTCATGACCAAAATGAAGTATTTTTGACCTTGGATAAACAAGGTCCAGGCACTATCACTGCTGCAGACATCGCGTTACCGCACAATGTTGATATTATCAATCCAGAATTGGTTTTGGGTACATTGAGCGACCGTGGTCATCTTAAGATGCGTTTGCGCGTAGTGATGGGTCGTGGATATGAGCCAGCAAACCAGCGCCGTGAAGATGGTGATACTAGAGCAATTGGACGCTTAAAGCTTGATGCAAGTTTTAGTCCTGTGCTACGTGTTGCTTATCAGGTTGAGAACGCTCGCGTTGAGCAGCGTACTGATCTTGATCGTCTTATCGTTGAGCTTGAAACTAATGGCACTATAGATCCAGAAGAAGCAATTCGTAAAGCAGCAACTATTTTACAGCAACAGATTTCTATCTTTGTTGACCTAGAAGCTGAAGAAGCGCCTGAGCCTGTGAAAGAAAAAGAAGAGGTTGATCCGGTGCTATTACGCCCTGTGGACGATCTTGAACTAACGGTTCGCTCAGCCAACTGCTTGAAAGCTGAAAACATTTACTATATCGGTGATTTGGTACAGCGTTCAGAGACTGAACTTCTAAAAACCCCAAATCTTGGTAAGAAATCATTAACAGAAATCAAGGACGTATTAGCGTCTAAAGATTTAGAGCTCGGTATGCGCCTAGATAACTGGCCACCAGCTGATTTACGTGTTGATGATCGCTTTTCTTATCGTAGCCGTTAAACTTTAAGGATTTTTGACTATGCGCCATCGTAAGAGTGGAGTCAAGCTGGGTCGTACCGGCAGTCATCGTAAGGCAATGTTTCAGAACATGACCAACTCATTATTTGAGCATGAACTGATCAAAACAACTTTACCAAAAGCTAAAGAACTACGTCGCGTTGCCGAGCCATTGATCACTATGGCTAAAGAAGACAGCGTTGCTAACCGTCGTTTAGCATTCAGCCGTATGCGTAGCAAAGCTATGGTAGGCAAATTATTTGGCACGTTAGGTCCTCGTTACCAGACGCGTCCAGGTGGTTATTTGCGTATCGTAAAGTGTGGTTACCGTGATGGTGACAATGCGCCAATGGCTTATGTAGAATTGGTTGATCGCGACTAATTTTGCACCATAGATATATTTCAAAAAAAAGCTCCAATTGAATTGGAGCTTTTTTTTTGTTTGAAGTTTAATTATTTATTATCCGTTCATAGTAATAACGAATCAACGTCAGCAGCACCTTGTCTGATCACTTCAGGCTGACTATTGGTCATGTCTACAATGGTGGTAAGTTTGGTTGTCTTTATGCCTGCATTGATAAGACCGTCTATTTGATTACCTAACAAGTCTTCGATTTCAAACGGATCATCTAAAATATCGTCTCTATCAGGAAGAATCAAAGAACTGGTCAAAATAGGTTCATCCATCGCTTCTAATAGCGCCTGGGCAATAGGATTGCTAGGCACACGAATACCAATCGTTTTCTTCTTTGCGTGGGCGAGTTTCTTAGGCACGTCTTTTGTAGCGTTGAGAATAAAAGTAATTGGCGCTGGCGTATGCGCTTTAAGTTGTTTGAACTGTACATTGTCGACTGTAGCGTAGTTTGCAATCTCACTAAGATCACGGCATAACAAAGTAAATTGATGCTTGTCATCAAGCTCGCGAATTTGCTTTAGCTTAGTCAAGGCGTCCTTTGCGCCCAACCGACAACCAAAAGCATAACTGGTATCCGTTGGATAAATGATCAGTTGATCCTTGCGTAGCATGTTGGCAGCTTGTTCGATGAGACGTGGCTGCGGATTTTCTGGATGAATATAGAGTACTTCCATAATAATTCCTTATTTTATAATTATTGGTTTTTTATTAATACAAACAATTTGTCAGCTCGTTAAAGCTAATTTAATCAAAAGTAGTGTCGACGAACACTACTTTATGTGTTGGTAATGCAATCTACTCAAAAATAATATTTCAATTATTAGTATAGCTCAAAGCCAATAGAGCTTTAGTGGTAAGGCGTTACCAATCGTAGAAAATCGTTAACGGCAAAAAATGAGTAGCTCAAATAAAAGCCTTATTGGCGTTTGATATTATTTATCTTGGCAGATACTGAGTAGGGTGCTGAGTAATGTCTTAGCATCACGTGGTAAAATTTTTGGATTTTCAAGATAGGTTTCTACTTGTTGATAGACGTCATTAGCAAACGTACTCTCGCTAGTGTCAAAGTCAGCAAACAAGTTATCTTGTGAGACTTGAAAATGTCGCCCACATGCTAGAGTAAATAGACATTCTAGTGCCTGCGGCTTGATCTCTACACGTTCAAATGCCTGCTGCTGAGCTGCTGTTCGACCGTCTGGGGCATACCAGTAGCCAAAATCAGGTAGCCGCCTACGAGCCTCACCAGCCACACACCAATGACTTACGTCTAGTAAACTCTTAACTATAAATGTACATTACTAAGTTATTGATTGATAAAGAAGTAATTGTAATGATGTAAAATCAGCTTCTTGATAAAAAAATGTACAATATTCCTCATAAAAGGAGATATTGTACATTAAGTGAGTCATTGGAATTATCACTTTTCAAAGCACTAAGAAGCTTATATTAGCCGTGTATATACAATCGAGACATATCAATATTTTATTTTTGATGAATAGATCGGGACTTTTTGTTGGTTCTTCTCTTAGTAGATATTCTTTGTTTTTTCAATAAAATTGGGAAGGCTAGAATATTTACTATAGTTATCATCGGCTGAATAGTAGCCTGATGAATATACTTCACATGACTGCTTTGAAATTTTAAAATTAAGTAAGTATGAATTTGCAATATGTAGTTAATAAACTAATTATCCCTTAACGTAGAAAAATCTGTATGCATTAATGTTTCTAAAGCTATTCTAGCCGTAGGAGGAGGATTCGTAATCATCTCTTGATAATTAACTTCTAAGTTTTTTAGAAACACCTCTGATATCGGTCGACCTGAAAAATCATCAAAGCTAGGTGAAAAATGTATACCTATAGCTTCACACATAGCCTTTTCTAAGCCTTGAGGTCTTGCTTCAACCAATTGAAATAGCTCTTGCTCTTCACTTGTTCTACCACATTCAGTATACCAGTAACCATAGTCATCTAATTTGCGTCGTTTTTGCCCTGCCAAACAGTAATGAGCAATTTCATGTAATAGGCTTCTTGGGTAGTTTTCTTTAAAAAAGATCTTCGCATTTGTATCTGCTTTTGGCGCTTCATAGTAGGGTTCATCTACTCCACCAATTATGGTTAGAGTAGGAAAAAGATGTTCAAATAAAATTTTTAGTTTGTTACACAAATGATCGTCATTCATAGGAATACTTTTAAGGCATCTTAATAGCCGTAATATGAGAAATAAAGCTTTAGAGAGGCTTTATTCATAGATTGTATTTGAGCTAAACAGGAACAAGATTAAGCTATTTATTAGATCTTTTCACTAATCTTATATGTGGAGAATCTGCTAACTCTCTTTGAAGTTCAAAATTCTGTCTTAGAATGTTAAGATAATCTTGCATTATAATGTCATATTCTTCTTTTATCATGTCGTATTTCAAATTAGCTTTGATTTTGAGCTCTTTTTCATGTTTTAACTTAGTAGAAGTATTAGGTTTTTCTTGAGCACGATTTTTGCGTTCTTCTTCCGCTTTTGTTATTGCTTCGCAAAGTTCTGGATATCTCTCATTACGGACATACCCTTTTCCTTTACCTGCCTCTCTACCTACAGCGTCTCTAGTAAACTTAAACCGTGATGACTTTGTATTGACAATTTTGGCTGTACCATCTTGTAGACGATTCAAAGCATCCCAATAAGCCTGTTCTGCCTGGCTAGTTTTCATGTTATTTCTCTTGATTTACTTCTAATACTGAAAGAAGACTGTCTATTTTTTTAATACTCACTTCGTATTCATGATGAACACGCTTTGGAATATCTAAAGTGAGTTGAGACTTATAAAAATCTTTAGTTTGTAGCAAAATACTTTTGGATTCTGGTGAAAACACCGCATTTTCACAGCTAATACAAGCAGATGCCAATACACCAGCACCTTTATCACAAGGTTTAATAGACATACATCCGCCAACTAAAGTAGATCGATAACGAATTTTGCCATTTTTGACTGCTTTCTTAGTACTATTTCTATTATCTAAGAACTTAGGAAGCTTATTCTCTACTTTTCTTTTTTGTAGATTTTTACCAGCTGCACCAGTTAGTGTCACCCTGCTATCTAACAATTCATGCAAATTATCTGACTCTACTCTTGCTTGGGCCTCCTGCCATTCCTTTTGCATAGCTTTGACTTCAGGGCCGTTGCCTAAAATATTTATCGCTCTAGAGTTTGAGTCCGTGTAATAGACTGTCATCATCATGCTTATATGTTTTAGCTGGGATTTAAGAGTAGGATATGAAACATAACCACTAGAAGCAGCATACACGGCTAAGGAGCGTCTAAACTGATGAAAGCCTAAAGGCCAAGGCTTACCTAATTTAATATTATTAGATATTTCATCGCCGTATAAAAATTGACTGACTTCCTTTAAGTCTTGTTCTGAAATTAATAAGTGCTCTGATGACATTATTTTTTGAATGAGGTTGCTATTTAAGGCAGTTGTTGCATAATCAAAATGCGGATGAGGCTTTCCAGATTTCCCATTTTCAATTGAAAAAAACAACGGTAACTTACTCTCATCTTCTGCCACCTGACTCTTATTAGCAGACCAGTTCAAAGCTCCTTGAGTGATAAATTTAGCTGCTTCAAAAGCTTCTTCAACAATTGAACCTGTTACCCATTTTGTAAATCTTGGTACTCCATTACTTTCCAATTTTGTTGTAGTTGACCATACTACAGGTATATTCCCAGTATCGGAATGAATATGTCTTAGCCCGTTGAAAGGGATAGATAGTAATTCATTTTTACGCATACCTGTAAACGCAGCTATAACAAAAGCGCTTTTCATCTGTATTTGACCTAAGCTGATTGTTAAACTTAACCAATTAGCATTCTTGATGATGTTTAAATCTGTTAATTCTGCTAAAATCTTAGTTAGCTTTGTATCTGTCTTCAAAGCAGTTTGCCAATAAAATCTGATTAAGCTTTTTTGTGATTTAGTAAGCTTACTCATAGGTACACTCTGATCTAATCTTAATGCTTCATCTCTTACTTTAGTACGTGCAGAAAAAACATATGAGATCTGCTCAGCGTGCTTATTAAAAACCTGCAAACTTTCAATGGTATCTTTTAGCAGGTTCTGATAAATACGTGAAGGAATGAGCTATGCTGAAAAAACTGTAGAACCAAACTTGGTAAACTAACGACTCAATGAGGAGTTTATCATGACTAAGAAAATCAGAACCTATAGTGCAGCATTCAAAGCTGAAGCCGTTAAAAAGATAGCAGATAATAAGGGCAATGTTTCAGCGACTGCAAAGCAGCTTGGCATCGCCATGCAGACATTATCTAACTGGCAAAACAAAGCTGATAAAGGCCAGCTTATTGGTACTAAAGAATATGATCCTGAGCTCATGGCTATACTAGAAGAGAATAAACGTCTTAAACGTGATCTCAAAGTTGCTCAGGAAGAGAGAGATATTCTAAAAAAGGCCACGGCGTACTTCGCGAAGCACAGTTGATGAGGTACGTCTTTATCAAGGATAACCAGAAAATATTTAGCATCACTTGTATGTGTCACGTATTAGATGTCAAGCCATCAAGCTATTATAACTGGATAAATCGTGGTGTTAGTAATCAGCAGATCCACCGCAACCAGTGTGAGCTGCTGGTTCGCGTGGCTCATGATGAAACTAAGCAGCGCTATGGCTGTGAGCGATTGCATGCTCATCTTGCAGAGCAAGGCCATCATATCAGTCAATACATGGTAAGACGCATTAAAGAAGAATACGGCATTGTTTGCCGTCGTCACAAGCGTTTTAAAGTTACCACCAACTCAAACCATAACAAGTTTATTTATCCAAACCTGCTCGATCAAAAATTTGATACCAGTCGTCCTAACGAAGCTTGGGTTAGTGACATCACTTACATATGGACAGATGAGGGTTGGCTATACTTAGCAGGTGTTAAAGACCTCTACACTAAAGAGCTGGTCGGCTATGCTATCCACAAGCGTATGACAGCAGATTTAGTTTGCCGTGCACTCAATATGGCCATCAAGAACAAACGACCCAACCAACGGCTGATTGTGCATTCTGATAGAGGCAGTCAGTACTGTAGTTATGACTATCATAAGATCATTAAGAAGCATAAATTTAAGGGTTCAATGTCCAGACGTGGTAATTGCTTTGATAATGCTCCGATAGAGAGTTTCTGGGGCATATTGAAAAATGAGTTAGTGTATCATCAGGATTATAAAATGAGATTCGAAGCTATCAATGACATCATTAAATATATTGAGCTTGAGTATAACCAGACTAGAATCCAAAAGGGTTTGGGCTATAAAACGCCAAGACAGGTGTGGTTTGATTTTTATCGTCAAGCTGCGTAACTAAAATCTCCCAAGTCAATGTCTACAGATTTGACAGCATAGGTCAGAATGATCATGGTTTGAAGACTTTGAGAAGTCTCAGGGAAAGATTTTCTAGTCTTTCTTAGTTTGCTTGAAAATTCTTTTGAAGGTTGCATGTTACACCAAAAATTACTTTGATTTAAAACAGATGCTGTATCAATAAATCTTTGTATCTTGCCTAAATGCAAACCTATTTGTTTCTCCGTCGAACTATTAGTTACTAGGAAGTCGATTGCACTACTGTCAGTAAATATATTATTAAAGTCAATATTATTGTTTACACAGTAACTAATTAGGAAGGATATAGCGACTATATCACTATTCAATTTTGACATAGAACATCCATTCATCTCACAATTCCAATTGAGAGTAAATACCTTCAAAAACTTAACTGCTGATTTGAATTTTTTGCCGTCGGTATTAATAGATGAGGATAGGTTCCGAATTTTAGTTCTAAAATTAATAGTTCTATGTGAATTGCTAGTAGCACTATAGTCCCAAATATCATCAGAGAATAATGATAAAGCATCTCCACTCTTGGAAAGCGTTACAATCAAACCAGATGATGGGTTTTCGATTAGGTCTTTAGATATTGGTTGTATCTCTTTAACGAGGGGTTCACGCATCATTGTCTTGGTCATAAACTTAAGCTTTTTCTGTTAGATTCTGAGGCTACAGTGAGAAAATTTATATGCTCATCCCAATACTCATTATAAATTTGCATTTTTATTTTTTGTTCAGCATCATCAACGAGTTCAATTACTCTATTATCTTTTCCTTTAAGAATATTGATAATCTCGTCAATTCTAAATAGTGATGGTTCTATAGAGAGAAGATGATATTCAGGATCATCACGAATCATAGAAGACTTTAGTAGAGCCTCCTTCAAACTTAATAGTTTATGTATATCTTCAAAATCTATATGAATTGCAAAAAATTCACAGAACAAACAACTTTCAAATGTAGCACAGGAAGGGTTGGGGGCTTCATTATTAAAGCCCAATGCCTTAACAGGATCATTATCTGATAGGTTAGAACAAGATCCTGCTGGTATTTTCTCCGTATCATAGTTAGTTGAAGTCTTGATAGATATAGTTTGTTCATTAGTTCGATTAGACCTAAGAACTGCGGTAATCATTTTTTCGTGATAATGATTCATCTCTATTGCTTGAGACTCAATATCGATCGAAGTGTAAGATTTAGCTACTGTAGTTAAAGAGTTATTCAACTTCCTAGCTACTAATGACAAATTTCCTTTAGAATGTTTTATGTAGTATTCCGCACATAGGTTTCTAATGTCTCTAGCAGTAACCCTTTTAACCCCTTTAAAAAGTGGAGTATTGTCGTCAATAGAACTGACAGAGCTACGTGCAAAACGCTTTAATTGACGATGTTCTCCAATACGCATAAACAAGTATTCTTGACAGTCTCCAGGAAGATGAAGGTTATCAACCCACTCTCTAAGTTTCAAATACTGTATGAGATAACGTTTTAAGTGAGAAGGAGCGGAAAATTCAATCTGTCTACCTGCTCGATATTTATGTTTTTTAGCAAAAGTTGATAAGCCAAGGTTTTCCAAATTTAAATCAGATATTTTCAAATCAAGTGTGGGTTGTATATTAGCAGCAGTGAAAGAAAGGTAAATGTAATAAAAGCAATATGTACATAGGTTATAAGCATAAATTTTTCTAGAGTCTAAATTCTCATTGATCCATGTATTTCTGTTGTTTATTAATGTGTTTTTATAGAAATCTTTCTTAGTATGCTCACAATTATAATAATTTGATAAAGCATTTTTTACCTCATTAAAGGGTAAGGGTTCACCACTATTGTAGAAGCAATTAGGTAGTTTCTTTATGCCATATTTTCTAGTTGAATCCCAATAATAATCATTACTTGATGATTTTGCTAAAGTAATAGGTATAGGGTAGATTTTATTTAATATGGCGTATGAGAATTCATTAAAGTATGTAATGCAGGTTTGTAAGAAGTTTTTGAAGTCTTCTAATGAGGAGTCTCTTTCTTTACTGTTATGCCCCATATGACGATGCTTGGGAATAATACTAAGTATATCGATATCAGATAAGTTATAAGCGATTTTTATGAAATCTCTTGCAGTATTTAGCTTGTCATAAAGAGTTGTAGTGCTTATAGATTTTGCACCACTTAAACGCGCCTTTTGATAGAGATTAATTTGATAATATTTATAATTAGATGCTAAATCATCTAAAGTAAGAGGCTTAGAGCCTTCAAAATCACAAAAATCAAAAAAATATCTTAAATTATGAAGGTAACCTCGCACCGTTTCATCTCTCAACCCTTTTTGAAGGATTTCCCTAAGGTACCTTCTCAACCATTCTACACGTTCTATAGACAATGTTGATTCATCAACTAGGCCCGTAATATAGCTCTTAGTTTTATCTCGGGAATGACCAGAATCGTTCTCTCTATTGGTATAGCAGACTCTACCAATATCGACTTTAAAGGACACACCATCAGCTCTTGAACCTACAATTACTGTGTATTGAGGATCAACGATATCTTCTATTTGCTTAGTGCTTATCTCAATAAGCTGCCTGTCATTGAAAGAATTAGACATTATATTCGCCCTTATCAAATGTTACGCCGAACGTATCTTGTATATCATTGAATTCTTTTACTTCCGAGTCGAATTTTAGATAGGCCTCAGTGGTTGTTAGGCTTCTATGGTTTAACCTTTGTCTGACATGATCAAATATCTTAGAATCAGGGTATTCCTTAGCTCTAAGGTTTCTTACGATATTCATCCCATAGGTAGCACGCAAATCATGGAATGAAAAATTTTGAAGACTTGGTTCAAATTTTTGAACCTTGGAAATGAATTTTTTTAATTCATTTCTTAAAGATTGGCCGTTTTTAGGTACCATAACGGGCGCTTCAGTGTTCCAAACTGGTTTAGGGTTGTTACGATTACGATCTATAATTTCTCTTTCAGCAGTTAAATAGGGGTTTCCAGTTCGAGTTAAAAACACATAGTTATCGTCAGTATTTGCATAAAAGCTGTTTATATTTTGTCTTCTATGTTCCGCTCTTTCGCAATCTATATATGTTGCTAAATGATCAATTAGGTTACGTGAAAACATTAAGCGGTTTAGTCGCCCACCCTTTGAATCTGTTCTGTATTTATATCCAGTATTTATCACGGCATAATTTGAATCAGCATTTTGTTCTAAGTAGTGGAGAGCAGTTTTGATACAAGCAATAGAGAGAGTGCATACGCTTTGTTGTCTAGCTCCTGTTCCGAGAGCTATTCTTATCATTAGCTCTAACTCTATTGACGCATAGTTTTTATCAAATGCCCTGAAAATAATTTCTTGTTCTTCAGAGCTTAAAGGACGCAGACTGCCTCCATCTCTCAACTTACCTAGTGATGGTAAGGGTTTTCTGCTGCTTCTTAGCTTGAGATCATTTGTAATAACACTAATATTCCTCATTATTCCTACATTATTATGAATAGGTATAGAAACCTTCCTTTCTCTAAAGGGCTTATTCTCTATATCAGACTGAGATACGAATGATTGATGCTGTATATAATTATAGAAATGAGCAACAGAGGACAGAATGTTATTAATGTATTGAGAGCTAAAGTCGTGCTGTTCTATTACAGCCTGTAAAAAAGCTTTGAATTTGCGAGGAACTCTTTGCTGATACTGGGTAGGTAAGTCTAAAAAGTGTTGGTTACTATGTTCTAGGTACTGTAGATAGTATTTTAGGTGGATAGCTCTTGCGGATAACGTTTTCATATTTGAAAGCGCAGGAGTGTCTAGTTGTCCCATGAGATATAGGTTACCTATTTTCCAAGGTAAACCATCTGATTGAATGATAACAGGCATTCTGAAGTGATAATCTGAGTTAGCTAAAGAGCTAAAAGTGTAATCGTAATCATTAGCCTGAGCAGTCTTTGACCAATTTGCATTCTGCAATCTAAACCGTCTTAGATAAATTACTTTTGCATTAGAGTCAAAAAGGTCTTTAAGAGAAGGTTTCATCTCTTTTCTAGTTCACTGAGTTCTTTGGCTTTAAACATAAGCTTTTCTATATATTGAGATAACGAATGGAACTGGTTCTTTGCATCATTTATGGCAAAATTCTTAAGTTCTTTAGGTACCCGGACGTTCATCTGAACCTTCTGATTTGACATGTATTTACCTCTTTAGGGTTTGTTACATAATATGATAGCATTATGCTATCATTGCCGCAAGTTCCTTATGGTAATATTATTTGTTTTAAATTCAATATTCTATTTGGGCTTTAAAATGTCAAAAAATGTGCAGTTTAATTTAAGAATTCCTACTGAATTGAAAGCCCTGATCTCCGATGCCTCAAAAGTTAGTGGACGTTCAATTAATGCCGAGGCACAGTATCGACTAGAAAAATCTTTTGAAGGTCAAGAAGGAAGTTATATCGAAGCTATCGACGATTTAAAGAGTTTTTTTGATGCTCATTTACGTAGCGATCGCTTAAATCTACTATCTGGCAAACTAAATTTCCTCTTGAGTGAAGCTAAGGCAACTGATAGTTTTCATACCCCAAGTATTTCTAGAGTTGCTGAGGCCCTGGGATACAATAGTGTGGGCGTTACTGAGGATTGGTTTGAAGGGCGAAAAGAGCCATCGTTTAACGAATTAGAAAAATTAGCCACATACTTTGGATGCCAAAAGAATTGGCTCGTTCATGATGAAGGAAGGCCTTTCGCAAAAGAAACATTTGAGTTTGGTTATGATATTGAAGAGAATGCTAGAAGCTTATTAAAAGGTAATAATGAAGATGAGGTTAAGTTGGTCTGGTTTGCTCGGAACAATACTGAAAACGGTGAACTAGTTATTATCAAGCATTACGATAGTTGGCATGGTTTGGTTCTAGACTCTCGTGTGCATGTCAGTGACAAAGTAGGTATAGGTGGCTCTGAAGACAGAGCGCTCCTATCCTTAACATTAAAGTATCTTTGTAAGTACCATATCTCAAAGATCAGAGGAGCAATAGTTTCAGAACCAGACTTTAACGAATTAATTTGGGCCAAACAAAATCCGATCAAAGTAATTGATAAGTATCGTCACAATTCTTGGATTGAAGATATTTGGGATAGGTCAATGTATTCAAAGAAAGCTAATAGTTACTGGAAAGGATGGAGTGAGATGTGCATGTCTAATGAACTTTATATTAGTGGACATGAGATTTTATCTAAAATATCTATAAAGTAATTTGAGATAAAATAAGTATGCCATACTAGGGCGTGTCATCAATTAGCATAGATATTTCAGAATAAGCTATACTTAGATCGTATTTAGGAATTTGAGCTCAATGACTATGACAAGACGACATGCCCTACGTGATGACCAATGGGAGAGAATTAAAGACATTCTACCTGGTAAACCAAGTGACGTTGGTGTTACTGCAAAGGATAACCGCTTGTTCGTAGAAGCGGTTCTGTACCGTTACAAGACCGGCATACCTTGGCGTGACCTACCTGAACGCTTTGGCGACTTCAGAGTGATTCATACTCGTTTTAGTCGCTGGTCAAAAAAAGGCGTATGGAAGCAGGTTTTTAATCAACTCTCTGAACAATCCGATGACGAATATGCCATGCTAGATGCCACGATTGTTAAAGCCCACCAGCACAGTGCTGGAAAAAAAGGGATCAAGCCATTGGACGCAGCAAAGGTGGACTGAAGACTAAAATACATACTCGAACAGATGCATTAGGCAATCCTACTGGCTTTTATCTAACAGGTGGGGCAGCTCATGACCTGTGTGGCTCAGATGAATTGCTTGATGTCAGTATTAGCCAAACGTGGCTTGCCGATAAAGCTTACGATGCTGATGCCCGCGTTATTGAACCGATTAAAGCAGTGCAAGGTAATGCAGTTATACCATCTAAGTGTCATCGGCTGCAGCCAAGAGACTTCGATAAAGAGCTTTATAAAGCGAGGCACCTAATAGAGAACTTCTTTGCCAAGATTAAGCAGTATCGTGCGATTGCCACTCGCTATGATAAGTTAGCCAGTCATTTCCTTAGTGCCATTCACTTAGTTTCTTGTGTCGTTTGGCTTAATTGATGACACGCCCTAAAGAAAATCAATAAATATGGACGTGCAAGGTAGCCATTACTCGTGGTAATGCGCCTTTAGCAATGTTGCTTTATTGTAATGAAAATAAGGGCACTATACTAGCGTTATTGCGAGCAAATACTGATGTAAATAATAAGGTAAGTAGTAATAAATAATGCTAAACCAAGGATTTAGCGTCTATGTTAAAAAGGCTATTTAGTAAGATTGAAAAAGACAACGTCCTATTATCAAAGGACGTTGTCTTTTTAATGGGTAGAAATGATGTGGAATTTATCTACATTTAAACGATTAATTTAGCGCGGTTAAGGTTTGCTCAAACGCTGCGCGCCCGATTTCACCCACTTGCTGATTGACCAATTGCCCGTCTTGATAATACAGCAATGCTGGCGGACCAAATAGTTTATAACGCGCTAAGATTGCTTTTGAATCAGCCGTAGTCTCCGTGATATCAAGTCTGACCAATTGCCAATCTTGCATTTGCGCAGGGCGATTATGAAATAAGTTTTTCTCCATAATCCGGCATGCAATACACCATTCGGCGGTGACATCGACCAGCACTTTAGGATTGGCGGCGACAATGGCATCTAACTCAGCAAGCGTAGTAACAGTTTTATCTGTTGCATTACTCATGGCTGGTTGATCAGCAGTCGTCTGCATCACCGGCGCGGCGCTTAATGACGCGAGCGGATGCAAGCTGTCGTCATTGCCCAATGCGGCGCCGACGATTAAACACGTCGCCCAAATACCAGCGATTAAGCCTAGCGCTTGGGTCAGCATCCGACCTTTGCCTAGCCAGCTCCACGCCCACATCGCCACGACCATAAACCACAGCGCCCAAACCATCAGCATCACAGGCGAGATAAAGACGCGTTCAATTAATAACAATGCCACGGCAAAAAGCAACAAAGCAAAGCCCTGCTTGACCCAATTCATCCACTCGCCTGCTTTTGGCATGATTTTACCTTGGGTCGCGCCAATTAAGATAAGCGGCGCCGATAAACCAAAACCGAGCATAAATAAAGCGGCAAAGCCAAGGAGCGGACTTCCAATCGTTGATACAGCAAGCAGCGCCCCAAATAAGGGTGCCGAAACGCATGGCGATACCACGAGCGCCGATAAGAATCCCGCAATTAAACTGCCACCCGTACTACCAAGTTTGCTATCCCCCGCTTGGCTTAGACCCTGCATTTTACTACTGATAAATCTCGGCAGACGAATGCTAAATACGCCCAACATATAAAGGGCTAATAAGACAAAAACGATGGCAAACCCAATTAAAATAATCGGATTTTGTAGCCAACCGATAATGCCTAACGATTCGCCAAATACCGCAATGACCGCGCCTAAAATACCATAAGCGATGGCAACACCAATAGCGTAGCTGGTCGTTAAAATAACACCGCGTTTTACCGTTGGATTGTCTTCACGCGCGACGATATTGGCAACAATCGGTAGCATCGGTAACACGCATGGCGTCAATGCCAAGACCAACCCTGCCAAGAACAATAACACCAATGCCAACCACGGATGCGAAGCTAAGCCAAAAGGGTCACTATTAATGGCGTTATCAACGACAACGGTATTGTTTGTTGCAGTTGTAGCGCTATCGTTTGCTGGCATATTACTTGTGACATTGTCGCCTACAACTTCTTCATCGGCACCAGAGATGGTATTGCTAGTACCAAGCTCTGCATCTAATGCTTCATCATCTAACAAAGCGTAATCAATCACCTCGTCATCTGGCGTAGTTTGCTCTGTAGCAAGACGATCAGTATCAGTCGCCTCTGTAGATGCTTGCGCAGTTTCTGCATTGCTGTTATTGCTCGCAGAAACTGTAGCAGTGCTACTTGAACTATTGGCTGCCGATTGTGACGCAGCAATTTTGACCGTGGTTTTTATTTTCTCCGGTGGATAACAAAGTCCTGCTTTGGCACAGCCTTGCCAACCTATCGTTACAGCGGCATTATTTATCGCCTTGCCATTACTACTGCTCAAAACGGTGCTAGCAACCATATTGGCTTGGTCAAAGACCAATACTTGACCAAAGGTCGGATCATCTATGGAGATAGGCTTTTGGCTAAAGCTAAAAGGTGCAGCGCTCACGCCAGCAGGCAACGTTAGCTTAATTTGGTCTTTATAAACATAGTGCTCAGGCGTAATGTCAAAGTTAATGGCTAAGCGCGTGCCATTATTGACAGGTTTACTACTGCTACTGACCTGAAACGCTTCATCAACAGGCAAAAATTTCGGTTGGGTCGCGCTTTTATCACTGCTAAATAAATCGCCCAATCCTGCCGCTTGCGATGCCACTGGCACGGCCGTCAGCCCAGTCGCTGCTAGCCCTGTCAATAATGAACCCGCGCTGAAAGCGAACGCCAACAGATAAGATTTTTTCGACGATTTATTTTGCGTTAATGACGGAGACTTTTCTGCGCTCTTAAGGGACATGAAGGGCTACCTATTATTTCCAATATTCGAATTGACCAATTCACTGTCTGTATGGACTTGTCTATTTACAACCCCAGTTCGGGATAAGCCACATTATAACTCATTGATACTATTTACAATGTTGCTACCTGTCCCTGCTGAGGCATATTTTTGATGGTGGGTTTATAGGGAAACCAGCAATAAGCAATTAAACCTGACAGCAAGTTTGTGATAAACCCCGTGACACTACGATGGCGTGAATGCTCAATCTGACACAAGTTTTTAAGCTCCCCAAACACCGTTTCAACCAAAGAGCGATGATTGAGTAGTGCCTCATCCATAGGCTCAAGTAATTGGGGTTTCATATTACGCCGAAGTTTCGTTATCAGCCTAGTATCACTGTGTTTTGTGAGCCACGCGTTTAGTGCTTTACTGATGTATCCTCTATCACCAAACAGCTTACCAAATAACGGCGTTGCCATATCCTTAACAGGCACTCTGTCATCCGTATTACCCGCAGTGACTTTAACAGATACAAGCTCGCCCTTATGATTGATAATGGCGTGCAGCTTAAAGCCATAGAACCAGCCCATGCTGCTTTTGCCTCGGGTTGCAAGTCCCTTAAAGACTTTATGACGGTAGATACGCTTGTTATGACAAACTGCTATCTTGGTTGAATCAATATAGCTGATACCCGTACAGTCGCCCATCATGCTTTGCAAGTAGCTGCACAGTGGTATGATACTGCGCGGTATAAGCTCTATAAATCGCGAGTAGCTCGGCAGATTTGGAAACTCCCGTTTCATCATGCCAAGCATGTGATGGTAGTAAAACGCCTTAAACTGTCGATAACGTAATTGATGAAACAGTATCAAGATGGTCATAATCTCTGCTACACTTATCTGGCATGCTCTTAACCTTTGGTGTCCCGTTGCGATTAAATGAGCGTCAAACTCAGGTTTGAATTGCTGATAAAAGTCGTCAATATGGCAGTATAGTTCGGTTAGGTTGTCCATGTAAGAAGTCCTTGTTGTGAAGTTTGTCTTGGTAAACTTACTTTAGCAACTTCGGACTTCTTTTTTTATTTTTTTTTTGAGCCCTTATCCCGAACTGGGGTTATATTATATACAACATACTACAATATACTATTAAGGGATACAAAATCATGGTGAGCTATGCTGAAGAAACCGTAGAGATAAACTTGGTAAACTAAGCGTATTGACAGGAGTTTACCATGACCAAGAAAGTAAGAACCTACAGTGACGAATTTAAAGCCGAGGCCGTCAAGAAGATATCAGACAATAATGGCAATATCTCAGCCACTGCAAAGCAGCTTGGCATTGCCATGCAAACGCTATCAAATTGGCATAACAAAGCCAATCAAGGCAAGCTTGTCGGCACAAAGCAATACGATCCTGATCTTATGAGTGCTCTTCAAGAAATAAAGCAGCTCAAGCGGCAGCTCAAAGTGGCTGAAGAGGAACGCGAAATACTAAATGAGGAGGGATAAAGCGAAGCACTGCTTCGCCCCGACGCAAGGGGAGAGCTATGCTCGAGTTGGCGACGGCGTACTTCGCGAGAAACAGCTAGTCAGGTACGCCTTTATCAAAGACAACCAGTTCCTCTTTCGCATCACCACTATGTGCCGTGTGTTAAGGGTTAAGCCATCAAGCTATTACGACTGGCTAAGTCGTGATCTCAGCGACCAACAGATACATCGCAACCAGTCTGAATTACTGGTTAAAGCGGCTCACAATGAAACGAAAGAACGTTATGGCGCAGATCGACTGCATGCTCATCTAAGCGAGCAAGGCCATAACATTAGCCTGTATATGGTAAGAAGCATCAAAGAGCAACACGGCATTAAATGTCGTCGTCATAAGCGCTTTAAAGTCACCACCGACTCCAATCACAACAAGCTGGTCTATCCAAACGTACTGGATCAGAAGTTTGATGCTAAGCGCCCTAACGAGTCGTGGGTCAGCGACATCACCTATATCTGGACGAATGAGGGTTGGCTGTACTTAGCAGGGGTCAAAGACTTATACACCAAAGAGCTTGTCGGTTACGCTATTAACAAGCGTATGACCGCAGATTTAGTTTGCAAAGCACTAAATATGGCCATCAAGAATAAACGTCCAAGCAAAGGGCTAATCGTTCATTCAGACAGAGGCAGTCAGTATTGCAGTCACGCCTACCACAAGACCATTAAGCAGCATCAATTTATAGGCTCAATGAGCGGCAAAGGCAACTGTTTCGATAACGCTCCGATAGAAAGCTTCTGGGGCACATTAAAGAATGAGCTGGTATATCATCAAGACTATAAAACAAGGTTCACAGCCATCAATGATATTATCAGTTATATCGAGCTGTACTACAATCAGACGAGGATTCAAAAGGGTTTGGGCTATCAATCGCCAAGACAGGTGTGGTTTGATTATTATCGTCAGGCTGCGTAATTAAAATCTCCCAAGTTTATGTATACGGATTTGACGGCAGGGGTCAATAGTTTAAAACTTTTATATTTACGTGCGTTAGGACGTTACCTAGAAAAAATAAAAAACTTACACTGATTAAATTATTATGATTAAGTTTACTATTACCCTCGTCTTCTAAGTGTGGTTAGACCTTTGCCAAAATAGCTTAGTAGTAATAACAAGGTTATTATTATCAAGATAGGATAATTTCCCATAAGCATAAAGGGCGTGTTACCAACCCGTGCCTGTATCTCACCACGTAGTACAGTACGCTCAAACTGCGGTGCGCGTTTTACAATACGACCTTTATGGTTAATGATAGCGGTAACACCAGTATTGGTCGCTCGAATAAACCAGCGCCCGTTCTCAAGCGCGCGCATTTGTACCATTTGCAAATGTTGCAATGGTCCTGCTGAAGTGCCAAACCAGGCATCGTTAGAGACGGTCAACAAAAATTCAGTATCGATGGCATTTTTACGCGTGGTATCTGGATAAGCTACCTCATAACAGATAGCCGTCCCTATATTGTGTCCACGCACCTTTAGAGGTGACTGCTGATCACTACCACGACTATAGTTCTTAATATCCTGACTACCGGCCAAACTTGGGAAAATATCGAGCACGCCTTCAAATGGAATATACTCTCCAAAAGGCACTAGACGCTGCTTCTTGTATAGGCCTTCCGCTTCTACACCTCGAGCAATCACGCTATTGTAAAATGGGGGATACTTATCCGTACTGGCATTGAATGCCGCTTTATCCTTATAAGGGATACCAGTTATCCATGTCGTATTGGTCGCATTAGCCATTTCTATCATTTCACTAATAAAGCCCGCAGCCTCATCCTGAAACATAGGAATAGATGATTCAGGCCACACCACAACATCACGTCCCCACTCAGTGCGTGTTAACTTCGCATAAATCTTTAGCGTTTCTAATTGATACTTAGTCAGCCACTTTATATCTTGTGAAATATTACCTTGAATCAATGACACTGACAGATCAGGTGTGCCCTTAGGTTTTGTCCATTGCGGATTGACCAGCCATAATGATGTGCTAATGGCTAATAACAGTACAGAAACGATGGCATAACTACTGCGCCGAAGCAGTAGCTCTACTAAACTTGCAGCCAATAGTATGGCAACAAAAGAGACGGAAAAAACACCAGCAACGGGTGCTAAGGACGATAACCAATACTCTTCAGTAAATGCATAACCAACAAACAGCCACGGAAAGCCTGTGAATAACCAAGTTTTTAACCATTCTTGTAGCACCCAAAGAGCAGCAAATGAAAAGGGTTGTTTGCCTACCATACGGTTAAAGACTAGTGCTAACAATCCATGAAATAGTCCCATACCGAGACCCATCAATGCAATCATAATCAATGCGAGCCACGTTGGTGTATCGCTATAATCATGGATAGCAGTATAGAGCCAAAAGCCGCCGACGCACCATAGCCCCATACCGTAAGCTTCACCGATAATAAAAGCGCGACGACCACTCATACTTGTCACCAACAGCGCATATAAAATCGCTGGTGATACTATTGCTAGCGGCCAAAACCCATAAGGCGCTAGCGAAAATAAAAAAATAGCTCCTGCAAGCCATGCTGCTACTAGCGTAAGCGATAGCGGTAATTGATTTAAGTGAGTACTCAAACGCTTTTGTAGATTAATAGTAGACAGGCGCATCGCAAATTATCCAAAATTATGAGTTTTGAATTTTTAATCAAAATCCAAAACTTAGATAGAGCCGTTAATACTACAGGCAGTATTTTAAAATAAAAACTGCTTATGATACCAGTCCGCACTGCTCAATGGATAAATTTACGTACTCCGTTTGATGGGTTATTATGCTACATTACCAAACGATATGAAGTGTTACTTGACCTTCTATAGCTCACAATATCTACAGTACATGAGAGAGCACTATGACCCCCTTAAAAATAAAATCCAGTCTTATATTCAATCGTTATCTGTCTAAGGGGTTGCGTAGTACGTTAGTATTACTTGCCGCCTCATCACTATTTGCTTGTAGCCAACCGAGTAGTGGCGTATCTGATGCAAGCACAACATCGGCATCAACTGAAGATGTAGTGACTGTTCCGAAGACAGCTGAACCAAACGTTATAAATACTTCTATGATGACATCAGTAAATAAACCAGACCTACTAAAAAACGTCTCAGCCACTGTCTATAAAGATGCCAATTGCGGCTGCTGTAAAGAATGGATAAGTCATGCAGAAGATAATGGTCTAAGTGCAACCGCGCAAGATGTTGCGGACTTAGCCGTATTTAAAGAGCGCTACAGCGTTCCAAATGAAATGCGTTCTTGCCATACTGTAGTCACTACTGATGGTTACGTCTTTGAAGGTCATGTACCCGCTAAATATATGGCACAGTTTTTAGAAAATCCGCCAGTACAAGCTATGGGTCTTGCCGTACCTGGCATGCCTGTTGGTAGCCCGGGTATGGAGTATCAAAATAAATTCATGCCCTATCAGGTTATGCAACTCAATAAAGACGGGACGACCCAAGTTTATGCTGATATTGAATCGGTAGAGCAGCAATTATAGTGTGTTAGCAGTTAAGAATACTTTGATTATAGTGTTAGCGTTAAAAGCGAATGAAGCAAGTATAAGACTGTTCTATTGCTTATAAAATGATTCTTCATCAAAAAATTCATTAGCTATTGCGACTTTAAAATTAAAAATAACTTTGAATTTGTAACTTTTGATGACAATGTAAGCGGATTTATCGGTTATTAACCCTTAAAATAGATAAATAACTAAGGGTTAATACAAGAATATACAGGATGTATCGAAACAATTACGTAATATTACATAAGCCAGTAGGGAATTAACATCTATATTAATATTATAAATTATTATATTATCTTAATAATTAGTTAGACCCTATATAGGGTAATTACTTCATCCAATAGAAAAACGTCTGAGGGTTAAATCTAAATTATAGATTTAACCCTCAGACGTTTTTTTGCTTATAAAACAGTAGAAATTGTGGTCAATCTAGTCAGCTATATTCTGTACATGTTACACAAACTTACATTGTAAAATGTGGGATATTAGCAATTTTTTCGACATCAAAAAAGTATTTTTGGGGTTTTTAAGGGGGATGACAGGCTAAACAGCCTATGCTAAAGTCGGCTTTGTGTTTTGGTCAGCAGCTTGATTTGTAACAGCTTCGTAAGACTTCAATGAGCTGTGATCGCCAATAATCATTTTTTATATGAATAATATGCAGCAGAAGTATCAGTCACTATGACATATATATACTTGAGTTATTGAGATTTAATTGACTGCGCTGTTGTTGATAACAGACGATTTTGAATTAACCGTAGGTATTAGATTTATGAAACAGGCTTTATTGATTTTGTCAGTACTGGGTATGGGCATAGCACAAACGAGTGGTGCTGCTATCACAATCTCTCAAACAAATAATACCATCACCAATACTTCTGTGGCATCAAACTACGGTTCATCAAAAAACATCTATAGCACCAAAAGTGGTGCTTATGTTTCTAATAATGATGAAATTAGTCAAGCAATTAGCAACCTAAGTGCGCAGGCCAAGCAAAAAGAGAATCAGCTTTCATCATTAAACAGCCGCTTATACGCTGAAAAACAACAGCAGCAAGTCAATAAGGTTCCTGACAGCAATTCAGCCCCCGCTATCGCTGCTGCTCGCGCCTCAAAAGTGGCTTTATCTGGCAGCTCTGGATATTGTGCCCGTTACGTACGTAAAGCACTACAATCAGCTGGTTATGAGTTCACTCCAAATCCTTCAGCCTATCAGTACGCTACTCGTGGCACACTTGAGAAAGCAGGTTTCAGCAAAATCAGCAATGATATGCCAACCCAAGTAGGTGATGTTATTGTCTATGATCGCTCATCAAAGCGTCCACATGGCCATATTCAAATTTTCGATGGTACAAATTGGATTTCTGACTTCCGTCAGAACAGCATCAGCCCATACAGTGGTGTCTATGCTTATACGACATGGCGCGATTCAAAATACGTGGATGACGCATCCGCATCAGATCGTAATATCTACCTTGCTATGAATGATAAATAAGACTTTCTAAGTCAGCACAACATAGTTGTTATTTCCTCCAACCCAGTAGGGCGTGTTGAACATTCACAAATAGTCTCTGTCAGTGCCATGGTTGAAGGTTCAACACGCCCTAGTGACTAGTGACTGTGCCCGATATGGTTATTCGCAGAGCTTTGCTGCTCTGATATGTCGCAGACCAATGCATCGCTATGGGCGCTGGTCTGCGGGTGTGACAAGCTTTCAACCTGAATGGTGGCGTGATGAATACCAAGCGCAAGCAACCCTTGCTCAAGATTGGCAATCAATACGCTGGCATCCGAGATTCTCATATCCCCATCGACCATCACATGGCAAGATAGCGCATTTAGCCCGCTGGTGATGCTCCAAATATGCAGGTCGTGGACTTGTTTTACTTGTGGATGGGCAAGCAGCTTGTCTTCCACATCTACCAGCGATATGCCTTCTGGCGTGCCCTCCATCAAGACATGTACCGAATCACGTACAACGCGGTAACCACTTACTAAGATAAGTACCGCGACGATCACCGACGCTGCGGCATCGGCCCAAACCCAGCCAAACCCCATCATCAGTAAAGCGGCGATGATCGCGGCGACAGAGCCCATCAAATCACTTAATACATGCAAGTAAGCGCTTTGCATATTGAGGTTGACAGGCTCTTTGGAATCATTGCTTTTATTTGCTTTTTCTTTATTTACTTTGTCTGCATTTGCTCCATGGCTGTGGGTGTGTCCATCGCTGCCGCTACTACCACGATGCATCAGCCAAGCGACCAAGATATTAACCAGCATACCGATGGTGGCGACGATTAGCATACCTTGGGTAGCAATCTCAGGCGGTGAGTTAAGGCGTTTGATCGCTTCATAAAAAATCATCAAGGCGATAATTACTAGCGTCGCACCATTGACGGTGGCCACGATAATCTCAAAGCGTTTATAGCCAAAGGTCTTTTGATGGGTGGCGGCTTTTTCGCCGATTTTAAATGCCATCAACGTCGCACCAAGGGCGATGGCGTCGCTGAGCATGTGTCCTGCATCAGAGAGTAACGCCAAGCTGCCTGTCAGTAAGCCACCAATCGCCTCGATAAACATATAGCCTGTGATGATCACAAAGCTAATCAGTAACGTACGCTGATAGCCTTTGGTATCTCTTGGTGCGGTGTTTTGCTCTAGGTGAGTGTCATGATCATGAGCGTCTTGATTGCCAGCAGTATAGTTACTATCGTTGTTTTTATAGACATCAATAGGCTCACTTGGAGGCAAATGCTTATTTTGCTTATGACTGGCATCTTCTTGACTCATAACGTTACTCAAATTTATTAAGACTTATGGTAAATAACTTCAAGGATTAATGATAAATCTAACATAGTCGAGTATTAGAAGCTGTAACGACGAGGTAAAAATGCAGCCAGTAAGCTATAGTCGATTCACTGCAAAAATGACATCGTGCTACTGGTATAAATTTTCCTTGCATGCTGTTATTACAGAGGCTGCGCAACATTCATTCCAGTAGCACTCTTCAATTTATCACCATGTTATTTTGAACTGACTAGGGCGTGTTGAACATTCATAATTTGAGCCAGATATAAGCACAAGCAAGAGCGACCGTATTTTCATAACTTTGCTTGAGCTTATCAAACCTGGTGGCAACCGCCCTATACTGTTTTAGTTTGGCGAAAGCATTTTCTACTAGATGCCTCGCTTTATATAAGTCCCAGTCCATATGGTCGTTAGAAGACTGAGTATTTCGTTTTCGAGGGATGTTATCCCGTGTCCCTGCTTGTTCAATATGCGCTCGTAGTGCATCAGAATCATAGCCTTTATCGGCACATAAAACCTCTGTGTTGCTCAAATTAACTTTGTCTACTAAGTCAGGTGCGACTTTAACATCGTGGGTCGTGCCATCTGACAAGATAAAGGTAATCGGATTGCCATGCGCATCTACTGCCAAGTGAATCTTGGTCGCGCGTCCTGCCACACTTTTACTAATGGATTGTAGGTTCTCATTGCCACCACTGCTGTGCTGATGCGCTTTAATATGAGTACCATCAATGAAGACCCACTCAAGGTCTGCGTCTTTGATTAATAAAGCAAACAGCGTAATCAGCTTATTACTACGAAACCAGCGCTGGTAAGCTTTATAGATGGTATTGGGCTTGCCAAAACACTCGGGTAAGTCGCACCAAGGACAGCCAACACGCATGCGATAAAGCACGCCTTCAACCGTTTGTCTAAGATTTCCTTTGTCATAGATATTAAGTTCTAGTAATATAGGTTTCAGTCTTGTCCAGTGTTCATCTTTGAGCATAGTGCGAGGCATAGCGAACGATATCTTTTTTGTGTGAGAACTTAAAGATTAACCGTTCGCTATTTTTTTTGCCATTAATTTATACCCAATGTTCAACACGCCCTAGTGATCTTAATATCATTGCTGGGTTTTTTTGTGCTTAACATCAGGGCGTATTTAACCTTTCATGATTTGATCCGTCAGAAATGAACACTACTGATATCATTACTCATGACAGGAGTTATCGACAAGCGCGTTTAAAATGCCACATGATGACGCTGGTGCACTACTTGCACATTTCTGGCGCAAAACGGTCAAGTGATGCTTTAAGTGCATCAGTTCTTCCATTCGTATTTCCACAGCATGAATGTGCTCATCTAGCAAGTTATTCACATCGCCGCAGTCCTTGTCAGGCGACTCCCAGTATTCAAGTAAGATTCGCACATCATCTAAAGCCATATCGAGCGTACGGCAATGTAGGATAAATTGTAGACGCTCAATGTGCTCTTCATTATATAAACGATAATTCCCTTCGCTACGAAAAGGCTCGGGTAATAAACGCTCTTTTTCATAATAGCGAATGGTTTCTACTGTGGCACCTGTGCGTTTAGCGAGCTCACCAATTTTGATTGTCATAACAACCTCTATGATTTAAATAATTAAAGTGGCTGTAAAGACTAGCGCTAGAGAAATTAAAATTACGAAACTGTAGATAAATAACCTTGACTCTAAAGCCACTATAGGGTTCATAATATCATTATTCAAAGGGTAAATTATTATGAAATATCATATTGAAGGTATGGACTGTGCCAGTTGCATCGGCAAGATTGAAACAGCTTTGAAACGTATGCCTGGGGTTTCTGATGTTCAGCTGAATTTCGCTACAGAAACGCTAGAGCTAAATTTAGCCCCTGGTGCGCCGACTCAGGCTAGTGATATCGAAAAAACAATCAAAAGCCTAGGGTTCGGCATCTCTGCCAATACTGGTCAACAAACTGTATCGGCTATTGATATTGACAGCGACAATCAGATGGCTCCGCAGGATAAGCAATGGTGGCAAACTCAAAAAGGCAAACAGGTTGTTGGCCTCGGTATTTTGATGGGCAGCGGTTATGCACTGTCACTACTGTTGCCCGCTTATGGGATATGGGTGTTTGCCATCGCTGTGATTGTAGGCGTTTTTCCATTTGCGCGCAAAGCCTTAGCACTGGCTAAAACAGGTTCATTCTTTTCAATTGAAACGCTGATGTCCGTCGCCGTGCTTGGCGCACTTATCATTGGTGAAGCTGAAGAGGCCGCAGCGGTTGTCTTTTTGTTCTCAATCGGTGAACTGTTTGAGAGTATCGCTGCTGATCGCGCTCGCGCTGGCATCAGAGCCTTATCATCGCTGGTTCCGAAAAGTGCAATTTTACTTGATGCTCAAGGTGGGCAGCGTAACGTTCCAGCGACTTCATTACAAGTGAATGACCTTGTGCTGGTGCGTCCTGGAGATAGGGTATCTGCTGATGGTTCCATTGTTCAAGGTGCGTCCAGCCTTGATGATTCGCCCGTGACGGGAGAGTCTGTTCCTGTTGCCAAGACGATGGGTGACAATGTATTTGCAGGGTCAATTAACATCGATGGTGTGCTCCAAGTGCGCGTAGAAAAGACAGCCGCCGATAACACCATTTCGCGCATTATTGAGCTGGTAGAGCAAGCCCAAGCCTCCAAAGCACCCACTGCCCGTTTTATTGAGAAATTCAGTCGCTATTACACACCCGCAGTGATGGCTATTGCCGCACTAATTATTATCATTCCACCGTTAGCCATGGGTGGAGATTGGTCGACTTGGTTGTATCGCGGTCTAGCACTGTTGCTGATTGCCTGTCCCTGTGCTCTTGTACTATCAACACCCGCTGCCATCGCCTCTGGTCTTGCTGTTGGTGCGCGCCGTGGCTTGCTGATCAAAGGCGGTAGTGCTTTAGAAACTATCGGCCAAGTGAAGACGGTCGCTTTTGACAAGACAGGCACTTTAACTGAAGGCAAACCACGCGTGACCGATGTTGTTGCCTTTACACAAGAGGACTCAAGTATTCAAGGTCAGAATTCTCAAGGTCAAGATGAGATATTGGCACTTTTTGCCAGTGTGGAGACTGGTTCTAGTCACCCGCTTGCTGAAGCCATTGTTAGTCATGCTGAAGCTGCTAAAGTGTTCATACCTGTGGCCTTCAATACTTCTGCAACTGCCGGTAAAGCGGTACACGCAACTGTCGCGGAGCGCGCGCTAGCTATCGGTTCGCCTGTTTACGCAGCCGATGAGGCATTGATTTCATCCACACAACAGGCGCAAATTGAGGCGCTGCAAAATGAGGGTAAGACCGTCTCTGTTCTTTTCGATGAGCAAAACCGTGAAGTGCTTGGATTAATCGCGCTAAGAGACGAATTACGAGACGACGCTCATGAAGGTGTGGCTCAGCTCAAAGCGATGGGTGTGCGCTCCGTCATGCTAACAGGCGACAACCGCTTAACCGCTCAAGCACTTGCCAGTAATTTAGACGTGGAATGGGAAGCTGAGCTGTTGCCTGAGGACAAACTGCGCCTGCTTAACGAGATGAAGAACAACCGCAAAATAGCGATGGTTGGTGATGGTATTAACGATGCGCCAGCGCTAGCAACTGCCGATGTTGGCATCGCGATGGGTGGTGGTACCGATGTGGCCATTGAGACGGCCGATATCGCATTATTAAAAAGTCGTGTTACGGACATGGCTCATCTCATCGCACTTTCACGTGCCACCATGCGCAACATTCATCAGAACGTCATTTTCGCTTTAGGTCTCAAAGGCGTCTTTCTGATCACGACCATATTCGGCATTACTGGACTATGGATTGCGGTTCTAGCTGATGCTGGAGCAACAGTGATCGTTACTCTTAATGCGTTACGTTTACTGCGCTTTAAAGGCGCGCCTCCACTGGTAAATCCGCCTAAAGTAGTTAAATAAAACCCTTCGAAATCAATTAAAAACTAGAGATAGCAGCAGATTTCGGGGTGGGTTCTAATAATAAAAATTCCACCGCCACAGTAAACTGCAACCGCATTAGAGTAAATAAGGTTAGACCGTATGTTGATTACAGAATTGGGCTATTTTGCCTTGCTTACCGCTTTTGTACTGGCGTTATTGCAGGTAATTCTGCCAACTATTGGTGTTATTCGTAACCAAGTTGCTTGGCAACGACTAGCCCCTAGCCTAGCTTGGGCACAGTTTGCCGCCATGATAACGTCATTTGGCGCTTTGATAGCAGGTTTTTATTATAATGATTTTAGCCTCAGTTACGTCGCGCAGCATTCCAATACGCTGTTGCCTTGGTACTATAAGTTATCGGCGACATGGGGCGGACACGAGGGCTCTTTGCTGCTATGGATGACCATCATGGCCACATGGTGTGCACTGGTATCATACTTTAGTCGCGGCTTGCCGTTATCAATGCGTGCGCGGGTATTAGTTATTTTGGCCGGTGTACAGTTAATGATGCTAACGATGCTGATATTTACCTCGTCACCGTTTGAGCGTACCTTACCCAATCTAGCGGTCGATGGCGCTGATTTAAATCCTGTCCTACAAGATTTCGGTCTGATTATTCATCCGCCCATGTTATATATGGGCTATGTGGGTATGGTAGTACCTTTTGCATTTTGTATGGCGGCATTGTGGGAAGGGCGTTTAGATGCTGCTTGGACACGCTGGTCACGTCCATGGGCGCTCGCGGCTTGGGGATTTTTGACCATTGGTATTGCACTGGGCTCGTGGTGGGCCTACTACGAGCTTGGCTGGGGCGGTTGGTGGTTTTGGGATCCGGTAGAGAATGCCTCGTTTATGCCTTGGCTTGTCGGCTTAGCATTGCTGCATTCATTAGCAGTCACTGAAAAGCGCGGGGTGTTTAAAGCATGGACCATCATGCTGGCTATTTTCGCCTTTGCCTTAAGCTTGCTTGGCACGTTCCTGGTACGCTCTGGAGTCCTTACCTCAGTGCATTCGTTTGCCGCTGATCCGACGCGTGGTTTGGTTATCTTAGCTATTCTTGGCATTATCATCGGTAGTGGTCTATTAATGTTTGCCGTTCGAGGTTGGCGTTTAACCGTTGAAAGTCAATATCAGCTGATTTCACGTGAGTCCTTTTTAGTGATCAACAACGCCATCATTTTGATTGCAACCTTAGTGGTGCTGCTCGGCACCCTTTACCCTATTATCGCTGATGCTTTTGGTTTAGGACAAGTGTCCGTTGGCCCTCCTTATTTTAATGCATTATTTGTACCTTTAACGTGGCTGTTATTAATAGCTATGGGTATGGGCTCAAATATTCGCTGGAAAAAAGACACCCGTCCACTACTGGGTATAGGCATGGTCATCGCCGTTAGTAGCTTAGTATTAGCCGCCATTATTACTTACTTTGTTAATCCATCGTCTATGCTTAATATTGGTGTGACTTTAGCCGTTAGCTTTTGGGCACTGCTATGGATGGCAGTTGATTTTAAAGATAAAACTAAGAATGCGCCTAATCTTTTTAACGGTTTGCGGCAGTTGCGTCTGAGCTATTGGGGTCAACAGACTGCTCATATTGGCGTATTGGTTGCTGTCATTGGCATAGCCTTTACTAGTAGCCTGAGTATTGAGCGTGACGTAGCAATGGGTATTGGCGATACAGTCAATGTTCAAGGTTACGATTTTGAAGTAACTGAATTTTTTGAAATAAAGGGTAGTAACTTTGATGCAACGCAAGCGCAAGTCGTGGTATCCAAAGACGGTCGTGAAGTGGCGAAACTGACTCCAGAAAAGCGTACTTATATTATCAGCACGATGCCAACGACTGAAGCCGCTATTGACCCCAGTCTTATGCGCGATGTTTATGTCGCACTGGGCGAACCTATTGCCGATGGTAGTAACCAATGGGCATTAAGGATTTATGTAAAACCATTAATTCGTTGGATATGGCTCGGCGCTATTATTATGGCATTGGGTGGTCTGCTGAGTATGCTTGATAGGCGCTATCGTCTCAAAACATCCAAGACCCCTGCACAAATTGCAGCGAGTAAGTCAGGCTTTACGACGGTTACTGATTTAGATGTTAAAAGCACTACTAATAACACGACACTAATAGGGGAGAAGCAAAATGACTAAGTCTAATCATTTTTCCGAGCAACCCCCTGAAACAAAAGGTAATCGAACAATGAAAAAAAGCCAAATTAGAATATGGTTTTTGATCCCGCTGATCATCTTTGCTGCTGTTATGGTTATGCTTTATTTTCGTTTGGGGCAGCCGACTGAAATCGTAACCAATACCGCGCTTGAACGCCCAGTACCAGCGTTTGAGCTGCCATTGTTGTCCGATACCAGTCGGATCATGACCAATGACAACTTACCTGATGAGCCCTTTTTGATGAATATTTGGGGCTCTTGGTGCCCAACTTGCGTTATTGAGCATCCTTTTTTGATGCAGCTAGAGGAGCGTGGTGTCAATCTGGTTGGCGTGAATTATAAAGACGATATCGGTGATGCGCTCAGCTATCTCAACCGAGGCGGTGATCCCTTTTCGATGTCTATTCAGGATTTGTCCGGCCAGTTTGCCTTGGACTTAGGGTTGACGGGTGCGCCTGAGACTTTCACTGTCGATGGTGAAGGCGTTATTCGCCAGCACATTGTTGGTGAGATTAACGAGAGTAACTGGCAAGATCGTATTGAGCCTTGCTTAACGGTACTCAATGATGCCAATGATAATAACGTCAGTCCAGATGCGATTCAGGTTGAAGAGGTGTGCAAATGATAGCCCGTTCAATAAAGGCCGTTACGATAAAAGTAGCGAGCTTAATACTTGCCTGTCTCCTAAGTGTGACCAGCTATGCGGCGATAGAGGTATATGATTTTGACTCTGCACAACAAGAAGCCCAATATCGAGGGCTAATCGAAGAGCTACGTTGCCCGAAATGCCAAAACCAAAACTTGGCAGGTTCTGATGCGCCGATTGCCCAAGACTTAAAGCAAAAAGTCTATGATTTGATTAAAGACAGACGTAGTGATGCGGAAATCCGGGATTATATGCAAGAGCGCTACGGTGACTTTATTAGCTACAAGCCGCCTATGCGACCATCGACATGGATCCTATGGTTTTTTCCACCACTATTATTGCTCGTCTTAATTGTTGGTTGGTTTTGGCAAAGTAAACGCCGCCAAGTTGTCGCCCGTGGCCAAAACGGCGTTACAGTGAACAGTACTGCTGCCTTGACCTCTGCGGAAAAGGCTGAGCTTGATCGTCTATTATCGCAAGCTGAGAATGTCGACCACGATATTACTAGCCTAGAGGACAAAAAATGACTCTATTTTCTACTTTTGGCTTATTTGTAGCTCTAAGCTTGCTGATTGCTCTTATATTTGCGCTAATTGCTATTATGCCATGGCTACGAGCACCGCGTTTGCAGTCCAAACCAATAGACAATCAACTGCTAGATATTAATGTTGCAGTATTTCGCGAACGTTTAGCTGAGCTACAAACAGATAAAGACAGCGGTACTATTAATAATAGCCATTATCAAAATCAAAAGCTGGAACTGGAGCGTCAGCTATTGGATGCCCAGCGTGAAGTCACGCCGATGGTCACCCCTGGTATCAAAAGCCGCTTGATCCTCATGGTTTGGGTGCCTGTATTGGCTGCGCTGGCGTATCTGATGGTGGGTGACCGAACGCCTGTGTTTGATCTGTGGACGGCCGAAGACAAGGTCGGAAAAGTCGCTGATGACTTGTTGACTGGCAAAATCGATCAGCCACCTGTATGGGCAATCGAAAACGGCCAGCAGCTTATCAGCGCGATGCAGACCAACGTTTATCGTCATGCCGATGATCCTGATCGCTGGATGCGTTTGTCAGAGCTGTTTTTATCGCTTGAAGCTACCGACTCAGCGATTGAAGCTTTGTCACGCGCTTACCGTCTGTCACCAGACAATGAAGAGATTGCGACCACTTATGCGCAGATTAGCTTTTTTGCCAATAAAGGTCAGCTTGATGCCAGTAGCCGCCGTGTATTACAAGATGTCCTTGCCAAAAATCCACAGCATGAAGGTGCGCAGATGCTAATGGCAATGGGTGAGGCACGTGGTAGTAACTTTGCCCAAGCGCAAGGTTGGATTAAACGCTTACAAGGCAGCATTGTGGCCAAACCAGGTGATCATACTAAAGCTTTAGCAAGCTTAGATGAGTTAAGCAACTACGTTAGCACGCAAGAAAAGCAAGCGCTAGAAGGTATTGACGTGACAGTGAAAATTAACGCTAATTTATTACCGTTAGTGAAAGCTGATGATGTGTTGTTTGTAGCGATACGTGATGTGAAAGGGGGCCCTCCGTTTGCCGCCAAACGTTTACCCATTAGTATTATCAAGCAAGGTGAGGCTAGTATCCGCTTAAGCAATCTTGATGCGATGATGCCAGATCGCACGTTAAATTCAGCTCGTAGTGACAAAACTCAGTTAGCAGTCGTTGCTCGTATTAGTCATAGCGGTAATGCCATAGCAGAATCAGGCGACTTATCGGGTAATCCTATAATGATTAGCGTTGAACAGACTCAGGTTAATGTTGAAATCAATCAACAGATTCCCTAATAAAAAATTATTACCGTAAGTTTCATAATACCAGAGCGGTAAGTGGAGCCGTTTATGAAAGTGGCGCGATTAATAATCGTATACCAAAAACATATACGTTTAACATTGTTCATTGTATAAACATAGATAAAGGAAACAACTATGACTGAATCTACCGACAGATTAGATAGTACTAAATTGAATAGCGTTGAATCGGCTAGTACTAATATTGCTGACAAGAAGGTACCTATAGCTGTGAGTAGTACTCATCAATCGATTGACTCTAAAACCATAAATCATACGCCTAAAGCTATGTACGTGACTTCAGGCAACTCAATAACACCTAAAGATAAGTTGGACAAAATACCAAAAATGGTTGCCAATGGCAGTCGCGCTTTTATCTGGTATTTGTTGGCGATAATGGTATTAATACTTGATCAATGGACTAAGTGGTTGGCCCAAACCACATTAGCGTTCAATGACCCCGTACCGGTCATTGAACCATTTCTCAACTGGACACTCGCTTATAACTATGGGGCAGCATTTAGCTTTTTAGCCAACGCTGGCGGTTGGCAGAAATGGTTTTTCTCAGGCGTAGCTTTTGTAATGGCTATCTTTTTAACGGTTTATTTAATCAAAGCGCCACGTGCAGCCAAGCTATTATCTATGGGGTTGGCCTTAATGCTTGGTGGTGCGATTGGCAACTTAATCGATCGTTTAAGAATTGGTAAAGTGGTTGACTTTATCCATGTGCATTATGCTGATGTCTGGAATTATCCTCTTTTCAATGTTGCAGATATAGGTGTCTGTGTCGGTGTCGCATTGATTATAATTGACATGATATTTTTAGAAAGTAAGCGTAATAAATAAGCACATTGATGCCGATTATCACAAACAAAATGAACTAGCGTCGTATTCACTCTATACGGAAAAATACTTTTTATACTTGAGTATGTTTATAAAATGTGAACTGGAAGGTAATGTCACTTAGACAGGCTGGGCATTTGATGTATAGTGTCATTTGCATTTCACTATTTATCAATTTCTCAGCCTGTTTTTTTCCAGCCTACTTTTTGAACCACCACCCGGATATAAATGTAGCTATGAATAAAACAACTTTTAAAATATCGAAGATGGACTGCCCTTCGGAGGAAAACCTAATCCGAATGAAATTAGAGGGCCACTCGAATATTGAACATCTTGAGTTCGACATTCCTAACCGTCAATTAACTGTGTTTCATCATGACAATATAGAAGGGATAGAGACTGCTATTCATGACCTAAAATTAGGAGACACCCTACTCTCGACCGAAACCATTGACCCCTCTGATCCCAACAATAATTTTAAAATTGATGCTGACTCTAGTCACAAAAAAGATGCTGAGCAAAGAAAGCTACTATGGATAGTGCTGGTCATTAACTTTGCTTTCTTTATTATTGAAATGAGCACGGGACTGATTTCTCGTTCGATGGGGTTGGTCGCCGACAGCTTAGATATGTTAGCAGATAGCTTCGTGTACGGAATTAGCTTATTTGCGGTCGGTGGAACGGTCATTAAGAAAAAACGGATTGCTAGAATTGCCGGATATTTTCAAATTACGCTAGCGATTCTTGGTTTTTTAGAAGTACTAAGACGTTTCTTTGGCAATGAGCAGTTACCTGACTTTTCTACCATGATAGTCATATCGATTCTTGCGCTAATTGCAAACTTGATTTGCCTCTATTTACTACAAAAATCGAAAAGCAAAAAAGAAGAAGCCCATATGCAAGCCAGTATGATTTTCACTTCAAACGATGTGATTATCAATTTAGGGGTAATTGTTGCAGGGATTTTGGTTAATTGGTTACACTCTAGTACGCCTGATTTGATTATTGGTAGCATCGTATTTGCTTTAGTTATTCAGGGCGCCTTTAGAATATTGAAGTTGAGTAAGTAGCCAAGCCTAATAACTGAAGCAAATAGCTCAAGTAAGTAGCTTAATTAAACCGCTAAGTGTAAAGTAACTGGGTTTGAAGCAAATAAACATCATAAGGATATGAGACCTCAAGCAATGATTGAACAAACTTTAAATCTAGTCACCACCAAAGACCATCAGCAAGTTGCCGTTTGGCGAATAATAGATGATGAAGTCTTTGATAAGAATCTGGTGGTGGTCAACTAATTTAGGACACTAATAAAATTCAAACCTACATCGCCATTACTTATAACCCTGAGTCGAGAACGGATAATAATTATAAGCGTTGGGGCAACTTTTATGACCGCCAAGATCTGTTAGTAGGTGACGAGTTGTGTCAGGTGGTTAATTTTCAGAGACCTTCCTAAATTTTGTGTAAGTATTTAATCTAAACGTCAGTTACACAGAATCTGGGATGGTCTCTCGTATTCTTTGGTTGCCACCCTACAGCCCTGATCTAAATCCCATTGAAAAGAAGTGGGCACAGGCAAAATTTCTACGTCAAGGCTGGATGGAGAATAATCTACCTAAGCTGTTTCATGATATGGGTTGTATCTCTTTTATTCTAGACTGACTATAGTTAACTATCATATTATTATGAATCGAACAATTTAGACTAGATCCTTAATATCTATATCCAATGCATCGCAAATATCATAGGCCTTTTTGAGAGTGACATTCTTCTCTCCACGCTCGATATTTCCCATATAACTTCGATCAATATCTGCCATCTCTGCCAGCACTTCTTGAGATATTCCTTTGCTTCTGCGCACATCACGGATACGCTTTCCAAAGGCTATCATGCGTTCATCTGTCTTCATCTCACCAACCACTGCTAAAAATAGCAATACTCACAGTGGTGGGCTATAATATCCACGGGATATAGTCGGTATTATGAGGTGAGTATGAAAACAAAACTAGAGTATCAGCCAGATATAACAGAAACTAATAAGCTGATCTGTGAGAGGTACTGGTTAAGAGAAGGCGATAAACGAAGTGGTTTTATATATACCTGTAAAGAAATAGGTCAAGAGTTTGATGTTAAGCATCAGGATATACCTAGTATCGTTAAAATAAATGCTCATCTTGTCGTACTAGACTGCCAATGCATAGACTGCGGTACAACTAAGATTTGCTATACTCGCTCACAGCTAACTCGATTGGATCTTATTAGATGGCGGTGTGATGATTGCAGGGCGGCGCTTGAAAAAAGAATGGATCAAGAGTACTTAGAGTATCGTCTTAAACAAGACCGTTTAGCAGAAGAAAAGAGACAGACCGCTCTAGAGTACATCAATCAATGCCGAAGCATTCAATTAAGCAGTATTCCTTCAGTCACTGAGCTTAACGATGTGGATAAACTTCTACTCGCAGCGACTGTAGAGAGCCTAGGGGCAGATAATATAAGGAATACAGTCTCTCTACGTGACAATTTATCATTACCTTTATCACCGTTCTCTAAATTAGATGAAGAGATACTACAGCATCTTTTTAACCGAAATCTGCTCATACTCGCTTCTGAAAATAGCTACGAATACGTAACTATCAACGAAGAAAAAGAGCTAGAGATAGATTTCTATCAAGCGATCTTTGAGTTTGCTTATAGTATTGAGAATCTTACTAAAATCTTGATAAACGCTAAATCTCAGAAAAATACCAGTGCTCTAGTAGCGAATGATCAATTTAAGAACTGGTGTGAAAAGTTACAGCTAGGAGAGTGTTTAAGCTACCTGATTACTAGGTCAAGATTGAACTATCTAGCACCGCCTATTGGCGAAAAGCTAATTAGTATTCTCAGATCATGTTTAGCTGAATGCTCTGTATCAACCATGCATTATATCATTTGGAAGTCTGTGGAAAATGCTGCTGCATACGTGCAAAAACCAGGTATTACTCGAAAACATGCTTCAAATTCTGTTTCTGGTAATATAGAGAGAGTATTCAATAAAATATACAGTGGTAGTTGGAGTCACAATAAATCTTTTCGCGATGCTAGCCACCCTCAGTCTGCAATGGCCAAAATATTTTTTGATTATGTATTTGCAGTAGATGATGGTGGTTTTCACCATACTCTTGATGAGCTATTCAGCCCATATAGGTCCCAAAAAACTTTAGAGCAAGTAAGTTACGCAACTCTAGGAGATGCTAGAAGTACGAATTATTCAGTCACAATAGCTCTTGATATTAAACAATCATGATTTACCGATGTCTAAATCACTAATACAATTAAATCAGCCGAATAAGACATAGCAATGAGAGAAAGATTGTCTAGATAGAAGACTATCTGACTTGCTGAACAATTTTATTACTACTGATAGGAGCTAGTATGGAAGATTCTAAATTTGAAGCATCGATTACCGATGATCGTCCTATCCTCGTTAGCAAACAAGAAATAGAAAAGCGCCGCCGCATTAACTTTGATACTTTGGGCAGCTTCGCAGTCGATAATATTCCTATTAACCCAGATACTCAGCACATCTTTCAAGACTTTGAGGAAGGTAAAATTGCAACTAGCAAGGAAGTAAAAGCTTTGCTACATGCTCACTATACTAAGATAGCGCTCGAAGATAATTAGCTCTTATAGTTTGAGCCCGACGTTGCTAAGCTATTATAGTATTGCTTTTCACAGCCAGTATCGAAAGATGAAACATAATTAATTGTGCTATTCAATCATATTTATCAAATCATTTCACCTATGTAAGATTACTAGTCCAGTATCACTAACTCTCGTCCAGCCATCTCCGAAATAAAGAATAACTATTCTGCCCACAAACATAATAATGCTATAGCTAGTCAGCTTATTCGCTTAGTGAATAGATAAGCATTAAGACCTAATATCACCGTGGTGAATTACATCCTTGGGTCTGCTTCTATCTACACTCGCGTGCTTTAATATTACCATCATTATATCCGTGTTCATATGATTCGATATCTTGCAACTGACAATACTATGTGCAAAGACGTTAATGATAAACATGAATAGCAGAAAACTACTTTTACTTCTACCTATCTGACATAGATAAAATCTACTGGATTAGAGGATGGTACGATTGATCAAAAGTAACCATTAATAGATAGACGTAGCGAAGCGCATCATGTCCGCGTTTATAGCTTAGATAGGATGATATTAGAAAGAATGCTTCTGAAGATGTGAAAGATACCTGAAAAACTTAATTGTTATGATACCTAATTGATAGAACGACCATTATCTTTTGGATAGGTAAAAGTGATTTGTTCTGATAGGTTGTAATAATCACCGAAGTGATAGTTTTAATTTAGATGCCTACAAATAATATAGCGATGTACACTATTAGAATAAGAGGTTTCTAGCATGTCAACCTATAAGGAGATGTGTGGATTTCATGCAAAGCACTTGCAAAAAAACCATGGGCGAATTCGATTCTGGCAGGTTGATTACCCTGAATAGGGAAGTATTCAGGCTCACTATTACTACGGACCAATACGACCTGCTGCTCACGGAACAATGTATTGAATAGACTTATCAGCCAATCAGTAGCTCCACGCTCGCTATCAGTCGCTTCTACTGCTTGACGACTGTACTCAAGATTGATACTAGACAGTTTTTGCCACTGACGTTCCCATTCTTTTAAGCATTTATTACAGTCAAAACATTCTGACTTAGTAGATATTTTTGCTAGATTGCTATTTTGCTCAGTAATGCGCTCGATAAGTACATTGGCGTCAATAGAAGAGAGTAAGTTAGAAAAATCAGTTTTGTTGTTAGACAGATCCATAGATAAAGTATTGACTCAATAAATGTTAAAAGATAAGCATTAAAAACAGAAAGATTATCTGAATGAAAAAGGAGCAAGTATAGAGACTTAGATAGTTTTTCTGTCAAAAAATATTAACATACTACCGCTAGCGTAGCCTGATACTTTCCGTTAGTATGGCAGGCAATATTATACTCCGTTTTTATGAATGAGGCCTCGCATGTCAAGCACTTCAGAAACTAAGCCGTCAGCACCTTTTGCTGATAATAAAAAAGCGTCCGTATCTACTAGCATGCCTGATCATATTTCATTGGATAAGTGGGCTGACACGGGTTATGAGTGGTCAGGAGAGGTTGATCCAAAACTATTTGATCGTCTTGCTACTACACTAAGTACAGAGCATGAACAATCACATATTCAGTTGAATGCGACGCTTTATCGCCGCAATAATGTTTTGCATCTGGCATTCACTTTGGCAGGTGATGTCTGGTTGACGTGTCAACGTTGTTTACAGCCAATTGCGATAGACTTGTCTGATGACTACGATATTGCGCTACTTGAAAATGATAGCCAAGTACGCTTGGTCAATGATGAGCAAGATTACTTGTTGCTCGATGAAATCGTCACTGAGCAATCTCCTGAGCGTTTATTGCCATTCAAAAAACTGGTAGAAGATGAGATTTTGCTCAAAACACCAATGGCGCCAAAACATGACGACTGTGAAATGTCAGTTGAGCAGTTCGGCGAGCTACCAGAAGAAGAAGAAACCGAAAACCCTTTTGCAGCTTTGGCTTCATTAAAAGGCAAATTATAAATACAGAATTGACTTGCTAGATGTATTTATTGAGCCTTTTGTCAGCTTTGCACAGAAGAGTGCAAGGCAGGGCTTTATTAATTCAATAAACATGCGTATAATGTCCGGTTTATTGCATTCGAGCAACCTGTTGCGTGCTGATAGGAGCTGACTAGGTAAATTTTTCATAAATTTCAGACATAGTTAGCGCTTTATGTAAGTGACAATTTATTTAACTAATGATGCTTAAGACTTAGGTTGTTATGATTATATAGCCTCTGTCAGTATCGACTAAAGCTGAATTTTAAGCTTATCCCTTTTAAGTATAGGAGCTATATCATGGCTGTTCAAAAAAGTCGTAAAAGCCGTTCTCGTCGTGACATGCGCCGTTCACATCACCGTATGGAAATTGCTGAACTAAGCGTAGACGCTACTACTGGTGAAAAACATCGTCGTCATCACATGACTAAAGATGGTTTCTATCGTGGCCGTCAGCTATTTAAAGTAAGTCAAGACGCCTAAGACATTGACTCTATGATAATTTGAGCAAAGCAGTGATAGTACTGGTGACTGTCATTGTCTTGCCTGATTATTATTAGTCAATAAGCTTCGAGCTAAAAAAGCCAAGTTATTTCGCTATCATATATTATGTGGCTGGATAACTTGGCTTTTTGTTATTTATGACTCTACTCATTACCCAAACGAGCTTCTGTTCCTAGTAGATAATAGAGCATGATAATGTCATTAGTCTTTTGGTTCGCACAGCGCTTCACTATCATCGCTTGATACGCATCCGCTATGATAATGGCTTGCGTCAGTGTATAGTTTACTGACAATCCGTTGTCGTAGACAGGTAGTCGAAGTAGCGGCTTTGTATAACATCTAATAATATAATAAACCCCATTGTTTTTAGGGATATTCTAATCAGATAAGGAATATTGGTTATGGCTTCTGTACCCGATATGGTAAAAAAGCAACCCGCTCGTATCGCGGTTATTTTTCCTGGTCAAGGATCTCAAGCCGTCTCAATGACAAGTGAGCTTGCTGAAACTTACCCAGAGATACGTGATACGTTTACCGAAGCGAGTGAGGCGCTTGGTGAGGATTTGTGGGCAATCTGTCAAGATGAAGATAAACTCAATCAAACTCAATACACTCAGCCAGCGCTATTGACAGCTAGCATTGCTATTTGGCGTGTTTTACAACAACAACTAAAAGAAACGCCTTGTTATTTAGCGGGGCATTCTCTTGGCGAATATAGCGCGTTATGTGCTGCCAATGTGATATCGCTTGGTGATGCCGTGACCTTGGTACATAAGCGTGGTCAGTTGATGCAAGAGGCTGTTGTAGGGGTTGATACTGCTATGGCTGCCGTATTAGGACTTGAAGACAATAGAGTCGAAAACCTATGTGAACAAGCAACAGAACATGTTGAAGCTGCTGTAGTTGGTGCTGCTAATTTTAATAGTCCAGGGCAAGTGGTTATTTCGGGTAATGCTGCGGGCGTCAACGCTGTTATCGACAAAGTAAAAAATACTGGCAAAAAATCTGTGCCCCTAAAGGTAAGTGTGCCATCTCATTGCGCACTGATGGAACCTGCAAGTAATGCCTTAGCTGAGATATTAGCAGAGATCAAATTTGATCAGGCTACTATCCCTGTGATTCAAAATCGCCATGCGCGTGTTGAGACCAGTGCAGCGGGCGTCAAGCAAGCCTTAACTGAACAGCTAAGTGAACCTGTATTGTGGTCAAAAACCATGCAAGAGTTGGCTGACAAACAAATTAATATATTAATCGAGTGTGGCAGTGGTAATGTCCTCAGCAATTTGGCGAAGCGTCAAGCACAGCCGATCGCAAGCTATCCGACTGACAAGCCTGCCCGTCTAGAAAAATTATTAGAGGTGTTATTATGAGCCGTACGATTACATTAGTGACTGGTGCTAGCCGCGGTATTGGAAAGGCAGTTGCTAAACGCTTTGCGAAAGAAGGACATTTCGTCATTGGCACAGCCACTACAGAGAAAGGTGCTGAGCTGATTGATGATTATCTTCACGATACTGGCGGTATCGGTCGTGTGTTAGATGTACGTGATACTGCCCAAATTGATAAACTGTTCGAAGAAATCGAAAGTGTCTATGGTGCGGTACAGGTACTCGTCAACAACGCAGGTATCACCCAAGATGGTCTATTGATGCGTATGAAAGATGAAGACTGGGAAAACGTCATCGATACCAATTTGACATCAGTATACCGCATGAGTAAGCGTGCAGTACGTGGCATGATGAAAGCACGTCGTGGTCGCATTATCAATATAACCTCCGTCGTCGCTCAAATGGGTAACGCAGGTCAATCTAACTATGCTGCGACCAAAGCCGGTGTAGAAGGGTTCAGCCGTACGCTTGCGCGTGAAATCGGTTCACGCCAAGTGACTATCAATTGCGTCGCACCAGGTTTGATCGAAACGGATATGACAGATGAGCTTGATGAGCGCCTATTGAACTCTATGCTAGATGCTGTTCCTATCAGCCGTCTTGGCCAGCCAGAAGACATTGCAGCAGCCGTACATTTCTTAGCCAGCGATGAGGCCAGCTATATCACAGGTGCTGTTATTCCTGTCAATGGTGGCATGTATATGTAGGCGTTACACAGTTATAATAAAAAACTGTGTGAACGAGTGTAAACTATAATAAAGGGTGCTATAATGACGGATACTTTTGAGTCAAAGCCCTGTATGATAGCAGGGCTTTATTAGACATCAGACAGATTGTACACTATGTCATAGAGTACTCAGACAGCAATGCTGATCTGGCAAATACATTTTATATACCATGCTATAAAGCTTAGATTAAGCGCTATAGCAGTTTATCAAAAATAATAGATGATAATGGAGTGATCTATATGAGTAATGATATCGAACTAAGAGTAAAAGCAGCAGTAGCTGAGCAATTAGGTATGAATGTTGAAGACATCAACAATGATGCTTCATTCATGGAAGACTTAGGTGCAGATTCATTGGACCTAGTTGAACTGGTTATGTCTTTTGAAAGTGATTTTGGTATCACTATTCCTGATGAAGACTCTGCAGAATTGACTACTGTTCAAAAAGCAATCGATTACGTACAAGCTCAGCTATAATTTGCTATACAGTTGACAGTTTTGTGATGCCGCTTATCTTATAGATAGGCGGTTTTTTTATGCGTCTGTTCTTCTTTATATGCTGACTATGCTAGATATACTGGTTTTCATATGTATGAACTTTGGACTACTGAGTTGTATTAACATAAGCTACGTCAATCCAACATTACTCAACATACTCTTACTATTTACTTTATTCTCCTTTGTCTATACTCATCATGGTAATTAGGAATAGAGCAAGACAGTGCTTTATTACATATCATCAAAAAAACAACGATGAATAATAAAAATTTAAGGAGTAGTTATATGGGTATGTTCAGTTTCGCAAAGGATATCGGTGACAAGATTTTTAACCGTGATGACGAAAAGCATGACGCAAAATCTGAAACCAAAGCAGATGCTAATACACCAGTACAAAGCAGTGAGCCTTCAGCACAGTCAGTCGCTAACATCTTGCTACGTCGTATTCAGCAGCAAAACTTAAATATCAGCAATCTCAAAATCAAATATAATGGTTCTACAGATACTGCAGAGATCAGTGGTAATGCTAAGACTCAAGCTGATCGCGAAAAAGCCATCATCGCTATTGGTAATGTGCAGAACGTCGCAAAAGTTATTGACAATATCGACATCGAAGAAGATGCACCTGAATCAACTATGTATACCGTAAAATCTGGCGATAGTTTATCTAAAATTGCTAAAGATGTTTATGGCGAATCTGGTGATTATATGAAAATATTCGAAGCCAACAAGCCAATGCTGTCTGATCCAGACAAAATTTATCCAGGTCAAGTACTACGCATTCCTAAGCCATAATTCTCAAAAAGTGCTTAGAGATTGAGTAGAGTCGACTAAATATAAAAAAGCCTCTTATGTTTAAGAGGCTTTTTTTGTGGGTTTCTATCAGATCAAATAATGAGTTCATATATTTATTCGTATCTATGAATTGGTTAGCTCGCTATTAGGATTTAATTTTTTATACTGCTCATCCAATGCCCATTCGATATGTTCGTCGAGCATAGCATTATGTATAGTCAACTTAGATTTCAGTTGCTCAACCACTTCCAAACTGGCATTGGCGTTGCCCAAACCAATCGCGATATTACGCAAAAAATTGATATAGCCTGTGCGTCTAAGGGGACTACCTTGTGTATTTCTTAAAAAGTCCGCTTCCTGCCATTGCCACAATTCAAGCAAACTGCTGTTATCAAGACCATGTCTTGGCGCGAAGTCCTCGACGGTAGTAAGGTTGGCGTATCGATTCCATGGACATATCAGCTGACAATCATCACAGCCGAACACCCGATTGCCAATCGCGCGTCGGTATTTGATATCAATAATACCATCGTGCTCAATTGTTAAATAAGAGATACAGGCAGATGCATTGAGCTCATAAGGCGCTACAATCGCTTGAGTAGGACATATATCAATACAAGCGCTGCAACTACCACAGTGTTCCTTAACAGGCTCATCATCGGGTAACTCAAGGCTCAAAAATAACTCACCCAGCACAAAGAATGAGCCCGCTTGTTTGTTGATCAATAACGTATGCTTGCCTGTCCAGCCAAGACCTGCAGCATCTGCGATAGGCCGCTCAAATATAGGCGCAGAATCGCTGAAAGGTCTGAATATAAATTCTTTTTCTGCACCGATACTTAGATGCTGCCATTCAGGAAGCATTGCTTCGATATTCAAGGCCAATTGCTTCAAGCGGCTACGCATCGTCTTATGATAGTCACGTCCTCTGGCGTAACGCGCGATGATGCCTTGATTGGGATGATCGTTGTCCGTGACAGCACGCGGCGTCGGTGCCTGAGTGAGATAATCCATTCGTACACTGATAATGGTCTTTGCACCATCTACTAACTCCTCAGGATGAGCACGCAGATGGTGGTTGTTATGCATGAACTGTAACTGTCCCTCGTAGCCTTTACTCAGCCACTGCTGTAACTGTTCAATTTGCTGAGTAAACAAAGGGTGGTGGACAGATAGAAATCCACAGTCAGCAAACCCTAGTGCTTGTGCTTGCGCTTTGATCCATTGCTTAACATCTGCTGTGGTTGAAAATACATAGGCGTCGCTAATGGCAATCTTGTTTTTATCAGTATGCATAGATATAGATGCTTATTTGGTTCGATTGAAGGTTTTGTGTTTGATCATGAGTGATGGGTATACCGATATGATAAGCCAGTGAGTGACGATCGCAAGTATAAAAGAAAATAAACCTACAGTCATATCGATACATAAGTCGATATTAGCTTTTGCTAAGCTAGTACGAAATATAAGAAAAGACCAGTAGAGGACATAAAATGAAAAATCAAACCATTATATTACCCATAAAAAACACAAAACCTGTGGCACTGTATAGTAGCAAGCAAGTATACGCGATGGAGCAAGCATGGTTTGCAGAAGGGTATGATAGCTTTGGGCTAATGAAACAAGCCGCTTGGCAGATGGCGCAACGGATAGAACAGCTTTATGAGCAAAAATACTTTGAAGACAGTCATCCCAATATTTATGTTTATCATCATGATACTTGTCCGCATCGGGCATGCATCTGGGTAGGAAAGGGCAACAATGGTGGGGACGGGTGGCTCATTGCTCATTACTTGCAGCAAGCAGGCTGGCAAGTCGAAGTAATCACTGTAGGATTTGATAAAAGTGATCTTGCCATAAACAATCAGGCAGTAATTGCTAATAATAAAAATAGTGATAGCAGCAACATGACTGATGCTACCAAAGCGCTACAGATAGCCTTATCTGCCAATTGCAACTATCAACGTTTTGAAGAGATCCATCATCGTCAGGATAGTTTAAACGAGAGTATCTTATCTGCGGATATGCATATCGATGCTCTCTTTGGTATTGGACTTGACCGTGCGCCAGAAGGTATCTACAAAGAAGCGATTAATACTTTTAATGATAGTACGCAACGACATAAAGCATTAGCAGTGGCAGTCGATATTCCAAGTGGGTTGGTGGCCTCTACTGGTGAAGTGTTCGACCGCGTTGCGATACAGGCTGATGTGACTTTGTGTCTGATAGCACGCAAGTTTGGTCTGCATACCAAAGATGGTACAGATTATAGTGGAAAAGTCACTGATATACCGCTCATACCTTATGAGTTGACTCGACCACAAGAAGCTAGCAACCATACCATAGCCAATGAAAGCACGAGCCCAGCATCTGAACCCATTGCTATGCTGCTGAAGGCTGCACATAGTATGCAGGCACGCCGTCAAAACAGTTATAAAGGCAGCTATGGTCACGCACTCGTTATCGGCGGAAATCGTATTGATGGCTCACAAGGTATGGGCGGAGCCGCGATACTCGCTGCGTCTAGTACGATGGCTACTGGTGCTGGAAAGATAACGGTTGCCTGCCATGAGGCTTTTCATGGTGCATTGTTAACCTCGTTGCCAGATGCAATGACTATCAATCTGCACGATGCAGATAGTGTGAAGACCTTAATAAAACAAGCCAGCGTCATTGCTATCGGTATGGGATTAGGCCGTGACGAAAAAGCAAAAGCACTATTCATCGATTATATAAAGGCAGCTATAGAGTATGAAAAATCAATAGTGATTGATGCTGACGGGCTTTATCATTTAGCATCACTGCATATGGACAGTCATGAACTGGTAAAAGAGCTACGAGAATATAGCTCAAATCATCGAGTCTGTATGACACCGCATAGTGGGGAGGCGGCTAAGCTGCTTGATCAAAAAATCAGCAAGGTAGAGCGTGATAGACTGCAAGCTATAGCGCAGTGCGCCAAGGTTTATGGTGGTGACTGGGTACTAAAGGGAGCAGGGTCATTAGTGTTGGAGCAAAAATCAGGGCGAAAGCAGGTATACGTCTGCAATGCTGGAAACGCTGGTATGGCAACGGCTGGCATGGGTGATGTATTATCTGGTGTGACTGCTGGATTGTTGGCGCAGCAGGACTTAGTATCAGCGTCGCGCAGCTTGCATCAAGCAGTACTTATACATGGGTTTGCAGGGGATGTGTTGGTCAACCAAACGGGCGATTGTTATAGTAACAATATGCTATTGGTCGGACAGCGAGGGCTACAAGCTCAAGATATGCCAGCAGCCATTCGCCATGTTATGCAGCTGATGATTGTTGAGTAATCATCGCTACAAAAACTAGGTCGTAGCGCTACCACAGTACTGATTGATTGCTTGTTGTACGCGCTCACGTTTTAGCTCAATTTCACGTCCATCTAAGTATTGACGTTTGCCATCTGCATCCATCTCATAGATACGTCCGCCAACATTTAGGTTGGTTAGGTTATTGCGCAGCGATTGACAGCGCTGGGCATTGGCCTGTGCTTCTTGTTCTTTAATACGTGCTTCAAGAGCGGCTACACGCTGCTCTTCTGCCGTTTGGGTATTATTGCTTTGGCTGGCATCTGTTTTGCCTGCCATTTCTCCAGCGTTGTTTTGTCTGCCGTCACTACGAAACTCAATCAATTCGATGTTTTTGCCATTCTGCGGAGCATGTTGACTGTACTTGACTTCACCATGTGCACCAATGGATTTATATACCTGAATAGCCTGACTGGCATTCATAGACAGCATTAGCATACACGCAGTGCTCGTTAGCAGTTTGGCAGCAGTAGTGATTATAGATGCATATGCCATAGTGGCAATCCTCTTGTTTGGTAGAAGCAGATAGGTATAAGGTTAAATATAACATTTAAGCCTGTTATTGATAGTAATAACCTGCCGACTTTTGATTTTAGCAAAAAATACTTATCAATGTATATTATTTAATAACTAATAGTTAGGTATAGGGTTTAGAAGTTTTTCTTGACAATAGGGCCTAAACCATCGAATATAAGAGCAGTTGATTGGTCAGTGAGCGGCTTTTATGATATTGCCGTGGCACTTGTGAATGCAAACTACGGGTTACTTATCGGTAGCTTACGCAGTTTTATTTCCTTTGTGATCATGATTAGCAGACGTAGTGGTCAAGCGACTACTAACCGCTAATCATCGTCTCCGGACTTATCTGTCTACAATGACTAAGATAAACTTATTATTTAAAATGTACTACATGTGATTCTATCAGTTGTGTTAAACATAAGGTAAGTATAAGGTTTTTTAAAAATCTATCGTAAGGGTCAATACGCTTGCGAGACAGCCAAATTATTGGCTATAGAATTTATCTTATTTGTTTATATCTATACGGCTGTACCAATGAATTTGTCATCAGTGCTTGCTTGTATTCACTTGCAATAATAAGCTTCTTTTTTAGATGCACTCGTATCTTGTCACTGTATATCGATAAATGTCCATCACAAAGCTGACCTTAAATACATTGCTGTGTTTGAGTGATTTGTTGTCTTCAAAAACAACGTAACTCAATACATTAGGCAAATATTCTTGATATGGACAAGAATTGGCAATCGTTTTACGAACTTAGAAGTAATGCCTACATGGATTCTCTCTCCTCATAAAATGCTGCAAATTCTCGCCGCAAAAAAAGGTGATGACAGTGACGCAAACCACGCAAAGTCCGAATATGACGGGACATACCCAAACGGGTAATGCCGCCAAAAATTTTGAAGAAAAGCAACAACGTCTCGCAGAGGGCAGTGCAGAGCCTGTAATGCTATCGGGCGCTGAAATGCTGGTACAAGCGCTGACTGACGAAGGTGTCGAATACATCTTTGGTTACCCAGGTGGTGCTGTTCTACACATTTATGATGCGCTGTTTCAGCAAGAAGCCGTTGAACACATTCTAGTACGCCACGAGCAGGCTGCGGGTCACATGGCAGATGCTTATTCACGAGTGACTGGCAATACTGGTGTGGTGCTCGCAACATCAGGTCCTGGTGCAACCAATACCGTTACTGCAATTGCTACTGCCTTTATGGACTCAGTACCGATGGTAGTGATTTCAGGTCAGGTACCAAGTAGCCTAATCGGCGAAGATGCTTTCCAAGAAACAGATATGGTTGGGGTGTCACGCCCTATCGTTAAGCATAGCTTCCAAGTACGCCATGCTAGCGAAATTCCTATGATTGTCAAAAAGGCATTCCATATTGCGCAGTCTGGACGTCCAGGTCCTGTGGTTATCGATGTGCCAAAAGACATGACCGCCCCTAGCGAAAAACATGCCTATGAGTACCCAGAAGAGGTATTTATACGTTCGTATCAGCCTTCACTCAAAGGCCATAGTGGTCAGATCAAAAAGGCGGTTGAGACGTTACTCGCGGCGCAGCGTCCAGTAGTGTATGCAGGTGGCGGCGTGATCTGGAGTAAAGCGCATGAAGAGTTGACTGACCTTGCTCATCGTCTAAATCTGCCAGTGACCAATACGTTGATGGGTCTGGGCACATTCCCGGGCTCAGATGAGCAGTTCTTAGGCATGCTCGGTATGCATGGTACCTATGAAGCCAATATGAGTATGCATCATGCTGATGTTATTTTGGCAGTTGGTGCGCGTTTTGATGATCGTGTGACCAATAACGTCAAAAAATTCTGCCCTAACGCAACTATTATTCATATCGATATTGATCCTGCTTCGATTTCAAAAACCATTCTGGCGCATATCCCTATCGTTGGTGACGTAAAATCTGTCCTAACAGATATGTTAGAGATCGTCGGTCAGGATAAGCAGCTAGAGCAACATGCATTACTAGACTGGTGGTCACAGATCAATGAATGGCGTAAGCGCCATGGTCTGCGTTATGACACCAGTACAGACAATGGTATCAAGCCACAAAGCGCGGTACAGGCTCTAGATAAAGTGACTAACAGTAACGCTATTATCACCAGTGACGTCGGTCAGCATCAGATGTTTGCAGCACTTTACTACACATACAATGAGCCTCGTCAGTGGTTGAACTCAGGTGGTCTAGGTACCATGGGTGTTGGATTACCATATGCGATGGCAGCAAAGCTTGCTAACCCTGAGCGTGACGTCGTTTGTATCACAGGTGAAGGCTCTATTCAGATGAATATCCAAGAGCTATCAACTTGCCTACAGTACAACTTGCCAGTAAAAATCCTAAACCTAAATAACGCCCAGTTAGGTATGGTGAAGCAGTGGCAGGACATGTTGTATGAAGGTCGCCACGCCCAGTCTTACATGAATTCATTACCAGACTTTGTCAAATTGGCTGAAAGTTATGGTCACGTCGGTATCAAGATCACTGACCCTGCGACCATGGAAGCGCAATTGGCAGAAGCCATGGCAATGAAAGACAAACTGGTATTTATCGATATTTATGTCGATCGTAATGAGCATGTATATCCAATGCAAATCGCTGGACAGGCAATGCGTGACATGTGGTTAACAAAAGGGGAGCGTACCTAATGCAACAACAACATCTGATTTCGGTATTGATGGAAAACGAAGCGGGTTCGTTGTCGCGTCTAGTCGGCTTGTTCTCACAGCGTGGCTACAATATCGAAACGTTAAACGTCGCACCTACTGATGACCCAAGCATCTCTCGCCTAACATTGACAACTATTACGTCACCAGAGAGAATCGAGCAGATCACCAAACAATTGCATAAATTGATTGAAGTGGTTAAAGTGCACAATCTAACAGAGAATGTACACGTCGAGCGTGAATTGATGCTGATCAAAGTACGAGCGACTGGTAGTGTGCGCGAAGAGATCAAACGTAGTGCAGATATTTTCCGTGCGCAGATCGTCGACGTCAATGCCAATTTATATACGATTCAAATCGTTGGCGACAAGGCAAAGCTTGACGGCTTTATCGATGTGCTCGGACGTGAGCGCATTATGGAAGTGGTTCGCTCGGGTGTGATTGGTATTGCTCGCGGTGAAAAGACGCTTAGTATTTAATACTCATTACGACCTATTTTAATCAAGCTCTACTTTAATCAAAAACTATTTATCTAAATCAACAAGACGCTTATGCCAGTGACTATATTAATTACAGCATAAGCGTTTACTATCCATGGCAAGCCATGATTGAGACAAGGACTCTATTTATGAACGTTTTTTATGACAAAGATTGTGATTTATCAATTATTCAAGGTAAAAAAGTTGCCATCATCGGTTACGGTTCACAAGGCCATGCGCACGCGCTTAACCTACAAGATTCTGACGTTGATGTGACGGTTGGTCTACGTGCCAACTCAGGCTCATGGAAAAAAGCTGAAAATGCAGGTCTAAAAGTTGCTGAAGTAGAAGAAGCGGTAAAAGCTGCTGACGTTATCATGATTTTGACACCTGATGAGTTTCAAAAAGAGCTTTATAACGACGTCATCGAGCCAAACATCAAAGAAGGCGCGACATTAGCCTTCGCTCATGGTTTTGCTATTCATTACAATCAAGTGGTACCGCGCGGTGATCTAGATGTCATTATGGTTGCGCCAAAAGCACCAGGTCATACTGTACGTTCAGAATTTACTAAAGGCGGCGGTATCCCAGATCTTATCGCCATCTATCAAGATGCTTCTGGTCAAGCCAAACAACTAGCACTATCGTATGCTGCTGGTGTTGGTGGCGGTCGTTCAGGTATCATCGAAACCACGTTCAAAGATGAGACGGAAACGGATCTATTTGGCGAGCAAGCAGTGCTTTGTGGCGGTGCAGTAGAGCTAGTAAAAATGGGCTTTGAGACACTAACAGAAGCAGGCTACGCACCAGAAATGGCTTACTTTGAGTGTCTACATGAGCTAAAGCTAATTGTTGATTTGATGTATGAAGGCGGTATCGCTGACATGAACTATTCAATCAGTAATAACGCTGAGTACGGTGAATACGTTACGGGTCCTGAAGTTATCAATGAGCAGTCACGTGAAGCCATGCGTAATGCGCTAAAACGCATCCAGTCTGGCGAATACGCTAAGATGTTCATCTCTGAAGGTGCAACCAACTATCCATCAATGACAGCACGTCGTCGCAACAACGCTGAGCATCAAATCGAGACAACTGGTGCCAAGCTACGCGGTATGATGCCTTGGATCGGTGGTAACAAAATTATCGATAAAGACAAAAACTAAATCGATATCACTTTAAAGTATACTGACAGATAGTCCTAGAACCCGTGTTATCACTAGATAGCACGGGTTTTTTAAGTCATGCTTGGTAGAGACACAAGTTATTATATATGCTGGTTGAAAAGTAGTAATAACTGCCCAATATAAGCAGTCATCTTTACACTGTCCAAAGTGCTTTTACCACGCTTATTTGTCTTTGAATAACAGATGCAGATGGGTGTCTCATTCTTATTTTCTACAGATTACAGGTTGTATGTTGTGCAAATATCTTATCCAGACTGGCTAACGCCGCAATTCGTGTATGTGACTCTCAGTGCTGTGGTAGCAGTTTTAATTTGGATAGAAGGGGAGATGCTCAAAAAAACAGATGGCAAATTGCCCAAATCTAAGTTTTTTCAATTCAGCTCGCTTTTAGATACGATATGGTTCTTCATCTCTGTAGTCGCTCTATATGTGATTGATTTGGCACCGTTGGCGATTGCGGTTCCTGCTGCTTATGGTATCTATACTACCTTTGGTTGGATATATGGCACACGGTTACTAAAGCGCAAAGGAATTCCAGATTCTCCAAAGGATCTTGTGATACCAGCCAAATATATTGCCTATAGCCAATCGTTCTCATTAATCTTTTTTGCGTTATGCTTGTTAGTATTAAGTGCACCATGGCTACCTATATCGCAATAAGTAATGATTAGTATAAAGTCCTAGAATGGTTTGATTGTTTGAGTTGTTAATAGATCCACTAACACGTCATTTAGTATAAGAAAACTTAAAAATCATTTAATATCAGTATCATATGTTTATAAGTATGGTTTATCCTAGGTCGAAATAATAGCTAAAATTTATTTACAAAAATTATTAATTTAGACTGTTACCCACATCGAAAACTGTTATAATCAGGCTGTACCCGAAATATTTTAGGTAAAAATTTTGAATTTTCTTTCAGATTATTTAAAGTTTTTACGATTGCATCAAGCAAAAAATACGCAGGTATATATCAATTAATCGGTGATGACACAAGTCTCGCCAACAGTTAAAGAGTCAGGAAAATTTATGTCAGATAAAGTTGAAGGCACTGTAAAGTGGTTTAATGAAGCTAAAGGTTTTGGTTTTATCGCTCAAGACAATGGCGGACAAGACGTATTTGCTCACTACAGCGCTATCCAAGGTAACGGTTTCAAAACTCTAGCCGAAGGCCAAAAAGTGTCTTTCATCTTAGGTGATGGCAAAAAAGGCCCACAAGCTGAGCAAATCGAAGCTATCTAATTTTATTCATTATTGAGTTGGCTTCCTAAGCAGACCTGATAACAGTAATATGACTAATATGCATTGATTACTTTGTTTGTCAAAACAATAAAAATACTGTATCGACTTTAAAGAAAAGCAACCTCTTATCAGGTTGCTTTTTTTGTATCATCATATTTATAGCAGAGCGATTTGTAAGAAATATCGTTGATATTTTCACAAGTATCATCAGTTCGTAATAGACACTGACTACACTAAAAATAAGGTTCTATGATGAAATGGGAAACTTGGCTTTCAATTGACTGGCAACAGATACTGGGTATTTCTATATCCGCAGTAGGTTTTTATTTGGGTCTGATGCTGTTTACACGCCTCATGGGTTTACGTAGCTTTTCTAAGCTATCAAGTCATGATTTTGCTATGACCATTGGTATTGGTAGTATATTAGCCTCTACCGTATTGTCTGATGAGCCCTCTCTGCTACAAGGGTTGTGCGCTGTTGCGGTGCTGTTCGTGATTCAAGGCGTGGTCTCAGTGGTAAGGCGTAAAATAAAGCCACTCAAAGCGCTAATAGACAATCAAGCTATCATATTGATGGCACATGGCGAGTATTTTCCAGATAATTTGCAAGAAGCTAACCTAAGTACGAGCGATGTCCAAGAAGTGCTACGTAAAAACGGTATCAAATCTAAAACTGAGGTATTTGCTGTCATAATGGAAACAACAGGGGATATGAGTGTTATCAAAAATAGTGAAGTAACTCCTGATCGGTCATTATTTGATGATATACGTGATAGTGAATTGCTGATTGGTTCTAATGTCAGCTCTAACGAAGATAACCAGTAACAAGTGCTGAGTCCCTATCTATTAACGCTAAAGAGATAAATAATAACAAAATGTTAAGTAAGGCTAGGGCTGAGAATGCTATAAAGGTATCAGTAATTACGACTGTCAATTAAAAAAATCGTGGAATAACGTGCTTATAGACCAATTATTTTAGAATGGTGACAAATTTATGACGCATTATTCACGGCGTTGTCTTGACCTTATCTGCATGCTGACGCAAGATACATAGGTCTGATAATAACGGTTGGCTTAGCTTTAGCAGATTTATCGATAAAGTACACATTGCTAATATGATTGTTGATATTGGCTTGTATTTCTTGAGTAATCACATTCTGTTGATGTAGTAATAACCTTGAGTAGTATTTTGAACGACAATTCGAACCACAACGAAAATTTGGTTCTTAACTGATATTTTTAATTCATAACATTAATAAACGAGGAACGTATGAAAGCATTAGTAGCGGTCAAGCGTGTCATTGATTATAACGTAAAAGTTCGTGTAAAAGCCGACAACTCTAGCGTTGACTTATCAAACACTAAAATGTCAATCAACCCTTTTGATGAAATCGCAGTAGAAGAAGCGGTTCGCCTAAAAGAAGCTGGCGTCATTGATGAGATCATTGTTGCTTCAATCGGTCCAAAAGAGTCACAAGAGCAGATTCGTGCAGCCTTAGCATTAGGTGCTGACCGTGGTGTATTGGTAGTAAGTGACGAAAAACCATATCCATTGCAAGTTGCTAAGATCTTAAAGAACATCGCTGAAACTGAAAGCACTGATATTATCTTGCTAGGTAAACAGGCGATTGATGATGACAACAACCAAACGGGTCAAATGCTAGCGGCATTGATGGGCATCGGTCAGGGTACGTTTGCATCAGAAGTGAAGGTTGAAGGCGATAAAGTAAACGTAACACGTGAAATCGATGGTGGCCTGCAAACAGTCGCACTTGATTTACCAGCGGTCATCACGACTGATTTACGTTTGAATGAGCCACGTTATGCTAAATTGCCTAACATCATGAAAGCGAAGAAAAAGCCACTTGATGAAAAAACGCCAGCGGATTTTGGTGTTGATATGGCATCTAAGCAAGAAATTATTAAAGTCGTGCCACCTGCTGAACGTAAAGCTGGTATTACAGTAGGGTCAGTTGATGAGTTGGTCGATAAGCTGAAAAACGAAGCAAAAGTCATTTAATATTTCAATGATTGGATGCTTTGTTACGGCATATCTTGTACAAGGCTATGGATCGAGCCGTTCTATATGAACTAATAGCCTCTCAAATAGCGTTGTACACAAACAACCGCATGAATAGATAACACGAATAAATAAAGGATTAAAACCATGGCAATTTTGGTATATGCAGAACACGACAATGCCAGTCTAAAAAAGGCAACTTTGAACACTATCGCTGCTGCTAAGCAAATGGGGGATGATATCCATGTGTTGGTTGCAGGTAGTGGCGCTCAAGCGGTGGCTGATGAAGCGGCTAAAGCAGAAGGCGTGACCAAAGTACTATTGGCTGACAACGCGGCTTATGAGCATCAACTAGCAGGCAACGTTGCGTTACTGGTTGCAGATATTGCTAGTGACTATAGCCATGTCTTGGCTGCTGCAACGACTACTGGCAAAAACTTTATGCCACGTACTGCAGCATTACTTGATGTTAGCATGTTGTCAGAGATCTCTGGTGTGGTAGACGCACAAACGTTTGAGCGTCCTATCTATGCAGGTAATGCAACAGCGACAGTAAAAACGACAGAAGACAAAGTCGTACTAACCGTACGTACCACTGCGTTTGACCCAGTGGCAAGCGAAGGCGGTTCAGCTACTGTTGAAACTATCGACAATGTACAAGAAACTGGTAAAGCAAGCTTTGTCAATGAAGAGATGGCTAAGTCTGACCGTCCAGAGTTAACGTCAGCTGGTATCGTAGTTTCTGGTGGTCGTGCACTAGCGAACGGTGAAAACTTCACTAAGTATATCGAGCCACTAGCAGACAAGCTAGGTGCTGCTGTTGGTGCATCACGTGCTGCTGTTGATGCAGGCTATGTACCAAACGATATGCAGGTTGGTCAAACAGGTAAAATCGTTGCACCGCAGCTATATATCGCCGCTGGTATCTCAGGCGCGATTCAGCATTTGGCTGGTATGAAGGACTCTAAAGTTATTGTTGCTATCAACAATGACCCAGAAGCCCCTATCGCTAGCGTTGCTGACTATTTCTTAGAAGCTGATTTGTTCGAAGCACTGCCTGAGCTAACCAGCAAGGTATAGTATATAGTCACAGAACTACTAAACGGCTACGGCGTTACCCTCCTTAGATGTACTACTTGTATAATCTGCAGTCGGCTGCCTTGTATCCGTTTTAGACTTCTTTGACTATATCAGTAGTAGACAGATAATAAAAAACCCACTATCAAGTGATAGTGGGTTTTTTCATGCTTGATAGATTGGGTTTTAATAGTAGTTATAAATAGACGCTAAGAGTATTGTCTTTGACGTAAGGTCTCATACAGACATAAAGACCCTGCAATGGCTACGTTTAAACTCTCTTGACCATTTGGCTGCGGTAGCGCTATAGGCGTCGCACATTGCATTAGATCGTCACTAACGCCTTGACCTTCATGACCCATAATCCAAGCCACAGGTGCAGATAAGTCGTGATCGTAAATGATAGTATCTGTATGTGAGCTAGTCGCCAATAGCGGTACCTGTACATAATCTAAAATATCTTGCGTACTTAAGCCCTCAAAAATAGTCAGTGCAAACTGTGCACCCATACCGGCTCGTAACGTCTTAGGAGACCAAGCCTGAGCTGTCGCACTGGTACATAGGATATTGCGAATACCAACGGCAGCCGCTGTGCGCAGTAGCGTACCGACATTTCCACTATCTTGTACATCATTTAAGATCAGGCAATCCTCATTGATCATCGGCAAGCTAGGCGTTGGCACCTTGATGATTGCCATAATATCGATGCCAGTACCTAAGCTACGTATGCTCTCATAGAGCGCGTCTGACAAAACAAGAATAGGCGTATAAGTGGGCAGGCGAGTGAGCACTTGCTGAACCTCAGGGTGGCTACGCGCTGACTCAGATAGTAAGATTTGAACAAAGGGATAGTCACTACGCAGTGCCGCATCTATCAAATGGACGCCCTCTATAACGGTCTGACCGTTCTTTTTGCGCTGGCGTGCTTGTGCTAATAGCGCTTTTACAAGCTTTACGGTTGTGTTCTTATCTGAGGTAATCAGCTCGGTGGGATTGTGTACCATAGTGGATCGCTTAGAGAAGAGTAAAGGAGTCGTTTGGACAACCAGCAAAAGGTCTATTTTTGATTTAGCAATCTGCTGGCTGTTTCTAACATGGGCGCAAACTAATTATTTTTCAGAGTAGTTTAGGTGCAAGTCTTTCACATAATTGACTTCGTTTTTGCTGCCGAGTACCACAGGGACACGCTGATGAATATCGGTCGGTTCAATGTCCAGGATACGATTGACAGCGTCTGTCGCACCGCCACCTGCGCGCTCTATTAATAGGCTCATTGGATTGGCTTCATACATCAAACGCAGCTTACCTGCTTTATGAGCGTATTTGGTATCAAACGGATAAGTGAAGAGACCACCGCGACACAAGATACGATGAACGTCACCAACCATAGCCGCGACCCAACGCGTATTGAAGTCGCGTCCGCGTACGCCAGTTTCACCTGCGATTAGCTCATCAATGTACTGTTGCATCGGCGCGCGCCAGTAGCGATAGTTAGAGCTATTGATAGCATATTCACTCGTATCGGCATCAATTTGAACATTGTCTTCTATCAGCACGTAGTCAGAAGTTTCTGGATCTAGGCTGAACATCACAACCTTGTCTGCGATGGTTAACGCCAGTACAGTAGAGGTGCCATACAATAGGTAACCTGCGGCTAGCTGCTTATTACCTGCTTGTAGGTAATCGCTGTTTTCGCTGGTTTGACCTTGACGCTCATAGGGCAGAACAGAAAAAATCGTACCCACTGCCATATTGATATCGATATTTGATGAACCATCTAATGGGTCAAAGAGTACCAATAGGCTGCCATCGTTGTTGGAAGGGGTAGCGTCATCGAGTTCTTCTGATGCAACGCCTGCACAATGTGAATTACTTGCTAACGCCTCTAGTAATAAGTCATTGGACAGTACATCGAGTTTTTTCTGGTCTTCACCTTGAACGTTTTGGTTGCCAGCTTCGCCTAAAATATCTGCTAGAGCACCTTTTCTGAGTAGCTGCGAAATTGTCTTACCGACATCAGTGACGGTGGTAATAACATCATTGAGCGCAGTGTTGGTAGCATTTTCGTTGAGATAGTCTGCTAAGGTCGTCATAAGGCTTCCTAATAAATGGTATGGAAAGTAAAAGAACGGATAGGTGTCAAAGTAAAGAAGTAGGTGGCATTTAGCACACCTGAAATAGGTAAATTCTTAAATAGCTAATACGGCATCTTTGTCCCGACCACAAAATCGGCTACACTATATCTATTGTTATTCATTTATAGTTTTGTCAGACTTGTTCTCTATGAGAATGCAGTATGTCTGCTTATGCTTTCTGATTGTCTGCTGATGCCGTTTTGGTCACATTCGATTACGGTAAATTGTAGCAAATAAGCATCAAAATGTCCTTTGTATCTATGCTTATCAGTGATAAATGATCGAACAAAGATAAATAAGTGATTGCTATAGACTCATATAAACCCACAATGAAGACTTGTCATTATGTCAAATTCTATCGATAGTAGCGCTACACAAGCAGTTTCGCCAACTGATTATGCAAAATTTGATCCTAATACCATTCATCATAGACTCAATACCTCACTGAGCCGTCCGCAGCTGAATACTGATGGCAGTATCCGGCATTTCTTAGGTGTGGAAGGTCTCAATAAAGCGCAGCTCAAAGCAATCATCGCTAAAGCAGAGACTTTCTTTGATGATAATGGTCAATTAATCAACCGTCCTGAGTTGGATGGCTATACCGTAATGAATTTGTTCTTTGAGCCATCGACTCGTACGCGAACGACGTTTGAAGTGGCAGAAAAGCGATTGGGCGCCAATGTACTTAATATCGATATCGAACGCTCCAGTACGAAGAAAGGCGAAAGTCTACGCGATACGCTATGGAACCTACAGGCAATGACCGCAGATATCTTTGTGGTACGTCATTCAGCTTCGGGTGCTGCGCATTTCATGGCGACAGAAGTCACCCCTGATATCGCGATCATCAATGGCGGTGATGGCTGGCACGCGCATCCTACCCAAGGGATGCTTGATATGTTGACCATCCACCGTGAGGCACCGCGTCCATTTGAAGCGCTGTCTATCGCAATCGTTGGTGATATCAAGCACTCACGCGTGGCACGCTCTGATATCAGTGCACTGCAAACGCTAGGTGTGACAGATATCCGTGTTTGTGCGCCGCGTACGTTACTGCCCAAAGGTATCGAGCGTTTTGGTGTAACCGTGTATGAAAGTATGGATGAGTGCGTCACGGACTGTGACGTCATTATGGGATTAAGAATACAAAATGAGCGTATCGGCTCACCGCTTTTGGCATCATCCAATGAGTATTACAAGCATTATGGTATTACGCCAGAACGAGTCGCTCTCGCCAAGCCTGATGCATTAGTCATGCATCCAGGTCCAATGAACCGAGGCGTTGAGATTGCTTCTAGCGTGGCAGATGGCGCACAATCTGTCATCTTAAAGCAGGTAAACAATGGTATTGCCATACGTATGGCAGTCTTATCGCTTGCGATGGAAGGCCAGCGCGCTCACCAAGCGGCTGGTAAGTAATAGCCCGCTGCGCGACTTATTCTCATTTATTTCATTTTATTGATACGGTAATAACGTTATGTCTACCATGCTTAATACTGATGCACCTATCCTTGACCATTTACCAGCAGCATTCAGAGATGCGCTACCACAATCTGTAATAAACAAGCTATCTACTCTCGAGGCTGGGCAAGAAAAATGGCTACTACCGCCTTTGGTAGATTTATGTGCTCGTTTACGTGAGCCAGGTCAGCAGCAACACGGCACGCTAAAATCAGAAGGCAGCGCTGCTCGTGGTAATGGGTTCTTGCATGTCGTTATCCCACCAGACACCAATCCTATTTTAGAAAACGGTTCACTCTTAAAGGGTTTGCGTGAGCGTGCGCTTGGCGATGGTGGCATTCACTTACATATTTTGGGTGCGCTGACTGCAGGTTTAGAGGGCGAGCGTCCTTCTAATATAGCAGGGCTAAAAAAAGGCGGCTGTATAGCTGTGTCTAATGCTCGCAGACCGTTTCGCAATGATTTGGTGCTATTACGTACCCTAGAATATGCAGCGACCTTTGGTATGAAGGTATTCTTTTATCCTGATGAGGCAAGCCTGTCTGGAGACGGGGTTGCTCATGAGGGCTATATTGCTTCTTATCATGGTCTACAAGGGATTCCTTGGATTGCTGAAACCGTTGCCTTATCTACGCAGCTGCTCATGGTTGAAGAGACTGGAATCGCCGCTCACTTTAGTCAGCTATCATGCAAGTCCTCTATCGAGCTTATGCGCTGGGCAAAAGACAAGGGTCTACCTGTTACGTGTGATGTTGCGATGCATCAGCTGTACTTAACCGATGACAATCTTGAAGGCTTTAATGCACAAGCTTACGTGTTGCCACCATTACGTAGTAATACCGACCAGCAAGCTATCCGCCGTGGACTAAAAGATGGCACTATCGATGCGATCTGTAGTCATCATGAGCCGTTGAACAGTACGGCAAAAAAAGCGCCGTTTGCTGAGAGTACGCCTGGTATCTCAAACTTTGATACTTTTATGGCGCTGGCGTGTCAGTTGGTACATGATGAGGTCTTAACACTCGCACAATTAGTCGATAAGATCTGTCTCAATCCTGCAAAAATCGCTGGCATCAGTGATCAGTACGAAGCCATTGGTGGCGCTGTACTGGTTGATCCAACTATCGAGTGGCAAGTGACCGCACAATCTATGTTATCAAATGGCAAGAACACGCCATTCTTTAATCAGCAATTGCAAGGCCGAGTCGTGGAGACGTTCTTTGGCTAATTGGTCCCGACAGGATGACAGTTTGCCGCCATCCTCGAAGGGCAAAGAGGTTGACGTTGACGACCATCAAGACAAACCACGCAGCACTGCCAGTGAGTCCATCAAAGCGGTAGCGGTTTATGAAGTGGTTAAAGGCGTTGGTGCGATATTGGGGGCGGGCGCTCTGTGGTCATGGCATACGGATCTCGACCATTGGTTAAAGACTGCCACATCTTCTTGGGAGCAAACCTTTGGTCAGCTGCTTGCACCGCAAATCGATAGCGTGGTACGTATTGCTCAACAGGCGAGCAAAAACTGGTCATTATTCCTATTACTGATATTTGCATATGCCAGCCTGCGTTTTCTTGAAGCTTATGGCTTATGGCATGACAAGACATGGGCGTATTGGTTTGGCGTGCTGGGCTACGGCATATTTATTCCTATAGAAGTCTACTATCTGATTATTAGCCCATTTGATTGGTTTAAGCTTGGTATACTTATCTTTAATCTAATCATTATTATGGTGGTATACCGTAGTATGAAACAAAAAGGTCTGATATAACCCTTGTACGTACGTAAAAAAGCCCGCGTAAGAGGCAGCTCTTGCGCTAGCTTTTCTATGCTACTGCACTTAAAGATTATACGTCTATGGTTTTGTCCTCTGTGCGAATGCTTTTTGCAACTTTGCCGACGCTGAGGCCTTGTACCAGGATAGAAAATATCACGACGGCATAAGTAAGGGCCAATAAGATATCGCGCTCTGTACCAGTGGGCAGTTGTAGGACTAACGCGACAGAAATACCACCGCGCAGTCCGCCCCATGTCAGCACTTTCCAAGCACCAGTAGGCAGGTCCAATTGACGATGAAAAGTTTTGGTCGTCATACCCACCACAATGAACCGAGCAATCAGAGCAATCAAAATGGTCAAGCCCGCCGCAATAAATAAATTGCCAGAATAAGCTATCATCACTACTTCTAGCCCGATGAGTACAAACAAAATCGCGTTTAAAATCTCATCGATTAATTCCCAAAATAGGTCAATGTAGTGACGCGTCTGATCACTCATTGCAAGCTCCCGCCCGCGATTACCAACCATCAATCCCATCATAACCATAGCGAGCGGTCCTGACAAATGCCAGTGGCTGGCAAGCGCATAGCCGCCAATGACACCAGCTAAAGTCAATAGCACCTCTTCTTGATAGCTATCTATACTCTTGAGTAAATAGTATAAAATTGCGCCAAGGACCAAGCCAAAGACCACACCGCCGCCAGCCTCGACAGCTAGCGTATGTGCCACATAGTTGGCAGTTGGGATATCACCACTGGATAGGATACCAAGCAGCAAGACAAAAATGACCACGCCGATACCATCGTTGAACAACGATTCACCAGCGATGACAGTCTCGATGCTTTTTGGCGCACCAGCTGATGAAAGAATGCCCATCACGGCAATAGGGTCGGTAGGCGATATTAGCGCACCAAATAATAAGCACCACAGAAACGGCAAACCAAAACCAAATAATGGCAGCATAAAGTAGATTGCCGTAGCAATCAGCAGCGCTGATACAATAGTGCCAATACCAGCTAATATGCCAATAGGTAGTTTGTAGCGTCTAAGGTCATTAATATTGACATGTAATGCGCCTGCAAATAGCAACATCGAGAGCATACCGTCTAACAGTACTTCGGTAAAATCAAGCTGCTCTAACAGACTGACTTCATAATCAATCAGCTGATCGAACCCCAAGAACCCCAAAAATATCGCGCCGATAGACAATAATATAGAAATGACCATCACACCGATGGTGGTGGGTAAACCAATAAAACGGTGATTGATATAAGTCAGTGATGCAGTAATTGATAAAAATATGGCGCTGATTTCAAGTATGGTCAAGCTGGTTGCAGATGCCATAAAGCAGGTCTCGTATGTATATAAAATTTACCCTAAGCCAAAGACTTATAAGTGCTACGTAACTGTTGTTCTGTCATCTATCAATATTGGCGCACCAAGTCAGCCAGTACTCTATTTCATTGACTGGCCATACACTCAGCTTGACTGCGATTCTAATGCTTGGCGGATATTGATAGCAAACTCGCTGACGTAATCAAAGTGTTGATGCCGAGCATCCTCATTGAGAATAAACTGCTCGGCCTGATCACACATAGCGACTAGATCATCTATCAACTCTTGATAGCTCAAATTTTCTTCACCAGCTCGTTTCACCAGTTTTAGCTCATGCAGTAGCGTCTGCTGCTGTGCACTGTTCACCCGTGCATAGTTCAGATTGACCATGGCTCGACACAGTGCTTTTAACACCATTAAGTCAGCCGCCGCATAACGGCGTATTTCACCAAGCGACACATTGATAAAATCAGATATTTTGGGTGTATGTGTGACTAGCGCGAGTATGGCCAGTCGCTTTTGTTTGACTGCGTTTTCAGAACCATTACTCTCTGGGTGTGGTATATAAAAATGATAAGGACTTGGCGGTTGGCGCCGCATCATAATACTTAAGCAGCTGGTCAGAGACTGGACGCAGTTGACGGCTGTCTTTGGATCATTGATACCAGGAGACAGTGCTCGTACAGCGATTTCAGTCATTTGACCCAAGCTGTAGGCGATGTCATCAGAATGCGCCAGTCGTTGTTCGATTCGCACGCAGCCTGCAAAGCGTTGCCAAAACATACCGTCAGGTGACCGCGGTATCATAGCCAGATGCGCGGTGGCGGTCTTCTGTTGATTGTACGGATGGTCTGCTGGACGCTGATAAAAGTACCCAATGACGTTTTTGTCAGTAATATACTCGCCAAGATTGACATGCATCTGTACCACACCGCCATAATCTTGCGACAGTGCTATTAGTGACTCAAGATAGATCTGCTGCAAATAGCCTGAGCGTGGTGAGTAGATGGGCATGGCAGGCCAATTGTGAAATTGTTCGACATCATGATGTTCAGCATCACGCTGATGTTGGATATCACACTGATCGGTGTACCAATAGTAAATGTTGGTCAAAGCATCATTACTGGCGTTTTGAATAACGTGAGATGCCTGAATGGCATGTACCATATGCTGTACAAAATAAACCAACAACAGCGCACAAACAATAGCCATGATAATGGCAAAGGTGACGGCTAATTGCGGTACACCAAAAGACACATCGTACTTATGAATAGATTTTAGGACGAGTAAGCTGTAGCTAAACGTGCCGATAAAGGCGCCAAGGACAAACTGGTTTGGCGTATCTGTCAAAAAGTTACGTAATAACCTAGGACCAAACTGTGATGAGGCCATAGACAGTACAGCAATCGTAATCGAAAACGTCGTGCCAGCCACACCTAATACCGCACCAGCAATAGCGGTCATGATGGCACGTGCTGCATCGTCATCACCTGTAAACGCAAAAGAGATCTCTCGAACCCTTTCACGATCAAAGTGCTGATCTATCGTCACTAATAAAGGCGCAAGTAAAATGCCGACAATCACACAAGCGGTTGGGATAAACCAATAAGATCCAATAAGCTGCTGCCACAAGTTTCTTAAGCGGTCAGGCAGGTCGGTAAGTGTCTGTAGCGACCATAACTGAGTAAACTGTTTGAGTTTGTTTTGACCGGTACTGATAGTACGGATCCACATGCTTGTGTCATCGTCTTTGTGCGCTGCCATATACTTAAAGTATCCAAAAATAATAGTAAAGTGGCTTGTTGTCGCAGAGTTGTCAGAACATCTCGCTACAAGCTTTTGGGTTCAAATGCTCTTAGATTCGAGCGCCCTTAAATTCAAGTGCCCTTAAATTCAGTGCTCGTTGATGGGTTACGAGTTTGCTTTTGGGTTATCAGCCTCAGTGATAACAGCATGCTTATAGCCACGTCTGTTTGATTCCGTCTTATCCGAGTGCTCAGTAGAGCCTATGGGAATAACGGCTTCATTATTGTGATCATCGTAATCAACATTGCTGTCTTTGTCATAGGCAATAGGGTCGAAATGCGGTGACGCTTCACCGTTTATGTTAGTCGAATGGACTCTATTTGTATTGTTTTTATCCAGGTCGTTTTGTGTTAAAGCAGCATCTGCTGCCGCCGTTTTTCTAAATAATTTAGCATGACTTCTTTTATTGCCAGAAGCAGATTTTTTGCGCGGTTCACTATTGGCAAAAATAGCATTTAGCGGTAGATGCAGTTGCTGCTTGGCATAGGCTTCGGTATGCTCAAAGCGACCTACTAATAGGCTGAGCCAAGGTTTCTGGTCCTCTAACTTCATCTCGTCAAGCTCGTCTTTGATCGGCAGCGGATAGGGTAGCGTACGATAAAAATCCCATAACGTCATTGCGCTCAAGTCTTTTTTGAGTACATAGTCATCGTCTTCTGTCATGGTGATGAGATTACTGTCTTGTAGATAATTAATATAGGTATACCATTTAGGAAGCTCTTTTCGCCCCAGTACATTGCGCAGCGCTTGTTCGCTAACCGCTTCGCCTTTTAGGTGATGGGTGTATACCAAGTTCAGCATGTCCAGCAAGCTAAGTAATGGATGGCGAGGGTAGACCTCCTCTGTCTCAAAAATAGTCAAGGTATAACTGATCTCAACGCCTAGCAAGATAAGGTTCCACGACAGAAATATCCATAGTAAGAATATAGGAAGCGCTGCAAATGCTCCATAAATCGCCTCGTAGCTGGTAAAGTTGGCCATTACAGTACCAAACAGATGTTTCATTAGCTCAAAAACGATGGCGACAAATACACCAGAAATCGCCGCATTTTTTATAGGTACGCGTGCTTTCGGTATGAACCAGTACATGCCGATAAAGCCTGCAACAGTGATACCAATCGATACAGCCTGTACCCAAAATCCCCAATCAATACCGTAACCTGCGATTTGTCGATTGAGAAAACTCAGACTTTGAACGGTACTAGAGGCAATAAAAGCTGTGCCTAATACTAACGGTCCTAGGGTTACGATCGTCCAATAGCGCATCATACTTTTGAGACCCCCTGAACGGTTTTCTACCCGCCAGATTTGGTTAAAAGCGCGCTCAATAGTGGTCAGCGTCAGAATGGTCGTCAAAAACAAAATCATGGCACCGATGATGGTCAGGTTGGATGATTTTTCGGCGAAGTCATTAATATACTCACTAACTTGCAGGCTAGACTGTGGTAATAGATTGCTATAAATCACCTCATATATCTGTGCTCTCACTGAGGCGAGCGCTGGTACGGACGATAGAATCATCAATAATACCGTTAATACAGGCACAATCGACAGCATGGTGGTATAGGTGAGCGATGCTGCTTTTTGCTGACAGTTGTCTTCAAAAAAATGTCGAACCAAAAATCGCAAAAACTGAAACCAGCGTTGCTGCAAAAATGGGATTTTCTGTGATAGTTTTTCCATGTCGACCAGTTAGCAAAAGTAAGAGTGACAATAGTGTAACAAACATGCGCGGTCATCATCTGCGGTTTAATTGTGTCAAAATGCACAGAGCACACCAATAGAGCACGGCATTCGCTATAATAAGAACTAGGGTTGTTTGCATGTCAGTGAATGACTCGGGCATAATGTGCCCATATTCCACAGTGCTATAATACAGACGTTTTGGCAGTATCAATCTGCTGATAGTGGTTATAAATGATAACGTTAATAATTTTATAAGGAAGTGTTGCCAATGAGTCAGACCGACCCTTATGTTTTAGTGCTTTATTATTCTAATTACGGTACGACCAAGACATTGGCATATGCTATCGCTCAAGGGATCGAGGATGCTGGCATGACTGCTCGTATCCGCACCGTACCGACAGTTGCGCCTGAGACGACGTCGAGCAAGCCTGCGATACCTGATGAAGGCGACCTATACTGTACGATGGATGACCTAAAAGACTGTAGCGGTTTGGCGCTCGGTAGCCCAACGCATTTTGGCAATATGGCAGCGCCCATGAAATACTTTTGGGACAATACCGTAACGCTTTGGTTAGCAGGAAACCTACAAAATAAGCCAGCGTCCGTATTTACCGCGACAGGCTCTATGCATGGTGGTCAAGAGACCACATTGCTGACAATGATGTTACCATTGATGCATCACGGTATGATGATTGTGGGCGTCCCTTATGCTGAACCTGCGCTGAATCGTACTGATCGCGGTGGTACGCCTTATGGTGCCAGTCATGTCAGCGGCGCCTCTCATGATCAGCCAATATCGGCTGATGAGCGTGAGCTCGGGGTTGCACAGGGTCACCGTTTGGCAATTACAGCTACTGCTTTAGCACAGGCGAACTGGGGTCGTTAACCGACTCTTTATAGTTTGTACTGTCATTTATTTACTGTCATGCAGCGCTTATATAAGAATTGCATGATTAGCGACTTATTGTTAGGCGCTGATAGCCAAATATTAATCTAGGAAATACATACCTCTAATGGCCACAAACCGTTCTGACAGTAAGACCCTAAAAGCTACCAAGCCTATTGCACCTATTGCAAAGCGCTTGACGATTACTTGGTTGATATGGCTTGTTTATAGAATGATTGGATTACCTGTCTTCATCAGTGTGTTCAATCCAAGTAGTCCTGACATCATTGGCGGTATTGCTTGGCAAGCGTTATGGCTTGTGCCCGCATTTATTTTGACACCATGGATACTGCGTGGACGCTCGCCTTATGCCTTACTGATAGGCAGTATGTTTACGCTTGTCTATCTGGGCGCAAGTGGGGTGGTGCTGTTCACTCGTATATACGGCAGTAGCTGGGCTGAGATTGTTGTCTATTTGACTGATTTTGTCTTATTGTTTGGTATCAATGTCTGGTTGTTCATTTTGCTAAAACGTTTACCGTCAATGAATAATGTCGTCAAACAGCCGCGCTCTCGCTAGTATTTCTACATTATCCAAGAGCCTTTATTTATCATGAATAGGTTTCATTGAGACACAGACTTGAAACAAAAAAAGCGGCATCCTATTTAGGATGCCGCTTTTTTAATACGATAAAGCGATTCTTGTGCTTACTGGTATTAGTTGACTTTGGTCAACTCTAAATCCATTTTTTTACCATCATTGATCTGACTGACCTTGATAGGTAAGTAGTCTAAGCTAGGAGCTAACCAAAAACTGGTAGAACGGCTGTCGTCATCGTGGACGCGGTCAACACGCACGGTATCGAAGGTGCCAGCTGGTACGGTAATCTTGGTATTGCCTGATTTTTTAAATGGTGTCTTTTCAACTTTGTTTTTCTTTGCCATGTAGTAATTACCAGAGAACTTACCATTTAATAGGTCTTGGCGAATTTGTACCTCAAGACTCAAGTCATCAAAGGCTTGCTGCGACATATTCATGGTCGTGGTTTTGCCTTTATAGTTGCTAGTGACTTTCTTTGCGCTTGAGTTAAAGTCCAGCTTATGTGTACGACCAAGACCTAGTAGCTTATAAGTAGTGCTCGCCTGCGTAGGACTGACGTTATTACCATTGATCGTAAAGGTACTGTTTTGCGAAGCACTAGCCACCCCAGCGACGCGTGCCTTTACGTTGTATTTCCACGTGCTACCGGACTTACTTAGCGTACGAGTCGCCGATCCCTTGTATTTGTCTTCAACCGTAAAGCTATAATCGGCAGTCGATGGCTGAACGGTCTTTGCGCTGGCAAGCGTGGGTGCGGTCATACTTAAGGCTCCAATGGTAGAAATACTGATACCTGTCATTAAGGCAGATACAAACGTAGATGGTTTGCGTGTCGTACTATTAGACTCGTTGTGCAGTGATTTTTTGTGCATTAACGTCAAACTCATAGATACCTCTTTAGTAATATATTACTGAACTGATATGATGCTGATATAGCAGCATTTATCGATCATTCTTATTATGCTCACACCGCTTATAATGGTCATACTCTGTTACATTTTCAAGAGTTACAGTCGACTGACGCGTGTAGTGCTTGTAGCGAATGTTGCTATAGACAGGAATAATTTGATAAGGCGTAACGTGCTGTAAAGCCAGCAATAGAGGATAAATAAAACACATGGTCTCTACTAGGCTCCATTTCTCTTGAGTGCCATTAACAACCAGCAGAATAATCTTGTAAATTTTTGGGCTTTACACTTGAAGCCAACCTATCTTGCCCCCACTTTTTGTTACAAGCTCAAAGCGTATCTTTAGATTGCTGTTATTGAATGGCGACTCTTATAGATACTGGTATTGAGACTATTAATTCAAATAAACCCTTTATTCAAACAACTAATTTTTGGAGTCATATCGATGAACATTCGTCCTTTACATGACCGTATCGTCGTCCGCCGCATAGAAGAAGAGACAAAAACTGCGGGTGGTATCTTATTGCCGGGTTCTGCACAAGAAAAGCCTTCACAAGGTGAAGTGATTGCTGTTGGTAATGGTCAAGTTCGTGACAACGGCGAAACTCGTGTGTTAGACGTAAAAGCTGGTGATAAAGTATTGTTCGGTCAGTATGCTGGTCAAACGGTAAAAGTTGACGGCGAAGAATTATTGATCATGAAAGAGTCTGACGTATTAGGTGTGCTAGAAGGTTAATCCCTTTGAGTGTGGTTTCACATTCAGCGCATATCTAATATCGACTCTCGATAAGAATAAATCATCTCATTGTATTCTCATACTTATAATAGTGGAGTAATTTAACATGGCAAAAGACGTAAAATTCGGCATTGATGCCCGTAAACAAATGATGGACGGCGTAAACGTTCTAGCAAACGCAGTGCGTGTCACTCTAGGCCCTAAAGGTCGTAACGTCGTTATCGACAAATCATTTGGCGCACCTACCATCACAAAAGATGGTGTATCGGTTGCCAAAGAAATCGAGCTTGAAAACAAATTCGAAAACATGGGCGCACAGCTTGTTCGTGAAGTGGCTAGCCGCACTAATGACGTGGCTGGTGATGGTACAACGACTGCAACGGTATTGGCTCAATCAATCTTACAAGAAGGCATGAAGTCAGTAGCTGCTGGCATGAACCCAATGGATCTGAAACGCGGTATCGATAAAGCCGTTCGCGTAGCAGTGCAAGAAATTCATAACCTATCAACGCCTGCTGATGACGAAAAAGCCATCGCACAAGTAGGGTCTATCTCTGCTAACTCAGACACCAAAATTGGTGAGCTGATTTCGCAAGCGATGCAAAAAGTGGGTAAGCAAGGCGTTATCACTGTTGAAGAAGGTTCAAGCTTCGAAGATACTCTAGAAGTTGTCGAAGGTATGCAGTTTGACCGTGGTTATATCAGCCCGTACTTTGCCAACAAACAAGACAGCTTAACTGCTGAGTTTGAAAACCCATATATCCTATTGGTTGACAAAAAAATCAGTAATATTCGTGAAATCGTGCCATTACTTGAGCAAGTCATGCAGCAAAGCAAGCCATTGCTTATCATTGCTGAAGACGTAGAAAACGAAGCATTGGCAACCCTAGTTGTAAACAACATGCGTGGCGGTTTGAAAACTTGTGCCGTTAAAGCACCAGGTTTTGGCGATCGTCGTAAAGCCATGCTAGAAGATATCGCAACGCTAACTGGCGGTACCGTAATCTCTGAAGAGATTGGCCTAAGCTTAGAGACTGCTACTCTAGAGCAATTGGGTACGGCGAAAAAAGTCACTGTTGGCAAAGAAAACACCGTAATCGTTGATGGTGCTGGTAACAAAGCTGACATCGAAAACCGTGTTGAGTCTATCAACCGTCAGATCGCTGAATCTACTTCTGACTACGATAAAGAAAAGCTACAAGAACGCGTTGCGAAATTAGCAGGCGGCGTAGCAGTAATCAAAGTCGGTGCAGCAACTGAAACCGAAATGAAAGAGAAGAAAGACCGTGTTGACGATGCACTACATGCCACTCGTGCTGCGGTTGAAGAAGGCGTTGTACCTGGCGGCGGTGTTGCATTAGTTCGTGCAATGAATGCATTGTCTGAGCTAAAAGGCGACAACGATGACCAAGACGCAGGTATCAACATCCTACGTCGTGCAATGGAAGCGCCATTACGTCAAATCGTCACCAACGCTGGCGAAGAAGCATCAGTTGTCGTAAATGCAGTAAAAAATGGCACTGGTAACTACGGCTACAATGCTGCCTCTGGTGAATACGGTGATATGCTTGAGATGGGTATTCTTGATCCAGCCAAAGTGTCTCGTTCAGCACTAGAGAACGCAGCGTCTGTTGCTGGTCTCATGTTGACCACTGAAGCCATGATTACTGATTTACCGCAGAGCGATGACGGTATGGCTGCTATGGGCGGCGGTGCTGGTGGAATGGGTGGAATGGGCGGCATGATGTAATTCTACTTCTGCTGCAAAGCGGTTTGTCTTTGTCAGACTTGCTTAATGTACAATAAGTACTATTTTCGCTCGTCTTCCTCGACAAACCACTTTTCGCTAAAAGTATGATTTTGTCATAAAGTCTGTTTGACTATCAAAAGCTCTGCTATCGAAAGATAGCAGGGCTTTTTTATGCGCGATAACAAAGCTATGTAAGCATTCAAATTAACGAGTTGTTTATAATAGCTTTCGTTTTCAGTCATTAGTATTAAAAACCTCACACAAAAATAGGTAGAGTCGTCTTTTTAATTACCTTTCTCACTGATAAATGAGTATGTATATCTTTTACGCTAGCAAGTTTATTTAGCTTACGTGTGAACCGCTCATAACCATCGAGATTGGGGCTAACCACTTCCAATAAATAATCATAAGAACCCGATACCACATGTCCGTTAATGACCTCGTCCATATTGGATAGGGCTTGCTCAAAAGCTGCAATAGAATCTTCTTGGTGGTTGTTGAGACTGACCTCCACAAAGAAACTCATCATAATGCCCGCTTTGGCTTTATTTATGTTTGCTTGATAGTTCTCTATATAACCTTCGTCCTCTAGACGCTTTAAACGCCGTGCACAAGGAGACGGCGACAGCCCTACGCGTTCGGACAGTTCCGCCGTAGATAAGCGTGCTTCTTTTTGGAGCACTTCCAAAATATGACGGTCGATTTTGTCCATAATTTACCTTTTGGCTTTTTAAGCCAATAATTTTGATTTAATTGGCATTATCCACCAAATATTTGCAAAATTGCAATGAATAAATAGAGATAAAAGCGCGTATTTTAATCGATAATTGGTCTTTGTATACCAGTATAAGACACGACTATGAATACGATATTTCACCCCTCATCGCGCAAAAATCCTTTGTTCATTATGTCGCCATTAACCAAAGGCTATGTAGCTATGAGCGTCGTATTATTGATTTGGTCAGGATTTGCGTTGACTGTGCGAGCGGTTGAGGCATCGCCGCTGAGCATTGCGGATGTCATGCTTATTCGCTTTAGTGTACCGCTGGTCTTATTGACTCCTTGGGTACTCTCTAGTGTGAATGAAGTCAAAAACATAAGACTGTCAGATATCATGTTTATTCTACTTGGCGGTGTGCCTTTTCTGCTGTTGGCGGCTTTTGGTGCCAGCACGGTGCCAGCAGCTTACATGGGTACTATTTTGACAGGTACGCCAGTCTTCTTTGCCGCATTATTGTCTTTTGTTTTTTATCGTCAGAGAATATCATTACGGAAATTTGCCGCATTAATGCTTATTCTCTTTGGTATCGCTACTATGATTGGCGGACACGCACAGGCAATACCAAATAGTCTGCTGTACGGCGTGGGGTTATTATTAATGGCAAGCTTGATTTGGGCAGGTTTTACCTTAGGGTTAAAGAGCACCAAGTTGAGTCCAATCGCTATCGCTATCGTGCTTTCTTATACCTCTTTTTTTCTGACATTGATGATGGTTCTGTCTGGTATCGTAGAGACCAATATAGGGTCTGTGTCTTTTGATGATGCGCTTCCATTTATCCTAGTACAAGGCCTTGGTGTAGGAGTAGTATCAACTATTGCATTCTCTTATGCTGTCAAACAATTGGGCTCCATTCGTACGTTATTATTTGGCTCTTTGTCTCCAGGACTAACCGCTATACTGGCTGCGCTGATACTCAACGAGTCTCTATCAGTCATTATGATGTGCGGCATCGTACTTAGTACTATTGGTGTCATCTTGTCTAATCGAGCGAAATAAACTAATTAAGGAAATATCATGATGTTAGATAATATGCCTGTTATCAATGGTGATCCACTGTGGGCATTGTTAGGTAGGTTTCGCGCTGACCAACGCAAACATAAAATAGATCTATTGGTTGGTGTTTACCGAGACGAGCATGGCGATACGCCTGTGATGAAAACTGTGCAAGATGCAGAAGTACATCTGGCTCATCAAGCGCACTCAAAGGCTTATGGCATGCTATCGGGTAACGCTAATTTTAATCAACAAATGGCAAAACTTGTACTGGGTGAGAGTCCAAGTCTAAAAAACCAATGCACGATTCAAACGGTTGGGGCATCAGGGGCGTTACGGCTCATTGCTGACTTTATCGCTATGCTTGCTCCGGATTCAACTGTTTGGATCAGTGATCCTGGCTATATCAATCATCGTCCACTGATGCAAGGTGCTGGGTTAACGGTTGAGACGTATCCGTGGCAAAATAAAAATGGTCAATTAGATATTGATGCGTGTTTTGCCGCGCTAGAAAAAGCAAAAGAAGGGGACGTACTGCTATTACATGCGTGCTGCCACAACCCTACCGGTATAGATCCTTCTTTAGAGCAGTGGCAACTGTTCTCTGATAAGTGTAAACAGAAAAATATTGTCCCATTTATTGATATGGCATATCAAGGTTTTGGAGATGATCCTGATAGCGATGCTGCAGGACTTCGTTTAATGATCGAAGACGCTGATTTTGCATTTATCGCTGCCAGCTGTTCAAAAAACATGGGACTATACAACGAGCGTACAGGTATTGCCTCGGTGGTAACGACGCACCATGAGCGTCACGCAGATATACAGACACTTTTAGAAACCATTACACGTGCCAATTACTCTATGCCGCCCAATCACGGTGCCGCAGTGGCTTCTCATTTGTTAGACAGCCCAGATGCTTGGCTAGTCGAGCTGGCAAGCTACCGTGATAGGGTCGATACTATTCGCCAAGCGTTAGGCGCAGCTTTGAAGGATAGGAATGCACCTGTAGAGTTTTTGGACATCTCGCATCAAAAAGGTATGTTTTCTCTATTACCGTTAACAGAGAGTCAAATGCTCGTATTGCAAGATGAGTTCGCGATTTACGGCATGCCAAATGGCAGAATTAATATTGCCGGTTTGAAAATGACGGAAATTCCTCAATTGGCTGATGCTATCATGTCGATTATTTCACGTTAGAGCATAATTTTTATAACTTAGTACAATGGTTTTATTCGATAATCGCCACAGCAAGAAGGACACGACTATTTATACTTTATATTGGGATAAGGGCGGCGCTAACATGGCGACCCATGCTGTCTTTGAAGAGCTAGGCGCGTCTTATGAAATGATAGAAATAGACCTCTCTAAAAACATGCAAAAATCAGCTGAATATCTAGCCATCAATCCAAATGGTAAAGTACCTACGTTAGTGCATCAGGGACAGATCATTTATGAGTCTGCGGCAATTTTAATGTATGTACTAGATCAGCATCCTGAGTCTGGGCTAGCGCCTGACACAGGATCGGCTAGGCGCGGTGTCTATTACCAGTATTTGTTCTGGATGTCTTCTACACTACAAGAAGCCGCTAATCGCTGGGCACATCCTGAGCAGTACATCAGTGGCGAGAAAAATTTGCAGCAAGTAAAAGACAAAGCAAATGAAACGCTAATCCAATGCTGGGATCTTGTTGAAAAGGAGTTAGCTAATAACGGTCCATGGTTGTTGGGCGATAAACTAAGTGGGGCTGATTTTCATTTATTTATGGTTGCTCTCTGGAGTCAGCGATATTCCAGTCGAGCACAAGATTGGACACACCTAAATGCACACTATCAAGCCATGCTGAACCGCGCCTCGGTACAGGAAATGATGGTACAAGAAGGATTGTTGTAATCCGTTCATACGTTTAACTATCCATACGTTTAACTAAGAGATATTTTATGAAGTCACTAGAAGCACTGAACGAAATGCTTTTAGTGACTTCTAGTGACTGTAGTAAATATCGTTTTTATATCAAGTTACTGATCCGCCGCATCTCGTCTAAACGTCCACGTCTTATTATCAGATGCTTCTTCACAATAGTAATAGCCTGCCAAATCAAACTGCTTTAGCTGCTCAGCAGTAGTGAGCTTATTGTCTGCTGCGTACTTGACCATCAAGCCGCGTGCCTTTTTGGCATAAAAGCTAATGACCTTGTATTGACCATTTTTCTCGTCTTCAAATCGTGGCGTGATAATATCCGCATTCAGCGCTTTCTTTTTTACTGCTTTAAAATATTCATTCGACGCCAGATTGATCAAAACCTGATCATCGCTATCTGCCATACGAGTATTGATAACGTCAGTCACTTCCTCGCCCCAAAACTCATATAAATTATCACCACGTTCGTTTTTAAGCTTGGTACCCATCTCCAAGCGATAAGGCTGGATAAGATCCAGTGGCTTTAACACACCGTATAACCCAGACAAAATCCCCAGATGCTCATTAACATAGATGGCGGTATCTTTATCCATATGATACATATCAAGACCAGTATAGACATCGCCGTCGAATAAATACCCTGCAGGCTTGGCTGCATTGTTAGCGTCGTCAGTGCTGTCATCGGTAAATGGCTTGTCTTTGCTCCAGCTCCATTGCTGATTACGCGCCGCATTGAGCTGGGCAAGATCGTCAGAGATACTCATCAATTCTTGTAAATCAACGGGCTCTTTTGACTTTAGTATTTTCATTAATGCCTGAGAGTGCTCGATAAGCTCTGGCTGACCATAGTAGTTACCGAGATTCACAGGTACATCGTCTGTCTCATTCAAAGATTTGGCAGGGGAGAGTAAAAAATACATGATTATTCCTTATTATAGTGAGTCGATGACCAACCGCTCTGGGTGTCAAGCGTTCTTATTATACGATACATGGGATTTTAACTTGACTTAGCCTTGGTTTTTTATGTTTTCTTGATGTTATCTATCAGGTTATGAGCATGTGCAAAGTCGGCTCACTAGCGATGGCAAGCCATATAGTACAAGGTCTAAAGAATTCTGAAAAAGATGATACGTTCAATATAACAACAAAAAGTATGCCAATGGTATAAATCCCAAAATTTTTATTTTACTTGTGGGTCATCATTAGACAATGAAAATTGTTGGGTGTTGTCTCTATAATAAAAAGACATGATGGTAAACAATCCATCATTTATTAAATTGATAGTCTTTATTCTTGATAGTAAATAAGTCATGGAATAAGGGTTTTTTGTCCCCTGTGCTTTTTGAAAATGCGTTGAGGGTATTAAGGGTAAGTCATTATATATAAGTAAGGAGACGATATGAAAATCGGTGTAATCAGTGCAGATATCGCGAGCGAAAGCCGTGTCGCACTAACCCCAGACGCGGTCAAAAAATTGCGTAAACTTGGGTTTGAGGTCGTCATACAGTCAGGTGCCGGTCAAGCAGCATACTATGCTGACGACATGTATCAGGCTGCTGGTGCCGATATTGCCAATAGCAGCACCGAGGTCATTACCCAGTCTCAAATTATTACCACCGTCAATGACTTGCCGACGGAGGCTACCCAAAGCCTATCATCGGGTCAGATCGTCATTGGCATGTTGGACCCTTATCGCAATACTCAGCTTGACACTTATGCATCCAAAGGCACAACCGCTTTTGCTATGGAATTGTTGCCACGTACGCTTTCACGTGCCCAAAACATGGACGTCTTGTCATCACAGGCCAACCTCGCCGGCTACAAAGCAGTGCTGCTAGCAGCCAATGAATACTCTCGTCCATTTCCAATGTTTATGACTTCAGCGGGTACGGTCAAGCCAGCCAAAGTGGTTATCTTAGGCGTTGGTGTTGCGGGCCTACAGGCGATCGCCACCGCAAAACGTTTGGGTGCCGTCGTAGAAGCCAGCGATTTGCGCCCTGCGGCAAAAGAACAGGTCGAATCACTTGGCGGAAAATGGCTTGATGTACCAATGAGTGAAGACGAAGCGCAAAAAGCCAAAGCAACAGGCGGCTATGCGTGGACACCATCAGAGCAATACATCAAAGATCAAGCCGCTGTCGTTGATAAAGCACTCAGCAATGCTGACATTGTCATCACAACCGCGCAGATTCCTGGTCGTCAAGCACCGCGTCTCGTACACGGGACAACGCTTGCCAAAATGAAGGCAGGCTCAGTCCTGATCGATATGGCTGCTGGTACCGGTGGTAACGTCGAAGGCAGTCTACCTAACGAGACCGTCACCACAGATAACGGCGTACGTATTGTTGGTGCTGCCAACATCCCATCGATGCTTGCAGCGCAGTCATCAGATCTATATGCCAATAACCTTGTCAACTTTATCACGACGTTGATCAAGCCTGCTAGCGATGACGCGCCAGCAAACGACCTTTCGCTTAACTTAGACATGGAAGACGAAATTCAGGGCGCACTGGCAGTGACACATGACAGTCAGGTACGACTAGCCAAGCGCTAGGTTCGACTGCCTATCACGATATGTTTTGTCACTATACATTTGCCAGTAATGAATAAATTTTTAGGAGGATAAGATGATTGCCACTATTTTAGCTGCAGCGCCAGCTGGTGCGGCCATGAGTAGCACACCATTTGTAGCGATTTTCACCGTATTTGTACTCGCTATTTTTGTCGGATATTACGTCGTTTGGGGCGTTACCCCTGCATTGCATACGCCCTTGATGGCGGTAACCAATGCATTATCAAGTATTGTCATCGTAGGTGCGATGCTGCAGACCGTTCATATTGACGGCTCGATGTTCACACCAACCAGTTTGCTTGGTGCCTTTGCTGTATTTTTGGCCAGTATAAATATTTTTGGTGGCTTTGCGGTGACCGAGCGTATGCTTGCGATGTTCAAACCCAAAGCAAAAAAAGCACCAGTAGCAACAGAAACTGGAGGTGACGCATGAATGATTTTTCAACAATGATTGCGGCAAATGCTGATTGGTTCTACCTAGTTGGTGCCATCCTCTTTGTATTAACGCTACGTGGTCTATCTAGCCCAAAAACCGCTATCCGTGGTAATCGTTTCGGTATGGCAGCGATGGCTATCGCTGTTGTGACGACGTTCTTTTTAGCAGAAGGTCCTGTGCTTTGGCTCATTATCGGGGCAATGATTTTAGGCGCCCTCGTTGGTATGTGGAAAGCAAAAACAGTCGCGATGACACAGATGCCAGAAACCGTTGCGTTGATGCATTCATTCGTCGGTTTGGCAGCGGTAGCGATTGCCCTCGCCACAGTATTACATACTGAGCAGCAGCATGGCGCGGTGGCCCGTGTTGAGTTATTTATCGGTTGCTTTATTGGTGCGATCACATTCTCAGCATCTGTTTTTGCCTTTGGTAAACTGGCAGCAAAAAGCTGGGCCAAGACACTGGTCGGCGGCTGGGTAAAACCGGTTCAAGCATTACTGTTCATTGCTATGATTGGTTTCGGCGGCGTATATTTCGTCACAGACTCATTACCAGCGTTTTATACAATGGCAGTGATTGCGGTTATCTTTGGTTGGATGTGGATTGCGCCAATCGGTGGCGGTGATATGCCAGTGGTGGTATCACTATTGAACTCGTTTTCTGGTTGGGCGGCAGCGGGTATTGGCTTTACCCTTGGCAACTCAATGTTGATTATCGCAGGTTCGCTGGTCGGTTCATCAGGTGCGATCTTGTCTTACATCATGTGTAAAGCCATGAACCGCTCATTACTCAATGTGTTGTTCGGTGGTATGGGTACAGGCGCTGTTGCCGCAGGCGGCGATGATGGTGCACCCAAGAACTACAAAGCAGGATCAGCAGAAGACGCAGGGTTCCTTATGTCTAATGCCAGCAACGTGGTTATCGTACCGGGTTATGGTATGGCACAGGGCCGTGCGCAGAATGCAGTAAAAGAGCTATACGAGCTACTTAAAGAAGAAGGCGTCAATGTTCGTTTTGCGATTCATCCTGTCGCTGGTCGTATGCCAGGTCATATGAACGTACTATTGGCAGAAGCTGACGTGCCTTATGATGATATTCTAGAGATGGATGAGATCAACTCAGACTTCGCGAGTACCGATGTGGTTCTAGTTATCGGTGCAAACGATGTTGTAAACCCATCTGCAAAAGATGATCCGACGTCGCCTATTTTTGGTATGCCTATTTTAGAAGCCAGCAAAGCCCAAACGGTTATGGTTATCAAACGCTCAATGAGCACGGGTTACGCCGGTCTAGACAACAGCTTGTTCTACATGGATAAAACCATGATGATCTTTGGTGATGCCAAGAAAATGGTAGAAGAGATGGTACGTAGTATCAATGGTGGTGGTCACTAATCGCTAAGGCATGTGTTTGATCATAAGCATTTACCTATAAGCCAAACAAAGCCAAACAAAGAAAGTCACTCAGGTGGCTTTTTTTGCGTTAAAGTGGCCTGCGTTTATGGCGGGATTATAAGCTGGTGTCAATGTCTACTATCATCAGCACTTATAAATACAATGAAATAAGAGAAAGATTTATGAATATGTTACTGCGTTTTTTTATTATGGTCAGTTTGCTCAAACAACAGCTCAAGCATCAACCGACAAGCGAAACAATTAGCTTAGAGACATTAACCGCGCCGACCGTCCGTCATTATCGCGTATTGCCCCATGACATGGGTTTCCGTGATCATCTGCCCAATTATCGTTATCTGTCTTTTATTGAATTAAACGTGACACGTTGGGTAAAGGCATGCTGTCATCAAAAAGGCATCAAACCTTTAAACTGGGTCATTGCCATGCAGGAGATGATTTATCTCAAGCAAATTAAATTTTTGGACAAGATGACGCTGAGCAGTGCAGTTGCAGGCTGGGATCATAAGTACGTCTATTTTGAGCATCGCTTTTTTGTAAAAAACCAGTTGATGGGCGTTGGTATGACTAAATTTGTATTTACCGATGATACCGGTATGCGTACACCAGAGGTGCTAGATATGACAGGTGAGCAATTGACGGATACCATTAACACATGGAACGAGCACCAAGTCGCTGTCAAATCAGCCAAGTCAGCATAAAGGACACCAAAAACAGTACCAAGAAACCGCACCGAAAACAGTGTCGCAAAGCAACTTGGCTATAATCATTTGATAAATTTTGGTAGGATAGAACCCATAAAGTCGTCGGTCTCAAGGCGACTGTACTGTGTTTAAAATAACTATTTCAAAACCATCAAAGAATAAGGTACCGTTATGATCCCGCAAAAATTAAAATGGACAGACAGCTTAGATATCGCAATTGAGCTATATGAAAAGTTTCCTGAGACTGATCCGCAGTACATACGCTTTACCGATTTGCACCGCTGGGTGACTGAGCTTGAAGGCTTCGATGATGATCCACAACGCTCAAATGAAGGCATTTTAGAAGCCATTCAAATGAACTGGATCGATGAAGCAGACTAATCGACTTAGTCTGTAAGCATAACTATAAATAAGAAATTAAACCAACAGATATAAAGGGCCGCATCATGACATCACAAATTAAAGAGCTACCAGAAGCGATAGCGTGTAGCGGTATCAGCGTGCGTACCACCAATAACGCTGAGATTAGCCATGACACTGCCAAACTGGGCAGATTATGGCAAAAGTTCTACCAAAATTATGCGGGTGAACTGCCTGAAGGTGAAGATATCTATGGCATCTATCATAACTACGAAAGCGATGATCTAGCAGGGGCGTTTGATGTTGTTGCCAGCTGGAAAACTGCTAGCGAGCAAGATGGTCAATTAGACAGCTCAGACAGTAAAATTGCGGCTAACATGAGTGATGTGGTAGAAGTAAATATACCTGCAGGAAAATACTTGGTGTTTTCTGAAGAAGGGCACATGCCTAATACCGTCATGAATGCATGGGAGAGTGCTTGGGAGTACTTCAATACGGCAGACTGTGAGCATACCCGAACGTTTAATGTGGATTTTGAGCATTATATCGGTGGCAATTTAGAGTATGGTCAAGTCGATGTTTATATTGGTATTGAATAGAGTTGTTATATCCTTTATAAAAGCAAGCTAGTATATAAGGACACAAAAAAGCGCCACATTCGCATACGATGTGGCGCTTTTTACTTTGAATCTCAGTAATTAATCTAACAATAAATTTTCTAAAATCCCTTCATAAATCTGTGCCAGTTTACCCAAATCATCGACTTCTACTTTTTCATCAACTTGATGAATCGTCGCATTACGCACGCCAAGCTCGACGACTTGGGCACCAGTTGGTGCGATGAAGCGACCATCAGACGTACCGCCAGAAGTTGATAGCGTAGTATCGACATCGGTGACTTTTTTGATGGCGTTTTGACATGCCGAGACCAGTTTTCCTTCAGGGGTCAAAAACGGTTGGCCAGATAATTTCCAATGAATATCGTAGTTTGCCTTGCTATCAGCAAAATATTTGTCAAAAATAGCATGCGTTTTTGCCTTTAGTTCATCTTCAGTGGTTTCAGTTGAAAAACGGAAGTTAAAGACAACGTCTAACGTTTCAGGGATGACATTGGTTGCACCTGTGCCACCGTTGATGTTTGATATTTGCAATGACGTGGCTGGGAAGTAGTCATTGCCATTGTCCCATGCAGTCGACGTTAGCTCCGCAAGGGCAGACATCGCCGCATGAATCGGATTAGATGCCAGATGTGGATAGGCAACGTGACCTTGCTTACCTGTGACCGTAAGCTCTGCACCCAATGAACCACGACGACCGTTCTTGATGATATCGCCTAACGTATCGGTACTTGATGGCTCACCAACGAGACAGTAGGTAATTTTTTCTTGCCGCGCCTCTAAGGTTTCGATAACTTTGACCGTGCCATTGATTGACGGCCCTTCTTCATCTGAGGTGATTAAAAAAGCAATTGAACCATTGTGCTCAGGATGATTGGCGACGAAGCGTTCAGCTGCGATAGTAAAGGCAGCAATGCCGGTCTTCATATCAGCGGCACCGCGTGCCCATAGATATCCATCAGCGATAGTTGGGGTAAACGGAGGGTATGTCCAGTTTTTCTCATCACCTGTTGGCACCACATCTGTATGACCAGCAAAACAAATGACGGGATCCGTCGTGCCACGGCGCGCCCACAAGTTTTTGACTTCAGCATGCTCGCCCTTTGCTTGTCTATCACCGTAGTACATAAACTCGCAATCAAAGCCTGCTTGCTCCAAACGCTCTGACAATATATCTTGGCAACCATCATCGTCTGGAGTCACTGAAGGGCGCTCTAACAGCGCAATACTCAAATCTAAGGTTGCTTGCTGATGAGTCGTTTGTTGAGACGTGCTTGTTTGGTTGTAAGAGTCAGACATAAATAAGCCTTTTGTATAATAATTAAAATATTTAATATAAATGAGTAAAGAAGGGTAGGTGTTAAACTTCTACTTCGACAAAGGGAACAAGGCCATCACGGCGCATCCAAGTGGCAATAGAGTAGCGTTGGCGATAGGCAGTTTGCACTTGATGTCGTAGGTCGCTGTCAAAGATAATGAGTCTATTGGCAACTGGCATCACTTCATGGTGAACACCATATTTATCCACGACTTCTAACGCGCCACCGTCAGTTGTTTCCCAATCATCATTAAGATAAAACACTGCCGAGATCACTCGTTCATCGCGCCCAGCAGGGTTGTCGCTATGCCATTTATAACCAAAGCCAGTTGGATAACACGCATAATGCGCTTCACTATGGCGAATACCTGCGAACAAGCTACGATTAAATAATGAAGCCAGCGCATTGATGCTTTGTATATAGTAATAGCCTGCAAAAAAGTCTTCGGTGATCCAGCGTATTCTATCACCGCGGATATCGCTGATGCGAACGCCAGCGGTCAGCTCTGCATCACGATAGTCAATAAAACCGCTTTCTGCTTGTAGCGCGAGCAATGCGGTACTATCAAAAACCTCATCAATGATCAGCCAGCCCTCACTGACAAAGGTATCAAGTTTTTGGTCCGTTAGCTTTTGTTCCCAGTCCACCGCAAAGTCAGACATTTGCAATACGTGCTGAGTAGGAATTTCTTGGCTATCATTATGAGTGTCTGGCAGCAGTAATGGCGGATTGTCCTGACCGATAGGACGATCAACGACCAGCTCTGTCGTGCTCAAGTTGCTAATAATCTGCGTCATTTCATCTCATTATTATCAATCAGCTGTCAATATACCGTCATTCAATGCGTTTTTATTGAAAGCACTTACTAAAACCACATTATCTTTTACTCTGCCTATGCTACCATAGATGCAATTTTTCTTATTTAAACTTTTGAGATTATGAACTATAAACACGCCTACCACGCTGGTAACTTTGCTGATGTGGTTAAACACATTTTATTGGTACAACTGCTTAACCAACTGGGGCAGAAAAACAAACCGTTTTATGTGCTTGACGCTTATGGCGGCCGTGGACTATATTCACTGAGTAGTGAAGAATCACGTAAGACAGGTGAGGCTAAAGGCGGTATTCAAGCTTTTTTGAAAGCAGATACTGAAAAAGCACCAGCTGCTGTCAAAGATTATATGGAAGGCATCAAACAAGCCAAATTCACATATGATAATAAAGTCTACCCTGGTTCGCCATGGTGGGTAGCCCATCACGTCGAAAAAAGCGCGGCTAAAAAGCCTGATGCTGGCGTGCGTGCTGAGGCTTTTGAAGCCAAAGCGACTGAATACGATGCGTTGAACTATCAGCTACATAAGCTGCCAATTGGTATCCAGCATCGTGATGCTTTTGAAGGTATCACCGCTGTTATTCCACCAAAAGAAAAGCGCGGTTTGATTTTCCTTGATCCGCCTTATGAGCAGGAGCACAAAGATTTTACGCGCCTCATCGATTTATTGGTTGCGGCTTATAACAAATGGCCACAAGGCACTTATGCGCTTTGGTTCCCAATCAAAAACATCGAAGCCGTAGAGCTTTTTTATAAAAAGCTCAAACGTACTGAAATGAGACGTCAGCTGGTTTGTGAGCTAAATATTTATCCTAATGATGTTGCGGTTGGTCTGAACGGTACCGGTCTGCTGGTTATCAATCCACCATGGCAGTTTGATAACCATGCACGTGAGATATTACGTTTCTTGCAGCCAGTACTAAAAGTAGAGGACGCGCCAGACTTGACACCTGATAGCGCGACCAATGTGCGCTGGCTCGTTGGCGAATAAAAGCGTCAGCAAATAACGGTGTCAGTGAATAGCAGTAGCGGCCAATAAGGATATTAAGATGACAAATGTGCAACCACCTACTGGCCAATCCCATAGTGAGACAGTGAATGACGGTTTATTGCAAGATAATGCAGCCACTCAGCCACCGTTCGTGGATGAGCATGATTTTAATATACGCTTAGCAAACAACGATAACTATGATGGCTTGACCTTTGAAGTCGTTGAAGCTGAAGTGGCTGAAGGTAAGCGAGTCGTCAGTCGCGGTGTTTATTTGGCACCCAATCTGATCACTACCTTATCGCTACTGTCAGGCTTTTACTCGATTTTGGCGAGCACGCAAGGTGAGTTTTACAAAGCTTCTTTAGCAATCTTCTTATCTGCTATTTTAGACGGGGCAGATGGTCGCGTTGCTCGTATGCTAAATGCGCAAAGCCCATTTGGTGAACAGTATGATTCATTAGCCGATATGCTAGCGTTTGGCGTGGCACCTGCTATTTTGATTTATAGTTTTGCACTACAGCCATTGGGACGCATTGGTCTCGGCTGTGCTTTTGTGTTTACCGCTTGCGGTGCCTTTCGTTTGGCGCGATTCAATGTGCAGATTGGCGCTGTGGACAAAAAATATTTTGTTGGATTGGCAAGTCCGCTTGCAGCTATCTTGGTAACCTCTGCTGTTATGGTTGCAGTAGATCACAACGAGTGGATTGGGCAATATGATACCGCTGTCATGTTCTTGTTTGCAGCATGGGTAGTGATTTGCGGTTTGCTCATGGTCAGTAATGTCAAATATTATAGCTTTAAGGAATTTGATAAAAAGAAAGTGCCTTTTGTCGTTCTTATCATTGGTGTACTGGTTATGAGTATCGTACTTTATGATATTCCAGTTGGTATCTTAGCTATTGGTATCATATATGCGCTATCAGGCATCGTTACTACGATTAAGACAAAAGTAAAAGGCTAACAATATTTCTAATGTATATATCGAAAGGCACTTACTATCAGGTAAGTGCCTTTTTTATGCGCTCTATATAATGGACTAAAAAATTCATTGTGATGAAAAGGCATAATCTGTAGATATAAAAGCTTACTTAGAGAGTTCTATAGTCATAGAAACAATTTAGGTGGGTAAAGTCCTGCTAATAGAAAGCGACAAATATTGTTTATAGACTTCCCTTGCATTCTTAATAGATATGCGTATAATGCCACCCAGTCGAAAGGGAAGTGGTTTACTGATTTGAACGATGTAGATTGTTTGAATTAAATTAAAAATACTTCTTGACTAAACAAATAAAGCGTCTATAATACGCCCTCATCAGACGGACAAGCGGTGACTAATATGTAAATTACATATTAATAACGCAGTTAACCTGGTGAAACAAATTATAAAAAGTCTTGACAAATCAAATCATTATGATAAGATAGTCGGCTCGCTAGATAGCTTAACCGGAGACGGATTGGCTAGATGGCAAAAGAAATACCCTATATATCGATGACTGGACGACAGTGATTGAGACTATTTAAAAGCATAACTAAAGAACAACTTGTGTGGATTTTTGCTGATTCAGAATGCTAAAAAATAAAGTTGACTATCTTTTCTTTTCGGGAAGATTATTAACTATAAAAATTATCATTTAAGACAGCAGAAAAACTCAAAGTTAATTCATTACGAACATAATTTTTAGCGATTTTGCCAGATTAGATGAGCCAAGTTTAGAAGCTTCTTTAAAGAGCTTCATAGCAAGATTAAACTGAAGAGTTTGATCATGGCTCAGATTGAACGCTGGCGGCAGGCTTAACACATGCAAGTCGAGCGGAAACGATGGTAGCTTGCTACCAGGCGTCGAGCGGCGGACGGGTGAGTAATACTTAGGAATCTACCTAGTAGTGGGGGATAGCACGGGGAAACTCGTATTAATACCGCATACGTCCTACGGGAGAAAGGGGGCAACTTGTTGCTCTCGCTATTAGATGAGCCTAAGTCGGATTAGCTAGATGGTGGGGTAAAGGCCTACCATGGCGACGATCTGTAGCTGGTCTGAGAGGATGATCAGCCACACCGGGACTGAGACACGGCCCGGACTCCTACGGGAGGCAGCAGTGGGGAATATTGGACAATGGGGGAAACCCTGATCCAGCCATGCCGCGTGTGTGAAGAAGGCCTTTTGGTTGTAAAGCACTTTAAGCAGTGAAGAAGACTCTTCGGTTAATACCCGGAGACGATGACATTAGCTGCAGAATAAGCACCGGCTAACTCTGTGCCAGCAGCCGCGGTAATACAGAGGGTGCAAGCGTTAATCGGAATTACTGGGCGTAAAGCGAGCGTAGGTGGCTTGATAAGTCAGATGTGAAATCCCCGGGCTTAACCTGGGAACTGCATCTGAAACTGTTAGGCTAGAGTAGGTGAGAGGGAAGTAGAATTTCAGGTGTAGCGGTGAAATGCGTAGAGATCTGAAGGAATACCGATGGCGAAGGCAGCTTCCTGGCATCATACTGACACTGAGGCTCGAAAGCGTGGGTAGCAAACAGGATTAGATACCCTGGTAGTCCACGCCGTAAACGATGTCTACTAGTCGTTGGGTCCCTTGAGGACTTAGTGACGCAGCTAACGCAATAAGTAGACCGCCTGGGGAGTACGGCCGCAAGGTTAAAACTCAAATGAATTGACGGGGGCCCGCACAAGCGGTGGAGCATGTGGTTTAATTCGATGCAACGCGAAGAACCTTACCTGGTCTTGACATATCTAGAATCCTGCAGAGATGCGGGAGTGCCTTCGGGAATTAGAATACAGGTGCTGCATGGCTGTCGTCAGCTCGTGTCGTGAGATGTTGGGTTAAGTCCCGCAACGAGCGCAACCCTTGTCCTTAGTTACCAGCGGGTTAAGCCGGGAACTCTAAGGATACTGCCAGTGACAAACTGGAGGAAGGCGGGGACGACGTCAAGTCATCATGGCCCTTACGACCAGGGCTACACACGTGCTACAATGGTAGGTACAGAGGGCAGCTACACAGCGATGTGATGCGAATCTCAAAAAGCCTATCGTAGTCCAGATTGGAGTCTGCAACTCGACTCCATGAAGTAGGAATCGCTAGTAATCGCGGATCAGAATGCCGCGGTGAATACGTTCCCGGGCCTTGTACACACCGCCCGTCACACCATGGGAGTTGATTGCACCAGAAGTGGATAGCTTAACCTTCGGGGGAGCGTTCACCACGGTGTGGTTGATGACTGGGGTGAAGTCGTAACAAGGTAGCCGTAGGGGAACCTGCGGCTGGATCACCTCCTTATAGACAGCATTCGGTCAGCAAGAATTCACAACAAGTTGTTCTTTAGTTTAAGCTTACGTTTTAGGACGTATTAGGGTCTGTAGCTCAGCTGGTTAGAGCACCGTGTTGATAACGCGGGGGTCAGTGGTTCGAGTCCACTTAGACCCACCATTTATATAATGGGGCCATAGCTCAGTTGGTAGAGCGCCTGCCTTGCACGCAGGAGGTCAACGGTTCGACTCCGTTTGGCTCCACCACTACTTTAGTTAAGCTTAGAGTGCTAAATAAAAATAGGTATCAAATAGAAACAAGTGATTCATCTTTGAATAAAGACACGATTACTTCTTTCTGTTTTATACAGAATCTGTGACTCGACGAGAGCATAGAGACTATTTAAAAACATAGATATGAGTCTGGGTTAGGAAGAGCGTGTTCACGCGTACTTCTTAACCTTAATAACTCACCTCTTAACGACATCAGTTGTTATCCCAGGGGTGAGTTATTAAAAAAGTAAAGAGAACTGAATCAAGCGTATAAACATAGGTGATATCGTTATCATAATTAGATTGTATGACACTTTGGAGTCGAAAGACTACTTGGGGTTGTATGGTCAAGTAATGAAGCGCACATGGTGGATGCCTTGGCAGTCAGAGGCGATGAAAGACGTGACAGCCTGCGATAAGCTTCGGGGAGGCGGCAATATCCTGTGATCCGGAGATTTCTGAATGGGGAAACCCAGCTAGCATAAGCTAGTTATCCTAATTTATTAGGAAGCGAACGAGGGGAAGTGAAACATCTCAGTACCCTTAGGAATAGACATCAATTGAGATTCCCCTAGTAGCGGCGAGCGAACGGGGAGAAGCCGATTAGTACTAATGTAGAAGAACAGCGTGGGAAAGCTGACCGTAGTAGGTGATAGTCCTGTATTCGAAACATTAGCATTAACATATTAAGTAGAGCGGGGCACGAGAAATCCTGTTTGAAGATGGGGGGACCATCCTCCAAGGCTAAATACTCCTGACTGACCGATAGTGAACCAGTACCGTGAGGGAAAGGCGAAAAGAACCCCTGTGAGGGGAGTGAAATAGAACCTGAAACCGTGTGCGTACAAGCAGTGGGAGCCTACTTGTTAGGTGACCGCGTACCTTTTGTATAATGGGTCAGCGACTTATGTTCTGTAGCAAGGTTAACCGTTTAGGGGAGCCGTAGGGAAACCGAGTCTTAATAGGGCGAATAGTTGCAGGGCATAGACCCGAAACCGAGTGATCTATCCATGAGCAGGTTGAAAGTGCCGTAACAGGCACCGGAGGACCGAACCCACTGTCGTTGAAAAGCCAGGGGATGACTTGTGGATAGGGGTGAAAGGCTAATCAAACTCGGTGATAGCTGGTTCTCCCCGAAAGCTATTTAGGTAGCGCCTCGGACGAACACCATTGGGGGTAGAGCACTGTTTCGGCTAGGGGGTCATACCGACTTACCAAACCGATGCAAACTCCGAATACCGATGAGTGATATCCGGGAGACACACAGTGGGTGCTAACGTCCATTGTGGAGAGGGAAACAACCCAGACCGCCAGCTAAGGCCCCAAATTCCTAGTTAAGTGGGAAACGAGGTGGGAAGGCATAGACAGCTAGGAGGTTGGCTTAGAAGCAGCCATCCTTTAAAGAAAGCGTAATAGCTCACTAGTCGAGTCGGCCCGCGCGGAAGATGTAACGGGGCTCAAACTAGGAGCCGAAGCTGCGGATTTGAATTTGTTTTCAAGTGGTAGGGGAGCGTTGTGTAAGCCTGTGAAGGTGTGTTGTAAAGCATGCTGGAGGTATCACAAGAGCGAATGCTGACGTGAGTAACGATAATGCGAGTGAAAAGCTCGCACGCCGGAAGATCAAGGGTTCCAGTCCAACGTTAATCGGGGCTGGGTGAGTCGACCCCTAAGGCGAGGCCGAAAGGCGTAGTCGATGGGAAATCGGTTAATATTCCGATACTTGTTTATAATGCGATGGAGGGACGGAGAAGGTTATGTCAGCCTGGCGTTGGTTGTCCAGGTGAAAGGATGTAGGTTTATAGCTTAGGTAAATCCGGGCTATTCTATACCGAGATCTGATAGCAAGTCCTACTTGTAGGACGAAGTGGCAAATACCATGCTTCCAGGAAAAGCTTCTAAGCAATAGTTATAAACGAATCGTACCCTAAACCGACACAGGTGATCAGGTAGAGAATACCAAGGCGCTTGAGAGAACTCTGCTGAAGGAACTAGGCAAAATGGTACCGTAACTTCGGGAGAAGGTACGCTGTTGGTGGTGATAGGACTTGCTCCTTGAGCTGCTGGCAGTCGCAGATACCAGGCTGCTGCAACTGTTTATTAAAAACACAGCACTCTGCAAACACGAAAGTGGACGTATAGGGTGTGATGTCTGCCCGGTGCTGGAAGGTTAATTGATGGGGTTAGCGTAAGCGAAGCTCTTGATCGAAGCCCCAGTAAACGGCGGCCGTAACTATAACGGTCCTAAGGTAGCGAAATTCCTTGTCGGGTAAGTTCCGACCTGCACGAATGACATAATGATGGCAGCGCTGTCTCCAGCAGAGACTCAGTGAAATCGAAATCGCAGTGAAGATGCTGTGTACCCGCGGCTAGACGGAAAGACCCCGTGAACCTTTACTACAGCTTTACATTGAACTTTGACCTGACTTGTGCAGGATAGGTGGGAGGCTTTGAAGCCGAGACGCTAGTCTTGGTGGAGCCAATCTTGAAATACCACCCTGGTCATGTTGGGGTTCTAACTCAGGTATAACAATACCGAGGACAATGTATGGTGGGTAGTTTGACTGGGGCGGTCTCCTCCTAAAGAGTAACGGAGGAGTACGAAGGTGCGCTCAGACCGGTCGGAAATCGGTCGTAGAGTATAAAGGCAAAAGCGCGCTTAACTGCGAGACCCACAAGTCGAGCAGGTACGAAAGTAGGTCTTAGTGATCCGGTGGTTCTGTATGGAAGGGCCATCGCTCAACGGATAAAAGGTACTCTGGGGATAACAGGCTGATACCGCCCAAGAGTTCATATCGACGGCGGTGTTTGGCACCTCGATGTCGGCTCATCTCATCCTAGGGCTGAAGCAGGTCCTAAGGGTATGGCTGTTCGCCATTTAAAGAGGTACGCGAGCTGGGTTTAGAACGTCGTGAGACAGTTCGGTCCCTATCTACCGTGGGCGTTGGAAATTTGAGAGGATCTGCTCCTAGTACGAGAGGACCAGAGTGGACGAACCACTGGTGTTCGGGTTGTCATGCCAATGGCATTGCCCGGTAGCTACGTTCGGATGGGATAACCGCTGAAAGCATCTAAGCGGGAAGCCCACCTCAAGATTAGATTTCCCTAAAGAGCCGTTCAAGACTAGGACGTTGATAGGCAGGGTGTGGAAGCACAGCGATGTGTGTAGCTAACCTGTACTAATTGCTCGTTTGGCTTGACCATACAACACCCAAGTGGTTTGTATGCAAGTCTAATTATCTGTCGTAGACAGAACATTTCGATATCACCTTTGACCTTGATTCAGTTAGGTTACAAGTTGATCGACCATAAACTAAACATTTATAGTCAAACAATAAAAACAACAGACTCATATCTAACCCCCTTTGCTGACGACAATAGCGCGATGGCCCCACCTGATCCCTTCCCGAACTCAGAAGTGAAACATCGTTGCGCCAATGGTAGTGTGGTTCGCCCATGTGAGAGTAGGTCATCGTCAGCTCTCTATTCTAAAGTAAAAGCCCCCAACGCTAACGCGTTGGGGGCTTTTCTTTGTCTATAGTTTTGTTTCTACTCTAGTCAACCTCATTAGTTATCTCTACCTAGTTACTTTCTCTATCCATGTCCCATGTTATTGCATGTTTTTATTCTTATACTTGTTTTTTGCCTAATTTTGGCTATCTATTATTAAGACTCATCAGACCACAATCTACTTTTACATTTAGATTGTTGCTTATCCATATTAGTGTTAAATTTACTCAACAATAAGTGGTTATTTGAAAGAGCAAAAAATGAATACTGATAAACTCCCTCCTAATGTTGGTGTCTCAGATAAAGTCATTCTCTTCGATGGCGTTTGTAAGCTATGTAACGTATGGAGTAATTTTATCCTTAAGTATGATAGTAAGAAGATCTTCAAGTTGTGTAGTGTGCAATCAGAAGAGGGCCAAGCAATACTGCTTTATTTCGGGCTACCTACCGACTCTTATGAAACCATGCTCTATGTAGAAGGTAACCAGTCCTTCCAAAAGAGTAATGCTTTTTTTCAAGTAATGTCAAAATTAGGTTATCCATGGAAAGGGGTTTGTATTTTTAAGATTATTCCAACACCTATACTAGATTGGATGTATGACCGTATCGCATTGAATCGTTATCGTCTGTTTGGTAAATATGACTACTGTGCTCTACCATTGCCAGAGAATAAGGCACGTTTTTTAGATGCAAAAAGATAAGCTTGCTTATGTCTCGTTCATTAGCAGAGTTCTATTAGGGTTTTTATTTATCTATCACGGCTTGGTGCCCAAGATATTATGGTTGAGTGCAGTCGAAGTGCATTTAGTCTCGATTAGTGGTCTTGGTGTACCTGCCAAGATAGCCTCACCATTAGCGGGTATTGGTGAGATAGTCTTGGGTTGTGCAATCATATTTCTCAATAAGTCCAACACTCCTGTGTATATAGGCGCGGCTATTCTACTCTTGCTATTACTCTTTGTAGCTGTAGCAAGTCCAATGTATTTGATAGGTGCATTTAATCCCGTTACGACCAATATTCTAGGTCTGGGTTTTTGCTATCTGATTTTATTTATAGATAAGACATAAACACTAACCAAAATAGGTGCAAATTCATCCGAGATTTCATATGTTGAAAAGACATGTCAATATACAGCACACGTTGTATCCTATAATTTAGTCTAATTGAAGTAATACTATAAAAAGAGAGTGAAATGGACATCGAGCAAGAATTTTCAGAGAAAGTTCAAGAATATCTACATGGACTCACCGCGAGTATAAAACCAATTTTAAAAGAACTAATCGAATATGATTATCCAAAAGAAGTGACCAGTCTAGAGTTTGAAATATTTGCGGATGGATTCACACAAGGGTTCCCAGTCAGGGCTTTCTTTATGGATTCAGATGATTCTGAGCACTTCGTTTATATCAACGATGAGGCTCAATATCCTTCTCCTGTTGATCCAGAGTTGTTGGAGATAGAGCATGTCTACCCTTATAAGCTTGAAGAGAAATATACTAATCAGGATGAAGATTTTGACCCATGGAGTATCGCCATTGATGAGCTTATTCAGTGGTTTTCGGAGTGCTGGAGAGAGGTAGGCGGAAAATCCTTTCCATTAAAAGCAAGCATCGCGCCTCATGACAATGATGAGGTGTATAACCTTGTAGAGGGTAAGTGGGAACAAGGGTAAAAGTATACGAGGGTAGAGGTTATTAGAGTGCTCTATTGACTGACATAATCAAAGTCAAACTCGTTAGCTAATAATTATATTTTACAGAGGTATTAATGGAGCTTTTTGATATAGCGGTAAGAGTAGCTGAGCTAGGTCTGGTCGTATATGAAAATTATGATGAGCAAGAAATTCAGATTGCAAGACCTGCATCACTGCAAGGTTCCTTGTTTCGAGGTTGGACTGAAGATGAGTTGTCAGCGATTGGTACTACTTTATTAACAATTAATGCGCCTTCAGCGAAAGTTACTATGAGAGGAAAAGGTAGAAAGGCTAAATATTTGGTTAATATCAGTATGTCTGCTGCACCAGGTCCTGGACCAGAGTGGTTTAATGAGGAATTTAAAGATACTCAAGCAGTATTTGAAGCGATAAAAGAATGCTACTTCTCTGATCGAGTAGATTCTAGCAATGCGTCATTGGAAAGCTGGTTTGCCCACAGGTAGTAATTAAGAGTTGATACGTCTCCAGTACCGAACTTGAGATCTGCACAGAACATGAGTATTACTGCTGTATATATTATTCAGGTGTGTGTTTATGATAAATATCAAAATCTATCAATAATTATACTAAGAGGTGAATTTATGAGACCTCGAAGAATCACAAGTAAATTAAGAGATGAGCTTATAGAATTAAAAAATAGTAGAGGAGCTATCGATCAGCTGTTTTTAAATTACTTAAATAATTTCAGCGAAAATGCTAAATTAACTCATTTTTTATTAAATAGCAGTTTCCCAATAAAGTCTGTCGCTCATAGACAGTATTTTGTTTTCTTGGTTAGTTCATTGGAAACATTTTTTAGAGATCTATTTGTTTACATACATTCAATAGACGATGAAATGATGAATGAACTTCTAAAGAATTTTAAGAATACTAATGATTGCTACACGTTAGAAGATTTTTCGTTAATTGAAATACTTAGTAAGAGTTTTAATTTTCAAAATGTGAATGATGTTGAGGTTGCATTTGGCCAACTATGGGATAATGGCTTCTTAGATACTATTTGCAACTCTTCGATAAACCCTTGTGGTTTTAATGGTAAGGTGTTTCAGAACCTATGTATTAACAATATGATTCCGAATTGGAAAAGTATATTTAATGAGGTTTTTACTACCAGACATAAAGTGATTCACGATGCTAATTTTCGACCCAATAATAATATAAAGACAATTCAAACAGCAGAAGCCTTGTTTGCACTTATACCTCAATTTACTACGCTTTTGATAGCTAAAAAATATAAACTACCATCAATGTTTTTGGAAAATGAAGATGGTATTTGCCCTTATATATTCTCAATTCAAGATATATTGGTGGAAGACTGGCATATTGTCGAATAACAAAGTAGTCTAATGTTTGGCTCAGTTAAAACATACAAAAATAGGTACTTGCTTTTAGTCTGATATTTGATTTTCTACAAATAAAAAAGAGAACCCCATGACCACATCAAAAGTAACTTATCAAGGCAATTTACGCACCCAAGCTATCCATTTGCAGTCGAATAATCAAATCATTACCGATGCGCCGATGGACAACCACGGTAAGGGCGAGGCTTTTTCTCCGACTGACTTGCTAGCGACCAGTTTGGGCAGTTGCATCTTAACGATTATTGGTATCAAAGCCGAAGCAATGGATATCGATATCTCAGGTACGACCGCAGAAGTTACCAAAGTCATGGCCGCCAAACCAAGACGTGTGAGTGAAATACATGTGATAGTTAATTTTTCAAAAGCATTAGATGAAAGTACCTTAAAACGTTTTTATAAAACTGCATTGACCTGTCCGGTAAGCAATAGCTTGGATCCTGCCATTACTCAAAACTTAGTGTTTAATAATGGCACGGACACTTAATATGCCTACTAAGACTCTACTTATCGTTGCTCATGCACCATCGCCCAATACTCAGAAATTGGCGCAGGCGGCTTTTGATGGTGCTAATCATCCTGATATAGATATCACTGTCATTTTGAAATCACCGCAGGACACGCAGCCAGAAGATGTATTGGCTGCTGATGCGTTACTGCTAGGCACAACTGAAAATCTAGCGTATATGGCAGGGCTGACCAAAGACTTCTTTGATCGTTGCTACTATCCAGTGCTAGAAGAGAAGCAAGGTATGCCATTTGCGGTATATATACGGGCAGGGCATGACGGTACAGGTACCAAGCTTGCGCTCAAAACGATTACAACGGGGCTACGTTGGTCATGGGTTCAAGAGGCGTTGATACTACAAGGCGATTGGCAAGACAGCTTTGCTGAGCAACTAGAAGAGCTTGCTATGACGCTTGCTGCTGGGGTAGAGGCAGGAATTTACTAGTAGAAGTTGCTTTGTCATTATTAAACTAAGGCAGTCTTGGATAGTACTTGTTAATCTACTGCTATCAGCTATCAATACTGAGAGTATAATAACGGTCTGGGAGGATAGTGATGCATGACGATAATATGGAAAGTGATCATCTCAATAACAAAGAAGATATTGCTGCCTTGCCGTTTTCTCAAGCGTGTGAAAATAATAAACAGCCTATTATGCAAGTGCTGCAAACAGAGCTACAATGTTTCAACCATGTGCTAGAAATTGGTTCTGGGACAGGTCAGCATAGTGTGTACTTTGCACCTAACTTGCCTGAGATACAGTGGCAAACGAGTGATGTCACTAGTAATCATCGTCACATAGCAGCTTGGCACAACGCTTACCCAGCACCTAACTTATATGCGCCATTGGCATTTGATTTGAATACAGATGCAATACCTTTCAGCAGTCGCGCAGATAAGCACTACGATGCGATATTCACTGCCAACACCTTGCATATTATCAGTTGGAATTTGGTCAAGCGCTTGTTTGCATTGGCTAGTGATGCGCTATCTGTTAATGGCAAGCTGATTGTATATGGTCCATTTAACGAGCATGGTACATATACTAGTGAAGGCAACCAACGATTTGATACGATGCTAAGAGCAGGTAACGCTAATAGCGGTATTCGGAATAAGGAAGACGTAGTCCATTTAGCAAATTCGCATCACTTAAAACTTATAAATACTTATACGATGCCCGCTAACAATCAGCTGTTGGTATTCCGAAAATACTAAATAACTGATGCTGCAAAAAAAAACCTCAATCGATCGTTATCAGATCTTAATTGAGGTGTTTTTTTTACGTCTACATATTTATTTGCGCAGCTATATTATTTATATTCTTCTGCCAAAAAGTCCAAGTAGCGCTTCCAAGAGCGCTCATCGGCACGAGCATCGTATCTGTCGCTACCAAAGACGCTAAAGGCATGTGGCGCGCCGCTGTATGTTACCATTTCATGCGGTATATTAGCCGCTTCTAAGGTTTTACCCAAAGTAGCGAAGCTCTCCAGCGAGACAGACTCATCAGCAGATCCATGAAATACTAAAATCTCTCCAGTGGTGTTGTCATAGCTCTGACCTGTTGGCACCTCAAAGGCACCGTGGAAGGGTACAAAGGCTTTTTGCTCAAAGCCTGAGCGTGCTAGCTCTAACGCTACCGTACCACCAAAACAATACCCCATAGTTGTGCCTTTACGCACATCATTACCTTGTAGCTGTCCTGCTGTTAATGCCCCTGCCAATATGCGGCGCATCTTGTTGCGGTCATCGTATAGCTCTCCTGTTAACCGCTTGTTTTCTTCAACAGAGGTAGGACGAATGCCTTGCCCAAACATATCTGCTGCCAGTACGTTATAACCTTCAGCTGCCAACATGTCAGCGCGTTTGCGCTCATAGTCAGTTAAACCATCCCAATCATGAATCAGTAAGATAAAAGGCGCGTTAGCCTTATCTGCTTTGGCGTAATAACCTTCGTAAGTTTGGTTCTCCACTGTATAAGTAACATTTTTGGTGGTGATAGCAGCAGCCGTTTGACTGACTGTTAATGCCATCAAACCCATTGATGCACCCACTAATAATGAGCGATAAGGTTTTTTGGTCGGGGAGTTTAAAGTTTGTAACATGGTAGATGGCCTTATAGTTATATAAATTAGTCATGTGAAAAGATAAATATAAGGCTAAAACTATGCCAATGTATTTATCGATTGTCTCTAATACTCTCCAAAAGCATACCTGAAACAATAACTATATTACAAGATTCTATTGTTAACGTTGATGCACCGCTAAGAGAGCTTAAAAATAGGAATTTATGATGACTGCAAACCTTAACCAAACATCAACAAGGTTTACCACCTATGCAACTTAATTTTTGAGTACTATAAGCCGTATGCCTTTTATTCTTTTATGTTTTTTAATAATTGGTCATGCAAAACACAGAGAAATAACCGACATATGAAGTCACTATTATCTCAAAGGAATCAGCACCCTGTGTAAACCTATTTCTAATGGTCCTATAAGAGACCATTTTACTTATTAGCTAGGATTTTTTATGAATAAGAATATCGATCATACCGACCCAGCAAAGGACATGAACACTGAGCGCGGTAATGGAGGGGAAACCCATCAACGTGCAGGCGACGACACCAAGGTTTTGACCACCCAACAAGGCGTGGCTATTGGTGACAATCAGAACTCACTAAAAGCAGGCGAACGCGGTCCTACTTTGTTAGAAGACTTTGTATTGCGTGAAAAAATCAACCATTTTGACCATGAGCGTATCCCTGAGCGTATCGTTCACGCACGCGGTAGTGCCGCCCATGGTTACTTTGAGCTGACTGAATCGTTAGAAGAGTATACCACTGCCAAAATCTTGACAGAAACTGGTAAGCAAACCCCATTGTTTACTCGTTTTTCGACGGTTGCTGGTAATAAAGGTTCAAAAGATACGCCACGTGATGTACGCGGGTTCTCTGTAAAAGTATACACAGAAGAAGGTAACTGGGATATCGTTGGTAACAACATGCCGATCTTCTTTATCCAAGATGCTATCAAGTTTCCAGATTTGATTCACGCCGTAAAACCTGAACCAGATCGCGGTTTCCCGCAAGCGGCATCTGCTCATGATACGTTTTGGGATTTTGTCTCGCTGAGCCCTGAAACCATGCACAATCTGATTTGGCTTATGAGTGATCGCGGACTACCACGTAGCCTACGCATGATGGAAGGTTTTGGTATTCATAGCTATCGCTTAATCAATAAAGAAGGTAAGAGCACGTTTGTACGTTTCCATTGGAAGCCAGTACTGGGCGTGCAGTCGACCACATGGGACGAAGCTGTAAAAATCTCTGGTGCAGATCCTGATTATCATCGCCGTGATTTGTTCGAGTCTATCGACAATGAGATGTATCCTGAATGGGAGTTTGGGGTGCAGTTGTTTACGGAAGAGGAAGCAAACAACTTCCCGTTTGATCACCTAGATGCGACCAAGCTTATCCCTGAAGAAACCGTACCTGTAAAGATCATCGGTAAAATGGTCTTGAATCGCAATGTAGATAATTTCTTTGCAGAGACAGAACAAGTCGCATTCTGCCCATCACATGTCGTGCCAGGTATCGATTATAGTAACGATCCACTATTGCAAGGACGTCTGTTCAGTTACTTAGATACGCAGCTGTCACGCTTGGGCTCACCGAACTTTGCACAGATTCCAATCAATGCACCAAAATGTCCGTTTGCTAATAATCAGCAAGATGGTCATATGCAAATGCAAGTGCCTAAAACGCGTGTTATGTATGAGCCACAAAGCCTGGATCCAACACGTCCACGTGAAAGCGTTAAACGCGGATTTGAATCGTTCCATGAACGGTTGGACGATGGTGTAAAAGGTCGCGTAAGAGCAGAGAGTTTTGCAGATCATTATAGTCAACCACGTATGTTCTATCGCAGCCAGACAGCGACAGGACAAGCACATATTGCCTCTGCGTATGCGTTTGAGCTGGGTAAAGTAGATACTGCGCATGTACGTACTCGTACCCTTAGCCATCTGCGTCACATCGATGAAGATTTAGCCAATCGTGTGGCCACAGCGCTCGGTATGGACCTACCAGAGCCTGCAGATGCTGCGACACCTGTGCAAGACTTAGGTACTTCTGAAGCTGTGCAGACCATCGGTATCACGCCTAAGAGTCTAAAAGGACGTTTGGTTGGTATTTTAGTTGCTGAAGGTTCTAGTCATAGCGAAGTTGCGAAGTTTGAAAAGGCGGCTGTCGACGCTGGCGCTAGTGTCAAGATCGTCGCTCCTAACAAAGAAGTGACGTTAGACGATGGCACGAAGATCCAAACTGACGAGCGTTTGGCTGGTGCTCCTTCTGTACTCTTTGATGCCATTGTCAGTATTATTATGCATCCACCAGCTAAGAAATTGGCAATGGATAGCGCGGCGTTAGACTGGTTCAATGATGCTTATGCACATTGTAAAGCGATTGCTTATTGCCCTGCGACCGAAGAGCATATTTTGAGCAAATTACCTATCGAAAAAGATGCATTTGTGACGCCGCTTGATAATGTAGATGGTTTTATCGAAAACGCTAAAACTCGTCTATGGGAGCGGGAGCCAAAGGTACGTGACCTCGCGTAATTATATATAGTGCACTGGGCATGTCTCAGTAGAGGTAGGGGCAGCTGTCAGTTGAACCATACCTAAAGCGCTATAGAACAGTCATATCGAATGTTGTCTCAAACCCAGCCAAAGTGCTGGGTTTTTGCTTTTTGCATTTAGGATTATGATTGACAAGGCCATTTTTGCTTAGCTATTTATAGGCGTTTTTATAGTCACAAGCGTTCACTCAAAGGCATTTTATTTGGAGTGGTGGGCGCTATACTAAATAAGGTTTACGATATACAAACTTATAAGAATAATGAATGCGCTAGGGAATGCCAATGAGTTTATGCAAAATTATACGTTTAGAGGGGTACATCCAAAGTACTTATCTTGCGGTGTATCCAGATAAAATCATGCTACTAGATGGTGGCTGCCGTGCGGACGTACCGATGGTGCTTGATTACATCAAAACGATCTTGAAGCGACCCATAACTGATCTAAAGGTAGTGGTGGTCACGCACATGCATCCTGATCATGCTGGCGGTGCACGTAAGTTTCGGCAAAAGACCGGTTGCCTCATCGTCTCATCTGACAAAAAAGGTCAATGGTACGGCGGTATTGGGGGACGCGCGATGCACTTCGTAGATATACATCTGGGATACTACGTGGCCAGACGTCAAGGACGCCAATTCAAAAACCTATACTACTCTGCAAGTCTCAAACCAGATATAACGGTTACAGATGGCGATCTGGTCCCGGAGTTTGATGAGTGGCAGGTATTGGAGACGCCGGGGCATACCGATCGTGATTTGTCGTTGTTTCATCTGCCCAGTCGCCAAGTATATACGGCTGACTTAATAATCAAATTGCGCCATAAGTTCGTAGCACCTTTTCCTGTCTACAGCCCTGTAGACTATGTGCAGTCACTAAAGAAAATAAAAGCATTGAAGCCGTCAATGGTGCTTATGGCGCATGGTCGAGAGTTGGCAATGAGTACAGCAGAGTTTGATGCCTTTATTGCTCAAGCGCCTAAACATCCACGTACCATCAAAGACACGATCAAGCACAAACTACTGTGGCGCAGAAAGGATAAGTCTCGACTTTTTAAGCGTAAATCAGACAAGTGATTGTAGATAGATAAAAGCGCAGACAAAAAAAAGCCCAGTTACTATTATAGTAACTGGGCTTCCTAAATATGGTGGGCTGTCCGCGACTCGAACGCGGGACCAATTGATTAAAAGTCAACTGCTCTACCAACTGAGCTAACAGCCCTGAGTAAGGATTAAATGAAGTATTGCTTCATCTGAGTGCAAGAGAATCTATATTTCGTAAATTCTAAAAACACTATATCCAAACTAGGTTTGCATTTTACTGCAAGTAAAAATTCTAGTTAAAGAATTTTTTAAAACTTACCTTTATTAATCTACTGCCGGATAGGGCAGAACGATCAATAAAGATTAAACTAAATATGGTGGGCTGTCCGCGACTCGAACGCGGGACCAATTGATTAAAAGTCAACTGCTCTACCAACTGAGCTAACAGCCCTAACGTTTAAAGTGTTTGTATCCCTAAACGTGAGAGCACATTATATATATAATTATGACAATTACAACCCCGAACCATAAAAAAAGTGTAAATCTCTTATAAAATTGCTTATTTATTTAAGTTTCTTTGGATTTTAGGGGTTATGTCGGTATTGATACGCTTTAGATTTGGCTAAAACGTATCAACAAGTGATAATTAGTCTCGAGATAGTGCTTCTACTGGGTCCAGTTTGGCTGCATTGCGAGCTGGTAAGAAGCCAAAAACAACACCAATCAGGGTAGAGCAAACGAAAGCGGCAATAATCGAGGTCGGTGAGTAAATGACTTTAAAGTTGTCACCGCCGACACTATTGATCAACTCACCAATGGCAAAGGCCAGTCCGATACCAATGAGACCGCCCAAGATGCAGACCAACACCGCTTCAATCAAAAATTGCTGCATGATATCGCTTTGGCGTGCACCGACCGCCATACGTACGCCAATCTCATTGGTACGCTCAGTGACAGAAACCAACATGATATTCATCACCCCGATACCGCCAACTATCAACGAAATAACCGCCACGGACGAAATCAATAAAGTCATCGTTCCTGTCGTCGACTCAATAGTCTGACGAATAGAGTCAGAATTTCGTATTTGAAAGTCATCTTTGCCATGGCGACTCTCTATGAGATCAGAGATGGCAGTCTCGGCGGCGCTCGAAGAAATGCTATCGTCTAACAAAGCCACAAAGCGGTCGATATTGGTACTACCAGTAATACGAGACATGACGGTGGTATAGGGCATGTATATGGTAGGTGTGGTGACATCTGGACCAAAACCACCATCACTTTCTTCAAGTACTCCAATCACGCGACCTGGCACACTACCAATCAAAATCACTTCACCGATAGGGTTGTCAGCATCAGTGAAAAAGGTTTGCTTGGCATTGTCATCAATAATGATATCTTGGCTACGTAAGTTGATGCTCTTTGCATCAAACCCTTGACCCAATGCCAATGTCTCACCAGTGACCTCTAGATAGTCTTTACCAACGCCGTTGACGGTAGCGTCCTCTTGTACACTACGATAGCGCACACTAGAGCTTGCATTGACTTGTGGACTGACGCTGATGATATAAGGCTGATTGCCCACAGCTTGGGCGTCCTCTGGCGTAAGATTATCATCATTATAACGTCGTCTAGGATCGCCTCTAGGGTAGCCGTCATTGACAGTGATAGTGTTAGTACCAAGAGAGCTGATATTAGCCAGTATTTGCTGCTGAGAGCCTTGCCCGAGACCAACGATAGAGACTACTGCTGCGATACCGATAATGATACCCAGCATGGTCAATAGGGTACGCATTTTGTGCGCGCGCATAGCCAGCAAAGACATTTTGAAGGCTTCAAGCAAACGATCGACAAAACTGCCAAACGCGCTTTTGCGATGACCACCCAAAATAGACTCTGGTTGTTTCTGTGTGTGCTTATAATGCTCTGTCTTATAATCAGCAATAACATAACCGTCTTTAAGCTCAATCACGCGCTCAGCTTGAGCTGCAAGCTTGGGGTCATGGGTCACCATGATGATGGTATGACCCTGTGCGCTCAGATCATGCAATATCGCCATCACATCTTCGCCGGACTTGCTATCCAAAGCACCAGTTGGCTCATCTGCCAGAATAACATCACCACCGTTCATCAACGCGCGAGCAACAGAAACACGCTGCTGCTGTCCACCTGAGAGTTGATTGGGACGGTTATTGACCTTGCTACCAAGTCCTAAGTCTGTGAGTAGCTTTTCGGCGCGGTTGGTACGCGCCTCAGTATCCATACCTGCATAAACAGCGGGAACGGCAACGTTGTCCTTGGCGCTGATATCACCAAGCAGATGATAACGCTGGAAAATAAAGCCAAAATGCTCGCGGCGTAGTTCTGCTAACTGATCAGCGTCCAGCTTGCTTGCTGACTGACCATATATTTTATAATCCCCTGCTGTCGCTTGATCCAAACAGCCCAATATGTTCATCAAGGTGGACTTACCGGAGCCGGACTGCCCAATGATAGCGACCATCTCGCCTTGATTGATCGTCAGATTGATATCGTGCAAGACTCTAATGGTCTGCTCGCCAGCAGGAAACTCTCGGATGATACCAGACAGCTGCATAATTGGCTTATCAGCATGTGTGTCATTGTTGTCTGGTCCTACTTCTGCTGGGCTTGATCCTACCGAGTCTGCTTCTGATGGGCTGGGTGACCCATCGACCGATTCATACGACTCATACGACTCATACGACTCATACGACTCTGAGTCTTTATGCGGGTGACCGTCAGGCGACGGTTTGGAAGAGTGAGGTATAGTCATAGCAATGTCTTCAATAGAGGGTAGTCAGTGTCGCAGTACAGGGCTCTTTTGCTTGAGCCCTATATCAATCAACAGGTATAAAGCACAAGTTACATTCGCGGTCCACCAGGTACGCGGCCGCCTGAGTTATTAGCACTTTCTTCACTGATGATGACTTCTTCGCCTTCTTTTAGACCACTTAGGATTTGTGCATTTACTCGGTTATCAATACCGACTTCTACAGTACGCTCTTCTACAGTGCCGTCATCTTTTAGTACCCGTACAAATTTACCGGTGGCTGCACTACCTTTTTCCTTGCCTTTAGAACGCTTTTCTTGTATCACTGTTGACGGTACTAAAAGCGCGTTTTTGGCTTCATTGACAATGATATAAATCTGCGCGGTCATATCAATACGAAATAAACGGTCAGGGTTTGGAACCTCTACATAGCCAACATAGTAAATAGCAGCATCCGTTGAGCTGGTGTCACTGATTTGTTCTGGGGCAGGTTCAATCGCAGTCAACGTCGCATCATACTGCTGATCTGGATTACCAATGATATTGAAATAAGCGGGCATCCCAGCACTGACATTGATCACGTCAGCTTCAGAGATTTGAGCATTGATACGTACTGTTGATAGATCAGCAAGCGTTACCAAGGTTGGCGCCGTCTGATTGGCATTAACGGTGGTGCCTTGTTCTGTCGTGATAGAGACTACCGTACCTGATATAGGGGCGCGGATGGTGGTGTAGCTGAGATCTTCTTCTGCTGTACTGACATTGGTACGTGATTTGCGTAGGGCTGCTTGTTGACTGTTGATATTGGCTTCAGTGGTCGCAATGGCTGCCTTTGCGGTATCGATAGCAGCACGAGCATTGGCAACAGCTGCTTTAGCCGTCTCGACACTGGTCGCTTGCGTATCGTATTCTTGCTGCGAGATAGCATCGATAGCGACTAAGTCTTGCAAGCGCGCAAAATCAGACTGTGTTTGTTTGAGTTCAGACTGACGGCTGGCGAGATCAGCATACGCGCTTTTTAGTGCTGCTTGTTTGCTGAGCGCTTCTGCTTGTGCACTTTGTAGAGCGGCTTCGCTCTGCTCGAGGCTCGCTTGCTCATTGCTCAGGCTGTTTTTTTGGGTGACCTGGTCAATTTGGGCGATCAAATCGCCTTGCTTTACCTCATCACCCACTTCAACGTACAGGCGTTTTACTTCACCAGATACCTGCGCCCCTACATCGACAGTATTTAAGGCTTTGACCTTACCTGAGGCCATGACGTTATTTTCAATATCGCCAATCTCAGCCGTCGCAGTCAGATAGTTGGGGGTGGTTTCTTCTGGTTTTAAGAAGGTATAGGCTAAAGCCCCTAGGGCTATGACGACTAAGGCGATAACGCCCCATTTGATAGCAGACTTTTTGCTCATTTTGCGCATGACAACAATCCAATCACAATTAAATCAAGTGTAGATATAGTAGAGACTTCATGTACAAAAGGGAATGGTAATTAGTTTACGAAAGGTTAAGGTCGTTTTAGCAGAAACGACATGACAGTAAGTGAGCGACTAGGAAAAGGTAGATATTAGATGGGTAACACTTGAGGAGGATAGCGTGCTGTAGATGGAGGGGGTTAGTAGGACTATCTCTATAAAGAAGGCAATAGAAAGTGATATTTGATGACTATGACTACGACTACGAATACGACTACGAATACGACTACGAATACGACTACGAATACGACTACGAATAGGGGTAGAAGTACAGATACAGGCTTGATGGTTGGTTTTTTAACGACTAAATACTGTCATAGGAGGTCAGCGCATCGCAAATAAGCGCTTACCTGCTAATTCTAATGCTGCTTGCAACAGCAGTTCCCATGCTGGCTGGCGAACAAGGCCTTTAATGGCTTGGTCACAGCGATAGAGCAGGGCTGGCCATTCAGCAGTTTGAGATTGCGACTGGCGACGACAAGCCTGCTGATACAGCCCCTGCTTACTACGCCAGATACCAAGCGCCTGAGGATCTTGTCCATCCATTAGCTGTATAATCTGGCGCATGTCTTTGCTGATCGCCCACAGTACCAAGGTAGTCGGCTCGTCAGTCGCCTTTAATTGGAACATGATTTTGGCAACTTGCGTGCTATTACCCGCAAGCATGGCATCAGACAAGTCAAACACACTAAATTGAGCATCACTCACTAGAGCGGCTTGTAGATCTTTAATATCTAATGCCACATTATTCATCGATTGTGGAGCATTACTCGGCAGTTCGCTATCTTCATTATTCGTAGCTAATTGCGGTGCAAACAGATATGACAGTCGCCATAGCGTTTGGTAGGCACTGAGTAGATGGTGCTCAGTATGAGACATCAGGAGTTGCCACGCTTCTTGTGACAGTCGTAACCCAAAATTTTGCGCCTGTATTTGTAGTAACTGCTGACGCTGCTGCTCATTGTATAAATTGCAGTCAATGACAGTGCCATATTTTGCAAAAGGAGCAAACCATTTACTGCTCTGGCTACGTTTGTCTTGCTTGGGTGTCAGCCACAACAAACTATGACTGCCTGCGTTTGTCTGCGCTTCTACGGCAAAGCGTTCTAGCTCAGCAAGGACGGCTTTGTCAGGCTTATGATTGCCTGTCACGATCAAAGCGCTAGCATCATCGAATAGAGATTGGCTACCAAGCTCTGACAGCACCTCTTGCCAGCTTTTGACGGATATCAGCTCGATACGTTTTATGGCGTAGTTTTGCGCGCGCCAATGCGAACGAAGCGCATCAATCAGCCATTGACTGAGTAATGGCTCATCACCATGCGCCAGCCACAAGCCCGCTACCGCAACTGAAGGTTGCAGTAGTTTTGGATAGGCTTGTATAAAGGTATCTTGCATAGAGTGATAGGACACAGGTTGGTAAGCAGGTGATAGCATTTGCAATAATGCAGTAATATAACGAGCGCTTTCGAACCTGCTTAGCTGACTAACTGGCTCATTAACTAAATATAGTACGTACGCTCGTTATGATTCATACTTAAACGACTGCAAATGGTATGGCTTAATAATAGTATTGATTAAAGGCTACTTCTCGGGTACGACAACAACCGTCGGAGTTACGCTTTTACTTGTTAATACAGATTGCTTGGTAGTAGATCCGACTTTTGGTAAAGAGATCGCCACGTATTGATCGGTAATACGGCGCGCTAAGCTATCATAGAGCCAATCACGAATCTGATCGCCTTGCTGGTCATCGGTACTGACAGAGGCTTCATTGTACTGGTAGCTGCGCTCGACTTGAATCGGATTGGTAAGGGTGACTGGCTTGCCGTTCTCAATCGTTTGGTAGCTGACGTCTGCTGAGAGTACCAAGCGAATCTCTGTCAATACACCAACCAATTCATAACGTTTAAAACGTATGTTTCGGATATCGATCGCTGCAATCGCTTTAGCACCTGCTTGCTGATTACTACGAATCACATCGTCGACGCTCATATTATCAATGACGTCGACACCCAACGTCGTTAGGCGACGGGTCAATGGTAATTTTAGAGGAAAGGAGGTGCGATTATCTTCGATAATGACGGCTGTTTTGCTGGCGTTGAGTAGCATCGGTGTGTCATAACCGCGCAGCTGAAAACCGCAGCCACTCAGGCCTGCGGTCGCCCCTATGATTGCAAACATGGGTAATACTGCGAGCATTGCGGTTACAAGCTTACGCCCACCAGATTGCTTTGCACCAGCGTACCGCGTGCTTGGTATTTGTGACTGCCCAGATCGATGCTTATATGACATAAACGCTATCCTCAGATAATAAAAAGGCTTAGAGCACTAAGCCTAGACGACTAGCCTACAACCACGATATTAACCAGCTTGTTAGGAACGACGATTTCTTTTTTGATCTCGCCTGTAATGAATTTTGCCACGCTATCCATCGTTCGAGCTTGTGCTTTTAATTGCTCAGGATCGCTGTTTGGTGCGACATCCATCTTACCGCGCATTTTACCATTGACCTGTACGACCATCGTGATCGTATCCTGTACCAGTGCACTGTCGTCAACGGTTGGGTAGTCTAGGGTTAAGGTGTCAAGACCTAGCTGCTCAAGTAAATGCTCACCGACGTGCGGTGCGTAGACAGACAGCATGATAAGGAGGTTGGTCAACGCTTCATGCTTAACTTGTAGCTCTTGCTCGCCAGTAGCGTTAAATGCAGTCAACTCGTTGGCAAGTTCCATTAGGCTCGATACTGGGGTATTGAGTGCCAAACGATCACCCAAATCACTATCGATCTTGGCGATAGTTTCGTGCGTTTTACGACGTAAGTTTTTAGCTTCTTTACTCAGTCCCTCTGTGCTCAAGGTAGCACTGTTCAGTGTATCAATACTGATGCCAGCTGCCGTTAGCGCTTGCATGTGATCATTGGCAATGCGCCATACTTTTTTCACAAAGTTATAAGGGCCTTTTAGCGCATCATCTGACCACTCAAGTGTTTGATCAGCAGGCGCGGTAAATAGCGTATATAAACGAACCGTATCTGCACCGTATTTATCAATGGTGATTTGCGGGTCGACGCCATTGTTTTTTGATTTGGACATTTTTTCGATTTTGCCGATCGTGACTGGCTGGCCGTCTGACTTTAAGATGGCTTTGATTGGTTGACCGCGTTCGTTGAAGTCGATATCGATATCTTCTGCAAAGTAGTAGGTCGTACTGCCATCAGCGTTGACGCGATAGAACGTGCCAGCGAGTACCATGCCTTGGGTCATTAGATTGGCAAAAGGCTCGTCGCCTGTGACCAAGTTTTCATCACGCATGAGCTTGTGGAAGAAACGCGCATACAACAGATGCATCACCGCATGTTCGACACCGCCCACGTATTGATCGACAGGCAGCCATTTATTGGCAGCAGACTTGTTGACCATGTTTTGCGCATCCGTTGGGCTAGCAAAGCGCGCATAATACCAGCTTGATTCTACAAAAGTGTCAAAGGTATCCGTCTCACGCTCAGCAGGGTTGCCACATTTAGGACACGTGGTGTTCACAAACTCTGGGATGTTTTTAAGTGGGTTACCGCGACCATCAGGTACGACATCAGTTGGCAACACAACCGGCAAGTCTTGCTCTTCGACAGGCACCGTACCGCAATGCTCGCAGTTGATCATTGGGATAGGGCAGCCCCAATAGCGCTGGCGAGACACGCCCCAATCACGCAAGCGATATTGGATTTTTTTCTTGGCAAGCTCTTTTGGTTCAAGCTTGCTCAGCATCGCCTCAAACGCTTGCTCAAAGTCTAAACCGTCAAACTCACCTGAGTTGACCAAGGTATTGCGCTCGGTATAGGCAAGATTGACCTCAGTATTAACATCAGTCTCGTTTGCTTTGGCATCCGCTTTAGCATCGTCAAAATAGCCATCAGGCGTATGGATAACTTGCTTGATCGGTAGGTTGTACTTCACCGCAAACTCATAATCGCGCTCATCATGCGCTGGTACTGCCATGACCGCACCTGAGCCATAGCTCATCAACACGTAGTTAGCGACCCAAACTGGCACTTCTTCACCAGTCAGTGGATGCGTCACAGTCAGACCCGTATCCATACCGATTTTCTCAGCTTTGGCGAGATCAGCCTCAGCCACTGAGCCTTTTTTACAAAGCGCACAGAACTGAGCGATTATTTCATCATTTTCAGCAGCGTATTGTGCGAGTGGATGCTCTGCTGCAACGGCGACATAAGTCACGCCCATTAAGGTATCAGGACGAGTAGTGAACACATCTAAGGTGTTTTCTTCACCAGCCAGCTCATAAGGGAAATGCACTTCCATACCCGCACTACGACCAATCCAGTTGCGCTGCATGGTCAATACTTCAGACGGCCAGTGACCCTCTAGCTGATCCAAATCATCCAATAGCTCATCAGCATAGTCAGTGATGTTGAAGTAATACATTGGGATGTCGCGTTTTTCCACTGCCGCGCCACTACGCCAGCCTTTACCGTCGATGACTTGCTCGTTTGCCAAGACGGTGTTATCCACTGGATCCCAGTTGACCGTTGAGAGTTTTTTATATACCAAGCCTTTTTTGTACAACTGCAAGAACAACCACTGCTCCCACTGATAATATTCAGGGCTGCAAGTGGCAAACTCGCGTGACCAGTCAATAGACAAGCCAAGTAGTTTAAGCTGTGCGCGCATGTTGTCAATATTGGCAAACGTCCACGCAGCAGGCGGAGTTTGATTGGCAATCGCGGCGTTTTCAGCAGGCAAGCCAAAACCATCCCAACCCATTGGTTGCATGACCTCATACCCTTTGAGACGATAATAGCGGCTTAATACGTCAGAAATCGTATAGTTACGTACATGACCCATATGCAGCTTGCCGCTTGGGTAAGGGAACATCGACAGCATGTAACGGCTTGGTTTGTCGCTTGGCTCATTGCTGACTTCAAAGCGCTTATCAGTGGCCCATTTGGTTTGCTGTGCGGCTTCTATCGCTTGCGGGTTGTAATAATGGTTATCGGTTTGGTCTGCTGTCACGGCATTGCTCATAGTCGGCTCGAAATTGGTTGATACTGATTTATTTAATACTGATCAAAATAGGTGGGATTTGACAATGCCATAGCATAGCGTAATTTGGCAAAAATTGCGACGATATGATGCATTCACTAACAAGGTTTGTGGATTGACCGTGAGGTATTTTCTATATCCAGTCAGCCTTCGGTATAATAGGAACATTCACAGGCATTTATGGGCAAATAATAAGGACTCGCAATGACTATCACTATTTACGGAATCAAATCATGCAGCACGATGAAAAAGGCGTTCAATAAGCTAGATGAATTAGGCGTTAGCTATGAGTTTCACGACTATAAAAAACAAGGTATCAATAAAGAAGCAGTACAGCGCTGGGTAAATGAGTTGGGTATTGATAAGGTGCTGAATAAACGCGGCACGACATGGCGAAAGCTAGACGACAGTCAAAAGCAAGCGGCTGATGCTGGTGTAGACAACGCGATAGATTTACTCGTGGAAAATACCAGTATGATTAAACGCCCGATTGTAGAAGGTCAGCTGGCAGATAAAAATCAAGAAGTATTGCTGTGCGGTTTTAATGAAGCGGAGTTTGATAAGGCTTTTTCGTAGAGAGGTGACTTCCTGATTATTCTACATGACCAGCTTTCAAGAATTGCCACTCTAGAAGCTTAAAAGTTTAAAAAACCTAAAAGAGCCCGAGCTAGTGCAAAGCTCGGGCTCTTTTTTATTGATAGCTAATAATAGGCACATTTTGTGAGTCTAATTATGCATCTATCTCACGGCTAATGAGGGTACCAACGCCTTCATTAGTGAAAATCTCCAACAAGGTTGCGTGGGGTACACGACCATCGACGATAACGGCACTTTTGACGCCGCTACGTACCGCATCAAGCGCGCACTGAATTTTAGGAATCATACCACCTGAGATCGTACCGTCTTCGATGAGGCCATCGACTTTCTTTGGCGTCAGTCCAGTGACCACTTCACCATCACGGCCCAGTACGCCTTTTATATTGGTTAGCAGCATCAGCTTTTCTGCTTGCAAAAACTCTGCGACTTTTCCTGCGACCAGATCCGCGTTGATGTTGTAGGTATTGCCTTCTTTATCAACGCCAAGTGGTGCGATAACAGGGATAAAGTCAGAGGCAATCAGCATGTTGATCACATCTTTATTGACACTCACCACATCACCGACAAACCCTAAATCAACAGGAACAGCGTTACCGTCTGCGCCAATTTTTTCCATCATCAGTTTTTTTGCTTGAATTAAATTGGCATCTTTACCGGTCAGACCGATCGCGCGCCCGCCATGCTTATTGATTAAGCTAACAATGGATTTGTTGACACTACCGCCTAACACCATCTCTACAACATCCATAGTGCTTTTGTCGGTGACACGCATCCCATCGATACGGTCTGATTGACGACCCAACTCTTTGAGCAGGTTATCGACTTGTGGACCGCCACCATGAACGACTACTGGATGCATACCCACAGTTTTTAGTAAGACGATATCGCGAGCAAATGAGCTCTCAAGCTCAGGGTCGGTCATCGCATTGCCACCATATTTCACCACGATGAGCTTATCAACAAAACGCTGAATATAGGGTAACGCTGTGGTCAATACCTCAGCAGTGTTTTTGGCATCATCTAAATTAAGCGTCATTATGAACTCCTAAGGGCAGTGTTGAGTGGGTTGTTTTTGTTGTATCTATTGTCTCTAACAAGATAATTATTTGATTGCGCATAGCTACTCAGCAGGCATAGCAACGATCTGTTGTGCTAGCGCTGCGCTAAATGGTCGGCACAGAGACGCAAACGTTGCCTGAATATCTCTTAAGTCGTCCATACTATTGCCTGCAAAGCGTGCAGTTAGGTTGTTACTGGTGTTTGATTGGCGTAATACCCCAAACCCATGTGCAAAGTCCAAGCGTATACCATCGATGCAATTCAGCTTAGTTCCTATGGGGAATAAACACTTGGCTTGCCCAACTGTTATGTATGATCTGACTGTGGCGCAAGCACATATTGACGACTTGCATAAGGCAGTTGGTAGATGGGTAGCTTTTAAGGGTTGTTCAGGCTTATTGATAGAGTTGCTAACAGAGTCGCTCGTAGAATCAGTATCGACAGATATACCAACCAGATGCTGCAAGTAGGTACAGAAACTCGTCAATTGCTCCATAATTGTACAATCTGTCATAGTCGCCTGCGGTATTGGTAGATAATGGTCAGCGGTACTGACCATCGCAGGCAGGCGTTGCATAATATCTGTCAGAGATTTTTTATTGTTAAGTGCATTACGAGACTGGTCAAACCGATGCAGCAGCCGTAATGCAGCGTACATCGCATCATCATAAGCAATAAAACGACTGTCATTGAAAATAAAATGTCCCGATAATTCACCAGCGAAAACAATTTGACTGTCAGGGTGTTGTATCTGTTGGCGCATAAAGCTGCTGCCTGTCTTGCTGATCACAGGCGTGGCATTGAGGTCGACCAGTAGCTTGGGTAAATGATGGGTACATTTGACATCGAACAGCACTTCAGGTGCTAGTAAGGAGTCAAGTAGAGGTTTGGGATGCTCAGTGAGCGCAATACGTGCCAAAAAGTAGAGCAAATAATCAGGAGTGACCACTTTACCTTCATTGTCGACGATTACCAAACGATCACCATCACCATCAAAAGCCAGACCCATATCTGCATTGTGAGAAATGACAGCTTGGTGCAACTCGGTTAGACGGTTAGGCTCGGAGGGGTCAGGGTTGCCCAATGGAAAGCTGCCATCTGGCGTACCATTGAGAACAATGACCTGCTGACAAAAACGCTCAAACAAGCGCTGAGCGATGTTGCCTGTAGCACCATGCATACAGTCAATGACTATGATTAAATCAAGGTTGAGAGGATTTTCTGGTGTTTTTGTAGATGCTATTTGACCGTGGCTTGTCCGATTGTGAGTTGTCTGTGTGTGCCGAGAAAGCTCCTTAAGTACTTGTTCAATAGCCGTGATATAAGTATCTGCAACCTGCCCGTCAGGTAGCTCTGTTAGCAAATCGTTCGATGACTCGGTATCGAGGACAGTGTCTGTAAAGCTTGAGTCTAAGATGGCTTTGTTAGATTGATTTTTAGGTGAGTAATGATTGTGATGGGCAATCAGCTGTTGATACAGTGTTTGTATCTCTGAGCTGCTTGGGGATTTATGATTGACTAGCCACTTGATGCCTAATATGTCTTTGGCAGAATGGCTGGCAGTCACCATGATACCATGACCCTGATACTGCTCTGACCAAAATGCCATCATTGGCGTGGTAATGAGCCCCAGTTGGATAACACGTAAGCCTCTCTCTATCAGGGTGGTAGATAGTGCGCGAGCAATCGTCTCACTGCCAACACGCATGTCGTAACCGATAACGACAATATTTGTAATAATGTTATTTTTAATGCCAGTGTTCTTAACACTCTGGCTTTTAACATCAGTGCTTTTAATGCCATTGCTCTCACTCCGAGCACCTTGCTTAGTAATTACAGTGCTGTTTTTACAGTCATCCATATCAGCAACCATGACCGCATCATTATGCTGGGTCAGTTGGTGGTCTTGAGAGTTATAGAGATGCGCAAAAGCATACCCTAATGCTTGTACAAACTCGTTTGTAAAATACTGATGCGACCCACGGATATCATAAGCACGAAATAAGAAATGCTGAGCCGCAAAAGATGGCATTGCTTACACTCCTTATTTCCGTAATTATGGTGAGATGATAAGTAAGATAAAAACGAGATAGCCTAAGAGTTAATCAATGCTATCCAAGTAAACGCTAGTCGCTACCCAAAAAACTGCCTATTTGAGCTACTGACGACCTGAATGTCCGAACCCACCAGCACCGCGTACGCTTTTATCACTAAAGTCTGCGACGAATTCAAAGGCAGGACGGGCAACGGGTACTACGATGTACTGTGCCATACGTTCTGCTGGATTAAGTACAAAGTCATTCTCGCTACGGTTCCAAATACTGACCATGAGCTCACCTTGATAGTCAGCATCAATGAGCCCAACCAAGTTACCCAAGACGATACCATGCTTATGACCGAGACCTGAGCGCGGTAGGATCATGCCCGCATAATTAGGATCTTGGATATAGACGGCAAGGCCTGTACCGATCAAATGGGTTTCGCCTGCTTTGATGGTCAAGGGTTCATCGATACAAGCACGCAGATCGATACCAGCACTGCCATCGGTGGCGCGAGTCGGTAGAGGGAACGCTTCATCTTCAGTAATTTTAGGGTTTACGACTTTAACTTGTACAGCCTGCATAACACACTCGCTTAATGGTTTGATAGTTTCTATATTTTAGTTTCTATATTTTAGTTTCTAGATCTTAGTTTTTAGAGTTTAACTCTTAGATTTCAGTTTATAGATTACGATGTTAAAAAGTTATTCAACGTTTTTAGATAAATTATAGTGTCATATTTTAGACAGACAACTGACTATTCGATAGTTTAACTAAAGTATCAGTACACTCGCTAATCCTAAGAATGACATAAAACCGACAATATCCGTCACGGTCGTTAGAATTACTGAGGCGGACAAAGCAGGATCAATATTCATGCGTTTTAGCATCAGCGGTATACTAATCCCTGAGACATTAGCCGCAGTCATATTAATCGCAATGGCAAAGCCAATGACGGCACTAATCTTGATATCATCAAACCATAATTGAGCAATAAACGCCATGATTATCGCCCAAATGATACCGTTTATCGCACCCACCCACAGCTCTTTGTTGAGTAGCCAGACTCGGTTAGAACCACCGATTTGACCCATTGCCATACCGCGGATGACGACGGTCAATGTCTGTGAGCCTGCAATACCGCCCATACTGGCAACTACAGGCATGAGTATTGCTAGCGCCACCACTTGTGCCAATACTTCCTCGAACTGTCCAATCACTGCTGCGGCCAGAAGCGCGGTACATAAGTTAATGCCTAGCCAGACGCTACGGCTTTTGGCACTGGTTAAGATAGGCGCGAACAGCTCTTCATCTTGACTAACACCAGCGAGGTTTTTCATGGTGCTATCAACATCATCTTGGATAATTTCCATAATGTCCTCGCCATTTAGCTGTCCAACCAGTTCGCCATGGCTATTAATCACTGGGGCAAAACGGATGTCTTCTGAACGAAAAATCGCAGCGGCATCTTGGATGTCTAAGCGATCGTTAATCGTAATAGCAGTATCAATCAGCTCCGAGACTAGAGTGCTCTGCTTATGCTTGATCAAATCTACTAGGCTCAATAGACCGAGTAATTGCTGGCTTTGATCAACCACTAGCAGCTCTTGGCTTTCGTCATCAAGTAAATCGTCGTTCTGGCGCAGCCAGTCTTGTACATCAGACAGATAGATATCATCTCTTATTTGGATAATATCAGGATCCATATAGCTGCCAACTTCCCAGTCGTTGTACGTATCAAGTTTATTGACTTGGACACGTGTCTCTTCGTCCAGCGTTGCCATCACTGAGGTACGGACGCTCTCAGTCACGGTATCCAGAATCTCAGAGATATCCTGAGCATCGAGGTCTTGAGTAAATAATGAGATCTCTTGAGAAGAGATGTTTTCCATCAACGGCTGGCGAGTATCGTACTCGAGCTCAGCAAGCACTTCACCCTTAATGCTCTCTGGTACTTGTTCCCAGATGAGTAAACGGTTCTGGGTAGGGAACGATTCTAGTAGGCTTGCAATCTCATACTCAGACTGCTTTTCTAAAAACTCAGTGATCGCCTCATATGCTTTATCGGCCACCAAGTCCTGCAAATACAGCAGTTTATATTCGGCGCTGTATTCAGCTGGATTGTAATCGCCTGGTAGTGTTGATGGTCGTTCCTGCTCGGGCGTCGGGGTAGGCATAAGGGATCCCATATTTTTAGAAAGGTGAAATAACTATAGCCCAATCATGTGTCAACGATTGCAGCGTGACGCTTGCCAAATGTACTCAGTCAACAATATGCGCTGTCAATACTACTAGTGCTGATGTTAGCGTTTACCGAGTAGCGCTCGAATATTGGCCAAGTATTCATCAGCGACAGCCTCTGGGTCTTTGGTCGCTTTTTTCTTTTTCGCTTTGGCGGGCCAATCAATATGATCTTCAGGCAGCTCGTCCAAAAACCGAGACTCAGAGGTGACACGCATTTGCCCACCAGCACGGCGCTGGGTTGCAAGCGTCAATGTCAGCTCGCGACGCGCACGAGTAATCCCTACATACATCAGACGACGTTCTTCTTCGACTGTCTCACTCATGATAGAGTTGCGATGCGGTAGCATCTCTTCCTCAAGCCCCATGATATAGACAAAATCAAACTCCAAACCTTTTGCCGCATGCAAGGTCATCAAGTTGACTTTGTTGGTGTTTTCTTCTTCTTGCTGTTGTTCGAGCATATCGAGCAAAACCAGTTTACGAATGATGGTATCAATCGTCCGGTCTTCGTCCTCTTCCGCGCGATTAATCAATGACTGAATACTGGTATACAGCATATCGATATTATCAATGCGGTTTTTTTCTTGCTGCGGTGTTTTGGCGTCGCTACGGACAAAATCAATATAGCCCGTTTCATCAATCATTTGACGCACGATTGGCACAGGATCAGGGTGCTGATCCAGCTCACGCGTATAGTGCTCAATGAACTCACCAAACTCTTTTATTGTGCCATAAGCCTTGGAAGGTAACACGTGGGTCAGGCCCGCATGAGTACAGGAGGCCAGTAGCGATATACTGTGTTCTTGTGCAAACAAGCCGAGCTTTTCGAGCGTGGCCGGTCCCATACCGCGCTTAGGGGTATTGATAATACGCAAAAACGCGCTGTCATCTTCAGGATTCAATATCAGACGCAGATAGCCCATGATGTCTTTGATTTCACTACGGGCAAAGAAAGACTGCCCACCCGATAATTTATAAGGAATTTGCAGTTGTCGCAGTTGCGCCTCTAGCATGCGTGCCTGAAAGTTACTGCGGTATAGCACTGCATATTGTTCCCACTCATTGCCAAAGCGCAGTTTATGGGTAACGATTTCTTTAGCGACGCGCTCCGATTCGTCGTCGTCATTACGGCAGTTGATGATCCGAATCTTTTCGCCTTGGCCCTTATCTGACCACAGTTTCTTTTCAAATAAATGCTCGTTGTTGGTAATAACCGCGTTGGCCGAGGTCAAAATACGCGTAGTCGAGCGGTAGTTTTGTTCCAGCATGACGATTTTTAGTTTTGGAAAGTCTTCTTTTAGCAGCGCCATGTTTTCAGGTTTTGCCCCGCGCCATGCGTAGATAGACTGATCGTCATCACCCACCACGGTAAATCGCCCTTGCGGCCCAACCAGATTTTTAATCATTTCGTACTGAGCGGTATTGGTATCTTGATACTCATCGACTAATAAATAACGAATGCGGTTTTGCCACTTGTCACGTAGCTCTCTATTTTCACGTAAAATCTTGGTAGGCAATACAATCAGGTCATCAAAATCAACGGCATTATACGCGCGCAAGTTACGCTCATAAAGCGCATATAACGTCGCAAAAATCATCTCTTCTGGATCGTCTAGCGTTTCCATCGCCTGATCAGGCTCGACCAAATCGTTTTTCCAGTCAGAGATCATCTTGATTGCTTTGCCAACGAGCTCGCGACTTTCAGCGCCACTCAAGTTATCGCGCATCATGAGCTCCATGAGCAAACGCTTACTGTCGTCACTGTCCATGATAGAAAAATTGCCCTTTAGCGGGGTATGAATCAGCTCATAGCGCAAAAACTGGAGACCAAATTGGTGAAAGGTCGATACCGTTAGACCGCGCATTTTCTCACTTGGTAGTAGTTTACTGACACGCGCTTTCATTTCACGTGCTGCTTTATTGGTAAAGGTCACCGCCGTGATACGCTCAGCTGGCATATCACACTCTTGGATCAAGTAAGCGATCTTACGCGTGATCACCGAGGTCTTACCGGAGCCTGCACCTGCAAGGACGAGTAGGGGACCAGATACGTAGAGCATGGCCTCGGATTGTTTGGGATTGAGTTGACTCATAACGTGACCTGTAAGACAAGAGCAAAAAGAGGGTAGCACTGATATCGCACAAGTAGATGAACACGACGCGTCTCACCAAAATCAATATCGTAGCGACAGTTGAATACTATTTATTGTTGGATACTATGTATTATAAGAATAATTGAGTTTACGGTCTGATAGTAAAATATCACCAAAATCAGGTGGGTTATTATAAAGCAAAAATAGCTCCTTTGGGGGAGGAGTTGGTTAGTGAAATAAGAGTGCTTGATCAACTAAGTTTTGATAAATACCGTAACAAGATACGAGCATAGTCAAAAGTATGGATTTGGGGTTAATATAAGGTAAAGTCCATATCATAATTCATAGTAAAAAAAACACATTTTTTTTGCACAGAAAGTGACCGTTCAATACAGTTAAAAACTAGCTTTTAGGCACTGATATGCGTATAGTACGTAAATAATTTATGCCAGTTGTCACGCCATTATTGACCACGTGTAATGAGCTATTAAATCAATTAAATACGCAGCCAGATATGATATTGATTTAATACGTTGATCTTACGTTGTTAGAAGATGCGTTGGGCGACCAGCCTTTGTCCGCGTGCATTCCGGAATCTCTACAGTTGGTCATGTCTGACATCGTCGTCAATACGCTTGATAATTGGTTATTACCAGCAAAATACCTAACATGTGACTCAATGACAGTTACTTAAACTCAGTGACAAATGCTTAAATGCAATGACAGTCGCTTTGTGTTTTCGTCTACGTTATACCTGTCGTGAGGCGACCTTCGTAGGTCAGTACTTGCGCTGTGTATGACACTCGATTGGGTGAGGAGCACGTATTATCATGTCTGCTTTTAATTGGTCAGCCATTGCTTTTATCTTAGCCGCCATTGGGCTAGTTGTCTTTATGCTGGTTGTACCGCGTTTGCTTGGTGGCCGCTCTCAAGGCTCACAAAAAGAAGAAATATTTGAAGCGGGTGTTGTCGGATCTGGCAACGCCCGTATTCGTTTGTCTGCTAAATTCTATCTTGTAGCGATTTTCTTTGTTATTTTTGATTTAGAAGCGCTATATCTCTACGCTTACGCTGTTTCAGTACGAGAAGCTGGCTGGCTTGGTTTTGCCGCCGCTGCTACCTTTATCACTATCCTAATTATTGGTCTGATCTATGAGCTCAGCTTGGGTGCGATGAACTGGGCACCTGCAGATAAGCTACGCAAAAAAGTACGCTTACATGCCGCTCCTGCTGGCTTTAACTTGGCAGACATTACTAAGTTTGATGGCGCTCATGAATTGATGGTCGATCCTACCGGTAAGGTGCCAGCACAGTCATCAGGACAAATCAATGTCTCAAACAATATTGAGGCCAATCGCCGTCATCTACAAAACATTGATCATATCAATACGACAGGTAATGTGACTACTGTAGATTTTGCGACGTCTGCTCAACAAGACAATACTGAGCGTTAGCACTAGCTGATGATTTTGGCTCGTAGCATTTGTCACAATGGGCAGCAAGATGTAAAGACGGTAGTCGGTTTTATCAACGATCGCCGATGATCAGACATTTATGATCAGATACTCAATAATAAAAGTTATGGCAATAGCACAAGTAAGACGATTGCTACGCCAAACTTAATATGAAGGTTGTATGTTATGAAATACACATTAACAAAAGCCAACCCTGATGCAGATACCTATCCTGCACAGACCAGCCAAACGGTCAATGATCCTATCGAAGACGAAGTCAATAAAAACGTCTTTATGGGTCGCCTAGAAGATCTTGTTCATTCAACAGCAAATTGGGGGCGCAAGCACTCACTGTGGCCATTTAACTTTGGTACGTCTTGTTGTTATGTCGAATATGCCACTACCTTAACTGCTGTTCATGACTTGTCACGCTTTGGGGCAGAGGTTATCCGTGCGTCACCTCGTCAGGCAGACGTGATGATCGTCGCCGGTACTTGCTTCGTCAAAATGGCCCCTGTTATCCAGCGTCTTTATGAGCAAATGCTCGAGCCAAAATGGGTCATCTCTATGGGCGCCTGTGCCAACTCGGGCGGTATGTATGATATCTACTCGGTCGTACAAGGCGTGGATAAGATTATCCCTGTTGATGTCTATGTGCCAGGTTGTCCGCCGCGTCCAGAAGCGTTGATTCAAGGTTTGATGTTACTGCAAGAATCCATCACTAAAGAGCGTCGTCCGTTGGGTGCTTATGTCAATGAGCAGGGTATCTATCAGCCGCAAATGACGCCTGAACGTGACCGTAAGCAGGCAGACCGTATCGCTGTCAAAAACTTACGTAGCCCAGATAGTATCTAAGTTTTAAACGGCATTTATACTTGTAGCAATAGTTTCAATATTTTATGCACTTATCATAGTTCGGTTATGATTAACATAGCTCAGTTATGGTTGACATGGTTCAGTTATGATTAATGAAGGAATACATCATTCATGGTCACGGTAGTCGAAAACACAGATTCTAAGATCAAGCCCATCCCAGCAGTCATCACAGAGCTGGAGCAGAAGTACGCTGGTAAATTCGTTGTGCAGCACACTGTGGATGAGATTCCAACGGTTTGGGTGGCTCGTGCAGACTTATTAGACGTTCTCTTGTTCCTACGCAAATTGCCCAAGCCCTATGTCATGCTATTTGATTTGTCAGCGATAGATGAGCGCTTGCGTCAGCATCGACAGGGTTTGCCTGACAGTGATTTTACCGTTTTTTACCATTTAATGTCGCTTGAGCGCAATAGTGATATACGTGTCAAAGTCGCACTGAGCGAAGACGATCTCAACGTGCCAAGCGCTACCAATATTTGGCCAAACGCCAACTGGTATGAGCGCGAAGTATGGGATATGTTCGGTATTGTCTTTAGCGGCCATCCGCATTTGACCCGTATTTTATTGCCAAAATACTGGGAAGGGCATCCACTGCGTAAAGAGTATCATGCACGTGCGACTGAGTTTACTCCGTATTTCTTGAACACGGCCAAGCAGCAATACGAACAAGAAAACCTGCGTTTTGTCCCAGAAGAGTGGGGTATGAAGCGTTCAGGTCGCGATGAGGACTTTATGTTCTTGAACATCGGCCCTAACCATCCCTCTGCTCATGGTGCGTTTCGTTTGGTGCTACAGCTTGATGGCGAAGAAGTCGTCGACTGTATCCCTGATATCGGCTATCACCATCGCGGCGCCGAAAAGATGGCTGAGCGCCAAACGTGGCACTCATTCATTCCTTATACCGACCGTATTGATTATCTTGGCGGTGTGATGAATGAGCTGCCGTACATCATGTCGGTCGAAAAGCTTGCTGGGATTACCATTCCACCTCGCGCCGAAACTATCCGTGTGATGATGAGTGAGTTTTTCCGAATCACCAACAATTTGCTATACGTTGGTACGTTCATTCAGGATGCGGGCGGCATGACGCCTGTATTCTATATGTTTACCGATCGCCAAAAAGCCTATGACGTTATCGAGGCGGTGACTGGCTACCGTATGCATCCTGCTTGGTTCCGTATCGGTGGTACGGCGGCTGACTTGCCACGTGGTTGGCAGCGTCTGGTTCGTGAATTCTTAGATTGGATGCCGAAACGCTTGGATGAGTATGTCAAAGCAGCATTACAGAACAGCGTACTCAAAGGTCGTACTCAAGGCGTTGCTCAATACAATGCCAAGCAAGCATTGGCTTGGGGTGTGACAGGTGCAGGACTGCGTGCGACTGGTGTGGACTTTGATTTGCGTAAAGCACGTCCGTATATGGGCTATGAAAATTACGATTTTGAAGTCCCCGTTGGTTACAACGGTGATGCGTATGATCGCTGTATGGTAAAAGTTGAAGAGATGCGCCAGTCATTACGTATCATTCGTCAATGTATGGACAACATGCCACAAGGCCCTTACAAAGCAGATCATCCACTTGCAGTACCACCGCCAAAAGACCGTACGCTGAATGATATTGAGACATTGATTAACCACTTCATCTCAGTATCTTGGGGTCCTGTGATGCCAGCGGGTGAGTGTACGACAATCGTCGAGGCGACCAAAGGTCTGAACAGTTATTACATCACCTCAGACAAAGCCACGATGAGCTATCGTACGCGTATTCGCACGCCAACGTTTGCGCATATACAACAGATGCCATCGGTCATTAATGGATCGCTTGTTTCTGACGCCATTATGTATTTGGCATCGATAGATATTGTGATGGCAGATTGTGATCGTTAAAGGTGTCAGTAAGTCTTAAAGAATAGTTGTTTATCAATATATTATTGCCTGATGGCACACCAAAATGCTGTCACTTTTCGATATAACCCAGTTGCAATGAGACTGATATTGTCTAGTGATAGAGCAGGATGAGTGAGGAAAGACAGAAGATTATGAAAATTGTTTCCGACAAAATGCCAAAAGTAGATGTAGAGAGCATCCTCACCACTGAGGAAATTGCTGCCATTCATGAGTTTATGCATCATTATCCGCAAGCGCGTGCCGCCTCACTAGATGCACTCAAAATCGTGCAAAAGCGCAACGGCTGGGTTGATGATGCGCAAGCGAATGCCATTGCCAATATCCTAGACATTCCGATGTCAGATATGGATGGGGTTGCGACTTTCTTTAACCGTATCTACCGTCAGCCGGTCGGTCGTCATGTGATTCTGATCTGTGACTCTGTAGCTTGTTACTTGACAGGTTATGAGGCGCTATCAGCTGAAATTAGATCGCAGCTGGGTATCGAGTACGGACAGACAACTGCTGATGGTCGATTTACGTTACTACCAATTTGCTGCTTAGGAAACTGCGACAAAGGTCCTGCAGTACTGATTGACGAAGATACTTACGGCCCTGTCCAACCCTCCGAGGTCGCGCAACTATTGGAGATATACGCATGAGTTTAACGATTTCAGAGCAGATTGCTCGTCGCGGTCAAGGTCAAGCACCAAGTCAGCTAAATGCACAGCGTGTTCCAATCTATGGCGATAAAGCCACAGCGACTAGCGAAACTAAGCCATTGACGTGGCGTCTAGCGCACCATGACGCTGTGCTTGATTTGTCCACTTATGAATCTCTAAAAGGCTTTTCGGGTCTAAAAGAAGCGCTATCTAAATCGCCCAAAGACGTCGGCAATATGATCAAGGCTGCCAATGTCAGAGGCCGCGGTGGTGCGGGCTTTAACGCTGGTCTTAAATGGTCGTTTATGTCGCCGCCAGACGGTTTACCTCGCTACCTCATCTGTAATGCTGATGAGATGGAGCCAGGTACATTTAAAGATCGTCTATTAATGGAGCGCTTACCGTTTCAGCTTATCGAAGGTATGCTCATTACTGCCCATGCTATCGGTGCGACTGACGGTTATATCTTTATTCGCGGTGAGTACATCTTAGCGGCTGAGCGTTTGGTCGCTGCTATCGAAGAGTGCTTAGCCAATAATCTCATGGGCGCTAACATTCTAGGTTCAGATTTTAGCTTTAACTTGCATGTGCATACGGGCGCTGGACGTTATATCTGCGGTGAAGAAACCGCACTGATTAACTGTCTAGAAGGCCGCCGTGCCAATCCACGTACCAAACCACCATTTCCACAAATATCTGGTGCATGGGGTCGACCAACCGTCGTCAATAACGTTGAAACGCTTTGCAATATGCCAGCGATTTTGAACCACGGCGTCGAGTGGTATCAGTCGTTATCTGAAATCAAAGGCAAAAGTAAAACGCCAGGCACCAAACTATTTGGCTGCTCAGGTTTAGTTAATGATCCAGGCCTATGGGAATTACCGTTTGGTTATACAGCTCGCGAAATCATTGAAGAGTTGGCGGGCGGTATGAAAGATGGTAAAACGCTGAAGGCTTGGCTACCGGGCGGTGCCTCGACTGACTTTTTGACCGCAGAACACTTAGATGTTGTGGTAGATTTTGACACCATTCAAAATGCGGGTAGCCGTATGGGTACAGGTCTGATTATGGTTGTTGATGAAGCACAAGACATGGTGCCGCTACTGCGTAATCTTGAAATTTTCTTTCAACGCGAATCTTGCGGTTGGTGTACACCATGCCGTGATGGTCTGCCTTGGGGCGTCAAACTGCTCACTGCCATCAATGATGGTGAAGGGCAAGTGGGCGATGTCGAAAAACTAGAAGGCCTGACGCGTGACTTATGGATTGGTAAGACATTCTGTGCGCATGCCCCAGGGGCGATGGAGCCACTAATGAGTGCGATTAAATATTTCCGTCCAGAGTTTGATCAAAAAATCGCGCAGGCGGTTGGTGTCGATGTTATTGATGCGGCAGCCAACCAACAGCCAGTAGCGAAATAAGGAGAGCGGCATGGCAGTCATACATATTGATGGGACCACTGTCGAAGTAGATAGCAGCGACAACTTACTACAAGCCTGCTTATCACTCGGCATTGATGTGCCGTATTTTTGTTATCACCCAGCCCTTGGCTCAGTAGGCTCGTGCCGTCAGTGCGCGGTCAAGCAATTCCAAAATAAAGATGACATGGAAGCGGGCAAAGGTCGCCTCGTCATGTCCTGTATGGTCGCTCCTGGCGATGATATGTATATCTCTGTGACTGACGATGAAGCCAAAGCATTCCGTAAGTCGATGGTTGAGCTACTCATGACCAACCATCCGCATGACTGTCCAACTTGTGAAGAGGGCGGACATTGTCACTTGCAAGACATGACGTATATGTCAGGTCATAGCCGTCGTCGCTATCGCTTTACCAAGCGCACACATCATAATCAAGAGCTTGGTCCATTCATCGCGCATGAGATGAACCGTTGTATCGCTTGCTATCGCTGTGTACGTTTTTATAAAGACTATGCGGGCGGTGAAGATTTGGGTGTTTATGGCTCAAACAACCGCGTTTACTTTGGCCGTGATAAAGATGGGCAGTTTGAAAGTGAGTTTTCAGGTAACTTGACTGAAGTCTGCCCAACCGGTGTGTTTACTGATAAAACCCACTCTGATCGCTACAATCGTAAGTGGGACATGCAGTATGCGCCTAGCATCTGTCATGGTTGCTCGGCTGGTTGTAATATCTCACCGGGCGAACGTTATGGTGAATTGCGCCGTATCGAAAACCGCTATAACGGCGAAGTAAACCGTTACTTCTTATGTGACCGAGGCCGCTTTGGTTATGGTTATGTCAACCGCGCGGATCGTCCAACCCAAGCGCTTGAACGTATCAACGATAAGCATGTCAAAATCAATATCGACTATGCCCTTGATGAAACCATCAAACGACTCAAAGACAAAAAAGTCATCGGTATTGGCTCACCGCGCGCCAGTCTAGAGACTAACTTTGCGCTAAAAAATCTCGTTGGCTTTGATAACTTCTCAACAGGTCTGAACCATCAGCAGCAAGCACTGGTCAATAAATGTATCGAAGTGCTTAGTACTGAAGGCATTTATAACCCTAGCATGACCGATATCGAAACGCATGATGCAGTGCTCGTATTAGGCGAGGATATCACTCAAACGTCATCACGTGTCGCATTGTCAGTACGTCAAGCCGCAAAAAATGAAGGCCTGAAAATGGCAGCGGCATTGCAAACGCAGCCATGGCTTGCTGAACCAGTCAAACGTATCGCTCAAGATGCGCTAAGCCCAGTCTATGTCATCGATGTGACACAGACCAAGCTAGAAGACATCAGTAAGGTGAGTGTGGTGGCAACGCCTGAAGATATTATTAAACTTGGCTTTAAGGTTGCTGACGAGATTGCAAACCTTGCTGACGACTTAGCAGAAATAGCAGATCCTCAAACAGCTGAGCAAGACACTGATGGTATGCAAGTTTTGGCGCAGCAAATCGCTTATGACTTGATCCAAGCCGATAAGCCATTAGTTGTGTCAGGTAGTAGCCTGTCTTCTACCGCATTGATAGAAGCAGCGGCACAGATCACCCAAGCATTGACCCAAAAACGCGAGACGATCAAAGCCACTGAGCAACAGCAAGTTGACGCTCACAATGCCAAAGTCAAAGCCCAAGCGCAGTCTGCTAATGATCAGCCTGAAGAAGATAAAGAGCTATCAGCCAAACCGAACAAGCCTGAAACGGGTGTAGATACAGAAGTACAGGACGATATAGAGCGCGAACCTGCTGAAAACCTTGAGCTGAAAGAAGTTAATACTAAATACCAAGCGCAAGCAGGTATTTACTTAACGGTTCCTGATGCCAATAGTATGGGTGTCTGTATGCTTGGTGGTCACTCAGTTGAAGAGCTATTAGCCACCGATTATGACGTGGTTGTGGTAGCAGAAAACCAGCTAACGGACGCTATTGATGCTACTAAGTTGACGCAGCTATTGACGGACAAAACAGTCATTGCGTTAGATCATCAGTTGCTTGATTGGCATAAAGACGTCGATATCGTATTGCCAGCGGCTAGCTTTGCAGAGGCGGATGGTACCCTAATATCTGCTGAAGGTCGTGCCCAGCGCTTCTTCCAAGTTTATGATAATGAATACTACCATCCAATGAGTAGTATCAAAGAAGGCTGGCGCTGGATACATGCTGTCCACAGCAGCATTGAAGGTCGTGATGTTGACTGGACGCAATTAGATGACGTGATTAACGCTCTGATCGCAACGCACCCTAAACTTGCGGGTATCAAAGGTGCTGCGCCTGAAGCGGACTACCGTATTACCGGTCTTAAGATTGCGCGTCAGCCGCGTCGCTACTCAGGTCGTACCGCCATGCGTGCACCGATCTCAGTACATGAGCCGATGCAGCCAAAAGATTTGGACACAGGTTTAACCTTCTCAATGGAAGGTTATAGCGGCAAAGAAACACCAAGCTCGATGATTCCTTTTGCCAGTGCCGCAGGGTGGAATTCACCACAAGCGTGGAACAAATACCAAGATAAAGTTGGTGGCCATCTAAAAAATGGCGATCCAGGGGTGCGCTTGTTTGATCATTTAGAACGTCTAGCCACTCGTCAATATGTTGCGCCAGAAGCTATGTCTGTAAACACCACTGATTTACAACAAGGTCAAGCCAAGCTGGTACCGATTCATAACATCTATGCCAGCTCAATGATGGCATCACGTAGCCCACTTGTCGCAGAGCAACTACCTATTGCCGCATGGCGCATCGGTATTGATGATGCCAAAGACTGGAATATCGCTGCTGGTGATTACTTGGCGATTGAGATTGATAAACAGCAGATTACTTTACCAGTACAGTTGGTCGTTTATCTAGCAGAAGGCTGCATCGGCTATCCAGTCGGGCAGGTGAGTATTATCCATCCATCAATGCCAGCGTCGGTACGCAAAGTAGATGCGCCAGTAACGATGATGGGTAGCATGGCTAACGATATGAATAACAATATGGCTGAGCATATGAGCGCAGCACCGACCACGACACAGGAGGTGTAATATGCAAGTGACTCGTATTATCCCTGATGTGCCAAGCTTTTTGGCGGGTAGCATAAGCTTTGATGCTTGGTCTATTTTGTTTTTGGTAGGTCAATCGCTAGTCATTTTTTTGGTTGTGGTACTGGTTGCTGCAATGATGATTGTCTATGAGCGCCGCATGCTAGCCTTATGGCAAGATCGCTACGGTCCCAACCGCGTTGGTCCTTTTGGTTCATTGCAGCTCATTGCAGATATGCTCAAAATCTTCTTTAAAGAAGATTGGACACCAAAATTTACCGATAAGTTTATGTTCACGTTGGCGCCTGCGGTTGCCATGTTTACGGCATTGGCCTCATTTGCCATTATTCCTATCTCGCCGACATTGGGCGTGGTTGATTGGGATATTGGTATTTTGTTTTTCTTTGCTATGGCTGGTATTGCGGTCTATGCCGTGATGTTCGGTGGATGGGCATCTGCCAACAAGTTCTCATTGCTTGGCGGTTTGCGCTCAGCGGCACAGACCATCAGTTACGAAGTGTTTTTGGGCTTGTCATTGATGGGTGTGGTGGCGCTGACAGGTTCATTTAACCTGCGCGCCATTGTTGAGTCACAAGCGGACGGCTGGTACATTATTCCGCAGTTTTTTGGCTTTTTGACCTTTGTGGTCGCTGGTGTGGCGGTAACGCATAGACATCCGTTTGATCAACCAGAAGCAGAGCAGGAGCTTGCCGAAGGCTACCATGTCGAATATTCGGGTATGAAGTTCGGTATGTTCTTCATTGGCGAGTATGTCAACGTGGTCTTGATTTCTGCCTTGATGACTTGTTTATTCTTTGGCGGTTGGCTGGCACCTTTTAATTTAGATATTTCATTTATTCCACCAGCTTTTTGGTTCATGATTAAAACGCTGTTCTTTATGACATTGTTTGTTTTGGCTCGAGGCTCACTCATGCGTCCGCGTTATGATCAGGTGATGAACTTTGGCTGGAAAGTGTGCCTGCCAGTAACCTTGATCAATCTATTGATTACGGCTGCAGTCATTTTGATCTTTTCCCCAACGTTATAGTCATTACTAGTAGCCATCACTGATGAACTAGGGTAAAGCTGATAAGGATAATAATCCCATGTTTACTACCATAAAAAAGACCGTCATTGGTATATTTACCATTGTCCGCAGCATGTGGATGGTCAACAGTCATGCGCTTAGACCGCGTGACACCATTCTTTATCCTGAAGAACCGGTACCTGTGCCGCCACGTTTCCGTGGACGTATTGTCCTGACGCGTGATCCCGACGGAGACGAGCGCTGTGTGGCTTGTAACTTATGTGCTGTGGCCTGTCCGGTAGGCTGTATCTCATTACAAAAAGCCGAGCGCGACGATGGACGCTGGTATCCAGAGTTTTTCCGTATTAACTTTTCGCGCTGTATTTTTTGTGGACTATGTGAAGAGGCTTGTCCAACGACAGCCATCCAAATGACCCCAGATTTTGAATTGGGTGAATATAAGCGCCAAGATTTGGTCTATGAAAAAGAGCATTTGCTTATTTCAGGACCAGGTAAATATCCTGATTATAACTATTATCGTGTGACAGGTATGGCGGTAGCGGACAAACCAAAAGGCGCCGCGCAAAATGAAGCGGCACCGATTGATCTAAGGAGCTTGCTACCATGATGAATATTTTGAACCATCCTGAACTGGCTGGGTTTTATTCACTGGCGGCAGTGGCTATATTTGCCAGTTTGCGCGTCGTGACTCAGGCCAATCCAGTACACGCTATCTTATCGATGATTGTGTCGTTATTGGCTATCGCAGGGATATTCTTTGTGTTAGGTGCGCCATTTGCTGGTGCGTTAGAGATTGTCGTCTATGCTGGTGCCATTATGGTGCTATTCGTCTTCGTTATCATGATGCTCAATTTGGGTATGAGTAATGACGAGCGCGAAGAGCGTTGGCTCGATGCGGGCACTTGGGCGATACCAACAGGATTGACGCTGATTATCGCAGTCGTGCTATATGCAATGATCGGTCTTAATCACGATGATGCAGTCATGATGGGCGGCACTACAATCTCTGCCAAAGCAGTGGGTACAGTGTTATTTACCAAATACATTATGTTGGTTGAAGTGGCTGCATTGCTACTCTTGGCGGCCCTGGTTGCGGCCTATCATTTGGGTAAAGAATCGATCGATGAAGAGATCATTGGTAACGATAGCCAAGAGTTTCAGCCGAGCGTGGGTAGTATTGAGCTGTACGATAATGACAGCACCCACACAGAGCATGACGCCGTACAAATGGCTAAGCCCTACGAATATAAAGATGTTGACCCGCATGATTACGTAGGCATGAAGGTTGATACGAAGGTAGGCATGAAAGCAGGTAGCCAAGTAGGTGCGAACAAAGTCACGCGCAAGGAGTCAGACTAATGGTACTAGCAGCAAGCGTGGCACAAGATGTGTCAAACGTGCCGTTTGCCCACGAGGTGGCAGGCTTAGTACAGCCAGTTTCCGAGGCGCAGAACGTATTGGGTATGATACCCATGAGCCATGGACTGATTTTGGCAGGAATTTTATTTGCCATTGGTCTGTGCGGTGTCATGGTACGACGTAACTTCCTATTTATGCTTATGAGCCTTGAGATCATGATGAATGCGGCAGCATTGGCATTTGTAGTGGCGGGGAGTCGCTGGGTCGATCCAGACGGGCAGATTATGTTTATCTTTATTTTGACCTTGGCTGCGGCTGAGGCGTCAATTGGTCTGGCAATATTATTGCGTTTTTATCATCAGCGTGGGCATCTCGATGTCGATAGCGCCAATGAGATGAAAGGATGATGTCATGAGTTTATTACCATTAACCTTTATATTCCCGCTCATTGGCTTTTTGATTTTAGCCTTTATGCGCGACAAATTATCAGAGACGGTCGCAGCGATTGTTGGCGTAGGTAGCATGTTGCTATCAGCATTATGTACGCTGGTGGTTAGCTATACCTTTTTAACCACCAATCCAGCAGGAACGGTCGTACAGGTTCCGCTGTGGACATGGTTCCAAGTGGGCGACTTTGCGCCAAACTTTGGGTTGAGCTTTGATGGCTTAGCACTGACTATGACGGGCGTGATCACTGGGATTGGCTTTTTGATTCATATGTTTGCCGCTTGGTATATGAAAGGCGACACTGGCTTTGCGCGCTTCTTTAGCTATATGAATTTATTCGTAGCCAGTATGTTGTTACTGGTGCTAGCAGACGATTTGTTCCTGCTATATCTTGGCTGGGAAGGCGTGGGCATCTGTTCGTATCTATTGATTGGTTATTATTACCACGATAGAGCCAATGGTCTTGCAGCAATGAAAGCCTTTACCGTCACACGTGTCGGTGATGTGTTCTTGGCTTTTGGTTTGTTCTTATTATTCCGCGAGTTCGGTACGCTCAATATCCAAGAAATTATTACGCGTGCGCCGGAAGTGTTTGACATCAACAATCCAACGATGATGCTAACGACCATGATGTTGGTTGGCGGCGCGATGGGTAAATCAGCGCAGTTGCCACTACATACATGGCTTGCTGATGCGATGGCAGGTCCAACACCTGTGTCAGCATTGATTCACGCTGCGACGATGGTAACGGCAGGTGTTTATCTGATTGCCCGTTTACATCCATTGTTTGAACTGACGCCGGGCATCTTGTTGTATTGGGTTGGCGGCGTGGGTGCATTGACGCTTGTCGTTGCTGGATTCTGTGCGCTGGCACAAACAGACATCAAACGTATCCTTGCGTATTCGACCATGAGTCAGATTGGCTATATGTTTTTGGCGCTTGGCGTGGGGGCATGGCAAGGGGCAATCTTCCATCTAATGACCCATGCTTTTTTCAAAGCATTACTGTTCTTATCGTCAGGTGCGGTCATCCTTGCCGTACATCATGAGCAAGACATCTTTAGGATGGGTGGCCTGCGCAAAAAGATTCCATTGGTATTTTGGTGTTATATCGTCGGTGGCGGTGCACTCGCTGCGATACCTTGGGTTACCGTTGGCTTTTATTCTAAAGAAGCGATTCTTTGGGAGACGTATGCCACGGGTCACTCAGTCTTATTCTATATGGGTGTATTCGGCGCGTTCTTAACGGCGATTTATACGTTCCGTATGATTTGGATTATATTCTTTGGTGAAGAAAAAACCCATGCCCATAAGCTATCAGGCGTATCGTACTGGTTGCCTTTGACGGTGTTACTCGTGCTATCTACCGCTGTTGGCGCATGGATTACACCGCCATTAGATGGCGTATTGCCAGAGAGCGTTGGTCATCTATTAGAAGTCGCGGGTGACGCACATGCCAAGCACACCGCAGAGTATATTGCGATGGGTGCGATGGCGGCAGGTTTGATATTGGCGGCACTATTATACGTCGTCAACAAAGGTCGTATGCTGACCAGCTTTAAGCGCTCACGTATTGGTGGGGCATTATATCACTGGTGCTACCATGGCCTAGGTTTCGATGCGCTGTATGATGTAATTTTTGTGAAACCCTTTTTATTCATCGGCCGCTTATTAAAAGCCGACCCTATCGATAAAACGTGGCTGTTATTACCTAAGCTGGCTTCAGCAGGTAATAAAGTATTGTCTGCGACGCAAACAGGGTCTCTTCGAGGTTATGCTACAAGCTTTGGCTTGGGTATGGCTGTATTGCTGGTGCTGGTAATGATGACGGTGGTGTAAAAGATGATTGAGTTACAACAAACGTGGATGCTACCAGCATTAATCGCAATTCCCTTTATTGCAGGGTTGCTATGCTGGTTGGTAGAGCGATTTAATAAACGTCTGCCGCGCTGGATTGCTTTGATCGGTATGACGTTGACCTTTGCGTTGTCATTGGTACTTTGGCAGCAGGGCGATTTTAGCGGTATGAGTAAGCAAGTCATTGCGCCAGATGCGGCAGTGCCATGGGTCGCTGAGTTCAGTGTGCCATGGATACCGAGCTTTGGCATTAGTTTCCATTTAGCATTAGATGGTCTGTCACTGATGATGGTGGCATTAACTGGTTTGCTAGGTGTGGCAGCTGTTGCCTGTTCGTGGAATGAGATTCAGCGCCGTGTTGGTTTTTTCCACCTAAACTTGCTATGGAGTTTGGGCGGTGTCATCGGGGTTTTCTTAGCAATTGATTTGTTCTTATTCTTCTTCTTTTGGGAGATGATGCTGGTTCCGATCTACTTCTTGATCGCCATTTGGGGTCATGATGTGGTTGGTAAAACCAAAGAATATGCCGCAACCAAGTTCTTTATTTATACCCAAGCGTCTGGGCTTATCATGCTCATTGGTATCTTGGTATTGGTTATTATCAGTTACGCGCAAAAAGGGGTAGTGAGCTTTAACTATAATGATTTGCTCGGTACGTCTCTTGGCGGCTGGGAATATCCAATCATGCTGTGCTTCTTTATTGGCTTTGCGGTGAAATTGCCAATTATTCCTTTCCACGGTTGGTTGCCAGATGCGCATGCACAGGCACCAACAGCTGGTTCGGTAGATTTGGCAGGTGTACTTATTAAGACTGCTGCATATGGTTTGATTCGTTTTGTCTTGCCATTATTCCCAGTAGCGTCACAAGAGTTTGCGCCGATAGCGATCACCTTGGGTACGATTGGTATCTTCTATGGCGCGTGGCTCGCGTTTATGCAGACCGATATGAAGCGTTTGCTGGCGTATACCAGTATCTCGCACATGGGTTTTGTGGTACTAGCAATCTATGCAGGGACATTGCTCAGCTTACAAGGTCTGATGATTCAGATGCTCGCGCACGGGCTTAGCTCAGCGGCATTATTCATTATGGCAGGGCAGTTGTATGAGCGTCTGCATACTCGTGATTTGACGTTGATGGGTGGTATGTGGGGTCAGTTCCGTTACTACGCACCGATCCTGATGTTCTTCTGCGCTGCGTTATTGGGTATTCCAGGGACAGGTAATTTCATTGGCGAGTTCATGATTTTATTTGGCTCATTTGCTCAGTACCCTGTGTTTGTGGTGTTTGCAACATTCAGCTTGGTATTAGCGGGTCTGTACTCACTTATTTTGATTCATCGCGCTTTATTTGGTGAAAACAACATCGCCGCATTGGCAGAGCGAGAAACCAAGTCACATGGTCTACCTGTTCGTAAACTAAAAGATCTTGGCAAACGTGAGTTGTCACTACTACTAATGCTGGCGGCCGGTCTGGTATGGCTTGGACTATATCCACAGCCATTCCTTGATACGTCAAGTCATGCGATGCAGTGGATCAACAACGCATATATATACAGTCAAGTGACGCAGGTAGATGCATCGCAACTGCTTGATGTAATGGAGGCACGTTAAGTCATGAATGAGATTAAGATGAATGATTTGATAGGATTGTTGCCTTATGCGCCGATCATTGCCGTGGTCATTACGGTACTCGTGGTGATGATTGCCCTCACTGTTAAACGCTCTCATATGGTCACTGGTACGATTACGGTGGTCGGTTTAAACATCGGTCTATTTACCTTATTAGGGCAAATGGCTGGTCTGATCGAGAGCGGTGCTATTGCGCCAAATGCTGAGCAGTTATTTGTCATTGATAACTTTGCTCAGTTTAATATGGTAGTAATTTTTGTCTGTGCCTTGGCTTGCTGTACGTTATCGTATGCATACCTCGCCAACCTCAAAGACAATAAAGAAGAGCTGTACTTGCTCATGTTGCTAGCGACCACTGGTGCACTACTAATGGTAAGCGCGCAGCACATGGCATCGTTCTTTATGAGTCTAGAGATGCTATCAGTACCGCTGTATGGGATGCTAGCTTACACGTATATGCGTAACCAGTCGCTTGAGTCAGGACTGAAATATTTGGTACTATCGGCGACCGCATCAGCGACGCTGCTGATGGGTATGGCTTTTATCTATGCAGAAGTAGGCTCGCTGGCATTTAAGCCAATCAACATGGTACTGGGTAATTTGTTTGAATCGCCACTATTGATATTGGGCGCGGCGATGATGATGTTTGGTATCGCGTTCAAGCTCTCTGCAGCTCCCTTTCACATGTGGACACCCGATGTCTATGAAGGGGCACCAGCACCTATCGCTACTTTCTTAGCCTCTGTATCAAAAGTTGCGATGATGGCGCTAGCGGTTCGCTTCTTGATCGATACGGCGTTATTAGCACTACCATCAGTACAGATGCTACTAATGGTAATGGCAACCTTGTCTATTTTAGTGGGTAACCTACTGGCAGTACGTCAGACCAGTCTCAAGCGTCTACTCGGTTACTCTTCTATTGCCCATATGGGTTACGTGATGATCGTTATCGTCAGTATTGGCTCAGCTGCTGATAGTATCTCTAGTATGTATATGGCAGTTTATGCCTTTACCTCTATTGGTGCCTTTGGTGTTGTGACGTTGATGTCGAGTCCATACCGCTTATCTGGTGAAGCTGACGAGCTGACTCACTATCAGGGGTTATTCTGGCGTCGTCCAGTACTGACCGCTGTGATGACTATCATGATGTTGTCACTGGCTGGTATTCCACTGACGGCAGGCTTTATCACAAAGCTATTTGCTATCTTGGCTGCTGTACAAGGAACCAATTGGTTCTTGGCTGCGATGATTATTTTGGGTAGTGCGATTGGTCTATTCTACTACTTGCGCGTTTTACTTACGCTATTCAAACGTCCTAAGCAGTTCATTGAGTTTGATGTCTCTGGACAATGGGGTATTCGTACCGGTGGTATCATGGTCATTGCGGTCACAGCGATTATTCTGTTCTTTGGTATCTTGCCAAATAGTATGATTGAGTGGGCAAGCTTGGCTCGTATTTGGTAGTATCAAGATTGAACAGTAGATAAGCCTTATCTACTGTTACGGTTAAAAAACCAAGATGCGCCCGCTTTATGATAAGCTTGGCGCATCTTTTTTTGCCTGCCTTCGCTTGCTGTTACTTACCTCGCGAGGGTCTCTTATAAAAATACAGCTTAACAAAGTATGAGTGACGAATAACTATGAGTGATAATATTCAAACGGTAACGGTACTGAGCAAAACCACTTGGACACCCAATCTATTTAGTTTTACCGTCAGCCGTCCTGAGAGTTTTAAGTTCACAGCAGGGCAGTTTGTACGTTTAGGGGTCAATCCTAGTCAGCTAAAATATTACCAGCAGAATGACGTAAATGATGCCGCTACCGATGCAGCATTGAATGAAGATATTTTTCGTGCATATTCGATTGTGTCTTCTCCGTTTGATGAGGTACTAGAGTTTTTCTCTATTGTGATACCTGATGGTGCCTTTACGTCGCAGTTGCAGCATTTGCAAGTGGGCGATGAGTTACTGCTCAACACCATGCCATTTGGATTTTTGACATTAGCACGTTATCAAAAACCATTACCAAAGGATTTGTGGTTGCTTGCGACAGGTACGGGTCTTGCACCATTTTTATCGATGTTACAAGATCTAAAGACATGGGAAGACTACGAGCATATCGTACTGGCTTATAGCGCACGTTCGATAGAAGAGCTTGCTTACGTTGAGCAGATCGAGCGCTTGCAAGAAGACTTTGGCACGCTAGTTGATAATCCAGCAAAACTGATTTTTATTCCCATTGTCACAAGAGAGCCTGTCGAAGGCGCACTGTCAGAGCGTTTGCCTAAGCTGTTGTTAGAGGGTAGGCTGCAAGAGCGCGCAGGGATCGCTTTAGATATTGATACGACTCATGTCATGCTATGCGGCAACCCAGATATGGTAGAAGATACCAAAGAGGCATTAAAGACATTAGGGCTGGTGATGAATCGGCGCGGAGAAGGCAATATCGCTGTCGAAAACTACTGGTAGTCCTTCCCACAAAAAAACGCTGTATCTTCAAGGTTGTTAGCCCTTAGATACAGCGTTTTTTTTATGAATTTAGATTTTATCTTTAGCCTACTATTCTTGGCTAGGTTCCGTCGCATCGTCGATAGGATTGATCGGGCCTTGCATGATTTGAGGCTCGTCATCATCACCGATAATATCTTCGTTGTTTGTTGAGGCTAGTAGGTCACGATAATTGACTTGAGCTTTTAAAACCATCTGATCTTCTTCTAGCTTACCGTAATTTACTTGCACCTTGTACAAAGCACCCATGATCTTTTTGTTGTTTTTTAGCCAGCGATTGATATCGAGGTAAATGACCTCGTCTTTTGGCCGCGCGATATTGACATAAGAGAGGATAAAGCCCAGCGGGTCTTTTTTGAGGACACTATGATAAAACCAGATAGCAAGCTTAACGCCTTGGCGTTTGATAAAAGACTCACAGCGTAGGTTTAGTATGTCGGTATAGGTTTGTTGACCAAACACAAAGCGCTGGACGTTGCGATCAAGCTGTACATGGATCAAGCTAAAATTACTGGCGATCTCAGCATATATGCCGCCAGCATCAACCGTACAGTAAAGACGAAACCAGTCATCGTGCAGCTCAACACGTAGCTCTAGTATTGCTTTTACATTGTCCGTCACAAAATTTTGTAGCGCATCATTGACGTAGGTTTGTGCGATGGGTAAGGATATCTCGTCTTCAAGCTTTTCTGTGGTTCGGTTATAGATGTCTCTAACCGATTGGGCAATGCGATCCCAACCGTTGCCGAGTGACTCGTCAAAACGATAGCCGATATTCTCAAAGAACTCGTCAAAATTGTCTGAATTGTTTACGTTATCAAAGTCACTCAAACTTATTATCCTTACAATTATAGGGCTTATCATTCGATAGGTGGTACACAGCGTACTGGTATCAGGTATAAACGAAAACCTTGTATCAGATAACAGTAGACAGTGATTTTGCACCGAATAATAGGGTGCTTAGTGTCACAGTGCTAAAACAGTATATAACAAATACAGTGGCTTCAAAATGGACACATGCGTTTTATGACAATTCATTTGATATCACAAGCCTTATATCTGTTTTGTCATGATTTTGAGAATGTGATTATTATTGAAATTAATATGGTTTATTGCTTGAACTGACAGTGTTCATTGAGAACAGTATTCAGTGACAACAGTATCAAATGATAAGGTCAAAGTAATACCAGTGATGGTTAAGCTAGCGACATAATTCTATAAAAAAAGCGAAAAAGGACTCCACCCGACATTAGGGTGTAGGTGAGTTTCGCTTAGTGTTTATTATATATGCATAAAAATTATATACTGAAATAAGCTATAATAAATTGCACAACTGACATTAAAATAAATAAAATGAATTGGTATTATGAAAATCAACAAAGCGTATAAATTTAGGCTTGAGCCTAATGCAGAGCAGGAGATTATTTTAAATAATCTTGTCGGCTCTGCACGTTTTGTTTGGAATCAAATGCTAGCGATCTCATTTGAGATGTTTGCTAAAGATGAGTTTATCAATGCCACCAACCTTGTTAATAAAATTATAGATCTAAAGAATAACCCTGATTACGAGTTCTTAAAAACCCATTCTAATGCCGTCTCTTTACAACAAAAAGTACGTGATCTGGCATCGGCTTGGTCGCGTTTCTTTGATCCTAAAGCACATGCCAGATTGAAAGAAAATAAAAAGAAACCAAGAAAACCCAAGTTTTTTAAACTGGCGGATGGCACAGAGATTCAACGACGACCATCGATGCCACAATTTAAGCGCAAATCCGCTGGCTGCGACTCAATTCGCTTGGTTCAGTTTGATAAATACTGCCGTATTAAGGGCAATCGAGTAAAACTGCCTAATGGTGTGGGCCTAGTGACGTTTAGGAAATCGCAAGACATTATTGGCAAGATTAAAAATGTCACCATCAGCAAGAAGTCAGGGCATTGGTACGTGTCGTTTGGCACAGAGCGCGAACTGACTGAGAACCCTCGTCACCCCTCTAAAAGCGCCATTGGCTTGGATATGGGTATCAGCAAACTACTGACCACCTCAAACGGTGATGTCATCAAACCGAAAAACAGCTTTAAAGCCAATCAACTCAAACTGGCCAAATTACAGCGTCAATTAAGCAGAAAGGTTCTGTTTAGCCAAAACTGGAAAAAGCAAAACCACAAGATTCAAAAGCTCCACAGCCACATTGCTAGTATCAGACACGACTACTTGCATAAAATCACCACCCGCATCAGCAAAAGCCACGCCATGATTGCTTGTGAAGATTTAAAAGTAGCCAATATGTCGAAATCAGCCAGCGGTACGGTGGAGAATAAAGGTCGTCAGGTTAAAGCCAAGTCAGGATTGAATAAATCAATTCTAGATCAAGGCTGGGGCATGATGGTCAATATGCTTGAGTACAAGCAGCAATGGCGCGGTGGGTTACTGATTAAAGTAAATCCACGATATACCAGTCAGACCTGCTTTGAATGCAAGCATATCGCTAAGGAAAACAGACAAACTCAGTCCAAATTCGAGTGCGTCAAATGTGATCATAAAGCCAACGCTGATATTAATGCAGCTAAAAATATTTTATCGGCAGGACATGCCGTTTTGTCTGCGGAGGGAGGATGCAGTAAAGGTCGCCCGTTGAAACAGAAAACAAGTGACGGTCGTGAGAAGGTCGCCTAAGAGCGTTTGCTTTTAGAATCCCCCACTTGAGCTTCGCGAAAGTGGTGGGAGTATGTCAAGTCATGTTATGATAGCGCCAACATATATCGTGCCTGTCGTTATAGTGCTCGTATCGTACTCATTGCGAAGTGCGGTTGCTGATACACGGCGTCCATAAGCTGAGACCTACTGTGGCCTACATCAAAGACTCACAAAGCTACCATTTTTCAGCGCAACCTCTAAAGCGTGATATGAGCTTACCTATTGCAGTCGTTATTGCGGTCGCTATACACGTATTGATTATTTTTGGTATCAGCTTTTCAATGGGTAAAGACCCTGCAGCGATGATGCAAGATGTCGCAAAGGCCTTGACCGATAATATGCAACCAAATGAGGATGCTCAATTTATTGCCAATGCCTCACAAGTAGGGGGCGGCACCGTAGAGGAGCAGCTCAGACAAGAGAATGACCAAATAAGTCCACTGTCTGCTGCGCAAATGAGCGAGACGAAAGACGTCATCAATTTACAGCGTCAAGTACGACAGCAGCGCTATCAAGAGAGCTATCTGCGCACCACGTTGAGTTGGCGGCAAGCGAGTGTAGAGTCGGATAATGACAGTAAACAAGCACAAGACGACCTAATAGCACAAGAGGAGCGTCTGCGTAAACAAATTGCTACCTTGGAGGCACAGTTGTCTCAGCGTCAGCAAGTTTATGCGACCAAGTCCAAAGTGGTAACGATGGATAGTAACTCGACCAAGCGCGGAGCGGCAGCAGATTATATCAATACTTTTCGTGAACACGTCGAGCGCGTCGGTAACTTGCACTATCCTGTGCAAGCGCGGGCGCAAGGTATCACAGGTGAAGTACGGCTGATGGTTATCATCAGTAGTAATGGCAATATTAAGGCTATTCGCCTGCTTGAAAGCTCAAACTCGACGATACTAGATGAAGCAGCCAAGCAATCAGTCAGGCAGGCAGCACCCTTTGGACCATTTACCAAAGATATGCGTGATATCGTTGAGCTGCGTCTGATACGTACTTATCGCTATAGTGACACAGTGGACGTCACGTACTAACGCTAGAGAAAGTAAGTAAAACGTTAAGCGAACATAGAGTAGCAATGAATGCGTCATACTATTTTGGTAGAAATCACTGCTTGGCGAAAATCATTGTTTGACCAAAATCGCCGTTTAACGATGATCATTGCAAATAAGATTATTGCCAGTAACAAATACCCAAATTTATAACACACCGCTATAAAATAAAGAGTCAGTATGGAATTTTTAGGTTTTACCATAGATATTGCCGAACTCACCAGCCATGCCTTAGAAATTGTCATTAAGGTTGCTTTAGCAATAATTATATTCATTGTGGGACGTTGGCTTGCCAAAAAGGCAGTCGCGTTTTCTGATCGTCTAATGGCGCGCAGCCATCTGGACGCGACGGTCGCCAGCTTTTTGAGTCGTCTTCTATACGGTTTGCTACTAGTCGTGGTGGTCTTAGCTGCCCTCAGCAAAGTTGGCGTGCAAACCACATCGGTCGTTGCTATTTTGGGTGGTGCTGCGGTTGCCGTTGGTCTGTCATTAAAGGATCAGCTGTCAAACTTCGCTGCTGGGATTATGATTGTGACGTTTCGACCGTTTGTGCGCGGTGATTATGTGCAGATCAGTAGCTATACGGGTACAGTGACAGAGATTAGCTTGGTCAATACTCATCTAACGACGATCAATAATCACGATATCATTATCCCAAATAGTGACATCACAACATCACCAGTAGTGAACTATACTGCATTGCCCAATCGCCGTGTCGATATCACAGTTGGTATTGGCTATGATGCTGATATCAAAACAGCCAAAGATCTGATGCTAAGCCTAGCCAGAAACAACCCGCTGTCTTTTACCGACCCTGAGCCCATTGTACGAGTGACCAACTTGGGTGACAACTCAGTTGATTTGACACTGAACGTCTGGACCACCAACGATGACTGGTGGTCGATGCAGTGCCAATTGCTTGAACAATTCAAGCACGCACTAGATGATGAAAAGATTGAAATTCCATTCCCGCAGCGTAGCGTCCATGTCAAAGGTTTGGACCATATGATCAATCAAATGGGTCAAGCACAAAAGCTACCACTATCTAAAGACTAACTGGGCTAAAGACTAATTGATAAAAACAGCTGTGTTAGATATACGGATTTGGTAGGTTTAGACCTGCCAAAATCTCAATTTCAAAGTATTCCATCTCATCTTGCTCAGCCTGTCCAAGCTCATGATCAAACCCTAGCAAATGCAGTATACCGTGCACCAATAAATGGCTAATATGCTGTGCTAGGGTTTTGTCTTGCTCTTGCGCCTCACGCACCATTACTTCATGACAGATAATAAGCTCACCAAGAGGCAACGTTGGCATTAATTGTATAATAGCAGCAGGCAACTCACTTGGATAAGACAAAATATTGGTCGCGTAGTCTTTACCACGTGCTTCTAAATTTAGAGCGCGTCCCTCAATATCATCAGTAATATATAAGTCCAATGCTTTAGATTTTTCTTGCCACAGCTCGGTATCTATATCCGAAAAATAAGGTAACGTCAGACCTTTACCGACACGCTCATCGATATAATCCAAAGCTGCTTTCATCACAGACAGTAAATGAGTACGATCATAAAACGTATCCAATACCTCATCACTGATGCTATCGGCTGCATTGATATCAAGTGCTGCGAGTTCCGCATCATGACTCATAGCATTACTAGCAATATCAGTATCATCGATATAGATGTTATCAACATTGGCACCATCAATATTAGTATTGTCAGATTGGCTCATATCATTATCCTTTTTATTGTATATGGTCGCATGTAAACAGCTGCACTATATTTTAGACGATATTTTAAATATAGTGCTATTCAAGATAGTGCTATTCAAGATAGTGGCATCTGAAATAGCAATATTGCTAGAGAGACGCGTTAGTTAGTGCTTTACTCATCTAATTGGCTTATTATTGACCACACCATGAAGGCGACTACCGCTAAGTTGTGAGCAGGCAATGGTTAAAAAGTGAGACTACATTTAGAGCAGGCTAAACCTATACAAAATTAAGTAATGCATGGTAAGAAAAAACCGGACTACCCTGAGTAATCCGGTCTTTGTTCAAAACAAGCTTTTGAAAAATATCTTTATAGTTTGGCAGCCACGTTAGCCACAGCTTGTCTACGCTCTTGCTCCTTGATACGTTCAAACTTACGCTTTTCTTCTAGAGCCATTTGCTCTTCATCGAACACGTCATAAGCTTCAACGATCTGTTGTACCAACTGATGGCGTACTACATCTTTTGAGTCAAACTTGGTGATATGAATCTCTTCGATGTCTTTTAAGATATCCATCGCTTGTGCCAAACCTGATTTATGACCGCGTGGCAAATCGACCTGAGTGATGTCACCAGTAATCACCGCACGTGAGCCAAAGCCGAGACGCGTCAAAAACATTTTCATCTGTTCAGGCGTTGTGTTCTGTGCTTCATCCAAAATGACAAATGAGTTATTGAGCGTACGACCACGCATATAGGCGAGCGGCGCGATCTCGATAATTTGACGCTCGATCATTTTACCGACTTTCTCAAAACCTATCATCTCATAAAGCGCGTCATATAACGGGCGCAAATACGGATCAATCTTTTGCGTCAAATCACCTGGCAAGAAACCCAATTTTTCACCGGCTTCTACGGCTGGGCGTACGAGCAAGATACGCTCGATCTCGTTGCGCTCAATCATATCCACCGCACAAGCGACCGCAAGATAGGTCTTACCAGTACCAGCAGGCCCGATACCGAACGACACATCAGAGCTCAAGACGTTTTTTACATAGCGCTGCTGGTTGCCACCGCGCGGAATGATACGGCCTTTACGTGTGCGTAAGCTGATGGGCGTAAACTCGCTTGCCTCATCTAAATCGTCTCCATCTTCGATATCATTATCATCGTCCTCATTATCCATATCTTCATCGCGTGAGATGCTCGATTGGATCATCAGGTGCAGCTCTTCTGCGCTGATATCTTTAGTGTTTTGGGCTTCATCTACCATTTTGTAGATGATACGCTCACCGCGTTCAACAGCGGTCACATCGCCACTCAAACAAAAATCACCTTGGCGTTGCATGATTTTGATATCGAGGCGTTCTTGAATATATTTCATGTGGTTATTGTATTCACCTAGCACGGTTTTGAGCTGTGCTGGCGTTAGAGATTCAAACTTTATACGGCGGCTCATGGTATCAGTCAAGCGATTATCCTTGTATTGTGTGCCCGGCGCTATAGTCTAGCGTTGCATGCGTCACGGGTTTCAGAGATAAAATAGTTAGTAGCGTTGTTGTGTTTTAAGTGATAAGTGTTTCAAATGACAAATGGTTTTTAGATGGTCAGGGTAACGGTAATTTTGTTATTGATGTTGTGGAAAATAATAAATAAAAGTCTTGCCTTCATTATGGTAGAGAATTTTTAAAATTCAAGCCATACATTGAGTAGATAGCGTTGTTTTTGTATGTGGATTGCAATATCGGTACAGGCAACCTTTATCAACTGTTTTAGGTTGAACCAAAGTACAGATTAATCTAGGTTTCTTTGGCTTTATGGATCTTTTTTTTGTGATTATAAACCTTGTGCTTGAGGGGAGTAGATAAACGATTTGTCTACGGTTTAGCTCACGGCATAATAAAGAATCTGTGGTAATCTATGAACGATATTACAGCGCTTTACGATTGAGTCAAAAGCGGCCTTTATCAGATAAAGGTTATCCAATAAAACGGCTATCAATCACTAAAGATAGGCAAGCTCAAAAATTATAATAGGAACAATAACGATGCAAGAGACTGATTCACATTTATCTAATTCTAAAAACGGGTCTAATAACAAGAAGGCAATTACCGAGCAGCAAGTGCTTATCGTTGGTGGCGGTCACGTGGGTCTGTCCTTTGCCTTACTATTGGCGAATCACGGCATCGCTAGCACATTACTAGAAAAAAACTGCTATCCAACGATCAGTCCGACCGATGACCGTACGCGCAGTCATTATTTGGACAGTCGCAATACAGCGTTGTCACGACGCACGGTACAGATCTATCAAGAGATTGGACTGTGGGATGACCTGCAAAGCCATGCGTGCCGAATTGATAGCGTGCAAATTAGTGAGCAAGGTAGCTTTGGTCGCGCGCAGCTGAATAAAGCGGAAGAGAAAGTAGAGTCTTTTGGACAAGTGATTGAGAACGCGTGGCTTGGACGTAAGCTTTTATTAGCCGCGCAGCAGTCGCCACTCGTTACTTTGATTGATAATGCCAGTGTCAATGCAGTAACCCAACAAGTAGATGGTGTGACGCTGAGCTTTAGTGATGAAAGCAATGCGGAACACGAGCAGCAACTACAAGCCAGCGTATTAGTCGCTTGTGATGGACGAGATTCTACGGTACGTCCACTATTGAATATTGGCACCACGACCTATGACTATCAGCAAACGGCTATCGTTGGCGTGGTAGAGACGGATAAGCCGCACGAGCATGTCGCAATTGAGCGTTTTAGCCCAGCAGGTCCACTGGCTGTACTGCCGCTGACGGATCCAGAGGGCGATGGCAATGACGGATATCAACAAGGCTATAGACGATCTGTGGTATGGGTATGTCCAACAGGCGAAGAAAACAAATATCTAGAAGACGATGCGCATTTCTTGCAGACGTTACAGCAGGCATTTGGGCAGCGCGCGGGCACGTTTGTCGCTGCTGGTCGCCGCGGCGCGTATCCATTGTCTCGCGTATTAGCAGACAAGCAAGTCGAGGGTCGCTGCGTGATTATGGGCAATGCCGCTCACACTTTGCATCCTGTCGCGGGTCAAGGGTTCAATTTGTGTATGCGAGATGCCCATGTATTGGCGCAAATGATGAGTTCACAAGTGCTCAAAGGCGAAGACATCGGTAATGCACAATTACTACAGCGTTATGAAAAAGCACGTCAGACCGATCAAAAACGAGTGATTCGCTTTTGTGATGCCGTAGTACATGGCTTTACCCATCCCAATTTAGCTATTAAGCTGGCACGAAATATGGCATTGTTGGCCTTTGATAAATTGCCAAATATCAAGCCATTGATTGCGACCTACGCGATGGGTTTAAAGTCATAGCGCTATAGTTAATCCTCTTTAAAAGAGTGACAGCGTTAACCTCGCTTGAAGTATTGCCTATACATCTGCACTCGGTTGCCTTGTCTCTCTTTTGAACTGAATCAACTATATGTAATTGAGACTGATAATAAGCATTCTAATATCGAGCAATATTGAGAGACACCTTATGAGAAACAATCATACCCTAATTATCGGTGGCGGTATCGTTGGCGCGACGCTTGCGCTAAAGCTAGCACAGGATAAAATGCCAGTGACCTTGGTTGATGCCTGTCCTGCGCGCGATGAGTCAGCGTGGCAAGCGGTGCTGAGCAAACGTGACGCGCGTGTCTATGCGCTCAGTCTGGCGAGTATTAACCTGCTCAAAGAGATTGGCGCGTGGCAACACATTGCCATCTCCAAGCGTAAAGCGGATTACTCACAGATGCAGGTCTGGCAGTTGAACGGCATGGGCGAGCTATTATTTGGTAATAGCCATGACCAAAGCGCTGCGCCTGAGATACTCGGTAGTATGGTGGAGCCCGCGGTTATTGAACACGCCTTATGGCAGCGTTTGCATGAAGCGGATATCAGCGAGTATCTGACGGTTATCGCTGGGCACAAAGTTGTCAATATGGACTGGCTAGGTGCGCAGCAAGGCTACCGTGTGACGTTAGATAATGGTACAGCGATTGATGCGCGTCTCTTGGTTGGGGCTGATGGGCGTGGCTCATTTGTCCGCCAGCAAGCAGGGATTGGGGTCGATACGCTTGATTATAATCAAACCGCGATTTGCTGTGCGATTCAGACCGAAAAGCCACATCAAGCGACTGCTCGTCAAGCCATGTTGCCGACTGGCACGCTAGCGCTCTTGCCGTTAGCGGATATCACTGAGACTGATAAATCAAACCCGCAACATTGGCAATCGATCGTATGGACATTGCCGCGCAATCAGGCATTGGCATTGATAGCAGAAGACGACCGCTTTATCGCGGACAAACTTGCGGCTGCGAGCCATTACGAGCTGGGTGCTATCACGCAGATTGAGTCCATTGCTAGTTTTCCTTTAGCAGCACAGCAAGCAAAGAGTTATGTGGCTGATAACTTGGTACTCATTGGCGATGCCGCTCATGGCGTACATCCACTGGCAGGCCAAGGGTTGAACCTCGGTATGCTCGATGTAAAAGTATTGTGTGAGCAGCTAGCGCATGACTTTACCCGTAGTGGTGGCACGCTGTGGGGCAGCAACCAAACACTGCGTCATTATGAACGTTCGCGTCGTCCGCATAATAGCCTGATGATGCATAGCTTCTCGGCACTCAACTGGTTGTTTGCAGGGTCGCTTGCCCAAGTGCGCCCTGTACAGCAGATCCGTAATGAAGGCATGTACCGCGTCGGCAAAATCAAGCCATTGATGCGCTTGTTTGCGAAGCAGGCGAGTGGGGTTTAGGATTTGACTTAGGGATGAGTAAGGTATGAATATTAAATTATCGATGATAGCGACAGGTTTGATAAGTGTATTGATACTGACAGGTTGTCAGACGCCGTTAAAAAGCACTGCGCTCAATCAAAGTATTGAAGAACCGCCTATTACGTTAGTACCAGACATCCCGGATTCAGATGGGGATGGCGTACTTGATGATATAGACGAGTGTCCTGAAACGTCAAAACATACGGTAGTCGATGTGAAAGGTTGTACAGTAGTAATTGAGGGAGGTGAAGCACTTGAAATGGAGTTTAGTGGATTTTTTCCATCTATGAGCAGCCAGTTACCTAATATTTATGATATTGAGTTTGGAAAAATTGAAGAAAAACTCAGTGAGTATCCAGAAGCAACAGTGTTTATTTTTGGTCATGTTGCATCAAGTGAAATAGATGAGGATGTTTTAGCAAACTTTGGATTTGAGTCCTTACCTCGTCATCGGGCGCTTATCGTCAAAAATATGTTGGTATTAGAACATGGTATTGCTACTGCGCGTATCCATACTTATGACTGCTCAAATAAATTATTAGTTAACGACAACGCTTATATAGATCCTAATTTTAAAGCGCTCAATCTAAAAAATATTGAATCAAAACAGCGCCGCGTAACTTTAATGGCAAGTAGTGAAGTAAGTGACTTAAAGAACTTAGACTATATCTCTTATCAGAGAAAGTATGGGAAATACGCAAAACATTGTGATCCGTTTGAATAAGAATTGATTATGAGTAACTATCCCAACGCTGAAAAGAACACCATCAATACGGGCGAGATAATATTAATCAAAAAGCCAAAACTGATTGCCAGTGGTACAACCTTTAGACCACCAGATTGCTGAATAATAGGCAAGGTAAAATCTAAGCTGGTCGCACCGCCGAGACCTACCGCAGCAGAAGGATATTTGCGCATAAATACAGGAATGAATAGCAGCGCAAAGAACTCGCGTACCAAATCATTAAATAGCGCGACACTGCCCCATACCGCGCCGTAAGCATCGGTCATGACAATCGCTGATAACGAATACCAACCGAACCCTGACGCCATTGCCAAGCCTTTCGTCCATGACACATCTGTGAATAGTAAGGCAAACACAAGCCCACCAACCAACACCGACAGCGTAAAGATAATGCTCATCTCGACGCCGCGTTTGTTGAGCATGACTTCTTTTAAGGTAATGCCTGAGCCTTTTAAGCCAATACCGACCAACAAAATCAAAATCATCAGCATGACGGTCATAGAGTTTTCAGGTGGCATATAATCAGCAGGTAAGAAAAAGCCAATCACCATCCCAATCACCACGCAGACGACCTGTAATAGGCTGCCCCGAATACTGACACGATGTTCTTTAGATTTGACGCTTGGTTTTTTGGCCTGCCACGGTCGTATATGGTCAAACACCATCAGTGCGAAAAGCCCCGTACCAATTGTGAGTATTGATAGAACAGTAACATATAGGGCAATTTCGCCAACTTGATTGCCTAAGCCTTCTACCTGCGACAGTTCAACGCCGATCAGTGCCAAGATGAGATATACCAAATAAGACAAGCCCATATCGGCAAGTCTGGTCAGAGTTGGGTTGGCAGGAATGGCAAAGCCAATAAACATTGGCATCAATACCAAAACGAGGGTAATCAAGCTTTGCATTGTAGGGAACTCGCAGCATTTTAACAGGGTGTTTTTGACAAGCTTGCGATTGTACCATAACACCGAAATAATGCTGAAAATACATCCCTAAAATCATATTGACCATACCTTTCAGTATGGTCTTTTGGACTGGCTTAATCGATTTCTACTAGCACGTGACTTTTTTCAGGCAGACAGTGTTTGGGCAAGCTATGCTCTGGCAGGCAGTTATCGCTTTTAAGAGGCTGCGTGGATCCCGCAAAATAACTGAATTGATCATAAGCTAGGTCATGCTGTGGCTCCACAACGCTAGTAAGAGGGGCAGTCGCTAGGTTTGGATAGTCCTGTCTGTAATGACCACCGCGACTCTCAAAGCGCTGATAGGCCGACTGGATAATTAAGGTTGCTAATGTGAGTTGTCTTTCTAGTTGAAAGTATGACAACTCATTGGCAGTAGTAGGGCTACTCGCATTATTTGTGCCAAGCTGGCTCACCTTTGACTTTGTACTCCAATGTTGCCACTCTTGTATTTGTTGCAACGCTTGCTCTAATTGCTCGGCGCTGCGAGTGATACCCATATTAGCAGTCATCAGCGTTTTTAATGCTGTAGTTATGGTTGCAATATCAGTGTGAATATCAGGGGTGAGCGATTCATGGGTAAGCTCATAGTGATATGCTGATGATACAGATGCCGGCAGCATCACAGACTGCGTATCCCTAAGCACTGGCGCTGACCATGCACTAAGGTATGATTGTGTTAACTCATCACATGATGCGCGATCGAACGTAGCCATTTTTGTTAAGTCTTCTAGGTTCTGCAAGTTGTCTAAACGCTCTAGATAATGCGGTAGGTTGGCTGCGATATTACGGCCAACTACCACACACTCTAGTAGGGAGTTGCTTGCCAAACGGTTGGCGCCATGCAGTCCTGTATAAGCCACCTCACCAGCCGCATAAAGTCCTGGCAAATCCGTTAACCCTTTGGCATCAGTCACCACACCGCCACAGCTATAATGTGCCGTTGGCGCAACTGGGATAGGGTCGGTAGTCATATCGATACCATGTGCCAGCAGGGTCTTATAAATCTGCGGGAAATGTGCTTTTACGAAGTCTGCGGGCAAGTGACTGACATCAAGATGTACATAACCAAGTCCATTGCTATCAATCTGCGTGGCTATCGCGCGAGCAACGATGTCTCGCGGTGCTAACTCCGCCCGTGCGTCTATATCCAGCATAAAACGCACGCCTGTTTGCGGACAGTATAATCGTCCACCTTCTCCTCGTAGTGCTTCAGATATCAAAAAGCTACTGTCGCCCAGTGCTAATCCAGTTGGATGAAACTGGATGAACTCCAAATTCGCCAAACGGCAGCCCGCTTGCCACGCCATCATCACGCCATCGCCGACACAGACATTGGGTGCGCTTGCCCGCTTAAACAGTTGACCTAGTCCACCGCTGGCTAGTACGACTGTACGACTTTGAAAGGTAAGTTGAAGCGCCTGTTTATGATCGAATACAAGTGCGCCTTGGCAGTGCTTGGCACCATAGCCACCGAGGTATTGAGTATCAGCTATAGGCGATGTGAGTAACTCTAGAGCCTCGTGATAAGGCAATATAGTAATATTAGTCGCAGACTGTGCTTTTAGGATCAAGGTGTCCATCACGTGCCTGCCAGTCGCATCATCTGCATGGGCGACGCGTCTACAGCCATGCCCGCCTTCTTTTGTTAAATGCAACTCGCTGGTCTGTAACTGAGAGAAGTCCTGCGCGTTTATGTTATCCGAAGCTTTAGATGAGTTCTGAGTAAAAGGCACGCCTTGCGCGCATAACCACTGAACCGCCTGCTGTCCAGCACCCAAAATGCTGGCAGTATTGTCAGCCGTGCATAGTCCTGCACCAGCCACTAGGGTATCGGCGATATGGTCACTGACAGAGTCATCTTTGTCTAAGCTAGCGGCAATACCACCTTGAGCATAGTGACTTGAGCAAACCTCAAGTGCTGCTTTACTCAAAACGGTAACATGCAGTGATGTAGGTAGGGATAGTGCAGTGCTCAAACCTGCCAATCCAGCACCAATAACAAGGACGTCAGTTTTTATAATCGTGTTCATGTTACTGTTACTCCCATTATTATCAGGTTTAATAGTGCTGGCATGGTTGGCTGAGTGCTGCTTATTCATATTATGCTGCTCCAACATTAGCGAACAGTGTACGGTCTTTGACAATATCGCCACTGGCAGCGACGTTTTGCTTTTGTGCTTCAGCAAAATCAAGCATACGTTGCAACGGTTTTTTGGCGGCGACTGCCAGCTCAGGTGTCATCAACACCTCACCGCTGTTATTAGTTAGGCATTGTTCGATACCTTTTAGACCGTTCATCGCCATCCAAGGACAAAACGCACAGCTCTTACAGCTGGCACTCTCACCAGCAGTAGGCGCTGCCAAAAAGCGTTTGTTTGGTGAGCGTTTTTGCATTTCATGCAAGATGCCTAAGTCAGTGGCAACGATAAAGGTATCAGCGTCCATCTCGTAAGTTGACTTTAACAATTTACTGGTGGAGCCTACCACGTCAGCGAGTGCAACCACGCTATCAGGTGACTCAGGATGGACCAGTACTTTGGCCTCTGGATGCTCTGCTTTTAATTGCTCAAGCTCGGTAGCTTTAAATTCATTGTGTACAAGGCAAGAACCTTGCCACAGCAACATATCTGCGCCCGTCTCACGAGCAATGTATTTGCCCAAATGCCGGTCAGGTCCCCAAATGATGGGCTCACCTTGCGCATGCAGGTGGCGGATAATTTCGATACCGACAGAGGAGGTCACTACCCAGTCAGCTCTAGCTTTCACCGCGGCGCTGGTATTGGCATAGACAACGACCGTACGCTCAGGATGCGCGTCACAAAATGCCGAAAACTCATCAGCAGGACAGCCCAAATCTAGCGAGCATTCCGCCTCTAGATCTGGCATAAGTACCGTTTTTTCCATACTTAATATCTTTGCCGATTCGCCCATAAAGCGCACTCCAGCGACCACGAGCGTTTGGGCACTATGGGCCTGACCAAAACGCGCCATCTCGAGCGAGTCACCAACACAGCCGCCTGTTGCGAGCGCCAAGTCTTGGATAAAAGGATCAACATAATAATGCGCTACCAGTACGGCGTTATGTTCCTTTAATAGTTTCTTGATGTTCTCTTCAACCACGATGCGCTCAGAACGCGGTAAGTCAGCTGGCATTTTTGCTTTGGCATAGTCGATATTCATTTTAGTAGCGATACGGTTGTCGGTACTCATAATGGGTGCGTCGTAAGGATAAGTTTTCATAATGGCGACCTCTATTGGTACGATAATGATAAATGTATGTGTCAAAAATTCAGATAATTTATAATAAAAAATGATTGAGTTAACTTAATTATGCTCATTTTGAGCATAATTACAAGTGTTTTTTATATACGGACGGATATACATCAGCTGATTAAGCGCTCCTAACCCGTATATTTTTGATGACTTTTACCAGACGATGCTGATGCACCATGTTTACAACGGCGGTCTATAATAGTGTCAGTTTCAGGCTATAATATTCTGGATCCACGTTATACTGAGGCGTAAGAGATTCTTATTATTGGTAGTCTACTCGCCGCAGTTCAGAAAAAGGGTAGTCCTAAACATTATGACGTTGTCTTATTCACATGCGCATCAGCAGGGTAGCGGCACGACAGAAGTTGTCGCCGTGTTGGTTGCTATTACTGATCATATCGCTCGAGTCCTGACCGTTGATCAAGGCAAGCTATTGCCAAACGGTCCTCTTATGCCGCTACACCGCTCGTTACAGGCAGGCGTACGTCAGTGGGTGGAAGAGCAGACACAGCAGCCGCTTGGGTATTTAGAGCAGCTATATACCTTTGTCGATACCAATAGACGTAACATCGACGGCCATGCGCTGGTCTATGTCAGTTACTTAGGTCTGGTACAAGAGACACAGACGCAAGAGCTGCAAAGCCAAGCGTTATGGCGAGACTGGTATGATTATTTCCCATGGGAGAATCACCTAGACGGTATGCCAAGCATCATCACGGATTTTATTGTGCCTGTGCTTTTGGAGTGGGCCAATACCGCTGAAGACTCAAGTGTTCGAGAGCGTCGACATCAGCGTATTGGACTATGCTGGGGACTAAGCGAGTCGTTTTTGGCAGGTGGTGAGTTGACCAATGCTCAAGCAGTAAATGATGACGCTCATCAGCAGCGAGAGTGGATTGCAGAGCATGTGCTGCTACGTTATGAGATGCTCTATGAGGTAGGACTAATACCCGAAGCGCCCAATTATCCACCTAATTATCAAGCAGTCGTGCTGCCAGAAGATTGGTCAAAGCGTATCGGTGTGCCCATGTACTATGATCATCGCCGTGTCATCGCCACTGCGATCTCAAGACTGCGTGCTAAGATTGAATACCGCCCACTTATTTTTGGTTTAATGCCAGACGTATTTACCTTATCGCAATTACAGCAGAGCGTTGAGGCCCTATCAGGCATGCGTTTGCATAAGCAAAACTTCCGTCGATTGCTAGATTCACAGAATTTAGTGATGGAGACAGGGGAGAGTAGTAGTGCGCAGCGTGGTCGCCCTGCCAAACTCTATTGCTTCCGTCACGATATCGAACTACAGAGTTTATTGATGGATAGTAAACTTCCTAAACGTAAATAGTTCATGGCATGTGTTCAATTCAAAGTGTACTAAATTCCACTCTGAAAATTTTTGATGAACCGATAAGTTTTTTACCTATCCTTGCCAGTTGGTCAGCTTTACGCTATATTTATGCTCATTTTGAGTTTAAATGCTTAGCGGTTTCCATTACTATCATGGCTATATGAGGGTCAAAAATGACAATTGAAAAAGAACCAGCATTAGATGAAGTATTGCTCACGCCATTGGTCAAAGATGCTTTGACTGAGGATTTGGGGAGACGCGGTGATGTCACGTCACAAGCGACTATCCCAGCTGATATGCAAGCGAAGCTACAGATCAAAGCGCGGCAGGCAGGGGTAATATGTGGTATGGATTTGGCTCGCTTGTCTTTTGCAGCAGTCGATACGCAGATTGAGTTTGTGGCACACGCCCATGATGGCGAAACCGTCGCCGCTGGTACCGTACTAGCAACGGTACGCGGTAATGCGCGTCATTTGCTCACCGCTGAGCGTACGGCATTGAACTTTATGACGCACCTTAGTGGTATTGCAACAGCGACCCGTCAGATTGTCGATAGCGTGGCACAATATCCGGCGCAGATTACTTGTACACGCAAGACCATTCCAGGTCTACGTATCGTCCAAAAATATGCTGTACGCTGCGGCGGTGGTCGCAATCATCGCCTAGGGTTGGATGATGCTATTTTAATCAAGGACAATCATATCGCTATTGCAGGCGATATCAAAACTGCCATTCAGCAGGCACAAGACTTTGCTGGGCATCTGATTCCCATTGAAGTTGAAGTAGACACATTAGAGCAGTTAGAACAGGCGTTAGATGCTGGTGTGAGCTTGGTGCTACTAGACAATATGTCGCCTGAAACGCTATCGCAAGCAGTGGATATGTGTAAAGGACGTGCAAAGACTGAAGCATCAGGTGGTATTACGCCTGAGACTGTAGAGGCAGCCGCAAGTACAGGCGTAGACTTTATTGCGATGGGTTATCTGACACACAGTACTACGGCTTTGGATATTGGCTTGGATTTTAGCGCATAATACAAACGCTTAGCGAATTGTAGGAGATAGATTGTCTACTAGTGATATCGCACTGTAGATACAAACTGTTTAATAACATAAAGCAAGCGTGTAATCGAGCAAAGTTAATGATTTAATTCGCTTATCTGCCTATGTTACAATGCCGTTTGTATCTGCCTATTGGTCATCGTTGCACTCGCACGATGGCCTTATCTTTTTGCACAAGTGGTATCAATAGACAAGCGAGCGCTCAGTGAATACTGAAATTATCAAGATAATCCTAGCTTTTATGGTGTTGATCAATCCATTTAGCGCATTGACGTTATTTTTGGATTTGACTCGTGGCTATTCGATGAACAACCGCCGCAAAGTTGCGCGCGTTGCTTGTTTGACCATTTTTATCACCATCAGCTTTTTCACGCTTGCAGGTGAGACCTTACTAAAAACTCTTGGTATTTCTATCGGCTCGTTCCAATTGGCGGGCGGCATATTGGTGTTTTTGATTGCCCTAAATATGATGAACGGAGAGGGTAACCCCGTAAAACCTGATCAAGAAAACTTCGATGTGGATCATGTGAAAGATGCGCCCGTTTCTATGGCAGCTGCCGTGGTACCTCTCGCCATTCCAATGATGATTGGGCCTGGTGGTATCTCTACGGTTATTATTTACTCTTCACAAGTCTCAGGCATGTTGCAAGTGTCTGCCATATTGATCGCTGGACTGTTTATCAGTTTGTTTTGTTATTTGGCATTGATGGCAGCAGGTCGTATCAGCCGCTTATTGGGTGATACCGGTCTAAATATTATGAGCCGAATCATGGGCATGCTACTGGCGGCTGTTTCTATCGAAATTATCGTTAATGGCCTACGTACCCTGTTTCCTGCTTTAATGTAGGCTATCTACTTTATCTCTGATAGAAACTATAATTCTAACAACTATAGTTCTAGTATCAATCTTAACCACAAAAAACCCCAATAATTAAATTAAGAGGCCGTGCCAGATACAAATAACGACCTCTTAATCTAACACTCTATATCTAATGGCTAGCCTGTCTTTAGCTCTGGTATAAATGCCAAGCCAAATACAGCATCAGCAATCCTACCAACGCATCGAGTATATTCCACGCTTTTGGCTTCGCAAATAGAGGTCTCAGCAAGCGTGCGCCATAACCAAGTGCAAAGAAGAAAAAGAACGACGCACTAACCGCCCCTGCGGCAAAAGTCATCTTGCTACTTGCACCTGTTGAAACCATCCCAACGAGCACCAATGTATCTAAGTAGACATGGGGATTTAGCCAAGTGAAACCAAAGCATAAAAGCAGTGCTTTTTTTAAGCTGGTCACCACTTGACCATCGACTGTCATTGCATGCGATCGTTTAACACTGGCATATAAGCTCTGTAAGCCGTAAACCAGCAAAAATAGCGCGCCTGCCAGTCTGGCTATATCGACAGCATGTGGATAGCGAGCCGTTACCGCACCAAACCCAGCGACGCCTGCTGAGATCAGTAGCGCATCACTAATAGCGCAGAACAGGCAGATAAAAAAGATATGTTCACGTTTGATGCCTTGTTTGAGTACAAACGCATTTTGAGAGCCAATTGCCAAGATAAGCGACAACCCAAGCAGAAAACCAGAAATATAATCGGGAGCATTCATAATAATAAGGTGCTTAGCGTTTAGAGCATCGGTGCAGAGAGTAAGAATGTTGACACTTTGCGTACTGGCAGGTCAGCAAAAACCTGTTAAGATACGCTATTGAATGAAGGTATACAATACAGGCACAATAGGCATGTATTAGATGAGGGGCAGAGCGCGTCATGGTAGTCAGTTTGACAAGAATGCTAAAGACATTTGGGCAAGCTCAAGATGATTTGCCAACGCTCGCTGCCAAAAACGTGCAGCAGTCAGGAGCCAGTCATCATATAGATGATGTCAATCATACTAGCGATGAGCATAATAATAGCAGCACTCCATTAAACCCCGAACGTACTGCAAGCCATGAGCGTACCGCTCTGACACCGCCTGAGCGGGTAGATCGTATATGTCATGCTTTAGCGCAAGTCAGCGATATTCATTCAGCAACGCCTTTGACTGATCGGTATTTAGCCAATCATGCTCAAATGCGCCCAACCAACAGACCGCCTTTTGACCCAGATACTTTGTGGTATCTCAAACATGGACGTTGTCCGATTATGACTGAGCTTATTGACGTGGTCGATGAGGCCACCCTAAATGCCATGCCTATAGAAGCCGTTGCGATACTAGACCGTATCAATGGTAAGCTAAAGCGCTATCGCGAGTGGAGTAGCGAGCTGAACGAACAACAGCAGCAGCAACATAATGAGCGCCAGTTCGTCATCGACAAGCTCGTATCCGAAAGTATCCCCGAAGCGCTATACCATTATGAGCAGCTACAACGATTTAGCCCGCACCGCACCAAGAACAACATGGCACAAGGTAAAATGACTGCTGGCGATATGCTAACTGATTTGTTTTTAGAAATCGATTATGAGCTTGATGAGCTGTTAGATGAGCTGCATCAAACCGTTCTAAACCGCCTTGCCTCGACACATCGTTATGTCAAGAGCCGTACGCAAAGCTAACGGTTTTCTTGTTTGCTGTGAGCAAGTCATAACTGATAAACACAATCGACTCAGTACATAACAATATAGGGCTTTAACAGAGCCTTATTTTTTTGTTTAATAAAAGCAGTGCCCTATATATGACTGGCTATATTGAAGCTACTTAGCTGAGCGTATGGGCTAACATAATAAAAATTTACCACACCATTCTGCCGAACCATAAGGATACTCTGATGACCCAAGTGACTGCCATGCTAGTAATGTTTGTACTATACGGGGTGCTGCCAGCCGCTGGGTTATATCTAGGATATCGCGGTATCAAAAAAGTCACAGCGCCCAAAATGCTCGAATATACGGCGATGCCGCAATTGGGATATATTCCAGAAAAAAGCTTGCCAGTTGACGTAAAAGCAGCACTTGATCAAATCAATCAAAAGGGCAAAAAGTTACGTTTGATTTATGGCGATACCAATAACGATGGAAAAATAGACGATAAAGACACCATCAATGAAACCTATATCATGATTCAGAATCTGATGGACAGACATATCCCGCAAGCAGTCGCAGACTATCGCCGCTTGCATGATTTAGATGGGGCAGACGGCGCGCGCGCTGATACTACCAAAATCAAACACTCAGACGTTACTGGTAAACAAGCCTTGCTAGATGTGCTCAAAACCATCGATGTTCAGTTCGATGATCTGCTAAACGCGTCGTACCATCAAGATGGACAAAAGCTACTTGCGACCAATCGTTATTTGCAGACGCGCTTTGATAATCCAAAAGCGAAATCAACGATGCAGTCATTGAGTGAGCTGAATGACAATATAGATATAGAGACGATTCAATCTCCTATGTCAAAGAGTGTTGCATCAAAGAATACCGTTAAGACAAGCGAAACGGTAGACAATATCAAGCTGTAAGTGATAATGATGAGTAGGGATATACAGAATTGATTAATAAGTAGCGAGTGTATATGAGTATATTAATAGGTACTGGCATCGTAGCAACTGCCGCTGCCTTATATCTGGGCAAAAAAGGCTGGCACGCGCTACACAAGGCAGTTGGTATCACACCAGGTGTGCTCATGTATCAAGATAGTAATGCCGCATTATCATTAGCTACAACAAGTTGGCAACAGCTAAGCCTAAATAAAAAGCATCTAAAAAGCCTATCTGAACAGCAGCTAAGACAACTACAGAATATAGATAACAAAGTCACTTACTATCAAAGATATCAGAAGTCACAATCAGCGCAGAGTAAAGTACCAGCAGCGACTGAGCAGCAATTTGTGCTGAACAAGCTACTGCAAACTCGGCTACCTGAAATGCTGGCCAGTCATCACCATTTAATGAATACTTATGCAAGTACTGACCACGCAAGTGATGAAAAAAGTATAGAAGCCAATAGATTGCTACAAAAAATGTTAGACAATATCGAGCAGCGTCTAGATATGTTAATGGCGCAAATAGAGGCGCAACATCTACAGGACTTAAAAGCTATGGATAGTTACATGGACAGCCACGATAATTAAATCATTATCCATATGTTTTATATACTGGGTCTGAAAGTCATGTATAAAAAGCTGTTAGATAGACAAACTCTCAGACATACAAATATAGAAAAAGCTGCCAATGACTATATATCATTGGCAGCTTTTTTATAACACGTCTAACGCTATAAGTGTTTTACAGAAAACTTAGATTAGCGCTTGTTATTGCGGTCACGAGTATTACGTGTACCACGGCTTGCAGGGCTAGCGCTACTTTTAGGCTTTGCACTGCTATTACGGTTGTCGCTACCGCTGCGGTTATCACTACGGCTGTCCGTAGTACGGCGTGCTTTAAGCGGCTTGTTTCTGATACGTTCTTGCTTTTCTTTGGCTGCGCCATGCAGACCCGTACCATAACGTGGGCGTAAGCTTACTAAGTCCGTTAACGTGTTGATTTCTTTTTTGTCGAGCTCTAAGAAACGACCAGTACGTAGCTCTTTTGGTAGAGCAATCGTACCATAGCGCGTACGTAGTAGGCGGCTGACTTTTAGACCTTGAGATTCAAACAGACGACGTACTTCACGATTACGGCCTTCTTTTAACTGAACGTGATACCACTTATTGACACCTTCACCGCCACCGTCTTTGATATCATCAAACTGTGCCATACCGTCTTCTAACATGACACCAGAGGTCAATGTGCGAGCGATATCAGGAGTCACTTCACCCAATACACGTACCGCGTATTCACGAGTCACTTCACTAGAAGGATGCATCAAACGATGCGCCATTTCACCATCATTGGTAAACAATAGTAGACCAGTTGAGTTGATATCCAAGCGTCCAACCATTACCCAGCGATCATGAGTCAGTTTTGGTAGGCGCTCAAACACAGTTGGACGACCTTCTGGGTCTTTTGCAGAGCAAACTTCGCCTTCAGGTTTATAGTATGCCAATACACGGCGACGCTTCTCGTTTTCAGCAGTATATTTGATCTGACGACCATCAACGCGAATCTCATCACCCTGTGATACGCGATCACCAATGGTTGCCGGTCCGTTATTGACAGAGACGCGACCAGCTTTGATCACTTCTTCCATTTGACGGCGTGAACCAAGCCCCATACGGGCTAGTGCTTTCTGTAATTTTTCATCTTTCATCTTGATGTCCTTGAGTCGGTGGGTTTACATTTCTCAATGTATGACTGTTTATAGCTTCTAGACATTGGCCTAGGTAATCTCTATTACTAACTAATAGGCATATAGTATATTTGCCTTTAGCGGCACATATTATACTAATAAATTGAAATAATTATTGGACTTTTTAAAGCCTTGTTAATTTGACAATAACTTTTGTCTATGATCTCTACAAACAATATGCAAAGATTAATTGTTTCTGATATGACCTCTGCCATGATTAAGCAAAAAATTATAGTAACTCTGACATAGCTTTGATTAGATTTTTGCAAATGTTACGAGTAATTAAGGTGTATAAAACAATATGTTATCATCAGAATAATAGCTATTATGAATGCAGGTAACGCTAAAATAGCTTTTTGTATCAATCAATAAGAACGTTCGTTACTATTAGCTAACTTATGTTATGATGCCGATTATTTTTGTTAAAGATGTAAATAAATAACATTAATGCACAAACACTAGTACAGAATTTTTTTTATCGTTTTACGTGATTGTAGTAATAGAAGAGGCTCTTTGATATGAGACAGACAATTAAGTTGTTAAGTACAGCGTGTTTGTTGGCTAGCAGTATGCTCTATGGGTGTGCTACTACTACCATCAATTCTGGGCTTCAAGCTGGTGAGTTACCACCCAGTGGTTCCTTTACTGCAGAAAACGGGATAGAGTTTAACGTTCAACCTTTAAGCTTATTAACCTTACCGCCGAAAAAAACTATCACACCGAGTAACGATCTAATACGTTTGATTAATACGTCTGGCCAAATGGACTATCGTATTGCTAAAGGAGATATACTAGGGATTACGTTGGTAGGTTACCCCGACATAGCGCCTCCTTTGACCAGTAGCAGTGGTGGCTCCAACCCGTATGCGTCGGGCTTTCCTATAGATCAGCAAGGGTTTATCCAGTTTCCGCTTATCGGTCGTATAAAGGCTAGCGGTATGAGTGTTCCTCAATTTACAGCAAACTTACAAAGCCGACTTCAGCGTTATCTTAAGTACCCAGATCCGCAAGTAAAGATCATTAACTATCGTGGCAATAAGTTCTTTATAGATGGGGAAGTTAAGCAACCTGGTGAGTTTCCTATTGCTGATGTACCTGTGTCTCTATATGGTGCAATTTCTATGGCAGGCGGTGCGACACCTACAGGTGACTCAAATAGTGTGGTATTAAACCGCAGAGGTACAAGCTATAATATAGGTTTACAGTCTCTACGTCAGATGGGAGCGTCTGCCAATCAAATTTATTTACAAGACGGAGACTCCATTCATGTAAATAGCCAAGAACGTAATAAAGTATACGTCTTGGGAGAATTTGGCCAAGTGGAGCCTGTACCTATTTTGGAGCAGGGTATCAGTTTGGCACAGGTTTTAGGAGAGTCAAAAGGTCTCAATTCTAATACCGCTAATGCGGCCAAAATATACGTCGTCCGTGACAATATCAATACGAGAGCAACTGATATTTATTATGTAGATATGCAGACAGTTACTAGCTTTGCTCTTGCCAATCGTTTTGAGATGTACCCCAATGATATTGTCTATGTTGATCCAACAGGTCTGACACGCTGGAATCGTGTTATTAGTGCCTTACTACCTTCTACTACAGCGTTTAGATCTCTTTCAACTCTATAGGTAATCACGATTATGGGATTTAACAATATTTTGGTCGTTTGTGTTGGTAACATCTGTCGTAGTCCAATGGCAGAAGCATTGCTTAAAGAGCGTTATCCTGCCAAGACAATCGACTCTGCAGGTGTGGGCGCTTTAGTTGGACATCCTGCAGATACTTCTGCTCTTAAAATTATGTCTGAACAGCAGATTGATATCACAAACCATGTTGCCAAACAAATTGACGAAAAATTAGCAAAAAAAGCAGACCTTATTTTCACCATGTCAGACAGTCAAACTAAGTGGATTGAAGAACGTTGGCCATTCTGCCGTGGTAAAACATTTAAGCTTGGTCACTGGCAAAACAAAGATATTGCTGATCCATACAGACATGAAATGAGCGCTTTTGAGACAGCATATCAAGATATTGTTGATGGTCTCGATCAGTGGACCGATAAAATTAGCTAAGTAATGCTTATCCGATGAACAAGCTGAAGTGGTAGACGTATAGTTATGAGTACAGATTCAAAGAATGTATCAAACCCTGTTTCGAAAGAAGATAATGATGACATTGACCTTATGGCCTTGTTGTTTGCTATTTTACGTGGCTGGAAAGCCATCTTGTTGTTTGCTCTATTGGGTTTGATGGTAGGATTTTTATATAGTAGATATGTCAATCCTACCTTCAAGTCGGATGCGCTTATCCAGATTGAAGAGAACTCTAAAGGAGTAGCCGCGCTAGGGGCTGATATTTCTGAGTTAATTGGGTCGGAAGCTAGTAAAGCTGAAGCAGAGGCGGAATTAATAAGGTCACGTATGATCTTAGAGCCTGTTGTCAATTTGTTACATCTACGTATACGCTTGTCTGATCCTAATATCGGGGCGCTAGATAGAATAAAAAATAGTAGCACTACTACTCAAATAAATAAGCCTGAAGGGGTAACACTCAGAACTGAAGACGGTGAAGTAGGAATCAGTCAGTTTAATGTGTCTCAAGAATACTTGAATCAGCCATTTACTTTGACGCGTTCGGCGACTGGGTTTGTCTTAACTAACGGTTTTGAAGACTTTAAGGGTCAGATAGGTCAGCCGCAGCAGTTCAAAGGTACAGACGGTCAAATTCAGATCACAGTAAATAGTTTACCTGCTGATGGTTATTCAATTAATCTTACTAAGCAGTCTCTTCAAACAACGACAGAACAGCTAAATAGTACTCTATCTGTTGTTGAAAAAGGCAAGCAGACAGGCATCATTCAATTGTCTATGACTGGTGCTAATCAGCAACAAACCAGCTTAATTCTAAAACAAATCGTTTTGTCTTATATTGATCAAAATCAGTCTCGCGGTTCTGAAGAAACCACTAAAACCATTAGTTTTATGGAAACTCAGATTCCAAACCTAAAGAAAAAACTAGAAGACTCTGAAGCTGTATTTAATGAATTTCGTAAGAAATACGGTACTATTGATGTGGCAAAAGAGGCCGAGTTACTGTTAACAGAGAGCTCGCAAATTGAGCTACAACTCAATGAGTTAAAATTGAAAAAAGCAGATCTTACTACTTACTATACGGACGAACATCCATTAGTAATCCAGATTAATGATCAGCTTGCAGTGTTGAACGATAGAAGACAAGAAATAGACAATACTATTGCTGGCTTACCTGAGATACAAAGAGAGTTTTTACAACTATCGGCTGATACGACGATCAATAGAGAGATCTATCTGGCGTTACTCAAAAATTATGAACAGTTAAAGATCGTCAAAGCTGGTCAAATCGGTTTTGCTCGCATCATTGATTTGCCAATCAGTACTTACCGAGCGATTGCTCCAAAGAAACTACAAATTATCATACTAGCAATGTTGTTAGGGACTATGCTTGGAACAATGCTCGTATTGCTGAAAAATATGCTTAGAAATGTAGTCAAAGACCCTGAACTTATCGAAGCAAAAACAGGCGTATCTGTAGTAGCGACGATACCTCGTTCCCCTCTACTGACAAGACTGCGTAAAGACAAAAAAGCGCCTAATCGTCTGCTAGCATATGCCGACAGTAATAGCTTAAGCTATGAAGCGATTAAAAGCTTAAGAACTAATCTGATGTTCGGTATGCCGACAGCAGAGCAGGTGGCTCAAAAAGCTAAGGTTATTCTGATTACTGGTGAGAGTCCTGGCGTTGGCAAGTCATTTATTTCTGCTAACTTAACGGAAGTTTTTGCTCAGCTCGACAAAAAAGTACTAGTTATGGATGCAGACATGCGCTTGGGCGAGTTGCACAAGATGTTCAGTATGAATCAAGATAACGGCTTAGCCGATTATTTATCACAACATGATAATACATCGTCTCAAGGCAATACATTACCATCCGGTGAACTGAGCCATTTTATCCATTCTACAGGTATAGATAATATTGATTTTATGCCAAGAGGGGAGCATCCACGTAATCCTGCATCACTACTGTCTAATAGTAGGCTTAATGCTCTAATGAAAGAGCTAGGCTTACGCTATGACTATATTATTATTGATACACCACCGATACTTGCGGCTTCTGATGCGATGATACTGGCACAATATGCTGACAAAGTACTGATGGTAACCAGATACGATAACTCAATTGAGGGACAACTGGTCTATGCTGTCAATCAAATGAATAAGGCAAATATAAAAGTAGACGGTATTATTCTAAATGACGTACAACAGGGTATCATGAGCAAATACAGTTATCACTATAGTTATGCTTATGGCAACAACCAGTAGTACGCTTCTAAATAAATTAGTTCTTAAAAATGATGTAGAACGAATAGACAATCCATATGGTTGAAAACTCTCTACATAGTGTTAAACGTAAGCCGAAGCTTATAGGTGGAAATGTGTTGCAATCTATTGCTCAGTACCTGTTGTCACTGCCAAGATACGTCAAGCGTCTGATTTTGATTAGCGCAGACTTTGTCATGGCTATTGCTTGTCTGTTGTTATCACTATTATTGCGTTATGGTTATGTCGAGCTTCACATTAGTTGGTGGGCACTAGGCCTTTATGCATTGATACCTGTTGTCAGTCTGTATTTTATAGGGTTCTATCATAGTGTATCTAGAGGATTTCTTGATACAGTTATGAGCGGTGTACTGCAGCTGTTCGTAGTATTAATTTTGTTCTATGAGTTGATTATTTATTTTGATCTATTACCACAGATACCTCGATCTACTCCTATTTTATTTTTATTTTTTCTTTATATCTGGCTTTGGAACAGCCGTCTGACAATAAAAGAGCTATTGAAGCGGTGGCAAGGTAAGCACTTTGATGCTGATCTTATAGACTATGACAATATCTTAATTTATGGTGCAGGTGAAGCAGGTCAAGAATTACTGAAAGGCTTGAGCAATTCACATAAGTATAGTGTGTTTGCTTTTGTTGATGATGATAGGCAGTTGACAGGTGCCCATGTAATGGGTAAGAAGATTTATCATACCGATAATTTATTGGATATCGTAAATACTCTTGATATTGCACAAGTGTTTTTGGCAGTACCCTCCATTAGCCGTGCTCGCAAACGCCAAATTATCGAAAAGCTTTCACATATCTCTATCAAGATAAAAGAGCTACCAAGTTTACAAGAACTGGCTGATGAAAAAGTAACTATTAGCCATATGCGTAAGATTGATATTTTAGATGTGCTAGATAGGCAAACCGTAGAGCCTGATGAGTGTCTGCTGGCTAGAAACATCACAAAGAAAAGCGTAGTGGTTACGGGTGCTGGTGGCTCTATTGGCAGCGAGCTGTGCAGACAGATTATCAAGAATAAGCCGCGGTATTTAGTACTCTATGAGCTATCAGAGTTTGCTCTTTATAGTATTCATCAAGAATTACTCGCTAAGCAGAAACGTAATCCTGAATACCAAGAGACTCAGATCATTGCTCTCATTGGTAATGTCACTAATGAGGATAGGTTATATCATGTGTGTCAGGAATACAGTATACAGACGGTATATCATGCAGCAGCTTACAAGCATGTACCTATTGTAGAGTTTAATCCTTTTGAAGGGCTGATCAATAATACTAAAGGTACCTATCATTGCGCGCGTGCCGCTATACGTGCCGAAGTTAACACCTTTGTACTTATCTCGACTGATAAAGCAGTAAGGCCAACGAACGTTATGGGTGCAACCAAACGTTTAGCTGAGCTGAGTTGCCAAGGACTTAGTAAAGTCAGTCCTAAAACGTGTATTAGTATGGTGCGCTTTGGCAATGTTCTTGGTTCATCCGGCTCAGTGGTACCTGTTTTTACCAAGCAGATTGAACAAGGACTTCCAATTACTGTTACGCACCCCGATGTAACACGTTATTTTATGACGATACCAGAGGCAGCGAATCTAGTAATACAGGCAGGAGCTATGGCGAAAGGTGGTGAAGTATTCGTTCTAGATATGGGTGATCCTGTAAAAATTGTCGATCTTGCACAGCGCATGATTCATCTAAGTGGCTGTGAGGTTAAGGATGACAGTCATCCTAATGGTGATATTGAGATAATGTTTACAGGTTTACGTCCAGGCGAAAAGCTTTATGAAGAGCTGATTATTGGTGATGATAATATCGAAAATACTGAGCATCCTCTTATTATGCAGGCAATGGAGCACAGCTTTCCTTTGAGCGATGTTGAAAATATGATAGCTCAACTCGCTGAGAGAGAAAAACAGCAAGATATAAAGTGGCTCAAAGCACAACTTGGGTACTTTGTTGCAGGTTATCAAGATAATTTGAAGGTAGTATAAAATGGTAATGACCTTATAAACCATAAAAGTCTAAGCACAAAGTAAATCAACAACTTGATTGAAAATTACAACGTGATATTAATCAAGATATTAAAAAACATATGCCTTTATACATAAATTATTTGAACTAATATGATCTATAAGTTTAAAAACGCTTTAGATAAATTAAAAAAAAGCAAAGACGGTAAAACAGTAGCTAGTAATTTTGGTTATTTGATGTTATTACAGATTGTTGGCTATATTTTTCCTTTACTTACAATACCATATCTTGCGAGAGTTATTGGGGTAGATGGGTTCGGTAAAATAGCTTTCGCAGCTGCTGTTATTCTATGGATGAAAACAGTCTCAGACTGGGGGTTTAACTATACAGCGACTAGAGATGTAGCGAAAAACAAAAATGATTTAGAAAAAGTTTCTGAAATATTCAGCAATGTTTTATGGGCACGGGTAATACTGATGCTTATATCATTTGCATTCTTAATGATTGCAATAGCAATTATTCCATACTTTAGAGAAAATAAGACTATTCTGCTCATTAGCTTTTTGTTGATACCAGGAAATATACTTTTTCCTGAGTGGTTCTTTCAAGCAATGGAGAGAATGAAGTTTATTACTGTTTTCAGTCTAATTAGCAGAACTATTTTTACGTTATCGATCTTTGTTTTTATAAAAGAAGAGTCAGATTATATCTTGCAGCCGTTGCTTACAAGTTTGGGGTTACTGGTTAGCGGAATATTTGCGATGTATATTATTGTCTTTAAATGGAAGATAAGCGTTCGGAGTCCAGACTTTAAAGAGATATTTATAACCATTAAGAATAGTACTGATGTGTTTATAAATAATATGATGCCAAACCTGTATAACAGCTTTTCCGTCGTGCTGCTTGGCTTTTACGGTGGTAGCTTAGCTAACGGTCTGCTAGATGCTGGTAGTAAATTTATAAATATTATTCAACGATTTCTTACGATAGTATCGAGAGTTTTTTTCCCATTATTGTCTAGAAAAATGGATTCACACAACTTATATGCGAAGATTAATATTTACTTGTCTACGTCTGCTAGTGTGGGTTTGTTTTTATTAGCACCATATATAATAAGACTTTTTTATACAGAAGAGTTTTTTGATGCGGTCATTGTGCTTCAAATTACATCTATATCACTAATTTTCTCTGCACTAATCAGTACCTTTGGTACAAATTTTATGATAGTGAAAGGATATGATAGGGAGCTTAGAAATATAACCACTATATGCTCACTTATAGGGTTTACAGCTGCATTTCCTCTCATCTATTACTATAGCTATATCGGCGCTGCTGTGACAATGACGGCAACTAGGGCACTGTTAGGAATAAGTATTGGTTATAAAGCAAAGCTGATAAGCAAGAAAGAAGCTATCATGTACCAATAGTTGGGTTTACTAAAACTCTATAAGTATAACGATGTATATACTATCAGCTTTAATAGTAAACTTTTAAAATGCCAGAATAGCAAATTTAATGGTTATATTCGTTCAACTATTCCAGTCTATTAGGTAATAGAAAATTTAATTTTATGATTCAAGTTTTCTAAGCAGGTAAATTTTTTGGTAATTCTAATAAACAGTTTTGTAGTTTTCATAGTAGCAACTTTCCTTTCTTTCTACGCTGCTAAAGAAAGAACAAAATTGCCTATTATTTCTTGGTCTTTTTTAGCAGTTGCATTTGTCTATGGTGTTGGCTCATCTGTTGTTCTTTTAGCTACCCTGGATGGCGTTACTTATTTGAGATCAGATATAGTATTGAGTGGTATTAACTACTGGTCTTTCTATGGACCTTTAGTACTTGTGCTTACAATAGGAATGTTTTTAGGATGGAGACTACCTATTTTAGGCAAGAGAGAAGTAAAAAAATTATCTAAATATAGTTTCGATATGAAATTAGACAGAATGATGTTAATTGCATATATTCTGCTAATCATAGGTTTCCTATTAAGATGGTTATATGTTCAACCATACGGAGGGTTTGTAGGCTACTTAGCTTACAGCCAAGCTATTAGGTCTGGCATATTCAATATAGATAACCCGTACAGCTTCTTTAAGCCTTTTGGTGCCTTGGTATTTTTTTCATCTTACTTTTTTTGGGCCTTATTAGTTAGTAAATATCGAATGATACTTGCCAGCCTTGGTTTGATCTTATCAGTACTATCTTCTTTATATGTACTTTATAGTAATGCAGGCAGGGTCACATTTGCATTGTATTTTGCCAGTTTTATTATAGCTTACATTTCTATAAAGGGAATATCTTCGCGAATCATACTAATGTTTTCCTTTATAGGCTTTCCTTTGACTTTAGTACTGCTATTTTACATCAGTGATTATTTTGGATTAAAAGCATCTGAGTCAGTATCTAGTTTTGTCATAAAAGAAACTTCATTTATTTATGTAAGTTTTTTCGCACAGCTCAATGAAGGTCATTTATTTAGATTGTTTACAGATTTTATATTTGCCCCAACTCATCTTATGCCATCTTCAATCACCTCAAAATTGTTCGAATTTCAGGAAGCATCTCAAACCAATACTGCTTTGATAAGTGGTGCTATTAAAGGTCAAGAAGGCGTAACTGGTACAATACCTGTTGATTTGCTAACCCTAGGCTTAATGCAAATGAACGTAGTTGGAATATTTCCTGTAGGTGTGATGTTTGGATATTTTATTAAGTATTTAGATTATTTTTTACACTTAATAAAAAATAATCCTTTGAGACATATTCTATTCGCTTATGCCTCGTTACGCCTAGGGTTTGTTGGATTACTTTATGCTTATCCAGCGCATTTCGTTGGCGGCCTATTTCCATTTATAGTGTTGATGTTTATCTTACTGATGATAAGTTTTATTAGTAGGATGAAATTTTCTAATTAATAATTTACTAACAAAATTAAAGAGAAAAATAATGGTCAATCAATATATTGTAGGTCAGCAAAAACTACTTATTCAGGGTGATTTGGCAGGGGAATCACCTTTTTATATATATTGGTCAAGAGACAAAGCGCTACTATTATATTCGACTTCGATTAAGCACCTACTTGATGATATTCGTGTTCCAAAACCTTTGCAAGTATCAAATGAAGGCCTTTCTTTTTTGCTACAAAGTGGTGTAGTACCACCTCCTAAAACTGCTTATCAAGATATTTACATTGTCAGTCTTGGTGATACAGCTGAGGTCAAAACTGTTGGAAACAATATTGAGGTAATTTTCAAACACGAATTTCCCTTTATGAACGCCAATCGCTTGTCTCAAGAAGAAATGCAGCCAGATGAGGATTTGATATTACAAATGTTAGCAGAAGCAACGATTAGCCGTATTGACCAATCCAAACCTAGTTTCTTGTTTCATAGTGCTGGCAAGGATAGCAATAGTATTGCACTAGCGTTAGCAGAAGCGGGTTGGCAAGATAAAGTGACCTTAATAACTCATAAATCAAAAGGAGGACTTGATGAGAGTGAAATAAGTGCAAAAGTTGCCAAGCAGCTCGGTTTCAATCATCAAGTTTTATACGAAGTCGATCAGTTGCAAAATAGTCATAAGCAAGCGATAAACGAGTATTTTGCTAATGCCCCTTTTCCGTGCACTGATAACGTTACGCTTGCTTACCCACTTTATACCGAGCAAATGCCTGAATTGAAAAATTCCAATATTATTGATGGTGGAGGCAATGACAGTTATATGATGACACCACCAAGTAAAAAGGAATTAAAAATGTTAACGTTATCTAAGTATAGTTCCAATTTTTCATTTCTAGGAAATAGAGCTAATTCTGAGAGCTTATTTAATCCATTTTTTAGAGTACCTGTAGAATGGTGTGGAATGAGCGGTCTAAGTGTGAAAGATGCGAATAATATTTTTAGCGAAAATCAGCCAATTCGGTCCCATTGGAAAAAAGAAAGCAAAATACGTTGCAAATTAGATGCTTTTGAATTCAAAACAGATATTTTAACGACAATCGTCGCAGCAGAATTACACATAAGGAAAGCTAGAAATTTTACAGACGTAATAAATGCAAATCTTATATTACCATTTACTAATAATGTATTAGCAAATTATTTTGCTAAAATGCCTGAAGCATACCTGTTTGATCGTAAACGCTTAAAAAATAAACTTGTACTCAGAGATATGCTGAAAAATAAAATGGATTTAGATTCTGATGCAATAGGAAAAATGGGCTGGTCTTATGATTCACAAGGCGTAGTACTACAAAACTGGGATGACATTATGCAAGAGATACAGGCCTGCGTACTTTGGGATCAAAAGGAAGTTCTAAAATTCAGTAATCGCTTGAGAGCTACTATGCAGAGCAAGCACAAATATGCAAACCTATCAGGACGCCTAATTTATCGTATTTATTTATTGTCAGGATGGGCAAATCGGAGTAAATATTTAAATGGCTGAAACTAAAAAAATATCCTTATTGATTAGTAATCTTAATGGTGGTGGCGCCCAAGGGGTATGTGTCACCGTTGCTAATGGCTATGCGGAGCAGGGTTGGCTAGTAGATCTGGTAGTACTCAACCTCAAGACTGCTGTTTACGAAGATCGCGTATCTGATCAAGTAAATTTAGTGGTTTTAGATGTTAATCACGCGAGGTACGCAGCGCCTGCTTTGTTACAATATATTCGTAGAGAACAGCCTAAAAAGATACTTGTATTCAATTATGAGATGGCAATATTGCTGGTTATATTACGTTCAGTTTTTAGGTTTAGAACTAAGATTATAGCTCGTAATATTAATACCTTATCTAAAAAGCAACAGTTATCTAAGGGATTTTGGAATAAGTATGTTGTACAAAGGTCGATTGATAATCTTTACTCCAATGTTGATCATGTAATCAATCAATGCAAAGCTATGGAGCAGGATTTACTATCAGTGTTACCTAATTTAAAAGGTAAAACTAGTGTGGTTTATAATCCTGTAGCCAATCATGTTGAAGCCTATGCAAAAAATATAAATTTTGACGAGATAGAAAAACAAGAATATTTACTCTGTGTAGGGCGCTTAGAAGAGCAAAAAGCCTTTCATTATGCTATTGAAGCTTTTTCTAAGGTGGTAGACGATTTTCCTAAACTTCGATTAAAAATTATCGGCATAGGTAGTTTAGAACAGAGTTTAAAGCAACTGGCAGCTAGTTTAAATGTTGCAGATCGTGTAGATTTTGAAGGGTTTCAAAAAGACATGATTCCTTATTATCTTCATGCAAAAGCTACTGTTCTAACTTCGTTGTATGAAGGTTTTCCTAACGTATTAATTGAATCCATTACACTTGGAACCCCTGTCATTGCATTTGACTGTCCTAGTGGGCCAAGTGAGATTATACAACAAGGTGTTAATGGTTATTTAGTGAAATATTTAAGTATTGATGATTTGGTAAAAAAAATATCGCTTATGAACTCTTCTGTATACGATCCTAAGCAGGTTCAAAGAACAGCATCTATTTATACGGTTGAACATTTTATTAACCAATAGGTTCCGTTGACAAAATTTAATTATAGCTGCTTGAAAATCTAAGATAATAATCTTTACTGACTGAAATTTTATAGAATATTATTGAGATTAAGAAAGAGGTTTTTTGAACAGTTAGAAGTTTTAATTGGTTTAAATTTGCTTTTCGATGTAGCGCAATTTTCTTGAACTAGTTCTGATTAGTGATGTTTTAAACTGATTTATAAAAAATATCCAGCTTTGGTTAATATAGGGTGTGAACGTATATATGAATATATTACATATAATTACAGGTTTGAATGATGGCGGTGCAGAAGCTGTTTTATATCGCTTATGTACTTATGATGATACCTATAATCACAAAGTCATTTCTTTGATGGATGAAGGCAAATATGGGCCCCTTCTTACGGGCTCTGGTTTAGACGTACATTGTTTAAATATGCCTGCTGGTAAAGTGACACCATCAGGTCTCTACAAATTGCTTAAGCTTATCCGTGATCTTAAACCTGATGTTGTACAGACTTGGATGTATCATGCAGATTTAATTGGTAGCGCAGCAGCCCGTCTAGCAGGTAATAAAAATATTGTTTGGAATATTCGGCATACTACCCTTGAAAAACATCACTCTAAACGTTCTACTATTTTAGTGGCTAAAGCTTGCGCGAAAATAAGTAAAAAAATCCCGTTAAAAATCATCTGCTGCGCGGATAAGGCTGTTGAGGTGCATAAAGCGATAGGATATGACGATAGAAAGATGACGGTAATAGCTAACGGCTATGATCTCTCTAGACTCTGCATTTTAACAGATACTCAATCTAAGCTAAAAAACGAGTTGGGTGATATCTTTCCATCAATTGGCATGGTAGCACGTTACAATGCACAAAAAGATCATTTCAACTTATTAGAAGCATTCGCAATTGTCAAAAAGGCAAATATACCGCATAAGTTAATTTTAGTTGGAAAAGATATTAATAGTTCCAATGCTAACTTGGTGGAAAAGATTCAATCTTTAGATTTAGATAATTCAGTTATTTTACTTGATCAGCGAACTGATATACCTGTTGTAATGAATAGCCTAGATTTACACGTACTATCATCTTCATTTGGTGAAGCATTCCCTAATGTTTTAGCTGAGGCTATGGCTTGTGGTACACCTTGTGTAACTACTGATGTCGGCGATGCAGCTTCCATTGTCGGTGATACAGGCTGGGTTGTTCCCACTAAGAACCCACAGGAATTAGCTGAAGCTATCCTGCTAGCACTACATGAGCAGCAAACAGATCCAGAGACATGGTCAGAACGTAAGTCTGCTTGCCGCACAAGAGTGGTCGACAACTTCAGTATTGAAACAATGATTAGTAAATATCATCAAGTATGGGATAGAGTCCAAAATTCTCAAAATAATGATATAAGTTAGGTTTTTTTAAAGTGTATTAATATCAACTAAAAAGTCACAAGCAAAAGGTTTAAAATGAATATTCTTATTACTGGGATGGCAGGCTTCATTGGTCATGCTGTTGCTAAACGTTTAGCCGGTCATAATCATAAGATAGTCGGTATAGATAATCTCAATGACTATTACGACGTTTCTTTAAAGAAGGCGCGTCTAGACAATTTAGCTGGCTTAAATAATGTAAGTTTCGTTCAGTTGGATTTGGCCGATCGTGAAGGTATGGCTAACCTTTTTTCCGTAGAAAAATTTGATGCTGTTATTCATTTAGCAGCTCAAGCAGGAGTACGTTATTCTTTAGAAAACCCACATGCTTACGTCGACTCTAATTTAGTTGGACATGTGAATGTATTAGAAGGTTGTCGACACCACAAGATCAAACACCTCCTATATGCGTCGTCTAGCTCTGTTTATGGCGAAAATGCAAAAGTACCTTTTGCTGTTACAGACAGAGTGGATGAACCAATTAGTCTTTATGCAGCTACTAAGAAAGCTAACGAGCTAATGACCCACACTTACTCTCACCTCTATAATTTACCAGCTACAGGTTTACGTTTCTTTACTGTATATGGTCCTTGGGGTAGACCTGATATGGCTTTGTTCAAGTTTACCAAAGCTATCCTCAAAAATGAGCCAATCGATGTATATAACAATGGTGACATGCAACGCGATTTTACTTATATTGATGATATAGTTGAAGGTATCGTGAGATTGCTTGAGTTACCACCTGAGGTAAAAGATGGATGTGCGCCACATACGGTATACAATATTGGTAATGGTAGCCCTGTCTCACTGATGGCTTTTGTTAAAGCAATAGAACAAGCAACTGACAGGCAGGTAGTATGCAATTATTTACCTATGCAACCAGGCGATGTACCGCGTACTTGGGCAGATACTGAAGCTTTATTTGAGAGAACGGGCCATCGTCCCTCGGTCGTTGTTCAAGACGGTGTTAATAAATTCGTAGAGTGGTATCGTGACTTTTACAAGGTAGGTAAGTGAATATGAAAATAGCTATCGCAGGGACAGGTTATGTAGGGCTATCTAATGCTATGTTGTTAGCACAGCACAACGATGTTGTGGCAGTTGATATTGTTCCAGAGAAAATCGAGCTGCTAAATGCTAGGCAATCACCAATTGAAGATATAGAAATTCAAGAGTTTTTGAATAAAGAGACATTGAAATTTACGGCTACGCTAGATTCAAAGTATGCTTATGCCGATGCTGATTTTGTTATCATCGCAACGCCTACTGACTATGACTCTAGTACCAACTACTTTAATACAAAAAGTGTTGAAGCAGTTATTGAGGCTGTAACAGAGGTCAATCCAAACGCAATAATGGTTATTAAGTCTACTGTTCCAGTAGGTTATACAGAGTCTGCAAAAATATCTTTTAATACACAAAATTTGTTTTTCTCTCCTGAGTTTTTACGAGAAGGCAAAGCACTATATGACAATCTGTACCCCTCACGTATTATTGTTGGCGAACGTTCCGATCGAGCAAAACAATTTGCTGAGCTATTGATACAAGGCGCAATCAAAAAAGATGTCTCTCTATTATTTACTGAAAGCACAGAGGCCGAAGCTGTTAAATTGTTCTCTAACACTTATTTGGCTATGCGTGTAGCATATTTTAATGAGTTAGATAGTTATGCAGAGACGTTAGGTTTGGATAGCCGTCAAATAATTGAAGGTGTAGGATTAGACCCAAGGATTGGTGACCACTACAATAATCCGTCATTTGGCTATGGTGGTTATTGCTTGCCAAAAGATACTAAGCAGCTTTTAGCCAATTATGAGGAAGTACCAAACAATATAATTAGAGCAATCGTTGATGCGAATCGTACTCGCAAAGATTTTATTGCAGATACTGTATTAAAGCGTCAACCTAAAGTAGTTGGTGTGTACCGTTTAATCATGAAATCAGGCTCTGATAATTTTAGGGCTAGTGCGATGCAAGGCGTGATGAAACGTATTAAGGCAAAAGGCATTGAAGTTATCGTATATGAGCCTGTACTTGAAGAAAATGAGTTTTTTGGTTCACGTGTAATACGAGATTTGGCAGCATTCAAACAAGAAGCCGATGTTATTCTTACTAATCGATTATCTGAAGAGCTAACAGACGTTGCTGAAAAAGTTTATACCCGTGACTTATTTGGCAGTGACTAAGCTATAATGTATCGTAATCTGAATATTCATATTCAATCATATATTGCAAGAGATAATTAAATGAAATTTCTAGTTATTGCAAGCCATGCTAATTCTTTAGTCGGCTTTCGAAAACCTCTCATAGTCGCTTTGCTAGAAAAAGGCTTGGAAGTCCACGTAGCTGCTCCTGAGTTAATATCTAACAAAGCTGTTACTTCAGAACTGACCACTTCAGGTATTATCGCTCATGATATCTCAATGCAGCGTATAGGTACTAATCCTATAGCTGATTCAAAATCTCTATTTTCTTTATATCGGTTAATCAGCAATATAAAACCAGATTATGTCATGGGTTATACCGTTAAGCCTGTTATTTATGGAGTTTTGGCCGCTTGGTTAGCACGCGTACCTCATCGTTTCGCCTTAATTACTGGTTTAGGCTACGCTTTTATGGATGAAGGAAACGGTAACTATAGTGGCACACGTATAGTAATTCAAAATCTATATAAGGCTGCACTAAGGCACTGTGAAGTGGTGTTTTTTCAAAATCCTGATGATGAAATTCTATTTCGTCGGCTGAAGATCCTCTCAAAAAATGCAAAAACTTGTGTAGTAAATGGTTCAGGTGTTGATATTAGTGAGTATGATGTTGCTGCTTTAGATAGTAAAAATGCGCCACGTTTTTTAATGACTGCTCGTTTATTAGCTGGTAAAGGTGTGCGTGAATACGTGCATGCCGCTAAACAGGTCAAAAAGTTGTATCCTGATGTACAATTTGATTTGGTAGGTTGGTTAGATGCTAGTCCGAATAGTATTACTCAAAGTGAACTTGACCAGTGGATTGCTGATGGTGAAATTAACTTTCTAGGTCGTCTAAGCGATGTGCGTCCAGCTATTCAAAGCAGTTCAGTTTTTGTACTTCCTTCTTACTATCGTGAAGGTACACCTCGTACAATATTAGAAGCTATGGCTATGGGGCGTGCTGTGATAACTACTGATGCACCTGGCTGCCGTGAAACTGTTGCTGACGGTGATAATGGTTTTCTAATTCCTATTAAAGATGCGAATGCTCTGGCTAAAGCTATGCTAAGTTTTATCGAGCAGCCAGAACTAATTAAAAAAATGGGTAAACGCTCACGCATGATAGCTGAAGAAAAATATGATGTGCATAAAGTGAATACTCATATGATTTCTGAAATGGATCTGGAGTGACAAAAAATGATAAAACGACTTTTTGATATTACCGCTGCTACTACAGCCTTAATTGCATTATCTCCAGTGTATGCCATCACTGCCTATAAAGTGGGTAAAAAATTAGGTTCGCCAGTACTCTTTCGTCAAACGCGTCCTGGTAAGAATGGTATACCATTTGAGATGATCAAATTTCGCTCGATGAAAGATGCAACAGATTCAGAGGGTAATATACTGCCAGACAGTGAGCGCCTGACAGATTTTGGTAAGCGTCTGCGTGATAGTAGCTTGGATGAGTTGCCAGAGCTGTGGAACGTAATCAAAGGTGACATGAGTCTTGTAGGGCCACGTCCATTATTAATGGAGTACTTGCCACTATACAATGATGAACAGAAACGTCGTCATTTGGTCCGTCCTGGCATTACGGGCTATGCTCAAATTAATGGTCGTAACGCGATCGGCTGGGATGAAAAATTCGAGCTTGATGCGTGGTATGTCGATAACCAATCGCTATGGGTTGATATAAAGATTTTGTTGAAAACAGTCAAAAAAGTGGTCGTCAAAGACGGCATCTCTGCCGAAGGCGAAGCGACAATGCCAAAGTTTGCTGGTAGTACGGTAGAAGAGACAAGCAATGCATGAGGTTTATGCGGTCTATGGCGCATCAGGTTGTGGACGCAGCTTGATGCCTGTAGCTGCTATGCAGCTGACACGGAACGGTATCGACGGACGGCTGATCTTTATTGATGATTCACTCAGTGCTATGAGCGAAGTTAATGGCTACGTCGCCATGAATTATGACATGTTCAAAGAATTGGATGCCAATAAGCAGGTACTCATTGCAATTGCAAGCAGTCAAATACGTCAAAAAATTGCTAATAAGTTATTTAATGATCAAATATCATTATGGTCAGTGGCTGGTGACAATACATTGATCATGGATAGTGTTCAATTTGGTGCAGGTGTGGCGCTCAGTCCGTTTGTGACTGTTGGTTCTAATGTTATTATTGGGAAATGCTTTCATGCCAATCTCTATAGCTATGTAGAGCATGACTGTGTAATCGGCGATTATGTGACTTTTGCGCCGCGTGTCAGCTGCAACGGCAATATTCATATCCATGACCATGCTTATATTGGCGCAGGAGCAGTGATTAAACAAGGTACACCCGATAAGCCCTTGATCATTGGCGAAGGCGCTATTGTAGGTATGGGCGCTGTCGTGACCAAAGATGTCCCAGCGGGAGCAATCGTCGTAGGAAACCCTGCTCATCCGCTTATAAAGGCCTAGATACTATCTATACAGTTAGTGATTAGTTATTATTCGTTATTACCGAGGAACGTATGTTAAATACCGCTTTTTCACCGTGGCCAAGTTTTACTCAGCAAGAAGCAGACAAAGTCAGTCAAGTGTTACTGTCTAACAAAGTTAACTATTGGACAGGACAGGAAGGTCGTCAGTTAGAAAAAGAGTTTGCCGAATGGGCTGATTGTGCGCATGCAGTAGCTGTCAGTAATGGTACATTGGCATTAGATGTAGCATTAAAAGCACTGAATGTAGGCGAAGGTGACGAGGTTGTAGTCACGCCGCGTACGTTTATTGCCAGTATTTCATGCGTTGTTAATGCAGGTGCAGTCCCCGTTTTTGCAGACGTAGAATCGGCAACGGGTAATATTACCGCTGACTCTATTAAAGCGGTATTGACCAAAAAAACCAAGGCAATAATTTGTGTCCATTTGGCAGGCTGGCCGTGTGACATGGACGCTATCATGTCACTGGCAGATGAGTATGATATATATGTGATTGAAGATTGTGCTCAGGCACATGGTGCACGCTATAAAGGTCGCAGTGTTGGAAGTATTGGTCATATTGGCGCGTGGAGTTTTTGCCAAGACAAAATTATGACGACAGGTGGTGAAGGCGGAATGGTCACCACCAATGACGAGCAGCTGTGGCGTAAGATGTGGGCATATAAAGACCATGGTAAAAGCTATGCTGCTGTGTACGAAACAGAGCACCCACCAGGGTATCGCTGGCTACATGAGAGTTTTGGTACCAACTGGCGTATGCCTGAAATGCAGTCAGCGATTGGACGTATTCAGCTGACGCGTATGGGTGAGTGGACTGCGAGCCGTACTGCTAATGCACACGCTATCTTAGATGCCTGCACACGCTGGGCAGACAAAGGCTATATGTCGGTGCCTAGATTGGAGGATATATCTGAGTCTACAGATACTAAGCATGCTTACTATAAGCTATATGTCTATGTTCAGCCTGAGAATCTACCAGCAGGATGGGATCGTGATAGCATTATTGCAGCTATTAACGAGCAAGGTGTGCCATGTTTCTCTGGTTCCGCCTCCGAAGTGTATTTAGAAAAAGCATTTGATAATACTGGCTTACGTCCAGAGGTCAGATTACCAATAGCTAAGCAATTGGGTGAGACAAGCTTAATGTTTTTGGTACATCCAACACTCACTGAGTCAGAAATTAACAAAACAGTTCAAGCACTAGATATGGCTTTAGCAAAAATCAATACTGATAATTAAAGCTTAGGCAAGCTAACAATAGAACCAATAATACAAATTATAGTTATTGTACTATCCATTACCGCTTATCTGCTATCGAAAAGCGCCCTTCATAAAGAGTAGGTAATTATGTCTAAACCACAAAAATTTAAGCAGATGAGTTTGTTAGTCGCTCTCAGTACCGCATCGATGTTGGCTTCAGCACAGAATCTATATATGAATGACATAAAACTCAAGTCTGAGCTAGACTGGTTAAATGCGCAAGGTGTGACTCATGTTAGTACCAGTACATGGCCGTTGGCTGCTAATGAAATTACAAATGCACTCAACACGGCTAAAGTGACAACAGGTACCCAGCAAAGAGTATTGCAGTCTATACGTGTCATGCTGGCTCAAAATCCAAACTCACTAGTCAAAGCAGAGGCAGAAGCTTACTTACAAACAAATCGTCAGCAGCTGCCGCAAACTTTTGCAGATGACAATCTGGCAGGCCAGCAGATATCAGCTGCGATAGGTTTAAGTGAAGAGAACTGGGAGATGAAGCTACAAGCCAACGTAAAAAATGATGAGCTTACCGATGACGATAGTGATGTTAGTTTTGAGGGGTCGTATATTGCTGGTACAGCAGCCAATCAGTGGTTAATAGCAGGTAAAATTCCAGCATGGTGGGGTCCAGGGAATGATGGTAGTCTCATCCGAGGGGATGCCAGCATCCCGGTCACTGGTTTTACGATGCAGCGCGATACGCAAACTGCACCAACTAACCAGTATTTGAACTGGGTCGGCCCTTGGCAATATCAGCTGTTTGCTGGTCAATTAGATGATTATGAGGCCATACCAGATGCTAAGCTATTTGGTGCTCGCCTCACTGCGAGTCCATGGGAGTGGTTAGAAGTTGGTGCGTCTCGAACCTTTATGTGGGGCGGAGAAGGTCGTCCAGAGAGTTTTAGCTCCTTTGGTGATGCTGTTTTAGGTACTAAAGATAATGAGGCTACTGCAGGTAATACTGACAATGATCCGGCCAATCAGTTGGGTGGTTTTGATGCCAAAATACAGTTAGCACCGCTACTTAATGTACCAGCGAGTGTCTATGGACAATATGTTGGCGAAGATGAAGCGGGTGGTCTTCCAGCCAAAAATATGTATTTAGCGGGCGTAGACTATGCTTCTGAAGCTTATGGAAAACCCTATCAGTTATATGCTGAATACGCAGATACTCGTAGTAGTGGAGAAGTAAAAGGTGTGTCTTACGATCATTTTTTATACACCGATGGCTATTACCAACAGGGCTATCCGCTCGGACACTCTTTAGGCGGTGATGCTGAGAGTGTATCAGTAGGTGGTAAGCTATGGCTCGATAGTCGGAACTTTGTCAATACAAAACTGCAATATGCCAAAGTAAACCAAGCGGATGAGGCAGACAATCAAGCCTTTCCAACGACGGCTAAATTAACAGCTATTGACGTATCATGGGCACACCAATGGCAACCTCAGACACTAATAACGAGTAGGGTATGGGCGGTAGACTCTGATACTCAGTCAACTGATATTGGTGCAGGTGTGGGTATAGAGTTCCAGACTTATTAGACAAGAATAAGTGAATACCTTAGCGCTTTAAAAATTAAGAAACGGTCTACTAATATTATAGTAGGCTGTTTTTTATTTGAGCTGTTGCTAGAGCTACGTGTTGGTAAATTGACGCGTATGTTCTATAAGTAATTGTCAATTTGATAGCCCTTTACTTGTATATTGCATAGCAATAGTTAAAGAATTAGTTTTTAGCGGTACTCTAATACATGCTAGGATTTTGCAGCGTACACAGGTACAATATTATTCTTAGTCAAAGGTTGACGAAGCAAAGGACAGGCATGCAAAGTATTTGCGCGCGCTGTCTTTATTTTTTTATATCGTACCCCCTATTGGAGTTACTATGTCTACTGCTCAAGAATCCGCCACCGTTTTGGACGGCAAAGCACTTGCCAAACAAATAGAACAGGATCTGCGTACACGCGTTGATACGATAAAGGACAAGACTGGACGCACCCCAAGCCTTGCCACGATATTGGTTGGTGATGATCCTGCTTCTGCAACTTACGTTCGCATGAAAGGTAATGCTTGTAAGCGTGTTGGTATGGATTCTATACGTGTTGAGATGCCAAGTGCGACAACCACTGAGCAGTTGATGGCAAAGATAGATGAGCTAAACAGTAATTCAGATGTACATGGTATTTTGCTGCAACATCCAGTCCCTGAACATATCGATGAGCGCGCGTGCTTTGAGCAGATTGACTTGGCAAAAGATGTCGATGGCGTGACTTGTCTTGGTTTTGGTCGTATGGCTATGCAGCAGCCTGCCTACGGCTCATGTACACCGCAAGGCATCATGCATTTGTTAGAGCATCATAATGTCGAATTATCAGGTAAAGAAGCGGTAGTTGTGGGACGTAGTGCTATCTTGGGCAAACCAATGGCGATGATGCTACTCAATGCCAACTGTACGGTGACCATTTGCCATTCAAGAACCCAAGATCTAGCAGCACATATCAGACGTGCCGATATTGTAGTTGGTGCTGTGGGTGTGCCTGAGCTGATTAAAGCAGAGTGGATCAAAGCAGGCGCCGTTGTCGTTGATGCAGGCTTCCATCCAACAGATGATGGCGGTGTTGGTGATATTGAAATGCAGGGTATGGAAAATATTGCCAGTGCTTACACCCCAGTGCCAGGCGGCGTTGGTCCAATGACTATCAATACGCTTATTCGCCAAACGGTCGATGCTGCTGAAAAATCAGCAGGTCTGAACATCAGCTGAAAGTAGTGAAATGAATGCTGATCGCCGATAGTTAAGAGGCTTGAGGCAATATAGACTCAGGCTAAATCAACCACCTTTTAGTTGATAGGACCTAAAAATGTCTAAGAAAAACGTAGGTTTTCATGAGCGACTGCAAGGCATTGGCAGAGAATTTGTCGATATCTGTCATTACGTCATTTTGTTTTTAATCAGCGTGGTGGTGGTTTGGACGGCAGGCAAGGAGTTTGTCGATATTGTCCAAAAGGGTTCAGCGGACTTAAAAGATATTTTGATGCTGTTTATTTACCTTGAGCTGTTGGCCATGATAGGTATCTATTTTAAAACCCATCGTTTACCCGTTCAGTTTTTGATATTTATTGCCATAACCGCATTATCACGACATTTAGTTGTCGACGTACAGGCGGTCTCGGATTATTTTCATCTATGGCTACTGGCGACAATTTCTGTAGCGATCATGCTGTTGAGTGGCGCTATTGTAGTGCTGACGTGGACCGCAAAAACCTTTGGTCGCCCAGAGGATAATCTCGACAAACAGTATGCAAATTTAACGGTCAAAGCCATGCTACCTGATGACGCGCAAGCACCGGATAGTCATACAAAGCATCGCCGTGAGTAATGTTTGATACCTATATAAAAAAAGGCTACCAGTGGTAGCCTTTTTTTATATAAATGAGTGATCACAGCCATTTTAGTTTTTTGAAATTGTAGTATAAGAAGCTACACAACGCGATGATGATAATCATGATCACAAGGTAAGCGTATTTCCAATGCAGCTCAGGCATAAAATCAAAATTCATCCCATAGATACCAGCAATAGCAGTCGGCACTGCTAAAATACCTGCCCATGCTGCAAGCTTACGTACGACTTCATTCTGCCCCATATTGACCATGGCCATATAGGTATTCATAACCACACTCAACATTTCATTGAGACCATTGATGGCGTCTAGTGAGTGCAAGAGATGGTCATTGACATCGCGGAAGTATGGTTTGGCTGCTTGAGAGAAACCAGAGACAATTTCGCTTTTTTTATGATTGATAAAGAAGCTACAGATGTCTTGGACTGGTAGGATAATAGCCCGCATATGTACCAGCTGCGACTTGAGTTCATAGAGGTTTTTTAGTGTGCTTTTATCAAACTCATAGGTAAAGACATAGCGCTCTTGCTCGCGCAAATACCGACCCAAGCGATCAGTGATCGGCATATAGTTATCAACGATAAAATCAAGTATGGCATGTAATACAAAGATAGGACCCATACGTAGCTTTTCAGGGCGACGGTGGCAATGCTCACGGACAGGGGCGTAGGAGTTTGATGGACCATTACGAATAGTAATCAAGTAGTTTTTGCCCATGAATATCGCAGTCGTACCATAGCGAATGACATTGTCCTCAAGCTTAGCAGTACGTAGCACCACAAAGACCATGTCGTTATCGTAGTTTTCTACCTTGGCACGCTGATGATCAGCGAAGGCATCTTCAATTGCCAACTCATGGATATCAAAAGCATCTTTTACTTTGACCATGGTTTCTAGGCTGGGGTCATAGAGACCAAGCCAAATAAACTGACCGTTATTACTAAGCGCACGGCTCACATCATTGAGTGCCACCTTGTCTATATTTTCGCCTGTCTTGCGAGAGTAAGCATAACAATTGACCACTTCATCAGCACTCGATGAATCAATATCTTCATAGCGCTCAGAATCAGGATCGTAGACCGTCATGGTCTCGATAGTATCTTCTGTTGTCGCATCAACATCGCCATAAATATAGCTGTCATCACCATCCAAATAGAGGTGCTTGTCATTCATATTGGCATAAATGTGGCTCATATTAGAGTCAGGAGCAATATGAGCCGTTTTTTTGATTAATTGGTTATTGTCGTTTTCCATACATCCTCCTGCCACATAATAAAAAACTGCAATAATCTAAAATTTTAAGTATAAAAGCCGTGAACATGACTACTGTGACTAAATATGGCTAAATACTAATGCCCTTTATTTAGTAACCCTCTATAAGGCATAGCTTTTTAGGGTATCAATATCTACCAATGCCAATAAGCTTTCGTGACACGCTTCTAGTTTGATTTGTGGCGCGATATCAAAGTCTAGCGCTTCAACCCAGCGCAGCGCACAAATGCACCAATAATCACCAGGCTTGAGACCTGCAAAATTGTATTCAGGTAGCGGGGTAATAAGATCATTACCGCGACCGGCCGAAAAGTTCAAAAATTCACTGGTCATCTTGGCGCAAACTGTGTGCTGACCGACGTCGTGATTGCCAGTATGACAAAAGCCGTTGCGGTAATAGCCGGTGATAGGATCGAAGCAGCAGCTGGCAAGGGCAGTACCTAGTACGTTGGTTTGGTTGTTGGCGGGGTTTGGGTGATAATCAGATGACATAAGGCTTCCGAGATAAAAATATGTGTTAGTGTACCATGAGTATGTGTCAAAAACGCTGATGTAAACATGCGCAGCACTCGATGTATAACAAAAAGTACACGCTATCGTCAGCCACCCCTTTAGTAAATAAGCATCGCGTTAAATCCTCTCGTAGGCAGGTCGTAGATAGGGCTATATCTGCTTTACTTATAAGGCACCATTAGATGCTAATTAGATAACGATTGGATATAATTGTCACTAGGCGAACCTTAAGTGCTATGCTAAACTAAAGCATAAAGTGCCTTGATTATTTGTCGCAATTTTTTAGCGCACAAAGATACTCGTCTTATCATTCAAAATTATACTTATTATTCACCCTTTTGCGGTTACCTGGTTTGTTTATAAATAATTGGGTCAATGATGTTGCGTGTTGAAAAAACACGGCATCAATATTTGACAAAACAACCCTTTGAGTACCGCTTCAGTACCGCGTTTTTGGTAAGCGATACGCCAAACAAGGATTTATTGTGTCTGTTAGTTCTGATTCTACAAAACCTACCCAGCAAAACTCCATAAACGAGACAGCAGCTCAGCCTGCAAAGGACAGCGCTGCATCTAATAGCATGCCCTATCTGAGTGGTTTTGCGAGCGATGTTGCCAACAGCTGGCTATTACCTGATGGGGTAGTCGATGTACTGTTCGAAGATGCGCATAAGCAAGAAGTGCTTAGGCATCAATTGATTGAGCAGCTTATCACTCATGGCTATCAGCTTGTTTGTCCACCGATGCTCGAGTTTACTGAGTCCTTGCTCAGTGATGCATCAGAAGATCTCAAGCGTCAGACCTTTAAGATCATCGATCAGCTGACCGGACGTCTAATGGGTGTGCGTGCTGATATTACGCCGCAGATCTTACGTATAGATGCGCATCATGGCGGTACAGGTATTGCACGTTACTGTTACGTTGGTGATGTGATCCATACCTTACCATCAGGACTGTTTGGCTCGCGTACACCGTTACAGTTAGGTGCTGAAATATTTGGTTGTGAATCACTGACAGCAGATATTGAGCTGATTGATGTGTTGTTTACGATGGTAAATAACTTAAATATGAGCGCCGCGCTTCATATCGATTTGGGTCATGTAGCGATATTTAAGCGCCTAGCTGAATTGGCTGAGTTACCAGATAACGCGACTGAGCGCTTGATGTACCTATATGCCAACAAAAACCTTCCAGAACTCAAGCGCGTCTGCCGTGAGTTGCCGATGGGCGATGATTTTTATGTGTTGGCACGCTTCGGTCATGATATTGCAAACTTGTTGGCCAAATTGTCAGACGCAGCGCAACAAGACAGCCAAATCGCAACCGCTGTGGATGAGCTACAACGTCTAAAATCTCATTTAGAAGATCAGTGGCAGTGCCCAGTCAGTATCGATGTGACCGAGCTATCAGGCTATCACTATCATACGGGTATCGTATTCAACGGCTATATCAATAGTGAGACCCAGCCACTAGTACGTGGTGGTCGCTTTGATGGTATGCAGAGCCAAACGCAAACCTTACGCGCCGCCACCGGCTTTAGTATGGATATCAGTCGCTTGCTCGCTCATACACAGCTTGATGCGCCAACTATTGTACTGGTTGATTTTGGATCACTGGCTGACGCAACTGCAGATGAGACACAAACGCTATCTGTGCAAGTTGAGAGTCTGCGTCAGCAAGGTTATCACGTCACCATGCCATTAAACGCAGATGATCGTCCACATGACGTTACTCATCGACTGGTTATGACGGACAATCAATGGCATCTACAAACTGTTTAGTTGCCAGTTCAATAAATACAATTTATTAAGTACACGTTATTAGAACGCTCAATGGTTCGTTAGATAAAAAGATACAGTAAATAAAGCATGAAGCTATTTTAGCTTTCCGACTGTTATTGCACACACCTCAATACATAAAGGTAAGGATTGATCATGGGTAAGAATGTTGTAGTCTTGGGTAGCCAATGGGGCGACGAAGGTAAGGGTAAAATCGTTGATTTACTTACCGAAAAAGCCTCAGCAGTAGCCCGCTTCCAAGGCGGTCATAATGCTGGTCACACGTTGGTTGTCGATGGCAAAACCACTGTCTTGCATTTGATTCCATCAGGTATCTTGCGTGAAGGCGTTACTTGCTTTATTGGTAATGGCGTGGTGCTCGCACCTGACGCATTACTAAAAGAGATGAAAGAGTTAGAAGACAACAACGTCCCAGTGCGTGAGCGTCTGCGTATCTCTCCAAACTGTCCACTTATCATGCCTTATCACGTGGCACTTGACCAAGCTCGTGAAGCCAAGCGTGGCAGCGGTAAAATTGGTACAACGGGTCGTGGTATCGGTCCTGCCTACGAAGACAAAGTAGCACGCCGTGCAATCAAGCTTGCCGATTTGTTCCGTGACGATCTAGAAGAAAAGCTACGTAACCTCATCGAATATCACAACTTCCAACTGACTGAGTACTACAAAGTTGATGCGATTGATTTTGATGAGACACTCAAGCTATGCCAAGAATGGAAAGAAGAAATCAAAGGTATGGTTACTGATGTCACCGAAGACCTAAATCAATTGCGTCTTGCTGGCAAGAACCTCATGTTTGAAGGTGCTCAAGGTACACTACTTGATATCGATCATGGTACTTATCCGTTTGTGACCAGCTCAAGTGTAACAGCAGGCGGCGTATCAACGGGTACTGGTATCGGTCCATTATACTTAGACTACGTACTTGGTATCACCAAGGCTTACACCACGCGTGTTGGTAGTGGTCCATTCCCAACAGAATTGTTCGATGATGTTGGTGCTCATTTAGCCAAAGTCGGTCATGAATTTGGTGCGACGACTGGCCGTGCGCGTCGCTGTGGTTGGTTCGATGCTGAAGCATTACGCCGTGCCGTGGTGCTGAACTCGATGTCAGGTATCTGCTTAACTAAGCTTGATGTACTAGATGGTCTTGAAGAATTGCTCATCGGCGTGGGTTACAACCTACCTGAGACTGAGTGTGCAGGCGCGCATGATGCTGAATTCTATGAATCAGTAACGCCTAAGTACGAGACTATGCAAGGCTGGAGCGAGTCAACGGTTGGTGTTACTAACTATGACGATCTACCAGAGAATGCAAAAAAATACATCAAACGTATCGAAGCATTGATCGGTTGCCCAGTTGATATCATCTCAACTGGTCCTGATCGCGAAGAGACGATCGTATTACGTGACCCGTATGATGCTTAATTTTTACTATATATCTTAGTGAGTCGTTTTTAGTATTAATAAAAATCCCAGTGCTGAGCATTGGGATTTTTACTTTTTTGCAAGGTATGGTCATAAATTAACCCTATCATTTATAGCCTTAATCATTATAATAGGCAGCAATCCTATGTTGGCACTCAGGTATTAGATTTGACTAACTATGAGTTGGTTCATTCAGCTGAGGTCAATATGGCGGCTAAAGATAAAACAAAGCATTAACTCTTTCATTTTTTATCGAATTTATCATTTATTAGGAGCTTTTCATGGCTAACGAACGTACTTTATCTATCATCAAACCTGACGCAGTTGCTGGCAACCACATCGGCGCTATCTATAGCCGCTTTGAACAAGCTGGTCTAAAAATCGTTGCAGCTAAAATGCTACAACTTGATGACGAAAAAGCAGGTGGTTTCTACGCTGAGCATGCTGAGCGTCCATTTTACAATGACCTAAAATCTTTCATGATGTCAGGTCCAGTATTGGTATCAGTACTAGAAGGCGAAAACGCTATCGCTCAGCACCGTGAAATCATGGGCGCTACTAACCCAAAAGAAGCGGCTGAAGGCACTATCCGTGCTGACTTCGCTAGCAGTATCGATGAAAACGCAGTACATGGTTCAGACTCAGCTGAATCAGCAGCACGTGAAATCAGCTACTTCTTCAGCGATGATGAAGTTTGTGCACGTACGCGCTAATAGCAGCAGTTATTGATATCAGCTACCCTGTAGCATAGTGAGTGTTAATGATTGGTTTTGCAAGACGGCTTATATCTTATGGGTATAGGCCGTTTTAGCTATTTGCTGATGGGCAACTTAGATTATAATAAAGCAATCTAGATTGAAATTATCTGAAGAGTCCCTCATTATAAGTCCTATTTATTCTTACCAAAATCGTCATAAAGTCTTGCAATTTAGGATAGTGATATAAAGACTCACATATCGTCGGTTGATTTCCCTGTCAGATTGCTAAACACTCAAACTATGAAAACACTTAAATTACGCATCAAAAACAAGCACGTCAATCAGCTCAATAAACTGGCTGAGGCGGTTAATTTTGTGTGGAACTATGTAAATGATTTGAGTTTTAAGCATGTGCAACGTACTGGGCGTTTCTTTTCAGCTTACGATATTGCACCGTACACCAAAGGTGCAGGCGAATTTTTAGGTCTGCACAGCCAAACGCTTCAAGCAATCACTGAAACTCATGCTAAAAGCCGAAAACAATTTAAAAGAGCCAAATTAAACTGGCGTACCAATAATCCGAAAGCCAAACGTAGGTCGCTTGGCTGGATCCCTTTTAAGAAATCTGCAATCAGGTATTTGGGTATCAAGAAGGCAGGAAAGAAAAGTCTTAAATCTATAATTCAATTTAGCCTTGCAAAAGGCCAAAAAATTACTATCGACGTCTGGGATAGCTATAACTTATCTTTGTATAACATTAACACCTGTGAGCTCGTACAAGACAGCCGTGGACTATGGTATGCGTGCGTGACTGTTAAAGAGCACTCAAACTTGAAGTGTGGTACTGGTAAGGTTGGTATCGACTTAGGATGTAAAAAAGCGGCAACTACCAGTGATGGCGATACTCTAGCTACCAAGCTAACTTATGAATATGCAGCTAAATTAGGCATTGCTCAACGAGCCAATAATAAAAGGCGTGTCAAAGCGATTCATGCCAAGATAAAAAATACCCGGCAACATCTAATCCATGTTTTCACCAGCAAACTGGTTAAAAACAACAATATAATTATTATTGGTAAACTTCAATCGAGATCATTCATCTCAAGCAAGCTAGCAAAATCTGTTTATGATGCTAGTTGGTTCGAAGTGAAGCGGCAACTGGATTATAAATGCAAGCATGCAGGTTGCCGTTACTTAGAAGTGAATGAAAATTACACAACCCAAACCTGTTCGTGTTGCGGTTCACGCCAAAACAGTCCGAAAGGTAGAAAAGGCTTAGGAATAAGAGAATGGTCTTGTGCTCAGTGTGGCACAACGCATGATAGAGATGTCAATGCGGCAAAGAATATTCTTGCGGTCGGGCTTGACCGTCTAGCAGTAGGAATCTCTTCATTTTAGAGAGGAAGTCAACAATCCCTTATCAGCATCCTCTAATCAGTATCAACGCGTTGTATTGGCATTGGTTGCTCATGAGATAAACGCTACGCTCATAACGGATTGCTCATGCATTCAAGCCATACGTGTGTACGGCAACGCTCATATCAATAATTGCATCGCTTATTAGACTGATGCAAAAAGGTTACCTATTATGTCAACTGTTCAAGCACCAACCCAGCATATACCTGCCAAGCTTACTGATAGCATCAAATTAGTAGATGAGGCACATGCCAAAACCAACCTACTCGGCATGACCCAAGCGCAGCTGGCTGATTACTTCAAAAGTATCGGCGAAAAACCTTTTCGTGCTACTCAGGTTGTTAAATGGATCTATCAGCATGGGGTTACCGACTTTGAGCAAATGACCAATTTGAGTAAATCATTGCGCGATAAGTTGTCACTTAATGCTTGCGTGGTACCGCCAAAGGTTATTCATCGCCAATACAGCGATGATGGTACACGTAAGTGGGTGTTTGAAGTGACGGGCGGCTCACTGGTTGAGACGGTGTTGATTCCAGCAGATGACAGTAAGCTAAATGGCCGTAAGACGCTATGTGTGTCTTCACAAGTCGGCTGTGCGCTTGATTGTAGTTTTTGTAGTACGGGTAAGCAGGGTTTTGAGCGCGATTTGAGTGCCGCTGAGATTATTGGACAGCTATGGGTTGCCAATGCCTCATATATGACTGACGAAAACGAAAGCTTAGAAAATGTCGATCACAGTCTATGGGAAAACAATGTCACCAACGTCGTCATGATGGGTATGGGTGAGCCGCTATTAAACTATAAGCCAGTGGTTGGCTCAATGGAATTGATGCTCAGCGATCATGCTTATGGGTTATCAAAGCGCCGTGTGACTTTATCAACATCAGGTGTCGTTCCCAAAATGTATCAACTTGCCCAAGACATCGATGTGGCATTAGCGATCTCATTGCACGCGCCAAACGATGAGCTGCGTAATGAGCTGGTACCAATAAACAAAAAGTACCCGCTAGATGAGCTGATTGCCGCTGCAAAAAACTACGTCTATGATGTTAATCCACGTCACAAAAAGCACGTCACCATTGAGTATGTGATGCTCGATGGGGTCAACGACAGCAATGAACATGCGCATCAGTTGGTCGCACTATTAGACGGTCTACCAAGTAAGATCAATCTTATCCCGTTCAATCCGTTCCCACACGCGCCATATGATAAGTCGAGCAACAACCGTATTCATGCGTTTAGTAATATACTTAGCGAAGCTGGATTTGTCTGTACTATTCGCCAAACGCGCGGCGATGATATCGACGCGGCTTGTGGTCAGTTGGTTGGACAAGTGGCTGATCGTACCAGACGTTCGGCTGCATGGCAGCAAAGCATCAAGGATCGTGAAAACGGTTGATATATAAATCATAGGTGTTCTTAACGTAGATGCTTAACTGTCATTTGTCTGTCGCAACGGTAACGAAAATGTATCAATAACGCTCGAGACTGAAGAGCACAGCAATTAATAACAACTAAATTGTACTTATAGGGGTTAAATCTATTAAACTGATGCTCGATGACCAAATGCATTGAACCACAGTTTTATGATGGCGGCTATGATGACTTCTAAAAATTCTTGTCAGTTTGAACCTAACAAACCATTTTTTAAACGTTACAAGCAGATAGGCGCGATGACGACTCATGTCAATGTATCGAAGAATGTACCGAAACAAATGTTGTTTGTGGCTGTGCTCGCAGGATCATTATTAAGTGGTTGTCAGAGCACGCCAAGTAATGATCTGACAGGTGGTACAGTCTATCAAACCTCTACGGGCGCAAGCGGTGATCGCAATTCAGACCAACAAGAAGTTGCACGTGTGCGCACCTCACTGGCGGCACAATATATCCGTAAAAATGAGCTGGATGCGGCGCAGCGTCAGCTCGAAAAAGCCTTTACTGCCGATAGCCGTTACGCGCCAGCCTATGATATGATGGGCGTTTTGTTGCAACAAGAAGGCAGCCGCATCAATCTTGCAAAAGCCGATCAGTACTTCAAAAAAGCAATCGCGCTAGACAAAGATTTTGTGCAAGCACACAATAATTATGGTGTTTACTTGTCACAGGCGAAGCGCTATCGCGAGGCGGCAGAGCAGTTCGAGATTGCAGGCGCATCATTAGGCTATGAAGGCCGTATCGGTGCATTAGAAAATCTAGGGCGCACATACCTTCAGCTGGGTGATAACAGCGCTGCTGCTAAAGCGTTCCTGCGAGCGCTTGATGGTAACCGCAATAGCATCATCGCCCATATTGAATTGGTTGATTTGTTGCTTGAACAACAGCGCGTACCTCAGGCTCAAAGATTATATGATGAGACATTGATATTGGTGCAAGGGCAGGGCATCAGCCCCCGCTTACTCCTACAAGGTATCAAACTTGCGGCAGCACAAAAAAACACGACAACGCGCCAGCAATTGGCCCAGCAGCTTTTATCTGCTTATCCACTGAGCGATGAAGCGAAACAACTTAAGACTTGGCTTAACAATCCAGAGGCACCATGGAAATGACCACCCCATCATCGAACACTCAATCTAACGCTCAGGGATCATTTGGTGCCATGTTGCAGCAAGCCCGAAAAACTAAGCAAGTCAGTTTAGATGAGGCGGCTGCCGAGTTATTTATTTTAAAACGCCATCTAGAGGCATTAGAGAGCGAGAACTTCTCTGAACTACCACAAGCCACATTTGCTCGTGGCTTTGCCATCAACTATGCCAAATACTTAGGTCTGGATTCAGCCAAAATCGCAAGTAGCTTCGATGCCGCCTATCCTAATGAGCTTAAAGCCAAGTCAGTAAATAACACGGATACGCCACTGCGACCAATGGGAACATTGCAGCGTGATACGCATAGTCGTATCCGTTTCAATCCACTATTGATCATCGGTGTGATTGGACTCATTATTTTGGCGATATTTTTATTCCGTATGGTGAGTAATGCGAGTAAAGAAAATAACCAAGAGCCTGTCGCTGCTGTGGAAGATGTATCAGCCATAGAGCAAGCGCAGGGGGCCGCGATTAATATTGATAATGATGCCAGTAGCGTTGGCGCTTCTGGCTCTGCGCTGAATCTGGGTGATGCCAATGCTAGTACAGCTTTTTTGAATGTTAAGTTGAGCGATGATGCCGTAGTTAGTATCACTGATGCCTCTGGCAATAATCTGATTAGCGGGGACCAGACAGCTGGCGACTATGATCTATCAGGTATGCCACCATTCGATGTGCAAATCGATAATATCGATAATGTCAGCTTGATGCTTAACCAAGAAACGGTCGCTTTAGAGACTTATGCAACTGATAAGCAAGCGACTTTTGAGTTAACGCCTTAATTGTTGATGAAAGGTTTGATTGCCTGTTTTCGCTAAAGTGGTCACATGTGCAAGCTCGTTTATATATACAAGCCAGTGGCTTTTTTATTTTTGATTCAAGGATTTATGTATGTCAATGCCATCACCTATCAACCGTCGTTTGACCAAAAAAATCTATGTGGGTGATGTTGCAATTGGTGGTGATGCGCCAATCAGTGTGCAGAGCATGACCAATACTGACACCTGTGATGTGGCCGCAACGGTCGCCCAAATTGAGCGCTGTGTTGAAGCTGGCGCTGATCTAATGCGGGTGTCAACGCCAACGATGGACACGGTAAAAGCCTTTGGCGAGATTCGCAAACTTGTGAGCGTGCCTCTCATTGCGGACGTACATTTCGATCATAAAATCGCCCTAGCAGTTGCTGAAGCAGGCGCTGATTGCTTACGTATCAACCCTGGTAACATCGGTAGCGATGCCAAGGTGCGTGAAGTGGTTGCTTGTGCTAAACATCATAATATTCCTATCCGTATTGGCGTCAATGCAGGCTCTCTAGAAAAAGACATTCAGCGCAAATATACTGAGCCAACTGGGGAGGCGATGCTTGAGTCAGCGATGCGCCATATCGATATTTTAGAGCGCCTTAACTTTGATCAGTACAAAGTATCTGTCAAAGCCAGTAATGTGTTTTTGACATTGGATGCTTATCGTCTGATATCAGCACAAATTGATAATCCACTTCATCTTGGGGTAACCGAAGCTGGGGTATATCGTACTGGTGCGGTAAAGTCTGCAATTGCCCTTGGTGGTCTCTTATTAGACGGTATTGGTGATACTATTCGCATCTCTTTAGCTGCCGAGCCTGAAGAAGAGATTAAGATTGGTTTTGATATCTTAAAATCGCTGAATATCCGTTCAAATGGTGTCAACTTTATTGCTTGCCCAAGTTGCTCACGTCAAGAGTTTGATGTGATTAGAGTGATGACAGCGTTAGAGTCGCGTTTAGAAGATATCCGTGAACCGATGGATTTATCCGTCATCGGCTGCAAAGTAAACGGTCCAGGAGAAGCAAAAGAGGCAGATATTGGTATCGTTGGCGCCGCACCAAGATCGCTAGTCTATCGTATGGGCGAAAAAAGCCATCTTATTGATACCGACAATTTGGTCGATGAAATAGAAAGCATGGTTCGTGCTCACGCAGAAGACTTGGCAAAAAAGCGCGAAAACGAAATCATTCGCGTAAGATAGGCCAGTGTGTTGATATATGTTTCAAACTGATACACAACGTCAAGTAGTTAAGTTAAAACACAATGAACATTTAGATAGACAACAACAATAGATATACCTGTTAAATTTTTAAGGATACGACCGTACCATGATCAAAGCTATTAAAGGGTTCAATGATATTTTGCCTGATCAATCAGCAAAATGGCTACATCTAGAAGCAATATTGGCTGATGTACTTGGTAGATATGGTTACGAGCATATCCGCCTGCCTATCGTTGAGCAGACTGATCTGTTTGCACGTGCCATTGGCGGCGCTACTGATATCGTCGAAAAAGAGATGTATAGCTTTACGGATAAGTCTGAGCCGCCCACACCTTTGACGCTACGTCCTGAAGGTACGGCAGGCGCAGTACGCGCTGTCATCGAGCATAATCTACTGCGCGGTGACACTCCTAAGCTTTGGTACATCGGTCCAATGTTTCGCTATGAGCGTCCGCAAAAAGGCCGCTATCGTCAGTTTCATCAGTTGGGTGTCGAGAGCTTTGGTAGTGCGTTACCAGACGCTGACGCTGAACTGATTGCGATGACCCATCTAATGTGGCAAGAGTTGGGTCTAAAAAATGAGATGCATTTGCAGCTTAATAGCTTAGGTGAGAGTGATGAGCGTTATGCTTATCGCGAAGCATTGGTCGCTTATTTAACTGACAAAAAAGATCAGTTGGATGAAGACAGTCAGCGCCGTTTGACGACCAATCCGCTACGTATCCTAGATAGTAAAGAGGCGAGTACACAAGCACTGTTGGCAGACGCGCCAAAGCTGGCAGAATTCTTGGGTACAGAGAGTAAAGCGCACTTTGAGCAAGTTCAGTCATACTTAACAACACTTGGCATCAATTTTGAAATTAACCCGCATCTGGTACGCGGGCTTGATTACTATAACAAAACGGTCTTTGAATGGGTAACGGACAAGTTAGGTAGCCAGGCGACAGTTTGTGCCGGTGGTCGTTATGACGGTCTGATCGGACAGTTAAAGTCTACGGGCACTGATGGTAGCAAGCCGGTAAAATCTGAACCAGGCGTTGGTTTTGCGATGGGGCTTGAGCGCTTGTTGTTACTTATAGAAGCGGTTGCACCAATTGCTGATGTACCTGCTTGTGATGTGTTCGTTGTCGCTCACCCAGAGGTTTATGGTGCTGGTGTTGATTATGCACAACGTTTACGCTACAGTCGCCCAGATGTACGTGTAAAAATGGCAAGTGCCACAAGCTTAAAAGCACAAATGAAAAAAGCAGATAAGTCAGGTGCTGCATTGACGGTCATTATTGCGCAGCAAGAGCTAGATGATAATACAATCAGTGTTAAAGACATGCAGACAGGTGAGCAGCAAACGGTCGTACAAGACTGGTTATCGAGCAAAGACAACTTTTCTCGTAGCTAATCATCTTGTCATACCGTTGTTTTGATTTTGGTATCAGTAAATTAATGTACATTTTATCAGGTAAATATATATGGCTCTGACCCCCAACTCGCCGAATGCAGACAACTCCATGCAAGCACTAAAGCAGTATGGCAGTTATATCGTCACTGCGATTTTGTTGGCGCTGGCCGCTTATTTTGGCTGGACATACTGGCAGAATAACCATGCGCGCGTAGATACGGTCGCCGCCGATCAATACGCAGATATCCAGCGATTGAATGAAGAGGTCAGCATCGCATCGCAGAACCCAGATCTAGAAGCACAAGCGCAAGAAGCTCTGGCACAGAGCCGTACACAATTAGACGAGAATATTGATGCATTAGTAAGCACCCATGGCGACTCAGTTTATGCGTGGCAAGCACTAATGATTAAGGCTCGCCAGCAAGTAGATAGCGATGACTTCACTGCAGCAGCTGAGACGCTCAAGCAAGCACTCGCAATTGACTTGGGGGATGCGGGGTTAGAGGCGATTACTCGTCTGCGTTATGCCAAGACATTACTGGCTACTGGGGACGCAGATGCAGCTTTATCAGAAGCCAATAACGATATGCCAAGCTCGTTTGAAGCCAGTCAGCAAGAATTACTAGGTGATATTTATTTGGTTCAAGACAACAAAGACTCAGCGATTAAGTCTTACAATAATGCTTGGGAGCTGTTACGTAGCCGTCAAGAAACGCGTGCAGTATTGGCATTAAAAATGGAAAGTCTAGGTATCACGCCTGAGCCTATCGCAGAGCAAGCGAGTCTTGTTCAAGAGTCAGCGACTCCTGAACAGCCATTAGTGGTTGATAGCTCAGAAAGTGTGGCCGTTGAGACGGTACAGTAAATAGGATTGTATTGAACGATAACACTAATAGTAGTCGCTTAAATAATAGTTAGTAGTCGCTCAAAAACTTTTAAATAAGATTACTAATGTGCGGTTAGCCAATGTACTAATTAATAATAATTCATCTGTAGTGAGAACGTATAATGACCCAATCTATTCGCGCAAGCAAAATGTTAAGTACCAGGTTCAGTACTAAGACTGTCAAAAAGACAGTCATGCATGTAGCAGTACTTGCTGTGATGAGCACTGCAGTGATAGGGTGTACTCGCGGTATCAAGCCCGTAGTCAATGACCCAGTAAAGTTAGTACAAATTGCGCAGCCAATCAGCGTGCTACAGCCAGTATTTAGCACTGACGTGGGCAATAAAAAAGCCAGTAAAAAAGACCCACTAGATTTGCAGGTTGGTTATGCCAATGGGCAAGTCGTTACTGCCTCACGCGGTGGCGACTTAATAGGCTTTAATCAAGCAGGTGAGCGCTTGTGGTCAATAAACGTTGGTGATCAAATTACAGGCGGCGTTGCTTTAGACGCGCTCAGTCAAACTGCTGTTATCAGTACTCGCAGTGGTCAAATTATGGCATTTGATAGTGCTACGGGCGCCAAACGCTGGCAGCAACAGTTATCAGGGTCGGTCTTGTCTTCTGCATTGATCAGTAATAATCGTGTGGTGCTATCAGCAAATGATGGTTTCTTGCATGGCTTGTCACTACAGACGGGTCAATCAGTATGGCAGTTTGCGACCCAAGTACCAGCCATTAGCGTTCGCGGTAGTGCAGCACCGACTTTATTAGATAATGAAACAGCATTGTTGTCTACTGCTGATGGTCGTCTGCATGCGATTACCGTTGATAATGGCTTACCGCAGTGGTCAAGACGTGTCGGTATCGGTTCTGGTAGTAGTGAAGTTGAGCGCATGAGCGATGTCGATGGCACGCCAATTGTAGATAAGCAGCAGATGTTTGCCATTAGTTATAGCGGACAGCTACTAGGTATTGATTTGGCTTCACGTCAAGTAATGTTCGTCAACGAGCTTGCAAGTCTCAAGTCGCTTGCCGTGAATGCTCAACAAGTTATTGCGACTGGTTTGGATGGCAATGTGGTCGCTTACGATCGCAATAGTGGCGAGACGTTATGGGAAAGTAAAGCGCTAGCGTATCGTGATCTAACCAACCCTGTCATGATTGGTAATTATATTGCAGTTGGTGATTTCGATGGTGTGGTGCATTTATTTGATCCTGCGACTGGCGATATTGTTAGTCGCGTGGAGACAAAAGGCGCACTGACCAACCTGCAAGTACAGGGCAGCCGCCTTATGACTCAAAGTACATCAGGACAAGTGGCTATTTGGCAGCTGGTGCGTTAGTCAGTCAACTGAGTTATTATTATTTTAGAACACAAACGCTGCTTGGTCAGCGTTTAGTGCTTTGTGTAAATCGCTTGTTTATAGACAGGCTTTCGCGTACTCTATGCGACCGATGCGCTAGCCATGTATACTGTATATCGTTTAGTCATTCCAGATATTTTTTAAAACTACGATTATTTTTGATTGTAAGATAGCTATCTACTATTTTTGCTATTGTTTTATTATTCATTTTAATTTGCGGTTAAGTACAGCCTATTCGCTGCTATTGTTATGTTGCTGGTTATAAGAACAGCTGTGCTGTCCGTCATTGTGCCTTTCACTGAGAGTAACCCATGAGTATCAAGCCTGTGGTCGCCTTAATTGGTCGTCCAAACGTCGGTAAATCCACCTTATTTAATCAGTTCACAAAGAGTCGGCAGGCATTGGTCGCTGATTTGTCAGGATTGACTCGTGACCGTCAATACGGTGACGCGACCTATGAAGACAAATCTTTCATCGTTGTGGATACTGGTGGTATTGGTGAAGCGGACGATGGTAGCGGTAATATTGACGACTATATGTCTGAGCAGTCGCATACTGCGATTCATGAAGCAGATATTATTGTATTCGTTGTTGATGCCCGTGCTGGTATGATTGGCGCTGATGCCGAAATTGGCAAGTTTTTGCACACGTTAGGCAAGCCTGTTTATGTCGTTGCCAACAAAGTTGATGGTGTTCATGACGCCGCGCCTGCCGAATTCTATGCATTAGGATTGGGTGAGCCTTACCCGATGGCCGCCAGTCATGGTCGCGGTGTGGGTAACTTACTCGAAATCTTAACGGCTGATATGCCTGAGCAAGAAAACATTGTAGAGCCAAGAGGCTTAAAGCTTGCGATTATCGGTCGTCCAAACGTCGGTAAATCAACCCTAGTGAACCGTTTGCTGGGTGAAGACCGAGTAGTGGTGTACGATATGCCAGGTACCACACGTGATAGTATTTACATCCCTTATCAGCGCGAAGGCAGAGACTACGTATTGATTGATACTGCTGGTGTGCGTCGCCGCGGTAAAATTGATGAAAAAGTAGAGAAGTTCTCCGTCATCAAGACGTTGCAAGCAATCGAAGACTCTAATGTGACTGTGATTGTGATTGATGCGCACGAAGGTATCGTTGACCAAGACTTACACATGATTGGTTACGCCTTGGATGCTGGTCGCGCTTTGGTAGTAGCGATCAATAAATGGGACGGCCTGACGCCAGATCAAAGAGATTACATCAAGCTTGAGATGGATCGTCGTTTTAACTTTATTCCCTACGTAAAAGTGCATTTAATATCAGCGCTTCATGGCACTGGCGTTGGCAATCTATACCCCTCTATTTTGCGTGCGTATAAGTCTTCAATGTTTGAAGTATCAACCAATCGCTTGACGCAAATCTTGCAAGATGCGGTTACGGCCAATCCGCCACCAACTGTTGCTGGTCGTCGTATCAAGTTGCGCTATGCGCACATTGGTGGTCACAATCCACCAGTTATTGTTATCCATGGTAACCAGACAAGTGCGCTTCCTAAGAGCTATCAGCGTTATTTAGAGAACCAATTCCGTCAGGTGTTCAAACTTGAAGGCACACCGCTCAATGTTATTTTCAAGCAAAATGACAACCCATATGCTAATAAAAGCGATACGCCAACCAAGGCAAAAACCCAGCAGTTGCGCCAACGTGAGCGTAATCGTGCAAAGAAATTCACCACAAAAGACAAAAAGTCTCGTTAGTAACTTTTTATCTAACCCTTCTGTTTGATTCATTGCGTTGTCTAACAGTTACTCATTTTACCGTGTCACTATACACGGTAAAATGAGTATCAAGCATTATTTAGCAATGATGCTGCATCCGTCCGGTCAACGCAGTCATAAATTACCTCAATCTTTCGCTTATAACATCTCCCAAATACCTGTACTATAAGTAAAAGTTTTCTTTACTCAGTAGAGTGATATGAACAACCGTTCGTCTCAAACCATTTCTATGCTTATCTGGCGCTCTGTTGGGCAGGCCGTAACTTTGGCCGTGCTAGCAGGATTTGTGCTGCCTTTTAGTTATGGGTTGGTGCATCATTACCAAGAAAAGCAGCAGCATATCCAGCAGTTGGCTTCGCTATTGACGACCAGTGCATCGACAGCAGATGGTGCAGATATTGTGGCTGATCAAGTCAATGTTTTGCTAGAAAACGAACCTACGATTCAAAGTATTGTCTTCTATTCAACCTCTAAACCGATCAGCGATGTGAACCAGTCCCTTGATGACTGGCGAAATGCTTTATTTGCCGATACTGTCAGCTTTAATTATCCAGTCGTGAGTAAGTATGAAGATGACAATGAGGCAGGTGCTGATAATGCAGCATCTGACCGACAAATAGCCAGCACTTTGTCAGAAAGTATGGCGAACGCGCCAAGTACGAGTCAGTTGACTGATGACTCTGCCAAAAACAGTGCGCTGATTGGCTATATCAACATTACAATGGACGTAAAGTTGCTACGGCTGCACTGGTTCCAAAGTGTCTTATGGTTATGGCTCACAACCGTCGTACTGATTGTTATATTTGCTTTATATATCTTTAGAAAGCTTAACTGGCCTGTCAAAGATATCGAAGCATTGACAGATATTTGCCAAACCATCACAAAAAACTCAGAGTTAGAGCAGCTACCGATCATCCCGCAGCGCTTCAATTTCCAAGAGCTTACGCAAATAAAAAAAGCATTAGTCATACTATTTGGTCGACTACAAGAGGCCAAAATAGGGTATGAGACATTAGCGGCTTTTGAGCAGCAGCTACATAACAAGGATGTCTCGCTTGATGTACAGCTGCATAATTTCCAGAGCATGATCACCCATGAGCTAAAAACATCGCTCAATGCGATTGTGGGTGGCCTGCAGTTGTTGGATTATGAGAGTCTAACCAGAGAGCAGAAAGATGCTGTTGAAATTATCAGTGATGGTAGTGATAAATTGGTCTTATCGCTCGACCATATTATTCAGCTCAATCAGATACAAAAGGGTCAAATAAGGATTCATACCAACGAATTTAATCCGCTACAATTAATCTCTGATCTATTAGTGAAATTTGAGCCTATTGCCAGTCAAAAAGGCTTAGAGCTTATTAGCAATATCCATCACATAGACTATAGCTTGCATGGGGATTCGGCCAAAATTCAACAGATACTATCGATCCTGCTCAATAACGCTATCAAGTTTACCCCTACCGGACAGGTGATTATATCGTCGCAATTGACTCATTTTGATAAGAGTAATCGCTGGAAAATCAGCGTAAAAGATACCGGTATCGGTATCGATAGCGATCATATTGAAGATATCTTCAATCCGTTTTTTCAGGTGGACTCATCACAAACACGTCAATATGAAGGCTCAGGTATAGGTTTGCCTGTTGTGAAGCAAATGGCGCAGCTTATGGGCGCTACAATCGAAGTTGATAGTACATTGGGCTTGGGTACTGAGTTTACGCTTACTGTAGCAATGCCAAACCAGCAGCAGTCCCGTCAGCAGCGCCTTTTATCTGGACTGACTATTGTTTATTACTACTATCAGGAGGCAGGTGCTCTATTAAGTGAGCTGGAGTATCTAGGAGCTACTATTATTTGTCACCAGTGTCCGCAGCAGGTGATAAATGAGGTTAGAACCCAAAAAGTTGATATGGTGATGTTTGCTGAGGATGTATTTGTAGAGAAAGCTGAGCTGCTAGCCAAGAGTATTCGTCAGTACGAAAGTGAAGAGGGTACGCAGCGCACTCTATTGGTATATTGGTATCCACCGCACCGAGCGCGCTATGTTGACAGTTTTGAATACGGACTAAAAGCAGCTGGCATTGACTACTGCCACAGTTCCAATTATAAAGATAAGGCATTGAGCGATTTATTAAAGCGCTGGTTGGTATGGACGTAATGCGACAGCTCAATACGTGATTGGCTCTGTCAAAGTGATATGGTGTGCTCGGTAGTACGCTAGATATAATTAACCAGCAATAGTCTCGTATAGAGTTTCCTACCGCTACTATGTTTGCTAGCGATTAAGCAAACGTTTTTCTAGTACAAAAAAAGACGCCCAATTTTGAGGCGTCTTTTTTGTTAACGGGTCTTTACTGATTCATACGTTGTTAGCGTTATTATTTATGTTGTTATCTATAAAGAGAGCAACTTCTAAAAGAATAAAGTATGTCCTATAAAGATAAACTACGCTCTATAAAGACAGATTAACGCTTAAAAAAGATTCTTTGCCCAGCGTACAACATGTTGCCAAGTACGGCTGAAGAATCCCGACTGTTCGATATCACTGGTCGCGATAACAGGAACGGACGCCACCGCTTTACCATCAATAACCGCCATCATCTTACCGATTTCTTGACCTTTTTTGATAGGTGCTTCTAAACTCTCAGGAATATCAACTACCGTAGTGATTTTATTCTTTTGTGTTTTGCTGGTTAGGATCTGTAAATTATCGCCAGTAGCCAGCTCTATCTCATCTGCTTCCCCAAACCATACTGGGATTTTGCTGACAAACTGACCAGCAGGTGCTTTGGTGACTGTAGTGAAGTGACCAAAACCCCAATTGAGTAGTTCACGCGATTGATCCGCACGCGCTTGTTGGCTCTTAGTGCCCATAATGACAGAAATTAGACGCATACCGTCGCGGTTACTAGAGGCCACTAAGCAATAGCCTGCAGCATCCGTATGACCTGTTTTTAGACCATCAACAGTTGGGTCAGTGATGAGTAGAGCGTTACGGTTACCTTGGGTGATGCCATTGTAGGTAAACTCTTTTTCGGCATAAATACTATAGTAATCGCCACTATTTTTGATAATAGCGCGGGCAAGTTTAGACAAATCTAAGGCTGATGCTAAATGACCCTCATCAGGCATACCGGTTGCATTGACGAAGTTGGTATTTTCCATACCAATCTTCTGCGCCTGCTCATTCATCAAAATAGCAAAAGATGTTTCGCTACCAGCAATATGCTCAGCCATTGCTTTTGAAGCATCATTACCTGATTGAATGATGATACCGCGTAGCATGTCGATAACGCTGGCTGTCTTATTAACTGGAACATACATACAAGACTGGCTGCTACTACCACGGCACCATGCATTTGGACTCATGAGCACTTGGTCGTCTTCTTTGAGGTCACCCGATGCTAGGCGCTGCTCAATGATGTAACTGGTCATCATCTTGGTTAGGGACGCTGGCGGTAGCGCTTCATTAGCATTCTTTTGAGCCAAAATCTCACCAGTATTATAATCCATCAATACATAGGCGGTATTATCCATCTCAGGTGGCTGTATGGCTGCGTTTGCCATCACTGCACTCATTGAGATACTTACACCCACTACCAACTGTACCAGCTGATTTTTCACACGCTTTACTGTCATATATCGTTACACCGCATCATGGAACCAAATGTATCTATCGCTTATGCTCAGTACCAATTTTCATATATTATTTTAGGCAATATACCTTAGACATCATGTCTAAAATCATGTATCTACAAAAATAGGGACGACGGCACGATAGACATAAAATTAACGCCTTATCTTAGCAAAATGCCAACCGATGGGGAATCGATAAATGCAAAAAAGTAAGACAAGAATAAAAAGAAAAATGAATACTAATCAAGTGCTTGCTTTTGTTGAAGTATAACTAGGTTGCGATTGTCATAAATGTGATAACCACAAAAAAGCCTGCCGTGCCATCTGTGATTTATAAATGGCATTACGGCAAGCTTTGTATGACATAAACCACAAGATATAGTCTATATCATCATATTCTATAACGACTGTTAATAGCTAATGGTTAACAGTGTTCTTTTATCTGCTAATACACTCTATTAATATTCAGCGTCTGCCAAATCTTCGCACAGAGCTTTGTTTTCTTGCTTTGAGAAGCCCATTGTCCAGCTACGGATACCTTGCAATATCTGACGGTAGTCTTGCTGCGTTGACAGATATTGAATGGCTGCTTTTGGGTCTTCTAGAGTTGGCATTAATTCGTGCAGTTGTACAGTGTATGACTTATAAAAACGTTGTTTCTGCTTACCGTTCAGCATTGATGGACAGATCTCTGATAGTACCTGCATCACAGCGATTTCATGCTTAGTGATATTAATGCCAGACAGATCTAACGGAATAGTGGTCGCAGGATTGTTTGCAGCATTAGACGCTTGAGACAGCATGGCAACAGACGTTATCAGTCCTGCAAGCCCGATTTTTGAGGCAGTCTTTGCTATCACAGAAGCTATAGATAATATCGATTGATTCTTCATTCAGTATTACACTCGCTTATCTTTATTTGATGGTGATATGTTAATGGGTAAAAAAACAAAAGTCACATAAAATATTGATGTATGTGTAGATATCTTGTGAGCCGATGGCACTTTGTAGAAACATATCAGTAGCATATACCAACGAGGTCACCTCAGTATAAATGCATCAGTTTGTATTGTTGTATGGTGTTGCGTATTGTAACGCACTGTTTGTTCCTACTTTTTTCTCAGTTTGGTTTGATAGCAATAGCACAGTTATCGACAAAAAACGCAATACATTTTCTAGTGAAAACCGGGGATTTCAGAGTACATTATTAAGATATAATCACTCGAGCAATTAAAGTGAGCCATCTTACGATGGTTGACGTCATTTAGATGAGATACAAGTGGAAGAGGTATAAGGTAACTAAGTGCAGGTGTCTAGTATAGATATATATTGAATACTTCAAGTGCAGTTAACGCTAGCACTCTTTTATAGAGGGTTGACGATATATTAATATGGCAAGGCTTTTAAGATGGAAGCGTTAAATTTTATCTCATTTATAGTTGCAATTTTTGCATCAATAAAGATATGGTACGGTAACAAAACCACGGGCAGATAGAACGTCTGATACAAACATAACGAGCTGATATGAAATTTTTGATTAGTAATGATGATGGGGTGCATGCGCCAGGATTATTGGCTTTGTTTCAAGCACTATCGACTATTGGTGAGGTCGTAGTGGTTGCCCCAAACGACGAACAAAGTGGCTATGCTAGCGCACTGAGTGTCTCAAAACCATTACATACGCATCAATTACCATCAGGGTTTGTAGCAGTAAACGGAACCCCTGCTGACTGTATTCACTTGGCACTGCATGAGCTACACCGTGATATGGACTTTGATTGCGTCATTACGGGTATCAATTCAGGAGCAAACTTAGGTCAAGATGTGATGTTTTCTGGGACTTTTGGTGCGGCGTTGACAGCACAGCTCTTTGGAATACCTGCTATCGCGACGTCTTTGGTAGGTGGCGGCGTAAAAAATGGCGGGCAAGAATCAGCAGACGATTATAAGGTAGCAGCCAATGAGATCGTCAAACTGCTTACTGATACGCCGATTTTAGATACTCTCGAAAGTTTGCCCTATCATGTATTAAACGTTAATATCCCTGATGTGGGTAGCGCAGATGATATTAGAGGTCGAAAGATAACTTCATTGGCACACAAACAGATTGCTCAGCCTGTACGTCATATGATTGATCCGCGTGGCCGGGATGCATACTGGCTGTCTTTACGAAAACGTAAAAACGACGAGTGTATGGAAGAATCGCCTCTAGATACTGCCGCTCCGCTATCAAGACCCAAAGATGGCGAGCTTGGAAGTAACGGCAAGTGCGGAGATATCGCTACGCCGGTGATGACAGATGATCAAGCAGTAGTGGCAGGGTATGTCAGTTTATCGCCAGTACGTCTGCACCATACGCCGACGGTGGCATTGGCTCAGTTTTCGACACTGTTTGGAAACTAAAGCTATAAGTTAGGCAATAAATCCATAAGCTCGATACGATGTAATCCAAACTATATAGATAGCCATCATGGTTACTTTACCATCTACTGTGTTAGTGATATAAGTCATTTGATGGATGGCTAAGTGTAGTGTGCAGTCAAAAGAGCTTTTAGTGATGTCAAAAGCTTTTGGATGATAAAACAATAGATCAGCAATACAAAGAACAGGAACCTTGTATGAAAAAAATTACGACCGGATCGCACCTTGCCAAAGCGGTGTTGATTGGCACAATGGCAGTTGCTACCTTGTCTGTGGTGGGCTGTGCAACTAAGCCGACTTATCAATCACCCAATCAAGCTGGCCCTAAGATCATAACCAACGCGCAAGGCGTCCCTAACTACCATCGCGTACAGCGCGGCGATACGGTCAGCCAAATTGCGGCGCGCTATCGTCTCAACTATCGTCAAATTGGGGCGCTGAATAACCTAGATAGTAAATATACGATTTATAGTGGGCAGTGGCTCAAGCTATGGCAGGGCAGTGCGGCAACGACGGCTAGCAACAATAGCTACAGCAGACCAGCACAGCCACAACCTACTTATACGCCTCCTGTGACGACGGCTCCAACGCCAGCGTACGGAGCAACTGCCAGTTCGACCTCTGGCTATGACTATCCTACTCGTAATCCAGTGACTCGCAACATTGATCCTGCGGCAGGCAACATGGGTATGTGGTTTGCTGGAAACATTGGTGATCCAGTACTTGCCAGCCAATCAGGAACAGTGCTTTACTCAGGTAACGGTCTACCAGAATATGGCAATTTGATTATGATTCGTCATAGTGATGACTATATCACTGCCTACGCGCATAATAGCCAATTGCTTGTAAAAGAAGGGGATACGGTACAGCGTGGTCAACGCATTGCCAATATGGGCAGCAGTGGTCAAACCAATCAAGTCGGCTTAGAGTTCCAAGTTCGCTTGAACGGTAATCCGATAGATCCGCGTACGGTACTTGATCGTTAGCACTAATATATCAGTACTAAGACATCAGTATTAATACATTAACATTGAGGCATTGTTGCTGATGGCTAGGCGACTTTGAGTCATTCATTTATTCATATTTGAGATTTTTATGAAATTAAAAAAACAATACCTCACCCTGATGCCAGCATTAGTAATGGTCGGGTGTACAAGTCAACAAGCAATGCAAAAAAAGCCTGTCCGTCAAGGCGGTGTTGAGATCACTCAGACTCAAACTGTTCAAGTAAAGCCGACACCTGCACCAGTTGTCAAGCCGCAGCCCGCCCCAAAGCCTAGTTATAGTAGTTTTTCTGATTGGAAGTCAGACTTTTCTATGCGCGCGATTTCAGCAGGCTATGATGCTCAGGTTATTCGCCGAATGTTGGATTCGGCATATCTGAATCAGCAAGTCATCTCGCTAGACTCAGGACAGCCTGAATTTTCTAAAATGCCGTGGGAGTATGTAGACTCTGCGGTATCAAGTGGACGTGTCAGCGTCGGCAAGCGTAAATTTTCAGAGCAGCGTGCGTTTTTGTCGCAGCTAGAGTCGCAGTATGGTGTTGATGCTGAGATTATTGCAGCGATATGGGGTATGGAGTCATCATATGGCGCGGTTACTGGCAACAGTAATTTGCCAAGCTCGCTTGCCAGTCTTGCCTATGATGGTCGTCGTCAAGCCTTTGCGGAGGCCCAGCTGCTATCGTTAGCAACGCTGCTACAGCGCGGTGATGTCTCATGGTCACAGCTCGATGGCTCTTGGGCAGGTGGTATGGGACAGACGCAGTTCATTCCTGAAACGTGGCTCAAACAAGGTGTGGATGGTGATAATAATGGTCACCGCAATCCATGGGCAACAGGCGATGCATTAGCTTCTACGGCCAACTATCTTAGTAACTCAGGTTGGGTTCGTGGTCTAGCGCCTTTTTATGAGGCAACCGTGCCAGCGTCATTTGACTATTCGGTCGCTGGTAGCAAACAACCTGCGGCTAGATGGGCGGCAATGGGTGTGGATACGATCGCTGATGTTTACCTAGACGCTAATACCGAGATGGAGCTGTGGTTGCCAGCTGGTAAAGATGGTCCAGTGCTACTGCTGAGTCCTAACTTTGATGTGATTAGAGTGTACAATAACTCATCGAGTTATGCGTTAGGGGTGAGTCTGCTGGGCAAAACGATTGATGGACAGAGTGGGTTGCAAAAATCATGGCCCCGTTATGAGCGTCCATTATCTACCGCACAAGTCACGAATCTACAACGTCGTTTAACCAGTATGGGTTATGATACCAAGGGCGCTGACGGTATCGTAGGTACCAATACACGCATGGCATTTCAGCGCTGGCAGGCAGACAATGGGCGAACGGCAGATGGATTTATCACTCAAAACAGTGCATCTTCATTGGCTGGCTGGTGAGGTATACTGGCGGTATTGATACACTGGGTAAAAGCAACTTTTGCTAACTGTCTTTGATTGCTGTTGACTAGCCATTAGTTTGCTAATAATTACCTATCAGCTCTCAAACACCCATTTTACTTTGCTCTACAAAAAGCACCTTGCCAAGGTGCTTTTTTTGCTCCAGTCTATGTTTGATCTTGCCATACCTCATTACTGCAATAGATGTGGTTACGAGCATTGAATGTTGAGGGTACTCTAATTAACGACATACGCTCGTTTTTTCAAAACTTATCAGGACAAGGTTAATACAAGAAAGTTGATACTTTGGGTGATAGACTCTAGATACTGCATCTTTAAAAGCTTTATCTTTAATAGCATCTTTATCTTTAATAACTGCTTTTAGTTAGAGCTGTCGATAGTAATAATTGAAGCTATTGATAGTATGTATTTTATAAAAAATAATTAGAACGATCAAAAGAGCGTGCCTTTATGATTACCATGGAAGAATTACAAGCGGCAATAAAGCTGCGTATCAACGATTATAATAATACGGATTTTCCGCTACAAGAAAGAGCCATCAATACTTGCGATTTATTGGACAGTCGCAATCATATACTGGCGCAAGATATTACCTCACCTTTCGATGTACCCAGACAGAATCTTTCTGCTATGGATGGTTATGCCGTTGCTAATGGTAGCGATCTATCAGACGGTAATACTATCGAAATCATTGGTGAATCTCAGGCGGGTAGTGCTTATACTGGTGTGACAGCAGCAGGGCAGGGTGTCCGTATTTTTACGGGAGCAGTTGTACCTGATAGCTGCAATACGGTTGTCATGCAAGAGAATACCAACTTTGCTGATATCAGAGATACCATCGATAAGTCGCAGCCCTATAACATCACGCTCACACAAACGACTAAAATCAACAATAACATCCGCGCGCAGGGCGAAGAGATTGAGTCTGGCGAAGCTGTTTTAAAGATAGGTAAGCGCCTCAACTCTGCTGATATCAGTTTGCTTGCCAATTTAGGCATCAGCCAAGTTAGCGTGTTTCAACCACTCGTCGTCGGTGTGCTCGCAACCGGCGATGAGCTAGTCACTATCGGTGATGAGCTTGAGAGCTTAGCCCAAATATACAATTCAAATACCCCAACGCTCAAAAGTCTACTGTCGGATTTGCCAATTGTTATTCGTGACTATGGCATCATTCCTGATAATCTAGACAAGACCACAGCCGCTGTCCATGAAGCCATGCAACACTGTGATGTGCTGATATCGACAGCAGGCGTCTCAGTTGGTGACTATGACTTTTTGACAACGGTGATCGAGACACTTGGGCAGATTAACCATTACAAAGTGGCAATGAAGCCGGGTAAGCCTTTTGTATTTGGTGAGTTAAACAAGAATCTTGATAAGCCTGTATTGTATTTTGGACTACCCGGTAATCCACTCTCTACGGTTGTGGGTACGCTACAGTTCGTCATACCTGCACTATGGCAGATGTCGGGTACTACTGTATCAGAGCAGCCTATGCCGCTAACCATCAAAGCGATGCTTACCAATGACATCAGAAAATCTTCTGGTCGTAAAGACTTTCAGCGCGGTATATTGTCTCAAGATGATGCAGGTAATTATCAAGTTGAATGCTTCTCTAATCAGCAATCGCACAGGATTAAGCAGCTAAGCCGTGCCAATTGTTTTGTTGTTTTGGACAAAGACAGCAGTAACGTGATAGCGGGTAGTGACGTTGTTGTACAACCATTTCCTTGGCTACATCGCTAGCTTGGCGTTTGCTAATTTGATATAAGCTGATTGAATACAGTGAAAAAAACAACATAGTAATGGCATGCTAAACACGAATAATAAAGTAACGCTTATGACAAGCAATACTGATGGCAGTGAAATATGAATGATGACCACATCCAAATAGACAGTCCGCAACTATACTCTCCTGTGTCAGCGCCAGCGTTTGCAGACAGCTATACACAGTCAGCGCTAGTAGCACCGACGGATCAAATACACGCTCATCAACCTTTGACCGATGGGTTTTCGCGACGTCTGACCTATCTGCGCCTATCGATCACCGATTTTTGTAATTTTCGCTGTGAGTATTGTTTGCCTAATGGCTACCAAGGTAAACGTCCTGACGATGAGCTGAGTATTTCTGAAATTGCGACATTGGTGCGCGGCTTTGCGCAAGTAGGTACCAAGAAAGTAAGAATCACTGGTGGTGAGCCCTCTATTCGTCGTGATGTTGTCGAAATCATCGAAACGATTAAGCAAACGGACGGCATCGAAACAGTAGCAATGACCAGTAATGGTTATAAGTTAGGTAAGCACTTAGCCAGCTGGCAAGCAGCCGGACTTGATCAGCTTAATATCAGCATGGACAGTTTTGATGCCGCTACCTTTCATAAGATGACTGGCTTTGATACCTTGCCGCAGATATTGGCTGACATGGATACGTTGTTAGAAACGACCGATATCAAGCTCAAAATAAATAGCGTTTTGATGGCGGAGACTGCCTTTGAAAACCTCATTACAGCTATCGATTACGTAAAAGACAGGCAGGTCACGTACCGCTTCATTGAGTTTATGCAGACCAGCGACAATAGCGATTTGTTTTTTGCGCAGCATGCTCAATCTGATATTATCACTGATTATTTATTAGAGAATGGATGGCAGCCGCATGAGCGTGGCAGTGCCGATGGTCCAGCAGTTGAGTACAGTCACCCTGACTATGCCGGGCGTATTGGTATGATTGCGCCTTATGCTGCGCATTTTTGCGATACTTGCAACCGCCTGCGAGTCAGTAGTCAAGGTAAGGTGCATTTGTGTTTATTTGACCAGGGTAATTATGATATTCGTCCATACTTACAGCAAGACGATATTCAAGGACTGGTGAATACCTTACATAGCTTTATGCCGATCAAGCCTGAACACCATCATCTTCATGACTCCAACAGTGGTATCATGCACAATCTATCGATAATCGGTGGCTAGAATAAGTTAGCTTTTTATACTAATACTCGATTAATTATTCTTTGCTCAAGCTGTTTTTTACCCTGAATATTTTATTAAAACCATTTTGATATAACTATAAAATCATATTTAGAAAGGATCTTTTATGAGTAAGCCTGCTGCACAATTTACACCGCTCAATATTGCTGTATTGACCGTTTCTGATAGCCGTACGCTTGCAGAAGATACCTCAGGTCAGTACTTGGTAGACAGCTTGACCGAAGCAGGGCATCATTTGGCAGACCGCCAATTAATCACTGATGATATTTACCAAATTCGCGCCGTGATTAGTGGTTGGATTGCCAGTGCAGACGTGCACGCGGTCATTACGACTGGCGGTACAGGGTTCTTTATCAGAGACAGTATGCCAGAAGCCGTAAGCGTACTATTTGACAAGTCTATTGATGGTTTTGGTGAAATGTTCCGTCTGATTTCAAAAGATGAGATTGGGATGTCTACGGTGCAGTCAAGAGCAGTAGCTGGTATGGCAAACGGTACAGGTATATTCTGTCTACCAGGCTCATCTGGTGCCTGCCGTACTGGTTGGGAAAATATCTTAAAAGAGCAATTTGACAGCCGTACGCGCCCATGTAATTTTGTGCCACATTTTTTGGCACAAAATCCTAGCCATGATTGAGTTATAAATAATTGACCTATGAGTGATATACAATCAAGTCTGAAAGGTAATAGAGTAGTAACAGATTGCTCAAATAATCTGGATGGTTTGGCAGGTGTGGTTATCTTGGCAGGCGGTGCATCTAGACGTATGGGAACGGCTAAGGCTATGTTGACGCTACCGTCAGGTGAGCAGTTATTGGATTACCATGTCCGTCAAGCAAGCAAGTTACAAATTCCTATTTTGATTGCAGATAATGGACGTAGTTTTCAAATTGGTTCAGATATAAATCTAGGAAACCCCAATTCGCCTGTTATGCATATTGCTGACTATAGTTCTAATAGTAATGCCAGTAAATGCGACGATACGATCAACACTGGCGGCGCTCTAGTCGCTATTGAATCAGCACTGCAAGTACTGCTTAGATTACAAGATTCACATGTATCAAAAAATAAAAATGAATCATGGTTGCTGGTTATTAGCTGTGACAGCTTAATACCTGCAATCGATCTGTGGTTGACATTACAGCAATCGGTGCACCAAGTCATTAATACACAAGCTGTCGATAAACAAGTCATTTGTTTAGAAGATAACAGTCATTTTTATCCACTACTGGGTTTATACCGTTTAGATATCGAGCCTGATCTAAAAGCCTATATTGATAGTGGTCAGCGTCGAGTGATGCCATTTATTCAGCCGAGGGTGGAGGCTGTGCCATTTATTGTAGAATGGCAGCATTTAACCAACTTTAATACGCCTAAAGATTTTAAGCAGGCATGTGCCGCTCTACCAAAAGAATAAAAATACTAATAAAGAGATTACTAAGAAAAGGCTATATCAATGAGTAACAGTGGACAAAAAAATCAGCAATCTGCTTTATCGCATTTAGACGGTAACGGCGACATTACTATGGTTGATGTCAGCGGCAAGACGGCAACAACGCGAGAAGCCAATGCTACTGGGCAAGTTCGTTTTCCTGATGAGATTTATGCGCAGATCAAAGCGGCTGATGGTATGACCAAAAAAGGCAGCATCACCCAAACGGCACATATCGCTGGTATCATGGCGGCCAAACGTACCTATGATCTGATACCGCTTTGTCATCCACTGCCATTGGATAAGATCAGTCTTGCTTTTACGTACCATGATGCACTTAGCAGCATTATGGTAAGCGCTACTGTTAAAGTCACGCACAAAACAGGAGTGGAGATGGAAGCACTAACCGCAGTGAGCGTTGCCTGTTTGACCATCTATGATATGACTAAAGCGCTATCGCATGACATCGTTATAGATGATATTCATCTAGTCAACAAGACAGGCGGTAAGTCAGATTATAGTCATGCTTAATACAAAAACAATGAGCTCATGTTCAAAGAAATATTGACTATTAAGCAAGGAAGCTTGTAAAGAGAGGAGAGGGTTATGAGTGCTATCGATACAAAAGCTGATATTGAGTCAATGATGGATATCAATGTCATCTATTTTGCCAGTTTGGCAGATGAAGCCAATCGTCAGCAAGAAACAGTAAAAGTGCAGCAGAATACTTCATTGACCGAACTGTACGAACAGCTCAATCAAAAGTATCGCTTTAGCCGTCCGCAGGCAGACCTACGCGTCGCTGTGAACGACTACTTTGCTAAGTGGACAGATCACATAAATGATGGTGATAGCGTGGTGTTCATCACCCCAGTTGCTGGTGGTTAGGTTTATATTTATGAGTGGCGACAACGCCGCTATTAGCACAAAAGAGACAAGATATGACAGATAACGTCCATGACCATTCAATGACTATTAAACGTAGCGCTGATGAGGCTTACCTTATCGCTGAACGTGATGGCTTTGCAATACTAGACATTGCTATTGATGAAGATAAGCTCAAAAGTACGCTAGACAATGACAGCTGCGGTGCGTTTGTCTGCTTTGAAGGGCGGGTGCGCAATCATAATAATGCTACAAGCGTAGATCGTCTTACCTATTATGGTTACGAAGATTTGGCCATCAACCAAGGCCGTGCCATTATAGAAGAGGCCAAAAAACGCTTTGAGATTACTCATGCCATCGCGATACACCGTATCGGAGCCTTAGAGATTGGTGATGTGGCTGTATGGGTAGGGGTGGTGTCGGCACATCGTTATCCTGCATTTGATGCGTGTCGCTGGATATTAGATACGATCAAAGCAGATATTCCCGTCTGGAAGCAAGAGTATTACGAAGATGACTCGTCCAAATGGCTAAGCAATAATGGTTAAAGTGGTCAAGTCAGTAGCTGCTGCTGGAGCGTTTACCTGTCTGCTGCTCGCACTAAGCGCTTGTACACAAGATAGTGGGGCCAAGTCTTCGGCTGATACGACTGAGCAAGACAAAACGCTGCGTATCGCTGCGGCTGCCAATCTATCTGATGTGCTACCCAGCATCGTTGATAGTTATCAGGCAGATAATAATGTCTCTGGACAAGACGCCTTAGATATTGACGTCACTTATGCCTCCTCTGGCAAGCTGTATGCTCAGATTAGGGCAGGGGCACCTTATGATATATTTTTGTCCGCAAATCAGGAATTTCCAGCAAAGCTTGCTGATGAAAGCATCGCAAATAAAGCCAGTGAGTCAGTGCGTCCGTTTACCTATACCAGAGGGCAGTTAGCACTTTATAGTGTCACAGAACCTTTGAGTAGTATCACGCCAACCTCACTCAGTGAGGTGTTTAGCATTGCCAACTTTACCAGTAACGGTAAGATAGCCATTGCTAATCCTGATCTTGCCCCTTATGGCGCCGCGGCAAAAGCCTATCTACAATCACAGAAGATGTATGACACATTAAATGCTCAAAAACGTTTGATACAAGCAGAGAATATCGGTCAAGCGTTTCAATATGCACACACAGGCAATGTGGACTATGGTTTTGTGGCGCAGTCTCAGCTTGTCTCAATACAAGCCAAACCTGAGCAGTTTGTTATTTTACCACCCGCAGCCTACCCACCTATTCTACAAGATGGCATTATCATCAATAATACAACTGCTGCCGCAGCGTTTATAGGCTACTTGCGCTCGGAGGTGGGGCAACGACACTTCTCACAAGCAGGCTATCTGTCTATCAATTAATTCGTTAGACTAGACATTCTACCTATAAAACGAGCAGTGACATTATATGATCGACCCGTCTCTTATGTCAGATATGCTCAGTCCATTTTGGGTGAGTATCAAGCTCGCTACTGTTACGACCTTATGTCTATTGCTATTTGCCACGCCTATCGCTTATTGGCTGGCAAAACCCAGCCGTAGACAAGCTATGGGACGTCTCAAAGTAGTCCTCATGGGTATCATTGCTATGCCACTAGTGCTGCCACCTACCGTCATTGGTTTCTATCTACTTCTCTTCCTAAGTCCCAATGCTGGTATCGGTAAGTGGCTCATTGAGCACAATATCAGTCCATTGATTTTTACTTTTGAGGGATTGATGGTTGGTTCGATTATTTACTCGTTGCCTTTTTATATACAGCCAGTATATGCACAGTTTTTGCGTATTCCCCAAAGTGTGACGGAAGTGGCGCACCTGTTAGAGCCCAGTCGATTGCGCCGATTTATCAAAATCTCCCTACCGCAAGCGCGCGTGGGTATCATTTTGGGCAGCTTAGTTAGCTTCGCTCATACCATTGGCGAATTTGGTGTCGTACTGATGATTGGGGGCAGTATCTCTGGTGAGACTAAGGTCGTATCGATTGCGATATATGAACAAGTAGAAGCACTCAACTATGAGGCGGCGCACATGATGTCGGGTGTCTTGATTATTATGGGGGTAGTGATGGTGGCGTTGATTGCCAGTGTCAGCCGCATGAGTCAGCGTCCATAGTCATAAACAGATATACGCCCGTTGGATGATTATAACTATCACTAATGCAAAAGAGAGGCTTATTGAGAGATACTTATATCAGTAAAAGTATAGATGTTAGAGTAAATATAGAAGACAAGAAACACAGACACAAAAAAACCCCAAACAATCTAATGTTTGAGGCGAAACTTGCTTAAAGTTTAAATTCGTTTTAGCTGTTTACAAGAAATGGTGTAGCGAACAGAGTTACTACTTGAGATTTTCGACGTGAAAGGCTAAACCAATCATGTTTTAATAATTTTTATGTCATCTACAAAATTTTTAAACCTGAAAATAATAGGCATGAGACACTAAATATCAATCCTAGATAATATCTAAGATCCTGACTAAAAGGCATTATCATCGATATATTAGGAAACGACCTAATAACATAAATCTTACTTTTATCCATACATTTTAGTAATCTTGCATTGGCACTTTCATAACTTAGCCTCATTACAGAATTTGTAGAGTTAAGTAAGCTGTTCTTATAATTTTCTTCTGATACCTCGTATTCATAGGTAACACTGATAGAGTGCCATTGTCCTAGATAAAACTTTTCGCCAAAAGGTGAGATATTATATGAAACAACTTTACAATTAATTTTTTCTCCAAATAGACAAATAAGGGCATCTATCAAGAAACACCCTGCTATAAAAACTGTAATTAGTAAAGAAGATAAAAACATACTATACAGAAGAAATATCTCGTACATAATTTGAGTCGCTATAATCTAGATTAAATTTTTTCTATAATTATTCTTAAATGAATTTAGATTAGTACACTTATAAGTTTTGCCTTTATAGTCAAATTCATAAAAGATGAGTATGACATGAGGATTACCCAATCTATTTTCTCTTCCTAAAGGTGCGATATCAGCTCTAATAACCATAGCTTTGTGGCGTGAAGCAAATAAAACGAATATCGTATCTATAATAATAATTAATGCAACAATTAATAAAAATATGATTCCTACCCACAATAGAGACTTTAGCAAAAATCCAATATAAGCTTCATAAATCAGATCATTATGCATTGAAAATTTCTCCGACAGAGAGCTCTCTTATGCATCTATGACTATCGTTTCCAATAAAATACAACTCTTCAGGCATTAACGTTAGTCTAATTGAGAACACTTAATAATATATCAAAAATAGTTTGATTCTCTATGAGAAGATAACTCAAAATGCTTGGAAGGATGATACCTATAGTTATAGCAATAGCTAAGATTTTCTTGTTTACTTTGAGAGGGCTTGTCATAGAAATTTGTGGAAATGATTTTAATACATAGATTTCTATATGGTTGTCAGTAATTTTTATATTTTCTAAAATATCTGTTTTATTTTCTCTAGTAAAGTCAAAAAAAGCGTTGATACTAGTAGAAGTATACTCTTTACTATTTATGGTATAAGAATACTTTATCCTCAAATCAAATAAACTGTAATTTTCTAGCCCTGAGACTGATTTTTCAACAGTATTAACTTCTAATATCTCAGCCCAAATTCTTCTACCATTGATCAGTATATAAAAATCGAAAATCAGTGCAGAAATAGTATAAATACCAACTAGAACCATTAACAAGAGTAATATATATATCCAGAACATAGCTGTCCTTTGAGTACTATTATCAATTGAATCTACCAGTATGCGCTGTATTTATCATTATAATGTCAATAAAGACTATGTTGCTAAACAATATAGCTATATTTGTTGGTAGTGCTATACCTAACGAATCTGTTGCATTTGCTAATAAGACTGCTGTTATTGCATTAATCAACATTATGCTTGTTATAGCGATTAAAGTTTGGGAGGTTTTATCAGCTGTGATCAAATCATCATTTTGCCACGTTAAGCTAAAGAAGTCGCTCATTCTTCAAGATAAAGCGTCTGTTGATTGTTTTATATCATATATGACAATCAGTAGTAAGTTGCTCCTAACGGGAAGGCATAAAATATGAAAGCTATAATAATAATAAATTATTTTATAGACACAAAAAAACCCCAAACAATCTAATGTTTGAGGCGAAACTTGCTTAAACCTAACGGTCTAAATTCGTTTTAAATATGGCGCAGCGGACGGGACTCGAACCCGCGACCCCCGGCGTGACAGGCCGGTATTCTAACCAACTGAACTACCGCTGCTTAGGTCGTCTTAGCTTCTTGCTCTTATTTAAGGAGCCCACTTGCTAAGAAGTGGTGGGTGATGACGGATTCGAACCGCCGACATTCTGCGTGTAAGGCAGACGCTCTACCAACTGAGCTAATCACCCTTCGAACAATTGCAATGCAATTTATTCAACATCAACTGAGCTCTAAGTTTGTCACTAAGCTCTGCTGCTGTGGGTGTGTATTATATAGATTTACACATGGCTGTCAAACGTTATTTTGACTATTTTATGAAATAATTCATAATAATTTTTTAATATTATTAAAAACAACAGCATAAGGCCGATATTTATTGGCATTTTTCATAACCCATTAATTATCGTTAGCTGTTGTTTGATAATGAAAAGCTACTATACTACGGTTACTTTGTTTTTGAGCATCATTGATGGAGGTCAGCATAAATACTTTTACTATTGGACAGACCTTCACCAACTGGTCGTTGGGCGACTTTGCAGGTCTGGGTCTGATATTGCACATTGTGCTTATGATCGTCATGACGTTACGCGTGGTGTCAGTACAGCGTAACATTGGGGTATCCATTGCTTGGATTGCCATGCTTTATACGGTGCCTGTATTCGGTCTGATTGCATACATATTACTGGGCGAGCCGATGATCGGGCGACGCTATCGTGAGCGTGTGGATCAAGCAAGTATCGTGATGAATGATATGGCACGCCGCGCGCATTTGGTGTTCGATAAAGGTCAGGAGCTATTGCCAATCAAATACCGCGGCGTCAGTCAAATTGGAACGCGCTGGACAGGGCTTGGAATATACCCCAATCATCAGATGCAGTTATTGACAGATCCTGCTTTGATTTTCCAGCGCTTGATAGAGGATATCCATGCAGCAAAGCGCCTTGTCTTTATGGAGTTTTATATTGTATATCCAAAAGGACAAGTATTAGAGGTAATAGAGGCGCTATCTGTAGCGGCGCAGCGCGGGGTGGAATGTCATATATTGGCCGATAGTGTGGGTAGTTTTAGCTTTATCAACAGCAGTGAGCATCGCCGCTTAGAAAAGGCGGGTGTTTTTGTTCATCAGTCATTGCCAGTAGGGCTGTTCAAGACATTGTTTAAGCGCTCTGATTTGCGTAATCATCGCAAAATGGTCGTCATTGATGAACATATTGGTTATATCGGCAGCTTTAATTTGGTTGATCCACGGTTTTTTAAACAAAATAAAAACGTTGGACAGTGGATTGATGTGGCGATACGAACCACCAGTCAACAGGCTATCAGTATTAATACAGCGATGGCCAAGGTTATCGTGACAGATATCGGCGCCGAAAATAACGATAATCTTGCCCAGCTGCATCAGCGAGTCAATAACTATACGCGTAAGCTGTACGTGATGGACCCAACCATCAATGACTTGAATAGTCGAGTGAAGGTGCTGGACGATACTATTGATGAGCATGAGCAACCACAGATTGGCGCTACCTCCATTGTGATACCAAAGATGCCTGTTGTCGATAAGGTATTGGCGCAGTTAATACCTTCAGCCCCGCAGCTGACCGCTCACGTGATTTATAATACGTTGGTCACAGTCGTCCATCGTGCCAACAAACGCATTCGCATCACCACGCCATATTTTGTACCTGATGAATCCCTATCAGGTGCATTGACGATAGCGGCTAAACGCGGGGTAGAGGTGACGCTTATCGTTCCTGAGAAGGTTGATTCTTTCCTTGTACAGCATGCGTCACAGGCCTATTACCAAGAGCTACTCGATGCTGGCGTGACCATTGCATTGTTTCGAGGCGGTTTATTACATGCCAAGACCGTGGTTATCGATGACGATTATTGTCTATTTGGCACGGTCAATATTGATATGCGCAGCTTTTATTTGAATATGGAAGTCAGTCTGGCGATTTATACACCAGAGATGGTGGCCCAAGTGGCTGACTGCCAAGAGGTCTACTTGCAAAACTGTCGTATCTTGAATAGTGAAGAGTGGCAGCAGCGCCACGGCTCAAAGCGCTTGTTTGATAATGTCGTACGCTTATTCAGTCCGTTATTGTAGCGCTTTGGTTTTTGGGTTAAGGTAAGCTATTCAGATTTTTAATCGTGTGATCACGCTAGCTGTCTCGTCTCTACGATCAGTTAATCTACTAAAAGGACTCGCCTGTCTATGTCTGTATCGTCTGCATCGCCCTTAACGCCGCTGGATTATATGGCAGCAGGCTACTGGCAGGATTTTTTGGCTGGACGCCCTGTCGCAGGCGGTATCGCATACGAGGCAGAGCTACATGCTTGTGTGCTGGATGAGTCACTTGAGAGTTTGCAACGTATCGATACGTTATTGTCTCAGGTACGCCGTGATATGGTTAAGAGCGGCATATGGGATGAGTCGACGTTATTAGTCGATGAGTACTACCGTAATTTTTTGGTGTTTTTGGCATTTTATGCAGGACGGGTATTGGCGCAGCAGTGGCAAAGCAGGCCCCATTGGTATGGTCAATTTGAGCTACGTAAGCACTATTCTGAGTTGCCACTCATCACTGATGACTTTTATCAGCACATGGCGGTTGGCTATAATGATAGTAATGCGGCTACTGATGCTAGGCCTTTATTTTTTGCACTGGAGCCGATAGGACTGCGTTTGTTTGGTCATATTGATCGTCCGTTTGATGCAGTACAAGGTGGGCAGATTGCTAGCGGGTTGTACCAAGCAGTTAAGACAAGACTGCCAGATCTCTCTGATCCATTAAGCTATCATACGAGTGAAGTAGCAACGCCCGATGCGACCCAAAGCGTACAATCACCGATAACGCCAAATGCACATGCTGAAACAAGTGCAGCAGCCAATCTCCATGAGCAGTTAAAAAAGGCACCTGTCAGTCATCCGGTGACTCAACCTGATAGAGTAATAGCCGACACAGAGACAGCTTCTGCTATCGCTAGGACCTCTGAGGCATCGATGAGCGCTGCACCGTTACCAGTAGAGAATCACGTGCGACCTGAGCTGAGTGAAGTGACTGAAGTGACATCGCCAGTCACCAAATCTATAGCATCAGCAAAAACTTCGCCAACCCCAGAGATGTTTACACAATTGCTCGTAGAGTTGGATGAGATTGAGGTACCACAAACAGTAGGTGTGGCTGAATACCAAAAAGCGTGCAAAGTGCTCGATCAGTTTGAGCAGCATATTGCCAAGCAGGACAAACCTCGCAGCCAAATTGTCTTTTCAGATGATCATATCGAAGCAAAGAATAAAGCGCTGCAAACCCTGCAAGTAGCGGCCGAGACTGGCAATACGGCTGCTATGCTGCGTTTGGCGATGTATCAGTTGTTGGGCGAAGGACTGACGGCAGATAATGAAAGCGATAAAAAAGCGGCTGTGGATTGGGTGAAGCAAGCCGCTAGCAAAAACGATAGCCGTGCACAGCGCTTACTCAGCAAACTGTACTACCAAGGAGTAGGTGTCCCTCAAGATATGACTAATGGTAAATACTGGTTGGAGCAAGCCTCAGACAACGGGCATATGGAAGCTGCCAATCTAGTACGCCAATGGGAGCAAGCGCAAGCATTGATCACAACCCAAAAACAAGAGCAGCACAGTACTAAACGTTATCAGTTATTATTTGGCGCCGTGATCCTAATCGCATTATTGATTTTGATTATTGTCTAGTAGCTGTTTTTAGTGCTCTTTTTTTAGTAACTGTTTTTCAGTAACCGTTTAAAAGCTTATTGTTACGCGCTGATTTCAGGTAAAATTGGCGCGTTTTCACATTTACCCTCCTATTGTTTGATCCATTACTAATTTAGGCTGCTCAATGCCATCATCACATTCCTCATCTGACAACGCTTCGAACCCGGCGGACACTATGCTAGTAGACAGTCAGCCATTGACTGAAAAGGTGGTGTACCAGACGCCGTTTTATTATCAATTCCTGATCAGTTTGTTAAAGCCACTGTACCGCTTGCAAGTGTGGCGTCGCTCTCATAAACGCGACAACTACCAGCAAGAAGTGGCTCAACGTTTTGGGAAGCAATACCCATCGCCCCCAATAGCTATCGATGAAGATCATAAAGGCGTTATTTGGTGCCATGCGGTCTCGCTTGGAGAAACCAATACCGTTGCGCCTTTGTTAGATATGCTAATGGCGAATGGTTATCAGATATGGCTGACCAATACCACACAGACAGGGTTTGCTCGCGGTGCCAGTCGTTTTGTAGACGAGATTACCCAAGGTCGCATGAGTCACAGCTATGTGCCTGTCGATAGTCCTGCTGTGATTGAGACGTTTTTGGCTCATGTGCAGCCTATCGCTGCGCTATTTGTAGAGACCGAGCTGTGGGCCAATATCTTGACCAAGCTGGCTCAGCACCAGATACCTAGCGTCTTAGTCAATGGTCGTCTATCGTCTTCTTCTTTCAAAAGCTATCAAAAAATTGCGGCGGTCAGCACCAGCATGATGAAAAACCTTGCTCTCATCATTGCACAAGACAGCGATTCTGCGAAACGTTTCAGACAATTGGGGGCTGATAGCGCCCAAATTCGCGTGGCAGGGTCACTAAAGTGGGTAATCAACACACCCAAAGCCAATAGTAATACTATTAATATTGATGGTCAGAATGCTGATAAAAGAGAGACATATGCACATATAGAATATCAAAAAAATCAGCTGGCAAAAGAGTTTGCCACAGTCGGTAGACCAGTGTGGGTCGCAGCGAGTACGCATGAGGGCGAAGAGGCGGCGGCACTATCCTTGCATCAACAGCTATTGTCACAATCAGCACTGGCTGAGAGCTTGTTGATTATCGTTCCTAGACATCCTGAACGCTTTGATGCGGTCGCAGAACTGATTCAAAAGACTGGGCTCACTATGGCTCGTCGCAGTAACGATGAGCCGATTGGTGCAGACACGCAAGTTTATCTGGCAGACAGTATGGGTGAGATGATGACGTGGTACACGCTGGCAACTGTTGCACTAGTGGGAGGGTCACTGGTAGATATAGGCGGTCACAATCCAGTTGAGCCGGCTAGCGTGGCAACGCCTGTCATCATGGGGCGCTATACCCAGTCTTGCCAAAGTGTGGTCGATAAGCTGGCAGAGGTAGGCGCTTTATATCAACCAAACAACGAGTGTTATCGTTCAGTTGTAATGAATGAGTCATCCGAAACGGCACAACGCACTCCAAATCAACAGATATTAAATAGCAATAACAAACCCTCTCACAACCACGCTACTGGTAATACTGGTAATACTGGCAGTACGGATGACACCGCACTTATTTATCAACAGTTAGAGCGCTGGTTAAGCGACCTGTCATTAGCAGCAGCGGTAGGACAGGTTGGTGAGAAAATAACCGCGCAGCAGCAAGCAGTATTGCTCCGTCAATTTGCGATGATCGAAGATGTCATCGAGCAATACTCTACTCGAGAACAGGCTGTATAAGAGCTGGCTATTCATAAAACTAACGATCAAAGAACTAGCCATTAGAGCACCAGTTATTAAGAAGCTAAACCAAGAGATGCTATGAACTGTATACTGTTACCTGCCGAGAACTTCTCGACAGACAAAGCAAAAATTGATGCTATGGCACAAGTCAATCATGTTAATAAAGTATTGGGTGCAAAAGTCGGTGACACGCTAAAAATCGGACAGCTCGGTGGTCATTTGGGTACAGCTACTATTGAGAGTATTGCACCTGACCGTATTCAACTGTGCAATGTTCAGCTCGACGCTATACCGCCTGCCAAACCAGATGTGACAGTTGTTTTGGCCTTGCCACGTCCTAAAGTGCTACGGCGTCTGATCATTGATATGACGGCGCTTGGTGTACGTAATATTGTTCTGATTAATAGCTACCGCACACAAAAAAGCTATTGGCAAAGTCCGATGCTTGAGCGCCTCGATGAGTTTGTATTAGAAGGACTACAGCAAGGGGTTGATACGATTGCACCTAGGATTACGTTACAAAAGCGCTTTAAGCCGTTCGTCGAAGATACCTTACCACGTCTGATGACGAATCAGGCGATCGTCGCGCACCCTTATGGAGAGCAGTCATTTTCTGAATGGCTACAGAATAACTCATCTCTAGGACTACCAAGCATAGTATTCATCGGTGCTGAGGGCGGCTGGATTGACTATGAGATTGCGTTACTCACAGCGCAAGGTTGTATGCCTGTACATATAGGTCCCCGCATATTGCGTACAGAAGCTGCGGTCAATGCTATATTGGGACAGTGGCTGCTCTAATCTAATATCACGTCTCTAAAACTTCTGAAAACGAGTCTCCGACGAAAATTCTTGGTATCTGTAATTGGTATCCATAAATAGCACTTAAGGTAAATAATGGGTGTATTTCTGAGTTCAATAAATGTATTGATAACTACTATCATTTCCATTAGTATGTTGTTCTCACATATTATGGTCTTGTGATTCCTGATGTTTAAGGGTTTTATAGCCATTTTTTCTTACCATTTGTTGTACCTTTTTTATAGCACTATTATGGGGAAAACCATGTCATTGAATACCATCAGCGCTAATCTTATGTCTACGAAGCTTGTTCTACCTGCGGCCGTATTTGGCATGATGTTGGGATTAGCAGGCTGTAGCAATTCATCTACTACAGAAGAGAGCGCAGAAGTAGAAGCGCCAGCAGCTGGTACTGAACAACAAGTAGCTAACGATGATGGTGCTACTAGCGCAGATGGCCAAACGATTACTATTTATTCTTCACGTAACGAACAGCTCATCAAACCACTACTAGATCGTTATACCGAGCAGACAGGGGTGAAGGTTGAATTGGTCACAGACCAAACAGGCCCACTCATGGCGCGTCTAAAAGCGGAAGGTCAAAATACCCCAGCTGACATGCTATTGACCGTAGATGCGGGTAACCTATGGCAGGCGGCAGAGCAAGGGTTGCTACAACCAGTAGCGTCGTCTGTGCTAGAAGCAAATGTCCCTGCAAAGTATCGTGATCCAAAAGGTCAGTGGACAGGTTTGTCGCTACGTGCACGTACGATCTTCTATGATCCAAGCAAAGTTACCGCTGACCAATTATCTACTTACGCCGATTTGGCCGATCCTAAATGGAAAGGCAAATTATGCTTACGCACCTCTAAAAAAGTCTATAACCAATCGCTTGTTGCCAGTATGATGGAGCATTTGGGCGAAGAGAAGACCGAAGCCGTCATTCGTGGTTGGGTCGATAATCTAGCGACTGACGTATTCAGTGATGATACCAGCATGTTAGAAGCGATTGCTGCTGGTCAGTGTGAAGTCGGTATTGCCAATAGTTACTATTATGGTCGTCTATTGGACGAACAACCAAACTTCCCTGTCAAGATATTCTGGGCAAACCAAGACACCACTGGTACACACGTAAACATCTCAGGCGCTGGTGTGGTTGCAGGCTCGGACAATCCAGATGGCACGCTTAAGCTTATAGAGTGGTTGTCATCTGATGAGGCACAAGGTCTGTACGCCAGCTCAGACAAAGAATTCCCAGTCAAAGAAGGGGTTGATGAGTCAGAAATGCTCAGATCGTGGGGTGAGTTCAAGAAAGACGATATCAACGTACAGAAATTCGGTGAGCTACAAACCCAAGCTATCCAAATGATGGACAAAGCGGGCTATAAATAAGAGACTGCCAATAAACGATATACCAAGCTCAAAAATATATGTCTTGACGAATAGTTTTATAGACAAGTCATGAAGAGTAAGTTATCAAAGTAATGATAATTTTGAGTTTGGTATTAGTTTATAAGGTCTCGATGAGTATGACATGGTAATGAGAATATGATCACAACGCCAGATACGTCCCTTACTCAGAACGATACCGTCCATGACAGTGTCGATGACGAGCAGGCTATCAGCCAAGACCACGCCCTTCGTAAACGTATTATATCGAAATCAGTCTTAGGGCTGATTTCGTTGTTTATGCTGGTGCCAATTTTGATCGTGCTGTTATCGTGGACTCAGCCAGTTGCAGATATTTGGGCGCATATGGCAGACTATGTACTGCCTCAAGTGCTCAAAAATACTGCAATTTTATTGCTTATGGTGACGGTAATCTCAGGCACTATCGGTACGGCTCTTGCTTGGGTGACCAGTATGTACCGCTTTCCTGGTCAACGATTTTTTTCGTGGGCATTGATGTTGCCGCTAGCGATACCTGCCTACGTATTGGCATTTGTTACTATCGGTATTGTTGATTTTAGTGGGCCGCTCCAGACAGGGTTACGTGATTTTGGTATCAGCACCGCAATTCCGTCAGTACGTAACGTATGGGGTGCAGGTTTAGTCTTGTCGCTGGCGTTCTATCCTTACGTTTATTTGTTAGCCCGTCAGGCGTTTTTGTCTCAAGGCAGACGAGCGATTGAAGCAGGGCAGATGCTGGGCTTGAGCCGGAGCCGAGTGTTTTTTCGGTTGGCGTTGCCGCAGGCATTACCGTGGATCATTGGCGGATTGTTGCTGGCAAGTATGGAGACCTTGGCAGATTTTGGGGCGGTGTCAGTATTCAATGTCGACACCTTTACCACAGCGATTTATAAGGCGTGGTTTGGCTTTTTTAGTTTGACTACGGCGGCGCAGCTGGCCGCGTTGCTCATCGGTGTGATCTTTATCGTGGTATTGTTTGAGCAGTATTGGCAGGCCAAGCGTGGTAGCTCACTGACGCAAGGCAGTAATCAACGCTTTGATGCTAGCAAGCCTGCCAAAATAGGTATGACGCTGCTATGCACAGTTGTATTTTTGGTGGCGTTTTTGGTGCCAGTTTTACAGCTGATTTATTGGACAGCATTGAACTTTCGCCAAGATTTTGATGCGCGCTATATTGATTTTGTTACCAATAGCCTCATGATTGCTAGTATGACCACGCTTTTTATTGCCTTTTTAGCGATTATTATTGCGTGGATCAAACGGCAGTATTCTGACAAGTCGACCAAGCTTATGACCACCTTAGCCAATTTAGGTTATGTGGTACCTGGTACGGTGTTGGCGGTAGGTATATTTATTCCTATTGCATGGCTTGATAATCAAATGATTGCCTTTGGTATTACCTCGCAGCAAGTGCTGTCTGGTAGTGTCATCGTGATGCTATTGGCATTATCGACACGTTTCATGACGGTGAGCTTTCAGCCAGTAGATAGGCAGCTGCAGCGACTAACTGTCAACCAAGAGGCGGCGGCAAAGCTACTCAGCGATAGTGCCTATCAGCGCTGGCGTCATGTGATGTTACCTGTGCTTAGCCCCGGCGTGCTCACGGCACTGCTGATGGGGTTTGTGGAAGTGATGAAAGAGATGCCAATTACATTAATGACAAGGCGTCAGGGCTGGGATACGCTTGCAGTGCGAGTGTTTGAAATGACGAGCGAGGGTATGTGGGGACGGGCAGCACTACCCAGTCTATTGATTGTGTTGGTTGGTTTACTGCCTGTCTGGATACTATTGCGTCAAAGTGACAAACATAGCTAATAACAACAAAGCTAACTGCTGCTGCTTAAAAAACTGCTATATTCGATAGCGCTTAGCGTAACTGATATTATTATTTTACTGTTTACCTAAAACTGTACTTACCAATAGCGAACTGGGATTGTCTATGTATACTGACTCAATCAACGACTCATCAGATCCTAAGTCAGTCAAGGCTGGGGCAGATATCATCCCTGCCAAAAAATCACCACTCACCCAAGCTCGGATATTGCCGAGGCAGCCCAGCGAGCCTTTAGAAAAAACCAATAGCGTACGCCAAGACAATGAGAGAACTCTCGCTGGCAACCCTTATTTTAGTGTGCAAAACCTAATCGTCGGCTACGATGATACTATTGTCGTCAATGGCATGTCGTTGATGCTCGAGCAAGGAGAGATTGGCTGCTTTTTAGGTTATAGTGGTTGCGGAAAGACGACAGCATTACGAGCGATTGCAGGACTAGAGCAAAGCCGCGGCGGTACCATTCACTTAAACAACCAGCGCTTGACCGAAAAAACCACTCGTCACTCATTTGCCGTAGCACCAGCCAAACGTGGCATGGGGATGGTGTTTCAGGATTACGCGCTTTTCGGTCATCTAAGCGTGGCCAAAAACATCGCCTTTGGTCTCAATAAATGGTCAGCTGCTGATAAAAAAGCTCGAGTGGCAGAAATGCTGAGCTTAGTTGAGTTAACTGAACATGCGGACAAACGTCCAAATGAGCTGTCTGGTGGGCAGCAGCAGCGTGTGGCTCTTGCAAGGGCGCTTGCACCAAAACCTAAATTACTGCTACTCGATGAGCCGTTCTCTAACCTAGATGTGGTATTACGTGAATCGCTGGCAATGAATGTTCGCGATATTCTCAAAAGCACCAATACCACAGCGATATTGGTCACTCATGATCAGAACGAAGCATTTGCCTTAGCAGACAAAGTCGGGGTCATGGATAAGGGCAGACTGGTACAGTGGGCGACTCCAAGCGAGTTGTATCATGAGCCTGTTAGTCCTTTTGTCGCGGAGTTCGTCGGTGAAGGCGCGATGATAGACGGTATCATCAAAGAAGGGCATGTAAAAACAGCACTGGGCAATATTTATCGCCGTATGGAAGTCTATGATGACTCGGGCCAACCACAGTACTGTGAGTATGACTATCCAAACGGCACGCCGATCAAAGTGCTGGTACGTCCTGATGACATTATTCATGATGATGACAGTACGCAGACAGCCTTGGTGGTGGGACGCGTCTTTCGCGGTGCTAATTATTTGTACCGATTGCAACTAGATGATGGGCAGACTGTCCTGTCTTTGGTTGCCAGTCACCACAATCATGCGATTGGCTCACATATTGGAATTTTGCCGTTATTAGAGCATGTGGTCGTATTTGATGAAAAAGACATCAATGCGACCACTTGGTCAGAATATGATAGGTCATCAAGAGTCGATGAAGGTGTCTAGCAAATATCAAAGCTATTATTTATAAGAAATAATAGCTTTTTTCATTGATATCACCAGACACTAATTAAGCGTGCTTTGCTGCCAAAATATGTAAATATCGTCCAAGCCACTTGTACGGCTCTAGCTGTGAGTAACGTAGCTCCATTCGTATCACTGCATCTGGGTCGTTATGCCCACCGCGTTTGAGCGGGGCATAATCATGAAATACTCGCAGACCACTGCTGCGCACGGTTTGATATTGATGAGCCTCTAACCACTGCTCAACCTCTTCTTTGGCAACCGGATGGTTGGGTGTTAGGCTTTTTTTGTTGTCTGCCTTATAGTCATTATTATCAAGTAAATTAAAATTCCCCATAATCAGGTTACGATAATCAAAGCTGGCTGGGTTATAAAAGCACAAAGATAACGCGCCATTATCGGTCAAATACTGATCAAAAAAGTCCATGACCGCTGCTGGCTCTGCGAGCCACTCCAGTAGCGCATGACACATGATCAAATCAAACTTCCCTGCCTCACTCTTATCCAGCTTTTCCTCAAGCGCTTGATAGGGACAGACATACCAAGTGATGTCTAATTTTTGCTCAATCTGACCTGCACTCGCTTTTGCTTTTTCGAGCATATTCGCTGATATGTCATTGATGACTACGCTATGACCTTGGGTGGCGAGCTCTATCGCAACCTGTGCAAGCCCTGCACCCACATCTAAGATACGTAAAGGTCGCCCAAGCGCTTCACTCACTTGCGCGCTATATTCAAAAATATCACGGCGCAGTACCGCCAGTCGAATCTCACCTTTTAGCCCACCATAGACCTTTTTTTCAAAATGATCAGCAATAGTATCGAAGCTACGATCTGCTCGTTCGCTCTCTGATGCTGTAGCGTGGGTTGGGTCAGGGTGGCTATCTTCATGTTTAATTGGCATAAGGTATTTAGATCAATAAGTGAGAGGTTTGGAGTATAGTCATCGAATTACTAAACTGCTACGGTGTTACCCTTCCTAGAGGTGCTATATGTACAATCTGCGGTAGGCTGTCTTGTAGCTGTTTTAGATTTCTTTGACTATAAAAAAATATTCAGTACAGACTAGCGTTTTAAACGTCTATTAATAACCCATTTAAAAACGAATTTCGATAAAACAATGATGATAAATACGACGATAACAAACACCCACATACCACTACCTTGTAGGTTTTCTTGGTAGGCTTGTGCCAAGTACGCGGATAAAGCCATAGCAATCAAAAGTGCTCCCCAGCGGACATAAGGTACGGCACGATTGTTATGATTAGGAAAGCTGGCAACATAATCACTCGAAAAGCTATATAGCACCATTGCTAAAATCCAAATAATCGCAAGAATGATATCCATAATATAAGTAGCCTGTTGGGTCGTTATTTAAGTAGGGCGTGTTCAACATGCCATACTGTAGAAGATGAGTTAGTGTAGCGTTTAAATTTTTTTTGTCTAGAGCGTGTTTTCGATTTACTTGACAACCATTCAAACAGGCTAAATGGGCCAAAAACAGCAAAATTAGCCAATCAAAACGTCCCTGTTAGTAATATATTTTTAAAGGATATTGATTGTTTGAAATATTGGGGTTAATAGGCTGTTTTGCTTGATTTTAATGACGCTCAGAACCCCTAAATCAGCAAATTTGTGCTAAAATAGCTTCTTTTATTTATTATCAAAAATATCATCATTTTCCCAATATTTTTCACGCTTTATAGTGTTGCTTTGCTTGTTATATTTATTGGTTCTTATCAGTATTTAATGAGGCAAATACGCTATCTATAAAGCCTGCAAAATTAATAGCGTGGATATGAGTGAAGGAGTGTATATGAGCGAGTCGGTCAGTCCTATTGGCATTGTAGATGAACTGAAGCAGTCCTATCTGGATTATGCAATGAGCGTGATTGTCTCGCGTGCGCTACCTGATGTGCGTGATGGGTTTAAACCCGTCCATCGCCGCGTGATGTATGCCATGCATGTGCTATCTAACGACTACAATAAACCGTACAAGAAATCAGCACGTGTGGTGGGTGATGTCATCGGTAAATATCATCCGCATGGTGATAGCGCGGTATATGATGCCATCGTACGTATGGCGCAGGACTTTAGCTTGCGCTATCCGATGGTTGATGGTCAAGGTAACTTTGGTTCGATTGATGATGATCCTCCTGCCGCCATGCGTTATACCGAAGTACGTATGACCAAGCTGACTCACCAGATGCTGGCTGATTTGGACAAAGATACGGTCGATTGGGAAGACAACTACGATGGCTCTGAGCGCATGCCAAGCGTGATGCCAGCGCGTATTCCTAATCTATTGGTCAATGGCGCCACTGGTATTGCCGTTGGTATGGCGACCAATATGGCACCGCATAACCTGACCGAAGTGATTAACGCGTGTTTGGCTTATGTTGAAAACCCTCAAGTCTCAGCCGAAGAGCTGATGTCGCATATTTCAGGTCCTGATTTCCCAACGGGCGGTATTATCTATGGCCGTGCAGGTATCCTAGATGCTTATCGCACGGGTAAAGGCCGTCTACATATCCGTGGTCGCTATCATATCGAGCCAATGAGCAACTCTGGGGTCAACCGTGATCGCGAGCGTATTGTATTTACCGAAGTTCCTTATCAAGCAAACAAAGCCAAATTGATTGAACGTATTGCAGAGCTGGTTCGTGATAAGAAAATCGAAGGTATTAGCGAGATTCGTGATGAGTCTGACAAAGACGGTATGCGTATCGCTATTGACTTACGTCGCGGCGAAACCGCTGAGGTTATCGTCAACAACTTGTTCTTACAGACGCCGCTAGAGTCTAGCTTTAGTATCAATATGGTGGCGCTCGATAATGGTCAGCCAAAGCTATTGACTCTGCGTCAGCTTATCGCTGCGTTTGTCCGCCATCGTCAAGAAGTAGTGACGCGTCGTACGATTTATGAATTAAACAAAGCACGCGTCCGTGGTCATTTGCTCGAAGGTCTGACCGTTGCTCTAGCTAATATTGATGATATTATTGCAACGATTAAAGCGTCGGCAAACCGTGGCCTCGCACGTGAAAGTTTATTAAATAACACGTGGGGTTCGGGTAGCGTCGTTGCAATGCTTACCGCTGCGGGTAGCCAGTCAGTACGTCCTGAGTTCATCGAAGGCGAAGATCCAAAAGCGCCATTTGGCTTAATTGAAGGCGAGGAGCGTTATCGCTTGTCACTTGAACAAGTCAATGCGATTTTAGACATGCAATTGCATCGCTTGACTGGGCTTGAGCAAGATAAATTGACCGAAGAATATCAAGACTTGCTACGTGAGATTGCACACTTAGAGTCTATTTTAGGTGATTTTGATAAGCTAATGACTATTATCTCTAATGAGATGATTGAGATTCGTGATAACTTCGGTGATGAGCGCCGTACCGATATCATCGATTCGCGTATGGACTTTAGTCGCGAAGACCTTATCCCTGAGCAGACTGTCGTTATGACGGTATCGCGTACTGGCTATGCCAAAACTCAGCCAATCGATGACTATGTTGCACAAAAACGCGGCGGTAAAGGTAAGTCTGCCACAGCCATGAAAGAAGATGATGTGATTGATCATTTAGTCGTGACATCAACGCATTCTACAGTACTGTGTTTCACTGATAGTGGCCGTGTCTTTAGTCTACGAGGCTTTGAGGTACCGATCGCTAGTCGCGGCGCTCGTGGTCGTCCATTGGTCAACTTAATTGGTCTAAACAGTGATGAGACCGTAACGACCATACTACCGATTCCAAAAATAGTAGAAGAATCACCTGTAAAAGATGACGATTCATCAACAGATAATGAGTTATCAGAAGACAGTAATGAAGCAGAAGCGCCATTTGTTTTCTTTGCAACGGCTAATGGTACCGTCAAGCGGGTAGAGCTCAAGCAATTTGCTAATATAAGATCGAACGGCTTGATCGCAGTCGGGTTAGAAGACGGTGATAAATTGGTTAGCGCGCGTATTACTAATGGTAGCCAAGAAGTGATGTTGTTTGCGTCAAGTGGCAAGGCAATTCGTTTTGATGAAAATGATGCACGTGCGATGGGCCGTACAGCAAAAGGCGTTCGCGGTATGCGTCTGTCTGCTGAAGAATTTATAAAGTCACTGGTCGTTATCGAAGATGACGTACGTGAAATCCTGATTGCTTGTGAAAATGGCTTTGGCAAACGTACCTTTGTCGAAGAGTTCAACACACAAAACCGTGGTGGCGGCGGTGTGATTGCAATCAAGACCAGCGAGCGTAATGGCGCATTGGTACGAGCGACCAAGGTTGACGCTACCGATGATATTATTTTGATCTCTGATAAAGGAACGCTCGTACGTACCCCAGTTGAGCATGTCGCCAGCTCTGGTCGTAATACACAGGGTGTCACGCTTATCCGTCTATCAAAAGATGAGAAGCTGGTCGCTATGGCACGTGTTGAGCACGAAGAAAGCGACGATGAGTTAGTCGACGCCATGAGAGAAGACGGTACATTTGAGGTAGAAGGTCAGGAGCAAATAGATATTGATGCGACCACTGACAATACCGCAATGACCGATGCCAATGATGCTATCGACATTGCAAATGATTATACGCCAAATGATGACAAATAATACTTATAGTAATTAGCTTTTCAGTCTAGTTTTACATCATTGTTCTAGAAAAAAGCCTCTGACGTTCTCGTCGGAGGCTTTTGTTTTTTGATTTATTTTTCTCAATAATTTACACAGGGTTCTATTTTTAAGGCTGTTGTTATGCTCACGACCAATCAAACTTTTCAGGGAACGATTGCATCCGTATCATCAAGCTTTTTGTTCTCGATGATGTTTTTGTTTGGGCTATTCATGTTGCCCTTGTCAGGGACACAGGTGGCGTCATGGCGGGTACTCATGATGCTATTGAGTTTGGTGATATTGCTCAGTTTGACTAAACAGTGGCAGCATGTCTTTGAGTATATAAAAACACTAAAGACGCCCAAAGAATGGCTGATATTTATACTGCCTGCACCAATCTTAGGCGGGCAGATATGGCTGTTTATGTGGGCGCCAGTCAATGGCTTTGGTTTGGATGTAACGCTAGGCTATTTTTTATTACCATTGATGATGATCGTGCTTGGTCGGTTTTTTTACCATGAGCACATGAGTACTTTGCAGTGTGTGGCGGCGATATTTGCAGCGTTAGGTATTGGCTATGATGTGTTTCAATATGGTTCGGTGTCTTGGGTGACGCTGTTTGTGTGTTTGGGTTATCCGCCGTATTATCTACTTCGGCGTACCCTCTCTGTACCACCCATCACGGGCTTACTGTTTGATTTGGCATTATTGACACCCGTGGTGCTCATCGTACTCTACATGACCGGTGGTTTTAGTGTGGCAGCACAGAACATAAAGTTTTGGTATCTACTGCCGCTGCTGGGTGCTTTTAGTGCGATGGCGATGTCACTGACGATGGTCGCGAGTAGTAAGTTGCCAGTGTCACTATTTGGTGCACTAAGCTATATAGAGCCGATGCTATTGTTTGTGTTGTCCATTACGGTTCTGAGCCAAAACCTTGAAGAAGGTGGTTCGCTCTTTATGTACGGCATGATTACGCTTGCACTAGTGGTTATGATGGCTGATAGTGTGGCAGGGTATCTGGCTCGTCGCCGAGATGATCATCTTCATGGATATAGAGAGCCGCAGGTAGGAGGCTTCCCGCCACGTCGTCATTTTATCAATCAGCGTATCGATGGCGTACTAAAAGCCCATCGTTTTCGTAAGATTCGTCACTACCAAAAAAAGATGAGTAAGATACAGCAAAAAATCGAAAAACTTGATGCAAAATAATCATTTATCTGCATTAAATTTACTCAATGTAGAAGTTAATCTACTAGATGCATACTGGCATTGCTTATCTATTCTGACTTTGACATAATGCGCCCCATGATGTAAGCCTAACACATCAAAAGCGTTCAACTTAGATTGCGCGACGACCTTATATGCAAAAGCCTCAGACGTTCTCGTCTGAGGCTTTTGTTTTTTTTAAAAATTGCCAAGGATGTGCCCCAATCTCTAAAGGCTGTTGTGATGCTGACTACTAACCAAACCTCGCAGGGTACGATCACTGCTGTGGCTGCAAACTTTTTATACTCTTTGCTGTTCTTATTTGGTTTGCTTCTGCAACCCTTATCAGGTACGCAAGTCGCTTCGTGGCGTGTGCTTACGATGTTTTTTAGTCTGGTGCTGCTGGTCAGCGTACTAAAGCAATGGCAGCACATTTTTGATTATCTAAAAACTTTAAAGAACGCAAAAGAGTGGTTGTTGTTTATATTACCCACACCGATTTTGGGCGCGCAGATCTGGATATTTATGTGGGCGCCAGTCAATGGGTTGGGACTTGAGGTCACTTTGGGTTACTTCCTATATCCTATGATTATGATTGTTGTCGGCAGGTTCTTTTACAACGAAGACATGAGTCTACTTCAGTGGGCTGCCATTGTGTGTGCAGGTCTCGGTATCGCTTACGATATCTTTGCATATGGGGCTATTTCTTGGGCGACTTTATTTGTTTGCTTGGGCTATCCACCATACTATCTGCTACGCCGTAAACTGGCAGTACCACCTATTACTGGTTTGATCTCTGATCTTGTATTGTTATTGCCAGTGGTATTGGTCGCGCTGTATATGAATGGTGGTTTTGAAGTGGCAATCACCAACCATAAGCTTTGGTACCTGTTGCCTTTACTCGGCATTATTAGCACTGCGGCAATGTCATTGACGATGGTCGCGAGTCAAAAGCTACCGGTCTCACTGTTTGGAACTTTATGCTACCTTGAGCCAGTATTTCTATTTATATTCTCGATTGCAATTTTAGACCGTAATTTACATGAGGGCGGCTCCATCCTGATGTATAGCATGATTTTTATCGCATTGCTGATTATGATTGCGGATAGTGCCCTTGGCTATCTGGCGCGCAAACGTGACAATCGCTTACATGGCTACAATGAGCCACAAGTGGGTAGTTTTCCGCCGCGTCGTCGTCTCAAAAACCGCCGTATCAAGGGCGTGCTGATTGCGCATCGATTCCGTCAAATTAAGAAATACCAGCAAAAGATAGATAAGATGACGCGCAAGATTGAAGCGCTAAATCTATCATAATGCTAATGAGTGTATCGCTATAGCAGCCAATAGAACTGACTTGGTAGGTAAGATTTTTTGCTATTACTCTACAAACTTGCTGTGTCAAAGGGCATTAAATTACGCTATTATCGAGGAAGATGCTGCTGCGCTTAATTAAGGGCGCTGCACTATGTTTAAGAAATTATGTTTAAGAGATTATGTTTGAGAAACTGTCTCTAAGTGACGGTATCTAAAAGGTTGTCTCTAAGAACGTACCTCTTAAACCTCAGGACTGACCCAAAACAATATATGACTAGGACGGTTTATGTTACATCTTCATCATTTAGCAAACTCACGCTCGTTTCGTATCATTTGGCTACTAGAAGAGCTAAACGCCGATTATCAATTGACTTGCTATGAGCGCAATAAAGCATACCGCGCCCCTGATAGTCTAAAAAAAGTGCACCCAATCGGTAGTGCGCCAATGCTAGAAGTAGACGATCGCGTATTGCTTGAATCAGGATTCATTATTGAGTATTTGATCAAGCACTACGACAAAGAAAAACAGTTCAAGCCTGACGATAGTGACGAAGCGGCGTGGGAAGCCTATACGTTCTGGCTGCATTTTGCAGAAGCCTCGCTGATGCCGTTGTTGGTTATGCGTCTGGTGTTTACAAAGGTTGTGAGTCAGTCGCCTATGCTGATCAAACCGATTAGCAAAAAAATCCAAGGTCAGGTCGAAAAGAACATGATCGGAAATGGTTTGGACAAAATGCTGAACATGATGGAACAGCACTTGAGCAAAAATCATTGGTTTGCAGGTAGTGAGTTTAGTGCTGCTGATATTCAGATGCACCTTGCTGTCGTAGGCGCAAACGCGGGCGCAGGTCTCAATAAGAGTAAATATGCCAATATCTTAACGTGGCTACAACGCTGTGAAGAACGAGATGCCTTTAAGCGCGCCGAAGAAAAAGGCGGTCGTCTTAATTTTTAGATAATGCTGGTATTATCAAATTGGTATTATCAATAAGCACTGCTCAGTACTTGGCTTATTACTCGAGTAGATATTTAGATAAAAGGTTTTGTTTATTTTTAAGCAAAGCCTTTTTTAGGATAAAACAATGACAGATTCCAATAGACCGAATCATAAAGATCTAAGCAAAAACATTAACTCCAACCAGCCATCAGGACAGAATATGCAAGATAGGCAAGCTATTGACAGCCAGCAGGTATCTATCAAGGCATGGTCACAAAAACTACTGGTTGTCATTCTATGTGCTGCCAGTTTTTATGGTGGTTGGAAGTCTTATGAGTCCAACATGGTCAACGAGTGTACCGCAAATGGTGGGCAAATGATTGAGGCTCAACGAACCATGATATGTCAGCGGTCATAATAAATGTCCCTGACAAATAAAAGGCACCATCTATGCTAAAGCTAACCTTTTTGGGGACCTCTGCCGGGGCGCCAACCAAACAGCGTAACGTAACTGCATTGGCAATCGAGTGCTTGAATGTTCACAATTCTGGTTCGAAGCAGCAGAGCCGCTCACAGCATAGTAGCAATCAAAATAAAAAATCACGTCCTTGGCTACTCATTGATTGCGGTGAAGGCACACAGCAGCAGCTGCTACATACCAAGCTGTCTTTACGTCAATTGACTGCTATCTGTATCACCCATGTCCATGGTGATCACTGCTATGGTCTACCAGGATTGCTGGCGAGTGCTGCGATGTCAGGACGCCGTGATCCGCTAACGCTCATTGCACCCAATGCGATTGCTACCTTACTTGAGGCTATCGTCTCAACGACTGAGCTATACCTACCATTTACGCTCGATTTTGTGTCGATAGAAGACTTACTCTCACAAGAGAGTGACAAAGGTAAAGTGACGCTAGAGTTAGATGGACAGCAGCAGATTATGATAGAGGTCTACCCGCTATCGCATCGCGTGCCGTCCCATGGTTTTGGTATCGCTCAGACCATCAGTCGCCGACTATTGAATACTGATAAACTCAAAGAGAATGGTATTCCAGCAAGTGCACTATGGGGCAAATTACAACAAGGCTGCGATGTTATCACTGAGGATGGTCAGCAATTGCGCTCAGCAGATTATGTTTATAATGATATGCAGCGTACAAAAGTAGTGGTGGCGGGTGATAATGATACGCCAGAATGCTTGAGTGATGCTGTTGCTGATACAGATCTGTTGGTGCACGAAGCCACTTATACGCATGAGGTATTGATGGCTATTCAAGCCAGAAATCCAGAGTTTGATCCCATGCATAGTAGCGCGCATATAGTGGGTACCTTCGCGCAAAACACAGGTGTGCAGAATCTGATTTTGACCCATTTTAGCGCTCGTTATCAAAGCTTTGATAACCCAGAGAGCGAAACACCAAATATGGCCTATATCCGCTTAGATGCGCAAAGTGTCTATAAAGGTAATCTATGGTTAGCGTCAGATTTTGCACAATATACGGTCGATGGTGCTGCCACCTTGGTAGACGACCAGCAAGATAACCGCGTACAGTATGTGGGTTCTGCACGCAGCAATCAGTTATGACTTTATAGACATAACTTTATAGACATAACTTTATAGACATAACTTTATAGGCATGACTTTATAGGTAAGGTGTTACGGGTATGGATTAGCAGCTATTGCTTATTTGTGGTCCTCAAGCGCCAATTGCGTCTTGCCGCTCCAGTAACGGCTAAATTGATAAGCCACTCGTCCTGAGCGCCCACCACGTTCAGAGGCCCAGCGCAAAGCATCCATTCTTATCTTGTTGGCCAAGCTGCCATCATCCGCAGTCACCTCCACATCATGATCAGTATGTGCCGAGATTTTCCGTTGTTCTAAATTCAGGTAATGTTGAATAATTTGCAAATAAGTCTGTTGATCCATAGGATGAAAGGTCAATGATAAGCCAAACCGATCTGACAACGACACAGTCTCATCAATAGTCTCGTAGGGGTTAACCTCGTCGGTCTGACCATTATAAATATCAAGATTGTCTTTCATCATCTGAGGGAGCAGACGACGGCGATTACTGGTGGCATAGACCAGTAGCTTGTCTTGCTCAGAGTCTAGCGCGCCATCCAGCACGCTTTTTAGCGCGCGGTAACTTTCATCTTGACCATTGAACGCCAAGTCATCACAGTAGACGATGTAGCGACAGTTCGAGTCTGCTGGCAGCTCATTAATAGCAGTGCGAATCTTATCCAGTACTTGTAGGTCATCACGGGCAATCTCAATAATACGCAACCCTTCGCTATGATACGCTTGTAGCAAGGCGCGAATCAGTGAAGATTTACCGGCACCGCGTGTGCCTGTCATCAAAACGTGATTGGCGGGATAACCTTTTAGAAATTGGCGCGTGTTCTGTACCAGTTTTGATTTTTGCGTATCGATACCTTGCAAGTCATCTAAACTCAAAAATAGATTGACCGATAAAGGCTGCAGGTGACCAGTACGTCCACCAACCCAGCGATATGCCAGTTGATCAGGGTCAATCTCAATGGTGGGTGTGACGTGCTCTTGCAGATACTGACTGAGCAACTCTAACAAGGAGGCGGGCAGGGCATATTGGGTAGACTGTGACATAATAACTCTAGTGGTAAAGTGGCGGTTGGGTAATAAGATGGTGGCGTGATTGGGGCGGTGCAATATGATAGATAACAACACTGTGAAAAATAGTGCCAGTAATTCGCCTATTAAACAAGCCTTGCAAGCGAAGTCTAGGCAACTATTGCCAGTCATCACCCAAGCATTGTCAGAGCGAGCATATAGTAAAATAGTGCATCAGCGTATTAGTCAACAATACAGAGAGGGAAGCCCAGAGCAGACTCAAGAGAGCGACACGCAACATATCAGGCAGAGCAGGCAGCAAAACTGCTATCAAGGTCTCACGCGCGCCCAACATTTACAGTATGGCAGGGTGATGATCAAATGGGAAATATCCAGCACTTCAGATGTGCCACAAAATATCTCAGATCTGAATCATGAAATAAGCGTATTACAATCGCTAAGTGTTTCGCAGAAGATTCAACTTACTACTATCACACCATCTGTATTTGACAATTACGATATAGATATCCAAGCGTTGGAGCAGCCTCAGCGATTAACGGTATTGGTTATGCCGTATTATGAAAATGCTAGCCTAGCCAAGCTGCTCAATCATCAGCGCCACTCATTTCTAACTGACGAGCAAAAGCATCATTTGCTTGTACAGTCCGCTCAGCTCATCCTCAGTCTACACACAGCTGGTTGGCTGCATAATGATATTAAACCCAGTAATTTTTTGCTTAGCAATATTAGCAACATCCCGAAGGATAATGCTGGTAGCGACCATAAAGCAGCTGACTTACTACTGACGGATTTTGCATTAGCCCAAAGAAGTGATCAAGCAAACGCAATAAATTCTGCTAGCGGCACACCAGCATACTTAGCGCCTGAGCGTTGGCAAGGGCAAAAGGCAACCATACAAAGTGATATTTACGCGTTTGGTAACATGATGGTTGAGATACTGACGAGCGTGCGACCATTTAGTATAAATTCTAAAAGTCAGCAACCGATGACAGACTGGGCAATTAGGCACTGCCAACAACCTATTATTAGGCTGCCAATAGCATGCGCTCACTATCAAGGCATTGTCGATAAGATGCTGGCGAAGCGAGTAGAGAAACGATATCAGAGCATGGAAGCTATATTGGAGGCTTTAAAAGATTGTAATGGTGAGTAGTAAATTACAGACACAGAAAAACCTGCTAAAAAGCAGGTTTTGATATTTGGTCTAAGATGTACTATCCGAAAATGGTGGGGCTGGAGAGACTCGAACTCTCACACCTTGCGGCGCCAGAACCTAAATCTGGTGCGTCTACCAATTCCGCCACAGCCCCATTTTCCGTTACTCTATCATCAAAAGCGATTAAATTCAAACGCTATCTAGACAGTTAACTGATTCGGTAGTGCGTCTCAGTGGTTGGCTATTATATAGAGTTTGAATTTTTGGTCAACCCCTATTTGCATTTATTTTTAACTATTTCGCAATTATTTTTCGTTATTTCTATAAATATCTGATTTTAATAGCATTTAAATTTAGCGTCTTTAACCCTCAATTAATCTTTGGAAGGTACTCTTGGTGCAGAGATATCTAGTTGCTGTAATTTACGGGTTAGGGTATTGCGCCCCCAGCCGAGCAAACTTGCCGCCTCTATCTTTTTACCGCCGCTATGATTGAGCGCTGCCGTCAATAAGACCCGTTCGAACTCAGGCGTTGCGGTTTGTAAAATATCAGTCTCGCCTGTGTTGAGAGATTGCTCGGCCCAAATAGCAAGTACTTGCTGCCAACTTGGGTTTGTAAGAGTGTGACTGGCTTCGATGCTTGGAGCGTCTTGAGCATTATTTATGGCAGCGTCGCTGTTTTGTAGTGCAGGAGTTTGAGTTATTTCTTGCGGTGATAGACCATGCTCTTGGTACAGCTCTGCATCTGCTGGGATGTTTTCGAGCAGCTCAGGTGGCAAGTCTGCCGCCGTCACGGTATCACCAGTCGCCATTACTGTGAGCCATAAGCAGACATTTTCAAGTTGACGGACATTACCTCGCCAGTCAAAGGCTTGCATGATCTGTACGGCAGCAGGATGCAAATGCTTGGCGGCCGTGTTCATCTGCTCAGCGGCAGACTGCATAAAGTGAGCCGCTAATGCTGGAATATCTTCGGGACGTTTGCGCAGTGGTGGTAGCGGTAGACGAATGACATTGAGTCGATAAAATAAGTCTTCACGAAATCGGTTTTGGGTGACCAGCTCTTCTAAGTTTTGGTGAGTAGCCGCAATGATACGTACATCTACTTGGATAGGCTGCTGTCCACCAACGCGGTAAAACTCGCCATTAGCCAGTACACGCAGCAAGCGCGTTTGAGTGCTAAAAGGCATGTCACCGATTTCATCCAAAAACAACGTCCCACCATCAGCCTGCTCAAAGCGACCTTGCCGGGTTGTCGTTGCACCAGTAAATGCGCCTTTTTCATGACCAAATAACTCAGATTCAATCAAATCATGAGGTATCGCTGCCATGTTAAGTGCGATAAAAGGCTGCTGCTTACGCGGTGAGTGTTGGTGCAGGGCACTGGCGACCAATTCTTTACCTGTGCCAGACTCTCCTGTGATCAACACAGAAATAGGCGACTGTGCCAATCGACCAATGGCGCGAAACACCGTTTGCATAGCCTGTGACTGACCCACTATACCGCTAGGATTACCATTGTTTTTTGGATCAGGGATCACTTCAGCGTCATTTTTAGCGTTTTTGGTAGGTGGGCTGGTTGCTATAGGTTTTACATCACTCTCAGAGGTATCAGTGGTGGAGAGCTGACTGTCAGGTTCGCTTGGATAGTCAGCTGCGGCCATGTTTGGCTGGTAATTGATGGCTTTGTAGATAGTAGCCACGGCATCATCTAAGTCAAAGGGCTTGGGCAAGTATTCAAAGGCACCTGTCTGATAGCTATTGATAGCAGAAGTGAGGTCTGAATGCGCTGTCATGATGACAATTGGCATATCAGGAAAGTGCTGATGTACCCAGTCGCTAAATGACAGACCATCCATCATGGGCATACGAATATCAGTTAATATGACATCTGGTAGCTGAGCGTCTGATTCTGGTTGTTTTAACGAATCGTTGAGACGAGTCCATGCTGCTTGCGCTTGGGTAAAACTGATTACCGTCAGTCCTGCATCTTCAAACGTATCTGCCAAAACCATACGCAGTGCAGCATCATCATCGATCAACCATAGCGTAGCAGGGTGGTCGCTAGGGATATTATTAACGGTTACTATTGGGGATCTGGCATCGCTTTTAGGTTTGTGGTTATCACTATATTCGGTCATGTATCGGGCCTAATGAGCAATTGTTATTGTTGGTTTGGGATTGAGCGTCTTATAATTTAGCAGTTTTAGAGCATAATGTGTTCTACGTTTCAGCGATAGGCTGAGTAAAGGGCAGATATAGCGTAAAACGTGTTTGATTGTCACTGGCTTCTTTTGTAGAACTCACATCAATCATACCATGGTGGTGGCTAATGATATCTTGCACGATGGATAGCCCAAGACCAGTGCCTGCAGCACGGCTAGTCACCATCGGGAAAAATATCTGTCCAATGAGTGCAGGATCAATGCCTGAACCATTATCGGTAATGGTGATTTGCAATACTTGCTTGTGCTGCTGTCCTATAATGGTGTGCTGAAAGGCAACGCGAGTCTGGATGTGCAGAGTTGGCTGATAATCAGAATTTATATTGGCTTGCACGTCAGCGGATGATGCGCCCTCAGCGTCAGAGAGTTTGTTTTGTTGTAGCGTTTGCTCAAACTCAGTCATAGATTCACAAGCATTATTGATAATGTTCAAAAATACCTGAATCAACTGATCTTTATCAGCGCATAACTCAGGCAATGACAAATCATAATCGCGCTGTATAGCTATTTTTGGATACTGGCTGACGACTAAAGTCAGCACATGCTCTAGGGGTTCATGGACATTCAGTGTCTGCCAGTTTGGTAGTTGGTTGGAGCCAAGCAACTGCCCAATCAGATGTGTCAAGCGATCGGTCTCTGAGATGATGATATCAGTATAGTTGCGCAGTTTTTGATTCATTTTTTGCAAATCATTGTTTGTATCAGGGCTGATACTCGATGAGGTATTGCTAGCGGTAGCATCCTTGTTGGTGGTCGTGACATCACTGAATTTGATAAATTGTCGCTGCAATAATTGCGCGGCACCGCGGATACCTGCGAGTGGGTTTTTGATCTCGTGAGCGACTGACCGCAGCATATGACGGGCAACGGCATATTGTTGCTGCTGTCGCTGCTCCTCTGATATACGGCTTTGACGATCTTTACCCCACATCTCAATGATGAAGTATGACTGCTGCTCATAGATCACAGGCGTCACGCTATAGTCAACAGAGAGTAGTAGGTTGCCATTTAATGGCGTCTTGATGAGGTGATCATGGTCAATAAACGGTTGCTGGTAATCTTGCGCTTGACTAAAACGCTCTCTTAAAGAGCAGATAGGCTCGTCCAGATGCCCATTCTCACTACTGTCGCTATTATCCAAAGTGGCGCTTTCCTTGGGTTTTAATTCTTCAGGTGCCAATAGCGTTAAGATAGACTGATTGATTAACCTTCCACTGCTAATAGCCAGCAATTGCTCTGCTTGTGCATTTAAACGTGTAATCGATAACTGGTCATTAACCCATAAAATAGCAGTAAATAGATGCTGTGATACAAATGCTAAATCAGGTGTGGTTTTGGTAGTGATAAAATCAGCGGTCATGGATGTTACCCAAAAAATAGGATGTTTGATTGAATATTTAACCACAAATCAAGACTATAGAGCGGCAAAACTGGTGATTTTTGCAAAAAAAACGTACAATGCGCTCAGCCAATTTATCTCTAGCAAGGTCAGCCATGTCCAAAACTTCTACCGAGTCAGTGAATACGACAACGACAATCCCTACGTCAGCCGTAAAAGATACTGCCACCGTCTTTAATCCTGCCAAGCCAGCTGTGGCAAAAGAGCAGAGCCAGACAGATAGCAGCCAAGCTAATACTAGCCAACCTTATCATCATAAAGCCAACCACAATCAAAACCGCAGCATTGTCCAAAGTAGCCATGCCACTTCAGCCTCGACAGCGAATGCCACGGCTACGATGCCAGTCAGCGCTGCACCAAAGATTGGGTTTGTGTCACTAGGGTGCCCAAAAGCCTTAGTAGATAGTGAGCGTATCATCACTGAGCTGAGCCGTGATGGCTATCAAGTTGCCAGCGACTACGATGGTGCTGATTTGGTCGTGGTTAATACCTGCGGCTTTATTGAGTCAGCGGTTCAAGAGTCACTTGACGCGATCGGCGAGGCCATTAGCAAGAACGGCAAGGTGATTGTCACGGGCTGTCTGGGTAAAGAGGCGGATAAAATCCGTGAGATGCACCCTGCTGTACTCGCAGTGACGGGCGCACATGCCTATGACGAAGTAATTACGGCAGTTGCACAGCACGTGCCAAAGCCAAACCGTAGCTTGGATGCCAACTATGATCCAAAAATAGATCTGATTGATGAGGCGGGTATCAAACTCACCCCAAGTCATTATGCGTATCTAAAGATATCAGAAGGCTGTAATCATCGCTGTACGTTCTGTATTATTCCAAGTCTACGTGGTGATTTGGCATCGCGTCCGATTGACAATGTTATGAATGAAGCCATGGCGCTCAAAAAGGCGGGCGTGAAAGAGCTGCTTATCATCTCGCAAGATACTTCAGCCTATGGCCTTGATCTAAAGTATAAGACCAGTTTTTGGAATGGCATGCCGCTCAAGTCTAAATTTTATGACATGTGCCAAGCATTGAATGATCTAGGGATTTGGGTGCGCTTGCATTATGTCTATCCATATCCACACGTAGATAAAGTTGTGGAATTGATGGGCGAGAAGAAACTGTTGCCTTATCTGGATATTCCGTTTCAGCACGCCAGCCATCGTATCCTAAAAGCGATGAAACGTCCTGCGCACAGCGAAAACACCTTAGCGCGTATCAAAGCATGGCGTGATATCTGTCCTGATATTGTGATTCGTTCGACCTTCGTGGTCGGTTTCCCGGGTGAGACCGAAGAAGACTTTCAGTGCTTGCTTGATTGGTTAGTAGAGGCTCGCCTAGATCGCGTAGGTGCCTTTACGTATTCAGAAGTAGAAGGCGCTGTTGCCAATGATTTGCCAGATCATGTGCCTGAAGATATTAAGCAGTCTCGCTACGAGCGCTTGATGGCGTTGCAACAAGATATCTCAGCACAAAAACTGCAAGAAAAAGTAGGTAAAACCTTAATGGTATTGGTCGATGAGATTGATAGTGATGAGAATATTGCTATCTGCCGCAGTTATGCGGATGCCCCTGAGATCGACGGTCACGTCTATGTCGATGAGATCAACGATCAAGTCAAAGTTGGGCAGTTCCTGACTGTGACGATTGATGATGCTAGTGAGTACGATCTATTTGCCAGTTATCAAGGTTAGGCATTTGACAAGATATACGAGTGAAAATTGCCCAATGGCGGGCAGTTTTTGCTACAATTAGCGCAATTTAGCCTGTTTAATACGCTTGTCTTTAAGTGCAGCGTTGCGACCAAACTTGATTTGTGTTTTACCCATAATTTTCTTTATAATTTCATGATAATAAGGTGACCTCATGTCTGACAAAAACCCGCGTTACGCTCGTATCTTGCTAAAACTCTCTGGCGAAGCCTTGGCTGGTAGCAAAGACATGGGTATTGATACCGAAGTGCTTGATAAAATGAGCCTGTCTATCGCTCACTTGCGCGGATTAGGGGTTCAGGTCGGTATCGTGGTCGGCGGTGGTAACTTATATCGCGGTGCACAGTTACAAAAAGAAGGCTTGGTTGGCCGTGTCACTGGTGATCAGATGGGTATGCTAGCGACGGTAATGAATGGTCTGGCGATGCGTGATGCCCTTGAGCGTCGTAATATCAAAACGCGCCTGATGTCAGCATTGCCAATTGGTGAGGTTACCGAAAGTTATAGCAGTCGTAATGCGATTCGTTATCTCAAAAATGGTGAAGTTTGTATCTTCGTTGCAGGGACGGGCAATCCATTCTTTACGACTGATACAGCAGCATGTCTGCGCGGTATCGAGATCGAAGCGGGCTTGATCCTAAAAGCAACTAAGGTTGATGGGGTTTATGACAAAGACCCAAGTCTACACGCTGATGCCAAAAAATACGATGGTCTCACTTTTGATGAAGTGCTAGAGCAAAAACTTGGCGTGATGGATTTGACGGCTATTGCGTTGTGCCGTGAGCATAATGTACCGCTACAAGTCTTTGACATGACCAAACCCAATGCCCTGTTGAACGTCATCATGGGCGAAAACGAAGGGACACGCGTTTTTCATTAATTGATGTGGCACTGAACGCAGAGTTTAGCAAGCAGCTCATAATTAACACCCTAATAGTAAATAAAAAATTTGTCGATAGCGATAAATAAGGACACATAATGATTAAAGAGATTAAGCAAGACGGCGAATCACGCATGCAAAAAACACTAGAAGCGCTTGAGAGCACTTTTAGTAAAGTCCGTACTGGACGTGCCCATCCAGGCATGTTGTCAGGTGTCATGGTCAGCTACTACGGTTCTGATACACCGCTAAACCAAGTTGCAAGCGTAAACGTTGAAGACTCACGTACCTTATTGGTTCAGCCGTTTGACCGTACCATGGTTCAAGCAGTAGATAAGGCTATTCGTGAAGCGGACTTGGGTCTAAACCCAATGACTGCTGATGTGATTCGTGTGCCAATGCCAGCATTGACAGAAGACACTCGCCGCGACATGCAAAAACTTGCACGCGGAGAAGCGGAGAGCAGCCGTGTATCTATCCGTAATATCCGCCGTGATATGATGAATGACATCAAAGATTTGGCAAAAGAAAAAGAAATCTCAGAAGATGACGAGCGCCGCGCCAATGATGATATTCAAAAAATCACTGACAAATATATCGAAACTATCGATAGTCGCTTAAGCAAAAAAGAAAGCGACCTGATGGAAGTCTGATATTGATACACTTGCTATTTATAGCAATGCTCAATTCAATCGACTATTTATAATGTGACAGCCAATACGTGATAACTATTGGCTGTTTATTCTTGGATATATCGATATGCATTTATTGATCTATCCATAACTTTGTAGTGTTTGCCCACAACATGGCAGACTATAGATTAGATGGTTTAGTTTACAATCTATTAAGGGATTTTATCTCTCAATGACGATAAGTTTGTGAATTATTTACATGACGCTTTTTAATCGCTGCTGCACACGTTATCATTGTTTCACCTTAATAATAAGCAAGTTTGCCTATGTCCTCTCCAGCCGCTATTGCACCTACTGTTCTTCCTCATCATATCGCTATCATTATGGATGGCAATAATCGCTACGGTAAAGCCAATAAATTGGGTAAGGGCCAAGGTCATATCGCTGGTAAAAATGCGCTAGATCCTTTGGTTGAGTATTGTGTCGATGTTGGTATCGAAGTGCTGACCGTATTTGCGTTTTCTAGTGAAAATTGGCAACGTCCACCTAGTGAGGTCGCACTATTGATGCAACTATTGGCATCGACCATCAATGAGCAAATGCCGCGTATGCATAAATACCGCATTCGTTTGCGTTTCATTGGTGATCGCAGTCAGCTTAGTGAAGAGCTGCAAGCATTAATGCTAGATGCTGAGCAAAAGACCGCGAACTTTGAGGCCATGACGTTAGTGATTGCCATCAGTTATGGTGGACAGTGGGATATTGCCCACGCTGCAAAAAAACTGGCACATCAGGTGCAGTCAGGTGATCTCAATCCTGAAGATATCAACGCTGAGAGGCTTGGTGAGCAGGTACAACTGGCCGACGTACCAGCAGTAGATATGCTGGTGCGTACAGGCGGTGACTACCGGATATCTAATTTCTTGTTGTGGCAAGCGGCCTACGCCGAGTTGTTTTTTACGCCAACTTTATGGCCAGATTTTGTCCCACAAGAACTTGCTTCGATGCTTGCCGAGTTTGCACAGCGTCAACGCCGCTTTGGCAAAACTAGCGAGCAGGTTGTGACAGAGCAGCAAAGCCACTGAAGCACGCGTTATTGTACAAATTCAATGAGTACACTATAAGTGGTCAATATCGCTTGCTTGTGAAATGATAAACCGCTTTAATTAGTGTCACTGCTGTTATTGGGCGATAATCGACTAGCAACTACAATACATCTCTTGGCTGTATTTTCATCATCATTATAAGGCTCGATAAGTATGTGGCAACGAATTAAGACGGCAATTGTTCTCGTTATTATCGTTGGTATTGCAATGTTTGCGAGCCAAACACCTGTTTTATTTGCGCCGCTGCTAGCGGTTGGCGTGGTTATTGCGGCTCACGAGTGGGCAAAACTAATGCCGAAATGGCGTCAGCCGATTGTATTTGTGTTATTGGTATTCGTCATCACTGTATTGTCGCTTATGTTCAAGGTAACTTGGCTCTTCTGGTGGATTGCTTCACTAGTCATATGGCTGATGGCGTTATCTTGGGTCAAAGTATTCCCCACGCAGACCAAATGGTATGGTAAACAACTAGCATTGATGGGTGTGGTCATTTTGACAGCGTCAATCACAGCGATGTTTTATCTGTGGCAGCTATCAGCATGGTGGCTCCTTTACGTGTTCTTATTGGTATGGTGCGCTGACAGTGGTGCTTACTTCGTTGGCCGTAAGCTTGGTCGCCGAAAGATGGCACCCAATGTCTCACCCAATAAAAGTATGGAGGGCTTAGCTGGTGGCTTGGTTACCGGTTTACTGGTAGTGGTTGCGATCAGTGTGTTCCAGCTACAGCTGACAGGACTTGCGCTAATTGCTTTTGCCGCACTATCTGCAATCACTATTCTTGCCTCTGTACTTGGCGATTTGTTTGAATCAATGCTCAAACGTCGTGCTGATGTCAAAGACTCTGGAACTATTTTGCCAGGTCATGGCGGTATATTAGATCGCATTGATTCATTGTTATCTGCCACGCCTATATTTGCCCTTGGTTTTTGGCTGATACAGCAGCTGGGTTTAATAGTGGTATAAAATGACAGGGTCGCTTAGCTGGTTGTGTGAGTATGATACTCAAGCTAAGTGACTGTCTTGGCGAGCATCCCATAGACAGCCTTATTTACGATTACATCATTTTATAGTTTTTCATATCTTGTTTATTCTTCTTTTACTTTCTAAATATCATAGGCATCAATGGTTATGACCCAACGCATCGCCGTATTAGGCGCGACAGGCTCGATTGGCGATAGTACGTTAGCAATTTTGGCTGTGCAGCCACATCTCTACGAAGTCTACGCATTATCAGGCTACTACCGTTTAGACAAGCTGTTTGCACTGTGTCAGCAGTTCTTGCCAAAGCGCGTTAGTGTGCCAATGGCAGCGGTAGACGATTTTGCTAAACGGCTCAAAGCAGCAGGAATCGATAGTGATGTCGTAGGCGGAGAAGAAGGGCTAGTAGATATCGCCACTGATCCGCAAACTGATACTGTTGTTGCCGCCATCGTAGGTGCAGCAGGGCTGCCGTCTACTTTAGCCGCAGCGCGTGCAGGCAAGCGTATTTTGCTTGCTAACAAAGAGGCCCTAGTGATGGCAGGGCAAGTCATGATCAATGCAGTCAAAACGCATAAAGCCACGTTGCTGCCACTCGACTCTGAGCACAATGCTATTTTTCAATGTTTACCGCCTGCTATTCAACAAGACAACACCCAAATTCATGAGCCAGACCATGGTGTCCGTAAGCTATGGCTGACTGCCTCTGGCGGCCCATTCTTGCAACAATCATTTGAGCAGATGCAGCAAGCAAGTGTGGCCCAAGCGGTCAAACATCCTAACTGGTCAATGGGGCAAAAAATATCTGTCGACTCGGCCACGATGATGAACAAAGGACTTGAGTTGATAGAGGCCTGTCATCTGTTTGACTTGCCTGAAGACAAGATAAATGTGGTGATTCACCCACAAAGTATCATTCACTCAATGGTAGAATATAGTGATGGCAGTTTTTTAGCGCAACTGGGCAGTCCAGACATGAAAACGCCAATCGCTCATGCACTCAGCTACCCGAATCGTATTGATAGTGGCTCGCAGCCTTTAGATTTGTTTGCACTCAGTGGTTTAGAATTTATTGAGCCTGATCTACAAAAATTTGCCTGTCTACGTTTGGCGCGTCAAGCCATGCAAACTGGTACACAGGCGACTATTGTCTTAAATGCAGCAAATGAAATTGCAGTCGCCGCATTTTTGAATGGTCAAATACGCTTGACTGATATTGCAGATATTAATGAGCAAGCTTTGAATGATATACAGTTGCCACCCTTAGATGCCGCTGCTGATATCGAAGATATATTGGCCATTGATAAGATAGCACGTCACTTGACGGACAAGCTTGTGGCAAAACTGGCATAATTACTCCAAGTGCAGTTGAGCCAAACGATGGTTGCGATGGCAGTACTGATAAAATATGTCAATGTTAATAAAAGATGCTAAGAACCCTACTGAGAAAAGATCATGACGTTTTTACTAACGCTTCTTGCAGCAATATTTGTCTTAGGTCCACTCATCGCTTTGCACGAGTGGGGGCACTATATTGTGGCACGGATGTGCGGTGTCAAAGTATTAACATACTCTATCGGTTTTGGTCCTAAACTGTTTGGTTGGACCAGTAAAAAAAGCGGTATCGACTATCGTATCTCGGCCTTACCACTGGGCGGTTATGTCAAAATGCTTGATGAGCGTGAAGGCAATGTCGCAAAAGATGAGCAGCATTTGGCATTTAATCATCAGCATCCACTCAAAAAAATTGCGATTGTTGCTGCCGGTCCCATCATGAATTTTATCATTGCCATTGGACTTTTTTGGGTGCTCTTCATGACACCATCTGAGCAATTGGCTACTAAGATTGGGCAGGTACTGCCAGATACGCCTGCGGCAATGGCTCAGTTACCTGTCGGTGATAAGATTGTTGCGATTGACGGACACGATGTACAGACGTGGGAAGGTATCAACTATCGTCTTGCAGGGCGTATGGGTGAGACGGACAATGTGAGCATCACCCTACAGTCGGATACCCAAGCCAATCAGTCGACCCAAACCTATCAAGCTCCCGTCACCCAATTTATGCAGGGTGAAGCACAGGGTAAAGATGCGTTGACCAGCTTTGGGATGTTGCCGTGGCAGCCACAGATTGCGCCGATTGTTGGCGGTTTGGCTCCTGATGGCGCCGCCAGTCGTCAAGGTCTACAAGTAGGCGATCGTATTACAGCCATCAATAACGAAGCAATCAAAGACTGGATCAGCGCCACGCGTATCATTCGTGATAATCCTGAGGTATTACTTGAGTTCACTGTGTTGCGTGATGATAAGACTATTCAGCTACAGATCATGCCGCAAGGGAAAAAGGACAACATGGGCAACGACTATGGACAAATTGGTGCTATGGTAGACCAAACTGAGATCGTGATCCCTGATGCTTACAAAACCACCGTGGTCTATGGCCCTGGTGAGTCTTTGGTCAAGTCGTTCGAGAAGACTGAACAGCTCGCTGTGATGACGGTAGACTCTATGGGCAAAATGCTCTCAGGAATGATTGGTCTAGATAACCTATCAGGTCCGATTACCATTGCCAAAGTTGCCAAACAAAGCTTCGATATCAGTTGGCAGATGGTACTATCGACTGCCGCACTCATTAGTTTAAGTCTGGCGGTATTGAATCTTTTACCCATTCCAGTATTGGATGGTGGTCATATTGTTTATCATTTTATTGAGCTAATTCGTGGTAAACCACTCTCTGAAGGGGTGCAAATGGTTGGGTTAAACATCGGCTTACTCTTACTGGCAGGTTTCATGGTGTTAGCAATTGGTAATGACATCAGTAGGCTGTTTTAATCGATTAATTCGTAATATATTTGATAAACCACGATATACTAATGGTTTAGTGACTCTTATCTACTGATTGTTGCTATGATACGCAAGATATTTTGTGTCGCAGCCTCTGTACTAATCGTAATTTTTAGTTTATTTTGTGATGCATTTTATATAAAGTGTTCTGAGTCAGCCATGTATGGAGTTGCAACTTCATGCAAAACGGGCTAGATAACATATACTTTTTAACTTAACTTTAGCAAGTTTTTTATTGACGGATAGTGTTTATGCGTACGCCTTTATTTATGAGCGCGGCTGGGTTGCCGTTAGTTGTAGCAATGATGAGTATGCCAGTACAGGCTGCAGAATTTGTAGTCACTGACATCGGTTTCAATGGTTTGCAACGCCTAACCCCTGATAGCCTCTATCCGGTCCTACCTATTACGGTAGGAGATACGGTAAATGACAGTAGCTTGGCTGCCAGTATCAAGGCACTATATGCGACCGAAAATTTTGCTGATATCCAGAGCCGTGTCGAAGGCGGCAATCTAAGGTTCGACGTGGTTGAGCGTCCAACCATTGCTGAGGTAAACTTTGAGGGCAACAAACTCATTCCAAAAGAAGGTCTTGAGCAAGGCCTTGGCAATGCTGGTTTGTCAGTTGGTGATGTACTAAAGCAGTCAACGCTACAAGGCGTAGCTAATGAGTTACAACAGCAGTATATCAGTCAAGGATATTACAACAGCAATATCGAAGTAGATCAGACGGTACTCGATGGCAATCGCGTCAAACTTGATGTGCGCTTTATCGAAGGCAAGCCTGCCAAAGTGGTCGATATCAATGTGATCGGTAACAAACACTTTAGCGATGAAGAAATTAAAGACGTCTTTGCGGTAAAAGAATCGTCATGGACACGTTTGCTCTCAAAGTCTGACCGATATGCACAAGAAAAACTGGCCGCCAGTTTAGAGAATTTAAAGGCGCTGTACCAGAATGATGGTTATGTACGTTTTGCAGTAGATAATGCGGTACTAAATATCAGTGAAGACAAGCAGAGTGTGTTTATTGAAGTCAGTCTGACTGAAGGTGAACAATACCAGTTTGGTGAAACCAATTTCTTAGGCAAACCTACTTTTGATAACAATGAATTGAATGAGCTGGTTACTTTTGCACCTAATGAAAAGTACTCACAAGCCAAATTAGATGCCACTACTGCCGCGCTCAAAAGACGCTATGGTAACGAAGGGTATTATCTAGCCCAAGTCAGACCAGTACCACGTATTAATGACGATACCAAAATGGTTGATGTAGACTACTATATTGATCCTGCACGTCCTATTTATGTTCGCCGTATTAACTTTACAGGCAATCTAAAAACACAAGACGAAGTGCTGCGCCGTGAAATGCGCCAGCTAGAAGGGGCGCTTGCGTCTAGCGAAAAGATCCAATTGTCACGCACACGCCTTATGCGTACAGGTTTTTTTAAAGCGGTCAATGTCGATGTAAAGCCAGTGCCTAATCAGCCAGATCAGGTAGATGTTAGCTACACGGTAGAAGAGCAGCCTTCTGGTAGCTCAACGATTGCAGCGGGTTACTCTCAGAGTGGCGGTGTGACCTTCCAGTTAGATTTGACCCAAAATAACTTTATGGGTACAGGTAACCGCGTCAAAGCGGCACTTTCTCGCTCAGAGACACGTGACTCTTATAGCTTGGGCTATACCGATCCGTATTTTACAGAAAATGGCGTCTCGCAGGGTGTTAGTGCCTACTATCGTAAGACCAAGTATGATGATGACAACGTCAGTAACTATGTGACAGACTCATATGGTGCAACGCTAAATTATAGCTATCCTGTTGATGAAACCAAGCGTGTTAGTGCAGGTCTCAATGTTGACAACACAAAAGTACGTGGCGGTCGCTTCCTAGGTATCTCAAATGCTCAAGAAATTCTTGATGATGGTGGTACACAAACATTTGACGAAGACGATGATGGCGTTTCGACATTCAGAAATGACTATCAAACCTATAACTTATTACTTGGTTGGGACTACAGTACGCTAGATCGTCCAGTATTTCCAACTAAAGGTATGAGCCATAGTGTCGATGCCACTATCGGTTTGGGCGACGCAAATTATCAAAAACTTGTGTATAGCGGCAACGTATATTATCCGCTATATAAAGATGTAGTCGCACGTGGTTACACCAAGCTTGGCTATGGTAACGATTTGCCTTTTTACGAAAACTTCTACGCGGGTGGTTATGGCTCAGTACGTGGTTATGAGTCGTCGACATTAGGGCCTAAGTCACAAGTTTATTTTGATGCTATTAATGATCCAGATAACCAAACCTTTTTAGCAGAAGAGGTTGGTGGTAATGCATTAGTTACTTTTGGTAGCGAGCTGATTTTACCGATGCCATTCAAAGGCGATTGGGCAGATCAAGTACGTCCAGTGCTATTTGCTGAAGGTGGTCAGGTCTTTGATACCTCTGATAAAGAAGACAGAACCTTTAATGATTCAGATGTACCTCTATTAACGCAAGACAATGAATTCCGCTTTAGTGCTGGTGCCGGTGTGACGTGGTATACGCCAATTGGTCCAATCTCACTCAGTTACGCGGTGCCTTTCAATGACAAAGAAGGTGATGAGACTGAAAAAGTTCAGTTCCAGATCGGTAATACATTCTAGATTACTAATAAAATCTATCTAACCGCGCTTATGTTTATTTGAATAGGTTAGAATGTCATTAGTTTCCAGTAGGTCGTCAAAATAACAATGTGTTTTGACGACCGTTTTATATACACCTATATTCTATTAATAGTCATTATGATAACGATTGAGCAACTTATCACTCGGATCGAGCAGCGGCAGCCTATTATCAATAAGGCTGATCTGGATGCTGATCAGTTATGTCGACCATTTGTCAGCGTTGGCAGTCTAACCACTGCTAGTGAGCAACAGCTCAGTTTTCTAGCAGACCCTAACTACATCTCTAGCTTGTCTACTAGCCAAGCAGGTGCCGTTCTAGTTACAGACTCGTATCGGGATCAAGTGCCTGCATCAGCCGTAGCATTGGTAGTATCAAATCCATACTTGGCTTATGCCAGCGCCAGTCAGCTGTTTGCTCGTAAGCTATCGTCCAAAGGAATTCATCCCAGTGCTGTCATTGCTGATAGTGCCATTATTGGCGATGAGGTTACTATCGGTCCTTTTTGTGTGATTGGTGAGCATGTACAGGTAGGGTCACGTAGCTCGCTAGAGTCTCATGTGGTCGTCGAAGCACATACTAAGATCGGTACGGATTGTGTCATCAAGCCACAAGTCGTTATCGGCCATGATTGCGTTATTGGCAGCCACGTTAGACTACATACAGGGGTGAGCGTAGGTGCTGAAGGCTTTGGGTTTGCACCTACCTCAGATCCTAGTACCTCGGGTTGGGAGCGTATTGCTCAATTAGGCCGTGTGGTCATTGGTAATCACGTGCGTATTGGTAGCCAGACTTGTATCGATCGCGGCGCTATTGACGATACGATCATTGGCAACCATGTTATTATTGATAACCTAGTACAGGTTGCTCATAATGTGCGTATCGGCGATGGTACAGCTATTGCCGCCCATACGGGTATTGCAGGTAGTACTACCATTGGCAAGCGCTGCATTATTGGCGGTGCTGTTGGTATTACAGGCCACATCGAAATTACAGACGATGTCGTATTGTCTGGTATGACGATGGTCACCAAATCCATAAAAACTGCTGGTTCATATTCTTCTGGCACCGCTGCGATGCCAACTGCTAACTGGCGACGTGCAGCAGTACGCTTTCGTCAGCTTGGTCGCAATTAATCTACACAATCAATCAATATTCAAAATACAGCAAGGAAGCGGCATTATGAGCAGCAACAACATAGATATCCCAACTGATGAAGATATCAAAAGCTTGGCTGAACAAGGTCTCAAGCTGCCACTAACGTACCAGACGATTAAGCATTATTTGCCACATCGTTATCCTTTTATGTTGGTAGATAGAATTGTCGCTTGTACACCTGGTGAGTGCATCACGGGTATCAAGAACGTGACGATCAATGAAGAGTTTTTTAATGGTCACTTTCCTGATGAGCCGATCATGCCAGGGGTACTGATGGTAGAGTCAATGGCACAGGTTTCAGGCGTGCTTGGGTTTATTAGTGCTGGTTTGACCGCAGAAGATGGTTATCTTTACCTGTTTGCAGGCGTAGACAAAGTGCGCTTTAAGCGTCGTGTCATTCCAGGTGATCAACTCATCATTCGTGCAAAAACAGTCATGCAACGTCATGGTATTTATAAGTTTGATTGTACAGTACATGTTGAAGATGAGCTTGCTGCCAGTGCGCAAATTATGATTGCACGCCAAGAGCAGCAAAAAATCAAAGATGCATAAGCGAAAAAGTGCGTATTCAATAAAAGTGCATAAAAAGTGATATCAAACCGACCATTACAATTATAATTAGCAGGTATATTTAACAATACAGCCTAGTATTAGCATCATTAATGAGGCTAGATGGGTTGTATTTGGCTTACTATTTACTCGTATTAAATGATACAAGGGTTCACACTATGAGTCAGATTCATCCCACAGCACTCATCTCCCCATCTGCGCAGATTGATGAGACTGCCATTATTGGTCCTTATTGTATCGTTGGTGATGAGGTGTCCATCGGCGCACATACGGTACTGCATCGCCACGTAGTAGTGACTCGGCTAACACGTATCGGTGCGCACAATCAGTTTTATCAGTTTGCAAGTGTTGGTGAAGATCCACAAGATCTGAAATATGCAGGAGAGCGCACTTGGCTTGAGATTGGCGATCATAATACCATTCGCGAAGCGTGCAGCTTACATCGCGGGACTGCTCAGGATGGCGGGCTGACTAAAATAGGGTGCCACAATCTACTGATGGTCAATACTCATGTGGCGCATGACTGCGTGATTGGTGATCATAATGTACTGGCAAATAACGTCGGAGTAGCAGGTCATGTGTCCATCGGTAATCACACAATTATAGGTGGTAACTCAGGTATCCACCAGTTTTGCACGGTAGATGATTATAGTTTAGTGGGCGGGGCCAGCTTGATTCTAAAAGATGTGGCTGCCTTTACTATGGTGTCTGGCAATCCAGCCAAAACCCATGGTATGAATGTTGAGGGAATGCGCCGTAAAGGCTGGTCGAAAGAGACTATTAACGCACTCCGTCAAGCGTACCGTGTGATTTTTAGGTCAGGTTTGACGACGGTACAAGCGCTCGAAACGCTTAACAATGAGCTACTGCCTCAAGAGCCAAAAATACAGCTCCTTATCGATTCACTACAAAACAGTCGCCGCGGTGTGGTGCGCTAAAAGGGTATTATGACTACTAACCTATGATGCCATTTTATATTTTTTAATTTGCCAAAAGGTTATTAATAAAAGATAATAGCGCCAAAAGCCATAACCAATTGTTATGGCTTTTTATATTTATGAATACTTGACTTTTTTAGTCGCTTAGCAGAAACTGAGCGTTTACGATATTGTAAACAATTCTTTCTTAATGTTACTGGGCGCTTCACATCGAAGTGTTTACTGAATAGTTCGGTAGTGGTACTGGCTATTTGTGGTGATCAAGGATGATTATCAGTGACGTTAATTTGAGCACGAGGACGGAAAAAATGGCTATCAACAAACAAGAACATGCACAGTGGAGCTCGAGTTTTGGCTTTGTACTGGCAGCAGTAGGCTCAGCAGTAGGTCTAGGAAATATTTGGAAGTTTCCATACATGGTAGGTGAAAGTGGTGGTTCAGCTTTCGTTATTGCTTATTTATTCTGTATCGCTCTGGTTGGTTTTCCTATACTGGTTGCTGAGTGGCTAGTTGGTCGCCGTGGACAAAAAAACCCAGTCAACACTTTTGCAGATGTCGCTGCTAGTGAAGGCAAGTCACGTAGCTGGAGCATCGTTGGTGCTACTGGTATCTTGGGTGGCTTTTTGATTCTATCGTTTTATAGTGTCATTGGTGGCTGGGCACTTAACTATATTACAAAAATCTCAACAGGTAGCTTTGTGGGTCAAGACAGCGATTCTGTCGCTGCAACCTTCGATGCTATGCTCGCATCAGCGGGTACATTGACGATTTGGCATACCGTATTTATGATCTTAACCGCGGTCATCGTTGGTATTGGCGTCACAAGTGGTATCGAAAAAACAGCTAAGATCTTAATGCCATTGTTGGGTGTTATCTTGTTCGTTATCGTTGGTTATAACGTGATGAATGGTGGTTTTGGTGAGGCAGTGGCTTATCTATTCACGCCAGACCTTAGCAAACTGACAGCTGACGTTATGCTGGCAGCACTAGGTCATGCGTTCTTCACACTATCGATTGGTATGGGTATCATGGTTGCTTATGGTTCGTACTTAGGCCGTGAAGTGAACTTACTAAAAACAGCACGTACGGTTGTTATTTTAGATACCGTTATTGCGTTGGCTGCTGGTCTAGCCATCTTCCCAATTATCTTTAGTAATGGTTTAGACCCTGCTGCAGGTCCTGGTCTTATCTTTGTTAGTCTACCGATTGCTTTTGGTAGCATGAGTGCAGGTACTATTATTGGTGCATTGTTCTTCTTGCTTATCACCTTTGCTGCTATCACTTCATCTATCTCACTACTTGAGCCAACCGTTGAGTTATTAGAAGAGCGTACCTCGATGAGTCGTACTGTATCGACTATCGTTGCAAGTACGGTAATCTGGCTATTAGGTATTGCTGCATTGCTATCGTTCAACCTATGGTCGGACTTTACTATCATGGGTAATGGTATCTTTGATGCACTTGATAAGCTTACCAGTAAGTTCCTATTACCTCTGACTGGTCTTGCTGCTATTTTATTCGTTGGTTGGAAGATGGATCAACGTGCTATCCAGCAAGAGCTTGGTTTATCTAATGGCACATGGCAGCTTTGGCAGATCGTTGCAAAATTCATTGCCCCAATCGCTGTTGTGGTGGTATTTGTAACGTCGCTAATGGGCTAATATTAATAGTGATTTAGCATTACTAAATCATCTAATGTTAAAATAGCGCACAGCAAAAAGGGCTTAAGATAATTCTTAAGCCCTTTTTCTATGTTTAACGATGAAGCTATCAACAATCAAAGCTATCAGTAATGCTTGCAACAGACTAACGTAAGTTCAGCTCAGGCACGGTTTGTCCACGTTTACTATAGAACTCATTAACAAACTCATCGAACTGATCTTGTTCAATGGCATCTCTAATCCCTTGCATCAAACGCTGATAGTAGCGCAAGTTATGAATAGTTGCCAATTGAGCTCCTAGCATCTCTTTGCACTTGTTCAGATGATACAAATAAGCACGGCTAAAGTTCTGACAAGTATAGCAATCGCACTCTGGATCTAATGGACCTTCGTCATTGCGATACTGGCTATTACGGATACGTACCACACCAGCATTGTCTGCATCGCCCGTCACAAAGTAATGACCATTACGCGCGTTACGAGTAGGCATAACGCAGTCAAACATATCTACGCCGCGGCGTACGCCTTCAACCAGATCCTCAGGCTTACCAACACCCATAAGATAGCGCGGTTTGTCTGCTGGCATATCATCAGGGAGGTAGTCTAGGACATCGATCATCTCTTCTTTGGGTTCACCAACGGATAGACCGCCAATAGCATAACCATCAAAGCCAATCTCTAGCAGACCCTCAAGGGATTGCTGACGTAGATCAGGATACATACTACCCTGTACGATACCAAACAAGGCATTGGTACTGCCCAGCCTGTTGTGCTCATCAATACAGCGCTGTCCCCAACGTAATGATAACTCCAGAGATTTTTTTGCTGCTTCGTGAGTCGCTGGGTAAGGCGTACATTCATCGAACTGCATGACGATATCTGAATTCAAGCTGTACTGGATCTGCATCGATTTTTCTGGAGAGAGGAACACCTTGGCACCGTCGATAGGCGATTTAAAATTGACGCCTTCTTCGGTAATCTTACGCATGGCGCCCAAGCTAAATACCTGAAAACCGCCAGAATCGGTCAAGATAGGTTTGTCCCAATGCATGAACTTATGCAAACCACCAAATTTATCAATCACCTCAGTACCCGGACGTAGCCAAAGATGAAAAGTATTGCCTAGAATAATATCAGCACCGATGGCTTCGATGTCACGTGGCAGCATACCTTTGACCGTACCATAAGTACCAACAGGCATAAAAGCAGGCGTTTGCACATCGCCATGATTGAGATGAACCGTACCACGGCGTGCACGCGTGTCACCGCTGGCCGTTTTATGTAAGACAAATTGCATATGATAACCGCTATGTAAGCTATGAAAATGGCGCTAATTATAGCATTGTTGGTTAATTTTTTGGACATAGATATTGAGTGCTATCCATATACGGTGGACGCGGTACTCAATAACATTGGCTATGGTCACTTTGTCATAACCAAAAAACACAGACCATACCTCAAAAGACACAGACAGTACGAGTCGTCATTGATAAAGTATCAATCATACTGGTGAGGCATTTAGCGTCATTAGGCTATATGTTAAAAAATTAAAATTTAAGAAACCATACTTTAAAAAACTAGGAAAATAATATGAAAAAGACAGGGTATTTATTATTAGCAGGCGGATTATTGTTGATATCGAAAGGGGGGATGGCGGCTGATGTAGAAGAGCCTGAGTACACGTTATTGGCACAAACAGGCGATTTTGAACTACGTCGCTATGATGAACAGCTCGTAGCACAGACGTGGGTGAGCGGTGACCAGCGCGCGGCAAGTCGTGCAGGGTTCAAAGTACTCGCAGACTATATTTTTGGTAACAATACCGCACCAACAGGTGGCAGTAGTAAGATCAGCATGACAGCACCCGTCACCATGCAGCCTAATAACAATGATGGGGGTAGCGACTCACAAAAAATAGCGATGACCGCACCAGTCAGTATGCAACAAGATGACGGGAAATGGCGCGTACAATTTACGATGCCTAGCAAATATACGATGCAAACATTGCCTAAGCCAAACAACCCAGACGTTGAAATTGTAGAAGTACCTGCACAAACGTACGGTGTGATTAAATTTTCAGGATTTACTGGAAGCGAAAAAGTAGATAAAAAGACACAAGAGCTACAGGATTGGATGCAAAGCAAAAATCTAACGCCTACCGGTGATCCTGAGTTGGCACGCTATGATGAACCATGGACACTACCGTTCTTGCGCCGCAATGAAGTCATGATCGCTTATGAGCAAAAGTAGTTGTTCTACTGGGTTCCAAATGAATATTACTATTTTTCCCTATTATCTCGATCATTAATCAAAAAAGACAGCCATTGCTGTCTTTTTTATGTCTGATTTTTTAGCTAATTGGTTTAGCTGTTTTGCTCACGAATGATGTTAAGCATACGGCGTAATGGCTCTGCTGCGCCCCACAGTAGTTGATCACCAACAGTAAATGCGCCTAAATATTCAGGGCCCATATTCAGCTTGCGTAGGCGACCTAGCGCAACAGTTAGTGTCCCAGTTACTGCCACTGGCGTTAAGCGATTCATAGTCGCTTCTTTGTCATCTTCGACTAAGTCCAACCATTCGTTGCCACTGTTCTTGAGCGCCGCTTCGATCTCTTCTAGTGGAATGTCTTTTTTAAGCTTGATCGTTAGGCCCTGTGCATGGCAGCGCATGGCGCCCACACGTACACACATACCATCGATAGGAATGGTGCTTGCGTCATCATTGCCCAAAATCTTGTTGGTTTCAACACCGCCTTTCCACTCTTCTTTGGACTGCTTGTTTTCTAACTGAACATCGATATAAGGGATCAAGCTACCTGCAAGTGGCACACCAAAGTACTGCGTAGGAAAGTCTTTAGAGCGCTGGGTTTGAGCAATTTTTTTATCAATATCAAGAATGGCGCTTGCAGGATTGGCCAGCTCATCTTGCACAGCGTCATGCAAGACACCCATGCCTGAAATCAGCTCGCGCATGTTATTGGCACCAGAGCCACTAGCGGCTTGATACGTCATTGCGCTGACCCATTCAACCCAGCCTTTATTAAACAGCTCACCGATGGCCATCAGCATCAATGATACGGTACAGTTACCACCGATAAAGTCTTTTTTGCCACTAGTTAGGGCATCGTCAATGACACTGCGATTGACGGGATCAAGAATGATGATGCTCTTATCTTTCATACGTAGGGTACTTGCCGCATCAATCCAGTAGCCACTCCAACCGCTATCACGCAGTGGTTGATGAACTTTTGAGGTATAGTCACCACCTTGACAGGTAATAACCACGTCACAAGCAGCGAGTGCGTCAATATCATGAGCATCTTTTAATTGACCGGTCTCAATACCATCAAATTTTGGTGCATCGCCACCCGCATTGCTGGTCGAAAAAAACACAGGCGTGATACCGTTGAAGTCATTCTCTTCTTGCATACGTTGTATCAATACTGACCCTACCATACCGCGCCAGCCTACCAAGCCTACTGTTAAATTACTCATGAAATTCAATCCTATTTACAATTATTTGTTGCGTCATCAACCGATAACAATGCCGTGAATGGCACAAAAAAGCAAGGCGTTTTGGCTATTATTTGGTCATTTTCTATACACTATTAAATATGCTTACCATAACTTTAGGTTATCACTATTCAGAATTACTGAAACATCTATTCGTTTCTAGTATCACAGAGTAACGCTCCGAATGTTAGTGCATTTACATATCCTTATTATACTAAAGGGTCTGACATTGTAAGTTTTTATGACAGTTGTCCTATAATTACGACTCACTTGTAGGCGAAAATCTTATGAGATGATAAAGTAAGCTTCTAGTATCATTACCTAACGCCAGTTCGGTCAAATTAGGGCTACGATTACAATACGCTTTGTCATTGAACAAATGATATCTGACAACATTGACTCTATCATCCTCTCAATAAATGGTTAGTACATACTATGGATCTCTCACTATTATATTATGGCCTACAGTGGCTAGCAGGATTCATCGCATTTGTTACGATCTGGGGCTGGATACCGCTTGATAACTGGTGGGTGCGCGGTGTTGAGTTTCCACGTATTCAGATCATGGTGCTTGGTATTATTGCTTGGCTGGGGATGATCGTGTTTTTTTCAGAGTGGGAGCTGGGTCAATGGGTGCTGTTCGTTATACTTAGTATTACTTTAGCCTTTCAGCTGAGAATGGTCCTGCCTTATACCAAGCTATGGAAAAAGGAAGTCCAAAAAGCAAAAGATAAGCCAGAAGGAAAAGTCCATCACTTAAAAATTATGGTATCAAACGTACTGACACCTAATGATGAGACGCAAAAACTGGTTGATTTGGTTGGACAAAAGCAGCCTGATATTTTAATCACGTTAGAGAGTGATAAAAAGTGGGAAAAAGCATTGCACCAAATTGAATCTGATTATCCTTATACGGTTAAGGTACCACTCGACAACCTATATGGTATGCATCTGTATTCTAAGCTTGAGCTGATAGATCCTGAGGTTAAGTATCTGATGATCGATGACATACCTTCTGTTCATACTCAGCTGCGTCTGCAGGGCGGACGGGTGATTTGGTTATATTGCTTACATCCTATGCCGCCTAGTCCAACTGAAGCTGATAAATCAACCACGCGTGATGCTGAGTTACTCATGGTTGGCAAACACATTAAAGAAAATAACCAAACGGCGATATTGGCCGGTGATCTCAACGATGTGGCATGGTCAAAAACAACGCGACGTTTTCAGCGTATCTCGGGTCTACTAGATCCTCGTATTGGTCGACATTTTATCAATACTTTTCATGTCAAATACCCGTTTTTACGCTGGGCTTTAGACCATATCTTTCACAGTGCTTGTTTTACGGTCGTCGATATCAAGCGTATGCCGTCGATAGGGTCGGATCATTTTCCTGTAATGACCACTCTGCAATACGAGCCAGAGGAGACTAGTAACCAAGAGGGCAATGCACCTACTGCCGAAGCAGAGGATGTTGAAGAAGCAGACCATAAGATAGAAGAGGGCAAAAAAGAAGGCAAAAAAGTATCAGATGAGCATAGAGAAGAGCAGCGCAATTTTGCTTAATAATCGATATTGCAGGTAGGCGTAACCGGTGCTGTCGTAACGTAAGCATATGCTTACGTCAAATAAGGTCTTTAGCTTCTATTCGTACTACATTGATTGTCCTATAATACCTCCATCAACACAAGGATACGCAAGGATGCAGTGTTGAGACGGTACCAATAAAAGAACAGGTCAGCCCGCTGTCTTATATGTTACTGTTTATGACTCAGGATGAGTCAACATGGAAGAGAGATAATAACAATAATATGAAGCGTCAAAGCCCTGAACCAATCGCCCTAGGTTCGGGGCTTTTCTTTGTGTGCAAGATTTTGATTTATAAGGGTTTTTTACAAGCATTATTAATATTGGTGCCCAGTACGGTGCCCAGTAGATTTTGCTTGGGGCTTATTTATAGATAAATTCAATAAATAAAGCTGATTAAATAATTGGGTTGCTTAACACAATAGGGGCGTAAGGTTAATCCAAGACATTGAACGTGCCAGCAACTTAGGAATACTATTTCCTACTTGCAACTTTCTTTCATGGGGTTAAATTGCTGATGATTGCACGCGCTTGATTAATAGCTTTTTAAGCCTTGCAAAATAGGCGCAAATATCGTGCATATGTATTGCGTTTTCTTTGCGCCTTGCTCGCATTCTAACTATGCAAAACTATACTTTGTTGCTATGCCTAGTAAAATATCGGCTCAAAGATAAATCCAGTTATGGATTAAAGACAAAGAGGATAACCTCAATTGGTGGGTATGCTAAGTAGATGCGCTCAATCTTGCGCGTATCTCGTTACTTACTGATTAAACTCTTATGCAAAAGTCGTGCTTATCCTAAGCGTAAACCGAGCGTTTATCGTGCAAATAACGCGCATTGTGATTGTGATTACTTAAATTTAGCCAGTTTATGCATGCGTTTATAATGCGTTTATAATGCGTTTATAATGCGTTTTATTGCATCGTGCCTGATGGGTCTTAAGATACTTGCCAGCTATAGCGCGTCTGTGACTATAATTTGTTGATACTGCTTTTCTTCCTATAAGTGGTGTTATTTTGCTTCCAACCGTTTCTAATTCTCCTGTTTTTTGGTGCGTTGGTGCTTGCTTGGTTCCGATGTAAACCTGTATAGATATAGATTTGCGACTATGGAACCAAAGACGAAAACGTATTTTTTGGTGCTTAACTTTTGGTTTCTTGGTGCGTTGTTTCTCTAAATAAGTTTCCTATCGCTGTTAAGTTTCCGTCCTCACGCCTTTGTGCGTATAGCTGTTTCCACTTTATAGGTTTCTAAAACTGACAGGAAAAGTTTCCTGATTATCGTCAGTTTCCAGTATTTTAGCCTTATCGTATTTCCCACTATCTACTGATACTAAAATAAACTTGTATTTTGTTTGCATGGGGTTAATTTGTCGGGAAGCTTTGGCCCGTCAAAGTATTGCATAACTAAATATATTACTATTCCGATAAATCTCACATTCACACTTGCCGAGTAATGTCGAATACCCTTATGATGGTTGTATTTTGTCTAAGATGAGTATTGCCTCATCTCTGATAGACAATCTACAACTCATATCCTTGCCCAACAAACAATAAGACGAACTCATGACCAAAAACTTCTCTCAAACAGCGGCTTTCATCTGGTCTGTCGCTGATCTATTACGCGGTGACTTTAAACAATCGCAATACGGCCGCATCATCTTGCCATTCACGCTACTGCGCCGCCTAGAGTGTGTGTTAGAAGAGACCAAAGCCGCTGTCGTTGCAGAAAACCAGCGTATCGCTGATATGGGTCTGCCTGAGGAAGCGCAAGAGAAGTTCTTGATACGTGCCAGCAAGCGACCTTTTTATAATACCTCGCCAATGGATCTTAGCAAGATGGGTCAAAGCGATATCAAGGATAACTTGAATACCTATGTGCAATCATTCTCAAAAGACGCGCGTGAGATATTTGAGCACTTTAAATTTGAAGAGTTTGTCGGTCAATTGGCTGATGCCAACCTGCTATATAAAGTAGTGCGGATGTTTGCCACTACGGATCTTAGCCCTGAGGCGATATCCAATCATGAAATGGGCTTTGTGTTTGAAGAGCTGATTCGCCGCTTTGCTGAGAGCTCGAACGAGACCGCAGGGGAACACTTTACCCCGCGCGATATTGTGCGCCTAACCACTTCACTGGTGTTTATGGAAGATGATGACGCGCTGACCAAAGACGGTATCATTCGCACCATTTATGACCCGACGGCAGGTACGGGCGGCTTCTTATCCTCGGGTATGGAATACGTGCTAGAGCTAAACCCTGACGCGGTGATGCGTACCTATGGGCAAGAGCTAAACCCTGAGTCTTATGCCATCTGTAAAGCCGATATGCTGATTAAAGGGCAAGAGGTGAATAACATCAAGCTGGGTAATACCTTGTCTAGTGATCAGCTGGTCGCTGAGAAGTTTGACTACATGCTATCGAACCCGCCGTTTGGGGTGGACTGGAAAAAGATATCAGGTGAGATCAAAGATGAGCACGAGCAAAAAGGCTTTGATGGTCGTTTTGGGGCGGGCTTGCCGCGCGTGTCTGATGGCTCGCTATTGTTCTTGATGCATCTGATTAGCAAGATGCGCCCGATTACTGATAATGCCAAAGATGCAGAGAACAGCAGCACTCAAAACAGCAACCAAGGCAGCCGTATCGGTATCATCTTAAATGGTTCACCATTATTTACAGGCGGCGCGGGCAGCGGGGAAAGTGAGATTCGCCGTTATATCCTTGAGGCCGACTTGTTAGAGGCCATCATCGCCTTGCCAAATGATATGTTTTATAACACGGGCATTGCGACCTACATCTGGATATTAAGCAATAAGAAAGCCCCTGAGCGTCGCGGCAAAGTGCAATTGATTGACGGAAGCAACCTATACAGCAAGATGCGTAAATCACTTGGCTCTAAGCGTAATGAGATGAATGATGACGACATCAAGACCATTACCCGCAGCTTTGGTGACTTTGAAGTGGTTGATGCGCGTGTGCTAGATAAGCCAGAGGAAGTGAAGTCTAACCGTGGTCGCCAGTCTGCCAACCCAAAAACTGAGCCTGCCAAGACCTTTGCCAGTAAGATATTTGCCACTCATGAGTTTGGCTATCGTCGCATCACGATTGAGCGCCCGCTACGTCTGTCTGCTCAGTTATCTGATGATGCCATCGAAACCTTGCGCTATGCCTCTAAACCGTTTGATATAGTCATGCCAGCGCTGTACGAGGCATTTGGTAGTGAGTGGACGACTGACAGCTATGGTGATTTATCAGCGGTCACGTTAGAGGCACGTGCCATGATTAAGGCTGACTTCTCCGAGCTAAAAGAAAAGCAAATCAAAGACGTGCTTGACTCTAAAGTATGGCGAGATCAGCTTGAGATCATGAATAAAGCCAAAGCTCTGCAAGCGGCTATTGGTGAAAACCAATTCGATGACTTCAACGAGTTTGAAAAAGTGTTCAAACAAGCGTTAAAAGACGCTGATGTGAATCTTGATACCAAAGAGAAAAAGCAGCTGATGGATGCCATCACGTGGAAAAACCCTGAAGCAGAACCTGTCATCAAAAAAGCGCTCAAGGTTGAAAGTCCACTCTATGGTGCGTTTAGCTATCAGCCGACTAATTCAGACAAGCCAGCCAAAATAGTTGAGTTCCAAACAGACAGCGATCTACGTGATTATGAAAACGTACCGCTCAATCCTGAGGTGACGACGACTGAGCTGATTGAGAGTTACTTTGCCCGTGAAGTGCAGCCACATGTGCCTGATGCGTGGATAAATGCCGATAAGACAGATGCCATCGATGAAGAGATTGGCATTGTGGGCTTTGAGATACCGTTTAACCGTCACTTCTATGTGTATGAGCCGCCGCGCGCGCTAGTCGATATCGATGCGGACTTGGATGCGGTCAGTCGTGAGATTATGCAGTTGTTGGGTGAGGTGCATTCGTAATGCAGACTTTACCTAAATATGCGAGTTATACCAAGACAGACGTAAATTGGATTGAGGAGTTTCCAAGCCACTGGAAGCTTGTTCCTTGTCGCTCTATTGTTGAGCATATTGTCGAAAAAAATGAAAATGCAAAGATACAGAATTATCTTTCATTAATGGCTAATATTGGTGTGATACGTTATGAAGATAAAGGTGATGTTGGAAATAAAAAGCCTGAAGATCTTTCTAAATGTAAGATAGTGCGTAAAGGCCAGTTAGTTATTAATAGTATGAATTACTCAATAGGTTCCTATGGAATGTCTCCGTATGACGGAGTGTGTAGTTCTGTTTATATAGTTCTTGAAGCAAAGAAAGATGTTTTGCTCAATAGATATGGTCTAAGAGTATTCGAAAACTCAGCTTTTCAAAAGCATTTAGCAACTTTTGGAAATGGGATATTAGCGCATAGAGCTGCTATAGGCTGGGATGATATTAAAGGAGCCTATATTCCTTTAGCGCCGATGGATGAGCAAGAAAATATATTAAAGTTTCTCGACTACGAAACCGCACAAATTGACACCCTTATTGATAAACAGCAAACACTCATCACACTACTAAAAGAAAAGCGCCAAGCCGTGATTAGTCATGCGGTGACCAAAGGCTTGAATCCTGATGCGCTGATGAAAGATTCGGGTGTTGAGTGGTTAGGGGAAGTGCCTGAGCATTGGAATATCACAAGAATAAAATATGTCGCTGAGCTAACACCAAGTAAATCTGGGATTTTATCAAGGTTGGAAGAGAGGTGTAGTTTTATTCCAATGGAAAAATTAAAGCTTGATACCCTTATACTTGATGAAACACGACAAATTAAAGACGTATATCAGGGTTATACCTATTTTGAAGATGGTGACGTACTAATTGCTAAAGTAACCCCATGCTTTGAAAACCAAAATATGGCTATTGCAGCTAATTTGGTTAATGGTATTGGCTTCGGTTCTTCAGAGATATATGTCTTACGTACTGAGGCAGAAGGATTAAATCAATTTCTACTTTACCGCTTGCAAGAAAGTGTGTTTATGCAGCTTGGTGCAGGAGCTATGACAGGTGCAGGTGGATTAAGAAGAGTACCGTCAGAGTTTCTTAATAATTTCCAGTTTGGCTTACCGCCTATAAGCGAGCAGCAAGGGATTGTTGAACACATTGAAAAAATGAAAAGTAAGTTTAATGACTTAATAGATAATGCAGAACAAGCTATCCAACTTATGCAAGAACGTCGTACGGCTCTAATATCTGCCGCCGTTACGGGTAAGATTGATGTGAGGGGTTGGGTTGCGCCTTCGACTAATAATTAAGTAGAGTAAGATAAGTTTTTTATGTCTTTTACATCTATAAAAAACTCTAATATAGGAAATAGTATGGCCGTTGTCGAAAGCTACTTAAATAATGACATTTTTCTAATTTCAATAGCTCATACCCTTTTTGAAGAAGCAAAGAATGAAAAACTTGGTCATACCTTTAAGAAAACTATACCAGCAATGCTTTTCTACTGCCTAGCGCTAGAGTCTAGACTAAACACCTATGGTAAAGTTTTATTTTCTAGTGATTATAGAAAATTTAGAGAATCATCTAATTTAAAAGAGAAAGTTCGTTGGTTTTTAAGACGGTTGAATGTTTACGAAAATGAGTTAGAAAGTGAAGAAAATAAAGAGATTCTTGAAAAGCTTCTAGACAGTATCGATACTATGGTGGATTTCCGAAATCTTGTTGTTCATTCAAAAAGTATTAGTCATTCTGAATCTAGAGAGTTAGATGATATAGAGCAATTGTCAGACAAGTTTATTTCTAAACCAAGATTACAAAATGATTTTACGACACTGTACTCGATTGAAAGTTGTGAGAGGTTTAAAGAAGCCGTATCGACCTTTGAAACGATATGGTATGTGAAAGCACGGCAATTATTTCCTGATATCGATTCTAAAAAACTCTATGGTATTTCACATTCTGAATCACGTAGTTGAACTGAAATAATAATTCTAGAGAACCTAAAATGACTAACGCGCACAATGTTACTTACGAAACTGTCTTTCAAGCCGATATCATCGACCAGATGCAGGCACATGGCTGGCAGCTGGGCAATCCTAGCGGCTATCAGGCAGAGACGGCGCTATATGAGCAAGACGTGCTGGACTTTGTGCAGGGCACGCAGCCGCAAGAGTGGGAGAAGTTCTGCCGCACTTTCCCTATTGATAGTGAGCGTCATTTTATCGCCGCATTGGTTAAGCAACTTAATAAGGCTGATGAGCACTCTACCGATCAAGCGTCGCGTAGTTACGGCACGCTTGGTGTATTGCGTCATGGTTTAAAGATTCGTAACGCGCGTTTTAGCTTGTGCCAGTTTAAGCCTGAGCACAGTCTCAATCCTGAAATCATGGCACGCTATAAGGCCAATATCTGCCGTGTTGTTCCTGAGGTGGTTTATAGCCCGCATACCAGCCTAAAAGACAGCACTGATGCTAATGACAAGGTTGCTAAGCGTAACCGTATTGATGTAGTGTTATTCGTCAATGGCTTACCCGTGACGACGATGGAGCTAAAGTCCGAGTTTAAGCAGTCGGTTAATAACGCTATTACTCAGTACAAGAAGACCCGCCTGCCAAAAGACCCTGATACTAAAAAACCCGAGCCGCTGCTGACGTTTAAGCGCGGCGCATTGGTGCACTTTGCCGTCAGTCAATATGAAGTTTATATGACCACAAGGCTGGCAGGTGACAGTACTTACTTCTTGCCCTTTAACAAAGGCACTAGTGATGGCGGTGCGGGTAATGACGTGCCAGCGGATAGCAGCCGCTATGCCACCGATTACCTATGGAATGAAGTACTCACCCCAGAGAACCTATTGGCGATTCTCGGCCACTTTATGCACTTGCAGATAGAGGAAGAAGAAGACGCGATTGGGCGTAAGTCTAAAAAAGAAACCATGATGTTTCCGCGCTATCATCAGTGGGATGTGGTGACCAAATTGGTCAATGCGGCCATTGATGAGGGCGCGGGTCAAAAGTACCTCATTCAGCATAGTGCTGGCTCGGGCAAGTCTAACTCTATCGCATGGACGGCGCATCAGCTATCCACGTTATACAACAGCGACGGCGATAAACAGTTTCATTCAGTTATCGTTATTACTGACCGTACCGTGCTTGATGACCAGCTACAAGATACTATCTATCAGTTTGAACATGCTGATGGCGTGGTCGGTAAAATTAATCGAAAAGAGGGTGATGGCTCAAAGTCTGAACAGCTTGCCGCCGCGCTGGTAAAATCGCAGCCGATTATTATCGTCACCATTCAAACCTTCCCGTTTGTACTCAAAGCGATTGAAGATTCAAGCGTCCTAAAGTCACGCCGTTATGCCATCATTGCCGATGAAGCGCATTCTTCACAAACAGGCTCTACGGCTCGCCAGCTTAAAGAAGTGTTGGTCTCAGGTGATATAGAAAGTAATGCAGATGATGACGCGCCGCTATCTAGTGAAGATATCTTAGATGCCACGCTTGCTGCGCGCCGTAGCAGTCCGAATCTGAGCTATTACGCCTTTACCGCCACGCCTAAACCAAAAACCATCGAGCTGTTTGGACGCTTGCCTAACCCTGACTTGCCAGCTGCTAGCGATAACTTGCCCGCCGCTTATCATGTGTATTCAATGCGCCAAGCGATTGAAGAGGGTTTTATCTTAGACGTGCTAAAAAACTACACCAACTATAAGGTGGTCTATCAGCTTAAGCAGAAGCTGGCCGCCGAAGATGATGAAGTCGATGCCCGCCGCGCCAAGATTAAGCTCAATAACTGGGTGCGACTGCATGAGCACAATATCGCGCAGAAAGTTAAGATCATCATTGAGCACTTTAACGACAATATAAAAGGCTTACTCGGCGGGCAAGCCAAGGCCATGGTGGTGACAGGGTCGCGTAAAGAAGCGGTACGCTATAAGCTGGCTTTTGATAAATATATTAGTGATTACAGTTACCGCGGCATCAATGCCATGGTCGCCTTCTCAGGGGAAGTCACCTTTAACGATAATGACCCTGATAGCGGCGCGCTACTTGGCGAGAAGTTCACTGAGCATAATATGAATATCGGTCTCAAAGGCCGTGATATGCGTAAAGCTTTTGATAGTGATGACTATCAAGTGATGCTAGTGGCCAATAAGTTCCAGACAGGCTTTGACCAGCCCAAACTATGCGCCATGTACGTGGATAAGAAGCTGACGGGCGTGGACTGCGTACAGACCCTCTCACGGCTGAATCGTACCTATAAGGGTAAGGCTGAAAGCGGCACCTTTGTGCTCGACTTCTTTAATGATCCTGAAGACATCCTTGAGGCCTTCCAGCCGTACTATGAGACCGCTACCTTAGCAGATGTGTCTGACCCCGATCAGGTGTTTGACCTTTATGAGAAATTGCGTGCCAGCGGTATCTTCTTATGGCATGAGGTCGAGCAGTTTGTTGAAGCTTTTTATAGTAAGAGTAAGTCTAACGCTGCCATTAGTAACATCTGTAAGCCAGCGGTCGAGCGTTGGCAGAAGCGCTATAAGCTGGCACGTGAACAAGCCCAGCATGCCAAGGTGATGCTTGAGCGCACCAAAGCCACGGGCGATGTGGTGCTAATGACCAATGCCGAGAATGACTACAAAGGCTTTAAGGCCGATCAAGATGCGCTGGAAATCTTTAAAAAGGATTTGGGTACCTTTACCCGTCAATATGAGTTTATGTCACAAATCGTGGACTATGACTCTAAAGAGCTGGAGAAGCTGAGCCTATACGCGCGTAACCTACAGCCGCTACTGCGCGAAAGTGTGGATAATGAAGATGACGTTGATCTAAGTAATATCGTCATGAGTCATTACCGCGTCTCAAAGCTATACCAGCAAGACCTAAAGCTACAAGAGGGTAGTGGTGAATTAGAAGCTGGCGGCGGCGCTGGTACAGCAACTCCTAAGGATATAAAAGAAGAGCTGCTGTCGAAAGTCATTAATCGATTGAACGAGGTATTTGCGGGCGAGGACTTTACTGATAAAGACAAAGTTAATTTTATGAATACTATTTGGGATAAGGTCACGGAAAATGAAATTGTGGTCAAGCAATTCAGTAATAACAGTACCGATCAGATTATGCTTGGTGGTTATCCTGATGCCGCCGAAGACGCTATGTTTGAAGCCAAAGATGCGTTTGAAGACATGACCATGCATCTTCTGTCTAATCCTAATCAATTTAAGAAGTTTATTAGATTGATGCTTGATACGAAGTTGGGTGATCATGCATAGGTGGGCTATACAGAGAGTAAGAGGTACACAGCATGACAGATAAAAACATTAAGCTTTGCGATACTGAAGATGAAAAGCAGCGCTATATTTTTAATATGCTACCAAGTTATTTCATCACACAGATGGGGGCTGACCCTAACAAGCTATTAAAAATATTAACCGCAGGTTTATCTAGAGACCATCGTAGACAACCGTTTCAAATAGCCAAAGTATTGAATGATTCAATATTTGCGTCGTTCGATACATGTATTAATGCGCAAGATATTCAAAAAGGAGAAATGTCAGCACATCCTTATCAGGCGCTACTACGAATTATGGGTGTAGTGTCTGATAGCAAGTTGTATGAACATACAGAGGTTATTGATGCTTGCGCCAGTCAAGAGCTGTCTCAGTCGGCTATAAAACGGTTCAAAGACTATTTACACTGTGAATTTAGTTATGAGAGTGATGAGCTTAATGTAGAGATGACTGCAGAGAGTTTTTATATGCATTTACTGCTGAGCTTTGTGGCGCATCTTGACGCTTACTTTCATCATCACGAATGTTCATCATTAATCAATCCTATCAGTCTAGGACATCTGTTTCAAAAAAAGCCAAATCCAAATAAATTACAGTATGATTCAGAAGCGGATAAGTTTATTTCGTTAGGTAAAAAAGGTAGCCTATTTACTCGTACGTCTCGTACTTTCTTACAATGGTCGCAAACTTGGCTATATTTTCAGCAGCATGAGGAGATGCCCAAAACTACAAGAGGTATAAGTGGAGAGATTAAATGGCCTGCCATTAATGACCCAGAAGGAAAGCGTGAATACTATATTCGTCGGACAAGTGAAGGTAAATGGATTACTTTAATAGATTTATATTGGCTGTTAGGTATTGAGGATAGAACAGATGATGATGAGTCTCGTAAAGTCCTTAATCTCCGCCGAAATAATATGGTCAAGTATGTAAAAAACGCTGATATTGAGGCTTTAGAAGGATTTGACCATAACTTTGTTGGATTAATCTGGTTGGTCTATGCTTTTTTTCAAACCTTGTATGAGAAGTCTGATAGCGATAGCTATATCTTCTATGATGATTATCATAATTTATGGGAATCCATAACAGGTCACTACGAATCAAAGGTCAGTGAAAATATAAAAAATGATCGTATTGAATGGCCAGACTACCTAAAAAAACAAGCCACACGTAATGAACGTATGGCTTGAGCATAAAAAAACTAAAAAGTAACTAAAAGTGATTTATTTGCCCTTGGGTGGATTATTATCGCGACCACCACCTGATGGATTGTCTGTTGTGCTCGGAAAGCCTGCGCCTTGACTACCATTATTCATGAAAATTTTCATAGTTGTTACTCCACTGAGGGTTTAGTTTTCATAGCCAGTTGCTTACTGACTATGATTAATAGAGTAACGTTTTAAATTTATTGAATCTCCCAGCTATCTTAGGGTTTTGATCAAAAAACATACAAACAGTTTGGTTTTTTATAAAAATATAGTAATATATATATCCAATCGAGTAAGTGAAATCACTTTGATGACAAGGTTTTTATGAAATAAGTTAAACGTACACACTATGTATATGGTGTACGTTTAACTTACTTTAAGATAGGGAAATGACTGTGCCATCAGTCACCTATTAATTTTTTTGCTATGTGAAATATCTATTAGAACCTTAAATAGGGTAAGGGGCTTATTGCTTTTACAAAGAACATTTAAGATTGATCATAAATTCTTTTGGAAGCTTGCAACAAATTTAAAGCAATTTCTTTGTTAGTGTCTTTGTATTTTAGTTGCCTTAAAGAATATGAGTATAAACATGCAGCAAGTTCTCGGGAACCTGCTCCTATGCTACTAGCCCATTCTCTACAGAAGCGAATATTTTCAGCGATTGGGCAATCTTCAATATATTTGTCTATATTTTCCCAATTTTCAATATCCGCTTTAGTAGGCCAGTCATATTTAATTGTGTCAGGGTGAAATAAGAAGCTACACTCTAGTGTTATTGGATCTATAGTGATTGGGCCTTCTGAAACATCACCGTAATCAATCAAAGTTGCGCGGTTGCTAGCTGTATCGATAAGAATATTCTCACCATGTAAGTCCCTATGAAAGCAGCCAATATTTGCTTGAACTTTGTTGTCCTCAAATTTGTTTGCCCAATCAAGTCCATACTGTTCTTTCAAAAGCTCACTTGTTTCATCATCAACTAAGTTTTGCCTAATAGTTTTTATTGAAACTCGCTTTTGTAAAGAAGTGTCATGCCATTTATCCATCATAGAAAATATAAACTTTCTAATTTCTATGGTAATTACATCTTCTTCAACAGACTTGAAGAAAGAACGATTATAGTCTGTCGCAAGACCATAAAAAACGCCCGAATTTAATTTGGCAGCGAACTTTATATGTTGAAGTTTTCTTGGGGTAATTTCAGGCCTCAACCGATTTATCTTACTATCATAATTTAATGCGTCTTTATCAATATCCGCCATCGGCCCACATTTTGAAATAGCTATATGAACTGTTTTGCCATTCTCATTCTTCACATGTACCGAATATACTTTTGCAGCAGACAGACCTCCTCCCACTTTATTAACTACAGCAGACGTCCCTCCCTGACTTTTAGTGAAAATGCGGATTAATCTGTCATGTTCGACTGGCAATGAATCAGAAGAATAATTTAACTCGATGTCAGACAGATTTAATACAGCGTTAACAATGCCAGTTACTTTTTCTCTAAATTCATTCATCTTTGTTTTAGGTAGATGGTCGATAGTTGGTCGCGATCGGCCTTCATACCAAACATCTAAATTATGAGAAGAGGCTAAAAAATCAGTTATCATATCTACAGTACTTGTGCCTGTAAAAATGAGCAGAGGGGTACCTTTCGCCATAACCGTACAGCGACCTAAAACTGCTAAACCATGTTGCGGTGATTTTTCAAAGCTATCAGTGTCAACTGGGATTTTGAGATCCAGAGTAATAAAATCAAAAAATTGGTTCGAATCATTTAAAATATCAAAAGCTTGATCTCGACTTCCTGCAATAGTAACTTCAACTCGATCATCTATTGCCGTAAAAACACTTGTTATATAGTCAGAAATATTAACTTCATCCTCCACTACTAAGACTTTAAAGTTATGATTAGACATTAAAATTTCCCCATCTTAAAATTAGTTTCGCACCACCTGACTCAATATTAGATAGCTCTACAGTTCCACCTAAGCTATCTATCGCTTGCCTCATAATGCCCATTCCAAATCCTGTATGGCCTGTTTTATTTGTGTTCCCAATATTGAATGCTTCATTGGGATTGCCTCGAACCCCAATTCCTTCATCGATGATAGATACCCAGAACTCTTGATCACTCCCCCCCCAAGATACCGTGATACTTTTATCATCACTCATGTTAGTTAGGGCATTAATTGATTCACTGCTATTCCTAATTCCATTAGAAACAGCAAGACTTAGCAGAGCAGGATCTGTCTTTATGATATAGGGTTGACTACCTTCTAAGTTGACTCTTATAGTTCCCTGAACCTCCTCTGTTAAAATATTTTTTATCAATTGTGCTAAATCAATTTCCTTGCTATCAGGTGCACTAGCAGAAATTCTAAGTTGTTCAATTGCATTGAAAACTTGCATTAAGTTGCTGATACACTTTTTAGACTGACTTGAATCAAAAGAGTGAAACTCTGTATTTAAAGTAGCTTCAAGAATGCCAAGTTTTGGGGCTAATTCATGTAAAAGAATTCCTGAGAACTCATCGATCGCTTCCGCTTTTAAATACCTTTTTCTCTCTACATCAGTTGCTTCATCAACTTGAATGTCTATAGTTAATAACTGATTTGTTTCTAATTTATTGATATTACTCAAAGCTTTGTCCAAAGCCATTCTTACGTGTCTGACTCTTTCGATTCTTCTCTGTATCATGAGCTGATCAGTAGCCCTACTGTCAATATTTTTAATAAAATACCTAGCAGCATTAAAACGATCTATCGCCGTTGGTGATGATAAGGCAGCTAAAGCTTCTTCGTAATTACTGTTCATAAAATGAAGCTCTTCTTCTAAATGCATCTCTACCACCTTCCATGACTGTAGATATAGCTTCAATTATTTTAGGATTGTCCAATGCACCTTCAGATACAATATATCCTCTCGTTCCATCGGAGTTTAGATGTATAACCTCCGCGGCATTCCCTAACACTGGAACGTTAGCATTATGGGTAGTAACAATAACTTGACCTTTACCTGACCTTCGAACAATTGCAGATATTAAGGTTTCCACTATAAAAGCATTGTCAATATGATCTTCTGGTTGATCAACAATTAAAACAGTATCTTTATGTTCTAAAACTAAAGGAAGAATCACAGTACATCGCTGGCCTGTCGAAAGCTCACTAAAATCCTTAAAGCCACAACCGTCTAATAATTCAAATTTTATTTCATCTTCTAATAAAACTGTTGCAATTTTATCAACTGATAACTTTAAACTACTTATAACTCTGAAAGCTCTCTCTTTTGATATAGATACTAGCGATATAAGTTCATCAGCATTATTGTTTTCTATAATATCAAGCAAAGCTCTCGGCGGGATTGTCTCAGCTATAATAGGTGCAAGCTCATTATATTTGATACCGTTTCCTTTCAATGCGTTAATTAGCTCTTGCTGGTAATCTTCAATTTGACTTGCTTCTTCTATTGAAACTCTAATTTTGGGCTGTAGAACTGAGGATAATTCAGAACATACGATAGAACGTTTTTGAGAGCGTTTTGTTCGGACTAGCTCTAGCTGTGTTAAAGCATTGTTTCGCTCTTGCCTAAGACTATTAATTTTATTATTTTTTTCTGTAGTAGTTAACAATACAGCTTCTAATTGTGATATTTCATTCCTTATTGTTTGGCATTTTCTTGATATCTCACCAGAACCTTTTTTTAGTTTATCTATTTCACTTCTTAAAAGTTGACCTTGTTGTGTTATTAAGCTGATAGAGTTTTGACTCGTATTGATCTTCTCAATAGCTTTTTTCTCTGCTACTTGTATGTTCAGTAACGCTTCTTCAATTTTTTTAACTGCTTCGTGTTTGAAACGTATAACTTCAAGCAAAGGGTCTTCAGAAGGATAAAGCCAATTGCTAGTCTTTTTGGCTTTGTTGAGGCTATTGCTCAGTTCTACCTTCCATTCCACTTGAGATGTTAAATATTCATTTATATATTTCACGATAGCAGAGTGTTCAAGATAGCCTTTTTCTAGACTTTTTAACTGCTCTGACTTTTGAGCCGCTTGTTTAGATACTTCTGAAATTTTTTGTTCCTCCAACTCTAAAACTTTAAGCTGTTGTTTTAAAAATGGCAGTTGCAGTAGTTTATCTTCAGAGTCATTGATCATATATGTCAAAGATAGTATTTCTGATGAATAAGATTCAATTGATGAAATAGCAGACAATTCTTGGGATTTTAAATCACTTAGACCGTCCACGAATCCGTCAATAATTTTAAGTCTTCCACTTGAAATTAGCCCTATGTTTTCAATCTCTGTTTGGGAAAATATTAGTGGAAGTTTAGGTATATTGTATATCGTCGGGGTTGTTTCGCCTTCAGCAGTCCTAGAGTATCTGATCCTCTCTATACCGTCAGAAAGGGTTACTATTATTTGCCCATCTTTTAATACAGATCTGGCATGCCCAATTGCCTTTGCTTGAGACTCAGTTGTGTGTCCTTTTATCCCTAAACAATATCTTATCAATTCAACAAATGTTGATTTGCCAGTACCTCGAGCACCGATTATCGTATTTAAACCGTTTTGTAGACTAGCGTCTAATCCATCAAGAAAGCCTCCCTCGATTTGAACCCTTTCAATAAAAAATTTTTCCATAGAATACTTTACCTCTTACTAATAATGATAATAAAGGCGATAACTATACGGCCTTATTACGGACAAATTTACGCTAGAAAATATTTATCTAGGGTATTGATAAAATAAGCTTCAAAGTGATCTTATCAGATAAATCAGTATATGTAAGGAAATCTAATTCTAGAACTCAGAGAGAACATCATTAATCAACGATAACCGTTCAGTTTGTGAATGGAGTCGTGCCTCGCCTTTTGTTTCTCCAGATTAGTAACCTGTAAATCGGGAGTGAAGCGAGCCTAAACTAGGCAGCTTAATTCTATTTGATTAGTGTCTTATGGTTGTGATGATTACCGAGATACCGGCACGTCAACTCTTAAAGACAAAAAAAGCGTTCTTGTAGCATATTATTGAGTCACTGAACGAGCTTTTAGATAAGTGGATAACAGCCTTTTTTCTGCTTCCTCGTGATTCCAAATTCCTTTTCTGATTCCTCTGTATCTATTAGGTGATAAGCGATTGACGTTATTTAAATATTCTGAAAAAGGCGATTCTTGATTCCAAAATCGCTTGATTCCATGGTTTTGCTTCCATTTTTATCGTGTTAAAGCTGCCCAATAATAACGGTGGTATGGGTGATCCAAAGCCAAGTCGCTAGCCCCAAACTTGGGGGGTATCTGTTAATGCAATCAATATGTTCAGATGGGCTTATGAGCGTAGTATCATCAGGCACAAAAAAGGCAGACGATACACGCCTGCCTCTTACTGTTTTTTCTGTACCTTAGTTTTTTTTTGCTTGGGACAGTTGGGACAAAGGGACAGCCCCCGTGCTTACTAGTTTTGAGCTGTCCCAACCTGTTTTCATTTTTTGAGACTAACGGGACAGAGTTAGCAAATTATTGTTTTCCGTCCCGTATGCCCAGTAATGTTTTAGAGTGCGGGACAGTGTTTAGCTCTTGCTGTCAAAAGCCTGTCCCGCTAGTCCCGTATGTCCCATGGTTTTATCTGTTTCATAACTTAATATTTGAGATTTAACTGCATAGAATGGATCGCGTTCTATAAAAAGTGTCTTTGGTGCCTTGTATGCTTTGCGGTCACCTTGATTACGCATCAAAAGCCCTGCATCGTCTAATACCTGTAAGACTTTTTTAGTATTAAAAGGTGGGCAGATTTCCATCTCAAAGGTATTCATTAAGAAGTAATAATCCCCTGTATTAGTATTGCGATAGCCCACACGGTTAGAGGTTCTAGGCTCAAAGTCTGGGCATCGGTGACTATGGCGTGGTTCGAAACGACTTGACCCATGCTGTTCAATAAACGCCTGAATATGTTTAATGATTTGGCGCTGCTCATGCTCACCACCGCGACCGTAATTATTAAGCCAGTTATCAAAACAGATTTGCGCTGCGCTCAGTGCTTGTCCTTTTTGCCAGCCTGTAATACCCGCCTGTGTTGCCATCTCGCCTGCAGCGGCAACAAGAGCGAAACGGGTGCCTACGCGGTACGCTTGCGCCTTTATATCAGGGTAGAGACTCATAAACTCGTCTATCCATACTTGCGCTTCGGTTGTGATCATAGCCTTATCTTTGGTGATATACTCAAGCCATGCCATGCCAGCGCTGCCGTAGTAGGTAGCTGATAGCGCTTTTATCTTGTCCGCTTGTGCCTCGCCTGTGCCTGCCATTACCAAGCTGTCAAACATGCGAAACCCCTTACCAGCATCAGCATCAATATGGGCTATACGTATCTCTATGCCTGCATTGGTCTTTTGTCCTGCCAGTGCCATATGTTGCTCAATAGTATTTTCACCATTAGATAAGAATATCAGCCGCCATGTCGATGACTTACGATTGTGGCCACTGACGGTACTACGTCCTTTACCTTGACCATTTGCCAACATATAGCCGGTCTTACCTGTAATCTTTGGATCACACTCGCTGATTTCATCAAGTCCTAAAAAGCTGTCGTTATGTTCGCATGCTGTGCCTTCGAGTGCGTTATCAGTTTGCCGCCATGTCTTAACATACTTATCAGGATTTCCCCATACGCTGGCCGCTACTTTTAACGATACTGATTTACCCATACTTGATGAGCCAACGATATGAAAGCCGCCGCTATCTATGCCTAGTGGTTCGAGTAGTTGGCCTGCAAAGGCGCAAGAAATTGAAAACACTAAACGTTTTTGATCTGCCAGTGGGCGGCATAATTCATCACGCCACTGAGCAAGACTGCCTTTTTGCGCTAAGGCATTGTTCGCCGCATTGGCAGATTGATAAACAATTAACTCCTTATCATCGCCGCCCAGTGATCTATCAGGCAATATGTATTGATCATCGTGCCAGCCCAATTTATCCACGCACAAGCCACGAACGTAAACAGGGTAGTCTTGAATATAGGTGTCGAGATAACTACGCTGTTTGGTATTGGTGGTAATGTTTAAGCCAAAGCTTGCCAATTCGCGTCGATAGTCTCTCGCATCGCCTTGAAGCATCGCCATTGGCATCGCCCATTTGTGTAGCACGCTATCAGCATCATGCCATTGTATTAAGCGCCCCCAATTACCGTTACTGACATCACGCACCATGGCCATAACTTCAATCGATGAACAAATGAAGGATTTAAATTTGAAGGTGATATTACTGGGATCGTCGTGGTTATAGTCCACAAAATATAATCCATCTGGATATAGTTCAAATCTGCCAGTATTATGTACCATAGGTGCATTAAGCATAACTGCTTTATCCTTACGCCATTCAGGATAGTGAGCAGTGTCGGCAAGCTCAATAATGTCTGCCTGCTCTTTGATGTACTCATAGCTTTCATTTGCTTGTAGCATCGTGACTATATCGGCTGTGGTAATAAGTGCTTGCGCTTTCACGCCTGCCAGTAATGCTTTTTTGCCTTTATCATCAAGCGTCATAGGTACAATAACGCGGCGCGTGCTGCCCCAGTGTTGTATGGTCTGCTTTTGCTTACTGGTGCTAGCGATCAGTGTCTTATCGTGACCGATGGCCGCGATATAGGCATCAACCATATCAGTGAGGTGATCAAAAGCGATGACTTCACTGTTTGGGTCAGTGCTACCCATAACCAAGGCACCGTAACCTGTCGGGTCAATAACAATAGGCTTGTCTGTGCTGTTTGCTTTAAAAAATATCGCACCGACGGTTTGGCCTTGTTTGTCAGTAATTACGAGAGCAATCGTGCCAGCTGTAGGTATAGTTTTGCCAATTTCATCACCATGATATATAGTAGTATTATCTGTAACGGATAGCAGCCGTTCAGGTTCTAGAATGTCATAGAGTTTGTTTAAAAATGGATCGCCTGCCAGCTGTTCCCTTGTGGCTGGCTTATAGCCTTGCAAGATAGTATCCGCGCCCGTGTTCACAGCACGGGCTTTTTCTTGGCTATTGGTTTGTGGTCTGGTGATCATCTATTCCCCCTTGCCATAAGCGGTCAGTGCTAGGGGTTTATTAATAACCTCTAATTGCTCATATAGGAAACTTACCCATGTATCGGCAGAAACATGCGCTAAACGTGCCATCATAGCGGCAGCACGTGTATCTATCTTTCCATAATGGATAAGTGCGAGTAATTGGCTAACATCATTCAAGGTATGAGCTGCACCATTAATATCGCAGGCAATATCCGATAGCATTTGTGACGATATCAAGATTACTTCGTCGTCATCATGGCTAGTAAAGTCGATAACTTTACGCTGGCTAGATAGGCTGCTATCAGGCAAGCCATTAGGTAATTGATGGGCTGAGGGTATAGCTTCATCTTTTAGCCCGTCCATGACTTCGTTTATAAAATCGTTATCACTCATGGTCTGTTACCTCCTGCTTTGTCGTGGTCAACATGCAATCCAATTCCTCGGTAATGTCCTCCATCGACTTTGACGCAGCTCTTAGCGCAGTTATGACCGCATTGATAACGCCACCTGATACAGGATTGTCTGTAGTGACCGCTTGCAATGCCATTGCTAGATGACTGGTATCAATATTGAGTAGCACTATCTGCTCACTGATACTTTCCAAGTAGTCGGCTGATACTGATATTTGATTACTCATTGATTGATACCTCGTCTTGTAGGATTATCTTACCCATGATGTCCGTGCTCATTTTGCTGGCATGTTCGCTGTGTGCCAGTAGCGCAGAACGTACCGCCACAATAACGCCCTGACTTGCTGGGTCGGCTGTTTCGATGGTGTTCAATGCATAAGCAAGGCTTTCACAATCGTTTGATACGTCCTGAATATAGTCGTCCACATGGCACAGCGTATAAGTATCTACTGCCACTAGGCGCGGTTCTAATATGTCGTTTGACTGGCTCATTTAGCTCACCTTACTGTCAGTAGTGTTGGCTGGCTGGTCTATCCAATAAGACTTATATCGTTTACCGTTTTTTTCAATTATTTCATCTTGAATAACTATACCTGTAGCGCGTAGGTCACTAATGCGCTGTAAGAAACAAGTCATTCCGTACTGATCGTAGGCTTGCATATTTGAAAGCCTTTTACCTGCCAGCAGATGATTGAGTATTATTTGGCTGTAGGTTTGCTTTGAGGTAGTCATGGCTTATACCTCGCTACTAAAGTGTTGGCGCTTAAGAAATGCTAATAGATCAGCATTCCTAAACATAGGAACACCGTTTACATTTACTGGTTTGGGGAATTTGCCAGCTTTCCACCAGCGCCTTAGCGTTTGGTGGTGAAGTCCGATTAGTTCGGCAGTGGGCTTGATACGTGAATAGCCTTGGGGGTTTAGTGGTGTCGGCTGTTCATTCGTAGTGGTGGGCTGATTGCTGTTAGTAATGTCTAACATATTCACTTACTCCTAGATAACGTCTGTTAAGGTGTAAGTGAATAATATAGTTTGATGACATGAGTTATAAGGTCACATGACGGTCACGTGACCCTGAAATATTTATATAATCAGATTACTTTGCGTTATCTATCTTGGCTTGTCTAGCTCTTATAAGCCAACTTGCTACGAAGTTTCGAGTAACTGGCGTTTTATGATCTTTTGAGGCAGTTACAATCAGGTCATTTGCCAATCCCTTACCTTGTAGTGGCGATAGATCATAACTATGCTCTGTTAATATAGCGTATAGCATACGCGCTACGCCAGATTGTGAGTTAGGAGCTAGCTCTTTGTTATTGGTTAACGCAATGGTTTGCAAATCTAACTGAACTTTTAATTCTGCTATTTCTGTTTCAAGTTTTTTTATACTAGATTCTGCTTCTTTAAGTAGTTGATTATCATTCTTTAGTTTTTGATCATTTTTATTATCTAATAAGGGTTTAGCTGGTTCAATAGTAAGCCAGTCATTATAACCTTTGAGGGTATAGCCATTACTATGTAGGAATTTTTTCACATTAGTATTACTTATACGAAATTTATCATCCATTAATAAATTTTTTTCTTCAATAGCGTTTTCAATAAATAGCTTATATTTAATATATTCTGAAAAAAAGCTAGTGAAGAAAGTTTCATTCTCATATTTTCTTATGCTTTCAGTGTCACTATTGGATAACATGCAAGCTATGTCGTGAACTGTTAGATGATCTTTGCTGAAATACTCTCTTTGTCCCCAACTAGGAGTGTCAAAATTAGAATTTTTGGGTGATCCTTGGTCTATAAATTGTTGACTATTTCTCTGTATAAATTCATCAAATAATTTAGGTAACATTTCTTTATTATCAAAGTCATAACCAGTGTTTTTAATGAAATCTAAAGACATGAGCTCGTACTTGTTATAAAAGCATCCATTATGAAAGTTTTCTTCGAAGTCAGTTATAACCTTATTGCTGAATAGTTCATCGTAACAATACACATCCTGTATAAGGTCGAAATAATCTGTAGTGTTTTTATCTACTTTCTGACATTCCATATTTTCTTTTCCTAGTTTTATTAATACTTCGCTGAAGTAATCATAGTTGTAGGATGCGATTAATGTATGGAATTCATTTACTTTCAAATATTTAATAGTGTCATACATTGATTTTTCTATATGGATAGAAAAAGTATTTAGAAAGAATGTTATTTGAATATAGTCATTTATATTATTATCCTTTTTTTCCATAATCTACACCTTTACACACCTTTATAAGAGAAGGTGCAAGGCGCTGGCTGTCTTAAGGTGTATAAATGACTGCCGTTCGGGTAATTAGTCCTAGCCCTGCATAGTTGTTATAGCAGAGTGTTATCCCTGCTTTTGTTCTGCATGTTTGAAGTTTGCATAGATAACATTGTCTATCTTATTGGCTCGCATCTTGTCGATATAGTCCGCCCATTCATCCATCATCTTGGTTCTTACTTCGATAAACTTAAAACGGCTATATGCTCTGCCATACTTATTAATCATCTTATGCCCTAGCTGCATTTCAGTAATGAGTTCGTCATAACCTAGGCGCTCCATTTGCATAGTCTTAGCGCTGGCACGAAAACCATGTGGCGTATGTATGTCTAGATAGGTCTTACCATCATTACCATAGTGGTTGAGCGCATAATTAATCCTGCCAGTAGGTAATATTCCTTTCTTGTTTTTTGGACTATGGAATACAAATTCATGGTTGCCCGTTTGTTTATGCTGTTCTTGCAATAGGGCAATGGCTTGCGGTGCCAGTGGTATGACTAACTCATCTACCATGTCCTTACGCCCTTTGCCTTTCAATGGCTCAAAAGTCCATTGTTTAGCGTTGAAGTCTATGTCAGCCCATTTCATAGCGCATATGTCACCTACGCGAGCATAGGTTAATGCTAATAGTTTTAAGGCTGTGATTGTTGAGGGCTGCCTAGGTGTCATTTGGTCAATATCTCTAAGCAGTTGCCCAAACTCACTAGGAGTAGTAATTGCTGGCTTGGGCTTATTGGCTGATGCTTCTAAACTTCTACTAGGGAATGCTCTTACTGGGTTCAGCTCTACCAGTCCACGATTGACAGCATGGTCAAAGACATAGTTCAGCACTGTCTTTGCATCTTGTCCTACTTCTATACCGCGTTCCTCTTGCAAGTCTTGGCAGAACGTTAATAGCATAGTCATCTTTAATTGGTCGATAGGTACATCAGCCAACTTAGCATTGATATATTTCAGCATTCGATTGTAGGTTTTTAATGTAGATACGCTAGGCTTTTTGCCTACAGCTAATCTACGCTCTAACCACTGTTCAGCAACTTTTTTAAAAGTGTTGTTATAGCTGTTTTCAAGGTTTCTTTGTTGCTGCTCGCGGTGTTCTTTTGGGTCGATAGCATCAGCCAATAAAGATAAATTATCGTAATACAGCTCTTTAGCACGCTTCAAACTGACGGCTGGATAGTCACCTATAGATAAGCGCGTTCTTTTGGTTCTTATGATGGGGTGAGTGTAGCGGTGCCTAAATTCTCTTTTGCCACTGGGTCTAATTCTCAATAGCAAACCATCGCACCCAGCTATGTTGATTTCGTAGTCTGCACTCATCAAAGGCTTAGCTTTTATTTGCTTATCATATTCAATAGGTTGCAAGCGTACTTGCTGATGGTCTGCGGACTCGTCTTTAATAGATGGTAGATTATTGGACTGCTTAGCCATTTGGTACTCCTTCCAGTGGGCACCGTGATAGTTGGTGCCCAATATGGTGCCCAGTAATAGAATGTTTAGACAAGTTTCTAGGCGTTATCATAGGTTATATGATACTGGCTTAATCCTTTATTTACAATGGCTTTGAGGATTATTATAGAGTATAAGAAGTTACTAGGCGTTATCAATAATATACCCTAGGTTCGGGGCTTTTCTTTGTGTACGATTCGGAAAGATAATAGGTTGTTTACAGACTAATTATAATATTCAGTTATCTGTATTTGACTAGTTTGCTATCAACTATTCCAATTAGTGTGAAATCAGCCATTGGTTGCATTGATTGATGTGGCCAATCAGGATTAATAGTCTTTAGGTATAAGTCGGATTTGTCCTCACCAATAATCACTTGTTTGAAATTAGCTTGTTTATTGTCATTATCGCGAACAATGATTAAATCGCCATCTTTTAAGTCTGTTAAAACTACTTTTGGTTCTACATAAATAATGTCTTTAGGTTTGAATTCAGGCCACATGCTTCTCCCTTGAATAATAAGACCAAAAGCCTGTTCAGACAGATGAGGCAGCCTAGGTGTCCAATCAACTATAGGGTCTATTATAGTCGGTATATTACCAGAAAAGTTGGCAGCTATTGTCCAGCTAATGATAGGAGTCATCCCTTTACTTTGGCATTCTATAAAAGGATTTTCAGCAGTTTCGTAGATATTGTTTTTCTGATCATCATTTGCAAGTAGCCAGTTGGGAGTGCAGCGTAAACAGGTAGCTAGTTTAGAAATATATAGACTTGAGGGTTTCGTATAACCATTTATCCAGCTTGATATAGTCGCTTTACCTGCACCTGTGGCTCTTTTTATATCTGCTTGTGTAATATTAAGTTCATACATTCTTTCAGCTATTTTATCTGCTGTACTCTTCATGAGCTCCCCATTTTCTGACGTAGTGTATGCAATAAAAAAAGGGCACATGCTACTGCACATACCCTTTTTTCGTTAAGCTGTCTGATAATGGTATTACTACTTATTGCCGAGTACTCAAACAATAGGTAATTAGCCCAACACTTGGACGTAAGCACCTGCACGTAGCTCTTGTAACCAGTCTTCTTTGGCTTGCGGCGCTAGGCGCTGATACAATGCTTGACGTGCCATATTACGACGATACTGTTCGCTAACATCTTGCTCACGCTTGCCATCGACTTTTAGTATGTGCCAGCCAAACTGAGTTTTGAACGGTGCAGAGTAATCACCAACTACCGTGTTTTTCATAGTGGCTTCGAATGGGCCAACCATATCTTCTTCACTGACCCAGTCTAGATCACCACCGCGCCCAGCTGAGCCGGGATCATCTGAATAAGTCGACGCTAAACTAGCAAAGTCAGCACCGCTACGCAATTGGTCGTACAGGTCGTTGATTTTTTGTTCAGCAAGCGCATCAGTCTGAAGTTCATCTACTTTCACCAAGATATGACGAGTATGCCACTGCGGTATGAGCATTGTATCGCTGGCCTTTTTATCAGCCAATTTGATGATATCGATACCTTCAGGTGTTAATAGTGGCTCACTAACTGCGCCAACATCAAGCTTGGTTATCTTACTCGATAACTCTGTAGGTAGAGAGGCTGCTTTATGAAAGCCCATATCTCCACCTTGAATAGGAATAGGGTAGCTTCCTTGACTTGCCGCAACAGCTTCAGAGACACTGACGTTTGGCGCAAGCAGGCGAGTACGTAAGTTTTGAGCCACTGCTAAGGCTTCTGCGCGCTGCGCTTCTGACAAGCGGCTGTAGTCATCTATATAGGGAACACGGACGTGTACGGTTTGATATTCACTTTGGTTTAGACGCTTTGCTTCTGGTGAAGCCAAAAAGGCATCAATATCTTGTTCACTAATGCGCACACGGCGACTGATTTGACGCTGCTGCAGTGCTTGGATAGAAGCCTCTTCAATAAGCTGAGCACGCAGCGCAGCGTAGCTACCAGGACGGGCGGCATCTAGACGTTGCTGCAGTCCCGAGATGCTATTGATGCCTTCAGCTTGAGCGATCTGAGCCAAGCGCTGATTGATATCCGCTTCATCAGGCGATACACCGACACGTTTTACCATTGATAATTGCAGTTCACGCAAGATCAGAGCATTTAGCACTTCAGACTGTAGCTGCGATGAGTTGGCAATAGGTTCTCCTGCTGCTCGTGCACGCGCTTGGGTCTGCGTAATAGCATTGACCAGCTCACTTTTTAGAATGGCATTTTCGTTTACTAAGGCAACGATACCATCTGTACTAGTAGCAGGTGTCAAACGAGCTGCCGTGCTTTGTTCGGCGGTCGACGATGCTGGTACTGCTGCAGGTTTTACAGTGGCTGCTTGAGCACTTAAGGTAAGCGCAAGGCTAGCGCCCGTAGATAGCAGTACAGCACGGCTGGTTTGACGTAAAGAAAAAAATCTCATGATGCTCCTCATCAATGTCATCGCATCGGATGGTAGTTGGTCAACGCTATCCAATACTGTTAATAATCGATTATTCGACAGCGTTGTCCATAATAGGGGTTCAAGTAATGTCTTACAAATATTCGTCTAAATAATAGGTCACACTAGCAAAAAGTGTATTAGTCTTTCCATGCTGTCTGAACAGGTTCGAAGCCCAACACTTTGTCAGCGAGCAATCGTGTCAAGCGGCTGCTGCCACTACCAAGACCATTCAACCGTATCTCTGCCATAACCGCTTCTGTTGGTTCGTCTTTCACATTTAGATCATTATAGTAACGACGACCATAAACTGCAAAACCAAAGCAACAATCTTCGTAATCAACGCCGATAAGTGAATCGAGCATCTTATTACTATTATAATCATATTGACCTTGAGCCAATATCCGCCAGCTATTATTGATAGGGAAAACAGCAGAGGCCGTAAAAGCAGACAATGGCAACTGATCCGTATTTTCGTCGCGCTGACGTTTAACATAGCCCACATTGAATAAGCTATTGTCTGAGGGTTGATAGCGTAGCTCAGTCGTAATATAGTTCAAATCATAGTCGTTAGTCAGCGCACCGCTGACATCAACCCAAAAATTATTGTAAGGTTGCGTACTGGTATCCCATACCATGCCCGAAGACGAGGAGTTGAAAACTCGTTGCTCATCATCAAGCGTTACACGTCCATCATCTATATAGAACTGTTCTGCAATGCTACCATCAAAACGTGTCACACCCGTTGCATCGATGTAACGATAATTGACGCCAGGCGTAATAGAATGCAAATCCTGCAAGCGATCATGCCCTAAGAACCAACTGTCCGAAAATAGCTGCTCATAGTTGATAGAGGCAATACGAGTATTAAAGTTAGGGATATCGTTTTGGTTTTTGTACGGTGAATACGTGTATTTGACTCGTGGACTGAGCAAGCGGTAGCCACCCATAGTGTCATCAAAAGCACCGAAAGGTGAGCCTGCTTGATAGAAGTTCAGCGCCGCATCAATACTGGCTTGTGGCACGAATACGGACTGGCTACCATCTTCCTCACTAATATCATTATCTGCTAAGCTGTCCTCATCATATGAGGTGTAGAGATGTTGCAAGCTTAGCTTCGGTCTAATATAGCCCCAAGATCTCTCCATCGGGTAAACGGCGCTCAGTTTATTATAGATACGTGCGCCGCTCTTCTCATCCTCAGAACCATCGTCGATAGACTTTTTGAAATAGGCAGAATCATGTACGCCAGTGATGTCAAAGTTCTTTGCCCACGGTAGTCTATAGTCAAGCTTGAGCTGTGGTAGACGTGAATAGGGCTTGTCCTTGTCTTCTAACGCCTCACCATCATCGGTAAAAGCATCTAGCGTCTGAAAAGTTTCAACCTTTAGCTCACCATCGACATAGTCATTGTAATAATTAACGCGAGCACGGCGTGGTAGGTTGATGGTGTTATCTGATAAACCTAAATTATCAAAATCGTCAAGATAGTCTGAATCCGAAACGTAGCTATATTTGGCATCCGCACTCAAGCGTGGAATATCTTTGGACGACCAATAGTGATCATAAAATAAGCTTTTACGATCTTCATCATTGAATTCTTTGTCGTTAGGCAAGTAAGAGCCGCTAACGATCCCTTCACCATAATTTTCGGTCAAGTAGCGAAACTCGCCTGACAACATAGGGTTGCGGTTGGTATATATTTGAGTGTTGAGCGTGGCGTCATAATTGGGTGCTAGATTAAAATAATAAGGCACATCAAGCTCGACACCGCTCTCACTACTCACGCTAGCGCTAGGTAACAAAAACCCGCTGCTACGTCGGCTGTCTATGGGAAAATTAAAGTAGGGAAGATAAAATACAGGTACGTCAGCAATGCGAAAGGTAGTGTCGTAAGCTTCACCGCGTCCAGTATCGGTGTTTAGATCGATACTTTTGGCATCGAACTGCCACTTACGATTGGTAGGGGGACAGGTACTAAACATTACCTCGTCCAACTCGTACTCACTATCGTTGGGTTTATTTAAGCGCTTAGCATAACCATGTGCCTGTAACTCAACACTAGCAAAAGCCACATCATTGGCCGTTGATTGTCCAGTTTCTGTATTATAGTTCAGGCTATCTGCGACTCCAATCAGACCGCCTTGCCTTGCTCTGTCATTGAGGCTCGCCTGAGAGCGGTTTGGCGTACTTTTGACTGATTTTCCAGTTGCCTGATCAGTAAACATAACCTTGCCCTGTGCAGCGGCAACGCCGTTACTCAAGTCAATAACGACCTTTTCTGCTTCAATGTGCTGGGTGCCTTGATCGACTTTGACATTGCCTGACAGTTCAGCATAGTTAATATTATTGTAATAACCATAGTCTGACTCTGTAAACAGGGGCGCTTGGTTATTCGGTACGCTATCTACATCAGCAATAGGTTGTCCATTCACAGCACCAGCTTCATTCACAGCACGCTGGTAATTAGGGTTGCTCTTTGGATAGACCCATTGACCTTCACAGCGCTGCGCGCTATCTACCGCACTTGGAAGTAGCCGTAAGTCTTTACCGACTTTTGGAATGGTTTGGGCTGCTGGTGCTAGGGTGCTCTGAGTATCCTCTGATTCGACGATCGTTACCTCATCGACATTATTTAAGGCAGAAGTGTCTGTTTCTGGCGTGAGCTCATAAAATTCTGCCAAACGCGTGAGGCTGGCTTGAATGCTCTCATCACTAGTATCGAGCTGTTGGTTATCTGTTACTGTGCGGTTAGGTGTAATGGTCGTGCTGGCCCGTGTGTCATTGATTTTTGGAGCACTGTCCATTGTATTTACGGGTTGTAAAGATGACGTATCATCGGCTTCATTAATTGCTGTGATGCTTAGCTCTGAGTCAGCGTCTGAGTCTGAGTCGTCAGAGGCGTAGCTGCTCGCACTGCTCATTGATGGCTCAGTTGACTGGGTGTCAGCATCGTTGATAGCTGCACTGACAGATAGACTAGAAAAGCCTAAGGCACCAAATAAGATCAAACGAATGCTTTGGTAAAGCGGAGAATATAACAAGGGCACACCTATGATTGCAGAGCCTATTGGATTGCGATACTGAATTGCATAGCCATACTGTTCGACAACACATCACTGTCAACAAGCGGCTAAAAGATCACTTATTGGTAGCGTCGTCTCAAGAGTTTGGCTATTTACATATAATGACGACTAATCATAGTCAAAAAAAACCAAATCAGCTACACTATTTACCAAAATTTATAATATAAGCAAGCTGATTGTGAACGAGATAGAGCGTTCAGTTGAGCATCAAACACTAAGTAATATCTTTATACGTCTACTGGCGCTGATGTTGCGGCCCAGGACAGGGCTATTTTAGCAAGTATTTGCCTGACTTATCACTACTTTAATTATTTATGATTTATATTTAACCAACGACACCCATTATGACTGATAAAATGACTATAGAGCCTGACATGATCGATAACAATAACGACAATCGCCAACAACAACTAGAGCAGTGGTTACAGCAAGTATTTACAGATAAAGCTTTTAATTTGGAGAGTTTGCCTGGTGATGCGAGCGCCCGTCGCTATCATCGTATTCAACTATCAGGAGTTAATGAGTCAGAAAGTACGCGCTATATTGTTATGGACTCTGCTGACGAGCAAGATGCCATGCGTCAGTTTATCAATGTCGCCAAGCTCATGTCGCCTGCCATCAATGTACCGACGCTCGTCGCGCAAAATCTGGAAAAAGGGTTTTTGGTACTACAAGATTTTGGTGCTACAGAGTTTGCGCATCTGCTCACAGACGCAGCGCCAGCGCAAATCAACGACTATTATCAACTGGCAATGCAGACACTAGTAGCGTTGCAAACGGTACCCGTTGAGACTGCAAAATCTGAATACCAGTTGCCAGATTACGATACAGCGCTGCTCGATCGTGAGATGAACCTATTTAGCGAATGGTTTATACCTTATATCGGCGTCGATCTAAACGAGACGGTATGGGAGAATTTGAAAACCACATTGATAAATGCCATCCTACTGCAACCACAAGTAGTTGTCCATCGTGACTATCATAGCCGCAACCTGATGCAAGACCAAGCGGACACATCACGTTTGGGTGTGATTGATTTTCAAGACGCCGTGATCGGCTCTTACACGTATGATTTGGTGTCGCTAGTACGCGATGCCTATGTCGAATGGCCAGAGCGTCAAGTGTCTACATGGATTAACGACTTTTGGCAGTTACAACAGCAAAACTCACTATCTACAGCAGACACTGCGTCACAATTTGAAAACGATGTGAACGTCATGGGTGTACAGCGTCATCTAAAGGTATTGGGTATTTTTATTCGATTATCTGAACGTGATGGCAAAGATCGCTATCTAGCGGATATTCCCAAGGTGATGCGTGATCTAATTATTGAATTAAACTGGTTGGCTGAACAAGGAAGTGACGACATAGCGCTTGCCGTTCGACCGTTTAATCAGTGGTTGCAAGAGACTGTTCTACCTGCATATCAGGACAAATTCACGTCACTTTCATGTTCTTAGGATGAGTCGCCACAATAATCATCAGTCAAACTCAGCACTGAAACAATGAGTACTTAAATAACGAGTACTCAAATAATAATATAAAAAGGAGCGTACATGTCGACATCTACGTCTAAGATTACGCAAGCAATGATTTTGGCTGCTGGCAAGGGCACACGTCTGCGTCCATTAACATTAGAGACGCCAAAGCCCTTGGTCGAGGTCGGTGGTCAGCCGCTTATTGTGTGGCACATCAAAGCATTACAGGCAGCAGGTATTACTGACATCACAATCAATGCCTCTTGGTTGGCTGACAAACTTATAGATAGCTTAGGTGATGGGTCGCAATACGGAGTCACGCTGCATTGGTCAGTAGAGGACGATGAGCCGTTAGAGACGGCAGGTGGTATCTTCCAAGCGCTACAATCAGGAAAGCTGCGAGATGAGCCGTTTATTTTGGTCAACTCTGATGTTTGGACGACCTACAATTTCGCTCAGTTACAAGACTATGTGCTGAGCGCCGACCAGCGCGCGCATTTGCTACTCATTGATAACCCAGAGCACAACAATGGTGGCGATTTTGCGATCAATAATGGTCTGGCTAGTGAGCACCCGGTTGGCGACGCAGACAAATATACCTTTGCAGGTATTAGTGTGATGTCACCCGCATTGGTCGAGGGATTAGTACCAGGGCAGCCTGCTGCATTGGCGCCGCTGCTCAAGCAGGCGATGATTAAGTTTCAGATTACTGCTGAAGTGATTACGGATAACTGGATAGACGTGGGCACCCCTGAGCGTCTGACACAAGTAAATGACTTTGTTGAACAAAATGATATGGAGAGTCACCAAGGTAGAGCAGACTAGCTAATTTAGCAAAAACCCATAAAAAAGCAGCGTTGATGATTCAACGCTGCTTTTTTGTGGGCTTCGACATTTATCTTCAATATTAATAACTCTAGTCCCAGATGTTGTTTATTAAACACCCATAGCAAGTTTAATGAGCTGCGCAATCGTAAACACAACTAAAAACCCTGCTGTATATAGACCAATAAACCATAACCATTGAGATTGTTTTTTACTAAGCTTTTTCATATCTTTCTCCTGATTAGCGTATGAACAGTGGCTATCGACTATCAACAGTAATAGCCACCGTCCCTAGCTGATCCGTTACTTATCACTATTAGCAATTAGTACATCGGATTATGATCAGATTTACCCTTGAACGTATAGTAAGCAAAAGCGGTATAGCTCAAGATAATCGGTAGCATGATAACGGCGCCAATAAGCATAAATGATAGCGAAGTATCCGCCGCCGCTGCCTCATAAATCGTCATCTGATACGGTACGATATATGGGAATAGCGCAAAACAAACACCAATATAACCCATCAGAAATAGCGCAACCGTCAATAAAAACGGACGATATTCACGCTCGGTCTTCAAGTCTTTACGCATGACAAAGAACAAAATCACAGCAATGACAGGCATAGGGGCAAGATATAGCAGCTCTGGAAAACCAAACCATCCCTCTAACGCATCAATGTCCGAGAAGTACATAAACGCGGTCACAACAATCATCGCTACCACTAAGGCGCTCAGCATCCAGCCTGAAACTCTGCGCGCCCATACTTGTAGGGTATGTTCTGTTTTTATGATAAGCCATGTCGAGCCAAGTAGGGCATAACCAATAATCATGGCAAATCCGCAAACGATCGAGAAAGGCGTAAACCAATCAAACGGACCACCCGTATAGAGACGGTTGCTGGCCTCTAGCCCTTGCACCAACGCCCCAAGCATAATGCCCTGAGAAAAGGTAGCAACGACTGAGCCTACAAAAAAGAAAGTGTCCCATACATGTCGACGCGACGATGACTTGAAACGAAACTCAAACGCTACCCCGCGCATGATAAGACCGAAAAGCATGGCAGTCACAGGCAGGTAGAGACCTGTCATGATAATACCGTAAGCAACAGGGAATGCGGCAAATAGACCGCCGCCGCCTAATACTAACCATGTCTCGTTACCATCCCAAAAAGGGGCGATAGAATTCATCATACGACTGCGATTTTTGTCTGAGCCTGCAAATGGGAACAAAATTCCGCAGCCCAAATCAAACCCATCAAGCAGCACATAGATAAAGACAGATAAAGCAATCAATCCGCCCCAAATGAGAGGTAAGTCTAATACATCACCGAAGTTAAACATTAGCGTAATCCTCCATCATCGACATCATCTGCAGGCGCATCTAAGTCCTCTTCAGTATTTTTGGCAGGATTGCTATCGCCACTCAATGCGCGACCTTGGCTTTCTGTTACTGAGTGCTCATAGAAGTTGTCTTCAGCAGGGTCTGTATAAGGCTTAGGACCTTGAGCAATCAAGCGTAAGATATAAAAACTACCGGCACCGAAAACAAATATATAGAGCACAATAAAGCCAATTAGTGTCGTAGCCACTTGCTGCGCTGCAAGAGGAGACATACTTTCAGCAGTACGAATCACCCCATATACTGTCCAAGGCTGACGTCCTGTCTCAGTCACGAACCAACCGGATAATAGAGCAATAAAACCAAGCGGCGTCATCATCATCCACGCACGGTGGAACCACACGCTATCAGAATTGAATTGTTGTTTCTTAAAGTATTTGTAGAGACTAAATAAACCAACCAGCACCATAAGCATGCCGATACCAACCATGATACGAAATGCCCAGAACACAATGATGACCGGTGGTTGGTCTTCGGGTGCCCAGTTCTTTAGGCCTTTGACTTCACCATCTAATGAATGAGTAAGAATCAAACCAGTCACGTAAGGAATTTTTACTTCATATTTATTAGTCTGGTTTTCTTGATCGGGAATCGCAAACAGTCGCAAAGCGGCACCGCGCTCATCTTCCCAGATACCTTCCATCGCAGCCACTTTGGCTGGCTGATGCTCAAGCGTATTTAGACCATGTTCATCCCCAATCAATACCTGCGCTGGCGCGACAAAGATAGCCATAATCATTGCCATACCAAGCATCACACGACCATGCTCACGGTGATCGGCGTGTTTTTTGGATTGGATATAGTAAGCACCAATACCACCGATGACAAAGGCAGTCGTCAAGAATGCTGCGGTCATCATATGGGCATAGCGATAAGGGAACGAAGGGTTAAAAATGATCTCAAGCCAGTCGGTTGGATAAAGCAGACCATCTGCACCCATCATAAAACCCTGAGGGGTTTGCATAAAGCTGTTGGCAGACAGTATCCAAAAGCCCGAGATTAGCGTACCGATGGCGACAATGGCAGTCGAGGCAAAATGCATACGTTTGCTGACACGTCCCCAGCCAAATAGCATGATACCCAAAAAAGAAGCTTCTAAGAAAAATGCGGTCAATACTTCATAGGCAAGTAGTGGCCCTAAAACGTTACCTGCCTTGTCAGAGAAGACAGCCCAGTTCGTACCGAACTGGTATGACATTACCACGCCAGATACGACACCTAGACCGAAAACGACGGCAAATATCTTGACCCAATGCTTGTACACTTCAGCATAGATAGGATTACCAGTTCTTAACCAGCGAAATTCAAGCACTGCAAGCCAACTGGCAAGTCCGATAGAGAAGGCAGGAAAGACAATATGAAACGAGATAACAAAAGCAAATTGGATGCGAGCGAGCATCAGCGCATCGAGCTGGTCAATCATAAATGTAGCGAACATAAACGGTTACTCTCATCTGTTAGCTGAATAGCGCTGGCTTCCGTACAACGCTCAAGTAACTGTCCGTAACTGTACATAGATCAAGGTGACAATGATTACGGGCAATGGCTTTTGGTGATACAAACGTTAGCAACATTAGGCATAAATTGTGGCTAAGCTTGTGAGTCACGGTTTAGCTGGATTGAATAATTTATGTCCCTATAAATTCATATATTACAGTCATGTGCTATAGATATATTATGCGCTTCCCTAGATAGTCACGCAACCCGAGTAGGTAGCCAGTCACCTACCTAACAGTCATCGAAATAATTGCTAATCGCCCTTGAAAAATAATACTAATTTTATAAAAAACAATAGCTTAAAAATTAGCCACATCGTTTAAGGAAGCTACTGTCCCTGTTTTTGTGTGGTGATCCACGCTACCAGATACCCATAGATAACAAAAACATACATCATTCTTGTAACTGTTTATGAAGTATTCTTCGTAACGTCAAAATAGTCTGTGGATTGGTTTGGATACTATGACCACCGCTGATAACAGTTTCAGAAGCAGCGCCATCTAAGTGCGCGCTAGTATAAGGGACGATACCATCTGACAGGCGTTCAGTCAGTGCTTGGCTAATGTCATCATTGACAGTCACCGCTGCGACTGTTGGATTATCTGACTGATCTGATGTGTTTTCTGTCACGCTAACACTAGCATTCTCGTCTTCGATATTTTTTTCTGTCGCTTGAGATAGGTCGACTTTGACACCCTCTGGCTGTGTTTGTGCCAGCCCTTGGGTAATGTCGGCATCATTATTGGCAATAATCGAATGATAGGTCACACGGTCATTAATCGTCAGGTCTTTGGTTAGTTCGATAAAAGAGGATTTGTTGCTTAACTGACTGGCACCGTTTTGTAAATACAAGGCCCCTAATGGGTTTTGCGCCAGATCGCCTTGTGTCGCAATGGTGGCTAAGTTGTCAGTGACGGTTTTCGCCAACCCAACTGGCAAATAGACAATGCGGCGCAGTGCACGTGTAAACCAGCGGTCTGCATAGTCAGTACCTCGAAAGGGTGCGGACAAAAACACAGCGGTATCGACTTGTGGCAGTGATTGTAGCTCAAACCGTTTTTTGAGTTCTTTTTCACCGAAAGAGGCTTTGAGTGCATCACGAATTTGTCGTTTTTCGCTATTGGACAGCACCTCTTGGTCATCCAGTCTGTCTAAGTCATCAACCAAATCATCATCAGATAGCATCATTCTGGCAATGAGTGCTCCCATACTGTGGCTGATAATCAGACTGTTCTGACTGGCGCGGTTTTGCCCATTGGGATCCGTCTGCTCATAAGTACTATTGATTAACTGTTGAATTTGATAGCGATTTTCTAAAATAGGTAAGTTGGTTGGATAAAATATCTGCCAAACTTGGTAGTTGTCACGCAGTTTGTCGTCATTAAGAATATCGTTGGTCAGATTAACCCATGTTGCCGGACTAGAGGCCAGACCATGCAGCATAATGATGACACGCTTATCAGGATCATAAGGCTCAAGCATAAAGAGTTTAGGCAGTCTTGCCTCCGGCTGACGCGTGATCAAGTTCAGGTAGCCGACACTATCCAATTGGTTTTCTGCGAGCCACATGCCGTAGCCTGCTGAAAAGTTGGCAGCCAAAGGGTAGTTATCGTTGAGGACGTTGACAGTTTCGGTCTGGTAAGGGTTGTACAAATGAACGTCGAGCTGACGGCTACCCAGCACATCCAATACGCTATCACCGCTTGGTTTTATCAGGCCTGTTAGCAGTAGGTGACCTGTAGGGTAAATGCGAGTGCTTGGTTCACTCTCTGTTTTATTCTTATCATCATCGGCTAATCGACCTGATAGAGAGGACGTGAGTAACTGACGAATGGTCGTGGTATAACGATCATCCAATGAAGCAACCAAACTGATGCCCAAACCTGGGCGTTTACTGACAGAGTTAAGCCCAGACAGACGCAGCTCATAAGTGGAGACTAGATCTGCTAGTGCAGAGTCTTGCTTATGAGCATTTTGCAGATAGTTGTTTTCATTTGGTAAATAAATACCAAGGTTATAGCCATCTACCTGTACATTCATGACCTTGATCTGATCAACCGCTTTGCCTTGTAGCGGTGCGCGATTGGCAATGGCTGCTTGCTCGCTACTATCGCGTTTAGCAGCAGGGATAGGTAGGTATTCGACCTTTGTGTCATTCATCAACTTATCGGCGTCTTCTGTCGATCGATAAAGCTGAGTGATGACATCATTGCTAGCAGCATTGTAGATATCTTGGGTCTGAATATCGTTGTCAGTTGGGATGCGAGTCTGTGCGTGGGCACTGCTGTAACTCTTATCGGCACCCTCAAAGTCATGGGTCAAGCTGTCATAAAATAAATAGGTATAGCTAGATTTTACGGCGTCAAATAGTCGTTCCTGATAGCTGTTGAGACATAGGTTGGTTGCGTCTTGCTGTTTTTTCGCATCAGCGTCGCTCAAAGGCGCGTTAGCATAATAGGGGTCAAGTGGCGGGCGAGCAAGGGCGTTACGACAATTTTGTGAATCGGCGAGCTGGCGCGCTTTTGCGTAGTGCAATTCTGCAAAAATAGCCAGTGCAGGTCGGTAGTGCTTATTTAAAATACTGTCGGTAAGCTGGGTCAAACACAACTCAAATTGCTGCAAGCAAGCTTGTTCATTTAGACCTGCAGATAACAAGGCAGATGCAGTATCGCTGCTCATCTCATTATCAGTGACAATGTTGCCGCGCTGTGCTGAGATGGTCTTGGCTGATGCTTGTCTTTCTACCGAGACGACACTACATGCTGATAGTAGGGTAGCCGCTACCAATAATACGACTAAAGTAACAAACGGCGTTTTTTTATTGGTGGATATCATCGTATGCTTGCTAGGGCTAACAGGAGTCATAGGTCAGTCCAGTAAAAGGGTAGTTTTGAGAAGAGATTAATTAAAATACTTTTGACTATAATGAGTGTAGCGCAACTTGTGACATTAGACTATGTTATTTGAGGTGCTATGACTAAGCGGTAAGTTTCAAATAGTATCGCTAAACACGGTTACTAACTTTGGGTATCAGAAAATACGCTCAGCACCGAGAGTATTTGCTTAGATAAGCTGAGGTAACCACTAAAGCGTTATAATTGTTATTCTAACAGGCAGAAAAAAGCGCCTGTGTTTGTATTAATGGTTATGTTAATAGAACAAAGGCGCTTTTTTTGGAGCTATTGTGCCAGGCTAGTGCTGTGGTTTACTCATTTTAGGCATAAACCTGCAGACTAAACCTACGCACCAGGTTTAACATTGATATCAGGTGCCGGAATATCCCAAATGTAGAACTTACCCTCTTCAACGAGTTTAATTTGTTGAGGGATAACCGTATTGTTAGGGTATTGTCCCTCAAGACGGCGTAAGCGCTCTAATGCATTAGCACGGCGATCACTGAGTAGGTCTGATTGCGCCAAGCTTTGCTCAGCTTCGGTATAACCAACAGAAACCGCTTTCTCTAGATACTTTTGACCTTCCTTAAACCCGCCACCTTCTGATAGCATCATACCGTATAAGAAATTAGCTTCGCCGCTATTTGGCTGAATTTTGATGGCACGGTCGACATACTGTCCGCCGCGCACCGTATAGTCTGAGCCTAGATCTAGATTTCGACCCATACCATTTAGTTTGGCTGCACGGAGCAAGACGTCATAAGAGGCATTTGGTGATTTGGCATATGGCTCGATCCAATCAGTCAAGACTTTGATTTTTTCGCGCGTGTAATGGCGCTGAGTGCGGTTAGGGAAGTTTGGTGGATAGTGACGAGCATTGGGCGATACATCTGCAATGAAGTCATCAAGTAAGCTGACGTCGAGTTTATCAGTACCTAGGCCAGTTTGCTGTGGAATCAGTACGGTCTTAACAAAGCTCATATCTGAAAGCTGTACTCGCGGTGTTGGAATATTTGGCAACTGACCGCTACGAAGATCAATACCGGCAGCAGACATTGGACCAGGCTCATAGACGCGAGTGGTACCGCTGATCACGGGGGCATTAGCTGGACTCATCATTTGTGATGCTGGTGGCTGAGCGGCGCTGACAGGTACACGATTTGGTTGAGTATTGCTTGATTGCATCATCTGCGCTGCCTGTGCCGTGCTCAAAGGAATACGGTTAGGCTGAGCGTTGGTTGACGGCATCATTGGCTGAGTATCAACTGACTGAGTGCTATTAGAAGGAGTAGCCTCTGTTGTACCTTGAGCGGTACTGGCCGTTGCACCTGGCCTTGCCAGACGAATCACACGCTTGCTCGAGTCTACAGCACTGGGTACCGAAGTAGCTGTAGCGTCAGCTTCTGCAGCATGTACAGGTGCTGATAGCATCATCGTACAGGCTGCAGCTAGGGCGGTCAAAGTTGCAAGCTTCGGTGACTTGTTCGGTGACTTGGCAGCAGTATTATTAGAGTAGATAGCTTTCATAGAAATCATTACCTTGTTTAATTTATTTAGTCGTTATTTATTCATTGGCCGGTTGATCATCAGGATATATCGTCACTACCAAATCGTACAAATTTTTAATACCCTAGCAAATTAAGCTTTACGCTATCTGTGGTAGGAATGTTAATCGCTAGTATTGGATACGCTCAACAGTACGCGCTTTACTAGTGATAAAAACAACGATGCCTTCATCTACAAATACCTACAAATGATAAGCGGTGGCTTTCATACGATTGGCCATCCAGCGCATGGTCTGGCGGACAGGTGGTGACAATGCAGCGCCGCCACTCGCTAGAGCCAATTCGCGATGATGCAGTTCCTCGATATCCATTTGTGCCAGTATCTCTCTTGAGCGCTGATCATGTTGTGGTAACTGATTAATATGGTCTTGGAGATGCTCGCTGACCTGCGCTTCTGTTTCCGCGACAAACCCCAGACTAAACTCATTTGAGATCGCCCCTGCGACTGCACCCAGCCCAAAAGACATGCCATACCAAAGCGGTGTAAAGACACTAGCATGGCTACCGAGCTCATTTAAGCGCGTTTCGCACCAGACCAAATGATCGACTTCTTCTTCAGCAGACTCTTGCATGGCTTGTTTTACATCTGTGTCTTTGGCTGCAAACGCCTGCCCGTGGTATAGACCTTGCGCACAGACCTCACCAGTATGGTTGATACGCATCAATCCTGCGACATGACGCGCCTCAGTGATGGTCAGCTCAGGAATCTCATCACTGCTCACCGGTAACGGGCGCGCACTAGGGTTTGAGTTTGGCACGACAGCTCGTAATGCTTTGTCGACCCCAAGTAGTAATTGGTCGACTTTGGATAAGGGACGCAGGGCCATGGTTCACTCCTGATGGCGTTAAATTCTATCAATAAAATAAGACTAGCGACTGCTCTCAGGCAATAATCCTATACACAGCTTTTATGCACATTACTATAGCAAACAATCCAAATTATCGGCATCAATATTATGATCTTGAGCACTATCAATTGCTATAGCCAACCAAGTTCAATATTGCCTGTTCATAGGACTGTTTTTTATAAGATCACTCTTATGGGGTTATCTCGTCATTGGTTTGAATGACGGCATGTTTGATATGCTTGTTCAATTTAATGTATAAAAAAGTACCAAAGGCAATATTGAGCACACCAGTTACCAAGAATAGTTGCGGTAGACTTAGTCCTAGTGAGTTTAAGATAACAATCGCAAAAATCGCTGATGTCACCATAAATATCGCATTAAAGATATTGTTAGCACCCACAATACGTGCGCGGTGGCTTTTAGGGGCGTAGGCCTGCATCGAGGCATACAAAGGCACAATATATAAACCACCACTGAATCCCAAAAAGAACAAATCAGCAAAAACGCGCCAGCTACCACTCGTACCAAACAAATCACCAATACCGAGCAATACATCATTATTCACGTTTATGTTTAAGCTGGATAGGGAAAAGTACAAATCAATAGCAAAGATACTCAATCCAGCAATACCGAACGGCAGCAAGCGTAAGCTCACTTGATTTTTGGTCAACGATTTGCATAATAGTGATCCGATCGATACCCCGACCGAAAACAGCGTCAATAAAAAGATAACGACCGACTCATCACCGTGCAAAATCACCTTGCTAAACTCTGGTACTTGGGTCAAAAAGGTCGCCCCATAGAACCAGAACCAACTGTTGCCAAGAATGACAAAGAATAAAAACGGCAGCGAATATAAGTAGCGTACCGTGGACAAACTGGTAGTGATGATATTCCAGTTGACCTTGAGGTCCGGCTGCATGGCTGGCATATTAGGAATATAACGAGCCGCTAGATAGCCTAATACAGCGACAACTAATACCGTGGCACTGATCCAATACAATGATTGTGATAGCTGAGTCAATATACCAGCGACGATCATACCTACAAGAATAGCCAAGGACGTACCCATCTGAAACAGACCATTAGCACCGACCAGCTCATCTTCTTTCATAGCTTGGGGCAGATACGCGTACTTAATCGGTCCAAAGAAGGTCGAGTGCGTCCCCATCAAAAACAAGGCGACAAATAAGAGCGCATACCACTCAAAGACAAAGCCAACCGCAGCGATTGCCATAATGACCAGCTCAAGCATTTTGATAAATCGTGTGAGCTTTGATTTTTCATACTTATCAGCAATCTGTCCTGCCAATGCCGAAAACAAAAAGTAAGGCAGAATAAATAGCATTGCCGCCAAATTATTTAAAATACTGACTTCTACACCCAACTGACTGGCAGCGGTATAGGTAAGAACCAATATGAGCGCTTGTTTGAATATATTGTCATTAAACGCGCCCAAAAACTGCGTGAAAAACATGGCGCTAAAACGGCGGCGCTTGAACAACTGAAACTGATTGGACATGAACGTTCCTACAGATGAGACGCGGCTAATAAAGTAAGAAAAAGCCCTGAATATAGCTTATAGTATTATGGTAATCGTCAGTATTATCAAAAACTTATCAAAATATAGCATAGGTTTTATGAATATTAAGCCGTATAATAGCAAGGCTTAGGTAAAAATACATGTAACCTGCGCTATGATTTCATAATTAACTAAGTTATGATTTGTAAATTTTATATGGTTGTATTAAAAGGTGAGAGCGACGGTAAAGTTGACGACCTGCTATCAATCAAAACTGTCTGTATGGTGTCATAGTTCTAGTGCTACCGTTTGCATTGGTAACGTCCATCATTGAGAGCAAAGTAGTCAACCATTCATTCAGCAAACTGCGATAAGCTTATTCACCGGTCAGACTTAGCGATAGCTATCGTTAATAAAAGTGCGCCGTGTGAGGCGATAGGACACAAATATGACACAGCACCCTTTAACTCGAGCACGCAACACAACCACAAAGCAGCGTGATAGGGTGAGTATTCAAAGCAACACCAGTATTCAAAGCGTCTATGTCACCGCGCCGCGTATGTATTTTAAGCGCTCAGCACTTTGTACTGCGCTAGCAACCAGTCTAGTCAGTATTGCCCCTGTAGCATTGGCGGAAACAACCAGTAGCACAGGGGTTGCAAACCAATTGACTAGCAATCAGATGGTTAGTAACCAAGCTGCTGACAATCAATCAGCTACGCTATCAGACGATGATACCCAGCTAAATGCTGCCTTGGATGCGTTGCGTCTAAAAAAAGCCGTAGAACAAGGCTTCATCGATCAGTCGGTCTTAGATGACTATAACGAACAAACCCTAGGTAACCAAACCTCTGGTGTCAATCAGTCGTCCACTCAAAATAGCAGTGTTCAAAGTAGCAGCTCCCAAAACAACACCCTTCGAAATTCGAACCTCTTTAATGATGATTTGTTGCAGCAGGCAACTGCCGTACAGCAGCAAGGATATCAGATGATGACGCCTGAGCAGATCGATCGTGAGCTTGCGATGCTGGACTTGCAAAACGCTCAAGATATTGACAACATAAATAATATCAGTGGCGACAGTGCCTTTGATGCGCCAATCGCCACGTTAGATGATACAACACCGCCTATAGGCTTGGATATTGATCTGGATGCGACCAATTTACCCACACCTAGCAATCTTGATACCTTAGGTACAGGGGAGACGATAGAGGAACGGGCAGCTACTGCTGAGATTATGGCACGTCCTATTGATGTCAGTGATTCTGTAAGTAGCGGACGTGTCAATACAGCAAATAATATCAATAATGAGATAATAGCGGGCAACAGCGATACATCAGATCAAGGCAGTACGCCTGCAGAAATTATCAATCCTGATGATTATTTACCCGATTACGAAAGCAATACCCAAGCAGTAAATCAAAGTATCGAACAAGCCGATAAACCAAAGCCACGTGCTCGCAACAGAGGCAATATTGTTAAGCGTCTCTATAATCGCTTTTTCAACGGTGGCGTGATGGCGCTGCCGAATATAGAAACCACTGTCTATCTAGAGCAACTGTCAGCTGAAGATGCCCCTAATGGTAAGGCTGTACTTATCGAGGCTGATAACGATATTCAACCAATAAAAAACATCAAAGCTGCACTTGATGACACGTCGGTACAGTCGGTTATTGATTTTACAGCAGCATTGCCACGCTTGCGTGAGACGGCACTAGATGCGGCAAAAGCGGTCGGCTACTATGATGTTACCCTACGTTTGAGCCAGCCTGATCGCGATACAGTCAACGTTGTTATTGAGGCGCTGGGCGAGCCTGTACTTGTAGACAGCCGTATTGTTGAGATTCGCGGTGAAGGTGGCGAGCAAGAAGAGTTTGTTGCGCTCAAAACAGAGCTGCCACCCCAAGAAGGTGATATCTTCAACCACCGTGTATATAAGAGTAGCAAAGCTGCGCTTGAGTCTTTGAGTAATACCTACGGATATTTTGATCAGTATTGGTTGAACAAGTCTGTCGATATTATCTTGCCAGACAACAAGGCTGACGTCTCGTTGGTATACAACACAGGTGACCGCTATGAGTTTGATGATGTCGTTTTCTTTACGTATGACAAAAAGACCAACACCCTGACACAAGACCCTGACAAACTACCAGTAGAGTTGTCATTACTGCAGCAATTGTATGAGTTCACACCAGGCGACCCGTTTTATCGCCCATCAGTGACAAAGTTCAGTAATGACTTATCAGCGACCCGTTACTTTAATACTGTCAACGTTGAGTCCATACTGCCACCTGATGATAGTAGCCAAGCAAGTACATTGGCGTTTGACAATACGCCTACCAATAGCGACGGTACATTAGATGATGATGTCAATGACGACAGTATTTTAGATGCTGCTAATGGTAATGGGTTTGCTAGCCTGACTAATAGAGAAGATACTCTCAACGACAATAGCGATATTGGCGGTGAAGGTGACAGCGCATTGACTGCCAACAGTGGTGAGACGGTCAACGAAGCTGATATCGCTGCCATCGAGTTTGAAGCTGATGAAGCGACGCTCGATAAGCTACAAGCAATAAGACAAAAAGCAGAACGCTTAAGCCGCCTACCAAATGATCGTGTGCTAGATGAAAAAGACCAAGAAGCTGATAATCTATTAGGAAAAATCAGTGACTCAATCAGTAACGTGGCGCAAAAGATATTCCCTGACGAAGAAAGTATATTGGCCGACGAAAACTTCGTTCCTCCGACATTAGCGGGACGCAAAACGCCGCAAGACGTTGCGACGAGCAAAAAAATACCGCTATATGTTTTTGTAGCTGCTGATAAGCCGCGTGACGCTCAAGTTGGTTTGGGTTATGGTACGGATACAGGGGTTCGAGCGACTGCAAAAATTGATTATAACCTGCTTAACCGTCAGGGTTACCAAGCAGGTGCAGAAACCGAGGTCTCAAGAATTAGCAAGAACGTTGCTGTCTATGCCAGTCGCCCTTGGAATCATCCGCTCAATGATAAGCTGGACGTCCGTCTTACTTATGAAGAAGAAGTTATTGACCAAGGTGAAGGTAACTTTGATTTGTCTACCAAAACGCTAAAAGCAGCGCTAGCACGTAATATCCGTAGTGATAATGGCTGGAATCGCAGCTACTCTGTGCGCTACCGTTTGGATGAGCTTGAGACGGGTGTTGACGGAGCAGCGCTTGACGACTTGCCGATACGCTTTACCTCGTCCAGCCCCAAGCAGCAAGCGTTGCTATTTGGCTATGGTATGAACAAGACTGATACGGATAGTGCTACTAACCCGACGCGCGGTATGCGTCAGTATTATTCGATTGAAGCAGGTTCTGATAAGGCGCTAAGTGATACGGATTTGGCAATCGTTCGTGCTGGTGTCAGCGGTATCTATAGTTTCGGTGACGACAACAAACACCAAGTGCTAGGTAGCGTGAATGGTGGTTATATTTGGGCGGATGATTTTTATGATGTTCCTTATAAGCTGCGCTTTTTTGCAGGTGGTGATCAGAGCATCCGCGGCTATGATTACGAGAGCCTGTCACCGCTAGAAAATGGTTATCTGACAGGTGGTCAAGTATTGGCGGTCGGTAGTGCAGAGTATAACTATGAGTTCAGACCAGGCTTTCGCGGTGCGTTCTTTACCGATGTTGGTAATGCCTATGACAAAGACTTTGAGACTGAGACAAAAGTCGGCGTTGGTGTCGGTATCCGCTGGGCATCTCCTGTTGGAATGGTGCGCGTCGATGTAGCTGCAGGGGTGACAGAAGAAAGTATTCCTGTGCGCCTACATTTCTTTATTGGCTCACCATTGTAAGTGCTCGCTTTATAAACGTGCAATCAGATTGTTTAAACCGTCTTATCCATTACCCATCGCGCCGATCGCTGGTCATCATTTTTTAACGTAGTTGAGTGTCATGCTGACAGAAAATACCCCGCCTAACCACGCACCAGATGAAGATCCAGCACAGCGCGATGCCCGCGCAGTCAAGCGTTGGTATCCGCTATCATTTCTCATCAAATTGCTGGTACTGATTCTTATCGTACTCGCGATTATGTTTGCGATATTCTTTTATGCAGCAGGCACCGATGCTGGTACCAAGTTTATTTTAGAAAAAATCAGTGCTGAGACGGGTATTGATTTTAAATATGGACGCGGTAACTTGCGTGACGGTATTTGGGTAACTGATATCGATGTCGATGCAACTGAAGACCTTGAAATATTAGTAGACAAAGCCTATGTCAAAATAGGCTGGCGTGCAGTATTTGCAAAAGAAGTGCATCTGAGTGATGCTGATATAAATACCATCGAAATTATCAATAAAAAGCCACCTACGGGTGAGCCGTTCGATTATAAAACCTTAAAACTACCCATTAATTTACGTTTTGATCAAGCAAAGATTAATAAAATCATTTATAGACAGGTTACTAAAGACCCGGTTGTTATCAATAATATTACAGCTCGTGATCTGACGTGGGTCGGTAGTACCGTGACCGTAGGCCGTGGTGATTTGCAGTATGCTGATATCGTCAAAATAAGTGCGCTACAAGGTGAGATTGATCTGCAAGGCGACTATCCATTAGATCTGAGCGCGATAGCTGAAGTCAGTGCGCTTGAAAAGGCATACATTGACCCACTAAATATTAGTGCGACGGGTACACTTAAACGTACTGTTGGCAAAGTGCGCAGTCGCTACAACGATAGTGATGTCAGTGGTGATTTTGTGGTGCAGGGGTTAGATGCAGGCGCACCGTTTGACGCAACATTACAATGGGATGATATTTTGATCCCTTATGCCGACAGCCAAGATATTCGTTTACAAAGCGGTACGGCTACGGCGTCAGGGGTTATCTCCGAAATACGGTTGCGTATCAATACTGAACTGACCGCCAAGGACATTCCATCAGGTCATTATCAAGGGCGCGCGGTCATTGCTGATAGCCAATTGCGCATTGATCGTTTGGAGGCTGATGTCCCAGCGGGGCGTCTGGCATTACAAGGTATCTTAGGCTGGAGAGACGGCTTTGATGCCACGATACGTGCAACGGGTCGTAATTTTGATATTCGCCGTGCTATTCCTAGTGATTATGCTGATTTCAAAGCTTATGCCCCGCAGACACTGAATGGCAGACTGTCATTACGCTATCAGCAGCAGAACCTTACGGGCAATACAGAGATTGATGCTGATTTACGCCAGCGAGATGGTGAACATATCAATGCCAATATGGTCCGCGGCAAAACCTCTGCTAAATCTAAGCAGGTGGCGCCTTGGTATATCGATGCCACGTGGCAGAATCTGATCCGCCGCGATGTACCTAATATCGGTAATATCGACAGTCCTCGTGGTCAGGCAGATGTTATCGTTCGTGGCTCGAATTTATCAGTCGATGCCAATGCAGTTATTAATGAGCTCAACGCTGCGCCTAAGGGTAACTACGACGTGCGCTTACGTAAAGCAGGTGACGTCATTGATATCAATCGACTCAATTACGATGGTATCGTGGGTGATCTATCAGGTACTGGGCAGATCCAGCTTGCAAATCGCAACCGCCCATTGACGTGGCAGATTGATGCCAGTACCAAAGGTCTACTGCCCAAAAAATACCGTAGCGACCTGCCACTTGAGCGTCTCACAGGGCGCCTAAGTGCTCGTGGCCGATTGCTCAATATCAGCAAAAACGGTGTAAGTGGTCAGCGTCATGTGATTACTTTAAACAATACCGACTTACAGGCGCAGCTTGATGCCACGCAGAACGGTCGTGCTATTGGGGTGACAGGTAGCGGCGATGCCAGTGTTGATATCGTGGGTGGTGAGTTGTCTGTATTTGACGCGCGCTTTGATGGTCAGGTCGATACAGCAGATGTACCAAAAGGTCGTCTCTCAATTGATGCTGCTGGTACACCAAAGCTAATCAGTATTCGCAAGTTAAACTATAACGGTGAAGCTGGTGCAGTAAATGCAAAAGGCGTCATAGATTTACGCAACAATATTGGCTGGAATATCGACGGCCGTTTTGACAAATTCAATGTAGGGTATTTATTACCCAACAATCCAGCCATTATCACAGGCAATCTAAAAACTAGTGGTGAGTGGCAAACCCCTGCCAAAAACAATGCGAATGCCGCAGGTAAATTACAGCGTTTTGCCATTAACTTCGATGGGGTTTTGGATGCTGAGCAATTGCCAGCAGGTAAGCTTAATATTGAGGCCAGTGGTGATAGCCAACTGATTCGTATCAATCGCTTCCGTCATGTAGGGGCAGCAGGTAGTATCAATGCAGAAGGAACAGTCGATGTGCGACAAGGCATTGCCTGGGATATCAATGCAGTGATGGATCGTTTCAACATTGGGTATTTCCTAAAAGACACGCCAAGTCTGATCACGGGTACTATCGATACCGATGGTCGCTGGGGTGACACGCAGCAGACCATTAATATCAATCAAATAAACCTGAGCGGTATGCTAAAAGGTCAACCACTCAGTGCCAGAGGTAGCTTGGCTGCAAAACTGCGCTTGCCAAAAGACGTGGCCAGTTATTTTAAGCGTTTGCAAGCACAGGATGCGCAGGCACAATACAAGCAAGTAAATGCCTTAGTGGATAGTTTGAACGCTGATAATCTAGTGCTGCGCTGGGGTGATAACTACGTCACTGCCAATGGCAATGCCAAACAGCTACAAACCAAAATCAATATCACAAGTTTAGATCAACTGTCTGATAAGCTTGCTGGAAAAGTGACTGGCGGCGCCACATTGGCTCAACCAACAGGACAGGCATTACCAACGATTTATATCGACTTGGTCGGTGAGCGACTTGCACTACCAGGATTTATCTTACGTCAGGGCCGTATCCGCGGCAAGCTTGTCAACTTAGCCAATAGCCCCAGTCAGCTCATTGTCACTGCTGAGGGACTAGATGCTGCTGGACAAAGTTTCGATAGTATAAAAGCATCATTTAACGGTACCGAAAAATCTCATGTAGTCGATCTAAACATCGCCAATAGTAAGTTAGATATTGGGGCCAGACTCAAAGGTGGCTTTGATAGAGATAAGCTCAGCTGGTCAGGGGTGATTGGTAAAGGCCGCGTCAAATCCAAATACGCCACCTTAAACCAATTACAGCCAGCACAGTTGATTGTGAACTTGCCTGATAACCAAAACGGCAACAATACAGACCTAAAGGTACAGTTAGCAGCGCATTGCTGGCAAGCGGCTGACCAAACGGGCAAGCTATGCCTGCGCCAAAAATTGGTCGCTTCACCATCCAATGGTGAAGTCGATGTGGCACTGCAGAATTTAGACACCTCACTATTTTCAGTATTTTTACCAAAAGATATTGATTGGCATGGCAAAATCAACGGTAAAGCCGTTGTCGGCTGGCAACGGGGGCGTCCGCCAACCATAAACACAACCCTATACTCAGACAATGGCAAAATCGGCCTGATTCAAGATGGCGATAGCACGCCAATGACCTTGCCTTATAAGCGCGTTTCTCTTATCGCTTTGTCTGTGCCGGAAGGTATTAAGCTGCGTACTGATATCAATACAGGACGCGGTGCCCGTGGCTATGCTGAGGTTGTCGTTGATCCTTACAAAGATCCTAAGCCAATCTCTGGTGCCCTAGTGCTCAACGAGCTTGATTTAGCGATATTAAAGCCTTTCTTCCCGGGTATGCGTGTCCTAAGAGGTAATGTCACGATGGCAGGCGGACTGGGAGGTACTTTGACTAAGCCGCAGTTCTACGGTGATGTAAAACTCTCTGACGGCCGCGTCGCGATGCTTGACTTACCAGTCAATCTAACCAACGTGAATGCCGAAGCAAAAATACGCGGTACGCAAGCGACTATCGATGGGACGTTCAACAGCGGTGATGGTAAAGGTGAATTGTCTGGTACCGTCAACTGGCAGCAAAAGCTTCAGGCCAAATTAAGTATTGTTGGCGAGCGCTTAGTGATCACTCAGCCACCATTATTAGTGGCTGAGATTGATCCTGATATCGATATTATCGTGCGCCCAAGTGATCGCTATGTCGATATCAAAGGCGCTATTAGCGTACCCTCAGCTACCATACGTCCACCAGAAGCCAGTGAAGACATCATCACTCAAACTGAAGATGCCGTCGTATTGGACCGTCGTTTAATTGGTAACATTGATGAAGTATTAGCCATCTCAAAACCATGGTCAATCAACGCTGATATCGGTGTCGATTTGGGTGATGATATTAATTTCCGCGGTTTTGGTGCCGTTATTCCATTAGCAGGTGCGATTAATATCACACAAAGCGGCACAGGTATCATGCGCGCAACAGGTGTCGTACAGGTCTCACGCCGTACCAATATCAATGCCTTTGGTCAGAACTTAGAGCTTAATTATGGTCAAGTACGCTTCAATGGTGACGTAATGAAGCCGATATTGAGTATTGAAGCTGTCAAAACGATCACTGGCAAAACAGTAGGCGTACGTGTGAAAGGCAGTACAGAGAGTCCGAACATCACTGTCTTTAATAATGCAGGACTGACCCAGCAACAAGCAATGAACGCTCTGGTAACAGGACGTATTGATAATAAGAGCGCCACTCAAATCAGTGAGCAAGGATTTAAGTCTCAGGTGACCAATAATCTTGCCGCTGCTGGATTGAGCTTTGGCTTGAGTGGGACACGTGGTCTAACCAACCAAATTGGCCAAGCTTTTGGCCTACAGAGTCTAACGGTTGATGCCTCAGGTAGTAGTGAAGATACTAATGTCAACGTCACCGGTTACGTGACCCCTGATCTGTATATCCGCTATGGAGTGGGCGTGTTCAATGCTCAAAACAGTCTGTCGGTTCGCTATCAGTTGACCCGCCGTATTTACGTAGAAGCGAGTTCAGCGGCAGAAAACGCCGTGGATGTCGTCTACAGTTGGCAGTTTTAATAACGTATCTAAAGGACAGATATTTCACTATTGACGTTAATTGAATCTATTTGAATAATTGCTACCCAACAAAAAACGCCTTGTAATGAAGGCGTTTTTTTATAAGTACAAATAAACGGTACTAAACTATTTGGTCAGGATCAAACGGTTGTTACGAGTTAGGCGTAGTCGATACTCTTCGCCCTCATGCTCGATACGTACTTCTTTGGTCAAAGCAAATAGATGCTGTGATTGTAGAGTCGGCAGACGATTTTCACGGCAGTTTAAATAACGAGAGATAACCATGCTCATGGTGAATTCCTTTTGATAGTAAGTGGCTTAGTAAATTAGCTATATCGTAACTGACTTTAACGATAATAATTATCATTTAGATTAAAGGAATTTGCAAGCAATTGATAAAATAAAATGCAGTTATTATGTAAACTTATCTAAGCTTGATGTCACAAACTATAAAGTTCGAGAGTTATGTACGCAAATTTGTACGCACAAAAATTTCGTATGCCTGAATCAACTTCATTGATACAGCCGATTCAAACCAAATAATTAAAAATCATCAACAGACATAATCGTAGAGGACAACGCTATGCCAAGTGAATCAAATAGCCCGTCAGCAATAACAAACGTAACTATCGTCAATGTGGCTGTCGCAGTTATCCATTACCAAAACCAATATTTGCTTGGGTTCCGAGATGCAGCACAACATCAAGGCAATCGCTATGAGTTTGTAGGTGGCAAGATAGAGGCGACTGAATCAGCAGAGCAGGCACTAAAAAGAGAAGTAGCTGAAGAGACAGGTATCTTAGTTGATGATAATACTATCGTTAAGCTTGGGCGTTTGCACCATGATTATGGTGATAAGCAAGTCAGCTTGCAGGTTTATAAGATTGAGCTAACAGCGCAGCAGTACGAGCAGTACAAGAGCCATGAGTATGGTCTAGAAGGGCAGGCAATAACGTGGGCAGATAAGTCGCGTCTACTGGCAGGTGACTACCCGTTGCCTGCTGCCAACAAAACTATTCTAGAATGGTTAAGGTTACCTACACAAATAGCCATCACTTATCCTTTAGCTGATTTTCATCAGCATACTGATCCAAAAACAGCATGGCTACAATATCATCAAGAAAAACTACCACCAAAATCTTGGACATATATTCGCTTGAAGCACACTGGTTCAGAGTCTATAGCCAAGCAGCTAATGGACGCACGTCCAGATCTTCTGGCAATTTTACCGTATAGCAGCGATTATCAATACACTGACACTGACACTGACACTGAAGTATCAGTAGAAGCTACTCACAAAAAAACCAACGATTCAATCGTCGCTAGGCACTTAACACATTCAGCATTAATGGAATGGCTTACTAATACTCAGAGCGTTATAGCGTCTGAACCGTTACTGCCTGATAACTATTCATTCACTTGCCAGTTGCTCGCTAGCCACTCACTCAATGATTATCCACTCATTGTTAGTTGCCATGATACTGCCAGTATTGATGCTGTCAACAAGCTTGCCAGCGCGCGTGTCGAGCAGGGTTTACCTCCAGTCATCGGCATGCTCCTGTCTCCTGTATTAGCGACCCAAACGCATCCTGATACAGTACCACTTGGTTGGCAGTCATGGTCATCATTGGCACAGTTGGCTGATATGCCTGTTATCGGCTTAGGCGGATTGGCGCCTTCGATGATTGAACAAGCATTAGACCATGGAGGTCTCAGTATTGCTGGTATCCGTCAGTTTCATTTGTAAGAAATATAAAAAAAATATAGTTCAACTGTCTATACTACCTGTATAGACCTTGTCTCAGTCATCACATGCGACTATTAAAATAAGTAAATGTAGATGGCTGATTTTTAAAATATTTATTCAGTAAGTAACTGTGTGGTTATGATGTATTTATAGCAATGCACAAACACATCGTTATTTACAAACCGTTGCGTTTCCCTACATTGGACTACTGTTTTAATCGCCTGACTGCCTTTAGTATATATTGCATATCTAAAGCACATTTATTTTTCAGCGATGGATCTACTAACGACGACTCTATAATAATTATAATAAATAAGAGCGTTGGTAGTAGTGAAGCTTGAATATGTTCTCGATTTTATAGCCAATATTCATTTAGAAATTAGATAAATAAAACTGGATAAATGGAACTAGATAGATGATATACACAAAGAACTTCAACAATCACTATTAATAATGGTATCCCTATGAAAACCAACAAGTTACCTAAGTCAGGATGGACTGACACACAGGCAGCTGGTTCTCAATCTCAGCAGTCTATACCGTCTAGCGATTACCGCAGGCACAGTTATGTCACGCAGCAGACCGAAAACGCCAGTAATGACGCTAGCTATAGCCATAAAGACATAAATAATGAACGTTCAGATAATGAGTACTCAGACTACTTGGCAGAAGATAACGTCTTGTCGCATAACTATTCTGGATACAAAAGCGCTGACCAAGATTCCAATGATGCAAAAGAGTCAGCCATGAATCGTCAGGTCATAGAGCAATTCAATACTGCTAATGGCTACAAACGACCAAAAACACTGAACAAAGATGAGCCGTTGATATCAGGGCTCTTGGATGATCAAATGAGCAATTTAAAAGATAACGTCCAACAGGATGCTAACGTGTCGTCAGCCGATATCGACTCATCATATAAAGAGATACCGGAGCGTGTATTTATGAATGGACTTATCAAACACACAGGCATTGCGTTAGCGATTATTATACCGTTAGCGGCCTTTTCAGCCTATGCAGCTACACCACCAGTGAATATGGCAACTACTGAAACGTCTAGTAATGCGATGAGCGAAAAAACCACAACTGACATGTTGTCAGTTAAGCCAAGTGATATTATTTATAAGTCTACAAATACACCAACCACAGTAGATAATGTAGACCTAAATTCTTACGCAGGGACATGGTATGAAGTTGGTCGTTTACCGATGTATTTTCAGCGTAAGTGCGCAGGTGACGTAACCGCAAATTATGCTCAAAATAATGACGGCTCAGGAATTACAGTCACCAATAAATGTGTGGCTGCAGATGGTTCAGATATCGTTGCAGAAGGCCTAGCAAAGCCAGTGGATGATAGTGGCAGTAAATTAAAAGTGACATTCTTACCTAAGTGGATCAGGTGGATTCCAGTAGGTCGCGCAGATTATTGGGTGCTGGCACGTGATGAAGACTACAAAACGGCTCTCGTGGGCACACCTGACAAAAAATACTTATGGTTATTGGCACGTTCACCAAATATTAGCCAAGAGACCTATGCTAAGTACCGCCAAATTGCGCAGCAGCAAGGTTACGATTTAAAAGAGTTTATGCTGACGTCACAAACTGATCAAACCGTGAACTTGGTACCATAAAGCTGAATAAGCCACATATTTTCTTCTGCAGAGATTTAGATGCAAATTTTTGATATATCATCAACAATTCATATTCAATAGCTAGACTAATTCAAGATAAAGCAGCCGTCCGTGCTGCTTTATTTTTATTGCTATACATCAGAATTGGGATGCTAATACATACTATGTAAACGGTTATCACTGGCAAAATAAGGCGTTTTAGGCTAAAATCTAGGCGATTTGAATACTCTGACGTCAAGAACTGATGTTGATAGTGGTTGATTATCGCATTAAAGTCACCACTTAGAGCATACACGACCTATCTGATTTATACTTCTTCATATTTTATTGACCATACATTACTGACCATAAGGATGTTTCTCGTGAGCAACGCTGATACCTTACGCCAATTACATCAAGACCACTTGAAAAATTACAACAATCAAGAGCAACAAGCCATTGAGCTTATGGGGCTATTGAATAAGCTCTATAATGCGCAAGATGTACAAGTGACTTTATTTGGTGAGACGCTAGATTCTACCTCAATTGGTCAAATACTTGCTTTACATCAAAAAGTAGCATTACGCGACCAAGGTGCCAAATCTATCGATATCTCTGATACTTTAGCGATGGTAAAAGTTATCTCAGAAAACACTGATATCCAAGCCACTCGCATCGATGTTGGTCAATTGATTGCTAACGATACTGACTTACAAACTGCTCTACAGTCTATCAACAACGCGGGTGCTTCAAATGGCGCGACAGATGTTGTGCTATACGGTTTTGGTCGTATCGGTCGTATCTTGACTCGTCTGCTATTGTCACAAGCGTCAAGCGCAAAAGGTCTACAACTAAAAGCCATCGTTGTGCGTCCAGCCGCTGCTGGGGACTTGGCTAAGCGTATTTCATTGCTTGAGCGTGACTCAATCCATGGTAGATTCTTAGGCGGCATTAGCATTGATGATGACAACAACGGCATGATCGTGAATGGCCGTTTTGTACAAGTTATCTATGCCAAAGACCCAAGCGAAATCGACTATACCGCTTATGGTATCGATGATGCATTAGTTATCGATAACACAGGTATCTGGAAAGACGAAGCTGGTCTCGGTAAGCACTTGCAAGCGACAGGCGTGAAAAAGGTCTTATTAACAGCACCTGCTGGTGGCGATATCAAAAACGTCGTTTATGGTGTGAATAATAATACGGTTGGCGACGATAATATCGTTAGTGCTGCGAGCTGTACGACCAATGCGATTACGCCAACGCTAAACGTACTAAACGATGAGTACGGTATCGAAAATGGTCATGTAGAGACTATTCACTCATTTACCAACGATCAAAACTTGGTTGATAACTACCATAAAGCAGATCGCCGTGGTCGTAGTGCTGTCATGAATATGGTTATTACCAGCACAGGTGCAGCAAAAGCAGTTGGTAAAGCATTGCCAGAATTGAATGGCAAGCTAACTGGTAACGCGATCCGTGTACCAACGCCAAATGTCAGCTTAGCTATTTTGAACTTGAACTTAAAAAATGCACCAGCAAATGCTGAAGCTTTAAATGAGTTCTTACGTAAAATGGCTAACAGCAGCACGTGGCAGTCGCAAATCGCTTATACAGACTCTACAGAAGCAGTATCGACAGATTTTGTGGGTACAACCCATGTCGGTATTGTTGATGCGCAAGCGACTATCCTAACTGACAACCAAGCTATCGTATATGTTTGGTATGACAATGAAGTAGGTTACAGCACTCAGGTGCTACGTCTGGCGACACAAATGGCAGGAATCAGCTACGCTCAAATTCCAGCATAGTGTACTGAACATCTTAGAGCAATGACATATTATTAATCATATCGAAGTCGTATTTACTTTAGATCAGCGTTATTTGATGATTATGCGTTCGTAGATACCACTTTGAATAGATTGATATGGCTTTAACTGTCATACTTAAACACCCGATAGTCCGATTGATTATCGGGTGTTATTGTCATAATGGGCGTTGAGTAATAGATGCTCGCTTAGTTTTCATTATGACGTAATAGTCTAGCAAAACCCAAAATACAGCCGTTGGTTGTTACCAGTTTATACACTGGATTGTGAATTAAGGAACGTAGAATGCGATTTATTGATGAAGCCGTCGTAACGGTAAAAGCAGGTGACGGTGGTAACGGAATCGCCAGTTTTCGCCGAGAAAAATATGTCCCGCGCGGTGGTCCTGATGGTGGTGATGGTGGCAAGGGTGGAGATGTGTATGTCATTGCAGAAGACAACACCAATACCCTAGTTGACTATCGTTACACACGTCGTCATGACGCCATGAGAGCAGAAAATGGTCATAGTAGAAACTGTTCAGGTAAGGGGTCAGATGATTTGTATCTACCTGTACCAGTTGGCACGACGGTCGTTGATACTGAAACCGATGAAGTATTGGGTGATTTGATTGAAATTGGTCAGACGTTGCTGATTGCCAAAGGTGGTGACGGTGGTCTGGGTAATACGCATTTCAAGAGCTCTACCAACCAAGCGCCGCGTAAAGCCACTTCAGGTTTTGAAGGTGAGCTAAAGGTTCTTAAGTTTGAGCTAAAAGTAGTGGCTGATGTGGGTCTGATTGGTTTGCCTAATGCAGGTAAGTCTACCTTTATCCGTCAGGTTTCTGCTGCCAGACCAAAAGTGGCTGACTATCCTTTTACCACGCTAGTTCCTAACCTCGGTGTGGTTGATATCGGTCGTCATCGTTCGTTTGTGATGGCTGACATTCCTGGTCTAATTGAAGGCGCATCAGAAGGCGCAGGACTTGGCATTCGCTTTTTAAAGCATGTTGCGCGTACCCGTCGTTTGCTACATTTGGTTGATGTAAAGCCAGTTGATGGTAGTGACCCGGTCGAAAATGCCCGTGTTATCTTAAATGAGCTTGAGCGTTTTTCGCCCGAATTGGCTAATCTACCGCAGATTTTAGTATTGAACAAAATTGACCAAGTGGCTGAAGAAGAGCTAAATGAGCTATGTACGCATATCGTAGCAGAACTGGGTTGGACAGGCATCGTATTCCGCACAGCAACCTTAACGGGTGAAGGAGTCGATGCAGTCAAATATCACTTAATGAATGAGATCGAACGTGAGCGTGAGCGCGAGATAGAAGATCCTATCTTTGCTGACGCACAAAAAGAGCGTTTTGAGCGACTAGAAGCAGAAGTACGTCTGAATACTGAAGCACAGCGTGAAGCATACCGTGCAGCCAAAAAAGCGGCACGTGAAGGTTTGGATTTGTCTGATGAAGACGATGACGACGATGGTGTTGAAGTAATGTACGTTCCTTAAGCTAGTATGCTTGAGCTGATATACTTGAATGATTAAATTAATCCCTCTAATCAATTTATGTGAGAAAAAGGAGTTTATATGGCAGGTGACATCGCAAATACGACCGAAGAAGCAAGGTTTATTAAACAAGATCGCAACTTTGATATTCAGCGCGTTATTGTCAAGATTGGCTCGTCGTTACTGACTAACAATGGTCGGGGGCTGGATCGTACTGCCATATATGAGTGGGCAAAGCAGATTGCTCGCCTACACAAAAAAGGCGTAGAGGTATTGCTGGTTTCATCAGGTGCCGTTGCCGAAGGTGTGGTACGCATGGATCTTGAAGAGCGTCCCAAAAAATTGGCCGCACTACAAGCTTGTGCATCTATCGGTCAGATGGGTTTGATCGAAACGTGGTGGTCAGCTTTGATTCAGCATGGTATTCAAAGCTCGCAGCTACTATTAACGCACGATGATTTATCAAACCGCAGCCGTTATCTCAATACTACGAGTGCGCTGACGCAACTATTAGAATGGCGTGTGCTACCAGTTATCAATGAAAACGATACCATCACTATTGACGAAATCAAATTTGGTGATAACGATACGTTGGGCGCCATGGCAGCTGCAATGATCAATGCAGACTTGTATATTATTTTAACGGATCAAGATGGGGTATTTACTGACAACCCACGTGACAACCCCAATGCCAAAATGATCCGCCAAGAGCGTGCGATGGCTGATTATCTATTTGATATAGCGGGTGACGGTGGCAAGCTCGGACGCGGTGGTATGTTGACCAAAATCCGTGCGGGTCGTCTGGCTGCGATGGGCGGTTGCCCAACTGTTATCGTGAGCGGTGCGATTGATGATGTGATCACTCGTGTAGTGTCAGGTGAGGCGGTAGGCACATTGCTGACTACCAATGACGAAGACAAAATCATTGCACGTAAACAGTGGCTTGCAGCTCACTTGCGCATGGCAGGAAGTCTGATGGTTGATGCTGGCGCTGCCAAGGCGCTCACTGAACACAATAGAAGTCTATTGCCTGTTGGCGTGGTAGATGTGCGTGGCGACTTCGATGAAGGCGACGTCGTAGAAATCACCCATCAAGATACTGGCGAGCGTATTGCAGTGGGACAGGTGAATTTTTCATCGAATGATGCACGCCGCGTCGCTCGTGAGCGTACTGAACAGTTCGATAAGATCTTTGGCAACAATGAAGAACGCGTGGTTATGGTACATCGTGATAATCTTGCACTCACCGTATAGCGCATAAGTTGTGTAGCCGCCTTTACTTTATCTAGCGTCTCTAAGTTTTAGGTACGCTAGATATTAGGTGCGTTAGATGAATTTATCAGCTACAAATAGGTGGTAAGTTTTTCTTAACCTCAGTTGATGTAGTTCATACGCTATAACCGTTTATTATTTTATTTAATCTATTTTATCCAATACAGCATCCGTTGACGATTATGGATGTTGTGTTACTTTGGAGATTTGTACATGAGTGCTTTAGACAATAGTGACTCGATTCAGCAGCAGTTTGCCCCTTTAAAAAATGACAGACTGCTACGCGCATTGCGCTTTGAACCCATCGATACCACGCCAGTTTGGATGATGCGTCAAGCTGGTCGTTATCTACCAGAGTACAAAGCCACTCGTGCTGAAGCAGGCGACTTTATGAGTCTGTGCAAAGATACAGATCGAGCTACTGAAGTGACGCTCCAGCCATTACGTCGTTTTGATCTAGATGCGGCTATTTTATTTAGTGATATTTTGACCATTCCTGATGCTATGGGATTGGGTCTTTATTTTGAAACGGGTGAAGGTCCTAAGTTCAAACACCCGATTCGTGAACAGGCAGATCTTGATAGATTGCCAGTACTTGAACCTAATGATTCTCTTGACTATGTGATGCGCGCCGTCACAAGTATCCGTAAAGCATTGAATGGTCAAGTACCATTGTTTGGGTTTTCAGGCAGTCCGTGGACGCTAGCTACGTATATGATTGAGGGCGGAAGCTCAAAAGATTACCGCTATACAAAAGGTTTTTTGTACAGTAATCCTGGTTTTTTACATCAATTACTGGATAAGCTTGCGACCTCGGTTATTGATTACCTAGATGCACAAATCATTGCCGGTGCTCAGATTGTACAAATATTTGACAGTTGGGGCGGCGCACTTGGCCATCGTCAGTTTATTGAGTTTTCGCATGTTTACAACAAACGCATCGTCGCTGAACTGAAGCTGCGTCACCCGCAAGTACCGGTAGTATTGTTTACTAAAGGTGGCGGGTTATGGCTTGATACTCAAGCTGATAGTGAGGCTGATGTGCTAGGTCTGGACTGGACGATGCCACTTGACCGTGCGCGTCAAGTACTGACTGAAAGCCAGCGCCAATTGACCAAAAAACATAAAAAGCTGCAAAGTAGTAAAGCCATTCAAGGTAATTTAGATCCAGCAACACTATATGGATCACCAGCGACTATTCGTGCTGAGGTGAATGCGATGCTTGATCGTGCTTATGCAGATGGCGAAAAGACAGGCTATATAGCAAACTTAGGTCATGGCATTACTCAATGGGTTAATCCTGACAATGCCAAAGTCTTTGTAGATGCAGTACACGACTATAAAATCTAAAATTGGGCTTACTCTTGTATGACTATATGAGTCGTATAAGAGCCTATCGGTATTGTCTAGTAATTTTGAATAGAAGAGAGTGTTTTATGATTTCAGCAGCTATTGTCGGTGGTACAGGCTATACAGGTATCGAGCTTATTCGTTTGTTATCTGCTCACCCTGAGGTTTCTATTGATTTGCTTACCTCGCGTAGCGAAGCTGGCACTCGTGCTGATGAAATATTTCCAAGTTTGCGCGGTATTTCTGACATTGTGTTCAGTGATTTAGGTGATAACACGCTGAGTGTGCTACAAGAGTGTGATGTTGTGTTTTTTGCGACGCCACATGGTGTAGCGATGAAGCAAGCTGAAGCGCTCACGCAAGCTGGCGTAAAAGTTATTGATTTGGCTGCTGACTTTCGTTTGCAGTCATTGACTGAGTTTGAGCACTGGTACAAACAGTCTCACGCATGTCCTGAGCTGTTGAAGACAGCGGTTTATGGATTGCCTGAAATCAATCGTGATAAGCTTGCCAGTGCATTGTTAGTAGGCAATCCTGGCTGTTATCCGACCACTGCAATCTTGGGACTAAAACCAATCATCGAAGCACAAAATGAACAAACAAAAAGGTTGATTGAGTCTCGTATCGTAATTGATGCCAAATCTGGAGTATCTGGTGCTGGTCGCCAAGCATCGCTTGCACTCAACTATGCTGAGACAACCGATAACTTCAAAGCCTACAGCGTTGAAGGTCATCGCCATTTACCTGAGATTGAGCAGGGTGTTGCACATTTATTGGGTAGTCAGTTTGACCATCGTATCCGTTTCTTACCGCATCTGGTACCGATGATACGTGGCATGCTCAGTTCAATTCATATGGAGTTGACTGATGAGGGTGTGGCTATTGATTGGCAGCAAACGTTTGAAGACAGCTATGCTTTAGAAAGTTTCGTTGATGTCATTCCAAAAGGTGTTTATCCAGACACGCGCAGTGTGCGTGCTAGTAATCGTTTACGCATTGCGATACATCAAAACAATGAGCGCGCCGAATTAACGGTTATTGTCGTACAAGATAATTTGGTGAAAGGTGCAGCAGGACAGGCCGTTCAAAATATGAATGTGATGTTTGGATTTGATGAAACAATGGGACTAAATTTTGCGCCTATTGTTCCTTAATGCTGACTTTGTTGCGTTTAAGTCATTCATATTTATGATACTAGGTATTGATTATAAATTCCGCTATAATGACTTGCCCTTACTTTTAAGAGATATCCCCTAGATGCGTACTAAGCTTGAACTACGCTTTTTCTCGAAGTCAGCACGCTTATCGTGTCAAGATCCTGTTCTATCTGATTTGGGATACAAAATGCATTCCGATCAAGATGACAATGGTTCTAAACAGTATATCGGGAGCAACCAACGCGGCGCATCTACGCTAGTACTGGCATTGTTCGTGGTAGCCGTATTAGTGACAGCTGTGGTTGGATTGGTATTTGGTCATAAGCTTGGCTATCAGCGCGGCTTTCACTCGATGGAAACACAAGCCAAACAAGCAATTATCGATGGTACTGAAGCGACAGCAGCACTTGAGGACTTGCGTCTCAGTAACAAGATAGCGACGAATCAGGCGGCAACTGCCAAGCAAGAATTAGCTATAAGCTTAGCGAACCTCAACGAGCTGCGTGAAAACCAGCAAGCGTTGACAGTAGAAAACAGACAAGTCATACAGCTCAATGAAGTATATGCTGATGTCATTAGTGATAAAGGCGGTATGCCACTGCAAGTATTAGGCGCCAAAATTGAGCCATTACCCGAAAATGCTTTTGAGTATGGTTTTGACATCGGGATGCTCAGCAGTGATGGTCAGGCTAAGCGTCTTAGACCAACGTTGACACTGCTCAACAATGATGACCTTGTAGAAGTGCCCCTAGATCCTGCAAGCTACGCTATTGAAGGTATTGTCCGTATACGTGGTCGCTTTGTGATGCCATCAGGTTTTAAGCCTTTACAAGCAAAGCTTAGCTTGCAAGCAGGTGGGCAAGAGGTGGAACAACTGTATGATTGGAGACTCGGCGATAGAGTTGATAACATGCTACCATCACTTTTAGATTTGCCAGAAGTCGATGAAAGCCCTATTTCACAATAGTGACGTGTCCTAATAAACCTCTAATAGCGATGATATAGCCGAAAGCAAAGTAGAACGACTATAGTCATAGAAAGTAGAGCGACTATAGTTAGTAATTATATTTTGCATCATGGCTTACCGCCTGCCTTTACAACTTCTTTTATTTTAAACTTACCTTATAATTATACTTTGATTATGATGAAAAAAATGATATCACAAGACATGCCAACAGCTGCTGATTGGCACTTTCCACATATACCTGCGTATCGTGCCCAAGACGGCGATACCGATGATGAAACATCACCGCAAGCAGATGTATTGGTCGCAGAACCAGAAGTCGCTAAACCACCAATGTATGCTGTGGTTATGTACAATGACAACTATACGCCAATGGAATTCGTTGTTTATATTTTACAGTCAGAGTTTCGCCATACCATGGATTCTGCGGTTGAGATTATGTTGACGATTCACAATAGTAGCAAAGGCATTGCTGGTATTTACCCCAAGGATATTGCTGAGACTAAAGCCAAAAAAGTAAATAGCTTAGCGCACCGTGAAGGTTATCCGTTGCTGACACAGATTGAACCTCATCAAGGTGAATAAGCGTTTGCATCTCGTTTTGTCATCAGTATTTGCCTTACCATGCAGGATTTTTTAACATATATAAACGGCTCACTATCACAGTGAGCTTGATCACCTATCTTCTCAACATCTGCTTTTCTTTCAATACTTATTTTTCTAATCACTTCGTTTCAAATCTTCATTGCATTAACCATATTAGTGAGCAGCCACGTCGCTATGATAGACTTGATTTTTTCATAATATATCCTTATATATTAAAGTGTATCTACAAATAGCTTTGAATTCGATACTATTATGATAGCTGCACTATGATGATAGCTGCTTTGTTGGCTACAGAGCTATTTAGCATAGTCATTTGGCATAGTACTCAAATAATCCTCTCGATATTAATACCCCTAATAATCCATTCATCTTTTATCTGCTCAAAATTTTGAGTGTCAGTCGTTGCTGTTTAGCCTTTTAACACTTACTTTTTGTATGCTTTGATACACTTTAGTCTGCGTTAATAGATTGACTCCGTCCAAATATCGTGTTGATATAAAGACAAGCGACTATGAATTATCACAATCACTGCTAACTGGTAGATAGGTTAAGCATTCGTAAAAAAGTCTTTACCACAAACAATATATCCACGGCTTGTAATAATACGAATATCACCCTTGAACAATCGATCTGCCGCCCTGATTTACTTACTAACTCATTCATAAAACTATCAATTATAAAGATAGATATAACCGTAGGAAGTTGTTATGTTAAGTCGTCATCTTGAAGTTTCTCTACGTTTAGCAATGACGCTTGCGCGCCAAAAATCGCATGAGTATCTTACTGTTGAACACCTGCTACTAGCGTTACTAGAAAACACCCACGCTGCCAATACGTTGACTGCTTGTAATGCCAATGTGTCGGCACTGCGGTCTGAGCTTGAAGCGTATATTAATAAGCATACGCCAACTATCGATGCAAACACGGAACAATCGCCGCAGCCAACGCAAAGCTTCGATCGTATTTTGCAGCGCGCTATTTTTCACGTGCAATCTATAGGCGGTGGTCGCCTAGTTGAAGGCTCTGATATTTTAGTATCTATGTTCTCAGAGCATGATACTTATGCCGTTTATTTGCTCAAAAAGCAGGGCATTAGTCGCCTTGAACTGACCCAGTATTTGTCACATGGTCAAGATAAAGAAGAGCCGTCTGAACCACGTGCTTCTATGTCTGGCGAGCGCCGCAGTGCATCTGAAAAAACCAGCAAAGACCCATTGGTTGAGTTCGCGACCAATCTAAACCAACGTGCTGCAGAAGGTAAGACAGATCCTTTAATTGGACGTGCTTCTGAAATTGAGCGTGCAGCTCAGGTCTTATGCCGCCGTCGCAAAAACAACCCATTATTGGTGGGCGAGCCTGGTGTTGGTAAAACGTCTATCGCCGAAGGTTTAGCATGGTTAATCATCAATGACAAAGCGCCAAAACCACTTAATGGTTGCGTGATCTATAGCCTTGATATTGGCTCACTGATCGCGGGCACTAAATATCGCGGTGATTTTGAAAAGCGTATGAAATCATTGCTTGATGCCTTGAAGAAAAAACCAAATGCTATTCTTTTTATTGATGAGATTCATATGATCATTGGCGCAGGGTCGTCGATGAGTAGTAATATGGATGTATCAAACTTAATTAAGCCGGCACTTGCTAATGGTGAGCTGCGCTGTATTGGTTCAACTACCTTTACTGAGTATCGTCAGGTGTTTGAAAAAGATCACGCACTATCGCGTCGCTTCCAGAAGATCGATGTAAAAGAGCCTAGCGTCGATGATACTATTGATATCTTACGCGGTCTCAAACCTCGTTATGAAGAGTTCCACAATGTCGAATATACCGACGAAGCTCTAGTCACGGCAGTACAATTATCAGCCAAGCACATTCACGAACGTTTCTTGCCTGATAAAGCTATTGACGTAATCGACGAAGCAGGTGCTTATAAGCGTTTGGGCGTGGTACCTGATGTAGAAGACATCGATGCTGAAGAGAGCTTTATTGCCGATTTAGAGCAAGATTTTGATGCGCAAATCGATGCCGAAGAGGTTGATATCGATGCAGACAATGGCAGTGATAATGAAATGTTAGACGAAGCCGAAGCTGCTAAGGCAGATGACCGCGCTAAGTCTACTGATGGTGTAAAAGTATCAAAAGCAGCGAAACCGCCAATGAAAATCGACGTGGCTGATATCGAAGCTATTATTGCTAAGCTTGCACGTATTCCGCCTAAGTCTGTATCAAGTGATGACAAGAGCATTCTTGAACACTTGGATCGCGACCTCAAGCATCTAGTGTTTGGTCAGGATGAGGCGATTGCAACACTTGCTGATGCCATCAAACTGTCTCGTGCAGGATTAAAAGCACCAGATAAGCCAATCGGCTCGTTTATGTTTGCAGGACCAACAGGCGTGGGTAAAACAGAAGTATCACGTCAGCTTGCTAACTTGTTAGGCGTAGAGCTGGTACGTTTCGATATGTCAGAGTATATGGAAGCCCATACTGCCTCGCGCCTGATTGGTGCGCCTCCAGGCTATGTCGGGTATGATCAAGGTGGATTGCTCACTGAAAAAATCAACCAACATCCGCATTGTGTATTGCTTCTTGATGAAATTGAAAAAGCACATCCAGATGTGTTCAACTTGTTACTGCAAGTCATGGATCATGGTACCTTGACGGACAATAACGGCCGTGTTGCTATCTTCAAGCAAGTCATTGTTATCATGACAACGAACGTTGGTGCTGATAGTATCAGTCGCTCTTCTATGGGCTTTACTCAGCAAGATCATAGCCGTGATAATACCGAGTCACTCAAGCGCGTCTTTACGCCAGAATTCCGTAACCGTTTAGATGCGATTATTCAATTCAATCCCCTAGATACTTCAGTTGTCGTATCGGTTGTTGATAAGTTCTTGGTTGAGCTGCAAGTACAGCTTGATGATAAGCAAGTCACTTTAGAGATTGATGATGACGTACGGGATTATCTAGCTGACAAAGGTTATGACCGTCTGATGGGTGCGCGTCCGATGCAGCGCCTGATTCAGGATGAAATCAAAAAGCCATTGGCAAGTATGATCTTATTCGGCGAATTGGTGAATGGTGGGGTAGTTCACTTGACCTTGGAACCCAAAGCAGACGACACACAAGATGGCGATACCGTGAAGCTAGATAAGTCTACGGATAAAGGCTCATCTGACAGTCGAATCGTTTTGACAGTCGTTGAAACTCACGAGCCGCGTTCGGACTCTGAGTCAGTAGCCAGCTAAGCAGCTTACTAAAGCGCTTACTACTAATGCGTTTAGTTCTAAGGTGCTGAGTTCGAGTGAATGACAAACGGTTACCGTATGAATGCGGTAGCCGTTTTTTTATTGCTATAATTTATCAACAAAGCTCATATGGTTTTTTGTTACCATTAACCTTTAAAATAAACCAATCATTGAGCCCTATCTCATAATAAATATAAAAAGGATTTACTATGGAACTGTTTGACGAACAAACAACCAAAACGCCAGAGCAAAAACAAGCTATTCTAGATAATGTCCGCTTGCCAGAAGACTGGAAGACGGCATTGGCCGATGAGTTGACGTCTGAAAATATGGATAATTTACGCGCATTTTTGAAAGAAGCTTACCAGTCGAGTGATAGTATCTACCCACCAGCACCACTTATGTTTAATGCGCTGAATCTTACCCCTTTATCACAGGTCAAAGTTGTCATCTTGGGTCAGGATCCTTATCATCGTCCAGGACAGGCTATGGGTTTGTCATTTTCTGTTCCTAAAGCCATCCCCAAGCCGCCATCACTCAATAACCTCCTAAAAGAGATGGCAGATGATATTGGTATTCGTCCGTCAGCGCATGGGGATCTGACCTATTGGGCTGAGCAAGGTGTTTTACTGTTAAATAGTTCACTGACTGTACGAGAAGGCGAGCCGAATAGTCATCAAAATAAAGGCTGGGAGCAGTTCACTGATGCAGTCATCGATGCGGTGAACGAACAGACAGAGCATACTGTGTTTATACTATGGGGTAGTAAAGCACAGAAAAAGGGAAAGTATATTGATACCGATAAGCATTTGATTCTGACTGCAGTACATCCTTCACCCTTGGCTGCCAACCGTGGTGGGTTCTTTGGTACCAAACCTTTTTCCAAAACCAATGATTATTTGGTGCAATACGGTCAGACACCGATTGATTGGCAACTGCCACAATAGATGATGACCATATCGAGTATAAGTTTGAAACCTTATCAATCGTTGAGTCGTCAGCCAGATATCGAAGGTGTGCATACCAGTACATTTTGGTTAGCTGAAGATACCAAATGGATGCAAAAAGCGCTGAAGCTCGCTGAACAGGGAGCTGAGTGTGGGGAAGTACCAGTCGGGGCAGTGTTAGTTCATGAGCAGCAGATAATCGGTCAAGGGTTTAATCAACCAATTGGCGGTCACGATGCGACAGCTCATGCTGAGATAGTCGCGTTGAGAGATGCGTGTCAACGCTTAGAAAACTATCGATTGCCACTACACACAACTCTCTATGTGACTTTGGAGCCGTGTACGATGTGTATTGGCGCCTTGATTCACGCCCGTGTAGACAGGCTCATATATGCAGCGAATGAACCGCGTGCTGGTATGGTAGGTAGTCAGCTCGATTTATCAATTCAGCCTTTTTACAATCACAATATCCAAGTTCATAGAGGGTTGTGCAGTGAGCATAGTAGTCAGATGCTAAAGACGTTTTTTCGTGAGCGTAGGCGAGCAGCAAAAAAGAATAAAAGTAAGGCTTTGATTGAAAATAACTAATAAACAAGATATCAGTCTTGGTGCTAGTGATAGCGTCTATTTTTTGCTATAATGTCGCCCTATTTGATAGTGAACCTTTTGTTCTACTACCAAACACATGATATATCAGTAAATATTGCTTTATTGTGATTGTGTGATAGATCCCATAAGTAGCAATTATTATTGTTGAGTAAGCACTATGACCGTCTCCACATCCGACAACGATTTGCTCAACAAAAATGACAGCAAAGGTCACTCAACGCGTTATCCTGTGATCTGTATTGATGGCCCTAGCGGTGCAGGAAAAGGCACAGTCACTTGGCGTTTGGCACAAGTACTGGGTTATCAATTGTTGGATTCTGGGGCGTTATATAGAATCGTAGGACTCAAGGCATTTGAAGCTGGATTAATAACCGCAGATGCTAGCCAACCAATTGACGAAGATGCTGTATTAGCACTTACAAAAAGCTTAGATATAGCGTTTGTACCGAACAATGACTCAGGACGTGTAGACATCATCGTGAATGGGCAAGCAGTTGGTGACCAAGTACGCAATGAGACAGTCGGTGGATATGCGTCGCAAATTGCAGTGTTTCCACAAGTTCGTCAGGCCTTACTCACATTACAACAAGACATGGCCACACGCTCAGGGCTTGTCGCTGATGGTCGAGACATGGGAACGGTTGTATTCCCAGATGCGGATGTCAAAGTGTATTTGACTGCCAGTGCTGAAGCGCGTGCTCAGCGCCGTGTCACTCAGCTAATTGATGCGGGTCAAACGGCAGATTTTGAAGCGATTTTATCAACGATCAAAGCGCGTGATGACCGTGATGAAAACCGTAGTACAGCGCCATCAAAACCTGCAACGGATGCTTTATTACTTGATAGCTCTACACTTAGTGCTGATACTGTTTATGAGCAAGTAAAGAAGCACTGCCAAGATCAAGGTGTTTTTTTTAGTAGTTAATTAAAGAGTAATAGCTAGTAAAAACAACATATTAAGTACCAAAAAGTTCAACACAAGCTTTGTTTTTGATGTAAAATTATATAGTTAGGATTTGATGTTTTAACTGGACTGAAATAGTTAGCTGAAAAACTCAAACAAAGACAGTTGTTGTTAGTAATTTCGATGATGTGCTTACTAACAACAAACGTTTTTTTATATGACTGTATGAGATATAAAACCAGTATCCTCGTTTTATACAGTCATAAATTTGATCCGTACTGTGCTGGACAGGATACGGCTATACAAAGGTAGACATAATGGAATCATTTGCTGAACTATTTGAAGCGAGCATCGAAGAAACAGGCCTAGATATCGAGCGTGGCTCGGTTATCAACGGTACTGTTGTGGCCATCGATAGCGATTGGATCACAGTAGATACTGGTCTGAAATCTGAAGGTATCGTCGCTCGTGAAGAGTTTTTAAGCGAAGAAGGCGAACTTGAAGTTGAAGTTGGCGATAGCGTTGATGTCGTAGTTGAAGCGGTTGATAACGGCATGGGTCAAACTTTGCTGTCACGTGAGAAAGCTAAGCGTGTTGAAACTTGGAACTTCCTTGAAAAAATCGCTGATAACGATGAAATCGTTAAAGGTATCATTTCAAGCAAAGTTAAAGGCGGTTTCACCGTAGATATCGGTTCAGTACGCGCGTTCCTACCAGGTTCATTGGTAGATGTACGTCCTATCCGTGATACGACGCATCTTGAAGGCAAAGAGCTAGAATTCAAAGTCATCAAACTTGACCAAAAGCGTAACAACGTTGTTGTTAGCCGCCGTGCAGTTATGGAAGCTGAAAACTCAGCTGAGCGCGAAGAGCTATTGAACAAGCTTGAAGAAGGCATCGAGATCGAAGGTATCGTTAAGAACCTTACTGATTACGGCGCATTCGTTGATCTAGGTGGTATCGATGGTCTATTGCACATCACTGACATGGCATGGCGCCGTATCAAGCATCCATCTGAAGTTGTTGAAGTTGGCCAAGACCTAAAAGTTAAAGTGTTGAAGTTTGACCGTGAGCGCAACCGCGTTAGCCTAGGTCTAAAACAACTTGGTACTGATCCTTGGGATAACGTTGGTGGCACTTATCCAGTAGGTAGTGTTGTTAAAGCTCGCGTAACCAACTTGACTGACTACGGTTGTTTTGCTGAGATATCTGAAGGTATCGAAGGTCTAGTACACGTATCAGAAATGGATCATACCAACAAAAACATCCACCCATCTAAAGTTGTTCAAGTGGGTGATGAAGTTGAAGTAATGATTCTTGATATCGATGAAGAACGTCGCCGTATCAGCCTTGGTATCAAGCAGACTCTAGCTAACCCATGGGATGAGTTTGATAAGAAACATGAGCGCGGTGATAAAATCACTGGTACGATCAAATCAATCACTGACTTCGGTATCTTTATCGGTCTAGACGGTGGTATCGATGGTCTTGTTCATCTATCTGATATCTCTTGGAACGAGACTGGCGAAGATGCTATCCGTAACTACAACAAAGGCGACACCGTAGAAGCTATGGTACTGTCTGTAGATGCAGAAGCTAACCGTATCAGTCTAGGCGTGAAGCAGTTGAGCTCTGATCCATTTAACGAATACCTAGTTGGTAACGACCGCGGTGCTATCGTTAATGGTAAAGTAAAAGAAGTAGATGCTAAAGGCGCTACTATCGAGCTTGCTGACGAAGTTGAAGCCTATCTACGTGCTTCTGAGATTCAACGTGACCGCGTTGAAGATGCAACAAAGCATCTGAGCGTTGGTGATGACGTTGAAGCGAAAATCATCAGTGTTGATCGTAAAACACGCAACATCAACTTGTCTATCAAAGCGAAAGACGAAGCTGAAGAGCGTCAAGCGATTAAAGATCTCGGTAGCACCAATACTACTGCTACTCCAGGTTCTGATGCACAGCCAAAAACTATTGGTGACTTGATCAAAGAACAAATGCAGTAAGCTGTAAGTTATTGATATAGTAGTAATATAAAAAAGCGACTTCGGTCGCTTTTTTTTTGATTAAATTTTGATAGGGATAATTAATAACGAAGGTTTTTGGCTAAATGGACAAACTCTTATTCCTATTTACCGCAATATCCGCTATCATTTGCAACATTGAGTAACGAGATGTGAGCATCAGTGTATGCAGAGCTATGACCTAACTTTAGCCATGAATGTATTTTTTAATGAATAGCTAATCATTAGCTATTAAATTATTTACTAAGCACACGATACTGTTTCATCATCAGTTTATCCATTAATCAACAAGGCAAGTGTAATAATGCAGCAAGCGATCAACAAATCTGAATTTATTAGTAACTTGAGTGCGAATTGTGACAACATGGCAGATACTACTGTCGATGATGCCGTTCGTGAAATATTAAATTTAATGACTCATACTTTGGCTAGTGATGGTCGAGTCGAGGTTCGCGGGTTTGGTAGTTTTTGTCTACATCATCGCCGTGCTCGTGTGGGACGCAACCCTAAGACGGGTGAAAGTGTACCAGTCCCAGCCAAAGCCATTCCACACTTTAAACCAGGTAAGGCTCTGCGTGAAGCAGTCAACGATAAAGTAGCCCATAGCTAATATTTATCTATTATTGACCGAGCACACCTTATCATTCCAAACAGGGGTAACTGTCTCATGCGCTTTTTACTATTTGTATTGCTGTTCTTGAGCTTTGCTTATTCGCTTGGTTTGGTATTAGCAAATAATACCGAGGTCGGAGTCAATTTACTGTTTTCGCAAGCGCCTACGATGAACTTGGGGTTACTACTCATCCTGTGCTTGATGCTTGGTATTGTCATTGGTATCTTGCTGTCATTGCTCATATTCCGTGTCTTACAGAATAGATGGGAAATAACACGTCTAAATAAGGCGAACACACATTTAGAAGAGCAGCTGGCGCAAGCCAATGCAGTTATTGATCGTCAAGCAAGTGCGCCAACGGTGGATGAAGCCGTTTATGGTACGAGGACTATGAATGTCCAGGGCAGCGCGGAAACTGACTTGAATGCTGGTGGTACGCTGTCCAAGCGTAAACGTGATTAGCTTACTGAGCGATAGCAGTACTGCTGACCTCAAAAACATAATGCTTTGATAATTCTGACATATGGCAAAACCATGAATAACACGATTAATTCTCCAGTGATTGTTGCCCTAGATAACATGACTCTGCAAGCCTCTTTGGCGTTAGCTGATAAGCTAGATCCAACGTTATGCCGATTGAAAGTAGGCAAAGAGTTGTTTACCCGTTGTGGCCCTGAGGTTATTAAGGCGCTACACCAGCGTAATTTCGAAGTATTCTTAGACTTAAAATTTCATGACATTCCTAATACGACTGCTCAAGCAGTAGTGGCTGCAGCCGAACTTGGTGTGTGGATGGTGAACGTCCATGCAAGTGCAGGTCTAGAAGCTATGTCTCTGGCAAAACAACGTTTGCTAGATAAAGATCTTGATACATTGCTTATTGCCGTTACTGTATTGACCTCGATGGACAATGAAGGGCTGATGCAAACAGGTATTACTGATGGCTTAGATGCGCAAGTGAGCCGTTTAGCACAATTGACTAAGCAAGCTGGTTTGGATGGTGTGGTTTGCTCTGCACAGGAAGCAAAGGTACTCAAGCAGCTCTGTGGTCCAGACTTTAAGTTGGTCACACCTGGCATTCGATTAGCGGAAGACAGTGCTGATGATCAAAAGCGCATCTGTACGCCGAGTCAAGCATTGGTAGACGGTTCTGATTATCTAGTTATTGGGCGCTCGATCACTCAAGCGACAGATCCTGCGGCTAAGCTGAACAAAATACTTCAGAGTATTTGATATATAGGGTTTGTAGTAGTTAACAGTAAAAAGGCAGCCGTTCAGGCTGCCTTTTTACTGTTCGATGACGGACAGAAAGCTGCTACACTGTTTAGTCTTATGCTTCATAGCATTTTTCAAGTATTGTCGATCATAGTAAATATTTGGCTTGCTAAGCGCTGGCTTAAAGAGTGAGGCTGCACTTGATGTACGTTTGTATGCTGGTGAGATGGTCGATAATGACATTACTGGATGATATTGAATAATATGAAATTACAGATATTGAGTGACTTACATATTGATAGTTATGTGCGCCAGTCGCAGCCTATCGGGCATATTCCTAAGACTGATGCAGATATCGTATTGGTAGCAGGAGATACCGCCAATAGTGATAAGGGTATGCCATGGCTACAAGAGCAAGCAGCACGCTTACAAGTGCCTTTGATTACTATCGCAGGCAATCATGAGTACTTTGATGAAGATGTACTGAGTTTTGACCAAAACCTTGCGACTTGGGATAACTACAACACAGCGTCTGGTGAGGGTGTCCGTGTCTTGCAATGTCAGCACATTGATATTGGGGACGTACGGATCTTGGGCTGTACGTTATGGACTGATTACCAGTATCATGCTAATGAAGACACCATGGCTGCTGCTAGGCATTTTATGCGTGATTATAAGCAAATCTATGCTGGTAAAGAGATGTTCTCGCCTGAAATCTCAATGCAAATTCATGCAAAACACCGTCAGTGGTTGCAACAAGCATTGATCACTGCCAAAGCGCTGGGTAAAAAGACCATAGTAATGAGCCATCATAGCGTTAGCGCATTGTCCGTGTCCAAAAAATACGCCAACTTACCGAGTAATGCGGCCTTCGTTAGTGATCTATCTGGATGGATGGATGAGGACTGGGCACCAATGCTATGGGTACATGGACACACTCATGAAGCCTTTGATTATCAGATAGGCAATACGCGGGTAGTCGTCAATCCAAGAGCCTATCCCAATGAAGTTAGTAGTACGGCATTAGCGTTTGCATGGGATAGAGTCATCGATATTGGTTAAATTAGCTTTGATATAACATTAAAATACTACCAAATATTTACAAGATATATTGCAACTGAATTTGTATGTTGTTCATTCCTGACAAAAAATCTGCTACGCTTGCTACCATGAGTAAATATCTGAATAATACCCCATCAAAAATATCTACTGACAAGCTTGCGAGTCATACACCAAGTGCGCCCGCGCCATCACATCTGCCAGACAGTATGATTCCCTCTGTCAGTTTATTACCTGAAGACAAGCGTCTAATTTTATTTACTAGGCATTCTTTGCGTGAGCGTTCTGATGGCAATGGGTTTGCCAGTTATCAGCTACCGCTGACGCCCAAAGGCCGCGTATTGGCCAAGTCTTGGGGACGTTGGCTCGCAGGTCACCTTCCATACTCACTCGATGTCGATAGTATCTCAAGTCCGATTGGACGTTGTATTGATACCGCGCAGCTGATGCAAGAGGGGGCTGGTCTCAAACGTGATATTGCACATCAATCACTATTGGTTGAGCCTGGTAGCCTTGTCACTGAGCCTGAAATAGCAAATCCAGTATTTAAAGAGATTGGAGTGCTAAATTTTATCAATCGCTTTTTGCAAGGCAATCTTGAAGGCACTAAAAATGCCTATCAAGGTGGTCTTGATATTCTATCGCTTTTTTATCAAAACCAACCACAGCAGGGCCATTTAATGCTTGCTGTGAGTCACGATACATTGTTGTCTGCATTTTTAGCAGTGATGTTTGATTTGGTTGAGATTGACTGGAATGACTGGCCGAAGATGATGGAAGGCGTATTCTTATGGTTTGATGACGAACCTTTTGATCAGGCAAACGCGCATTTTATTTGGCGAGGACAAGTATATACCAGGCCGATCAGCTCTTTACTAGAGGGCTACCGTGCAGCAGGCTTTCATCCAAGTAAGTTGCTGTTACCGCCAACGTTGAATTGGAACTGATTGCTAAAGGTGCTTCATGCTCATTAGACATGAACTTGACCCAAGCATCAATATGACCTAAGCACCTCACAATCATCAATGTGACCTAAGCACCTCAAAAGTGAAAAATCATTCTAATTTTGCGTTCTATCCTGCTGTTCGATTTTTGCCATGGGAGAACTGAGAACGATCACCTACGCTACGACCATGTTTCCAGAGGGTCATGCCATACGATAGCTGATTGCTCTCCCACGCCTGTAAAGCGCTAGTAACGTCATGATTATGATGGACCAGTGCCTCTACCAGTGAAATCGCATTTGCCGCAGCTTTTGAGGTACCAGCTGCTGTATGAGGGCGAGGAATAAAAGCAGCATCGCCTATCAGAGCAACGCTATTGAAAGCCATTTGCGGCACTGTCAAATCCAAAATAGACTGTACAAAGGGCGCTTTAGTTGCGGCTATTAACTTTTTGAAAGGGTCAGCAAGTACATCATCTGCGTAGTGTCGCATTGCTTCCTCAACCGCAGGTGACATCATTTCTGGTGGAACAGAGTACTTTCGCGGCTTACCATTCTTGTCAGTAAGTATGTGAGCAAGCTCTGTCTTCTCGTCGTAGTTGACGTACCATACCCAATTGAATCGACGTTTTCCTGAAACCAGTGATTCGTTTTCGCCAGGAATAACGTAGGCCAAAATATGGGAGTTTGGGAAATCATAAAATACGAATCGTTCCGTAAATATCTCGGCGGCTTCTGGCTCTAAGTCAGCCTCGTCGACCAAGCCTCTATAAGCCACGTAACCTGCATATTGAGGCTCGTAAGTAGGCAAAAGCTGCTGACGCACTGTTGAGGTTGGGCCGTCAGCACCAATTAATAAGTCTGCAGTCTCACAAGAGCCATCAACGAAAGTAGCGGTTACCTTAGCGCCTTTCGATTGTACCTGCGCCAATACTTTACCCTGATGATAATGCGCATCTGAAAAGTGCCTTCGCATCGAGCGATACAGAATATTCCAAGAGGTAAGTGTCTGACGCATGGCCATTTTTTCAATTTGGCCATTTTTTTGTAGGTAATAGCGCTCAAGGGCATCGACACCTAAATTCTCTGTCGCAATTCCTGCTTTTTTGAGGGCAGTGACGACATCGGCTTGCAATACAATACCGCCGCCTCTACTGTCCAAATCATGAGTCGAGCGCTCATAAATATCTACTTGCCAGCCAATAGAGCGTAATAGTGTCCCTGAAAACAGCCCAGCTAACGAACCACCGATTACAATTGCGCGCTTATTCACTGAATCCACTGAGCCTCTCCTAGATATTTATATGTACATGAGAGTAGCATAAAAAAACCTTGCCCCGGTATTAGAACCAGTGGCAAGGTTTTAGTCATTACGCTATAAAAGCGTGATGCGGTCTAGACAATACAAATCTTAAGCTTGTAGGCCTTTGATTGTTTTGTTTAGGCGACTCTTACGACGAGCAGCTTTATTCTTATGAATAATACCTTTGTCAGCCATACGATCAATAACTGGTACCGCTTTTTTGTAAGCTTCGGTAGCCGCGTCATAATCTTTAGCTTCGATAGCCGCATCAACACGTTTTAAGTAAGTACGAACCATAGAGCGTTGTGACGCAGAGTTCTGACGACGTTTGGTGTTTTGACGGGCGCGTTTACGAGCTTGTGCAGTATTAGCCACGCGTATCTCCTTGATAAAGACAGATAAAAATATGAATGTTGATTGCAATAATGGGTTTAACAATCATCGGTGACGAGCAGCCTCTCGTCAAACATGATGTCGATGTCTGATATTAAAGTATCTAATATGAATAGATCATCGCAAGCGCCAGAACTGTTTGGAATAATTAAACAGCGTTGACGTGTAAAGCCGGTTATCTTAGCAAATTATTGAGCATAGGACAATATATTTGATGATTAATGCTCAAAGAAGTGGTGTAATTTTATAAATTTGGCTCATTTAGATAACGAAACCAATCATAGACACTAGAGGATATAAGTAGCTGATAAAATCTTTTACAATATATTGTGCATAATGGCGTCAGCTGGCTATGAATTTAGGTATGATATCCTAACGATAGACCTTAGCATGGGTCATTCTTCATCAATATAGAATTTTTAATGTCATATAAGTGGATAGAGTATGCAGCGAAAAGCAATTGTGATTGGCGCAACGGGATTGGTAGGGCAGCATTTGGCAAAACAGCTGAGTGAGCTTTATGACACACTGATTGTGATCGCTCGGCGCCCGCCACGCTACATTAATGCCAGCATGCGATTTTATCAGGTTAATGATTTTGAAAACCTCTCTGAGGTGTTCGCAAGCGTCGGTGCTGACCGAACGACAGATGCCTTTAGCTGTCTGGGTACGACCAAAAAACAAGCTGGTAGCGATGAGGCTTTTCGAAAGATAGATCACGATTACAATGTCAATTTTGCCAAACTATGCCGTGATAAAGGTGTGGAAAACTTCTTTCTACTGTCGTCGATGAATGCTGATATCGACAGTCGGTTTTTGTACAATCGTGTTAAGGGCGAAACTGAGCATTCTATTATGGCATTGGGCTTTACGCAATTGGTGATCTTACGACCTTCGTTATTGCTAGGTAAACACCAAGGACGTCCGCTTGAGAGTATTGGTCAAAAAGCGTTTAAACTGATCTCGCCTTTGGTTTCAGAGTCGCTCTCACTACATCCGATCTCTGCCAAACGTGTCGCTAGTGCTATGGCGATGAGTGCGCATGATATCTATCATCGTAGCAAATACCGCTCCGAACCTCAGACTCAGCAGACAGACATTATCGAAAATAAAAAGATGCTGTCGATGACTCGCGTCAAGAAATAACGGTGTGGTGTCTTTTCAATGTAGAGTACGTCCTAAAGTTGACATACGAGACTGCTCATCTAGAGTGAGCATTTACCAATGATACGAGCCTAAAATTATAACATTGGCAGAAAATACAGTATCTTTAGTAGGCATAAAAATATCAACGAGCAAACTCATTAATGATAAGGAGTAGAAGAAATGTCAGAATCAATGGAAATGAATAGAGATAATTTTGTGACGTGTGACTTATTGGATGCTAATCCTGAGTCGCAAGTATGCCTACCTAATATAGAAGGTAAGTCTTTTCATAGCTTTGGCGCAAAAGATAAGTTCTGCGGCGAAATCGTGACAGTCAAATGCTTTGAGGACAATAGCCGCGTTAAGTCACTATTGAATAGTAATGGCAAAGATGAAGCGGGCAACGGTAAAGTGCTGGTCGTCGACGGCGGCGGGTCTATGCGCTGTGCACTACTGGGCGATATGATTGCGCAATCAGCCATCGACAATGGCTGGGCTGGCGTGATCGTATATGGGTGTGTACGTGATGTTGATGACATGGCAGCGATGAATATTGGTGTCATGGCGCTTGGTTGTATTCCGCGCAAGTCGACCCGACGTGATGAAGGCCAAACAGATATTGAAATCAGCTTTGGTGATTTAACGCTCAACTCAGGCATGTTTGTTTATGCAGATAACAATGGCATTATTGCAAGTTATGAGCCTTTAATAGCGTAAATTATTATTGGTCTGAACTTCATATAATCACTAACAAATATATATCCCAAACGACTATAAAGAAAAAACCCAGTTCAATGACAGAACTGGGTTTTTTGATTGAAAATAAGCAAACCGTTAGTATTTTTCAAGCTCCGAGAGCATCTGCTCACGTGCTTTATAAATTCTGCGTAAGCCAAGCCACAAGCTAATACACATTACAATCAATACCGAGGTAAAAGGTAGGCCTGTGCTTACTGAGCCTGCTTGGATGGTTTTTAGAGCTTGTGCGCCGCCGCCATAGAGCAGCGCAATAGCAATAAGACCCTGAGCAACTGCCCAAAATATACGCTGATATATTGACGCTTCAAGTTTACCACCCGCTGTAATCGTGTCGACAACCAAAGATCCTGAGTCTGATGAGGTCACAAAAAACACCATTACTAGAATGATAGCAATTAAAGAAGTAATGGTTCCTAGAGGAAGGTTTGCCAGCATCTGAAACAAGGTTAAGGACGCATCACTAACCCCACCTGCCAGTTCACCGACTTTATTGTCATATTGACTCAATCCTGACTGTCCAAAGACCGTCATCCAGACGATGGTTACCATGGTAGGGGCTAACATCACTGAAGTAATAAACTCACGTACGGTACGGCCCTTTGAGATACGAGCAATAAACATACCTACAAATGGTGACCAGCTGATCCACCAGGCCCAATAAAACACGGTCCAGCCGTGAAAGAACTCACCATCACTGCGGCCTATAGGATTAGATAAAGGGATGATATAAGTTGCATAATCAATAGTGGTGGCGCCGATTTTGCTTAGAAGCCCGAGTGAGTCTCCAACGAAGAATACAAACAATAGTAACGACAAAGCGACTAGCATATTAACGTTGCTCAACAGCTTGACCCCGCCATCGAGACCACGTGCTACTGATATTGTGGCAAGCGCAGTGACGACCACTATGATGGCAATCTCTAGTGAATTACCTGCAAAATCCCAACCAAACAAATAATTGAGTCCGCTGGCTGCTTGTTGAGCACCCAAGCCTAGTGACGTTGCTAAACCAAATATCGTCGCTAGTACGGCCAATATATCAATAATATGGCCAGGTAACCCCCACGTTTTTTCTTTAAAAATAGGATAAAACACGGAGCGCATGGTCAATGGAAAGCGGAAATTATAAGCAAATAGGGCCAATGACAAACCAACGACGGCATAGATACCCCAAGGGTGCAAACCCCAATGATACATCGTTGCACCCATAGCAGCACGATACGCTTCAGGACTGCCTGCGGTTACGCCAAGTGGTGTACCTGCCCAGCCGCTTGCATAAGCCAATGGTTCAGCCACACTCCAAAACATAAGACCGATGCCCATACCCGCAGCGAACAGCATTGAGAGCCATGAGCCCCGGTTAAAATCAGGTTTGGCATTGATACCACCAATTCGAATACTGCCATAGGGCGACACAATTAATATCAGACTAAATATCACCATGATATTGGCGGTACTGATAAACAGCCAATCAAAACTATTGACCACCCAATCTTGAGCACCATTAAGCCAAGCGTTGGCTATATTAGGTAGTAATAATGCAAACAAAACAAAGCCAATAACGGCAAACGCGGTAAAGAAGAATACAGGTCTGTGTAAATCTAACCCTAATATCTCAGTGTTATTTTCACCAGTGGTATGCTCAGTGGTATAGAGTCTGCGACGGAACTTGTCGAGAAGGTGCTTTGGAATCTGTTTTTGCTCGTTCATAGGTGACGAATCTCCTGATGAGTTAGCTGAGCTGGACACCGTCAAAGTATCGACTACTCATTAATAGTAAATAGTTTTTGGCAGCTACAAGCTTTAAATTTTAGGTGATATAAAAGGGCTTCTAAGGATCTATAAATCGTAAAAGCTACTGAGTAATTGACACTCAGTCAGAAGCCTTTATAGGAGATAATTGTTTAAGCTAATATGCGAAAGCGTATATAAAAACAATAAAATGCTAATAATAGAAAGAGAGCTCAAAACAATAAACGTTAAGATCGGTAATTATAAAAAGCGTGCCATACTAACAAACTGTTTGGTTTTGTCAAATCGTATTGGTAATTGCTCAAATATTCGTATAATAGCTTTCTAATTCCCTAACTTTGATCCTATCTTTTATGCCTATTACTGCTTTGACTGATGCGTTCGACCCTATTAACCAGCAGTTGTTTCCTATCCAAAATGCCGAGCGGCGTTGGCTAGCGCCTGTCCATGGTGCGGTCAGTAGCTTGTGGTTGGCAAGTTTGGTTCAGACGCCACTATGGAATGTTGCCGAGCGATTAAAAGTCGTGGTGGCACGCGACCAAAACCAACTCAATCAGATAGAAACCGAGCTGGCATTTTGCGGGGTCGATGCCTATGTGTTCCCTGACTGGGAAACACTGACATATGATGAGCTGTCACCGCATCAAGATATCGTCAGCGAACGTATTAACTTGTTGACAGACATGCCAAGCTCAGGCGTGCTGCTTATCTCAGTACAAGCACTAATGCATCGTGTGGCGCCGCCGAGTTGGTTAATCGGTCAGCATTTTGATTTGAGTGTTGGGGATCGATTCGATATCAGCACTCAACGCGGGCTATTGGCAAAAGCTGGCTACCGTGCTGTTGACAATGTCTTTGAGCCTGGTGAATTTGCTGTGCGTGGCAGCATTATTGATATTTTTGCTATGGGTCAGCCTTTCCCGTTGCGTCTGGACCTATTTGACGATGAAATCGAAACCATTCGTTTTTTTCATCCGCAAACGCAGCGCACTTTGACCGCTGATGATCTCAAGGCAATGCTGACGGGTAATGATACCAGTATGGGCAAAGAGTCGCTGTCGCTACTGCATAAGATGCCGGATATTTCTAAGCCTATCGAGCAGTTTCAAATACTTCCCGCAAAAGAGTTCCCACTGGATGAGGGACGCGAGACCTTCCGCATGAACTTTGCAGCCATGTTCCCTAATGCGAGTAGCCGCAAGTCTGAGCTGCATAAAGATGTGATGGCAGGTATTGCGAGTAGCGGACTGGAATATTATCAGCCACTATTTTTTGATTTAAAAGACTGGCAAGAAGAGAGTAGTTTATTCTCTTACTTACCCAATGACGCGTTGTTTATCACAGATGAGCTGATCAACGAAAAACAGTCAGATTATTGGTCGCAGATTCAGCGCCGTTATGAGGAGCGTCGGCACGATATTGATAAGCCTATTGTGGACCCTGCGCTGTTATATCTATTATCTAACGCGCTCAACGAGCAGTTAAACCAGTACCCGCGAGTGATACTAAGCGCACGCGATGAGCTAGCGACACAGGATATTGAAAGCAAACTCCCATCTGAGAGACAGCTGCCGCTCGATATCATTGATAATGAGACTAAACAGCAAGGCTTAGTCACATTAAGTGCGCAAAAACCGCCAGAGCTGGCAGTTAACCACCAAAAATCTGAACCATTGGCTGAGCTACTAGCGTTCTTAACCACACAACAAGAAACTGCAACGCCAGTACTAATCGTCGCAGAAACCGCTGGCCGTCGTGAGATTCTCATTGAGCTGTTTAAAGGTAAGGTCGATATCAAAGCATACGATAGCTTTGAAGCATTCTTAGCAGCAGATAAAACGAGTGCTATGAATAATGCTCGTCTACCGCATGTCGGTTTGACTGTGGCACCGATTGAGCGTGGTGTCTACGTGCCTGAACGCTTAGTATTGATTAGTGAGACGCAGCTGTTCGGTCGTCAAGTCTTACAAACGCGTCGCCGTCGTCAAAGCGGTGTATCAGAAGAGTTCTTGGTTAAAAGCGTCACTGAGATAACAGACGGTAGCCCAGTGGTACATATTGAGCATGGTATCGGTCGCTACAATGGTCTGATTACACTAGATGTGGGCGATGGTGAGCAAGAATTTATTCATTTAAAATATGATGATGATGCCAGTATCTATGTACCGGTCGCTAATCTGCAAATGATCAGTCGTTATAGTGGCGGTGATCCAGCGTTAGCACCGCTCCATAAGATTGGTAGTGGTAAGTGGGATAGGGCCAAGCAAAAGGCGTTAGAACAGATTCATGATGTTGCCGCAGAGCTGCTCAACATGCAAGCGAGGCGTGAGGCTAAAGTTGGCATCCACTTTAAAATAGACCCGTCGCAATATGAGCTATTTGCCAGTCAATTTGCGTTTGAAGAGACTGCTGACCAAGCCAATGCCATCCATGCCGTTATGGAAGACATGAGACAAAACCAACCAATGGATCGTCTCATTTGCGGTGATGTTGGCTTTGGTAAAACAGAAGTAGCGATGCGCGCCGCTTTCATTGCCGTCAGTGCTGGCTATCAAGTAGCGGTATTAGTACCTACCACACTGCTCGCAGGACAGCACGAAGACAACTTCCGCGATCGTTTCGCTGATTGGCCAGTGCGTATTGAGAGCTTGTCACGTTTCGGTGGTAAAAAACATCAAGACATGGTGCTGGCGGATTTGGCTGATGGTAAAGTCGATATCGTGATTGGTACTCATAAACTATTGCAGCCTGATGTAAAGTTTGCCAACCTAGGGCTGATGATCGTTGATGAAGAGCACCGATTTGGCGTACGCCACAAAGAGCGTATAAAAGCCATTCAGACAGATGTAGACAGTATGTCTATGACAGCGACGCCTATCCCTAGAACGCTTAACATGGCGCTCTCAGGCATGCGTGATATGTCTATTATCGCAACCCCACCTGCACGTCGCCTTGCCATCAAAACCTTTGTCATGCAAAAGACAGAAGCATTGATGAAAGAGGCTATCTTGCGTGAGCTGCTACGCGGCGGGCAGGTATATCTGTTGCATAATGATGTGGCTAGTATCGAGCGCATGGCAGAGACTATTCGTGACCTCGTACCTGAAGCAAGAGTAGGGGTCGCCCATGGACAAATGCAAGAGCGCCAACTTGAGCAAATCATGCAGCAGTTCTATCACAAAAAGTTTAATGTACTGGTATGCTCGACTATCATCGAAACCGGTATCGATGTGCCCAATGCCAATACCATTATCATTGAGCGTGCTGATAAGTTTGGTCTGGCGCAATTACACCAGCTGCGAGGCCGCGTAGGACGTAGTCATCATCAGGCGTATTGCTACTTATTAGTGCCTTCTCTTAAAGGTCTTAAAGGAGATGCCAAGCGTCGCCTCCATGCGATTGAGCGTGCCAATACACTCGGCGCAGGCTTTATGCTGGCGAGTGAAGATCTAGAGATTCGCGGGGCAGGTGAGATATTGGGTAAGCAGCAAAGTGGTAATATGCAGGCGATTGGTTTTAGCCTGTATATGGATATGCTGGAGCGAGCGACTAAGGCAATCAAGGCCGGTAAAGAGCCTGACCTGAACACACCATTATCACTAACCAGCGAAATTAACTTGCATAGCTCGGCGCTTATTCCAGAAGAGTATCTACACGACGTACATCAGCGTTTGTTGTTTTATAAACGCATTAGCAACACCGATGATAAAGAATCATTGACGGATATTCGTACAGAGATGATTGACCGCTTTGGCGCGTTACCGGACCAAACCAAGCAGCTATTCGCCATTCATGGACTACGTTTGCAAGCAGAACCGCTGAAGATTAACAAGATTGATGCAAATAGTAGTAGTATGACGCTGGAATTTGCGCCAGATACGCCAGTCGATGCTTTAGCTATTATTAAATTGATTCAATCGAATGGTCAGCATTACCGTATGAATGGCGCATCTGGTATTCGCTATCAACATAGCGATAAGTTGGCAACACCGCAGCAGCGAGTGACGGTCATACAAGAACTGTTGCGCTATTTTAGCGAGCATATGGTGACAGAACCTGCTTAGTTTGGCTTTGATAAAGGGTAGATAGTTTGAGTAGGTTGATAGGTAACAGTGAAGCAGTCAGTTATGGTGCTATTTTATCGAAAGGATAACTGATAAAATAGCCAAACTGTATTTCACCTTTTATATTTTGTACCTACTTTTATTTGCATTAAACAACAAGAGAACCGTCATTATGTTCCAACTTCATCATAAACTTGCTGCTGATAGTTTTTTAGTAGGGGATTTTCCATTATCCACTTGTCGTTTAATTAATGACTGTCAATTTCCATGGCTGATATTAGTGCCGCGCGTATCAGGTATAAAAGAGCTGTATGAGCTGTCTGAAGCAGATCAGACTCAGTTTTTGCGTGAGTCGAGCTGGTTATCGAGCCAGTTAGCTAAAACGTTTCAAGCGGACAAGATGAATGTCGCTGCCCTTGGCAACCAAGTACCCCAACTTCATTTTCACCATATTGTCCGTTATCAAAACGACATGCAATGGCCAAATCCAGTATGGGGTGTACCAGCAGTCCCTTATACCAAAGAAGTGTTGGCACAAATGCAGCAGACATTGATGATGGCACTACGCGGTCATCATCAAATGCCGTTCGATTGGCAAATGTAGTAAGTGATCGACACTATTGTTAGTTGATACTATTTATTAATAGTGCCGCTAACAAAAGAAATCGGTAATAAAAAAGATTCGACGTGTCAGCGTAACAACGACAGTTATGAAGTAATAAATAATGCAGAAATGAAAAGAAGCCAGATACCTGATTGTATCTGGCTTCTTTTTTAATACTATTGGGTGTTTACAGCCATAAAACCTTACGAGTCAGTAGTGCAATTAGATGATAAATGGTGTTTTTTTAGTTACCGATGACCTAGGTTTCGTACTATTTAAAAAGTATAATATATTATTAGATATATCTTATGATTATTTATCATAAAGACAAAGTGCCTATACATGTTATTCTTATATGTCTTGTCTCTTCGATAGTCCGTCTTATTTAAGTGAACACTCAATATGCCTTTTAAAGAGACATTGAAACCAAAAACTTTATTAGAGGGTAAAGGCATCTGCCGATTTGACTACCCAGAAGTTTTTGTTTTAATACTCACGGTCATGTTACTCGCTGTATACTACGACTTCCGTCCTACCTCAATGGCATTGCTCGTTATTATTGCACTGCCTAGTCTGATGATTCTCATCTATAACTATCGACGCCAGACCAACTTTTGGACGTCCAATATTGTCATTGTTTTACTGGCAGTCGTTATTGGCGTGACACAGTTTTGCATTATTATATCGCTCAGCTTGGCGTCTTTGATTGCTGTTAGAATTATTCTAAATAAGCCTCAGAATCGTCTAAGATTGTTTACCGTAGCCTTAGTGACTGCTGTCATTTTCTATTATGTCAGCGCCATTCTAAGACCCAGTGGAATAGACTGTAATGACAGCTGGTTACCACCTACAGTACTATTGGCAAGTATGGCTGTAATTCTATGCCAGTTTCGGCGTACGTATCGAGAGTATGTTGCCTACAAATCATGTGCTCAGCAGGCAGGCGAGCGTTTGAGTACGATGGTATCAGTTATCAATAAGCTGACTCGTTTTGTACCACCGCAAATCTGGGAGCCCATTGTCAGAACAGACAGTCCAGTCAGTGTATCCAACAAGCGTGCCAAATTAACCATTATGTTCTCAGACATCGTAGGCTTTACGGAGCTGTCTGATAGTTTAAGTGCGGATAATTTGGCTGATATTTTGAATACCTATATGCATTGCATGACGTTGATTGCTGAAAAGCATGGGGCTGTACTGGACAAGTTTATTGGCGATGGTATGGTCTGTTTTTTTGGAGAGCCTGATAGCCGTGGTTCACGCCAAGATGCACTAGACTGTGTGGCGATGGCGATAGATATGCGCCGAGAGATGCGCACCTTACGTCAGAAATGGCGGCTTATGGGGTTTGAGGGTTTATATATACGTATCGGCATTACCACTGGCTATTGCCACGTTGGTAATTTCGGGAGCAACAATCGCCTCAGCTATACGCTCATCGGTAAAGAAGCTAACCTAGCATCAAGGCTTGAAGCACATGCTGGCAAAGATGAGATACTGGTCAGCGAAAGCACCTATGATTATATTTGCCATAACTATGAGTGTCAGCATGCTGGCGCGTTTCTACTAAAGGGTTTTGATAATAAAATTGACGCGTGGCAGGTGTTTGACCCTGATGCTAATAAAGGTCACTTGTCTAAATGGGTAGATCATACCTTACCGGGTTTTAACTTGCATTTGAACTTTAAAGATATGAAAGACAATGATTATCAGGACATTAGAACACGCTTGAATTTTGCGCTTGAGCGTATCGAGCAAGAAGAAGAAAAACTGGCCACTAGTATAGCTGAAGAAAGTAAACGCCATAGCACTCAGAAAAAGTCATGATATGAGCAGTAATATCGTGGCATGTTATGAATAAAGCCAGCTATTTAATCATAGCTGGCTTTTTTGAGAGTAAAATAAAACTCATTACTTATTAATGGTTTTCTTTTGCGTGGTTCAGCGTATATTTGGGTACTTCGATGGTTAAATCCTCATCATCAAGCATAACCTGACATGATAAACGCGAGTCAGGCTCTAGACCCCATGCGCGATCCAATAGATCCGCTTCCACATCATCCATCTCATCTAGACTATTAAATCCTTTGCGTACGACAACGTGACATGTAGTGCATGCTTTTGACATCTCACAAGCATGCTCAATTTTGATGCCTTTTCCTAGCAACGCTTTGCATAGGTTTTCGCCAGACTCTAGCTCAACTTCTGCACCTTCTGGGCAAATTTCGTGATGGGGTAGTACAGTAACTTTTGGCATAAATTATGTGTCCAATGCTAATCAATCTAAAAATAAGAAATTAGCTTAGTATAATGACTAAGCTATCATTTTAAGCGTGTCGCTTACCAGTCTTTAGCACTAGTACCTGCCATGCTGGCTTTGACGCTTTGATTCATAATGCGAGCAGCAAAAGCATCGCTATGTGGCTTGAGCTGAGCCTGCTGCGCTTCTATAAGTGTTAAATCACTAGTGCCAAGTGCGGTCTTCAGTGCTTGTATTTGCTCTGCTAAAGACTGCTGCTCATCAGAAGAGAGTAGCGCTGCAAACTCGTTCAGTGCAGACTCTAAAGCCAATACTTCACGTTCAGCTTCTACCTTGGTCTCAATCAAAGAACGCGCATTTTTATCTTCTTCTGCATGCTTAAACCCAGCAACAAGCAATTGTTCTTTTTGATCATCAGACAAACCATAAGACGGCACAATTTCAATCTTACTTTCTGTTTTGGTCGTCGTTTCCTGAGCACTGACAGTAAGCTGACCATTGGCATCGATACTAAAGGTGACCTCGATACGAGCAAACCCAGCTTTCATAGGCGGAATACCATATAGCTCAAAACGTCCAAGCGAGCGGCAATTTTCGACGGTTTCGCGTTCGCCTTGTACCACATGGATAACCATGCCAGTTTGGCCGTCTTGATAGGTAGTGAACACTTGGCGTTTTTTGACAGGGATAGGCGTATTACGCGGAATCAGTACTTCAACGAGGCCACCCATAGTCTCAAGACCTAATGATAATGGCGTCACATCTAACAATAACAGGTTGCTATCACTGTCGCCATTGACCAGCTGATGAGCAGTTTGGGCCGCGCCTAAAGCAACAACCTCATCTGGATTGAGACGAGAAAGCGGCTGCTTAGCAAAAAATTCAGTGACGACTGCTTGTATGGCAGGCATACGGGTTGAACCGCCAACTAAAATCACTTCGTCTAAATCTGTAGCATTTAGCTTAGCATCGCGCAGTACTTGTTCACATACGCTCAAAGTACGACGACTAACAGGCTCGACAATAGCTAACACGTCTTCACGGCTTAGTGTGCCTTTGTAAGACTGTCCATTGACAGTAACGTCGATATCAACCTGTTCTGCTTCAGTCAGTGCTTGCTTATAAGCTTTGGCTTGTTGTGCGAGTATCGATTTGTCATGAAGGCTTACCTGTTTTGGATCAATAATTAACTGCTTGATGATCCAGTTGGTAATAAGACGGTCAATATCGTCCCCGCCTAGCGCACTGTTACCGCCCGTTGCCAATACTTCAAAGACGCCATCATTCAACTTTAAGATAGACACATCAAAAGTACCACCGCCCAAATCATAGATTAGGTAATAGTTTTCTTTGTTATCATTTTGATTTTGTTGATCAAGGCCGTAAGCAACCGCGGCAGCAGTTGGTTCATTCAACAAACGTAGTACATTTATACCAGCCGCTTGGGCAGCATCTTTAGTAGCTTGACGCTGCGCTTCGTCGAAATAAGCAGGAACCGTAATGACAGCACCTTCTATGCTATCTGCAGGTAGGGCACTTGCTGCACGTTGCTCAAGCGCCGCCAATATGCGAGCTGATACTTCCACAGGTGACACTTCACCTTGAGCCGTGACAAATGCTGGCATAGCATCTGTATTACCAGACAACTCATAAGGATGAGAAAATTTGATATCAGCTTGGCTACGACCCATAAAACGCTTAGCCGAGACGATCGTATTTTTTGGATCGTCTGCTAAGTGAGATAAGGCATCATAGCCCACTAATGGGTTACCTGTCGCTGGATAATAGACTACAGAAGGCAACAACGTATCTGACGCTTTGCCTGCTTCTAAAACTTGCGCCTTGCCTGAACGTACTACGGCGACCAGTGAGCGCGTGGTGCCAAGATCAATTCCTAGACCAAAACGATGCTGGTGAGGTTGGGCGCTTTGATTGGGTTCGGCAATTTGCATTAAAGACATAAGAATAACTCAGGGATAAAATGAATAAGTAAAATGGAACAAATATAGTGTAGATATAACAACTACGTTCTCACATTAAGGACAGAAAATCTTGGCAGTCATGCATACTTAGGGTTAGAGATTATACGGCATAGTTGATATTAATTTAACCATCTATACAGAATCTAACGCCAAAACTAAAATTTAATTGTCAAAAAATACACGACCTACGGACATCTAAACATAGAGATCGTCATCATCTGAATGCGCTGTACTGGCGACATCATCGAGACCAGTCGTCACATCAGCATTTAGCTTAACTAAGAATTTCAGTTTTTGTGTCGCATCAATGGCTGTACCCCAGTCTTGCTCTGTATAAGCAGCATTAAAGCGTTCAGATTGATTGTTTAGGCGTGCTGTAATTTGAGGGTGTAACTGCTGCAAGGTTGCAAGGTCTTTACCTGTAATAGCGTCATCTAGATCCATTCGCATCTCCATCGCATCTTCTAAAAAATCCAAATCTGCAATTGAGTGCTCTACATTTTGAGCTTGATCTGCCATATCCAATAGATAACCAGCACGGCTATCAGGTGCGCTGAGCGTTTGGTATGCTTGATTGATGATAGCGGAGGCTTGCTCTGATTGCTGCTGAGCTTGCTTGGTATCTGCTAAATTCTTTGCGACATTATCAGGATGATAGCGCTTTTGTAATAGACGTAGATGTTGATCCAGACTGTCTTGATTGACTTCAAATTGTACAGGTTGCTCAAATAAGGCAAAGAAGTTCTCAAATTGCGTGTCTAGAATGGAGTCTGTCATATCATACGCCTTACTTTTTATTTATTTTTAAAATCTTTATCTGGCTAGTGGCTTATTTATAATCTGATTTTTAACGACATCTATCATGCTGTCTGTAGCTATAGCGCTAGTTCGTAATAATCACTTCATCACTCATTATAAAGATATCTGAAAAAACCAGCTCGTCGAATTGTTAGACAGTAAAAGATTCACCGCAGCCACATTCGCCTTTCTGATTAGGGTTGGTGAATTTGAAGCCTTCATTTAAGCCTTCTTTTTCGTAATCCATCAACAAACCGTCTAAATACACTAGGCTTTTGGGGTCAATAAAGATGCTCACACCGCGGCTCTCATAGCGCGTGTCATTCTCATCAGGAGTATCTACAAACTCCAAGACATAAGCCAAACCCGAGCAACCCGCTGTACGGATGCCAACGCGAATGCCTTCACCTTTACCGCGGTTGTCCAAAAAGTCTCGAACATGCTGAGCGGCGCGTTCTGTCATTTCAATCATGCCAACTCCCATTGACTATTAATAATCATAAGTATTAATAAAAATTTGTATAAATTGGCAACTAAAATTAGAAATTTGCCAAAATAATAGACTAGCGACTACCAGAAAACAAAAGGTGACAATTACATAATGTCATTGTCACCTCTTTAGCGTCAGTAGCTATTTAGATATTGCCACTTTAGCATTGCTAGTAAATCATAACGCAGACGCTAATAGGTTGAGCTTAGATAGCAGCTTCTTCTGCCGTTACTGCTGTACCGTGCTTACCTTTATAGTCGCTGATAGCTGCTTTAATAGCGTCTTCTGCAAGTACAGAGCAATGGACCTTTACTGGTGGTAACGCTAACTCTTGAGCGATATCATTGTTTTTGATTTCACCAGCTTGATCCAAGCTCTTGCCTTTTAGCCACTCAGTAACAAGCGAGCTTGAAGCAATTGCTGAACCGCAGCCATAAGTTTTAAAGCGTGCGTCTTCGATAATGCCATTATCATCAACTTGGATTTGTAGGCGCATTACATCGCCACAAGCTGGGGCACCGACCATGCCGGTACCAACGTTTTTGGCATTTTTATCAAGATTACCAACGTTGCGTGGGTTTTCGTAATGATCAATAACTTGGTCACTGTAGGCCATGGGGTTTTCTCCTGGTTAGATGATGAATAGTCGTTTGTTAACTTTGAATGTCTGACTACTCATCGATAATTGGGGTCAAACGCTTAACTTAATTGTCTAATCAATCGTTTAATAAAATATATGTGGTTACTTAATACTAAAAAGCTATACTAAAAATTAATGCTCAGCCCACTCAACTGAGTTCAGGTCAACACCTTCTTGGTACATATCCCAAAGTGGTGATAGGGCACGCAATTTGTCAACAGCTTCATGCATTTGCTTAATAACGGTATCGACGTCTTCGTCAGTCGTATAACGACCAAAGCTGAAGCGGATTGAGCTGTGTGCCAATTCGTCTGGGCGACCGATAGCGCGCAATACATATGATGGCTCAAGCGTTGCTGATGTACAGGCTGATCCTGACGATACAGCTAAATCTTTTAGGGACATCATTAGCGACTCACCTTCAACAAAGTTAAAGCTGATATTAACGATATTAGGTACGCTGTTTTCAAGATCACCGTTTAGGTAAATCTCTTCGATATCTTGAAGACCATCCCACAGCTTTTGACGTAATTTTGCTGCATGAGCATGATCTGTCTCAAAGCTTTCGTTAGCTAAAGCAAATGCGGCACCAAGACCAACGATCTGATGCGTCGGCAGTGTACCTGAACGCATACCACGCTCATGACCACCACCATGTTGCTCTGCTTTTAAGCGAATACGTGGCTTACGACGAACAAATAATGCGCCAATACCTTTAGGACCATACGCTTTATGACCTGAGAAGCTCATCAAATCAATTTTCATTTCTTCAAGATCGATTTTTACTTTACCGACAGACTGTGCGCCATCGACGTGGAATACTACGCCAGCTTCACGAGTGATTTCACCGATTGCAGTCACATCAGTAATGGTACCAAGCTCGTTGTTCACCATCATAAGTGATACTAAGATAGTATCGTCACGTAACGCTTCTTTTACTTGCTCTGCTAAGATAAGGCCAGTGCTTGGTTGCGGCTCAAGATAAGTAATCTCAAAACCTTCTTGCTCAAGCTCACGGCACGTGTCTAGCACGGCTTTATGCTCAATTTTGCTAGTGATGATGTGTTTACCACGAGACTGATAGAAGTGAGCTGCGCCTTTGATAGCTAGGTTGTCAGACTCAGTCGCGCCAGAAGTAAAGACGATTTCGCGTGGATCGGCGTTGATAACTTCAGCAACCTGTCCGCGAGCAGTCTCAACAGCTTCTTCTGCTTGCCAGCCATAGCCATGTGAGCGAGAGGCTGGATTACCAAAGATGCCATCTACTGTCAGATATTCGCTCATCTTAGCAGCTACTGGTCTAGCAACTGGTGTGGTGGCGGCATAATCTAAGTATATAAGGTTGTTATGTTGGCTCATGCTGGGTTTGCCTCGCTGTTCGATAAAGTAATAGTATTGATGTCTTTTATGGAAATATCTTTTGTAGAGGTGTGCTGACGCTCTGATACTGACTGCACGTTTTCCATATCTAATAATTGCGCTAATGTTATATTTTTCAAGTATTGCTCAATATGATTTGATAGTGCACACCATAGGTCATGGGTCAGGCACATTGTACCACCTTGACAGTCACCGCGTCCTTCACACTGCATGGCATTTACCGACTCATCGACCGCAGATATGATACTCATCACATCTATCTCATCTAATGGTTTAGCTAAGTGGTAGCCACCTGCAGCACCGCGAATACTGGTCACAAGACCACGCTTGCGAAGTTTGGAAAACAACTGTTCGAGATAGGAGATAGAAATCGATTGTCGTTTGGCGATATCAGATAAAGAAACAGCACTCTCTTGTTGACTGGTTTGTAGTGCTAAATCTAATAAAGCAGTGACAGCATATCTGCCTCGAGTAGTTAAACGCATGTGTCATCTCCAAACTTGTGTGTCATTTTTATTTAACAACGATCTTAGAAGGGTATATAGAAAGGTAATACTATAGCGATATAGAATTTTGCCCAGCTAAGTTGTGTTCTATCGTTATTAGACAACAGATGGTTAGCCCGATGTGTGCAACGATTAGGTCAATTATACTTAATCCTGAGTAATTTAGTCAAGATTAAAGTGTGGTCGAACGGTTAATAGAGCTTATCGCTATGATTGATAAAAACAATGAAGTGTGACATGCACTTATAAACCAGTAATAGAGTTGATTATATATACAGATTATAAAAAGCTTGTTAAATGATGGGTAGTGATAAGGTAGCTAGCGATAAAGGTGTGGAGTAGAGAGGAGGGTGCTATACATAAGCGTTTAATACTACTTCAATTATGAAACGCTTATGTATAGCTGATATTAATTATATAAGTGTTGAAACTGGTCTTGATTAGCGTTAGTTCATAAGTAGAGCAATGACTGAGCCGATCATAATGACAAGCGCTACGACGGTCACAATCACTAAGGTTTTTTGCTTACTTTGTAGCTCTTTTACCGTGGTCTCAAGCTCGCGGTTTTTGATGGTCAATGTATTAATTTGAGTTTGTTGTTCTTTGATGCGCTGCTTATAGTTATCTTTTTTCTCTGCCATTTCAGCATCGGTCGGTTTAGTTTTGCCTTTACCGCCTTTTATTTTTCTGATCAAACCCTGAATCAGGCTGCCAAGACCAAGCTGTATAATGAACTGCTTGACCAGTTGCACTTGTAGAGATTCACCGCGCATCTGTAATTTTTCGGTTGTTTCTCTGTCATGAGTCGTGATGGCATTGATGACCTGAATACTATAGGCGTTGATGACAACATCAGGCTCGCTACGTCCAACAGGTAGCTGAGCATCCAATAACACACCTTTGGTGCTAAAAGTAGCAAACACTTCTACATGAGGTAGGTATAAACGTAGTGCCACAACGGTACCTTGCTTAGCAAGTGGATAAGCGGCTTTACGCAGTTCAGGATCTAAACGCAACAATAGTGTTAGCGCTGACTCTATGAACACCAGAATAATATTAAGAAGAGAGTGAGACAACGTAGAACGCTTCATGCAAGTAATCCATTTTTTTATTTAGCAAATTGAACATCAGTGAACTTAAGTTTATCTGTATACAGAATTTGCAGTGATATTTCGTTTATAGTAACGCCTTTATAATAAAAAGTAACGCTAGTTTCTGTCAGTGGCAAAATTATTACAGTACAATTTAGCAGTCAATAAAGACACTACTATTTATGACTGGCAGTGCACAGACACCGTCTGACAATCGTTTCAAAGCATAAATAAATATGCAGGGTAGTTAGATAGGATAAAGTAACCTGCCTGAATACAGGTTGCAGATGTTTTGCGTAACATTGGGTGTCAAATACGTAGTATATCGCACAAAAATATGTAAAATCGCTTGCGCTCCTTATGCTGCCTTGATATAAAGACGATAACAAAGTGAAACCTGTTAATACGCCAGTCAGGTAGTTTTTATTGCGTAAGTACCATGAGAGCGTTACAATGCTTGGCGTGAGCGTTTATTACCCCCTTAAACTTGAAGGAAATTTTATGAATAAGTCAGAATTAATTGATAGCATCGCGGACAAAAGTGGTCTAAATAAGACTCAAGCTGGTGATGCTTTGAATGCTGTAATGGAAAGTGTTGGCGAAGCTTTAGAAGCTGGCGATAGCATCTCTCTAGTTGGTTTCGGTACTTTTAGCGTAAAAGATCGCAAAGCGCGCACGGGCCGTAACCCAAAAACTGGTGAAGAGCTAAGCATCCCAGCAAGCAAAGTACCAAGCTTTAAAGCTGGCAAAAACCTAAAAGAGCGCTTGAACTAAGACGCCCTATAGCAAATGGGTGCTTTGGCTGATGTCATAAGCTAAGCACCAAGAAAGCACCTAATATTTAGGTGCTTTTTTTGTCGCTATAGTTTGCATCATATAACGTGAATAATACGATGTGAATATTTTGAGTATAGATGAAAAATCACGTATCATAGGGCGCGCGATAGATGCGTTGTTCAAGTAAGGTTTGCTATTCAGCCTTGTTTTATTTTATAACATGCAGACGTTCTTCTTTTTTGCCATTGCCGGCTTAGATAGCATTGATATTGGCAGGTTGCATTTATTGGCTCCTAGCGGTATTACAATGGTTTTTCATCAATATAGGTTAATAAAGTAGAGATAACTATGGATAAATTGCGCGATTTTTTAAAAAGCTGGCCGGGTCGCATTTTATTGATTTTATGCCTATCGCCACTTGCCTTATTGGGTGTCGAAAGCTATTTTGGCGGTGGAGTTGATCCCAATCAAGTCGCTCAGGTAGGTGAAGCAAGCGTAGGGTTGTCCGAGTATCAGACTGCCGTCAATAACCGCCGTAGCGAAATACTCGAGCAAGTTGATGATGCCAGTTTATTAAATGAAGACGTACTGCATGAACAAGTGCTAAAAGGTCTGATTGACCGTACCCTGTTAGAGCAGCAGGCGGGCAAGCTTGGCATGACAGTCTCTGATGATACGATCAATCGTCTACTGCGCGAAGAAGATATATTTAAAGACGCGGATGGCAATTTTTCTAATGACCAGTTTTCAAACTTCTTGCGTCAACGTGGTATGACCAAAAACCAGTTGTTTGCAGAGTTTCGTAATCAGCTAAGTTTGGATCAGTTGAATGCCAGTATCGTAGGGACAGCGGTATATCCCATGCAGGCGGTTAGTCAGCTAATTGACTTGCAACTAGAGTCGCGTAATGTCTGGATACATCGCTTTAACTGGCAAGACTACGCAGATCAGGTCAAGCTCAGCAAAGCCGACATCCAAGCGTACTATGATGCCAACAAAGACACATTAAAGAGTGCGGCGATGGTCAATTTGGCTTACATCCAGCTTAGCCCGCAGACCATCAAAGTCGATGAGATAACCTCAGAAGAATTGCAGCAGCAGTACGAAGCGTATAAGCAAAGCATTGCTGCTACTGATGAGCGCCGAGTGAGCCAAATTCTATTGACGGGTGATGATGCTAAGACACGAGCAGACAAAATCAGAGCGCGCTTAGCGAAAGGCGAGTCTTTTGCTGCTGTGGCCAAAACAGAATCAGATGACCCTTCAGGAGAAACAGGCGGTGATATCGGTCGCTTCAACCCTTCTGTATTTGGTAGTGATGCTGATACGGTTCAGAACGCTTTAGAAGGATTGAGCGTCGGTGATGTGACCGCACCTATCAAAACCAGCTTTGGCTATCAGATATTTACAGTTACCGAAGACAATGGTGAAAAAATACCGAGTCTTGAGAGTATGCGTGAAGAGCTAACAGTAAAAGCGAAAGAATATAAGCGTCAAGAGATTTATGCGGACAAAGTAACGTCGATTAACGATTTGGCAGCAGATGGTTTTAGTATCGAAGATATAGCGCAGCAAGAGAATGTGACGCTAAAAAATATCAAAGATTACCGCAAACAAAACAACAGCTCAGTCCTGTCGCAACCAGCAGTGGTCAAACAGGCTTTTGATGAGTTTACGATTCAAGATCAAGCAGTAACAGCTGGTATAGAAGTCGGTAATGGTACGGTATGGGTACAACCAACCAACTATCGTCCTACCAAGACGCTTGCTCTGAGTGCTGCTACACCAAGAATCACTCAGATATTACGTCAGCAAAGAGCCACAGCATTGGCACTAAAAGAAGCCAAGGCGGTAGCTGCTGGTATCAAAACATCAGGCGATATCTCTAAGCAGTCAGTAAGCTTACGAGCATTGGGTGAGATAAACCGTCAAACGACACTGCTAACAGACAAAGAGCGCGGCTTGGCTTTTAGCAAGCAAGCTACTGATGGTAACGTGGTAGCCCTTGCTAGTGAGACTGAGCTTGGTGCAACCCTGTTGGTGGGTGATCGCATCCAAACTGAGCAACAGTCACCACTGTCTGATATGCAACGAGCGCAAACCGCTAGCATTATCCGTGATAATTTGGGTCAAGATCAGTTGCAAGACTACTTAGATTATCTGCGTCTGATGTATCAGGTTGAGATCAATGAATCTAATATGGCTAATGCGCAAGGACGCTAAGCGTTTATCCTGTTACTAAAAAAAAGCATTGACCGAAAAAAAGCCACTGTAACGTTACAGTGGCTTTTTTTTGGATAGCACTTATATTGTGAAGGTTGATTATAAGTAGCAGCTGAATATCACGACTGCTATTTATGTCAATCTATAAAACGACATTACAGTCTAATGACGGAAATGACGCATACCTGTAAATACCATCGCAATACCATGCTCGTTGGCGGCAGCAATGGTCTCGTCGTCACGCATAGAGCCGCCTGGCTGAATGATAGCAGAGATACCCACTTCGGCAGCGTTATCGATACCGTCACGGAAAGGGAAGAAGGCATCTGAGGCCATGACCGCACCTTCAGTAGCTAATCCAGCATGTTCTGCTTTGATAGCAGCGATACGTGCTGAGTTGACGCGGCTCATTTGACCTGCACCAACCCCGATAGTACGTTGACCTTTGGCATAAACAATAGCATTAGATTTGACATATTTTGCGACGTTCCAGCTGAACAACAGATCTGCCACTTGTGCTTCAGTTGGCTGGACATCAGTTACAATTTTTAGATCGTTTGCGGTAATCAAACCAAGGTCTTGCTCTTGTACCAGTAGACCACCATTGACGCGCTTATAGTCTAGCTGACTATCACGTTGATCTGGTGCTGGTAGCTCGCCGCATACCAATACGCGTACGTTCTTCTTAGTCGCTGTCGCTTCAAGTACACCGTCTTCAATGCTAGGCGCAATGATAACTTCTACAAATTGGTTATCAATGATGGCCTTTGCAGCAGCAAGAGTTAATGGACGGTTGAATGCAATGATACCGCCAAAAGACGACTCAGGATCAGTGCTAAAAGCAGTGCGATAGGCTGCCACTTGATCATTATCAACTGCAACACCGCAAGGGTTGGCATGCTTGACGATTACGCAAGCAGGGGTACTAAAGGCTTTTACACATTCAAGGGCAGCGTCTGTGTCGGCAATATTATTATATGACAGCGCCTTACCTTGTAGTTGCTTGGCCGTTGCAATAGAAGCCTGCTGGCTTTTTAGGGGTTGGTTTTCAGTATAAAATGCCGCGTTTTGATGCGGGTTTTCACCATAGCGTAGGTCTTGTGCTTTTTCTAGCTGTACATTGAATGTACGTGAGAAGTTTTCTGGCTCTTGTGTCTCATTGACACGGCTACCTAAGAAATTGGCAATCATACCGTCATACTGTGCGGTATGCTCAAAGGCTTTGACTGCCAAATCGTAGCGCAGCCCAGCTGTTAGCTCAGTGGTACCATCTAAAGCGTCAATCACGCGATCATAGTCGGTAGGGTCAGTTACGATACCAACATGAGCGTGATTCTTTGCCGCTGAACGTACCATAGTAGGGCCGCCAATATCGATATTTTCGATAGCATCGTTCATAGTCACGTCAGCGCGAGCAATCGTCTCAGCAAATGGATATAAATTTACGACCACCAAATCAATACGTTCGATGGCATGGTCACTCATAATCGCATCGTCTGTTCCACGACGACCCAAAATACCACCATGGATTTTAGGGTGCAGTGTCTTTACACGACCATCCATCATTTCAGGAAAGCCGGTGTAGTCTGAAACTTCCGTCACGGCAACATTGTTTTCTGTAAGTAGGCGATAAGTACCGCCAGTAGAGAGTAAGCCAAAACCTGCTTTGATAAGGCCTTGAGCAAACTCAACGATATTGGATTTATCAGAGACCGAGAGTAGGGCAAGTGGGGTTGTACTCATAAAAAATCTTCCATAAAAAAAGCCTGACGTAAACGTCTGGCAAGGTGGTGATGACAATGAGCATAAACTCTATCGTGATAGATAAGGCTATGAATATTCAATTGCCATGCATGATAATTAGCGATGATGAGTAAGCTCATATAGCAGTGCTACATTAAGTCGTAGGTTTTGAGTTTTTTGCGTAAAGTACCCCGATTCAGACCCAATATTTGCGCACACTTGGTTTGATTGCCACGAGTCTTTTCGAGAACCACAGATAAAAGAGGCTCCTCAACCTGTTTTAAGATCAGTTCGTATAGGTCGGTCGGCATCTCGTCACCTAGCATTGCAAAGTATTGACGTACCACACGCTCAACATGTACATGCAGAGGTTGTTGTACGCTACTGGCAGCACTATCTAAAGAGCGCGAAAAATCATGAGTAGAGGAGTGATAGTCTTCTTTATTATAGTCGGCAGGATGCTCAGAGCTTTTAGCAAAATGGTGGGCATTATGCTGTGCATGAGGTGCCATAAGATAATATCCTTGAAATGAAAAAAGTGTCAAACCATAAGATGTCAGAATAATAGTATATCAAATTAATATCGTATAACGCTGACAGATTGATGGCTATCTTGATTACAACGATACGCATCGAGAGTAAGTATGGTGCATATCACCTATGAAAAATATTTATGCTGATACCAATAAAAATCAATAAAGTGGTGTCATGGTAACTTCACGGATTTGTCTGTCGTCAACGGGTATAGTAAACAGCAGACGTTTTTTATCGTTAGCAGGTAGCTGGCTTTGTTTACCCAATAAGTAATCGGTGGGCGCTGCAATAAACTCTCCGATAAGGCTATCGGCGCCATAAACACTAACTTTTATATTTGGATAGAGCTGCGCTTGTGTGCTTTGGTTGTTAAGTGTCGCACTTATATCGCTAAATGTGCCCGCTGTTTGTATTTGGCTGGCTCTATGATTTGGAGTAGTGATAGTAAAAGCAGTCAAGTCTGCACTTGGCAAGCTGCACGCTGCAACAGAGCATACGGCTTGTAGCCTTTTGGCATTGGCAGGATTCTTGACTAAAGTCTCTAAATTAAACATAACATATTGTGCAGCAAGTAGGAGCGCCAATACCAAGCACCCGAGTATCCAAAGTATAGAGGCGATCGAAAGTGCTGCGGATGTGGGCGCAAAATGTGCCTGTGCTATTTTTGCACGTTCTGCGGCAGAGATTTCTTCATCTCTAACAGGAACACCCATATCTATTAGTAGCTGTGATAAATCTGTATCGTCTATTGGCTTTTCGTCTCGCTTACTTTGCTCGTCAAGAAGTGCCTCAAGCCATGAGTTGTCAGTTGTATCATCTACACTGGCGTGAATATCATTGGCAGCTGCAGAACTGAGGACTTCTTGTGCTATCGAGGAAGACTCTGGTACCACATGTGTCGTAGCAGATTTTGCCATTGGATCGTTATTTTTATGCTTAATATCAGAGGGCGAGTGTTGCCCAGTAGCTGATGTTTCTGTAGTAGAAGGTGTGTTGCTGACTTGGGTCAACCAAGCATCCATACTATCTAAAGAGGTATATTCTGTAGGGTTATCGTCTGGCTCATCAATATCCATATCATCGTAGATAAGATCATCATGAATGAGAGTGTCAGATGAACGTTTTTGATTGAGTGACGGTTTAGTATTGGGACGTTTTGCTTTGGTACTTTGAATTGCTGAGGTATCAGAAGTTACGACGAGGTTCTTGTTGACCAAAAAACTTTGATGACACTGATCACAGCTGACGGTAGCATTGACTTTATTTAGCTGAGTTTGTTGGATATTAAAGTAAGCTTGGCAATGAGGGCACTGAGTTTTTATAGGGGTGGTCATAGGGCCGAATCCAAAAAAGTATGGTTATCAATACCGCATTGCCACTCACCAACAGCTACCTACAGTGCTCTTAAGATTATATCAATCGTGAGCAAAGACAGAGTGGCGTCAAACACCTAACGTTTGACTGCCCTCTATCGTAACAGATGTAATTAAATGTTGCTAGCTAGTAAATGTACCAGATAAACGCTGCCAATGTTGGTCTTCTTGAGCGGTAAAAGCATGTTTAGGATCGAGGGCAAAATAGGGCTGATAAGCTGCCATAACTTGCTCAGTTTGTGACTCAATCAAGCCTGCTAACACAATACGGCCTTTTGGTGCAATCAAGGTTGAGAAGTAAGGCGCCAAGCCAATTAAAGGTTTTGCTAGGATATTTGCGACGACGACTTCTACAGGTAAGATATCGTTTTGCGAACAGTGTTCAGTAAATGCTTCTGGCAAAAACGCTTGCAGACGGTCACCCACATGATTGCGTACCGCGTTTTGATTGGTCGCGAGCACCGCTTGCGGGTCGATATCAACTGCATATACTTGGCGTGCACCCAATAATAAAGCAGCGATACCTAAAATACCTGAGCCACAACCGTAATCGATGACCACTTTATCTGTCAGATCTTGCTCTGTCAGCCAATCAAGGCAGAGACGAGTTGTAGCATGGTAACCGGTACCAAAAGCTAAGCCTGGATCCATGATGATATTTGTCGCCTGAGGGTTAGGCGGCGTTAGCCAGTCTGGCACAATCCATAAGTCATTGGCACATTCAATAGGATGATAGTTGCTCATCCATTCGCGCTCCCAGTCTTTGTCATCAACGGCCGTTAGCCAAATGCGGGTTGCTTGTACTTGTGCTGCGATTTCGTGACTGAGCTGCTCAACAGCCTGACGGCTACCAGAATCAGTAGTCGCGTCAAATAAACCAGTCAATATCACCTCATCCCACAGTGGGGATTCGCCTGGTAGTGGTTCAAACAAAGGCTGATCACCTGCATCATCTAGGGCAATTGATAGAGCACCGGCCTCTAATAAAAGCGCTTCGGCCAAATCGACGTTTGATTTTTCACATTGTAAGTGCAGTTGTTGCCATGCCATAAAGATAACCTTAAGCTAAAATAATAAATGTGTATTTTGAATGAAAGACAGATATTTGGTGTCGAAAATGGGACGCCAAATATCTGTCAAATAATAATGCGAAATTTTATAAGTTTCTGAGTAGATACCTATCAGTTAGATACCTGTCTATTAATTAGCTACCTGCCTATCAGCGCAAAGCTCGCCTTGCTTCATTGATAACGCGTGAATTACCTTGGGCTTGACCTGATTGTAAGATAATTTGCCACAGTGCCCGTCTGCGATTGGCATCTTGTGACACACTAAGACCGCGTCGCGCCATTGCTTCTGCCTTGCGTGGTTGGTTCTTTTTTAGGGCGACTTGGGCCAAATAGAAATATACCGCGGATGATTTAGGTGCCAAACGCTGTGCACGAGTGAAGCTGTTTTCGGCGTTGGTCAGTTGGCCGGCTTTTAGCTGATTGATACCGACCTGCATCAAGTTACGAAATGCAGGCAATGTACTGTTGCTGCTGGTCGACTGTTGCGCCCGTTGTTGCGAGTTTTTTTGTGCCTGCTCCAGTAACTCGTTGTGGGAGGGTGCTGATGGCTCAGAGATGATATAGTCATTACGCGAGGGTACGGCAATGCCTAGGTCAGGCTCTGTCGTTACTGGAGTAGAGGGCTCAAATACAGGCGCCTCTTGCGTCAATGGGTTTGGCGACTCGAGCTGCTCAGGTGGGATATAAGGCTCAACTGGATACTCATTTTCATCATCTACGTCAATAATGGGCGCCTGGGTGATGATGGTTGTGCTTGCAACTGTCGGCTGTGATGATGGGATTGTCTGTATCGGTACTGTGTTTGTCGCAGTCGTCGACGTACTGGGTACGGTCTGACAAGCGCTGAGACTCAGCATGCCAGCTAAGGCACCACCTACAAGCAAAGTGTTGGCTGACATCAGCTTTTGGCGCCACTGAGTCACTTCTTCTTTAACAGTGGCAAATTGCTGTAAAGATGGGATCATGTCGAGACCTTTTTAAAATATTAAAAGCTAAATATCAAAAATAACGTTAGAACCATTCAACAGCACGGTCGTACCAAGTATCAGCGCGTTCTTCGTTACCATTGTCTTGCTCATTGCTGTTTTCTGAATCCGTATTCTCAACCGCTTCACCATTTGGAATCTCTAAACCTTCACGGCGGCGCTGCTGATTGATGGCACCTTGCTGGTTCTGGAATTGCGTTTGCTCACGGGCACGATCTTGTTGGTACAAACTCAGCGCACAGCTACTGGCTTCTTCTGGTAGATACGCGGACATGACTGGTAAATAGCGCGCATTGGCACAGCGCTCATTAGACAGCTTGCCCGAGTTATTCTCTAACCACAACCATTCTATACCTTCTGGCTCTGGTAGCGCTACAGGCGTAAGTTTTAGACGATTCATGTAGTCAACCCACACAGGAAGCGCACCAGTACCACCGCTCAGGCCAATAGGTTTATTGTCATCACGGCCAACCCAAACCACACTGACATAGTTGCCGCTGTAGCCTGCAAACCAAGCATCACGGTAATCATTCGTCGTTCCCGTTTTACCAGCAAGGTTTAGATTGCTACCAAGCGACTGGGCACGTCTGGCGGTACCGTTTGAAACCACCTGCTGTAGCGCATAGTTCGTTAAAAAGTTGGTCTCAGGTGGAATGCTACGCTGAGTATTCAATCCAGTACGCTGCAAAATGCGGCCACGATCATCGATAACCGTACGAATACTATGAATAGGGGTGCGGAAACCACCAGTGGCAAAGACCTGATAAATACCCAGCATATCCATCGGGCTAAGATTGACAGAACCTAACAGCGCTGACGGGTACGGTGGTATCTTTTCCTCAACTCCCATGCGGCGTAGTTGTTTGGCAAAGGTATCAACCCCAAATTCCATACCCAGACGTACCGCAGATTGGTTATAAGATTGCGATAATCCTGTGGTAAAAGGTACATAGCCATGATCACGGTTGTCATAGTTTTTGGGATTCCAGTCAGTACCATCGCTTAGGTTCACTGTGATAGGAGAGTCATCCACTGAGCTTGCCAAGTTATAGCGACCACTCTCAAGCGCTGTCATATAAATAATAGGCTTCAATAAAGAACCAACTTGGCGTTTGGCATCAACAGCACGGTTGAATCCTGTGAACTCACTGCCACTACCGACGACAGAAACCAGTTCACCAGTCTCTGGGTTGGCACTGACGAGTGCTCCTTGCAAGTCCTTAGTTTTGCTACCGCTACGACGCAGTTCACCAAGTTTCTTGTCAACTGCCTTATCTGCTGCTAATTGCGCGATAGGGTCTAAGGTACTGATAATAATGAGACCTTCGTTTTTGAGATCGTCTGAATAGTAAACAGTGTTGAGCTCGCGTTTAACGATATCCAAAAAGTCAGGGAACTGGCTTTTGCCTTCGGCAGGCTTGTCCACGATACCAAGAGGCTGCTCTAAGGCTTTATCGTAATCCTCTTGGCTTAGCGTGCCTACTGTGAGCATGTTATTAAGTACCACATCACGGCGTGCTTTTGAATCATTTGGATTGCGACGAGGGTTATAAATACTTGGTCCCTTTGCCATACCAACTAGCATGGCTTGTTGGTCTAAGCGTAGCTCATTGAGCGGTTTGTCAAAATAGAACTGTGCGGCCAATCCAAAACCGTTAATAGAGCGATTGCCGTTTTGACCCAAATAAATCTCATTCAAATACGTTTGTAGGATCTCATCTTTGCTGTAATGCAGTTCAAGCAATACTGCCATTAACGCTTCGTTGGCTTTGCGCTTTATGGTGCGATCTGAATTAAGGTAAAAGTTTTTGATAAGCTGCTGGGTAATGGTTGAGCCGCCCTGTCTTGCGCCACCAGAAAAGTTATTGTAAACAGCACGAGCGATACCGCGTATCGAAACGCCTTTATGCTCATAAAACGCGCGATCTTCAGTGGCAATCAAAGCGTCAATCAATGGCTGAGGCACGTCATCTAACGACACCACCATACGATCTTCATTACTATCAGGATAGATACCACCGATATTCACTGGCTCTAAACGTATGATGCCGCTTTTGGCAGGTACGGTACTTTGAATAGAGTCCACTTTATTACCAGCAATAGTCATTTTGATGACTTGCTCAGCATCTTTGTCGCTGGAGCTATAAGTAAAGCCGCGTGTATGGATAAAATAAGTATTGCCTGATCTATGATAAGTACCAGTACGGTCGTAAGCTTTATTGCTCTGATAATTAAGCAATTCTAGCCACGTCTTCATCGTATCCCTATCGACGTTGGCGCCTTGATACAGCTCAAGTGGTTGCGAGTATACTTTGGCTGGAATATCCCAGCGCTTACCTTCAAACTTATGGGTAATGGTGCGATCAAGTTTGATCAGGTACAGGGCCAAGAGCACCATGCCTGCGATGATAACAATTAATAGAAGGCTACTAAACACCAAGCCGCGCTGCTGTGAAGGTAATGTACTCATAGCAGGCTTAGATGATGGGGCTGACTTAGTATTTAATAACTTAAAATTGGATTTTTGCACGGACGTCGCACCATTTTTGGATAAAAAACTGCCTCATAATGACGCAAATTGATGAATTTTTCAATCTATCATCGTCAACGGGCGCATTCATTGGTATCAGAGCAGTGCTGATGTTACTGCCTAGGGTGATTGCTTGTAGTATAATCTTAACTGAAACACTGGTAAGAGCAGTGAGGTATGAGCAACTTGTATAGCGTTGATAAACGTATATAGGATAACAATCTATTATTGCTGCAACGATGTAATTTGTATGAAACAGCCTTTGGGTTTTGTTTTTACAATCAGCCTTCTGCTGTTTAGTTTGTGCTAACAGTAGCAATGCCAATATCAATTGATAGTAGTCTCGATTAATAGCAGTCGCAATCAATAGTAATCTTAACGAGTAGCAACTCCAATTAGTAACAGTTTCAATCAGTAGTAATATCAGTATCGTCAAAAATGACTGTTCTGATTTAATCAATAGTCAATAACAGCAAGCTTGCTTTTAGTGAGTACGTTTGAGTAAGCTTGTCAAAGGAAGTAAGCGTCGACTATGTCTAGTACCTCATCATCTGTAGCATCTACCACAACTCATTCCTACGAAGATAACTCTATTATTGAAGGGTTAGTGCTTCCATTGGCTGATCACTGCTTCCATTGCGGCGATCCTGTACCGCAGCCACCGTTTCATGCTGAGATATTAGGTAAGTCGCGTGAGATGTGCTGTATGGGCTGTCAGCTAGCAGCGCAGAGTATCGTAGAGGCAGGTCTTGAACAATACTATCTTGACCGTTCGGAGATCAATCGTACAGCAAGCTTGCCAACCCAGCTGACGCGCCTTGAAGTCTACGATCATGATGAGATAAAGTCGCAGTTCGTCTATGCGCAAGACGGACTGTCAGTTGCCGAATTGTCTGTTAATAACTTGCGCTGTGCTGCCTGTACGTGGCTCATTGAGTCGCGTCTTGATGAGCTACAAGGCATCAGTAAGTGTCAGGTAAATCTGACCAATCAGCGTATGCGCGTCGTTTGGAATGAGGACATGCTGCCAATCAGTCGCATTCTGGCGGTCATTAATGAAATCGGCTACGAAGCCAAGCCTTATCGGCAAGATACTCATGAGGCCATGCTGGCACGTCATAATAACCAGATGCTCTTGCGTCTCGGTATTGCAGCATTGGGTTCGATGCAGGCGATGATGTATGCTGTTGCACTTTATTTTGGTGAATATAGCGATATGTTGATATTCCAGCGCGACTTTTTGCGTTGGGTATCGTTATTTGTGAGCACGCCTGTTTTCTTTTATGCAGGTATCCCGTTCTTTACCTCAGCGTGGTCGGCGATTCGGGCACGCCAAGTAAATATGGATGTGCCCGTCAGTCTGGCGCTGATTATTACTTTTTTTGCAAGCCTTTATGCCACCATTACTGGACAAGGGGAGACGTACTACGACTCAGTCAGTATGTTTATATTCTTTTTGTTAGCAGGGCGTTATATCGAGCACAATGCACGTTTGAAAGCTGCCACCATGGCTAATGATCTGGTCGTGGTCGAGCCCGTATTGGTCCAAAAAGTGGCTGAAGACAAAGCAGCGGCAGCGCGTATCTTGCAGCAGCTTAGGGGCAATAGCGCTCAGCAAGATGACAGTATCGAAAATGAGTCTCATGAGGTGGCAGTCTCTGCAACTGACGTGATGCCTAACTTTATGCAGAAGATAGATGCGGATGTCCATCAGCTCACATCAGATATTGCGCAAGAGTGGCAGCACTCTCGTAATCAAAAAAATGCAATCTCACAGTTAGAAGGTGATGTAGCGTCAAAGCAAATGGTGACGGCTCACAGCTTGCAAGTGGGTGATGTTATTTTGGTTGAGGCAGGTTCAGAGATTATCAGTGACGGTATCTTGCTGAGCTCGACGGCAACCGTGTCACAGAGCTTACTGACGGGCGAGGGTGACTTAATCATCAAGACCCAAGGCGATTATATCGTCGGCGGCGCACAAAACGATAGCCAACCGTTTGAGATGCTAGTTACAGCGCTACCACAAGACAGTCAGATAGGTCTCATCGATAGACTAATGAACCGGGCGATGAGTGAAAAGCCCAAACTGGCACAGCAAGCGGATAAGCTGGCACGTTGGTTTGTCGCCCGTATTTTAGTGTTATCAGTCTTAGTATTTGTTGGCTGGTATATCGTCGATCCAAGTCAGGCTATTTGGGCAACGGTGGCTGTATTGGTCGCTACTTGTCCCTGTGCGCTATCATTGGCGACGCCAATAGCGTTGACTGTTTCCACCAATCGCTTAGCCAGCTATGGTTTTTTGACGACTCGTGGGCATACGCTACAGACGCTGGCTGAAATCACTCATATTGCTTTTGATAAAACAGGAACGCTGACCTACGGTAAGCCAAATCTATTACATATTGAACTGGTGGCACCAATAGATCAGACAGAAACGGATGATGGGTCGTCAATAGCGCAAAAAGATAGGCTATTAGCAATTGCAGCTGCCTTAGAAGTCGGCAGTCGTCACCCGATTGCACACGCTCTGCTAACTGCTGCTTATCAATTACATCTACCAACGACGCGGGCAGTACAGCACTATCCGGCAGGCGGGGTGGAAGCAATGATTGATGGTATGAGATATCGCATCGGTCATGAAGGTTTCGCTTTGAACAGTGATATAAATAGTATTGAAAAAAACAATGATTTGACCATCGATTTACTAACTCATCGCGCGAGCTCAGCTGTTGTTTTGTCTTGCCAAAAAGCAAATACCAATGGCTGGCAGGCGCTGGCATGCTTTTATTTTAATGATAAAGTGCGAGATAGTGCTCAAACGATGCTTAATACTATAAAAGGGCTAGGTATCGAGTCTGTGATGCTAACAGGAGATCCAAGCCCGCAAGCGCTGACGATGGCTGATAGCTTAGGAATGCAGGCTGCCTATAATGGTCTATCTCCGACGGACAAGGTCAATCATATTCAGCAGCTGCAAGCCAAAGGCGCGGTCGTATTGATGGTTGGTGATGGCATCAATGATGCGCCAGTATTGGCAGCGGCAGACGTGTCCACCTCAATTGCTGGTGCGGCAGATCTGGCACAAGTATCTAGTGATAGTATTGTCCTAAACGGTCAAATAGAGGCCATCACTGCTGCTAAACGTATTTCTGATAAAACAGAGCGCATCATTAAGCAAAATTTCCGCTGGGCGCTCGCTTACAACAGTATTGTCCTGATACCAGCGGCTTTAGGTTATGTACCACCATGGCTTGCTGCTATTGGTATGTCGCTTAGCTCATTGTTTGTCGTGTTGAATGCGCTGCGTCTAAAACGTGCCTAGTCACTTCAGAACGCACTGACGTTAAAAGAATGCATTGACGTTAAGCAAGCCCAAGCCTGTAACATTCAGCCATAAAAAAACCGCCTTCAATTATAAGTAGTTAAGGCGGTTTTTATACAGAATTGCTATCAGACAATGTATAGAATTAGTCTTGTAAATAGCTCAATAGACGCATGAATTCGATATACATCCAGACTAAAGTCGCAAGAATACCAATACTGAATAACCATTCATAGTCTTCTGAGATACCCATTGCAACGCCGCGATCGATATTGTCAAAGTCTAATAATAGCGTAAAAGAAGCGATAACAATCACAAACAAGCTAAAGCCGATAGCGATAGCACCGCCTTCAAACAAGAACGGTAGTGTTGAACCAAATGCTAGAGAAAGCACCCATTGTGCGACGTATACAAGCATAATGGCAATAACGGCTGAGGTCACAATAGAGCGGAATTTTTCAGTAACCTTAACCAAACCTGAGCGATAGAGGCCTAGCATGACTGCCGCTGTGACGAACGTTGCACACATTGCAGTTACTGGTACAGTCGGATACATTCTCATAAAAAATAATGAGATACCGCCCAAAAAGATACCTTCTAGCAATGCATAAGGCACTGCCAACGTCTTGGCTTTTTGTGGCTTAAAAGTGATAAAAAGGGCAAGAACAAACGCAGCAATCATGCTACCGAAGGCTGCCATGGTAATAAAACCTTGCGATAAACCTGCCATAAGCGCATAAAAGAAAAAGCCCACACCAGTAATAGCTGATAAACCAAGTAATAGGCTGGTCTTTTGAATAACACCCTTTACCGTCATTGGATTACCGCCGATCGCAAGTTCTGCGCGACTGACAATAGGATTGGCCATACATAAATCCTTAATAATAAAATATGAAAATAGAGATGTTAGCTACTTTAGCAAAACCGCCATTATTGTCAACTGTGTTTGCGTGACAGCCATTGTGACTGTCTTCCTAGCTGTCTAATAGTGTCAGTAGCTCACGTATCAAACTGCTGCGCGCTTGTGCGTATATTGGGCAGGCAAGTAAGGCTAAGTAAGTCATTTGATAGCTTTTATATGGGGTCAGTTACGACAGTTAACAACGATAATTGAGAAACATGCTAGTCTAAGCGCGCATTTATCGCTATCATTGCCCTGTACTTCACCGTTATACCGAGTCGTTTTATGGAAAACTCAGCGCAGTCAGCAAGATTGCCACACTTACATGAATCAGAGCTATTCCACGCTATCAAGAACCCTGCTTTTAGGCGTATTGGGCTGATGGGCCGCGCTGGTAAACGCAGCGTCACTCAAAGTCTGGTGCAGATCGCCCAAACCATCAATGACATGAATTTGACATTGATCATGGATGTACAAACTGCCAATTTGCCCACACTGGATCTTATAGACATAGAAAAAGTCAAAATCGTAAAGCGTGGCTTAATTGGTGAGATTTGCGACTTGGTTATTGTGGTCGGTGGTGATGGCTCGATACTACATGCTGCTGAAGCATTAGCACGTTACCGTGTGCCTGTATTGGGAGTTAACCGTGGCCGTTTAGGGTTTTTGGCAGATGTAAAGCCTGATGAAGCGGCGTTTAAACTGCGTCAGGTGTTGATGGGAGACTATCAGCTGGATCATCGGTTTTTGCTTACGATGGAAATACGAGAAGGGCGCAAAATAGTCCATGAGGATATGGCGCTCAATGATATCGTGTTGCATGCTGGCAAGTCGGTACATATGATTGATTTTCAGATGAAAATTGACGGACACGATGTATATAGACAGCATAGTGACGGGCTAATAGCAGCAACACCGACAGGCTCAACTGCCTATGCGCTATCTGGTGGTGGTCCTATCATACATCCGAGTATGGATGCTATTTGTCTCGTGCCTATGCATCCTCATACCTTGTCTAGTCGTCCGATTGTGGTCAGCGGTAATAGTGAAGTTTGTATTCGTATCCATGAAGACAACCGTACGCAGCCAATGGTTAGTGCAGATGGCAAGCCCAGTGTACCGCTCGAACAAGAGCAACGCTTACATATTCGTAAGCACCCTGACAAACTGACTTTGTTGCACCCACCTGGGTTTGATTTTTATGAAGCGTGCCGGACAAAGTTACACTGGAATGTCCACGCTGAAGAATTCAGTCTTGATGTCGATGATGATATTATGGACGATGAATAAGTCAGTCTTTTATGTAGAAGTATGATCCAAAAATCGCAGTGGAGTAGGCAAAATGGATAAACAAACAATACTAGCAAGTCTAACGCCTGAGGTAGTCGATAAATTCCGTATGGCGATTGAGCTGGGCAAATGGCCTGATGGTCGCAAAATTACTGCTGAGCAGCGCGACACTTGTATGCAAGCGGTAATGGTATGGGAGCATGAGCATCTACCGCCTGCTGAACGTACTGGCTATATCCACAAACCAGTAAAAGACGACGGTTCAGTGGTTGGTGCTGAATGTGATGTCGAGCATGAACATCATTATCCTAATATGCCGAACCCTAAAGGTGCCGTGCAGCCTGTCAAATTCCGTGATAAATAAGTTTTGTGATAAATAGACCTACAAATAGGTAGGTCTGTAATAGCTATAAATACAGCCATCACAAGAAAGCCACGCTCATTAGCGTGGCTTTTTTACTTTATAGTGTTTTAATCGCAATACATGATTAGATTGCAGTCGTATCGACACTAGGACGAACCGTTAGTGGGTTTTTCTGCATCAAAAATCCCTGCCAGCCCCAATGCAAAAAGTTACGAATGTTGGCGTGATCAGTACCATTAGGCGTTGCTTGCACTTTGGCATAGTGTTCGCCAAATAGTTTTAGCGTGTCCAGCTGGTTCAAACCATGATGCTTAGCAAAACCAAAAATCTTTGCACTACCTTCGTTTTCACCAGCTGCATTATGTACCATCCCATTCACAAATGGGGCAGGCGCATAGCGATAAAAATCATCAATAAAGCTGATGACATCATTGAATCCAATGGCTTTTTTGTTCAAACCATTAAGTAGTGCCGATATATCTGATTGGCGGATACTCATAAATAAATGACCTCAGAGCAGATTAAAAAAACAATATAATACTTATTGATACCCGAGAGCAGTTAGCAACTGAGCATCAAGTATTATAGATTAGCGATTGAAATAGTCTTCGTCATCGAATGAAGGCGAAAAGTTGCCTTGCTCAAGATGCTGCATTTGCGACTGTACAGAGCGCTCATGCTGAATACGTTGATAAATCTCTTCGCGATGTACGGCAATATCTTTTGGTGCGTTTACACCGATACGTACTTGATTGCCTTTGACGCCCAAAACCGTCACACTGACTTCATCGCCAATCATTAGCGTTTCGCCCACGCGGCGTGTCAAAATTAACATGCGTCACACTCCTTATGTCGCATCAACAAATTATTACTCATCAGATTACTTCTCAATTGCAGAACATTACCGTAGCACTAAGCAAGCAATGTATCAATAATTACAATGCTCGACATCGTGCTCATAACGGTAACGATAGGTAGATTCATTTAGCCCAAATGAAAGCCCCATTATAGGTGGCATAACAGATACTGTCACGGTTTTTTCACAAAACTATTAGGTAAATGCTCATTTCAGCTAGGGCAAAAAATAAAAATAGGACCTAAAGAGATCCTATTTTATTTGAGTATTATATCAATATATCAGTAGCACTGGACAAATTACCGACAATGCTCAGGCGGTATTTTAACAGTTTTTGAGGGTTATAGCCCAGCGATTTTGCTTTCGCCGTCTTCACGGTCAAGGCCAAATGCAGTATGCAGTGACTTGACGGCTTTTTCTAAGTACTGGTCTTGAATCAGTACAGACACTTTGATTTCGCTGGTCGATATCATTTGGATATTGATGTTGTTTTCAGCCAATGTCTGGAACATTAGGCTTGCGACACCTGCGTGTGAACGCATACCAACACCGACTAGTGAGACTTTGACAACTTCGCTATTGCCTGAGATTTCTTTGGCACCAATCTCGTCTTTGACTTCTTCATTGAGCACTTTTAGGGTCTTGTCCAAGTCAGTGCGGTTTACAGTGAAGGTAAAGTCAGTGGTACCATTGTCTGATAGGTTTTGGACAATCATATCGATTTCGATATTGGCGCGACCAATAGGACTCAAGATAGCAGAGGCGATACCAGGATGATCAGGTACACCACGTACTAAGATTTTTGCTTCGTCTCGATTAAACGCGATACCTGAGATGATTGCCTGTTCCATATTGTCTCCTTCGTCTATCGTAATTAGGGTGCCCACATTGTCTTGAAATTCTTGGTCAAAGCTGCCGTCTGTGTTTTCATCAAAGCTAGATAGTACGCGTAGAGGTACACCATACTTGCCAGCAAACTCTACTGAACGAATCTGTAGAATCTTTGAACCAAGGCTCGCCATCTCTAGCATTTCTTCAAAGGTAATTTTCTCAAGTTTTTTGGCTTTTGAGGTCACGCGAGGATCAGTGGTATATACGCCATCGACATCAGTATAAATCTGACACTCATCAGCGCCCAAAGCTGCTGCAATCGCCACACCTGTCGTATCAGAGCCACCGCGTCCGAGTGTGGTCGCGTTGCCTTCTTCATCAATACCTTGGAAGCCTGCCACAATAACGATATTGCCAGCATCTAGCTGCTCGCGTATGTTTTTATCATCGATGCTTTCGATACGTGCTTTATTATGGGCGTTGTCAGTTTTGATAGCGACTTGACGACCAGTAAATGAGCGAGCACCAATACCAAGCTCTTTAATCGCCATAGCGAGTAGTGAGATAGAGACTTGCTCACCCGTTGAGACCATTTGGTCGTATTCACGTGCGTCAGGATTGTTGCTAATTTGGCGTGCTAAATCAATTAAGCGGTTGGTTTCGCCGCTCATAGCTGAAACCACAACGACCACTTGGTGACCATTGTCATGCCAGCGTTTGACTCGTTTGGCGACGTTTTTGATGCGGTCGATACTGCCCATTGAGGTGCCGCCGTATTTTTGTACTATTAACGCCATAAAAATCTACCTATTATTCAATAATGACTTTTTATGATCAGTGATGAGTGTCAATGTGAGACCTATCAATGCTTGTATACATAAAGCCAGATTATAAAAGTGATGCCCTAGGTTTCTGTTCATCTGGTAGTGTCTACCACCTTCAATGAACGAAAAACATGCCCAAACGTTGACCTTTATACCATATCTACAGCACAACTTTAAGTCTCAGTACCGCCTATATATATGGCGATTGGTTATAGTGGTTATAACCAATCGCGTATTTGGTGCGTAGTAGAGTAAAGCTATGCGATAAATATAAGGTATATTATGACGCGCTATAGCAATATACTCGCTGGTCTAATATTCACTAGCTTAGCTAAGCTGGGTTTCAATCCAAGCAGGTAGAGCGCTGATAACTGCTGCACTGTTGCTAGACTTCGGCGCGCCGCCTTGGGCGTAGTCTGGCTTACCGCCGCCTTTACCACCAAGCTCACCTGCTAAATGACGAATGATATCACCGGCTTTTATCTTAGCAGTAACAGACTTCGCTACGCTTGCTGCTAGTGCCAACTGATCGTCTTTATCACCTATGAGTACAATCACGCTATCAGGTAGTTTTGATTTGATATCGTCCATTAGCGTACGGATAGATTTACCATCGATACCGCTCAAGGTACTGATAAGAACTGGTGTGCCTGCGATAGTCTGCACGTCATCAAGTAAGTTAGCTGCTTGAGCACTGGCCATCTTTTGTTGCAGACGCTCTAGTTGTTTTTCAAGATCGCGCTGCTTATCTGCCATGGTGCGTACACGCTGCGCCACTTCAGGACGTTTTACTTTGAGCTGACTTGCCAATTCACCCAGTTGCTGCTCGCTTTGCTGCATGTTTTTGACCGCGTTCATGCCAGTAACTGCTTCAATACGGCGAATACCAGCAGCGATACCTGATTCACTGGTGATCTTTAGCACGCCGATATCGCCCGTGCGCTGCACATGTAGACCACCGCATAGCTCAATAGAGAAAGGCTTGCGCTGACCGTCTACGATACTGTCTGTACCCATGGTTAGGACACGAACATCGCTACCGTATTTTTCGCCAAACAGTGCCATAGCGCCTTGGTTCATTGCCTCATCAATCGACATGTGCTCGATGCGTGCAGGGGTGTTGGCTTGGATTTGTTCATTGACGAGACGCTCTACTCGCGTAATTTCAGCGGCACTGACAGGCTTGTTGTAGGCAAAATCAAAACGTAGTACTTCGCTTGAGACCAATGAGCCTTTTTGCGTAACCGCATCACCTAATACTTCTCTTAGCGCTGCATGTAATAAGTGAGTAGCAGAATGGTTTTTTGCACTAGCGGCACGGATGCTTGAGAGTACATGAGCGTCAGCCGTCTGCTTAGGGCTAATCTCACCCATAGTCACGACACCATAATGAATAATCGCCTGCCCAGACTTTTTGGTGTCTTGCACTTCAAAAACGCCTGATTCGGTACGAATTTCACCAAGCTCACCAACTTGACCACCGCCTTCTGCATAGAATGGGGTGCGATCAAGTACGACAACGCCTTCCATGCCTTCTGTTAAGCTGTCTGCTGGGTTACCATCTTGGTAAAGTGCATCAACAGTGACACCTTCTTCTTCAAGCTGCTCATAGCCAATAAACGTCGTTGGCGTCTCTACTTGAATGACGCTGCTGTAATCAACGTCGAATTTGCCAGCATCACGGGCACGCTCACGCTGCGCTTGCATATGCTCATCGAATTCTGCTTCGTCAATGACAATACCGCGCTCACGAGTGATATCGGCAGTCAAATCAAGCGGGAAGCCGTAAGTATCGTAAAGCTTAAAGGCAGCTTCGCCAGATAGCGTATCGCCATCTTGTAAGCCTTCAAGTTCGCTGGCAAGCAAACGCAAACCTTGGGCTAATGTTTTAGCAAACTGTGCTTCTTCTTTTTGGATGGCACTTTCGATGGCAGTTTGTTTTTCTTTTAGATCTGGATAAGCGCTGCCCATTTCTGCAACGAGTGGCGCCACCATTTTGTAGAAAAACTCACTATCTGCGCCAAGCTTGTTGCCATGGCGTACCGCACGGCGAATGACACGGCGTAATACATAGCCACGACCTTCATTGCTTGGGGTAACGCCATCAGCAATTAAAAACGACACGGCACGGATATGGTCAGCGATGACTTTTAGTGATGACTGTTGTTCATTGTCAATCTCTAAGATATCAGCAGCGGCATCCATCAAATGAGTAAATAAATCGATCTCATAGTTGCCATGAACGCCCTGCATAATGGCACTAATACGCTCAAGCCCCATGCCAGTATCGACACTTGGCGCAGGTAGTGGCAATAGAGTGCCGTCTTTTTGACGATTGAACTGCATAAAGACACAGTTCCAAATCTCGATATAGCGGTCGCCATCTTCTTCAGGAGTACCTGGCAAGCCGCCTTCGATATCGGCGCCGTGGTCATAAAAGACTTCGGTACAAGGACCACAAGGACCAGTATCACCCATGGTCCAAAAATTATCAGAAGCGTAAGGCGCACCTTTGTTATCGCCAATACGAATGATGCGATCGCTTGGAATACCGATGTTTTTATTCCAAATCTCAAAGGCTTCATCATCGGTTTCATAAATGGTGACGTACAGACGATCCTTATCAATGGCTAGCCACTTATTTGAGGTCAAAAACTCCCAGATATACTCGATACCTGCTTGTTTGAAGTAATCGCCAAATGAGAAGTTGCCTAGCATTTCAAAGAACGTATGATGGCGGGCAGTGTAGCCGACATTATCTAGATCGTTATGCTTGCCGCCAGCACGGACGCACTTTTGAGAAGTTACAGCACGTGTGTAGTCACGTGGTTCCATACCCAAAAAGGTTTCTTTGAACTGATTCATACCAGCATTAGTAAATAGTAATGTCGGATCATTATGAGGAATCAAGCTAGACGATGAAACTTGGGTGTGCTGCTTGCTTATGAAAAAATCGATAAAGGCTTGGCGAATATCGGCTGAGCGAAATGGCTGGCTCACAGCGGCTCCTTACTGACGGATAGAATTGAGTAAATAACATAAAATAATTTTGCAAGCGATTTTAGCACAAACGCCTAAGCTCTTGGTACAAGAGTTATAACTGCTAGGTTATTATGCACATGCTTACCGCTGCTTGATTGGTAGCGCATCAAGATTGGCGGTTCAAACAAGCCAATCGTGCAATCAGGTCAGTCCAATGGACAAGCTAGTTGGTCAAAATAGCAGCATCAGTTTCATCGAGTTTGTCTTTTATCACGGGGTCAGACTCAATCACTTGTATGGGCAGATAGCGTAATTGCAATTTGATGGGTAGATACTCAGGAAAATTATCTGCCATATCTTGGGTAATGACCGCCTCGATCTGACGGACATCGGTTGAGGTTGGTGTCGTCTCACCGCGCACGACTGCACGCACGACTTGATTCTCATCTGATGTGTCAAATTGAGTATTGGTCAGCACGTTGCCTTGATCGATAAAGTAGCTGTTGATAGCTTCTTTCACACTACTTTCAAACACCTGCTGCTTGGCATTGGTCTGTAGGTTGATGGTCAAATAGGTACCCAAACCACCCAGTAATAACAAAGTCACCGCGTTACGCTGCAAAAAAGTCAGATAGTTGTTTGATTTATAGTCGTTGTCGACCAAGCGGCGAAAACCCAAAACCCATAACACAAGTGCATTGGTAAACTGAATAGCAATGATGTTGGTTACTGCCAATAAAAGCGCACCAAATCCAAGCTGTAGCTCACCGTTAGCAAATAAAATACCACTAGCAGCAAGCGGTGGCACCAACGCAGTGGCTACTGCAACGCCGACTACCGCGACTGATAAATGCGGAGACACCATTGCATAGGCACCAGCCGTACCACCTGCCAATGCAATCATCAGGTCCATAGAGGTGGGCTGGGTGCGCGATAGTATTTCAGCGGTCAAGGGTTGATCTTTGTGTAGCCAGCCGACGATAAAGCCGACGACTAATACCAATGACACCCCCAGAAACACGGTGATTAGTGACTTACGTAGTAGGGGCATACGGTAGTCAATGATCGCTAACGCGACACCAGTGATGGGACCTAGCATCATCGCAACCAACATCGCACCAATCACGACTGCTGCTGAGTTGGTTACTAGGCCGTAGCTTGCGATGATGGCAGAGAGGATATTCATAATGAAGTACATTCTACTAGGCAGCGCGTTGGCTTCAATCCTAACTCGCACCTCTGGATAATCTACTTTTTTGTTATTGAACTGCTCAGCGACAAACTGCTTATAAGACTCAAGCTTGGCTTCTTTTTCTTCCTGAACCTCTTCTTCATCGCTTTCGTGTTCTTTATGTTCATCTACATTGGGGCTGTTGTCTTGTTCCTCGTCCTGATCGTTACTTTGATCATTGTATTGATCATCGCTTTGCAAACTATCGTGCTCATGTACACTTTCATCTTTCAATGTATTATTCGTTTTCGCTTGACTGTCTGCTTGCTCATCAGAGCTGTCTAAGGGTGCGTGTTGAGCATCGACAGTTAGGTCGTCGTCTGTTGATTCCGTTATGTCAGCATTTTTTTTGTCTTGAGCGCTCATCTCTAATGTATCAGCCGCATCTGATTGAAAGAAATCTGATTGGGATTCAGATGAATCTTCAGGGTTCTGCTGTTTAGGATTGGACTGCTCAGAATTGGGCTTATTAGAGTTGGGCTGCGTTGCAGGTTCAGTTGTCTCCAGCGTGGCTACCACTACATCTTCACTGATTGACTCTATCTTAACATTGGCTTCAGGGTTTTCAGCACAGGCTAGATCTTCATTTTCTAGTGCTTCTTGAGTCATGGTGGTCATTTCAGTGTCGCTTATCGCCGTATCCGCTACTGAATCAGTCAAAGCATCTTGATCGTTTTTAGGATCAGCATTGGCGGAAGTTTTATTCTGCTGAGCTGAGTCAGTAGATACGTTTTTTTTAGATGAGGTCATAACAGATAACTTTCTCAACGAATGAAGAAAGTCACTATTGTAATGATAAACGGACAAAGGTATAGGGGTTTTTTGCGATTAGTCAAAGGAGGGTATAGACAGATGAGCGCGTGATAAAGGAGCAGTTTATTAGCATTCATCTAAAACCTTAAAGCTAACATGGTTTTGAATAAAAGTCATCTGATATAGGTGATGTAAGCGTTCAGATTAAATACTTACTAAAATTGTGGAATTAAAGTATAAATAGATTATACCCACAAAAAAAGTAAGGATTAAATCATGAATTGGTCATTATTTGCTGTTATTTACATCATAGCAGGCACGGTCACCACAGGCGTTGTCATCATTGGTACGCTCATTATGGGGTTCGATGAGATCGCTCATATGCAAATAGCGGTCGCGGTGGGTGCTTTGGCTTCTATTCCTGTAACGATGTTCTTTGCCAAAAAAATTGGCAGCATTACGGGTGATGAGGAAGGTTACGAGGCGTAGTTAATAAGACCTACGGTTTGTAAGTGAAGAGCTGTGCTATAACTCTTTGGTTCTAAGGCAGCTCTACAACAAGGTGACTGTATAAAAGCTCGCTATATATAAGGTGACTATATAAGAAGTGATTTTATAAATAAGTAGAAAAAATGAGTAGGTATAAAAAAGACCTCACGATGGAGGTCTTTTTTGTCACGATTTTTATGATAGATTGGGGTAGTCAATCAGACTCACTGAAGTTCGACAACCGCGCCATTTTCGACATTGGCATAAACCTCTAACACATCCCAGTTGGTCAAACGAACACAACCTGCTGATCCTTGGCGACTGATACCTTCAGGTACTGGTGAACCATGTAACCCATAAGAAGGCTTAGATAAGCCCATCCATACCACACCCACTGGATTGTTCGGTCCTGGTGCTATCATATGGACTTTCTTTTGAGCGCCTTCACCGACAGTTGACTTATACCAAGGCATTTTTACTTTGTTGATGATCTTAAACGACCCTTTTGGTGACGGTGTGGCATCACTACCGACGGTCGTTGGGTAGGTAGCAACTAGCTTGTCACCGTTGTATGCATAGAGTGTCTTATCTGCTTTGTTGGCAACGATACGGTTGATACGTTGGTTAAGCTTGCCACGGTTGTTCAGTACGGTGATCGTCTCACCAACTTTATACTCTTTATTCTTATTCAACTTATCGAGGTAGCGTACGTCCATATGGAAACGTTCGCCTAACATCTCTTTGATGTCTTGATAATACAAGCCCTTCATTTTTGACTTGGCTTCTGAACCAGAAGGGGTGGTTGCAAAATTGGTATTAAGGTCATCTTCAGTCAGGGTGTAAGTGACCAATACAGGTTTGGTTGCAGGAATATTTTTTACTAAGGCATCCCACGTTTTTTGGTCCATTTTACCTGTCTTTGGCAGACCTCTCATCGCTTGAAAGTTGACCAAGGCTTTTTTGCTGTTCATGCCCCAACCGCCATCGATAGGACCAGGAGATGCATGATTCCAATCAAGCAAAGCCTGTATTTTGATGGTCATTGCTGAGTTGACGTTCATGTTGGGTGACCAGACAGCACTATTCACTTGCTTAGCATAGTTTGATAAGTTGAGTGTGGTGTGTCGTTTGCCATCTTTGTCTTCAATGCTTTTGATGGTTGGATCATCACTGAAGTCTTGACGCTTTTCACTCTCTGGCAGCTCAAAAGCAAGCGGGTCAGATGAATTGATAGATGACAAATCACTAGGAGCAGCAACAGCTTGGCCTTCAGTTATATCATCATCACGGTCAGCTTGCTCATCTTTACGTGTCAATTCTGCAGCGCTCATGTTATCTGCAGCCTTTGGCTCACTCTTTGAATCAATAAGCTGAGTCATACGGTCAGCTGGCAAGCGACTGTCTAACGAGCTGCTACGGTTTTCTTGTACATCAAGGCTGACCTTTTGGGCAAGGCTCGGCATCGTATCCGATGTGCGTACTGGCAATGTGCGAGTAGCATCAGCAGGCGCAGCCAATGCGGCAACGCTAGCACTTATGGTGGCAATAGATATAGCAGTAATAATAGGCTTTATTTTCATCATGTTGAATCACTTGTGGTTGCTACTAATGCGGCTATTATGCGCATAATTTGTCGCCATCGCAAACTTTTGACACATGTTTTTGTATTTAACGGTTGCCAAACGTCAGCTGCTGACGTATTCGCTACAGTTGGGTAATAATTTAACGAATATATGTATGGCATGGTGCGCGATTCTTACTTAGATAACCTGAGACTACCCCTGTTTTTTGTTGCAGTAATAGCGACACTGATTGGCGCTATTAGGTGTTTACGTCTATAATGTAGGATTAAATTTTTGGTTAATAAACCGACTTTTAGCAAAAAGCAGTTTTTAGCAAAAAGCAATTTAATCCGCTATGTAGTTAATCCATAAGGTGCGATATGTCAGAAGACCAAACAATGAGTGCAGAAGAGTTTCAAAACCAATACTTTAACGATGAGTCTGAGGGCTTAGACGGCGAGATGGAGTATGATTTAGAGACTGGACTTCTTGGTGAGCACGGTGAATTTGCTAACCTACAAGCAGAGCTGAATGAAGCGCGTGAGCAACTGGTAAGTATCCGCGACTTTATTCGTTTTTCGGTCACGCAGTTGCGTAACTATGATGTGGTTGTCGCGCAAGGCACTACAGATGAGTTTGCAGAAGCCTCAGCCATCGTATTGCATTCGCTATCGTTGGACTGGTCAGCCAATGAGCAAATTTTAGACTGCCGTTTGACCACGTCAGAGAAGCAGGCAGTACTTGGATTATTAGAAGAGCGTATCGCTGAACGTAAGCCATTGAGTTATCTGATTAACTTATCTTATTTCTGTGATTTGCCTTTTTATGTGGATGAGCGTGTCCTTATCCCTCGCTCGCCAATCGCAGAGTTGATTCGCCAGCAGTTCCATCCATACTTTGATGTGACTGAACTTGCAAAGCCCCTAGGCGTTAGTCCAAATGAGCAGTCAGCGGTGTTTTATGACCATGGTTTAGACGTGAAGCAGTTGTCACAGCCTGAGCGTATCTTGGATCTGTGTACTGGTTCTGCTTGTATCGCCATTGCGCTTGCGACCCGTTTCGTCGATGCATTGGTTGATGCAGTCGATATCGATAAGGGCGCATTAGAAGTAGCCATGGTCAATGTCGATCATCATGACCTTGGACATCAGGTCAACGTAATTGAGTCAGATCTGTTTGCCAAGATACCTGCCGAGAATCAGTATGAGCTTATCGTCACAAATCCACCATATGTCGATGCCGCTATCATGGCAGATTTGCCCCCTGAGTTTTTGTATGAGCCTGAGCATGCGCTAGCCGCGGGTCAAGATGGTTTGGACTTGGTGCATCGCATCTTGTTTGAAGCGCCAGATTATCTGAGCCCAGAAGGATTGCTGATCTGTGAAGTGGGTGATAGCGAATGGGCATTAAAACAAGCTTATCCTGAAATTCAGTTCGATTGGTTGAAGTTTGCACATGGTGGGCATGGGGTGTTTGCGATCACTTATGATGAGCTAGTATCACATCGTCAGCTGTTTGCCTCTTTTGTTCAACTATTGGACAGTATCCAATAGTCAGCCATTAGGTTGCATGGATATCGGTTGTATGAGTGAATGCGCTAAACAATAACAGCTGATATCCGTAACCGACATCTGTAATCGATAATTATAAGCACTAATCATAAAAGATGGATCAAATAGTCATTAGTAACGTTTACTTGTTTAAGGACAGTTATGGCAGGCAATAGTATTGGGCAGGTTTTTACGGTTACCACTTGCGGTGAGTCACATGGCGCAGGCCTTATGGCGATTGTTGACGGTGTACCACCAGGTTTGGCGTTATCTGCAGAAGATTTGCAAGTAGACTTGGATCGCCGCAAGCCAGGATCGTCTAAGTATTCAACTCAGCGCCGCGAGTCTGATGAAGTTGAGATTATCTCCGGTGTATTCGAAGGCAAGACCACAGGTACGTCTATCGGTCTATTGATTCGTAATACCAATCAAAAATCAAAAGACTATAGCGATATCAAGGATACCTTCCGTCCTGGACACGCTGATTATACTTATAGCATGAAATATGGCTTCCGTGATTATCGTGGCGGTGGTCGTTCATCTGCCCGTGAGACTGCCATGCGTGTGGCAGCGGGTGCTATCGCAAAGAAATACTTGCAAGAACGTCTGGGCGTACAAATTCGTGGTCACGTGACTCAAATCGGTAGTGAGCACAGTAATGTCCTAGAGCCCAGCCAAATCGATTGGGCGTTCGTAAATAGCAATCCGTTCTTTTGTGCTGATAAAGAAGCGATTGGTCGTTTTGAGACTCTGATTGATAGTCTGCGTCGCGAAGGGACCAGTTGCGGTGCCCGTCTTGAAGTCATTGCAAGCGGTGTACCCGTAGGCTTGGGCGAGCCAGTGTTTGATCGTTTAGATGCTGATATCGCGCATGCGATGATGAGTATTAATGCGGTCAAAGGGGTTGAGATTGGTGATGGTATGGACGTGGCAGGTCAATTCGGACATAGTGCTCGTGATGAGCTGACGCCAGATGGGTTTGCGGCCAATCATGCAGGTGGTATCTTGGGCGGTATCTCATCAGGGCAAGATATCCGTGTGAGTATTGCGCTAAAACCAACGTCTAGTATTACCACGGCTGGTAAGAGTATCAATACGCAAGGCGAGGCAGTCGATATGCTGACTAAAGGTCGCCATGACCCATGCGTTGGTGTACGTGCGACGCCCATCGCAGAGGCGATGCTAGCAATTGTAGTGCTCGATCACTATCTGCGTCACCGCGGTCAAAACGCGGACGTGAAACCACCAGTGCAATCAATCACCTAGTATTTCCGTCGTAGAGTAATCAGCCCTTCATCGTTTTTAGTATTCAATTACTAGAGGCGATAAAGGGCTTTTTTGTGGCTCGTTATAATATTGATTATGTTTGAATACATTCAGCGTGTTGAGCTGTCAAAGTATTAGGCTGCTAATTTATAATCATTAATAGCCACACATTGTTGATGCCGAAAAATTAGTAATAACCGCTGACTGGGAATTGCTAACCAGTGCCCAAAATCAATGCTACTCAGCCCTTGGTTTGATAATATCTCTATACAATGATAACGGCTATGACCTACTAAATCTCTAATAGTAAGGCTGTCAGTGAGTAATTTTGCCATTTGATATCTTCTCCTAATTTGCTTTACGAATTTGGCTGTTCAACAGCCTATAGCGCTATCGTAAAGTGAAGAGATAGAAATCATATGCAGTCATGATGGAAAATTGATGAACTGCCGTGAATGTTTAGTTCTAAGCCAATGGTAGGCTGATACTAACAATGACGCCAGAACGTTGCTTTTGATGGGTGCTGAGTTTACTAGCACTAGCTTTACTCTTGTCGACATGGGTGTTGTTAATAGTGACTTGACCACCGTGATGTTCGATGACTTGTTTTACCAAAGTCAGTCCAAGCCCCGTACCTTTTTTGAGCGTACTACCAGCGTTAGTAGCCGGTTTTGATTCAGCGGTTTGGTAAGAGGGTTGGCTCTGATGCGATAAGCTAAAATAACGCTCGAAAGCCTTTGCGATAGCGTATTCAGGCAGCAGCTTGCCATCATTAAATATATCGATAGTTACCGTCCGCGCTGTACCATGCAAAGAAACTTCAACAATGCTGTCAGCAAAATGAATGGCATTATCTAGTACGTTCTGTAGCACTTGTATCAACCAAAACTCATCAGCGAACACGCTAGTAGACGCTAAGATATCTGCTGGCAAGTCTATGTTGTTGGTCACTTGCTCATTATCAATATAGATATCAATAGGTTTAAGGTTCTGCTGCTGCTGTTTAGCTGTATTGTCTTTTATCAGGCTCTGCAATAATGGCAGTAGGGACGTTGGCTGACGATTGAGCTTAAAGGTAGGCTGCTCCACTTTAGCAAGTAATAGCAGTCGATCGATAAGCTGCTGCATTTTTATACTTTGTTCACCTATCGTTTCGATAAGCATCTGCCGATCATCATGATCAAGGGCATTTCCATCCATGCCATCATCCTCTAATAGCTCACCACTGGCGCGTATCGCAGTCAGCGGGCTTTTAAGCTCGTGCGTCAACGTATGCACATAGTCAGTGACGTAAGCACGATTCTCCAAGCGATGTTTCATGGACTCGATTGTGTCTGTTAGGCTATTTAGTTCATGACCGAGATAAAAGTAGGGCTTTTTGGTGTCTTCTGCTAGTGCACTAGTGTATTGGGTGACTAAGGTAATGCTTTGCTTAAGCCACCATGCTACTAGTCCTGCCAGAATAAGGGCTGCGATGCTCATAAATAGCGCGGTGATGAGCATGCGATTACGCGTATCGTCTAAGTAGGGCAATATGCTAGCGACAGGCTTGCCGACACTGACCACGCCCATAATGTCACCAGATGCGTTTTTTATTGGTTGTGCCACATACATGACCGAACCATCACGCCGTTGGTAATCTTTTAGCGTACTTCTTGCGCCGTACTGACCTCTTAGTGTGAGATAGACATCGTTCCAGCGTCCGTAATTCTGTCCTTCGTTGTTATCAGGTTTGGGGAGCGAATCGTAAATGACCTTGCCACTACTGTCTGTCACATATACTCGAAAGCTGGTATGGTTTTTGGTCTGGTAGACAGGGCCCAGACTATCGTCAGTCGTTGACATATCAACAAACGCAGCATCAAGCTGCGCCTGGTAAGCTTCATCATAAAGCTGACCTGTAGATAGAGGCACCTGTAGACTAGCAGCAAGTAATTTACTGGTATCTAGTAGTGTATCTTCAATGACTTGCTGTGCAGTGGGCTTGACGTAGCCAAATAACTGAGTAAAGGCAACCACACCGCAGACAATGAGTACCAAAGCGACCGCCAACCAAATTCTAAAGAATATACTCAGATTGAGCAGTCGCTTGCGTTTAGGGACTTGCTGCGCAGTACCAATAGGGTGCAGTTTGGCATACCAATTGCTTTGATCATCGTCGATGTTGTGATCACGATTGATGGCACTATTGCTATTACTATCACTACGGTTATCGGCTTTATGATTCATAGGTTCAAAGCCATTATCAAGCAGGACATAGTGCGTAACCCAGTCCGCGATGTGTGTGAATCACATCGATACTCGCATCGATGGTCGCCAACTGCTTACGAATCGACTTAACATGACTGTCAATCGTGCGCGCCAAGCGATGGTCGGGATAGTCGCTTACTGCATTAAGCAGTTGCTCACGACTAAACACTTGGTTCGGTGCTTGTAATAATGACAGTAAGATTTTGCGCTCAGTGTTACTAAGCTCAAGCTTTTGTTCTTGCCATCTCAATGAGTAATTAAGCGGCTGATAGTGCCAAACACCAGATTGATTCTCGAACGTCAGTGCCTGCCCAGTTAGGTTGCTTGCGGGCGTGTTTTCAACTTTGTCATTAGTTGTATAAGATTCAGACTGCTGAACCAGTAACTGCTCACGTCGCCAGATAGCCTTTAAGCGTGCGACTAGTTCACGTGGACTAAAAGGCTTGGAGCAATAGTCATCACCGCCCATCTCCAACCCCAAAATACGATCGACCTCATCGCTACGTGCAGTCAAAAACACGATAGGTAAATCTTTTAGCGTATCGATATCAGTTGCATGACGTATTTGTTGGCACAGACTCAAACCATCACCATCTGGCAGACCGACATCCATAATAATCGCTGATAGGTCGCGAGCCTCATCACTGTGCAGCATGGGTAACACGCTACTGGCATTATCTAACCATGTCATATTCCAGCCTTCACGCTTGCAAGTCACTTTGAGTGACATGGCAATAGCAGGATCATCTTCTACCAGTAAAATATGGGTCATAGTCTCTACATCGTCTTATAATCTTATTAAATTATCGTAGCACAAAAGCGTATGTTGCTATTGCTGCCATGAGTCAAATGATGTGAAAAGTTAATGGAAAAGGGAGGTGCTAAGTAAACCGTTTATGATGTTACTCCCTTGATGCATTCAACAAAAAAGGCCAGCTCAATGAACAAGCTGACCTTGATAATAAAGATTAAGCATGATTGTCTGTTAATAGACTAAGCTAAAACCTATTTAAGACCTTTGCAGTTGGCATAGTAACTCACTGTAGCAGGCCAGTCCGAAAAAATACCCTGAACACCAACGTCTTGTGCTAGTACGTCAATATAATTCATCATGTCACCATCATTATTGATGGCATCGTCAAGACCGCTATAGTACCAATCACCACCATTCGTTAACGGTCCTGAGCGTTCTATTGACCACGTAATAATGTTGAGACCATTAGCCTTGGCTTGTTTTGCGTATTCTGATGGTTGCATATTTCCCTTACCATCAGTAGTGACCAATAGCCAAAGCGCTGGTGCAATGGTGTTGATACCACGTGCTTTGATATCAGCCAATGAGTGTTTCCAAGTGGCTGCGTCATCTTTATCAAATGTTTTATCCTTAGCGGTCTCGTTGCTGTCATCTATAAGATAGACGGCATTAGCGCCATAATCGGGCTCATTTTTGATCCAGTAATCAAGATCTTCTATATTGAATGACTGAGCAAACATATCGCTTGCAGGTACATTGGCAGCTTTATAAGTGTCTATTAGCTGTTGGCGGTAGTCGTCTAAACGATAGCCATTAAATGGCATGGTCACTGCAGGCGCTTTTAGCTCAGGTGTGTGCTTCATACCTAGCTGGCGTGCCAATGCGATATGCTCTTTTAACGTCATCACCTTGCCGTTTTGTGAATACAAATCCGTTCGCCAAGGCGCGGTTGCATTCATATACTCGCTAATGCTGGTTGCTTCTTTATTGGCAGCATCCATTTTACCCGTCAGTGTCTTGAACTCAGCACCGCTAATATCTGAGGTTCGGCATTCGATACTGCCGGCATTGGTAAGTTTGCCTTTAGCATCTAAGATGGGCGGTACGGTACATTGCTTGGCCAACGGCGTGGTCAAAATATTAGTAGTGGTGTGCAAATCGTTTTGGGCATGACGACAGACAAGCTCCCCATCATTGGTAAACGCTACATCACATTCCAAGATGCCAGCACCCATTTGCGCTGACGCCACGTAGCTGTCATAGGTATGTTCAGGCAGTTGTAATGGCGCACCTCGATGGGCAATAGAGAAGTCAGTCTTACTTGGCAGTTGCCCTTTACACGCCTGTAGCTCTTCTCTTAGTGGTCCCTCGTCCATATCATTGATCAGATAAAACGGACGCACGCCATAGGTGTATGCAATAGGTGAAGACGATTGCGGTTGCGTCGTCGATGAAGGGGCTTTTGATGTGAGCATTGAGCGGCTATCGGCAGTGCAACCTACTATCAATAATGAGCTGATCAGCGTTAAAGGTAAGGCAAGATTAATCTTATTAACCTTGGCCGGCGTCTGCTTACTCAGCTCAAGCGCTGATTTATTAAAAATTGTCATGTAAAATGTTCCTGCAAAATTATAAAAATCCCATCGGTTATATGGATAGGAATTAAAAAAATAACGTTTTGCTAAAAAGCACTAAAGTCAATGTATTCTTGTAAAAGCTTAACCGTGTAAGAATTTAGCATTAATGCGGATACTATTGTAGGCAAGTGTACTAAAGAATAGACAGTTAACAGTATTCAAGCTTGATAGTATTGAACCTATCAGTCTTAAGATCATACGTGTCTTTTTATAGAGTTCACATTTTTGCTATTGTCCATTTAGTACCTCACTATTGACCATACTCTCAAACTAACAGATGATATTGACCATATAATGACACACACATTATTTTGGCAAAAAAGATAGAAATGCTTAAGGCATATCTCACTACATTATTAAGGATAACTATGAGTAACTATTTAGACGCAGTCGTCGTTGAGCACAATCCCTCTCAAAAAAAGATAGATCGCGCAGTGATTTGGCTGCATGGCTTAGGTGCTAGCGGTCATGATTTTGAGCCAGTGGTACCGCAGCTTGGACTGGCTGATGATATGGCAGTACGTTTTATCTTCCCACATGCACCTAAACGCCCAGTCACGGTAAATGGCGGCATGGTGATGCCAGCATGGTACGACATCATAGAGATGAGTCTGGAGCGTAAAGTAGATGTGGCTCAGATTGAAGAGTCTGCTCAGCAGATACAAGATTTGATCAGTCGTGAGATAGAGCGCGGCGTGTTACCAGAGCATATCGTTATTGCAGGGTTTTCGCAGGGCGGGGCAGTGGCATATCACGTGGCACTTGGCTACCCAAAACGTTTGGCTGGCTTGATGACACTTTCTACCTACTTAGCGACCAATGATAATATTGAGTATAGCGCCGCTAATAAAGACATGCCAATTTTGATCGAACATGGCTCGCATGATCCAGTGGTACCTGTCATCCTAGGTGAGCAAGCACAGCAGTTATTGTCAGCAAAGGACTATAATGTCTCTTATAATACGTATCCGATGGCACATCAGGTCTGCATGCCGCAGATTCAAAATATCGGTCAGTGGTTAAACACGGTTTTGGCTTAGTCTACTAAGCTGTAACGTAATGTAATACAGGTCTCATATAGGTTGAAAACTCGCCTGATATTCCTATATAATAAGCGACCTTATTGGGGATGTTCTGGCTTCGACGCTGGTGATGAAACTCAATGATGCATGTCGAGAGTGTATGTCCTCTCGTTAATCAAACATATATTGTTATAGTCGCAAACGACGAAACTTACGCTCTAGCAGCATAAACCCTGCTTACTTAGTTGCTGATCACCTACAGTTGGTTAACTAAGTTGAAGCGTCCGCATGTAGGCTCGCCACAAGGGGTTGTCTCAATCGCTTGGGTTCAAAAGTAGAGAATCGTCCAATCCATCCTGACTGTCGGATCGGTGCGGACTAAAATTAAAGACAGAAACTAAACATGTAGATTCATGAGCGTAATGCTGGCGGACGCGGGTTCAACTCCCGCCATCTCCACCAAACACTGATAAAGGGCTGACCGTCATAGACTGTCAGCCCTTTATTTTGCCTGTTTTTTAGGTTTTAATTTCTATCTCGTCCTATGATGCTCTATATAGAATGTTGGTATTACTAGTAGTACCGGATATTATAAATCTGCTTAATATTAACAAAAATAGTTCGACCCTCCCACGCTGTTCTGTCATCAAATCGCATAGTTTCTGGTCTGATAAATCCTGTCAGTTGTACCATTTTAATCAACGAAATCTCTATCTTAAGTAATGAGATTTGCGCTCTAATACGCCCATTCAAAACTTCTGAGTCTAAAAAATATATTGCAGAAAGTGAATTTATGGGTAAAGTAGAGACTCAACGGGTCATATTTTAAGGATTAGAGATGATTATCGAACTACAAGGAAGTAGGTTGACACAAGCGATCCTAGAACGCAGCGATACCGGTGTATGGTGTGCTGTGAGCAATGTTAATGACGATCATGCGATGGCAACTATCGATAATGGGTATTACGAATTATTGGTCACTATCGTATCTTTTGAACAAGATAAGTTTGTCTGCGATCAAGGCAATTTATGGCGCTATGCTGTACCGATTAAAAAGGTGGAACTTACTCAGGATGAAGTAGGACTGTAAGCAGTTATTGTCTAAAACAGTTGGACCTTGTGGGTCTGAGCATCAGCATTTATAGTCATTCAACGATGCGCTTGGACTATTATAGTCGCTTCTTTAACGGTTAATTGTATGTCATGATGTTTATGTAGAATAACAATGGCACGCATAAAACAGTTAGGACATCGGAACTCTAAGATATATTCAGGTGACTGCTCCTATTATCCCAATTGTTTAACTGAACGATCATATTCATCGTAGGAGTTATCATTATGGATAAGGGAGTTGTAGGAAGCGAGTTGACCCGTTCAATGCTTAAGAATGGTCACCAAGAAGTATGGTGTGCCGTGAGCGACATAAGCGATGAAGATGCGTTAGATGACCAAGCGGATAACGATTTTACAGCTTGTATTGTAAATTTTGAAGAGGGACAGTTTTATTGTAATGCTGATAGGACGTGGCTTTATGCTGTGCCAATCGAGATAAGTGAACTGACACAAGATGAAGCTGGTTTCTGAGTAATAGACATAAGTCAGATAGTTGTTGATGAGAGTCATTTGTAGTGATATATTTTCGATTATATTGCGCAACTATTGAGGGTGTTATGATGAAATTGTGGTCAGCTTTTATTGTATCGTTATTACTCATGGCACCCGCCATGCAGGCGAATGCTCAGAATAAGCCATGCTCTGGTAAAATGGGCGGTGTGTCTCATTGCGAAGGTGGCAAGTTCGTGTGTAAGAATGGCAAAATTAGCCAGTCGAAGAGAGTATGTAATGGCTAATAACGCAAACACATTTCGGCATCGTCTGTTACCTTTGTAATTAAAAAAGTAGCTATAGCGCCCGGCTCAAAAGTATGTCGCATCATACTTAATTTTGATGACATTATAAGTTGAGCACTCGTTTACTGTCTTTGCTCATGACTACTAAATATCAAAAATCCGATCACTTAAGGTGGTCGGATTTTTTGTTTTACTATTACTTGTTGAAAGCGTTAACAGCAGGGGGGCTTATAAATCTCTGTTAGAGAAGTCATAAATAAAAGGCGTGATTTTAATAATCTAGCACTAGATGCTTGGTAGTAGGCTTTTGTTATCTAATCAGCTCATAATATTCGCTTGTCATCATCCATAATTCTGATTATTCTTAGTTGTGGCCTAATTTTAGCATCAGAAGATGTACTCATAAGAGTAAGGTGACATTAAAACAACTACAGGGAATGTACTATGTTAGGAAAAATGATGTATCAGCCATTGCTGATCAGCGGTCTTATCGAACACGCCGCGCGCTACCATGGCGATACGGCGGTTTTGTCCAAAGAAGTAGATGGTCAGATGACTCATACCAATTGGCAGAGTATTTCGGATAACTCAAAACGACTGGCTAATGCCTTATTTACCCTTGGACTCAAGTCTTCAGAGCGCCTTGCCACACTAGCGTGGAATAACCATCGTCATCTAGAAGCGTGGTACGCCATTTCAGGCAGTGGGATGGTTTGTCATACCATCAATCCACGCTTATTCCCTGAGCAGCTAAGCTACATTATCAATGATGCTGATGATCGTGTGCTTTTCTTTGATGTCACTTTTTTGCCATTAATTATGGCAATTAAAGAAGATATCAAAGGTATTGAACACTTTATTTGTCTAAGTGATCGAGATGATGATGTTGTCGCAAAGCTACCGAATGTATTATTCTTTGACGAATTACTAGCAGATCACTCTCCTGACTTTGAGTGGCCTCAGTTCGATGAGTCTACTGCCAGCTCGTTGTGCTACACCTCAGGTACGACAGGCAACCCTAAAGGGATATTGTATACCCATCGATCGTCTGTACTTCATGCGATGGCGCTGTGTATGCCTGATGTCTCAGCGCTATCTGCTCAAGATGTCTTGCTACCTGTAGTACCTATGTTCCATGTCAATGCGTGGGGTACTCCTTATGCTGCTGCGTTGACTGGTTGCTCCTTGATGCTTCCAGGTCCCAATCTTGATGGCGACAGCTTAGTTTCCCTCATTGACGATTATCACGTAACCGTCGCTTTGGGTGTCCCAACAATTTGGCAAAGCTTATTAACGGCAGCTAAAGCCAGAGGAAGTAAGCTAGACAGCATGACACGTACTATCGTTGGCGGGGCTGCCTGTCCACCATCAGTAATCAAAACCTTTAGAGAGGATTTCAACTGCGATGCGGTACATGGCTGGGGTATGACGGAGACCAGTCCGCTTGGAACAATGAACCAAATCAAAGCTAAGCATAAATCTTTGAGTAAAGATGAGATTAATGAATTACGTAACTCTCAAGGTCGTCCGCCTTATGGCGTGCAGTTACGCCTCATAGATACTGATGAGCCGCTTAAAAAAGTGAAAGAAGATGGTATCTCACAAGGTCGCCTACAAATCAAAGGTCACTGGATTATCAACGACTACTATACAGAAAACCCTGATGCCATTACGGAAGATGGCTGGTTTGATACCGGTGATATTGCCACCATTGATTCTGATGGTTATATGAATATTCGTGATCGATCAAAAGACTTAATCAAATCTGGCGGGGAGTGGATATCTTCAGTAGAACTTGAGAATATTGCAGTAGCACATCCACAGATAAAAATGGCAGCCGCAATTGCTGCAAAACACAAAAAATGGGGTGAGCGTCCAGTATTAATTGTAGTTAAAGAAGAAAATGCAGAACTCGACGAGGCACAAGTACTAAGTTTTTATGAAGACAAGATTGCTAGCTGGCAAATACCTGACAAAGTTATCTTTACAGACAGTATTTTGCTCAATGGTGCTGGAAAAATGGTGAAAAAAGACTTACGTGACGACTATGGTGATGCACTACTAGAGATGTGATAGTGGTCTCTTATACCATGATATCAGCATAACTTTAAAAGTCTCAAGTATGACAATGATATAGGTTTTGCTGAGCGTAGTGGTGCAAGTGAGAATATTTGAAACGCTTTTTGAATATCTTGGCTTGTGCCACGACTCTAGTTATTATGGCAATTGCGCATGGAGTATTGATATATAGAGCTTTTGAATAAAGTTCTATGTAGCAGGACAGTATAGAACGCCAGATACAACAAAGCCCCTGATATCAGGGGCTTTAGCTGTTCTATAAGATAGTATAGGACTATGTAATGGTACCCGGAGCCGGACTTGAACCGGCACGCTATTGCTAGCGAGGGATTTTAAATCCCTTGTGTCTACCAATTTCACCACCCGGGCAAAACTTGTATTATCTAATATGTAGACCAGTTGATAGACCATCTGGTTACTAGATAAGTGGTCGCTATTATAATCGGTTGGGATAATAATGCAAGCCAAAATTAACGTAAAGTTAATAAATAATTGGAGGCTGGAGTCGGAATCGAACCGGCGTTAACGGAGTTGCAGTCCGCTGCATGACCACTCTGCCATCCAGCCAATCAAGGTGGACTATATTAGCAAAAATATGCCAAATTACAAGTCATTTTTTATACAAACAAAGGTTATTTTTAATTAATATATATTTACCCTTTATTTTCAATTGGTTGAGTTGATATTGATTTAGTTATGATTAAATAATAAAAGGATAAAGACGTGTTAAATATCAAATTTCAATTTGATGAGCAATCTCTTTATCATTACCTTTATCTCTTTTAATATTATTTAGCCTTGTGAGTAGTAAGTAACTCGGTTGTTACGCAAAAATCCCGCTAACCCAAGACCATAGCGTTCAGCGACACGCACGGCTGTACTGGTAGGAGCCGACATACCGACAAGCCAAGGTATGCGGCTACGAACAGACTTCTGTACCAGTTCAATCGATAGGCGTGAGGTCATGAGTACGCAATCAACCGCTACTTTTTGTCGCAATTGCCAACCGATTAATTTATCGAGCGCATTGTGGCGTCCCACATCCTCAAACAAGTATAACTGCCCATTGTATATCGTTGCCGCTGCGTGCACAGCGCCTGTTAGCTGATGGGTGTGCTGTGCGGTATCCACTTGCTGACGTAGTCCTAATAGATAGTCAAGGCTTGGCACAGCTGCCTTAGAGCCATGTATGTTTGCTTGTGAGTAGTAGCTCAAGTCGGGCAATGCCTGTGTCAGGCCAGTGATACCGCACATACCGCAGCCTGTACGCCCTGCTAATTGCCGCTTCTGAGCTTGGATACGTTGATGGCAACGCTGGCTTAAGACCAGCTCTACGACATAGATATCGTAATCTTGAAATTGTTGTAAGCTTTGCTCAAATGATGATGGTTCGAAATTCTCGTCTCTTGAAGCCTGAGCAAACTTTTGGTAGCTATCAATATCCGTAAGATGAGTCACTTCCCAGTCGAGCAACTCGTGACTGTGCTGGATCAATCCTTCACTAAATAAGAAGCCAACAGCCAAATACTCTAGTTGGTAAGGACTGGCCATTAATACCGCATAATGAATCCCATTGATGATAATTGAAACCGCTGCTTCTACTGCCAAACTGGTGGTCTGAGATTCGATATAAGCTTGAGAGGTATTGTTCCCATTATTAAGTCTATCATTATCTAATGAGTAATAATGCTTATGCGCTAAGTGGTTACGAGCAAGCAGCATTCCAGACGCTGCAGTATCTTTAAATAAATCTGTCGTAACCGCGTTAGTTTCAGCTGTATCATCCATCATATCGGTGGTGCTAGGCAACTCACTTTGCTCAACTCTATCTGCAGTTATCATAGTCATTTACGCAGGCTCAGCTATTCGAGCGCCTGCATTGATGCGCTCCAAAATAACGGTCGTCGATTTGTATGCTGGAATATGAGAGTCTGGCGCATGTGTGTCTAAATCGAACAGATCGTTGCATTCAGGATAGTAAGCAGCAACTGCATTAGAGGCAATGTCCATCTCCGTTAATATCAGTGGACCTAGTATGCGTGGTTGTCCTGAACTGTCTTTAGCACGTTGGCGAGTCACCATAACGCGGTCACCTTTTTGCCAACCTAAGCGGCTTATCTCATCTGGATGCATAAACAACACATCGCGGCGATTGGTTTGGCGATAGCGGTCCTTAAACCCGAATATCATGGTGTTGAACTGGTCATGACTACGGACGCTGGTCAACTGCCAAACCTTTTGCGTTACTTTTTGCGTTGTATTCTTATCTTCATCAATGCTTTGCGCATCTTCCATTTGGGCTGCAACATACGTAATAGGGTATTGTGGTACTTCAAACTGCGCTTTGCCGCTCTCAGTATTCCATACGTGGTGACGCGCCGCATGATACAAATGGAAACCACGCTCAGAGGTGCGAATGCGTTGATTGAAGTCTTCAAATCCATTAATAGCTTGAGCGATATAATCCCGAATAAGATTAAAATCTTCGCTCATCGCAAGCCAAGGAATAGACGAGTCAGCACCGAGTACATGAACCGCTATATCTGCCACAATTTGTGCTTCAGATTTTAAAGTGTCGCTCACAGGTTTTAGTTTGCCTTGAGTCGGAACGATTTGGCACATTGAGTCTTCGATTGTGGCAAACTGCTCACCTTTTGTCGTCGCAAGACGCTCAGTACGGCCTAGGCAAGGCAAAATTATATTGTTTGCCCCTGGATATAACATCGTCTCATTAAGTTTAGTGCCGACAAATATATTGAGTTGAGTGGTGGTTAATGCTTGTTCTATAGCGCTCGTGTCAGGGGCTGCTACCGCGTAATTACCGCCCATACCCATAAAGACTTTTAGTTTACCCGCGATAAGCGCTTTGGCTCCTGTGACGACATCGTAACCATGCTCTTGTGGCATAGGTTGCTCAAAAACACGCTCAAGACTGTCTAGCAAGCTTTTGCTAGGGCGCTCGTGGATACCCATGGTGCGATCGCCCTGAACATTAGAGTGACCACGAACGGGAGAGGCACCTGCACCATCAATACCGATCATACCCATTAGTAGCAGTAAATTGGTAATCATGGCGACATTGTCATCGCCTTGCACGTGTTGGGTGATGCCCATGCCCCAAGTACAAATCGTCGCTGGGCTGTCAGCAACCAATTTAGCGAGATTGACAATATCTGTTTGGGTGATACCGCATCCGAGCGTAATATCTCCCCAAGTCTGCGCTGTTAGCCACTGTTTGAGAGGATCAAAACCTGAGGTATGAGTAGTGATAAAGTCATGGTTGATTCTATCGTTTTCAATCAGCCATTTGGCAATGCCCGTTAATAGCGCAGCGTCCCCGCCGATTTGAATTTGAATAACATCATCAACCATGTCAGCACTTTGACCAGCTGCCATATGCGTTGGTTTTTGCGGATTTCTAAATTTATTTAGACCTTGCTCACGCATCGGATTGATTGAGATGATTCGGCACCCTTGCTCATGCGCGTGTGCAAGCATCTCCAGCATACGTGGATGGTTGGTCGCTGGGTTTTGCCCAAACATCAAAATAAGCTTGGCTTGCTCAAAATCTTCTAGCATGACCGTCGCTTTACCAATACCTAACTGTTTGCTGAGCATGACCGATGTGGGCTCATGACACATATTAGAGCAATCAGGTAAATTATTGGTACCAAAACAGCGTACAAACAACTGATATAAAAAGGCTGGCTCGTTGGTCACGCGCCCTGATGTATAAAATAACGCTTCATCGGGTGAATCAAGTTGTCCCAGCTGTTCGGCTATTAAGCTATAAGCGGTTTCCCAAGGGATAGGGACGTAGCGATCTTGCTCGGCATCATAATAGACAGGCTCTGATAAGCGGCCACTATGCTCAAGCTCGTAACCAGACCATCCTTGTAGTTCAGTGACGGTATGCTTCGCAAAAAAATCGGCATCTGCTTTGTGAGTCATAGTCTCGCTGGCAATGACCTTGATGCCGTTTTCACAAACATCGATGGCTTTATGCGACTTATGATCAGGCCATGCACAGCCTGGACAGTCAAATCCGCCTTGAGGTTGGTTGCTTTTGAGCACGCTAATACCGCCTCGCAGAAACGTCTTATAGTCCATCAGTTTTTGAGTCGACGAGATCAGCGCAGGCCAACCAGCAGCAGGGTGGGAATAAATAGGAATTTTGCGCATGACAGACCTCATAGATAGATGACAATAGCGGAGCATTGATAGACAACAACTATATAATGGTCAACAGAAACTTCATATGATCATTAACTATAGATAACAAAAAACCTTCAAGAAAAATCAATTCTCTTGAAGGTTTTAGGAGGCGTTAAAACAGTTATATCTGCTACGTAAAATTCATAAGTTGAGAAGCTTTAGCTTAAAATTAGACTGTCGTCTTCGACCTTTTCGCCACGTGTTTGCTCGAACATATCTAACAAGTCATGTACGGTCATGCCTTTACGAATATCTCCAGAGACATCCAAGACCACTTGCCCTTGGTGCAGCATCACGGTGCGTGTACCATGTGCCAATGCTTGCTGCATAGAGTGCGTCACCATCATGGTAGTGAGTTTGTTATCGGTGACGATTTTGTCTGTCAATTCTAAAACGAAAGCGGCAGTCTTTGGATCAAGCGCTGCAGTATGTTCATCAAGCAACAAAATCTTAGAGGGCTGCAAAGATGCCATCAGCAGGCTTACGGCTTGCCGCTGACCACCAGAGAGCAGACCCATACGGTCGGTCAAACGATTCTCTAGACCTAACTTCAATACTGATAACTTTTCTCGGAACAGGTCGCGGTTGTCTTGGTTAAGTGCAAACTTCAAACCGCGTTTGCCGCCGCGCTTATAAGCCAATGCCATGTTTTCTTCGATAGTCAGGGCTTCACAAGTACCTGCCATTGGATCCTGAAAGACGCGAGCAACCCAGTGTGCACGTTGATGGGCAGATTTTTTGGTGACATCAATGCCATTGAGCAAGATTGAGCCACTATCGACGCGCGTTGTACCACTGACGGCGTTCAAAAAAGTCGATTTACCTGCGCCATTGGTACCAATGACGGTGACGAACTCACCATCAGCGATATTCAAACTGATACCACGTAGGGCAGGGTTTTCGATAGGTGTGCCCGGATTAAAGGTCAGCTGTAAATCGGTGGCCTGCATCATAATCGTTATTCCTTATTGTCTCTTCAAGCGTTGCAAGTGTTGTGAACATTTGCTTTAACTGTCATTAGGCGCGAACCCTGCGTGATAAAAACTTCGTTTTTGCTTTTGGCAATACCAAGGCTAATACCACGAGTAGTGCAGTAATCAAGTTCAAATCCTGCGGACCAAAACCGATACTACGTAAGGTATCGCTTGATAGCGCCACCTGAATGAACAGCTTGTACAATACCGCACCGACCACAACAGCAAAGGTAATCAGCCAAATACGCTTGGCAGGAATGATGGTCTCACCAATGATGACCGCTGCTAGACCGATAACGATGGTACCGATACCGATAGAGATATCAGCGCCGCCTTGGGTCTGGACAAATAGCGCACCCGCTAAGGCAATCAAGCCGTTAGAAATCGCCATACCGATGATGGTCATCCATGAGGTATTGATACCTTGCGCCTGTGCCATTCTTAAGTTTGAGCCAGTAGCGCGCATCGATAGCCCAGTTTCGGTGCTATAAAACCAGTTTAAAAATAACATCGCGAGCGCGACGACGACACCGATAATCAGACAGCGCATCCAATAACCATTGCCGTCAGTGACTAAGCTACTAAATACCGTCGTCTCACCAAGCAAAGGTAGGTTTGGCGCACCCATAATGCGTAGGTTGACAGAATATAGAGCGACCATCACCAAGATACTAGCGAGCAGTTGCAGGATACCGAGCTTGACGTGCAGCCATGCGGTGACGATACCAGCGACTGACCCTGCTAACATACCAAAAGCACAGGCGATCCACGGGTTGATACCAGCGACGATAGAAATGCCAGCGACGGCGCCGCCTAACGGAAAACTACCGTCAGCGGTCAAATCAGGAAAGTCGAGTGTACGAAATGAAATCAGCACACCGAGTGCGACTAGGCCATAAATCAGACCACTTTCAAGCGCACCAAAAAAAGCAATTAAAGACATAAGAGATCAGTAAGTCATAACCCAGTGTCTAGCGTATGGTATCAAGATAGGTAAGTGGCAATGGCCAAAACCCTCTACATGCTAAACAGCTAAGCGGTGAATTTAACAGATTAAGCAATCTGCGGTTAGGGTAAACCAAAACAGGTCACGATTAATAACGATCATAAGTTACCTTGGTTTAAAGCTCTGATTCAAGCAACAGCAATATTCGATGAGGTAAAGTGTATTTTACGCAACAAGTACCAGATAAGCCACAAGCTAAATACCGCAATATACGAAACAAGCTTATTGAAATAGGCGTTACTGAAACAAGAAGCCCAGCCTACTGATTCATAGCTGGGTTTCTTGTCTAACATTTAACATCGAAGCATAAGATAGACGATCAATTAATAAGCGTTACGGCTATCTTATAACGGCTGCTACTCTGAGCTAAATATAAAGGTGCGTTATTCTACCACTTCTTTTGCTTTATCGATAACCGCTTGTGACAAAGTAATGCCTTCTTCTTTGGCATGTTTTGGGCTGACATATAGATTAAGCGCTTGCGGGGTATAAACAGGGATAGCGCCTGCTTTTTCACCGTTTAAGATACGCACAACGATTTTGCCCGTTTCACGACCAAGCTCATAGTAGTCTACGCCTAGTGCAGCAACGGCACCGCGCTCAACCGAGCTGGTATCCGATGCGATAAGCGGGATTTTGCTTTCTCTTGCGATTTGATAGAGTGACTCGTACGCAGACACCACATTGTTATCAGTCGACGTATAGATCATATCGACCTTGCCTTCGAGGCTACGGGCTGCCATCGCAATATCATTACTACGCTGTGCTGGCGCTTCGAGTACATTGATACCTAGCGGCGTTAGTTTCTCTTTTAGGTTCTTTAGGATAACAGTCGAGTTGACCTCGCCTGGGCTATAGACATAACCGACGTTCTTTAGATCTGGAATGATTTGACGCATCAACTCGATTTGTGGCTCATATGGTAGAGCATCTGATGCGCCTGTGACATTGGTACCAGAACCATCTAGAGTAGGTACGAGCTTGGCAGCTACTGGGTCAGTTACCGCAGAGAATACTAATGGAATACTGCTAGTAGAAGCGGCAACAGACTGTGCAGATGGCGTGGCGATAGCAACGATAACATCTGGTGCGTCAGCGACGAATTGCTTAGCAATCTGTCCTGCAGTCGCCGTATTACCCTGCGCGCTTTGGAAGTTAACCGTTAGGTTTTCGCCGTCCTTGAATCCTGCTTCGTTCAGTTCATCAATGACCCCTTTACGCACATCATCAAGCGCTGGGTGTTCGACGATAGCAGTGATAGCGACTGTCTTCATCGCTACCGTATCACCGCCTACTGCACCATCAATAGTATCCGGATCATCTGTTGGCGACTGATTACAACCCGTCAAGATAGCGGTGCAGACGCCGCCTAATAAGATAGCTTTGCCAAAATTAAAACGACCAAAACGATTTTGAGACAACATGGGTTTTACTCCTAAAATAATAGTGTGTCCATACACTATATAAATAATGAATGTGCTAATGGATAGCTGAATACTTTTTATTTGGTATCAGTATCGACATTGATGGCATTTTTTAGCAAGTCTGCTGGCAAGTTGGCACCTTGTGTTTTAGCGTGCTTAGGACTGACATACAAGGTCAGATCGTTCATGACTTCAGGCTCGATAGTATTGACGGCTTCACCGTTTAATACACGATATACCATTTTGCCTGTGGTACGTCCAAAGTCATAATCGTTGACACCAAGAGCAGCTGTGGCACCGCGTTTCACACTGAATTCATCAGATGCGATAATCGGTAGTTTTAACTCATTTGCTGCTTGTGTCATTGCCTCAAAGGCAGACGCGACGTTATTGTCAAATGAGGTATAAATAATATCTGCACGCCCCTGCAAGCTACGCGTTGCCATACCGATATCGGTTGGGCGATTGGCAGGAATATCTAACAACGACAGACCTCGTGCTGGTAGGGCTTGTTTGAGACTCTCTCGCAATGATACTGAGTTGGCTTCGCCTGGGCTGTAGACATAGCCTATTGTTTTTAGGTCAGGCTTTATCTGCTGCAATAAATCCAACTGCGGCTCTAGCGGCAGCTGACTTGATAGTCCTGTCAAATTGCTTTGAAAAGGTTTGCCATCTTCGGTGATGAGCTTGGCACCCAGTGGGTCTGATACAGCGGTATAGATAATAGGGATCGTGGTGGTCGCCGCTACAATCGACTGAGCCGATGGTGTCGAGATAGCCACGATAGCATCCGGATTGTCTCCTGCAAACTGCTTGGCAATCTGTCCGGCTGTCGCTGTATTGCCCTGTGCACTTTGAAAATTAACCGTTAGGTTTTGACCTTCCACATAACCATTATCTGCCAATTCATCAATGATACCGCGGCGCATATCATCTAATGAGGGATGCTCAACAATTTGGGTAATCGCAATGGATTTGGCAGGCTTGTCTGTAGCGCTACTATTTTCAGTTGTCGCTGTAGTATCAGTAGAGGAGTTTGAACAGCCGATGAGGCTAAGTGTGCTAACGGCACTAAGAGCAACGCCATATAGGCTCAAGCGTAGAGTAGAAGCAATAGTCATTATTAGATTAACTCATAGGTTATATCAATCACAAAAGTCAAATGAGTGCTATCAGAGTGGTAGCGACTACTTGTAGTAGTGCTCAAACCATCTGTTAGACTCTATTTTTGATTTTTGAAAAAGGATATTGGAGAATGCAGATTAGCCGAGTCAATGCTATGTCGATAACGAGATAGCAGGCTAACCATTAAATACAGTAATCGTTCCATCGATTATTATGTTCATATTATGACAGCAATGTAAGTTATCGCAATAAAAAATTAAAGCGCGTTCGTCATAGGAGTAACAGGTAAACACGTTGACGAGCAGCGTAAAGGCTTATTTTAGAGAGGTCATCATAAAGTAATACCTTTTGACTGAACTTTATACTCAAAAAAATGATAATAAAAAACTTACATGCGCGCAACCTATCTATCACGTACCCGCTTCATTGTTAATGTAAGCTCATTTTAATACGGTAATGCTAATGCGCTAATGCATATAACATTCAAATCATCATTGTAATGAAATAATAGATATGTGATGCGCTCTACTGCTTACCTACTAATTTTTCAAATAACTATTTTAAGGATGACATGATGAATATCGCTAATCTCAAGCTATTAACTATCGCTGGTATTACGGCCACTTCTTTAGTTTGCCTACCTGCTATGGCAAAAGACAATAACGGTAATGGTAATGCCAAAGGTAAGCATACTTATAGCAGTAAAGATTATAAACAAAACGGTAATGCCCAGCCTAATATTAACGCTTATCGTAATGCGAGCCCAAACGCTTCGTTCAAGCGTGACCTTGATAAGTATGGTTATAGAGTAGTCGGCAATATCGACAGAAGAGATTATGATCGTTCTGTCATTTTAGATCGTTATGATGATCGTTACGTTCGTATCCGTACGCCCGATAATAATATTGTGACGGTAATTAATGACACGTTGCAGATCATTGACATTTTAAATAGATAACAAGCTCTAGTCTATTAAGTCAGATATAAAAAAACGGTCTAAATAGACCGTTTTTTTTTGTTCTTGGGTGATTACTTAAATCATTACTTAAGGTAACGTTCCTTAAGTTAACGGTCTTATGCGAGGACATCACCAATGACACAGTTGTCAGGGAGCGTAACGACCGTTAGCTGAGTTTTTGGATTGCCTGTAGAGAGTACCATGCCTTCTGAGATACCAAATTTCATCTTGCGCGGGGCAAGATTGGTGACGCAGATGACTTTCTTACCCGTTAACTGCTCAGGCTCATAGAACTTACGAATACCGCTAAACACATTACGCGGTTTATCTTCACCAACATCTAGGGTGAACTGTAGTAGCTTGTCCGCGCCTTCTACGTGGTTACATTCTAAGACGTGTGCTACTTTCATCTCGACTTTGGCAAAATCTTCGATGCCAATGTAGTCCGTTTGCTCAGCATCAGCATCTGTTGCAGATGCTTTATCTTTTGCGGCAGACTTGCTACTTTCAGTTGCGGCAGGTGCGTCGGCTTGAGTTAACGATGCTTTGGAGTCTTCTACCATGGCTTCGATATCTTTTTCTTCGATACGCTGCATCAATGGTTTGAACTTATTGATTTTATGACCTAATAACCATTCATTACGACTGGCAAAGCTTAAATCATCAAGGTTTAGAAAGTCTTTGGCATTGCTGGTCAGCTCAGGCAATACAGGCGCCAGATAGACCATCAATTGACGGAAGATATTGATAGCAACCGAGCAAACGTCTTGAACTTCTTGTTCAGTACCTTCCTGCTTCGCTAGCGACCATGGTTTTTTGGCATCGATATATTCGTTAGCTTTGTCCGCACATTGCATGATGAGACGCATTGCACGTGAGAATTCACGATTCTCGTAAGCAGCGGCAATTTCATCGCCTGTTTTGGTGATGTCTTCTAATAGCGCTGACTCGACGCAAACCTCTGACAGCATACCATCGTATTTTTTAACCAAGAACCCGGTGCTACGACTGGCGATATTGACGACTTTACCCACCAAGTCAGAGTTGACCTTTTGCATAAAGTCTTCTAGATCTAAGTTGATATCTTCAACTTTGTCAGACAGTTTGCTGGCGAAATAATAACGCAGATATTCAGGATGTAAGTGCTCAGCATAAGTTTCGGCCTTAATAAAAGTACCGCGTGACTTACTCATTTTTTCGCCATTGACCATCAAGAAGCCATGGGCAAAGACACCAGTTGGTGTACGCAATTCGCTACCCGCTAGCATCGCTGGCCAAAATAAGGCATGGAAGTAAACGATGTCTTTACCAATGAAGTGATAGACTTCGGTTTTGTGCTCGTTTTCTTGTGCCCAGTAACGGTCAAAATCAAGCGCTTGGTCCGTGCCTGCGCGCTTGTCACACAAGTTCTTGAAGCTTGCCATGTAGCCAACTGGCGCATCTAGCCATACATAAAAGTATTTGTCTGGCTCATCGCTTGGCGTATCTGGAATTTGAAAACCAAAATAGGGCGCATCACGTGAGATGTCCCAGCTGGCAAGTCCGGCATCAAACCATTCTTGGAGTTTGTTAGCGACTGAGGTTTGCAGGCGATTGTCACTGCGTGTCCAGTCCTGCAAGAACTGCTCAAATTCTGGCAAATCAAAGAAATAATGCTTAGAAGTTTTAAGCACAGGCGTTGCATCAGACAAGGTTGAGTAGGGATCTTTTAGCTCAGTAGCATCATAAGTCGTACCGCAGACTTCACAGTTATCGCCGTACTGGTCTGGTGAATCACACTCTGGACAAGTACCTTTGACAAAGCGATCAGCTAGAAATAATTGCTTTTCAGGATCAAATAGTTGCTCGACATCCTTTGTGCTGATATGACCAGCATCATTGAGACGACGATAAATCAGCTCAGAGAACTGTTTGTTTTCTTCTGAATGGGTGCTGTGATAATTATCAAAATTGATCAGAAACTTTGAAAAATCTGCTTCGTGTGAGGCTTTGACTGAGGCAATTTGCTCTTCTGGCGTGACGCCATTGGCTTCTGCTTTGAGCATGATTGCCGTACCGTGTGCATCATCCGCGCAGACATAGGTGACCTGATGGCCTTGCGCTTTCATCGCACGTACCCAAATGTCAGTCTGAATATACTCTACAAGATGCCCCAAATGGATATAGCCATTGGCGTAGGGCAGCGCACTGGTTACTAGAATCTCACGCACAAAATCACCTATATTTTTATATAAACGGGTTAGTTATCGAACATCTTAAGCGGTTCATCACTCATCGATGCGACATCGTTAATGCTAAAAACTTCTAAAAATAATAAAAATTCAAAAAGTGCGCCTATGATACCGTAATTCAGATAATTTTGTGATATTCCTTGGTAATTACTTCTCATTTGGCAAGCACTAATTAACCACAAACAATAGCCTTGCATTGAATCTGGTCATTATAGATTAGTTATCAATCAGCCATGAAAAAACCCACCAAGCAGTATGCCGAGTGGGTTTTTTATTTATCTATTATTCGTTTAGATACCAGTGGTTAGTCACAATAAATGGCTAAGCGATAATCTACCTTAGAATGAACCAAACATCGTCCCTAAGATAATAACAGCAACCACAGCGACCAATGGAATAACCATCGTAACCATCGCCAAATTTAAATAAGATTGCTTATGGGTCAGACCACAAATCGCTAGCAAGGTGATGACCGCGCCACTGTGCGGAAGCGTATCAAGACCACCTGCCGCCATAACGGCTACGCGGTGCATCAGCTCAGGGTCGATACCCGCATTGACGGCCATTCTTAGATAGTCTTCACCTAATGTCGACAGCGCAATACTCAAACCGCCAGACGATGAGCCTGTGATACCAGCAAGCGTGGTCATCGCGACGGCTTCTGAGATCAGAGGGTTGTCAGGGGTAAGGTTTAAAATGCTATCACGGATAAGAAGGAAACCAGCTAGTGACGCGATAACTGCCCCGTAACCGACTTCTGATGCAGTGTTAAAAATAGGCAGCATAGAATCATAAGTACCGCGATTAATGGTTTTTTGTAGGTTATTCCAATGTCCGATACGAAGTAAAATTAACACCACACACGCTACAACTAATGAGATGATAATTGACCATAGCCCAAGCGATCCTGCGACATTTAAGTCCGGAAACTGAGTTTGCAGGCTACCAAAATCTATCGTTGGAAAAATCACATAGGTCAATAAAGCGTTCAAGCCAATAACCAATACGAGTGGAATCATAGCAACAGTAAATGAGGTTTGATGAGTGTTTAATACCTCAGCTTCTTTCTCAGCGGCACCTATACCACCTACATCCTCTTCATCATGCTGACCATAGCCTTCACCTGCTGCATTGGCTTTTTTGGCGCGCGTTTGTAGCCACATCCACCCACCGATGAACATAATCGTACCACCGATGATACCCAAAATAGGCGCAGCAAAGACGTTGGTATTGTAGTAAGGAATAGGAATAGCATTCTGAATCGCTGGTGTGCCTGGCAGGGCAGTCATCGTAAAGGTAAATGACCCTAGAGCGATGGCTGCTGGAATCAAACGCTTTGGAATGTCTGCGGCTTTAAATAGGTCTTTGGCGATTGGATAGATAGCAAAAGCTACAACGAATAGCGATACACCGCCATAAGTCAAAATTGCACAGACCAAAATAACAGCAAGTATGGCTTTGCTCGCACCGAGCTTTTCGACAACCGTATTGGCAATAGCGGTTGCTGCGCCAGAGTCTGCCATCAAGCGCCCAAACAATGCACCCAGCAAAAATATAGGGAAGAATTTGAGTAAGAACCCACTGAGGGCGCCCATAAAAATATCAGTATAAGCGGGGATGGTACTTAAGAAATCACCTGATAGTAAGACTGCTAGTGTCGCCATAATCGGTGCTAGGATAAGCACTGAATAACCGCGATATGCAAAAAACATGAGTAATAATAGGGTAATGACAATAGCAAGCGTACTAAACATGACTGGCCCTCCTTGGCAAAATTGGCAAAAAAATAAGGCAGCGAGTATGCCGTTCTTATCGTTATAGGTCAATAAAATTAATCAAAATAAGCCTATTTCGTCTGTTTTATCAAACATAAATCCAGATTATCACTTAATTAATAACAGCTATTCTGTCGATCTATATAGCGCATTGCATTGACTCGCGTGCTTTTGGTGTTATTTTCTAGTCGCTACGAAAATAATATGTTAAGTTAGCACAACTGTTTCATGCATGATATAGCGATATAGAATGTATTATTATAAAAAATACGATAATATATAATGTTTGCTACTTATCAGATGCAGAGCGCAGTAAGTGAGCTTGAGTCTGATAGTTACGCAAAGTAAGCGTTAAAAATAAGCAGTAGTCATCCTCAGAACCAAACATCAAATTTACAAGGAATGTGAATATGTTTAGTGCCATTACCAATATGAGCGTGCAGTTAGTCAATCGCTACCTGCCATCTCCATTTGTCTTCTCTATTGTGTTGACACTCATTGCCTTTGCTGTCGGTCTTGCGATTACTGGTCAAGACATGATCGCGATGGCAGGACACTGGGGTAATGGGCTTTGGTCACTGCATAGCTTTGCGATGCAAATGGCACTTATTCTAGTGACAGGTTATGCGTTTGCCAGTGCGCCATTCATTCAGCGTTTATTGGATAATCTAGCCAGTAGAGTCCATTCTCCTACGACTGCCATTATGGTATCGACCTTGGTCGGATTGGTGGGTTCATGGATAAACTGGGGATTTGGTCTGATTATTGGTGCTATTTTTGCCAAAGCACTAGCAAAAAAAGTCGCCAACGTGGACTATCCTTTGCTCGTCGCTGCTGCCTACTCAGGATTTGTGATTTGGCATGGGGGTTTTTCAGGGTCGATACCTCTAACGCTTAGCTCTGGTGGTGATACTTTGCTGACATTGTCAGGCAATACTATGACGGAGGCAGTACCATTATCGGAGACTGTTTTTGCTGGCTATAACTTGCTGATCGTGGGTCTGCTTATCGTTATTCTGCCAATTCTAAACCGCTTTATGCATCCAAAGAATCCTACGGTTATTGATCCTAAGCTCATCAAGGAAGAAGTGTATGTCGCGCCGCAAAGAGACACGCCTGCGCAAAAGCTAGATGATAGCCGTATTATCGCGGTGGTATTGCTAGCCTTGGCATTGATGTATTACATTAGCGAGTTTGGCAGTAACGGTTTTAATCTAGGATTAAACATTGTCATTGGGCTATTCTTGTTCATAGGTCTGCTGTCGCATGGGACACTAGAGCGGTATTATCGTGCCGTCAATTCAGGGATAGGTGGTATCACCGGTATTGTGTTATTGTTCCCGTTTTATGGCGGTATCATGGGCATTATGACTGGCGCAAACGCTGATGGCATCTCTATTAGTACCCAAGTGACCCAGTTTTTTGTCAACTCCGCCTCTGCAGACAGCTTTCCAATTTTTGCATTTTTGAGTGCTGGATTGGTCAACGTCTTTGTACCATCGGGTGGTGGGCAGTTTGCGGTACAGGGACCTGTCATGATACCTGCCGGTATTGAGCTGGGTGTGAGTCCAGCCGTTACAGCAATGGCAGTAGCATGGGGTGATGCATGGACCAATATGATTCAACCTTTTTGGGCCTTACCGCTACTCGGTATTGCAGGTCTGGATGCGCGAGCCATTATGGGCTATTGCCTGATCGTACTTGCCGTATCTGGAGCAATTATTATGGGTGTGTTTTGGCTAGTGGTATAGTCATTCCATTATAAAAGTACTACGGCGTTAACCTCGCTTATACTATTTTTAAATGGAATCGACTGTATAACGTTATAACGCTCAAAAGAAAAACAAGCATGATTCATTTTCGCTGTTGGTTTTTGCCAAGAGCATCACTCAAATGGATAATTGAAACACTTAATTCAGCATTAGTTTGTGCAAGAATTAAAAATATAAACGATAATTATAGGAGACTAGCATGAGTCAATCAAAAGTATATAGCAGTGCTGAAGAGGCGCTAAAAGATGTCGTCAGTGACGGGCAAACGCTTGCTATCGGCGGTTTTGGTCTGTGCGGTATTCCAGAGGCATTAATCGAAGCATTACGTGATAGCAAAGTTAAAGAACTGACCTGTATCAGTAATAACGCTGGTGTCGATGACTTCGGTCTTGGTCTGCTGCTACAAACGCGTCAAATCAAAAAAATGATCTCATCATATGTGGGTGAAAACAAAGAGTTTGAGCGTCAGTACTTAGCAGGCGAGTTAGAAGTTGAGCTAACACCGCAAGGCACGTTGGCCGAAAAACTGCGTTCAGGTGGTGCTGGTATTCCTGCATTTTATACCGCAACTGGCGTAGGTACACTGGTCGCTGAAGGCAAAGAGACACGCGATTTTGATGGTCGCACTTATGTGCTCGAGCACACCTTACGCGCTGATGTTGCACTTATAAAAGCGCAAAAAGCTGATAAAGCCGGTAATTTGATATTTAATAAAACTGCTCGTAATTTCAACCCAGACTGTGCGATGGCTGGCAAAATCACCATCGTTGAAGTAGAAGAAATCGTCGAAACCGGTACATTTGATCCAGATGAAGTACATCTGCCAGGCATTTTCGTTCAGCGTATTGTGCTGAATGCTAATCCTGAAAAGCGTATCGAAAAAACCACGACTAAAGCGGTAGAAGGCGCGTAAATAACAACGTGATCGAAGCTCAATCTTATATAGCATTGATAGTCAGTTTTAAATGGATCATAGTCCAGACAGCTCATTGATTACATAACTGGCTGTCTAAATAATAACAATAGAATATTGCAAAAATAAGGAAACCAACATGGCATGGACAAGAGAACAAATGGCGCAGCGCGCTTCACAAGAGCTACAAGACGGCTACTATGTGAACTTGGGAATTGGTCTACCAACGTTAGTTGCTAACTATATCCCTGAAGGCGTTGATGTGTGGCTACAGTCAGAGAATGGCTTGTTAGGTATTGGTGAGTTCCCTACAGAAGAAAACGTCGATGCAGACTTGATTAACGCCGGTAAGCAAACAGTTACCGCAGAAGCAGGTGCCAGTTATTTTAGTAGTTCAGAGTCTTTTTCAATGATTCGTGGTGGTCATGTCAATTTGGCTATATTGGGCGCTATGGAAGTCTCAGAAAAGGGCGATCTTGCCAACTGGATGATCCCCAAAAAAATGGTCAAAGGTATGGGCGGGGCGATGGATTTGGTTGCAGGCGTACAGCGTGTCATCGTATTGATGGAGCAAGTCAACAAGCACGGTGACCCTAAGATTTTAGCCAACTGCGAGCTACCGTTAACCGGTAAAGGCGTGGTTGATCGTATCATTACCGAGCTTGCCGTATTAGATGTTACGGACAGCGGGCTGAAGCTGGTAGAGTTGGCAGATGGTGTGAGCTTTGAGGCATTACAAGAAAAAACGCCAGTAAACATCATTCAGTAAGCATCGCACGGTAAGCTCTTTATAGTAATGCGACTGTTACTAAATAAATGATCTGTACTACTGAATAAATACGCCACTATGATTATAGTGGCGTATTTATTCAGCTCTGTTTTTATAGTATTCAAATAATACGTTAGACCATGATAAGGAATATATATGGCGACCCAATTACAACAAGATTTGACAGGTAAAGTAGCGTTAGTCACAGGCTCTGCAAGTGGTATCGGCCGTGATATTGCTGAGACTTATGCTCAGGCAGGTGCAGCCGTTGGTATTGCTGATATCAATATTGAAGCAGCACAAAAAACCGTTGATGCTATCGAAGCTACTGGTGGCCGCGCGCTTGCGATTGCTATGGATGTGACGTCAGAAGATGCAGTAAACGACGGTGTGCAAAAGCTGGTCGATGCTTTTGGTGGTATTGATATCTTGGTCTCTAATGCTGGTATTCAGATTATTGATCCTATCGATAAAATGGCATTTAGCGATTGGAAAAAAATGCTCGATATTCATTTAGATGGCGCATTTTTGACCACCAAAGCCGCAATTCAGCATATGTACAAAGCTGATAAAGGGGGCACCGTCATTTATATGGGCTCTGCTCATTCGCATGAGGCTTCATTATATAAAGCCCCTTACGTGACTGCCAAACACGGACTGCTGGGTCTGTGCCGCGTTTTGGCTAAAGAAGGCGCCACGCACAAAGTACGCTCGCATGTGATTTGCCCAGGGTTCGTTAAAACACCTTTGGTCGAAAAACAAATTCCAGAGCAGGCTGCCGAAAAGGGCATCAGTGAAGAGTCGGTCATCAACGATATCATGCTGGTGAATACCGTCGATAAAGAGTTCACGACAGTCGAAGATATTGCTCAGCTGGCGCTGTTTTTAGCGGCTTTCCCAACCAATGTATTTACAGGGCAGTCTATCGTTGCCAGCCATGGCTGGTTTATGAACTAGGATTGATATCGAGTTGTAGCAATATGACTCTTGTATACCACAGCGTCAGACCTACTGGCGTTGTGGTTTTTTTATGCGTCCAATTCAGCTACACTGTCACGATAAAAGGTTTGGTTAAATGCTCATCGACGCTATCGCATCAACAGATGCGCTAAGATATAAGATAAGCCATTCACTAAGCCCACCCACTTTTATAGGCAACAATAATAGCTATGTTTAATTTTATGAAGAAAAAACCCACAAAAACTGAAACGCCTGAGCAGCAGGCAGAGCGTGATAGCGCCGTTGACAAAGTCCTACTAGGATATGAGATAGGCACCGTCAGTATCGCAACGATGGTTACAGGGCTTGAGCGTGATGGCGAAGCACTCACCTTAGACTTGCGTCTACCGCAAGACAGCAACCCTGAAGCTATTCAGCAGGAGCTTGGACAACTGTTACATCCGCACGGTATTACTACGATTCATATGAATGTGCGTCTACCTGCGCCAGAAAAAGGCGCAGGCTCAAGCTTGCCAAAGCAAATGCCGAGAACAACGAACGCGATGGAATCACAGTCCAAGCCGACGTCTAATGCTAATAGTAATGCTAACAATGCTGAGCCGCCGATCACTAAGGCTGCACCTACCCAAGCCTCATTGGCCGCGCACCCTCGTATTCGCCATATTATCGTTGTGGCATCAGGTAAGGGCGGCGTTGGTAAATCAACGACAACGGTCAATATCGCACTAGCACTACAAAAGCTCGGCAATCGCGTGGGTGTGCTCGATGCGGATATTTATGGCCCTAGTATGCCAACGATGCTGGGCGTCGCTGATGTAAAGCCGCAGCTAGAGAACGAGCAATTTGTGCCAGTCGATGCGCATGGCATGGCTATGCTTTCTATTGGCAGTCTGCTCGATGGAGACAGCACGCCTGTTGCATGGCGTGGACCAAAAGCCACAGGCGCACTGATGCAGCTGTATAATCAAACCAACTGGCCACAGCTAGATTACTTGGTGATTGACATGCCACCAGGTACAGGCGATATACAGCTGACATTGGCACAGCGTATCCCAGTCACGGGAGCAGTGATTGTGACAACACCGCAGCATGTTGCATTACTAGATGCACAAAAAGGTGTGGAGATGTTTAACAAAACCAACATACCTGTGCTAGGAGTGGTTGAGAACATGGCACTACATACCTGTAGTAATTGCAATCATACCGAAGCGATCTTTGGTATTGGCGGCGGTGAGTTTATCGCTGAGCAGTACCATGTGCCATTATTGGGTCAATTACCGCTTGCCAGTGGTATCCGTGCACAAGTAGATAAAGGCGAGCCAAGCGTATTGGCTAATGATGAGTTTGCGACTTATTATTTGAACATCGCCAAAAACATCGAAACCAATATCAATAAATTTGCAAAACCTGTCGATGATAAGCGAATTTTCTAGTAGGTAATAATAAGATAGGGTGTTGGTTACTTAGTCAGTTTAAAACCAATATAGGATAAAGCAGCCATCACGCTATAAATCTAGCTGTCAATTCCGTATAATCGTCGCTATTAAATATTTGCTAAGGAACAACAATGTCTATTAAGTCTGACCGCTGGATTCGTAAAATGGCCGAAGAGCACGGCATGATTGAACCGTACGAGCCAGGTCAAGTGCGCTTTAATGATGCAGGCGAGCGTTTGGTTAGCTACGGCACCTCAAGCTACGGTTATGATGTGCGCTGTGCTCCTGAGTTCAAAGTTTTTACCAACGTGCATTCAGTGGTCGTTGATCCTAAAAACTTCGATGATAAAAGCTTTATCGATATCGTTGGTGACGAGTGTATCATTCCACCAAACTCATTTGCGTTAGCGCGCACGATGGAATATTTCCGTATTCCGCGTGATGTACTGACTATCTGCCTTGGTAAATCAACGTATGCACGCTGCGGTATTATCGTCAATGTAACGCCGCTTGAGCCTGAATGGGAAGGACATGTAACGCTAGAATTTAGTAATACGACCAACCTTCCAGCCCGCATTTATGCCGGTGAAGGGGTGGCGCAGATGCTGTTCTTCCAAAGCGATGCTGATGACGTCTGCGAGACCAGTTATAAAGACCGTGGCGGTAAATACCAAGGTCAGCGTGGCGTGACACTGCCAAGAACCTAGACAGTCAGCTTCTATTCATCATATTAAGAGCCTAAGCCTTTAAATAGGTAACAAAAAAGCCAGTCATATTAATTATGGCTGGCTTTTTTATGTCAAAAACAATTCATTTAATATCTTACCTACTTCAACACTTTTAACCCTGCTTTGTTATCACGCTTTGGTTTTGGTGCTTTTGTGGGACTCTGGCTGGCTGCTGGTACTGAGTCGTCTTCTGGTACATAGTCATCATATTCTTTTGGATCGAAGAACATCCCTTGCGAATTTTCTTTGGCGTAAATGCCCATGACTGCAGTGAGTGGCACCCAAATCTCTTGTGAGACACCGCCGAAGCGCGCGCTAAAGTGTATGTAATCATTTTCCATACTCATATTACCTGTCGCGCGACTGGCAATGTTGAGTACGATACGACCGTCTTGTACATACTCTGTTGGTATTTGAACATTGTCGGCAGTGGCATCTACCATCAAATAAGGCGTCAAAGCGTTGTCTTCTATCCATTGATACAATGCGCGCACCATATAAGGACGGGTCGGTGTGATAGAGGTGGTTTCGCTCATCTAATGATTTCCTATACTAATGATTTTTAATAATTGAAAAATATGTTTTTCGTCGTTTATCAAATGACAAATGCTATTTAACACTTTTTTGGAAGCTACTGCGCTCAAACACTCTCGTTTGGTATTCAAATAATGGACGGCTAATGGCACGTGGCAGCTCAATACCCATCTCATCCAATCGCCATAACAACGGTGCCAACAGTACATCACACCAACCAAACTCATCAGCCATAAAATAAGGCTTGTGAGCAAACAAAGGCGATAAGGTAATTAATGAATCACTGAGCTGTTTTTTGGCAATGGCAGCCTGTGCTTTATTAAAGCTGTCTGGATGCGTCAGCAAACGCTTGCCAAGTACTAACCAATCACGCTGAATGCGCCACGCCAGTTGGCGAAACTGTGCACGCTCTTGCGGTGTCTCAGGGAGCAGTTTGTTTGTGTGATAGCGCTCTTCAAGATATTCAAAAATGACATTAATCTCATAAAGCGCAATCTCACGCTGTTGTAATACAGGCAAGGTATGATAGGGGTTTAGCTCAGTCAAATCTTCAGGGCGCTCAGAATGTAAGCGAGACAAATAGTAAGCGAGCTTTTTTTCTTCAAGTAATAGGCGTACCACATGACTGTCGTAGCCGTCATCAGCATACAAAATTAGCTGACTACTTGGAATGTCATTCGCATCAATCATGAAAGCCTAATGTTAAGAGTGAAGGCTGTCATCGTAAACAAACTCGCAACGTTTATCAAGGTAGTGTACGTAAACATTAGCGCTGAGCGACTTATTTTCCGGCTTATCTAGTATTTACACTCTATATCAAGGCACAAAAAAGCACTACCGAAGTAGTGCCTTTTTTATTTCTAAAAACTAACTGCTGACTATGACTTATTTGACATCTTTCCAGAATTCTTTATTCAATAAGTAAACTGGGATGAGTAGTACTAATAAGAATAGAATTACGAAGAAACCAATTACTTGACGGTCATGACGAGCAGGTTCACCCATCCACGCCATGAAGTTAACCAAGTCACCAACTTCAGATTCAAATTCTTCTTGGCTCAGCTCTTCTTGCATATTGTGCAATACATGAGGCATAGCAGCATTTGCTAGTACTAAGTTATTAGCACCCCAAGGACGGCTTGGATCTTCATAGAACGATAGTAGGTATGTGTATACCCAGTCATCGCCGCGCAGTCGCGTCTCAAGTGATAAATCAGGAGGCGCTGCACCAAACCAAGATGCTTGAACTTCAGGATCGATCTCAGCATCGATATGGTCACCGATTTGATCAGTGGTAACCATCAGATATTTTTCGACCAACTCAGGTGGTATCTCTAAATCTTTGGCAATGCGCGAATGACGAACATACTTTGCTGAGTGACACCCAGCGCAGTAGTTCATAAAGATCTTTGCACCGTTCTGTAACGAGCCCTTATTAGTAAAATCAATAGGGGCAGTGCTACAGGCCAATTGCTCGTCAACACCTTCAGCATTGGTGAACGTACCACATCCACCACCAGCTGCTTGGGCAGTACCAGCAGTTAAGGTCAATGCCGCGCCTAAGCCTAGACCAGCTAGGGATTTAATTAGCGTGTTCATTAGTGACCTCCGGTGACGCGTTCTGGTGGCTGTTTACACTTCTCGATAGCAGTGTAGAACGGCATCAGTAAGAAAAACAAGAAATATAGAACCGTGAATATACGAGACATCAACGTTGCTGTTGGCGTTGCAGGTGTCGCACCCAAGTAACCCAATACAACAAAGCTAATAGCAAAGATAGTCAGGGCAATCTTAGACAAGATACCTTTGTAGCGCATTGAGCGAACAGGAGATCTATCTAGCCAAGGCATTAAGAACAATACCGCAATAGCCGCACCCATCGCAATCACACCGCCAAGCTTATCTGGAACTGCACGCAAGATGGCATAAAATGGTGTGTAGTACCATACTGGTGCAATGTGCGCTGGCGTTTTCAGTGAGTTTGCCGTTTCAAAGTTTGGTGGCTCAAGGAAGAAGCCGCCGCCTTCTGGGAAGAAGAACACCACTGCAAAGAAGCAGATAAAGAATACAACGATACCAACCATGTCATGCACAGTGTAGTAAGGATGGAATTCGATACCGTCCAGTGGCACACCGTTTTTGTCTTTTAGTTTCTTGATGTCGATGCCATCAGGGTTGTTTGAACCCACATGGTGTAGCGCTACAATGTGCATAAATACTAAGCCCACTAGGACTAGCGGAATAGCAACAACATGTAGAGCGAAGAAGCGGTTTAGGGTGATACCAGAGATGATATAGTCACCACGTACCCATTCAGCAAGACCGTCACCAATCACTGGTAGCGCTGCAGGTAGGTTCAAGATAACCTGTGCACCCCAAAACGACATGTTGCCCCACGGTAGTAGGTAACCGAAGAAACCTTCAGCCATCAATGCTAGGTAAATACCCATACCGATGAGCCAGATAAGCTCACGAGGTTTTTGATATGAACCGTATAGCAAGGCTCTAAACATATGCAGGTACACAACCACGAAAAACGCAGAGGCGCCAGTTGAGTGCATATAGCGTATGAGCCAACCGCCTTTTACGTCACGCATGATGTATTCAACAGACGCAAATGCCCCTTCGGCACTTGGGTTGTACATCATCGTCAGCCATATACCAGTCACCAATTGGTTGACCAGTACAATCATCGATAGCACGCCAAAGAAGTACCAAAAGTTGAAGTTCTTTGGTGCGTAGTACTTCGACATATGGTATTCATAGGTTTCAGTCGCCGGAAAACGCGCGTCCACCCAGTGCATTAACTTTTTACCTATACTCATGTTAAGCCTCCCCAACCGTCAAAATGGTACCATCCATACCATATTCTGGAACGGGTAAATTAAGCGGTGCAGGAACGCCACTGTATACGCGACCTGCTAAGTCATATTTTGACCCGTGGCACGGACAGAAAAACCCGCCATACCAATCATTACCACCTAAATCAACCGCGCCCACATCAGGACGGTAGTTTGGTGCACAGCCTAGATGGGTACAAACGCCTTCGACAACCAATACGGTTGGTTCTAAAGAGCGAGTAGGGTTTTTGCAATATTCTGGCTGTAGAGACGCATCAGACTCAGGATCAGATAATAAAGGTGCAACTGATTCTAGTCCTGCGACCATGTCTTCTGTGCGTTTAACCACATAAATAGGTTTGCCACGGTATTTGACAACGATCATTTGTCCATCTTCGATAGAACCAATATCTTGGGTTACTGCAGCCCCTGCAGCCTCAGCTTTAGCGCTTGGGTACCAAGAACGGACAAAAGGTGTCGCCACGGCAGCTACCCCAGCTGCACCAATTGCGGCAGTTGAGGCAATAAGAACTCTACGGCGTTGTACATTAACGCCTTCGGCTTGGCTCATTAATACTTCCTCCAGGTGAATGAAATGGGATTATCCCACACTGGGTTTGTGGCTTAGAAAATATACAATATCAAGCCACTTTAGCTGTGCCTAATTTTGCTAATTGTTGCTATTCTAAGCTATTTCGGTGATAAAATAAATTATTGCGTTAAAAATAAAGCAACCTTGATAGGACATATTATAAGGTTGAATATGACAATCAAACCAAAACAGCAGGATTATCAATGTGTAACGTCGACTTTGTTTTGATCAGGATTGCAAGTGCGATGACCTTATAATTGATAAGGATTTTTAGCAACAGCGAATGATACTTGAAAACCAGGTAATGTTCACTAACTTTCACTACCGAACTGTTTTGTAAAGTGCTGTAAAACAGACATCACCACTATATATAATAAAGTGGTGATGTTTTTATCATGACAGTCATCATCTTTGCCTAGATATAAATACCTATCTAGCTACTCCAGCAAGCTACTCATTATAGCTTGCAACCTATATAAGTCATACCTAAACAAAGACAGATAGCGAGTTGCTAACCTTCTAGTTCGCTCCAGCGTTCAAGCTTAACCATCATCTCATCTTCGATCGTTAATAAACGCTCACTTGCGGCAGTCGCAGCATCTACGTCGGTATTGAACCAAGATCCATCAGCCAGTTTTTCTTGTAACTGAGCTTGTTCGGTCTCAAGCGCCGCGATTTCTTTTGGCAGGCTATCCAGTTCGCGCTGTTCATTGAAATTTAGTTTCTTAGTAGCTTTATTTGGCTTGGTATCTGTGCCAGATTTGTTTGCTGTTTTTTTGCTAGTGACATTATTGGCTGGTGCTTTTGCCGCACGCGCTGCTTCTTCGCGGTTTTTTTGTACCAGATACTCTTGATAGCCACCTACATATTCGCTGACCACTCCTTTGCCGTCTTCATCTTCGCCAAACACCCATGTAGAGGTAACGACATTATCCATGAATGAGCGATCATGGCTGATCAGCAATATCGTACCGCCAAAGCTGGCTACTGATTCTTCTAGCAGTTCAAGCGTTGCCATGTCCAAATCATTAGTTGGCTCATCGAGTACCAGGATATTGGCAGGCTTTAGCAACTGCTTGGCAAGTAAAACACGGTTACGCTCACCACCTGACAATGCTTTGACAGGAGTACGTGCACGCTCTGGTGCAAATAAGAAGTCTTGCAGATAGCTCATGATGTGTGTCTTGCGACCGCCAACTTCGACAAAATCAGACCCTTCTGAGACGTTTTGCGCCACGCTTGCTTCCAGATCTAACTGATCGCGCAACTGATCAAAAAAGGCAATCTTTAGATTAGTACCCAGCTCAACATTACCCGTCTTGGTTATTTCATCATCAGACATATCAAGTAGGGCTTTGATAAGGGTAGTCTTACCAGCACCGTTAGGACCGACAATACCGATTTTATCACCACGCATGATAGTCGTGGTAAAGTCATCTACCAGTACATTGCCATTGTATTCAAGGTGCAAGTTTTTAACCTTACAAACGAGCTTACCGCTTTTTTCGCCTTGACCCATGGTGATGTTTACGTTGCCCACTTGCTCACGGCGAGCGCTACGCTCTTCACGTAGGGCTTTTAGCTCACGGACGCGGCCTTCATTGCGGGTACGACGTGCTTTGATACCTTGGCGAATCCATACTTCTTCTTGCGCCAGCTTTTTATCAAAGTTAGCGTTGTTCTTTTCTTCAGCCTGTAGCTGTAACTCTTTTAGTTCTTGATAGCGTGCATAGCCCCCTTCGCCTTGTGTCACGTCGTAGCTAGTCAGTTGGCCGCGATCAAGCTCAATAATGCGAGTCGATAGCTTATTTACAAATGCTCTATCATGGGTCACAAACAATAAGGTAAGACCTTGCCAGTCAAGCAAGAAGCGCTCAAGCCATTCGATACTTTCAACGTCCAAATGGTTGGTTGGTTCATCCAGTAGGAGTACATCAGGCTTAGTCACTAGTGAGCGCGCAAGTAACACGCGGCGCTTACGACCACCAGAGAGTGATGACAAGTCGTCGTCTGGATCAAGTCCCATGGTGGTGATAAGACGCCTAGCATCGCGTTCTAGATCCCAGCCATGTACCGCATCAATATCATGTTGCAATGTCGCCATATGCTCGCAGGCATCCATGTCACCATTGGCACACATATCGACCTGCTCGTTATAGTTAATGAGCAAGTCAGCTGTACGGCGACTACCACCCATGACAATGTCTAATATACGACCACTAGACTCAGGGACATCCTGTTCTAGCATAGCAACACGCATGCTGCTGTTGGTGATGATTTCACCGCTATCAGGCTGCAATGAGCCATTGATAAGTTTGAATAAAGTTGACTTGCCTTCGCCATTACGGCCAATCAAACAAACACGCTCACCTGAGCTGATAGAAAAATCAATACCATCAAGAACAGGCGCGACGCCAAAGGCTAAGTGAATGTCTTTTAAATGTATCAGTGCCATAGAGTATCTTAAGCTTATATAATAGTGAGGTAGGGGTTGTTGCAAAATTGCCAGCAGTATAACATGCCACCGCTTAACTGTAGTGCGAGTAAATGGTTTTATCAGTACTATTTATGGCGATGACCAACAACTGACATTCTGTGATTGTCATCATAGGCTTACCGCTGGTGTCCAGTATTTATCAACCACTGTGCTCGCTCGCCCTCCGACCTATGCTTACTATACTGTAGAGAACCATATGAACCAATCTGATAACAAAAACGAGGCTTACAATATGCAAGATGACCTGCAAAACCAAGTGATTGACCTGCAAATGAGCTTGACGCATCTTGAGGTCACAGTAGAGCGACTCGATGAGGTTATTGCACGTCAAGATAAGGACATTCAGACCCTACAGCGTCAACTTCAGCTGATTTACAAACAAATTGAGGGACAGGATACAGATAATGGTATTGCACCATTCGATGTCATGGCAGACCGCCCACCACATTACTAACAGATGCAAAAACAGACGTAAATGAGACATATAGCTGGTGATTAATGAATACTATATTAGCATTTTTGAATAAGAGTAACGTCTGGTGACTATGAAGTCATAATTCGGAAATAATGTGTTTTTGCAGTTGTTTTGGTGTTAAAAAATCTTTACTATCTTCCACCTCGGATACTGCTTATCTAGAAAAATCAGATATAGCGGTAAAACAATGCGGATGTTTGGAGATATAAAATGCGCGCCACTTTTCATTTAAAAACTCTTGCAGTAGCTATCGCTGCTCTTTCTGTTGCTAGCGTTGCTAGTGCTGCTGGTCTTGATCGTTCAGGTCAAGATGTCACCGCATTCCTACAAGATGGCACCTATGCTGAAGCTGTTTATACTTATATCGACGCTGATGTAACGGGTGAAGATACTTCAGATAACGATATTGATGACATTGCAGAGTCTTATGACTTTTTCCGTTATGGTGTAAAAGCAGACATCAACGAAACCTTTAGCATTGGTGTTTTATATGATGAGCCTTTCGGTGCAGCGGCTGATTATGTAGGCGATAGTAACTTTGTAGATGCAACAGGTGAAGGTACGAATGTAGAAGTACGTACAGAGAGCATCACTGGTATCCTTGGTGCAAAACTTGGTCAAAACAAAAACTTCCAAATATACGGTGGCCCAGTTGCTCAGCGCGTAGAGGCAGATGTAAAGTTACGTGGTCCTGCTTATAGTGCTGCAAATGGCTATACAACACATATTAGTGCTGATCAAGATTACGGTTATATCGCAGGTGTGGCGTATAGTAAGCCTGAAATTGCATTAAAAGCAGCATTAACGTACCGTTCAGAAATCGAACACAATACGCAAGCGGCTGAAATTTATCCTTTCGCTCCAAGAGTAGGGTTATCAACAGATAGCACCAATACTATTGAGGTTACTACTCCTGAGTCGATAAACTTTGATTTCCAAACAGGTATCAACCCTACAACGCTAGCGACTGCAAAGGTGCGTTGGGTACCATGGAGCGATTTTGCAATTACCCCATCGCTATATAATGGTGTCAGCCAAGTACTTGCAACAACACCTGCTGGTGCTGGTATACCTTTAGATGGTTTAGATTTAGTCAGTTATGACGACGACCAGTGGCAAGTAGAATTAGGTTTGGCTAAGCGCCTCGCACCAGCATTGGCTGTTAGCGGTACTGTAGGTTGGGATAGCGGAGCAGGTAATCCTGTAACTTCACTAGGACCTATCGAAGGCTATTATAGTGCTGGTCTTGGTGCCAAATACAATGTAACCGAAAACTGGGCAGTATCTGCTGGTGGTAAGTACTTATGGTTCGGTGATGCCGAAGGTCAAATCCCAAGTAAAACCATCGTTAGTGATTTTGAAAGCAATGACGGTTTTGTATTGGGTGTAAAGGTTTCTTACCAAGCTCAGTAAATTATAGTTTCACTATAAAATGATTTTTATCGTCTAGTAATAAAAAGAGCGACTCTGTTAAGGGTCGCTTTTTTTTATGCCATACTTCTCGACACGTTTGGTTTGAAATATTGTGAACCAACATATTTAGATTGTTGATATTACTCGGCAATGTAAATATCAGGATGAAACAAAACTAAAAAACAATATTTCACTAATATCTTATTTGTACTGTTCAGTCATAATTGAGAAATAAAGCACTTTAATTGTTGTTTTAGTGTCAAAAAGGCATTAGTATTCAACTTAGGACACGACTTTAATAGTTTCAATGTTTGGTAAATCAATGCTAAATACTGATTATTAAAGTAGTAATACAACAAGGACCGTTGGAGATACATAATGCGCACTACCTTTCACTTGAAAACCCTCGCAGTAGCAATTGCCGCTCTTTCTTTCGCTAGCGTAACCAACGCTGCTGGTCTTGATCGTTCAGGTCAAGATGTCACCGCCTTTTTTCAAGATGGTACCTATGCTGAAGCTGTCTATACTTACATCGATGCTGATGTCAGTGGTAGAGATAGTGCTAATACTAACCCATCTCAAAACGATTATGAACGTGGTAATGCAACGGGTGATATTGCCGAGTCTTACGATTTCTTCCGTTATGGTGTAAAAACTGATATCAACGATACTTTCAGTATTGGTGTTTTATACGATGAGCCTTTTGGCGCAGCAGCTGAATACACGCAAGGTAATTTTGTAGGGCAAGGAGACATTGATGCTTCCATCGCGTCTATTACTGATGGTGCTGCTCCGAGCCTTGCAGCAGCACAATTTGGTATATCTCAACTTGAACCAGGAGAAACTGCTGGTTTGTTGACCGATGAACAACAAGCAAGTTTGGATGGATTGCGTGGAGCAGTAGCAGTAGCAACAGCAGAAGCTACTGGTGCTGGTGAAAATACTAATGTTGAAGTTCGTAGCCAGAGCTTAACAGGTATTCTTGGGATGAAGTTTGGTGCGAATAAAAACTTTCAAATTTATGGTGGTCCAGTAGCACAGCGTATTCAAGCAGAAACAAAACTACGTGGTCTTGCTTACGGTCCTGCTACTGGCTATACGTCAAACAGTAACCCTGATATGGACTATGGTTATATCGCAGGTGTATCTTTTAGTAAGCCTGAAATTGCTTTGAAAGCTGCTTTGACCTACCGTTCTGAAATTGATCATGATGTAGAAATATCTGAGTCTTATCCTTTGGTAGCGATTAGAGCTATATCAGCAGGAGCTACGCCAGAACAGGCAGCAGCGCTGTCAAACAGAGTGAGTAATTATGAGATTTCTACTCCTAAATCAGTCAACTTTGATTTCCAAACAGGTATTAACCCAACGACTTTAGCTACGGCAAAAGTGCGCTGGGTGCCATGGAGTGATTTCGTTATCACACCACCACTTTATAATGATACTAGTAAAATCAGCTATGGCCCTGATGGATTAAACTTGGTTGAGTATGATGATGACCAATGGCAAGTAGAGCTAGGTCTTGCCAAGCGTATTGCACCAGCGTTAGCTGTTAGTGGTACGGTTGGTTGGGATAGTGGTGCTGGCGATCCAACAACATCATTAGGTCCTGTTGAAGGCTACTATAGTGTCGGTCTTGGTGCCAAGTACAACGTAACTGAAAACTGGGCAGTATCAGCTGGCGGTAAATACTTATGGTTCGGTGATGCTCAAGGTCAGCTACCTAGCGATAAAATCGTTGCTGATTTTGAAGACAATGATGGCTTCATCGCTGGTGTAAAACTGTCTTATCAGGGAAAATAGTTTCTTGATGTAACTGTTAGATAATGAAAAAGCGACCTACAATAGGTCGCTTTTTTGTGGACTGTAATATTGTGATTGTTATATAAGGTTTTGAGTATAGGTGGTTATGTGATCATAGTCAGTTGGGGGGGGGGGGACGAGTGCTATTACAATAATAGCGTTTAGCTTCGTAGCTTTATTTATATATTAATGCTAACTTGATACCTGTGGAAGATACGTTGTAGCTGCCCGATGAGTTTTAATGATAGTCGTCTTCATGAGTGAATAACGACATGATGCTGTCATTCTACTATCAATGCTCCAGCGAGATATACATCTAGCGCCATGATGGCTAGATCATTATTCGCTCAAGAATAGATGCATGTATAGTACTTCAGCGCACTGCCTCAATTACTTCACTTATCGCAGCTGCTTAGCTTATAGTTAAGAGTTACTGATAAGCAAAGTCAAAAAAACCTCGCCATTAGTGGCGAGGTTTTTTGTCATAGAGTAAAGCGAGTGTCTCAACTTATTTATTTAAGTTAAGCTCCATCTCTTTATATTTAGCAGATACTGAAGGTCTTGGACCACCAGTCATAATACTAACGGCAAAGATAGCGATAGTGCTTAAGATAAAGCCTGGAACGATAGCATATAACCAGCTGTTAAGCGCCATACCATCGACTTGGAACGGACCATAGATCCATAGGATAACTGTCAACGCACCAACAACCATACCAGCGACAGCACCGTTACGGTTCATACCACGCCATGTTAAGCTAAAGATAACCAATGGACCGAAGGCTGCACCAAATCCTGCCCATGCATTAGAAACCAAGTTCAATACTGAGCTATCTGGGTTAGAGGCTAGCATAATAGCGACAACAGCAACGACTATCACTGAGATACGACCAACCAATACCTGACGAGCTTCTGGCGCGTCTTTATCAAAGAATAGCTTGTAAACATCTTTTGTTAGAGAGCTTGATACCACCAACAGCTGTGATGAAATCGTACTCATGATGGCAGCTAGAATCGCCGCTAATAAGAAACCTGAAACCAATGGATGGAACAAGAACTGAGTAAATACTAAGAAAATCGTCTCAGGATCATCAAGCGTCATCGCTGTTTTTTGTACATATGCGCGACCAGCAAAACCAGTCATCAATGAACCGATAAGACTAACAACCATCCAGCTCATACCGATATTACGTGCTGTCGGTACATCTCTAACCGAGCGAATAGCCATAAAGCGTACAATAATATGCGGCTGACCGAAGTAACCAAGACCCCATGCCATGAGTGAAATAATACCGATGACACTCATACCGCTAGTCACATCTAGAAGAGTTGGATCAATATTTCTAACTGCTTCACTTGTAGCAGAAATACCACCAAGATCAGTAAAGGCCACGACAGGTACGATTACCATAGCAAAAAGCATGATAACACCCTGCACAAAATCCGTCATTGATACCGCTAGGAAGCCGCCGAATAACGTATAGGCAACAACGACACCAGCAGTAACCCATAGACCAGTACTGTAGGATAGGTTAAGTGAGCTTTCGAAAAGCTTACCGCCACCTACTAGACTTGCAGCCGTGTAAACGGTAAAGAATAGAATGATAACCACCGCCGAGATAACGCGTAGCATGTGCGACTTATCTTCAAAGCGGTTGGCAAAGTAATCTGGTAAGGTGATAGCATTGTCTGCAACTTCGGTATAAACACGAAGGCGAGGCGCTACAATGATGTAGTTTAGAAGGGCACCAAGGGTCAAACCAAGTGCAATCCATACACTGACGACACCGTCAGCATACATATAGCCTGGAAGACCAAGTAATAACCAACCTGACATATCTGAGGCGCCTGCTGATAGTGCAGTTACCGCTGGGCCCAAGTTACGACCTCCAAGCATGTAGCCTTCAGTATCATTGGCTTGCTTAAAGTAAGCATAGACGCCAATCCCTATCATCACTAAAAAATAGGCGCCAAGCGATATCAGCACGCCACTAGAAACTCCGTTCATATAAATTATCCTTAACCAACATGGTTGGCTGTAATTATTTTTTAACTATAAAAGTCTTCATCCTACAAGGCGATGTTCAAAACAATATCTAAAGACAAAAAAAGCCATTAATGTGAGACATAATGGCTTTTTTCAGTATCTAATGTAGTTTTATATGATTGAGATGGCTCTATGGCTAGCACTCATATAGAGATAGAGAACAACGGGAATGTCGCATTCCGCTTATTTATTATTGCTCGCATCTGCTATTTATATATGAGTATTAGCAACCTACATAATCAATCAGATGAAACCATTAAACTTACTGTTAACCATCATATCTTACTAGAAGTATTCGATATATGACTATCAGTGTCCCTGTGGTAAGTTTTTGTTATTAAAGCAACGTCAAGCGCATTATAACGCATGGCAGTCACAAATGCGAATAGCTTAATCTGATAAATTGTTATAGTAGACGGTTTTTACTCGATAGGTGCAAGCAGGTCTAATAATGCAGTCACGCTACTAGATTGGGTTAACTTTGGATTGATAACCACACCTAAATAGCGTTGTAATTCGATATTGTCAGCCATATCGATACGTTCTAAATCTTGACTGACCATTGTTTGTGGCAACACGGACCAGCCAAGTCCAACAGAGACCAACATACGAATGGACTCAAGAGGATTGGTGCTCATCGTGGCATAAGGTTTGAGGTTATGCTTAGCAAATTCAGCCAAAGTGATCTGACTGGTAAAGGTATTGGCAGACGGCAAAATGGCAGGGTAGCGCGCTAGCTGCTCTAGTGTGACATTCGATTTGGTAGCCAAAGGTGATAGCGTACCGGTCATAAAGTAGAGCGGATCTGACCATAGCGTATGATACGTTAAGCGTTTATCATATACAGGCGGTAGTGTCACAAACGCCAACGACAGATCACCATCCAATACCGCTTTGTGCGCTTTTTCTGAATCAACAAAATGCACTTCTAACTGGACTGCTGGATAAGTCTGGATAAAATGCTTCAGTACTGGTGCTAGATGATGTAAGCCAATATGATGGCTCGTACCAATCACAAGCTTTCCAGATACGATATGCTGAGAGTGCTGTAGATTAATCTTAAAATTCTCATAATCTTCTAACCAGCGCTTGGCATGTGGTAACATCTCGCTGGCTGCTTGAGTAGGTACAATCCCGCGCCCTACAGTATCGAACAGAGTAATGTTAAATTCATCTTCTAAGTTTTTGATGCGCTTGCTGACGGCCGGCTGAGTGATAAATAGCTTTTCTGCTGCACCTGATATACTGCCGGTGTGCATAACGGTAACGAATGTCGTCAAGTTTGTAGTGTTCAAGCGGGTGTCCTTAGCTACTTTATGAGCTATAAATAAAAGTTGGCGTATCTAATTATAACGTATTAGAAATAAAAGTTTGCATCTGGTTAAAAATCATCAATTATTATTATAGGATTTGCCTGCTATAATCACAAGACATCAAGACGTATTGTCACATATTTATTCTACAAACCTGATTATTTACGACACAAAGACATGCTTTGAGCACTGATAATCGTCATAGAGTGCAAGTTATAGGTAAGCAATCTGTACTACTGGTTTAACTACGGGTCTAAAAATAGCGATTGAAAAATTAGCAGTCTTACTTTTGGCCTTAAAAACCATAGCCTAGAGAATATAATTTAAAGGGTATAACCTAAACAGCATAGATAATTATCACGCTTGTAGAGACAACGTTATAGACCAGCATAATATTTAAACAACCATTCGAATAGATAAAATCCCAGCTTGCTATTGAGTAAGTCTGCGAAAATTAAGTCATTAGTCATCAATAAAGGATAGCATCATGGCCGGTCAAACATTATATGACAAACTTTGGAACGCTCACGAAGTCACCAAGCGCGATGATGGTTCGAGCTTAATATATATCGATCGTCATCTTTTACACGAAGTAACCAGTCCACAAGCCTTTGAAGGGTTAGAGCTTGCCAATAGGGCACCATGGCGCCTATCTGCCAATATCGCAAGTCCTGACCATAATGTACCGACTGTCACCAAAGAGCGCTCAGAAGGCGTACCTGGGATTAAAGACAAAGTGTCACGCTTGCAAGTTGTGACTTTGGACGAGAACTGTACCAAGTTTGATATTGCTGAGTTTACCATTAATGATGCGCGTCAAGGCATTTTGCACGTCGTTGGTCCTGAGCAAGGCTTAGTACTACCTGGTATGACCGTTGTCTGCGGCGATTCGCACACAGCCACCCACGGGGCGCTTGGTTGTTTGGCTCATGGTATCGGTACCTCTGAAGTTGAGCATGTATTGGCAACGCAGTGTTTGATTCAAAAGAAATCAAAAAACATGCAGATTCGTGTTACTGGTCAACTGGGTACTGGTGTGACATCGAAGGATGTCGTATTGGCTATTATCGCCAAGATCGGTACGGCGGGTGGCACAGGACATGCGATTGAGTTTGCAGGTCAAGTATTTGAAGACATGAGTATGGAAGGTCGTATGACCGTCTGTAATATGGCCATCGAAGCCGGTGCGCGTGTTGGTATGGTAGCAGTTGATGATACGACGATAGATTATGTCAAAGGTCGTCCATATGCGCCTGATGAATCACAGTGGTCACAAGCGGAAGCTTACTGGCGCACACTATATTCAGACGATGATGCGGTATTTGATACTGTGGTTGAGATCGATGGTAGCCAAATAGCGCCTCAGGTATCTTGGGGTACGTCACCTGAGATGGTGGTAGATATCACGCAATCTGTACCAACGCCTGATCAAGCCATTGATGAAGCGCAAGAGGAAGGCTGGTTACGCGCTTATACCTATATGGGGCTAGAGGCAGGTCAGAAAATAACAGATATCCAGCTTGATCGTATCTTTATTGGCTCATGTACCAACTCGCGTATTGAAGATCTGCGTGATGCAGCAGCGGTAATTAAAGGCCGTAAAGTTGCTGATAACGTCAAAGAAGCTATCGTCGTTGCAGGCTCTGGACAAGTAAAATTGCAAGCAGAAGCAGAAGGTTTGGATGCTTTGTTTACTGAAGCGGGCTTTGAGTGGCGCGAACCGGGTTGTTCAATGTGTCTTGCGATGAATGCAGACAAACTTGAACCACAAGAGCACTGCGCTTCAACCTCTAACCGTAATTTTGAAGGTCGTCAAGGCAATGGTGGACGTACGCATTTGGTGAGTCCAGCAATGGCAGCCGCTGCAGCATTGGCTGGTCATTTCGTGGATGTTCGTACGTTTTAGGTCCGATGAAGATGAGTTGAAAACTGGTATATATAGTTATGACTTATGCCAGTATATTGTTTGAATCAGTGAGAGATTGATTGCCGTTTTACTGACTCATCAAAGTTTTCCACCAGCAAAAATACAATTGATAGGAAATTTTATGCAAGCTTATAACACCCAAACCGGCATCGTTTGCCCACTTGATCGCGCAAATGTCGATACCGATCAAATTATCGCAAAACAGTTTTTGAAATCTATTAAACGTACAGGCTTCGGCGTAAATCTATTTGACGATTGGCGCTATCTGGATGAAGGCTATCCAGGTCAGGACAATAGTACACGCGTCATTAATCCAGACTTTGTATTGAATAAGCCGCGCTATCAAGGCGCTACCATATTGCTGGCACGCAGAAACTTTGGCTGTGGCTCTAGTCGTGAACATGCCCCTTGGGCGCTTTCAGAGTATGGCTTTCGCACCGTCATTGCGCCAAGCTTTGCAGATATTTTTTATAATAACTGCTTCAAAAACGGTATGCTCCCGATTGTTTTAGACGAAGCTATTGTAGATACTTTAATGAAAGCCACGATTGCCAATGAAGGCTATGAGCTTACCGCTGATCTAGAGCGTCAGGTGGTTATCACGCCAACAGGCGAAGAGTACGCCTTTGATGTCGACGCTTTTCGCAAACATTGCTTACTCAATGGACTTGATGATATCGGCTTAACATTGCAGCAAAGTGATGCTATCAAAGACTATGAGCACAAAATGATGCAAAAAACGCCATGGATATTCAATAGCGTACGCGCTTAGCTGGTGGGTCGACGATGAGTTTATGCGTTATTGCTTACAAAACTACCGGACAGGCGTAACGCAGCGTTGAGTTATGGCGGTGAACTGGCTAAAATGAAAGGTAGTTTTTTACAATATTTTATTATCTCTCTTATAAATAGTAGCCGCCATTATGAATAAAAAACATTATGCTCTATGGACAAGCACCATTGTTACTGCAAGCTTATTTTTGTCAGGCTGTCAGCTGCTGACGGGTTACCAAAAAATAGACGAGGCAAAAAGTGCGCAAGCGTGGGTAGGTAAAATTCAACCTATCGATGGGGAAGTAAACATCGCATGTGTGGGCACTTATCACTGTGAAATTGTGCAAATAGACAAGACGCTCATCATCGCGCCTGACAGTCACAAACCAGTCAATCCTCAGATTGTAGTAGATATGCCGAGTTACCAAGGTGCGATAAACGCCCCTGCAAGTATGGATATGACGCCTCTTATCAATAAAAACGCTATAAAGATAGTGCCACTAGCAGCGTCTAGCATGCCTGGGTTGACCAATTACTATGCTCGAGTACTGCCCGCAAAACACGAAGTCCATGTTAATTTTTATCCAGAAAACAACATGGGCTATATTGAGCGTTTTGCGATGATTCATGATTTTGCTGAGGCAGGTACTTATCAGTTACGTGCTTATCAAAAAAACATGAGCAAAAAGCCTGGCAGCCTACTAGAAACAGCATCACCTGAGCCTTTGTGTATTGAGCTATTGCAAGGTAATGAGGTACAGCGACGCTTCTGTAAGCAACTGGGGGCTGAGCATCAAGGTGAGTTTGTAGAGACTGACATCATAAAAACTGTATCATCATCCAAAGCCAAAAAGATCAAAGCGTAATAAAATTAATTTACCAATAAAAATATATCCAAAAGGATTAGTATGGCAACGATTTTAACATTAGCGGGCGATGGTATTGGCCCTGAAATCATGACTCAAGCTATTGATGTGCTCAAAGCAGTCAATAATAAGTTTTCGCTAGACTTAACATTAGAGTCTGGATTGATTGGCGGCGTAGCCATTGATGCAACAGGTGAGCCCTTACCTGATGAGACGTTAGCGCGTGCGCGCGCAGCAGATGCTGTATTATTAGGTGCAGTCGGTGGACCTAAGTGGGATACAATTGAACGCAGCAAACGCCCTGAGCGCGGTTTGCTAAAAATTCGCGGCGAGCTTGGTCTATTTGCTAACTTACGTGTAGCAAAACTTTATCCGCAGCTAGCCAATGCGTCAAGCATCAAACCTGAGATTATATCTGGTTTAGATTTACTTATCGTTCGTGAGCTGACAGGTGGTATCTATTTTGGTGAGCCACGTGGTATCCGTACACTGGACAACGGCGAACAGCAAGGCTATAACACAATGGTGTATAGCACCAGCGAGATTGAGCGTATTGGTAAAGTTGCTTTTGATCTGGCAAAAACACGTGCCGAAGCCGCAGGTAGAGCTGCCAAAGTATGCTCAGTAGACAAAGCCAATGTCCTAGAAGTGACTGAGCTGTGGAAGCAGACGATAACTCAGATGCAACAAGCTAATTATAGCGATGTGGCGCTGTCGCACATGTATGCGGACAATGCGTGCATGCAATTGATCAAAGATCCTAAGCAGTTTGATGTCATGGTGACCGGCAATATGTTCGGTGATATCTTATCTGATGAAGCAGCAATGTTGACAGGCTCCATTGGTATGTTGCCATCAGCAAGCTTAGATGAAGCTGGAAAAGGTATGTATGAGCCATGCCATGGTTCAGCACCAGATATCGCTGGGCAGGATAAAGCCAATCCACTGGCGACTATTTTGTCTGTTGCTATGATGCTGCGTTACACTTTTAAGCAAGAAACAGCAGCACAAGCGATCGAGCAAGCAGTTAGTGAGGTTCTTGATGATGGTTTGCGTACGCTTGATATTCTAGACAGTAGCGAAGCTGGCTTAAAACAAGTAGGGTGCCAAGAGATGGGGCAAGCTGTTCTAGCTAAATTATCGTAAGTTTGCTGATATCATATAGATTTCTTTGACAGTCTTATCTATGTTTTTTGAACCCATAAGTTATTAAGTAACTTATGGGTTTTTTATACTACAGGCATAGAGCCATGCCTTAGTGTAAACAAACCAGTATGTTTATGCGCTCTATTAACAAATGCATAGTAGGAATAGTCAGTTATTAACATAAAGCTGTTAGAGGATAGTGTTAGCGCTGTGGCAATATATCCCTACAATAAATTTTTTGACATTTTTTCGATACTTTTTTCGATATATAGTAATTATTTAGGAGGTTTTATGTCTCAACTACTCAAGGTTGGCGGCGTTGTCGTTGCTATAGGGGCAGCATCATTATTATCAGTGGGTTGCAGTAATGCTAATACCACTGAAAACAGCGTACAAACGACTGAAGATAAGTCAGTGAGTAATGACGCGGCAGATATGGAGACGAGTGCAGAAGCTCCTACAACAGATAGTAGCATGACTGTAAATACAGACACTGACATGAGCGCTATGAGCAATCGAAATAGTGACAGCACCAATACTGGGGCAACAGACAGCACGATGATGGGTGGCAACGATACCAGTCCCGTCACCAATGGTGTCAGTCAGCAAATAGAAGGTGATAGCAACACTGCCAACTCGTTGAATAAACTCCTTCCTAAAATTAAATATAGCACAACAGAATTATCGGAAACTGCCAAAAAAGTAAATGACGCCACATGGACAGCTGATAGCAAAATAGATCGGAATGTCGGTACTAAAGTACAAGCACTATTGAACTGGAATCATAGTGGTGTTGGGGCAGTAGATGGCTACTGGGGAAAGAATACACGTAAAGCCATGCAAGCGTTCCAAAAAGCACAAGGTCTACCAGTAACAGAATCGCTGAACGAAACAACGTGGCAAGCATTAACTCAAAATAGTACGCTTACCTCACAGCCCGTATTGGTCAGCTATCAGTTAACCGACGCTGATGTAAACTTCACGACAACTCAGATCCCGGCTAGCGCAGAAGCCAAAGCGAAGCTAGATGGTATGTATTACGAAAGCGTTCTAGAATCTTTAGGTGAAAAATTCCATATCAGTCGTGACTATCTTAAATTGCTCAATCCCAATGCTAGCTTCGAAAGTGGTGAAACTATTATCGTCTATAATCCAGGCAATCCCAACACCACACCAGTAAGTCGCGTGGTCGCTGATAAAGACACCCAAACGCTATATGCTTATGACGATAGTAATAATTTGGTAGCCAGTTACCCGACGACAGTAGGCAGTACAGCAACACCTTCACCAACAGGTACGCATCAGGTCAAAGTAAAAATTCATGAGCCCAATTACACCTATACGAGTGATGATGGTAAAAAGTCGATCATACCACCAGGCCCTAATAATCCAGTCGGATCAGTGTGGATTGGGCTAAGCAAGCCCTCTTATGGCATTCATGGTTCACCAGATCCTGAGCGTATCAGCCGTCAAGCATCAGCAGGCTGTGTTCGCCTCACCAACTGGGATGCACTTAGTCTATTAGGGGTTATCAAGAGCGATGCAACTGTCGAGTTTAATTAATCTATAATTTAAGCAGTTCATAAAACACAGACAAAAAAATACCGCTAATATTGAGCGGTATTTTTTGGTAAAAATAAACAGCAAATACTAAATAACTAAAACTGTGATAGGCAATAATGAGTAGGTCAGCATTTTCATTATTATTATCAGTTAAACTACCCAAGCGTCAATATCAGCTATCAGCGATAAAGTAGCTATTTGGTTGTTGGCTGTATTTTTACAAATACATTTATAACTATTTGGTTGGTATGTATTTAATTCTTACCACGGTACGTGATACGACCCTTAGATAGGTCATAAGGGGTCATCTCGACCTTAACTTTATCACCTGTCAAAATACGAATATAATGCTTACGCATCTTACCTGAGATGTGTGCAATGATTTCGTGTCCGTTTTCTAAACGAACTTTGAACAAAGTGTTAGGAAGGGTATCAATGACTTCGCCTTCAAATTCGATAATATCGTCTTTTGCCATAATTTGTATCAATCAATTAAAAATAAGCCCATATTATACGTAAGTTAGCCGATTAAAGCAATACAGAACCTGGTTTTGACTTGACAGCCTGTAAGTGATATGTATATCAGGTTATGTTGCATCAATCAGGTAGATTTAGCCAGACAGGCGTTAATGGTGCATCTGGTAATAAGGATTGGAAGCGTTCGGGGTAGTAGGCATTGATAAAATACAGACCGTCGCCTGACGCCGTGGGCGGCGCAATGGTTCGATCTTTTTTATTCAAAATGTTCAAAAAATCTGCTGGTTTTAGCTCATGTCTACCGATAGCGTATAACGTACCCATTAGATTACGAACCATATGATGCAAAAAACCATCTGCCTGTATGTCGAATACAATAAACTGTCCATGAGCAAAAAGATGAGCATGACTGATGCTACGGACTGGCTGGTTGGACTGGCAAGCCGCAGCACGATAGCTGCTAAAGTCGTGAGTGCCAACGATATCAGCCGCCGCCTGTTGCATAGCTGTGAGATCAAGAGGCTCATAGATGTGAGTCACTTGATGATTCAGTATCGCAGGTCTCTGTGCTTGGTTGAGGGTAATATAGCGATAACGCCGGGCAATCGCACCAAAGCGCGCATGGAAATCAGCTGGCATTGGCTGAACCCAGCGTAGCGCAATATCATCAGGCAAGAGGCTGTTTACGCCGCGTAACCAGTTATGAGTAGGGCGATACGCATGGGTGGTGAAATGAGCAATCATGTTACTGGCATGGACACTAGCGTCAGTACGTCCAGCAGCAATAACTTCAACTGATTCGTTGGCGACTTTGCTAATGGCATTCTCTAACGCTTCTTGGACACCCAGCACCTCTCGTTGTCGCTGCCAGCCATGATAGTGTGTACCCAAGAATTCGATGGCAATCGCTAAAGTATATAGTGGCGATTGTTCATGATCGATGATTTTAGTATCAGACATTGTGGTTTCTAAGCTTATAAATTTGGAATGGATGGAGAGTTGCTTATCTTTTTTTGATGCTTGTACCCGCTTGACTGACATTGTTCAACCAACGCTGTCGACGTCTTGCTGGACTGTCATAGCGCAGTAGCAACCATAGCAACCGTGCATAAATAGCAGGGATAGTTAAACGACCACCAGCAATTACATGATAGTCGTATTGCCAACTACCAGCAGCATAGCTGTCGCTTACACCGCCAAACGGACATTGGCTGGCGCATATCACGATGTGTCCCTGCTCATGAGCAAGACTGAGCGTATCTGCTAGTGTATCTGAATAAGGAATATTACCAGCGCCAAACCCTAGCAGGATAATACCGCATGGCGGCTGAGATAATAAGTTTTGTAATTGATTATTTATCACAGACGCATCATTGGGCAAGCAGTATAAGGCATGGATCTTGGACTGCTCAGCGCGTGCCGTGATATTAGGTAGCAAGACTTGCTGATCATCAAGCCAATGCTGTCTGCGAGTCTCTGGGAGGTTTCTGATATAACTGTTGGCCGGATATGCCGCGCGCGAATGACCCGTAAATGCCATAAGATCATGACTGTGAATCTTTTGCACGGTTTGTGCAGGCCACGATTCACCGCCAAAGCTAATTTTGACGCCTGACTCACCAGCAGCGGCCAGCTTTAATGAGTCGTTAAGATTGCTCCAAGCATCGCTATGGTCGTCAATCTCATAGGACTGTATTACCTCACTGTTTAGCAATGGTCGCATGCTTCCAGTTACTACGATACAAATATCGCTACCGGCAAAAGCTTCCGCTAAAAACGCACCTAAGTAACTCAATGTGTCGGTGCCACTAATCAACACAAAGCGTCTCTCACCTTGTGTGTAAGCATTAAGTAACAGTTGATAAAAATTTACAAAATCGCTGGGGGTAAGCTGGCTACTGTCTTTGATTAGCGTGTTGTCCAACCATGAAATGGCTGGTGAAGTAACGGCGTTATCTTGTTCAGACAATAGTTTTTTTAGTGTGGGCAAAAAGATTTCTGCTGATAAAGGGGCCAAAGGGCGGCCATAGCTACCAAAGGTACCACCAGCATAAATCAGTTGAATAGGATCGGACAGGTTTTTGGATGTAGCAGAAGATGGCATAATATCAACACAGTAAAAAGTATGAAAGAAAAGAGGTGCTATAGAGTTTAGTAGCAGTGATAGCATTTAATAATAGATGGTATCAGAGTCAGATGCAAAAAATCAGCAAGCACGCCTTAATCAGAGAATATTTGCTGATTAAGGCGTACTTGCTGATGACTACTTTGTTTGTTGATTACGCAGTACGTTCAAGCAGCACTTGTGCTTGTTGTTTTTGCTCGCTATTACCTTGAGCAATCACTTCATTCAATAAACGTTTTGCACTATCATACTCACCCAGCTGTAGATACTGACCTGCTAAGTCCAATGTTACCTGATTGCTATCTAGAGACTTCACAAAATCGAAATCAGCGGCAAAGCGTGATGAAAAGTCTTCTGCTGATTCAACAGCTTCAGTGGTGTTATCAGTTTCGATCTCTACTGGTGCGGTTGTAGAAGCGGGAGTTTCCAATAAAGAGTCAGCATCATCAATACCAAAGTCATCATCTATGCTTGTATTGTCATCAAATCTCAGCGGTGCAGGTGATGAATCATCCGACGCTTCAACAGGACTATCTTCAATATCATCAGCGAGTAGTTGTTCTTCAAGATTAAGATCTACAAGACTATCATCTTCAAATGTGCTGTTTTCAAACGTATTGTCTTCAGCAGCAACTTCTTCAAAGTCAGTGTTTTCTAAAATAAAGCTATCGAGGTCATTACTTTCTTCGGTAGTAGACAATTCGTTATCAAAACCGGTATCGACATTAGAGACAGTATCAACGTTATCTGGCGTATCTAAACTATCTAGAGATAAAGAAAAGTCATCTTCACTGCTTTGAATAGCATCAGTAGAGGTGCCTACTAAGTTATCAGTTACATCGTTAGTTATTGCTGTATCTGTATCCGCAGCTAAGTCATCAAAATCTAAGACAAAATCGTCATCTTCTAACGCTAACTCTTCGTTTTGGTCGTCTACAGTATCTGAGATGATAGTGTTGTCAGTCGACGTATCGTCAGTCGCCGAGTCAAAATCAAACTCAAAGTCACTAAAGTCATTGTCTTCAACAACTTCAGTACTTTCATCAGTAGATGTAGCGGAGGCGTCATCATCTGCAATAGATAATGGTGCAACAGGATTGTCAGCAGTAGTATGAGGCTCGTCAAAATCACTTTCTAATGAGTCGCTTTCTAAGTCACTAAGCGTCAGATCAAAGCTATCTGCCGTATTTTCAGTAGTTGGACTGGTATCATTGAGTTCATCCGAAAGCACTGGCTGAGCAATAGGCTCGTCTATCACAATATCTTTGTTGTCTTCGATGACTGGCTGATCAGAGACTGTATCTTTGTCATTGACTTGGCTGGTTGGTAAATCAAAATCTAAACCGTCAAAGGTATTATCAACAGCATCCTCAGTTGCTAGTTCTTGTGTAGCGACTGGACGTGGCTCGCCAACATACAGATCTTTGAGTTCATCAGCGAGCGTAAGGGTCTTGCCATCGTTATTAAGTTTAATGGTGTTATAGACGTTATCGAAGTTTTCTGGCTGATCAATAGTGGCGTATATACTGAGTAACTTGATAGATAATTGACCATCATTAGGCTTTTCACTTAAACCACGATTGATTGTTTCGATCGCTTTGTCATAACGCTGTTGATCTATGAAGCGCTGAGCAATGGTAATGTGATCAAACTTATTGTTAGCGTATTCATTGCTTTGGGCAGTAGTGCCATAATCCGTTTGCGGTGCCCGAGTAGCAGAGTTTCTTAGCGAGTTGACAGGGGGTTGAGCACTCTGTTTTTGTGCTTTGTTTTTGCGCAATAACAAGCCTGCAACTAACAGAATAAGCACCAATCCGGCGATAATATATAGCATATTGTCCATTGTTACTCCTACGCCTATGATCATAGCGTCTTGCGTTGATCAGTTAGGCAATTATTGATTGCGTAGTTTTTTAAGACGAGCTTGTAGCTCAGCCAGTTTTTGATTTTGTAGTTGGAGCTTTTTAGTATAGCTATTGAGTGCGCTGCTAGTCTTTGACAAACGCTTCGCCTGTGAGGCTGTTCCTTGTCTTGACGATTTGAGCGTTGCTAAAATATCAGTGCTTAGACCATTACCATTATCCGCTGCAGATTTTGCTTGTGTTCCATCTGCATTACCATCACTACCAGGGGCAAGTACAGAAAATTGCGCTTGCGGCAGTATCTTTGTTTTAGTCGTTGTGGATTTTTCAGGACGCTTGGCTACTTGCGCCGTTTCAGATGATTTTTTGGTTGGTGATGGTGTAGCCTTTTTGATTACAGGTGTATTTGCTCTACGGTTATACTGTCTTTGGGCGCTAATAGCAGCTTCCAAACTCTGCTGCGACGGTATGATATCGTAACTGGGCAGGCTCAGCTTCGCATCTGCTTTTAACTGATCGGCATCTTTATTGATAAAGGCATCAGGGTTTTGTGATTGAATCTGCTTCATTACTGTTGGCGTATCTAGATTGTTTTCTTCTGCAATCTGCTGAGCAATCACCCACAAGCTATCGTTGCGCTGTACCTGATACTGAGTAGTAGCGCTACTCACAACTTTATTACTGGCTGTCATCGAATCATTAGGCGATGGTACAGATAGTGCTGTGCTATCCGCGGTCTTGCGGTCTTGAGAGGCCGCCGTAGGAGTATCACTCGCATCTTGCGCGATTGTTGATACGCTTATGGGCTTGCTCGTTGGTACGAGAGGTGAGCTTGCTATAGCATCTGCTTTGCTGCTTGGCTGTATTTGACGTGTCACTTGTATATTGAGAATATCGAGCTGCTGATTGGTTCTTGGTTTATCTGCTACCACTGTATTTATGCTGTTTTTGTTAGGGCGTTCATTTATAGAACTATTGTCAGTTGTCGCCGTGCCACTATTGCTACTTGCGGTACTCAAAAGGCTATTGCTCAGAGAGTTTGTTAAGTTACCGCGATTATCAGTAGGGCTAGAATTATTATCTGTATCAGAGATACGCTTCAAACGTCCATTATCAAGGCGACTAGGTGCATAAGCGAGACGGTTGACCTGTGAGGTAACGGTCATAGTGGGCGCTTGTACGTTAGGCGCCGCTAACGTGGTCGCCAATAAGGCGTCTGTTGGTGCTTTTGGTGTTGATAATTGGGGCGTTGATAATTTAGGCGAGGATATTGCAGGTACCGAAATCAGCGGTGGCGGTGCACCTCTGCGGACTGTCAAAGGCACAGCAGTACTTGCAGAGACGCTAGGTAGATTTGGTTTCTTCGCTGCTGTCACCATAGTGTTACTGGTATTGATAGGCAGGGTTTCTTTCAAAGGCATCAGCAATGTTTTTGGCAACATATTGCGCTGCCCCTTGTCGTTTATCGCCAAAACAACATCAGCAAACGGCTTGGATACAGGCTGTGAGGTGGTGATAAGCAACTGGCCACTGGTCGCCGAGGTCGGTTGAAATCGTACCATCATAGAGTCAGTAGGGGAGAGTCCCATTTGCTGGTAGATAGTAGAGTTTGCCAAACTGGCTGAAAAGTCCGCTGCTTCTATATTGCTAACAGCGATACTAGCGGCTAGTGGCTCATGCTGAGCTGAGGTAACTACCGTTTTACCGATAGTTGCCGCCTGCGCGCTTGATACTAGGACCGCCCAACCTATAGAGCAAAGCATTGCCATCGATACCGCGCGATGTACAGGAGTCAAGCGACGAGATAGATGACAAGACATGAGTAGTCCTTTAGGATATAAGTTATCTTTGCTGTTATAACAAAATACGGTTTAGTTTACCAGTTTATTTCACAACTGTTGTGTGCAATGCACAAAATGTTTATGTCATGTTTAGTCAACTTTTCTATCTAACAACATGGCATCACCATAGCTGAAAAACCGATACTGCTTGTCAATAGCATGTTGATAGGCGTGCTCAATAGATGATTTGCCTGCAAATGCCGACACTAGCATCAGCAGTGTTGATTTAGGCAAGTGAAAGTTCGTTAACAATCGATCGATAACGCCAAACTTAAATCCTGGGTAGATAAAAATATCGGTATCACCTGACCAGCTAGAGAGCTTTTGCCCATCGATAGCTGTCTTTTGATAAGCCGTCTCTAGGACACGAGTGACTGTTGTACCGATAGCGATAACTTTGTTCCCATTTGCATGAGTCTGATTGATCAGCTCGGCCGTCGTTTGCGGTAGGTGTGCATATTCGCTATGCATGGTGTGATTGAGTAGGTTGTCTGTTTTAACTGGCGCAAAGGTACCAGCACCAACGTGTAATGTGACAAAAGCAGTATTGATGCCTTTTTCTGCAAGCTTGCTCAGTACCGCTTCATCGAAGTGCAGACTCGCTGTAGGAGCCGCTACGCTAGCAAGCTTAGTAGGATCATGAAAAACGGTTTGATAACGAGTGTTGTCAGTCTCATCGGCATGACGCTCAAAATAAGGCGGAATAGGAAGTTCACCATAGAGCTCTAATTGCGGTAAAATCGGCGCATCAAATGCCAAGATAAATAAGTTATCTTGACGTCCAATCATTGCAGCACTCATATGACCGTCAGCAAGTTGCAAGCGCTGACCCAGCTTAAGTGCTTTGCTTGCTTTTACATGACAAAGCGCAATGTGTTCTTGATTCACTGGCTCATCACTCATGTCTTTTAGATGCAGGGCTGCAGTATCTAAATCATCAAGATTAACTAAGCGTTCAATCAGGACTTCAAGTTTGCCGCCAGTATCTTTTTGGCCGAATAGACGCGCCTTCATTACCTTTGTATCATTAAAGACAATCAGATCGCCTGCATCCAATAAGTCGGGCAATGCAGAAAACAGACAGTCTTCTATTCGAGTAGTGTTTGTCTGAGAGTTAGCAGGCAAGTATAGCAATTTTGAAGCAGAACGCTGTGCTAGAGGATAGCGGGCAATCAAGCTATCTGGCAGCTCATAATCATAGTCCTCAACGCTCAAATAGTTTGAGGTATCGTTATTGGCGATGGTATCAAGCGATGTGTTTGTATCAGTAAGTGCAGTGTGAGAGTCAGTCATAATCAGTCTTTAGTTCAATAGAGATTTTGGCATAATTGTAGCAGAAATGCTTTTATGAAAGGATACTTTACCCGATGATGACAGCGTATTAGAAGAGATTTCAAACACAGTAATAGCCTAAGCAAAAATACGAACCTAATTGCTTTTATTAAAAATAACCATCAGTCAGCGATTAGGTTATTCAAATAAAGTTAATTGAGACAATAACTGCGTAGAAGGTAATAAAGAAGAAAAGGTCACACCTACCAGCCGAATGGGCAGCTCGCGTGGAATATCTGCAAATAGCTTGTCTAACCAATAATGTGCAGACTCAGCGCTATCAAAAGTGGTAGATAAAGTGTGCGAGCGCGTAATTTGAGTGAAGTCCGAGTATTTTATTTTGAGCGTGATGGTATGGGCAACGAGGTTTTTTTTGTGCAGCTGGCTAAAAGCATCAGCATTCTGCTCATAAATCTGTATACGCAGCTCTTCATTATCACTCAAGTTATCTCTAAAAGTCGTCTCTGAACCAACTGATTTATGAGTACGCTCAGACTTGACTGGTCGCTCATCACGGCCATGAGCGATATCGTAATAAAACTGACCACGTTTACCGAACTCCTCAACCATAGTAGCTGCTGGCACACGCCGTAGATCTGCGCCATTGCTCACACCCATCGCATGCAATCGCTTTGCTGTTGCTTTCCCTATACCGTGAAAGCGTTCAATAGGTAGCGTACTAATAAACGCATCAGCATCTTTTGGTGTGATGATAGCAGTGCCATTGGGCTTGTTGATATCGGAAGCAATTTTAGCCAGCATTTTATTAAACGATACTCCAGCAGAAGCAGTCAATCCTGTCTGCTCTAGAATTTGAGCCCTCAACCAGTTGGCCATTAGCGTTGCTGAGCCTTTGTGCGCGCTAAGCCCAGTGACGTCCAAATAGGCTTCATCTAGTGATAATGGCTCAACATGAGGCGTTAAACTATGCATAATACGGCGAATGTCACTACTGACCGCTCGATAAACCTCAAAACGCGGTCTGACAAATACCACCTCTGGACAGCGTCTACGTGCCTCATAGCAAGACATTGCTGAACGTACACCAAATTGACGCACCTCGTAACTGGCAGCGGCAACCACACCGCGACCGTTAGGATCACCGCCAACTACCAATGGCTTACCTCGAAGCTCGGGAAAGTCGCGCTGCTCAACACTGGCATAAAAAGCATCCATATCAATATGAATGATTTTACGAGGACTGGATTCTTTAGAAATAGTCATAGTCGATATTTTACCTGACTTGCTGACTTTTTCTATTATCAATTGTTATATTTGACAGGAGCCAATAAAAACTGATAAACAAAGTTGCATTAATATCCATATTTTGATATATATCATAAAGTAAATATAATATAAATGGCGCACCGCTGTTCTAGATAGATAGGAAGTTTCATGCTTTTGCAACGTTAGTGAACAGTTGTTTCTTTTTGCCCAGTTTTATTAAAAAGTTTGTTAAGTGTTTTTATTCAACTAAGCCGTTTGTCTTAGTAGTTTTGCCATTCATCGCTAATCTGATAGCTATCTATTACAGTCAGTCCATTAAAGTTTTACACTAGTAGATACTCAATAGTAATAAGCGCGGTGAAAAATAAATAACGCCTAACATTATTTTTTATACGAAAACATTGTTTGTCGTTAATACCAAATTTACGAATTGAGTACGGATAAATCAACTCTTGAAAGGTAGGTATTGTGAGAGAGTGCAGAATGTCAAGGAGCCGATGATGAATAACGAACTGAAGGGGAGTGACCTAACACGGGCAATGCTAGCACGCGGTACCAAGCGAATATGGTGTGCGGTTTGTGATGACAGCGATGAGCAAGCAATGATGGATCATTGTGGCAATGATTTTACCGCCTATATCGTATCATTCCGTGATGGATTTTTTTACTGCAGTGCGGGCATGCCATGGAGCTATGCCGTACCGATTAAGATAAGTGCGGTTACGCAATACGAAGTAGCGGTATAAGTACAAACAAATATTGCCAGTAAGAAGTGGCAAGACCAGTAAAAAGTGACAAGCGTAACGTAATAGTCATAAAGTTACGGGCACAAAAAAACCTCCGAAGGGGGAGGTTAAATTGCACTACATATTGGTACCAGTGGTCGGAACGATACATATTAGTTAAGTTATTGATATTAAATAAAAAAATATTATTAATGAGTTTTTGTGTACACCACAGTGTACATAGAATATTGATTTCAAAATTTTGGATCAAAGATGAATGTTTAATAAGTGTATTGTACCTTAATTTTACGCAAGCTAGAAAATTTATCCCTGTCTTGAGTTATAACTTATGATAGCTATCTGTATTGACATTACCTGCATCTTTGATTTGTTTTCCATAATTTTCTTCAGGAAGAAATGTTTGTAGTGAACTAGCTTCCTGTTTGGGTGGAGGGGTGCCAGTTGGTAGCTTTTCATTATCGTACATTGATGAAATAGCGGAATCTGTATCATACGAGCGACTCCGCTCTTCTTTATTGTCAGTACGTGAGGTTTCTTTAAGAATGGACTTTTCCTCACTATCTTCGCTTTGCGAATTACAGGGCTGCTCTAGAGGTATCTTATCAAAAGAAGCATATTGATTAGGAAAAGATGGGTCTAGCTGAATGTCTTGACCTCTCATTTGACTATAAGCAGATTCAACTAAGTCGTTTAAGACTTCACGCTGTTTTTTACCATAAGCCTTAGCAAGATACTTTAGGTTTTTCTTATTGTCGCTTGTGAGATCTATACCCTGATTTTTCTTAATTTTATTGCGATCACGCCTTTGCTTCGAATTCCAAACGTCTTCCATATTACTAATAAAGAGGCCTCTATTATCAGCCGTTTCTCTGTCTACAACTTTACCCTCTTTGTAAAGCCAATAAGTATCAAACATCCAATAATCTAGTGATGCCAGTATGTGACAAAGCCGCATAGGTATATCTGTCGCTTTAAATTTAATAGTGTCAGAACAAATTAAAGCCTGTTGGTACCCATCCTTATCAATGTTTATTTTTCGCCCTCCGTTCTTTTTTTTATTCTCTTTGTTTCTTCTCAAATTGTTAAGATCATGCAATTTATTCATATATTGATATATATGGTTTATTTTAACACTACCTCCATTATTAGTCAGCCATTTAATATCTGTTGAATTTACTTGACTAAGAAGATAAGCGTCTTTTAACAATTCTAAAGCTATCTTTTTCATTGCAATTTGTGAATCGTTAGTTCTATCAATAATTTCTTGATTCGATATCAGTAGTTTTTTATTGAAAATAACATCATGAATAAAAATTGATATATCGGATTCTGTGATTATTGATTCACTTGAATTGATAGTGTTTCTTAAAACCATATTTAACCATAGTGCGGCTCTTGTATCGTCGTAGAACCACTTGACGTATGACAATGGAATGCTGTTTTCCGCACTGACTTCTAAAAGTATATTCAAATTTCTAACATTATATCGTTGCTGTTTTAAAATTCTTATCAACTGTAATTTACAAAATGAGTCGTTTTTTAATACAGTTTCTGTTAGTAGTCGACCTCGTCGTCCCAACTCGAAAAGGCACCAATACACATTGTAAATGCTAAGAGCATTGATCTTTTTTTCAATATACCTTTCATTCTCTATCAAAGTCTGGCTCCTATTTCTAAGTCCGTTTCTCATTATTTGTCTCCATACAACAACTAAAGGCAAGTCATTTCTTGCTAATTACTGATCGTCATACTGTTGAATTTTTCGTCATTATAATATCACTAAAACGTCATTAAAACGTCGTTATAAATTTAGTATGTTGTAGGAATTATATATGCTTTAGCTATTAATTTTTTATAAATTGACATCAATCACAATCAGCTAACTCCATCTTCACTTTATTCTACGAAACACAGTGATTTACTGTATCGTATTTTTCATTAGCCCAAGCGTGGCTTGCAGAAAATTGTGATCTGTAGACCCTCAAACTGTTGGTACTATAATATAACTTATATTAAGTATTACTTAACTAAGGCAGATCCTATCCGCACTCAATTGTAAAGAAATACACAACCCTATGAATATATGTAACATCCATTCAACTTTATATTTATAGGAAATCAAGCCATGATCTACTCACCTGTTAATCACTCACAACTTATCTCTAACGTCGACAGACTTGTCAGACAGATACTGCATGGTACGATAAATTTTCAACAAATCAAAAGTCAATTGAACGAGTTCTATTACTCGTTCATGATTAGCCTTAATCCTGAAAATAGATATTCAAAACCTATCCAAGCATTTATAGAAAGTACCAATATAGTTATTGGCAATAATTATGCTTATAACGTATTTTGGGATAACGAAAAGACGGCGCAATTTATTCGGTTGATATTAAGTTATGAAAAGGCAGTCAAAAAAGATTATAGTGCTTGGTATTATCAAAGTAATAAAAATAGCGAACGTTTAGAAAATAATATTCGAATGCTAATATCAAATTACTCAAGATTATTGTTTGTCAGAGTGGATTTAAAATATATACAAGACCTCAGTCACCACATTACTATTCGTGATTTTGACTTTCATATGAAAAAACTAAGAGAGGCTATTCATAATGGCGATACTTGTTTTACGCATTTATTGGGTTATGCCTGGTCGTTAGAACAGGGTGAGAATAATGGTGGCTTTCACTGTCATTTGCTATTGATCTTTGATAGCTCAAAACATTACCAGGACAGTTATTTAGCTGATCGAGTTGGACAAAAATGGCGAGATATAACTGATGATATTGGATATTGCTTTATCTTAAATACTAGGGAATATAAGGAAGGGCTTACGCGCTACGGTAAACTTGGTATTGGGATGATCCATCGTAAGAATTCACAGGAAGTCGAGAATGCAGTTAATGCTGCCTTGTATTTAACCAGTCCTGACAAGCCTGATGGTAGCTATCAGCGTCTTAAAGTGTCTTTACCGAATATGAATACGTTTGGGCAAAGCATTACTCACTAGCTCAGTAAGGACGATGTTCGACACAGCTACAATATAGATGTGCCTTAATAGCAAAATAATTTCAGATATATAGTATCCCCATGAGTTTAGATAAGGAGCCTAGCTACCTTATCCATCTATCCCTAAACGTTTAATCAAGGTCTGCTCATAGCAGGCCTTTTTTATGCGCCACTATCAAGGAGATACTATGAAACCTATCTGTCCCAACTGTCATTCAGCCAATGTCGTAGAAAATATGGATACCAGTACGCAAGGTATGGCAGAGGATATGTTCTCACCGAAGCTACTTGCTGGTATCGGTGCTAGCGTCTGCAAGTACTATAAGATCAACCCCATGATTGGTACGGTCGCAGGTGGCGCTATTGCTACCGTGATTAATCTGGCACAACAAAAGCTTATCCAACCGCCACTCGTTAAAGCGGTTCTCACACCGCGCTATCTATGCAATACCTGTCAGCATACCTTCAGTATCTGACCTACTCACTTATCCAAGTACTTATTTTATCGAACCATAGAGGAGCAATAACATGGCACATTTAATCGAGAGCATGGCATACGTTGGCGAAACCCCTTGGCACGGACTTGGCAACGAGTTGTCACCCAAGCAGCCTATTGAAGTCTGGGCTAAGCAAGCAGGTATGGATTGGCGTATTGAATCATCAGATGTGAGCTACATGGCAACCAATGATAAAGGTCAAAACCTAATCATGCCTTATGACAATAACAAGGTACTGTACCGTAGTGACACTTTAGAGCCACTATCTGTTGTGAGTCAGCGCTATCAAGAAGTACAACCCAGTGAGATTTTAGAGTTTTATCGTGACCTGACTGAACAAGCTGACTTTGAGCTGGAGACCGCAGGGGTGTTAAAAGGTGGACGTAAGTTCTGGGCACTCGCCCGTACGGGGCAATCCGCGACGTTACGCGGCGGTGATGTCAGTCATGGCTATTTGCTACTAGCAACTGCTTGTGATGGCACGCTTGCCACCACAGCACAATTTACCAATATTCGCGTGGTATGTAATAACACTTTAGCGATCAGCTTAGCTGATGGTAGTGGCGGTGTGGTGAAAGTACCGCATAGCACTACCTTTGATGCCAAAAAGGTTAAGCAGCAATTAGGCGTATCCGTCAATCAATGGAATGAGTTTAATTATGAGATGAAGCAATTGAGCAATAGACGAGTCACTCAAGCAGAAGCGGCCAATTATTTAAATCGTGTGTTTAACGATGTTAAGGACGATGGCCTTATTCTGTTTAATACGGCTAAGAAGGAAAAAGATGCGGTTCCTAATGCAAAAGCGATGAATCAGGTGATGAATATGTTTAACGGTCAAGGTCGCGGTGCTGACCTAGATTCTGCCAAAGATACGGCTTATGGCTTACTCTCTGCCATGACTGAATATGTCGATCATGAACGACGTGCCATGTCGAGAGATCATCGTTTGGACTCTGCATGGTTTGGCGCAGGCGCTAAACTCAAAGACAAAAGCCTTGATGAAGCGCTACGCTTAATTGCCTAGCCACTCTATCTATCTAATGAATCAGCCACGCCTTTGAGCGTGGTTTTTTTATGCCGTCAATGAACCAAGGCACATCCACAGATCACCAAGAATAAACTTAATAAAGGAGTTCACCATGAACATGATTGCATTAAACAATACAACCACGACTCAGCTAAGACCTAAACGTTCAGTCATTACAGGTAAGACGTCTCGAATCGCTAAATCTAAAACCAAGAGCAAGCCAGTAAAAGTCACACTAAAGCAAAATGAAACGGTTGATAAATCTGTTCAAGCAAAGACATCAACCACGCCTAAGCGTTTAATCAATACCAAAGATTTAAGCCGTGAAGATTGGCTACAGTTTCGCAAGCAGGGTATTGGCAGCTCGGATGCCGCAGCCGCTTGTGGTATCCATCCATACCTATCCATGCTTGAGCTATGGATGATTAAAACAGGACGCACGAACTCAAACATTGATGCCAGTAGTAATAACGGCATTGAAGGCTATTCGCCACTGTACTGGGGCAATACCTTAGAGCCGATGGTGGCTAAATACTATCAAGAACATACCGGCAATAAGGTTCGCCGCGTCAATGCCATCTTGCAGCACCCTGATCCTGATAAAGCCTTTATGCTTGCTAACCTAGACTATGCCATCACTGGCAATGACGAGGTACAGATACTAGAGTGTAAAACCGCTGGTGAACATGGTGCCAAGCTGTGGCGTGATGGCGTGCCGTTGTACGTTACCTGCCAAGTCCAGCATCAACTGGCAGTGACTGGTAAACAGGCTGCACATATCTGCGTGCTACTTTGTGGACATGAAGCGAAGATTTATAAAGTTGAGCGTGACGAGCACTTGATTGATTCTATCATTGAGCATGAGCGTCTGTTCTGGCAGTACGTGGAAACAGAAACTCCGCCAACCCCTGATCATTCTGAGTCAGCCGCCCGTGCATTAAAGCAGCTGTATCCAATGGCTAAGCCCTCAAGCAAGGTTGATCTAACGAATGATGACGGTGCTAACAAGCTGTTTGAGCAATTACTAAGCTACCGTGACTATATGCAGGAGTTAGAGCAGCGTCATGACCAAGTGAAGCATCAGCTGCAAACGCTGATTGCCGATAACGAGGTCGCTGTGTTTGATAAAGGCGCTATTTCGTGGAAGCGCTCGAAAGACAGCATTGGTCTAGATAGCAAAGCTGTCATCAAGGCCCATCCTGAATTGCTTAAGCAATTTAGTAAAACAAAGCAAGGCAGCAGACGCTTCGTTGTACTTAATGACTAAGCTAAAGATCACTCAATCATCAGCGCAACAATCAACCAGTCAAAGCTAATAAATCAAAGCAAGCGCATAATTTCCCACCTAGCACAGGTGGGCTTTTTTATGGGCAAACACATTCCATTAAACATATAAGGAATACCATCATGATTAAAGGTCTAACGATAACCCCACCAGTCTTAGGTCGTATCAGCATTGGACGTGTCATTGTAAAAGACGGCAAGCGTCTCCCTGCCAAAGACGACCAATTCACTATCACCAGTCAAGTTCAGAACAAAGATGGCTGGATCAATCATCCACTCGATGCAAAGCTACGCGAAAAGAACGACGGTAAACTCAGACAGATACCCGTACGCATGTTGTTTAATGATCCTGAGCTTAACCTCAGAGCAGAGTACACGCTGTTCGATAGACAAACAGGTCGTCCACTATGTGTGGGTGATGGCGAACAATGTCAGCGCAGAACCAATAATGGTGTCGAGCAACTGCCTTGCCCATCACCTGATCGCTGTCCACTGGCACAAGGCGGTGCTTGTAAGCCGTATGGCAGACTGTACGCAAATCTGAGTGAAGACGATGAGCTGGGTACGTTTATCTTTCGAACGACTGGCTTTAACAGTATCCGTACCTTGGCAGCACGCTTAAGCTACTTTGCAGCAGTATCAGGTAATAAGCTGTCGTGTTTACCATTGCAACTCACGCTTAGAGGTAAGAGCACCACACAAAGCTATCGCACGCCGATTTACTTCGTGGACTTAACCCTGCGCGATGATGTAACGCTGAAACAAGCGGTACAAGATGCACAAACGATAGATGCGGAGCTTAGCGAACATGGCTTTGATCAAGCAGCATTAGAGGCAGCGGCAAAGCTTGGCTATGTGAACTCGTGCTTTGAGATTGATAGTGATGGCTTGCTCGATATGGTTGAAGAGTTTTATTCCGTAGAGACAGATGAGGTTGATAGTAGTCATCAAGGAGGGTCACAAAAAGGTATGGCTTCCTACAATGTCGGTAATATTGAAAGAAGTTTAAGGGAGAGTGTGACAGCTATAAGTTAGAGCAGTGGTAAAGATATACGGCATAAAAAGGGAGCTGAATAATTAGCTCCTTTTTTATTGCATTGTCTAAGTCTAGGCACTGGACTACATGGGATGCCGTAAAAAAATATGGGACTCCGTAACTGTATGAGAAGAAAGGTTCTCATTAACTTACAAAGGAGCTAGTCATGGAAAATTTTAATACAACACAGCCTGTAATCAAACAATGTAATCACATCCCACAGCTACTAAGCATCAAAGATGTTGGTCATTACACAGGTCTTAGTCGTTCCACGATATACGAGCTTAATAATGAAGACTCCGAACGTTATGATTCAACATTTCCTAAGAAAGTACAGCTTACAAAGGTTAGGGTAGTGTGGGTAGCTAGTGAAATTGCAGAATGGATTGAAACTAAGATAGCTGAGCGTTCAGCCTAGGCTTACTGAACCGCCTTACCACTAAGAGTAGGGCAGTTTGTTTTTTTAGTAGGTTCCAATTAGATCATTTCAAAATGCTATTTTTTTGTTTGAGGCAATTGAGTAAGTTTTTATGAGTTTAAACACGCTCAACAAATCATTTCAGCAGTTTTTTATATTAACAACAATGCAGTAATGATTAAAATAGAATTGAATATCTTGCAATAATCGACTATTAACAGCATAATTCGCTATTATAAAAATGGTGGACTTATGTATACAAGTATTTTGAGAACAGATATAGCTGGCCACACTTTAAGCCTGTTAACGGTCAGTATTGTCAGCATTTGTATGGGTGTCAATGCCAATGCGATTACGCCTGAGCAGTATCAAGAGCAGCGTAGTGACGCCTTAAAACAGCAACAATTGGTTAAGCCTAATGTCAGTATAAATACTGATACGTATCAACAAGCACCTTCCACTTCTATAGTGCCCGCCAGTTCTCAGAATACTGATCCTGCTTCAATCCCTTGTTTCGATATTGATCATATTTACCTAACAGGTGAGCTGAGCGAAAAATTTACTTTCGCACTCATGCCTTATACCAAAGGTAAATCATCCCTACTGGGTAGCTGTCTATCAGTCAATGATATCAACCAGCTGGTCACCAATGTACAGAACCGGATTATCGAAAGAGGTTACGTCACCACTCGGGTATTGGTGCAGAACCAAAACCTCAAATCTGGTCACTTGACGCTTACCCTCATTCCCGGTCGTATTGACCAAATTACCGCTGTCGATGTTCAAACCAGTCGACCTGTGTATATTGATAATAGCGGCAACCCTGCCAACTTTGCTCCTGCCATACCAATGCAGTCTGGTGATTTGCTTAATGTCCGTGATATCGAGCAGGCACTAGAAAACTTTAAGCGCGTACCAACCGCTGACGCGGATTTCTCTATTGCACCTAGCAGTCGAATGGCTGAGCCTGGTTATAGTGATCTTCAGGTTAAATGGCAACAGGGCAAGCGCTGGCGTCTATCGGCAACCGTAGATGATTCAGGCCAAGACAGTACAGGCGTCTATCAAGGCAATGTGACACTATCACTCGACAACCCAACGTGGCACAACGATCTGTTATACCTCTCTTATAACCACAACTTAGATGGTGGTGGCGATGGCGAAGATAATGGTAGCTGGGGCTACAACGTCGGTTATGTACTGCCGTTTAATAATACTCAGCTGATTTTAACTCACAGTGGTTACAACTATGATCAGACCGTCGCAGGGGTCAATCAAGACTATGTTTATAGCGGTGAGTCCTACAACACCGACGTGCTTGTTAGTCATTTGGTCCATCGTGATAATCACAGCAAAACCTATCTAAAAGCAGGCGGCTTTGCCAAGCAGCAAAGCAACTTTATCGATGATACCGAGGTTGAGGTACAAAAGCGCCGCACGGCAGGCTATCAAGCAGGGGTAGGCTACGAGACTATTATTGGTAAAACGCAGTGGATTGGCGATGTGATGTATCAGCGCGGTACAGGTGCCTTTGATGCTATTGACCCGCCTGAGGCGTTATTTAATGAAGGCAGTGCGCGTGCGGGTATCGTAAAGGTTGGTATGGATGTCAACCAGCCCATTCAAGTCGCTGATAAAGCCTTAAATTATCATGCCACTTTTAAAGGTCAGTATGCAACTGAGGCATTGGTACCGAATGAACGTTTGAGTATTGGCGGTCGTTATAGTGTACGCGGGTTTGATGGCGAGCGTAGTTTGAGCGGGGATCATGGTGCCATCTTAAGACAAGAGCTGAGTGCTTATATTGGTGACAAGCCACATGCCGTTTATGCAGGCGTCGATGCAGGGTATGTGAGGCTTGATAATGATGACCAAGATGATTTGCTACTTGGTCATCATCTAGTTGGTGGCGTCGTCGGGGTAAAAGGCTATGTCACCCCGATTCGTACCAGTTATGACGTATTTGCTGGTTATCCACTGGCCCAGCCTGACAATTTTAGCGATAAAGAATGGGTCACAGGCTTTAGCCTTGGATGGCAGTACTAAATCATATTGTTGTCAACATTATATTTGCTATCAAACTTCTTCTATAAAAAATTATTTCAAAGGACACCACCATGAACGCTCAATGCTACCGAGTTATTTTTAATAAAGCCCGTGGAATGCTCATGGTGGTGTCAGAGGCCGCACGCTCTCAAGGTAAAACAAGTAACCCTAGCGAGGGTGGCAGTGCGATCAGTCAGATTGTAGGTGGCTCGCAAACGGCCACTCAAATTAATGGCTACTATCAAGGCGGCAGGTTTACGCCCCTGCGTGCGCATATGCTACTAGCGCTTGGTATGGCGACTATTATTAGTACAAGTGTTAGCAACAGCGCTTATGCCGATAATACCAAAATTGTCGCTGATCGTAATGCCGCCGCTGCCCAGCAAGCTGCGGTCTTGAAAGCATCAAATGGCACGGCACAAGTCAATATTCAGACGCCAAGTGCTGCTGGCGTATCACGCAATGTCTTTAGCCAGTTTGATGTTGGTGCTGACGGCGCCATCCTTAATAACAGCCGTAAAAACGCACAAACGCAGCTTGCAGGTTGGGTTGAGGGTAACCCGTATCTGGCACGCGGTGAGGCTCGCGTCATTCTAAACGAGGTCAATTCAAGCGATCCAAGTCATCTCAGCGGCTACACTGAGATTGCAGGTGGCCGAGCTGAGCTAGTGATTGCCAACCCTGCGGGCATCAGTTGTGCTGGTTGCGGTTTTATTAATGCCTCCCGTACCACGTTGACGACCGGTCAAGCACTCATGGATCAAGGCCGCTTGACAGGCTTTGATGTGACAGGTGGTAAGATTCGTATCGATGGTGATGGCTTAGATACTAGCAGTAGTGATTACACTCAAATCATTGCCAAGACCGCTGAGATTAATGCAGGTATCTATGCCAAAAATTTAGATGTGATCACTGGTGATAATAAAGTCAGCTATGAAGCGGATGCCAAAGATACTGTCATTACTTCTAACAGTGCAACCAATAGCACCAACCAAGCGACGGGTGTAGCGCTGGATGTCTCAGCGCTGGGTGCAATGTACGCAGGGAAAATCCGTCTGATCGGTACGGATAAAGGCATGGGCGTGACCAACGCGGGTAGTATTATCGCAAGCACTGGAGGTCTGCAATTAGACAGTAACGGTAACCTGACCAATTCAGGGAGTATGATTGCCAATCAAGGTAAGGTTAACATCGTCACCAAAGGCTTTGATGTTGATAATTCAGGGACGATTGCAAGCTCTCGTGAGACCGCTACGCTGAATAGCAGTACCTTAAATAACAGCGGTGTGCTCAGTAGCCGCGATACGTTACAACTCCAGCAAACAGGCGTTATCAGTAACTCAGGCGAAATATCTACAGGCAGCTTTGATGTAAAAGCGGCATCATTAAATAACAGTGGCTCACTGCTGCAAACGGGCTCAGGAAAACTTGCCATTGATAGCTCTCAGCTAATCAATAAGCAAGGCGGTATCATCGGGCAAGATCTTTATCCGAGTGATAGTAGCACTCCGCCCAGTGTGACACCTTCTAAAACCCCGCCGACGACTGCCAACAATGGCAGTAGTGTGGGTACAAATCCAACCAGTCAGCCATCTGAAACGCCCGCGCCATTACCTGTTATTACTCGCGATGGCAATATTAACGCAAATAATCTCACCAATACGGGCAGTATCTATAGCAATGGTAAGATCAATGTTGCAACCGAAAGTGTGGCTAACCAAGATAAATCTAGCTTAGCGGTCAGTACTCTAAATATCGCTGATAATGGTAGCGCCTCTAATACTGACAGTCGCTTGCAACTTGAGTCAATAGATTGGCAATTAACTGACTTTGATAATACTGAAAGTCAGATTATCACTAATGCTGGCATTAACATTAGCACAAATAGCGATATCGATAATACCAAAGGGACGCTTGCCAGTAATGGTGATATTACACTGAACGCTAATGGTGACATCAATAATAACTCAGGTGTTATTCAAAGTGGTGCTAAGTTAACTACTGACAGTCATCATATTAACAACAGCAGTGGTAAGTTGATATCGCAAGAAGGTTTGACGATCAACAGTCGTGGTGATTTAACGAATACTCAAGGTGCGATTAACAGTACCAAAGATGCCGTCATTACCAGTAAATCTCTAGATAATGATAATGGTCAAATTACCGCACAAGGCAGTCTGACGACAAGCTCAGATAGCGTTAACAACAGTGGTCAGCTCTATGGTGAAACTGACACACAAGTAACGTCGGCAGGCACCATTAACAACAGTGGCGCGATTGCCAGTGGCGGTAATGTGGATATGACGACTGGCAGTCTCACACAGACAGATAGTGGTAGCCTGGTCGCAGGAATGAGTGCTGATGGGACATTGCTAGATAACAGTGCAAATCTCAATATCCTAGCGAGCGGTGATATCACCAGTCAAGGCAATCATATTGCCACAGGCGATGTGAGCTTAAGTGGTGGTGACATTAGTCTGTTAGACAGCAACACCCAAGGTAGCAGTATTAATACAACTGCTCGTACTGGTATCAATACTACAAATGCTTCGATAACAGCGACAGATAAGCTTACTTTAAGCAGTACGAACGGCGCTTTAGATAATACAGCAGGCGTCCTAAGTGGTCGTGTGCTAGAGATTGATGCCCAGCGCTTAAACAACACCGATGGCAAACTGACACAAACGGGCAAACAAGACCTGACGCTTGCAATGGCAGAAGGCATCGACAACACACGTGGTGAGATTGCGAGTAATTCAGATAATCTAACACTGAGTACCACAACGCTCGATAACAGTAGCGGAAAAATTATTCACGCTGGTACAAGCAGCAATGATGACAGTCGTTTAAGCATCAATGTAGACAGTGTGAACAATACTGAAGGTGAGATCTTAAGTGTAGGTGCGCAAACGTGGCAGGTCGCCAAAGATATCGACAACACATCAGGGGTGGTACAAGCCAATCGCTTTGATATCACGGCACAAAGTATCGATAACACCGATGGACGTATTGTCGCGGTTGATACCACCCAAGTCGCTGCAAAAAATACAGCATCTAGTAATAATAAGTTACAGATACAAGAGAGCTTCACCAATGCAGGTATAGGCATTGTTGCGAGCGATACGGGTAGTCTTGCAGTCACTGCTGGTGAGATAGACAACAAAGGACAAATTTCAAGCGTCAACGACTTGAGTCTTAAAACTCGTACTTTGACCAACAGCGGCAGCCTATACAGCCAAGCTGACGTAGATATAGTCAACCAAGGCGCGATGAATAACACAGGCAGTATTGCCGCCCAAGGCAATACCAGCGTGAATACAGGCAGCCTGGTGCAAAGTGCTGATGGACAGATGATAGCAGGGTTGAATGCCGACAATACTCTGAGCAACACCCCATCTACATTGCGCGTCACTAGTACAGGCACCCAGCGTAATGCAGGTACCAATATTGCGACTGGCGATATATACCTGCAAGGCAGCAGCCTTGACTTGAGTGATGGCAGTAGCCAAGGTATCAGCATCGATATGCAAGCTGATGACGCACTGATCAACAAAAACGGCGTTATCAATGGTGATAACATCGCCTTAACAAGCAAGCAAATAGACAACAGCACAGGTCTCATTGTTGCTGCTGAAGGATTGGCACTCAATACCGATTTGCTCAACAACGAAGCAGGTGACATCCGTCATGTGGGCGCATCGCCTCTGACACTAGCCATCGCTGACATCAACAACCAAAGTGGTTATCTTGGCAGTAACGCTCAAACCCTGACCATCAACTCCGAGCGCCTAAACAATAGCAAAGGAGTGATTCAGCACTCAGGATCGGATGCGCTGAATATTAGTGCCACAGAGCAACTACAAGGTCAAGAAGGGCAATTAATAACTGGCAATATCTTAACCTTAAGCGGACAAGATATTGACTTGAGTGGCGCCAGTACTCAAGCAGGTAGTATTCAGCTAACCGCCAAGACACTTAGCAACCAAGATGGTGAAATCATCTTAACCGACAAAGCCCACGACAGCCTAATTGACGTACAACAACAGCTGAACAATATTGATGGCCGCATTGCTTCACAGAATAAGCAACTATTGATTGACGCTGGGAGTATTAATAATACAACTGGCGATATTGTCTCAGAGAATGGGTTAAAAGTTAATGTTGATCAGCTCATTAATGAAAAAGGGCTACTAGCCAGTAAAGCAGATGTGCTGCTCGATATTAGTGGGCAGCTAAATAATCAGTCAGGACTTGTTAGTAGTGAAAAAAATCTAACCATATCAGCTGATAGCTTCAACAATGACGGAACGCTAGGACAGAATAATCTAGGTATTCTAGCGGACAATATTGCACTTAATGTCAATACGTTATCCAATCAATCAGGGTTGATTGAGGCAAAAGAGCAGGCAAATATATCAGCCGATACAAGCATCGATAATACCAGTGGATTGGTGGCGTCAGGCGGGTCTTTATCTATAACTGATAGTAATATAGACAACAGACAACTTGATATTATCAATAAAGAGGGGTCGCTTGTTGCAAATATTACCAATGATATTACCGCACGCAGTCTCTCAGGTAATGGCAGTATTCTCTCTTTTCAGGATATTGCTGTAGATTTGACATCAGGTTTTAATCAGTCTAAAACAATGAGTGCAAACGGTAATATTGTATTTAAGACACAAGGAGATTTTACCAATCAAGGGATAGTAGAAGCCGGTAATAGTGTAAGTATCACAACGACTAAAAATCTTGAAAACTTCAATAAAATTCAAAGTAATCAGGAGGTTGATTTAACAGCAGATAATATCACCAATCATATTAATGCCAAAGTTATTGCAAATAATAACGATGTACAAGCTAAGGGTACACTGACTAATAATGGCAGCATAGATGGTATCTCCTCTCTTGCTATTGGTGCCAACAGTCTTAATAATTCAGGACAGATTATCGCAGAGGCGAATAGCGGAAAACTTACTGTAAACATAGATAATACGCTTCAAAATACAGGTCTTATCAATGCTGGAAAAGTAACGATCAAATCTGATGAGTTACTAAACAGTGAAAAGATATTTGGTGGTGATATTGCGATACAAGCTAATAGATTAGTAAATGGCAAAGATAAGACGGCTGCCCTAAGTAATGTGGGTGGTAGTAATACAACTGGTGGTGCTATCGCGTCACGTGGTGATTTAGCATTAGCGGGAAATACAATCCTCAACGAAGAAGGCGCACTGATCTATGCTCAAGGTGGTTTGTCCGTAGGTGGCCGCTTAGATGATGCGGGTAATACTATTGGCAGTGCTACTCTTTTAACCAATGCTTCTGCTGACATCAAAGTAATCGGTGATGCTTCTTTAAATGTGACAGACATCAATAATGAAAATAGATATCTCACTACGACAACCAAAGTAACGCAGGATCCAAATACCAAAGTGGTCTTTAGTGAATCACTAGAGAGTAAAGAATATGCTGCTGATGAAATTAGGTTGTGGCGTACTTGGAACGATGATGATCCTAAAGCTACTCAATATAACGACAATACGTCGGAATTTTTTGAGTGGTTTGGTGAGATTGATTATACTGAAGAGTTTGATGCAAAATGGGGTATTGAGTTGCCCGATGGTAAGCAAATAACTAAGCATGTCAGTAAAAGATTTAAAGAAACGACTTCTGAGACGGCAGTTCTTAGCTCTGACCCGGGTAGTATCACTATTGGCGGAAATTTAATATTTTCAGATAATTTGACCAATATTGACAGTGAAATTATCGTTGGTGGTTCGGTAAATAGTACTAATGGCAACTCTGTAAAGAATATCAGTACAGAAGGTGAGCGCGTACTTGAGAGAAATGGCACGCAACTGCAATATAGAATTACCAGAGACAACAACGGGACATTTGGAGACAGTAAATGGGAATCGCGTAAAGATACTGATGATTATAGCGATTCTCTCAAAACCACTTTCGATTTAGATACCACTACCTTTATCAAAAATGCAAATGTAGACATTGCACAGCAGGATATTGAGCAGACAACGATCAGTAATAGTGACGCAGAGGCGGTCCAAGACAATCGGATTATCCAAAAAAATATTATCAACAACTTAGAGTCAAAACGCGTTGAAAATGTCGACGGTAATACTCAGTCACCAGACGTCAAAGCAGCAAAAAATACCGATAATATAGCTGTCGATATTAATAAAGCGACTCTAGAAAGTTATAGCGGGCGTCAGCAAGCTATCGATAATCAAAACCAAGATACTGTTTCTGTGCAGAATAATGGTCCACTTTTACCTACTAGTAGTTTGTTCGGTATCAATCCTGATAGCAATGCTAACTATTTGGTGGAAGTAGATCCTGCCTTTAATAATTATAATAAGTGGCTGTCATCTGATTATATGCTAGATCGCCTACAGCTTGATCCTACCGTTACCCAAAAAAGGCTTGGAGATGGGTTTTATGAGCAAGCACTCATTCGCGATCAAATCCATCATCTAACTGGTAACTATTTCTTAGACAATAATCAAGATGATCAAACCCAATATCAAATGCTCATGGACAACGGTTTAACCTTTGCTGAGGGCTACAGTATTCGACCAGGGATAGCTTTATCAGCGGCCCAAGTCGCACAATTGACCAGTGATATTGTATGGTTAGTTGAAGAGACGGTCACCCTAGATGATGGTAAATCAGTCACCGCCCTAGTACCGAAAGTGTACTTGCGTCCTGAGGGGCTACAGTTAAGAGCTAACGGGTCACTTATATCTGCAGGAGAAGGATTCAACGTCAACCTATCTGGAGACTTCAAAAATGTCTCGGGAGTCGTAATGGGTCGTGATGTTATGAATATCAGTGCAAATAACATTGATAATATCTCAGGTCTACTGACTAGTGATATCGTCAATCTCAATGCTGTGGAAGATATTGATAACGTAGGTGGAGAAGTCAGAGTCAATAATGCCTTATTCGCCACTGCTGGCAATGATATTAATATTGAGTCTACCACTCAAGAAAGTAACAATGGCAAACGAATCAATCTTGATCGTATTGCAGGATTTTATGTCGATGACGAACTAAAAGGGCGACTACAAGCTACTGCTGGACAAGATATTAACCTAAAAGCGGTCAATATAGACAATGCTACTGAGCAAGGTAATACAGTTCTGTATGCGGGTAAAGATATCAATCTAGGGACCCTAACGACTGGCTTTAGCGAATCTTTATATGTAGACGAGGACAATCAGCGTACTGTAAAAGTCAGTAATGAAGTGGGTAGCAATGTTACTGCCAAAGGTAGTATCACTGCAATAGCCGATAATGATATTAGTATTAGAGGTAGCAATGTCAAAAGTGACGAAGGACCTGTAGGAATCTCAGCAGGTCAAGATGTCAAGATAGAGAATAGCCTTTCTTCTGAGAGCGTAAATGCCAAATCTAGCTATAAAGTTAGTGGGCAGTTATCTCGTAGCACTATTAAAGAGAGTGGTGCTAAAAGTAGAGAAGTGACTAACTTTAGTAACATTGAAGGTGATACTGTCTCTATTCAAGCTGGACGAGATATCAGTTTGACGGGAGCCAATGCGCTTAGTGATAGCGGAACCCAATTAAGTGCTGGTCGTGATGTCAGTATATTGGCTGCAAAAAATACTTTTAGCGAAAATAGCTCTAATCAAGAGAAGAAAAAAGGAATATTTGGTAGCGAAGGTAGCACAGGCTTCACCATCGGCAAGCAGCAAACCGATGATAGCAATACTAAAACCGAGACCCAATATGCAAGTAGCAATGTTGGCACCATTGACGGTAACGTCATCATTGACGCGGGGCGCACCTATCAACAGACCGGTAGCAATCTTATCGCAGGTATGGGCGCTGACACTGGTAAAGATATCAAAGATGCCAATCGTGGTAATGCAGTGGTACGCGCGCAAGACATCAATATTGATAATAATATGAATGTCACTACCAGTCAAAGCGAGCAAAAGTTTAAGCAGACGGGTCTGACTGTTTCTGTTTCTAATAGTTTAGTGGATAATGTCAACGCTATTAGAGATCTAGAAGAGGCTGCTGGTAATACAGGCAGTACACGTATGAAAGGTATAGCAGCGATCAGCGGCCTTTTAAAAGCACAAGCACTTGCAGAGCAAGCACAGGAAACACTTGGTAGTATTCAAAATGGAGTGGGCAACACCCGCATACAAGCCACCATCGGTAGTCAAAAGAGCCAATCGAACAGCAGCAGCTATACGGAGAAGAGTCAAGGTTCAAGTATTGATACTAACAATCTTGCCTTGATCGCTACAGGGGCAGGGTCAGACAGCAATATCAACATCAATGGCAGTAGTCTAACCGTCAGCAATGATGCCTTATTCCAAGCAGACAATGACTTAAACGTCAATGGTGTCGCGCAAAACAGTAATACCCGTAGTAATAACAAAAGCTCAAGTACCGCCATAGGGGGTTATGCCAGCTTTGGTCAAAACACTAGTGCAGGTATCACTGCTAGTGCCAGCCGTGCTAAAGGCTATGCCAACAGTGATAGCACCACCTATGCCAACAGCCAAATTAACGTTGGTGGCACCACCACCTTTGACATCGGTAATGACGTCAACATCAAAGGCGGGGTCATTAATACAAATCGCGCCCAAGGCAAAATTGGTGGTGATGTCAATATCGAATCATTACAAGACACCGCCACCTACGACAGCAAACAAAAGAACATGGGCTTTAGTGCTGATATCGACATAGCAGGCGGTGGCGCAGGCTCTAGCCTATCGGTCAATGGTGGCAAGACGAACCTTAATGCAGACTATCAAGCAGTCGGTGAGCAGTCAGGCATCTTTACTGGCGATGGTGGTCTTGATCTCACTGCTGGCGGTAAAACCACGCTCATAGGCGGTGCAATCACCACCACCAAAGCCGCTCGTGATGCTGGACGTAACCGTTACACCAGTGCAGACGGTATAGACACGCAAGATATTAATAACACAATCAGCTATGACGGTGATGCTATTCAAGCAGGACTCAGCATCGGTCAAACCGATAATAAACCGCAAGCCAGTATGAATGGCTTAGGTTATGGCAGCGATAGCGACAGTGACAACAGTGTGACGCGCGCTGGTATTACAGGCATTGCAGGCAGTCAAGATATTACGACAGACAACCTTGCCGAGTATGCAGGCATCCTTGAGAATAGCTTTGATGCAGAGAAAATCAATGAGGAGCTTGGGGCGCAGACGCAGATAACCCAAGCCTTTGATCAAGAGCGTCGTAAGATTAAGACTGAGATTAACGCCAAAGAGAAGAAGTTAAGAGATGAGGCAGAAGAAGCAAGCAATGCTGGAGACTATGAGACAGCACGAGAAAAGTTTGATGCGGCAGATAAGCTTGTAAACCAAGGTCTGCTATTTGATGCCGTCGCAGGTGCAATATATGGACCAAACAGTAATGGCGCGACGGGTTATGTGGCTAAGGCTGTCAGTCCAGCGGTGTCTTTTAAAGTTGGACAGTATTATAAAGAGCTTGAAGCTAATCAAGATAATAAACTCACTGATGGACAGCAAGCAGGTCATATTTTAGCTCATACCTTACTAGGGGCAGCCGTCAGCTATGCTACAGGAAATGATGTACTTACTGGCAGTGTATCTGCTGGTACAGGAGAAGCCGCTGCACCGTTATTGTCTCAGCTGCTGTACGAAAAAGACACCGATAAGCTAACGGCTGAACAAAAGGATACGATTAGTAGTATTGTTAGTGCTTTGGGTGCTGGTATTGGTGCAACAACAGGTAATGCAAGTGATGCAGCCAATGCAGCGGAGACGAGTAAGGTTGCAGCTGAGAATAATGACGGTGGGCCTCAGACTTATGGTCAGTCGAAAGCTGAGCTCATGAAAGAAACGTGGGAGATGAACAATGGGCCTATTGGCAAACTCTTAAACAAGAACCAAAAATATATTTTGATTGGAACGGACTTCTTACCTGTCTTTGGTGATATTAAGGGTTTAAATGAAGCAAAATCCGCTTTAGATTATGTTTTCGCGTCTGCTGCAATAATACCAGTAATAGGTGATGGTGCTAAGCTTGCTTATAAAGAAGCAAAAGCATCTGGAAGTCTTGAAGATGTAATGAAGGCCAAAGACTTAGTAGAAAAAGATATCAAAAAAAGTGGTTTAGCGACTGAGGTGTCTGGCACTCAGCTTATCAGGAAAGTTGAAAATGGTGAGAAAGTTAAACCTATCATTGATGTTCAAGCTGGTTCTAAAAACAATTGGGATCGTCAAATTAATCAGCCTAGCTTTCAACCTAATAAGCAGTATAGACTTTCAAACGGACATAAATATTTAACTGATAGTAAAGGACGTGTCAATAAAGTAGAAGGTGAATTATCTCTTAATAAAATGGATAGAAACAAAAACCAGCAAAGAAATGCAGGTAAAGCAGAAAATGCTACTGGTGACGATGGTGGACATTTAATTGCTAGTTCTCTAGGCGGTGCAGGTGATAGAATAAATATGGTACCTCAGGCAAGAACATTAAATAGAGGCGATTGGAAAGCTATGGAGAACTTTGCAAGAAGAGAACTTGAGGCTGGTAAGAATGTTTCAATTAAAGTTGATCTAAAATATCCTAGTTCTAATTCAGGAAGGCCTAATGAATTCAATGTCACAGTAAACGTCGATGGTAAAGTAACACCTTTCAAATTCAATCAATAAATGTGAGTATAAGACATGGACTCAATTGACCAAGCTTACGAATATCTTGGAAAGTATGGTTTAGCTTTTGCAAATGAACGGCCTTGGGATCTTATCAAGGTTGATTTTAATATTTACTTTAAAATGGCAACTGCTGACCATTTCTTAATTTTTAAAGGTAATAAAACAGATACAGCAGGGTTTGAAAATAATTCAGATGCTATATGGGAAGGACTGGACGCTGCAATATTTATTAGAGATTATATGTTAAAGTTAACAGGCGACCGAATATGGGGTTTAACTTTTACCTTGTATCCTGATGGTAAGTTTGAAATTGAATATGATTATGACAAACCTGAAGACTATGAAGAAACTGATGAGCTCATCACAGGAGAAGAGATAAATCAAACTTTTTTAAAGTGATGATCTAAAGTTCTGAATAGTAATTGAAAGCTACGATACTCAATATATCGTAGCTTTTTTCGTATCTAAAACTAAGACACCGCCACCTACGATAGCAAACAAAAGAACATTGGCTTTAGTGCTGATATTGACATCGCAGGTGGTGGCGCAGGCTCTAGTCTATCGGTCAATGGTGGCAAAACCAATCTAAATGCAGACTATCAAGCAGTCGGTGAGCAGCCAGGCATCTTTACAGGCGATGGTGGTATTGATCTTACTGCTGGCGGTAAAACTACACTTATAGGCGGGGCGATTACCACGACTGATGCTGCGCTACAAGCAGGACTCAGTCTCGGCGATACAACAGGCAAACCCCAAGCCAATCTAAACGGTCTAGGCTATGGCACAGATAGCGACAGTGACAGCAGTGTGACGCGCGCTGGTATTACAGGTATTGCAGGTAGCCAAGACATCACGACAGACAACCGCGCCGAGTATGCAGGTGCGCTTGAGAATAGCTTTAATGCTGGTCGAGTGAATGAGGAGCTTGCGCGCAGACGCAGATTACGCAGGAGTTTGGCAAGGAAGCGCCAAAGGCAGTGGCTGAGTTTTCTGGAAATATACAAACACAGCTTATACTTGATGGTGATTTAGAAGAAGCAGAAAAATGGGCAGAAGGTGGCGCTTATCGGGTTGGTTTGCATACGCTAGTTGGCGCTATTGCCACAGGAAGTGTAGACGGTGCCTTAGCTAGTGGAACGACGGCAGTATCAATTCCAGCAGTAGATGCGTATTTAGAGAAACAAGGCGTTGATGAAACAACTAAAAGTGCTCTACTTCTAGGGTTGTCAGCTGGTGTTGGTAGTATTGTTGGCGGAGACACGGCAAGTACGGCGAGTAGTGTGAATCAGACGCACAATAATTATTTGAATCATATCCAACTGCAACAATGGATTAATGACTTGAAAAAAGCGAAAGGAAACGGAAGACGTATAGATGAGATTAATACGTATTATAAGAACCTTGATAAAAAGCAGCAAGCTGCGTTTACTAATGATTGCGAGACAAATTACAGCTATCAAAGATGTGGGCAGCATATTAAAAACTACTATGCTGGAAGCGAGCGATATAATGGCGATACACTTTTTGATCCTAAATTGTATTCTCAGATAGAGAATCTAGGTGGCCTTGGAAACGGAAGCTTACGTTCAGGGGTAACATTTAACAACGATCAGTTTGCAAATCAAAGTTTAAGATGGCAAGGTGATGCGGCGTATAGAGAAGATGGTATTCTTGGAGTAATAGCTCAAGGCGCAGTAGGTATAGGTGCTTCGCGTATTGGTAAAGCAACTGTAGTAGGAAAAGGATTGACTGGAAGTAATTGGAAGTTCAATCCTAAAAAAGATTTTGATTTAAGAGGAACTTCTTCAAATTATAGAGATGCTTTAAATCTAGCCTTTCAAAAAACTGGCATTCCTAGAACAAGTTTTAAAGTTTCAAAATGGGGTAAAGATATCAATGGAAAAACAATCCCTACTGAATATGTAGGTCCTAATGGTGCTAATGTCAATATAGATATACCTAAATTTAATAATGTAAAAGGTAACGGTCAGTTAGGTGAAGGACCTCACCAGCCACATATAGGATATCAGACTCCTGGTAAAGGTTCAGATAGAGTTAGAGGGCATATATTTGTAGATCATATTCCAACGACAAGGAGATAAAGGTAATGTATATTATAAATGAATTAAAATCGAATGCAGATAAAATAGGTCTCAATTATTCAATTATCAAGGGAGTAGAAGCTGAAAAATTAATCTCTAAAATTTTTAAAAAGTTTGATCCTTTAAGAACGAGTGGTCATTTAGCAATATCAGATAATAGTAAAGTTATTTCTCTAGAAGAGAATGAGTTTACATATACTTTAGCAATAAAAAAGCAAAAAGGTTACCTGTTTTTTGACCAAGAAGGAGTTGATAGAAATTTAGTTTTGGAAGTTGAAAATGTGCAAAGAGTCGGTGAGTTGATGGAAGAATCTTTCGGCATTGAGTACTTTTTATCAAACAGTGACTTGAGCTTTTTAATTGCTGTAAATTGGTATGTTATTGAAGTTTCAGGTGATTGTGAAGACATTGAAGATTTAATGAATATTTAGTTATTAATCATTTGTATAGTATTGTTTTACTACAGGCGAGGTAGGGCTCACAATCCTAAAACGATTTAAATCAAAAAAAGCTACGATACATTAATTATCGTAGCTTTTTTCGTATCTAAAACTAAGACACCGCCACCTACGCCAGCAAGCAAAAGAACATGGGCTTTAGTGCTGACCTTGATCTAAAAGGTGCAGGCTCCAGTCTCTCGGTCAATGGTAGTAAGACTGACTTAAATGCAGACTATAAAGGGGTTGGTGAGCAGTCAGGCCTTTTCACAGGCGATGGTGGCTTTGATCTTGCTGCTAAGGGAAAAACGACGCTGATAGGTGGCGCGATTACCACCACTGATGCGGCGGTTGCGGCTGGGCGCAATAGCTATACGAGTCTTGGCGGCATTGAGACCACAGAGATTGAGAACACCACGAGCTATGATGGTGATGCCATCCAAGTGGGTGTGAGCATCGGTAGTACCGATAATAAACCGCAAGCCAGTATGAACGGCCTAGGTTATGGCAGCGATAGCGACAGTGACAGCAGTGTGACTCGAGCAGGTATCACAGGTATTGCAGGTAATAAAGACATCACCACGGACAACCGTGCTGAGTATGCAGGTGTCCTAGAGAATAGCTTTGATGCCAGTCGAGTGAATGAGGAGCTGGGGGCGCAGACGCAGATTACGCAGGAGTTTGGTAAGGAAGCGCCAAAGGCAGTGGCTGAGTTTGCAGAGAAAAAGATGGAGGCTTACGAAACTGCTCAGAAAGCCGTTAATATGCTTAGAGAAGATTTGGAAGCGACCAAAGACCCTGAAAAAATAGTTTATATCAGTGACCAATTACGACTTGCGGAACAACAACTTAAGGAAAATGAAACAGGTTACCAGAATTGGAAAGAAGGCGGTAAATATCGAGTTGCTACCCATGCTCTAGTGCTAGGTGGACTTGGTACAGGGAGTATTGAAGGCGTTCTAACTACAGGCGGCGTTGCGGCTGCTGCGCCTACTATCAGTAATGTTGAAGCTAAAATGAGAGATGCGCTCATTGCTCAAGGTATGGATACGGATACTGCTAGTAATGCAACTAAAGGTATTACCAGTCTGGCATTGGCAGGAGCGGGAGTTGCTGCTGGGCTAAACACATCAAGTACGGTGACGGCTGTCAATGTCGATGCGAATAATAGACAACTGCATCCTGAAGAAGCAGCACTGATTAAACAACTGGCGCAGGACTATGCTCAAGATAAGGGCATTTCTATAACAGAAGCAGAAAAACGGCTGACCAGAGGTGCTTTGTACAATATTGACGTAGGATGGCAGAGCAGCATTGAAAACTATATTGACGATAAAGAAATACAGACTTATCAACAGGCTTATAACTATTTGACGAATCAAACGCGTAATATTTCAGTTTATGATTTATCAAATCAGATATCTTTAGCTAATCAACCTATACCTGAAGCAGATCAACCTACAATTGGAGCATCTGATCCCAATCTACCTCATGTCACTCTAGATAATATTGTTGTCACTGCTAATAAAAGTAACGTATTAGACTTTGAAAAACAACGAGCAGTCTATTATGTAGATACTGCTGCTAACGGTTTTACTGCTACGAAGGAAGATTTTAACAATCAAACTTTATTTATGAATACGGCTTATGCAGATGAACAAACTACGGACTTGTATGATCAGTCAGCAAATATGAAGTTTGGTACAGATATTAGTGCCAAAGAAGCTGCCATGATATATGGTGCAAACAATGTCGCCAATATAGCAGGTCTGATATCAGGTGCAAATAAGGCGGTTGATAATAACGTTGAAACGATCAAAGCAGAAGCGAATAAATCTGCCAAAGACCATCTTAATGATGCGATAACGGTAAGCAAAAATATTGTCGAGACAGTAAAAGGTGCGACAAGCAACGTGGTCAATGATCCAAGTGGTACTTGGGATAGTGCGGTAGATAAAGCTGGGCAATTACAAGAAGGTGCTCTGACCGAGTGGAACTACCGTAAGTTGAAGAGACAGCAAGCGCTACCATATGACGTCACTTATAAAGATGCTCAAATAGTTGGAGAGCTGGGTGCTGATGCTATGATGGGTAGTGCGGCTGGTCGTGGGGTAAAACTCACCAAAGAGGGTTTGGGTCAGCTTGGAAAAGTGAATATCGATGTGACCCCGAAGCCCGCTACCATAGTAGGTAATCTTGACATGGGCGGTGCAACTACGATAACAGGAAGACCTGATGGCACTAAAAATGGCATCGGTGCCGCTGAAACTGGTGGCGCGATATTGGCTATCGGTGATGCTAAAGAAGGCGCATATACCAATAACTCTGGTGGTAGTATCACAGGTCCAGGCAAAGGAAGAGCAACCAGCACGGGTAAACGTGATGATAATGGTAATGAGATCTATCAAAGAGATAGCGGTGGTTACTATTATATTGATGATAATGGCGTGCAACGAACCGCTGCCTCACCTTATGAAAATAATAGTAATATCGGTGCGCAAAAACTTCACCATGATGCTAAAGTTACAGAATACAAATCTGAGCTGGAAGCTAGAGGCTATACTGTCAGTGATAAAGAGGCAAGTTTTGGTTATGATTGTGGGAAAGAAGGGCTCTGTAGACCTGATATAATTGGCAGAGGACCAGACGGTAAAATAGTACTATTTGAAGTAAAAACTGGCAATGCCGATTTGTCTATCCGCCAAAGTGAGATTTATCCACAGATTAGAAATGGTGATGCTATTCCACGTGGCGATGTAGCAGATAATTTTGGGCTAACACCAGGTTTATCACTCAAAGAACAGGGTTATCCTAATGGTATTCCTATAGAAATAATACAATTCGAAGGATTAAAAAATGACTAAAATAGAGCTATGTAATGTTTTATTAGACAATGGCTGGACGATAAAAAAAGGTATTGATGACTGTGCCTATAAGCAATTGCCAGACAGACAAATTCAAGTCATACCTGGTATAAAAAGATTACCAAACGAATATCAAATAATCATGATGCCAAGTGTGAGTACTAAAGATTTTAGTGTTTTAGTTAAATACATTTTTGAGAATAAAAAACCTAGAAGAATAGTACATTCTGGTATCGTCAGGAATAAGGAACAATCTATCTACACTAAAAATCCAACTAGAGAAGTTATCGAAAAATATCTCAACGAAATTGAAGTGTGGGCACAGGAGCAAGATATTGAAGCAGGGTTGAAAGAATACTGTAAGTTGCCAACTGATTCTAAAGGAAATCTTCCTTTACATCATTTATCCGCCTTGGCCATCAGTGGGAAATCTACACAATTGACTGACTATCTTGAGCATTTTCAAAATTCAGACTCTATGGGATTTGTACCTTATATCAAACAAGATTTTATCGAACGAGCATTGGAAGCTAGTAAAAAGTATCAATAGATACTCTTAGAAACGATCTTAAAAGGCAATAATACAAATTAAGTATTATTGCTTTTTTACTTTTTAAAAATAATGCTTAGCATCTTAAATATATTTAATAAGATTGCCTCACCTGATCATTAAACAGCCTTGTCGACAATGCCCAAAATGTTCAAAGTCTATTTGCCGCGAGTAATAGTGCCTCAAGCGTACGCATTGAAGGTGTGGCAAGTGTGGTTAGTGTCCTAAAGGTAAAACCCTCAGCAAGAAATTGATTTAAATGCTAAACCACTACAGGCTGATGGTGATAATTTAACTACAAATGCTGATTTAATGAAACAAGGTAGGTCACCTTCCGTATTTAAGAATGGTCGATATGAGCAAGTTCAGCTTCATCATTCACGTCAAGATGGGCGCGGTGCTTTATTTGAAACTTCTAAATCAACTCATTTAGGGCGTAATGATCAAAATGGTAGGCAAGCGGTGCATCCATATTCACCTCAGCAGCATCCAGATTATCCAGTCGATAGACCAAAATTTAAGACTGATAAAGAAACCTATTGGAAAGATCGTTTAAACCAACTGCAAGGAGATTAATGTGAGTTCATTCAATACAGTGGAAAAGTTGTTATCTGAAAAAAATCATGCTGCATGTCTAATGCAAAAAAAAACTGAAAAGAAAGAAAGTACAGAAAATATTCTTTTAGAATATGGTGTTAAAAAGGACAGTGGTTTTTTTAAATTATATACAAAATATTTTTTAAGATTTTTGAATAGTCGTTCGGGTGCTGATGAAATAGTTGATCCTATGCCACCTCAGGGTTTCTCAGCTAAAATGGCACATTGACCTATGCTGTCAAATCTGTAGACATTGACTTGGGAGATTTTAGTTACGCAGCTTGACGATAAAAATCAAACCACACCTGTCTTGGCGTTTTATAGCCCAAACCCTTTTGGATTCTAGTCTGGTTATACTCAAGCTCAATATATTTAATGATGTCATTGATAGCTTCGAATCTCATTTTATAATCCTGATGATACACTAACTCATTTTTCAATATGCCCCAGAAACTCTCTATCGGAGCATTATCAAAGCAATTACCACGTCTGGACATTGAACCCTTAAATTTATGCTTCTTAATGATCTTATGATAGTCATAACTACAGTACTGACTGCCTCTATCAGAATGCACAATCAGCCGTTGGTTGGGTCGTTTGTTCTTGATGGCCATATTGAGTGCACGGCAAACTAAATCTGCTGTCATACGCTTGTGGATAGCATAGCCGACCAGCTCTTTAGTGTAGAGGTCTTTAACACCTGCTAAGTATAGCCAACCCTCATCTGTCCATATGTAAGTGATGTCACTAACCCAAGCTTCGTTAGGACGACTGGTATCAAATTTTTGATCGAGCAGGTTTGGATAAATAAACTTGTTATGGTTTGAGTTGGTGGTAACTTTAAAACGCTTGTGACGACGGCAAACAATGCCGTATTCTTCTTTAATGCGTCTTACCATGTATTGACTGATATGATGGCCTTGCTCTGCAAGATGAGCATGCAATCGCTCACAGCCATAGCGCTGCTTAGTTTCATCATGAGCCACGCGAACCAGCAGCTCACACTGGTTGCGGTGGATCTGCTGATTACTAACACCACGATTTATCCAGTTATAATAGCTTGATGGCTTGACATCTAATACGTGACACATACAAGTGATGCTAAATATTTTCTGGTTATCCTTGATAAAGACGTACCTCATCAACTGTGCTTCGCGAAGTACGCCGTGGCCTTTTTTAGAATATCTCTCTCTTCCTGAGCAACTTTGAGATCACGTTTAAGACGTTTATTCTCTTCTAGTATAGCCATGAGCTCAGGATCATATTCTTTAGTACCAATAAGCTGGCCTTTATCAGCTTTGTTTTGCCAGTTAGATAATGTCTGCATGGCGATGCCAAGCTGCTTTGCAGTCGCTGAAACATTGCCCTTATTATCTGCTATCTTTTTAACGGCTTCAGCTTTGAATGCTGCACTATAGGTTCTGATTTTCTTAGTCATGATAAACTCCTCATTGAGTCGTTAGTTTACCAAGTTTGGTTCTACAGTTTTTTCAGCATAGCTCACATGACTATTGGGATGTACCTAAGAATTACATTTTATTTAGTACAGGCGAAGGTGAAGGCGGTTATTTTTACAATACAGAAGATGATAGCGTATGGGATTTTCAGATGGGACAGCTACAGCAACTAACGGACGGTACATTACCGCATTGGGATAGCTTCTATGAGTTTATGGAGTGGTACTTGACCGATGAAAATGAGGATTAACGCTCGATAATTTTTATCATAAAGCCTAACGTAATCAGTTAGGCTTTATGTTTTTAACTGTGTCATTCACGTCAAAATAGCCGTAGTGCATCAAGATAATAGCTACTCTCAACACTTCAGGTTAGAAAGTATGTCTGACAATCGTAGGCATAATGACGAAATTAAAGGCAAAGATATTCCACAAGAACTAACAGATGAAATGTAAACCCCGATTTCCACAAAGACTGGCCCCTGTTGTTATCAAAGCGTTGCTATAGCTATTAGCGACTTTTGCTCTTTGTTCATCGAGTTGCATGAGTTCTTCTAGCAGAAACTGACGATTATTATAATTCAAACGATCTATCTCTAACCTTGTTGACGTTAAAGGGCAGCAGCACTTTTTGATGCTAGCCCTCATTGCCATTATCGCTTTTTTTTGTGTCAATCTTATCAATGTCTATATCAAACTGACAAGATAGCTTTTTAGCTGCTCTTTTCAGAGCCTCATCACTGATAAATGATTCTGTTATTTCAGGTATCTATCGACCATGTGAGCTGCTAATTGTCGTTTGCCAAGCTTTTATGAAGGGAGAAGTATTAAGTAGTTTTATTTATAATGATTATTTAGCAAATTTCTATAAGATAATATTTATTATTACGAATATTGAAAAAATAGTCTTTTTATAAAAAAAGACTATTTTTAAACTATTATTTATTAATAAAACTATATAAAACAATGGCTTAAACCCATCTCTAGAGACGATTAAATAGTCTTAAATTTGTCAATAAGTAATGTTTTTTAGTGTTTTGATTGAAAAGGTAGGTAGGCTGTTTAAGAGTGAAAGCGAGTAGATAAAACTGGTTATATGCTTACCTGAACACGCATATCTTCTGTATCCTCACAGTGTCTTATTCTAAGCTCCTTAAAGCTAACCTGCCCATTTTCGATTACTTGCTTAATAATTTTCTGTCTTTGGTTAAGTCTTGCATTTCCTGTTTTAACTTCTGCAATAATGAGATGTACGTCTTCAATCGGAACATTGCCATCAGCGCATTCGTGTAAATTTTGGAAGATGACATAGTCAATCGGTTCCCCCATAAATCGGCAGTCTGAAGGGTTGTAAGGAAAATCAGTAATAAAGGGCGTGAACTGTTCACCAATTTGACCTTTTAGGACGTTACGCTGCATGTTGTTTGAACGCTTTTGTGCCTCTTTAATGTCTTTATCTAATCGCTGTTGAAAGCCTGCTTCTTTTTCAAGCATATCGTTCTTAATTTGCGCAATATTCCGTTCGCTCTCTAGTAGAGCTTTATTTTGCAATTGTATTCGCTGTATAGTCCATACAAGGAGTGCAATCATTAGCAAGATTATAATTAGCAGCATAGTATTGAGCGTCATAGTTTTATTCTCCGTAGTATCAAGTAGGGTCATATTTAAGCAGTAGGGGCCATATCCATTTCTTGCAGTCGTTGAAAGACAGTATCTGAAAACGGCTTAAAGTAATTCCATGACTTATATTTTTGATTGTATTGACCACCGCCTTCGTTACGCCATTGCTTGAGTATCTCAATAACATCATGGTTGTAGGTCACACACTTAATAGACACCATGCCTGAATTAAAGACCCTGACATCTACCCAAGCGTGTTTGATGGTAAAGCGATAGATGGTATAGCCTTTATCAAAGCTTCCGTTGCTACTCTCGTCAGTAGTGCTGCTCTGACAGTTATAAAGAGGCTCAGGTAATGGTGTAGGGACTACTGGCATTGTGAGCGATTTCGGTGCTGGGAATATCCACTGCTTATTACTGACACAGTCTAGAATATAATCTTTGGCTTCCTCACTCGGTACCTCAATACCTTGTGTCATGATCTCTCTCAAATCGATCTCAACAGTCTTAATACCTAACTGCTTAATAAAATCGGCTTTATCAGTATCGATGAAAGAAGTCACGGCAACTTCAATAAACATCATTTCATCATCGACCGTTGCGACTATATCCGGTCGAATACAGCCTACAGATTGCTCCTCGATAAGGTGGTCAAACTGCCAAGTTTTATCCTCGCTATTTTCGTCATCAGGTAGTGATGGCAGTGTTAAATACCTCTCTTGCATAATGACTTGTTTAGCAAACTTGTGTAGGATACTTTCAGGATGAATAGTGCAGCTTTCCTTATTGTTTAGGTGTGCAAAATGGTGCTCATTCTTTTCACCTTTACGAGCCACTACAGGCTCCGCGCATTCAAAGCAAAAACACATACAAGCCAGCCCTCGCTCGACTTGCTTAACATTGACGATTTGCTTTTGCTCATTAACAGCTATTGACATAGTCATAGTTACCATCCTCTTGTTAGTTGGTTAGGAGTGAGGTAATTATGAGAAGAATTCTGCCTCTAAAACAGACTGCTATTGGGGGCGTAATAGGATTTTAATCGGTATTTAACTATGAAAAACATACACTTAGGTGTCTTTGAAGAGCTCGAAAAACAATTTCTTAATTTTCCAAGAAATACTTTTTATGATCATTGCCTCAGAATAATAGTCGAAGCACAGCTCAACAAAATAAAGTATTCGGATGAAGCGTTTGAACCTAATAAGTTATCAAGACAAGATATCTATGCCAAAGCGAGGGGCGTGAATAAAAATACTGTGAGCAGTCAAGTTGCTAAAAATAAGATAAAAACGGATAGATTAAATGTAGAGTTAGAAAAATTCATTAACTCACAACCAGACTGTAAACAGGCTTTTAAGGATATAGGTTATTTACCAGAAGTTATTTCATCTGTATCAGAGGGTGGTGCCAAGAACAGAACCCTAATATGGATGAGCATTAAAGCTATTGAAAACAAGGAAGTAGATGAAGAGCGAATAGCTGAATCTGCTGTCTTTGAGTCTGATGAGGATTTAAGTGGTATTACTTATGAGCGCAAAGCGGCTTCTGAGATTAAGCCATCTTTATTCACTCGGCTTTTCTTCAAAAAGGGTGAGCTAAAGATCTTAAGCTTTCGAGGCGTTTTGCTAATGATCTTGCTGATGCTAAGTTTTTTGGTAGATATCTTTATTGCTATATTTTCGTTACTCGTCATTTTATTACTAAGCGATTTGCCAAATTTTAAGCTTTGGCAAGCCATACTTTTTGTGGCATTTATTCCTCTGGCTTATCTTAACTGGCGATATTTCTTTGTGCCGTTATATAGACTACCTTATTATCGTGTTATTAAAGCGCCTATGTTCTTTGCAAATATTAATGTCGTTAATGCGGATATTGAGATGTATTGGGATAAAGATAGGCTGAATGTAGCGAGAGTCACAGAGTTCACTGCAACTTGTCCAATTTGCTCAGGATTGATAGAGCTAGCTAATGGCAAGCCAGATCAAAAACAGCCATTGGTAGGACGCTGTAGGGAAGCGCCGCATGCTCATGTGTATAGCTTTGATCGGATGACGATGAAGGGTTACTTTTTGGGTGTGCCAAGATATTTGACAGGTGAGACATAGAATAGTTGAGATAGCACCAACGCTGTTATTAGTACAGTACCGATTTCATTATTAAAGTCATAGCATGAATTATTTTTAAGTGATCAAAGTGATCAAGCAGGCTGGGATACTAATCAAAAACTGGATGAGAAAGAATAATTATCATGCAAAAATTCAATAGAACATTAATTTGTAAAGTGATGCTAGTGGGATTATCGTGTGGGTTAGCCATACCAGCTACTGCCGATCTTGGTATCGTAAGTATGTTAATGAATAAAGGTATAGCGACCACGCAAGCGACTCTTGGCCACATGTACCTTACTGGAGATGGTATTAGTCAAGATGATGTTAAAGCATTTGAAAAGACTAAAGAAGCTGCTGATAGAGGTAGAGTATTTTCTCAATATGCACTTGGAGAGATGTATAGTAATGGAACTGGCGTACGTCAAAATTATGCTAAGGCCATTGAGTGGTATGAAAAGGCTGCTAAACAAGGTAATGCTGAAATTCAATATAATCTTGGAACTCTTTATCAGAATGGCGAAGATATTCCTCAAGATTATTATAAAGCAGTTGGATGGTATCGGAAGTCAGCTGATCAAGGTTTTGCATTGGCTCAGTACAATTTAGCTGCAATGTACTATGAGGGTCAAGGAGTGAGTCAGGATTATGCAGAGACACTGAAATGGTTAAGAAAAGCTGCTGATCAAGGATATGCTGGAGCTCAAAACAATATTGGTGACATGTACGAAACGGGTAAAGGTGTTGAGCTCAATGATAAAAAAGCAGCCGAATGGTATCTAAAAGCTGCAAATCAAGGCATAGCCGAGGCACAGAATAGTCTTGGCTTGATGTACTTCGAAGGCAGAGGTGTGGAGCAAGATAATGTTAAATCGCAAGAGTGGTATAGCAAGTCTTGTGACAATGGATATGAGCCTAGTTGTGATGAATACGTTTTATTAAATAGGGAACAGTGAAAATTTCCCAAAAACCGTATAACCGCTCACAACCCTCTATCCATAAAAAAGCCACCTTGCAAAATGCTAAGGTGGCTTTTTTTCAGAACGACTAGCTACCTATCAAGTACAGCTACTCATATACTGTGCTTCTGTCAGATCTGGGTTACGACAATCGGTTAATGGATCATATCCGTCATCATAACCTGAACGTTCAATCACGAATTTACGCAAATCAGCATCTGTGCCATCACCAAGGGTAAAATCATTCAACAAATCTATCATGTCTTGTGGTACTTCAATATTGTTGTCTACAAGGTAGTCAATGTGCGCTGCTTGCGTTGGTGTCAGTAGTTCGGTCGTTTCTACAGCGTAAGCACCGGCTTCATTATTGTAGTAGTCGTTATTCGAAGTATCATAAGTAGTTTCACTTTCATCTGATATGGATGTCATGTCAGCATCCAGCTGCTCACTTAGATCTTGGAACATATCGTCATAGGTTTCACTAGCAACCTCTTCATCAATCCAGCCTAAATCGACGTCAGATGATGCTTCAACGTTCTTGTTAGAATTTTTATCTGTTAAGTCTAACGAGAAAGAAATCCTTGTGACTTTCCAGCTAAGACCGTCTCTATGCATGATTACATCTAATGACTCATCCGTGTCATCAGCATCAATGATCTGAACTTTGAATCGATTAAATGACAAGTAGCCTGCTTTATAATCAATATCTGTATCTTTGACTTTGGGTTTATCTTTAGTTGTCTTGTCATCTAAGCCAAAGTCTAACTCTTGCCCCTGAAGCATTAATGCAACACCATCAGGTGTGACCACACCATCGACGATTGGGTCTATCATGGCAGCGGCCAACATCGTTCCTAAAGCCTCAAAACCATCTTGCTCATCACTTGCAGCAAGCTCTTCAACCATAGCGGCTTTGACTTGATCTTTTATGCTCTGCTTAACGCTAGGGAAGTCAATATACCCTGACAGCTTGTCTGCGTCTTTCTGTTCAGCAGCATTTTTGATGTTATACAAAGCTATATATGGTGAAGCATAGAGATAAATCGCAAACATAACCAACAAGCCTGCCAACCAAGGTAAAAGCTTTTTCAAAGAATCTCTCCTGAATTTCTAATAATATTAAAAGACGATAAAGCAATACGAATAGCTAACGCTTAGACTGAAATGCTTAGCTGCTATATTTACAAAGTATAATTTTTACCAATGTCATGAATTTATGCAGATTTACATAGTAGTAACATTTAGAAATTAATGCTAACATTAGTTGACTTGTAAAACAATTTAATAAACTTCTATTTATCAAAAACACCTTTTAATATTCGACAGGAACATCACCGTTGTCGTTCGTAGAATAATTTGCTTAGGTCTATATAAATTCTGAGTCCAGCAAAATAAAAATTAACCATTGTTTATGATCTATATTGAGTACGAAATAGCAGTTCCTTCCAAAATGAGTGGATAGATAAGCTTGCTTAAAAGCACAATCTCGCTAAAATTGTTACCACAAAACAAATCACTTTCTTGTACGACTAATCATGCATTCATTGCATGGTTAGCTATCAGAACATAGAGAATCAAAAAACATGGCTAAAACACCGGTAAGCAAAAAAGATAAAACAGACAATAGCAATTTTGAAGAAGCCCTTTGGGATGCCGCCAACAAGCTACGCGGTAGCGTCGAATCATCAGAATATAAGCACATCGTCCTTAGCCTGATTTTCTTAAAGTTCATCAGTGATACTTTTGAGCAGCAGCGCCAAAAGCTGATCGATACAGGCTATGAAAAGCATATCGATATGGTGCAAGCCTATACCAAAGATAATGTGTTCTATTTGCCAGAGGAGAGCCGTTGGCGCTTTATTCAGCAGAATGCCAAGCAAGAAGACATCGCGCTTAAAATCGATACAGCGCTGAGCACGATTGAGAAAACCAACCAATCATTAAAAGGCGCATTGCCTGACAATTACTTCTCGCGTTTGGGCTTAACGGCCAGTAAGCTTGCCGCCTTGATTGATGTGGTCAATAACATTGATACTATTGGTAATCCAGAAGAAGACACCGTCGGGCGCGTGTATGAGTATTTCTTAGGTAAGTTTGCTGCGACTGAGGGTAAAGGCGGTGGTGAGTTTTATACGCCTAAGTCTGTGGTCAACCTGATTGCAGAAATGGTTGAGCCATATCAAGGCAAAATCTATGATCCGTGTTGTGGCTCCGGCGGTATGTTCGTCCAGTCCATCAAGTTTATCGAGAGTCACCACGGCAATACCAAAGATGTGTCTATCTATGGGCAAGAGTACACCAGCACGACCTACAAGCTCGCTAAGATGAACCTTGCCATTCGTGGTATCTCTAGCAACTTGGGTGATGTGGCAGCCGATACCTTCTTTAAAGATCAGCACGAAGACCTAAAAGCCGACTTCATCATGGCAAACCCACCTTTTAACCAAAAGGATTGGCGCGCACCTGATGAGCTGGTCGATGACCCACGCTGGGCAGGCTATCCGACACCGCCGACGGGCAATGCCAACTATGCATGGATATTGCACATGATATCTAAGCTCTCTGAGCACGGTACAGCAGGTTTCGTACTGGCGAACGGCTCGATGTCTACCACTACTAGCGGCGAAGGTGAGATACGCGAGCAAATCATCAAAAACGATCTGGTCGATTGTATGATTGCGCTACCGGGTCAGCTGTTTTATACCACGCAGATTCCGGTGTGCTTATGGTTCATCAGTAAAGACAAAGCCGCCAAGTCCGCTGATAGCCAAGCTCGCGGCTTACGTAATCGTAGCGGTGAGACGCTATTCATCGACGCCCGTAATATCGGTGCGATGATTGATAGGACGCATAAAGAGTTCTCTACTGATGATATTGAGGCGATTGCTAAGACATATCATGCATGGCGCGGTGAGAAGGAAGCAGGCGGCTATGAAGCCTATAGCGATGAGGCAGGCTACTGTAAATCAGCAAGCCTAGACGATATCAAAGCCAATGACTATGTGCTGACGCCTGGGCGTTATGTCGGTGCTGCTGCTATCGAAGATGACGGCATCCCATTTGAGACTAAGATGTTAGAACTCAGTCAAACGCTATATGCACAGATGCAAGAGTCGCAAAAGCTAGATGCCACCATTCGCCAGAACTTGGAGGGTTTGGGTTATGGTGAATGATTGGGAAGAAATGCGTCTTGATGAAGTAACAGAGCTGATTATTGATTGTCCTCATTCAACACCTAAGTGGATGGACGAAGGTGTTGCTGTTCTTCGTAGTAATAATATAAAAAATGGTAGGTTGGATTTATCTTCGCCTAGCTTTACTAACGAAGAAGGCTATCAAGCTAGAGTCAAAAGAGCTATACCAGAATCAGGTGATTTAGTTCTAACTCGTGAAGCGCCAATGGGAGAGGTGTGTCAAATTCCAGAAGGGCTACGTTGCTGCCTTGGTCAGAGAATGGTTCTATTGAGAGTCAAAAAAGAAATAATGGATTCGACTTTTCTATTATTTGCATTACAAAGTCCATATCTACAACATCAAATTAGTTGGAATGAGGGAACAGGAACTACAGTCAGCAACATTAGGATGCCGAATATTAAGGCTTTCCAAATTCCAACACCACCACTCCCAGAACAAAAAGCCATTGCTCATATTCTTGGTTCTTTGGATGATAAAATTGAGCTTAACCGCCAAATGAACGAAACGCTTGAGGCGATGGCGCAAGCATTGTTTAAGAGTTGGTTTGTAGATTTTGATCCCGTGATTGATAACGCGCTCGCAGCTGGTAATGCCATTCCTGATGAATTTATCGAACGTGCTGAGCAGCGTAAAGGCATTGAGAAAAAAGACAACTCAGATATTCAGGGTTTATTCCCTGATGCGTTTGAGTTTACTGAGGAAATGGGTTGGATTCCGAAGGGTTGGGCTGTTAGCAATGTTGGTACAGAGTTTAATACTGTAGGAGGAGGGACTCCTAGTACGAAGAACTCTGATTTTTGGGAAAATGGAGATATCAGTTGGACTACGCCAAAAGACCTTTCAGGAAATCAATCGAAAATTTTATTGAATACTGATAGAAAAATAACTGAATTAGGTTTGAACAAAATTAGTTCTGGATTACTACCTATTGATACCGTGTTGATGTCATCAAGAGCGCCAGTGGGCTATTTAGCTTTAGCGAAAGTACCTGTTGCCATTAATCAGGGATATATAGCTTTAAAGTGTGAAAAAATCTTAACTCCCGAATTTGCCATCCAATGGGCAGATTCAGCTATGGACGAAATCAAACAAAGAGCAGGCGGAACAACATTTGCTGAGATAAGTAAGACAAATTTTCGGGGAATTCCAATTTTAGTTCCTAGTCGAAAGATTATCGATGCTTATAGCCGAGATGTAAAAGATTTATATAATCAGATTACTAGCAGAATTGAAAATATAAACTCCCTCGCCAAACTCCGTGACACCCTTTTACCTAAGCTGATGTCAGGCGAGTTGCGTATTTCTGATGCGGCTGAACTGGTGGATGAAGCTGTATAGCTTTTGATAGTACATGTTTATCCCAAAAATATAATCATTAATGGAGTTCAAGATGAAAAAGCTTTTGCTTAGTTTGGCGCTTAGTTTAGGTGCTTTATCAGTAACTCCTGCAATGGCTGCCGCTCCTGCTTTCTCTGCCAGTCAAATGGCTCAGGTTAAAATCAAAGACTTGAGCTTTAAAGAAGTAATGCGTCAGTTTTATAATGGTCAGATGGTTCCTACTGTTGCAGATGACACATATATTGACTCGTTACCAAATATTGGCTTAGGTCGTGCTGATAGCACAGCATACAGAACAGTAGCGTTAATGCGCCCTATAGAGCTTTATGACAATACAGATGGTGAGCAACGTTATTTAGTGACCATTGAAAAAGTGCTCATTCATGATGACTCGTTGGAATACTGTTTTCCTTGCGGTTCAAAGGCAGATTTATTCAGCTTTAAAAAGCTGAATAATGGACAGTTTCAACTAGTAAGCAGAACATCTGAGAGCATAGAGTTTTCAAGTATCTACAGTTCAATGGATCTTCAAAATAATGATATTCGAGCTACTTCAGAGTCTTTAGGTGAAAACCTAGTAGGTAGCATTTTCAAGAGTGGATACATGCGTCAAGGTTACACGGATAGTTCATGGGCAGTACTACACCTACCTGAGAATGACTTTATTAATACTTACGCATTAGGTGATGCTGGTTCGGATAATAGCGGTCAGGAAGAAGAGGGCTCACCTTTTTACTATAGTTATGAAGGGGTTGTTGAGGTAATGCCTGCAAAGGCTAAGTACTATCCAATTAAGTTGACTTATAGAGGCATAGCTCCTGATGATCCTGAGCGTCCTGACTTTATTAATAAAAGCTTCGTTATGAAGTTTAATCCAGTAAAAAAAGTTTATGAGACGACATCCAGCTTCTCAGCTTTATAGGGTTCACATTACATGCACCAATTAATAATACTAATGCAGAACGCTCTATTTATCTAAAAAAGGACTTATAGTTGAAATTCACTGAAGACAGACTTGAACAAGCCATTATCGAATTGCTATCGGCCGAGGGCTATCCACATACGCTAGGCGAAGCACTCGACCGCAACCCTGACGATGTACTGATCAAGGCTGATCTTCGACAGTTTCTAGCTACTCGCTATAAAGCAGACTTGATCACAGAGTATGAGATTGAGTCCATCATTCATAAGCTTGAATATCTTCCTGCATCTGATTTATACGACACCAACAAAGCCATCATGAAATTTGTCGCTGATGGGTTTTTCTTGAAGCGTGAGGACTATACTCAAAAAGACCTATACATCCAGCTCATTGATTATGAAGTACTCGATAACAATCGCTTTCGCATCGTCAATCAGATGGAGATACAAGGCTTTGAGCTGCGTATTCCTGATGGCATTCTTTATATCAATGGCTTACCACTGGTGGTGCTTGAGTTTAAGAGCAGCATCCGTGAAGATGCTACTATGTTTGATGCCTACACCCAGCTGACCACTCGCTATAAGCGCGATATTCCAGAGCTGTTTAAATACAATGCCCTATGTGTCATCAGTGATGGGGTTAACTCAAAAATGGGTTCGTTCTTTGCCCCGTATGAGTTCTACTACTCTTGGCGCAAAGTGACGGGCGATGAGAAGCTAGAGAAAGACGGCATCCATTCCTTACTAACCATGATTAGAGGATTATTTGATAAAGCACGTTTGGTTGATGTCATTCGCAATTTTATCTATGTGCCTGATAAATCAAGCAAGGAAGAGAAGATCGTTTGTCGCTATCCGCAGTATTATGCTGCTACCAAACTGTTTGACAATATTAAACGTCATATGAAAGTGCTTGATGCAAACGGCAAGTTTGATGAGAGCGATGCTTTACGTGACGGCGTTCGAGATGGAAAGGGTGGTACGTACTTTGGCGCGACTGGCTGTGGTAAGAGCTTTACCATGCTGTTTCTAGCACGTCTGCTGATGCGCGATGTTGAGCTTGGCAGTCCAACCATTATCTTAATCACTGATCGCACCGATTTAGACGGTCAGCTGTCTGAAACCTTTACCAATGCTAAGACCTATATCGGCGATGACAATATCATCAGTGTTGAAAGTCGAGCGCATCTACGCGAACAGTTAAAAGGTCGCAGAAGTGGCGGTGTGTTCTTGACCACCATTCATAAGTTCACCGAAGACCTAGCACTACTGACCGAGCGTACCAACGTTATCTGTATCTCAGATGAAGCGCACCGTAGCCAAATCAACCTCCAGCAAAAGATCACCGTCACTGAAAATGGGGTGAAAAAGACTTACGGCTTTGCTAAATACTTGCATGACTCATTGCCCAATGCTACTTACGTGGGCTTCACGGGTACACCGATTGATGCCACCCTTGATGTCTTCGGTCCAGTCATTGATAGCTATACCATGATTGAATCGGTATTCGATGAAATCACGGTACGTATCGTCTATGAAGGCCGTGCGGCCAAAGTGCTACTCGATAGCAAGCAGCTTGATGAAGTCGAAAAATACTATAAAGAAAGTGCGGACGCTGGCACCAATGAGTACCAGATAGAGAAAAGCAAGAAAGCCATGGCGAGTATGTCCACCATTCTTGGTGATCCTGACCGCATCAGAGCCATTGCTGAAGACTTTGTTCAGCATTATGAGGCGCGAGTAGAAGAGGGCACGACGCAAAAAGGTAAGGCGATGTTTGTCTGTAGCAGCCGTGAAGCTGCTTATCAGCTCTATAAAGACATCATTGACCTGCGTCCTGAATGGAATGAAGTAAGAGCGTGTGAGGAAGGCTCAACCTTATCAGAGAGTGATAAGAAAAATGTCATGCCCATGGAGCGCGTCAAAATGATCATGACTCGTAACAAAGACGACGCAAAAGGCATGTGGGACAATCTCGGTAATAAAGACTATCGTAAAGAGCTCGACCGTCAGTTTAAAAACGGCAAATCTAACTTTAAGATCGCCATCGTTGTTGATATGTGGCTTACAGGCTTTGATGTACCCTTTCTTGATACCATCTACATTGATAAACCCCTACAAAAGCATAGCTTGATTCAGACCATATCACGGGTCAATCGTAAATTTGAAGGCAAGGAAAGCGGCTTAGTCGTTGATTACATCGGCATCAAAAAGCAGATGAATCTAGCGCTCTCGCATTACACTGGTGGTCAGGTTCAAAACCTAGACGATATCCAAAAGTCAGTCGTGGTGGTCAAAGACCATTTAAACCTACTGGATACCGTCTATCATAAGTTTGACTCTAGCCTTTACTTTAACGGCACGCCATTAGAGCAGCTCAATTGCTTAAATGCAGCAGCTGACTTTGCGCTACAATCTAAAAAGCTAGAAAAGCGCTTTATGGATTTAGCTAAACGTCTTAAGTCTGCCTATGATATTTGCGTAGGTAGTGAAGCACTCACCAAGACTCACAAAGACAAGATTCATTACTACCTAGCCATTCGTACCATCATCTTTAAAATAACCACTGGCGGCGCACCTGACGTTGAACAGATGAACCAAAAGGTACGTGATCTAGTGAAAGATGCGCTGATGAGTGATGGCGTAGAAGAGATCTTTAAGCTCGGCGATAATACCGACGGTGAGATTGATATCTTCGATGAAGACTACTTAGCCAAGCTTGAAGTAATCAAGCAGCCAAGTACCAAGCTAGAGCTACTACAACAGCTGCTCGCAAAAGCCATTGGTGAGCTTAAAAAGACCAATAAGGTGAAGGGCGTTGATTTTAGTAAGAAGATGAATGCTTTGGTCGAGAAGTATAATGACCGTGACGAGCAAGACATACTGCGCGCTGAGGTCATTGGTGATTTCTCTGATGAGATCATCAAGCTGTATCACGAGCTGCGTGAAGAGATGGCATCATTTAGTGAGATGGGTATCGACTTTGAAGAAAAAGCGTTTTATGACATTCTGCTATCATTGGCGCATAAGTACGATTTCACTTATCCAGAGGACAAGCTGATTGAGCTGTCTAAAGAAGTGAAAAAGCTCATCGATGAGAAGGCTAAATACACTGACTGGAACAAGCGTGATGACATCAAAGCTGAGCTACAGTTTGATTTGATGGTATTGCTCGATGAATGGGGCTATCCACCTGTAGATTCCAAAGAGGTCTACAAAGAGATATTTGAGCAGGCTGAGAACTTTAAGAAAAGTAGGGTGGTTTAGTTGTACTCAGACGTAATTTGGTATGACCTCTCTGAGTTTGTAAAGCAGAGTTATGACAACTTCATCATGTCAGGCATGGCTGCCTGACTCAAGTAAATCAACCTCCGATATAGTCGGGGCGGTTCAGTTTCTTGAAAATTCACAAATTGAGTAGTAACATCATATTTTTGTATTTAATTTAATGAGGCGAATTTATGTTTACAAGAGAATGTGATATATGTTTCGGTATAGGTCTTATACAGAACAATATGGACCAACAGCAACCATGGTGGAAGCGGTAATGTAGAAGCTTCTAAAGCTTCTAAAGCTTCTAAAGCTTACAATGATTACTACGACGATGACGATGATTAATTAGTATCGTAAACAGCTCTATTTTTGCTCATACCATTCTGATTACCATTTCCTGGCACATTATACCCAATTTTCTTTCAAAGCCCTATAAATAGCTAATATCAGCTTTCATATTCACATATTCATCAGTATCAGCTAAAAGTTGAGTAATACGGCTAGGATCTTTATCAGCTATTTTCATTATCATACTACCAAGCACAAATTTCTGACCATTTAGCTGTTTTTAAATCTACTTTTGTAAACGATTAGCTTCATCCAGTGTTTCTTTTCTACTCAAGATCCTTAATATTTAATATTGGACTTAGACTGTTCTCCAAATATTAGATTTTTTAAGGTTTAATAAATTTACATTTCTATAGGCATTTTAGTAAAAACATGAAAAATTTCACATTGTTAACACTCACTCACAAATATTGTTTTGAACCTGAAGTTACCGAAATGTTAAATAATCTCTTAGAAAATGCTTACTATAGTAATTTCACAACGATAATAGAAATATCTAATTTTATTGTAAAAAATAATCTTGAAGGTGTTTATGGAAAGATATCTGGGACAGTGGAAATGAGTAAAGAAGGAAGAACATGGTTTCGCAGAGGCGGTTTTTCTCCAGACATGTATGACATCATTTGTTCAGAGTTAGGTATTGAAAACCAAAGAAGTACGGCACACTGTATTGGCTACACTCCTTATGGATAAGTTCCGAGTTCTAATTTATTATAGCAACCTTATTAAAACCTAAAGTAACCACCGAATATATTTTAAGTACAGGTATTTTTTATTTACCTTCCAGTTTTTTGGATAAGTATAAACTTACAAAAACTATGCTAACATTTCACTTTGTTATAGTTAGATAGATTTCATAATTCGCAGAGGGGGTAATCCCCTTGACCCCTAAAAGATAAAATAAAGGATTTTCTAATGGCTGCTTTTTTAAAATTTGAGAATAAATACATTAGCATAAATAATATTGCTCAAGTTGAACTAGATTCAACCTCAGCTACCTGCCACGATATTAATATTCATCCAGCTCAAGGAAACAGAATTTTTTTACAGCTTAGAGTTAGCGAGAAAGATGTCGCTGACAAGATTTTTCAAGAACTAGGAAAAGCATTAGATACCAATAATTCGATTGACCTTGATGCCATCAAGTTAAAACATACCTCTGTTGAGTAAGTATGGCGATTTATCACCTATCGACTAAGCCAGTATCGCGCAGTAGCGGAAGAACCGCCACTGCGTCTATTGCTTATCGTGCCGGTATTGCTATCAAAGATGAACGCACAGGCAAAGAACACGACTACACCAAAAGAAGCGGTGTAGTATCTACTTGACTTCATACCCCAAACGATTTAGAAATTAAGCGTGATGAGCTTTGGAACTTAGCGGAAGCCACCGAAACAAGAAAGAACAGCAGAACTGCTAGAGAGATTGTCGTTAATTTGCCTCATAAGTTATCAGGACGTGAACGGATCATGTTGGTTAATGAGTTCGCCAAGGACTTAGCCAATCAATATGGTGTTGCCGTTGATGAGGCAATACATTATATCTGACGGTTATGGCGATCCTAGTAGTCTTTTCGAGCTATAGCAGCGAACATATCAAGCTGCAATACACTGCTCATAAATCTTGTGCACCAGTGCCTTATATTTCGCCTCGTGTGGCAAATGCTGTCACCGTATTAACTTAAGCAAGTTAACTATCTACTTAGATCGCGATGATGGAGTATGTCAGTATTTTAATGAGGTGAGTAATCTGTGCAATAGCTATAGTGAAAGGCCTTTAATCTGTAGAGTAGGAGACTACTATAAAACTTATTTAACTGATCAAATAGGTTGGAGTGATTTCGTCAAAATAAACATGGATATCTGCGCAGACCTTTAAATGTATTACTGATTGAGCCTTTTGAGAGTGATTGTTAAACGTTTTTTAGTAAATAGTATATGACTCAATTTACTTAGAAAGCAGTATCTTAACCTTTGTTTTTCAACAGTTCTAAAACCTTATCCTCTCCAAGCTGATCGACTAACGCTTGCAGTTGCGCGGTAGAGTCAGCTTTGGTTTGTGCATCCGCTCTAAACTCAGCCGTATCTCTTCCTTCTCTGAGTGCATCTAAATAGTCAGCCCACTTCTGCATCATATCGCTACGATCATCAATGTACTCAAATCGACCGTAAGCGCTTCCATTAGGATCTTTAGTGGTATGACCCAATGCCATCTCTACAAGCACAAGCGGATACTTTAACTGCTCTTGTAAGAGTGTCTTTGCTGTCGCTCGAAAGCCATGAGCACAATGTATGTTTTGATAGCCTAAATCCTTAAGGCGTTTGTTTGCTGTATTTTCAGAGATAATCTGGTGCTTTTTTGCCGTTTTGCTAAAAAAGACATATTCGGTATGACCATTAATCTTTTGCTGTTCACGTAGTATAGCTACAGCTTGATCAGGTAGGGGAACCACCATATCCTTAACCATGTTTACCTTACCTTGGCCTTTTAATGGCTTTAATTGCCACCTACTAGCCTCTAGATCAATATCAGCCCATCTCATACGGCGTAGATCACCGTTACGTACGAATAGTAATGCCAATAGCCTAAGGGAGTTAATAGTGTTCGGATCGCCTTCTATGGTTTCAACAGCTCGCAGTAGTTTGCCCAAATCTTTAGGATTAGTGATAGCAGGACGATGACCATAGCTAGACTTAGCTAATTGACTCTTAATAAGCGCCGCAGGATTGCTGCTACAGAATCCACGAGCTCCAGCATAGATAAATACGTCACTAGCGATGCCTGCACAGCGTTCAGCCTTATCCGTGGGTTTGCCAACTTTATTTAATGAGTTAGCTTGGATGTCTAGTAACACTTCGAGCATTCTAGGTGAGCCAATTTCACTAATAGGTTCATTACCAATATAGGAGCATATAAGCTCTAAACGGCCTCTTTTACGAATTAACGTATTACCTTTTTGAGTCTTCTCTAGTCCTTCAAAATACTCCCAAGAAAAATGATTAAAAGAATTTTTAGTTTTACTAACAAGACTTTTCTTCAATTCTTCACGATGGTTTTTGGGGTCAATGCTACGGCTTAATAGCTCTTCATATTCACGCCAAATTTCACAGGCACGTGAAAACGATACGTTTGGATACACGCCAAGCGATATACGTTTGTTTTTTGAATGAGTAGGAGACAGGTAGCGATAAACCCAAGATTTAGTGCCGTTAGGTCTAACCATGAGATAAAGCATAGGATGATTTTTTACAGAGACCAGATATTCTTTATCATCGGCTTTATGACTGCTGATGCTACGGTCAGAGCTGATTGGCTTGCGTGCTTCCATGGCTGACATCTCCAATGTACATTTAAAAACCAGTGTACATAGTAGTGTACATCAGATGCATGGATTAGGATAGATTCATGGGACAGTATGGAACGCCAGATACAACAAAGCCCCTGATATCAGGGGCTTTAGCTGCTCTATAAGTAGCTATAGAACTATATATTGGTACCAGTGGTCGGACTCGAACCGACACGCTTTTAAAGGCAACGGATTTTGAATCCGTCATGTCTACCAATTCCATCACACTGGCATGTTAGGAGATAATGTTTATTACAACTATTATCGAATTTGGCTACAGTGTTGACTGTATAGGCTGCGTATTATAGCAGCCTATTTGCAGGCGTCAAGAATTATTTTAGATAATTTTTTATTCCCTAAGTTACTCTCAATCTAACCGACAAAGGCACGCTCAACGGCATAGTCAGCTTGCACACCCATACGTGGTGAAACAGTAAGACCAAAGCCATCTAGAATCTCTGAAACCTCAGCATTGAACGGCATGCTACCACATAACATGACACGGTCATCGTCTTTATTCATCGGTGGCAAGCCAATATCTTCAAACAGTTTACCTGACTTCATTAAGTCTGTGACACGTCCCTGATTCTTAAACTCTTCACGAGTAACAGTCGGGTAGTAGATGAATTTTTCGCGGTACCATTCACCAAATATCTCATCATTAGGCAGCTCGTTTTCGAACATATCACGATAAGCCAAGTCATGAGCATGACGGACGCCATGTACTAAGATGATTTTATCAAAGCGTTCATAAACTTCAGGATCACGTGCTAACGCTAAGAATGGTGCAAGCCCAGTACCCGTCGAGAGCATATATAGATGCTTACCAGGCAATAGGTCATCTAGTACCAATGTGCCGGTGGGTTTTTTGCTGACCAATAGCTCATCGCCCACTTTGATGTGCTGTAAGCGTGACGTCAATGGACCGTCTTGAACTTTGATAGAAAAGAACTCTAATTGATCTTCGTAGTTAGGACTGGCAATCGAGTAAGCACGTAGCAATGGTTTGCCATCGACAACAAGTCCAATCATCGCAAATTCGCCATTACGAAAGCGTAAGCCATCGTCACGAGTGGTTTTGATGCTAAATAGAGAGTCATTCCAGTGATGAACCTCTGTGACCGTTTCGGTGCGAAGTTTTGACATAAAGTCCTCGTTAATTAATAAGTTGCTGTCGGTGTCGTCACGTTTAAATACGTATTAAATCAAAATTTTCAATGATAGATTAAAAAATATAAAAACCTACCAGTATTCTAATAGTTATCGAAAATCCTGATTATTAAAACGCAAGTAACGAAGGTTTAATAATAAATCTGGCCTATCAGTCTTTATAAAAGAGAAGATAGCCTATATTGTATTTCGCATACCCATTCATAATCGATGCTAATAGCCTTTACAAATAAGTATCAGAGAGTACAAATGAAAAAGACTCTCATCAAAATTATTGCTCATAATACCAAACTTTAAAATAAAAATCCGTCTAGCCGTTACCTTCTAGCATGATAAAATGGAATATCGTTAGTGAGTAATTTTGTATCATTTGATAGAACTGTCTAAAAAGACAGTCAGCTATTACTGGAGCAGGCTTATGTCTGATGGCAATATGCCTTTAGTTGGTTATCATCAATCGCCTATCATTGGCTACCACCGTGCACCGCTTTCACAAAAGTTTGGAGCACCGCGCCAACCAAATCTGGTCGCGCTGACCAGCGCTATAGAAATGGTCGCGCCCTATGATACGCCAGCTGCGTTTGAGGGTTTAGACGCTTTTAGTCATATATGGATCAGTTGGCAGTTTCATCATAATTATCGATACAAAGATTCCGGATATAACGGCAACCATCAAGCGGATAGTAACTTTCGAGCACAAGTGCGCCCTCCAAGATTGGGTGGTAACCAAAAGATAGGGGTGTTTGCCAGTCGTAGTATGTATCGACCATCAGCATTGGGGTTGTCTGTCGTCAAACTTGAGCGTGTAGAGGTGGTACAAGGTCGTATACTACTTATCATTAAAGGTGCTGATATGATAGACGGCACCCCAATTATTGATATAAAGCCATATGTATCCTATAGCGATGCACTCATACAGGTACAAAGCGGGTTTGCACCCGCTGCGCCAACGCTGCTAGACGTGATTATGACCGAGCATGCTTACGAGCAGTTTATGCTGCTAGTGAGCACTAAAGAACCAGCTGGTATCAACGATAGTGACGAGGGCAGTACTCATATAAGCAACCATATAAGTAGCCATATAAACAGTGCATCCAGAAATGTTACAGTAGCTGCAACACTTCGTCAGATACAAAGCCAGCTGGTAGTCTCTGATATCGATGCTATCAAAGCGCTAATCGCTCAAGACCCGCGTCCAGCTTATCGTCGTCAAGAGGTGGATGCATCATTTGTGATGCGTTATAAGTCTGTTGATGTGGGCTTTGGGCTAATAGCGTCAGGGCAGCTACAAATAACATCAGTGGTGGCAATAGCGCTCGTATGATTTGGTGCCTTATCTGATAAGGGACCATTTAACCATAATAGAAGAAGAAAAATATGTCTGCTCAAAATTATTCGATAGTGATTGATTTGCGTTGGTGCCTAGATGAGTTATTGGCAGATAAAATCATTGATCAGCGCAGCTACAACCTAGTGATTACCAGTCGCCGTGATAAAACGCAGCATCCACTGCTGACGATTAGTGAGTTTGGGTTGCCGAATGGTCATGCAGCAGACACGAGCGCTGAAAGTAAACTGACGCTGGCATGGTTAAATCAGTGGCTAGCATCAAAAGCGGGCGTGTCGCTGGTCCGTATCGATCCGCTCAAGATTGATGTGCCTGCCGTCACGCAGCTGATGTCATTTGAGTACGCGCGCTCACAGCATATTTTGCCGATAGAGGTTACTCTAGATGAGGTCGTCATCGGTACCGACCAGCCTTTTTATACCGATTGGCACTCCAGTATTGAAAAGCTGATTAAATTAAAGAGCTATCGTACGGTTTATATCAGTCCTGACCAAATCAATCGTTACCGTCAGGAGTTCTATCAAGTCACGCAAGCGATCGCTGGGGCAAATAATGTTCACAAACGTGCCGCGGCTGATGTCACTAACGTCGAAGCGTTATTGCAGTTGGGTGACAATACCAATCCTGATGCCAATGATCAGCATATTGTCAGAGTCGTTGATTGGCTGTTGCAATATGCCTTTGAGCAGCGCGCCAGTGACATCCATTTAGAGCCACGCCGTGAAACGGGAAAAGTGCGGTTCCGTATCGATGGCGTGCTGCATACTGTGTATGAGATGCCGCTTGCGATCATCGTGGCAGTGACAGCACGTATCAAAATTTTGGGGCGTCTCAACGTCGCAGAAAAACGCAAACCCCAAGATGGTCGCTTAAAAACCCGTACACCAAAAGGATTGGAGACTGAGTTACGTCTCTCAACCATGCCCACTGCTTTTGGTGAAAAGCTGGTCATGCGGGTATTTGATCCTGAAGTACTCGTACGCTCATTTGCTCAGCTCGGGCTCTCAGGCAAGCAGCTTGAGACTTGGCATCAGCTGACTGCGAACCCTAATGGTATTATTCTAGTCACGGGCCCGACAGGCTCAGGTAAGACCACGACTCTTTATAGCACGCTCAAGCAACTGGCCACTGAGCAAGTCAATGTCTGTACGATTGAAGATCCGATTGAGATGATAGAGCCTGCATTTAACCAAATGCAGGTCAATCCAGGAGTTGATCTGTACTTTGCTGATGGTATTCGCTCGTTGATGCGTCAGGATCCTGACATTATTATGGTGGGCGAGATTCGGGATGCCGAAACGGCAAATATGGCCGTACAGGCTTCACTAACAGGACATTTGGTACTCTCGACGCTTCACACCAACGATGCACCAAGCTCACTCACTCGTCTGCATGATCTCGGTATCCAGCCGTTTTTGACGTCAGCGACGATACTAGGGGTTATGGCACAGCGATTGCTACGTACGCTATGCTCGCATTGCAAGCAAGCAGTAGACGTGACACCAGATAGCGAAATCGCCATTCAATGGCAAGAGTTGGTCCAACCATGGCGTGCAGCAGTACCTGCGCAGATTTATATGGCGCAGGGCTGTGAGCACTGCCGCCATACAGGCTATCAGGGCCGAGTTGGCCTCTACGAGATTATGCCATTATCTAATGAATTGAAAAAACTGGTCGCCGCTGATGCAAACTTGGATGTGCTCAAACAGCAAGCGTACCGTGAAGGTGTGCAGCCACTGCGTCTCTCAGGTGCTAAACGCATTAGCGAAGGGGTGACAACGATAGAAGAAGTCATGCGGGTGGTGCCGCTGCATTAACGGTAGGCACCATACGTTAATTGAAAATACGCTCATTAAATACCCAGCCGCGCGTAAGTCTATTTTCCGTTGCACGTAGCTGCACTTACGCTGCTTGGCTTGAACTTACGCCGCTCGAAAATCATCCACTACTTGAAAACCATCATTGATAGAACAATTAAGATACTAACGAATTTTTAATTTGCATAGTTTTTATTGCATAGTTTTCACCGATACGCTTCCAATAACGAGATTATTTATGTTTACAGATACACATTGCCACCTAAACCGCTTAGATTTAACCAAGTATGATGGTCAACTGACAGGTGCAATTGATGCCATGAAAGCTGCCAATGTGACGCGTGCGATGGCAATTATGTGTGATTTTGCGGAATATGATGAGATTGCAAATATTGTTAGTACCTATGGCGATGAGACACTCAATTTAGGGATGAGTGTGGGTATCCATCCCTGTGAAGATATTGGTGTCTTGCAATCAGCGACAGTCGAGCGCCTGATAGAAACCGCAAAGGCTGATCACGTATGGGCAATAGGAGAAACGGGTCTTGACTACTATTGGTCAACAGAAAATAAAAAAGAGCAGCAAGCCAGCCTTGCGCGCCATGTTCATGCCAGTCAACAGTTAAAAAAACCGCTTGTGATCCATATGCGCGATGCAAAAGAGGATACGATAGATATCCTAAAAAGTGAGGGCGCTGAGCATGGCATCATTCATTGTTTTACTGAAGACTGGGAGACCGCAAAGCGTGCTTTGGATCTGGGTTTTTATATCTCATTCTCAGGTATCGTGAGTTTTAAGAGCGCGCAAGATATCAAGGATGCTGCTAAACAAATGCCAAGAGATAGAATATTAATCGAAACTGATAGTCCGTACTTGGCGCCAGTCCCCAAACGCGGTAGACCCAATGAGCCTGCGTATGTGCCCTACGTGGCGAGCTGCATCGCAGACATGTATGGTTGTAGTGCAGAAGAAGTAGGGGCATTGACGGCAAAAAACTTTGAAAATTTACTGGCACAGTACCACTAAAATGGTTATGCTATGACCAATCAGTCATTTATTCGATAGTCTTGTGGTTCAATCCCCCTAAGTATTTATCACAATAAATATAACCACATGACTACCGATAACTATGTCAGCAAACATAAGCATATTCCCCGTTGTAGAGCTTTAGCAGTTTTGGTATAGCATTAGACGCTCACTACCTATACTGCTGTGAATGATGGTTGTATGCTTAATCTTGTCATGTTTTAGGAGAGATTATGAGTCGTCAGCATCAGTTCAAGGCACGAGAAGAGAATATCTTAGCGATGGCAGAGCAATTGCTACTTGAGTCAGGCGATGGTGATATTACGTTGGACAGTTTGGCAGATCAGCTAGACTTGGCCAAAGGCACGCTATATAAGCATTTTTCTAGTAAAGATGAGCTCTACCTACGTATTATTATTCGTTATGAAGAGCAACTGTTTGATATTAACCGTATTGATGACTGCCCATCAGCAGGTGTTGCCCGCATGATTTTTCAGCAGTTATTTAATCCGCAAAAAGCAATGCTACTGAATCAAATCGAAGAGCGTCTTGCCGCGTCAGTCACTGGTCTCAATCGCTTGTTTGGTGAGCTATATGATATTCGCCGCCAACGTATGAAGCGCCTGATTGATATTATCAGTGCCTACTTAAAAGACGAGCATAGTAGTTTGAGCACACGTGACTATTTGTCTTCTATTTGGGCGATGGGTCAAGGCGGTGCAGGGCTGCTAAATTCAAGTTTTTATCAGCGTTACTTGGGTCGCCGTGATACCTTGCGCTACGCATTTGTTCAGCAAATGCTAGAGTTGCCTAGTCATTATCCCGCTGAGGATGATGAAGTAATGGATGAGGACATGCAAGAGCTAGTAGAGCAGATCGACACTGAGTCAGAAGAGCATCGCAATACCAATTACTAAAAAATCTATAATCTACTATTTTGGTTATCCTCAATGATGTCATTTCTGTGTTGTTATACCCGATATGGCAGCACATTAAAATGTCTCTTTTTAGTGTTTACAAAAGCAAAATCTATTATCCTACATATATAAACGAATTACAGGCTCTATAGGTGCGATATGCCGGTCACTGTCAAGACTCAGTCCAGCTCAGTGGCCACTCGCCCTTTAGCCTTAATCAGTCAAGCCTCACGTTCCTCATGTTTACCCCACTTCGATACGATATCTACAAACCCTCACTACAGCGGTGCTCCTACAGCTGTTTGTTACTCATTATCTCCTTTATCGATATATAAGACCACGCAGACTGGCTTTACGCTGGTTGAAATCGTAGTAGTGGTGGTTATTCTGTCTATATTTGCTGGCATGATGAGTCTGTCTGTTGGGAGTAGCGAATCCCGAAAAAACCGCGCCTTTTATGAGCACTTTACCGATTCTTTGAGCTACGTTCGTCTACTATCAGCTGAGCGTATGCAGCCAATGGGCTTACGTCTACAAGCAGATAATCAAGGTCAAATAGAGCCCGTCATCGTCACCTTGTCAAATCCCTATATCGCTTATCAAACTGCTGATAGCGTATCAGGCACCCTATCAGGTACCTTCTCAAATAGTATCGACAGCCAGTCGAAAAACTCGATGGAGCTGTCTGCAGATCTGGGCGGTATGTCAGGCTCCACTGGAGAGCAGCAGCCAACACCGAGCTGGGATCTTGAGTCAGAAGTGAGCTTGCCTGAGTTACCTGCTGGTGTCAGTATCAGAGTCCAAAGTTTGGACGCTATCAATCTGACAAGTACAGGACAGACGCAGTCGCTACAACCTTGGTTTAGTGATCAAACCGTACCACAGCTATTATGGTTTGGTACGGGACAAGCGACACCAGTTACTATTGAAGTCATCCATGACTCGCGACTAGTAGGGGAAGTGATTACCATTATGCCTGATGGTAGTATGATGATAGGGCAGGGACTATAGTGAGTAAACGATCTAACAGTCCCAGAACGATGAATAAGTCGAGAGCAATCAATGCTAAACGTGAGAGTGGATTTACGTTAATCGAAGTGATGGTTGCTTTAGCTATCTTGGCAGTAGTGGCAGTAGCAGCCAGCCGTGCCAGCAGTGCGTATTTAAGATCGGTTGATATATTGCGTACCCGTACGCTCGCTCATTTTGTGGCGCAAAATGCCGCTGCTGACTTACGAATCCAAGAGACATGGCTGACCGCCAATCGTACTCAAACCGTGAATGCTCAAGGTCGTGACTGGCAAATAGTGATGACAGTTGGCGATGCCATCACACCTGCTCTAAAAGAAGTTAATATATCGGTGGCACCTATCATAGATGGACAAACGCGTACCTCGGTCACTGATATTAGTGTCATGCTAAGTAATGCTGAGCAAGATACGGCAAGCTTAGACTTTAATAACGCGAGTGGTGATAGTACCGGGCAAGCAGGAGATGGTCTGTGAAGCGACAGCGTGGATTTACACTGCTTGAGCTGATGGTTGCTATGGCGATATTCGCGATGCTAGCAGTCGCAGGCTGGCAAGTGTTTGATAGTGTCAACCGCGCTCGTGAACGCGCCCAAACCCATGCTGATAACTTGGCTGTACTACAGTATGCTTATTTGCAGCTGCAACAAGATATGGCACAAGTAGTCCCTTATCAAGCGCTTAGCGATCTAAACGTCAGTGTTGCTGTGCCTACAAGTAACCGTACAGATAGTACCAGTCCAGCAGGCGAGCAAACCAGCGAAACAGTACCTGAGCCTTTCATGAAGGTAGATAGTGAGCACATCAGCTTTGTACGTTTTGCTGATCCTGACCCACGCTATCAAAGCAGCACGAGCGTCCAGCGTATCGAATATGTATTTGCAGATGGGCGCTTAATACGTCGGCAGTACACCAGTCTAGAAAATGGAAGCAATAGCGTCAGCTTAGACAGCGTGCTATTAGAAGATATTAGCGCAGGACGTTGGCAAGCCTATCTGCCAGAGCTAAGCCCTAAATTTCCAAGTGATGATATCAATAGTAGTAGCACCAATATCAACACTGCCTTGGGACAGACAGCAAATACCGAGAGTAGTGAGCCCGATGCTGTTCTGCTCCCAAAAGGTGTTTCTATTAATTTTACGTATCAAGATATGCCAATCACGTGGCAGTGGGCGCTTACTCCGCAGCCGATACCACAAAGTACGCCAAGCGTGACTAACAATCCTGAGGGTAATGGTAACGATAGTGATAGTAATGGTAGCAGCAATACAGATAATGGCAGTACAGAAAATGGTAATTGAAAGGGTAGTATTTAACAGGCATCGCTTGCTCAGCGATAAAGGCTATATATGTCAATAACAGTGAATGCTCAGCGCGGCGTGGCGCTGCTCACGATCTTGCTATTGGTCGTGAGTATTACCGTGGTTGCAGGAGCGATGTTGGCCAGTCAAAAGGTCGCTATTAGGCGCAGCGGCTTATTGTTTGATCAAAATCAGCTATTGCAAGATATCGATGCCGGTCAACAGTTGGCAGTGACGATGATTCGCGCGGATAGTCAGCTTAACGATACCGATAGTGAGCGAGACATTTGGGCACAGCCAATTCCGCCTTACACATTGGCGAACCATGGTATCAGTATTGAATTGCGCGATGAGGCGGGTCGTTTTAATATCAATAATTTGTATCAAGGCGGTGCGGTTAATACGGCTGCACTGGCAGTCTTTCAACGATTATTGACTGAACTAAACCTAGAGACAGATATTGCTATTGCGGTACTTGATTGGCAAGATGCGGACAGCGATGTCTATCAAGATGGTGGTGATGAAAGCACAGTATACGCCCAGCAGCCAAGCGGCACTACAAATGGCGCTTTACCTAATCAATCTTTTGTCAGTATTGATCAGTTACAAGAAGTGCAAGGGGTAAGTGCTGAGGCGTTAGCGACCATGCGACCTTATCTGACTGCGGTTCCTTATTACGTGCCTATCAACATCAATGCTGCCAGCCCAGTATTGTTAGCAGCACTGATTGATGGTGCAACCAGCCAGCAGATGCAAGGATTGGTCGACGCGCGCGCACGGCAAGCACTGACCTCTGTCGATGAGATATGGCAGCTGGCAAATCTGAGCGACGTAGATGATGCACAGCGTCAAGCGATAGTTCCGTTGCTAGCAGTTGACAGTCAAGCTTTTATGGCGCTTATCACAGCAAATGACAATGCTGTGACTGATAATGGACGGGGTAGACAGCGCTTTGCTACCGTTTTAATCAGCAAGACCGCAGTGAATGACAGCCAGCAGTCAAATAATAACCAAACCCCAAACGGTACTGATGGTAGTAATACCAATAGCGACACGCCCAAAGAAATCAAAGTGATTGGACAGCGACTATGGGCTTTTCGTCCGAGTTTTTAGTGAATCATCGTGAATGACTCATTAATCTCGCAGGCGAGTCTCTTCACTCGATTTCCAGTTATAAGCACCATAAAACAACATCTGTGCTTGACGAGTACAATTATGGAGCATCAACTGCTTATTCTCTTCGATCTCATTTAGATCGATCTCATCATCGTGGTCTTCAGTATAGGTCAACTCCAACCAGTCGATAATCCAAGAAAAGAACATATTTACGCCAGCCTCAGCAAGCAAACGGCGATCATAAGCATTGATATGCGTAAACGCTGGCTGTAACGCCAAATCATCTGCTAAGCTTTGGGCGTGCTTTTTTACTAACTCATTAATAGCTTTGCGTACCGCTTCTGAACCGCCATAACGTTCACTGACCAAAAACTGCCAGTAATAAGGCTGGTCGCTGACCATATACAAAAACAGCTGAATACTCTTAGCTATCTGACGATCAAAACTGCGTTTACGTCCAATTTGTAGACTATCGCTAAGTGCGGCTAGCGTACCGCCCAGCTCCTCGATGACTAAGGCGCGCCCTAGTGACTCCATATCATCAAAATGACGATAAAACGCAGTCGGCACTACGCCAACCTCGCGGGTGACTTGCCTGAGACTAATAGAGCTAAAAGATTGCCCTGTCATACATAGATCGAGTACGGCGTTAAAAAAAGCGTGCCGAGTTTGAAGTTTCTTTTGTTCGCGACTGCTCATAATATTTCAAAATTGTCCGATAAGTGTTTATCATACTCATTTCAACGCACAAATACGACCAAAATGCGCAATTCGTGTGAATTTACTAGATCTGTACCTAGTTTTTTAAACCACGGTACCCCAATGGCCCTGCAGTTCTTGCGCCAATCGATAAGCCTCGTGGTCATTCATACCTGTAATAAAATCTAAAATATTCAATATATTGTCATAAATATCGTCTGATAACACGCGGCGATGTTCGTCAAAATGTGGCTGTAGTAAGCTCAGTAGACGCTGCTGCTCAAAAGACATCGATGATAAGCTGTCTACTTTAGAGCCTGTCCAAGCCAATGGCACAAAAGCATCCATCAGGCGATGCAGACATTGGTTGGCCATCAGCTCCATTCTGACTTTGCTTGGGTGATTGAATATCTTTTCACGCGCTAATTGCTTGGCCTGCAAGATACCGTTTTGTACGCTAGTATCACAGTGAGCAAACAAGCTGCCTTGCAGTGTACCAGCCAGCAACGCTGCACTGTTGGCGACAAAAGCATCGGTGACTGTATTAACCAAACGCATCATAGCGCGTGATCGCAATGATGCGAGGCTCTGCCTAACAGACATGTGCGCGGGCAGGCTGACGCTATCAGGACGCTCACCAATCAATTCATAGAATATCGTGGCAACCTCATGATAGGTTAGCATATTGAGATTAATGCCATCTTCTAAATCGATTAGCGCATAGCAGATGTCGTCTGCCGCTTCTAATAGATAAGCTAAAGGATGACGAGCAAACCCATCGTGTTGTGCGGCGCGCGGCAGCTGTAAACACGCTGCCAGCTCCTCTAACTGAGCAGCTTCACTATAAAAGCAGCCAAACTTCTGTATATTGTGGTTTTTATCATTAGTATCATTGCTGTGAGTGGCGAGCCAAGGATACTTCATAAAAGCGCCTAGCGTTGCGCAGGTGAGACGCATACCGCCTTTATCAGGATGATGCTCATTGCGTACTAAGAGCCGAAACCCTTGAGCATTGCCTTCGTAAGCCAGTAAGTCCAATAGCTCATTGCTACTCAGCTGTTGTAATATCGTTTGAGGATCGGACTGTCTAAACCAATCACGAATGGCGTACTCTCCAGCATGGCCAAAAGGTGGGTTACCAATATCATGAGCGAGACAGGCCGCCTGTACTATTACCCCGACATCATATGGTGAGACGCCTGCTGGTAGACCACTGCCCAACTTATCATGGAGTTTTTCTGCTGCCATCATGCCTAAGGAGCGCCCAATAGAGGATACCTCAAGTGAATGGGTGAGGCGAGTATGAATGCCCAGTTGATTGGTCAAAGGATGGACTTGGGTTTTTTGGTTTAACTGACGAAATGAGTGAGAAAATACCAACCTGTCGTAGTCTTTATGGAACTGAGAGCGTGTACTGGTATTTGCGTTAGGCTTTTTGGCAGCGCCAAGACGTTGCGAGTTGAGAAGATGAGACCATTGCGCGGTAGAAGACAGCAAAGAGGGAGAGGTACTTAGCATACTAAAACATCCGAAACCAAGGGAGCCTCTAGCATAGCAAAATAGCGACCTTGGTACAGCTATAGTCCATTCTTTATACAGTGAATAGAGTGTCAGTCTTGCCTAGCTGACTCATAATGGTACTGTCACTCGCCGCCTTTATAACTAATAGATATTGAACGGACCATATTAAGACTTCTGACAGTCAAAAAGTACGTCTTCCTCTTCGATAGCCACGTTACTGTCTAATGTTTTGTTTAGCAATGTCGCACTGTCACCATTTACTTGCCAGATAATACCATGATCGTTATCTAAGCCAATATCACTGGTGTAGATGGCTTTATCCGTATTCACATTGCTATCAGAAGCCGCTGACAAATCGTACTCGATACCATCGATAAGCAGATGTGCTGTCTGCGGCGTAACATCATTATGATAAGAGACACCGATAGTAGCAGCTGGCTCACAGGTGAACGTTATGCTGTTGCTGGCGTGCTCAGAATGGTCGTGACCTGCATGATCATGTCCTTCGTGAGTGTCCATGTCACTATGACTTTCATGATCGTGTTCCATATCATCATGTGCTTCGTGGTCATGCTCTTCATGAGCATGTTCATCGTGTTCTGCATGACTGTCTATGGCTGTCACATCTTCAGATGCTACTGGTTCACTGTCTGTTTTGGGCTGGCAACCTAACAGTGAAACTGTCATAACACTGCTTACTAGAGCAGCGCTTGCGAATTTGGAAAAAGTAAAAGAATTGATCACAATATAATCCTAAAATAACACAAAAAAGATATGTTATATTATAACAATTAAGTAATAAAATAAAGCCGATGCTGGAAAATATCCAGCATCGGCTTGTTAGCGACTAAACAGTGTTAACTATCTAAAGCTACACGTTAAATCTAAAGTGCATGACATCGCCATCTTGCACGATATAAGTTTTGCCTTCTAGACGTGACTTACCAGCAGCGGCAGCGCCTTTCTCACCATTATGTTCGATGAAATCATCATAGGCGATGACTTCGGCACGAATAAAACCACGCTCAAAATCAGTGTGGATCACGCCTGCTGCTTGCGGTGCGGTTGCGCCAATGGCTACTGTCCATGCGCGCACTTCTTTTACGCCAGCTGTGAAGTAGGTCTGCATATCAAGTAAGTCGTAACCACCGCGGATGACTTGGTCAAGACCGGCCTCTTCCATATCCATCTCAGCTAAGAAGTCTTTCTTATCTTCTTCGTCCAGCTGAGCAATTTCAGCTTCGATTTGGTTGCATAGAGCGATCACGATAGAGTCTTCACCAGTTGCATAGTCGCGCACCGCATCGAGGTATGGGTTGTTTTCAAAACCATCTTCAGCAACGTTTGCGATATACATGGTAGGTTTTAGGGTGATTAAACCATAGCTTCTGATCAGTTTTTTCTCATCAGCATCTAGAGTAGCCGCACGTGCCGCTTTACCTTCTGCTAATAATGGCTCAATCTTTTTGAACACATCAAGCATGGCACTGGCGTCTTTGTCACCGCCTTTGGCTTTTTTGGTCAAGTTAAGGATAGCGCGTTCAACGGCTTCTAAGTCGGCTAAAGCCAGCTCAGTATTGATGGTTTCAATATCATCAATCGGGCTGACGCGACCATCAACGTGTACCACGTTGTCATCGTCAAAACAGCGAACGACGTGAGCAATCGCATCAGTCTCACGGATATTGGCTAGGAACTGGTTGCCCATACCTTCACCTTTTGAAGCGCCTGCGACCAGCCCTGCAATATCGACAAACTCCATGGTCGTAGGCATCACGCGCTCAGGATTGACGATATCAGCCAGTTGCTTTAGGCGTGGGTCAGGTACTGGTACGATACCAGTATTGGGATCTTTGGTACAAAATGGAAAGTTTTCAGCGGCAATACCCGCTTTGGTTAATGCATTAAACAAGGTGGATTTACCCACGTTTGGTAGGCCGACGATGCCGCAATTAAAACCCATAACATTCTCTCAATGTATTAATAAAAATAGTTGGTATGTAGTGACTATCAGACTGATTATGGCGTAAGCCTAAAACCTCACCTGTACGAAACAAAGCGCATTTAAAATAGGCATTTAGAACAGCAGTCAGATAGTCAATCAAAATTGGGCACATTGTAGCAAATTTACCTGAATAGGGGTGAGGTTGTTACTTTATATGCTAAGGTTTTTGCCTGCCAATGACAGCTTGCTCGATGGCTAGGTTCGTATACATCGAGCGTCCATAAACGAGTCGGGCAGCTTATATGAGTGGTAAGCATTACTTTTGCGCGGTTATTCAAGACTTTTTAGTATGGTAAGCTATCTGATACAAACAGTACCCTAAAGCACAAGACGATGAAGCACTTGTGTGGTGTTTGACTTAACAGCTAATACTGATTCTGTAGCCTGATATCACAGCGATAAAAAGCTGACCAAAAAACAATCAGTTCGCACCAAAATAAAATGTAAGGCAATATCTGACGATGACAATCTCGATCTTTGATACACAGCGCTATAAATATCCGCAAAACTTCCTTGAGATGAAGCCTAAGCTTGCTCGACTTGAGCAGGCCATAAAAAAGCTAGAGGCAAATTTAATTCATACCAGTGATGTCAAAAATACCAAGCTTCTCGCTCAACGGTTAGATAGTCATTTAGGATTAACGGTTGACTATGCCAGCGAGTTAAATCCCGATCAGCTTATGGCAGCCACTACCACCGAAGGTAAAGTGTTGGTCATTGCGGGCGCAGGCTCTGGCAAAACCAAAACCTTGACCTATCGTACCAGTTACTTGCTCGAAAACGGGGTATCGCCTAAAGAGATATTACTACTGACATTCACTCGTAAAGCCGCGAATGAAATCAAAGATCGCGCTAAGTCTTTGCTGGCAAGTAGGCTAACAAACGAAGAGCTAGCTGAAGATAAGCTACCAACAGATAAGGCATTAAACAGCATCACGAGTGGCACGTTCCATTCGTTTTGCAATATGCTGCTACGCCAGTATTCTGGGCTGCTTGGTATCAATCCACGATTTACTATTTTGGATACCAGTGATAGCGAAGATGCGATTGACTTGGTACATAAAGAAAAAAAATATCCCGCACAAACCAAAACCCAAGCTTTTCCACGTAAAAAAACACTGCAAAATATCATGTCAACGTCTAGAAACAGGCGCATTCATATTCGCGACTTAATAGAAAGCAATTACCCTGATATCGCGGTACACATTCCTATCATCGAGCAGTTAGCAATCGATTTTCATGAGTATAAGCGCGCCAATCATCTGTACGATTTTGACGACATCATCAGTCAAGTGGTGCGTCATCTAAAAACCAACGACACCTTTAGGCAGCGACTCCAAAGCACGTACGGCTATGTCATGGTTGATGAATACCAAGACACCAATATCCCTCAAAAACAGCTGATCGATTTGATATGTGAGCCTGATTCGGTGTCACTAATGGTCGTTGGTGATGACAATCAAAGCATCTACGCCTTTCGCGGGGCGAACTACGAAAACATTTTGCTGTTCGGTGAGACATATCCTGCTGCCAAACTTATCAAGCTTGAACAAAATTATCGCAGCACGCCATCAGTTTTAAACTACATCAATGCATTGTCAGCGCAAATTACCTTGGGCTATCAAAAGCAGTTGTACTCTGACGCACCTGTAGCAGGCGACAAGCCAATATTTCGACGACTCAGCGATGAGACGAAAGAAGCGAGTTATATTACTAATAAAATTATCGCGCTCAAGCCAGAGTTTGACTATAACGATTTTGCTGTGTTGTGCCGTACGTCTTTTCAGTCCAATTATGTACAGTTGGAGTTTATGGCGCGCAATATTCCCTTTATCGTGGTGGGCGGTATCAAATTCATCGAAAGGCGCCATATCAAAGATGTGCTGGCGTTCGTTAAAATACTTTACAACCCGAATGATACGATTGCGTGGCACCGTATATTGACCTTGTTTAAAGGGGTAGGCGCAGTTACCGCAACTCGTCTCACACAAGCCATCACTGCTGACAACAATGCGTTTGAGCCGTTATTGGCAGCGCCGTTTGCCAAGAAAAGTGAACAATTACAACCGCTATACCATACACTTGTCAGCGCCCAGAAAGCGGAATCGGTTGAAATAGCCATTGAGCGTATTCTTGATTTTTATATTCCTGTGTTAAAGCTGATTGAAGACAATTGGCGTGAGCGTACCGAAGACTTTCGGGTGTTAAAGAACTTAGCAACAGAGCATACCAGCCTTGATAGTTTTTTAGAAAATCTTGCGCTCGACCCACCGAATGATTCGGTCGCGGTCATGGGGCGCTCTGACGATGAACAGAGTAATGATAAGGTCACCATTTCAACCATTCATAGTGCTAAGGGGCTTGAGTGGCCAGTTGTGTTCGTCAACTCGTTAGTAGATGGCATCACGCCGCATCATCGCTCGCTAGATGACTTTGAAGCATTGGAAGAAGAGCGTAAACTGTTTTATGTGGCCTGTAGCCGCGCAAAAACTCAGCTGTATCTGACCGCGCCGAACTATTTTTCTAGCTACTCTGGATACTTTGATATGGCCTCACGCTTCATCGCGGAATTATCTGCCGACGAGGTAACAGTAGAAACGGTAAAACCGCCTATCATAGACAATGATGATCCAATGTGGTGGTAACTGTTGATGAGACTGCGTAATTACGTTATTTTTATAAGACAAAGAAGAAGAGTATATTTGTGACATTAAATGAGGTTTATAGCAGAAAACTGTGCTGATTTTTAGCTTATTCTTTTTCATTTTTATGTCTAAATAACCACGCCGTACCTCCGTTATTCCTTTTGAAAATACTCTACCAATAAAGGCATAACCAAAAGTATTTAATAACGAAAATATTTTTCAGATAAGGGTTTCATATTTAGCCCAATGCGTTACTATTAGCACCTAATTCGGTTCGACCCTTATATTTGATACTCTGTATTAACACCCTAAGAAAAGGATAGGTTATGCGCTACGAAGTGATCGTTATCGGTGCAGGTATGGTTGGCACGTCAATCGCGTGGCATCTACAAAAAAATAACTCAAATGTATTACTCTTAGATAAGAAATTGCCAGGTTCAGAGACCTCGTATGGCAATGCAGGATTAATTCAGCGCGAAGCCATTCATACGCATCCTTTTCCGCGTCAGCTGACAGAGATGATCAGGGTGTTGCCGAACCAAGGTACTGATATTCGCTACCGTATACCAGCTATTTTGCGTTATCACCAAGCGCTATTACAGTACTGGAAATACTCTACGCCAGCATCTGTTAAACAAATCGAATCTGAGTGGCAGACGCTGATTGAGCATTGTACCAGTGAGCACCAAACTATGATCAGCGCCTCTGGTGCTGACGAGCTCATTACTCGTGACGGTTGGTTGCAATTGCATCGCTCGGAAGAGACGTTCAAAGAAGCCCAAGTATCAGCCATCGATGCGCGCAACCAAGGTGTTGAGCATAACGTACTGAACCTTGAAGAACTCAAGGCCATGGAGCCTAGTGCCAATTTTGAAGGGTTCGTTGGTGCGATTCATTGGAAAAACTCTTGGCAAGTATCAAACCCAAGCTCGCTTGTAAAAGCCTATGCAAAAAACTTCCAAGACATGCAGGGTACGATCAAAGAGAATGACGTTAAAGAAATCGTCAAAGATGCTGACGGCTGGAAAGTTATCACTGATAAAGATACTTACTACAGTGATAAATTAGTCATTGCAGCAGGTCCATGGTCGAATGATTTGATCAGACCACTGGGATATAACCTACCGTTATTCCCGATGCGTGGCTACCATCAGCATTTCAAAGTAACAGATAAGAACACCATCAATCATAGTATGTTTGATATGGACAAAGGCTTTGTCATGGGTCCAATGCAGCAGGGTATCCGTATCACGACTGGTGCTGAGATGACGACCATGAATGCGCCAAAGAACTTTGGTCAGTTAAAAACCGTATTGAAACTTGCTAAGAAAATCTTGCCATTAGAAGATGCCGTTGAAAGTGAAGCATGGGCTGGATCACGTCCTTGTATGCCAGATATGAAGCCCGTCATCGGACCTGCTGACAAGCATGACAAACTATGGTTTGCGTTTGGTCACAGTCATCAAGGCTTTACCTTAGGGCCAATGACAGGGCGCCTAGTTGAAGAGATGATTCATGACAAGCCGGCATTGGTAGATTTGGCACCATTTAGTGCACAGCGTTTTTCTAATTAAAAGCGCGTCTAGCAAATTTAGCACCATTTTAAATTAATAAATTAAAGGTAGATAACATGATAAAGAAATTACATAGCACCCCACGCATGAGCAGAATCGTCGTCCACAATCAGACCGTTTACTTATGTGGTCAGGTCGGTAATGCAGAAGACGATATCAAAGCGCAAACATTGACATGTCTAGAAAAGATCCAAACGCTATTAGAAGAAGTGGGTAGTGATAAATCAAAACTGCTTTCAGTGACGGTTTGGATCAAAGACATGGCTGATTTTGCAGCTATGAATGAAGTTTATGACGAGTGGTTTGAAGGTATCGAGCCACCAGCGCGCGCTTGCGGCGAATCAGCACTGGCACGTCCTGAGTTATTGGTTGAGATGATTGCCATCGCTGCTGAGTAAAGACTGCTTGCAGCACCTTTAGCCAAGCAGTAAAAAAAGCCATGATAGCAATATCGTGGCTTTTTTATGCTTTATAATAAATTAGTTTAATTATTTATATGACTATTAGCACCCTTTCCATACCGCTCGGCGCTTTTCAATAAAAGCATCAATGCCTTCGCCCACATCGCCCGCCATCATATTACAAGTCATCACGTCACTGGCATAATCATAAGCGTCTTCGAGGGTCATACCCAGCTGCTTATAAAACATATCTTTGCCCGTTCTTACTGCGACTGAGGATTTGGCTGTAATCGCTGATATTAATGATTGTAGCGCTTGATCGAGTTGATCTACTGGTGCGACTCGATTGATCAATCCATATTGTAGGGCGGTATGTGCATCGATAAACTCTCCCGTGATGAGCATCTCAAACGCTTGCTTGCGAGGTAGGTTGCGACTGACGGCAACGGCAGGCGTAGAGCAGAAAAGCCCTACGTTGATGCCAGATGTAGCAAACTTCGCATCATCAGCGGCAACGGCCAAATCACAAGCTGCAACCAGCTGACATCCTGCCGCAGTGGCAATACCTTGTACTTTGGCAATGACGACCTGCAGCATACGGTTGATGGTAAGCATCATCTGGCTGCATTGTTGAAATAGTGCACGGTGGAATGCTTCATCGTCGTGTGCTCGCATCTCTTTTAGATTATGACCCGCACAGAATGCCTTACCTGTCGCTTGAATGACGACAATTCTAATCGTGTCATCTGATGTGATACTGTCTAGCTCTATCTGCATGGTAGACAGCACTTCTACGGATAGGGTATTGAATTGTTTGGGTTGGTTTAAGGTGAGCGTGACCACACCGGTTTCTTTATGGTCTTCTCTAACCACCAAAAGGTCGTTTCTATCTAGAGTGGTGCCTAATTGAGTCATGTATCATCCTTGATAATGGGTTGGTTTAATAATTTTATATATAGCTAACCAAATAGTAGCATGGCTTATATTCTATACAATAGATGACTGACATAGAAAGCCCACAAAAAAATAACGCACTCAGATAATGAGTACGCTATTGGTTTTTCAGTCAGATATAAGCTAAATCTATACTAAGTTAAGTTCATACTAATCTGTATTTATACTGAACCTAGTATGCGCCTTCGCTATAGATAAGCTCGTAGCTGTGGCTATAAATTTCAACGATGTTACCGAACGGGTCTTCCATATAGATCATGCGATACGGTTTTTCGCCAGGGTAGTAGTAGCGCGGTTTTTCCATACGTTTTTTACCACCTGCGGCAACCATACGCTCAGCCAGTTCTTCAACATTTGGATCTTGAACACAGAAATGAAAGATGCCCGTTTTCCAGTATTCAAAGTTATTTTCAGGGTTTTCTTGATTTTTGAATTCAAAAATCTCGACACCGATGCGATCACCAGTAGACAAATGAGCGATACGAAAGCTTCCCCAACCTGCACCAAATACTTCAGTACACATCTCACCAATCGGACTGTCATCTTCGACAATCTCAGTAGGTTCCATGATGGTGTACCAGCCCATCACTTCGGTATAAAATTTTACGGCAGCATCTAGGTCTGGGACTGATAGACCAATGTGCGAAAAGCTTCTTGGATAGACGTTATTCATAGCTCGTGCTCCTGTTTGATATGCGTTTTCTTTAACGTGGAGCCAGTATACAAATACAGATTAATTATGTAAAATTATCAAATATTATATAAATAAGTATGAAACGTAATGATAAACATCGCATGGCTACGTACTTTTTGCACGCTTGCTGAGGTCGGGCACTTTACGCGTACCGCTGAGCGCTTATACATGACGCAGTCGGGCGTGAGTCAGCACATACGTAAGTTAGAGGAGCAGTTGGATACGGATTTGTTGATTCGACAAGGTAAGCAGTTCTCACTGACCAATGCAGGTGAACAGCTTTATAAAGAAGCAGGCGAGATATTGCAGCGTCTATCAAATTTAGAGCAACGTATCGGTGAAGACCCGCCTTATGAAGGGTTGGTACGGCTAATGTCACCGGGTAGTGTGGGACTTAAACTATATCCGCAGCTTTTGACACTACAGCAGCAGTATCCAAAACTAGTGATTGATTACCGTTTTGCTCCAAATTCTGATATAGAGCGGGCACTGGCAAATCACGAGATTGATATTGGCTTTATGACGGATATCTCAGACGATGAAACGGTTAGTTGCAAGCCCATGGCGCAAGAAGCATTGATACTAGTAACCCCTGCGACTACAGTGGAGCCGAGTTGGGAGCAGCTTACCCAGCTCGGATTTATTGATCATCCGGATGGCGCCCATCATGCAGGCATGCTACTGACTGCCAATTATGAGCAATTTCAGCATATTAATGATTTTGAGAAAAAAGGCTTTTCGAATCAGATAGGGTTAATCTTAGAGCCAGTCAGCAGGGGAATGGGCTTTACGGTTTTGCCAGCACATGCCGTGGCTGCCTATCCAAAGCCTGAGCTGATTAACAGTCATTATCTGCCAGTTGCCGTTAGCGAAACGCTATATCTGGCAGTTAGACGACAGCAGGTACTCTCTAATAGAATGCATACGGTCATTGATGAAGTAAAAAAATGGCTATAGACATGTTGAGAATGATAAATGCACAGTTAACAAAGGGTTAATCGAAAGTTCAATAGCTGTGCATTTAGTGGAGGAGGTTAATTGATAGATTGCGACTATGAAGAATTGCGTCTATCTCAAAGTCTGCCCAAGTTTGATACTTGCAGCGATATTAGCAGCAGTAGTTTCAATATTGTTATAAGCAGAGCCCAACACATTATCTATTGTATCGACTTTTTGGATACTCGGCATAACCACATCGAACTGACTGGTCTGAGCAGGTTTTAATCCATCGACGCTGCCGCAGATAGCGATGACAGGTGTGCGGCTGACCTTAGCGGTTTGGCTGATGCCGCCTGCCACTTTACCCATGGCGGTTTGCGCATCGAGCTTACCTTCGCCAGTGATGACGAGATCAGCCTCTGCGATATGCTGTGACAGGTGAGACACTTCGGCAACTGTATCAAAGCCTGACTTTAGCTGAGCTTGGAAGAACGTCATCATCGCATAGCCAAGACCACCAGCAGCGCCAGCACCTTCAACGTGTTGACAGTCTTCATAGCCATGCTGATTGCACATTGTTGCAAAGTGATTCAGTGCCTTGTCCAAGGTATTGACTTGCTCTGGGTTAGCGCCTTTTTGCGGGCCAAATACTGCGCTAGCACCCAGCAGACCGCATAATGGATTGGTCACATCACAAGCGACCTCAAATACAGTATTCAATATCTTGGCATTGAGGTTGGTGCTGTCTATATGATGTAGGCTGGCAAGTGCACCGCCACCATGAGTGAGCAAGCTATCATTGATGTCATGAAATGTCACACCTAATGCCATGAGCATACCAAGACCTGCATCATTGGTTGCGCTACCACCAAGACCGATAATGATGCGCTTGGCCCCTTCTGCTAACGCATCTTCGATCAGCTCACCCACACCATAACTACTCGCAATAATAGGATTACGCTCATCAGCTGTTAGTAGATGCAATCCGCACGCTTGAGCCACTTCGATTACCGCAGTCGCGTCAGGCAACAGTAAGTACTTTGCGGTGATTGGTCTCATCAATGGGTCGTGTACTTTGACTTCTTTCCAGTGACCCCCTAATACATAAGACAACACTGCTGAGGTGCCTTCGCCGCCATCTGCCATCGGCAGTAGCTTGTAATCAGCATCTGGAAACACTTGGTTAAAACCAGACTGAATGGCACGGCAGACATCGAGCGCTTCTAGACTTTCTTTAAACGAGTCAGGGGCAATCAAAATTTTCATACGGCTCTCTTTGAATATCGTAATGACACGATCATTGCGATGGTGTCATGTTTTAAAACGTTTACTTAGTAACAGCCAAATAAACGTCTGTAAAAACAGCTAATCTTAGGATTAGATAAATACTAGCGTCAACAACCAGATAAACACAATGCTAGTCACACCTTGGATACCAGTAGCCATTGAATGAGCTTTGTACGCTTGTGCCACACTCATGCGACTAAACTGGCTCACAATCCAAAAGAAGCTGTCATTGGCATGTGAGATGGTCATGGCACCGGCACCAATTGCCATCACACAGAACACACGTCCAAGTTCACTGTCTAGGCCAATCTGACTCAATAGTGGGGCAACCATAGCAGAAGTCGTAACCAATGCGACTGTGGTTGAGCCTTGTGCGGTTTTTAGGGCAGCAGAAACGATAAATGGCATAAAGATACCTAAGCCCAAAGCAGATAGCGTTGAACCCAAATAATCGCCAATTGGTGTCACTTTTAACATGGCACCAAATGCGCCACCAGCACCAGTGATTAATAGGATAGGGGCAGCAACAACCAAACCTTGTGAGATGCTATCGCTAATTTCTTGCGTTTTTTGGCTTGATTTGATTAAGAAGAATGATAAGAATAAGCCAATTAGTAGTGCCGTAAGTGGGTTACCAATAAATATTAAAATCTCAGCTACCATGCTACTGCCAAATGGTGCACTTGGGAAATTAGCAACCGAAGACAGACAGATCAAGATAATAGGAACAATAATAGGTAAAAACGCCATTGTTGCTGACGGTAGATGGTTATAATCGTCGCGAGTTTTCATGCCTTCGGGCATAGCTGCTGCTGGCGCGTCAGCTTCGTTCATGTTGTCAGGTGTCGCATTGAGAAAGCGGTTAGACCACCACCAGCCAGCTAGTACTGCAACTGCTGTCACGACCACACCGACCATGATGACCAAACCCAAGTTGGACTCTAGTCCTAAATTCCCCGCCGCCGCGATTGGACCTGGAGTAGGTGGTACGAAAGTATGAGTAGCATATAGACCCGTTGCCAAAGCAATACTCATCGCCACACTTGAGACGTTCAAGCGCTCAGCTAGAGATTCTTTTAGAGAGTTCAAGATAATATAGCCTGAGTCACAAAACACAGGTATTGATACCACCGCACCAACGATAGACATGGTCAACGTAGGGAAGCGCGGTCCCAACACTTTGATCACTGACTCTGCCATTACGATAGCAGCGCCTGTCTTTTCAAGGATTAGACCAATAATCGTACCAAATACAATGACCAGACCAATGTATCCTAAAATCCCACCAAACCCATCAGAGATTGTTTTTGCGACAGTATTGAGCGGTACTTGATAAAATAGCGCGACCAAAAAAGCAGATAAAATCAATACTAAAAAAGGATGCCACTTCAGTTTTGCGGTAGCGAAAATAATAAAAAGAATGGTCAGTACAAGCCAAAATACAATCATCACTGTCTCAATATGGTTTAGGACTTTATGGGTTATTAATACGAATACAGTCAATCTTGTATAAATCATATACGGCATCAGAGCTGCTTAGACTATATGTCATAGCGGCAGAAATCTTATTTGCACAGGTTTTTATATGAGTTATCTTAAATCGGCTATAAGCATCAATAACGATACGAAATTTTGAAGGGGCATATTCTATAGCAAATGGCAGCTACTAGGAAATACATTTAGCAGAAATAGGGTGCTCTTTCTATTCATGCCACATTTAGAAATGCTACTGCATCAGACTGATGCATGTCTGAGCTATTCTAAAATAAAATCAACGTTTGTTCAAAACATTTCATTGTATCGACACTATTGAAGTCTATTTTATTAGGGTAGGTTGTATGGATAAGACACAAAAAAACTGGCCACATGTAGTGACCAGTTTGTACTGATAAGAGATAATGTCTAACGCAATGCTCATATCAAAGTTTTAGCCCAAAACAAGGTATGAGTAAGCGGTATTTATACGATATGGTATTGAGCCAATGAACAACTATAAATGACTACGCGATTTTATCGAAAAACGCTTTGTTTGGCGTGGTTGATATCGCTGTATCAAAACTCACATGAATACCTTGTTCGTCGTGAGTGGCATACCAATGATCGTCATTATCACTCGTCAATAGTTGGAAGTACTTGTCATTGACGATTCTGCCTACTGTATAAATTTCACCTTCTAGGTAAATATCATTGCCTTGAATACATAGAAGCTTATCATCAGTGTATATTTCATTGTCTTTCATATTTGTGCGCCCTGTTGTAAATAAAACAGCAGAATATCAATCCTGCTGTTGATAATAAAGACGATTATATAGGCACTATCTTATTGTTTGGTATACCATTTTTAAGGTAGTTGTAGTAAATAGTTGCTATATCATTACATAGGTAACATCGCCGTTAGGACAGTATTTTTTTAAGTAACTTATAACCGACTAATATTTAGCCGACTAATATTGAATTGAATTTTGATCTATCAGAATAGCGCTGCGCAAGACGACAGTAAACTAGTCTACAATTAATCAAAAACCGTACACAATAAAAAAACCAGCAACACAAGGCTGCTGGTTTTTTTGAATAAATCTAACTGTCTAAAGAATTACTCTTCAGAGTAGTCTTCTTCAGATGCTTCTTCATCAGCTGAATCTTCGTTGTTACCATCTTCAGAAAGAATAGTAACTAAGATGCTAGCAGTAACGTCATGGTGTAGCTGAATATCAACATTGTATTCGCCAATTTGACGTAGAGTGCCTTCAGGTAGCTTGATTTCAGCACGGTCAACTTCTAGACCTGAGTTAGTCAATGCTTCAGCGATATCGCGAGTACCGATAGAGCCAAATAGCTTGCCTTCGTCACCTGATTTAGCACGCATGATAACATTAACGTCAGTTAGTGCATCAGCACGCTCTTGAGCAACAGCGATCTCTTTTGCTTCTTCAGCTTCAAGCTCAGCACGACGTGCTTCGAACTTTTCAATGTTAGCTTTAGTAGCAGGTAGAGCGCGGCCCTGAGGGATAAGAAAGTTACGTCCGTAACCTGGTTTTACATCGACAGTTTCACCGAGTTTACCAAGGTTGACGATACGCTGTAACAAAATAATTTGCATGAGTCATTCCTAGTTAGCGGTTAACCTTGATGGTTATCAGTGTATGGAAGTAGCGATAAGTAACGAGCTTGCTTGATAGCAGTCGCTAGTTGACGCTGATATTTAGTAGATGTACCAGTAATACGGCTAGGTACGATTTTACCATTATCACTAATATACTGTTTTAGCAATTCAACATCTTTATAGTCGATGTGAGTGATGCCTTCAGCAGTGAAACGGCAGAATTTGCGACGGCGATAGAAACGTGCCATGAGTATTCTCCTTTAATTAGTCTTCACTGTTGTCGTTGTCGTCATTATCGTTTTCACGATTATCTGGACGACGAGTAGTTGCTTTGCGTGCGCGTTTTTCATCGGCATTCTTGGCTAACTGCGACTCTTCAGTGACAGCTTCGTCACGGCGCATAACTAGACTACGAATGATCGCGTCGTTATAGCGGAATAATTCTTCAAGTTCAGCTAAAGTCTCGCCGTCAGTTTCAATGTTGAAAAGAACGTAATGAGCTTTGTGAATCTTGTTGATTGGGTAAGCCAGTTGACGACGGCCCCAATCTTCTAGACGGTGGATAACACCGTTGTTGTCTTGAACTAACTTGATGTAGCGCTCAACCATGCCGACCACTTGGTCGCTTTGGTCTGGGTGTACAAGTAACACCAGTTCGTAATGTCGCATTATGACTCCTTACGGATTAGTAGCTATTAACCCTATGTTAATAGCAAGGAGATTTATAAGGTAAGCCCTAATTCCTAAAAATATAATAAGAAAAAAGCTTAGTTTATAAAGCGCCGTATTATAACAGTACTCGGTGATTAACACAAAGGTTAATCACCAAGCTGTTGCCAATAAAATATAAAAAGAGGATAAATAATCTTCGCTAAATAAAAAAGCCGCGATTATACGCAGCTTTTCTATAGTAATTACAAGAAAAAGTAGAGACAGTATTGATAATCGAGTATAAAAAAGATTTACTTCGTTTTAGACTTTTTTTCTAACTGGCTACTGTCCGCTTTAACGACTAAGGTTTTGGCAAGTTTGTCATGCCAGCCAATATTCTGAGGATTTCTTGATGCCATGTAATAATGAATAGCGATAATCACGAAACCTAAAAAACTGGTAAACGAAAAGAGCAAGTTGTAGATGACGAACAACAATAATGTACGCGTACCAATAAGCTTGATGAATGAAGGCAGTCGATGCGTGGTTTGATCCACCACTCGAATACCAGTAATCAGTTTGCCTAGTGATTGACCGCGCATAGCAATAAATAACAATTGCAAAGCAAATAGTCCAAACACCATCACTTGCGACATCATTAACGTGCTACTAGGAAGACTTTCCATTAGCGACATTGAATACTGATAAGCGGCGTCCATGTCTTGGATATTTTGAAACTTGGTGTAATCCACATCCAATTTGGTCAATGCCATGACCAATGGCAAAATGGCTAAGACATACAGTAAACCATTTAATGCCGTTGCCAATACTCGCGACATAATAGGCGCGAGCACGACGTTACCCACGGTTTTGTCTGCGGCCGTCTTTTTGAGATTGGACTTGTTCAACGATACATTGTTATGCGGCGTTTGATGACGATTGGTCGTCATATCTGCCTTGACGTTTTTTGGACGTTCAGGCTTGCCGTACAATCTATCTAGTGAGACAGACTTATCTTCTTGACCACTCGCGCTATTAGCATTGTCTTCAGGAAACACGGTTACATTGTTGATAATGGAATCGTTGTTTTCAGAACGACCACTAGCAGTAGGTCTATAAGCTGCTTGGTTGTTGGTGAGATTGCCTACACGTTGCCATTGGCTCAGGCCTTCATGCCACATCAAATCATCTAGCAGTACTTCACCAGAGGCGAGCATAATATTCAGCTGCTCCAAATCATATGGGCCAGCTTGTACGTTATTTCGAGCAAGGAAAATCTGCATAATTGCCTGCATAGTTAGTCATGTCTTAACACATTATATTAGGGTCTATTTGAAAAAATCAAATAGACCCTAATAGTGGTATCTTTAATGACTGTGTGAATTACCCCAGTAACTTAATACTGTGACTTAGCATAGTGAGTCAATATAGTTACTTAACACAATGATCACTTAACACAGTGACTTACTGTGCTTCTTCACCAGCTAAGAAGAACCAAGTATCTAGTACCGAATCTGGGTTCAATGATACTGAGCTGATGCCTTGCTCCATAAGCCAGAATGCTAGATCTGGATGATCTGATGGACCCTGACCACAGATACCAACATATTTGTTTTGCTTACGGCAAGCGTCTATAGCCATCGTCAATAGCTTCTTAACAGCAGGGTCACGCTCATCAAATAGATGTGAGACGATGCCTGAGTCACGATCAAGACCAAGCGTTAGCTGAGTCAAATCGTTAGAACCAATAGAGAAACCATCGAAGTGCTCTAGGAACTCTTCTGCGAGTAAGGCGTTGGTTGGTAGTTCACACATCATAATGACGCGTAGACCATTTTCGCCACGTTTTAGACCATTCTTTTCAAGTAGCTCAATTACTTGTGCTGCTTCGTCAGTGGTACGGACAAATGGGATCATGATCTCAACATTGGTCAGACCCATCTCATCACGAACACGTTTTAGTGCTTTACACTCAAGCTCAAAGCAATCACGGAAGTTGTCAGAGACATAACGGCTAGCACCGCGGAAACCAAGCATTGGATTTTCTTCTGATGGCTCGTATAACTTACCACCTAGTAGGTTAGCGTATTCGTTTGATTTGAAATCTGACATACGAACGATAACTGGCTGATCCATAAAGGCAACGGCTAGGGTTGAGATACCTTCAACCAATTTATCAACGTAGAAATCAACTGGTGAGGCATAGCCTGCAATACGCTCTTGGATTGCTTGTGAGATCTCACGTGGCAAGCTGTTCATGTTTAGTAGCGCTTTTGGATGCACACCAATCATACGGTTGATGATGAACTCTAGACGCGCAAGACCAATACCTTCGTTTGGCATTTGGGTGAATGAGAACGCGCGATCCGGGTTACCAACGTTCATCATCACTTTAAATGCAAGCTCTGGCATAGACTCAACAGAGTTGGTCTGTACTTCGAAGTCAATCTGGCTCTCATAAATGAAACCAGTGTCACCTTCAGCACAAGACGCAGTCACGTCTTGACCATCAACCAATAACTCAGTGGCGTTACCACAACCAACGATAGCTGGCACACCTAGCTCACGCGCGATAATAGCCGCATGACACGTACGGCCACCACGGTTAGTAATGATAGCAGAAGCGCGCTTCATAACTGGCTCCCAATCCGGATCAGTCATGTCTGATACCAGTACGTCGCCTTCTTCTACTTTGTCCATCTCGTTTAGGTTGCTAACGATACGCACTTTACCTGAACCGATACGCTGACCGATTGAACGACCTTCACACAATACTTTTGCGCCAGTCGTGTCGATAACATAACGCTCCATGACATTGCTGTCTTGGCGGCTCTTAACAGTCTCAGGACGTGCTTGAACGATAAAGATCTCACCGCTATCGCCGTCTTTTGCCCATTCGATGTCCATTGCATGACCATAATGCTGCTCAATGGTTACGGCTTGTTTGGCAAGTGAGGTCAGCTCTTCAGTAGATAAAGAGAACTGCATACGCTCTTGCTTTTCAACATCGACAGTTTTCACTGATTTAGCCGTGCTGCCTTCATCACCATAAACCATTTTCTTGTGCTTGCTACCTAGGTTACGACGGATAACAGAAGGCTTACCATCAGCTAGCAGACGTTTTGAGATATAAAACTCATCTGGGTTAACTGCGCCCTGTACAACCATCTCACCTAGACCGTAGCTTGAGGTGATGAATACCACTTGATCAAAACCACTTTCGGTATCTAGTGTGAACATAACACCAGCAGCACCAGTCTCTGAACGCACCATACGCTGTACAGCAGCAGACAAGGCAACGCCTTCATGCTCAAAACCTTTATGAACACGATAAGAGATGGCACGGTCGTTATATAAAGAGGCAAATACTTCTTTAATAGCGATTAGAACGTTATCAATACCACGAATGTTCAAGAAGGTTTCTTGCTGACCTGCAAATGAGGCATCTGGCAAATCTTCAGCGGTAGCAGAAGAACGGACAGCAACCGCGATGTCTTCACCGCCACTCATGGTTTCAAATGACTGACGTACTTCTTGCTCAAGATCTTTTGGCAGCTCTTGTTCAATAATCCAAGTACGGATCTTTTTACCTGTTTCTGCAAGTTTTTTAACATCATCAACATCTAGTGTTTTTAGCTCATTGTTGATTTTGTCAAGCAAGCCTGTTTCTGTCAAAAAGCGATTGAATGCATTTGAAGTGGTGGCAAAACCGCCTGGAACACTAACGCCTAAATCAGAAAGATGGCTGATCATTTCACCAAGAGAGGCATTCTTGCCGCCAACCATTTCGATATCGTCTTTTCCTAGCTGATCAAGATTGATTACAAGTGCTGTAGATTGCGCTGCCATGATAACTCCAGAAAATAAGGTTATTTAGTAAAGATTATAACGGTGAATTATACCGCCATATTATGAGGATTTCGAGGGGTTTGACCAAAAAACTTGTTAAAAACACACAAATTGTAGGAATTGCCACATAAATTTTGGTAAGTGGCTGAGATTTTTTTGTCTGAAAGCACAAAAAATATCAACAGTATCAGTAATGGTATGTGCTTGTTGAGTGCTTATAATTGTCAAGAAATTTGAAGATGAGTGCATTCGAGCGACGGTATTCGAGTATTCTCACAACTTCTGTTTTTACATAAAAGGTTCAGTAATAAAAACATTTAATGAGTAGTCAGTTGAAGGTAATGATTGCGTGAAAAACCGTGTTGGTTCTAAGTGTGCGCCTGTAACATTGATTTCTATTAAGGGCTTAATATGCGTATAATGTAGCGCATAGATAGGTGATGTGCATGGTTCTATCAATGTACGATACAGATGCCGCTGTGTATCTTGTTTGAGAGCACTCATTGAGTACTTAAATAGCTAATCAGGTAACTCAATTAAGCCGCCAAATTTAGATAAACGCTATCAAATCATCACTAGAAGCTAAATGAAGATCATTATTGAGTTTTCAACCAAGGTGCCAACGTCATGTACTCAAGCAATCCATCTGAACAAGTTAAGTCCACTATCCAAAACCATCACGCACTCAACTTGGACAGCTCACAAGCCATCAGAACGGCATTTTTCATCTCAGATGGCACAGCGATTACTGCTGAGACATTGGGTCGCGCTATTTTAAGTCAGTTTGCTTCAGTGCCTTTTGAGACGCGTGTTTTGCCATACGTTGACAGCCTAGAGCGTGCTGAAGACGCAGTCGAGCAAATCAATATGGCTTATCAGCGCGATGGCTCACTGCCGCTGGTGTTCGATACTATCGTTAATTCAGAGATCCGCGAAAAGATTAACTCAGCCCACAGCTGTAACTTGGATATGTATGAGGGATTAATAGGACGCGTTGCAGAAGAAACCGGCGTTGAGCCAGATGGTCACTCTGGTCATGCGCACGACGACGTTGACTCTGAAACCTACAAAGAGCGTATCGATGCGGTTCATTTTGCTTTGGACAATGACGATGGAGCGCGTACTCGCCACTATAATGCAGCAGATATTATCTTAGTGGGGGTGTCGCGTTCTGGTAAGACACCGACATCGCTATACTTGGCATTACAGTTTGGTATTCGAGCGGCAAACTATCCTTTGACCGAAGATGATTTGTACGACAATCAGTTGCCAAAAGCATTACGTGAGCACAAAGACAAATTGTTTGGCTTGCTCATTGATACCGATCGCTTAGTAAAAATCCGCCAAGAGCGCCGTGCGGGCAGTCGTTATTCCAGCTACCAACAATGTCAGCAAGAGCAGCGTGCGATACAAGGTATCTATATCACTCATGGTATTCCAAGCTTGGACGTATCGGAGATGTCTGTTGAAGAGATTGCCACCCGTATCTTGCAAATGACTGGTCTTAAGCGCCGTATTGGCTGATAAATTATTACTTTGTAGTGCGCAATACGTATCAAGATTGCAAAAACGATATCCATACTTTATGGTGGCGTGATTTTACTAACCTAATTTTATCAACCTATGTAGATCGTAAAAACTCCCTCCCATACAAACCTATTCATATAATCAATAAATAAAGAGGACATCATGGTAAGTAAAAGTGCAAGCGACGCGACCAATGATACTGGTAAAGATATTCATACCGAAGTATCTAATAAAGAGAACGGTCGCACGCCCAACCCTGAACATACCGAAGGTAAAGACAAAAAACAAAAAATTGAACAAACCCACGAGCAAGTCACTGATGATGTCATGCACCATCCAGACCTTATCAACCCGCTTGATGACACCCGTATCGATATTCAATCGGGTTTTGCCAAAGACTCTCGTCGCCTAAAAAGCGACAATCACGACTATGAATACGATGTAGTGGTATTGGGTGCAGGACCAGCCGGAGAGGCCGCTGCCATGAAGCTTACCAAATCTGGTAAGAGAGTGGTGGTGGTCGATCCGCGTGATCAGGTGGGTGGTAACTCGACTCATGTAGGTACGATCCCGAGTAAAGCACTGCGCCAATCGGTATTTAACTTGATTAACTTTCGCCGTGATCCAATGTTCACCAAAGCGATGGAGTATAAGCAAGTTCCGCTGAATAAAGTGCTTGCCAATGCTCGTCAAGTGATACGCCGTCAAGTGAACACGCATACAGGCTTTTATGAGCGCAACCGTATTGAAGTCATCCAAGGGTGGGGCAGCTTTGTTGACAAACATACTCTGCGTGTTGAAACTGATGACAATGTGTTTGAAACCATCACCTTTAATAAAGCCATCGTAACGGTCGGTAGTCGTCCATATCGTCCTGATATCTTAGACTTCAATCATCCGCGCGTTTTTGATTCTGATAAGATCCTACAGATGGATTATATCGTCAAAAAAATCATCATTTATGGTGCTGGCGTGATTGGCTGTGAATACGCTTCTATTTTTACTGGTCTTGGCTATAAAGTGGATCTGATCAACAACCAAGATCAGTTGCTCAACTACCTCGATAGCGAGATTAGCGATGCCATCGCGCACGATTTTAGACAGTTCGGTGTGCTCATTCGAAGTAACGAAGAAATTGATCATCTTGAGACCCATGATGACTGCGTAATCCTACATCTCAAAAGCGGTAAGAAAATCAAATCAGATGCCATACTGTGGTCAAATGGACGCTCAGGTAACACTGAAGGTCTAAACCTAGAAGCTATTGGGCTAAAAGCGAACAGCCGTGGTCAGCTAAAAGTTGATGATACTTATCGCACTGATGTTGATAATATCTATGCAGCAGGCGATGTGATCGGTTGGCCATCATTAGCATCAGCGGCATATGACCAAGGACGCTGTGCGGCTGCATTTATGGTTGGCGACAGTGATGCTGAACCTGTATCTAGCGTACCAACGGGTATCTATACGATCCCTGAGATTTCTTGTATTGGCAAAACCGAGCAAGAGCTGACAGATGAGAAAGTACCTTACGAGGTCGGTCAAGCTTTCTTTAAGCATCTGGCTCGCGCACAAATCATTGGTGAGCGTACAGGCGTACTAAAGATACTATTCCATCGTGAGACGCTAGAGATTTTGGGTATTCACTGCTACGGTAACCATGCATCAGAGATTATCCATATCGGACAAGCGGTTATGAAGTGTAACAATACGCTTGAGTACTTCGTTAATACCACCTTTAACTATCCAACGATGGCAGAAGCATATCGTGTTGCGGCGCTCAATGGTCTGAACCGAGTGTTTTAACGATTACCTTTAACTACTGAGAACATTTTAAGGTTCGGAAGTAAAAAGCTTGAAAGTATAAAGTCCTCTCCATAAAAAGCGCCTGCTATTGTTAGCAGGCGCTTTTTTGTTAGGGTCTTGAGCTCAGTTACTATCAAGCGCTATAAGCGGATTGTCTTTGCGGTATACGTTTGCGTAAAAACAGTAGCAAAGCAAAGTAAAATAGCCATAAGCCTGCCAGTACATAAAACCCAATAGCGACTTGGGACACGCTGGCACCCATTTGGTTCAGCTGTACAGAGGTATTGATGGCAGGGGTTGTGGGCACGATCCAGCGTATGACTTGTAATATCTGAGGCAACTGGTCTGCTGGCCATGGGTAGCCACTCAAGAAAAATATCGGTAGCGAGACAAAGATTAAGATTTGCATGCTGCGTTCTCGTTGCCGGAACCATAGCCCAAGCACGCAACCAAGCGTGGCGACCGTCGGGCAAAATAATGCCAAAAACAATAACGTACCAAGCATGTTTTGACCACGTGGATAATGATGAAGCTCAAACGCCCAGCCATAATAAAAACAGCCGACGATAAAGCTTAGCGTGCTTAGCGCGCCGATGCGTCCTAGCCAGCCACGTATGCTCGTCGCATGGCGGCGTTGCTCATACCATGTGCCAATCAGCATCGCTGTCGCCATCAGTAGTGTTTGTTGCAAGATAATGACAGAGACCGCCGGCACGACATAAGCACCATAGCCTTCAGTTTGGTTATACAGCGGTATGATGCGTAGCGGTATTGCTTGCGTGCTCTGTGCGGCAGTGGGTGCATAAGTCCCTTTCGCAACGGCCTTCTTTACCTTTATGCCTGCTGATACCGTACCCACTGCTTGAGAGAAGCCCAATTGAACATTTTTATTCAGGATAAAATAGCCACCATTACCCAAAACACTGACATGGGCTTGTTGACCTGATAGTACTTGCGCTTCAAGCCCACTAGGAATCACCATATAACCTGCAATTTGATTGGACCACATGGCTTCTTTGGCGGCTTGCTCATTGACAAAACGCTCGGTATCTAAATAGGGGCTGGAGCTTGAGTAACGAGCGAGCGTACGCGATAAGTTGCTATTGTCATAATCGATGATACCTACCGGTACATGATTGACCACCTCAGTAGAATAAGGCCACGGATAAAAGAAGCCATAAATAATAGGGGCGATGATCAACATCAGCAAGATGCCTTTATCCCCAAAAATATCTTTAAGCGTTTGGACAAAGCTTGTCCAGAACGACGGTGATGGCGAAGACTTTGTTGATTCAGATTTTTTGAGATTGGGGTTGGATCGTATTGACATTAGCGTGCTCCCCAACGTTCAGGGTGTGCCAATGCACGTTTGGTTAATAATGCGGCTAATAGCAGTGCTATAATCATAGCGATAGTGAGACCGTAGACACCAGGCAGAGATATAGCAATGGGCGCTTGCATCTGCAATTGTGCAATGTGAAGTTTCAGATAATGCGTCAGTGGTAGGATGTTTGACCAATACTGCGCGCTATCACTAATCGCAATATAAGGAAAGGTCACACCAGCAAAGGCGTAAGAAGGCGCTGAGATAAAACCAGTAGCAGACAGCCCCATACGTAGAGAAAAGGCATTCAACGTAAAGATCGCACCCAGCCAAAACGAGAGCGCCATTAGGCATAAAAGACCGGCATATACTACGGCAAGCGAAGCTATGCTTATAGATTGGTTCGAGGTTGCCAGCCACAGTATCATAGCCGACCATACACTATAGGCCAGCATTGGCCAAAAATATTTACCTAACAAACCAAACAATAATACTGACAGGCTGAGTGCCTGTGGCGCTCTTAAGGTTGACGACACCGTGGCATTATCGCTGTTGTTATTGACACTATCTTGCTTGATGAACGGTGCGGTTAGTGTTTTCGGATATCGAGGTGACGTTCGTTTAGGGTTTTTGGTATCAATAAAACGATACCAGCGACCAATATTCTTATCACGTAGCTCACGTCCAATGGTCGTTGCACCAACGACCATTGCCAATATATGTAGCAGGGCAGGTATCACGGTTGAGGCCAAAAACTGTTGATAATTGGTGGCCGCATTGAACAGACTGATACGTTGAATACTGATAGGCGCGTAAGCAGTTGCGGCTTGCGATGGCGCTACGCCTTGCTTGACCAATTGCTGTATCTCGACACCTGCGGACAATGTGCTCGCAACTGCTTGAACACTCGTTTGGATAATGCCAGAGTGAGTACCGTACTGTGCATTTACCTGCAAAGTTAGCGGCGCAGGCTTACTCGATAATATATTGCGAGAGAAGTCTTCAGGAATCGTCACGACTGCGTAAATATCGCGTTGCAATATCGCAGCCTCGGCCTCTGCTTGAGAATAATACAACTGCCTGACTGTGAGTGTAGGACTGGCTTCTAAGTAGCGTACGGCAGTATTGGCCATCGCACTATTGTCTTGATCGATAACGCCTATAGGCAAATCAGTAATCTGAGTCTGTGAAAATATCCACCAAATAAGTAGGACGGTTGCCAGCGGTATCCATAACACCATGCTAAGGTCCCACTGGTTTTTGGTCAAAAATCGCCGCTCATAGGCTGCACTGCGCAAAAACGCCTCAATTAAGCGCATGGTTTACTCTTGGTTCTGGTTAATAGGCGTAGGATTGATACGCACAACCACGCTCATACCCGAGCGAATACGAGTATCTGGCGTTGATGGTCGAGCTTTTACCTCAAAGGTACGCACATCGAACCCATCGTCATTGTTAGTCGGTCGCCAAGTTGCAAAATCAGATAGGGTCGACGTCGCATAAACAGTGAACTGTTTGCTATAAGGTTTGTCTGCTGATGATAGAGCTGGGATAGTTCCTATAAAAGTTTGACCGATAGCAAATTGATTCAGATAAGATTCAGTGACGTTGAGTACCACCCATTGGTCATTGGTATCTACCAAAGTGAGCAAAGGAACGCCTTGACCGATGACTTCACCAGCACTGACGATGACGTTGTCAACGATACCTGCGATAGGGCTTTTTAGATTGGCTTCTTCTTTTGCGACCAGTGCCTCGTCCAGTTGGGCATCGACCTGTGCGACTTGGGCGGTAGCGGCTGACTTATCTTCACTACGCGCGCCCTCTAACGCCAGATCATATTGCAGACGTGCCGCTTCAGTCTGATCTTCGGTAGCAAGGTACTGTGCATACGCCTCATCGCGCTTTTGCCGCGCCATCAATCCTTCTTCGTAGAGGCGATTAACGCGCTGATAAGTGTTCTTCGCCAAATCAGAGGCCGCTTTATTGGCTTGCCAAGCCGCTTTGGCTTGAGCGATTTCTTGCGGGCGTGCGCCATTTTCGGCTTTGTCCAACTGGCTCTGTGCGATTTGCTTGCCAGCCCGCGCCTGGTTGATCTTGGCATTAATTTCAGGCGAATCCATTTCGACCAGCTGTTGCCCTGCTGTGACAGCATCACCTTCTGTCACCATAATCCGTGCAATGCGGCCAGGTACTTTTGCAGCGATAGAGGTTTGCTGCATTTGCATTTGCCCCTGAAGCGTAATGATTTCAGGCTCGCTCTGTTGATTGCTTTTATATAGACCATAGGCAATCACAGCAAGAACAATCAATGCAAGCCCTGCAAGTAGCGCTTTTTTTACACGAGCAGATTTATCAGCGTTAGCATTACCGCGATTGTACGGTGGCGTAGGCTGCACCGGCTCAGCGTCAGGCGTGTTTTCTGCTGGTTTAGCTGAGTATTGACTGTCCTGAGAGGTCGCTAACTCGGCTGAATCATCAGATTGATTTGAGTCGTTTGATTCATTTGGCAATTCAGACATGACAGCGGGGTTCCTAAAGCAGCAAAGTTGAGAGTAAGGGGTTATGATTAATACATTCGAACAGCGTAAGGCTTAGCACTGTCTAACGCTTCAGAGTTGAAAATAGCACCAAAAGCGACAATAAATGCCGAATAATACAGCCACAGCATAATTACCACAGCAGCTGAAAGCGCACCAAACTCAGCACTATAGTTATTGAAATTTTGCACATAGATAGAAAACAGCACAGACAATACAATCCACATAATGGTCGCTAGTGCGGCACCTGGCACTAGCCTTTTTAGCGCGACAGCATCGCGATTAGGTGCTAAGCGGTAGAGCCCCAAAAAGCTCAGAAATATAATACCAGCCAATATTGGCCATCTGCTCCAAAGCGCAATCGTTTCAGCTATCTGAGGAAACGGGAAAAAAGCCGCTCCCACAGGAATAATGGCGATAGAGGAGACTGCTATAATCAAGACAACTACTGCGCCAAAGGTCAGTCCAACGGCTCGAATAGTACCTTGAATGAACCCACGCTCATGAGTGATATGAAAGGCGAGGTTGATAAGGATAATTAAAGACTTAATTCCTTTAGAGCCAGCATAGAGGGCGAGCAGTGACGATAAAATAAGGCTAAAAGTTAACTTAGACGTGGTAGTAGAGACTAGGTCGTTCAGGCGTGAGTTGAGGACTTCATACACGGTATCGGGTATGTATGGACTCAAAAGTGAGATCTGTTCTTGCATCTGGGCAGGTGAAAACACGAGGCCATAAATGAGTACAAACACAGCCATCACGGGAAATATTGACAAAAAACCAAAAAATCCCACGCTTGCACAGTGTGCCCAAACGTTAGAGGTGTTTGCAAGCTGCCATGTTTTGAGTAAAGGCTGCAACCAATGACTTATCGATTTAGAGGTAGATTTTTTCATAAAACAATTATTCACAATAGAATGAGTAACAGTATGGATGTTGTCAGCGTTGTGACAGGCCCCGTATTCAGTGCATTACAAAGGTATGATCGCACCTCACGCACTTGAGGCAGTCGATGTACCGTACCGCTCAAAGACATCGTTATTAAGGACATCGTTATAACGAAAGGCTAGATCGACTGTACAAGCGCTGATCCATACGACTGATGGTTTTTATGTTCATTATTGTTCAGTATACAAAGTTGGTAGTTGAATGTCAGCGGCATTCAGATAAGCATTGAAAGCAAGCGGGGTGCCACAGCTTTGCATGAGTGCAGCCAATGACTGTACATAGCTATTGGCAGCTTGTGCTTGCTCGGTACGTGCTTTGAGCGACTGAGTCTGTGCTTGTACCACATCAACGGTGGTATTCACGCCTTCTTGTAAGCCAAGGCGGCGCAGTCGCAACACTTCTGCCGCCAAATCAACATTACTCTGAAGTGCCTGATAGCGTGACTGGGCATTATTGACATCATGCCAGTTTTTTTCTACGAGCAGGAGTAGGTTGTCACTGACTTCAATTTCAGAGAGATCGGCTTGACGGATTTGAGCGCTACTTGATGCCAATGAGGCTGTTTTATCAAGTCCGCCCCAGAGTTTCCAACTGGCAGATATACCAGCAACCCAGCTTGGATCCTTCTCTACCTGACCATAACCATACAGCAAAACGGTCGGTTTATAACCAGTATCAGATAACGCATGCAGCTGCTGTGCCTGCGCACGTTTGGCGGCAACTTTCTGTAATCCTGGGTGATGACTCAGAGCCAGATCTTGAAAATAACTGACATCTGGTAGCGGGCGACTAGACACAAACAAAGGCGTCGTCGGCTTAATACGGTAGTTGGTACGTAGTAACCGCTGTAATGCAATCATAGCCAAGCGTGCATCGTTATTGGCATTAACAGACTCGCTTTTGGCGTCGGCAAGCGCAGATTGCGCCTCTAATCTCTCGACCCGTGAGATAAAGCCTTCTTCAAATAGACGCTCTGCCATATGGTCAGTTTGTTGCAGTGTATCGTAAGCGTCTTCACGTAAGTAAGCGGCAATGATCGCTAGCTGCACCTTAAAGTAGCGCTCAATCAACGTATTATACAGCTCGTTTTTATCAAGAATACTATCTGCTAGTGCTTCTTGGGTGCGTGCATCGGAGGCGCCAGTCAAGGCATCTGTACGTCCAGCAGTATAAATAGGCCAGACCACACCAACACCTGCTCCAGTTGTGGAGCCTGAGCGTTTGAGGTCATACGAGTCTGGAATCCGCTCACCAACCAATTCGCCAAAGTTGGGTAAGTCTGGCAAGCTTGCAATAGGAGGAATGACACTATCGACACGATTATTCACCCCATCTATGATGCCGTTTTTAAGAGTGGACAAATCTATATCTTGGTCTAGATGGTAAGCACTGGCAGATACGCGAGCAAATACGAGCGGGTTATCGATGGTTCTTAGAGCATCAGTTTGGTATTCGCTGGCAGCAATGGCTGCTTGATTGGCCGCTATCTTGGGCGATACTTGGACTAAAAGTTTTTGTGCTTGCGCTAAGCTCAAAAAGCTGGAGACCTCTAACGGATAGCTATTATCAATCGTTTTGTGTGAGATGGGATCGACAAGGGTAGCCAGTGAAGGTTGCCCATCATAAGTATTTATCGATGTGTTATTAGGCGTTTCAGTTGACTTATGATTGCTCGGATCGTTAGCCTCCACGATTTGTGTTACAGGGCCAGATGCCATACCAGTTGGTTCGATACGATCGGCATCACTACTGGCGTAAGTCACAGGCCCAACACTTATGAGTGTAACAGTCATCATAGCGGACGGTAGCGCTGATAAAGCGAATTTCATAAGTCACATAAACCATTAATTGAGAGGTAAGGTATTATAAGACAACGGTTATCATTGATAGACCGTATTGCTCAAATATTAACTGATCAAATTATTATAGACTATCTATGAGTGACCGCGTCTACCAGTCATCGAGTAAATGATGCCGATACAAAACATTTATTGTCAAATAGGTCAGGGCTTTTAAATAAAAAGGGTCTTATCATAGCGTCGCTGACAGTCTATCATTTGAAACATCATTTAAATTAAGGCGTACACTGTAGAGCCACAATGGTGACGGGTCAATGCTCAGTATTTTTTGGTTTTCTATTGTATGGGCAGTAGCGGTATGATAGAAGCTCAACTCTATATTTAAATATCTCTTTATAACTAACAACATAGCTTAGGAGGTATTTTGAGATGATTCTATTTGTCTTCAAATAAACTTTGTTTTTAGTTTTACTATTAAAATAATTAATCAGTCATTCATAAAAAAACAGCAAGCGATGAACGTTAATCAATGAAGAGTAAGTAGTCACTTATTACGAATTTTTGTCAAATAAAATAAATAACCTTAGTAGAGGATGTGCGTAATGGCAGGATATATTTTGGCGCTGGATCAGGGAACAACATCGAGTCGAGCGATCCTCTATGACGATCATGCACGCCCTATAAGAATGGTACAACAACCAACGACCCTCCAAACGCCAAGTGCTGGATTTGTAGAGCAAGATGCACAGCAGATTTGGCAAACCCAGATCAGCTGTGCGCACGATGTTATCAATCGGGCAGGTTTGCTTGCAACGGACGTCACCAGCATTGCCATTACCAATCAGCGCGAATCTATCGTGATGTGGGACAAACAAACGGGTAAACCATTGGCACCTGCTATCATCTGGCAGGACAGACGGACGGCAAACTACTGTAAGACGCTTGCTGCCGAAAGCGCTACCAATAGTATGGATGATAGCAGCTATAAAAACAGCGCTCATACGAACACGTCTGAAAATCATCAAAATAATATGGCGCATGAGGTACAGCGTATTACAGGCCTGCGGTTAGACCCTTATTTTAGTGCCAGCAAGATTGCGTGGTTGCTCGAAAACAATCCAAAGCTGAGCGTGCGAGCCAGCAAAGGTGAGATAGCTGTCGGTACTATCGACAGTTGGCTGATATACAAGCTAACAGGTGGAGAGCACGTTATCGATGTGACTAACGCTTCTCGCACTTTGTTATTTGACATCCATAAGCTGGCGTGGTCAGAGACACTTTGTGATCGCTTTGCCATTCCTATGAACATATTACCCAAAGTGCTGCCCTCAGACGGTGATTTTGGCAAAACTAAAAAAGGCTTGTTTGCCAAACAAATACCCATTCAAGCCGTGCTTGGCGATCAGCAAGCGGCGCTCTTTGGGCAAGGTTGTCTTGATGCAGGTATGGCAAAGAACACCTATGGTACAGGGTGTTTTATGCTAATGAATATCGGTCAGCAGCCAAAGTTGAGCGACCATAAGCTACTGACCACTATCGCGTGGCAACGAAAAACATCGCCAACTCGTCCAGATAACTTATCGTTTGATCAGATTGTACAGTCAGGAAAGCGTATGCTACAACCGCCCAAAAAGGAAGTCACTTATGCGTTAGAAGGGAGTGTCTTTATGGCGGGCGCTATCGTCCAATGGCTACGTGACAACTTAGGTATGATTCAACAAAGTAGTGATGTTGAGGACCTAGCGCGTCAAGTGGATAGTAGTGAAGATGTGGTGCTACTACCAGCGTTTACTGGGCTTGGGGCACCTTATTGGCGTTCTGATATCAGTGCTAGTATCACAGGGATGAGCCGCGGTACAACCAAAGCGCACATTGCCCGTGCAGCATTAGAGGCGGTAGCCTATCAGACATACGATGTACTTATCGCTATGCAAAAAGACAGTCCCCATCCATTGACCGAGCTGAGAGTAGATGGCGGCGCAGCAAACAACGATTTGCTGATGCAGTTTCAGGCGGATTTGTTAGATGTTCCTGTACTGCGTCCAAGAGACACAGAAATTACCGCAAAAGGCGCGGCGTTACTCGCAGGTCTAAAAACTGGGCTATACGATGAGTCAACAATGAAAGCATCATGGCAGGTAGATCGTATCTTTGAGCCAAGTATGTCTACTGCTGCTCGCGAACAACATCTTGATAAATGGCAACGTGCTATCGAGAGGTCGTTAATGCCGCTATAAGCCTATTTTACTTGGTAAGTTAAGTATCAACGCGTTTTTGCAATTACTCAAAGTATAGGTCAACCGTACACAAACGCGATAAAGATACAGGCTGTAACGCAAGCCTACAAAGATATCGACATAGCTTACATAACCTGTATATCGTAGGGTAGTGATTGTTCCTATACTTCAAATGCAGTCAAGCAATGATTTTGACAAGACCTATAAGAACAAACGGAAATCAATAACTAATTAAGGATATATTTATTATGAATAACCATGACGAACTAAATAAAACAAAAATTAATGCAGATGGTACTACACATACAAATGTAACAGACGACTACAACCGTGACCATGATGCCATCGACCGTAGCGAAGTGAAACATATGTCTGATGAGACAAAAGACGATTTGAACGCTGATATGATCACAGGTGAACCAGGTTCACATCCAGTGGGTACTGGTATCGGTGGTGTGGGCGGTGCAGCAGCAGGCGCAGCAATCGGTTCGATGGCAGGTCCATTAGGTACATTGATCGGTGGTGCTATCGGTGCAGTTGTTGGTGGCGGTGCAGGTCATGCAGCAGGTGAAGCGATAAATCCAACACACGAAGAAGCTTACTGGCGTGCAGAATATGCAAACGCTGACTACTATAAAGAAGGACATGATTTCGATCGCGATCTGCATCCAGCCTATGCAGTAGGATATGCAAACCGTGCTCGTTATCCAGCAGATGCTCGTTTTGAAGATCACGAAGCAGATTTAGAGCGTTCATGGCACGAAGTAAAAGGTGAGTCTCGTCTGGCATGGGATGAGGCACGTCTAGCGTCACGTGATGCATGGCACCGCGTTTCGTAACACATGCAACATAAAAAGCCACATAGCTGCCTTTTAGCTACTGAATTAGTCAGGGTTTGTCAGGTTATATTTTGAAGCAGCATTGATTCATAAAATTATCAAGTAAACGGATAATCCGAAATATTGTTGATTCATTGCTAAAAATAGGCTAATTGTATAACTAGCTCTACGAGTGGCTTTAACTATCAAATTTATGCTATTTTAAAACTTCCAAGGTTGACCTTGGAGGTTTTTTTAGGCATAAAATTTGCTGTTTATACACATAAATGAATATTATGTATTATAATGATGAAAACAATAGGGAATATATGAGTAATCACGCTGATAATAATAAGCAGTTTTATGTTGCCACAGCCAACTTATTGAATTTCGCCAACCCTGATCGGATTTATTACGACAATGCACCGGCTTATGATAAGCAATCCTATGAGCATAAGCTGCATGGTCTTACAGACTTATTATCTAAGGCGAATGCTGATATCATTGCCGTGCAGGAAGTATGGGACAGTGAGGCACTAGAGGCGCTATCTGTTTCGTTAGGGTTCAAACCAGAGCATGCTGTGATTCCATTAGCAAGTAATGATAGTGCCAGTCCATGTACTCAAGGTATGGGGGCACAAGGCACACCAGCTGTTGGTATTATCAGTCGATTTGAGCAGTTAGAAACCAGTCTATTAGAAGGTATTGCACCAAAGGCTGTGATTGATATTCCAGATATAGGACCTTATGAGCGTTTTAATCGTCCACCGCTCGTATTGCGTGTCGATGCATATGGTCAACCAATAACGATTATTACTGCGCATTTAAAAAGTAAACGTGCTTTTTTCTTACGTGATAAGAACGGCAATCTACTAGAAGATATGGATGATCCCAATATTCGTATTCGTGCCAAGCTGCGCAGTTTGTGCATGCGTGCTGCAGAAGCTGCATCGATTCGAATGGCGATTATGGAGCGTTTGCATCATACGCGTGAGCCATTGATATTGCTGGGCGACATGAATGATGTGACAGGTAGTGTCACCACTCAGCTGATGACCGAAACTGGTGAGGTCAATTATGATAAAAGTATGCGCGACGTCGCACTTTTTGATGCCGCTCGTATTCAGGCTCGTTATGGCTGGATGAAAGATGTCGCTTACACCCATATACACCAAGGCATGCCAGAAGTAATCGATCAGCTGTTTGTCTCAGAGGAGTTTTTACCTGATAGTAAGTTTTCGCTTGGTCAGGTTGAACGCGTTGATTATTTCAATGATCACCTTAAATGGGATTATGCAGACAGAGTCACTGATCATGGTATTATAAGAGCGAAAATCAAACTTAATGATTAACTTTTTAAAATTAAACAGTTAACTCTAGTAGAGTATTAATCGATACATGAACTTCTAACCCATTCATGTCCCTTGCTTGATAGTGTACAAGCGTTTATGATGCCTCCTCATCGAGTGTGGTAACGATAATATTAGCGCTATATTTTAGCCAATAGCCAGTAATCCGTTAGTTTTGGATGAATACTGTCTAATGAAGATTATATCTATACAATAGGGCGTAACATAAAGAGATTTATAATGAGTGATAACAAAGACGACAAAATTGAAGATGTGTTGGTAGACTCAGAATTGGCAAAAAAACTTGTACCGAACAAGTTTAAATTTACCAGCCAACAAGGCCGTGTACGCCGCCAAAAACTTTTGGCTGGTGCCAAGAAATTGAGTGAAACACAAGCAATTAATGATATTACCTTGGCTGCCGTATGCGAAGAAGCGGGCATACCAAGAGCCTCTGCTTATCACTTCTTTCCTAATATTGAAGCAATATTTCTAGCATTGCGTTTTTTGAATGCCATCGAAATATTGGAGATGGTAGAAACAGTTGATATCGGTAATTATGATAGATGGCAAGGATATCTGACTGCTCTTATTGATCAGTGTGTAATGATTTTTCATAGTGATGAGACCAAAGCCAAGCTAATTTACGATACCAATACGCCTGACTTTGAAGGCGACAGCTTTGGTGAAGATATGGACCATCAAATCGTTGACTTGGTATATAAGCGCTTGTCAGAGCGTTATGAAATGCCAAACTTTGATGATATCCAAAATACCCTGTTGATTGCTTATAGTATCGTCAACGCTATTTTTACCTTGTCTTATCGTCGTCATCAGAGCATTACTGAGGACTATATTCAAGAAGCAAATACAGCATTTATCGCGTATCTACGCTGCTATCTGCCAGAGAAGCTACGACGCAAAAGCGTTTAATTCTTCATACTAAACACAAAAAGCCGACATCTCTGTCGGCTTTTTTACGTCTTGTGTTTACTACAATTTCTTAAACACACATGGCTATCGCTTATCAAGATGTCATATAACCGTAGCAATGATCAATGGTATTTGTTAATAACAAGCTATTTCTCAACTATTGGGCGTTAAGTCTTGTCCGCGGCAGACATCATCGACAGCATCTAAAGGGGAATATTGCTGATAGTAGCTGCCTATTGATGCTTCTAACGCTACAGTGGTCTGTGAGTCATGAGCGTTGACATAAGCTTCACGTGCTTGCTCAAGCCATCGATCTGCCATACGAAAATGTATACCGGACTCTCGCCAGCCTCGTTCGCATTGGTTGGTGGCGGCCCATATTAGAGCCACTTCACCAAATGCCATTTCACGAGGTGCTGACGCTATACCATTACTATCTTTGAGCGCACTCAGCGTTGCCCATAGGTCAGGTCGCATTAGCGCAGAGGTAGTAGGAATATCCTGATATATACTCATGTCTTGTGCACTATTATTTTTTAGTGCTTGCAAAATAGTCTCTGCCATTTCTACTGCAACTGAGCCTGTAGATGAGCGGCTATTCATACTGTCTTTGTTGATAGCATAAGTAAGCCATGCTTGTGCTTTATAAGCGAGATACTGCTCATGAGCTGTCTTGTCTTTTTGTTGATACGGCTCTAATTGCGCTACCATACAGTTCAATACACGCTGTTGTTGGCTTTGATACTTATAAGAATGCGCTTGTTTCTGCACATGGCTCTGCAAGTCATCACGACAGTCAGTAATATTGGTCGTATTAGTGATTTGAGCTGAAGTATTAACGATGTCACTGTTAGCTAAAGCAGGTGGGGCTACAGTCAGTAGCAGTATTGCCGATAAGGCAGTAGATATCGTTTGCTTATCAGGTATGGTTTTCATGACAGCTTTAAACATAATGCAAACCTTGTATGAAGGTAATAAGGGGTGTTATTTACCATTATCAGGGCTAGTGCTACTCATAGCTTGGTAGGTCGTAATGCAGTTATAGTGGCATTATCATAAGACGGTACTGAAGCAATGCCATTAGATCGCGTTGTCAATTTACAACGTATTATCGCTTATAGTAGTAGAGCTGCTCATCAAACGCTGGTTTTTTCGTGGATCTTCACGTTTGAATAGATCTTCATCGAATTTGAAGCGCAGTCTGAAATAAGCCCCTTCTTGAGTACTGTCATCATAGGCGATGTCTTCGTCTTCAAAGCCCATAAAGTTGTAGCCAAGTGATAACCACAGGTTGGTCATTGGACTATAGCCAACCTCTGCACCAAGCATATAAGCCAAGTCGTTTGCTTGATCGTTCCAGTAAGTGCCTGCTTGTAAGCCAATATCCCAGCGCTCACTGAGGTCATAGAGCCCACGACCATAGACAGCATGCGCCGTATTGTCACTGGTCAATGCGTCTGCTTTGTACTCTGTGTATTTACCAGCATAACGTCCAGATAAGGTTAGCGGACGCGTCGGATGGTAGTTACCATTCCATGACCAGATGGTCGTGTCTTTTCGATAAGTGTCATCACCAGTGTTGTTATCATCCAAGCGATACTCAAGCTTTGCCAGCATATCTAACTGGTTGCTATCATAATCACGATAAGCTGCGCCTAGCTGAAAGCGATTAATAGTACGGTCGCCATCAGTGTAATCAGTGCGTGAGTAGATATCTTTGGCAAGTAGGGTGATCTCATCAGTATAGCGATAGGCAATACCAGCACTACCTAGTAATGTATCACTTGTTTCGCCCCAGCGTTTTTCAAAACGCCCCGATGCTTTGTAGTTTTCTTTGGCAAGATACTCAACACCAATACCTGCTGCGGTTGCCGTGTTGTCTTCTTCACCTTCAAGGGACTCAACACGCTCAAACAAGGTATTTAGAGTTAGACCTTCTTGGACATACCATTTGTTTTTTAGACCGATAGCGGCTTCGGCCTCGCGTGCACTAATAGCGTCACTCATACGGTATTCGCTATACACTTTACCGTCTTTCATATAAGTGGCATCGAAACCAAAAACAGTACGTTGACGCTCATCAGTATCATCAAGACCATAAGTACCCGATAAGCTGTTGATCAAATCGTGACGCGCGTACAGTCGTCCCAAGCTACCAAGAGGGGTCTCGCCGCCAATAGAAGTGGCATTACGTGAGCTATTGTCGATATCTTGCTCATACTCTGCAAATACCAAGCTATTATTCAATTTAGGCAGGCGAGAGGTAATACGAGCACGAACGGTTGTACCTTCGATGTCTTCATCAGCATTACTAACGCTACTTAAAGCTGATTGATTGATGATGTCATCATTAAATAGCGTATCGTCTGTAATATCCAAAACGTCTGTCGCCGCTTGGGTATTGCGTGAAGCAGCAGTGGCATCTTGCTTATAGTAGCGTACGCCAATCTCACCGACCACATTCTCACTCAAACGCTGCTCTATGCTAGCCTGGATACCTTCGACGCTCGCCTCGGTAGTATGGTCTTCGGTACGTACACCTTCTAGCTTTAATGCTGTTTTTTTGTTGTTTATCGTGTGAACGACTTCTACACCAGACTCGGTACGCCCCGCCGTAAGCGGTGACGCACCAGTGACGAAACCTTCATCAGCATCATTGTAGTACGCTTTGGCACGGGTGTTTTTCTTATTATCAAAGTCAATCTCAAGACGCAGCGCATTACCCTCAACATCACTCTCATCGAGTTCTGTGGTGTTGATTTGATTACTGGCTTGAAAATTTGGATTCTCAGCTTTATTCATGGCATATTCAGCGACTAGCTTTAACTTGTCGTTGAATTTGATAACGCTGTTGAGACTTGCAAGCTCTTCTTTGTTCAGTGGATCGTCACTATTGATATAGCTACCACCGATAGAGACTTTGTTGGTTAGCTGTTGCTTAGCAGCGATACCACCAACCAGATAATCTTCACCACCTTCATCTACTTCTACCGTGACACGGATATAGACAGGATTACCTTCGATGTCTTGACTGGCAATCGGTGATTTCAAGAATAAGCTGCGGCTAATCGGGTCTATCTCGTAATCAGCAAAACGCGTCAGCGTTTCACGGCTGATGATAAGACCAGGATTATTGGCATCACGAGTGATCACTTCGATCGTTTCAGAGTTTTCTAATACCGCATCAAAGTTCTCAGCCAATGGATATGGACCTGAAATACCTAGGCCACGAGTCTCATTAACACGCTGGCTGGTACTGGTCTCTGCCAAAAATGCCGTGACACGAGTATTGCTGTCCTCAAACTGAGCTTTTAGACCAGTTAGGGTACGGTTATATTGACCCAGCTTGATACCTTCATCATTATCAATCTGGGTCTTTAGATCGCCATACATCGCGAACGAGCGACCTTTATCCAAGCGCACATAGAGCTTGCTTGTAGACTGCGCATCAAAGCCTTTAGCTGATGAGTCGCCATACACAGGGTAGTATTCGCCTGGCTCGATATCACGGAAGAGTCGCTCACCTTTTTTATCACTATCATAAGCGAGCGTAAGTAGATAATCGCCGCGCACTTTACCTTTGAGAAACATCGCCGCACGACCAGAAGCTGTGTAATCGTCGTTACCGGCAAAATCATTGAGCTCTTGTTCAAATGCACCTTGAGCATCAGTGATGCTGCCACCATCAAAATCTTTGAGCGAGATAGCCCCTTCTACGATACCAACGGCAATCAGCGGACGCAATTGAGCAGTGAACTGTAATGGAATGACTTGTTTACTGCTACCCGTGTCAATGACGAGCTCGCCTTTACCGGGTACGCTTGACGCGATGACTGGTATGAGTAGCTCACCACCTGACACAGTAACTTGGGTGCCGGCTTGATCTTTGCTGCTGTCTTCCAAATTGATACGACCGATATTAGTATCAAGTGTAAGAGAAGTAGTACCAATATAGGGGCGATTGTCACGATCTTTTAGACTAACGACTATCTGGTATTCGCTAATGCCGTCTGCAGCTACTAGCTGAGTCTGAGTGCGATAATCGATAGATTGTAAGCTATCAGGTGTCAATACTTTAATCGTCTGCTCAGAGATGATTTTGCCGTTGATATCAGTGGCCACACCGCGCAGGGTATTACTTCCACGTTGTAGGTCAACCGCATAATAGTCAAAAGCCGTCACATTTTGCTTTTCTTGCTTAGCAGTTTTACCGATATTTTGCTCTGATACCGCTTTGCCATTGGCGTATAAAGTAAATATTGAGCCAAGAGGGGCTTGCACCTGTACCATCTGCTTGTAAGTGCTAAGCTGTTGACCTTCACCTAGATTAATAAAGGCGACATTGTTGTTAGCCACTTCTTTTAAGTATTCTTCGAGCTCTTTTTCTACTGGAGGTGTAATCGTTGTCACGGCCATATCGACACGATTGGTCGCTTGCCCAACCATATCGTTGACAATAGCAGAATCACAGTTGTTACCAAGGTCTAAGTCACCATTGATATTACAGCCACTTGCATCGATATTATCAGTCGTGTCGGTATCGTAGTCTGGCTCTAGTGTTAGCGCTGTTTTTACCGCTTGTTCTAGCGTATCGTTTTTAGCGCTCACTGATTTACTACGAGCGATTAGCTCAGCGTTCAGACGCTCAGTGCTATCCGCCATACCAGCGACTATTGCAAAATCTGCACGATGTAACTCGCCGTATTTTAAGTCAACAAAACGGCTGCCAGCATCACCAGCATTACGGTTGCTTTGGGTGACCAGTTCTGTTTCTCTAGGGATCGTCGTGCGGTCTACTTTCAGTACATGCGTTTTGGCACTGATGCCATAAAAGTTGTATTTACCTTCAGGATCAGTAACGATGAAGTTACCGTTCTCCATGTAGATACGTACACCAGCAACACCAATCTCACCGTCTTCTTTTTGCTGAATACCATCGCGGTTGATGTCGTGATAGACCTTACCGATGATGATGCCGTCAGTGTTCATGACGCCACGTTCTACGTCGATTTTCCACTGTGCTTCTCTTGATACTAAGCTTTGGCCTTGCTCGTTGTTAGCAACTGCGATTGCGCGGTTGATACCATCACCACCTAGTGATGCAGCACCAACAAGCACACGATAAGTAATTTTTTTACTTTCGCCATTTGCCATATTGCCTAAGTTCAATACCTGGTATTTACCGTCAGACTTAAACTCAGTAGTTTGTGTCTGATTGATATCGATATCAGTCGCTGGGCTCACACGCACACTGCTATCGACATAATCAAAACCGCGTGGTAATGCGTCTTTTAGCTGCACATCGTAAGCAGTAGCACTACCGTTGTTCGTGATATTGATGGTGTAGCTGACGTAATCACCGAGCTCAGCACTTTTTACGTCACTTTCCTTTGTGACAACTAAAGCTGGGTTGTCATCGACGATATTAATTTGTGAGCTCAGATCACTGATACGCACGGTGAAGTCAGACGCGTTCGGCAATTCATCAGCACCAATGCCAACCGAAGGGGCGATACAGGCGTCTAAGCTGACAGTCAATGTGTCACTGTTCAACGTCTGGATGAGCTTATCATTAATAGCGTTGGCGTTATTTTGAGTGGCCGCTGATAGCTGATATTTACCCGTGTTATTACCAGTTTCTATAGCTTTAAGTGAATAGCTATCTCCAGTTATCGGCGACTTGATGGTTACCCATACTTGATCAGGCTTATCAGTTTGTACGTTACATTGCGCATAGCTGGCACTGACATAAACATCATCATTAATTTGTGAAACAGTTTTACTTTCATCAAATTTAGGAGTGGTGAATTTGATACCAGATTCGATAATGACCAAGCTATCGGTCGCACTCACGCTGGCTACTGACGAATCTGCTAACACAACTGCACCAATCTTAATATCAGCAGCATCCCCATCCTGACCATCAACATCTGATAGCGCTTGTACAATAAGCTGAATGTTTTCACTCTGACCAAGCTTGATTTGAGCACTCATGTTATCAAGAATAAGTTGTCTATCGCCACTGTCGACAATACCATTGTTATTCAGGTCTTGATAAACTTTCAAATTAGATAGAGTTGGCGATACATCAAGCGTCAGCTCAACAGTCTGACTACTATAGCCAGTATTACTAAGAACATTGACCCAATTCACTAATGTGTTGGGTGCGACAGTACGCAGAGGTTGCTGAGTTAAATTAATACCATATTCAGGTAGGGCAGAGGTTTTGACTTGAACTTGGTTTGAAATGCCGCTTTGTTCAATAGAATCGACATCATAAGTCGCATTAGCAATGTTGTTGATAGTCTGTACGAGCGTGCTAGGCGCAGCAAGCGCCACATTTGATTGCATAAGCAACATTGCAGCTGTCAGCGCAGAGATCTTCGCTGTATGCAACGTAATACGATTAGACGTTGAGTATGTAGTCATATGTCGCTTATCCAATAAAACATAGAAGGGTAGGGTAGTAACCCTCCAGCTTGGCTAACCAAAAACGATCAGGTCAAACTGGAGCGTTAGTCTATAAACGTCTTGTGACGCTTATAGACTTTGAAATATTAAATATAAATTAACGATCGTTTTTGATTTTGATTTTGAAAGTCAAGGTGCCAACGCCCTGAGGAACTATAGTAAAGTTAGTACCAAGAACTGCAGTACTAGTCGCACTAGGCGTGCCTGCAGTAGATGAAGCAGTCGCCGAAGTAGCAGGTGAACCAGCTACTAAATCCGCACCAGCTGAGAAGTTAGACAACAAATCCGAGATAGTTAATGCGTTAAGATTAAAACCTAATGCTGTTGAAGAAGTGTTAGTTGCCTGAATACGATAGATAACACATTGATCAGGTGCCGCATTGAGTGTAGTCTGAACAAAGGTACTTGTAGCAACGGTAGCTTCACAAGCAGCATCTAGTGATTGAGACTTCACCAACGTTAAGCCTCTAACGTTAGTCGTATCAGTCACTGAAGTAACAGCAGGTGGATTAATACCGGCAGGCGTTAGCGTTACGACAGAAGTTTCAGTGCTACCAACAGCTGCAGCATCAGCAACAGTTGCAGGAGTGGTTACATTGCCCGACGATACATTATAGTTGATCGCTAGTGTGCCACCAGGTGCAATACCATTTGGAAATTGAGCGGCTGGTAGTGTAGCGCTATTAAGGGTGTACGTATTACCACCAGCAACGGTAGGTTGCAACGTCATAGTAACCGGGGCACCATTACCAGGCGGCGTATAAGTAACACTAACAGGACCAGTAACAGGTCTAACAGCCCCATTATTGCCACCATCAGCAATAGTGAAAGTCAATGGGTTAGTATTAGTACCTTCAGCATCTTGACCACTGTTAGTAATGAGAGTTGAATGAGTCGCTTGACTAGCAGTACCTGAGGCAGGGGGAACTTCTCTAGTTGTTGGATTGCTCACTACAACCGCTCGTCTGGTAAAGTTAGTCACACCAGCAGTATCTATACCAGCGCCGTTAGCTTGATCCGCAGCAGCAGGTACTCTAGTCATATCTAAATTGTTATTTGTACTATCCAAAATGTCATAGTCAGTACCAAGTACAGGAGCAGCAATTAACGGACTAACCGCACCGACGAACTTATCGTAGACTTCTGCATTGTTAGTTACTGAACTATTAGCAGCTGTATACTGATCTCTATCGACATTAACCGTGAAAGTAATTGTGCGACTTGCGCCAACGGCTAAGTTCGCTACAGCAACATTAATAGCTTGTCGAGTACCAACAGTAGAAATCGTAGCAGTGCCAGCACCAGTTACGGTCACGTCTGAGGCTGTGCCATTAGGCAAACTCAAACCTGCAGGAAGGACATCTCGGATGACAATATCAGTCGCAGCAGTACTATAGTCAGTATCCACGTTAGTGACTACGATACTATAAGCGATCTGTGGGTTAGCGACTGTCAAATCGACAGTACTGGTCGCTGTTTTTTCTATTTTGAAGGTAGGCAGTCTCACGATAGTTTGGTTTTCGTTCACCAATGTCGCATTTGCTGGAAGATTAGCAGTAAAGAAACTACTGGTTGCTGTTAATGTGCCTACACCTTTGTCATTACCGTTACGAGCGGCTGGTGTAGCTGCTTCGTAGCTTAAGTTAGCTCTGGTACCTGGTTGTAGTCTAATAGTACCACCGTTGGCTAGGGTACCTGTCTGTGCCTGACCATTCAAAGCGGTGACTTGAGTAGGAGTTAAAGCAGTGCCATCTGCTTGTACAATCGTAAACGTGACAGGCGCAGTACCTAAAGCATAGTCTGGCGTAGCTGTTACTAGTGCTGAGTCATTACCTGTGGTATTAACGGTATAAGTATCCGTCACGTTACCCGTATTGCTTAAGGCATGAGTAAAGGTAGTCGTACCACCTGGCGTAGCAGTCTGATTGATAGCAATATCGTCACCAATGCTACCATCATCAACAGTCGATACGAGTGCAAAGTTAGCTGTTTCGCTAACGCTCACAGTCACTGTGTTAGAAGTAACGTTTGGCTGAGCAATGCCAGCAACGCTATAGTTTGCGGTTGCGACGTTGGTAATCGGTGCTGCTCCTGCACTAATACCACCAGTAGTATTAGGAGTAGCTGCATTAGCGGCAGTAGAGATACCCATTGCAGCCACAACACCTACGGCTAATACTGAATATTTAAAAGAATTTGGTTTCATGCAGTAAATCTCCGAAAGATTAAATCAGTAAGGATGAAGGGTTATTTGTTAACGACAGTATTGAGGGCAACAGCTGCTGCCTTTTTTGCGGGTAGTAATTTGATGTTCCAGCGTAGCGTACGGTATTCAGAGTAGGGCACTTTAACCATTTTGCCATCGACTTTGCGCATTAGCGGCATATCAGCATAGTTCTTGCCATCAGTGCTAGCTTGTGCGCTTGCAGGCATCGCATCACCAGTAAAGGTCATGTTGGCAGGAATAGGTAGAGTCACCATTAGATCATTAATATCTTTATTAATGGTATTGGTATAAGTTGCCTTGTATTGGATGACAGTACCTGCTGGTGCGGTACGTACTGCCGTATAGACTGTCTTACCGTCAGCATTTTTGATGACTTGATTGGCAGTCAGTTCCATCTTTAGAGCATCTTCAGCATGCGCGAGGCCTAACATGCAAGTAGAAGCAACCGTTGCTAATAGAACATTGCGTAGAATCTTGAAACGTTTCATATAAAATCCTTTCTTATACCGTTGCTATCATTGGGATATTGATGCTTTGGGCTCCAGTGAGGCTGTCTATAACTAGATATCAGGCTCGTCTGTAAAAAGCACACATCTCCCTTTAAGCTATTGTCACGTAACCAATACAAACTTTCATTATAAAGACGACAAATGGTATTTCGAGATGACCAAACGGTAAAAGCCCTATCTAGGAAGATAGGGCTTGATTGAGTATTCAGTAATTTGATACACAGGTGTTTATTTACTAATGGTAGTACCATATTTAGTATTAAAACGAATGGCCTGACGGCGAGTGGCTGTAGTAGCACCTAAAGAAAAAGTATTGGTAGTCACTGTACCGTTGTTACCAATAGATACCGAGTTTGTTGCAAATGATGGAGTGCCGCTATTTTCACCAATAGGTGTTGGATTAACTAAGGTAGAGGTAATCAGCGAATTATTAGAGTCATTTTTACTCTGTAGCGTATCCTTGATAACAATATCTGTCAGAGAAACGTTGCCCCGGTTGATGGCTTCAATTCTATAAGCGATACATTGTCCTGGCACAATGCCAGATATTGGTTTTATACTATACGCGCTGTTAGCACTACCTTCATAATTGACACCAATTGTAGCAAGGTTATTTAGACTACAGTCATGAACATACTGACTTTTGATTAATACTAATGCAGCATTTTCTTGGATGACATCACCAAAGTCATTGCTAGGATAGTTGTACTGACTATTAATAATGTTTATTTGTCGCACATCGCTTGTCGTGTCTACAGAATATGCATAATTGCTAGGTTCATTCTGAGTGACACAGAGTCTTGTGTAACTGCCAACTTGTGCAGATGTCAAATTGAAGTTGTAGGTACCGTCACTATTGATATTCACTGTTTGAGGCGAAAACGTCCCACTATCACCAGCACATTTATTCAAAGTAATGGTGTGACCAGTGGTAAAGGGGATTCCAGATTCAGTTGGTGAGTCATATCTACCATTAAAATAAAGACTATTATTTAGATATTTAGTAGAGACATCATCTTTGGCTGGAGATGTAATTTGACCGTTATCGTTAAATACAATACCTGAAAAGACATAATTGGATCTGTCATTTGTGATTGTACATGCCCAATTATCTCCGTACGTAAGCTTGAGATTTTTTGGATCTAAAGTGGTAACGGTTGTACCATCCGATCTTCTACATGCATATAACGCAGTATAATCTACTAGGTTGGTCGTTCCTGAGACGGCTTCTGTCAGTGTATAGGTCTTGGCAGGGTTCACCTTAAAGGTTCCTGTAGTGCCTGTGCCCGTAGTAACTGTATTGCCTGAACCCGATGTAGTGACCGAGCTGATGCCGTTGGTAACAACTGAGTTATCTGCATTGTCCTTGATTTGAACAGTAAATTGATCGGTATTTGTTTTACGAGAAGAAGAGAGAACTTTAGTATATGTTAGGCGCGGCTGTGGTAGGTAGCAGTAACCATCAAATACAATGTTGATCAGCTGATCACCAGGGTTACCTACAGTGCCAGTAGTATTATCGTAGTATTCTAGGTTAGGGTTATTGCCATAAGACACATCTACTCTAACGATAGGTTGATTAAAAGCAACGGATACTTTACATCTCTCATCTACAGAATCTGTACTACATAAAACGCTACCAGTAGTAGTTGTTTGACGATAGGGTGCAGTAGTCGTTATTCCGGTGCCTCTATATGTCAAAGTTGGCGTCACACTAGCACCCGCACTAGTAAAACCAGTGATTGTTACTTGGTCGGAAAACTCGAAATACCTAGTACCTGCTGTTGTTCCTCCGTTTCCTGTCCCTGTACCTAAATAGTTCACATCTATATCATAAATACTTAAGCTGACATTGGTAAGGGCTTGAGATTCGTTGGTGAAACTGTTTTTAAAAGTGTATGAGACCGCACGAGACGATCCCTTATTAGTAAAATCCTGAAAAAATTCAAACGATTGAAGGTTGCCTGCTAGCGTCTTAGGTCTATAAAAATTTGAGCCGCCAGCATCTAAACTGCCAGTAGTCACTAAACTGTTAGAAGCAATAGTGTAACTTTCACTTCTGAGACCGTTTAAAAGTTGGTTTACACCAAGGATAGGTGGCGATGCTGTCGATCCTAAGTTACTGTAATCAGTGCTTGCAAACTCATCAGACACAAAGTTAGCAGGGCAAGTCGTAATTGCCGCCAAAGCCAGATAGTTGGGCAATAGTATCAACAAAGATGGCAAAGCTATCCAACGCGTTACTCTCGACTTAAGAGCTGATAGTTCAACAGACGAATTCATAATAGCTCCGAGAGCAAGGATGGAATGTAGATATAATTTTGTTATAAGAATAATATTTAAGTGACAATTAATATACAAAAATGAGACGAAAGTCTATTTATAGGGTATGAATAGCAGAAAGCTTTTCCAGATAATATATTTAGAGAGCTGAACCCCTACTGCAAAGGCTATACTTGTTTTTGCACATTCAACAAAATTATATCTCTCTCAGTGAGTCATCAGTAATCATTTTTAAAAAAACTAATCGTTATTTATTTAAAAAATACTTGTTATTTCTCCATTTCTTTACAGCCATAAACAATTTCCTCGCAAACGCCTATAATGGACTGTCAAAATCATCTATGACAGGATATACAGGGATAACAGTATGAGCTGTTTTGTCATGGCATCTATTTGATGTACAAGTCAGCTCACCGTAGCAGTGTTTTTTACCATCATGTTCTATACCACCGCACAAAACAATGGAATGATTGAAGATAGCAAGGAAGCCATCAGTAAGTCGATATCCCATCACTCACCAGTATTTAACAAAGCCCTGCCATATAGGCAGGTACGACTGATATAAAAGGATTAACACCAATGAATTATTATAAGGATGCTGATAGCACCGAAACCCAAGAGTGGCTGGCAGCCTTTGAATCTGTGGTCAAACACGCAGACAAGGACCGTGCCCAGTTTCTACTAAAGGCGTTGTACAACATGGCAGTTCAAGAAGGCCTGCCTTTTAATAGACTAGATACCGCTTACGTCAATAGTATCGCTGCAGAAGATGAGCCAATGTATCCAGGCGATCTAGGCATGGAGCGTAAGATACGTGCTTTGATTCGTTATAACGCACTTGCCATGGTTATGCGTGCCAACAAAAACGATGATGACTTGGGTGGTCACTTAGCGACATTCGCCTCTAGTGCAACGCTTTATGAGACTGGTTTTAACCATTTCTTCCGAGCAGCCAGCGATCATTTCGGTGGCGATATGATTTATTACCAAGGTCACTCAGCACCAGGTATCTATGCTCGCTCTTATTTAGAAGGTCGTTTGACCGAAGATCAGCTTGATAACTTCCGCCGTGAAGTGGGTGGTAAAGGTCTATCAAGCTATCCACATCCATACTTAATGCCCGATTATTGGCAGTTCCCAACGGTATCAATGGGACTTGGTCCCATCATGTCGATTTACCATGCCCATGTACATCGCTATATGGAAAACCGCGAATTACTAGAAAAAGAAGGTCGTAAAATCTGGACGTTCTTGGGTGATGGTGAAACAGATGAGCCAGAAAGCTTAGGCGCAATCTCTCTTGCTGGTCGTGAGAAGCTAGATAACTTGATATGGGTAGTCAATTGTAACTTACAGCGCCTTGATGGTCCTGTACGTGGTAATGGCAAGATCATTCAAGAGCTAGAGTCTGTGTTCCGCGGTGCAGGCTGGCGCGTCATCAAAGTTATCTGGGGTGGCAACTGGGATTCATTACTTAGTAAAGATCATACCGGCGTGCTTAAACATCGTATGGAAGAAGTGGTCGATGGTGAGTACCAATTATATGAAGCACGTACGCCTGAATTTACCCGAAAAGAGTTTTTTGGTAAATACCCAGAGCTAGAAGAGATGGCAGATGCGCTGACGGACGAAGAGATTGCACGTCTGAACCGTGGTGGTCACGATCCAGTGAAAGTTTATGCTGCTTTTAGTGAAGCAATGAAGACAAAAGGTCAGCCAACCGTTATTTTGGTCAAAACTGTCAAAGGCTACGGCTTATCTACTCAAACGCAAGCCGTTAACAAGTCACATCAGATCAAAAAACTAGATCAAGAAGCCTTGATGTATTTCCGTGATCGTTTTGATTTGCCATTTACTGATGAGCAACTAGAGACCCTACCATTCTATCGCCCTGAAGAAGGTTCGGCGGAGATGAAATATCTCAAAGGGCGCCGCGAGTCGTTAGGGGGTCATCTGCCCAACCGCCGTAGTGGTCACATCCCGCTTAATATTCCTGAGCTATCGATGTTTGATCGCGTATTAAAAGGCAGTAATGGCAAAGAGCAATCTACCACGATGGTCTTTGTACGTTTGCTATCTGCGATGCTCAAAAACAAAGACATCCAAGATCGCGTTGTACCAATCGTACCTGATGAAGCACGCACATTTGGTCTAGAGGGCATGTTCCGTCAATTGGGTATCTATTCAGCGGTCGGTCAAAAGTATACGCCAGAAGATAGTGAAGCGTTGATGGGTTATAAAGAAGCCATCGATGGTCACATGCTAGAAGAAGGTATCAACGAAGCGGGCGCAATGAGTACGTGGATTGCCTTGGCAACCAGCTACTCTGTGAACGCCCTGCCAATGATTCCGATGTATATCTATTACTCAATGTTTGGTTTCCAGCGTGTGGGTGATTTGGCTTGGGCTGCAGGCGATTGTCAGGCACAAGGTTTCTTACTAGGTGCAACAGCTGGTCGTACAACGCTTAACGGCGAAGGCTTGCAGCATCAGGATGGTCATTCACAGATACTATTCAATACCGTACCGAACTGCGTCACCTATGACCCTTGTTTCGGTTATGAGCTGGCGGTAGTGATGCATGATGGTCTGCGCCGTATGTATGGTGAAGGCGAGCGCGTCTATTATTACTTGACGCTGATGAATGAAAACTACGAGCAACCTGAAATGCCAGAAGGAAGCGAAGAAGGTATCAAGCGCGGTATGTACTTATTAGAAGATAATGGCTCAGCACAAGTACAGCTGTTAGGGTCTGGTGTGATCTTACGCGAAGTACAAAAAGCATCACAGATACTAAAAGATGAGTTCAATATCACATCTAACGTCTGGAGCGTTACCAGCTTTAACGAGCTGACTCGTGATGGTATGGATTGCGACGACTACAACCGCTTGCACCCAATGGATGAAGAAAAAGTGCCTTGGGTTACTGAGCAGTTGGCACCGCACGAAGGTATCGTGGTTGCTGCGACAGATTATATGCGTAACTACTCAGAGCAGATTCGTGCTTGGTTACCAGACAACCGTCCTTATACGACTTTGGGTACTGATGGTTATGGCCGCTCTGACACGCGCGAAAACCTACGCAGTTTCTTTAACGTTGATGCCGCCCATATCGTTGTGGCAACGCTGAAGCGTCTAGCAGATGAGGGTGAAGTTGAGATGCGTTTGGTCAAAGACGCGATTTCAAGCTTAGGTATCGATGTGGATCATCCACCTGCATGGCAACAGCAGTCTTATTATGATCAGTCTCCAGATGCACCAGCACCAGGTAATGTCAATCCAAAACCTGTTCCTGAGTTTGTTGAAGAAGATGATGATGAAATCAGTGATGAGGGACGCGCTGAAGACCAAGCAGATGCAAATGTACTCGATGATAGTGATGTCAAAGAATAATAACCATAAGACGAGGAAATAAATCATGGACATTAAAGCCCCCGATTTAGGTGTGGATAGCGCCGAAGTCAGCGAGATTATGGTAGAAGTTGGCGATGTCATCGCAAAAGACGACAACATCGTGTTGTTAGAGTCTGACAAAGCATCAGTCGAAGTGCCAAGCTCCGCTGCTGGTAAAGTCACTAAAATTAGCATTGCTATTGGTGATCAAGTCAGTGAAGGTATGGTGCTCATTGAGCTTGAGAGTGCAGATGATAGCAATGATAGTGATAGCACTGCTGATGACAAACAAGATGAGAACACTACAAAAGACACATCTGCTGAAACAGAAGAAAAATCTGAGCCTGATACTATTGAATCAGAGCAATCAGAGTCTCCTGCTAAGCCAGCTGCTACTGGTCAAGCAACGACTCATGCGTTGCCTGACCTAGGTGTTGATGAAGCACAGGTTTCTGAAATCATGGTAAGCGTCGGTGATACGGTGAGCGCTGAACAGTCGATTTTATTGATCGAATCTGATAAAGCTTCAGTTGAAGTACCAGCGCCCGTTGCCGGTAAGATCGAAAAAATCTTGGTCGAAGCAGGAGATATGGTTGCTAACGGTCAGGACTTTATCGTTATTATGGAAAGCGGTACAGATAATGCGAGTAATAGTGAGTCTGAAGCTTCTAAACCACAAGAGTCAGCACCAGCTAAAGCAGAAGATAAAACAGCTCCTAAAACCACTGGTGAGCCAAAACAAGCTGCCAAACCGACCAATACTGATACAGCTGCTAGCAAGCCAGAGGGTAAACTCACTGAAGCACAGGTCAATGAAAAATTGGTCGATGTGTATGCAGGTCCTGCCGTGCGTAAGCTAGCGCGTCAGTTAGGTGTTGACATCACACAAGTGACTGGCTCAGCATTAAATGATCGTATCCTAAAAGAAGATCTGTTTGCCCATGTCAAAGACAGCCTGACCAAGCAAAAAGCAGCGCCTGCGAGCAGCAGTGCCGTAAGTTCAGGTCTACCGAAACTGCCTGATATGAGTAATACAGAGGTTTGGGGTGAGACAGAAACCCAAGACCTCAGCCGTCTGCAAAAAGTATCAATACCGCAGCTGAACTACAATACTTTGCTACCACAAGTGACACAGTTTGATTTGTCTGATATTACCGAGACTGAAAAACTACGTGGTGAGTTAAAAGGCGGTATGAAAGCTGAAGGGGTTGGGCTGACTATCTTGGCCTTTATCGTTAAGGCGACTGCATATGCGCTCACGCAGCATCCACGCTTTAATAGTCATTTAAGCGATGACAATACGCAAATCATTTTGCGTAAGAGTGTCAATATGGGTATCGCAGTAGCAACTGATGATGGTCTGATTGTACCTGTTATTAAGGATGCGCAAGATAAAGGTATCAAGCAAATCGCAATTGAGATTGGTGAGCTTGCTGTCAAGGCTCGCGATAAGAAGCTCAGTACCAAAGATCTACAAGGGGCAAGCTTTACTATCTCAAGCCAAGGTATCCTAGGTGGTACCGCATTTACACCACTGGTCAACTGGCCACAAGTAGGTATCTTGGGGGCTTCAGAAGCCACTATGCAGCCTGTCTGGAATGATGCTAAGCAGACTTTCGAGCCGCGCCTGATGCTGCCATTATCATTATCTTATGATCACCGTGTTATCAATGGTGCCGATGCCGCGGTGTTTACCCGCTATGTTGCGACCTTGCTTGCAGATCCACGTCGTATCTTGATCTAACACTCACTGATAAACAAAAAAGACTGTCTACGGATGGTCTTTTTTATGGCTTGCTTTTCGTTTCTAGAAACCACTATTCTAAAAACAGCTATTTAATGATTAGGCTAGGTGTAGATGGTAGTCATAGTGAGTAGCAAGTGATAAACAGTAATTAGTAAGTATAAAAGAGCCAGCTAATAAGCTGGCTCTTTTGAGTCATGATACTTGATTGGCTTAGAACTGTTTGACAAAGGCAACGCCATATACCCAAGGGCTGATATCAATTTCACCGATATCACTACCGTCTAAAGTAGCGTCGGTTTTGATGTCCATGTAGCGTGCATCGATTCGGAATGCCTCAGTAGGGGCAAAAGGAATATCAAGACCTACGTGACCAGCTACGCCAACGCTATCATCAAGATCTAAATCACCACCACTAGAGATTCTTTCTTTAAAAAATGTCGTGTAGTTCACACCAACACCGATAAAAGGCTTGATATTCATTGGCATACTGTCATTATCGAAGTGATACTGTACAGAAAGCGTAGGTGGTAAATGTTGGGTACTACCTGTCAAAACTTCATTGCCATCAGCGTTGTTCAGGTCAAAGTCATGATGAAATGGGATGGCTGCAAGTAATTCGACACCAACATTATTAGCGATAAAGTATTCGCCGCTGATCGTTGGACGGATATCATCATCCACTTTTACTGCTAGCGTACCGTCGACTAATGTACCGTTGTCGCTTTTTGGGTCGACCATATGGGCGCCAGCGGCAACGGACCATGTGCCAGCAGGGACAGCGAAAGCAGTGGTCATCGTAAGTGCAGCAGCTACCAAAACTAGGGATTGTAGTTTCATTGGTTGGTTCCTAAAATGTGAAAAGGGTCAGTGAAATGAGGGATGGCATTGTACACTGATACATAATGTTATAATAGATAGTTAATCTGTAACATCATGGCATCATTATAGTTTAAAACCACATTTATTGTAAGGTTTTAATTTGAGATTTAAGCGCTTTTATTTAGTCACTAACGATAGAAGGAATTATTTGACAGCTTTTGACTGTTAAAAAACTAATTATTGTGGGATAGGGTACAACCGCATTGTGATACTCTGATATAACTGGTTCAAAAAACTGAGATAATAATGGTTATCTGAATCGAAGAGTTGATGAGCGTCAAATTATTAACGATTTATAATGGCTTATGGAATTGATATTGATGATATGACAAGAGGCGTAATATATTATGCTCGGTTATTGTAGTAATTCTCCTCTACGCTGTGAGAATGCACGCTCTACAAAGATATTGAATCAGGTAGACTCTTGTTGCCCTGAATGCAATTTGTTTTTGGTGCCTGCTCAAGATATAAGCCAACAGCTCATTGCTGATGAGCAGTTTTTAAGACTCTCTATTTTATCAACCGCACTGATGCTGCTCATATCTGTCTATATCTATTATTCAAAATTTACGTAACCCTTTATGGTCAAGTATGATAAAACTATGAGTAATACGGGTGGCTTCAAGTCAGGGGCTATCATAAGCTGTCAGGCGCTCCATCAAATGAGCTATCTTTTTGAACATATAGGTAGTCATATTCTATGATCACTGTTTTATTCTACTAATATAATACCGGTGTTTCACCGCATAGGGACGGCATGCTATTCCAATCTATACGGCGCTTGCGTCATTTTGTTTATGATGTTTTGCAAAACGAAGCGCACGACACGTTATTTAGTCGTTATCTCGATTATTTTCTTATATTCTTGATTATGACCAATGTGGCAGCCGTGATAGCGGAGTCAGTAGATAGCTGGTATTACCCGTATCAGGAATATTTCACGTGGTTTGAAAACTTCTCTATTGTGATATTTTCTATCGAGTATTTGTTGCGATTATGGAGCGTCGCTGAAGCCAAGCCTGACAATACAACGTGGAAGCAGCGTTGGGATTGGATCAGAAGCCCGTCAGCACTCATCGATTTGGTAGCGATTGTCCCAGCGTTCCTAAACTTCTTTGTCACGATTGATTTGCGTTTCCTACGGATTCTGCGTTTATTCCGTATCCTAAAGCTGACTCGCTATTTTGCGTCCATGCGTATTCTACTGGTGGTTATCAGTAAGGAGCGAGGCTCGTTTCAAGCTGTTATCTTTATATTAATTATCATGATTGTGACGGCATCGAGCGGTATTTACTTGGTTGAAAATCACGCCCAACCAGAAGAGTTTGAGTCGATACCCAAAGCGATGTGGTGGGCTGTAGTTACGCTTACTACTGTGGGCTACGGCGATGTAACCCCAATCACCAATGCTGGCAAGATATTGGGGGCAATCATTACTATATTGGGTGTAGGTCTTGCGGCCCTGCCTGCAGGTATTCTGGCGACGGGTCTTGCAAATGAGCTTGCGCAGCGGCGTGAAGAGCTGGAGCAGCATTTCCGAGAGCAGCTGATCGATAGCGACTTTGATCTGGTACAGAATCAGATGATGATTGATAAGATTCGCCGCGAGCTAGGACTGGACAAAGAGCAGGCGCAAAATATCGTATTACAAGTGCTGCGTGAACAAGAGTTGGAGCGCCGCGAAAAAGAAGTAGAGGACCGTCAAAAGAATTTTTGTCCACATTGTGGTGAGGTCTTATAGATAAAAATTAGATAGGAGTAGGTGTTTGTTGAAGTAGCTACTAAGGTAGCTATTGAAGTAGCCATTCAAATAGTAATCTAAACAGTCACCAGATAACGGTGTGTGCGATCAAAAAATGGTGCCATGTGATCAAAACACAGCACCATTTTTACATTGTATTATTTGTTGATAATGTATATCTAGGACTATACACCCTGAGGAATCGGCATCGCACGTGCCAACTCATGGGCAACTTGCTGTGCTGCACTTGATAGATCTTCTGCATCTAGTGGTAGGTTTTGGAGCGTCAGATGCCAGTCATCGACAGAACGACGCAAATGAGCAACCCAAAGTGTTTTACAGTCACGTGGCAGCTGTTTTAGGTTGACTTCAAAACAGCGGTTACCCTCGTCATCGCTCAGATGAATCTCGCCTTTCTTAACTCTTGAAAACGCGTGACCATGGTATGAGTTGGCAAGCAACGCAATATGAGTGATATGTTCTGGAACTTCTTCTAACTCCAATCTAATTTGCTCTTGGTCAAGTGGCGCAAGATACATGGCTTGCTCACCGCGATCCTTGCCATTTAGACTGTCTCCTTGATGCTTGACTGATTCGGCTCTATCACGCAATTGTTTGAACCAGACAATGTCACTAATGATGCAGTTGTCATCATATAAGACGCACGCTAAGTCGATATCGACCGCGCTTTTGTCCTTTTTAAAACGCTTAAATAACCCTTTTGGCTCAATCTTGGTAAATTCATAATTGAGCGCAAAAAATAAGGTTCCCGTATCCAAGCCCAGTCCTCTTAAACTGTCGGAAAGCAGTGGTGATGGGGCAGTGGTCGGCATAACATTCCTTTTTTCAATTCTTAGTGGTTAATTCTTGGTTCTTGGTTATTAGCGCATATTGTGGTCTAAGTATTACTTAGCTTAGACGTCACTATCAGTATTCGTTGTCGCTCGAGGTTTGTCTAATACCGCTTGGTATAACAACTCAGGCTTAGCATCTAACAACCCATTGCCAAAACCACGTAGCCACCAAACCAGTTGTGAGGTCAGATTAACCGTCGCTTTTATCGTTAAGGTTCCGTCATCATTTGCTATGACAACCTGATCGTCACTCAATTTACTCTCGGTGAGGCTTCTACCTGCTTGCTGCGTAAATTGTAGCTCAATGGTGGTGTTTTTACCACGCTCAGCCAGTTCACCGAAAAACGGGTGACTAAACCCCATACTGCCTTCGTCCAAATACGTATCGAGTTGAAAGTTATCTGGGGTCTGTGCGGTACTTTCTAAAATCTCCACACTATCAAATCGGTGTAGTGCAAAGGTACGAATAATGACGTCTGGATCATCGGTACGAGTGGCCAGTAGATAGATAATCACACCGCGCTGAATGATAGCAATAGGGTTTAACGTATACTCGCTGGCCTCTGACTTATTGCTGCGAGTATAGCAGGCATTGATTTGCAACTGATAAAATAGCGCATGATAGATGTTGTCTTTGCTATCTAGGTCTATGTGTGGCGCAATGAGTGGCTGGGTCGCAGGCTCGATACGAACGCGGTCTATCCATGAGTGTGTCACTTTGCTGTTTTTGAGTTGTCGCCTTGCCAAGTCAAACCAAGGGAACAGCTCATCTAAAATGACAGGTGGCAATAGCTGAGTCAGATTGGCCTCAACCATATTGAAGGCAACGGCTTGCGATAAGTTCATGTGCGGTAAGCTTTGTAGCGGGGCATCTTCTTTCCAGCGCCAGCCTTGAGGATTGGCATTGTTTTTTTCGATAGGAAAGCGTTTGGCCAGCGCATTCAAATCACGCTGTACAGTACGTAGGCTGATATCGAAACCTGCCATCATGAGCTGTTCGTAAATATGGGTGGTGCCTACCCAGCGATTGCGCTGTAGCTGTGACAACACCTGCCATTGACGAGCAGTCGTCGCCGCTCCATGACGGTTATCATTGCTATCTTTTAGCGCGTTGCTGTCTGTAGCCACCAGCATATTCTCTTGCTCAGTAGCGTTGGCTTGAGCGTGGATGTCATTGGCAGTGGTAGGACGTACAGTCATTAAGAGATACCCTTTATGAAGTCATAGGTCATTTTTTTGTAGGTCAACATTTTCAAGATTAATACTTTAAAGGCTAATTTTTTATAGGTTTTAACCAGTTAGCAGCCGTTTATCATCGCAGAAAAGCATCGTGGCGTCTAGGGACGTTCGTACAGTCGACGCCATATCGAACGCTCTGTATTTAATAATGAAGACTAATATAGTAGATATTAAAGCTAGTGGGTACTAAAGCGATTCATCATCAATGACTTCAGTCTCACCATTTTCGTCTTTACGATTTTCTTCCTTTTTCTTATCCTCTTTTTTCTGACGCTTTGCTTTACGCCTTTTTTTCTCTTTCTTTTTTGACTTTTTATCATCGACATCATCATCGCCATCTTGGTTTTCATCCCACAGCATTAGACGATCCAGAACTTTACCGAATAGCGTATTTTTGCGATATCGACCTTTCTTGTTCATGGTGTCGATGGGTAGGCCTGTCATCAAGGTCAAGGCTTCACGCAATGTATAAACACCATAGATATGGAAGTTGTCGTCTCTTACAGCAGCAATGATATCGTCACGTAACATCAGTTGTTTGACATTGGCCATCGGAATAACCACGCCTTGCCCACCTGTGAGTTCTTGCTCACGGCAGGCATCAAAAAATCCAGCGATTTTGGCGTTGATGCCGCCAACAGCCTGCACTTCACCCAGCTGATTCATGGAACCAGTGATGGCAAATGATTGATCAATGGGGACATCGGCTAAGGCGGATAGTAGGGCGCAGCCTTCGCTGACAGTGGCGCTATCGCCATCGATATGAGCGTAGCTTTGTTCAAATGCGAGCGAGGCACTAAAATTTAGGGCATGGTGCTGGCTAAACAGCGCCCGCAAATAGCTGGTCATGATCAGCATGCCCTTAGCATGCAAGCTACCACCCAAATCTACATCACGCTCAATATCAAGTATTTCGCCTGCACCAATATTAGGTTGAATAACCGCAGTGAGACGAGCAGGCATACCAAACTCACTATCAGCGTAACTGACGACAGTCAGGGCATTGACCTGTCCAACTGCACTGCCTTGCGTTTGAATCAGTTGTTGCCCGTTTTTGAGCTCATCCCAATATAGGTCACGCAAGTATCCTGAGCGCTCATCCATGTCGTCAATTGCTTGAATGACATGGTCAGCAGTAACCATATTTTGTGCGCTCAAACGCGCATGACGGTTAGACTCATGTAGCAGTTTGATGAGCAAGTCACTATGTAAGCTCAAGCGGTCTTGTTCTTCAGCTTGCAAGCTCAAATGCTCAAGTAACGTGGCTTGCGCGCTACTATCGAACGGATACAGATCGGCGTAGTCAATGATGTCTGCCATTTTCGCTACCAGTGCCAATTCATGCTCGCTGGTGCGCGTCACATCATCATGAAAGTCCGCGCGAACTTTGAACACTGCATCGAACTCAGGCTCAAGCTCTAACAGCTCATAGTACAAGTCTGCTTCACCTAATAAGATCACTTTGATATCAAGATCAATGGGCGCAGGTGATAAAGACAAGCTACCTGTTAGGGTTAGCATCTGCTCAAGACTTGAGAGCTTAATTTTGCGAGACTGTAGCGCGCGCTTTAGACCTTGCCATGCATAAGGGTGCTCAAGTAAATGGCTGGCTTCTAGGAGCAGGTAACCACCATTGGCACGGTGCAGGGCGCCTGCACGAATCATGCTGACATCAGTGGTTACGGTTCCCAATTGAGTGATTTGCTCAACGTGACCCAACAGATTAAGGTGAGTCGGCAGGTCTTCAAAGACAACAGGTGCACCACTGTCTGGTACGTGGCTGACAATAATATTGACCGCATAACGGCTGGGTGTTGTGGTTAATACTGCCGACACAAATTCTTCGTCATCACCGTTGACGATGAGCTCTACATGAGCAACCATATCGGCAAACACAGTTTTGAGGTAATCAACAACAAGCGGGTGCGTGGCAAACTGCTCATAAATAGGGGCAAACAAAGGTTGTAGCGCACGGTGTGCGATACTGCGATGCAATGACTCGATTGCATCGTTGGCTTCATCTTCTAACTGCTCTAAAGCAATGGTCAGTTGGCTGAGCCGTTTTTGCATATGGTTTTTCTGTACAAAGTTATTTAACTCCGCTTCGTACTCGCTATTGCCATACTCAGAATTTTGGGCATTATTTTGATCTTCATTACCGTTAGTTGTATCGTTACTTGGTATATTAGCTTTTTCGGTACTATTTATCGGCGATGAGTCATCATCATTGCTAGGTGATTTTGAATCCTTTGAGTGGTCGCTGCTACTGTCTGTCGTCAGTTGACTGGGATGAACAAAAACTGCTTTATTATCAAACGAGCGAAACGTCAAAGCTAAGTCATATTGTTTGCCTTCAGCGTTTAGCGCATCATAGGCATGACTTTCTTTTTGATGCGTATTGTTCTTTATCGCTTCGATTTTACTTTGGTATTGGTCACTACGAAACCGTTGGCTCAGTCGCTTTTTGGCTTGTTGCCATAAGCTATTGACGTGCTGCTGTAGTTGTACTGCTTGACCTGCAGGTAGATGCAGTGCGAGCGGCGTACGGGGATCAGTAAAATTATGCACATAGACCCAATCGTCAGGCGTTGGTGCATCAGCGGCAATGCGGGTAAGCAGGCGACTAATAACCGTGCGTTTGCCCAAACCGTTCTCACCAGCAGCAAATACATGGTAGCCACTAGCCTTGATATCTAGAGCCGTATGCAATGCTTTGAGTGCGCGCTGCTGACCAAAACCAACATCCAAGTCCGGTGCCGTGCGGGTGTCTGTAGGCAGCTCATCAGGGTCACTATAGCGCTTTAGTTGCTCAGCCGATATGCGGCAATTTTGCTGAACCTCTATAAAAATAGGATTGGGCGTATTAGGTGTGTCTTGCTGATTATTTTTTGAGTCAGCGGTAGGTAGTACCATATTGTTAGCGTCTTTTGGTATTTGAGATATAGGGGTGCGGAGTTGATCAGTCATAGGATATTAAAACATCATCTTAAAGGTATAGATTGGGGTATGGTATTTTATACGAGGCTTATTTGTTCTAAAACTATCACTTTCAATAAAGACATCTTACAAGATGTAGCCGCATGTTAGCGAAGTCATTGAGCGCAGTTTTGTATCATATTTGGATAATTGACATAGCACAATGAATAAAAAAAGAATAAATGGCTCATGGCATATCATGCTATTACAGCAGAATAACGCCTCACAATAAGCGTAGATAGTATAAGATGTCCCACATTGGCGCAATCTGCAACTATTCAATGAGCGGGTCACATGATAAAATAGGCGGTTCACATGTCAAAACTGGATAACTCGTTGTATGTCAGCTTCCGCTAAAACCTCTTCATCGTCTGCTAACACGGGTAACATCCGTATTGATCCGACTGGCTTTGTCAAACTTGGGGCACAGCTACCAACGCTTGCTAATATCTTAGCACAAGCAATAGCCGAGCTCGGTTTATCTCTAAGTGATAAACAGCAGCGCACGTTATTATTATACTTAGACCAGCTTTTGTTATGGAATAAAGCGTATAATCTGACCGCCATTACCGATCCAGAAGAAGCGCTGATCAAACATGTGATTGATTGTTTGTCTATTATAATGCATTTACCAGCAGGTTCACTGCTTGATATTGGCACAGGAGCAGGGTTGCCGGCAGTGATTATTGCGATTTGTCAGCCTGAGCGCCAATGTACAGCACTTGATAGCAATCAGAAAAAGATTCGCTTTATCAAGCAAATCAGCAGTGAGCTTGGTTTGGGCAATATGCAGCCAATCGCTTCACGTATCGAAGCACACGAGGCCAGTTACGACGTAGTGACTTCTAGAGCATTTGCCAGTTTGATAGATTTTGTTGAGGTAGCGCAGCCAAGATTAGTAGATGGCGGCTATCTGTGTGCGATGAAAGGCAAAGCACCGAGTGATGAAGAGCTGCAAGCGCTCGATGGTGATTGGCACATCAAAACTATCAAGCTATCAGTACCGCGCCTGCATGATAGCCGTCATTTGATTGAGATGTCTGTCAAAACATCTAAATGACAAACACTTCTCAGTCATGAAACAGCTATCATTTTTTGTGAAACATAGTTTACGTTTGTACTCAAATGACATAGTATTTAAAAGCACTAAAACTACGTAAGCGGAAATTGAGCAGTTGACATCTAAAACGGCTGCGGATTAAGAGTGCTGGCGTAGTACAAATTTACCAGTACGAGCGTTACCAACTGCATCAAATACAGTAAAAGAAAAATCAAGTAATAGATTTTAATAATATTGAGTGAGTGTATGGAAATCATAGCAATTGCGAATCAAAAGGGCGGTGTGGGCAAAACCACAACGGCGGTAAATTTGACCGCCAGTTTAGCTGCTAAGCGCAAGCATGTACTGCTGATTGACTTAGACCCACAGGGTAATGCAACCAGCGGCACTGGTGTTGATAAAAATGAGCTAACGCTTACCATAGCAGACGTTTTGCTTGATGGGGTATCACTGACTGAAGCCATCGTCACTAGCCCTGCTGGGTTTGATGTTATTGGTGCCAACCGCGATTTGGCAGGTATGGATATCACGTTAATGAGTAAGACTGATAGCCATGAATTGTTCAAAACTGCCATGGCAGATTTGGTTAATGATCAAGTCGCTAATAAAAAGCAGTCATATGATTATGTGATTATAGATTGTGCGCCTAGTTTGAATCTATTGACCATTAATGCTCTGGTCGCAACTGATAGCGTCATTATTCCGATGCAGTGTGAGTATTATGCATTAGAAGGGTTGGCTGATTTATCCCAAACGATTGAGCGTCTAACAGAGTTAAATCCTAAGCTATACATACGCGGAGTCGTGAGAACGCTGTTTGATGCACGTAATACGCTTGCTCGTGATGTGTCTGCTGAATTAGAAGCACACTTCGGCGATATCATGTACAAGACACATATTCCAAGAAATATTCGCCTAGCAGAAGCGCCTGCACATGGTTTGCCCGTCATTGCTTATGAGAGATGGTCAAAAGGCGCACGCGCATACCAAAAGCTGGCTGCTGAAGTCATAAAGCAGAGCAGTTGATTTTTATATAAGCGTTGTTTATATAAGCGAGTGTCACTGGTAAAGACAGTAAGCAATCAGTTGGACAACAAAGCACTGAAAATTGTATTTAGTAAGCCGTAATAGTAATTAATAGGCTTTTATTTTAGCGTTAGAGGATAGGTAATCATGGCGAAGAAAAGAGGGTTGGCTGCCAATCGAGGCTTAGATGCCTTATTGGGATCAATCAAAAAAGAAAAGCAAATCACCGCCTCTGCCTTGCAAGACGATATGGCTGCACGTGACAACACGTCGCCAGCTGAAACACCGAATCCCAAAGTGCCTGCCGATACCAACGCGGCAGCTGCGACTGCTGATACTACTTCGATTAAAACCAGCAAAAAATCGACCACAACGTCTAATGATGCTGATAGCGACAACGGTACTCGCGCACCGCGCGGCCCTCGAGCTGCGAGTAAGTCTACTGCTGCTAAATCACGCAATAGCAGCACAGAGGCAAGTACGCAAGAAGATCAAATCAGCCTCGTACAAATCGATGTCACCCTTTTACAAGCGGGCAAATATCAGCCACGTCGTGATATGAGTGAAACGGCGCTTGCAGAGTTGGCGTCTTCTATTGAGCAGCATGGCGTGATGCAGCCTATTGTGATTCGTCCTTTGCTAGCCAATGAAGATAAAAGTGAAGATTTTGTTACTCACGAAATTATCGCGGGTGAGCGTCGCTGGCGCGCGGCCAAAATGGCCGGAAAGTCGGTTATTCCAGCTATTGAACGTGCGCTATCTGACGAGCTCGCCATTGCACTCGCATTGATCGAAAACATTCAGCGTGAAGACTTATCCGTCATTGAGCAAGCAGCAGCATTGCAGCGCTTTCATACTGAGTTCGGTATGAGTCATGCCATGATTGCTGAAGTCGTTGGCAAGGCACGTACAACGGTATCGAATTTACTGCGCTTAAATCAATTACATGATACGGTAAAAGACCATTTGGCAACCAGCGCGCTAGATATGGGTCATGCCCGTACGCTATTGGCATTGTCTTCTGAGCAGCAGCCTATTATCGCGCAAAAAATCATCGATGGCGGCATGACGGTGCGAGAAGCGGAAAAACTGGTCAAATCTATCTTGCAGCCGGCTCCCAAAGCCAATCGTATCGAACAGGCACAATCTCGTGATGCTGAACGTCTCACCCAAAGACTGACGGATATGCTAGGCGCCGAAGTCAAACTCAAGCACAAAAAAGATGGACAGGGTAGTGTTGAGATATTCTTCCATAATCAAGATCAACTGGCCGCTTTGATCAAGCATATAGAAGCGCAGGCTTAGGACAACACGCGAATTAGTAGGACTGATTTATTAGTAGCAATTGTTTACGCATGAATCCGTCTACGTCATAACTGTTTTGAGAACATGGAAGAAAGTAAGTATGTGGGAGTTAGTAAAGGCAGGTGGCTGGCTAATGACACCTATCGTCGTCTGTTCTATATTAGCACTGGTTATCATCATTGAGCGTAGCCATACGCTACAATTTAACAAAATTGTGCCCACTAGACTACGAGAGCAGCTCATCACTCGCTTACGTGAAAATGGTGATATTGGCCGTACGCAGCTGATGAATGTCAAAGAAAAGACAGCGCTTGGTGATATTTTGGCAACAGGTCTGCTTTATCGTCAGTATGGCTTAGAGTCTATGACCATGCATATGCAAAACCGTGCCAGCGTACAAGTTCATCAATTAGAAAAAAATATCAATATGCTGGGTACGATTGGTGCTATTGCGCCATTGCTTGGATTATTAGGTACCGTATTAGGTATTATCTCTTCATTCTTAGCCATCACTGATGGTGCGATGCAAGATCCAACTATGCTTGCTGCTGGTGTGTCACAAGCGCTAATCACGACGGCTGCTGGCATGATCGTGGCTATCCCAGCACTGGTTGCATATCGTTATTTTCAGCGCCGTATCATCGATATCAATGCGCAGTTTGAGACGCAAGCAGGGCTTATGATTCAAGAGCTATACGACTACCAATTGCTTGAAAACACTCGCACGTCGGCGCCTGCCAATAGTACAGTAGCCACGGATGAGCATGCTAGATTTCAGTTAGATGCAGGCTTAGATACAGACAAGGTCAACATGGCGACACCATAACGGTCATAGTTTTGATTCTATATAATAGCGATGGTTTTCATACGAAAGTATGCCCATGCGCACTAGATAATTTGAAGAGATTCATATGCGCTTTAGAAAACCGACGGTTGAGCCGCTCGAGATTAATCTAACACCGATGATCGACTGCTTATTATTTTTGATTGTTTTTTTGCTACTGGCTACCTCCTTTAACCACTTTAGTCGCTTAAACATTATCCTTCCTGAAGCAGAAGGTGTGGCACAGACAGAACCACAAAATAGCATTGAAGTGGCTGTGCAAGAAGATGGCAGTTACTTGGTCAATGGTATTACGCTCGCCAGTAGCAACGAGGCCGAACTGACCAGCATGTTGCAGCAAGAAGCAGGGAGCAATCGCGATATGCTCTTTGTGATTGCAGCGGATGCCAACGCTACCCATCAGTCTGTCGTACGGGTGATGGATGTCGCTGGTAAACTTGGCTTTTTGAACCTGAATATCAGCACCGTTGTCCCACTTGGTCAAACTTTGCCGCAATAACATTTGCCGCATCATTACTATAAACTGTGTATCAAGCACAGCCCATCCATATCATGACACCTACATTGAGGCTTTTATGAGCCAAGCTTATACATCTGACTCTACAAAACCTTCTGCTAAAAAACCTTCAGCAGCATATTCTAGTCCGCCCAAAAGTAAGACCTTATTGCGCCTACTGAGATATCTAAAGCCGTATTGGTGGGCCTTGCTCCTAACGGTTGTGGGTTTTGCTATCAATGCAGGCACTGAGATTTGGATTGCCAAGCTATTGCAATACATCACTGATGCCATCAATCAAAATGACCGAAGCAAACAAGCTTTATTTCCTTTATTGATCATTGCCTTGTTTTTTGTACGCGGTGTGGGTAGCTTTTTGGGTAACTATTATTCGGCTTTGGTGTCACGTAATCTGGTCTATGAGCTGCGTGTAGAGGTATTTAATAAACTACTACGTCTACCAAGTTCATTCTATTTGGCCAACCCTGCTGGTACGATTTCATCCAAGTTGATATTTGATGTGGAGCAAGTCACTGCTGCCAGTACCGACTCAATGAAGACCTTGCTGCGTGATGGTTTGACGGTTGTGGCATTGATCGGCTTTTTGTTGTATAGCAACTGGCGCTTGACGCTCATTTTGTTTGTCGTATTGCCGCCGATATTGTGGCTTATCCGTATTGCTTCTAAGCGTTACCTGAAGCTGTCTAAAGGCATTCAAAAAACGATGGGTAGTGTCAGTCATATCACCAATGAAGTCATCGGTGGCTATCAGGTGGTAAAGAACTACGGTGGACAAGCGTACGAAGCCGAGCGTTTTGATAAGACTTCAAAAAAGAATTTACGCCAAGGCATGAAGGTGGTGGTCACCAACAGTATCAATACCCCAGCGGTACAGTTATTAATGGCGATAGCCATGTCAGTGGTGGTATGGCTTGCCCTTAGACCTTCAGTCATCAGTAATATTTCAGCGGGTGAGTTTATCTCTTATATTGCGGCGGCTGGTCTGCTCAGTAAGCCTGTCCGATCACTGACCGATATCAATCAAAAGTTGCAAAAAGGTATTGCCGCTGGTGAGTCGATTTTTGCACTGCTCGATGAACCAGAAGAGGAAGACACAGGTACCATTAGTAAGGCGTTATCCGGTCAAATGTCTTTGGACAATGTCAGCTTGGTATATCCAGACTCAACGGTTGCTCTGCGCGACTTTACCTTAAATATAAAAGCAGGTGAGACAGTTGCACTAGTTGGACGAAGCGGGGCGGGTAAGTCATCCTTAGTGAATCTTCTAACACGTACTTTAGAGACGTCCTCAGGGCAAATTACTCTAGATAACATGCCTATTGAAGACATCAAATTAGAAAGCTTGCGTGCACAAATCGCCATGGTAAATCAACAAGTGGTGCTGTTCAACACGACAGTATTGAACAATATCGCTTATGGCGGCTTGGCTGATAAAACCCAAGCTGAGGTTGAGCAGGCCGCAAAAGCGGCGTTTGCCCATGACTTTATCATGAAGATGCCAAACGGCTACCAAAGTGAAATCGGTGCTGAAGGACTACAGCTGTCGGGTGGACAGCGTCAACGACTGTCTATTGCTCGTGCCCTGTTAAAAGATGCGCCGATTTTAATTTTGGATGAGGCCACTAGTGCGCTTGATAATGAGTCAGAATACTACATTCAACAAGCCCTCGATAATGTCATGAAAGACCGTACGACACTAGTAATCGCGCATCGTTTGACGACGATCGAGTCCGCTGATCGTATTGCTGTGATGGATGGCGGACAAATCGTTGAGCTAGGAACGCATGACGAGCTGATGCAGCTACAGGGTCACTATGCCCAAATGTATGCTCGAGATTTTGAATAGCATCACATATCTGTACTTTGATTTATGGTAAGTCTGGTAGTCTTAAAAACTGGAACAACCGTTAGCACCTATGCAATGCATCAATAGAATGAATGGCAATTATCAATGAGCATCGAGACGACAATCACCCGTGCATGGCAACGCCGCGCCCTTTGGCTTTGGCTATTGTTGCCTGTTAGCTGGCTTTATGGGTTGATTACCATGCTTCGCCGCAATGCTTATAAATCTGGGTTGCTATCGAGTTACCGTGCATCTGTACCCGTCATGGTCATTGGCAATATTACGGTAGGGGGTAGTGGTAAGACGCCGCTTATCATTGCTTTAGTTAGTTATTTGCAAAGACAAGGCATAAAGGTCGGGGTTATCAGCCGCGGTTATGGTGGTGATACCAGTCAAATGCCAGCCGTAGTAAGTGCTACCAGTTTGCCGAGCGTGGTAGGTGATGAGCCTTGTTTAATTGTTCATACGACAGGCGTTGCTATGGCAGTATGTCCCAACCGTCAGCAGGCGATTGCTGCTTTGCTGGATGCTCAGCCTGATCTACAATTGATCATCGCTGATGATGGTTTGCAGCATTATGCGCTCAAGCGCGATATAGAGTGGATTGTGGTAGATGCCGCGCGAGGGTTTGGCAATGAGCAGTTGCTCCCGACTGGGTTTTTGCGTGAGCCGATGTCACGACTGCAAGGGGCTGACGTCATCTATCACGAGAAGCCTGTCATAGATTCGGCTTATGATAATAAAAGTGGTGAGAAAGCGCGACGTGCTGAGCGCTTAACCATGCATTTGCAAGCGGATACATTGCAAAGGCTATGGAATCCACAGTCGGATACGCCTCAGGCCGATAACGCAATACCGGTTAGTAATAGTAGAGTACATGCAGTCAGTGGCATCGGCTATCCACAACGTTTTTTTAATACCTTAAAATCTCTTGGTTTTGATGTCGTAGGACACCCTTATCCTGATCATTATGACTTTAGTTTGGCTGAGTTATTGCAATATAGTGATTATCCAATCGTGGTGACCAGTAAAGATGCGGTAAAAATAAGCGCGTTATTGTCAGACTATAGAACGGATCAAGTGCTGAATGATGAGTACACAGAGCTCATCAGTAGATTATGGGTATTGCCTGTGACAGCGGTTTTATCCGATAACTGCTACGATAATCTCAATCAGCAATTAAAAGCTTTAGGTGTTAACGCTAATCAAGATGCTAGTATAAGCGTCTCATCATAGACACTGGTTAAGACACCAAACTGCACCATAATTTTATAGGAATCAACCATGTCGCTTGTCGCTCCCTCTACTAAAACCCATATCGTAATTCCTGCTCGCTTTAAGAGCACTCGGCTACCTGGTAAGCCATTGCTAAGCATTCATGGCAAGCCGATGATACTGTGGGTGGCTGAAAAAGCACAGGCAGCTACCTTTGCAGATGATATGTGTATCGCGACTGATGATGAGAGTATTGCAAAGGTTTGCACCGATGCAGGTTTCGATGTCGTTATGACCAGCAGCGAACATGCTTCGGGGACTGATCGCTTGGCAGAAGTGGCTGCTATCAAAGGCTGGGCTGACCATGACATCGTGGTCAATATGCAAGGGGATGAGCCACTTGTACCGCCATTGCTGCTCGAGCAGGTACAAGCGCTTTTGGTCGCGGATGAGGCTAGCGTCATGGCGACACTCTGTGAACCTATCGATGATTACGATACGTTTCAGCGACCATCTGTGGTAAAAGTCGTCAGTCAACAGGCGAACAATCTACAGCGCGCCCTTTATTTTAGTCGCGCGCCGATCCCTTGTGATCGCGACGTTGCTCTGGCAGATGACAATCAAAGTCAACCACCAAAAAATGCGTATCGCCATTTGGGTTTATACGCGTATCGCGTCAGTCTATTACAGCAGTTTGTACATTGGCCACAGACGCCGCTCGAGTTACTCGAAAGTCTAGAGCAGCTACGTGTGCTAGAAAACGGTGAGCATATTGCCATTGCCGAAGCTGCCTGCCAATTACCTGCTGGTGTGGATACACAGGAAGATCTAGAGCGTTTAAATGCGATGAGCTTAGCTGACTTTCAGAGTCCTGCTGCTCAAAACCTTGCTACCCAAAATGGCATTACTCAAAGCCCCATTGCGCAGTAATCTAACCACATATTTTTAGAGCAGTGGTCGCATGCTGCCTCTCAAGCCCAAGTACCCAAAAACGTGATAGAGCCAATAGAGCTATAACTATGAATGATATGACAGGGAATGTAGGTACACTGGAGGCGTCAGGCAGTATCTATTTTGCACCATTGTTGCCATGGCAGCAGACGCTGTGGACGCAATTGACGCAATTGACGCAGCGAGTATTGATGCAGCAGTCATTGCCGCATGCACTACTTGCTGCTGGCATGCAGGGTATGGGTAAACGGGCCTTTGTGTGGCGATTGGCTGCTTGGTTATTGTGCCGCAAGCGTAGTACACATCCATCAGGAGCCTGCGGCGTATGTGAAAGCTGTCAATGGTTAAAGTCGGGCACTCACCCAAGCTTGCACGTCTTACCGCTAGTCAGTATGCCCGTCGAGGCAGACAATGAGCCTACAAAAGAAAAATCAAGCAATACAAAAGACAAGAAAAATACCAAGAGCACAAGTAATAGCACTCTTAAAATTAAAGTTGATGACATTCGAGCGCTCCAGCCTTTTATATATCAAGGCGGACAGGGAATGCGTATTTGCGTGTTAGATCATGCTGAGCAAATGACCGTTGCTGCTGCCAATGCTTTACTTAAAACTTTAGAAGAGCCGCAAGCGCAGGTTCATTTGTTTTTGATTAGTGATACACCCGCTCAGCTACTTCCAACCATCAAGAGCCGAGTACAGCAGTTAGCGCTACAGACGATAGAGCCTGCCGTTGCCATCGACTATGTGACCCAAGTGCTAGGCCATACGATCAACCGTGAGGCAGTGGGTCAAACAGCCATCGAGCAGCTCATACAGCTGGCAAATGGTGCTCCGCTCGCTGCTATAGACTTAGCGCAGGCAACGTGGTACAGCAAGCGCGCGCTGTGGTTGACCACATGGCAGGCACTGCGTAGCGGCAAGCGTAGTAGTGTGGCAGCAAGTGATTATTGGCAAAGTCAGCTGAGTATTAAAGAATTTATTCAGTTGTCTGAGTTGATGCTTCTTGATATACGCCGTGTTTGTTTGGGACTTAGCGAACTACAAAAAGACATTAATCTCTCATCAGCATTGGCATCGTACCAACCCACTGGTAGCGGACTAGAAACCGTAGCTATGAGCTTGCAGCAGACCAAAGTTGCTCTACAACAAAATGTGCAAGAAAAATTTGCCTATGATAAGCTAATGCAAGAATTGGCATACTTGTAAGGCAGTGCTGTAGCGTCTTATAAGGGATTGCTAACTCACAATTGCTTTTATTTATATATGTACAATACGCTCATAAAATATATTTAACTCATTCGATAAAGGAAGCTGACTATGGCAATGCCAGGCCGCGGCGGGATCTTAACCTGCCACATTGAAAGTATCGAGACATTGTATGCCAGCTATTTATCCTTTGTGAGTAATGGCGCACTGTTTGTGCCCTCTGATCAGCCGCAGCAGTTAGGTAATGAAGTGTTTATTGCTATCACCTTACCAAACTCTAGCGAACGCTTACCGATGAACGGTAAGGTCGTTTGGATTAATTCTAAAACCCAAGGTGGTCGTCCGGCAGGTTTTGCAGTGCAAATTGGTAGTGATATTTCTGGACAGCGTATCAAAAACGAAGTTGAGCGCCTGCTGGCTGGTAAAATCGATAGCTTACAATCCACATATACGATGTAATGTTTTTAAAGGCGTATACGAAAAAGCAGCCTATTAACTAAAGGCTGCTTATAGCAATTAAAGTCTCTTTGATTGTATATAAATACAGGCTAGTAGCGGGGCGGTACATACATGTCATCAGGTATGGGTTCGCGGTAGTACTCATCGTCGCGCTTACGATCAGGCAGTTCGATCTCATCACGAGGGACTTCTTTATAAGGGATTTGTTCGAGCAGGTGAGCAATACAATTGAGCCTTGCGCGCTTTTTGCTATTGCCTTCAACCACCCACCATGGCGCTTCAGGGATATGAGTACGCTCAAACATGGTCTCTTTTGCTTTGGTATAGTCTTCCCAACGTCTACGTGACTCTAAGTCCATTGGCGAGAGCTTCCACTGTTTTAAGGGGTCATGGATACGGCTCATAAAGCGCGAATGTTGCTCATCATCGGTAATAGAAAACCAGTATTTTACCAAGCGTATGCCCGAACGGACCAACATACGCTCAAAATCTGGTACGGACTGAAAAAACTCCTCGTACTGCTCATCAGTACAAAACCCCATCACCCGCTCAACACCGCCGCGGTTGTACCAGCTGCGATCAAACAATACAATCTCGCCTGCTGCTGGTAGATGTGCAACGTAGCGCTGAAAATACCACTGCGTTTGCTCACGCTCAGTCGGCGCAGGCAATGCGGCAACCCTACAGACTCGGGGGTTCAACCGCTGGGTGATGCGCTTGATAGCCCCACCTTTACCTGCAGAATCACGCCCTTCAAATATCACAACGATACGTTCGCCATTCTCAACGACCCAGTCTTGTAATTTGATGAGTTCACGTTGTAAACGAACCAACTCTTGAAAATAAGTGCGGCGGTCGAGCTTCTCTTGGGTAGTTAACTGACATCCGTCAAAATAAAAGTTACGCATATAATCGTCTATTTCGTTCTCTAACTCTTCGTCATGGCTATCGATCAGGTCTTGGTGCATTTTTCGACGTAACTCATCATAGTCGACTTCTTTTTCGATGCGCTTTGACAAAGTGGTCTGCTCACGCTCGTATCGGCTCTTATTGGCATTGTCGTAGGTATGAGATGAGATAGGTTTAAATTCGGTCACCGTTGAGGGCTTTTTTTTATCATGTTGGACAGTTTGATGCTCATCAAAAATCACTTGCCTGAGCTTTTTTAACAAGTATTTCATCGTACTCATAAATATTACCTTTGTTTGATAAGCTTGCGTTTGTAAAAGGCTATCGTCATAGAGCAAATTTATGATAACAAAATAAAGGCAAATAAAATGCCCTCTAATTGAATTAGAGGGCATTTATTTTTTGACAGCGTCATCTGTATTAATGACGCTTAACTAGCAAACTATATTGGCGTTAAGTCTTATTTTTCTAAGATGCAAGTCACACCTTGACCACCAGCCGCACAGATAGAGATAAGCGCACGACCTGAACCTTTTTGATCCAGTAGTTTTGCGGCAGTCGCTAGGATACGAGCACCAGTTGCAGCAAATGGATGACCTGCTGCCAATGACGAGCCGTTTACGTTTAGCTTGCTACGATCGATAGATCCTAGAGGCGCATCAAGACCTAAGCGCTCTTCACAGAACTTCTCATCTTCCCAAGAGGCAAGGGTTGATAGCACTTGCGAGGCAAAGGCTTCATGAATCTCATAGAAATCAAAATCTTGCAAGGTTAGACCAGCACGCTCGAGCATACGCGGTACCGCGTATGCTGGTGCCATTAGTAGACCTTCTGTGGTACCAGATTTACCAATGAAATCTACCGCTGCGGTTTCTTGATGAGCGATATAAGCCAGTGGCTTTAGACCATGCTCTTTTGCCCATTCATCAGTACCTAGTAACACACAAGACGCACCATCAGTCAGTGGCGTAGAGTTAGCAGCAGTCATCGTTGGGTTAGCACTCTTTTTACCAAAGACTGGCTTTAGCTTGCCCAGTTTTTCTAGTGTGGTATCTGGACGCAAGTTATTGTCACGAGTCAGACCTTTGTATGGTGTGATTAAATCATCAAAGAAACCTTCGTCATAAGCACGCGCTAGGTTTTGATGGCTGTTAAATGCCAACTCATCCTGAGCTTCGCGGCTGATATTCCACTCAAGTGTGGTGATTGCTTGATGCTCGCCCATTGATAGACCTGTGCGTGGCTCACCGTTTTGTGGAGAGTCGATTAGATCTTTTGGATTTAGACCCATCAATGCTTTTAGACGTTGTTTGTTGTCTCTTGCTGCACCCAGCTTGATAAGTACCTTGCGCAAGCCATCACCAATAGCGATAGGCGCATCTGAGGTTGTGTCTACGCCGCCAGTGATGGCAGAGTCGATTAGACCCAAGGCGATTTTGTTGGCAGATGCAAACGTCGCTTGCAAGCCAGTACCACACGCTTGTGAGATATCATAAGTTGGTGTGTGCGGGTTTAGCGCTGTGTTTAGCGTCGCTTCACGAGTTAAGTTGATGTCACGGCTTAGCTTCATGACAGCGCCAGATACCACTTCGCCTAGTACCTCACCTTGTAGGTTGTAACGCTCAACCAAACCGTCTAGGGCAGCAGTCAGCATATCTGTATTGCTAACGTCAGCATATGAGCCGTTCGAACGTGCGAATGGGATACGGTTGCCACCTAGGATAGCGACACGGTTTTGGTTTGAGGCAGGCTTGGCTTTGCTCGTCTTTTTGGCAGTGGCCGCTGGCTTTTTAGCAGCAGGGGTTGCTGCCTTTTCGTCATCTGCTTTTTTTGCAGTATCTTTAGTAGCGGTTTCTTTAGTAGCTGTATCAGTAGCCGCATCTTTAGTGTCAGGCTTTTTAGGTGCTTCAGTTTTGGTGTCTTTTGCAGACACGTCTTTTTTTGAGCTATCTGTTTTTGTATTGTTGGTATCTTTTGTACTGCTAGTATCGACCGCTTTTTTTGCCACGTCTTTGACATCTGCAGTAGGCTCACTGCTTGCTGCTGTTTCTTGTGGTTTTGCATCATTTGCTTTAACGACAGTACTTTCGACAACTGGGCTATCAGGGTGGTTATTTTTGTTACTCATAATATTATCCTTAAAAAGTATGGGTAGAAGAAATGGAGGGTAAAGAATAGGTAATGTTATTTTAAGCAAGAAGCAAATATTATCATTTATTACATCGTATAGCTGTGTATGATAAGGCGTTTTTACTCGTTTAATGTATATCTTTAGCAAACGATGTGACGCTTATACAAGCGTTATCATCAGTCTTAGTAATAATGGGTAAGACGTTAATCGCCCAACCAACATTAGATATTAGCATTGCATAATGGTTCGTTTGATAATATATTGTTATCCATAATTAAACTTGCCATAACTTATAGGTCGGATTCTAGCATGATATGGTGGCGATTAAGGCGACAAAAAGTTGCTGGCTTGTATACTGAGTTGTTTACAGATTGTTGTAGACATTGTCTGTTTTTGGACTTGTTTACAAGGGCAGTGTATAGTTAGGCTGGTTTTAAAATGATTTACCAAATATCAATAATTACAATGTCGATGAGCCTATATAATAGGTGCATTACCTCTTGTGTTTACTATTCTTCTAACCATTTATTATTTATAGGGAATATATTATGTCAGACCGTTATGGTGATTTTGTTCAATCTTCTCTTGGCAAAAAAGTAGCAAAAAACTTAGGTTTGCCGATGCCAACCACGCTTGATCGTTTTGAGAGCGGTGAGCGTTTGGTTCGCGGTAGTGTGTTGGTTGGCCGTGCGAATGGGGACGACAAGAGCGTTGGCGAATCAGTTGCGCGTATTTTGTCAGATGTTCATGCTGAGGTTTATGTAAACAGCAGCGATGATATCAAAGACGCATTGGCTGATGCAGGTATTGAGGCAAAAGCAAACACAGGTGGCGATGATCAATTCAAGGTTTTACTTTTTGATGCCAGCAACATCAGCAACGCCGATCAACTAAAAGAAGTGTATGACTTTTTTCATACCGTTGCCCGCCGCGTAGAAAAATCAGGCCGAGTCATCATTGTGGGTCGTACGCCAGAGAGTATCACTGATATCGAAACGGCAATGGCACAGCGCGCACTCGAAGGTTTTGTAAAATCAGTCGGTAAGGAATTCAAGCGCGGCGTTACGGCGCAGCTTATTTATGTAGAAGCAGGTGCCGAGCAGAACCTAGATTCAACCTTGCGCTTTTTCACTTCAGCACGTTCAGCGTACGTTTCAGGACAAGTGGTACGTGTGAGCAAAGGCGAGTCGGTCGATGTCGATTGGAATCAACCTTTAGGTGGCAAAACCATGCTAGTGACTGGTGCCAGCCGCGGTATCGGTGAAGCAATTGCTCGTGTCTTGGCTCGCGAAGGCGCGCATGTGATCTGTTTAGATGTACCACAGCAGCAAGCAGACTTACAAAAAGTGGCAAGTGAAATCAGTGGCTCTGCATTGACGGTAGACATCACAAGTGATGATGCTGGTGCAGAAATTGCAGATGCGGCGCAAAAGCGTGGGGGTTTAGACTCAATCATTCATAATGCTGGCGTAACACGTGATAAGACGCTAGCTAGAATGGATGAGAAAAAGTGGGATATGGTTATCGATATTAACCTAGGCAGCATTGCTAAATTGAACCGCTATCTACTTGATAATGACGTACTAAAAGCAAACGCTCGTATCGTCTGTGTGTCATCAATCTCAGGTATCGCTGGTAACATGGGTCAGACTAACTACGCGACTTCTAAAGCGGGTGTGATCGGTTTGGTCAACGCAACTGCCAAGCAGCTAGAAGACAATGCTAAAGGCATGACCATCAATGCAGTGGCACCAGGATTCATCGAAACGCAAATGACTGAAGCCATTCCTTTTGCTATTCGTGAAGCGGGTCGCCGTATGAACTCAATGAGCCAAGGTGGTTTGCCAGTAGATGTGGCTGAGACTATTGCATGGTTTGCTTCACCGGCTTCTGGCGGTCTGAACGGCAACACTGTCCGTGTCTGTGGTCAAAGCTTACTTGGTGCATAATACGAATTTATTTGAGAGTATTTGTGGTAATGAATAGGCGGGAAGCTGCATAGCACTTCCTCTCAATTTTGATTGGTTTCACATATGCTTACGAATAATTGCTGATAAATTGTAATAAAGCTGCCCACGGGTGGCTTTTTTATGATAAAAACACAAGACCCATTAGCCAAACTATTTTTTGCTATTAGAGATACTCATAAGATTGATTGAATATGGCGCTTATTAAATGATTTAATAATAGGTTCTAATCAACGACTGCAGAATGTCTTTAGATACGTTAAAACTTGTTCAAGCCACATTTAGGATTTACTTATGTCAGACACACATTATGATGCGTTGCCAAAAGCGCACACTACCTACGCCAATATCGTCAAAAGTTTATTGCCTATTGGCAGCAGCGAAAAAATCAGCAAAGATCAATTACCACAAGCGACTTATTACGTCGATGACTTGCATATCGATCAAGATAATCTAAATGACTATCGTAAAATTTGCGGATTCGCTGATGATGGAAAAGTTCCAGCGACTTATTTTTCAGTATTGTCGCAAACGTTGCAGATGAACATGATGGTAAAAGAGCCATTCCCATTTGCTATGTTAGGTCTGGTGCATATCGACAACAGCGTCACGCAGTATCGCCCTATTGGTGAGCGCGAAACGGTCGCAATGGCCGTCACATTTAGTAACTTGCGCGATCATGCCCAAGGTCAGCAGTTTGATTTTGTGACGACAGTCAAATCAGAAGATAAAGTCATTTGGGAAGGGACGTCAACTTATCTGTCACGCAGTAAAAAAGCCAGCAGTAGTAAAGACAAAAAAAGCGCGCCGCGCCCAGTTGCTGTTAAGCCAGAAGTCGGTGAGAAAGATGTCCATAGTATTTTTGAAGTGCCAGAAGATATCGGTCGCCGTTATGCATTCGTTTCAGGTGACTTTAACCTGATCCATTTACATCCGCTATCAGCACGCGCCTTTGGTTTTCCAAAAGCGATTGCACACGGTATGTGGTCAAAAGCCAAATGTCTTGCTTTAATGGATGAGCTACCTGACGCTTATACTATCGAGGTTTCATTTAAGCTGCCTATCTTTTTGCCAGCTGAAGTGGAGCTTATCGCTGAGCCAGTAGCACAGCTAGAAAACACAGGTGATACTTGTGAATTTGGCTTATATAGCTCTAAAAACAGTAAGCCACATTTGGCTGGTGTTATGACCTTAAACAGCGACAGCAAGTAGCACATACCATATAGCGTTGCTTTTATCTTAATAGCCATATTTAACGAACACATTTATCATTATGACGTCACAAAATACAAACCCACAAAGCAATGCGACAAGCACCAACCACGCTGATAGTTTAGCAGCTACTGACACAGTCGCTGCTAATGACACCTTAATCACTGAGGCTTTAGATAGTGACTTAGATAGTGACTTAGATAGTGACTTAGATAGTGACTTAGATAGTGACTTAGATAGTGACAACGGTATCGACTTAGCTGCTGTCTTTGAGCCTTACTTCCGTCCGGATGACAAAACTATTGTGTGCGGGGCATTGGATGACGAAAAGATCACTGTTTTGGCAAAATCTGGTGTAGAGTTAGTCATCAATTTACAGCCAGATGATGAGCTTACTTTTGATGAAGCAGTAGCGGTTGAGCAGGCAGGGATGAGCTATGAGCATCTACCTATCAATGGGGCTGCCGAGCTAAAGCAGCTCAAAATACTGGCATTTGATAACATACTTCGCCAGCATCATGGCAAAAAAATTGTCATGCATTGTGGATCAGGTAATAGAGTTGGTGCAGCGATTGCGCTACGAGCAGGTTGGCTCCGTGGGCGCAAAATGGATACTGCCATGGAACGCGGCCGTAGTCATGGTCTGACCAAGCTTGAACAAGAAGTTCATAATCGTTTGTTAGTGCCTCGCTAGACTAGATACTTAAGCTGGGTGAAATGACTCAATAAATACTAGCGTGACACATAGTTTTAGTAACACCCTAAAATATTATTATTGAATAATCAAAGGCGACCAGTAGGTGGCCTTTTTTATTGATTGCACATTCATTTATACTAGTTCAGACCTTATGATAGCGTGTTTATGTAATTCCAAAATGACAATAATTTATAGCACTGGAGCCAGACAATAATGACGGAACATAATAAAGAACACTCTCATGCACTAACAAGAATGGACTTGCAGCAACGTTTGCAGCAGCTACTAACTGTATTACAGCTTGATGATGCGCCAGCAGGTGGTGCGGTGGTGGTATATCAGGCAGATGAGTGCATTGCGCAAGCAAGTATAGGAATGGCACGTCCTGATGCGCCATGGCAGTCTGACACACTAGCGATTAACTTTTCTACGGGTAAAGGTATTTTAGCGACGCTCGTACATGTGCTGGTCTCTCAGCAGCTGCTCACTTATGATGTGCCCATTGCGAAGTATTGGCCAGAGTTTGCTGCAAATGGTAAAGCCAACATCACCTTGAGACAAGTCATGTCACATCAGGCTGATCTGTTTTCGATCACCAGTATCGATGTTGATAGTGACACTGTGCTCGATTGGGACGCGATGCTGAGACACGTTGAGGGTATGCCTGTCACCGCACCTGAAGATGCAGCAAAATATGATAGCGCGTACAGTGCGTTGATATATGGCTGGGTGCTGGGCGGTGTGATAGAAGCAGTGACGCAGATGTCACTAGCTGAAGCACTACGCCAGTATCTCACTGACCCTTTAGGTATTTCAGATAGTTGTTATTTTGGTGTGCCAAAAGATAAGGTTGATCAAGTAGCAAAACTGGCAAAAGACTTTAAAGCTTCAGACGAAGATAGTGTACTGCTACGTAACAAACGCAATAAACCAACGCTGAAGTCCGACTCACAAGACACATTGCGTACCTATGCCAGTTTACCCAGCTATACATACTGGCAGCAGCAGGGCTTAATCAATGACCAGACACCCACTCCAGATATAACTAATGAGCAAGATACAGGTAATGAGCAAAATGATTTACCACTCATGGATACAGCTTATATTAGTCGTTTGTACTTTGATACCAGTCAGCTCAATCTAAAGAACTATAAAGCGGCGCTCATTCCTGCTGGTAAACACGCACTTGACTACCATAATCGCAAAACGTTAGAGGCCATCATTCCCGCTGCGAACGGTGTCGCCTCAGCTGATGCATTAGCCACTATCTACGCCATGCTAGCCAATGGCGGCGTATGGCAAGGGCAGACGCTGATCGATAGTGCTACTTTTGAGCAACTGTCTACGCCGCAAGTCACCGGTCTAGATGCAGTAATGCCAGCGGCCATGCAATGGCGCTTGGGGTACCATAAGCTATTTAGTATAGGCAACAACGAGAGAGCCACCGATAGTAGCGTAACGCCTGCCACATCAGGGTTTGGGCATATGGGGTACAATGGCTCAGTGGCGTGGTGTGATCCTGCGCAGCAATTGTCATTTACCTTTATTCATAATTTTGACACCACGATGCTCAACGACATCCGTCAGTTTGCGCTTACAGAGGCGGTTTTAGACTGGATCAATGAGCTACATTAGTTAGTGCGCTCTCAAATTAACGTGCTCTTAAACAGTTGCTGTAGTCAAACTGATTTTGCCCAAACAGCTTTATTAAAAATAAATCCAGTATGAATAATCAACTGGACTTTTGAGGGGTTAGTTTTAGGAGCCTAGCAGCGCTTAAACCATGGATAAAGATGGAGGCTAAAATCACAATTGAGCAAACAATCCATAGTTTGAGTGCATCTTCATCCGCAAAAAAATCTTTATTGAGTGCATAAGACAGATAGTACAGCGTACCAATACCACGAATACCCAGTGCTGAGATTGCGTATTTTTCGGTATGCGGTAAGTTAAGTCCCGATAAAGCGATGAACCCTCCAATCGGACGTATGAGTAATAAAAAAGTAAAACTGACGATATAGACACGCCATGTCAGCTCAATCCCAGACTGTAATCCTTGGCCCAAGAACATACCGAAAATCACCAGCACCAGCGACATCAGCAAGCCTTCTGACTGCTCAGCAAAGTCGTGAAGTTTTTGATGATAGCTATGCTCACATTCTGAACGCCGAAAGGCAAATGCCGCAACGAAAACTGCGATAAAACCATAGCTGTGTACGTATTCTGCGACACCATAGGCGACTAAGGTGAGTGCAATAACAACATACCCCTGTGAGATAGTCGTGTCACGAGTATGTTTAGAAAACACGACTTTGGCCATCGCTTTGCCGACCAAAACACCAACAACGACGCCTGCGCCAATTTTCCACAAGACATCATGAGTGAACCACGACCATAGCATATCGTAGGTAAAAGCCTGTCCTTCACTAAAGGCTTCTGCAATTTTGATGGCTAAATAAACGAAGGGAAAGGCAAGCCCATCGTTTAATCCTGCCTCTGACGTTAACGTAAAGCGCGGTGTGTCTTCTCCACCAGTATTAGGCGGTCCAACCTGAATGCTCGATGCCAAGACAGGGTCGGTAGGTGCCAATACTGCCCCTAACAAGATAGCAGCGCCTAGGCTTAAGCCAAATGCGTAGTAACCTAACACTGCCATTGCAAAGATACCAATGGGCATGGTGATTAGCAATAGCCTGACAGTAGGTCGCCATAACTGCCAAGAGAGCTCGGTATCAATCTTTATACCCGCACCAACCAACGAAACCAATACCACGATCTCAGTTAGCTTTTCGATGAGCATGCCATTGTCTATAGGGTCCAAAAAGGACAAAGAGGTCCACCAGTAGCCCATCATCAAACCAAAGCTAACTTGTAGCATGGGTAAGGAGATAAAGTTACGCTTAAAGATGACAGGAAATAATGCCCCTAATAAAAAGGCGATACCGCAAATCAATAAGAATAAGTTATATTTTTCAATCATAAGGTTTGCGCACGTCAGTATGTTTTAACTATTAGTTTTAGGGTGTTGTTTTTGGCGATCATTTTCGGTATTGATAAAAATGTATATCAATAAAAATTTTGTCTAACGGTAAGACTTATCATGCCGATAAAAAACGATTATTACCGAAAGAAATAGTTATCAAAACGATTACTGCGTTGTTTTTTGGTGAAAAAAAAGCCTGCATAGCGCAGGCTTAATAAATGATACAAGTAGCTTTTTAATGTTAACGGCACAAGCAGGGCTTAGCGCTCAACTTGGCTCACGTCGCGTATGGCACCAGTATCGGCACTCGTAGTCATGGCGGCATAAGCACGTAATGCAGGGGTCACATAACGTTCACGACTGACAGGCTTCCACGCATCGCGTCCACGAGCTTCCATGGCTTCACGGCGAGTCGCCAAATCAGCATCGCTAACCTGCATGTTGATAGTGCGATTAGGGATGTCAATATGGATAGTATCGCCTTCTTCAACCAGACCAATCGCCCCGCCTTCAGCAGCTTCTGGGCTGGCATGACCGATTGAGAGACCTGATGTACCACCAGAGAAACGACCATCGGTGAGTAGGGCGCATTCTTTACCCAGTCCTTTTGACTTCAAGTATGTGGTTGGATAAAGCATCTCTTGCATACCAGGACCGCCTTTAGGGCCTTCATAGCGAATAATGACCACATCACCGGCAACGATTTTGTCATCCAACACTGCGGCAACCGCATCATCTTGAGACTCAAATAAACGTGCACGCCCAGTAAATACTAAGATGCTTTCATCAACCCCTGCGGTTTTGACCACGCAGCCACGCTCGGCAATGTTGCCATACAGTACAGCTAGGCCACCATCTTGCGAGTAAGCATGTTTGGCACTGCGGATACAGCCAGACTCACGATTGACATCGAGGTTTGACCATTCTTTTGATTGTGAAAACGCCTCAGTAGTACGTACGCCACCAGGCGCGGCTAGATAGCGTGCGCGTGCCTCTTGGTTGTCCGCATTCATGATATCCCATTTATCAATCGCCGCTTTCATCGTTGGGCTATGGATAGTTGGAACGTCCGTATTCATTAATCCTGCACGGTCAAGCTCGGCCAATAGCGCAAACACGCCGCCAGCACGATGCACATCTTCCATATGGTACTTTTGTGAGGCAGGGGCGACTTTTGCCAGACAGGGCACACCGCGGCTTAGGCGGTCAATATCTGACATCTTAAAGTCGACTTCTGCTTCGTTCGCTGCGGCTAATAAGTGCAAGATAGTATTGGTCGAGCCGCCCATCGCGATATCTAGTGTCATCGCGTTTTCAAAGGCGGCTTTGCTAGCTATCGAGCGAGGTAAGACCGAGTCATCATCTTGCTCGTAGCGACGTTTGGCAAGTGAGACAATAGTACGTCCTGCTTCTAAGAACAGTTCACGGCGCAGTGAATGGGTCGCTAGTAGTGAACCATTACCTGGTAATGCCAATCCTAAGGCTTCCGTAAGACAGTTCATAGAGTTGGCAGTGAACATCCCAGAGCACGAACCACATGTCGGACAGGCTGAGGCTTCAATAGCGGCCACATCTTCATCACTAATGCTGTCATCAGCAGCGTCCATCATGGCATCGACCAGATCGAGTTTACGAACAGCACTGCTGTCATTACTATCAGTATTGTGGCTCTTACCGACGGTGCTGGCTAGGATTTTGCCTGCTTCCATTGGACCACCTGAAATGAATACCACTGGAATATTCAGGCGCATGGCAGCCATCAGCATACCTGGAGTGATCTTATCGCAGTTTGAAATACAAACGAGCGCGTCAGCACAGTGAGCATTGACCATATACTCGACCGAATCAGCAATCAAATCACGACTTGGCAGTGAATACAACATGCCGCTATGACCCATCGCAATGCCATCATCAACGGCAATGGTGTTGAATTCTTTTGCCACGCCGCCTGCTTGTTCAATCTCACGTGCGACCAGTTGTCCCAAATCTTTTAGATGCACATGACCAGGTACAAACTGGGTGAAAGAGTTAGCAATCGCAATGATTGGTTTGCCAAAGTCGCCGTCAGTCATACCAGTTGCACGCCATAATGCACGCGCACCTGCCATATTACGACCGCCGGTAGAGGTTTTTGAACGATAATCCATGTGATATTCCTTACAAATAGGCGGAGTTGTTAAAATTTGCACCCTCAGTTTTAATAGGGATAGTGTGCTTTTTATAGAGAGTGAGGACTAGTGAATAATACTAAGTCGTTACCATACCATTAGATATGAATAACTTAAAATAATATGCCAATAATAATGGTTCCAGAACCGCTAAAGGTGAGTAAAAAAGATTATTCAAGACGCGCCAATATGGCTGTGTCAAACCAAGGTAAATCAGCTTTGTCAGCTTCTAGTTTGACAATAGCTGCCAGTGCATGAGTGGCTAAAAGCTGTTGATAGTCGCTACTTGCGCCAATCGTTAGCAGTGATTTGGTAGGTAATGCTGGGGTACTGGGATTTTGCTCATCAATACTGATCAATGTCTGCTTGTTATTCTTATAAAGAACGTCCACACGACCAAAAAACTGCCAGTCTTTAAAAGCTGCAATAACCGCATCTGCTGCATCTTTGGTATATACCTGCTGTGTCTCTTTGCCAGTATTGGTCCAATGTAGCCGTACAGCCAATTGTAATGATTCACTAAACACGACTAATGAGCCAATTACCTTTACATGCCAAGGGCTGGTCAATAACTCTTGATTAATACCAATTAAGTGAGCAGCCTCTTGAGCTGACATAGGCGTATTGAATTGAGTCAGTAGTTCAGGCGTAAGGGGGTGCGCCTGTTTGATGGTATCGTCTAAGCTATCATAGTGATACAGAAAAGGTAGTGGTAAGTCTTGAGTGACCGTCTTTTTTATGATTTTACAGTTATGTATTTGCCAGCTGATGGCTTTGTCTGTCAACGCTTCTGCCAAGATGATGGCATTTGGATCGATGGTCTGAGTCATATTCTCAGATTCACTATGAGGTTGTTCTGAGCCATGCTGTTCTGAAGCATGCTGTTCTGAAGGAAGGCTGTTAGACACAGAGAGATCTTTTTCGAATACTTGGGTCGCTCCAGACACTTGAGCTGCGTCATCGCGCACAGCGTAAGCGTTGTTATCTGGGCTGTCTAAACTGTTTGAGTTATCTGATGTAGTGGTCGGCAAAGTAGGCAAATCCATAAACATAGCGTTGTTAAAATAGAGTACCAATATAACATTTTAAGGGCATGACCCGCCAATAAATTAGTGAGCTGAGACAGTGGATATACCACTTGATTTTCTCAATGAATACGAGGATGCCGACTTGTACTAAACCTATAGTCAATCCTATATAAACTAGATACAGCGTCAGACTCACTCAGTCTACAATTTGTAGTACTTTCATTCCCCTTCCTTGTGTCTAAATTATCTTGAACTGACTATACATTTCGTCCACTATAGGATGAGCACTGTCAGCGGCTCTAAAAGCTACTTGCCACCTAATAATTGAAGTAACACCTCATAATCAAAGGAAAAATAATGACTGAATTGAATCAACAGACTGCTTATGACGACAACAATATTTTTGCCAAAATGTTAGATGGTGGTATTCCATACCATAAAGTGTATGAAGACGACCAAACCCTTGCTTTTATGGATATCATGCCGCAAGCAAAAGGTCATGTATTGGTCATACCTAAGCAAAAAACAGCTGATTTGGCTAATCTTGAGCCAGAGTATGCTGCCGCTGTTTTGATGACCTCCAAAAAAGTCATGCAAGCGCAGCGTAAAGTGTTCGAGCGTGAAGGTATCATCCAGATGCAGCTAAACGGCGCACAATCAGGTCAAACGGTTTTTCATTATCATATACATCTGATCCCCTCGAGTATTCATGAGCTGGGTCGCCATGCGGTGACACAAGCTGATCAAAGTGAACTTGCCAATATTGCAAAGCAACTTGCTGCAGCAATCAGTGATGCGTAATCTCAGTACCGTGTTTTGTGATATAAATACCATGCTTTGTGACCTTAATATCTATAGCGATATGTAGGTCTAAGTCATAGCGCATTAACATAAGTGGTGTACAAGATAAGAAGACAGCTCGCAAGCTGTCTTTTTTGTTGCTTAGTAATAGTCATGTAACGAGCGTTAAGGTCATGTTACGAGTCAGCTGGTCGTCTAGGGTTTTTGAAAAGAATGTGATAGATATGATGCGTGTTTACTAACTTATCGTTAATCGACTTATTACTAACTAATTTAGATTTAACGCACAACCATAAACTATCTATTAGCTATCTTACATTCACTTTTGTCCTTACCAGTGAATAACTATAAAAAAGGCAAAATCAACTTTTGGGAAATCGCTTTTCATGAGTAAATTACCTCGTTCTACTATTTTATTACCAGTCTTTGTACCCGCTGCCATCATTATGCTGCTACTGGTCATTGGTACAGCGATCAATCCTGAAGCAGCAGGTGCTTTATTCAACGATGTACTTGCCTTTACGACTGAGACGTTCGGTTGGTTTTATATGTTGGCAGTGGCACTGTTCTTGATGTTTATTATCGTATTGGCATTTTCGTCCTATGGCAGTATCAAGCTGGGGCCTGACCATGCTGAAGCGGAATACAAGTTTCTTGAATGGTTTGCTATGCTCTTTTCGGCAGGCTATGGTATCGCGCTCCTGTTCTTTGGGGTAGCAGAACCAGTGATGCATTTTGCCAGTCCGCCACTCTCGGAGCCACAAACGATTGCGGCGGCAAAAGAAGCGATGCAAATTGCCTATTTTCACTGGGGATTTCATATTTGGGCGATTTATGGGGTAGTGGGGTTGTCACTGGCGTATTTTGCATTTCGCCACGGTCTACCATTATCGATACGCTCAACGTTGTATCCAATCATCGGTGACAAGATTCATGGTCCTATCGGTCACACGGTCGATGTGTTTGCGATATTGGGCACGATGTTTGGTATTGCGACCAGTCTCGGTTTGTCAGTATCGCAGATCAACGCGGGACTCAACTACCTGTTGCCAGATCTCATTCCAGTGAACACCACTGTGCAGGTGATTGCTATTGCATTAGTGACGTCAGCGGCTCTGTTGTCTGTGTTGGCAGGCATGGACAAGGGTGTCAAACGCTTGTCTATTTTAAATATGGTGCTAGCGACAGCACTGATGATTTTTGTGTTTATTGTCGGTCCGACTATCTTTATCTTGAATGCCTTTATGGAAAATACAGGCAGCTACTTGGGCAATATCGTTGAGCGTACTTTTAGCTTACAGGCTTATGAAAACAGCGACTGGATCGGTAGCTGGACGCTGTTTATTTTTGCGTGGACAATCGCATGGGCGCCTTTTGTGGGGCTATTTATAGCCAAGATTAGCCGTGGTCGTACCATTCGCGAGTTTGTATTAGGCGTGATGCTGGTACCTACGTTCTTTACGTTCTTTTGGTTTGCTGTGTTCGGTGATACCGCACTACATATGATTATGGTCGATGGGTACAACTCGCTCATTGGCGATGTACAGGACAACCAAGCGATTGCTTTATTTAAACTATTAGAAAACCTACCATTCACTGAGTTTGTGTCGTCATTGACTATTTTATTGATTATTACCTTTTTTGTGACGTCGTCAGATTCAGGTTCATTAGTGATCGATTCACTAGCGGCTGGTGGGCGTAGTGATACGCCGTGGTGGCAGCGCAGCTTTTGGGTAGTGACTGAAGGGGCCGTAGCAGCGGTACTCTTGATCGCAGGTGGTCTAACAGCATTGCAAACAGCAGCTATCGTCAGTGCGCTACCGTTTGCCATTATTATTCTAATCTCAATGTTTGGTATGTGGCGTGCCCTACGTATCGAAGGCCACCGTAATCAAAGCCTCGGTCAAAATAACAAACTGCCACCGCATCTACTCAAACCATCAGCATGGCGCGAGCGTATTGACTACATGACTGACAAACCAACGCGCGATAAGGTCTTGAGTTATATCAAAGAAGTGATTATGCCATCCATGATGGAAGTATCATCTAAGTTTGCAGAAACAGGCTGGACGACTGAAGTCAATTACGATGCAGTCAATAACCGTGCGGTACTTGAGTTGCAGCGTGGCGACGATGTTGAGTTTTGGTATGAAGTGCGCTTATCCGAACATGATGCGCCTGATTATTATACTGAGGGCACCGCGGATACCTTACCGCAAGAGCATCATCACCGTGCTGAGGTCTATCTACGGCGCGGTGGTCAAACGTATGATCTATACGGCTACCAGTCCGAGTCAGTGATTAACGACATCATCGATCAGTTCGAAAAGTATCTGCATTTCCTCAATGTATCGCCTGATAGTCTCCCATGGCGTATGCAAGCGCACGATGAAGATATCACCCTAGAGCAGGGCAGTGTACTCGACAAATAATAGAATGAATGCGTCAATAGCAATTATAAATCAGGCAAGCTATTTACCGTAATAGCTTGCAATAAATATAAGATTCCTTAGAATAACGGCTTGTTTTCCTTACAAATCAAGCCGTTTTTTTATGTCTATTGATTCTTCAGTTTTATCCTCGTCCGCCTCAGTGTCTGACCATCCGTTATTGCAGCCATTAGTCATCGGTGGTCTGACTATCGAAAACCGTCTGATGGTTGCCCCGATGGCAGGGGTGACGGACAACCCTTTTCGCCGTCTGTGCAAATCATTCGGTGCAGGTCATGCGGTCAGTGAGATGATTATCGCAGATACGGCACTCTATGCACGCAAAAAATCACTATATCGTGCCAATTTTAATAATGAGATTGCCCCTATCTCTGCACAGATAGCAGGTGCGGAGCCTGATAAATTGGCTGAAGCGGCTCGTTATCAAATCGATAACGGTGCACAGATCATTGATATCAATATGGGCTGTCCTGCCAAAAAAGTCTGCCGTAGGCTGGCAGGCTCTGCCTTACTACAAGATGAGGATTTGGTCGCGCGCCTATTAGACGCAGCGGTTAATGCAGTTGATGCGCCAGTTACGCTAAAGACACGCTTGGGTTATGAGAATGGTCGTGAGAATATTTTGCGAGTAGCGAAGCGAGCAGAGCAAGCAGGTATTACGGCGATTGCCATTCATGGGCGCACGCGTGAGGATATGTATACGGGTGAAGCGCGTTATGAGCTCATACGAGAAGTCAAAGACAGCATCAGTATTCCGGTTATCGCTAATGGCGATATTGATAGCGCGCAAAAAGCCCAGCACGTCTATGAGATGACGGGCTGTGATGCGGTGATGATTGGTCGTGCGGCGCAAGGGCAGCCATGGATATTTCGTGATATTGAGCATTTCTTGCGTACGGCCGAGCGTCTGGATGCCCCAAGTATCAGTGAGATAAAAGAGATTGTACTGACGCATCTACAAGAGCTCTATGACTTTTATGGTGAGTACTCTGGCTGCCGTATAGCCCGTAAGCACATCGCTTGGTATACGATAGGTATTCCGAACTCTAACGCCTTTCGGCAAGCAATGTATGGCGAAGAGAGCACCGCTGGACAATTTCGAGTGGTTGAGACTTTTTTGCAGGCGCATGAGTAGTAGAAGACCGCGATGCTATTATGCTCATCTAGTATCTATCATCACACTTGTATAGCAGATACTGCATAAGCGTATCTTTTTCGTTTCCTATGCTTTATCGATAGGTGTCGTATTCTCAGCAGGGGTAGTGGCGAGGTTTTCTTTCGGCAACGGTTTTTCTTTTTGCCAAGGGAACCGACCTTCTAGCTCTACCTGTAATGATAAGCTCAAAAACGTTCTAATAAGTACGATAATACCCAATACTATTACGCTACGTAACGATGGCTCTGTGACCACAGTGGCGACGATATCAGCAGCGATCAGTACCTCTAGGCCTAATAGGATAGATTTACCAACAGTCTGCCTGATATCGACATACGTATTATGGTTGAAGCCTCCTGGTAGTCGAAATGCCCTATAAAACGCAAAAAATATGCCAAAAAACATTATAAGAACCCCAATGACTTCGACTATTTTGGCAATTAGATCGATATAATGGGTTAACGTTTCTATCAAAATATATCCTCCTCAAACTCAATTAGTACATAGCAGAATATTAAATCTTACCGCTATTGTATGATTATATACCACTGCATACCTGCATAATCATCGTACTAGCTGTCAATTACTGGTGTTTTGTTCACTTTATACGATATTTTTTTGCTATGCTATAAACGAATATTTATTGGCATAGGACAGACAAAAAGGACTTTTTATGGCTAATCCCTCGAAAAAAGCAATAACCAAAGCAGTGAAAGGTAAGAATATTATCATTACAGGCGCGTCAAGCGGTATTGGCGAGCGTACCGCTTTTTTATTAAGTGAGTGCGGTGCCCACGTTATTTTGCTTGCACGTACTGAAGACAAGCTTAGAACAGTAAAAGAAAATATTGAAATACTTGGTGGTAGAGCCAGTTATTATCCATGTGACCTCACCAACATGGATGAGATCGAAAAAACCAGTGATAAAATTCTGACTGATTTTAAACATGTCGATGTCCTCATAAACAATGCTGGTCGCTCGATTCGTCGTTCGGTGCATGAGTCTGTCAACCGTTTTCATGACTTTGAACGTACGATGGAAATTAACTATTTCGGTGCCGTCAAAATTATTCTTGGGTTTTTGCCCACGATGATTGGTCGCCGTACTGGACAGATTGTCAATATATCGTCAATTGGTGTATTGGCAAATAGTCCTCGATTTTCTGCATATGTGGCATCAAAATCCGCATTGGATGCCTTTAGTCGTTGCCTAGCAGCAGAAGTGAAAGGGGATAACATTAAAGTCACCAATATCTTTATGCCATTGGTACGTACGCCTATGATTGCCCCAACTAAGCTGTATCGTTATATGCCTGCGCTTATGCCAGACGAAGCTGCATTGATGGTAGCAAGAGCTATTGTTGATAAGCCAAACAGTATCGCTAGTAATATGGGTAAATTTGCATCAGCGACCTATTCGTTGGTACCAGCATTCAACGTCGGTATTCAGTCGATTGGTTATCGTATCTTCCCAAGCTCTACTGCAGCACAGACCAAAGACAGCAAGCCAAACCTTGCTCAACGCGCTTTTGCTAAGATTTTGCCTGGTGAATATCACTAGAGTAGAAACTTTTTGAGTTTTTAAGCAAACAAAAAAAGGATACGATGTTATCCTTTTTTATGCTTCTGACTTTTTGAATGATCTAATGATTAGCTTATTTGATTATTCGGTTGCCGTGAGAGAGATATTTCGATTTGTTTTTGATTTTAAGAATATTTATTTGAGAGTGATTGGAGACTATCGATGGCTATCTATAAAAACTTCGAGGGTCAGCAAAGGAGTCCGTAATTTACAGACGGTTTTTAGGTTATGAGCTATAAAATGATGTCTACAGTCAGTCTACTTAACGCCTATTTGACTTGCTGGAACCATGCATCGTTGATCGCCGTTTCGTTCGAGTTAAAATGGACACATATCCTTTCGTTGCATTTTTTGGCATACCAGTATTCGTCGAGCCCTATTTTTATTTCAAATAAATCCTTGGTCACGACATCGCCAACCGTATATATAGATCCTTCTTCAAAAAAAGGATTGCCAATGATGCATATAAGTTTGTCACCAGAAACTATCACAAGTGTATCTCCCCAAAATCAAAACAACATAGAATATATATTATTTATGAACAAATGCCAATTATAAAGACGGTATTTTTTTGTATTTCTGGCTTATATCGTCGATTATCCGATAAACGGTAAAAAAAAGTCCATTTTATGACTGTTTGTTTGTATTAGGATTATTTTTGTAAAGTTGGTATTTGTTACTAAGAGTATTGATTGAGCAAACTAATATCTATCTGTTTGGGTTTGTCATTTATGCTCAGATAATTTAAATAAGTGATAGCAGACTCCTGTACCTAGATACCTATAGCGTTCAGTTATTCATATCAGTCAGAATGTACCCATGACTATTTACTACAAAGTCTCTTATGGCGATAATAATGACTTGAGAGCCCGACCATAAACTCAAAATTATTTGTATATATTTTCTCATCTAGTGTGCTGGTAAGTGTGCGCTGCGTGAGTTATCAGAGGTTTTTAATGATCAAACAACATCGGCAGGCATTAGTCGTTGAAGGTGGCGGAATGCGCGGCGCATTTACCAGTGGCGTTTTAGATGCTTTTTTACAGCAACAGTTCAATCCTTTTGACCTTTGTGTGGGCGTTTCCTCAGGTTCAACCAACGTCGCTAACTATTTGGCTGCACAAGAAGGTCGTACCTTGCACATTTACTTAGATCACTCTCTTCGATCTGAATTTATTCGTTATGGTCGTTTTTTTAGAGGCGGGGACTTATTAGATTTGAAGTGGATGTGGGAGGTTGTCGAACAGGAATATCCACTAAATCAGGAACAGTTATTTGCCAATCATGCTGAATTTTATATGGTATTGACGCATGCTATTTCAGGAGAAGCGACCTATATCAAAGCTTGTAAAGCAAATATTTTGGAGGGGTTAAGAGCATCAAGTTCTATTCCAGTGCTGACCAGGCAAGCCGTTGAGATACTTGGCGAGCCTTATTTTGATGGCGGTGTGGCTGATGCTTTACCCGTACATTGGACAGCCAAGCAGGACCGCGTCGCTAAGATGATGGTTGTACGTACTCGCCCCAAAAACTACTATAAAGCGAGTCTCAAAGGCGATAAGTTACTGGCAAAATACTACGCTAAGCAGCGCCAAGGTTTTGCTCAAAGCTTATTGACACGAACCCAACGCTATAATGATGCCGTGCAATTTTTGCATACATCGCCATCACAGACGCTTTTAGAGATTTGTCCACCTGACTTAAAAAATATGGCGAGCCGGTTGTCTAAAAATAAAGCTAAAATCCGCTATAGCTATGATGTCGGGCTGGATGCTGGGCACCAAGCGATTGAAGAATGGTACAAGCTCTAGTTCAAAGAACGATATAGAAAACATGAAGCCCGTTAAGTTAAGCGCTTGTTCAATATAATTTTTAACCAAAAACTCGCCATAATATCCAAAATACGCCCAGCATTATGATAGCGATAACGAGTAAGCGTTTTAGCCAGTAGGGGAGCAACGGTTTTTTATAACCCAAATCATTCAATTGACTATCTACACCCGCTTGCAGGCTTTTGAATCCTTGCTCTGATTTAGTAGATTTGACCCGATTTTTTACTAGCGGTCCAGAGTCCTCTTCAACGTCTTGTTCTCTATCGAAGCTAATGGCTTGATTAGGGATGCCTTGTTTGTTGGCAATGGTGCTTAGCTTTTGCTGCTGCTCTATTTTTAGCTTGGTCTCATAAGCATCAATCCGTACCTTGGCCTCGTCCATACTGATGTTTTCATCAGCTGCCAATGTTTTGATCGCCATGACCAAGTTGTTTTTTTCGATCATTGTAATGATTGCTTTGGGCAGCTTTGTATTGACGGGCTTTGTGATAGGGTCGGGATTAAACATGGTTGTCCTTAGTGTCAAATAGATGCCACATAGAGTAGGAGAGTATCGTCGGTTTATTATAACCATGTTACACAAACAATATTCAAGCAAAAAAATACCGCCATCATATTATGATTGCGGTATTTTATTATTTATCTTGTGTCAGCATTGGTGCCAATTTTTGATAAATTAGAGATCTTTCCAGCGTTGAATGGCTTCATGGATGACTTTTTTGGCCTCGCTGACATCGCCCCATGATTCGACCACAGTGGTTCCTGGCTTTTTCAGGTCTTTATAGTGGTTGAAATGATACTCTAGCTGATTGATGATTTGCTTTGGTAGGTCATCTAAGCTGTTGTAGGCGTTGCTATTGTTGCGGTCATCGGCAGGAACAACAACGATCTTGTCATCAACTTCGCCATCATCAACAAATTTCATCACACCAATCACTTTGGCTTTTAAGAAAACACCTGTGGTCAATGGCTCTTCCGTTAGAATCAACAAGTCCAGTTCATCGCCATCTTCGTCAAGGGTTTGCGGGATAAAACCATAGTTGCAAGGCTTTGCAAAAATTCGTGGATCAACACGATCAAGCTCAAATACGGCCAATTCGCGGTTCCATTCGATTTTGTGGTTACTACCAGTTGGAATCTCGACAACGGCGTTAATAATGCCGCCGTCTACATCGCCTGCGTCCAAGATTTTATTAAAATCTGCCATAAAATACTCCATTTTCTTTTGTTTTAGAAGTTTGAATAAGGGGTTGAGCTTGGAGTGCCACAACGTCATATTGGGGCATCCGATTTATGCTGCATGCGATTATAGCAAGTTTGAATCAAGTTTTCTCACAATGCGTAAGTCTAAGCGTGCAAGACATTATGCAAAAAAAGATTATGCAAAAATAGACTCAAAGCACTTATTTAGGTGCAATCGCTCGTAATTTAATCAAACCAGCATGGCGTTTTGCAATATTGTCGATGAGTTTTTGAGTAACGACGTCATAGCTCAGTGCCTCACTTGTTTGTTGAGCCGTTCGGTTTTGTGTCTCTTTTTGCATATCTACAAAATCCGATAAGCGTAGCATTTGCATACCTGCATACCCGCATGGGTTGATCGCATTAAATGCTGACAAATCGCAATTTAGGTTAATCGCAATACCGTGATAGCTAAAGCCATGCTTAATCTTGAAACCTAATGAGGCTATTTTGCCCAGCATAATTTTATGATCAAGAGGTGTGTCATCAAACGAGGTGCTGTTGGTTGATGTGTCGGTATCGGTAGGGTCAGCGTAAAGATAAACACCAGGGGCATCACGTCGGGCATGAGCGCTGATGTGGTCATCACTAGATGATGCTGAGCTATGCAAACAGTCGTTGACGACATCTTCGATCGCCTGCTCTGCGTGAGAGACCAGATGACGTACGCTCCATTTTAGACTATCCAAGTCAAACAACCAATAAATCACCAGCTGTCCATGACCGTGCCATGTCACCTGACCACCGCGATCGGTCTTTATAATGGGCGTATCGGTACGCTGTAATATGTGCTCTTCTTTACCTGCTTGTCCGAGTGTATAGACGTCGTTATGATCTACGATCCACAACTCATCAGGGGTACGCTGTTCTTGTTGTTTTTTTAAATCGATACGAGCAAGTGTGCGTGATAGCATCGCATCAAGCGTAGAGACGTAGTCGGCTGCTGATAGAGATTTACTGATCAGTGTGTCATTAAGTTGTTGCGTGTCGTTTGGCATGGGAGTGTCTTATTATTGTCTGGTGTAAAGGCGCATAACGGTTTGGCGTAAAGGTATGGTGTATAAATAGGCAGTGTAGCAGTTTTGGCAACTGTCGCTCAAAATTATATGCTATCACGCTGCCTGTAAAGGTGGCCGACGCTCATAAAAAAGAAGTGCGAGAAGGCGCTAAAAATATTTGTATATCATTGCGTTAAAGGTCGAAAAACAGTATTGATACAAACCCTGTAGTCAATCAAAGATGCTGTTCATTGCGCAGTCGATGCGCTACATTAAAGTAGCACAAATGGAACTTGATAGAATCTACAGTCAAAGCAGTATAGTAAACAGCAGGACATTCAAAAGTAAGATAGTCAAAAGTACATAGGACCATATAGAGCTGATCATAAAATAGACCTGAATACAAAATAAAAAGGTCTGCCTAGTAAGACCGTACCTATAACCCAATATAGCGCCGTGACTGCATTATAATATATGAACATAAATGATATGAGCATAAACGACTACGACAAGGAAGAAAAATGACAGATAACAATCAACACACCCCTGAGCAGACATCAGCTGATGTCCGAACTGTGCTACAGCGTATGCCCGAAGCACTGAGCACTGCTACTACTATCGATGAGATGAAAGCACAGTTTTCACGCTTGCAGATGTTGAGTCGTACGCAGCCAATCAATGACTGGAGAGAGCGTGAGACTCATCTGGATAATTTAGAAGTGATGCTGAGTGATAATCAAGAGAGCTTTGCAAAGGCGATCAGTGCTGACTTTGGTTATCGCAGCCAATCAGAGACCCAGTTTGCTGAGCTGTTCCCTAGCTTTACGGGTATTAGTCATGCCAAAAAACACGGCAAAAAATGGATGAAGACGCATCGCGCGCCTATCTCAGCCCTATATATGCCAGCACACAATGAGATTCAGCCGCAGCCGTTGGGTGTGATTGGTATTATGGTGCCTTGGAACTATCCACTATACCTAGCCATTGGCCCAATGATCGATGCGCTCACTGCGGGCAACAGAATCATGGTCAAGATGAGCGAAGCGGCGCCGCAGTTTGCTCAGGCGTTCGCGGATGCTATTGCTCGTTATTTTTCACCAGATATGATCTGTGTGGTACTGGGTGAGGTTGATATTGCTGCAGCCTTCAGCGAGTTGCCATTTGATCATCTGCTCTATACAGGATCGACTGCTGTAGGCAAAAAGGTAATGGCTGCTGCTGCACCTAATTTAACGCCAGTGACGCTTGAGCTCGGTGGCAAATCACCAGTGATTGTATTGGATGATGCCAACTTAGAGTCTGTGGTCAATCGTGTGATGATGGGCAAAACATTAAATGCCGGTCAGACCTGTATTGCCCCAGATTACGTGTTGATTCCGCGTCAACATCATGACCAGTTCATCCATTTGGCAAAAGAGTGGATGGCAAAACACTATCCTAATATCGAAGAAAATCCGGACTATTCGCGTATCATCAATGGTGAGCAGTTCAAACGGGTCAAGGGCTATCTAGATGCACTAACTGGTGATGAGATACATGCCCTTACCACTGCGGAGCCTAATATAGAAACACGTCTGATGCCGCCAGTCATCGTGAGTGAGCCTGCACCTGATAGCGACATTATGCAGAACGAAATATTCGCTCCAATTTTACCATTGGTGCATTACGAAACCCTTGATGATGCGATTTATTTTGTCAACTCACGTCCACGGCCATTGGCGTTGTATGTCTTTAGTGATAACTACAGTAGTGTGGAGAATGTGCGTAATAATACAGTCTCTGGTGGTCTATGTATTAATGAGGTGATTATTCATGTTGCCCAGCACGACTTACCGTTTGGCGGGGTTGGTGACTCTGGTACAGGCGCATACCACGGCAAAGCAGGTTTTGAGCGTTTGAGCCACATGAAGCCTGTCTTTGTACAAACCAAGCTTAATGGTCTCAATTTCTTGCTGCCACCTTATGGTGGACTGTTTAAAAAGGCGATGGCGCTGTTTCTAAAATGATAGTTTGTGAAATGACAAATTTTGAAATAATCTCTTCTAGAGGGTTGCTTTTAAAATAAATTCTTTTGGAATGCTATTTCAAAGATAGCTCAGTTACAGACTATTTTATAATTCATATTTTACAACTTACAGTACCTATTTAGATAGGTGCTGTTTTTTTTGTTCAAAAGATAAATGGTCGCAATCAGAAAAAGAATGTTTAGTACCAAGATATCTGCCTTTGTGGTATCAAAATCAATCATCACAACCATGATATCTATCGATAAATAAGCATTTGTCATCACTCACATAAATCGATACACTTTGTAGTAAGTCTAAACAACAGTAGATAATATTTGCATGATTCATAAATGTCATTGATCGATATGTCATTATAAGGCTTTGCTGATTTGCTGCTTATGTCATGCTAATACAAAACAAAAAATAGGACAAAGCATGCGTCAATGGATTGCATTAAGCTTACTGTGTATGAGTGCACTGTTGCTACCCGTATCGGCATCTGCAGCTTGTGAGTCACCTATCAAATTTGGAGCGCTCACTTGGGAGAGCGGTCAATTTATCTCTGGTGTACTCAAGTATATCGCAGAAGATGGCTATGATTGTACAGTTGAGGAAGTGCCAGGAGCAGGCCCTGCGCTAGAGACGGCACTGTCGCAAAACGATATCCAAATCATTGGTGAGCAATGGATTGGTCGTTCACCTATTATGGAAGACGCCATTGCAAAAAATAAAGTCGCTGTCATTGGTGATACGCTAAAAGGCGGTGCGACCCAAGGCTGGTACGTCCCAAAATACGTCTTAGAAGAAAACCCAGGACTGCGCAGTTATCAAGATCTGCCTAAATATGCTGACCTATTTATAGATCCCGAAGACCCAAATAAATCGCGCTTTATGAACTGTCCCTCCGGTTGGACATGCGAGATATTCAATACACGGTTGCTAAAAAACACCGGTCTAGACAGTACTTTTAATAATGCTCATCCTGGTACTGGCGCGGCGCTCGATGCCGAAATCGCCTCCGCTTTTGAGCAGCACAAGCCGCTATTATTCTATTATTGGCAGCCCACGGGTCTCATGGCAAAGTATGATTTTGCCGCGTTGGAATTTCCTGCTCATAAAGATGCCTGCTGGCAAGATCTATTGCTTGCTGACGGTACGTCTGACTGTGTAACAGGATTTCCTGTATCGCCTTTGGGCATCGCAGTATCTACCCCATTTATTAAATCTAATCCTGAGCTGGCAGAGGTGTTCGAGCAGGTGCAGTTTACGCCTGATGAGCTCAATGGTGCGATCTTGGAGATGAGCGAAACAAAGCGTAGTGGGGAGGAGCAGGCGCTGGTGTTTTTGCGTGAGAACCCAGACGTTTGGCGTGAGTGGTTGTCTGAAGAGGCCAGTACCAACCTTGCCTCAAACTTAGGTATCGGTTTAGATGGTGCTATTACTGAGGATACTACTACCGCTAGCATCGATGGGTCAGCCCAAGCAACAATATTCCCTTCATGGTCACTTGAGACGCCGCTCAATAACGCCTTGGCAAGTGTGGTTCAAAATTATGGAGACGTATTTCGCACCATTAGTACAGCCGCGCTTACGTATTTACTTTTACCTATTGAGCGATTGCTGACCATCATTCCGCCTTGGCTGATTATCGCTTTGGTGGCTGTGCTGGCATGGTTTGGTGTTCGCAAGATTTGGTTTGCGTTGGCATGCGGCGCGGGGCTGTTTTTGATTGGTGCCTTTGGATTATGGGGCGCATTAATTGATACCTTGGCGTTACTTATCGTATCAGTATTGGTCACTGTAGTGATCGGTATTCCTATCGGTATTGCGATGTCAGGCAGTAAGCTACTGCGCAAAATTGTGACGCCAGTACTCGATGTGATGCAGACCATGCCAAGCTTTGTGTACTTGATTCCGGTGCTGATGCTATTTGGTATTGGTAAGGTGCCTGCATTGTTTGCAACGGTTATCTATGCACTGCCGCCACTGATTCGTCTGACGACACTAGGGATTACGCAAGTTAATCACGAAATGGTCGAAGCAGGACGCTCTTTTGGTAGTACGCATTTGCAGCTACTTATTTGGATCAAACTGCCACAGGCGTTGCCTAGTATCATGGCAGGTATCAACCAAGCGGTGATGATGTCGCTTGCGATGGTGGTACTGGCGTCGATGATTGGTGCACCAGGGCTTGGCGAGGATGTATTGCAATCTATCCAAACCCTCAATATCGGGCAAGGACTGCAAGCAGGGACAGCTATCGTTATCGTTGCCATTATCATTGACCGTATTACTCAAGCGTTTGGTCAAGGCAAGCGTGCACGCCAAAAAACGATTAAGGCAGGTAGGCGTCCCATTGGATAGTTGTTTATCCAACCGTCAGTGACTAAAGCAATAATAAAAAATCAGGCAATAGTGAGAGTGATAATGAATCATATCCAACTAAAAAATATCAGCAAAATTTACAATGCCAATAGCACACAAGCACAATCTGCATTGGCATTACTGGCTGAGGGTATGGACAGTACTGCTGTCAAAGAACAAACTGGCTACTCGGTGGGTCTTTACGATATTAATTTGAATATCAAAGCAGGCGAGCTACATTGCATCATGGGACTATCAGGTTCTGGTAAGTCTACGTTGATACGTCATCTTAATCGCTTGATCGATCCTACTAGTGGTGAGATATGGGTGGATACTGCGCTTAATGCAGATCGTATTACTCAGGCAGTGACAAATACTAAAAGCCGTGCAGGAAGAATAGAAACGCTCGACCCAGCAGCAGAGGAACTATCAGAAACCGCCACCAATATTTTGTCGCTTAATGATAAGCAATTGCAGCACTATCGGCAGCAGACGGTTAGTATGGTATTTCAGCATTTTGGTTTGGTGCCGCACATGACAGTGATGCAAAATGTCGCTTACGGGCTACGTGTCCGCAAAATGAGTGTGAATGAACGCAATGAGAGTGCACGGCACTGGCTAAATGAAGTGGGGCTTACCAATGTAGAGCACAGTTACCCAGACGAGTTGTCAGGCGGTATGCAGCAGCGTGTCGGGCTGGCTCGAGCATTAGCAACCGACAATCCAATTTTATTGATGGATGAGGCATTCTCTGCGCTTGATCCACTTATTCGCGCCCAGCTGCAAGATCAGCTGCTTGCACTACAAGACAGACTCAACAAAACCATTGTTTTTATCACTCATGATATTGATGAAGCCATCAAAGTCGGTCAGCGCATCAGTATTTTAAATGGTGGACGATTGATACAGACTGGCACCTCAAGTGAGTTACAGCATAATCCTGTTGATGACTATGTCGAGCAGTTCATGAGTGCAAAAGCTTGATAGATCTCAATACTTAATAAGACGTGATAAGTACTAAGAAAACTCTGATCTAAAATAAATAAAAAACGCTAAGCTAAGCCTTAGCGTTTTCTGTGTTATATGCCCAATATGCCAGCTCACTAATTTGAAGGTTGTACTAATTTTGCTGCAATCTATAGTGAACTCTGAAATAAACACCAAACTTCGTTATACTTAGTGGCTTTTTGATAACACGCGCTTTATAAAGGTTTGTCGTTTAATATCTAGATACTACTTATAGTTCAAATACAGTCTATATTTTAAGTACAGTTTATATCTCAAATACAATGTTGCAATGTCGCTTGGTCTATTCAGTGACGCTTGTTTCTCATTTTGCACTTTTAAGGCCATAGCATGACTGCTACCTATACCCCGATCATTATCTCACTGCTTGATAATGACTTGTACAAATTTACCATGCTACAAGCCATGCTGCATCAGTTCCCTCAGACACATGGGGTTTATCGTTTTCGCTGCCGCAATAATAAAGACACGGCCTATCCATTGGCTGATATCCAAAGAGACTTAGAGCAGCAACTAGACAGCTTATGTGAGCTGCGTTTTTTACCAGATGAGTTGGATTACCTGCGCAGTTTGCGCTTTATGCGTTCAGACTTCGTCGATTATCTTGAGTTGTTTAAGCTAAAGCGCCGTTTTATTACGGTCAGTACCGATGAAAAAGGGCGCTTATCTATCGATATCGAAGGACCGATGATTCAAGCGATGTTCTTTGAAGTATTTGTGCTCGCTATCGTCAATGAGCTATATTTTAATGCACTATCGAATGATAGCGTGATTGAAGAAGGACAGCGCCGCCTTGATGAAAAGGTCACGCTACTGCACCAATATGCGGTAGAGCAAGCAAACAATGGTGTCGATACACCGCCGTTTATCGTTGCTGATTTTGGCACGCGTCGACGTTTTAGTAAACGCTGGCAAGCGCATGTGGTGGAGACGTTATACAACGCTGAACCAAAGATCGTGAGCGGTACCTCTAATGTATATTTGGCAAAGCAGCTTGGAATGACGCCAATAGGGACGATGGCACATGAGTTCATGCAGGCATTTCAGGCATTGGATGTGCGTCTGCGTGACTCACAAAAGGCCGCACTTGAAGCATGGGTACATGAGTATCGTGGCGACTTAGGCATTGCCTTAACCGACGTGGTCGGAATGGATGCGTTCCTGCGTGATTTTGACTTATATTTTGCCAAGCTCTTTGATGGGCTACGCCACGATAGTGGCGACCCCTATATTTGGGGCGATAAAGCAGTTGCTCATTATGAGAAGCTAAAAATAGACCCAAAGACCAAGATTTTGACCTTTAGTGACGGGCTGGATTTAGAAAAAGCGTGGGAGCTGCATCAATACTTTAAACATCGTATCAGAACCAGCTTTGGCATTGGTACTAACTTGACCAATGATATGGGGATTACACCGATCAATATCGTACTTAAATTAGTGGAGTGCAATGGTCAGCCAGTAGCCAAGCTATCTGATAGTCCAGGCAAGACCATGATCAATAACGACACGTATCTTGCCTATCTTCGTCAAGTATTTGAGGTTGATGAGCCAGAGTAAGCCAGAAAAACACTCTGTTGTCTAACTATCAGCCTGATTATGCTTGGAGTCGCTAGTAGGATTTTCTTCGGCAAAGGCGGCATCCAATGCTTGTTGAACCGCATTGATGCGAGTCTCGCACACACGATAAGCGGCGATAGACTCTTCAACGGTGGTCATCAGGTTATCGATGTCAGGCTCGTCTTGTTGCTGTAGTTCGGCTGCATTGGTTTTCAAAATATCGTAGGCCGCCTTAAAAGTTTTTGGGGCGGCTTTTTTGCGTCTGCGAGTAGGGGTGGTCATAAAATTTCCTAATGTTTAAAGGTAAGTAGACGAGTGTTCTTTAGATATTATTATTTTGTTAAGTCAAAGTGCCTGAGGTTTTTGTTACTTCTTTATCCATAGTGATATCTATAATCTGTGCTGTTGCGCTACCATCTTTTAGAATGATATTGACCGTTTGCTCAGGATGCAGTTGGGTGCTGCTGGTGAGTGTTTGTTTGCCTTTTTTATCCATAAGCATGGTATAGCCTTGCTTGAGCACGCGAGAGGGTCGATGTAATAGTACAATGTCTCGCAGATGTTCACTATCGCGCTTCGCTTGTATAACTTGTTGTTGGGCGTTTTGCATGATGGACTCTTGGTAATTTTTACTACGAGTAGCGGCCCTTGTGAGCTGCTGATGCGCTAAGTTTTGTGTCTGTACGTACCGCTCAGCCGTCAATCTAGCGGCTTGCTTCACTTGGCGCTGGGCACTTTGTTGAATGCTGCGCCACGCATAATCACTGTCTTTTTGTAGAGCAGTGAGCTGTCCGATAGTTTGCGATTGTATTTGGCTCAACTGGCGCGTGGTTTGTTGCTCGGCAGTGTTCAATTGGCGCTGAGCGGCTTGCTTTATTTGCGCTTGATATTGTAGCGTCTGAGAGACGAGCTGCGCTAAATGGTTATGGATAGCAGCAATGACTTTGGAAGGCGTATCGAAGCTTGTGTGCGCAACTTCATCTAAAATCACGCGGTCCCGCTCATGACCGATACCGACCCAGACAGGAATAGGTAGCTCAGCAACCAACGCTGCCAACTCATAATCATTGAGATAAGCCAAATCACCAACTGCACCGCCGCCACGAATAATGACTAACAAGTCTGGTAGGTGCTGGTAAGTATCATAAAACGCCTGTTGGGCGCTAACAATCGCTTGTCGTATCTCGGCGGGCGCGTGATTGCCCTGAAAGGTCGCATGATGATAGTGGAACTGACAGGCGCCTGTAGTCGCCAAGCAATTTGCATCGGCTTGAAAGTCGCCCAATCCAGCAGCCTTTTCGGGTGCGATGACCAGTACATGCTCGATATCAAAAGGAGTCGGAAGCTGTTGGTTAAGATGCAGTAGCCCTTCGCCTGTCAAGCGATCAACCATCTCTGCATATTGCCGTGCTAAGTCACCTAGCGTATAGCTAGGATCAATATCTTCAATGGTGATAGAAAAGCCATATAGGGCATGGAAACCTGCCGATACTTTGAGTAGGACAGTCAAGTCACGCTCAAGGGGCATGCCTGTTGCGCGCTCAAACTTAGCCAACACACGAGACGCTTTAAAACGCCAAAGATTACCGCGGCAACTGGCAACTACTTTGCCATCATCGTCTTTTTCTGCCAACTCAAAGTAATAGTGACCGCCCTTACTTGATAAATTGCGGATTTCCGCCTTGACCCAGACACGGTGATCAAAGGTTTGCTTGATGACCATTTCAACCGCCGATAAATAGTCGCTCAGGCGTAGGACGGTATCTTCTAAATGGTCTTCTTGCTCAGCGAGTTCTGCTTCCAATGTTGCCAAATCTTTAGCAGGCGCTAATACTTTGGCTGGTTTGATATTTGAAAGATTGGGTTTGCGCATGATATGAGACCGAAGATGATTGAAATACAAAGACTGATGAGGTAGTGACAAGTAGAATATGAACAGTTTAACCCAAAAGGGCGTGTACAAAAAGCGAAGCCAACACGCTTTGAGCGATATATTATCGACATCGACGCTTGTTGGCTATTTGATTAGCATCAGATTGTCTGTGATATCAGCAGATGACTCGTAAATTTACCATCCGTAAGGTGGCTATCGTATAAAGTAGGTTGTTGGCTTATTGGCAACGAAAACTAATAGTGTATTCATAGTCATCATCACGCGACAAGTTAGGTGTGCCTGTACCAAAGATAGAGCCAACGACGGCACCCATTTGTCCAACCATACGACCAGTACGCTCATTCAAGATACCGTTATATTGCACGCTATCTTCTACGATAATCACTTGCTTGCTACGACAGGTTTTTTGCGCACTATCTATGGCATTCTGTTGCGCCTTTACTTTAGTATCGCTGATTCCAGTAGTCTCATAAATGGAATTGGCACGTTGAATCACAGGCGATGATGGTGTGCTTTGACACGCACTCAATGTCAGTATAGCCGCGAAACACGCACCTAGACTGGCGGTTTTATTAAAAGTATTCATAAATGATTCCTGAGGTTACAAAAAAAACATCATGATTATAAGTAAAGCTTTATGAATGTAACCTAACGATATATTAAATGTCTAGACGCTTATGGTGTGTTGTATTGCAGCGATATTGCGAAGAGACACTGCCATAAGTGCGTTTAGTGAAATGAGTGAGGTCTAAAGCCTAAATCCCAAGGCTAAAAATAACTTTCATTCGTTTAGAACAAAACAAGACACGACCATACACAGCAAATCACTTGAAATATAAATCATATCTAGCATAATTGAGCCATTCATTTTTTATTAAAAAGTAATACTATGCAATTGATTCCTGCTCCTGCTGGTGTGCTCGAGGTCGACGCACTATGGCAACAAGACAATCCGAATGACCCAAACACCGATACCGTGGCGCTACTGTGTCATCCTAATCCCCTGTTTGACGGTACGATGAATAACAAAGTAGTCACGACTATGTATCGCTTTGCTCGTGATAATGGCATGCATGTGGTGCGCTTTAATTTTCGCGGGGTAGGTCAATCGACAGGTAAGCACGATTACGCGGAAGGTGAAGTCGTCGATGCAATGACCGTGCTACAATGGATCGCCGAGCAAACCAATGCCCGTAAACTATGGCTTGGTGGTTTTTCTTTTGGTGGATATGTCACAGCCCGTGTGGCTGAGCAAGTGCTTGAAGCCCCGCATATATGGGGAGTGGGTGATTTTGAAGTTTCAAAAATTGCCCTTATTGCACCATCAGTCGAAAAAAACGACAGTAGCGACATTGATCTACCCGCTGACAAAACCTTTGAGATTTATGGCAATGCTGATGAAGTGATTGAACCTGAGAATATGCAAGCGTTTGCAGATCGTCTAGGGCTTGAGGTTAGCGTCATCGATGGTGCTGGACACTTTTTCCATGGACGCTTGTCAGAGCTCAAAAAGTTATTAGAAGCCCATAGCTTTGGGAATGACGGCTAGCTTTGGCTTTATAATTGTTCTTCAAAGGCCGTTATTTCACAGCTTTGTCTTTGAAGAGGCTTTTTGTAGTACATCTCACAGCCAATGTTTTTGAGTGAAGTACCTTGATGTGAAGTGTGTTGACGGGTAGTGTTTCTTGTCAGATGCTTGGCTATCCCACTATTTTGTTATTTAATTTTGATATTTATTGAATCCAACGATGAGTCGTATTATGAGTTTATCTCCATTGCAACGTTACGAGAAAGCCGTCAGTACAGATGAGTTTGCCCGTGATGAGCAGCAGTTTCAGGCCATGAGTTCTCTTGATGAGATATACCATCAGCTCATCAATAGTGCGCCGCAAAAGAAAGGTTTTTTTGGGTTTTTGAAGTCTAAGCCGGTCGCACCAACTGGGCTATATATGTGGGGCGGTGTAGGACGCGGAAAAACGTGGATGATGGACATGTTCTATGATTCATTGACCATTGAGCGCAAAATGCGTCTGCATTTTCATCATTTTATGCAGCGCGTCCATCAAGAGTTGAATAAACTCCAAGGTGAAAGTAATCCACTCGAAAAGGTCGCCGATATTATTTATGAAGAAGCGGTCATCATCTGTTTCGATGAGTTTTTTGTGTCTAACGTCTCCGATGCTATGATTTTAGGTGATTTGTTCACCATGCTGTTTAATCGTGGTATTACCTTGGTCGCCACATCAAACATTGAACCCGCTGGACTATACAAAGATGGCCTGCACCGTGACCGTTTTTTGCCAGCCATTGCAGAAGTTGAAAGCCATACAAAAGTGATGAATATTGACTCTGGTATTGATTACCGTCTGCGAGTGCTTCAGCAAGCGGAGCTATATGAGTCGCCAATGACCAAGGCCAACCATCACTGGTTAGCCAACCGTTTTGCCAGTCTGTCTGATAACCAAAAAATCAGTAATGATCCTATTACTATTAATGGTCGCGAAGTAAAAGTCAATGCGCGTACTGACGATATTCTATTTTGTGATTTCCGCCATCTGTGCATGGCACCGCGCTCAGCATCTGATTTTATTGAGCTTGCCAAACAGTTCAGTACGGTATTGGTCGATTCAGTTCCTGCCTTGGATGATGATCTGCGTGATCCAACGCGCCGCTTTATCTACCTTGTTGACGAGTTTTACGACCGCCGTGTAAAACTATTGGTAAGGGCAGAACAATCGATTTTGGACTTATATCAGGGAGAAAAGCTGGCGTTTGAGATTGAGCGTACTCGCTCGCGCTTGCTTGAGATGCAATCAGAAGACTACCTACGTATGGAGCACCGTGTCGAGGATGCCGCGTAGTTCTCCTTAAAGCTGTATAGCTGATGCTCTATGCTCATTGCTTCTAAAAGTACTGTTAAAGATTTATTCTTTAGAACTGCTGAGTAATAAGAATTAGGCAGTCAGTGATAAATATTACAAACAATCAGTAAAAATAGATAATAATAAATAAGGATAAAAAATGACTACGACAAATGAAGAAACTCTAGACAATAAGCTGTCCGTGAAAAATGTATCAGGAAGCGATATGTCATCTACCAGTGATGAGTTAATAGGTTGGATTAATTCAAGACGCAGTATGGGCAATCTAGATACACCAGCACCGACGCGTGACCAGATTGAGTCTGCTATTGAGTGCGCAGCAACAGCACCAGATCACAAAAAATTGCGCCCATGGCGATTTATTGTGACGCAAGGTGACGCGCGACATGAGCTTGGCAATGCTCTGGTTGAAGCCGTCAAAGCAAAGGCATTACAAGATGGTGAAGAGGTGTCTGAGAAGACCATCAAAAAAACCCACACTATGCCACTTCGTGCACCAGTGATTATAACTGTGGTTACGCAAATGCAAGCGCATAAAAAAGTCCCACCATTTGAGCAAATGCTTAGTGCTGGCGCTGCGGTGCAAAACCTTATATTGGCGCTAAAAGCCCAAGGGTTTAGTACGGTGTGGCGTACTGGACTACTATGTAACGAGCCGGCAGTAAAAGCCTATTTTGGCGTAGGGCCAGATGATTATGTGACCGCTTTTGTTTATACTGGCACAAGCCCCAAAGATGAGTCTGCCCGCAAACCTATCGATATCGAACCGTTAGTACGCTTCGAGTCATGATTTGACCCTATAGGATTTTTTGGTAATAGTATTGCCAAAATAGACAGTCAACCTGTGTATCTAAGATATCAGGGGTAAGATAGATTCTATTGATAATAAGTCAGTCAACACGGATAAAAGAACATGACAAGCCCTAACAATAGCAACAAAGACAATAGCAGCGCTAGTGATGAGACGAGCAACAATACGTCTGACAAACAAAACGGTATGCTGGCAGGTATCTTAGAGCGTGCAAGTAAGTCAGGCATCGGTCGTAAGAAATCAGTACCGAGTCCAGTGGCGTCTGCAGTTGCAAAGGATATGGCAGATATCCATAGCAATCCCACCAAGCTGCGTTTGGCATTTTTGGGTGGTGGTAGCTTTGGTACGGCAATGGCAAATTTGGCTGCGCGTAATGGCTGTGATACCACGCTATGGGTACGTAATAAACGTACTGTCAAAGCGATGGCAAAAACCCAGACCAACAAAAAGTATCTACCGGGCTACAAGCTTGATGACCGTCTAAAATACAGCCATGATTTGGCGGCAAGTGTCAAAGACAAAGACATTATCTTTATTGCCGTGCCGGGCTTAGCTTTTCGTGAGACCCTCAAGAGTATTGCACCTTTTATCAGTGGGCAATCTATTGTCTCATTGACAAAAGGCATGGAGAAAGACACTTTTGCCATGATGAGCGACATCATCAAAGAAGTGCTGCCTGAGGTGAACTTTGGTGTCATGTCAGGACCGAATCTTGCTATAGAAATCATGAAAAACATGCCATCTGCTACAGTCATAGCAAGTGAGTCGGAACCATTACGCCATGCCGTACAAGCTGCGCTGCATAGTGCGTTTTTTAGAGTGTTTGCTAGTGATGATATACGCGGCGTTGAGCTTGGCGGCGCACTCAAAAATATCTACGCCATTGCTATGGGTATGGCAGCTGCCTATGAAGTGGGCGAGAATACCAAGGCAATGATACTGACCCGTGCGCTGGCAGAAATGAGTCGTTTCGGTGTCGAAGAAGGGGCAAATCCGCTCACCTTCTTAGGTCTGTCAGGAGTCGGGGATTTATATGCCACTTGCAGCTCAGAATTGAGCCGCAACTACCGTATTGGTAACATGCTCGGTCGTGGCATGAGTATCGACGCCGCTGTCAAAAAGCTCGGTCAAACTGCTGAAGGGGTCAATACGATTCAGCAGGTTCACGAAAAAGCCACTAAAGCGGGCATTTATATGCCCATTACCCATGCACTCTATGCCGTGATTTATGAAGATAAGGCAGCACTAGGCGTGGCACTACATTTGATGGAAGCAGGATTCCGTAGTGATGTTGAGTTTGTGATGGCTCATGACCATAGCAATGCCGCGCTGACCGCTCATATGAAAAACAGTGCTACAGACAATGCCAATGATGCTGATAGTAAGTAAGGCCTATCATTTAGGCAAAGTACTATTAGGCAAAATACACTGCCGCCACATGCACCAAGGAAGGTTATGAAAATTATATTAGTACGTCATGGTCAAGCAGAAGATGAGACGCGTCCAGATAGTGCGCGCCAGTTGACTGATTTTGGTCAGCACCAAGCAGCGCAAACGGCGGAGTACGTGACCACTCATTATAGCCCAGATCGTTTCATAGTCAGTCCTTATGAACGCGCGCAACAGACACTATCTGCATTTCAGTTGCGAGCGCCAAAAACACCATCATCTATCCAACCCAACATTACGCCTTCTGATAATGCTCGTCAGGCGCTAATAGATATCGCTAATATTGACGCGGAGTGTCTGGTAGTGGTTTGCCATATGTCTATTGTTGCTTATATAGCGGGGCTGCTTACCGGTGAGTCTCCTGAGTCATTCTCTTTGGCAGAATCTAGAGTGTTTGAGATGGAGTTTGTGATGACAGGTATGGCAACAGAAGTGGATCGGTTTGTGCCTGATCAGCCATACTAAAAAATTTGGACATTCAGCAGATGCCTTTGGGGTTCTGCCTCATGAACGTATGGTTACAATTGCATCAATAATTGAGGACATGTTTAGTGTTACACGTTTGGTTACGAGCGCAGCATAGTCCGTTAGCTGTCTGGCATGAAGAGGTACAGCAGTGGCAAGTGGTTGACAGCTGGCAGCAGCTGCAAACTGTCTATAGCCATTATAAATCCAATAGACAAAAGTCACTTTGCCTATATTTTCCCTCAAGCTATGCACTGCAGGTAGATACCGAGCTTAGTGCTACTCAGCTCAAGCAGCTAGGCAACAGCGGTAAGCAGTATCTGTTTGAAGAGACCTCGCTCACACCTGTTGAGCAATTGGCTATTCGCCAGTTAGGTCATGCTGATACTACGCAGCTGTACGCACTGGCGCAAAGCGATATTGAGTCCTGGCAGCAAAGTGCTCAGCTTATTGGCATGAATATCGTTGCCTTACTTCCTGATTTTTTATTGTTGCCGCCACCAGAGGAGGGAGCAGGTCAGCAAGTGACACTGTACCAAGATGGGCAGACGATGCTATTGCGTCAGTCAGTGCGCCAAGGTATGGCTATCAGCTATTTACCGCTGATATTGGAGCGTTTGCCGCACTTAAGTGAAGTGATGATGCTATCGTCTATTGAGGCTTCGAGTCTCGTAGACAACCAGTCGATAGATGATAGTCTAAACGCGGCTATAGAGTCTAACGAGACTGCTGTTACGGGTACACAAGATATTCAGACGATGTCAGCGACAACCAGCGCCATCGCACAAACAACAGCGCTTATCGCTGATGCTCAACTGCTATTGACGACGCTACCGAGTATACCTAAACCCATTGACGGTCCTGAACGTCATGCTCTTAACTTTTTTATTAAATCAACTGACTCGCAGCTATCACCTTATCTGCGAGTGGCAATGATGGTTGCGCTAGCGGCCTTGGTGCTACAGATGGCAACCGATGGCGTACAGTGGTACAAGTACAACGAGGCCACTGCTGCAACTAAGACCGAAATCGCGGCGCAGTATCAATCTTGGTTCGCTGATGAGCCACTCAGTACACGTACCAAACTCCAAGTACAACTGCAACCCAAGCTGATGAGCGATAGCCAAGCACCTGAGTCGCATATAGCCGCACTATCAAAGATATCACCTTTGATCAAACAGTCCTCGCTACGCGCGCAATCATTAGTCATGCAACCATCAACACTCAGTTTTACGCTCATTGCACCTGATCGCGGCAGTCTAGATCAGTTTACGAGCACACTGGTTGCACAGGGATTGAGTGCTAAGCTTGCACAAGTGAATAGTAATGAGCAAGGTCAGTTCAGTGGTCAGATCACTGTGAATGTGGTGGAAGGGAGTGGTGCAACAGACAATGTGGCAGCGTCATAACTCATCTAGGTATCGGTAATAAAGGTTAAAATATGAAACGATTACAGCGCCGTACCAAACGTAGTGCAGCTGCCTCTGCATCCAATACTACAACGCATGCACTCTCAGCTCAGATTGGCAGTTATCAAAACATGCTGGCAACGCGCTGGCAAGCTCTACCACCACGTGACCAGCTGGCATTAGCTGTATTGTCCGTGTTTCTGCTGTTATTTATCGGTGGCTATGGCGGTTATAGTATTCATCAAGCCGCAAAAGCCAGCAAAAGTAACTATCAAGAGCAAGTATCTGATTATTTTTGGTTGCGTGCGCAAGCAAGTAATATTGATAATAATGCATTGAATATTAATAATACTACTAACGGCGTGGCTGACATGCCGCCTGCCAATCGCATCAGTGCGCTACTCAATAATTCAGGTATTACGGACGCTCAAGTCGTTGCTGCTGGCGATTCGGTGCAGTTGAGGTTTGTGCATCCTAGTCAAGCTGTTGTCAGTACTGCACTTGGTAAGCTTGAGCAGCAAGGTTGGCAGTTCATGCAGTTATCTATGCAGCAAAACCTAACGGACAAATCTATTGAAGTGCAAGCCACTATCACTTCATAGTGTGGTGTGCTAAACGTGATATATCAGTTAAGATGAGCGATGGCCAGTGCTTAAGACGGCGTGCTGGGTCCAATATCTTAGATTAGGTGCCATTTAGCTTGAGTATTATTTTAGATTGAATGTCATTGAAAAGCCTTTTACTGGCACCATTAATTATTTATTAGCCACTGCTACCTACAAATACGTATCATAAAAAAGTATCTAGATAGCAAACTCGGTAAGGAAGATCGCCTACGATGAGTGACAGTATGAGCAAAGACAAGCACCGTTCTTTAGTGACTTACAATCACATTACTTATTTCTTATATGTGATCAGCTATTTTACGGCTGGTTTGCTATGGATTGTGCCGATTGTGATGAACTATGCCAAGCGTCATGATGCAAATGGCACATGGCTAGCCACGCACTTTGATTGGCAAATCAAAACCTTCTGGTACAGTATTGTCTGGTTTGTCATTGGTGTTATCATCATCACCTTTGCACTGGGCGGCTTTGGTGTCAGTGTGTTGGCTGATAGTGGCAATATCGCTATTGGTTCCGTATTATTGGCTGGATTTGGCCTATTGATTATGACCTTTACCTTTATCTGGCATCTGTATCGTATCGTTCGTGGTTGGATTGCTCTGACTGATGGTCGCCCAGTACCTTAGTGCTTTAATATGGCGCAAGATGTATGGTTTGAGTGTTTTTTGATGTTGATCCACTGAACAGGCAGTGACTTATTATCGTCATTTACTAAATGCTTAGGAATGCTAAGAGTTACTTTGGGGTGGAAATTTACCGTATGAAACTTTGCCCTTGTTTCTGTTAAGCTGATATAATCGCTGCGCTTGATTTTATTCATATTCTTTATTCACTATTGCTTTTGAGCAGGGTCTGTCGTCATTATGTCTTATGCCTTACTTCGTCCTTTTTTGTTTAATATGGATCCTGAGCACGCCCATGAGATGACTTTGTCTTTATTGGACAAGGCACATAAGGCGCGTGTCTTAGGTCTGGCATATGGTCAGTCGATGCAGCCCACAGACTGTATGGGATTGCAATTCTCTAATCCAGTTGGTCTTGCCGCAGGTCTGGACAAAAATGGTGACTATATTGATGCCTTGGCTGAGCTTGGATTTGGCTTTATAGAAGTAGGTACCGTCACACCAAGACCACAAGTGGGTAATGATAAACCCAGACTGTTTCGAATCAAACAAGCAGACGCTATTATCAACCGTATGGGTTTTAATAATGAAGGCGTCGACTATCTGATTGATAACGTCAAACGCTGCAAGTACAAGGGTAATATCGGTATCAATATTGGCAAAAATGCTGATACGCCAGTAGAGCAAGCAGCAGATGATTATGTCTATTGTCTAGAGCGTGTTTATCCTCATGCGTCATATATCACGGTCAATATCTCATCGCCAAATACTAAGAACTTACGTGATTTGCAAAGTGGGGAAGCGTTGACCCAGCTGATGGATACGATTAAGAACCGTCACAGTCAGTTAGCCACTGAATATGGTTTTTATGTGCCGTTGGTATTAAAGGTTGCCCCTGATCTAGAGCCTCTGCAAGTCGACTATATCTCACAGCAGTTGTTAGATTTTGAAATCGATGGTTTGATCGCGACCAATACGACATTGAGCCGTGTAGGTGTCGAAGACTTGCGTGATGGCGATCAAATGGGCGGTCTTTCAGGTCGACCAGTCAGCCATATTAGCACTCAGATTTTGCAGCAGTTCTCCGATCAGCTGGATGGTAAAGTGGCTTTGATCGGTGTCGGCGGTATCGATAGTGGTGCCAAAGCCGTCAAAAAAATCGAAGCGGGTGCAGACATGGTGCAGCTCTATACAGGACTGATCTATAGAGGTCCTGGACTGGTACAGTCGTGCATTCAAGCAATCGGTGGGTATTATGATGCCATGGAAGGCTAATCACATGAAGCAGATAGTGAGGCGCAAAGTATGAGCGGTCTAGATATTGTGATTGCTATCGTTGTATTGATTGGCTTGTGGCGTGGCTTTCAAGTCGGACTGATCAAAACAGCAGTAGGCTTGGTAGGTTGGTTCATTGCACTTATTGCCGCAACTCGCCTAGCAGGCGTAGTATCGCCTCAACTGTCTGGTATCGTACAAAGCCCTGTGTTACAAATGGCGTTGGCTTTTTTGTTGGTAGTGATTGCAATATTGGCTATCATGCACTTGGTGGCTTTTGTGTTTTCAGGTGTCCTAAAAACCCTACGCTTAGGTGTGGTCGATAAAATGGCTGGCGGGGTACTTGGTGCTGCCAAAAATGTCTTGATGGTGTTGGTTATTTTGAGTGTTAGTGCACCGTTATTGGTGCAGATGCCGCAATGGCAGACCTCGGTACTTGCTCCTGAACTCATGCCTTATGCACCCATGGGCAAAGCCTTGGTTTCAGATGTGCTAGGCATGGCTTGGGATCAAGTCAATCAATCGTAATTTTCTAAAGTTTACATTCTTTTTATACTTCTAAATATTTGTGCGTGTCGCGGATTATCAAAAACAAGTTACCAGAAACTATCGTTAAGTGTCTTACAAAATCATCAGGTTAGCGGCGGACGACAGTGAGTGATTTTAGCAACAGGCTGTCGTTGCATTTGCCGTTATTGTCGTACTAATGTGTGGGTCAAAATAGGATATAGCTATTATGTGTGGAGTCATTGGAGTTGCAGCTCATGAGCCAGTCAATCAGATACTTTATGACGGCTTGACGATGCTACAGCATCGCGGGCAAGATGCAGCAGGTATTGTCACTTTGCAGGATGGACGACTCTATCTACGTAAAGAAAATGGCATGGTACGTGACGTATTTATGAATCGTCATATGATGAAGCTGGTTGGTAAATTTGGTATTGGTCACGTTCGTTACCCAACGGCTGGTACTTCTAGCAGCGCTGAAGCCCAACCTTTCTATGTCAACTCACCTTATGGTATTACGCTTGCACATAATGGCAACTTGACCAATGCTGAGAGTTTGGCCAAATCGCTATATATCGAAGATCGTCGTCATCTAAATACTGACTCAGACTCTGAAGTACTGCTAAATGTACTGGCGCACGAGATGCAAAATCTTGGCAAGACTCATCCAACGGCTGATGATATCTTTGAAGCAGTAAAAGCGGTTTATAAACGCTGTGAGGGTGCTTATGGCGTTGTGGCTTTGATTACTGGTCATGGTCTGCTTGCATTTCGTGATCCAAACGGTATCCGTCCGCTTATCTTTGGTAAACGCATGGCACAGAACGGCGGTACCGAGTATATGGTCGCCTCAGAGTCAGTAGCGCTAACAGGGTCAGGATTCACTATCGTTCGTGATGTAAAACCAGGCGAAGCGATTTTTATCGACTTGAACCATAAATTGCATACGCATCAGTGCGTAGAGCAAAAAGAATACACGCCTTGTATCTTTGAGTATGTGTACTTTGCTCGCCCAGATTCGATTATGGACAATATCTCAGTTTACAAGTCACGCTTACGCATGGGTGAAAAACTGGCAGATAAGATCCTTGCTGAATGGGGCGACGGACATGACATTGATGTGGTTATCCCGATTCCAGATACGTCACGTACGTCAGCCATGGAGCTGGCGCTCAAAATGAACGTCAAATATCGTGAAGGGTTTATGAAAAACCGCTATATCGGTCGTACGTTTATCATGCCAGGTCAGCAGCAGCGCAAAAAATCAGTGCGTCAAAAGCTTAGCGCTGTCCCATTAGAGTTCAAAGGTAAAAACGTACTATTGGTCGATGACTCTATCGTTCGTGGTACGACCTGTCATGAAATCATTCAGATGGCACGAGATGCCGGTGCAAATAAGGTGTTTTTTGCGAGTGCTGCGCCACCGGTAAAATTCCCAAATGTCTACGGTATCGATATGCCAGTGCGTAGTGAGCTGATAGCTTCAGGTAATAGTGTCGAAGAGGTACGTGATATCATCGGTGCTGATCGTTTAATTTTCCAAGATTTGGATGATTTGATCGATGCGGTAAAAGACACCAAGCATAGCCGCGTTGAAGGTTTTGATTGTGCGGTATTCAATGGTTGCTATATCACAGGTCAGATCAATGAAGCGTATCTTGATCACCTGCAAGAACAGCGTAATGACACCGCTAAAACGGGCAAAAAAGGTGTGCAAATAGTGGCCGATACCCCAGTAGATATGATGGGTGTTGAAGAGCTCTAAGTCATATACCGCTGAAGAATGATGTTGTAAAAAGAGCTGGATTCTAAGTAGAATCCAGCTCTTTTGTATGTAAAGCACAATCAGAAATAATGACACTAGTACGAGTGGACATCATACAGTCAGCCAAAAAATCGACTAAGTATCCAAAACAAACCATTGATTGCAGCAATACCAACGACCATACTCACCAAAAGTTGACGGCTAATATGGTAAACAAATAGTACCAAAATAAGCGCACCAACTTGAGCCATCAATAAATGGAGCTCAGAGTTATTGAATGTGATATCTGCTGGTAAATTCTGATAAGACAGACTGGTCAAGATAAGTAAGACCATGACAGACAGCGGCAAGCTCTCATTCAATCGATGTAGCCAAGGCGTGTCTAAAATTTTTCTAGGTATTAGCGCTGGCAATGCACGAGTGATAAAGGTAACAGCAGCCATGGCAAGTGTTGCAAAAATAAGATAACTACTGGTCATGAGGCGCTCCTATTTCTTGACGTTGTATCCAAAACCCACGTATCAAAATCATGATCATACAGATAGTAATGGCTACTAATAGCAACCAATCGCTCGTAAATAGCGAGGCGATAATTAGGCCAATCACTGCAATACCAATTGGAAAGTAACGCTTGATACTTTGAAACTGCTCGTAGGCTAAAATTGCAAACAGACAAACCAACGCAAAATCTAAATGCGGTACTAAATCACTGAGCGTACTACCAATGACCACGCCAATAGCACTCGCGAGCACCCACCAGCTTTGATTGAATAAGCTAATAGGCAGTATCAATGCTCGTCGTGACTCATGGGGTAGACTGGTCATCACCGAAAATGTCTCATCAGTTAGGGCGAACAAACAATACGTTTTGGCGAGTTTGTGTTGAGGTAAATACTGTAATAATGGCATACCGTAAAATACGTGACGTAAATTGATCGCTGCGATATTGGTTGCGATATTACCGATTGGTAAGCCTGCGCTTAGCATGGGTAGACAAGCGTATTGTGCGGCACCAGCATACAACACAATGCTGAGCATGATAGTTGCCCATATGGGAATATCAGCAACTTGTGCCAGCACACCAAAGGCAATACCTGCAGGCAGATACCCCATAGCAACGGGTAAGCTTTTTTTAAACCCCTCAGCCCAGTCGTAGTGACTGCTGTGTTGCTGGCTTAATTCATTTGAATGAGTACTCACATGATATCCTAAATTTGTCTTACTAATTTTTTATAGACTGATAGACTGATAGACTGATACGTTCTAAGGATAAACCACTCATTGCATAAGGTGGCTAACCAAGCAGGCATTTAGTCGAGAACCACTATGCTTCAGGCTGTAGCATCTCATAACTACCTGACTGATGCGCACGGTATAAAAACCCACTTAAAATGATCAATCTCAATAGCAACAAACACCACACGCTGAGCCAAATACCAGTCATATCCCATTGCTGATAAAGTAACCAACTCAATGGAAAGAAAACAACAGCCAGTATCAGGGCCGCATTTCGAATGACATTACCCGCGGTCAAACCAAAAAATATACCATCCAACCAGTAGGCGCCCACGCCGATAAGAGGCAATAGCACGGCATACCAATGGTACTCATAAGCGAGGGTAAATACTGGCTCAATATTGGTCATAAAGTCTAAGTATGTGGGCATTGCAAGCCACCAAATGGCACTCAACATGATAGCGAGAGCATAGCTAACCACACCTGTGCGTTTGACGATCAGACGAAAACGTGGCCAGTCACGTCGACCAGCGGCCTGTCCGCTCAAGGTTTCAGCAGAGACAGCAACGCCGTCAAGCGCAAAGGCTGAGATACTTAATACTTGTAACAAAATAGCATTGGCTGCCAGTATGACGTCGCCACTTTGAGCAGATAGGCGAGTAATCCAAGCAAAGCTTAGCGTCAAAATAAGTGTACGTACAAAAATATCTTTGTTTAAAGAAAATAGCCTAAGCATCTTTTCTTTGGTAAAATGTTGGCTATCAGCCCTAAATAGAGCGCTCCAAGATATCGTTAGGTGATGACGACTTAACCACAATGCCATTACGACGCCTAACCAAAATGCGATAGTCGTACCTAGAGCAACACCAGCCAAACCCATCTGCATTACAAACACAAAAAATAAGGTCAGTACGATATTGATTATGGCGATAAAACCCTGTTGGTAGAGCATATATCGTGTCTTACCTTGTCCTGCAAACCATCCAATAAATGCAAAGTTCATGAGTTCCGCTATCACGCCCCAAAAGCGTACATCTAGATATGTTTTTGCCGCGCGACCGCTCTCCGGGTTGGCTGACAGTGCTTGTAAACCATAATCAATCAGCCATGGTTTTGCGAGTAGCAATATTGTGCCAATGATAAAGGCTAACAACAGCGCACGTTGTAAGATAGACAGCAGAGTGGTGGCAGAGGTTGCTGTAATACGGTCAGTACTATTAGCCAACTGTCCCAATGCCTGTGCGGAAAGTCCCGATGAGGCGTACTGCAAAAAGTTAAAACTGACCAGCAACAAGGACAACAGCTGTATTGCCAGACCCATACCAGCCAGTTTGGCAGTGTCATTCATATTGCCTACGATTGCTGTATCGATAACACTTTGCAGTGGCATAGCCAGATTGGCCAATAGTACAGGCAGGGCAATCGCGATGATACGCTTATAGCTGGTATCAATAGGCGGCATGGTATTAGATGTTGAAGCGTTGGCTGACATTGGTAGCTCGTTTATACTGAGGTGATAAAGAGAGTAATATGTTATTTAATCTGTAGCAAAACAGTAGTGCCATACCTATGAGAAGTGAGACAAAATAGCTATAAAGACAAAAGCACCTAGACTCATCATTTATGAGTCAGGTGCTCTTATTTAGACGCTTTTAAGGATAGTGACTGTTATTATGACTATTTGAGTAGCGATAATATAAAGACCAATAATACGCTATGTTCGCGTCTTAGCTCAACCAATTTGCTAGACAGCTAATATGGCTTATTAGACATTGTCCTGTTCAAACATCTTTGGATCATTAAAAGTAACAATCTCTTCTTCGAACTCTGGTTTTACTTTCACAATAAAGTCATCGCGCGATAGACCCATACGTAATGGAATCGAGCTTGCGATATAAGTCGACGAGTATGTACCGGCAAGCAAGCCGATAAATAGCGCCACTGAGAACCAGTATAGTCCATCGCCGCCCAAGAAGAGCATGGCTAGTACGACCAATAGAACAGTTGAGATGGTCATAATTGTGCGGCGTAAGGTTTCAGTCAAAGATAAATCGACAGTTTGACTGGGCGATATGCCACGAACACGGCGAAAGTTCTCGCGGATACGGTCATAAACAACGATCGTATCGTTCAATGAATAACCAATCAAGGCCAAGATAGCAGCCAATACCGTCAAATCGAACGGAAAGCCGAACAATGCAAACACACCAATAGTTACGACAGCATCATGAAAAAGAGACAGTACAGCGCCCAAAGACAGCTTGAACTGAAAGCGTAGGGCAACATAGCCCAGCATACAGGCCAGTGCTAGTGCTAGCGCCATAACTGAGTTTAAGTAAACCTCATTACCCACTTGGCTACCAATGATATTGACGTTGCTAATATCAGCAGTATTATCAGGTAATGCCAATGCTTGAGTGAGATCTGCACTTAGTCCATCGACGTTGTCGGACTGAGGCGGTAGACGTACTAGTAGCTCCTCGCGAGTGCCTAGATACTGTACGACAGCATCATCAAACCCACTGTCTGCCAGCGCCTGTACCACGGCTACCTGCTCGACAGGTTGCTCATAACGCACGTCTGCTGAGACACCACCAGTAAAATCAAGACCTAAATTCAAGCCATTGACAGCGATAGCAATGATACTAGCGATAACCATAAATAAAGATAATAGCGCCATTGGCTTCTCTATCTTCATAAAAGGAATAATACGCTGATTACCAACCGCTTTGATACCACCTTCAGCTACGGCTGCAGCATCATCAGCGGCGTCACCTGATACTAGATTGGGATCAGTCGCAGTAGATAATGCCTGACTGTCTTTGTTATCTTTGCCACCGCGGCGACTGCTTTTGTCAGATTTTGTGGCAGTTGGATTATTGGTTTTAGTGTTGCTACCTTTACCATCACGACGCGGTTTTTTGCGGCGTCGCGTACCTGCATTGGTCGCCTCACCAGTCGAGCCATTTCGATCAGGGTTGTTCTGCTGTTCTAAAGGGTTGTTATTATCGATCGCCATAGTATTCTCCTAACCGATGCTCAGACTTTTGATGGATTTACGCTTACCGTAAGCAATTTGTACCAGTGCACGTGTCACCAAAATAGCGGTGAATAGTGAGCTGACAATACCAATAGCTAGCGTAATCGCAAAGCCTTTAATCGGACCTGTACCAATCGCAAATAAGATAAACGCGACCAGTAAGGTTGTGATGTTGGCATCAAAAATACTACTAAATGCGCGGTCAAAACCTGCCACGATAGCGGACTTTGGCCGTACGCCATTTGCTATTTCTTCTCGTATCCGCTCAAAAATCAGTACGTTGGCATCAACGGCCATACCGATGGTCAAAACGATACCTGCGATACCAGGTAGAGTCAGTGATGAACCCAAAATTGACATGATAGCAATGATAATAATAACGTTCACGGCGAGTGCCACGTTGGCAATCACCCCAAACAGACGATAGAAGATAATCATAAACGCAAAGACTAGAAGATAGCCAACCTGCGTAGAGAACAAGCCTTTGTCAATGTTTTCTTGACCCAATGATGGACCAATGGTGCGCTCTTCTACAAAATACATTGGAGCCGCAAGTGCGCCTGAACGTAGTAATAGAGCAAGCTCAGCTGCTTCAGCAGTGCTATCTAAACCTGTGATACGGAATGATGAACCCAGTACCGCTTGAATGTTAGCGCGGTTGATAACTTTAGTTTCAGCATAAGGCGTACGTACTTCGGTCGTCTCACCAGTCTCTGGATCTTCTTCGTAAGTGATTCTTTGCTTGTTTTCAATAAATAGTACAGCCATCTGTTGACCAACAGCGGTACGAGTGGCGTTCTGCATGAGCTTGCCGCCAGCACTGTCCAAAGTAATACTTACTTCAGGTAGGCCGCTTTCATCTACGCCAGTTTGAGCGTTGGTTACTTTGTCACCTGTGACGATCGCTTGGCGATCTAGTAATACTGGTGGACCATCTAATGTCTCAAACGGGAAGGCCTCTGTGCCTGCAGGAGGTATGCCGCCTGTATAGGTATCGGCGTCGTCTGCTACCATACGAAACTCAAGGTTTGCGGTACGTCCAAGGACACGTTTTGCTTCAGCGGTATCCTGTACACCTGGCAGCTCGACCACAATACGGCTAGCACCCTGAGACTGTACTAAGGCTTCAGTGACACCTAGCTCAGCAATACGGTTACGTAGAGTCGTTAAATTCTGATTGACCGCATAGCTATTGATCTCATCAAGCGTTGCATCATTATACGACAACACTAATGCAGGACCTTGATCATCAATAGAAGATTGCAGATTAAACGTATTGCTCATCGAGCCTTGCAAAATATTCTGTGCACGATTACGTGTATCAGTGTCAGCAAAATGCAACACAACACCGCGCTCTTCAGTTTTTATACCTTTGATTGCTACTCGCTCAGCACGTAGCTCGCGTCGCATATCACGACTGGCACTGGTCAAACGCTGCTCAAGTGCCTTGTCCATATCAACTTCTAGTACAAAACGAACACCACCGCGCAAATCAAGACCGAGCTTCATCGGTTTTGCACCGATATCGCGCAGCCACTGCGGGGTCGTCTGTGCTAGGTTGAGAGCGACTACATAGTCCTCACCCAAGTTTTGACGGAGTACTTCCTGCGCTTTTAGCTGGTCAACTGGGTTGTTGAGGCGTACCAGCGCACTGTTTCCCTCAAACGTACCATCATGATTGTCTAATCCTGCCTCTTCGAGCAAGCTTTGAGACTCGGTCAAAATGCCTTCAGACAATTGCGTGCCAGCTGCAGCACTGGTGATCTGCACTGCAGGCTCGTCAGGGTAGAGGTTAGGGGCAGCATATAGACCGGCCACGAGTAGCACGACGGCAATAATTAAGTATTTCCAAGCGGGATATTGCATAATCACTTCTTTAGGTTGATAAACGACTGGCGATGTGAGCCACAAGTTAGCAGATGGGAAGTTAGCGACAGCAATGATTGACTGTCTATTTGGCAGGCTTCATTGCGATCATCCGCGGTGATAGTAAAGCATAAAACAGTAAAGCAAATAATACAGCGGTATCTTTATCTAGTCACCAAAAATATCACCAAGCAAATAGATAAAACCAATGTGTCTCAAGAGCCAATATATATAGACAAAAACTCAGCCTATATGGCAACTATACTTTACTGCCTTAATAGCGAAAAATGACCGTAAATGATATACGGTCATTGTTTTGTCATGACACCCAGTGGTGAGATGACCATCAAATCATTACTAGTAAGAAACAGTAGAGACTATACGCCTTCGATCGTGCCAGTAGGCAATACTGAAATAACAGAAGCACGTTGTACTTTTACGTCAGTATTGTTGTTTAGGCTTACGACGGCATAATCGCCTTCGATTGCTTTGATACGGCCCATTAAGCCACCAGCAAAAATGATTTCATTACCAACGCTCAAAGCGTTAACCATTGCACGGTGCTCTTTGGTACGCTTAGACTGCGGGCGAATAACCAAAAAGTAAAAAATGGCAAAAAAGGCAACAGGTAGTAAAATCTGACCGAATAAACCTGCAGCACCTGCAGTCTCTGGGGCAGCATGGGCAGCTTGGATAAATAGGCTCATAATATCTCTCAGTAAGTCATAGATAACAATAAAATTAGACGCATAGTAACAAAAAATACCCGACTTGGTAACTGTTAATCATAGGCTGAGCGTGTTTTTGTTAGCGTAGCGGCATACTAGCAGTACACAGGTGTCACAGCAACGTTTTACTATTCCAGGTATAGGATACGCAAATACGAAGCCATAAATAGCATTACAAGGAGCCACAAACAGCAGTGACTCGCTCAGTAATATTGAGGCAATAATGAACAATAAAAGTGACCAAAAAATAAAAACTTAAAAATAGCGACTTATTGTGAAATGCTATTATCAATGCTACTATCAAATGGCAATGATTGCCTGTATTTAGTCTGCTGTCTATTGAAGCGAAATATAGCTTTGGAGCAGTGCTAAGTCAGCTTTGAGCAGTGGTATCGGTTCATGCAGTGTAGCAAGGTAGATGGTGAGTAAAAGTACTACAGAGTAGACTGAACGAGCCTGACATCGTATCTGATTTATATATAATCAACATTATAATGATCTCTAGAGATCTTGTAGTATGCTACTAACCGACATCTTTTGCTCTTCATGTCATATTCCCTTTTCTCTTTTTAGGTTACCTAACTTGTTCACCACTTTTATGTTTGTACCTCGTTTATGTCGTCCGCGCGCTCATCGTGAAGACGCATCTGCAGAACCTCCCCCGAGAATGAAGAATAGTTCTCAAATTGGTTATACATTTTTTTCTGCGTTAGCGTTATTGATGCTACCGCAGTCTGTATGGGCAGCTGGTGCTGTAGCCACAACCACCGCTGCTGCAGCACCAACGGCGCTTAGCGTTACCCTCTTAATATTTTTTGTTCTGCTCGCTATTGGCGTCTCTTTTGTCTGTTCGCTTGCAGAATCTGTTCTGCTTAGCATGACGCCATCGTTTATTGCCGATGTGCAAGAAACAAGCCCCAAAAAAGCAGCGATGCTAAAGAGCCTTAAAGTTGACAATATCGACCAGTCATTGGCCGCTATCTTGACCCTAAATACGGTCGCGCATACGCTTGGCTCTATCGGGGCTGGTGCGCAGGCGACGATCGTATTTGGTAGCGCTTGGTTCGGCTTATTCTCTGCCATTATGACGCTTGCCATTTTGTTTTTATCTGAAATTATTCCAAAAACACTGGGTACGGTCTACTGGCGTCAGCTGAGTGGCATGGTGGCATACTTTGTCCGCGGTATTATCATGATTTTGTACCCTCTTATTTGGGTGTCAGAACGCTTGACTAAGCTACTAGTACGCGGTAAAGAGACGCAAACGTTTAGCCGTCGCGAGTTTGCCGCACTTGCTAGCATTGGTGAAGAGTCAGGTCAGATCGATCCATTAGAGTCACGTATTATTCGTAATCTACTGGCGTTTGGTGCTATAAAGGTCGAAGACATCATGACGCCGCGCTCAGTGATGCTCGCATTTGAAGAAAACAAAACAGTGGCTGAGTTATTGGTTGATCGCCCAAAACTGACTTTTTCTCGACTGCCTATTTATGATGGTGACTTAGATAATATTACGGGTTTTGTTTTAAAGACTGACATGTTATTGGCCAAAGTCAATCATGCTATGCACAAACCGTTGACCCAGTTCAAAAGAGACATTACTTTCGTATTCTCTAAAATGAAGCTATTCGATCTACTAGAGCTTATGCTAAAAAACCGTATTCATATTGCGATTACTGTCGGTGAATATGGCGAAGTAAAAGGCTTGGTCACGTTAGAAGATGTCTTTGAGACACTACTAGGGCTTGAGATTGTTGATGAGATAGATCGCGTAGAAGATATGCAGGCCTTAGCTCGACAAATGATGGACAGACGTGTAGAACGTTTGGGTATGAAGCTCAGTGACGACGAGCAAGATGACGATAGCAATAGCGACGCCAAATTCTAGTATTGAGAGCTGATCTAGTATTAAGAGCCCTTGAGGTCAAATGTTATGGTACCAAACGTCATAAAAATAACCGTTTTAATGACGTGCGGTGTCATAGCCGCGAATGTGAGACTTCTGCGTTTTGTTAGTCGCAATAATTACACAGGGTGTCACATGGCTGTGAGAATTCGATGATAGGCTCGGCATATTATATAAGTATAATCATACAGATATATCTATAAAAACGTACTGCCAAAATAAATGATAAAGAGCGTTGATCGTCACTATATGACGCTAACGAAAAATATCGCTAAGGATTATCATGAAAAAACTATTGGGTAATGGGCTATTAGCTCTCTTGGTAAAAGGCGCCAGCATCACTGCGATAGTAGCAGTAGCCAGCACCATTAGCATCAGTGCACAAGCTGCCACGATGACAGAAGCTTTGGTGCAAAATTATGCAGCAGCAATGAAGTCCTCTGCAAATAACCAAAGCATCAATCAAGTGGCGCGTCTTGTATCTGATGATGCGCTGATTTCTTTATCTAGAAAGGGTAAGTCGACTAGCCTAGATAAAGACGCCTACTTGAGACTACTGCAGAATAGCTGGAACGATACGTCGAATTATCGCTATGACATATCAGTAGATAATGTGGTCATCACAGGTGATCAGGCCAAAGCCAATGTCACAACGAACGAAAGCTGGATCAAAAATGGTCAGCCAGTATCGTTTGTTACCACCTCTCGGGTGACGCTGACGGTATCTACTGGTAATGCCATACTACTGCGCGCAGTATCGCAAGTAGCTATTAACTAAGTCTGACTCAGAACAAACGTAATTAGCTGCTACCTATTACCTGTTAACAAAAAGAGTAGGTAGCCAAGCATGTCCGTCAGACAAAGCAAAAAACGGTTATTTTTTGAAAAAGTAATCAGTCTGATTGTCGATGCCAAAACTTATGACTAAGGATTTTGACGTTAAAGGTCTGACATCAAAAGTCTTTGAAAGGTACCAGCTTTAAACGATTCTCTAAACGATCATTACTATCTTTTATATTAGGCTGGTTTTTGCTTTACGTTGCATACTATACTATCTATCAACTTTATCTTATCACTTTCTGTCGTTAGGAAACCTCCAATACCATGTCTACTGTGCTATCAAAATCTCGCTCGTTTGTCGCGTTACCCTTGACGCTTGCAGTATCAACGTTACTCATTAGCGCGTGTAGTAACACCTCAGCAGTAAAAAACACAGGTGCGACTAACAGCTCATCTGTTGTTACTAAACGTCCTGCTACTCAAGTGGCGACGAATAGTACAGACTATTCTACTGCATTTTTAGATGCAGAGAGTTTAGATGAGTTGGCAGATTTGTTAGAAGCAACTGATATGACAATGGTGGAAGGCAACCAGCTTGCCATTCAACAGTATGGTGATTTGTGGAATCGCCTGCGTGCTGGTTACCGTATGAACGGTGGTAAGCCGATTTATAATCAGCGTATCGAAGGACAAAAAAGCTGGTTTACTAGCAGACAAGACTACCTAAACCGTCTAACAGCGCGTGCCAGCCGTTATATTTATCATACGGTACGAGAAGCTGAGCGACGTAATATCCCGACAGAGCTGGCTTTGCTACCTGTTATTGAGAGCTCGTATGACCCAAGCGGTACCAGTAGCGCAGCTGCGGCAGGGTTATGGCAGTTTATTCCAAGTACGGGCCGTATTTATGGTTTGAACCAAAGCAGTACTTATGATGGTCGCCGTGACGTGATTGAGTCGACCCGTGCCGCTTATGACTTCTTGACCGCACTGCACAACCAATTTGGTAGTTGGGAGCTTGCGCTGGCGGCTTATAATGCAGGTCCTGGTCGTGTACAAAAAGCCATTGATGCGAACGCTGCACGCGGCTTGCCAACCGATTATTGGTCACTGCAGCTGCCTACAGAGACTATGAACTACGTGCCACGCTTTTTGGCAGTTGCCGAAATTGTTGCCAAACCTGAGCAGTATGGCGTATACCTACCGGCTATTGCCAACCGTCAGCATTTCCGTAGTGTACCAGTCAACTATGGTGTGAGCTTGTCTGAGGTATCACAGCTCACAGGTGTGACTTATGATGAGCTCGAACGACTCAACACGGCATTGACCTCAGGTCGTGTTGATTCTTCAGGTCCGCAGCGTGTTATTATTCCTAACGATGTTAGCCTAAATGCTGATGCCAAACTGAGCCTATTGCGCGGCAATGGTACAGGTAACGTATTGGCATCTGGTAATACAAGCACACCGGCGTCAACGACACCAAGCTATAATAACAAGCCATATACCTCATCATCACTACCATCTAGCAGCAGCGCTTTAGCTGATTATGCTGCCAGCGCGAGCGTCCCTCAGCAAACGACAAGCTATATCTCACCATCGGCTCAAACGACGAGCAGCTCTGTTTATAGCGGTAGTGCCTCAGTGCGTACTGAGCCACCATTGACCAATGCTGAGACCAAAAAAATCAATGCTGAGCTTAAGAGTAGCAACAGTCTACCGACCACTTCAGCTCAAATCACTCAGAATAATACGATTGTCCAAGAGCCACCACTGAGCAAAGAAGAGCGTGATTTCATTGCCAATCAAATTCGTAGAAGCACCTCTGAAACTAACGTAATTAATGCTGATGGTAATATCAATTTATCAGCGGTTCAGACACAGCAGTCTATCCTAGAAGCAAGTGGTGCAGAGAAAAAACTTAGCTTTGCAAAGTCATCGGCCAGCAAGCCAAAACCGCAAGGCACGCGCAGTACTTATACAGTCAAGCGTGGCGACACTCTATCGAATATTGCAAGCCGTGCTGGGGTAAACTGGCGTGATATCGCAGAGTGGAACCAGATAGACGCCAGTGCCAACTTATTGTCTGGTAGTACGTTATATTTATACAATGCTAAGTTTATCGAGCCATTGGCTGCTGCCAATAATACTGCAGCCAGTCAGCCTGATAGCTACGTTGTACAAGGCGGCGACACGCTCATCGGTACAGCAAATCGCTTTGGCTTGTCAGTCACGCAGCTTGCCAGCTACAACAATCTTAGTAGTCGTGCAGATCTGCTTAGAGGTCAAAAGTTGTGGTTGATACCGGGCAAAGTGACTGCACCGGCGACAACACCTGCGGCACCTTCTACTCGGTCGAACAAGTCAAGCGCTGCAACTAAGAACTATAAAGTAAAATCAGGAGACGGTCTGATTGCTCTAGCGCGTCAGTTCAATGTATCAACAGACACATTAGCCAGCCTAAATGGTATCAATACCAACAGCTCACTATACGTTGGTCAGACATTAAAAGTACCAGCTAGTGTTAATTTTGATACAGCAAGTACGTCAAGCTCTAGTAGTGCCAATAGCGCAAGCTCAGTAGCGACCACCAGTTATAAGGTACAATCAGGTGACACCTTGATTGGTATTGCCAATAGTGTGGGTGTTAGTGCCGCAGAGATTGCTGCTGTTAACAGCAACTTTGATGCAAGAGCACGTCTCCAACGTGGTCAAACGATAAAAGTACCTGTGTCTAAAGAATTGGTTGATCGTCAGCTCAATGATAAAGCGGTTAGCTATAAAGTAAAATCAGGTGATACGCTAACTGGTGTGGCGAGACGCTATAACATCGGCTTGAGCGATTTGGCATCAGCGAATAACTTAACGACCACTTCTAATTTGATACTGGGTCGTACGATTACGATTCCTGCTGGTGGCAGTGTTGCAAGTGCCTCTAGCAGTAGTCAAAGCAGTAGTTCTACTAGTAGTAACAGCAGCAGCTCTGCGAGTAGCGGAACAAAACTGAGTAACACTGAAAACTACAAAGTCCAATCAGGTGATGGTTTAATTGCTTTGGCACGTCAATTTGGAGTTTCTGTTGAGGATTTAGCAGCGACGAATAATCTGGCAACTAACGCACAGTTACAGCGTGGTCAAACCCTTAAAGTACCAAAAGTAACTGTAAGCTATACCGTTGGTTCAGGCGATAGCTTGATTGGTCTAGCTCGTAAGTATGGCGTATCGACACAAGAGCTGGCTGACATGAATAATATCGCTGCTGACACTATGTTGCAGCGTGGTCAGCGTCTGACAGTACCCAACCGTTAATGAGACCTTAGATACGGTATCTAGATATCGTTTTGATTGACCGTATAACAAAAAAGCTGCTCTTAATAAGAGCAGCTTTTTTTTGGATATTTAGTTTTACAAGTGTCTATCCAATAAAGATCTATCGACTAGACAGTTTGAGTTTTGATGGTCTCAAGGTAGCTTCTGATGTTACTGACATAATGCATTGCTTGCCCGTACCGACTGTTGGAAGCTTTGTTATCTGCTAAATAAGCATAGACGTTCGCCCAGCTCTTATCATCAATACCTTGAGCACGTAGTTCACGCTGAATTCTTTTGACTGCATTGGGACCCATGTTATAACCTGCAAGGGCAAACCAAATACGGTCCGTTTTGGGTACATCAGAGAAGTCGTCTTTGACTTGCTCTAGGTAGCGTGCACCGCCACCAATGCTTTGGTAAGGATCAACACGGTCTGAGACGCCCATCGCTTTTGCGGTGTTATTGGTTAGCATCATAAGACCACGTACGCCAGTCGGTGACACCGCATCAGCATCCAGATGAGATTCTTGATAACCCATAGCCACTAGCAATTCCCAATCATGATTATAATTGCGCGCTTGCTCTTCAAACGATGATTGATAATCAGGCAGTTTTTCTGTCAGTGTTTTTTGGAAATGATCCTGACTATATGCATCTTTTAGCAAGTTCTGATTGTAGAATGCTGCCAGCTTCTGTGTGTTTTGTAGCTTGATGCTATCGCACAAGAAGTAACTGGCTTTTTTGGATAGTGGGTCATTAGGTGAACTGAACGTCCAGCTGACTTTTGGATGTAAGCCATTTTTAGTCAAACTGGCATCATAACCACAGCTGACATTTATAGAGGACAGATTAAGCTGGCTTTTTAGCTTGGTGCTGGCAGTAGTCAGCGCCATATCAGCATCACCTGATCTGATAGCTTTTAGCGCAGCTTCTTCGTTAGCATAAGCTTTTAGGTCGATATCAACACCCAGCTCATCAGCGTAAGTGCGCACCAAATCAAATCCAAAGCCATGTTGGAAGCCATCAGTCGCAAAATAGGTACTATCGCCTGGTACTGCGGCAATGGTTAAGGTGTTCTCTAGCATGACGTTGGCATAAGCTGGCACAGGCGCGCTCATAGTGGTCAGACTTTCTGCTGGCAGAGAGAGTAGCGCTATGCTAGATACTTGTGCCAGCTTCTTGGTTCTGGCAAAACGCCCTGACGCGGTAGGGGTAACGGATGAAACGATGTTACTTTTGGTGTTAAGCAGGCGTTTAGATGGACGCAGTAAATAAGAAATACGGCGTTTGGCCCCTTGCGCAGATACTTTTACACGATAAGTAATACGTTGCATGGATGTCTCCTGATTTTAGCCATCCTTCTTACCACAAAAACACATAAAGACAAATGCACGTCATTTTGCATCTATCGATATAGTGTCTCAGACAATAGGGTACTTTTAAATAAAACAAGTACATATCATCTTGCTTGAATACAGTGCCACTAGCATACTCTCTCTAAGAGTTAGCGATATGAGCGATCATTAACCGGCGATTCAGGTATCCTCTATATCATCACAACAGTCGTCTCAAAATCTAGACGCACGACTATAGGAAGGATATAGATCAGATGATTCCTTCATCAATGTTTCGATGTGGCTAATGGTCAAACAACTATATATCAAACATAGGTAAGGTCATGAGTAAGTCATTGGGACAATGACATAGCGCTAAGTAGCATTGAGATATTTTAAGATTAAAATAAATATCTTCGTCTGCCTTTACTATGCAACTTTGAAAGCTGGCAACACCTTGTGTTATTAGTAATAAGGTGGCTTGCTACAAAGTTTCTTGTCCAGCGATGAGAGTAAGTACAGTAGCTATCAAATAAAAACAAGCCACGTCATATTGTCATCGCGACACTAAAGTTAAAAACGCGGTGTTGCCAAAATATATTGCATACATCGTGCCTCAGTGGCCAGCATTCTAAAATATCATTACTTATCATGTGTAATAAAATCTTAGATTACTACCAATATCACTCTAGTGCCATAACCGGAAGCTGTAATAATGGGAAGTTTCATGACAAAACGTTCTTTCTTACAGGTAGTAATATGCGGTTACCGATTGTATTATTCAAGTAGAGTTAAGAAAAAAGCGATAAAACTTAACAATAGAGACATAAACGGTTAAATTTCCGTACATTAACTGTTTGTTATTCACAAAAGACTAATAATGGCTAAAAAAAGATAGACAGTGAATTTAAATGAGCCCGAAACTGTCAATTTTCAATCTGTTTTTCTACCATGTAACTGTCCATACACGCTATGCTGATTTATTAGGCAGGGTTATTGATATCAATAAACGTCACTGGTAACTCGAATTTTTTGGCAACGATATCGCCCAATGCTTGGATACCGCCACGCTCGGTTGCATGATGACCACAGGCAAAATAGTCGATACCCAACTCTCGCGCACTATGCGTGGTACGCTCAGATATCTCTCCTGATATAAAGGCATCACAGCCCATAGCAGCCGCTTGGTCAATCATATCCTGGGCACCACCGGTACAAATACCCACTCGTTTGATCAGTCTGTTCTGTGAGTGAGCATCTGCGTTGTTTTCATAATTGGCTGAGATATGAAGCGGTACGCGCCCTAATACTTGAGTAATTGTGGTGATAAGATCATCAGTAGTTTGCGGTGTACAAGTGGCAATATTGCCAACAGGGTGCGACTCGGAAGGGTAGAGCGCACCAATCATCGTCATACCTAAGACATCGATCAACTGGGCATTGTTGCCAACCACAGGATGCGCGTCAAGCGGCAAGTGATAGCCAATCATAGAGATACCGTGCTGCATGAGTTTACGGACACGTCGACCCTTCATGCCTGTGAGCGGGGCAGGTTCGCCTTTCCAAAAGTAACCATGATGCACCATAATGGCATCAGCATTATCAGCGATAGCAGCGTCAATTAAGGCTTCACATGCTGTAACCCCCGTCATGATGCGTTGTATCGGTCGTCCACCATCTACTTGTAGCCCGTTTGGCGCGTAGTCTTTAAATGCACTGGTAGATAGATACTCATCACAGAACTGCGTCAGTTCTTGTGCACTGATACTACTGGTCAAAGATTTAGTCGTGTTTTGGGTCATTGGGTTTCCTTATTCTTATCGTATCGGTCTCTGTAGCAAATATTTTACATGGTTTTTATTTTAACATGACCCTGCAAAAGAGTAGACAAGATGGATAACTGAAACGGTACACGATACGTTACTATTTGACGGCATTGCGGTTATAATTTATACATGTAAGTCTGCTTATCTGTGCATCCGTTGCCCAAACAGACAGTCGCGTTGCCTAGTCAGACCGTTTCATTGCTGAGCCAGACAATGAGATGCGATCAGTCGCAACCAACTTACTTTATCTCTTATAATTTCATTTTTCATTGTTTGTTTGCATTACATTTATAGAGGTTCTATATGTCGTCATCCCAGAACACCCATAACAAGGCATCCCTATTAAAATGGTTGCCTTGGGTTTTGTTGTTGCTAGTGTTAGCAGCGTTTATCTGGTTGTTTATGAGTATGAAGTCGACATCAGAGGCGACATGGGAACCACCAAGAACCACGCCAGCTGAGCAGCAAGCCTCAGCACCAGTGGCAGACACGCCAGCGCCGACATCTTCTTATCATAACGCAGTAGCACGCGCGTCACAGTCGGTGGTCAATATCTATACGACCCAAGCGATGATGGAGCACCCTTATATGGATGATCCTGTATTGCGCCGTTTTTTTGAAAATCATAGCGGACCGTCACAAGATCAAGGGTCGACCAATCTAGGTTCAGGGGTCATCGTATCAGAAGACGGCTATATCGTGACTAATGCTCACGTGATCGAAAAAGCCGATGAGATTACCGTGGCGTTCAACGATGGTCGCAAGAGCCGTGCTAGAGTCATCGGTACTGATCCAGACAGTGACTTGGCAGTGATCAAAGTCGATATGACAGGACTGACGCCCCTTGGTTTCCGTGAAGACCCAATCCGTGTCGGTGATTTGGCCCTAGCTATTGGCAATCCATTCGGTGTCGGTCAAACGGTGACCCAAGGGATTATCTCAGCGACTGGACGTACTGGACTGGGTGTCAATAAATTTGAAGACTTTATCCAGACGGATGCGGCGATCAACCCAGGTAACTCGGGCGGGGCACTGGTCGATGCGCGCGGTGAGCTAGTCGGTATCAACACCGTCATATTCTCACGCTCTGGTGGCTCGATGGGGATTGGTTTTGCGATTCCTACAGCGCTCGTTGAGCAAGTGATGAATGCGCTCATCAAAGATGGCCGCGTCAGTCGTGGCTGGCTCGGTATCGAGATTCAGTCACAACTACGTGACCCAACGCAGCTTGAAACCTCAACTGGTGTAGAAGTGCTAAATGTCATCGAAGGTGGTCCTGCTGCCAAGAGTGGACTGCGTGTTGGTGATATCATCCTAACCATCGATGGTGTCGAGATGACCGATGCCAATACCTTGATCCAGTATGTCGCTCGCAAGCCACCAAATACTGAACTGGATGCGCAGATACTACGCCAAGGCAAGAATGCACAAGTCAAAATCATGCTAGAGGAACGTCCTGTCCAAGAGCCTATCGAGCGTCCTGTCGTACTGCAAGGAGAGAGTATGGGCGGTATGGAAGCAGAGCCAAGTATTCAAAGTGATGAAGAGGCGCCAATGATGTCAAAAGCCGAGCGTGATCGTATGCGCGAAGAGCTGATGAAACTGTTTGAACAAGACACGGCGGCACAGTAAGGTGTATTGATAATATACGCTCTTCATTAGCATATTGATTTAGCTAGTCGCATAAAAAAGCGCGCTCCTTATCTAAAGGGGCGCGCTTTTTTTTTGACGGTTTGAACCATTTTAGCAACGCTGACTGTCGTAAGCTTAGGGTTTTGCGTTTACCATTGCATTATGACTTTTCAATGGGGTCATGGTTGATATGAATAACCCCTTGCACTCGGCAGCAGCAGGGTAGGATCTCATCGTCCTCAATCATCGCGAGTGGATCAAACGGATAATCCACCGTATGCGAGCTGGCAATACGCTTGACTCGGCAGCTACCACAATAGCCCTCACGGCATTGATAGTTGACTTCATGACCAGTGCGCAGCAGACCATCAAGCAGACTTTCATCGTCATGCAAGTAAAATTGCTGCTTACTGGTCATTACCCACGTCATAATTCGTCCTATTGGGATATGTCTTTGCTGTTACTGCTATTAAAACGTAAAACGGTTACAATTCAAAGCTCTTATAATTCAAAATCATCAAAGTCGCTGTCTGATAAGTCAGAGTCGATCTGACCAACCAAGTACGAGCTAATCTCAGTCTCTTGCGGTGCTACTTGCACATTGTCAGACGACAACCACGTGTTGATCCATGGGATTGGGTTTGATTTTGAGTTCGGGAACGCCGCTGGCAAGCCGACGGTTTCCATGCGCAAGTTGGTGATGTATTCGATGTATTGGCATAGGATGTCTTTGTTTAGACCAATCATCGAGCCGTCTTTGAACAAATAACCTGCCCATTCTTTTTCTTGTTCAGCAGCCTTGCGGAAGATTTCGATACTTTCTTCATAGCACTCTGCGGCAATCTCGACCATCTCAGGATCGTCACGACCATTGCGCATCAGGTTCAGCATGTGCTGCGTACCCGTCAAATGCAGCGCCTCATCACGTGCGATGAGCTTAATGATTTTGGCATTACCTTCCATCAATTTACGCTCAGCAAAGGCAAACGAGCAAGCAAACGACACATAGAAACGAATGGCTTCTAGGACGTTGACCGCCATAATGCATAGATACATCTGCTTTTTCAACGATCGTAAATCAACCGTGACTTGCTCGCCATTGATATTGTGCGTGCCTGCACCGTATAAGCTGTATAGCTGTGAGTTGCGATACAGCTCATCATAGTACTGGGCGATATCAGAGGCACGGCCTAAGATGTGCTCGTTTTGCATGATGTCATCAAAGATAATATTTGGGTCATTGACGATATTACGAATGATATGCGTATAACTGCGCGAGTGAATGGTCTCAGAGAACGACCATGTCTCAATCCACGTCTCAAGCTCAGGGATAGACACCAGCGGCAGTAGCACGACGTTTGGACTGCGACCTTGGATCGAGTCGAGTAGGGTCTGGTATTTGAGGTTGCTCAAAAAGATATGCTGCTCGTGCGAGGACAGATTGCTAAAGTCGATACGATCGCGTGACACATCGACTTCTTCTGGACGCCAAAAGAACGACAGCTGCTTTTCAATTAATTGCTCAAAGATAGGGTGCTTTTGTTGGTCATAGCGCGCCACGTTGACGGGCTGACCAAAGAACATCGGCTCTTTTAGCGCATTGTTTGGCGTTTGAGAAAAAATCGAGTAAGTCATGGGACTGCCTTTATAATTGATACGGTTATTAATTTATATGGGTTTGACTGATTTTGATATGATGTTATGACACGTTTTTGGATTATAGCGTTTTAGCTTAGAGGTTCTCTAGTGATATCTGCGACGACTCTTGCCCATCGTTCATATAGGCTTTGAATATCTCGCTCAGTTCACTATCATCGAGTGCTTCTAATTCATCAAGCGCGCTTTTACGTAGGGTGCTCACATCAGACGCTTCTGCTGCTGTTTTTACGTCTTTTTTAGCCGCTCTTGATGCTGGTTTTTTGGCTGCTTTTGCCACGCTTTTTTTGGCGACAGTTGTCTTTGGTGCTTCATCCACACCTAACTGCTGACGCACCTCTGCAATATCAACCTCGACTTGTACGATATGCGAGCCACCATCGTTTAGGTCTGAAAATACGTTTGGGATAAACAACCCACCGTCTTTGATGATTGCGGTATAGTGCACATGACCTCCGTCGTTTTAGTTCTATCTGTATGTTTTAATTATAACAGTAGCCAATCCCGCCTACCGCTTGTATCTGCTTTGCCGCTGGCGTGCAGTCTATTGTGTCTGACCGCATTCCTGTTGTCTCGATACTACGTTCAGCCACAGACTGCATCGCCATCATCGTCAGCAGGATACCGCTATAGTCGGGGCTAAAAAGCCTTATTCAGGCGTCTTTCTTTTTTCTTAATGATTTTTCCGTTTGGGCGTAACTTGTAAGGTGCGCCTCGCGCACCTTTAAACATAGTTTTTATATCATCGGTGCGCTGGGCGCACCCTACAACTTTAATAAATAGTAAAGTTTCAAGCAGTCTCAATATGTAGTACATGGTGAAACATTTTATGCATTTTAAAATATTTAGCTTGACTACAGTCTAAGTTAGTCTTGTACGAAGAGTTTATAAAAGACCAATCAAAATTATCAGGTCTGTTGTTTGATAGCCCTAAAATACCGACTCTATAGAAGCAACTAAGTACTTCGTTGAATATATATTCTATATTTTCTGTAGTTCCATTTTGAGCCTTTTCGTCCCAAAACTTTATAATAAGTGATGCTAATTTGTCTTTTGATTCATATCTTTTTAGATTTCCATATATATCAATTAGCTTATATGACCAATCATATTTGTTAACTATTTGATCCCTAGAGAAGGTTTCGTCAATACCACTAACTAAAGGGATTAATATTTCTAGTGAAGGATATATATCTAACCATTCCTCATAAAGAGAGCTAAGTCGTTCTTGAGAATATTCTTTCTCAGCAGCTAAAATTGATGGCCAATCTATTTTTGTTTTATTGGTAGCTTTGTCAAAACAGTGATTTACGAATTGTAAAACATCTCTAGGCCTCAAAAAGGTTCGCTGAACTATGTAGTCCCATGGGTCTCCAGCTCTACCTTGTGAATTAGGAAGCAAGTCATCAAAATTGACTTTAGCTCTTGTATACTTATGTTCAAATACATATTGAACTCGACTATTTACTAGCTCCTTAAGGCTAGCTTCATCCCATTGAATTTTATGTATGAGCGATCGTATTTTGTCTTCTTGAAAACCACTGTCACGGGTTTCATCTAAAGTTATCAAAAACAAATCCACTCTAAGCGAAATTATAATTTTGATGTTTTTTACTTTGCGGAAGTATTTTATTTCTTCTATTAAAGATCGAATTAATCTGTATTTGATATTGCTACTTGTCCAGTTTTCATCAAGCTTATCTATCAATATGTAATAGTTTTGCTTGTTATCCACAAAAACATGTGAATTTAGAAGACCAACTATTTTAGATAGTTTAGCAATCTGTACATCATTGACTACTTTCGTAGCACGCTGAACAATTTCTGTTTTTTCTTCGTTCGAAATATCAACACCTGCATTTAACTTACTACCAAAGTTCCCTATACCAGTATTAATCTCACTTTGAACCGTAGCATCAAATTTATTAATAATTTCTTTGAGGTTTTCTTCAGTTTCCATCCAATAAGTATCAGACCATTCTTTCAAGTATTGTATTGCTGACTCTTCTTCTGGGCTCTTTGATTTACTGAATAAGTCACCAAGATAATTTGTTAATGTCTTTTCCGAATCCCAATTTGGATATTTAAGCTTTAGAAGCTCACTTGAAAGTATATGTCTCCAAAGGTATCTATAAAATAAATTTAAATTTACTCCGAGCTCATCAAGAATTGGAATAACATTTGAGTTATCTACGAATCTTAAGGAAATATCTTCAAGGTCTAAAAATTTCGAATTATCAGTTACTTTATCTATCTTTATTAATCCAGCTGTCTTTCCAGCTCCTGTTCTTCCCAGTATTATAGACTCACTTTCACTACAGTCTATCAATTCATCTAATAATCCATTATCTTGAAAGCAGTGCTCAAGAAATTTTTCATCAAATGCAGCGTCAAGTTTGGCAATCTTCGTATTGGGTTTTATTTTTATTTTATCCATATTCTAATCCTTGAATGGGATATTACTACTTTGATTATATTTAACGGTAGCAAACAGCGAGCTTAACCAAAAAGCCAAACCCGCCATTCATCAATAGCCTAGATCTTACACGCACCGCCAGCACAATCATCTTCCATATCCGCTTGGGCATCGTTCGCACCATCACGAGTGTTATGGTAGTACAACGTCTTCACACCCATTTTATAAGCGTTTAGCAAGTCTTTTAGCAATATCTTCATCGGTACACGGCCACCAGCATAACGAACTGGATCGTAGTTGGTATTGGCAGAGATACTTTGATCGACGAATTTTTGCATGATAGCGACCAGCTTTAGGTAACCGTCATTGTTTGGCATTTGCCATAGTAGCTCGTACTGATCTTTTAGGGTAGCAATCTCAGGCACGACTTGCTTTAGGATGCCATCTTTTGACGCTTTGATAGAGACCAGACCACGTGGTGGCTCAATACCGTTGGTCGCGTTGGCGATCTGGCTTGAGGTCTCAGACGGCATCAAGGCGGTTAGGGTAGAGTTGCGTAGACCGTGCTCAGTGATCTCACCACGTAGCGTTTCCCAATCGAGATGTAGCGGCTCTTGGCAGATTTTGTCCAAGTCAGCTTTGTACGTATCAATCGGCAAGATACCTTGTGAGTACGTGGTCTCATTGAACGCAGGACACGCGCCTTGCTCTTTTGCCAATTTGTTTGACGCTTTCAAGAGATAGAACTGCAACGCTTCAAACGTCTGATGAGTCAGACCAAGCGCGCTGTCATCAGAGTAGCGTGCGCCATTCTTAGCCAAGTAGTACGCATAGTTAATCACGCCCACACCGAGCGTACGGCGACGCATACTGCCGTTTTGAGCCGCTTTTACGGGATAGTCTTGATAGTCGAGCAGGGCATCAAGCGCACGCACGATTAGCTCAGCTGGCTCTTCGATATCGCTGACGTTGTCAACTTTACCCAAGTTGACCGCTGATAGCGTACAAAGCGCGATTTCGCCTTCTTCGTCATTGATGTTATCTAGTGGCTTAGTCGGTAGCGCGATTTCCATACATAGGTTTGACTGGCGAATCGGCGCAACCGAGGCATCAAATGGGCTATGGGTGTTGCAATGATCAACGTTTTGGATATAGATACGACCCGTACTGGCGCGCTCTTGCATCATTAGGCTGAACAAATCTGCTGCTGGGATCTGACGGCTACGCACGTTAGGATCGTTTTCGTACTGGGTGTATAGCTCTTCGAATTTATCTTGATCTTCAAAGAACGCATCATAGAGGCCTGGCGTATCACCTGGTGAGAATAGCGAAATGTCTTGGCCTTTGATGAGGCGCGTGTACATCGTTTTGTTTAACTGTACGCCGTAGTCCATATGACGAACACGGTTGTCTTCGACGCCGCGGTTGTTTTTGAGTACCAGTAATGACTCAACTTCTAAATGCCATAGTGGATAAAATAGAGTCGCTGCACCGCCACGGACGCCGCCCTGTGAGCAGCATTTCACCGCTGTCTGGAACAGTTTATAGAACGGGATACAGCCAGTATGCTGCGCTTCACCGCCACGGATAGGGCTACCGAGGGCGCGGATACGACCTGCGTTGATGCCGATACCAGCGCGCTGTGATACATAGCGTACGATGGCGCTAGTGGTGGCGTTGATTGAGTCTAGGCTATCACCACATTCGATCAGTACGCACGAGCTAAACTGGCGCGATGGTGTACGCACACCTGACATGATAGGCGTTGGTAGTGAGATTTTGAACTCTGAGGTCGCATCATAGAAGCGTTTGACGAAATCAAGACGGTCTGACTTGTCGTATTGGCTAAACAGACACATACCGACCAGCATATACAAGAACTGCGGGCTCTCATAGACAGTCTTGCTCACGCGATCCTGTACCAAGTATTTACCAGCCATTTGCTCAACAGCCGCATAAGCAAGATTCATATCGCGCCAGTGGTCGAGGTATTCTTCTAACTCATCAAATTCAGCACGGCTATAGTCTGCTAGGATATGCTCGTCGTATTTGCCAGCGTCCGTTAACGTTTTGACATGGTCATACAGATGCGGCGGCGTGAATCGGTTATAAGCAATCTTACGCAGATGGAAGATAGCCAAACGCGCAGCGAGATACTGATAGTCAGGCGTGGTTTCAGAGATGAGGTCGGCAGCAGACTTGATGATGGTTTCGTGAATGTCACGCGTCTTGATACCTTCATAAAACTGGATGTGCGACTTTAGCTCAACTTGTGATACCGACACATTGTCCAAGCCATCAGCCGCCCACGCGATCACCTTGTGAATTTTGTCTAAATCAATAGGCTCTAAACGTCCATCACGTTTGGTTACTTGGATTTTATCAATATGTGTCATGCTGGCCTCTATTTTGATTGCTTATAGTGATGCTACGCGCCGAGTGGGCGGCAGACATTCTTTATAACGCTATTATGCGGGGTTGTGATAGGTTGTTTTTTGGACAAAAGACTGCCACTACTCATAGTGATGGTTAAAATCACTGAGTACTACATATAGCGTGTTTGTTAATTGGTAGGCACAATATAGCGGGAAAATTTTGAAAATACTATATTGATTTTAGAATAAAAATATGTTGCTACAAGGTTGTAGGCGGTCCAAATTTTGGCAAAGGACGATGGGATAAGGGTTAGACGCGAATGCGGTCAATAATAAATTTTTTGTAAAAATATCGTGACGTTTCGCTTTTCATTCTCTCGGTTATTGTTGACTGAAAAAGGCAGTCATGACGACAATAATGCGGGCGCAGATTGTACATCAAACCACAAAAAATCGCCACCCGTATCTTATTACTAGCGAGTGACGATTTGGACTAAAAAGGCGTTAAAGTTTTCTAAGTTGTCTACAGCACAATACGAACCGTTTTGGCATTATCAAGTGCCGCATAAAGCGCGTTGACTTGCTCAGCAGCCGTTAGGTATAGATTGACCCGTGCTGAGTGAAAACGACCTGTCTTTGATGGCTTAACTTCGATAGACGCCAGATCAAAATCAGGGAACTGACTACCCAAGATGAGCTTTATCTCATTGAGTAAGCTCTCATGCTCGCCTTCATGACCAATGATGCTGAGCGGGTAGTTCATTGGAAAATCCCAAAGCTCTGGATTTTGAATGTCCGTTTTTTTGCCTTTTAGAACGCCTTTATTTGGCGTCAGATCAGTGACTTTCACTGATGGCTGATTGCTGGTTGGGTTATTTGAATTGTTGTCGTTTGAATCATCACTCATGATATGAGCCTCGCTTTTATGGGGAAATAAGAAAAAGTTAATCAGTAACTAGTAGTAAGTAATTGATAGTACATAATGGAAAAATCACCGCTATAGACATCCAGTGAGTCAGACATCTGCTTGAGTCATGCCAAAATCAATCATAACGCAAAAAGCTGAGACAGGCTCAGTATGGTCGTAAATGGCATTTGTATCAGTCAAGCTATAGTCGATTCAATTTAAAAGTAGTACAAGGCAACCGAATGTAGATGTATGTGTGATACTTCAAGTGAGGTCAACGCTGTCTACTTTTATAGTGGAATAGCTATATTAGGTAGAGAATATATGCACTGTTTATAGTGGTCTATGGGCAATTATTCAAGTGAAGTCTGTATTTAGTCCGTTCTATCACGAAGTATTGGGTGAATTAGCTTTTATTAGAACTATTAATAGAAGCTATTGCAAATAACCATTGATAGGAGGGATATCAGGCGGAATGTCCGTTTCTCCTAATGCTTCTCTTAGATTAATCTCGATAGTGCGTGACAAGGCAATCAAAGGTAACTGGTTAGCCGCCAAGCCAAAAGGCTCTTCTAACTCTTCACTCAGCGCGTCCAGACCAAAAAAAGTATAAGCAATCACGGCACAAATCAACGGGGTCGCCCAACCGAGCGAGGCTACTAGTCCAAAGGGTAACATAATGCAGTATAGGTAGGTCGTGCGATGTACCAGCAGCATATAAGCAAATGGCAGCGGGGTGTTGTGAATACGCTCGCAAGCTGCCAGTACAATCGTCATCGAGGTCAGGCGCTCGTCCATGTTCTGTATGACTTGCTCCGATACCAGTCCCTGACGCCGAATATCGCCAAGCTGCTTACCCATCAGGCGCATTATATAGTCAGGGGCGCTTTTCGCTTGGTGCATATGGTCATGATGCGTCGATGCGACAAAAGGCTCAATATCCGCCCATGGTTCAGTACCACGCAATCGATGACGCACAGCATGGGCAAAAGCAATGGTAAGATATATCATCGTTCGCTGAGTATTGCGTGCAGTCTCGTTGCTATTCTCGCCACCTTCTATGGCAGTCGTATTGTCCTCATCTATAAAGGACAGCACTTGGCGAGCTAAGCTACGAGAATCATAGACCAGCTGACCCCATAGCGTCCGCGCTTCCCACCAACGCTGATAGCTGGCATTGTTCCGAAACCCAAGGAACAACGATAGTGCAATACCTATCAAGGTAAAGGTCGCCGTACCATAATAAGGGAACGAGTTAGGGTACCAGTGCTGGATAACCGTTATCAGCGTGCTAAGTAAAGTGGTCAGTAAAATCTGCGGATAGATCTTGGGAACAATAGAGCCGCGTAGGGTAAAAAATATTTTGAGTGCGTTTGGGGTTTGGCGGACAATCATGTCGGCGTCCTAGCGGTGGGTTTTGTGGTCACACTAACAGCATTAGCATCACTATTGACTTCAATAGCCATCGGGTCAACCTCAAACGTAGCAACCTGTGTGAACAGTTGATAACGCTGTAGTGGATTCGTTAAACACAAAAAAGCCGAGATAAACTCGGCTTTTTTGTGTCGCTGGCTTGAGTATTAGTCGTTCTCTAAGAACGAACGCAGATGCTCAGAGCGCGATGGATGACGCAGTTTACGTAGAGCCTTTGCTTCAATCTGACGAATACGCTCACGCGTGACGTCGAACTGCTTACCGACTTCTTCTAACGTATGATCCGTTGGCATATCGATACCGAAACGCATCTTGAGCACGCGCGCTTCACGTTCAGTTAGGTTGCCGAGTACATCACGAGTGGCTTCTTGTAGTCCAGCAGACGTCGCATCGTCGACAGGGCTTGAGATCGTACCATCTTCGATGAAGTCACCTAGATGTGAATCTTCATCATCACCGATAGGCGTCTCCATGGAAATAGGCTCTTTAGCGATCTTGAGCACCTTACGGACTTTGACTTCGTCCATCTCTAGACGTTCGCCTAATTCCTCAGGTGTTGGCTCGCGTCCCATTTCCTGTAGCAGCTGACGTGAGACACGATTGATCTTATTGATGGTCTCAATCATATGTACCGGAATACGAATGGTACGCGCTTGGTCAGCAATAGAGCGGGTGATTGCCTGACGAATCCACCACGTAGCATAGGTTGAGAACTTGTAACCACGGCGATATTCAAACTTATCAACGGCTTTCATCAGACCGATATTACCTTCTTGGATCAGATCCAAGAACTGTAGACCACGGTTGGTGTATTTTTTCGCAATAGAGATAACCAGACGTAGGTTGGCTTCGACCATCTCTTTCTTAGCACGGCGAGCTTTTGCTTCACCAACAGCCATACGGCGTGCCACGTCTTTCATATCGTGGATTTTCATATCGAGCTGCTGCTCGTAGTCACGGATACGACGTTGTAATAAGATGACGTCATCAGTGACTTTTTCTAGCGTACCAGCAAATGCAGGCTTACCTTTGATACGCTCAATGAGCCAATCAACGTTGGTTTCATTGCTTGGGAAAGTCTTGCGGAATTCTTCGCGCGGCATACGACCACGGCGAATTACCAGACGCATGATCTGACGCTCTTGCTTACGCACATCGTCATAGACATCATGCATAATTGCCATGACTTGATCTGATAGGCGGTTGTTTAGCTTTAGCATCATAAAGCGTTCAGCAAGTAGGGCATACGCAGTATCTGCCTGTACGCTACCACGACCATAATCTAGCAAGGCTTGCTTGGCTTTGATGAATAGATGCTCGATCTCTTCTAGACGTAGACGTACTTCTTCTGGATCAAGACCGCTGGTTTCTTCTTCAGCTTCTTCTTCAACGTCGTCTTCATCTTCGTCTTCATCATCAAGGTCTTCAGCTTTGGCATTGACCTTGGCTTTGATAACTGGTGGGTTTTCTTTTTCTTCTTTGATGCGCTCACGCTCTTCTTTCGCCGCTTCTTTTGCTTCTTGAGCAGCGATTTTGTCTTCTTCAGTTTCAGGATCTAAGAAACCAGTGATGACATCAGACAGCTTTTTTTCGCCGTCTTGTACTTTTTGATATTCATCAAGGACGAACTGTACGGTACCCGGCCAGTAAGACATGGCATGCTGCACGTCACGAATACCTTCTTCGATACGTTTAGCAATAGAGATCTCGCCCTCACGGGTCAGTAGATCAACGGTACCCATCTCACGCATATACATACGGACAGGGTCAGTGGTACGGCCAGGCTCGGTCTCAACAGAGGCGAGTACCGCTGCTGCTTCATCTGCTGCCATGTCATCGTCACTTGAATCATCATTCATCAAGATGTCATCGGCATCAGGAGCAGACTCAAAGATTTTGATACCAACATCGGTTAGCATCTGCACAATATCTTCGATCTGATCGCTTTCGGTAATAGAGTCGGGCAGCTGGTCATTCACCTCAGCATAGGTAAGATACCCTTGCTCTTTGCCCATTTGGATTAAGGTGGCCAGTTGAGATGTGGACTTAGAAACTGACTTATCGTTCATAAATACTCGCTTACTTGCATCGGACATTTTTATATTGTGACACGCTATCGCTCGCTCTTTGCGTTGATCTTATCAGTCGATTGATCAAAATATGGCGTAGAGGTTGTCAATAATATCAAAAATGAGTTGATATGAATAAAGGCTCAAAACACTACAATAACAATGCTAAAAAAATAACTATGCTAAAAAACAGCTAAAAATTAGAAAAGCTAAAAAACTTCAATACAGTACCTAAAAGAATATAGTACTCAAAATACAGTACTTAAAAATAGTATCTAAAAGCGGATACGTAAAAATAATACCTAAAATTTGTGCTTAACGATGCATGCTCGCAATCATTCACCAAGCAGTGCTGTCAATATACAGCGACACAGTTTAACACAGACCGCAGCTCTCAAGCACGAGCTAGTGATAGCTACTAGCTATTTTTACTGATTATTTATTATCAGTTGAATGATATAGGAGCTGCTCATGCTACTGGGCATAATCATTAGTAGTGGGGGCAGTAACTAAACTTTTAAAGGGTCGACATTTGAAATTGAGCATTAAGACTGGACAGTGACCATCTGTGATGAGCGTTCGGCATGTTGCGCGCGCAGCCAATTACTCAAATGCTGGGCTTGCATACGTACGATTGCTTGTTTGATATGATCAGGGTTTTTTATCAGCTCTTGCATTTTTTTCTTTATATTACGCTCAAGTAGTGAGCTTACCAGCTCTTCAATCAAATCATCAAGACTGAGGACGTTCCTTGCGGTTAGCGCTCTATAAAACCCGCCCCAACTACCGCTCAATGTCACTTGATTGGTATGCTCAAGGTTAGATAATACAAAGTGTGCCGCCGCATTGGCGTCTGTTGGTAAGTGCGTGATACAACGCTTGATGGTCGTGACGACATTCAATAGCGCAGCATCTTGTAAGTCTTCCCATGCGATAGCGCGCAATGCATCGCTTGCGGCCTTTTTTTGTATGTGGGCTGGTAGTTTTAATCTTGTAAGACCAGACTGTTGCCATATTGACTCAATAGGATCATCGACTAACGCGCGTGGCTGAAACAAAAAACAAAGCTGCAGTTGCTGACTGATGGTCATGTCACCATCAAAATCTAGCAGCGCATCTTTGGCCTCGACATTTTGACTGCGCTTGCCGCCAAGCTTTTGATACACATCATTGTTGAGCAAATAGCGAAAGCTACTGCCTTTAGGTAAGGCGGTGGTCAGCGAGCGTACTTGCGACATGAGTTTGGCTTTGCCTTCAGCCAGACTCATGTCATAGCGCTCACTCAAATAGGCAAAAATATACTGTGATAGCGGCATGGCATTATTGATTTGCTCACGCATGGCATCGCTGCCCTGACTTTTGATAAACGTATCAGGATCATGATTGTTAGGCAGGGTCAAAAACCGTAGCTCTTTGTCATCGGCCAATACAGGCAGAGCAACTTCAAGCGTACGCCAAGCCGCTTTTTGTCCGGCACTATCGCCATCAAAGCTCAAGGTAAGCGTTGGGTTTAGAGTCAATAAACGTGATATCTGGCTTTCATTGATGGCCGTACCCATTGACGCAATAGCACCATAGATACCGGCTTGGTACAGTGCAATCACATCCATATAGCCTTCGACCACCAGCCAGTCGTTGGCACGCTGCTGGCGCGATTCGTAATAGCCATAGAGTACGTGCTGCTTGTGAAAGACAGGCGAGTCTGAGGAGTTGATATATTTGGGCTTTACCTCGTCATCGAGCGCGCGACCACCAAAACCAATAGTACGACCTTGGTTATCACGAATAGGAAAAATAACCCGATCGCGCAGCAGATCATAGTCGCGGCCAGATTCTGACTGGCGCACTAGTCCCAAGGCTTTGAGTCCTTCAATATCTTGTGGAAACTGGTGCTCAAGATGTTGCCACCCAAATGGCGCGTAACCTAAACCAAAAGTCTCAAAAGTCTCTTCAGTGAGTCCACGAGACAAAAAGTACTGCTTGGCATGAGGGTGAGTGGTTAGGTTGTGCTGATAAAACTGCTGAATTTGCTCTAGCAGCTCGTATAAATTGCCATCTTGGTCAGTCGTCTCAATACTAGCTATGCCTGCATCGGTGTCCGTCAGCCATGCTGGCGGGTAGCCATCGTCCTGTGAATAATCGGACGGATATGAGTCCGCTGCGTATGGCACTGAATCGTAAGCATCTATCAGCGGGAAATTATCGTAGCCCTGAGCATCTGGATAACTGGGCTGATCCATGTAGCTTTGGTCGCGGTTATCTGCATGGCTCTGATCTGCGTGACTAGGATCTGCATGACTAGGATCTGCATGACTAGGATCTGTATGAGCCTGTTTTATATTGCTCTTGCTTGAGTCGCTAGCATTTGGATGGCTTTGATTGACAGCTCGATCTACGGCTACATTAGAACGGTTTGGTGCCTGCGGCGGAGGCACAGGTTTGGGTGCGCGGCGCTGGTAGCTGACGTTTTGTTGTTCTTCTTTTGGTACTTCGATACCTGTTTGTTTGGACAGCTCATTGACCGCTTCGATGAAGGTCAAGCTTTCATAATCACGCAAAAAACTGATGGCATTGCCACCAACACTACAGCCAAAACAATGGTAGATGTTTTTTTGTGGATTGACATAAAATGAGGGTGATTTTTCACCATGAAAGGGGCAACAGCCTTTATATTCACTACCAGCACGTTTGAGCGTGGTATGTCGACCAATAATGCTGATCAGGTCAGCTTGGCTATTTAATTGTTCAAGAATATGGTTAGGGATGCTCATACAAAAAACAGTTTACCATAGGTCAATTATATTGGGGCAGAGCGAATAGCATACCACTAGGAAAATAAGGCCAACATAGTGTTGACCTTATTATTAATCATATAGAGGATGGCGACTTAACCCAGTCACTGAATGGGATTATTCGTCGTCCATATCTGATGGGGTCAGTAGTATGCTATTGCTACTATCATCTAGGGTGGTGCGGCGTGTTGGGTTGATGTTTTGTGGATCAACGTTGGCTTCTCTCGCCGTAGAGCCAGTGCTTGATTGACTGGTAACGCGTTCAGCCGATGCTTCTGGCAGACCTAGTCCAACATTGATACCGTTGTTGCCTGAGGCCGTCGTAGTGTTGGCAGTGGCTGCACGAGCAGCGCTTATGCCATTATCACTTGGTAGTCTGAGCTGATTGGCATTGCGAATCATTTGGGTCTTGGTCGCGCCATTATATTCGCCAGTTGCCACTGAGTTGTCAGTTGTGTTTGAGCGACCAAGCTTACCAAAAGTCACTTTGTTGAGCCAAGAGCGATCACGTTTGGTGCTTAGCTTCACACTGCCGTTGCTGGTCAACATATCTGGATAGTTGATTTGCAAGAGGGTTTTGTACTCGTCTGCCAAATCTGTTAGACCAAGCTTGTCGTGGCTATAGGCTAAGACGGCTAGCGCATCTGGAATCGATTCGCTGAGCGGGTAGTACTGGAACACCCATTTGGCGCGGTTGACAGCAGCCACATAAGCTTCACGCTCAATATACCAGTTGGCTGCGCTCATCTCGCTCTCAGCAAACTGGTTATAGATAAAGGTCATACGCTGAGCGGCATCTGGTGCGTAAGGGCTGTTTGGATACTTGTTGATAAGCTCTTGGAAGTTGGCAAAAGCAATACGCAAATACGCAGTATCACGCTCTGCTTGGTTGAGTTTGAATAGCTTTAAGCTCTCAGATGAGCCTTCCATATTGGCAACGCCACGTACATAGTAAGCATAGCTGACTTGCGGGTTAGACGGATATAGACGGATGAATTGCTCAGCACTTGCCGCTGCCATCTCGTATTTATCAGCCTCATACTGTGCGTACATCATGTCGAGCAATGCTTGCTCAGCATATTGTCCAGTTGGATAAAAAGTACGCAAATTGGTCAATTCTTCAATACCTTGGAGATAACGACCTTTGTCGATTTGAGCAACGGCATCGCTATAGTAACCTTGCTCTGATTTTTCTGCAGTTTCTACCGCATCGACGTCTTTGGCACCCGTTAGGTTTTTGAAAGTTTGGCAACCCACTAGATTGACGCTAAGCGCAAGTAAGGTTATTGAGGACAGCTTGATAAACGTATTGCCAACAGCTTGCATACTTCTTCTCCGACACAAGACGCATAATAGCAGCAGCGCTATCATGCTATATAAAAGGTTAGTGATAAAAACAATTCACGAATAATAAGGTTTTTATCGAATGCAGTTTTTGTTATGACGTATTTTACTCATAGAACTGATTAAGCTATGAAAAATTTATAAATGTTCAGCCGCGCATGCGTGTTTTATCACAGTCAAACGATATAGAGAGCAAACGTTGTCGATAGAATACAACGGCACTCAAATACGGCATGTCAACAGGGCATTCAAATACAAAGCATTCAAATATAGTGCAATAGCATACAGCAAAACATGGCTACACTTTATAGAATAACGTCAGCTTCGTCTATTTTTTCGCCACAGGTATTTTACAGGCAGTTTAACATGAGCGGCTATCACGAGCGATATCGAATATCACTGGCTGGAACAAATATACAGTAAATTACAGCAATGTTATGTTCCAGAGAGCTAAGGGGTAAATGTTAAACGCTCAAAATCGATAGATACCAGCCACTTTTATAGGGCTTGGGCGCGTGACATGGTACACTATGGCGATATTGTTTCCGATTTTTTGAGTCCTGATTGCTTTTGTTCGGCAGCTAAAGGTCAAAAAACGCCAGCTTTTTATAATTTTTTTTATTACTTTTTTTAAGGCTGCCTTATCACTATCTGTTAAGGGTCTTGATATGTATAAATTCGCTATGAACAATAACGCCATGACTACCCATTTATCACAGAATCAATCGTCAAAGACTGATTCATCAGCACAAGAGCCACCAATGCCAAATAACGTTTTAAATAATGAAGAGCTACCTGATAATCAGACAATGATTGATGAAGCACATGATGAAGTACTGGATAACGACGATATGCTCATCGACGATGATGGTGTTGAAGAGCATGGCATTGATGATGGCGATGCAGATGATATAGATGATAGCGACGATGATGAAGCGCCAGTAGCAGGTCAAGCGGTGCCAGTAGTCGTAGATATGACACACATCGTCACAGAAGAAGAGTCTGGTTTGCGCATTGATAAAGTCGCCTCGCAAGTATTTTCAGACTTTTCACGGGTGCAGTTACAAGGATGGATAACTGACGGCAGCTTGCTATACAACGGCAAGGTACAAAAGCCAAAGGTCCGTGTAAAAGCAGATGACGTGCTGCATCTATCAACGACGCTGCAGCAGCATAGCGAAGATCAGCCAGAAGATATTGATATCAATGTGGTCTACGAAGATGATGAGGTGCTGGTGATCGATAAGCCTGTCGGCATGGTGGTTCATCCTGGGGCTGGCAATCAAACTGGCACTTTAGTCAATGCCTTGCTATACCATTATCCGCAGCAGCACCATCTACCGCGTGCTGGTCTGGTACACCGTATTGACAAGGACACCTCTGGGCTGCTGCTTATTGGTAAGACCAAACCTGCTCAAATGGCACTCATGGAGCAGCTAAAAGACAAGTCTGTTTATCGTCACTATAAGTGTGTGGTAGCAGGTGACCAAGCAAGTTTGCTGCGTCATCGCCGTATTGATGCACCGATTGGACGCCATCGTACGCAGCGTACCAAAATGACAGTCATGACAGCAGGCCGTGAAGCGGTGACGCATTTACTGAAAGTGACGCCCCTTAATGACAACTACTGCCTGCTAGATGTGGGGCTTGAGACGGGTCGTACACATCAGATTCGTGTACATTTGAGTCATGTGACTTATCCGCTAGTAGGAGACCGTGTTTATGGTGGACGTCGTCAATTGCGTGCAGGATTGTCCGAAGCACAGCGTCAAGCCATTAATAATTTCCCGCGCCAAGCACTGCATGCTTATACTTTAGGTTTTGTTCATCCGGCGACTGGTGAAGACATCGAAGTTACTACGCCGCTGCCAGAGGACATGCAAAAACTAATAGCCGTATTAAGTGATGGTTATGATGAAGAGTAAAACCTGCTGAAACAAAGCTACGGAAACAATGCTGCGGTTGAGTCATTGCTGTACACAGGTATGACACCTATCTAGTCTACGGCAGTGATACAACCAACCTCATTGTGAGGTAATCGGTGGATAAAGGGGTAGAGCAGTCATGATAAATAAGCTTCCGACAACAAATAACTTTCCAATGAAAGTGCTTGCGCAAATGGACGAAGTGGCTGTTTTTCAGACGGCTGCGTATGATGATATGGATGACTCTGTTACCAAAAACCAGCGTATGGGGTATGAGGGTCAGTCAAATTATGGTGAGCTGAATCTAGGTCTTCACGTCAATGATAATGCACTGCAAGTATTAGATAACCGTATGAGTCTATTAGCTGCTATCAATGAGCAGCTGGCAAGTGAGTCATCGACAGATGGGCAGTATGGCAGTATCAATAGTATACATTGGGTCAGTCAAGTCCATGGTAAGCAAATCCATGATATTGATGCGACGATGTTAAGTATGGCGCCACTGGCTGCGGATGCCATGGTGAGTCAACAACGTGGGCGCGGACTAGCGATCATGACGGCAGACTGTGTGCCGATTGTCTTATACCAGCCTACCAGTGGCAAAATAGCGGCGATCCATGCAGGCTGGCAAGGGCTGGCGTGTGGCGTCATTCAAGAGACGGTACAGCGCTTTATCGATTCAGGGGCTATACAGGCTTGGATAGGGGTCTGTATTAGTCAGGCTAACTACGAAGTAAATACAGACGTTCGCGATAAGCTACTAGCAGGATGCATAGAGCATCAGGCATTATCACAGGAACATATCGATAATTTTGCGACGCTGTTTTCTATCCCATCTATCGATGACAAGGTCAAGCTGGATTTACCGAAGCTTGCTGCCATGCAGTTAGAAGCGGCTGGCGCTACCATTATGAATGATTTGCCGGTTGATTGTAGTTACGCAAATACTCACTATTATTCTTACCGTCGTCAGACACACATGCAGCAGCCGGCAACCGGCCGCATGGCACTGGTCGTTGTGCGCCGTTAGAAGCGCTCTAATTATATACACCACACAGCACGCAATAAAAAACAGCAGAATAATCTGCTGTTTTTTTATTTAAGAACTAAGTTTGTATTAACACAAGATCTGCATTAACAAACAGAATCGCTAGATTTTGGCACTGACAAGCCAAATAAAGGACGTAAATAGAGTGCTAAAAACGTACCTGCCATTGCGAGTATGCCCCAGATATAGCCATGCAAACTAAAAGAAGCGATACCGCCAAAATAAGCGCCAATGTTGCAGCCAAATGCTAAACGTGCGCCATATCCCATCATCAACCCACCAATGACAGACGCTGCAAAATTACCTGTGGTAATCTTGGTAAATTTGAATAAGCCGCCCGCTGCAGAAGCGATAAACGCACCGACGATGATACCGATATTTAGTACCGTGGTCGAATCTGCGAAGATAGAGGCTTCTAGAGCTGCTGCATTAGCACCCTGCCAGTAGCCCCAGCTGGCGACATCCATACCAAAGCCGCTTGCAATTTTAGAACCCCATAATGTAAAGGCAGAGGTGATCCCCCACGGTTGACCACGCGTGAGCAGTGTCAGTCCGTTGAGTAGAGCCAATACGATAGCGGCAGCAAACAGTGGCCAAGAACCGCGAAAGATTCTTCTCCAGCCAGACTCAGAGGGTACGGGCGCCATCTTTGGTGCGTTTCTTTTTTTCTCAACGATCAGAGTCACCCACGCGATGATACCGAATATCGCAAGAGACAATAGCCATGCCCCCGTATAACCGAGATCTGTGGAGGTTGCCAAAGAAAAAGGCGCCGCTGCGGGCATCTCCTCAGTCCAAAACGGCAAATGATAAGCGCCAATCGTCGCGCCTATGATGAAGAAGATAAAGGTGATAAACATCACTGAACGGCCGCCGCCTACCGCATAGAGCGTACCAGAGGCACAGCCTCCACCAAGCTGCATGCCGATACCAAACACGAATGCACCGACGATCAGGCTGACACCTAACGGGGCGACATAACCTGCCACAGGTCCACCGAATAGCGTCGTACCATAAGCAAGTATGGGCGCAAACAAGGTGACGGCAACCGCTAGCATCAGCATATGAGAGCGCATCGCCTGACCATTGCCCACTGCCATGATGCGTCTAAAAGCAGAGGTAAAGCCAAAGCGTGCATGAAAGAGGGTATAGCCCAACAACAGCCCAATGCCAAGTAGCAATGATTGAGAGATATGCTGGGTGGCCAGTAGATACACAAGCACCATTAATCCTACGATACCGCCCCCTATGATCAAGGGTTTTTGCGGGGCATTCAGAGCAAGATCGTCTCTGACAATGGGGTCTTTTGTATCGTTTACAGGTTGAACGAGAGTAGTAGTCAAGGTAATAGCTTCCTTATCCGACAGTTTTATCAGATATCGTTTTTATGAGAATTTCTGTTTTATATGTATGTAGGTCTACAGAGCTGAAAGTGGTCATACGGTCAAATTAAGAGAAGCGCTACATCTTAATCCTATTAATCGTAATGTAAACCTGAAGCGAGTAGAATAATTTGAATTAGCATATAATTATTTGGAATATAGGAGTTAATTGCTGATATTGTTCGAGGTTGATAGTCGTCTATGTAGTTAATAAACATAAGGGTTATCAGCGTATGAAAGCCATTACGTCTATCTAAGGTAAGACTTTAGGCTGTATTGATCATGCATAGCGCATCGTTTGGTAAACCGCGTAGCCTAATAGTTTGATAGGTTAGAATCTAACAAATAACTCAAAAATAAAAATACGTCTGATACAATAGGCTTGAATTCAATGAAGTTCATCGCATATATGATGATACGTGTACGCTGACGTATAAAAATCATGTGCAAGCTTTGTCATTTAGAGATTTTACCATTTAGAAATGTTGTCATCGACGCTTTTGTCCATGAGAATGATTGATTTAGTAATCAATTGCTTAGAGTCGCCTGTCAGCACTTGATTGCTCATTAGTGATAATGATGACGCCTTTACCAATCAAAGCGATGTCACAAGCTACTGACCATCGCTAAGTAGCCGATATTTTATAATCTTTGTTATTCAACCAATTATTTATTATTAGAGTACGTATGAATACACCTGTTAAATCGTCTGAAACATCTACTGATAGCACGCCCAACGTATCAATCGCTGTTATCTTTCATAGTAATTATGGTCATACCAAGCGTGTCGCTGAAGCGATCGTAGAAGGTGCGCATCAGCAATTGCCGCAAGCTCAAGCAAGGGCAGTCGATATTTATGATATTGATTGGGACTATTTAGATCAGGCAGATTTGCTGGTTTTCGGTAGTGCAGTATATATGGGTAGCGTGACCGCTGAATTTAAGACCTTTATGGATGAGACTTCAAAGCGCTGGTACAACCGTAAGTGGGAAGGCAAGTGGGCCGCAGCCTTTGCCAACTCGGGCGGTTTGAGCGGTGATAAGCTTGCTGTACTACAGCAAATTTCGTTATATGCGATGCAGCATGGCATGAACTGGATCGGTCTGCCCTTGATGCCGACAGGTCATGAGTCACATGATTTAAACCGTTTATCTAGCTTTTTGGGTTTGATGACGCAGTCGCTTGATGGTCCACCTGAAGAGACACCAGGAAAAGGGGATATCGACACCGCTATTTGGTTCGGTGATCATTTGGCAAAGACTATTATCAAGCACCAACCAACTGATACTAAAAGCTAGACGAGCGGATAGCTAACAGACTAGTAGAAGAAAAAAGCAGACACCTTATAATGTCTGCTTTTTTTTATGCCAAATTTATCTTGGAGAGAGTTTTTGTACCGAGTCTCTATTGAGCAATTAGCGTAGTAGTAGGGGCAGCGGTCACAGGGATGGGGCTGTCAACAAACTGAAATGCCTGACACCCTGTCAGCATTATCGTCACTACCAACAAATAAATAAAGCTAAATGACTTCATGATCGTATCTCGAGGGCAGTGTTGACCAGTAATATTTTTCTACTACCGATTATCATAAATAATGGCAGTAAAATGTTGGATGTATTTTAGCTATTATATATAAAAACCAGCCAGCTATAAAAGTTTAGACAAGATATATGTGTTTGACCTTGTTTTTCAAAGGATTATTTATTCAATGGCAACCTGCTTTATTGATCACTCTGCTCGGTCTGTTGCCTATATGGCTAAAGCGAATGCATAGTGGCAATATATTTGCTACTACACATATCAATCAGAGCCATTGAGCATCCGTCTATATAACAACTATTCGGTAGTATTGGTAGGCATCCTAATGGGTTGTATTGTAAATAAGAATAGTGATAATATGTTGAAAGCTGACCAAATAGTCAGGTATCTTATGTCTTTAAAATTATATCTCTAGCATTAGTTTCTAAACTGTTTGTGAATTTCTAACGAAACTGCCTGATGATTGCTGATATTTTTTATCCGTTTATTTACTATAAAAGTGTACTGTCGTCAATGTATTGGTATCTTGCAAGTGTGCCACAGAGCAGTCAATAAATTAAAGGCTGTAGCACCCATAAATGATACGAAAACAGTTGCAATACGATACAAGTCGGATGCTTAAGCTGAGTGTTTGAGCCGTCAAATTCCTTATTTTTATCTTCATTATTTTAGCCGAGCCTTGCTATGATTAGTTTTTATCTCAATGGAAAAATCCAAGAGCTAACCCAGCTTAACCCCAATACGACGGTGCTTGAGTATCTACGATTGTATGAAGGCCAAATGGACACAAAAGAAGGCTGCGGTAGTGGTGACTGCGGTGCCTGTACGGTGATGGTTCAGCGTCTACCCACAACCAACCAGCAGTCGTCTGATGTCGAAAACGGCGGTAATGAAAGCATTACGTCGCCGTTCTATACTATCAATGCCTGTATCACGCTAGTCTCGCTCATGGATGGTCATCATGTAATGACAGCGGCTTACTTAGCAGACAATCCTGAGCATCACCCCGATCGTGCCTTGTTGCATCCCGCCCAGCAAGCAATGGTCGAGTGTCATGGATCGCAGTGTGGTTTTTGTACCCCTGGGTTTGTGATGTCGCTGGCTTGTGTCTACGAAAACAAGCGTTTGCAAACCAATCAGAATGACAGTGAACAAAGTGATGCCAAGCCATTGAGCTATGATGAGGTCGTCGCGTCGATATCTGGCAACCTATGTCGCTGTACGGGTTATCGTCCGATTATTGAAGCGGGTCTACTGATGGGTGATATCGGTCAGCAAAGACAGGTAGAGCAGTCAGCGGTGAAAGATCTGACGGTCAGTTTGGCGACAGATGCCATGAGTAGTACAAAACAATCAGCAGCCTCTCATACTGCCTTAACTGAAGTTGAACCAGATAATACAGCGCAAAAAAATACTGAAGCTGCATTGACTGATGCTGAGCGACAGTTGTATATGCCTAAAACAGTAGATGAGCTTAATCAAGTATTGGCAGCCAATCCGCAGGCAACGATTTGGGCAGGTGGCACGGATTTAGGCCTGAGCGTAACCCAGCATCTAATCGATCATGACGTCATTATTCAGCTCTCAGGTGTTGAGGCACTAAAGTCATGGTCGCTACTTGACGCAAAACCTGACTCAAATAGTGATAAGTCGGATAGCGAAAAGCTGGTAGCTCAGTCACTAGTGCTAGGTGCTGGCATGAGCTATCAACAGATGCTGCCTGTGCTTGAGCAACACTTCCCAACCTTTGCGCAAGTGTTTGAGCGTATTGCCTCTCCGCAAATTCGTAATATGGGCACCATTGGGGGCAATATAGCCAACGCGTCGCCGATTGGTGATCTGCCACCGATTCTATTGGCACTGGACGCTTCTATTCATTTGCGTCACTGTGCGACTAATACTGAAGCGTCAAGCGGCTCGTCTCATACGGATGAAATCATACCGTTATCAGAATTTTTCTTAGATTATAAAAAGACCAGGCTACAAGCAGGTAGCTACGTCGTCGCTATTCATATTCCTTTGCTACAAGACAATCAGCACTTATTTATCCATAAGATTAGCAAACGCTACGAAGATGATATCTCAGCGTGCTTGCTTGCGGCGCGACTGGACGTGTCAGCAGATGGTGCAATCATTGAGAGTGCTAAGCTAGGCCTTGGTGGTATGGCAGCGATACCATTATTAGCGACCAAGTGCCAGCAAGCACTTATGGGACAAGCTACTGAAGTGGCAAGTTTTGAGAAGGCAGCCCAACGCTTATCTGCTGATGTGACACCAATGACTGATGTCAGAGCCAGCCGTGAATACCGCATGCATGTGGTACAGCGTCTATTGGTGAAGTGCGGTAAGCAGTTGGCAGCAGCTATGCAGACTGAGAGTGCCTAATCGTCATCATTGTCAAAAATTAAAAACAGCATCAATAAAAGCGTATTAATAGAAGAGACTTGCCATGAGCCATCATTCGTCCTTATTCGACAGTTATAGTATCCGCCGTGTGCGTCCGCCAAAAAACAAAATTGGCACCTCTGCCAAGCATGATAGTGCGATCAGTCATGTCATGGGGACGGCAACCTATGTGGATGATATTGCAAAACCACAAGGTACGCTACATTTAGCAGTTGGCAAGAGCAGCCATGCTCATGCACGTGTCCTGAGTATGGATTTGAGCGCTGTTAGAGAGGCTGATGGGGTTATAGATGTTTTAAGTTTCCAGGATTTGCCGGCGCAAACGGATATCGGTGCGGTGTTCGATGGCGAGCCGCTGATGGTAGATGACATTACAGAATATGTCGGTCAGACGCTATTTGTAGTGGTGGCGAGCAGTCACCGCGCTGCCAAAAAAGCGGCTACCAAAGCCATTGTCGAGTATGAGCCGTTGCCTGCGGTGCTGAGTATTGATAAAGCGCTAGAGCAAGAGTTTTTTGTGCGTCCAAGTCATTTTATGAAGCGCGGCGATGCAGCGACGGCGCTTGAGAACGCGCCAGTTCGTATCGAAGGTCATATTCATATGCGCGGGCAAGAGCACTTTTATCTTGAAGGGCAAGTGTCTTACGTGGTGCCGTGTGATGATGGCGGGCTAGAAGTATACACGTCGTCACAGCATCCAAGTGAAGTGCAGCAACTGGTCGCTGAAGTAACAGACTTGCCATTTCATGCGGTAAACACAGTCGTGCGCCGTATGGGCGGCGGTTTTGGCGGTAAAGAAACGCAAGCCGCGGCATGGGCTTGTCTGTGCGGTATCATTGCCAAGCGGCACAATGTCCCTGTCAGTATGCGTCTAGACCGTCAAGACGACATGGTTGTGACAGGTAAGCGTCATGAGTTTGCCAACCGTTATGAGGTTGGCTTGGATGAGTCAGGTCGTATATTAGGCGTCGACATGCAGTTGGCTGGTCTCTGCGGTTATGCGCCAGATCTGTCCGATGCCATTGTCGATAGAGCGATGTTCCATTGTGATAATGCCTATTATTATCCAGCGGCTCATGTGGCAGGTCATCGCTGCAAGACCCATACGGTATCTAATACAGCCTATCGCGGGTTTGGTGGACCACAAGGGCTGATGACGGCTGAATATATGATGGATCATATTGCCTATACCTTGGGTCAAGATCCACTGCAAGTGCGCCTAGCTAATCTATATCAAGATGGTCAAAGTACGCATTATGGTCAGACCATTGAGCATTTCGATTTGGCGACCATCATGAGCACACTGGCAGAAGATTGCGATTATGACAATCGCCGTCAGCAAATCATACAAGCCAATCAAAAAGCTGCTGCTGAAGGCAGTGACAAGCGTTTAGGCATCGCACTAACGCCCGTCAAATTCGGCATTTCATTTACCGTGCAGACACTCAATCAGGCAGGTGCGCTGGTACATATTTATACCGATGGCAGTATCCATCTCAATCACGGTGGTACAGAGATGGGGCAAGGGTTATATATCAAAATCGCCCAGATCGTCGCTAATGAGTTTGATGTGGATCTGGATACGGTAAAAGTATCGGCAACGCGTACAGATAAAGTACCTAACACCTCGCCAACGGCAGCCTCATCAGGTACTGATATCAATGGTAAAGCGGCGCAAAATGCTTGCTTGAGCATCAAAGCGCGCATCGTTGAGTTTGCAGCTGAGCATTTTGAGGTGGCACAAGAAGACATACGTTTTGAAAATAACCATGTCTATATTGGTGATAAAGAAACGCTAACTTTTGCTGAAATGATTCAGCTGTCGTATCAGAATCGCATCAGCCTATCGTCTACTGGCTACTACAAAACGCCAAAGATATTTTATGATCGTTCTAAAGCATGGGGGCGTCCGTTCTTTTATTTTGCGCTAGGTGCCGCCTGCGCTGAGGTTGAGATTGACACCCTGACAGGAGAGTACAAAGTGCTGCGCTGTGACGTGCTACACGATGCAGGACAGTCGATTAACCCTTCCATTGATATCGGTCAAATTGAAGGCGGTTTTGTGCAAGGCATGGGTTGGCTCACAGCAGAAGAGCTAATCTGGAATGATAAAGGAAAACTCGCATCTGACAGTCCTGCCAACTATAAAATTCCAACTGCGCATGACGTGCCTAAACAGTGGAATGTCAAATTATACGACCGCAAAAACGAAGAACAAACTATCTATAACTCTAAAGCCGTTGGTGAGCCGCCGTTTATGTTAGCAGCCAGTGTCTGGTGCGCACTCAACAATGCCGTCGCAAGTCTCGGTGATTATAAAAAGAATCCAGAACTGACCATGCCTGCAACGCCAGAAGCGGTACTAAAGGCAGTGATGCGTATGGAAGGTGCCTCATGGGAGCTAGAGACCAAAGTGGACAAGGATACGATGGATAGCCTTGTCAAAGGCGTAGAAGAAAATGGCGACCTTTATAACGACAAGGTCATGCCGCAAGATGTGCGCCATGCAAAAGATATCGATCCAAAAGAGGTAACAGGCAAACAGACCGATGAGCAGCCAGAAGCGATAGAGCATCCGAATGTCGCAGGGGCGAGAGGTCCTGCGCACAGTGAGTGAGTCATTAGCACCGCCAGTGATCTGGTATGAAGGTCTGGCACGATATCAGCAGCAAGGTACCGCTCATGTGTTGGCGACGGTTGTGGCTGTGAATGGCTCGGCTCCGCGTGCGCTACAGGCCAAAATGATCGTCACGCAGGATGGCATCGTAGATACGCTGGGCGGCGGCGGTCTCGAGCACGATGTGATTACTACTGCTCGTCAGCTACTGAACGGTGAGATTTCAGCAACGGTATCAAAGGAAGTCAAACCAAAAGTTTCTGAAACTGACAGTGAAAGCGCGCTAAATCCTTCTAAAGCGGTGCGCCGAGACGCGGTTTATACCAAACATTACCCGTTGGGTGCGAAATTGGCACAGTGTTGCGGCGGTAGCGTCACCGTTATGTTTGAATGCTTTAATGTGATACCGCCGATGTCATTACTGGTATTTGGGGCAGGACATGTGGCCTCAGCACTCATGACCATCCTTGCTGAATTGCCATGTCAGGTAGATTGGGTGGACAGTCGCCCAGAGATGTTTGAGCGTTACTTAAGTAATAAGCCAAATACTGATAAAGCAGATCAGACAGACTGTAACCGCCACACTTCAATATCACATAACGATGCTGAAGCACGACCATTAGCATCAAACAAAACAGCATCAACCCAACCAACCTCTTACAAATTACCAGCGCATATCCGTCCGCATATCGATGACGATCCTGTCGATTTTGTGCGTCCATTTATAGAGCAGGGCGGTCAGCGTTTTATTTTGGTTATGACGCATGACCATAGTGTTGATTTTGAGCTGGTGCGAGCAGCATTAGATACTATTTCTGATAGCAGCCCAGATGATGATAAGCGCTCAGATATCCCAGTACCTTATATCGGCTGCATTGCTTCGGCCACCAAAGCCAAACGTTTTAGAGACCGTTTGATTCAGCGCGGTTATAGTGAGTCATTAGTAAATCAGCTCGTCATGCCCATTGGACTATCAATCGGCGGCAAAGAGCCAATGGCAGTAGCAGTCTCTATCGTGGCACAGTTGCTACAGCGTTATCATCAGGCTGCTCTTTGAAGGAACTAATTACCTCATAAAACCGTGTCACTTTTTATTAAACAATCAAAACGCTCAGTACTTATTTATCAAAACGCTCAGTACTATTAAGCCATGTGAGACCACCAAATGACCCTACATATTTATCAAGCTCGACTGCTGCATTATTTGACCGAAAGCGATCGTACTGAGCGTACACCCTCTAAAATAGCGAACACCAATCAACCTGATCATGCACAGGTATCAACTATTGATCACAGCACAATGTTATTACCCGTGATTGCAGGCGAGCGCATTTACCCTGAATATATTGCTGATGGTGCGCTTGTTGTAGATGATGTGACAGGACGCATTGTAGAGTACGGTCGTATCGAGACTATCTTATCAACGTATGCTACTGCAGAGGGCAAGCCAGCAGTTAAAGTGCATGACTATCGCGACAAACTCATCATGCCAGGTTTTATCGATACCCATGTGCACTATCCGCAAATCGATATGATTGCCGCTTATGGTGAGCAACTGCTCGACTGGCTCAACAACTATACCTTTGTCACCGAAGCCAATTTTGCTGATCCAAAAGTAGCGCACGACACTGCGCAGTTCTTCTTAAACCAACTGCTGGCAAATGGTACGACTAGTGCCATGATTTTCTCTACCAGTCACCCGCTATCTGCCGAGGCATTTTTTGCCGAAAGCCACAAGCTCAACACGCGTATGATCACGGGTAATGTATTGATGGATCAAAATGCACCTGCGCAACTGTGCGTTCCTGCTGAGCAAAGTATCCGCGATACTCAAGACATCATTGATAACTGGCATGAGCGCGGACGTCAGCATGTCGCCATCACCCCGCGATTTGCTATTACTTCGACATCGAAGCAGCTACGGCTGGCAGGCGAGTTATATGCCAGCTATGATAGTGTCTATTTGCAGACGCATTTGGCAGAAAACCGTGATGAGGTGGCCTTTGTTCAGCAGCTGTATCCCGATCACAAAGGCTATCTCGATGTCTATGATGATATGGGTCTGTTAGGTAGGCGCACGACTTTGGCGCATGGGATCTACCTTGAGACATCAGAGTATGAGCGCCTACGCGCGACTGGCACACAGATATCACATTGTCCGACGTCCAATCTATTTTTGGGTAGTGGACTGTTCGATTTACCCAAGACGTTAAGTTATACTGGTGTCAGTATCGCCACCGATGTTGGGGCGGGCACGAGCCTGTCTATGCTCACGACGTTATCAGAGGCGTACAAAGTCCAACAGTTACAGAGCAATCAGTTGTCAGCGCATCAAGGGTTGTATCAGATTACTTTGGGTAATGCACAGTCGCTGCTATTGGATGATAAGATCGGTAACTTTATGCCCAATAAAGAAGCCGATTTTGTCATCATAGATATGGGTGCGACGGAGCTGATGGAGCGACGTATGGCACAGACCAAATCACTCGAGGAGCAGCTGTTTGTACTGATGATGCTGGGTGATGATAGAGTGATCGAACAGACAGTCGTTGCAGGTGTGAGTCGCTATCGCAGCGCTGCCTTATAGGACAAATACATCAGTGTATGCTTGCACCAATAACGCAGCCAGTAGATGTCTAATCAGAAATAAAAACCCCTGCTTCTACCAGATAGCAGCAGGGGTTTTTACGAATAAAGGTATCTTTATCCTATGTTAAAAATGGAACTTTACTAAGGCGCTAGGGGCGCTTTGATTGACACCATCGACACCGTATTTGTTTTTCCAATAACTATACTCCATGCCGACTTCTAGGCGGTTATCAATACCGAGCACCTCCTGTAGATTGTATTTGATTTGCGGATTGATATGAATATTATCTTCAATATTATCGTTATTAAATGAATAATCGATAAAGCCGTCCACTACAAAATTGTTACGCTCCCAACCGTAGGTCAAGGTGATTTGTTGATCATCATCGATATTGTCATTAAAAGCATGGTATAGCGTTGCAGACGCGTACGTTGTCCCTGGAATAGGGATATTTAGATCTGCACCAATACCAACCAAATAATTGTCTTGATCAAAGCCAGTACTGTTTGAGCCAAATTCATAAGTAGCGGCTAAATTAACTTGCTTTATAAAGCTATCGTTAAAAGTTGCCATTTTTAGTGTAGGAGACAGCTCGCCATAAGTTTCTCTAAATCTATTGTTTTCAATATCATTGGCACCTTGATTTCGATCGACAAAGAAGAATACACCGCCCCAGTCGTGCGCAGAGACATGCTCTAATGTAACAGTCGTCAGCTCTCCATCCTCTACAAGGTCATAGTTATTGCCGTAAAGTACAGAAACGCTCGTATCGGTAAAATAGGTCTCAGCTTGGAGGTTAGACATGCTACCGAAAGCGGCGACAGCAACTGCTACCATTGATAACGGTTTAAGCAAAGACGGCTTTTGGCTAGATTTTTTTTGACTAGATGGTTGCTGATTAGACAGTTTAGAGGTGGAGAGTGGGCTCGTTCGTAAATCAAAATGCAAAATGTAACTCCTTTATGTACGATGGAATATTAATTACCTTAAATTTATCTTTGATAATTCATAAAATAGGTTGTTGTTTGAAAATCACTATCAACTAACAATAAGCGTGCTATTGACCGGTTCTGTTTTTAAGTAGAAATCAATAAGTATCATTCATACGCTTACCCCTAAAGAGTATTCAATAATCATGCCACGAACCTATAAAATCTACGCTCTGCAGCATTTGCTGACTTTTATGCTTATTTGCTATTATTAGGGTATAAAATAAGCAAAATAGTCCTTGGTTTTTCTTAAATGCTAGACGCATCTCCTATATATTTAAGGAAATATAAAAAACAATGCTTTTGGATGAAAAAGCACGTGATAAAAGCACCAAAATAGACCTTTTTATGCCCCAATTTGGGCTGTATAAAATACCTTTGAGTCAACATAGATAGGACTTGCCAATCTGCCAAACGTAAAAAAGCCAGCTAATGGGAATTAGCTGGCTTTTAGTTTGTATCGTACGTGCCGTATTAGCTGGTTAGCTGCACTCGTCTGCTAGTTTAATAAATACATGCCAGTCAGTAATATCTATCTCATGGCAATTGTTACCGTCGCCATTGATGCGATCAACCACTAGAAAATCACTATCACGCCCTAGAGCCAGTAGTGGATGGTGCCAGACATTAGCGTCATATTGCACACCCTGATGAGAGGTGGCATAGAATACAGCGAGGTCCTCAGCAGACTGGGGCGGTGTACCCGCTTTTGCAACAACGACAACATAGTCCTGACCTTCCATAGACACAAACGCTTGTGTTCCAAGTGGGTGGTACTCCATGACGGAGAGGACAATAGGGTTCTCGCGCTTTTTGGCACGAAAGATACTCATACCTACTGTACCACCATCGAGCTGGCTTTCAGCAAGGGCATGATGGCGAACGGCATAGCCATTATTGATCTCATAAGTATTGTCAGCGGTTTGCTCATCATCACTATAGCGCTCGATCACCGAACCATAGGGGGCAAAATTTTCCTTCGTCAAAGGTATGGCGGTTAATATGACAGACATTAGGTAGTCTCGCTATCGTTGGGCTGGGCCGCGGCATTGTCAGCAATCTGTCCATATATACGCACGCGGCTGATACCACCATCTGGAAAGATATTTACTCGAATATGAGTGATAGGCTGCTCTATTTGAAGCTTATCTTTACTAAAAGTATGGACGTCATTAGCATTGGTCTTTTGCGGCTCAAGTAACGTCTCCCAAAACATACTTTGAGTCACTAGCGTTTGCTCTGGTGTGTTTGGTGAGTAGACCGCTTGGATCGAGACTTTGTCAGGATAGTTGCCCTTAAAATGAGCCGTATCGATCTCAATAGAATCAACGATACCTGCTTGGCCTAAAGCAATAATACACCAGTCGTTACCTGGCTCACGGCGACGACGCGTCTCCCAGCCATCTCCCATGTTAGGTGCTTTGGTCGGTAACAGTAAGTTGCTGGCTGCGCCAAAGTGCGCATCATTGCTAGCAATCGCGCGACCACCATTTAGCGCACCTGCCAAATCGAGCAACTCGCCTTGAGTATTAAGGCTCGCATCAAGCTGGATATCACCATAGACACGTAGCCTAGCAACGCCGCCATCTGGATAGATGTTCAAGCGAATATGGGTCACCGTTTGCTCATGATCGATCTCGACAAACTCATGATTGTGTCCTTGTAGCGGCGTCATACCTACAAGCGTTTGCCAGTTCTTACCGTCCCAGTCTTTTTTGCTTAGGTTGGTAAGTTCAGTATCAGCCTGCTGTAATAGCTCTGGTGCATACAAAGCATCGACACTGGCAGAAGATGGGAAGTTACCTGTAAAGTGACTGGTATCGATATCGAGCCCAGCGATTTTGGTTGGGCGGGCAAGTTGAATAACTAAGTAATCGTAACCTAAATGACGCTTGCGACGCGTCTCCCAGCCGTCCATCCATTTACCATTGTCATCGAATTTACCAACCACAAATATAGGCGCATCCGGATTTAGAATACGGCTTTTATCTGCAAAAAAATCATCAGTCGCAAACAGTGATTTTGCGCCTAAGCGACTGTCAGCCACGTTTGATTTTTTGGTAAATGCTGGCAATGTCTCAGGTAGGTTGTTTGCTGAGAGAATTTGTCCGACTTCTGAACTACTTTGACTCATCGTTATTTCCTTTATTCTATATTAGGTTGTATTTATCGTATGCGGTCTGTCTTATATGGTCAATATATCAAGATAATGACGGAGCTCACATCCAGTTGGCAGTGTTGTCTGACGTGGCAGGATGATTGTCGTACCAGTGCTTGGCGATGTCATCACGGCGACATATCCATACGTCAGGTTTATTGGTGATATATTGCAAAAACTGCTTTAACGCTTTGATGCGTCCTGCACGTCCGATAATTCGGCAGTGCAAACCAATCGTCAGCATTTTCGGGGTATGCGCGCCTTCTTCGTAAAGGGTATCAAAGCTGTCTTTGAGATACTGATAAAACGGCTCTGCATGAGTAAACCCTGGACTTGAAGAAAAACGCATGTCATTAGTCTCTAAACTATAGGGTATGACCAGATGCGGCTTACGCGTGATGACATTGCCATCTTGCACTTTGACATTGAGCCAGTAGGGTAGCTCATCCCCATACGAGTCAGAGTCGTAAACATAGCCGCCTTGCTCAGCGACTAACTCGCGAGTATTTGGGCTATCGCGTCCGGTATACCATCCGAGAGGCTGATTACCTAGCATACGCTTGAAGATAGTAGTAGCACAGCGAATGTGCTCGCGTTCAGTCTCACGGTACATGTCCTGATAGGTAATCCAGCGTAGACCATGACTGGCAATCTCATGACCGTCTTCTAATACACGCTCAATAATGTGTGGCGTTTTTTCGGCAGCGGCAGCACAAGTAAATGTGGTGATAGGAACGCCGTACTCTTTAAAGACGTCTAATACACGCCATACACCGACACGACTACCGTACTCGAAAGCAGACTCAATAGACTGATGACGGTTATTGAATTCTGGTGTGCCCAAGATATCAGATAAAAAGCGCTCTGATTGTCCATCGCCATGAATGACGCTATTCTCTGCACCTTCTTCGATATTGAGTACAAACTGTACGGCGATTCTCGCGCCGCCAGGCCAGTTTGCTTTTGGTGGATTGTCGCCGTAGCCCTTTAGATCTCGTGGATATGTACTTAGATCAAAGTCACTGGTAATCTTTTGGGTCATTATCGATGTTCCTATATCTCTTAGAGCCTTAAATGTTTATTTGAAGGTTACTGGCCATAGCTTTTCTTAGATCGTAAATTAAAGCGATGATGCATATGCGACAAGCTGCTGGCGCTCTGTATCTGTCAGCTGCGTGATATTACCAAGTGGCATGTAGCCGGTCTGTACTGCAGTGACGACTTTTGCTTTATGTATTCTCAAATCTTCTGGTGTCTGTAAGATAATACCTGCTGGAGGCGCGGCAAACCCCTGTTGCGTTGGTTGTACGGCATGACAAGTGCTACAGCGTGTATGCACCACATCCATCATCGCGTCATCTGCTGACGCGCTTACGGGTACGGCTTCAGCAGTGGCAGTATTATCGGTAACACTGTTATTAGTACTACTATTAGGATTGGCATTAGCATTAGTAGCGGTATTAGTGTTTGAGTCAGTAGTCGCATTTGTAGCTGGCGGCGTGCTATCAGTCGTCGTAGGCGTTACTGAGGCAGTAGAAGGCATTACAGGCGTAGGCTCAATCGGCTCAGGTCGCATCCAGATAATGAGCAATACGGTCAGTATCGCTGGTATGACCAGATAACGCGGTTTTTTGTGTCCCAAGTGCTTTTGGTTAAAGTAATGACGGGCAGTCGCGGTAATGATACCGACGAAGACCAACACCAACCAACCTTGCTCGTGAGCATACATCATTGGATAGTGGTTACTGATCATGGTAAAGATGAGTGGTAAGGTAAAGTAGTTGTTCATCAGTGATCTATTTTTGGCTTGTAGCGCCAATTCAGCCACTTCTTTACCCGGTTTTTCACCGCGCCTCACGCAATCTACGAGAGCGCGCTGTGCCGGCATGATACCAAAGAACACATTACCGACCATCACCGTACCCAAGATAGCACCGATATGGATAAATGAGGCGCGATCACTAAACAGCTGGTACGAACCCCAACAGGCAATGATCAAGAGAATAAAAATCAACGTACTAAATATTAGGGCGTTTTTACCCAAATGACTGCGCACGATGACTTCGTAAATAAAGTAACTACCAAACAAAAACAGCAAACTTGTGGCAATAGCGCCGATACTGGTAAAAGGTACCTTACTTGGGTCGATTAGGTAGGCAGTTGCATTGGCATAATAGACGATAGACATCATCGCCGCACCCGTTAGCCACGTGGTATATGCTTCCCACTTAAACCAATGTAGGGTTTTTGGCATCTCTTCTGGTTCGAGCTTGTATTTGGCAATCTCATAAAACCCGCCACCATGTACGGCCCAAAGATCGCCTGAGATGCCTTTGTCTGCTTTCCACTGTGGCGGCTTGCGTAGGCTCAGATCTAGCCACACAAAATAAAATGAGGCACCAATCCATGCTACCCCAGCGATGACATGAAACCAGCGGAAAAATAAACTCAACCATTCGAGAAGATAGGCACCCATTTAGTAATTGTCCTTTAATATGACCGTGTCTTGATAAAATATATTGATAAGCTTTTTTGATAAGTAATAACGACCATGGTTTACAGTCGCTTGGATATAAAGTAATGAGATAAAGTGGCAACGTCAGCAAAATGTCAGCAATGAGTTATGAGCATATAACGCGAATACACATTAAAGGACACCACGCTCTATAGGCTACGATCCACGGTACGTGCTATAACCATGGGCACTCAGTAGTAGCGGCACGTGATAGTGACTGGCATCATTCACCACAAAATCGATAATGACTTGCGGATAAAATGCAGTCAGCTGCTGGGCATCAAAATAAGACTGAGTATCGAAAGTCACGGTATAGCGTCCGATGCTTAGCTGCTGCGCTGCGCTATCAAGCGTGGTATCAAATTGCCAAGCATCTGGTGTGACACGGCCATCTTCATTGGTCGTACCGTGTGCAAGTAGGGTGGCGCCGCCACTGTCCTGTATACGGTGTAAAGTGACAGCGATATCGGCGGCAGGCTTACCAAGATGCGTATCTAAGATATGTGACGATAGGGTGGCAGACATGGTGCTTCCTTTATATTTATTGACGATGTAAATTCAGTAACGATGTGAATGAGTCTAGAGTGATTGATGAATAAGCCATTGTAAGAATGTTGATCTTACGGTTCATAAAGTAACAGCCATCTATACCTGACCTAACAATTTATGTAGACGCAGGCGTGTGATCTTGTTTTGTTCAGTGGCTGCGTTCGCCAGCTCAGTGGTACGCTCATTGGGCAGGCGAGCTAATAGTAAATCAAGCATTTGCTGCGCGCTTTTGCCAGTGGCAAAGACAATAAAAATAAAACCAAACTTTTCCAGATAGTCCTGATTGCCTTTGGCAAGTGCTTCGAGCACATCGTCAGCTGCATCATTAGCACCTGACTGCTCGTGGGCGGCGCTACCTTGTGTATTGCGATATTTTTCTTTTAGGGTTGCCACGTTACCGATTTGTGGATGACCATCGAACGCTTCTAGCAAGTCTACCTCGTTGGTTTGTACCTCACGCCAGATAGTATCGCTACTCGTTAGCAGTGTATCCAAGTCTGTAAAAGGACGCGCATCAGCAAGTTTGCTCGCCCACGTGCTGCTGGTACAACACGTTAGAAGGTACTCGGCAGCCAACTCTTGAGACAGATCATTAAATTGCGCTAAGGTTAAGCTCACGATGATATCCTTTTATAATATGACAGGCCGTTTACCTATCGGGTAACGGTTGTCTAATAATGATTTATACATTATGGTTATGGGCATAAATGTGACGGTAGCAGTAGACGTTTTACTATATCCATTTGCTATATCCATGTTGTTTTGCATGCGTATATATTTCACTTGCTGCATTTAATTCTTTATCGTTGATAACCATGATTTGTGTGGGATAGCATTGATAATAAAAAACTGCTTTACCGCATGAATGCTAACAATTTAATGGTAAAAAATCATGGCAACATGATTTTAGTAGTAATGTGATGAATTTATAGTTACCATTTTGCTAAAACCTGACTAATTGGTCAACTGTTTTATTAGAAATATTTTTATCCAGAGAATAATGCTGCACAACTCTGTGCATTGATAACCAAACGTCTCAGGAAAAATAACGACTATTTTGTCGAACCTGCCACTCGGAGTGAGATACCACTACCATGACTAAAGACAACCAAAAAGAAGATACCCTTACTACTGACGTGCCCTCGCATCGAAGCCAGCAAGCGACGCGTGCACACAATCAATCTCTAATACTGGCAGCAGCCGAAGAGGAGTTTGTGCTCCAAAGCTATCGCGGTGCTACGATGCAAGGAATTGCGGATAGAGCAGGGCTACCTAAAGCCAATGTTCATTACTATTTTAAAAACAAAAAAAACCTGTACATGGCGGTACTGCGCTCAATCATTCAGGAATGGAATGAGGGTTTGGTCACCATGACTGTAGAGAGTGATCCAAAAACTGTCATCGAAAAGTTCGTCCGTACCAAATTGCATCAAGCCTTTACCAACCCGAGTCGTCATAAACTGTTTGCTATTGAGGTTATTGGCGGTGCGCCGCACTTACACGAGTTTATGTCTACCACGATGAAGGACTGGGTAAACGATAAAGCACAAGTCATGAAAGAATGGCATAAGCAAGGAAAAATAGGCATTACGGATCCTTTGCAACTCTTGATTTTGATATGGGCGACGACCCAGCGCTATGCTGAATTTGAGATAGAAATTGTCGGTTTGATGGACAAGACCGCTTATGATGCAGAGGACAAAGCACGCGCAGAAGCGTTTTTAGTACCCTTTATTCTGCGAGGTTGCGGGCTAGAGTAATTACGGATTAAAGTCACAGGCTTTATGTCGTATGGGCTGTCTACGTTGAGCAGTCTACCTCTCATCACCAAGCAGCTCTACTGTGTTTTTCGCTGTTTGGTGATTGAAGGTTGTCAGTCAAGCCCAGTCAGGTAAGAACAGCCAGATAAGATAAGTCAGCCAAGCGTAGTCAATCAAGCACTATGTACAGAGGCTTATCAAGCTGTTTCTTGGGCTTGCTCTAGTGAGTCATCTTGGTGCTGCGCTTTTGTATCAAATTCAACGCCGTAATTCTTCGGCAAAATCATATCAAGCGTAATCGCGACAATTCCTGACATCGTCACCGCTGAGCCAAAGATATTCTGAAAAAACTGCGGGGTTTGTGACAGTACATCAGGTACGAACGCAATACCTGTCGCCAAACCTAGAGAGGTAGCGATAATCAATACATTACGGTGGGTGAAGTTCACGGTAGACAAAATACGGATACCCGCAGTCGCCACAGTAGCAAACATCAATAGCGTGACACCGCCAACGACAGGTTTGGGTAATTGCGTAAAAACAGCCCCAAGCACGGGGAATAATCCCATCAAGCACAATATACCACCAACATAAAAACCGACGTACCGACTGGCAATCCCCGTCATCTGAATCACACCGTTGTTTTGGCTAAAGGTAGTGACCGGAAAGGTATTAAAGACCGCCGCAATCAGAGAGTTGACACCGTCACCCAATACGCCGCCTTTGATGCGTTTTTCATAGAGAGGGCCTTTGATTGGCTCCCCTGATATCATCGAGGTAGCCGTCAGATCGCCAGACGTCTCAATACTGGTAATGATGTACATAAAGGCAATAGGAATAAACGCCTGCCAATCAAAACCAAAGCCATATTTGAACGGTACGGGCACGGTAAAAAACGCCGCCTCAGATACCAATGAAAAGTCAATACGACCCATAAAGACAGCAGCGACGAGTCCAAGCATCAAACCGATAAAGATAGCGCTTGAGCGAATAACCTTGTTATTAATAATGCTGATGAGCACGACACTTGCAAGTACGCCACCACCTAAGAGTAAATTTGGAATACTACCGAAATCCTCCGCACCAAACCCGCCTGCCAAATCAGTCAAACCTACCTTGGTTAAGGACAAACCAATCGTGACAATCACACACCCTGTAACAATAGGGCTCATAAATGATTTGAGTTTGGTAATAAATTGACTCAAAAATATCTCGACAAATGCACCGAGAAATGAAACGCCAAAGATGACTGATAAAATCTCTTCAGGACTACCGCCACGGTTTTTTACCACAAACCCTGCGGTCAATACCGCCGCTAAAAACCCAAAACTGGTACCTTGTAGCGCCATTAACCCAGAGCCCACAGGACCTACTTTTCGAGTTTGAATAAAGGTTGCCACCCCAGAAACAATCAAAGACATGCTGAGAAGGTAGGGGATATGCTTACCCAAACCTAGAGTACCACCGATAATTAGGGAGGGAGTGATAATACCAACAAAGGCTGCTAGCACATGTTGTATAGCACCTAAGAATGCTTTGATAGGGGTTGGACGGTCATGTAGTTTATATAGTAAATCGGTATTTTCTGGAACGTTTTCACTCATGGTGGTTTCCTCCTAAAATAACTACTTGGCACCCGCGCAACGGCATATATCAGATAACATGGCAATCAAATGGATCTCAGATAACATGGAGGTCATTAGATAAGAATTAATATCTAACCTTTGAGCAGTTTTTTATCGATTTATACAATGGGGGCACACATCCGATTGAATACTAGCCAAAAAACCTATATTTGTTGGCTAATACCGTTAAATTCTGACCATTTGGTCAGGTCTATTTAGGATATAGATAAATTATGAGTGAATGCAATGTTTTTTTTGGTACTAGCAGGTTTACGTGATCGTTACGTATTAGAAAGAAAGGGTTAACCTAAATAGAGAGATTTTAGAAAGTAAATATCATAAGGTGACAGTCCATCTCATCGTGTCTATTTTTCTAACACCCACAAAAAAACCCCGACCATACTTATTATGGTTGGGGCTTCTTTGAATAGCTACATGACAATAAAGTTGCAAATTTATTTTGGACTTGATGACCATACTGGTGAGCGAATAATGCCTTGTCCTGACTTGCCAAAGGCTGCACCACCATTGAGTGATTTAATCGTCAGTACACCTTTGCCACCTTGGGTCGACGCATAGACCACACGTTTACCATTGGGCGAGAAGCTTGGCGCTTCGTCGATACCAGTATTACCGAGATTGGTCGTTACCGCGCCACTGTTATTCATAATAGCGGCTGATCGACCACTCAAAAAGGCAATTTGCATCCCATCACTACTAAATTGCGGGCTAGTCGCATAGCCACCATTGGATACTTTAGTGGTGCGTCCTGAGCCGAACTCATAACGATAGACTTGCGGCTTATTAAACCCTGTTTTGTCACTGACATAGACAAATGACTTGCCGTCAGGGGCATAACTTGGCTGTACTTCACTGCTTGGCAAGTTGGTAAGTCTCCTAGGTGTACCTCCGCTGACACTCATCTCATAAATATCAGCGCTGCCCTCAAAGCTACTGGAGAACAGTATCTTGCCACCATCAGGAGAGAATGATGGGCTTAGGTTACTACCAGAAAAAGGTGTCAATACGCTTGCGCCGCCGCCACTGACGTTCTGAATATAGATGACAGGATACGACTTTTCACGTTGTACCGAGTAGGCGATACGGTTACCATCAGGTGACCATGCTGGTGAGAAAATAGACCCTGCTACTTCGGTAATGGTTTTGGCGTTTTCACCATCAGCATCCATTACTTTTAGACGAGAGATTTTTTGCTTGCCCGTGCCTGTCTCTTCAATGTAGGCAATACGTCCCGAGAAATCCCCTGGAATACCAGTAATCAGCTCATAGACCTTATCTGCGATCACGTGACCGGCGTAACGCATACTTTCTCTGTTGTTATCTGCCGTTAGGCTTTGCTTACCCTCTATCACGCGGCCAGATTTAACATCAATAACCTCGTAATCGGTGACGACTTTGCCACGATTGGTGCGGGTGCTACCGACAACGAGATAAGGGATGCCCATGTTTTGCCACACAGGTAGCGTACCTGCCAGCTCGCTACTACTGCGCGGCTGCTGCGGCAAGTTTTGGCTGGTAACTGTCAGCTCTGTGTTGCTCAAGTCGTTTAGGATGATAGGAGATAAAACAGAGTCGCCTGCGAATGGTACAAACGCGACTTGGTTCTGTTGAACAGGAATATCATAGTCGAGTTCTAGTACGACAGGTGCTGCTAGCAAGCTTTGCGAAGCAAGCAGTGCCGAGGTGCCAGTCAATAAAGAGACGAGTAGTTTTTTATGAGTACGCATGAGTTAATGGAGCTCCTAACAGTAGTATGATATTCATTTTTATAGTCAATAAGGCACGCATTTAAATAGAAAAAACCGATACGATACAAGCCGATTAACGTTACGTTATCAATAATACAAGACGCTAGCAACTGATTAGTTGCTACCTCTGAACTGTATGGTAAAAGTAGGGTATTTAGGATCATCAGTATTGATGGGTAGGCTACCTGTATTGAGCACTGCTTGTTTGGCGGCTTCGTTGACGGTGTTATCAGGTCCGGAGGCGGTAACATTGATGACGTCGCCATTGGCATTGACAGTGATGGTCAAAGTAGCACGCTGGGTGGAACCTCTCGCTGCGGTAGGCGGTGTATAGTTACGCTTGATAAGATTTATAATCTCATTGTTGCTGGCACCGCGGCTACCACTTGAGGCGGAACGACTGCTGCCTCTAGAGGTGCTAGCTGTTGAAGTATCACCTGTGATGGTTGACTGTCCATCAGATAAGCTAAAGGTTCGCCCGGCATTACCAGAGCCATCGGTATCAATCTCTATATTACGATCGTTGGCAGTAGGTCTTTTTATTTTAGGTGGATTGTTTTGCTTTTGGCGAAAATCCCCAAGCCTTTTCTGCTCTTCGATCATCTGCTCTCTTTTGTTTTGTTCAACTTGCTCGAGCTCTTCCATGGTTGTCTCGTCCAACTGAGATGCCCACTCGGCCATTCTGCGCTCATATTCTTGGTTTTGTTCACGCAATCGCTGATGCTGCTCTTCGCTCATGAGCATGGGCTGGCTGGCTGGCTCGTCAGATCGTGTAAACACAGGAACGCGCTGAGAATCTGGCTGGCTTGCGCTTTGCGCGCTGGTACTACTGCTTGACGTTTGCGGTTGAGCGCTACTGGGCGAGTCGCTGGTGCTACTTTCCATTTGCATGGCACTTGCTGCTGCACGGTTGGCCAGTATCTGTCCTTGCATCTCAGCGAGCTGCTCAGGCGATACCATTACGGTTTCGATGCTACCAGAGGTTTCGATGTCAGCGGTTTGATAGTTATAGACCAGTACACCGATGATAAGACCATGTGCTAGCAAGCTGAGCAACGTAGGTAGGGTCAGCCCGTTACTTTCAGGTTCGGTAGGTACATAGACGGCAGGCGCATTATGCATGGTAGGGATACTCATGAACGGTGGTTATCAGAAACGAGAATTATCGGATTTGGTACTGAGTCAGTATTCATGGGGTGTGCCACTATTGGAGCGCAGGCGTTGGTAGAGGCGCACCAGTCAACAATCCCACTTTTTCAATACCGGCCTGCTGCAAAGTCGCCATTAGCGTCATGATAGCGCCGTATTGGTTGTTTTGATCGGCATTGATCATCACTTGCAATGGCTCGGCGTTGGTACTACCGCTCTGAGACTGTAAGTTTGATAGTGTGTTGATCAGCTCAGGCTCACTCATAGGTAAATCGATGTTGCTCTCATAGCTGACAAAAATCTCACCATTATCAGTCAAAGAGACAATAACGGGTAATTGGCTCTGGCTCATCGTATTGGTCTGCTCTTTTGGCAAATCAACATCGACACCTGTAATGAGCATCGGTGCGGTCACCATAAATATCACCAACAGCACCAGCATGACATCGATATAAGGCACGACATTCATCTCTGCATTGAGTGTTTTTTTCTCACGGCGATAGGGGTTTGGTTTCATAGCCCATTCACCTGACTGGCACTCACTTGAGTTTCTCTGTTGACAGTGCTTTGAACGCTAGTCTCACGCTGTAGCATGCCTGTCATCTCATCGCAGAATAATGCACGTGAGTCATAAAGGTTACTCGATTTTGCAGTGAAATGGTTGTAAGCCAGTACCGCAGGAATAGCGGCAAATAAGCCCATCGCCGTTGCAATTAATGCCTCGGCGATACCGGGTGCAACAGAGGCTAGGGTAGCCTGCTCCGTTTGCGACAGCCCCAAAAAAGCATTCATAATGCCCCAAACAGTACCAAATAAGCCAATATAAGGCGCGACCGAACCGATACTGGCAAGCGCCGTCAGTCCTGACTCTAGCTGCTGCTGCTGGCGACCTAGGCCCACGCGCAACTTACGCTCGACACCATCGATAATATCGTCTTTGGGTTGGCGCTTTTTATGCATTCTGAGGTATTCTGAAAATCCCACATAAAAAATCTGCTCAAGCCCTTGGCGATCAGGTGAGCCTTGGATACCTTGATATAGCTTTGCCAAGTCTTCACCTGACCAAAACCAAGTCTCAAACTGCTGATCAAAGTTTTTGGCCGTACCGAGACGCGCACTCATACGAAAAATAATAACCCAACTGAATAAAGACGCTAATAGCAATAACGCCATCACAATCTGTACCAATAAACTGGCTTGGGCAATAAGATCAATAATATTTAATGATTCAGGCATGTAATGGACTCACGGATAATTGACAACAGCTGGATTGAATAAAAGTATATGAACCAGACCAACCTCAAAATATAACGCTTATGCTTGATTGGTCGCCCTCAAGGCAATGCTATGTTTACAACAGCAAAGATAATCGCCCATAGGGGTCGAGCTATGATTAAGGTATCGACACAATAACCCCCTAGTTTACTTCTAAATGAAAGAAAGGTCATTATTAATGTGTTAAACAAATAGATAGCGCATATATCAAATGGCAAGTAGCGAGTATATATAGAAATAATAGTAGAGCAACGAACGCTTTTATTGATGACTGATATACCTAAAAACACCTAGAGTAATATAGAGAGTCGCATATTTGTATAGACGTTTAGCCCTTACGCCAGTGGCATCTCGAATTGTGTTTTTGTACGAATTAGGCATTATCAACGATTGAGTTTGTAAGATAACTGGTCTAATATGTTACGCTTTGTTACTACATTATTCTCACTGTGGCGTCGTCATTTTTGCTGAAGTTACGTTTGATTTTAAGTAGTGGTGACTTTTTATTGGCCAGTCGGGGGCGACACTTATGAATGCAATTGAACGCTATTTTGGGATCAACGGTGAGAATACCACGATCAAAACAGAAATCATCGCTGGTATAACCACGTTTTTGACGATGGCATATATCATCTTTGTGAACCCAAATGTTTTAGCTGATGCGGGGATGGATAAAGGAGCAGTATTTGTAGCGACTTGTGTGGCTGCAGCGATAGGTTGTTTTATCATGGGTATATATGCCCGACTACCAGTAGCGTTAGCACCAGGAATGGGGCTCAACGCTTTTTTCACCTATGGGGTTGTGCTAGGCATGGGCTATGCATGGCAAACAGCGTTAGGTGCGGTGTTCTTGTCGGGTTGTATCTTTGTACTGTTAAGCTTATTCAAGATCCGTGAAGCAATTATTAATGCGATTCCAAACTCTCTCAAAAACGGCGTAGTCGCTGGTATTGGTGCATTTTTGGCGTTCATTGCTCTACAGAGCGCTGGCATTATTGTCAATCATGATGCAACCTTGGTTGGTCTTGGTGACATGACGTCATTTGGACCTGTTATGGCCTCATTGGGTTTTGTGGTTATTATCGGCTTGTCTTACAAAAAAGTACCAGGCGCGGTTACCATCGGTATTTTATTGGTTGCTCTGATTAGCTTACTAATGGGCTATACACAGTTCACGGGTATTATCTCTACGCCACCTTCAGTCGCACCAACGCTCATGCAGCTTGATATTGCAGGTGCGTTCGATGTGGGTATGATCAGTGTGATTTTTGCTTTCTTGTTTGTCGATTTATTTGATACTGCGGGTACTTTGATTGCAACCACTAGCCAAGCCAAGCTGACCGACAAAGACGGCAACATTCCTAATATGGGCAAAGCACTATTGGCTGATTCGTCAGCGACAGTAGCAGGCTCTTTGCTGGGTACGTCATCGACGACCAGTTATATTGAGAGTATCTCCGGTATTGCCTCAGGTGGCCGTACGGGCTTAATGGCAGTGACTGTTGGTGTGCTATTTTTATTCAGTATCTTCTTCTCGCCACTAGCAGGTATGATCCCAGCGTATGCAACGGCTGGTGCAATCTTCTATGTTGCTGTACTGATGATGGGCACTCTAAAAGACATCAACTGGAGCGATTTAACAGAAGCGGCGCCTGTAGTCGTCGTGTTGTTATTTACACCGCTGACATATTCTATCGCTGATGGTATTGCACTAGGTTTCATTACCTTTACTGCGGTAAAAGCTATCGCAGGCAAGTTCTCTGATATCAGCATCGCGGTATGGCTTTTGACTATTATACTACTGGTTAAGATTGTCTTCTTGTAAGATATAACCAAACATTAGCTAGTATCTAAAAAGCAAACCCTCTTTATCATTGAATGATAAAGAGGGTTTTTCTTTGTCAGTAATGTAGATCTACAGCTTCAGCTTTCACCCTTACATTTTGGGCTTTTTTGCTGGCTTTTGACATGCCAAAAAACAGGCAATAGTAAACAGAAATATATAACCAAAGCGTCATAGTCAATAAATTGCTTGTAAGCTATTGTTATTTATATATATATTAATTTATGAAATTAAGAAAAATTCGTTAGTTTGAAATTTTTTTTCATGATATTATAGCCGAGTTAAGCGCATCACCTCAATCAACGCCGTAGAGGTTTTTCTTACAGTGAATTAGCACATAAAGATGACAGATTTAGGCTCTCTCAAGCGATATCTGGTCATCACACTCCTTTCACTACTAACAAGAAGAAGGCACTAATGCCGCTTAATTTTTCATTGTTGCCTTTGTATTGTTAACGTAGCCCGTTTAACAGTCGAACGACCTACTTAACCGTCTCCAGCATGTGCTGGATTTTCTAGTTTTGTGATGGCGCCGTTTGGTCTTTTGATTATTGCTGTGAATATCCGTCAATAACCTCTATTTTTTGATAGCGGTTACGAGCAGTTATACAGGACGATCAGACTTCCTAAAGCACCATTTATTATGGTTTTTAAACGATAGTTATGGAGTTGTTATGAACCCAGTAGACCAGTTTACCCCGCAAGAGCCGATTTTGTTCAATCCTGTTGATTTGCTGTCGCCAGAGTATCTTGCGCAGTCAGCAGCAGAGCTACATAAGCGTATTTCGCCATTATATAGCGTTGATGAAGAACGTTGGTTGTCTGATTTATTGCCACTTGCCAAGCCTAGTATAGAAGAGCGCGATGCTGCTGCTGAGCAGACACGCAAGCTAGTTGAGCATGTGCGTAACGATGGCAAAGCCGTCAAGATGGTTGACTCATTATTGCTTGAGTATAGCCTTGATACCCAAGAAGGTATCTTGCTCATGAGTTTGGCAGAAGCATTGATTCGTGTACCAGATAATTATACGGCTGATGCGCTGATCCATGACAAAATGAGTGTCGCTGATTGGAAAAAGCACATCAAAAACGACAATGGCTTTATGGTCAATGCTTCTACATGGGGCATGATGATGACAGGCCGTGTTGTCAGTATCGATAGCAGCACCACTGCATCAGGTTTCTTGGATCGCATGACCAAAAAGATGGGTGAGCCTGTCATTCGTAGTGCCATGCAAAAAGCCATGCGTATCATGGGTCACCAGTTTGTATTGGGTGAGACTATCGAAGACGCCAACAAAAACAGCCAACCATATCGTAATAGAGGCTATACCTATTCGTTTGATATGTTGGGTGAAGCGGCGATCACGCACAAAGACGCTGAAAAGTACTTCAATGACTACCTGCATGCGATCAGAGCAACGGCTAATGTTAAAGTCAAAGAAGGCATGCCTAAGCCGTCTGTATCTATTAAATTATCAGCACTACATCCTCGCTATGAAGCCACGCAAGAAGCTCAAGTTATGGGGCTATTGCGTCAGCGTTGCCTACTGCTTATTGAAGCTGCGCGCGAAGTCAATGTCGATATCAGTATCGATGCTGAAGAGGCGGATCGTCTTGAGATTTCTCTAAAACTATTTGAGTCTTTGTACCGTGATAATTTGACGGCTGGCTGGGATGGTTTGGGTATCGTCGTACAAGGGTACTCTAAGCGTGCTATCGCTGTATTGGCTTGGCTTGCTCGTATATCGACTGAAGTAGGCGACCGCATTCCAGTACGTCTGGTAAAAGGTGCTTACTGGGATACTGAGATCAAACTTGCTCAGCAAAAAGGTCTATCAGGCTATCCAGTATGGACACGCAAAGAAGGTACGGATACCGCATACCTTGCTTGCGCGCGTTTCTTATTGTCAGAGCAAATACGTGGTCTTATCTGGCCACAGTTCGCCACGCACAATGCCCATACATTGTCGTCAATCATGACCATGAGCGCGCACAGGGACTTTGAGTTTCAACGTCTGCACGGTATGGGTGATGCGCTTTATGATCATATCTTGCAAGCTTACGAGATCCCTGTGCGTATCTATGCACCAGTGGGCGCGCACAAAGATTTGCTCCCGTACTTGGTACGCCGTTTGCTTGAGAACGGGGCTAACAGCTCGTTTGTCCATCAGTTGCTAGACAAGTCTTATCCAATTGAAAAGCTAACCGTACATCCGTACGACAAGCTACTTGCTAATGCCACCTTGCACAATCCAGATATCCCGTTACCACTAGAGATTTATGGTGAGCGACGTGCAAGCTTTGGTCCTAATATATTTGTTGAGTCGCAATGGCTGCCGTTCAAATCAGCTATTGATAGTCATCTAAATAACAAATGGTCAGCGACACCTATCATCAACGGTCAAGCAGTTAATGAGTATGAAGTAGATGGTGTCACCCATCAGCTAAATGCACAGACTGTACGTGCGCCTTGGAACCACGATGTAAGCGCTGGTGAAGTCAAATATGCCAATGCAGCATTGGCTCGTCAAGCGATTGATGTGGCTGTTGCTGGACAAAGCATGTGGCAAAACGTGAAGGTCGCTGAGCGTGCTGCTATCTTGCGTAAGATTGGTGAGCTATTTGAAGAAAACTATGCTGAGCTGATGGCACTATGCCAAGTCGAAGCAGGCAAGACCATGCAAGACAGCATCGATGAAATCAAAGAAGCCGTTGATTTCTGCCGTTTTTATGCGGATGAAGCAGAGCGATTAGACGACGTTGTACATGAGTTTACCGATTTGTCTGGTAAGCAATCTCGTCAAGTGTATAAACCGCGTGGCACCTTTGTTTGTATCAGTCCATGGAACTTCCCACTAGCGATTTACACAGGTCAAATCGTAGCGGCACTAGCAGCAGGTAATACTGTCGTGGCTAAGCCTGCCGAACAAACCAGCTTGATTGCTCACTTCGGTGCTCAGTTAATGTATCAAGCAGGCGTACCAGCCGAAGCGCTACAGTTAGTTACTGGTGCAGGTGATGTGGGCGGCGCATTGACAGCTGCTGACAATATATCAGGGGTGATATTTACAGGTTCGACGCAAACTGCTCAGCGTATCAACCAAAGCCTAAACGACCATGCACAAGCCAGCGGTGAGCTGCCTGTCTTTATCGCTGAGACTGGCGGTCAGAACGCTATGATTGTCGATTCAACAGCATTGCCAGAGCAAGTCGTGAGAGATGCAGTACTATCAGCATTTGGCTCAGCAGGCCAGCGTTGTTCAGCTTGTCGCATACTATGCGTGCAAGAAGAGATGGCTGATGATTTGATCGAGCTACTACAAGGCAATATGGCTGAGCTGTCTGTAGGCAACCCTCTATATGCTGCGACAGACGTTGGTCCAGTTATTGATGCTGACGCCAAGCATGGTTTGGAGGCGCATATCGCGCGTATGGATGCTGAACCGACAGCAAACATTTTGGCGCAAACGCCAATGAGTTCAAGCTCAGTGGTCAGCCAAGAGAAATCTACCTTTGTACTGCCTACAGCGATTGAAGTAAACAGTATCGATGTGATTGGCGGTGAGCATTTTGGTCCCATTCTGCATGTGCTGCGTTATCAAGCTCGTGATTTGAATAAGCTGATTGATGCCATCAACAACACAGGCTTTGGTCTGACGTTGGGTATCCATAGCCGTATCGAAAACACGGTTGAGCACATTGAGCGTCGTGCTTTTGTAGGGAACACCTATATTAACCGTAACCAAATCGGCGCAGTTGTAAACGTCCAGCCATTTGGCGGTTGTGGTTTATCTGGTACTGGTCCAAAGGCTGGCGGGCCGCACTATGTTGCGCGTCTAATGCAGCTCAAATCAGAGTCAGTTAATGCCGCACAACCAGCCGCTAGCATGACAGCGACAACCACCCAATCTACCACTCAAACAGAACTCGCATAAGGAGTAGCAACATGGCGACTGAATTCAAAAAAAATCATGCCCAGGTTTGTGAATCTTGGCGACTACTTGGCGCAGTCAATCGCGCAACGTACCTGCAAGCGGCAGTGTCAAAACTGGCGCTGCTCACTGGTGATGCCAACAAAGCAAAGCGTTTGTTCAATCATCTATTGAGTGCGGCTCCTAGTCTAGATGAGACGCACCGCATGACGGGTGCAACTGGCGAGTCAAACGACTTGTATGTGACTGGCCGTGGTAAAACCATGGTCATCGGCGGTGAGTCTGCTAGAGCCATGGCCGTACTAGGGCAACTTATCGCTGCGCTACTGACAGGTAATGAAGTCATATTACATTGCCCAAGCCAAGATGACATGTGTAGCGAAGCGGCCAAGATACTACATGATACTGGTATCAGCGAAGATGTACTGAGCGTTGCTAACGACTCACAAACGGTCACGCTTTTATATATCGACCGTCTTGCGCAAGTGGCAGTGTCTGGTAGTCACAGCGAAGTACAGGCGATCAGTCAAGAGCTTGCCAATACTGACGGTATTTTGACCCAAGTCATCAGCGTCACTGATATGGAAGGCCTATCAGAGATGCTGACACCTGACTACTTGCATCGGTTTGTCACTGAGCGTGTTAAGACTATCAATACCACAGCAATCGGTGGTAACGCGAGCTTGCTTGAGCTGGGTACAGAGTAGAGTAGTTGCATTAATTACGAATCCGCTTAGCTTTTATAGTAACTATTCGTAGTAGCAACTCATAATAGTAATTTTCACAAAGGCTAAGTGGTATTTGGTAGCGCTATAATTACCAAACCAGTGATTGTGTAAGATATATAAGAAAAAATGCATAAGAAAAAACCGCTATCTGAGTAATTATCAGATAGCGGTTTTTTTTGTTTATACTACTTAACTGAAGCCTGATGACAGGATGTTATTCAGCAATATCCACCCATATCCAGCCGTTCTCTAGCCATTCGCTCAAATCATCTGCATCGATACCCGTCACGTCGCTATGTTGCAGTGTTTCACCATTGGCCAAGCGTACCAGTACTGATATAGCAGCTTTATCAAGCCCATCGATACGTTGACCGTTGGCATACAGCACGGTGCTATCATTGGTCTGACTATAGAGGAGGCGATTGCTATAGTCTGCTTGTAATGTGGCACCTTCTGATAGCGCTTGCATGAGCTCATTGGTATCTAACGCTTCTTCTGGCATCAGCGCATCGTATTGACGCTTACTGACCACCTCCAAGACTGCTTGACGAATCATGTCGTCACCGCGACTAGATTGTAGCATCTCTAGCAACTGCGCTTTAATAGCAGCGATACTATCCGTTTGCAGCTCACCTGAGTTCTGTAGTGCTTGTGGCAGTAGCATCGGGATAAACAAACTGCTGTCATTGGTTGCAATATCTGCCACGCTATCGATAACTTGCATCAAGTTTGGACGGCGGCACCCAAAAGAGAAGGTCAGACAATCGTCTTGTGCCACACCGAAATGTGATAATTTAGGCGGTACATAAAGCACGTCACCTGCTTCTAGTACCTCATCAAAGATAATCTCGCCCATATCATCAAATAAACGAAGCGGCTCATCAGCAACAAATTCTGTTTGTTCATCACAGAATTTACCCAATTGCCAACGTCTAGAGCCATAGCCTTGCGCCAAAAATACATCATAGTCGTCATAATGCTTACCGACCGATCCACCTTGCGGTGCATAAGACACCATAATATCATCCCGCTGCCACTGCGGAATAAAATCAAATGCTTGCCACAACTGACCCAGCTCTGGTGACCATTGTTCGAGATTTTGTACCAATACCGTCCATTGCTCTGGTAAGTCTTCGAAGTCAGTTTCAGCTAGTGGGCTTTTTTTGAGCTGCCACTGCGCTTGACCTTCTTTTTTACTGGCTGCTTGGGTTAGCAGTCGTGCGCTAGCGTCTTCTTCAAGGGCAAGACCGATCATGTCATCGGGCTCAAACATGTCAATCAGTTGCGACAACCCTTGCTTAATAAGCAGTGGCTTTTTTTGCCAGTATTCTGCTAGAAACTGCTCAGGCGTGATGGTGTCAGGTAGACAAAGCGGAATAGAAGTCATTGATAAATCCATATTTCAAATACGTACAATATTAATAATAAGGGACGCTTTATAGGAAGGTTTTAATAGTCTATGATTATGGTCTATCTGATGGTTATCATCAGAGTAGCCACTAAATCGTAGGAAAGTTATGAAAAAATTGCACTTGATCGCAATCATCGCTAGCGTGTTTTTGCTACAAGCCTGTGTCCACAAAATCGTCACGGTGCCCGCTAAAGTTGCTTATAAAACCACCAAAGGCGTGGTAAAAGGAACGGTAGCGGTTGGCAAAGCCATCATACCAGGCGACAGTGATGACGATGATGACAAAAAATAAAACCTCACTTATCAACTATGAATTTTAAATTAATATCATAGCATTCAAAGTAAGGCTGTTGTGTGGTCACAAAACCAGTAAGACATTAGCTGAACCAGACAATACTAGTATCGAAATAAGAGCGCGTAAATTATTTTCAACGCTCTTATTTTTTGGTATCCGCTTACTGCTATTAAAGCTTGGCAATCCATTCTTTAATAGTGCGCGCTTGTTCAGCGGCATTACCGATATAAGTGGCTGGCGTCAATGCGCGTAGACTTGCTTTGTCAGCATCACTAACTGCCGATAGCTCATCACTTTCGACAAACGTCAGCATCGCTTTGCGAGTCATAGCATTACCACGAGTTAAAGCTTTTAGCTTCTCGTATGGGTTTTCAACGCGGTAGCGACGCATGACCGTTTGAATCGGCTCTGCCAACACTTCTTGCGCTTGATTCAAATCATCATTCAAACGCTGCGCATTCAATTCAAGTTTACCAACGCCTTTTAGGCACGCATCAAATGCAATCATGCTCTGTGCTAGGCCAACACCAATATTACGCAGTACCGTTGAGTCCGATAGATCGCGCTGCATACGTGAAATTGGTAGTTTTTCACCTAAGTGTCCCAACATAGCATTGGCAACGCCCAAGTTACCTTCAGAGTTTTCAAAGTCAATTGGGTTAACCTTGTGCGGCATGGTAGAAGATCCAACTTCACCATCTTTTAGACGCTGTTTAAAATAGCCTAAGCTGATGTACTGCCAGATATCGCGGTTAAAGTCGATCAAGATTGTGTTGAAGCGTTTAACAGCGTCAAAAAGCTCAGCAATATAGTCATGCGGCTCAATCTGAGTCGTATAAGGGTTAAAGGTCAGCTCTAGACGCTGATTGATGAAGGCTTCAGCATGGCTCTGCCAGTCGACGTCAGGGTACGCTGAAAAATGCGCATTATAGTTACCAACGGCACCGTTTATTTTACCAAGTAGCTCTACTTGACCGATTTGCTTGATTTGACGAGCAAGGCGATAGGCCACGTTTGCCATCTCTTTACCAAGCGTCGTTGGACTAGCGGTCTGACCATGTGTGCGTGATAGCATTGGTTGGTCAGCATGGGTGATCGCTAAGTCAACGATGCTGTCAGTCACTTGCTGCATTTTGGCAACGACGAGCTCGCGGCTATCTTTGAGCATCAATGCGTATGATAAGTTATTGATATCTTCACTGGTACAGGCAAAGTGAATGAACTCAAGCGAATCAATTAAGGCATCCTGACCACGGAATTTGTCTTTGATAAAGTACTCAACCGCTTTTACATCGTGATTGGTCGTTGCTTCGATGTCTTTGATAGCTTGAGCATCTGCTTCGCTAAAGTCATCAACAATCGCATTCAAAAAAGCATTGGTCTGTTCATCAAATGCTGCTAATTCACCAATTGCGCTGTTGTCAGCCAATGACTGCAACCAGCGAATCTCTACCGTAACGCGGGCTTTGATTAGACCAAATTCAGATAAATAAGGACGTAAGCTGTCAGCCTTTGATGCGTAACGACCATCAATTGGAGAGAGAGCGGTAAGTGGGGTCATGGTTATGCCTCAGTAGTTATGAAATAAAAAACTGCAAGAGTCTGGCTAAAAATTACCATACAAAAAACGACATCGAAATCGCTGCGCGTAATATAGCAGAAATATGTTATTAAAAAAGCGGTCTATGCAAATAAAGCGATGTTGAGGCTCGTTAAAATCAATCTATTCACTGCATCAACATCTGTACCTCAAGTTGGGTCTTAGGAAGCAATTAGAATCCACAAGGTGCATCGATAGATTCAATCACGCCGCCGCCCAGACATACGTCATCGATATAAAATACGGCTGACTGACCAGGAGTGACGGCGCGCTGTGGCTCATTAAATATGACACGCACTTCGCTGCCATCAGTATTGGTCGCAAATACGCGACATGCTTGGTCTGGCTGGCGATAGCGAGACTTTTCCATACAGGCTAGACCTTCGTCACTAAACACATCAGCAGGTGGCAGACCATTCGTCCAATCGAGCTTATAAGCTTTTAGCTCGTTGCTCATTAACATGGGATGTTCATGCCCTTGACCAACGATTAAACGGTTTTTTTCTAAGTCTTTTGCCAATACAAACCAAGGCTCCTCAGGACGGTCTTTAACACCGCCAATACCGATGCCGCCGCGTTGACCCAGTGTGTAATACATGAGGCCGTCATGAGTACCGATGACTTTATTGTCATCCGTAAGTATCTCGCCTTTTTGAGCAGGCAGATATTGCTGTAAGAAGTCTTTAAAGCGGCGCTCACCAATAAAGCAAATACCTGTAGAGTCTTTCTTTTTAGCCGTCGCTAGGTCATGCTCTTCGGCAATTTGACGTACCACTGGCTTTTCAAGCTCACCAACTGGGAATAGCGTTTTAGCGATTTTATCGCCGCCAACCGCATGTAAGAAATAGCTTTGGTCTTTATTGTTATCAAGGCCGCGCAATAACTGGGCAACCTCGTCACCCTCGGCATTTTTGTAATTCACACTGCGGCGCGTATAGTGACCTGTAGCGATATAATCTGCACCAAGGGTCAACGCGTAGTCCAAAAACGCCTTAAACTTGATTTCCTTGTTGCACAAGATATCGGGGTTAGGGGTGCGTCCAGCCTTGTATTCTGCCAAAAAATGCTCAAAAACACGGTCCCAATATTCCATAGCAAAGTTGGCAGTGTGTAGCTTCATACCGATTTTGTCACATACGGCTTGCGCGTCTGCTAGGTCGTCCATTGCCGTACAGTATTCAGTACCATCGTCTTCTTCCCAGTTTTTCATAAACAGGCCTTCAACCTTGAAACCCGCTTGTTGAAGTAATACGGCTGACACAGAGGAGTCGACCCCACCTGACATACCAACAATCACATGTTTGGTGCTAGGGTTTTCGACGTCGGCAAGTGTCAACGGGCGATGAGCATTAAAAGACTCAGAAACGACTGCGTTTGAGGTGTTTTTTGTGGCTGACATAGAACGGCTCAACTATTTATACGTTATCCAAAGTAAATGCCGACGCCAAGAGTTATGCAATTACTATAACGTATAGTCTCAGCATAACAGTGTCAGCTTGTCTTTTGGATCTGGTATTATGATAAAATAAACGTCATATTATACCAGTTAATTTAAACTGGTGGCGACCGATGCTATCTAGCTATTGGGAAAACCACTTTGAAAATTCAGATAGTCATTTTGAATTATTTTAATCACATCTAACTCATCTTGGAATGAAAATGATAAAAATCGGTCAAGGTATTGATGTTCACGCGTTTCATAACAACGGTCAGCAGCAGCAATACGTCGTATTGGCAGGGGTGCCCATTGAGCATTCGCACAGTTTGCTGGCACACTCTGACGGCGACGTGGTTTTGCATGCCTTGGCTGACGCACTACTTGGCGCTTTAGCACTTGGTGATATTGGTCAGCATTTCCCTGATACAGACGCCGCCCATGCAGGCCTAGACTCGCGTATATTGCTACGCTACGTTTATGGCAAAGTACAAGAGGCAGGTTATAGCCTAGGCAATGCCGATATCACGGTGATGTGTGAACGGCCTAAACTGGCACCGCACAACCAAGCGATGCGCGCTAATATTGCGAGCGACTTGCAAACAGATATTAGCAATATCAGTGTGAAAGCCACTACGACGGAAAAATTGGGATTTACTGGTCGACAAGAAGGCATCATGGCCAACGCCGTGGTATTATTGGTGCCTAATGCGGTTGGTCCATAATGCTATCGAATCTAGGAGCTGTTGAATCTAGAGCTTTTAGATTTAGTAAACAACAACTGGCTAAAACAATATGAAAGGGCGCTTGTAATATACAAGCAGTCACCCCATGTATCAGCCATATCTTCACATAATTATTTTTATATAAATAATCATTTTAATAAACCGCTTTATCAATAGGAGCTTTTATGAGTGAGCAAACCCCAAATACTGCTGCAAACGACGTTGAACAATTGATCCGTGATCAAATCCGTGACAATAAAGTCATTATCTACATGAAAGGCACGCCGCAATTTCCGCAGTGTGGTTTTTCTGCACGCTCTATTGAAGTGTTGACTCAGATTGGTCGTCCATTTGCATTTGTAAACATTTTAGAAAACCCAGAAATCCGCGCAACACTCCCGAAAGTTGCTAACTGGCCAACGTTCCCACAGTTATGGATCGATGGTGAGTTGATGGGCGGATCTGACATTATTTTGCAAATGTATCAATCAGGTGAGCTAAAGCCATTGGTTGAAGCAAACAGCCCTGCTGCTTAATACTTGAGAGTGTTGGTTGGATGTCTTTGATGTCCAATTAGCTTTTGCAAGATATGAGCATAGCAAACCCAGATAGCTATTAATGGCTATTTGGGTTTTTTATTGTCCCCATTAGTATTCTCACGCGCCTATATCATTAGGCTTCGTTGTTTTTATAGTATTTACCCCCATATAGTGTCCAAGATATTAGCGATATAAATAATAATTACTAGATGAGTAAGAGAGCTTTATGAATAACAAAACCAATGAACAGTTAAACGAGCAAAAAGAAGCGGCTGAGCAGGCGGCGATTGAAAAACGCCGCGCGCGTCTAAAAAACGAATCTACGCGTATCATTGAGATTGCTAGTAATGAGTCAAACTCAGCACTCAAGTGTATTCACCAGTTGAGTGTGGCAGGCGGTGCGACAGAAGCGACCTATATCGCTATCGAGCAGCGCGTCGTTGCAGATCAAGATACGGCAGGTGCTTATCATTTGGCATTATTGGCACAAAATACCCCTGATCTACCTATTGATGCGCGCCAGCTGATCGAGTTGGTGGTCAACAAGGGTGACAACGACCAACGCTTAGCATTGCTTAAAAATTTACCATTACCACCAGTCGAGCTCATCAAAGAGCAGATCTTAGCGAGTGATGACGGTGATGCCATTGGTCAAATGAATGCCTATTTACAGATCAATCCAGAAGGGTATGGCAGTCACCATATGCTGTCTAGTGGTCAGTCAGATCAAATAGTACCGCTGAGCCGTGGTAACGGTAATGGCTAAGATATCATCATAAACTAAAAAGCTAACCGCTAAAGTGATGGTGGCTGCACCAGTAATGACGGTGTTACTGTCAACATCGTCATTACTGGTATAAATATCTTTGCGCTTAATTATAATAGTTTTTGTCCTAGCGTTTTTTAAGCGTCAAAAAATTGTTATAATGACAGGTTATCTAACCAATTATGAACGACTTATCTGAGTCGTTATCTTTTTTATAAATACGACTGACGTTTATTTGCCGACTACCATGTTATTCAATGAAATGTGGTACCAAGCAGCGTTATGAGTCAAGTGAGGCAAACATGCAATACCCAAAACATTATGACGTGATAGTGATCGGCGGTGGTCATGCTGGCACAGAAGCTGCTCTAGCGGCTGCACGTATGGGCGCACAGACCTTATTGTTGACGCATAATATTGAGACGCTCGGGCAGATGAGTTGTAATCCTGCGATTGGCGGTATCGGTAAATCGCATCTGGTGCGTGAGATTGATGCGTTGGGCGGTGCAATGGCGCTGGCAACGGACAAAGCAGGTATCCAGTTCCGCGTACTAAACAGCCGTAAAGGGGCTGCCGTTCGTGCCACGCGTGCGCAAGCAGACCGTATTCTGTATAAAGCGGCGATTCGCCATACATTAGAAAACCAGCCGAACTTAGATATATTTCAGCAAGCCGCTGACGATATCTTGGTAGAGAATGGCCGTGCGACAGCAGTTGTGACCTCTACAGGTATTGTCTTTAAGACTGAAACAGTGGTGCTGACCTCAGGGACTTTCTTGGGCGGTGTCATTCATATTGGTATGGAAAACTCAAAGGGTGGCCGTGCAGGAGACCAGCCGTCTATCAAACTTGCAGATCGTTTGCGTGAGCTTAAACTACCAGTAGGTCGTTTAAAAACAGGTACACCAGCGCGTATCGATGCCCGTAGCGTTGATTTTAGCGTGATGACGGTACAGCCGGGTGATACGCCACTACCAGTCATGAGCTATATGGGTGACGTCTCTATGCATCCTGAACAGGTCAATTGCTATATCACCCATACCAACGCGCGTACTCATGACATCATCCGTGAGAACCTTGACCGCTCACCGATGTTCTCTGGCAAAATCGAAGGCGTAGGCCCGCGTTATTGCCCATCGATTGAAGACAAAATCCATCGTTTTGCGGATAAAGACAGCCATCAGATCTTTATCGAGCCTGAAGGTCTCACCACGCATGAGCTATATCCAAATGGTATTTCGACCAGTTTGCCGTTTGATGTGCAACTGGAATTTATTCATAGTATGAAAGGACTAGAAAACGCTCATATCACGCGTCCAGGCTATGCAATTGAATATGATTACTTTGATCCGCAGAACTTAAAACCAACGCTTGAGACCAAATCGATTGATCGTTTGTACTTTGCTGGTCAAATTAATGGTACGACGGGCTATGAAGAAGCAGGCGTACAGGGTCTACTAGCAGGTACTAATGCAGCATTGGTCACCACTAATAACAGCGAGTTTGACAGGTGGACGCCGCGCCGTGATGAGGCTTATCTTGGTGTGCTTGTCGATGACTTGATTACGCACGGTACGACCGAGCCATATCGTATGTTTACGAGCCGTGCAGAGTATCGTCTATTGCTACGTGAAGACAATGCCGATCAGCGTTTAACTGAGACAGGTCGTAAGCTAGGACTGGTAGATGATGTGCGCTGGCAGGCCTATCAAGAGAAAATGGAAGCCATTTCGACAGAAACCTCGCGTCTAAAAGACATGTGGGCAACGCCTAGTAATGCATTAGGTAAGCAAGTGACTGAGCAAACAGGTGAGGTGCTGTCTAAAGAATCGACAGCCTTTGATTTGCTGAAGCGTCCGCAGATTCACTTTGCGGATATCGCTGCTATTACTGATTCAACAGTAGATGCACAAGTGGGCGAGCAGATCGAGATTTCTGTGAAATACGCAGGCTATATCGACCGTCAGCAGGAAGACATCGATCAAATGAAGCGACTAGAAAACACAGCGCTACCGCTAGATTTTGATTATAGCGTCGTCTCAGGTCTATCAAACGAGATCGTACAGAAACTCACGCAAGTGCGTCCTGCAACGCTTGCTCAGGCTGGGCGAGTCAGTGGTGTGACACCTGCTGCTATACAGCTATTAGCGATGACGGTCAAAAAACATAAGAAAGCAAAGGCTGCATTGGACTCATAATAGGTATGTAATAAAGCCTTTTATAATAAAGCACTTATCGTATAAGAAGCCTGTAACGGCACTTCGTTACAGGCTTTTGTTTGTCAAGATATACATCGTTCTGACAAGAAAGAAGTATGTGAGCTTGTTTTACTGGCTACTTTATCTCTATACTAGGTCACTGAAACTAGGTTGCCAAATTCACCAAATCTCACTACTATTTATTAATTTATATCGCTGATGCCTATATGATGTCGGGCTTGTCAGCGAACTGAGCTTATTTATGATCGATGCTGTTATTTTTGCGATTACCATTGTCTTTCCCAACCTTGCACTGATGTGGTTGGGTTTTTTTATGCAAAGGCGAGGTGAGACCAGCCAAACTTTTATCGATCAAGCATCAAGTTTTGTCTTTAACTACTGCTTGCCGTGCTTGTTGTTCTTTAGCGTGGTCGATAGTGATGTCGACTATGGTCAGCAAATTAAGCTAATCTTCGTTGGTATCTTGGTAACCTTTGTTTTGTTTATTGGCGCAGAGCTTTATGCCAAGCGGTTTGTCAAACGTCCTGAAGATCAAGGCGTGTTCGTACAGGGTATTTTCCGTAGTAATATGGCAATTATTGGTCTTGCAACGGTTGCCAACGCTTATGGCGCGCAAGGTTTAAGTATCGGCGCTGTCTATATGGGCGTGGTGACGATACTGTTCAATATTTTAGCGGTCATTACCTTGAGCCGTGTTTCAAAAAGTATAGATGATACCTTGATCAGTCGCAGTATTATGATTATTAAGAAGGTGTTTACCAATCCGCTTATCTTGGCATTGCTATCAGCATTTGCATATAAGGCACTGCCATTGCCACCACTAACAGGCGTGATACATAAGACTGGTGACTTGTTGGCAGCAGTCGCATTGCCATTGGCATTGATTTGCGCTGGTGCGAGCATTGATCTGAAATCAATGCTGAGTGCGTCAGGATTGTCCATGCAGGCTAGTATTGGGCGCATTGTCGTTGCACCACTGGTAGCTGTCGCGATTGGACTGGCATTTGGCTTGTCAGGTGTGCACATGGGCGTGTTATTCTTGATGGTAGCGTCACCAACAGCAGCAGCCAGTTATGTGATGGCAAAAGCGATGGGTGGCAATGATATACTGGCGGCAAACATTTTGGCATTTACCACGGTCGTTGGTATGTTCGGAATGGCGTTTGGGGCGGCAGCGCTACGTGCGCTTGGTTTGATGTAGTATTTATTTTCTTAAGGACATCGATTAAATTTAAAACAATAGTATTATTGAGTTTTGGTGTCTCTTTGAAGCAAAAAAAAGCCCTTTTTCTTATTTGAGAAAGGGCTTTTTGTTATTGATTTAAATTGTCTCGATTGCGCTTATCTTCTCGGCGCTGTTTGCGTTTTGGGCTAGTACGATAGGTTAGGTATGCAAAAATAGCCAGTACTGCAAGGAGCGCCACGATATACATAAATATTGATGAGCCAATCATCAATGACGCGCCAATAATGGGAGTTGCTTCCATGTCAAAGATCCAGTTTTAGATTTACCAATAATTATGCAAGTCTCTCATTTCATTGTAAAGTAAATAAGTTTAGCTCCGGTGTAAGTTCAAGTGAACGGATACGGGCGGCTTGGTCATAGATGTTGGCCGTCACAATCAGCTCATCCGGCTGGTATCTTGCCAAAAACGCAGACAATTTAGGTTTAACGGTCTCAACAGAGCCAACGAAAGACACTGATAGCGCATTGTCTACCATCATCTTTTCTGCTTGACTCCAGATACTGTCCATATCGTAAGTGGGTTTTGGCATCTGACCTGTTTCGCCGCGGCGCAACCGTACAAAGCTCTGCTGCGCTGAAGTAAAGTGATATTCAGCGGTTTCATCATCATCAGCAAGTAATAAGTTTGCAGCCAGCATCACATAAGGCTTGTCCAGATATGCAGATGGTTTGAACTGTTCACGATAGGCATCGATTGCTTGCCCAAGCATCTGCGGTGCAAAGTGCGAGGCAAACACGTAAGGCAGTCCTAAATGGGCGGCCAAAGTCGCGCCAAAAAGAGAAGAGCCTAATATCCAAATAGGAATGCCTGATTTTGCACCAGGGAATGCCTGTACAGGGCTACCGTCAGTATCATTGCCCAAAAAGTACATCAGCTCTTGCACATCCTGCGGAAAACGCTCAGCGTCTTTCATTTGTCGGCGAAGTGCCTGAAACGTCGCCCCGTCAGTACCAGGCGCGCGTCCCAGACCTAAGTCAACACGGTCACCGTAGAGTGCCTGCAAGGTACCAAACTGCTCAGCGATCACGAGGGGTGCATGGTTAGGTAACATGACGCCGCCCGCGCCAATACGAATACGCTTGGTTTGACTACCAATATGTGACAGTAGCACTGAGGTTGCTGCACTAGCAATACCTGGCATATTATGATGCTCTGCCATCCAATAACGATTCAAGCCAGACTTTTCTGCTTGCTGTGCGGTTTCAACCGTTTGGGCGATACCTTCAGCGATAGTATGGTCTTCAGGTACGGGTGCTAGATCTAAAAAAGATAAAGGGATGTTGTTATTCATAAATTATCCAGTAGTGTGTAAATTACTGTCTACCGATATGCTCATGATTAGTGATAGTTTCAAGTGCCTCTGGTCGGTATTAATCAATCATAACAAAGTAAGCTAACTCAGTATTTAAGTCCACTTAATAATCACTCGTTAACCACTGAGCGTCACATATAACGTTGTCATACGATATAGAGGTAGTACAAGCAATATTGCACCATCATAGAGAACAAAAAAGCAGGCAACCTAGGTTACCTGCTTTTTTTGGTTATTGATAAAATAGCCATGATATGAATCATTGGTACTTTATCAACATAACGTCCTATAGCTGAGCGGCTGTTTAGCTTAATAGCTGTTTAGGTAAATGCTACTTAGACTGGTCACCAAGTTTATAAGCCATGACGTAGTCACCAATAGTTGTACCTACTGAACCATGTCCACCAGCAACCAGTAGTACCATCTGCTCACCTTTAGAGTTCAGGTAAGTCATTGGTGTGGCCTGGCCACCCGCTGGAATACGAACATTCCACAGCACATCACCATTCTTTAGGTCATAAGCGCGGAAGTTGTTTTCGGTCGCCGCTGATAAGAACGCAACGCCGCCTTTGGTAATCATAGGTCCGCCAATACCAGGGACCCCTAATTCCAGTTTAATTGGGATAGGAGACAGATCTTGTACTGTACCGTTTTTGCGCTGATAGGCAATCTCGCCAGTCGCTAGATCAGCACCTGCTATCGTGCCCCATGGTGGCTGCTGGCAAGGGACGCCTAGTGGCGATAAGAAAGGACCTAGCTCGACTGCATAGTCTGCGCCTTCGTTTGCATTGACCCCTTGTTCGCCTTTATTGGTCTCCGCATCGCCTAGCGTTTCTCTAGGAATGAGTTTTGAGGTAAATGCCAAATACGTCGGCATACCAAACATTACGCCATTTTCAGGATCGACCGCGATACCGCCCCAGTTAAAGGTACCAAAGTTACCAGGATAGACCAAGCTGCCATTGGTTGATGGCGGTGTATAGCGACCATCATAGTTGAGCCGATTGAACTCGATACGGCACATCATTTGATCAATGAGACTCGCGCCCCACATGTCTTTTTCAGTCATCATTTCAGGCTCAAAGCTCAAACCAGAGTACGGCTGAGTCGGTGCGGCGTGCTCACCTGCTACCAGATATCCCTGCGGCGCTTCGCGTTCTTTGATCGGTACAATAGGCTCACCTGTTGCACGGTTCAAGACGTAGACGTCGCCTTGTTTGGTCGGCACGACCAACGCAGGCTGAACGCCGTCAGCAGTATCTAAGTCAAGCAACGTAGGCTGAGCAGGGGTGTCCATGTCCCAAAGGTCATGATGTACAAACTGCTGAACCCAGCGCGCTTCACCCGTTTCGATATCTAGTGCAACTACAGACGTTGCGTATTTTTCTTCAGCAGCGTTACGGTAGCTACCCAACTGATCTGGAGTACGGTTGCCCATTGGGAAGTATGCCAATCCAAGCTCTTCATCAGCACTAGCGATTGCCCATGAGTTTGGTGAGCTGGTTTTGTAAGTTTGGGCTGGATCATTGACATCGAAAGGTGCAGTGTTTTCAGGATCACCTGAATCCCAGTTCCACATGAGCTCACCAGTATTGACATCATAAGCGCGTATCACACCAGAAGGCGAGTTGACATCATAGTTGTCATTGACAGCGCCAGCTACAATAATGACGTCACCTGCAACAACTGGCGGCGAGGTAGAGTAGTAATACCCTGCCTGAGTAAATGGCATGTTATGCATCAAATCTAATGCACCATCATCACCAAAGTCTTGGCAGCGCTGTCCTGTATTTGGATCAAGTGCATATAGCTTGGCATCAGACGTCGGAATAAATATTTTGGCATCACATTGTTTAGAGGCATTGTCAAACGTATTGCCAGCAATTTTTTGAACCATCGTATCGCGAGTACCCGCTTCATTAGTCGCAGCGACATCATTAGCAATCACAGGCGTATTATCAGTGCTAGCTTGACCCGCATAGTAAGAGACGCCGCGGCATGTTTGGTGCTGACGTTGTAAATTCTCTTCTACTTGAGGGTCAAACTTCCATAGTGTCTCACCAGAGTCTGCATCTAATGCCATAACCCAGTTGTGAGGTGTACATAGGTATAGTGCATTACCGATTTTGAGCGGGGTTACCTGATAGGTGGTCTCACCGACATCGTTAGGACCTTTGACATCACCTGTCTGGATCTGCCAAGCCAGTTCTAAATCTTTGACATTATCAGTGTTGATCTGTGTCAGAGGAGAGTAGCGCTGTCCGTAGTCTGTACGACCATACGCGCTCCACTCGCCATCTGGCGTTTGCTGACCATTGGATAGTGGATCACCAAGATTGGCTGACGTTTCATCTGTACTGTCATCTTGGTTGCTTTTATCGGTCGCAGACAAATCAAGCTCGCCTAGTTTGTCAGTAGCGTTGTTTGCCAAGCTCCCAAAAGAGAGCAATGCGCCCACAACGACACTAGCGAGCAGACCCCAATAATATAGGGGACTTTTCTTAACAGAGTCTGTGGTTGGTGATGTGCTCGCGGCTACTTGAGGCTTATGTCCACGCATCTTATTAGCTACCCATGGTAATAGCATGAGCAAACCAAATATCAGTGGGAAACCAACGCGAGGTGCTAGCGCCCACCAATAAAATCCAGATTCCCATAGTGCCCACACCATGGTTGCCACGATAAAGAGGGCGTAGAGTCCGTAAGCACTCCAATGTTTTTTGAACAATAAAAAAGCTGTCGTTAACATGATAACGCCAGCGAAAAGATAGTAAGGACTACCGCCTAGAGAGAGCAGATAAGCGCCGCCGATAAGCAAAGGGGCGGCAAAAACTGCCATAATGATCGCTACGAGTTTTTCCATGAGCGGTATCACCTGTTACATAAGAGCAAATGGACATGCAGTGATCGACACCCAGTAGCCATCAAATCCTAAATCTTCAAATATTTAGGTCATTAAATGTCTAGGTGTCCAGCAATACATGCATAAATAAAAAATAAAACGTTGGATGACGTTTTAGACTCTATTTTATCATTTATGCATAAGTTCGGTAAAGGTGACGCAAGCTAGCAGTAACGGTTTGGTAGGGTTGTTTTAGTTGTTGAATTGTTTCTGACACAGTTCCATAAAGGCGCGGCCGTATTGGCGGATTTCGGCATCATCGCGTACTGCCATCCAACTGGTAAAGCGGCCAAAATGATCTACTGGTATGGCAGTTAGGTTCTGATAATGGCTGGGTTCAAACGCCATTTCTGCGATGATGCCAATCCCCAAACCCAGTCCAACATAGGTACTGATCACATCAGCATCCAAGGCCGCTAATACGATATCTGGCTCCAGACCTGCTTCTTCAAAGGTTTTATCAATGGCGCCGCGACCAGTAAAGCCGCCGTGATAGGTAACAATGGGATAGCTGGCAAGGGTAGGCAGGTCGATAGATTCTTGACTAGCAAGCTCATGATCGCTCGGTACGATAACGCGGTGCGTCCAGTCATAGTAACGGTAGCATCTGAGGTAATTGTTTTGCAGCAACGACTCGGTTGCGATACCAATATCCGCCTGACCACGAATCACCATCTGCGCGATGGTCTCAGGATCTGCCTGTTGTAAGATGAGATTTACTTTGGGAAAGCGATCTTTGAACTCTTTGACTACTTGCGGCAACACATAGCGTGCTTGTGTATGAGTGGTGGCAATCGTTAGTGTGCCTATATTGGGATTGTTAAAATCTAGACTCAAGTTTTCAATGGTACGGATTTCAGCAAAGATAGACTCGATATGAGGCATGAGTGCTGTACCCATAGTGGTCAAACCTGTCAAGCGCTTGCCTTGACGAATGAATACTTCGGTCTTTAGTTGGTTTTCGAGGGCTGCGATATGCTTAGATAAGCTCGACTGGCTCGTGTGTAGGACCGTCGCTGCTTGACTTAAGTTATAGCCATTGATCACCGTATGCCATACTGTTTCCAACTGTTTGAGCTGAATCTGCAAATGTCGCTGGTTGACCACTACGTCGATTGCCATAACCTAATCCTATTGTATAACTATATAGACCTTGTCTATGTTTGAAAGGTCTGTATATGAAAGTAAAAACATATGAATATACCGCAATAGGCTAGTGTAAAACAAACCTATTATTCTTGTATATAATAAATAGCTATCAATTTATGATAATAACGAATATAGAGGCAGTTGATGTGGTGACATAGCTCTCAACATGGGTCATGATGATTTATATTAGTAAAACGTGAATGGCTTATAAGACGGTAGTCACTCATAAAAGACAAATGTCTTATGAAGGATAAGCGGTCTATAAAGCACAAAAAATTACAGCTTTCTAGAAAATAGACTTCAAACGGGTAAATTTTCAGCACAAAAAAACAGCTACCTTCTAGAAGGTAGCTGTTCATGATTTATAGACTTGCTTGATTTTCGTTAATCCAATAAATAACGCTTACTTAGCAACATCATAGCGATCTGCATTCATCACTTTGTTCCAAGCGCTCACAAAGTCACGAACAAACTTCTCTACATTATCGTCTTGTGCGTATAGCTCAGCATAGGCACGTAAGATAGAGTTTGAGCCAAATACTAGATCGACACGGCGTGCTTGCCATTTAACCTTTCCAGTGCTGCGCTCACGCACTTCATAGTTATCAACAGTATCACTTGCTTTGTCGTCCGATTTTACAGGATGCCAAGTGTAGTTCATGTCTGTCAAGTTAACAAAGAAGTCATTGGTGAGGACACCAGCGCGTTCCGTAAAGACACCATGTTGGCTATGACCATAGTTGGTATCGAGGACTCGCATACCACCAATCAATACAACCATCTCAGGCGCTGTCAATCCCATCAACTGAGAACGATCAAGTAGCATCTCCTCAGGAGAAACGGCGTAATCTTCTTTGACCCAGTTACGATATCCATCATGTAATGGCTCTAAATCAGCAAAAGATTCAGCATCAGTCATTGATGCATCGGCATCACCGCGACCTGGTGTGAATGGAACGGTTATGTCTACACTTGCCTCTTTTGCTGCTTGCTCGATAGCCGCATTACCAGCCAACACAATTAGATCGGCCAAACTGATGTCTTTGTCAAAGTCAGCTTGAATGCGTGTCAATGTCTCAAGTACACGTTGTAGCTGCTCTGGCTCATTACCCGCCCAGTCTTTTTGAGGGGCCAAACGGATACGTGCACCGTTGGCACCGCCACGATAGTCTGAGGCACGGAATGTACGTGCGCTATCCCATGCGGTAATGATAAGTTCACGGCGGCTCAACTCACTATCTAATACCTGCGATTTTAGCGTTGCAATATCATCAGCAGTTAACTCTGCATTTCCTGCTGGGATAGGATCTTGCCAGATAAAATCTTCGCTTGGTACATCGGCACCTAAATAGCGAGCTTTAGGTCCCAAATCACGGTGAGTCAGCTTGAACCATGCTTTGGCAAATACTTCATCAAAATACTCTGGGTTGTTGTGGAATTTCTCAGAGATCTCACGATAGATAGGATCTTTAATCAACGCCATATCGGCATCAGTCATGATTGGATTGCGGCGTACACTTGGATCATGAGCATCTAATGGACGATCTTCTTCTTTGATGTCGGTTGGTTCCCACTGCCATGCCCCTGCTGGACTTTTGGTCAATGCCCAGTTTTGGTTTAATAATAGCTCAAAGTAGCCGTGATCCCACTGAGTAGGATTGGTCGTCCAGGCGCCCTCAATACCACTTGAGACCGTGTTACCTGCATTGCCGTTACCTTTAGGGTTGCGCCAGCCTAGACCTTGCTCTTTCACATCAGCGGCTTCTGGCTCATCCTCTAGGGTTGTTGCATCACCATTACCATGACATTTACCCACGGTGTGACCACCAGCTGTTAATGCCACAGTCTCTTCATCATTCATTGACATACGAGCAAAGGTCGTACGCATATCTTGAGCTGTTTTTAGTGGGTCGGGGTTGCCGTCCACACCTTCAGGGTTAACATAGATCAAGCCCATTTGTACTGCTGCTAGTGGGTTTTCGAGCGAGGTACGGTCTTCATCATTGTCGTAACGGTTCTCTGTATCTGCTAACCATTCGCGCTCAGAACCCCAGTAGATGTCTTTTTCTGGATGCCAAGTATCAGCGCGACCACCAGCAAAACCTATGGTTTTGAAACCCATGGACTCATAAGCCATGTTACCTGCCAAAATCATCAAGTCAGCCCAAGACAGTTTGTTGCCGTATTTTTTCTTAATGGGCCATAATAAACGGCGCGCTTTGTCTAGGTTGACGTTATCTGGCCAGCTGTTCAATGGCGCAAAACGCTGGTTACCCGTATTAGAGCCACCGCGACCATCAGCACCGCGATACGTACCGGCTGAGTGCCATGCCATGCGAATCATCAATCCGCCATAGTGTCCCCAATCGGCTGGCCACCATTCTTGTGACTCAGTCATTAGGTTCTTTAGATCTGTTTTTACCGCTTCTAAATCCAGTTGTTTAAACGCTTCGTTATAATCAAAATCCGCTCCCATAGGATCGGTCTTTTTGTCTTGCTGATGCAATATGTCTAAGTTCAAGCTGTTTGGCCACCAATCGGTTGCAGCAGAAGCAGTAGTGGTGTGAGCTTGGTGTATGACAGGACAGCCACCCATGCTAGGGCGCTGCGGCGCGTGTGATTTGTCAACGTTTTCACTATGAATCGTTGGACCCTTGTTATCTCCTTGATCATAAGTGGTATTGGTTGGTGCATTGTTGCTATGATCTACAGGGCAACCAGCAGTATCCTGCGTAGCGTTTTTGTTGGTTGGGGTATTGGTCGAATCGGACATGGTAAAACTCCTGGGCTATGATAATAGAAAGAACAAACAGTTAATCGAAATAATCATTGTTTATACATAGAGCATAGCGAAGCACTGTGTATTTATAAAACTAATATATAAGAATTATAAGTTTTAAATTATTAATCGTAAAAAGCTTGATGTTTTGTTTATCTAAATCGTCATTAACGCCTGTACTCGTTATCGCTAGTTGAGAATAAACCAGCAGATTACGCTCAATCAATTAGATCTATTTCAATTTTATAGCTACCTTTATATTACCTATATATCATGACGTTGTCAGGTATGGCTTAAGAGAGAATGTAGCAAGAAAAATAAGGGTTAATTTAACCTTAGAGAAATATTGTTATAATCTGCGAGACTACTACGAAACATAAGCCATCGTAAAAGCAATATAGTCAGTGAGTTAGTGCAAAAACATCTAGTCAAGGTGAAGGTTCTCAAGTACCATAACTGGATTTTGTTGTCATATCTATATTGGTACAACTTTATATTGGTACAACGTCGAGCAGTTTTTATCGATTCTTTTTTATCGCTACTTTATTGAGTAACTGATTTTGAAGAGTGATAAGAATTGTGTGCAGTTGTGTTCCTTGTCTCAATTGTTGGTGAGTTATTATGTCTGCTGTGAAATCTGTGCCACCCAATCAACCAATTGCCAAAAAATCATGGGGCGAGGCGACAAAAGCCTATCTAGACCCTCGTGTGATTATCATGTTATTTTTGGGTTTTTCAGCGGGTATCCCTATTCTGCTTATTTTCTCAAGCTTATCACTATGGCTCAGAGAGGCAGGAATTGATCGTAGCGTCGTCACCATGTTTAGTTGGGCGGCATTAGGATATTCATTTAAGTTTATTTGGGCGCCATTAATCGATGCGCTACCTGTACCGTTTTTGACAAAATGGCTCGGTCGCCGCCGCAGTTGGATGGTGGTATCACAGCTGCTCATTGTGCTGGCTATTTTTTTGATGGCAAGGGTGAACCCTGTCAGTGAAGATGTTTTGGTCTATATGGCAGGTGCTGCGGTGTTGCTTGGCTTCTCTTCTGCGACGCAAGATATTGTGATTGACGCCTACCGTATCGAACTTGCACCGCCGTCTATGCAGTCTATTTTGTCTTCTATTTATGTGTCAGGTTACCGTATTGGTATGATCGTTGCTGGGGCAGGCGCGTTGTATTTGGCGGACTATTTTGGCTCAAATGAGACTTTTTATAGTTACGAGGCATGGCGCAATACCTATTATATTATGGCAGGGGTCATGACTTTAGGGGTCTTGACGACATTTGCCAGTTATGAGCCGACGGCTGACGTTTTACAAAACAACAAGCAAAAAGGCAATTTAAAAGTATTTCTTATTTATTCTGCATTACTGCTGATACCAGGTTTGCTATTCGGTATCATTTATCTGATCAACATCTTAATCAATACAGTATTTGATAGCACAGTGGCATTGATACCGCTAATGATAATGCCGGCTATCAAGTTTTACTTTTTGGCTTTGGTTGCTTGTGCCCCATTATTACTACTGTACTTCATCGTCAACCAACCCAAAATCATCAACAAAGCCCCACTGGTCGCTGAGACTCGTGAGGATTACGTCAGACTGGTGGCGTTGTTTGTATTTTCAGTGATTGCCTTTATCGCTGCTTACATAGTGATGGGACAAGTCCTACCAGAATTTGAAGGCGCGTTTTCTAGCTTCTTTGTAGAAACTTTCCATTTACTGGTGAGTTTAGGGGCGGCGATGGTAGCAGGCTACGCATTGGTAAAAGTAGGATTAGTCAAAAAAGAAGTGGCGATGGCAACATGGATCGAGCCTGTTTTGGACTTCTTCCGTCGTTATGGCAAAAAAGCCCTGTTGCTGCTGGCGTTGATTGGTCTGTATCGTATATCTGATATCGTAGCTGGCGTGATCTCAAACGTCTTTTATCAAGACATGGGCTTTAGTAAGACGGACATTGCGAATGCTGTGAAGCTTGTCGGTGTGATTATGGCGATTGGAGGTGGGTTTTTGGGCGGGATTTTAGCCCAGCGTTTCCGTATTATGCACGCTATGATGATTGGTGCTATTTTAGCCTGTGCGACCAATTTGTTATTTGTACTATTGACGTATAATCCAGGCAGCTTACCATTCATGTATTTGGCGGTCATTTTTGATAACTTAGCTGCAGGACTGGCAAGTGCTGTATTTATTGCCTTCTTGTCGGCACTGACCTCTATTCGCTTTACCGCCGTACAGTATGCTATTTTTTCTTCACTGATGACGCTCATACCTAAAGTTATGGGTGGTTATTCTGGTGCTATCGTCGATAATATGGGCTATCCGTTCTTCTTTATTTTTACCTTTGCGATTGGTATCCCTATCTTGGCACTGATTTATTTTGTTGATAAACATATTGTTATTGGTGATAACGATGACATTTATGGCGACGATGATGGCAGCGGCGATAAGTTAGCCAGGGCAAATCCAAACCTGACTGATACCAAAGAGCCACCGCGCGCGTCAGAATAGTTTAGGCCCTTTACTGATCTTTCTATTATTTTTAAGAGTGACTTATGTCAGCATCAACCATCGGTCAAATTAAGCAACACATTGGACAACTGACAAATGATAATACGAGCAACCAGCTGCCGTCGTTTTGGCTAACGGACTGGTTGTTACATGTCACTGATAAGCCCGCGATAGCGTTGATGACGGATGAAGATTACCAGCTGAGTGACAGCGAGCTTGCACAGTTCAGTGATGGTGTGAGTAAGATGCAGCAAGGTATACCGCTTGCGTACCTGACTGGGCAGCAAGAATTTTGGTCACTTAATTTTAATGTCAATGAGCATACTCTGATTCCTAGACCGGATACCGAGGTATTGGTCGAGCAGGTACTACAGTGGATCAATGCTCAGCCAACACGTATTCATAATAAGCGTTTACTAGATTTGGGGACGGGTTCAGGTTGTATCGCTATCAGTCTTGCTCATGAACTTAAGCACGCTAACTGGCAAGTTGTCGCAGTCGATTTATCGCTCGACGCGCTGAAGGTTGCTCAGCATAATGCTATTAATAACGACGTTGCTGACATTAAATTCGTCCAAAGCAGTTGGTATCAGGCACTCGCTACTAGTGCTGAACAGCAGTTTGATGTGATTGTCTCTAATCCACCATATATCGATGAGACAGATGAGCATTTGGCTGCGTTAAAGGCTGAGCCGATAAGCGCGCTGAGTGCGCCCAATCATGGCTTGGCAGATATCGAGCATATTATTCAGCACGCATCGATATACCTATGCACAAATGGGTTATTGGCTATCGAACATGGCTATGATCAAGGTGCTGCTGTTCGACAGTTGTTTTTGGATAATGATTTTGAGTCGGTGCATACGGTACAAGATTATGGTGGTAATGACCGTGTCACGCTAGGGCACGTTCAATAGACAAGTTTTATGAGTGGATTTTTTTGATTATAGGTTGTAGATAAATATGGTAGAAGAGGTGGCACCACTATCCGATGATGAGCTGCTCCGTTATGCTCGGCACGTTTTATTAGACGGTTGGGATATGGATGCTCAGCTGCGACTAAAATCAGCACGCGTGGTTATGATAGGGGCAGGCGGTCTTGGTTGCCCAGCGTCTGAGACACTGGTACGTGCAGGGGTGGGCTATGTTCATCTGATTGACGATGATGAGATTGAGGCGAGTAACCTACAACGGCAAACGTTGTTTTTGCCAGAAGATATTGGCAAATCTAAAGCACTGAGTGCAGCTGCCATGTTAGCGCGCATTAATCCTCTGATACGAGCTCACGGGACAGTCGCACGTTTAGATGAAAACAATGCTTATGAGCTGCTAGGTATGGCAACAAACAAGCCTGATTTACTTTTAGACTGTACTGATAATTTTGCGACGCGTGATAGTATCAACCGTATCAGCGTCCGCTATAAAATCCCGCTGTTATCAGCCTCAGCAATTGCAATGCAAGGACAGCTGGCGTTGTTTGAGCCTCAGCTCGATACTGGCTGCTACCACTGCGTGTTTGGCTCGGTTGTGCGCGATGATGCCGCTGATGAACGTACCTGTGCTAATTCGGGTGTGCTCGCTAGTACTACAGCCGTCATGGGTAATCTGCAAGCCAATGCCGCCTTACAGTATTTGGGATTAACCAAAAATCCACTGACAAATAAGCTGCTCATATGGGATGGTAGTCAAATGCAGCAGCGGCTGATGGGTTATAGAAAAGACCCCCAATGCCCTGTCTGTAGCAGTGTTAATTAATATGCTAGTGCTGTAACCCTTTATAAATACTTTTATCATATTATCTATTTTCAAACATCCTTCTTATTACCATAGTTGTTTTTTATGAAAATTCATCGTCCGCATTTATTAAAACATACCTTTAATGTCGTCAACCGTGTTCGCCAAACAGCGAGTGTGGCAGGTCTGTCTGCGCTAAGAGTAGCAAAAGGGGAGAAACCTGACGCGATGCTACTCAAAGAAACTTTTGAGCAGCTCGGCACCACTTATATCAAAATCGGTCAGTTTATTGCCAGTACACCGTCTCTGTTTCCACGAGAATATGTCAAGGCATTCCAAAGCTGCCTGGATCAGACCACGCCGTTGTCTTATGCTTATATTGAGCAAGTGTTAAAAGAAGAGCTAGCGACTGAGGGCATGACCCTTGATGACACGTTTGCGCATATTGACTCAGAGCCCCTCGCATCAGCTTCTATTGCCCAAGTGCATGCAGCACGGTTGCATAACGGTGATGAAGTGGTGCTAAAAGTGCAAAAACCTGGCGTCGAAACCATTATGCAGACCGATTTGGGTGTCTTGCATGGCGTGACTAAACTGCTCGAAATTGTAATGCCATCGATGAAATTTGCTAGCATCGCACCGATCATCGATGAGATTCGTCTGCGTATGCTTGCCGAGACTGACTTTATTGCTGAAGCACAAAATATCCGCGATTTTCAGCAGTTCTTAGCGGTATCAGGGAATACTCGCGTAGTGGCGCCGCAAGTATACGAAGCGTTGACGACTAAGCGTGTACTCACAATGAGCCGACTATATGGCGTCTCGATGGTCGATGAGTCACTCATGCGTCAGTACTGTAGCGATCCTGCGCAAGTGATGGCAGATACTCTAAATACATGGTTTGCCAGTCTCATGCTGTGCAACAGTTTTCATGCTGACTTACATGCTGGTAATTTGATGCTATTGACCGACGGCCGTATTGGCTTTTTAGACTTTGGTATTGTTGGTAAACTCAAAGCTGAGAGTTGGCGCGCGTGCATGGGTATGATGCAAGCGATGCAAGACAATGATTATCAAGCGATGGCCCGTCATATGATTGATATGGAAATGACGCATGGCGACAACAAAGTCGATGTGGCTGCATTGGGCAATGACTTACAGCGCATGATGACAACCATCATGGCAGAAGATAAGGCGTTTACCAGTGGTGTACCTTTCAACAGCAAAGAACAAGCCGATGAGCTGAATCAAATGATGCTTGAGATCGTCGAAGTGGGTAAGCGTCACGGTATCCATTTCCCGCGTGATTTTGCGCTGTTGACCAAGCAGATGCTATATTTTGATCGGTTTATGCGTACGTTAGCCCCTGATATGGATATGTTCAGTGATCAACGTGTACAGATGCTAGGACAAGATGAGACAGAAATGCCAACGCTAAACGTCTCGTAAATGTTGATTCGATTAGTGAATCATAGGTTTGTCGTTTTTGCTATTGATGAGTGCCTGAATATCTGGTTTGATGGGACATTTGGGCTACATGGCAATGCCACTATTGTAAGGTTGAGATTTTTGTAATTAATCTTTGTTGTTAGGGTAGCGATGATACTCACATTGTGTCAAATGCCACTGCTGCCCACTCTGACTTAGTGATTGCATTGGTGACGCTGTTCTATGCACTAGGGCAGTTTTTTGGCTTATTGGTCACAGCCTTGCTGGCATGGCAGGATAATAATGCTAACACTCCGTCGTCCTACACTACCAGTGGCTTAGATCCTCTAAACCACGCTCCGACTAAACACTTCTCGTAACTCAAAGCTGGTATGTACTTGGGCAACGCCTTCGATACGATTGAGTCTATGTAACAAAAACTCCTCGTAATGCGCCATATCGCGTACCCTTACTTTGATCAGATAGTCCTCTGTGCGTCCTGTGACAATACTACAGCTAATAACTTCCTCAAAACTTTGAACTTTGCGCTCAAACTGTTCGAAACGCTCAGCTGTATGACGGTCCATACTGATAGCGATAAACACAGCAAGTGGATAACCGAGTTTTTGTGCATCGGTCTTGGTTTGATATCCTGTGATAACATTTGCATCTTCTAAGCGTTTGATTCGCCGCGCGCAGGGCGTGGCAGATAAATTCACGCGCTCAGCAAGTTCAGTCACACTCATGCGCGCTTGTGTCTGTAATAAGCGCAGTAGTTGCCTATCGATCTCGTCTATATCCGCTACTAATGTATTCTCGATCTGGTTGTCTGGCATTTTTATTGTCTCAATAGTGAATTAACTCGATTATAGAGCCTAATATAGTATTATCCACTAAAATAACAATAAATAGAGTGAAAAAAAGCAGGTTTCTGAGCATCAAACTTTGCTATTATTGTGATATAAACACTAGCTATCTTGTATGATAAGTATTGATCTAACCAGCAGCTAATCGCCCACTAAATATACAAATAACGTTACCGTCTAAGGATTGATTATGTCTGACCAAGCCACTCGCACTGCAGTCTCAGGGACTGCAAAGATCACACCAAAAAGTGCCGCTTTTGACTTTCGTAAATACCGTCCATTTGCATTTGCACCCTCGTTGCCAGATCGGACGTGGCCGAGCAAAACAATCGAAAAGTCACCGATATGGGCAAGCGTAGATCTGCGTGATGGTAACCAAGCATTGATTGACCCGATGACTATTGAACAAAAAATGCGTTTTTTTAAGACGCTAGTCGATGTTGGTTTTAAAGAAATTGAGATTGGTTTTCCATCAGCGGCACAGGTTGAGTTTGACTTTGCTCGTAAGCTCATTGAAGAAAACCACGTACCTGATGATGTGACACTACAAGTATTGGTACAAGCGCGCGAGCATTTGATCGCCCGTACATTTGAGTCGTTAAAGGGCGCAAAACGCGCAGTCGTTCATGTTTATAACTCAACCAGTCGTGTACAACGCGAAAAAGTCTATGGCAAAGACAAAGCTGAAATCAAAGAGATTGCTATCGCAGGGGCTAAATTGTTGCAAGAATATGCGGCAAAGTATCCTGAGACGGATTGGGTATTTCAATACTCTCCTGAGAGTTTTAGCCAGACAGAGACTGAGTATGCTGTAGAAGTCTGCGACGCAGTTTGTGACGTGTGGCAGCCGCAGAACGGGCAAGAAGTTATTTTTAACCTACCAGCGACTGTTGAGGCATCTATGCCCAATGTCTTTGCTGACCAAGTCGAGTACTTCTGTCGTCATCTTGCCCAGCGTGAGCATGTCATTATTAGTTTGCATACGCACAACGATCGCGGATGTGCAGTAGCGGCAGCTGAATTGGGTGTACTTGCAGGCGCTGATCGTATCGAGGGTACTCTGCTTGGCAATGGCGAGCGTACCGGTAATATGGACATCATGGTCATGGCTATGAACTTGTTTAGCCAAGGTATCGATCCTGATCTTGACTTTAGCAACATGAGTGAAATCGTACAAGTCGTGAGCGAGTGCAATAATTTACCGTTGCATCCACGTCATCCTTATGTAGGCGAGTTGGTCTTTACGGCATTTAGTGGCTCACACCAAGATGCCATCAAAAAGTCTCTCGATTATAATGAAAATCATCAAAACGAGACGGATAACGTTTGGGATGTGGCTTACTTGCCAATCGATCCTGCACATATTGGTCGTAGCTACCAAGATGTGGTACGCATCAATAGTCAGTCAGGAAAAGGCGGCGTTGCTTATATTCTACAGCGCAACTATGGCTTTAATTTACCGCGCTGGATGCAGATTGACTTTAGTCGCGTGGTACAAAAGCAGGCTGAAGCGGTGGCCCGAGAATTACAAAACGATGAAATCCTACAGACCTTTGAAGATACTTACTTACAGCAAGGTAAGTTTGAGCTATTAGACTATAGTGTCAATAACAAAGGTGGTGAGGTGTATTTTAGCGGTCAAGTACAGATGAATAGTGACACCATTGATATTGATGGTACTGGTAATGGCCCGTTGTCATCGTTTATTGATGGTCTTGCACAGCATACGGGTAAGTCTTTGCATATCATTAACTATGCTGAGCATGCGATTAACCCGCACCACAACAGTGGCAATGGCATCGATGATGACACCAACAGTGACAACAAGACTAATGCCAATGCTGCCGCCTATATTCAGCTAAATGTAGATGGTGAAGTATACTCTGGTATCGGTACATGCAGTAGTACAGTATCAGCGATGCTAAAAGGGGCGCTGTCAGCTTTTGCTCAAGCATTGAGTACAGAGGTAGCCTAATACTCAAATAAACAGCAATCATTGTGTAGTCCAGTAATTTATGCTGATCTTAGCTTCATAAATATATAGCGCCATAGCTCCTTGTGCCTAACAAGCAAAGTTATGGTGTTATTTTTTGGGTAAAAAGAAGACTGAGCGTTGGTCAATGTTCTATCTTCTTATGGATATAGCCTACGGTTGCACGAATTTTCTTGGAAGCTTTTTATATATGATACTGCGACCAATAGCATAATGTTACTTGTGTTTTTGGTGTCTACGACTTACGCTAATGTATATATTAAAACATTATAAATAAAAGGTTAACCATGGAACCTACCACATTTGCTTCGTTCACATTGGCATCTATTCTAGCTTCATTACCTGCAAACGGTGAAGCGGTTACTGAGCCAACAATCACTACTCATATCAGCCCTGCTATTGCAGGACAATGGGAGATTGATTTGGATAGTCCTATCACTATGACTAAAGAGGCGAGGGCTAAGCAACCGGCTGTGAGTGAGCAAAAACCCAGCAGCGTAGAGCCTAAAGTGATGGCTAGGATAGATGGCGGTATACTGACCCAAAACGAAGAGCGAGTTTTAAAGATTCCGCCAACTACTAACAAGAACCTTATTAGTTCAGCAAATAAGTCTGCGCAGTGCCGCGAGTTGTACAATTTTGGTGCTGATAACGAGATGCGAGCGTCTAGTGGCAAGGAGTGGACCTATGGTCGTTACTTAATCACTCATCGCGAAGAGGGGCTGCCTATTATCGCGATCAAGACCGTCTATGATAATAACGAGGTAGACTGCTCGGGCAATCAGATAGACCAGACTGATGAAGCGTTGATTGCCTTTATCAATCATGATGGCAATCAGATGCAGTGGTGCGCTGACCCTGATGGAAAAGAATGCTTTATGAATTTCAATAGAGTTTTGCCATAGTAGGTGGTATTAATAGTAAATTATCTATCACATAGAATTCTAATCGTCCTGTTCTAAAACGACAGAAAAAAGCCGCTATCGATATAGCGGCTTTTTCGTATTAAGTTTCTAATAAGTCTGGTTTACAGATTACTAATAAGCGGATTAAAGTCTTTAACTATCTAGCCTCTAGCTATCAAAGCTCTAACTATTGTAATTTATGATTATTTCTTGGTTTTGTCCGCATTCAACATCTCTCTTTCAAGATAGTGAATGTTTTGTGCTTCTTGAACAAACTGATCATCCGCCAAAATCACATCACGATGAAGTGGGATATTGGTCTTGATACCTTCGATGATTAATTCATCAAGGGCATGTACTGTCTTAGCGATAGCTTGCTGACGCGTTTGACCGTGACAGATAAGCTTACCGATCAGTGAATCATAATAAGTCGGTATTTCATAACCAGGATATAAATGCGAGTCAAAACGAATACCAGAACCACTTGGTGTGAACAATTGGCTAATAGTACCAGGGCACGGCACAAAGGTCGCTGGATCTTCAGCATTAATACGGCACTCGATCGCATGACCTTGGATTTCAATCTCACTTTGGCGATAAGATAGACCATAACCAGCGGCGATTTTGAGCTGCTCGACAACGACATCGATACCAGTAATCATCTCAGTTACGGGATGTTCAACCTGCACTCGAGTGTTCATCTCAATAAAGAAAAACTCGTTGTTTTCAAATAAAAACTCAAACGTACCAGCACCGCGATACTTCACAAGCTCACAGGCTTTCACACAAGCTTTTAGAATTGGTTCGCGTACATCATCTGGGATATCTGGTGCAGGCGCTTCTTCTAGTACTTTTTGGTGACGACGCTGCAATGAGCAGTCACGGTCATACAGATGGATGGCATTACCATTCCCATCACCAAGTACCTGTACTTCTACGTGGCGTGGGTTTTGTAGATAGCGCTCCATATAGACCGTATCATCACCGAACCATAGCTCAGCTTCTTGTTTTGCAGCTTGTACTTGACCAACCAACTCATCAAAGCGCTCAACCACACGCATACCGCGTCCACCGCCACCAGAGGCGGCTTTGATCAGTAATGGAAAACCGATATTACGTGCCTGCTCTTCAGCATTGTGGAGTGTCACAGCGCCAACAGAGCCCGGCACAGTCGGTACGCCTGCTTTTTTCATCGCGTTGATAGCAGAGACTTTATTGCCCATCAAGCGGATGTGATCAGCATTTGGACCAACGAAAGTCAATCCTGCTTCTTCTACTCGTTCAGCAAATTCGGCATTTTCAGACAAAAAACCATAGCCTGGGTGGATAGCATCTGCGCCAGTGATTTCAGCAGCGGTTAAGATGGTATTGATATCCAGATAGCTTTGGTTGGCATTAGGTTTGCCAATACAAATTGCCTCATCAACAAAGCGCAGGTGCATCAAATTGGCGTCAGCGGTAGAGTAGACACCTACTGTTTCAATACCTAGCGCTTTACAAGCTCGAACGATGCGCAGGGCAATCTCACCTCTATTGGCAATGAGCAATTTTTTTATCATGGGTTCATCCTTGTCGAAGCGTCAGTCATTGACCAAGTTTAATATAGCATCGTGTTATTCAATATTGATACGATAAGTACACCAAAACTCAGCCATTATGAAATAAAGTATGGCAAATATCGTTACGCTTTATAGCGTATGACAGGTTGGCCGAACTGTACGACTTCAGAGTTGTCTACCAAGATTTCATCAATGATACCGCTTTGAGTCGCTTCAAGTGGATTCATGATTTTCATGGCTTCGATAATACCTAAGGTATCACCTGCTTGAACTTTTTGCCCGACTTTTACAAATGGTGGATCATTCGGCGTTGGTGCTGAATAGAACACACCTACCATAGGTGAGCTTTCGACGTTTCCAGCTCTTGCCGCAGGTTTTGCATCAGCAGCTGCCATTGGTGCAGTGCCAGCAGTAGGGGCTGCCATCATAGCTGGTACAGGCGCATCATAGTGACGAGTCAAACTAATATGTTCATCATCTGAACTGATTTCTAAATTCACCAGTTCACTTTCTTCCATAAGGGCGATGAGGGTGCGTATTTTTTCAATATCCATAGTTTTTATCTGGCCTTGTACTAAATTCGAGAAATAGTGTAACTAAATATTGTCTAATTAGTTGCTAATGATACCTAGATTCAGGTCAATGAGCAATCAATGTACAGTTGTTAACTGAGAATTTTTACATATTTTGACGTAAGCGCTTTGTTTAGCAAGAAATCTTCTACGATTTATCATAGTCTATGTCACTAAGTAGCGCCAGTCATGTTGTGAGATAAGGTGCTCTATCATCGATGTTAGCCCCACAGTGCTGTCAGACGTTTTTGTTGGTAACGTAGACGCAGTGTCAATAGGATAGAGGATAAAAACAGACCAGTTATGAGTGCCATCCAAAACCCCTGTGCACCAACATCAGTGAAACGCACTAAATAAATACCCAGCGGTAATGCAACCAACCAATAGCAAAAGAGCGTCACCCACATCGGTATCGTCGTATCTTGCATACCGCGTAATATGCCAGCGACATTGACCTGCCAGCCATCAAAGAGCTGGTAGGCAAGGGCAAAGATAAGCAGGTGCATAGACTGAGCTCTCACAACGGGGTTATCAGTAAATGCAGCTGCCAATTCTGGCCTAAATAACCATATACCGAGCATGCAAACAACAGCAATCAGGACTGTCCAAATAAGCCCAGTAGCTTGCACTTGGCGTAGTGCCAAGAGATTTTTTTGACCAAATCGATTTGAGATCATGATAGTGAGTGCCATAGCAACGGATATAGGTATCATGAACAGTTGTGAGGTCACGGATAGAGCCACCTGATGCGCTGCTGTCGCAATCTCACCCAATGGACTAATAACCAAGGCTCCCAAACTAAATAAGCTGGCTTCAAAAAAGATAGAAATACCAATAGGTATACCAAGCTTTAAAAGTTTTTTAATCTGTGTACGATTTGGACGTGTAAAACCATAAAAAAAGCGAGTAGTGGCAAATTCTTTTCGCTTGGTAAAGCCCGTATAAGCGGCTAATAAAAGCACATTTATCCATAATACTAATGCGGTCGCTACACCGCAGCCAGCTCCGCCCATCTCAGGCATACCAAATAAACCATGAATAAAGATATAGTTGAGCGGTATGTCGGCCATCAGACCAATAATACTAATGACAGTCACAGGCTCAGGTCGACCCAGTGCCTCACAGTAGCTGCGCAGTACGGCATAGACTGCTAGTGCAGGGAAACCAAAGGACACACCATGCAAATACTGTGTTGCGATCGGCTGAATATTCTCAGGTACACCCATGAGACCCAGAACATTGGGTGCCAAATTGACAACAATAAACCCAATAATCCCAATCACCCCTGCGGTCCATAAGGACTGCTGCGTGATATGTGGAACCTGATCATGCTGGTTTTGACCAACCGCCTCACCAATCAGAGGGGTCGTCGCGATTAATATACCTGTCGCTAACAAAAACAGTGGGAGCCAAATACCAGACCCAACTGCCACTGCTGCCAAATCAAGCGCAGACACCTGGCCTGCCATGATAGCGTCAACAACACCAAGTGCTGCTTGGCAAAACTGAGTGATCAAGATAGGTAGGGCGAGTACGCCTAGGCGTAAACTGTAGCTTTTAAAATCTTTGAAAGACAATGGAAAAACCATGGTGAGCAACTTTTTATTCTTTGCGGTAATTGTTATTAAGAGCGTTATTATGAATAAGCCAACACTGTTATGAATCCTAAGAGAGCAATGCATCAAAACTAAAGTGGTAGCATGAGCAGAAAAGTGGTGCCAATGATGATGCCCTGATAAACGATATGAGTAAGCTTATAGAGACCACGCACAGCAATGAAAATCAAGGTCTTAAAATAAGGGTTCTAAAATAAAGACACTAAAATAAAAATAACCCGTCGATCCAAGCAGTGGATTGACAGGTCATATATAGATAAGATGGTAAAGAAGCGGCGCTACGATGTCAACGCTTTGAAGGGTCTATATACATATTAATCATAGACGCTTTGTACTTCACTGCTTATCACAGATAAGTGATATGTTGAATCAATAAGTTAATCAATGATTCGTTGTCTGCTCTGGTAATATCTCAAGTGTCTCCGCCATATTCATAATCGCGCGCCAGTGCTTGGGTTCTAATGGGATCACTGTTAATTGTTGACAGCCTTTTCTCAGTAGTAAGGAATCTTCGAGCGCAGGCAAGAATTTTAGCTCTGATAAGGGCAACACCTCGGTAAAAGCGTGCTCAAAAGTGAGATCTACCATGTACCAACGCGGCGCTTCTTCGGTCGCAATAGGGTCGTAGTGTCGATGCTCAGGGTGAAACTGGCTAGGGTCAGGATAGCCTGCTTGGCTCACGGTCATAATACCAGCCACACCAGAGGGTTTGGCACTAGAGTGATAAAAGAAAACCTTGTCACCAACTTTCATATCATCACGCATAAAGTTACGCGCGCGGTAGTTACGAACACCGTCCCAACCGTCGGTGCCCAAGCGCTGCAAATCTTCAATACCAAAAAATTTAGGGTTGGATTTCATTAACCAATACGCCATATATCTATCCTTTGAATTTTTGTTTATTCTTTAATTCGTTCTTAAAACTATTAGGGTTAGTTTCTATTAACTCACCCTCAAACATGTTTTAAATCGTGTCTATTCTTAGTAGAGGCTGTTTTTAATAGAGTCTCTATATACTGCCCATAAGTTGTCATGGTGAATAGAGCGTTTATACGTGTTTTTGTTAATAGTTTTATGATAGATAGGCTTTTCTTTATCCCATCTAGTCGCTATCCTAACGTTACTTTTGATATCGATTATTATTGCTCACTACAAAATAAGTTTATTTATGCCCAAAGTGAATACAGAAAGCATGCCAAACGACCTAAATACATTAAGTCTTACTGAACCAACGACGGCTACTATCGCGGTAGACGTGACTGACATTCCATTGTCTCTTTACATTCACATTCCGTGGTGTGTGAAGAAGTGTCCTTATTGTGATTTTAATTCGCATGAGTTGCCTGTAGACAGTCAGATCTCCATGTATGATGACTATGTCGATGCGTTACTGCTAGATGCCGCAATGCAGCAATCACTGGTGCAAGGTCGCAAAATTTCTTCTATATTTATCGGTGGTGGCACGCCATCTTTGTTACCTATTGCTCAGTATCAGCGATTGTTCTCTGGTTTACGGTCATGTTTTGAGTTTGCAGCAGATATAGAAGTCACGATGGAGGCCAATCCAGGTACGCTTGAGCATGCGCCATTTGCGCAGTATCTAGAGGTTGGCATCAATCGGCTGTCTATCGGCGTACAGAGCTTCGCTGCTGATAAGCTGACAGCGCTTGGACGTATCCATGACCCTGTGCAAGCATTATCAGCAATTAAAGCTGCCAAATCTGCTGGATTTACGCGTGTTAATGTCGATTTGATGCACGGTCTACCGCAGCAAACCATGAAAGAAGCTCTTAATGACATTCAAATGGCACACAACGCTGGCGCCACACATATTTCTTGGTATCAATTGACAATTGAGCCCAATACCGTGTTCTATCGCAGTCAGCCGGTCTTACCTGATGAAGACAACTTGGCAGATATTGAACAAGCAGGTCAGTCGCTATTGCAGCAATTAGGCTATAGCAACTATGAAGTGTCGGCATGGGCAGGCGCATCAGACAAGCCATGCCGTCATAATATAAACTATTGGCAGTTTGGCGACTATTTAGCAATAGGTGCAGGGGCGCATGGCAAAGTGACGGTTGGTTATAACCTAAACAATGAGCCGTCAACGCAAAGCAATATGCTAGAGACTGACCTAGTAGCAGAAGCAGGTATTTATCGATTCAGTAAGTCACGTATGCCGAAGGATTACGTGGGTTCTAAAGATATCACTGAGCAGTCTCATATCAAGCAAAGCGCACCCAAAACGGTTGGCTGGCAAGAGATTGATCGTGATGAGCTGGTAAGCGAGTTTATGTTGAATGCGCTGAGGTTGCATGGAGGTGTGGCTTGGTCATTGTTTGAGGAAAGAACGGGGCTGAATCTTGATAGTATCAATGAGCAAGTGGCTGGTTTGATAAAACAAAGGTTGCTGATAGACAGTGATACGCAGTTACAACCGACACTGTTAGGGCAGCGCTACCTTAATCAGATACTACGTGCTTTTTTATAATGTTTAGTATTCACTTTCGTGTGACAAGATGTACTCAAAGGCCATGTAAGAATAAGTGGTCAAAAATAAAAAAGGCTTACCAAAAAATGGTAAGCCCTTAACAAATCTAAAAAAATCAGACCTTAGATTTTGTTTTGTACTTCTTGTGCGCCACCAGTGACAGCATCGCCAGCACTTGATACGTCTTGACCAAAGCCTTTGAACGTGTTGCAACCAGTTAGAACGAACATAGCAGTTAAAGATGCGATGATTACTTTTTTCATAATAGTATCCTCAAAGATAAATGGATGGTTATAAATAACAACAGTGATGCAAAGCGGTCTGCTTAAGCGTCACTGAAGGGGTATTGGATGAGACAGTCACACTTAAATGCTATCGCGTTATCCATTACAGACATCATAGAGAAAGTTAAAAACGCTGCACAGTATCAAAATGTAATTATTGGCAGTAAACTGTAACTTTTAATTACCTGTCGCTCATAAACTTAAATAACAGAGCGTTAACCATTTTTGGAGTAAATAAACATGATCATTCATATCGTGCTGGTTGGCCCAAAGATGCCGAGTAACACAGGCAATATCATTCGCCTGTGTGCCAATAGTGGTGCCCAACTACATTTGGTAAAACCGCTAGGGTTTGAGCTTGATGATAAAAAACTACGCCGCGCAGGACTCGATTATCACGAATATGCGCATCTACAAGTACATGATGACTGGGCAGCAGCGAAGCAGGCGTTACAGATAGCGGACTGCCATGTCATTACCGCGTTGACGACTAAGCTGAGTAAGCCCTTTTACGATTATGATTTTGGCGGGCGAGTAGCTGCTGAAGAGGCTAATGACGACGTAGTACCTAATATCGCACTGGTATTTGGTTCTGAAACGGCAGGCCTTACAGAGGATATACGTGAGGATATTGGTGCTGATAATTGGCTAAGACTACCCATGCTGGCTGATTCGCGCAGTTTAAATTTATCCAACAGCGTTGCTATCTGCCTGTATGAAATATGGCGACAGCAAGGGTTTTTGGGTGATGAAGGTCGTAGTGTCGGTTATGAGAGTTTGACAGTCTACGACCCAAAGTAGTTACTTTAACGAATAGCGATTTGTCTGATAAGACCGATAGGATTGATTATCCTTGTTTCATAAAAACAGAATAAGCAATGATATGTATTATAGGCAGTTTGGCGGTTTGGGTAGACCCGCTAAGCGGTTGACATGACGTGCAACCAAACCAGTATGAAACAGCTGCTGCAACTTTTGATTGCTAATGTCATGTTCTGGCAAGGTTTTTTGTAGCCATTTTATCAATGGGCGTGTGGCTGGCGCGTGGTTGAACTTGTCAAAAAATGCACGCACTTGCTGCAAAACCTGTAAATGCTCAGCTTTCAAATGAACGTCTAATGTGTCAGCCAGTTGCTGCGCGATATCAGGCGTCCAAATGGTGTGGTCACATAAGTGACCATCTTGATCCAATGCAGCCTCAGTGGCTGCTATCATCACGTTGTTACTAGTTTTGGAGTTGTGATCTGTCATAAGGCAATGGTCACCACTTTATCAAATTGACGGTCCTGAGTCAGATTGACCCATTCAGCGTCTGTTAAAGTGCCCGCTAACTTGGTATCTAAATTTAGCTTGCCAGTAGTATTCGCCGAGAGCTGCGCGACATCATCCGTCAAGGCATAAATAGCAGTGATGCCATCTATCTCATTATCATTTAAATAAGCACTTAGCCAGTCGATAAAAGCGACTGTTGTACCAAGTAAAACAATGCTGTCGCCATTGTGCCAAGTGCGAGACATCTCTTCAGTGCTACGTCTGAGCGTGTCCATCGTACTGTGTAATTGATATAAAGTCGCCATAAAAGTATCCGATGATGTGTTTTGTTATTTTTCTGATGATATAGTCATTTAAAAAGTTAAAATCTGCTCAAAGTCTTGCGAGCTGATGATTTCTGGTACCAGTGTAAGCTGTGATGCTAGATCTGTCGGTAGCATACCAATGACCCAACCGCTAAAGACATCGTCAGGTAGCCAAGCTGCGGGCATATCGTAAAGATCAAGCGACTGAATCATACCGTGCAAACGGGACTCCGTTTGCATCAACAAACCAAATACAGGCGCATCCAATGATAACTGCACCTCATGCCCAAATGTTGCTAGTGTTAGCGCCAGTGCACAGCCCTCATAACTAGCCGCTTCAGTGGGCGTATGCAACTGAATTAATAATTTCATGTTATATTCCTAAATAGGTTTGTCGCTGTTGACAGTCGTCATCGTAATGCGATCAAAACTGTATCAATCGGCAGTCATCTTGCATCATTAGAGCAAGCTCACTGAGTCCTACTAGCGTAAATCCTGCAGCAAGATTGGCACCCTTTAGCTGATGTCGTGTGCTGTTGTCAGCGTCACTCACACCGCGGCTCAGTGCAGTGCTGACACAAACGGGTAGTGATAATTGATACTGCTCAGCCAACGATTGCCATTCTTTTGTTAAATCTATTTGATCTGCTGACTGCCAACGTAGACGGTTGGCAGTATGAGCTGAATCGCCGTAAAAAAAGACATTGAGCAACGCCCGTTTGGTGTTAGGATTGTCACTATCGTTTATGTCGTTATCGTCAATTCTACTATTCTCAGAATGGTTTGAGGCCTCTATAAGATAAGCGTGTGCATAACGTAGTGCTAGGTGCGCCAGTGGGTGGGCGGGATCAGCAGTGATGAGCAGTAATGGAGTAGTAGTCATAAGGTGCGGTATCACATATTGTCAATAAGAGTGTTATGAGAATTAGAAGATAGTAGTGAGTGGTTGCGACTGTTTTGTAGACAGCAGTTTGTTTCTTTGATTTGCTTCATTGGTTTATGGTCAGGTATATAGTCTTTAAACACTATTATATCAAAATACTATTTTTATTGGTGAGAAGAGCATTTAGATACATTGCCACGTCGCTATAGTGGTGTAACGACAGTGACGGATCAGCGACGCATTTTAGTATGCTACCATAAAGCGCTTCACATCAAATAGAGCGACTAATTACTAAACGCGCCTTTATCTTTTGTGCTGATATACCGAGTATATCTATTTGACGTTGTGACTGTCTCGTAAGAAAAAACAATAAACTTATGAGCTTGGTTCACGTAGTCTTACCATTCTATGTAAGGAGTTTTTGTCACTATGTTACCTGCTATGCCCTCACGTATGAACAGTGGTACAGATTATCAGCCGACAGCGGAGCAACTACAAGTACTACAAACAGCAAGTGAATTTGCTTATCAGATTTGGGAGAGCCGAACGGTTTCATGTCAGACGTTTTTGCGTAGTTACCCTTTGAGTAGTACGCTGACTCGTCAACAAATTGATGATCTGATACAAGATTATACGCTGGATGAAAACTACCAACTCGCTGATGAAGCCAAAGTCATGAGCGGCTTGCGTAATCTGCGTACACTGTTGATGATGCGCTGGATTTGGCAAGACGCCTTACAGATGATCAGTCTTGAGCAATTGACCGATGAGTTGTCTGAATTTGCAGATGGTTGTATTTCTTTTGCTAAAGGCTATACCTACCAGCACTTAGTTGCCAAATATGGTGAGCCAACCTTTATCAATGTCCAAGGTAATGTACAGATTGATGACATGGCAATCATGGCTATGGGTAAGCTTGGCGCTCAGGAGCTGAATTTATCAAGTGATATCGACCTAATTTTTGTGCATCAAGCGCGCGGTGAGACCAATGGTGACAAAACCAAAGGCACACGTAGTATAGACAACAAGCGTTTTATGACTAGGCTTGGTCAAGGCATTATTAAACTACTCGATAACAAGACGGCTGATGGTTTCGTGTTTCGAGTGGATATGCGCCTGCGACCATGGGGTGATGGTAGTGATTTGGCCATTCACCTGTCGGCATTACAAAAATACTTCACGATGCATGGGCGGGCGTGGGAGCGTTTTGCTTGGTTAAAGGCGCGCGTCGTTGGACAAATAGAACAGCCGTTTTATGATGAGATACAGGCACTGATTAAACCCTTTGTGTTTCGTTATTACGTTGACTATAGTGCATTCTCGGCACTTAGAGAGATGAAGTCTCTCATTCAAAATCAAGTAGCACAGCGTGAAGATCTAGACAATATCAAGCTTGGTGCGGGCGGTATCAGGGATATTGAGTTTATTGTACAAGCATTTCAGTTGATATATGGTGGCCGGCATCCACAGCTACAAACAAAACCTTGTCTACAAGCAATGAAAGTGTTGCGTGAGCTTGGATATCTAGAGCAGTCAACCTACGATAACTTACAAGCTGCGTATCGTTTCTTGCGCCGGCTTGAGCATGGCATTCAAGCCATCAATGATCAGCAAACCCAGCGCTTACCACATGATATGCAGTGGCAGCATAATCTAGCCGTGACGCTCAATTTTGAAAACTGGCGTGCATTGCTAGATCAGCTTAATTGTCACCGAGAGCTCGTCAACGTACCATTTGAGCGTATGGTCACCGAGCGTCAAGTACCTGATAACGAAGACACTGATCTCGAGCCCGAACGCTTAGATGAACAAATTGCTCGTTTAAATGAGGTATTAACAGAAGATAATCGCGAGCTATTGCAGAGCTTTTGGCAATCAAAGATGGTGGTGAATTTAAGTGAGGAAGCAAGAGAGCGCTTAGATGATGCTTACCCTGTTATTGTCCATGCGCTACTGGCCCATCAAGAGCAGCAAAAACTTGCTAATGCCGCCTTGCCTCGACTGATTTCATTGCTTGAAGCGATTTGCCGTCGTTCCATCTATCTGGTCATGATTGCAGAAAACCCCAATGCAACGATTGAGCTGATCCCGATGCTGTCTGCCAGCCCATGGATTGCAAAAGAGCTGGCACAGTATCCTGTATTGCTAGACACCTTTTTACAGCAGCGCTACCGTCATTTGCCAGACAAGCGTGAACTGCGTGATATTTTGCGTCAACAGCTACTGCGCGTCGAGCCGAACGACGAAGAAGAGCTACTAAGCGTTTTACGACTATTCAAGAAAAACCAAATATTGGCTGTGGCTGCGAGCGATGTATTGGCTGAGCGCCCAATCATGAAAGTATCGGACTCTTTGACGTATATTGCCGAAGTAGTACTGGAGGCTGCACTAGAGCGTGCTTTTGCCGAGATCGTCAACCGTTATGGTTATCCTATCGGCCAAGATGGAGACCCTGTCACTGAAGCTGATTGCGGATTTGCTATCATAGGCTACGGAAAGCTTGGCGGCTTAGAGCTCTCATACTCGTCTGACTTGGATTTGGTGTTTTTGCATAAGATAAAAGAGCGGGGCATGACCACAGGCGAAAAATCAGTGAGCGGAATGAAATTTGCTGCGCGCTTGGTACAGAAATTGATGAACTATCTCAATACCCAAACGCGAGATGGCAGAGCATACGAGATTGACATGCGTCTACGCCCTTCAGGCAATGCTGGCATGATGGTGGTGTCTTACCATGCGTTTGAAACGTATCAAATGGACAAAGCCTGGTCGTGGGAGCATCAAGCACTGGTACGTGCCCGAGCAATTTGTGGTGACAGACGGGTGACGGCGCTTTTTTGTGATATTCGCCGAGATGTGTTGGCGCTACCACGGACATTGGATCAAGTACGTAGTGAAGTCACCAGTATGCGTATCAAAATGCAGAAGCATTTGGGTACCAATCAATGGCAACAACAAGCAGGCAAGTTCCATCTTAAACAAGATGCAGGCGGTATCGTAGATATTGAGTTCTTGGCACAGTTTGCGGTATTGGCTTATTCGCATGAGTATCCAAGCTTGACCAAGTGGAGCGACAACGTTCGTATCTTCGAAGAGGTGGCCTTACTTGGTATATGGCAAGAGCAGGTCTGTCAAGACTTAAGCGATGCTTATCTCAGGATACGTGCTGCCACGCATCAACTGGCATTATCGGAGCAGTCGTTGCTGGTCGATGAGTCACTTTGGCAGGAGACACGTGCATTGGTACAAGCACAGTGGCAACACCTAATGGGTGTCGAATCTGCCAACAAGTGATACCGAGGTTTGTATTATTAGGGTCTTGCTGATAGCTACAGAGACGCTTACACTGTAGAGCCCTATGATAATTTAAAAGCGTAATTAAAAGCCATGTGCTCCCAAACCAAAAGATTTCATTTGCCAACACGGCCAGTGATATAATCGGTCGCGCATCGTCATAGCACTGTCAGCCATTTATCATAATAATGCTGGATTTTAAGCAATAAATAAAAGCACTGCAGTGTTATCATAGGGTGTTAATCACTACTGTTAAATAAAACCTACCTAAAAAAGTTAGACGTCAGTGCTAGCATAAGGACTATAAAATGAATATGGCAACACAAGATGGTAAGCTTTGGATGAATGGCACAATAATTGAACAGCCAGATGCTAAAGTTCACGTGCTTACACACAGCTTGCATTACGGCATGGCTGTGTTTGAAGGTGTGCGCGCTTACCAAACGGCTGACAATCGCACGGCTATTTTTCGCCTAAAGGAGCATACTGAGCGTCTGCTTGGTTCAGCAAAAATCTTCCAAATGGATGTGCCTTTTGATGCGGCGACACTAGAGCAAGCGCATAAGGACGTAGTCAAACAAAACAACTTAGCAGAAGCGTATATTCGTCCACTCATTTGGGTTGGTGCAGAAAAACTTGGTTTGTCTTCACGTGAAAACAGCATCAATGCTATGGTTGCCGCTTGGCATTGGGGTGCTTATCTTGGTGAAGAAGGTATCAAAAACGGTATCCGCGTAAAAACCTCTTCATTTACGCATCACATGACCAACGTGACCATGTGTAAGGCAAAAGCATCAAGCAATTATCCTGTTTCTATTATGGCAAACCAAGAAGTTACTCGTAATGGTTACGACGAAGCTATCTTGATGGATCCGCAAGGGTATGTTTGCCAAGGTGCTGGTGAAAACTTGTTCTTGGTAAAAGATGGCGTGTTACATACACCAGATCTAGCGGGCGGTGCACTTGATGGTATCACGCGTCGTACTATTATTCAGTTTGCTGATGACTTAGGAATTAAAGTCGTTGAGCGTCGTATTACTCGTGATGAGTTTTACCTAGCAGATGAGATCTTTATGACAGGTACAGCCGCTGAAGTGACCCCTATCCGCGAATATGATGATCGCATCATCGGTAACGGTGGCCGCGGTGAAATCACTGAAAAACTACAAACCTTGTATTTCGATGTGGTGCATGGTCGTAATGAACAGTATATGGACTGGTTAAGCTTTATTGATTAACAATGTCACTACTTTGAAGACCGAAAAGGCTGAACATAATTGTTCAGTCTTTTTTTTATGCTAATATAGCCATCATATTTATTCATAAGATTAAAGCGAGCAGTCAATGCCAACAGATTCTAATATAGTAGATAATAAAAACATCAAGCAAATTATTTGTATCAAATGGGGCACAAAGTACGGTGCTGATTATGCCAATAAACTTTATGGTATGGTGTCTCGCAATATCACACCGCCGTTTCGTTTTGTTTGTTTTACCGATGATACAACCGATGTGCGTCCAGAGATTGAGTGTCAAGAGTTGCCACCACTTGATGTTAGTATGCCAACCAATACACTTGGTAAATGGCCAAAATCTCGTTTGTGGGGTGAAAAGCTAGGTGATTTGACAGGCACAGTACTGTTTGTAGATTTGGATGTCATTATAGTAGATAGTCTTGACCCTTTCTTTGAATATGGCGCGCCAGATGACGTGATTTTATCTTATAACCCAAGTAATCCATTAGAGCGCTTGGGACAGACGTCTTGCTTTAGATTTCAGGTAGGCTCACTTGTGTCACTACAAGAGAAGTTCAAAGCAGATCCACAAGGTATCGCTGATGAATATCGTTTTGAGCAGCGTTTTGTTACTCGTAATGCGCCAGGTGGCGTGAAACTGTTTCCAAAGGCATGGGTCGCCCATTTTAGACGTAAGTGCCGTCAGCCATTTCCACTTAACTATATTAAAGAGCCAAAGATTCCTAAAGGCGCTCGTATTGTTATCTTCCCAGGCGACTTGTATCCAACCCATGCTATTGAAGGTAGATACAACAAAAACGCGGCCAATAATGCCAAAGACCATCTAAAAAGACTGACTGAGCCCAAAAACCTAAAAAGACCACTACGTCATTTGCGTCATTTTATTTTGCCAGTAGGATGGATTGAGAAGTATTGGAAAGAGTAGGCTGAACGTTATATTTGAGCGTTATTGCATTAGTAGAAGTCAGTATTGAGGTGCTTTATTCTAATGGAAATTAGAATAGAACAAACTCTCCAGTAAGCGGATAAAATTATGAACACAGAAGATACTATTAAAGTCTTTGTTGGCTGTGACCCAAATAACTGTGATCTAGAGCAGATGATGGTATTAGATTATAGTATTCATAAACATACCAGTGTACCTGTTGAGATAGTGTGGATGCAGTTGTCGCGTGATCCTAGCAGCTATTGGTATTCCAATCCTGAGACTGGTGATGGTTGGAATACCATCAAATGGTCAACGCCGTTTTCAGGATTTCGCTGGGCAATTCCGGAATACTGTAATTATTCTGGACGAGCTATCTATATGGATGCCGATGTTGTCATATTAGATGATCTAGTAAAGTTATGGCAGCACCCTATTGAAGGGCAGTCTATAGTAGCTGCCAAGACAAATGCTGATATGACACGACTATGCACGTGCGTATGGGATTGTAAAGCTGCAAAAAGTATTGTTCTACCAACACAAAGGCTCAGGAAAGATCCTAAAAGCCATAAAGAGATGATGGCTGTCTTCAAAAAAAATACACAACTGATTGAGCCTTATCAAGACAGTTACAACTGTATAGACGGTGAGGACCTAGCATTAGAAGATATTAGGATTTTGCATTACTCAGATATGGGTACGCAATTTAGTCATAAATATGCACTGCCAAGAGTGAAAAAAGAAGGGATTGAGCATTGGTTTGATGGTGAGGTAATGCCGCACCCAAGAGAGGATTTGTCCGAGGTTTTTGATATCTATTATAATGAAGCGCTTGATAATAAATATTGTTTAGATAATTATCGGGTTGAGCCTTTTGGTGATTTCCCTAAAAAATCTCAGCAAGGTTATATTGGCAATAAGGTAACTCGTCCACATGCCTCTAAGTCATTTTTCTCAAAACTATTCAAACGCTAGTTTTTAATGAAGCAGTGATAAACCTTTTTAAAAAGTCAAAGATTTATTCTATAGGTTGTCGTTTATGAAGCAGCATAAAAAAATAGCGTTACTCGTTATTAATTGTTTACAAGGCGGCGGTGCGGAACGTGTTGTGTTGACATTGGGGCAAGGGTTTTATGAATTAGGATACGAAGTACATATTCTAAGATTCAAGCCACTGGTACAGTATGATTTGAGCCAGAACCTTAATTATCATGTCCTAAAATTTAAGCCCTACAAATTAATACCAGGGGCACAAAGACGCGATAGAGTGTTTGCGCGCGCTGTTGATAAATACGTTCTGCAACATATCGGTCAGCCTGACGTCATTTTGTCTAATCTAGATCGTGCAGATAGTATTCTAAGTAGTAGCAAGCTGTCTAATATCACTTATATTATTCATAACACAGTGTCATTACTCTACAAGTTTAATAAAAATCACGATGCTGAGCAATTAAAGCAAAGAATGGTGGAGATATACGCAAAGCACCCATGTGTGTGTGTGAGTGAGGGCGCGCAAAAAGATTTTATCAAGAGCTTTGGTCGTATTACGCCAACCACTGCCATTCACAATCCAATTGATAGAGAAAGTATTCAAAAGCAGGCTGATGCTTTTGTTCCTGAATATCAAAACTATATTATTCATGTTGGCAGTTTCAAAGACGCAAAACGTCATGATATCTTAGTAAAGGCTTACGCACAGACTGATCAATCTATGCCGTTATTACTCTTAGGTCAGGGCAAGCACAAGACTGAGACAGAGCAGCTGGTGGCAGAGTTGAGTTTAGTAGGCAAAGTGGTATTTCTAGGGTTTCGTGACAACCCTTTTCCCTATATTAAGCATGCGCAATTCAAAATATTAACCTCTGACTGGGAAGGCTTTGCTTTGGTTATTGCCGAAGCCCTCGTACTAAATACGCCTGTTATTAGTACCAACTGTCCATCAGGTCCAAGTGAGTTACTGCCAGAAAGTAACTTGATGCCAATGGGTGATATTGATGCCATTGCTGAAAAAATGCGTCAAGCTATGAGTGATCCACAAGCATTTTGTGCGCCATTTGATGAAGCGCTGCTACCAGTCAAAATAGCAGAAAAATACGCAGAGTTCACTCAGAAGCAATAACTGAAAAAACAGTGATATCACTGTTTTTTTAAATCGAAATACTTATCTTTAAGAATACCTGATACATGATTAATAATACTATAGAAATAAAAGAAGATCTGAATAAGAAAGAAAAAGTGTTACTTGTGATTAATTGCCTACAAGGCGGGGGTGCCGAACGTTCGGTTTTAACTCTTGGGCAAGGTTTTCATGAGTTAGGTTACGACGTCCATATTCTACGCTTCAAATCTAAAACATCTTACGAACTCAGCGATGATATTTCCTATCATCAGATTGACTTGAACGACTATAAGTCTATACCTACTAAACAACTGAGGCACTGGTACTTTGCAAAAGTATTAGACAGATACGTGATCAAAGAGATTGGCACTCCAATACTGACGCTTGCGAATTTAGACAAAGCTGATATGGTCTTGCGCCACAGCAAGCTACCTAATATTGCACACGTAATTAGAAATAATCTTTCTAAAAAAATTGAGTTGTTTAGAAGCCAAGGCAAAAAAGCAAATGAGAAAAGGTTAAGCAATATATATTCTCGGCATCCTTGCATATGTATTAGCAAAGGAGTCGAAAAAGACTTTCAGTCTACATTAGGTGTTACAAATACCACGACAATATATAACCCGATTGACCAAATACAGATCATGCAATCGGCGTCAGAGTTTGAGCCAGAGTTTAATAGTTATATTATTCATGTCGGTAGTTTTAAGACTCAAAAAGCTCATGAGGTCTTACTTAGAAGCTATGCAAAAACAAGAAAAATGGTTCCGCTTTTGTTGTTAGGTGAGGGAGCGTTGTTAGAGCAAATGAAGATGTTGGTTGCCTCTTTAGATCTAGACCATCATGTACATTTTTTAGGTTTTCAAAAGAATCCGTATCCCTATATCCGGAAGGCAAAGTTTATGGTGTTATCATCAATATTCGAAGGGTTTGGACGAGTCATTGCTGAGTCACTGGCTTTAGGCACGCCTGTCATCAGTACAGACTGCCCATCAGGTCCAAGTGAGCTATTACCATCATACAATCTTGTTCCTGTAGGAGATATTGACGCTTTAGCAGAAAAAATGGATGAGGCAATGATAGATGCTAGTGTGTATGAGTCCACATTCGATAATGAGCTGCTACCAACGAATATTGCTCAACAATATATAGAGTTTATGGCAAGCAGTAATTAGGTTCTTCTTAGTCGTAGCATCGATAAAAATCGAAAGCAGTGGTTCTGAGTAAAAGTATAAAAAAGGTAGCCTAATCCAACCACCATTTAGACCAATCGTCTCTGTGTAATGCTCGTAATGTGGCAAACGCACTATCAGTATGCTGTAGTTTCTCAAAAACAGATAATAGTATTCTAGTGGCTAATTTATCGACTTTCTGAAATTTACTATAACGTTTGCGCATGTTTCTCAAGCTGTCATCAGTGCCGATGCGAAAATAAGTAAGACCATCGTATAGAGGCAGATCACCTGCATAAAGCATATCGGTTTTTTCAGTTAGCAATGGCAGAGATTCAGAAGTAGCGGGTAACTGCAGGAAGTTTTTGGTTTCGTAAGTGCGCAAAGTATTCATGAGAGTCACGACATTCATCAAGATAGCTGCTCTACAAGTATCGTCTGAATGGTCAATGAATGTGTCGCAGGCAGAAACAATCCAGCGTAGCGAGAGGTGCTCTAATAAGTAGCCGCTTTCCGCCTCCCATAATCTCTCAAATTCAGCAAACGTTTTAGCTATCTTATATTTACGGCGTATCAAGATAACAAGAGTATTATGATAAAAGCAGAGCTCAGATTCACCAAGTGATTTATATTTCAAATTATTTAAATGACTTTCTAAATCTGTGCTTTTGCGCTCATCGGTTAACGCTTTAATATCACACATCGACTCAGTAATCGTTGTCGCTTTCATCTCATCAAAACTTTTGTCATTATAGTTATTGACAACCTTACCTGCATTTAGTCTTTTTTCGCTTCGAAACAGTAATAGCAGTTTTTTTTGCCAGTTTGCAGGTGTGGTCATGTCATCAAAATCCTTTGAAAAAATACAAAGATGCTAGCGTTTTAATCTCTATAATATAAGTCTTAAAGATTATCACTGCTTATCTAAACTGAATAATATCGTTGATACCAATCGACAAATTGTTTAATACCCTCTTCGATACTAGTCTCAGGTTTAAAGCCGATATCCTCTACTAACTCATCTATATCAGCATAGGTAATAGGCACATCACCTGCTTGCATGGGTAATAAGTTTTCCTGCGCTTTTTTACCACATGCGTCTTCGATAGCAGTAATGAAACGCCGCAGCGTGACTGGCTGATTGTTACCAATATTATAAATCTTGTAGGGGGCGGTTGCTGTTGTGATAGTAGAACACTGAGGAGAGGGCGCTTTGTTGATTGTACGAATAATGCCGTTGACGATATCATCAATATACGTAAAGTCACGTTGCATAACACCATTATTGAAGACGTTGATGGGTTCGCCCGCCAAAATTTTCTTAGTAAAAGAAAAATATGCCATATCTGGTCGACCATAAGGGCCGTAAACCGTAAAAAAGCGCAGACCTGTGGTAGGGATATTGTATAAATGACTATAGCTATGTGCCATCAGCTCGTTTGATTTTTTCGTAGCCGCATACAAGCTGATAGGAAAGTCAACGCAGTCAGCGGTGGTAAATGGTTGTTTGATATTCATACCATAAACAGAGCTCGAGCTTGCATAAATCAAGTGCTTGATATCGTGGTGACGGCACCCTTCTAATATATTGACGAATCCAACCACGTTTGAGTCGATATAGGCATTTGGGTTTTCGATAGAGTAGCGTACGCCTGCTTGAGCGCCCAGATTAACAACGGTATCGAATTGATGGGTGGCAAAAAGCTCAGACATGGCTTCGCGATCAGCAAGGTCTAACTTGATGAACGTAAATGTGTCTGGCGATGCTATCTCACCTAATATTCTTAAACGCTCTTTTTTTAAATCTACATCATAATAGTCATTGATATTATCGATACCAATAATACAATATTCGCTATCAGATACGCCCATTTCCAATAATGCTTTGATTAAGTGGAAACCAATAAAGCCCGCCGCACCAGTGACCAAAATTTTCATTAATCGTTCCCAAATAGATCTCTAGTAAATACTTTGTCCGCCACATCTTTTATCTCATCAGATAAGCGGTTGGCGACAATCACATCACTCATTGATTTAAAGGTTTCTAAGTCCTTAATAACCCGCGAGTTAAAGAAATTATCTTCTTTCAACACAGGTTCATAGACAACGACTTCAATCCCCTTTGCTTTGATACGCTTCATGATACCTTGGATCGCAGACGCTCTAAAATTATCTGACCCGCTTTTCATTACTAAGCGATGTATGCCTACGATCTTTGGCTGTCTTTCGATAACTTTATCAGCAATAAAATCTTTGCGAGTTCTATTAGAATCGACAATAGCCTTTATCAGGTTGCTTGGTACTTCATCGTAATTTGCCAGTAGCTGCTTGGTATCTTTGGGGAGACAGTAACCGCCATAGCCAAATGAAGGATTATTATAATGATCACCAATGCGTGGGTCTAAGCCGATACCTTCGATGATTTGTTTGGTGTCAAGTCCAAAGGTTTGAGCATAAGTGTCAAGCTCATTAAAATAAGCCACGCGCATCGCTAGATAGGTATTAGAAAATAACTTAATCGCTTCAGCTTCGGTAGATTCTACAAATAATAGCGGTACGTCCTTTTTGATTGCGCCTTTAAGCAATAAGTTGGCAAACACGTGAGCCTGCTCAGACTGTGCACCTACAATGATTCGAGAAGGGTAAAGGTTGTCATGTAGTGCTTTACCTTCGCGCAAAAATTCAGGTGAAAAAATAATGCGATCAGTCGCGTAACGTTCTCTGATACTTGCTGTATAACCCACTGGTACTGTAGACTTTATGATAATAGTCGCTTGCTGGTTGACTAAGAGTACTTGTTCAATGACCGCTTCTACTGTGGAGGTATTGAAATAGTTGGTCTTAGTATCATAATCAGTTGGTGTGGCAACGATGATAAAGTCAGCATCTTTGTAAGCTGTACTGGCATCCAGCGTCGCAGAAAAGTTGAGGTTTTTATGCGATAAAAAGTCTTCAATATCTTCATCTTCAATAGGAGATTGCTTGGTATTTAACATCTCTATCTTTTCAGCAACCACATCGACAGCGATAACTTCATTGTGCTGTGCCAGTAGCATTGCATTTGATAAACCTACGTAGCCTGTACCTACGACTGTTATTTTCATAATATATCCAAGTAATGTTTATGCTTTTATTGGTTCAAACCAAAATTGGCTAGTTCTTATAGTTGTTTAAGATTGGTAGCTGCTCAAGCTTGAGCTAACCTGCTTTAGACTTATTCATTAATGCTTGCTACCACAGACGTAGGTAGATAAGCTGCGAGTTTATGTGTCATGGCTTGGCTGATTTTATTGTGCAAATCTGGCTTGAGTAGGTCCAAGCTTTGAATGCAACCATATTTGATGGTTTTGTCTTCTAATGCAAGAACAAAATCTTCTACGCTACTCTCATTTTTTAGATAATTGACAGAGGTATCAGATTTTAAATGTACTTCACTCTTTTGAATTTTCAGATGATTCATCAGGGTTATAGGATTGACCTGTGCAACATCCCTGAATTTATATTTTATCTGTTCTTCTAGCAGTTTAGGGTTATTTAACAGGTGAGCTTTTAAAATATTTCTATCAACAATATGAGGGTAGTGGTGTATCTCAAAAAATTGATCCATACCTAATATTTTAGCACTTAACATTTGGGCTATAGTATGGCGTGGTTGAACGGGGGTACCAAATAATTTCAAGCGAGATTTTCGGAAATTAAGCTTAGCGCTCAAAACAGCATTATTGCGCCACTGACCGTGAATGATCAGGTGGTTACCATCTAAGAAGTCATCTATCGTCACAGGCTGATTAAAAAAGAAATCATCGTTCATATAAATAAAATAGTCAGATAGCCCTTCGATATTCCATATCATTGTCTCAATTGACCGAGTATTAAACGTAGGCAAAAACTGCTCATAACCTGAAAATATTTCTTTATGATCGACGATACGTATTTTATCTGTCGAGCAGATATTCTGCTTGGCAAACTCATCGATAAATGCAGGTTTCTGTTCATCGGTGACAATATAGATATGACGGCAAAAAGGCATGTATTTGATGATAGAGGCAATATTATAATATATCTCATCGTCGCTTGCGAAACGCGTCGCAGATGTCGCATCTGACGCTACTGCCTTACCTAACTTATAATGCTCTCTTTTTTGTTTGAGGATAGGATCTGCGCCATCCACCCAAGCGATGACAACGTCTACTACTTTTTCATTAAACTGCTTCATAATAGATCCTACCTTTTGGGAATACATTTTATCAAAATGCTATTATTTTTAGTAGTGACGTTAGCTCAGCTACGATATTTACTGATATCAGTGTTACCAAGGCTTCATCAATTTATAAGAACAATGTTTATCACAAGTTTGCTATGGGCAGGCAGACCAGTTACGCCTATACTTAATTAATTAAAATCAGGAGGATAAAGGTAGATGAGACTAGCATATAAAGCCAGAATGCTGCAATAAATATGGCTATTGATACACTTATTTGGTCAATCAATCATACTAATACGCTTACCAAGCTAAGCTGAGACACGCATGCCACCCGTTATTTTATTTATTCTAAAAGCGCTTGAAGGTCGCGGTGCTGAGCGTATGGTTACTACGCTAGCGAGTACTTATGTACAGATGGGCTATAACGTACATATACTATGTCTGGAAGGGACTCAGGATATGCCGTTAGATACTGGTATTCACTATCATGTCGTACCATACGATGAAGTGTTCATTGAGCAAAATCTTGATCCAGGTTCCAAACAGGCACAGGCTTATAAGAAAGTTGCGACGCGTATTGACGATTATGTGCTTAGTCAAATAGGAACACCAAATCTAACCTTGGTTAACATTTATAAATTGAACTGGATCATGACGTATAGCCGATTGCCAAATGTCGTAAACGTGCTACATACAGCGCTATCTAAACAGTTCGAGCATCAGTTATTAGACACACCAGTACAGACTCTTAATCATTTAAAAATGGTGTATGGTGCACACCCTTGTAGCTGCGTCAGTGAAGGTGCACGTAAAGACTTAGTCTCGCTTTTAGGAGAAGTGACTGCTACCACAACAATCTATAATCCTTGCGACGCTGCTTGGATCAAAAGCAAATCATCGCAAACATCACATATTGAAGCATTTGGTTTAACCCATAAACAGTATATGATTCATGTTGCCTCATTTGACACTATGAAGGGGCATCGCGAGCTATTACAGGCCTATGCACAGACGGCGCAGAAGCTGCCGCTAGTACTGGTGGGTAAAGGCACGCTTGAAACAGAGATTAAGGCGTTAGCAGTTGAGCTTAATATTAATAACCATGTTAGGTTTTTGGGTTTTCAGACCAATCCTTATCCTCTGATTGCGTCAGCGGCATTGATGTTAGTCACCTCTAAGTTCGAAGGTTTTGGCTATGTTATTGTCGAAGCGCAAGCACTTGGTGTACCCGTGATCAGTACCGACTGTCCTTTTGGTCCAAGGGAGCTGTTACCAACTAAAAACTTGATAGCTGTTGGAGACATTGAAGGATTGGCCATACTTATCGATCAAGCGGTAGACAATCTTATACGTTATATAGTGCCATTAAATGAGCAACTATTGCCGAAACATATCGCGCAGCAATATTTGGAATTTGGTCTCATATCGAATTTACTAGGTAATGAAAGTTAGAAAAAAGATTATAGACCATTAAATAAGTCTTTGGAGACGGGCGAATGATTGATAACAGTAACCCCATGTGCTCTGTACGCTCTACCCAGTAAGTTAAAGGAAGGCACAATGCGCTCGCTCATAACTTTACTCAATGTACTTGGCGCACTGTTGCCATCGTTTTCATAAAAACGCGGTTGATCACTATTGAGTAAGTCAATACCGTATAGATGAATAGTAGCTGCAAGACGAGAAAAAGCCAGTTGGGTGGCGACATAAGCAACGGTACCTGCCTCGACAAATCCATGAGTGACATTAAGAGAAACGCCAATTTCAGCAGCGCTATGAGTGCTCGCAATGACAAAGTTTGGATGGTTTATAAAGTAAGACAATGGCGTTTTTTTATTCAGTCGTTTTTTCTTAAATATAAGCTTATTGAATGATAGCTTATTTGACTTAACCCCCCACGGTCTATCCACCGGATACAATACTCGCATGGCATGATGGTAAGTGCGCATGATGTCCGGGTGAGTGGTTGCCATTGCTTCAAAGACAGCCAATGTCGCGTATAAAGGTTGCCCCGTATAATGCTGCCGTAGAATTTCAGGTTGATGATTGATAAAGCGGGCATCACTGATAACATAGCCGACGATATCATTGAAATCATGCTCTGCGGTAAGGCTGATACTGCCGTTTACAAAGATAGTTGGTGTGTCTGATAAATCTGACAATACCAGCTGCTGTATTGATGGACCTGAGGCGATAATATTGACGTCTTTTCCAAGCAAACTTTGCTCTGCTTCATTAGCATTAAAAGCATTAATAACGACGAGCTCGTTATCAATATTGAAACTAGCAGTGGTCGGTAACCTTAAATACAACGCCATACCATTTTCCAGTAGTTGACCTCAATTATTTGATATTTTAATGACTAAACGTTTACTGCCAGTGTTCTTTTAACCAAGGACTTGGCTTCACATGCCGATACCATTTGCCGCCGCTACCAGCAATGGCGTCTGGTGGATTAATCTCGCCATGGAATATAACAACCTTTGCATCGTCAGGTAGTGTGGGCGCTCGCACAAAGTTAAACGGAATGGGCGCGATACATTGGTATTTAAAACTCACGCACCATGTTTTATCCCAATACTCTAGATGATGATGCTCACGCAGGTAGTTAGACAGGTAGGCCTGTTCATGACGTACTTGAGTGCGAATGGTCTCAAAATTTCGCTCAAAGTTTGCCAATAGATCAGGGTAGGTGTTCATACCAATATTGAAACGATAGACAGAGCTATTACCAATCATACGCCATGGTTTTTTCCAATCGCGAATGATGACCACACTATCTTCATGCTTTGCTACATAAGTAAAAAAAGCATCGATATTATCAACAATGACGATGTCAATATCCAAAAATAGTGCCACACCTTTTAAATCATACAGCTCAGGCTTAAAGGTTGTGAGCTTTTTCCAGCCACGTTCAGGACCTGCAGGCAAATCCATCTCAGGTATGGGGTAACAAGCAATCGCAGGATCGATACCTGTACTGTCATCGGTCAAACAAACCATTTGAAAATCTAGTGTCAGATGACGGCTTACCATGTTGTAGAGACGATTGACGTATTCGGGACCATATTTATCGCCCCATTTCATACAAATAATATAACGCTGTTCAGTAGTGCCGCTACTGCGCTGCGCTGGGTCTGTAGGTACGGCTTTGGTTACGTCAGATGTCATAATACACTCGTGATGAGATAATGATAAGGTGGATATAGGATCAATAAAAAAGAAAAGAATTTGAAAGTTAGGCAATACTAGCATAACTGTGATTGATGATATGTCTAAATCATTACATGATAGCACGGTTGTTGCTAGCGATTATTAAGCTCGGTGCTATCGCTGAGAGCCGTTAAGATCATTGTTGGAACGATCAGTAGTAGCATGATGTGCTTGAATAAAAGCTGCTAGTTTTGCTTTATCCTTTCGGTAAGGGTTGCCTAAATTAGGTATACGTTTAAACCGTCGGTAGCCCCACATATAATGACTGCAATGATCGTTGATCATGTGCTCCATAGCCTGATTGAGCGCATGAGTCGCCACTTCAGCATTACGGTCGTATAAAGCAGAATTATCGAGCTGATAGCAGTAAATATCAAAACCGCGTCCATCAGTACGACGAATACATGCGAGACCAACTAAGGCGCATTTGGTTTTGCTCGCCAATTTTGAGGCAAGGGTGCTGGTTAATGTTTTGACACCAAAGAAGGGCACGACAACGCCGCCTGAGGGATCTGGGACATGGTCTGGCAGTACAATACTAAAGCCCCCTTGCTTGAGGGTTTTAAAGACGGCTTTTACGCCGCTACCATCGGTAGGTACCAACGTGGCATTAAGACGCGCACGACCTTGCAGGATAAACTCATTAGCGAATCTGCCGTCTACAGGCTTATACATAATAGTTGGCGAACCAAACTGATTGAGCCAGGCGTTCATCATCTCCCAGGTACCAAGATGGGGTACGATGGCAAGCATGCCATTGGGATTGGCAAGCCCTTCTAATAGAATGTCTTTATTATGGACGTCACGAATCTGAGCAATGCTCCATTCAGGTGGCATCGCCCAGCTTTTGATAGATTCGATACTGGTCAAACATTGATGGTAGATGATGTCTTTAGTTAGTGCGCGCTTTTGCTGCTCAGACAAGGTACCAGTAATCAGCGCCATATTGATACGAATGGTGCGCATGATACTTAGATTAGGTATCTTAACGATAACCCAAGCGACAAAACGTGCCAGCATCTGCAGTACAGACAGTGGCACGAATTTGAAAATATGATACGGATTCATAACCACTCACATGGCAATGAATCACGTAACAAGCACGGTAGATAGCAACTACGCATCATCAAAGGTTTTATTGAGCAGGTTTGTTGGCATCAGCCTGTGCTTTTTCACGCACACGGATACCAAGATCACGTAACTGTTTGCTATCAACTTCAGCAGGTGCTTGGGTCAATGGGCACTCAGCAGTTTTGGTTTTTGGGAAGGCAATCACATCACGGATAGAGTCTGCACCTACCATAAGCATAATCAAGCGATCCAAACCGAAAGCCAAGCCACCATGCGGCGGCGCACCGAATTTCAATGCATCAAGTAAGAAGCCAAATTTGTCTTCTGCTTCTTGCTCGCCGATACCTAAAGCATCAAGGACAGCTTGCTGCATATCGTAAGTATTGATACGCAAGCTACCACCGCCAACTTCTGTACCATTCAATACCATGTCATAAGCGATAGAAAGCGCAGCTTCTGGGTTGTTTTTCAACTCTTCAACTGAGCCTTTAGGCTTAGTAAATGGATGATGCATTGATGTCCATTGACCGTTGTCAGTTTCCTCAAACATTGGGAAGTCAGTCACCCAAAGCGGCGCCCACTCACAAGTTACCATTTCAAGGTCTAGACCGATTTTTTGGCGTAATGCGCCGATTGCGTCATTTACGACACTGGCTTTATCTGCACCAAAGAAGATAATATCGCCATCTTCTGCAGCAGTACGCTCAATTAGACTAACAAGCACATCATCAGTCATGTTTTTGATGATCGGAGACTGTAGGCCAGACTCTTTATCTACGCCATTGTTGATGCTACTTGCATCATTGACTTTGATATAAGCCAAACCGCGTGCGCCATAGATACCAACAAACTTAGTATAAGCATCGATTTGCTTACGGCTCAATGAAGCACCGCCAGGTATACGTAGGGCAGCAACGCGACCTTTAGGATCGTTAGCAGGGCCAGCAAATACCTTAAAATCAACGTCTTTCATCAAGTCTGCAACGTCGACCAGTTTCAATGGAATACGTAAATCAGGCTTGTCTGATGCATAGTCGCGCATTGCTTCAGCATAAGTCATGCGAGGGAACTGCTCAAACTCAACGTCCATCATGGTCTTGAACAAATGCTTGATCAGACCTTCGTTGATGTTCATGATCTCTTCTTCGTTTAAGAAAGACGTCTCGATATCCACCTGAGTAAATTCAGGCTGACGATCAGCACGTAAGTCTTCATCACGGAAGCATTTAGCGATTTGATAATAACGGTCAAAACCTGACACCATTAATAATTGCTTAAATAGCTGTGGTGACTGCGGCAGGGCAAAGAAGTTACCAGGACGCGTACGTGATGGTACGAGATAATCACGCGCACCTTCAGGCGTTGCACGAGTCAAAATAGGCGTCTCGACATCCAAGAAACCATGATCGTCTAAATAGCGACGAATTGCTGAAGTTGCCTTGGCACGGAACACCATACGCTCTTGCATTTGCGGACGACGCATATCAAGATACCGATACTTTAGACGCAAGTCTTCTGATACCGTGGTTTTTTCGTCATTCAATGGGAATGGCGGTGTTTCAGATTTAGCCAATACTTCAATTTCTTTGCACAATAGCTCGATCTGGCCACTGGTCATATTATTATTTTCAGTACCTTCATAACGACGACGTACGCGGCCAGTGATTTTTAGTACGTATTCAGGACGTACCGCATCAGCGGTTGCGAAAGCTTCTGGTGTGTCAGGGTCGACCACGACCTGCAAGATACCAGCGCGGTCACGCATGTCTAAGAAAATCACACCACCGTGATCGCGACGACGATGTACCCAGCCCACGATGCTAATGGTTTGCTCAAGTAAGCTCTCAGTTACGGCTCCGCAATATTCGTCTCGGTATTCGCTATGCGTCATAGTGCTTTGCGTCATAATATAGTTATCCAGTTATCAGCCCAATTCGAAATACAGTAATGCAGCCATTGCTGTGCGTTTCAAGCGATTTGCAAAAAAAACACACAAACAACGCGATCAAGACAAAGGGTCATCACGTTGGCTGCAGAAAATTTGATATAAACGCATATTATGCCTAATATGCCCTTGTTATACAACCAGCTGAGTTCAATCAAAGTGCAGCCATGCACTGGTATCGGCTGTATTCATTGAGCGATATCTAGATTAGGTTAAATATTGTCATTTTGCTTGAAAACACCAACAAGCGTGCGCATATCAACCGCACCTGAATAAAAACATCTATATTGATATATCTACTGACTTGAGGATTTGTAATCATGCTATTTCATCCCCCTAAAAACCCGGTTGAGCTAAAAGTAAGACATCTAAATGAAGCCCAAAAACAGCGTCGCGAAGATTTGATGGAAGCGACCCAGGGCAAAGCCGCGCTTAAAGCATTCAAAAAAGCAATGGCAAAAAAAGCCAAGCAAGCCCTAAAGACAAAAAGCAAAAAGCAGAAAAAAAATACTGACACTGCGTCACAAGTTTTTGTACTTGACTTTGACGGTGACATCAAAGCCACTGCCGTCAATCATTTACGTGAAGAAATTAGTACCCTTATCAGTACAGCTAATAAAGGCGATGAAGTGATCGTACGTCTTGAGTCAGGCGGCGGTTTGGTGCATGGTTATGGTCTAGCAGCCGCGCAATTGGTGCGCTTAAAGGACGCCGGTCTAAAGCTGACAGTATGTGTTGATAAAGTGGCAGCGAGCGGTGGCTATATGATGGCGTGTGTGGCAGACAATGTTGTGGCCGCACCATTTGCGATTATTGGCTCAATCGGCGTGGTATCACAATTGCCAAATTTCCACAAATGGCTCAAAAATCACGACGTCGATTATGAAATGTTTACCGCTGGCGACTACAAACGTACGGTGACTGTGTTTGGAGAAAACGACGCCGAAGATCGTGCTAAGTATCAAGAAGAGCTAGAGCAGACGCACGAGCTATTTAAGCATTTCGTTAATGCTTACCGCCCAGAGTTGGATGTTGCCAAAGTAGCCACAGGTGAGCACTGGTATGGCGAAGACGCGTTGAAGCTCAACCTCGTTGATAGCTTGCAGACCTCTGATAGCTATATTTTGGAGCGTATGGAAAACAGTGAAGTGTATTCATTGCATTCACGCCAAAAGCCAACGCTTGCAGAGAAGCTGGGTCTGGCGCAAGCTGCCGAAGCAACCCTTAGCATTGCAGTGGATAAATTACCGGATGCATTAGCACGTTTTGAGTTAAATAGTCGTCTGAATATCTTAAAATAGTGTTAGATATCATTATGATGTCTAATAGTTAGTGTTTTAGTCGCTTTACTCTTAACTACGCATTGTTTGTATTTTGTAAAAGGCGTGTCCTAGCTGGTCGCGCCTTTTTGCTGTTTATTCATAATTGCTGTGTTATAAATGTAGCATACTAAAAACAGTATACGTCCGTACACTAAAGCTTGCGCTAAAGGTCTAACAGCGCTTTTTATCAAAACTCGATTTAGACAATCAATAAAGAAAAGGAAGTCATTTATGTCTAACGACAATTTAATGTTTACCGCAACAGAACATGGTCAAGCCATGCATGCCAAAGTCAAAGCGTTCATTGAAACGCATATTGAACCCATCGAAGCCCAGTTCTGGGAAGAGTGTCATAAGAAAAACCCTGACGGTAACTGGGAGAACTGGGAATGGCCAGAAGCCTATGAAAACTTACGCAAACAAGCGCGTGAGGAAGGATTGTGGAACCTGTTCTTGCCAGATGATACTTTAGGTGCAGGTCTTTCGGTTACTGATTATGCGCCTATTGCAGAGCTGACTGGTCGTAGTTTGCTTGCGCCACATGTATTTAACTGCAATGCGCCTGATAGCGGTAACATGGAGCTACTATGGCGTTATGGTACACAAGAGCAGCAAGACAAATGGCTCACGCCGTTGTTAGAAGGTGAGACACGTTCTGTCTTTTGTATGACTGAGCCTGATGTGGCGTCAAGTGATGCCACCAATATGCAAGCCACTGCTGTGGTTGATGGTGATGAAATCGTTATCAACGGTAGTAAATGGTGGTCATCGGGTCTTGGTGATCCTGCAGTTGATATCTTGATTGTTATGGCATATACCGCTGACGAAACTGCCGGTCGCCATCATCAGCATTCGATGGTATTAGTTCCAGTCAATACTGCGGGTGTTAAGATCAAGCGCATGCTCAAAGTATTCGGTGATTATGATGCGCCGCATGGTCATGGTGAAATTAGCTTTGAGAATGTACGTGTGCCAGTCAGTCACTTTATCGGTGGACCAGGTAAAGGTTTTGAGATTGCACAAGGCCGCCTAGGACCAGGTCGTATTCACCATTGCATGCGTTGTATCGGTGCGGCTGAAAAATCACTAGAATTGGCTGTTAAGCGCGGTATGTCACGTACCGCTTTTGGTAAGCCATTACTACAATTGGGCGGCAACTTTGAGCGTATCAGCGATGCCCGTATCAAGATTGATCAAGCACGCTTATTAACCCTTTACGCGGCGCAAAAAATGGACGCCCAAGGTACCAAAGCGGCATTGACTGAAATCTCTGCTATTAAAGTAGTCGCGCCAACTGTACTACAAGAAGTGGTCGACATGGCGATTCAAATTCATGGCGGCATGGGTGTATGTCAAGACACGATGCTACCAGGGTTCTATGCCCAAGCTCGTGTATTACGCCTCGCAGATGGCCCTGATGAAGTACACCAAACGATGATCGCCAAGCTAGAGCTAAAGCGTCAAGGTTTTAGTCGTTCTAAATCTGACAAAGCTTAAGACTCATCAATAGGTGTGAGTAAACCTAAAGTTGCTCATACCACTATTGCCGAAAATAAAAAAATTGAAAATTCACTATTAACGATTTAGTAGTGAATTTTTCATCACTAACAGTAGCTCATTGCTATTAAATAGTTGACTACTGGCTATAAAAATACATGATCACACGATAAGGAATGTCTCATGGCAACTGATAGTAAAGTACTTGATAAAGGCGGTGCCGTACGTGAAGGTGAAGAGCTTGATGCTACAGCAGCGAGCGAATGGCTTCGCAGTCAGGGTGTCGATGTCGTAGGCGAGCCTAAAGTTACTCAGTTCTCTGGCGGAGCGTCAAACTGGACGTATCGATTACAATATGAAGGTGAAGGTAAAAACCAGGATCTTATCTTACGCCGTCCACCAAAAGGTACCAAAGCAAAATCTGCTCATGATATGGTACGTGAGCATACAGTTCAAAAGGCATTGAAAGACGCTTATCCTTATGTACCTGAAATGGTTGCATTATGCACTGATGAAGCTGTCATTGGTGCTGATTTCTATGTGATGGAGCGTATGGAAGGTATCATTCCTCGAGCCAACTTACCAAAAGGCGTTGAGCTGGATCCTGCCCAAACTCGTCTGCTTTGTACCAATGTTTTAGATGCGTTGGTAGAGCTACACCAGATAGACTATACAGAGCATCCTGATTTGGTCGATTTAGGACGCGGTGATGGTTATTGCGAGCGCCAAATTAGTGGCTGGGATAAACGTTACGTCAAAGCAAAAACACCTAACGTACCGAGCTTTGCATTGGTCAGACAGTGGCTTAAAAAACACACACCTGCGGATAGCAAAACGTGCATTATTCACAATGACTGGCGTTTTGACAATGTCATACTCGATGCGGATGAGCCGACCAAGGTGATTGGTGTACTTGATTGGGAGATGGCAACCCTTGGCGATCCATTAATGGATTTGGGTAGTGCATTGGCCTACTGGATTGAAGAAGATGACAATATTGTTATGCAGCAGTTCCGTCGCCAGCCAACTCACTTAGAAGGCATGATGACGCGTGATGAAGTAGTTGCTTATTATCTAGAAAAATCTGGACTCAAGATAGATAACTGGACCTTTTATGAAGTATTCGGTCTATTCCGTCTATCAGGTATTATTCAGCAAATCTACTATCGCTACTATCACAAACAAACCACCAATCCAGCATTCAAAAATGCATGGCTTGCTATACACGTCATGCACGCCAAATGTCTCAAACTGATTGCGCAATATGAAGGCGAAGCGCTGTTCAATACACACGTTCAGCCGCATTTAGAAGACAGAGGGGTAGACGCTGCTACCATCGAGCAGCTGCCAAGCCCTGTACAGAAGGTTGTTAAAAGTATTTTACCAAAGGGGTATTTTGCAAAATCATCTCACACTCCTGAATAAACTGTACTTTGGTAAATATGATAAAAGGTAGTAAGTTATGACAACCATACTTTTAGCCCGTCACGGCCAGGCTTCTTTCGGTCAAGAAAACTACGATCAACTCTCAGAGTTAGGTAGTATTCAAGCAAAAATGCTAGGTCAGCACTACGCTGCAACGCAGCGCCGTATAGATGCAATATTCACTGGTAATTTGGTTCGCCAGCAAGATTCAGCACGCCATTTTTGGGAGGGCTATCAGCCCTTTGTTTGTACCAATAATGGCGATGGCAAACCTACGATGCCAGCAATCGATTTTGATCAGCCCAATAGCTATATCGTGCCACAACTCGATGAGTTTAATCACAAGGACGTCTTTATTAAGTCAACTGACGGACTCAGTAATCGAGCCGATATCTCAGCTGAAATTGCTAAAGCGGAATCACCAGCCACGCGACTGGCAGAATTATTCGATCAGGCAATGCAGCGCTGGCACGGTGGTAACAATGATCAAGATTATGTTGAAAGTTGGCCACAGTTTAGTGAGCGTGCGCAGCAAGCGCTTGAGCAAGTACGTACAAAAATAGCAAATATGAGCTTAGATCAGGACAGTACAGTACTTGTATTTACGTCAGGCGGTGTTATTGCTGCAATCACTGCGCAGTTGTTACGTCAAGGTAGCCAGACAGCCTACCAGTTGAATAAAAGCTTGGTTAATACAGGTGTGACATCGATCACTCTAAAAAAACAGAGTACTCGCTTGCTGTCTTTAAATGAATATAGCCATTTATTCTCTGAAGGCAAGCCGTTTGTGACATGGCGATAAACTTGTTAGTGATACAATGTTGTGTATACCTAAATGAAGTACATTGTTTGTGCGTGAAGTACACCGTCTGTGCTGATAAGATGCACTGATACAAGCGGACATGACGTTAACGCTATTCATTACTGATATTCAAAGGACTGTATATGCAAAATAAATTGATAAATTTGGTTGCCAAAAGTGCCCGCAATAGTAAAAACCAGTTAGTCGGTGCAGTTCAACCTGCACGTTACTTAAAAGGTCTGAACAGGCAGCAAGTAGGCAAGGGTAAAACGGTACTTATCACAGGGGCAAGCTCAGGTTTAGGCGAGGGGATGGCGAGACTTTTTGCCAAATTAGGGTATAACCTGGCAATATGTGCGCGCCGTACGGATCGTTTAGAGCAGCTAAAGTCAGAGCTAACGGCGCAATACCCTGATATCCGTATTGAGTATCGTGCTTTAGATGTCAGTGACTATGATGCGATTTTCCAAGTATTTGCGGCTTTTACAGAGGACTTCGGTAGTATTGAGCGCGTAGTAGTCAATGCTGGCATTGGTGACAGTCGCCGAATTGGTCAAGGGCATTTTGAGACCAATCGCCGTACCGCAGATATCAACTTTGTGGCAGCATTGGCACAATGTGAAGCGGCAATGAGCATCTTTCGTGCCCAAAACAGTGGACACTTAGTAGTGATATCAAGTATGTCAGCCATGCGCGGACTGCCTAGACATCTAACTACCTATGGCGCGAGCAAGGCTGGCTTGGCTCACTTAGCAGAAGGTATTCGCGCGGATATGCTATTGACTAAATTGCCCATCAAAGTATCTACTATCTATCCAGGGTATATCCGTACAGAGATCAACGAGGGCTCCAAGCCATTGCCATTCGAGGTCGATGCAGATACTGGTACCAAAGCGATTGTGGCAGCGATTGAAGCGGAAGTAGATGAAGCCTGTGTACCAAGTCTACCGTGGTCAATGGTCAGTCATGCGATGAAACATTTGCCATTGCAAGTAATGAGTAAATTAAGCTAGTAGAGAAAAATGACAAAATACTAGATATGACAAACAAAACAGCCCACTATTATGATAGTGGGCTGTTTTGTACTTATCCAAAAATCATAGTATGAGTACTATAGTGTTTGTGGGTTGTCTGCAATATGCTGCTCACGCAGCTTTTGACGTAGTACTTTACCCACATTGCTTTTTGGTAGTTCACTGACAAACTCAATATGACGCGGGCATTTGTAACCGGTCAAATTATCCAATGCAAACTCTTTAATGTCCTCTTTAGTGACATTATTGTCTGCAGGTATGATATAGATTTTGACGGCTTCACCCTGGTTTTCATCAGGAATACCAATCACGGCACAGTCAAGAATACCATCATAATCAAGCATGACCGCTTCAATCTCATTTGGAAATACATTGAATCCTGACACCAAAATCATATCTTTTTTACGGTCTAGTAAAGTGAAGTAGCCTTTTTCATCCATGCTCACAATATCGCCAGTACGGAAGTAACCATCGCTTGTGAAATCATTGGTATTGTCTCGATTGAAATAGCCTGACATGACGTTTGGGCCTTTGATGCACATCTCACCTGCCTCATGCATGGCGACACGTTCACCATTTTCGTCGACGACGATGATATCGACACTAGGAACTGGTATGCCGATTGTACCGTTGAACTTACGATCAGTAATGACGTTGGCGGTACCGCCAGCAACCCCTTCTGTCATACCCCAGCCCTCGACCATAGGGCAACCAGTCACCTCTAACCAACGGGCTGCTGTTTGCTCGGTTGCCGCCATACCACCGGCTTGCGTGATACGCAATGAGCTAAAGTCCAAATCTTTGAAATTTGGCTGATCAAGTAAACCTTTAAACAAAGTGTTTACAGCAGGGAAAATATGGAACGGTTGTTTTGACAAGGTTTTGATAAACCCTGGCATATCACGTGGGTTAGGTATCAGCACAAAGGTATAACCTGAACGCATACCAAGCAAGCTAAGCATGAATGCAAAAATATGATATAGCGGCAATGCCATTACCATATTGATATATACCTCGTTGATATCCGAGGTAACAGGACGATACCATGCTTCTGATTGCATAGCAGCAGCGACGACGTTACGCTGAGTCAGCACGGCACCTTTAGATAACCCTGTTGTTCCACCAGTATATTGCAAAATAGCTTTCTGCTGCATGGTGGCTTTAGGTGCTTGAATAGGGAGGTTCTTACCTTTCTTAAGCACTTCAGGAAATTTGGTAACATGGTACTTAGGATCGTTAAGGTTGTATTTAGGTACTAAGCGTTTCACCTGACGGATAACGGTATTTACCAAAATACCTTTCAAGCCCATCATATCGCCCATTTTTGAGAGGACAATACGCTTGATATTAGTCTCTTCAATGACTTGCTCTAGCGCTTGAGCGAAGTTGTCAACGACAAAAATAACTTGAGCACCAGAGTCGTTTAATTGATGACGCAGCTCACGGCCAGTATATAGTGGGTTGATCGGGGTACAGACGTAACCTGCGCGTAAGATACCAATCATGATTGGTAAATATTGTGGGACGTTTGGCATCATGAGTGCCACGACGCTGCCTTTAGGTAAGCCTTGAGCTTGTAACCATGCCGCCACTGCAAGTGATGCCTTATCAACGTCACCATAAGTATGAGTAACACCCATACAAATAGTCATAGGATGCATACGAAAACGGTTAAAGCACTCTTCATATAGCTCTATGAGGCTTTCATATTGGTCAGGATTAATGGTCTTGGGTACATTGTCTGGGTATTGAGCAAGCCAAGGTTTATCTACTGTCATGCCAAGCGTCCTTAAATTAAAATAAGCTAAGGTTCTATAGAGAAGTAGTCACATCCATGTCAACAATATAAGTCACTGCCTTATAAGCAGTGCATTGTCGAGTGCTATCCTTTGTTTTCACATACTGCTAACGTACAGAGGCCTTTATAAAGTTTTATTTAACTACTAAGAGTAAGCCGTTCGAACAACAGACATCTGAGTAGATTAAACGACTGGTTACTGATTCTACAATCAAAACATTCATTTAGAGCGGTAGCAATAATTTGTCCTGTTTTTAGCTTAGAATCAAATTAAATCGATAGAAAGCATAGTGACACATTGCGGCATTACATTAACACAACTACAACTAATTTTGTTATTGCTATACAAGAACTTAATAGTTTATATTTGAGTTTGATATAACAAAAAAAATATGTTGCAAGCTAAAGAAGATAAGTGGTTATTTTGAATGGATAAAATTATTGTTGAGATCTGAAAGCCTAAAAATTAATACGAGCCAGAAATCAACAGCATCGTAGAGCTGTTACAGCATTATAAGTTCTTGTATATAAAAAATCACTACGAAAAAAGCCCCGCATTTAATGTGAGGCTTTTTTTCTGAAATCATGAATTAATATGACATGATGTTCGGGATCAATATAGACCACTTATAGCTGAGGGTGCTCAGCATTATGTTTTTCACGTAGTTTTTGACGTAGTACTTTACCGACATTACTTTTCGGCAATTCGCTGACAAACTCAATATGACGCGGACATTTATAGCCAGTTAGGTTGTCTAGTGCAAAATCTTTGATAATTTCTTTAGTCACATTGTTGTCTTCAGGAACCACGTATATTTTGACAGCCTCACCCTGATGGCTATCAGGAATACCGATTACTGCACAGTCAAGGATACCATCACAGTCGAGCATGACAGATTCGATCTCATTTGGGAACACATTAAATCCTGATACCAAGATCATGTCCTTTTTACGATCTAATAGTTTGATATAGCCCTTATCATCCATACTAACGATGTCTCCAGTACGGAAGTAACCGTCACTAGTAAAATCACCACTACTGTCTCGGTTTAGATATCCAGAAGTTACATTAGGCCCTTTGATACATAATTCGCCGCCTTCGTTCAGTTTTACCTGATTGCCTTCTTCGTCGATAATAATGACATCTACGCCAGGGGCAGGCACGCCAATGGTGCCATTAAACTCACGGTTTGTAATCACGTTCGCTGTACCGACGGCGACACCTTCCGTCATACCCCAACCTTCAATCATTGCGCAGCCAGTCACCTCTAGCCAACGTTTGGCAGTTTGCTCGGTTGCAGCCATGCCGCCAGCCTGTGAAATACGAAGCGAGCTAAAGTTTAAGTCTTTAAAGTTTGGATTATCTAATAGCCCTTTAAAGAGAGTGTTGACGGCGGGGAAGATATGAAACGGTTGTTTTGATAAGGTTTTGACAAACCCAGGAATATCACGCGGATTGGGTACCAATACGAAGGTATAACCTGAGCGCATACCCAGTAGACTAAGCATAAAAGCAAAAATATGATACAGCGGTAGCGCCATAACCATATTAATATATACCTCATTGATCTCCGAGGTGATAGGTCGTGTCCATGCTTCTGATTGCATTGCCGCTGCCACAACATTGCGCTGCGATAAAATAGCACCTTTAGAAAGCCCTGTGGTACCACCTGTATATTGTAAGAATGCTTTTTGGTCTAACGACATTTTTGGCTGCTGGAAAGGTAGGTTTTTACCTTTCTTCAATACGTCAGGAAATTTGGTGACATGATATTTAGGGTCGTTGAGGTTGTACTTAGGAACTAAGCGTTTGACCTGACGGATAATGGTATTCACTAAAATACCCTTTAGTCCCATCATATCGCCCATTTTCGATAAGATAATACGTTTGATAGAGGTCTCTTCAATGACTTGCTCAAGCGCCTGAGCAAAGTTATCGACCACAAATATTGCTTGTGCACCAGAGTCATTAAGCTGATGTCGTAGCTCTCTTCCAGTATATAGCGGGTTGACAGGGGTGCAAATGTAACCTGCACGCAGGATACCGATCATTGTGGGTAAGTATTGGGGTACGTTTGGCATCATAAGTGCCACGACACTACCTTTGGGTAAACCTTGCTCTTGTAGCCATGCTGCTACTGCCAGTGATGCTTTGTCGACGTCATTATAGGTATGGGTCACACCCATGCAGATGCTCATCGGATGACCGCGAAACCGGTCAAAACACTCTTCGTACAGCTCCATAATGCTACTGTATCTATCAGGATCAATAGTTTTTGGTACACCTGCGGGATATTGAGAAAGCCAAGGTTTGTTCGGCATCATGGTCAGCGTCCTTGCAATTTAGGATGGGTTAAAGTGTTGTAAGAAAGCAGCCATCTGCACGTAAATATAACAAAACAGCAGTAACCTACTTTATCTTCTGCTGTGTTCGACAACGTCCTTGTCTATCGACTGGCTACTCACTTGTGTTGCTGTTGTTCAATGCTTCTTAATTACCAAAGCAATTGGCTAATTAATTAAGTAACGTTGAACGAGTAGATAATCACCTAAGAGAAATTATAGATATTTCAGGTAAGTATTATCTGCTCTTTGCAACTCAGGTATCAAAAAAACGATACATTTAAGCAATACATTAGCATGAATAGCGTTGAAAACAACAACAGAAAGCAAAACTGAGCAGTCTATACATAAAGCTAAAAAAACTGAAAAATATATGACGTACAAGTATCTGGCAGATATGAGAGGTGCTTTTTTATCACAATGGATGTGCGAATAGGAAGTGACTATTCTATAAATCGGCCTCACGATGAGATTTGTCACGGAGCCAGTACTACTCGACGATATTATAAACGCTTTAGAGCGGTGAAGTCTGATCGTTAATTCATAGAGAGGAGAGAAAGAGGAAGCTACTGGGGGAGCATAAATTGCTTGCGCTTATTAAAAAAGCGTCGATAAATCAATAAAGCACTGATAGTACAACCAAGCGTGCTACTTGCACAGATCAAAAACATAGTGACAATCTGATAGCGAACAGCCTGTGTAGGATCAGCACCTGCCAGTATCTGACCGGTCATCATACCTGGCAAGCTGACAATACCGACGACTAGCATAGAATTCAGTGTTGGGGTCATACCATTGGTTATTGCTGCGCGTATCTGTTCATGTACTGCCTCAAATGGCTTCGCAGAAAGGCTGAGCATCATCTCAATACGCCCTTGCTGCTCGTGAAAAGCTTCAATCAACTGGTTGCTGGTCAACGAGATAGCCGTCAAAGAATTGCCCAGTATCAAACCTAGTACAGGAATGATGAATTGCGGTGTATACCAAGGCTGAACCCCTAAAATAACCACAATAGCTATCGCGGTAACGAGCACAGCCGAGGTGCTCACTGCTAATAAGGTGTCAGTTAGTAAACCCTTATAGCTGCGTTTAACACGATTTTTTGCAGCACTGCCGGCAATAAGCGTCATGATGGTCAAAATCAGCAAAACTTCATACCATTGTTCACGTGCAAAAATCCACGCCAGGATCAGACCAATAAAGCTCAACTGCACGATGGTACGGACAGCCGCGATTAAGAGTGTCTTTGTCAGTTTTAAGCGCAGCTGCCATGACACCAAAAGCACGATAATAATTAGACCGCTGGCAAGAGCGATATCACCATAAGTTAGTAATACTTGCATGTCATCTGTACCAATCATAGGTGCTCATTATATTGTTAATCCACTATAAAAGAGCTACAGCGTTAACCTCGCTTAAAGTATGACATATATATCTGTACTCGGTTGTCTTGTAGCAGTCTTAAATTGGATCAACTCTAGATACGAAAAAATAAACGAGTAAAAAAGTGGGGGCAAGGGGGATTAAACTGCTTATCTAGCGTTGGATAATTGTCTCAAGATATCTCAGTTAAGACACCCGCCTGCATTTGCCAATGTCTATTGGCCAGCGGCATGATGTCTTTAGTATCGTGAGTGACCCATAATAATGTGCGCTGTTTATTGGCCTGTAACCAGCTCATCAGCAGAGTTACCAATTGTGCTGAGGTATCAACATCCAGTGCAGCTGTTGGTTCATCTAGTAATAATACTCTTGGATTCAGTTGTAATAGACGCAACGTATTGACGAGTTGACGCTCACCACCAGATAGATGATAGGCCTCTTGCTGCAAAAACTCTGCATTTCTATTGAGCGTCTCAAGCTGGGCAACATGCCAGTCGATATCAAAGCTTTGAGACTGATGTGCTTGTAGTTGATAAGGCATCTTTAGGTTGTCAAGGACACGACCTTCCATCAGTTGCGGGTGCTGAGCAAGTAAAGCAACTTGTTTGCGCCATTCTGTAGGCTCAATGACTTCAATACTGTCACTGCTACAAGACGCGCTGTTACTCTGTAAGAGAATATCACCAGCACTCATTGGCAGTAAGCCTGCAAGTACGCGTAACAATACGGATTTCCCACTACCAGAAGCTCCTGTCAAAACAGTTATTTGACCTGAATGTAGTTCGCCACTTGCGCCATTGATTAGTGCGCTGTTATGGGTCGACCGGTCATCGGGCGTCGTATTGTTCTTTAGCTTATCTGACCAGTTCTGATATATTTTTTGCAGAGCAAAAGCATTTGTTCGTGTGCCTGTTGTAGCTTCATTATCAGACATGCTGACTGCTCGTCTGCCACATACCCAAAGAGTGTCAAATGTAAGTAAGGGCTTACTAGTATCTATACTCATAAAGTACTATTGGTGTCCATTCATTTGCACGCTAATCGCTTGCCCAATACTATCGCGCAGTTGTTTTGGTACACGAATAGGGCGCATTGGTGTTGTATTCACTGTCGTGTCAGTTTTGTTATTGTCTGTTTGCTCATTGGCCATTGGCTCTGGTTTGACAAGATTCTGTACACAGGCGATGACGATCTTGGTGCTGCTTAATAGCTGACTACGGGTTGTTTTGGCAGTGTCATCATCAGATAGGGTTCGATGAATGCTTTGATAAAATATCATGCTGGCAGGTTTTAGCTCTACTTTATCGATACGGACACTGATGATTTCATCTAAGAGAATGGCTCTTTTGTATTGTAAATCTGCCTGACTCACGACAAAATGCTGTACATCACCATCATCAGTCTGCAAAAAATAACCATTAAGACCCAGCTTGGTAAACCAATCGCGGCGACAGTTTTCAAAAAATACTAGGTGGTTGGCGTGATAAACTATACCGCCAGCATCAGTGTGGTTGATGTAGACGTTATAGTCTTTAGCAAACAGTGGTTCGATATTGTTATTAGGGGCTGTGTTATTAAGGGCTGCATTTTTATTTTTTTGATCAGTCATTGTCATAATAGTGCTCAGTATTTTAATAAGTATTGTTTGATGAAGACGCTATATATGTTTGTGCCAATAAAAAAGCGTCTATTATATTATTATAATAAGAGCTACTCTAGCTTAAGATATAAGGCCATGCAACTGCTCGAACAGACGAGGTCTGTTATCATAGACATTTATAGCGCATTCGTTTTTATTAGCATCGTATTTTAACCAATCAGTATAGGACAATTTATGACCCGTTTTGTCAGTTTTAATATTAATGGTATCCGTGCTCGCCAGCATCAGCTTGAGGCGGTGCGCGAAGTAATCGATCCTGATGTCATGGGTCTACAAGAGACCAAAGTTCATGATGATCAGTTTCCACTTGATAATATAGAAGGCTTGGGCTATCACGTAGAGTATTTTGGGCAAAAAGGACATTATGGTGTGGCACTACTATCGAAAACTGCCCCTATATTTGTACAAAAAGGTTTTCCTGGTGAAGATGTAGAGGCGCAAAAGCGTTTTATCCATGCGCGCTATGAGATCGAAGGACGTGAGATAGATGTGCTCAATGGCTATTTTCCACAAGGAGAGAGTCAAGATCATCCGACCAAGTTTCCGATGAAGCGCGCTTATTATGCCAATTTGATGGCTTATATTGATACGCTAAAGGCAGAAGGTCGCTCACTCATTGTAATGGGTGATATGAACATTGCACCAGAAGACATTGATATTGGTATCGGTGAGGTTAATGCAAAGCGCTGGCTGAAAAATAGAAAGACCTCGTTTTTGCCAGAAGAGCGTGAGTGGTATTCAGCATTGATGTCACGTGAATTGACTGATACATACCGTTTGCATTATCCCGAGAGCACAGAGTTATATAGCTGGTTTGATTACCGCAGTCGCGGTTTTAATGATGAGCCTAAGCGCGGTTTACGTATTGATCATATTCTATGCACATCTGATCTTATTAGTGAGTGTATCGATGCTGGAATCAGCTATGAGCTACGCGCTATGGAAAAACCCTCTGACCACGCACCAATTTGGTCGGCATTTGATCTAAAAAAACCGTAATATGCCTATAGTGTTTATTACGTTACCCTTAAAAACAACGATAACAATTAAAAAGTAAGGATTTTATTATGGCTGTTGGAAACGTAGCAGTACCTGATACCATCTATCCGATTGACGGCATTAGACTCAGTGCGACCGCAGCAGGCGTGCGCTACAAAAACCGTGATGACTTGGTTGTCATAGAAATTGCGGAACAAGCGACCACGGCAGTTGTCACGACCAAAAATACATTTTGTGCCGCACCTGTACGCATATTACGTGAGCACTTTGCCAAGTCCACTCCTCGTTATTTAGTCACGAATACTGGTAATGCGAATGCAGGTACAGGCGCTGATGGCAAACGCCGCGCCGTTGACATCTGTACAGCCTTAGCTGATAAAGCAGGCGTAGATAATCATGCGATATTGCCGTTTTCTACTGGTGTGATTGGCGAGCCGTTAAATAGTGATGCAGTCATTGCGGGTTTAGATGATGCGTTGGCAACTTTAGCTGATGATAGCTGGCTGGCTGCCGCTAATGGTATTCGAACGACAGATACTATTCCTAAACTTACTAGCCAAAAGATTGATGTGTCAGGTACCAGTTATCATATCACTGGTATGTCAAAAGGCTCAGGCATGATACGCCCAAATATGGCAACCATGCTTGGCTACGTAGCAACGGACGCCAATATTGCCGCTGACTTATTGCAAGAGATGTTGAGCGCTATTAATGAGCAGTCTTTTAATCGCATTACCGTCGATGGTGATACCTCAACCAATGACTGCTGTGTATTGATTGCAACAGGGGCTGCCAGCTCAGATGTTATTGATAGTCCAGCACATCCACATTATCAGCCCATCTTTGACGCATTGACCCAAGTCTTTGTGCGTCTGGCACAGTTGATTGTACGTGATGGTGAGGGTGCGACTAAGTTCATGACGGTCAAGGTAACTGGCGGTCAGACCACGCAAGAGTGCTGCGATGTGGCTTACGCAGTGGCGCATTCACCGCTAGTAAAAACCGCCTTTTTTGCAAGTGATGCAAACTGGGGACGTATCCTAGCAGCAGTTGGTTATGCGGGTATCGACGACCTAGACACTGAGCAAGTTGATGTATATTTAGATGAGGTCATGATTTGCCAAAATGGTGGTGTTGCGCCGAGCTATACGGAAGAGGCGGGCAAAGCTGTCATGAGCCGCGCTGAGATTACTATTCATATTGATCTTGCTCGTGGTGAAGCTAGCGACACAGTCTATACCTGTGATTTGTCTTACGACTATGTCAAGATCAATGCTGATTATCGTAGCTAACAACTCTAACCCAAAATAATTCTCGAATACGTTAAAAAAAGGCCAAAGCAATACTTGCTTTGGCCTTTTTAGTTTCTAATCCTTTTTGCATTCTAATGTATGCCGAGTATCAAAACACTCTGTTATTTAATACGTACTATTAACATGAGTTGCAAAAGCTGACGTTAGTTTACAAAGCAGTCATAGAGAGTAGGTCGGTTTGCAGCATATACTTGCCTAAGTAAATAAATGGCACTGTTTATAAGATACTTATAATATCGATAATAAAAAGAGACTTTGTGAAAAAGTATACTTGGATTGTTATCGCTTAATTAGCAACATAGCTGTCATAGAAAAATAGTTTCAGTAATAAATCTAGACACACAATAAATAATTATTACCACTCACTTGAGGAACACACAATGAAAAAACTAGCACTCGCAGCATTGATGACAACTTTCGCCCTTTCTGGTTGCTCTACTATGAGCATGGATGACGAGCGCACGATGGTTGTTGAAGGGCAGCCTATGAATGTAAAAGTGGTTAATATCCCAAGTTTTGAAGTTGAGATCGCACCGCGCAAAGCAGTTTGTGATCTGACTGCAACAGATGGCAGTATGGTAGAGTCACAGTGCTTACAGTATCGTCAAACCTATCAGAAAAACTACACGACTCTAAATGGTAACATTCAAGGCTTTACTTATGAGCCAAACTATCGTTATGTTCTAGATGTACGCCAAGAAGCAGTCGTTGCTGAAGGATCGAACATGGTGCAGCCTGTTTGGATTCTAAATGAAGTGGTTTCAAAAACTGCTGAGTAATTCTAATACTTAACGTCATGATTTAGTTTTATGAACTTGATGTCATGATGCTATCCATAAAAAAGACCTCTAATTTTTTAGAGGTCTTTTTTTATTGTTAGTACGGTATCTTTTTTCAGTTATTATCTACTATTAGCACAACCAATAACTCAGATTAGCATTGACTGTAGTTAACACTAACACCGCGAGTGGCAGTAGGAATTCTGTTATCAGCGTAAACAGCAAGCCCACCACGTGCAGTCTCTTTATATTTATCAGACATATCTGCGCCTGTCTGCTTCATGGTTTCTATGGCCTTGTCCAAAGAGACAAAGTGCTGACCATTCCCTCTACAAGCTAGGCGTGCAGCATTAATCGCCTTGACCGCACCCATCGCATTACGCTCGATACAAGGTACTTGTACCAGACCACCAATAGGGTCACAGGTTAGGCCTAGGTTGTGTTCAATACCGATTTCGGCGGCGTTTAAGCATTTGGCTGGTGTGCCGTCCATGATCTCTGCTAATGCAGATCCTGCCATCGCACAAGCAGAGCCCACTTCACCTTGACAGCCGACCTCGGCACCAGATATAGATGCATTTTGTTTGATTAGACTACCGATAGCGGTGGCGTTCAGCAAGAACTTACGAACGCCGTCTTGGCTATAGTTGGGCAAAAAGTCACGGTAGTAGTGCAGTACGGCAGGAATAATACCTGCGGCGCCGTTGGTTGGTGCTGTCACGACCTTACCGCCATTGGCGTTTTCTTCATTGACGGCGAGTGCGTATAAGTCTACCCAATCCATAGCGGCGAGTTTATCCGTTTTGGTGATAGGCTGATCTTTTTCAGCGCACAGTTGTACGTGCAAATCTTGTGCACGGCGCTTAACATCTAAGCCACCTGGCAAGATACCACCATTTTCACAGCCTTGCTTTACACAGTCTTGCATGACCTCCCAAATACTATCTAAGTAAGCAAATATCTCTGTTTTATCATGGAAGTGGCACTCATTTGCCAGTACCAATTCGCTAATACTCAAGTCATGCTGACGACATTGCTCTAGAAGTTCTGCTGCGTTGTTGAACGGGTAAGGCACGCTATCGATGGTTGGGCTGGCGTGATCTTCGTCTGGGTCGGTAGCATCTTCTTCATTGATAACAAAGCCGCCCCCAATCGAATAGTAGGTCTGTTGATAGCGAGTGCCATCGTTTGATATGGCACGCAGTGTCAGTGCGTTAGGATGGTAGGGCAATACAGTGTCATCGTACCAATGAATATCCTGCTCTGTATCAAAGGCAATGGTGTGAGTACCTGATATGTTCAATATTTTGTCAGAAAAAATAGGGGACAAGTAACTGCTACTCATACGCGTATCAATAGTGCTTGGCGTATGACCTAGTAATCCTAGTAATATAGCCGTATCTGTGGCATGCCCTTTTCCTGTTGCCGCCAGCGAGCCATAAAGCTCGATTTCTATCTTAGCAACGGCAGTCAATGCTATCTGTTTGGTTAATGAGTCCAAAAACAGGTTGGCGGCTACCATTGGCCCGACAGTATGTGAGCTTGATGGACCAATTCCGATTTTAAATAAATCAAAAACACTAATCATAATAAGTTACCGAAAAATTTAAGAGCCTTAGCAATCCTCACGATTACATTGAGCACTTTTATTGAGAATATAACAGACGGTTATCGCCCGCAGCCACCATTAATAGGGGCATGCGAGACACTGTCTATAAAAGGTTTAACACGAAAGAGTACAAGTGATGACTGAATAATAACTTTTATTTATTTTGAAACTCCGCTATCATGCTCGGAGCCAACGACTATGTAACATCCTGTAAGTAAATATCGCTACTGAGTATGCTAGCGTGCAAAAGGGTAAGTATGTTTTTGACAACACTTTTCAACCTTATGCAGCTATCAAGACTTGGCTATCATACCAAATAATACTTTTGGTTTGTCATATTACAACATAAATGAATGAATTAAGATGACATATTATTGATAGGGGATGTTAGGTTTCTTCGATTTAAATCATCTGTAACTTACGCGGTTTTGTTGGTCAGTCTATCAACCTCATTCAGTTTTTATCTCATTAGTTATTTTAGCCTATTACTTTAGCTCAGCTCACATAGGACAAGCGCGCATGCCATCACAAAAAGATCCATCATCAGCTTCAGAGAACAGCGCTCAAGATCAGTCAGCTCACAATGCATTAGAGGCTGCAGGTATTGATTCAACAGCCATAAACTACCCACACAATCCAGATTTTGAAAATGGTCGCTGGTTTCCGACATGGCGAGCCTATAAAGGTAACTTAGACCGTGATCCAGTTGGTATTAATGAATATCTGCCACCATCAAAGAGTGTCTTGCTAGGGATACAGCATACGTTTGCAATGTTTGGTGCGACCGTACTTGCGCCATTATTGATGGGGTTTGATCCTAACCTGGCTATCTTGATGTCTGGTATCTGTACGGTGATGTTCTTTATGATCACTGGTGGACGTATGCCAAGTTACTTGGGATCGAGCTTTGCGTTTATTGGGCCCGTCATTGCGGTGACCGCTTATGCAGGGGCAGGGTTCAATGATAATTTGAATGTCGCGCTAGGCGGCATCATGGCTTGCGGTATTATTTATGCGCTAATTGGTTTGCTGGTGATGAAAACGGGTACAGGCTGGATTGAGCGTTTGATGCCGCCCATTGTGACTGGTGCCATCGTTATGATTATTGGTCTGAATTTGGCACCAGTGACCATTCAGGGTGTCTCTGCCAATCAGTTTGATGCTTGGATGGCCACGTTGACGGTATTACTCATTAGCAGTGTAGCGATATTTACGCGCGGCATGTTACGTCGTCTGTTATTACTGGTAGGTTTGGTGCTGTCCTATTTTGCTTATTTTGTCATGACCAATATCTTAGGGTTTGGTACGCCAATTGATTTTAGTACGGTCGCCGCTGCCTCATGGTTGGGGTTACCCAGTATTCATACCCCAAGTTTTGAGATGAGCGCTATTATTTTAATTGCTCCTGTTGCCTTTATTTTGGTAGCTGAAAATTTAGGGCATTTTAAGGCAGTAGAAGGCATGACTAAGGCTCGTGTCACCCCTTATATGGGTCGAGCGTTTTTGGCGGATGGTTTGGCCACGACTTTTTCGGCTGGATTTGGTGGTACAGGGGTAACCACTTATGCGGAAAATATTGGTGTGATGGCAGTTACCAAAGTATATAGCACAACAATATTTGTCGTTGCAGGTATCGTTGCAATTATATTGGGTCTATCACCAAAGTTTGGGGCGATTATCCAAACGATACCAGCTGCGTTATTGGGCGGTGCGTCTATTGTGGTATTTGGTCTTATCACGGTGGCGGGGATAAAAATATGGATAGACAGCAAGATCGACTTCAGTAAAAACAGCAACCTCATTATCGCGGCAGTGACCATAATCATGGGTACGGGAAACTTTAGCTTGCACTTAGGTGGTTTTGATCTGGGCGGTATTGGTACGGCTACTTTGGCTGCTATCGTATTAAATGCGTTATTTAACCAAAGCGCTGAGACCAAAGCAACTAAGCAATCATTGGCTAAATAATTAGACTATATAATAAGTAAATCTGAAATGCTTAAATAAAATATAATGTATTATGCCAATAAAAAGCGCCCATACTATTGATAGTGTGGGCGCTTTTTATTGGCTGACCGTATTCAGTCAAAAAAGCAGTTTTACTTATAGTCCCGCCTATAAAATTTTGAGAAAAACCCATAACGACGTAGTGCGCGAGGCTTGGGTTTTAGTGATCCTAAATAAATGGCAAACATAGTCAATAAGGCGCCGCCCCATTGTAAGCTATTGATAGGTTTGTCCAGCCAACTGTAATCAATCACGAGAGCAGCGATAGGTTCAGTCAATAGTAATAATCCAGTCAGTGCCAGAGACAGCTTCGGAATCGAGTAGGCAATCAGACCCCATGCCAAGCACTGCATCACTGTACCGTAGACAAGTACCCAGCCAATCTCAGACCATGTATTGGGCAATATATGACCAGTATCAAATACGAACATTGGTATGATCATCGCTAAAACACCGCCAATACTGATCAGCTGCATCAGCATAAAGATCGGTACAGGTTCGGTATCGTGTGTCTTACGAATAAAGGTCATTGATGCGGCCAGCATCGCGCCTGAAACAATACCAGTAACAAAGCCCCAAGTAGCAGCTGTATTATGCGCAAACTCAGGACTGCCAATCATGGCCACGCCCAACATCGCCAAAAACAAACTGATGATCTGTACGATAGATTGGCGTTCATTGAAATATAAGAACCCGATTGCAGCCAAGAAAAAGATCTGTAAGCTGTTGAGTAGGGTCGAGATACCAGGACCAACGGCATAGATACTCTCGTGCCAAAGCGCCAAATCTAATCCCAAAAAGGCACCTGATAACAAACCATAAAAAATAGCACGCCTTGATTGAGGTATTCGTTGTCCCATTACTTTAGCTAAGATGGCAAATACGACACCTGATATGGCCAGTCGCCAAAACGACATCGCCCAGCCACCGATATCGACATGAGCGACAATCAGACTGCCCAAACCAAAAATAATACAACCAATAACCAATCCAATAGGGGCGGCGCGTGAAGAAGCAATTGCCATAAATCGTCCTTATATTATTATTTTAGCCGGCACATATGTCGGTTGACCAAAGGCATATTGTCGTGGTTTTGGGCGAGAAATGAAATGGTAAAACCAAAATTTATTTTAGTTTTAGAAAGATTACTACGATAGGTAGTGAAAGTGCTTAAATAAAGGGCAGATACAAAGTCAGACATTCACGAGCATTAATTTCCAAAAGTTCAAGTTTTTAAGAACTTATAAACTATTTGAGAGTTTATGCGCTATGTGGCGGTGTTGATATTTATACAACAGCGCTTATATAATCGAGTCACATCCTTACAGGAATGGCGTTGGCGTGCACATGACTATTTGTTAGTCTAATGCCTTATGATGTGGCTAGCGCTCAATGTGCTATACCAAACACTCTATACTATTTGCCTAGGTTTGCTCATGCTCCGACATTTTTTGTCAAATATACCGTCAAATGTAACCTCTAAATCTTCCCTAAGAGTATCGCAGTTTAGCGTTGCTATTGGTGTTCTCTCTAGTGCTATACTTTTGATACCAAGCGCACAAGCAGCCAGCTGTAAGCTTCCCAAAAGCTACTACAAAAATGTCTCCTGTACAGCTAGTAGTCGTTACTTTTTAGCAGAGAAAGATTTTGGTGCGCCAGTGGCTTTGATTGATAGCAAGGGCAAAAGAGTTGTCGACTTATCACGTTATCAAAAAGTTGATGCCAATAAGATATCAGGCGGTCTACTACCTGTGCTACGCAACAGCCATGTCGGTTATCTCAATATGCAGGGCCGTGAGGTTATACCGGTAATGTACGATATGATCACAGGAAACCAAGGATGGGCGCGCCCAGTATCCGATGGGCGTATCGTGGTAAAAAAGGACGGCAACTATGGCGTTATTGACACGTCCAACAGTACCGTTGTCTCGTTTTCAGCGACAATCGATGAGATTGATGACTATCGTAATGGTGTGACGCGCGTCCGCAAAAACAGCACAACCAGCTGGTTGGACAAAAACGGCAATGCGACTAACGATCCAAACGCTCGGAGTAGCAGTCAGACAACTAAACAACCGACCACGTCTAGCAATACCAATGTATCATCATCACAATCGGAGCGACCCACACCTAGACCCTTTACGACGTTGCAACCCCGACAGCAAGATGGAAAGTGGGGTTTTGTAGATGATAGTGGCGTTACGATGATTACCTATTCATTCGATGAAGCCCGAGCATTTTCTGAGCAATTAGCTGGTGTACGTATTGGTGATGAGTGGGGGTTTGTTAATCTTGGCGGTGAGCTGGTCATTCCCTTTCGCTTTACGAGTGATGAGGTATTGGCTAATGATAGCTACAAAGGCAAGCCGTCATTTTTATTCACAGATGGCAAGGCATGGATTGGTAACCTGAAAAATGGCAATAAGATGTGCATTGATAAAGAAGGTACTGCCATCAGCTGTGAGTAGAGTAGCGCCGTGCCTATATAGATAGGCAAAGAAAGAGTGTACCCCCTATCAGCCATAGAATGGGGTACACTCTTTTTCACAACAGCTAGTCGTCAGCTCTTTATCATAGATAAATGATTATTTATCTGATAAATGATTGCTGATCAAATCGACCATATAAGGCTGATAGTACTCCGGAATATCATGCGCCATGCCTTCGATCAGATGAAACGTAGCATTAGGAATGGTTTTGGCGACTACTCGGCCTTGTGATGCAGGTAATAGCCCATCAGCACTACCGTGCAGTACGATAGTCGGTGCTTTGACTTGCTTACTGAAGCGACTGATAGAGCCTGATGCCAAGATCGCGTTGAGCTGCTGTACAGTACCAAGGGGATGAAAGTTGCGTTGATAGCGAATTTTAGCGATTTCGCGGACCATACGCACATTGACATGACCGGGCGTGCCAACTGTCTTCATAAACCAAACACTATGGCGTACGATATCACGCTCAGAGTGGCTCTCTGGGCGATTGATGAGCGTATATAGCTGCTTGGGCTTTGGCGGTTTTAAAAAAGCACGATTGGTTGTGGTGAACATCAGTGCCATACGCTGAACCAAACTTGGATAACGCGCGGCCACAATTTGTGCAATCATACCGCCCATAGAGGCCCCAAGCAGGTGCGTTCTACCGAGTTTTAGAACTTTAATCAGACGTGCGGTATCCTCTGCCATATCAGTCAGGTTATAGGCAACCTGAGTGCTCTTATTTGACAGCCCCGTTTGTAGGCGCATCATCATTTTGAGCTGGCTAATACGGGGCAGACCATCGATCTGAACTTTAGAGGACAGGCCAATATCACGATTATCAAAACGAATCACAAAAAAACCAGCATCAATAAAGCGTTTGATAAAATTATCTGGCCAAAATACCATCTGCGATCCCAACCCCATAATCATTAACAAAGGTGGGTTGTTGGGGTTGCCGCCAGCTTCGATACATAGCTCAATACCATCACCAATATCAATCATCGCTTGGTAGAGGTGTTTGCTAAGATCGGAGTCTCGCCATTGGTGATCCCCAAACTTTTGCCACTCAGGCGCTGGATAAAAATCTGGCGTATTGTCTAGATCTGTGTCTGAAGTTTCACGCAATTTGGCACTATTGATGTCATCTGATTTTGTCATGAAGTGTCCTAATTAGAGGGTCGTCTATTACAGCTCAAGCATCTCAAAATCAAGCTTGCCGACACCGCACTCAGGGCACGTCCAGTCATCAGGGATATCTTCCCATTTGGTACCAGGTGCAATACCTTCTTCAGGGCAGCCAAGCGCTTCATCATATATCCAGCCGCAGACAATACATTCATAACGTTTCATAAATAGTCCTATCGATCATTACTAGTGTTATAGTGCGTCATAAACACTCATGTGTAGCATCACAGCCATCATATTAGACTGCAAAAACGCACGTAGTTTAGCATATAACCGTTATTTTCATAGTTAAGTTTACACTTGTATATTGAGATGACTTGCCTTTTATCAAGGATAGCATATGCTCTATTTTGCTGTGATGTAATACAATCTAAGGCGCCAGTCCGCAATACGAAAGCCAGTTATGCTATAATAATCGCCGCTAAATTCACAGAGTCACCCGTTATTTAACGCTGATATACGATTAACCAATTAGTATAGAAGCCATACCCATTCATCATTCAAACCAGATAAACATATAAGTTAAGGGTTAACATGAGTATTAATGCCGCCGCCGCATCTGCCACTACTGAAAATGAGACGACTACCATGCTCAACACTGACCATCCGTTTTGGCAGATTATTCGCACAGTACCAGACTTTCCAAAACCTGGCATTGATTTTTATGATATTACCCCGTTACTGCGCAGTCATGTTGATGCTGTCATCGATGCACTACTTGATGCGTTACCAGAAGGTTTGATGGATGAAGTGGACTGTTTAGGCGCTGTTGAGGCACGCGGTTTTGTATTTGCCAGTATGTTGGCAGGCCATTTGGGTAAAGGTATGATCTTGCTCCGTAAACCAGGCAAGCTGCCACCACCTGTTGCCAATAAGGCATACGCGCTTGAGTACGGTAAAGATACGCTTGAGATGCAAAACAATCTGCCACCTGAGCGTGTACTATTGGTCGATGATATTTTGGCGACTGGTGGTACGCTGACGACAGCGTATGAGCTGTGTCAATCAGCGGAGCATACGGTAGTAGGTGCATTGGTATTATTAGATTTAGTAGATCTGCATGGCGCGTTTCCAGTCCCCGTCTATACGGTACTAAAAGCCTAAAACCAATACTAAAAGACCAAGATCAATCGCAAGTCATTGCTGTCAGCCACAAAAAAGCGCCCTGAAAATAATCAGGGCGCTTTTTTTATGATTGGTCTAATGTATTATGCTTCATCTTGTTCGTAGCTTTTGCAAGCGCGTTCAACCAGTGTGCGTCCGACTGTCTTTGGTGTCGTGACTTTAAAGTCTTTGGTGGTCAGTATGGGTTTTTCTGATTGCCATGACTTGATGACCTTGTTGTCAGCACCATAATTGACATAAGCCCTTTTGTAGTAACTGGCGTCTTTACAAGAAATCAGGAGCTGCTGGTCACTATGATGAATGGTTTTTTCTTTCACTGTATCTTTTTCTTTTTGCTTAGGATAGGTTCTTAGCATAGAGACAGTGATATTTTCGACCTCTTTTTCATCAATGATCTTGATGTCAGAGCTCTCAATAGAGTCCAAATCTAAACTAAAAACCGATCCAGAGCCGCTCTTGGACACTTCTACCCAATTGGCTGCATGGGCGCTGAACGCTAAAGCACAGCCTGCCAATAACATTGATAGCCGTTTCATACTTAAGCCTTGCTTCTTGTTATCTGAAGTCGCTCATGATAGCCAACTTACTGTGGGCAGGCAAATATCTTTTGTGTGACACCAGTGTGAATCTTGTCTCTTTTATTACCCACGGATTGCAGTTAGTGCTTTGGCAAGCTCATCACGTGCACCAATAAAGCCATCGATACCTTTAGGCAATAAGTCTTGTGTGACTTTATCTTTTTGGTAGGCGGCGCTAAATTCCTCATGGGTTAAGCTGACTTGGGTCATTGCTTGTACGTCCATTGACATACTAGGCGATAGCTGGCGTGTCACCTCAGTGTCCATGGTTGCTAGCTCATCAATGAGATTGGGCGCAATAGTTAACAAATCACAGCCTGCTAATGCCAAAATTTGCTCAGTCGAACGGAAGCTGGCACCCATTACTTGCGTCTGGTAACCATGCTGTTTGTAGTATTGATAGATGAGCTTGACTGATTGTACGCCCATGTCGTCAGAAGCTGGTACGTTTTGACGGTTCTGTTGGCGTTTTTGCCAGTCTAAGATACGTCCCACAAAAGGTGAGATTAGGGTCACGCCAGCATCTGCACAAGCGATAGCCTGATGTTGTCCAAACAACAGAGTCAAATTACAGTGAATACCTTGGGTCTCAAGATAGCGTGCTGCTTCAATGCCTTGCCACGTTGCTGCCATTTTTATCAAGACTCGCTCTGAGTTGACGCCAGCTTTTTGATACGCGTCCATAAAGGCAAGTGCTTTATCTATCGTCGCCCCAGTATCGTAAGACAAACGCGCATCAACTTCGGTTGAAACCCGTCCTTCAATCAGCTCTAAAATATCACAGCCCACTTGAATGGTCAGTGCATCAATCACGGCATCAACATCACCATTATGACGGCTCATTGTCTCTGATAGCATGCCTTGATTGTCAGGGTGAATCATAGCCTTGGTAATTAGACTTGGATTGGTGGTCGCATCGATAGGTTTTAAACGTGCAATGGCCGAAAGGTCACCAGTATCAGCAACAATGGTAGTCATGGTGCGTAGCTGTTGTAATGCGCTCATTAGGTATCCTTTTTTTTGGTAATGATATGATGCTCCTCTTATATGTAGCAGGGTAGGGAGCTGAGTTGAGACTGTAACACAGTTTTGAGCATGTGTTTGTCCAGAGTTGTGCGGTGTGACGCTGTTATGTGCCTTAACTGTGCTAATATTAATGGCATTGGGATATTTATGCGTATTTACGAATGGGCACTGACTCAAGTTTTTGTTATAGTAGAGCCGGCTATATATCGAGCAGCTGTATTTGATGATGCATATAGTATCAGCAGCAAATGACGCTAATGCGTAACTGACTTTCGAATGACTCCATCATGGGGCTATACACAAATACCATTGTATATAGTCATTGATATGTAAAGACAGTCAAAGCACCTAATAGTTAAAACATTTAATGATTGAAGCACCTAATAATTGAGGTGCCTAGCAATTAGAGTATATAAAAGACAGTAAGATTAAGCAGTATTGACACCTAAACAATAGCAATACCTAACAGTGATAAAATCTAAAAAGGATGGGCGGTAATGAGCGAGCAGTCACCAGATCAAAATATGGACAATCTAAATCAAACCACCGCAGGCGCTAGCGATACCGCAACTGAAAAAGAGTTTTTAGACAATATTCGTCAAAATATTGACGCAGTCGACTGCGAGATCCAAACACTCATCAATAACCGCGCCAAGCTGGCTCAGCAAGTCGCTACAGTAAAGAAAAACCATATTGCCACTGATGATACCAGTAACCCTATCTTTTATCGTCCTGAGCGCGAAGCACAAGTACTAAAAGCAGTAATGGAGCGTAATACCGGTCCTATCGCTGACGAAAAAATGGCGCGTTTGTTCCGTGAAATCATGTCAGTATGCTTGGATTTAGAAGCGCCGCAGCGTATTGCTTTCTTGGGACCAGTCGGTACCTTTACGCATGCCGCCGCGCTCAAGCATTTTGGTAAGGCCGCAGATACCGTGCCTATGACGACGATTACGGATGTGTTCCGTGAAGTTGAAGCGGGTACCGCGATGTATGGCGTGGTCCCTGTCGAAAACTCTTCAGAAGGGGTGGTCAATCATACCTTAGATGGATTCTTATCTTCTACCCTAAAGATCATTGGTGAAGTTGAGCTACCGATTCATCAAAACTTCTTAGTTGCTGAACACACCAAAATTGATGGCTTGAGCCGCATTTACTCACATCAGCAATCGCTTGCTCAGTGTCGCCATTGGCTAGATGTGAACTTTCCCAATGTTGAGCGCGTTGCCGTATCGAGCAATGGTGAAGCCGCCCGCCGTCTAAAAAACGAGTGGCATTCAGCAGCGATTGCAGGTGATGTGGCAGCGGCAGAGTATGACCTGCACAAGCTTTACTCAAACATCGAAGACAACCCAAGCAATACCACGCGCTTCCTAATCATCGGTCATGAAGCCATCGCGCCATCTGGGCAGGACAAAACCTCTATCGTGGTGTCAGCGCATGATAAAGCTGGTGCGCTCATCGAGATATTAAAGCCTTTGTCCTATCACGGCGTATCGATGACCAGTATCGAGACCCGTCCTGAGCGTCCTAACAAATGGGCGTATGTGTTCTTTATTGATATGAATGGTCATATCAATGATCCAAATGTCAGTGCAGCTATTAATGATATTCGCCCATTGGTGAAAGATTTGCGCATATTAGGCTCGTATCCAAAAGCCGTCCTATAAAATACTTAGGCAGCACTTATTGGTATAAATATACAATAAGTGGGTATTGTATTTTAAAGGCAGCATTTAGAGACAACATCTAGGAATGAACCATGCAAGATTCTCAATCGACATCGTCAGATTTACTACCACTTGTGCCTGCTTACGACAGTATTCTGGCACTGACACCTTATCAAATAGGTAAGCCGATTGAGGAGTTGACCCGCGAGTATGGTGTCTCAGATGTGGTCAAGCTGGCTAGCAATGAGAATCCAATGGGGTGCTCACCGCGTGTGACCCTAGCAGTGACCGAGCAATTGGGTCAACTGGCACGATACCCTGATGGCAATGGCTATTACCTAAAGCAAGCTTTGGCTGACTTTAATGATGTCAGTGCTGATCAGATTACGCTTGGTAATGGTTCTGACGATTTACTTGATATCTTGGCGCGTAGTTTTGTTGGCACTGATGACGCTATCGTCTATAGCCAGTATGCTTTTGTGGTGTATTCGATGTTAGCGAAGATGCAAGGCGCTATGGATATTGAAGTGCCTGCCCAGCGTTTTGGTCACAATCTAAAAGCCATGAGCCAAGCGGTTCAGGATAATCCTAATACCAAAATTGTTTTTATTGCCAACCCTAATAATCCAACGGGTACTCAGCTAGAGCAAAAAGCACTACGTCAATTTGTTGCCAGTGTGCCACCCTCAGTACTGATCGTATTGGATGAAGCCTATATCGAATATAGCCCTGAAAGTAATAACCGCGCACTATTAGATGAGTTTGATAATGTGGTTATCGTCCGTACGTTTTCTAAAGCTTATGGACTAGCAGGGTTGCGCGTGGGTTATGCCCTAAGCTCAGTCGCTGTTGCGCACTTATTAAACCGTATTCGTCAACCGTTCAATGTCAGCCGTATAGGTCTAGCAGCAGCAGCAGCGGCACTTGCTGATCAAGACTTTATCGAAGAGACTCGTGTGATGAACGACGAGCAAATGCGCTGGTTAGAAAAGCAGTTTGATGCGTTAGGTCTGGGTTTTGTGAAGTCGCATGCCAATTTTATTATGGTTGAGGTAAAAGTTGAGATGGAAGATATAACTGCTGATTCCATTCATCAAGCACTACTTGAGCAAGGTGTCATCGTCCGTCCACTGGCAGCTTATGATTTACCTAACTGGTTACGCATTACGGTAGGTTTGGCTGAAGACAATCTGCGTTTGATAGATACGCTGCGCTCTATATTGACCGAAGATTAAGCTGCCTGATAGAGGGTTTTAACCAAATAATATGATAATGAATCATTAAATTTTATAACGTTAGGGTATGCTTTATCTAAGTTTATCTTAGCGTGTTCAATGAGAAAAGCCGTGAGTCATCAGAAAAAAAACAACATTCGACCATCTTTGAATATACCCCAACCTATGTTTAAACAAGTTTGTGTGATCGGTCTTGGGCTGATTGGTGCCAGCTTTGCGCAGGCCATCAAAGACAATGGTCTCAGTGAGCGTCTGGTAGCAGTGGACAGACATGCACCAAGTATTGCTGAGGCTATTGAGCACGGCTTACTAGATGCTGGTAGCGCCACCCTTCTAGATGTTGCTCGCGGCAGTGATTTGATTATAATTGCTGTGCCAGTACAGGCAGTACAAGCAGTGTTTGTCGATATCAAGCAAGCAATGGATGATGGACAGCTTGCTACCGATTGCATCATTACGGATGTTTGTAGTACCAAGGTCAATATCATTGATGCTGCAAAAGTCGTGTTTGGTTCGTTGCCAGTAGGGCTTGTGCCTGCGCATCCGATTGCTGGGGCTGAAAATTCAGGGTATCATGCCAGACGCGCCAACTTGTTTGTCAACCATAGCGTCATTGTCTGCGAACTACCGACTACCAACACAAGGTCAATCGCAAGGTTGCGTCTATTGTGGGAAGCCGTAGGTGCCAATGTGATGTCCATGCCAGCCGATCATCATGATCGTATACTGGCACATACCAGTCACTTACCGCATTTGCTTGCCTTTAACTTGGTTGAGCAGTTGGCGAGCCATGATGATAATTTAGATATGTTTCGATATGCCGCTGGCGGGTTTCGCGATTTTAGCCGTATTGCCGCCAGCGACCCTAAAATGTGGCATGATATATTTTTTGCCAATCAAAGCGCCATTGTGAGTGCTCTTGATGAGTATGGTGTCTATCTGCAAACCATGCGTCAGCTCATCATTGATCAAGATTCAACCGCCCTGATGGGACTTTTAGGCCGTGCGCAAGCCGCACGGCGACATTTTGGCCATATGTTAGCCAGCACCCCTTATACGGATACTTCTGCCATGTCAGCTTCTTATAATATTACCCCTAGCAACACTGTCTCTGGCACCATTGCGATCCCTGGTGATAAATCCATCTCGCATCGCAGCATTATGCTTGGCAGTCTTGCCACAGGCATAACCAATGTGACCGGATTTTTGGAAGGAGAGGATGCCCTTGCAACGCTGCAAGCATTCCGTGATATGGGCGTCACTATCGAAGGTCCTGACAATGGAAACTTGATCATCCATGGTGTCGGTATGAATGGCCTAAAGCCAAGCAAGACCCCACTATATATGGGCAACTCAGGCACCAGTATGCGTCTGCTATCTGGTATTTTAGCGGCGCAATCGTTTGATAGTGTGTTGACGGGTGATACCAGTCTAAATAAACGCCCGATGGAGCGTGTGGCGGCACCGCTACGGTCAATGGGGGCAGTGATTCAGAGTACGGGTCACAGTGGCACCGCGCCGCTCAGTGTCACTGGTCGTGACACGGTCGGTAAGCCATTGCAAGGTGCTGAGTATGATATGCCAGTTGCGTCAGCGCAGGTCAAGTCTTGCTTGCTCCTAGCAGGACTGTGGGCAGAGGGTACGACAACCGTCACACAGCCTGAGGTCAGCCGCGACCATACCGAGCGTATGTTATCGGCTTTTGGTTATCCTGTGACTGTAGAAGGCAATCGTATCAGCGTCACTGGCGGCGGTGAGTTAACAGGTGGTGATATTGCGGTTCCTGCTGATATATCATCTGCTGCATTTTTTATGGTGGCTGCTGCTATCAGTCAAAATAGCGAACTGACACTGACACAAGTCGGTATCAATCCGACACGTACGGGTGTCATTGATATTCTAAAATTAATGAATGCAGATATTAGCCTAAGCAATGAGACCCACGTTGGCGGTGAGCCAGTGGCTGATATTACCATTCGCAGCTCAAACTTGGTCGGTATTGAGATACCAGAGCATCTGGTACCACTAGCGATTGATGAGTTCCCTGTGCTGTTTGTCGCGGCTAGCTGTGCGCAAGGGCGTACCGTATTGACTGGGGCTAAAGAGCTACGCGTCAAAGAGTCAGACCGTATTGCCGTAATGGCAGAAGGGCTACACACACTTGGTATCGATTGTACCGTGACTGATGATGGGCTGATTATCGAAGGCAAAGGCACTGCTACTGAGAACGGCGATATAAATAACAGCCAGCCTGTTTTTGGTGGTGGTCACATTGTCTCGCATCATGATCATCGTATTGCAATGAGTTTCTCTGTTGCCAGTTTACGTGCATCCAAGCAAATTACCATTGAAGGGGTTGAGACAGTTAATACCAGCTTCCCAGGTTTTGCGACGCTTGCCAACCAAATCGGTATGTCTATTGACGTTGATCAAGTGGATACTGGTGCCCAATAGATTATCAAATGCCAGTTAGTGTCATCTTCTTGATTGACAACACAGCGCATCAATAAAAATTTAATATTACATCGTTAGCAATGTACTCATGTCACTACTGACATGAGTACATTGCTTTTTACCTTATAATCTCACTGTAGTAACCCTGCGCTTTCACCATGGTATCGATAATAGCAATCGAAACTAGGTGAGGGCGCGCTTTGCTCTAAAAAGTTGTCCTATATTATGACTACCCAAAATGTCATCAAAAAACCTGTTGCTCCCATTACTACCACCAGACGCGGTATCGTCACAGCGCTTATGGCGTTTTTTATCTGGGGCGGATTTCCGTTATACTTCAAAAAACTGTCTGACTATGATGCGACTGAGATCATTGGGCATCGTATCGTCTGGACATTTTGTTGCCTACTAATTGTGTTAGTGGCTACCAAACGCTGGGGATGGATAGAGACACTCAAACAAAACCCAAGATGGATTGCGCTATCACTAGTATCTGGTCTGATTATCGCCACTAATTGGCTCACCTATGTGTGGGCGGTCAATCATGACCGTATCCTTGAGGCTAGTTTGGGATATTTTATTGGACCGTTGGTAGGCGTCGCCTTATCAATGGTATTATTCAAAGAGCGCTTGCGCCCTTTGCAGTGGGTTGCTATTGGGTTTGCATTATTTTCTGTCGTCATTCAAGTGGTGATGATTGGTAGCCTGCCATGGATATCATTGATTTTGGCGTTTAGCTTTAGCACTTATGGTACCATCCAGCGACAAACGCCATTAACTGCTGTGGATGCTATGTTTGTTGAGACGGCGATGTTGGTACCGTTATGCCTGTGGTGGTTTTGGCAGTCTGATGTGGTTAGTCACCAGCTAAGCTTTTGGTTTAGCGCAAATATTTGGCTGCTTATGATTGCAGGTCCGATCACCCTGATACCGCTGCTATTGTTTAATAAGTCTACCAAGCTTGTCGCGTATAGTATCTTAAGCTTTATGAATTATCTGACGCCGACGTTTATCTTCTTCTTAGCGGTATTTTATTATAAAGAACCGTTTGATTTACATCGTTTAGCAGTATTTGGGCTGATTTGGTTAGGTCTGCTATTATTTAGCATCGATCTATGGCGACATCGTCCAAGTAAAGTGTTAAAGGCGGCGCGCTTACGAGAAGAAGCTTTGCAATAGTTTTGGACAAAAGATTCATCACTCAAATAAAAATTCGCAAATAAGGATAGACGTATGTTCCATACCCAGTCTGATGTCGTATTTATAAAGGGTTTAAAAGTTGAAGCCGTGATTGGCGTTTTCGACTGGGAGCGAGCCATTACTCAGCCTTTGCTCATTGATATCGCACTTGAGACTGATATTAGCGCTGCTGCACTGTCAGATGATGTGAGCGATGCGCTAAGCTATAAAGAAGTTTGCGATGATGTGAGCGAGTGGTGCAAAGAGATACAAGCAAAGCTGCTTGAGCATTTGGCGGGACAGATCTCTGATAAGCTATTTGCAAAATATGACTGTCAAAAAATCACGTTAAGTATTGCCAAGCCGACTGCTATCACTCAAGCCGACGCGGTCGGGGTGCAAATAACACGCTATGCACCACCGTCAATCAACGAGCCAGCTACTACAGACGCTGATGACAGCCAAGCCGATGATGCATAAAACGTCGATGGAGTTGAATGTGGCAACGCTAACACAATGCGCACCTGAAACTCTGCAAGCGCAGTCTGTGGTAGAGGTGGTGTTAGCGCTGGGTAGCAACTATCAAGCCGAGAAGTATCTACCGCTTGCTCGAGAGAGTTTGGCAGCGCTGGGTGAGGTAAAGCTATCTACTGCTTTTCAAAACCCTGATTTTACCGCGACTATCGAGCTACCAAAACCTGACTATACCAATCAATGTGTCCATCTAACATTGACCACACCGATAAGCCTGCAACAACTACAGCAAACTTTTAAAACGCTTGAAGGCGATTGTAATAGATGCCGACAGACTAAACCGAATCAAGTGCGCCGGGTGACAATGGATATTGATATTCTGATGATTAAATTGGCTAATATAAAAAATAGCCTAAGCAGAAAATTAGCATCCAAACCAATGCCTAGTTGGATAGTAATGGCAGATCGTTATCCGTTTAAAGCGCATGAGGAAGCAGGGGTTGAAGAATTGATTTTAACCAAGCTCTAATTTTTCTAATGAGTAGCCATATCTTAACTGCTATTATATCTTTTCACCTAAAACTATCGCTATTCAGCATTCACTCTGCCTCAGCCCATCATTTTCCTAGACAAAAATCTAATAAAAACTATGCGATTATATAGGCAATTGTTAGTATAAGTGACGATGTAATCTTCAAGACACTACTACCTATGCAAAAACCAATGAACTTTTCGAAGAAAAAGATAGTCACGAGTTTATTAGTAATAATAATCTCTACTTTATCTGCCTGCGATAACACGCCTTCCGAGCACCTTAAAACCCTTACCGAAGATAAATACCCTGTGGTAAAGAACGTTGGTCTATTACATTTAAATATAGCTAGTTTTAAACTAACCCCAGTTATTGATGAAACCTAAAAATTATAAGAAGAGAAGGATGAAAAGTTATAGTAAAAAAATCCGCGGTATCTATCTCGGACATCAAAAACTTATCATCATAACTTTATTATGCGGATACTTTATTTTTGAGGTCTGGGGTGTGCGCTATATCGCTGAAAGAAAAGCAGAAAAACCAAATAATATAAAGGAAGGGTGTTTGTATCTACGAAGTAGTTATACCGACACAAGTAAAATGAAGATATTAAGATTGACCATAGATGGTCATAAAGTTGAGAGTCATAGAACGTTTTCAGGAAATATGCCTTATGGATATAAGTGGAATGGTCAACAGAGGGACGAGTTTTATCAATATCTTGAATACAATAAAGAGAAGTGCCACCCCATTCAGTATGTCGATATCAATTTATTAATTACTAAAAAGATTTTTATTTACGATTACTTGGGCGATTTCAAACCTACTACTAATACTAAAAAGTACTAAATACATGTCGCAGACGGTTAAAATGAAATAATTGATAGCTTTAGTGAAGTAAACAGTGCGGAAAGGCTGCTAAATAATTTTTTCTAATTTTAACAATATGATAAATCAAAGCTCACAAGAAGCGGTGAGGTCAGGATATATTTATTTAGTAAAAACTATTAAATATCTGGTATAGCGCAGGCACAGAGATATAGCACAATCTAATTTTGATTATATCGTTGTTGTATACATTGAGTAATATTGGATATACAGGACGAACAAAGGTCTTCTAAGTTATCAACTCATCAGAGAACTTCTTAGCTTGTGCAGCTTACTCTGAGATGAAAGTCAGCGATTCGAAAGATTGGAATTTGCTAGGAAGTCAAGCAAGTCAATCTACCATGTATGCGGATATGGTAGATTTTATCTAAGACCGCCTTGAATTTATTGTGTCTTTTCTACAATTCGTATAAGCATTTGTTATCAGTTTATACGGTAACAGTACTGCCTACTTCTAACGATTGTCTTAGCGATTTTTTTCATCATTGATATCTTCTACATCAGCACGACCAATCACATCTAAATCCTCTAGACACAGTTTGTCATACTCTTTTTTACAAAAATTGGGATCGATATCGCACATCGCTGACTGTAGTTGATCGAGGCGATTTTCTGACTGTTGGATATGTTCAAGCATTTTAGCAAAAGCTTCCGCAACAGGGTCTTGTGAATAGGGGTCAATACCGTAAGCACGGAAGGTATTAGTGCGTTTGGCAGTAGGGGTAGTATCTTTAGTTTGATCGTTGCTGTCACCTGCTTTCGCAACTTTTTCTTGCTGCTTGGCATCTTGTACCTTAGTCGTAAGCGGATTGCCTTTTTCATCGTGGTAATCTGAGATCATACGAGCCGCACTGCCGACCATCGTTGCACCTGCTGGCACCGGTTTGACTACGACTGCATTTGAGCCAATTTTGGCATTTTTACCGACCGTAAATGGTCCCAAAACTTTTGCACCAGCACCAACGGTCACGCCATCTTCTAGCGTTGGATGTCGCTTGCCATTATTCCAAGATACTCCGCCTAGAGTGACACCGTGGTATAAGGTCACATCGTTCCCAATCTCAGCGGTCTCACCGATAACGACACCGACACCGTGATCGATAAAAAAGCGCTTACCAATCTTGGCGGCAGGGTGAATCTCGATACCGGTAATAATACGTGAGCCATAAGAGATAACACGAGCCGCCAGTTTCTGTTCATGATTCCACAGACAGTGCGCACCGCGATGCAATATCAGCGCATGAATACCAGGGTAGGTCAAAACAACCTCCAAGCTATTACGTGCTGCAGGATCACGGGTAAATACTGCTTCAACATCTTCTTTTAGATCTTTTTTGATGCTGGCAAGTGTTTTGAACAATTTGGCTGGCACTGACATAAAGCGTCCTATCTATTTGTCTATAGAGCACCGTTGCTAACATAGCAGGGTCTCTCATCTGTGGTCATGATATTCGGATAACAATGGAAACGTATAGCCGCTAGTCTCTCTCAAGTTATAACAGCTTTATGCCCTAAAATATAGTAAGGCGCTATCAAATAAACTGAGGTAATGAGCAATAACTTACCTTAGTCTTTTGAGAGTTTCGCAATCAAAGCACTTAATAGTTGATACTCTTTTTGATCAAGCTGCAAACGCGAGCCAAGTCGAGACAGGCGCGATGGCAATGATTTTAGATGTTCGCTATTTGCCAGACCACGATTGATCATAAGATCCGTAGTACGCTGAGTGAGCTGTTGTAGCTGCTGCTGAGTGATAGCAGGCTCGTCCCATTGCTGACGTAAATGCACATTAAGTGTCGGCTGAGTAGTATCATCTGACTCTGTATCTAAATCATCTGCTGTCTGAACGTGTGTCTGAGCATAAGCAAAAATAAAGCTAGCGATAACTTGCACTGCGGAGGCGACATTTAGTACTGGATAGGCAGGATTGGCATCGATTTGGATGTGGTAGTCTGCATAAGCCAATTCTTCATTAGTCAATCCGCGGTCTTCACGTCCAAATAGTATAGCGATATTTGGTTTACTAGAAGGTGCAGCAGATACAGTATCACTATTGCTATCATCTGTACTTAAAGCTGCCTGTGCATCAATAAAGTCAAACATGATCTTGGCGGCCTGCGTGGGTGTCACGACAGGGCGAGGCAGATGACGACTGCGACTGCTAGCAGCAAATACCAACTGACAATCCGAGATAGCAGTCTCTAGGGTAGGCGCGATCGTAGCAGAGGACAACAGATCGCTACCACCTGCTGCGTGCGAGACACTGGTGTCATCAATCGGTAGTTTGGGATCGACAACTGTCAAGCGAGACAAGCCCATTGTATGCATTGCACGGGCCGCCGAGCCAATATTAGCAGGCAAGGTCGTATTGACCATAACGACTTGCAAACAGTCAAGATAATCATTCACTGTATGAGTTTGTTCAGCAGGTAATAAAGCGTCATTACTCATTATTACCCCAATCTTTGATTGATTTCTTGTTCGGCGCGTTGTAATGCGACAGCGATGTCTTCAATCAGATCTGCGTGCTCACTGATATGGCGCTCACGGCAGTGTTCTTGTAGCTCGCTGCTCAGGCGGACTAATTGAGTGGTACCTAAGTTTGCACTCGCACCTTTTAAGGCATGAGCTGCCTCAAAACCAGTAGCATTATCATTCTCTTGCTGGGCAGTGCGTAATGTCTCAATTCTTTGACGACTGTCCACAAAATATACGTGGATTAAATCGACAAAATCTTCTTCTAGTAAGTCACGCATGTCTTCAAACTGTTCATGATTGACAATCTCTTCATCAGTCTGACCAGTTGTATTATTATTTGTCATGTCAGTCATGGCTTTTATCCAATTATTAAAAGTTAAAGCTATAAGATTACTATAGTAAATTTTTGAGGGTATTGTACATTTTAGCTGTAATGAAAGTGTAAATTATCTTCACTAACTAACGTCTTCAGTTGTTGCAAGTTGTCATCATTTGGGTAGACGCGCCAGTGCTCGGACAGTCCTACATTGGCAATACCATATACGTCATAGATGCTTAGTCCAAGTGGTAGGCAGTTGTCATTGATAGAGGCATCCGTATTACTTAATGCATTGTTTGCATAACTTTGGAGCAGGCCGTTTTGGTTCATTGCATCATGGTTCATATCGTTCTCTAGTGCCAACAGATCATTGCCATTTTCATCATATAAGCTGCCGCCCATGGCAGGATCGTAGGCGTTACTGCCAGCACCGCCTTGTTCGTCTTGTTCTTGATTATAAGTTAATCGCGGTTCAGGTATGATGTCAGCTTGGGCTGACTTGAGTAATGGCTGCAAGCGCGTGAGCAGGTCAATGTCACTGCCATGAACTTTGATACTGATTTTTTTGAGCCAACGCAAGCGGGCATCGACCATACTCATGGCACTATCAAGGCGCGCAAACAAGCGCCCGTCACGCTCGCGGATGCTGCCTTTGATGATGACGACTTCATCGATTTTCAATTGTTCTTTGACACGGTTGAATCGCTCAGCGTAGCAACTGACTTCTAGCCTTGATGTGCCATCATCTAACGTAATCACGTTGCGATTACCGAAGTTTGCGATATCTATAATGAGTCCTGAAAAATAGCAGCTGCCGTTGTAGCCAGTATCTGCCAGTTTATTGAGGCGAGCGCCTGAGGTATAGCGTTTTAACTCATCCAAGTATTCATTAATTGGATGACCGGTTAAGTATAGCCCCAGCGTATTTTTTTCCGCTTTTAGGCGATGTTTGTCACCCCAAATCAGCTCTGGCGTCATCACGAGCGGCGGCGCGGCAACAACCCCATCCATCTCACCAAACAAGTCCATCATGCCAAGCTCATTGTTTTGACGGTCTTGTTCAGCCGCTTGTACTGCGCTTGGTAGCTGGCTCATCAATGCACCGCGAATCTCGAAAGCTTCGTCGGCTGGTAAGTCGGGTCGTAGCGTCGCTGCAAAGTCATCAAAACAGCCTGCGCTGACCAATGCTTCGAGCGTACGCTTATTGACCTTTTTGATGTCCACACGGCGGCAAAAATCATATAAGTCTTTAAAAGGTCCATCCGTGCGACGAGCATTAACGATGGACTCGACAGCCCCTTCACCCACGCCTTTAATCGCTCCAAGACCATAAATAATATTGGTTGGGGTGTCTGCGACGAAGTGCCATTCACTGCGATTGACCGATGGATTGACCACCGTCAACTCAAAATTTTCGCGGCAATCATTGATAAAGAACACCACGTTGTCGGTGTTGTTCATATCTGACGTTAATACCGCTGCCATAAATTCGGCAGGGTAGTACTGTTTTAGATAAGCCGTTTGGTAGGCGAGCACCCCGTAAGCGGCAGAATGTGAGCGGTTAAAGCCATAACCTGCGAATTTTTCCATCAGATCAAACACGCCGCCTGAGGTGACCTCGTCGATACCTTGCGAAGTTGCCCCAGTCACAAAGATATCGCGCTGCTTTGCCATCTCTTCAGGTTTTTTCTTACCCATCGCACGGCGCAGCATATCAGCACCGCCCAAACTATAGCCTGCCATCACCTGTGAGATCTGCATCACCTGTTCTTGATAGACAATAACGCCGTTGGTGTTTTCTAAAATTGGCTCGAGATTCGGGTGATCATAAATGACTTCCTCACGGCCGTGCTTACGGTCGATATACATCTCTACCATGCCTGCATCAAGTGGACCAGGACGATAGAGCGCACACATGGCGATCACATCTTCGATGTTGGTCGGCTGCAGTTTGGCCAGATACTTTTTCATGCCCATACTTTCTAGCTGAAAGACGGCTGTTGTTTTGGCATCTTGCAGTAATTTGTAGGCTTTGACATCGTCTAATGGCAAGTCTTCTAAAACTAAGGCGGGCACGTTTTCTTTGACACGGCGCAAGTTGATGTTCTCAACCGCTGCGTTGATGACGGTTAAGTTACGTAGACCCAAAAAGTCAAATTTTACCAGACCGACGGCTTCGACATCGTCTTTGTCGAACTGACTGACGCGGTGCCCATCATCATCACAATAAATGGCGCTAAAATCCGTGATCTTATGCGGTGCAATCAGTACACCACCAGCATGTTTGCCGACATTTCGACAGACACCTTCAAGCTTAATTGCCATCTCCCAGATCTCAATGGCATCTTCATAATCCATATTATCAGGGTTAGAGATTAAGTCTTTAAGCTGCGGCTCTTGTTCAAGCGCTTGGCTGAGGGTGATGCCGGGTGTTTTGGGAATCAGTTTGGATATTTTATTGGCCAAAAAGTACGATTTGCTTTGTACACGTGCCACATCGCGCACCACCGCTTTTGCAGCCATGGTACCAAAGGTAATAATTTGTGAGACCGCATCACGACCATAGGTCTGCGCCACGTAATCAATCACGCGATCGCGACCCTCGATACAAAAGTCGATATCGAAATCGGGCATGGATACCCGCTCAGGGTTCAAGAAGCGCTCGAACAATAGATCGTAATGAATGGGGTCGAGATCGGTAATATTGAGCGCGTAGGCGACCAGAGACCCTGCACCAGAACCACGTCCAGGTCCAACAGGCACGCCATTGGCTTTTGCCCAGCGGATAAAGTCCATTACGATAAGGAAGTAACCGGGAAAGCCCATCGATAGAATAATATCCAGCTCATATACTAGACGCTCGTCGTATCTTTGACGAAAGTCGCTCCAATTGTCTGTACGTGCCTCGACTGGAAAGAGCTTATCTAAGCGCCGCTCAAGACCGCGCTGGGACTCTGCACGGAAAAACGACTCAATCGTCTCGCCTTCAGGGACAGGAAAGTCGGGCAATACATTAATGCCTAGCGTCAAGGTTACATTGCAGCGAGTGGCCAAACTTAAAGTGTTATCAACCACTTGCGGAATATCAGCAAACAGCTGCGCCATTTGGTCTTGGGTTTTTAGATACTGCTCATCTGAATAGGTCTGCGGGCGGCTGGGGTCTGCTAAGACATAAGAACCTGCAATACACACGCGTGCTTCATGTGCATCAAAATCCTCTTGCGCTAAGAAACGTACATCGTTATGAGCAATGATAGGAATGTTGTGCTTGGCACCTGAGTGAATGGCCGCCCTAATAAAAGCATCTTCGCCTGAGCGGTTGGTACGCTTGATGGCAAAGTATAAACGATCGTCAAATTTTGCTTGCCATTCAGTGAGCAGCTCATCGGCTTTTTCTGGCATCGAGCCAACTAGTGCTTGGCCTACGTCTGATTTTTCGGTCAGTAGTACAATGACACCTGCCGCATGCTCCAGAATATGACTACGCTTAATCACAGGTGTGCCATGATTGACAGGATCAGCGCGACCTTCGGTAAACCCAAGCGACACGATACGGGTAATGTTTTGATAGCCCTCATTGTTCATCGCAAGTAGGGTCAGGCGTGTGTCTTCATTGTCCATGATGACGTCACTACCGATAATGGGCTTGATACCCGCGCCTAGGCAGGCACGATAAAACTTCACTGTGGCGTACAGGTTAGACAAATCAGTCAGTGCTAGCGCGCGCTGATTGTCGGCTGCGGCCGCTTTTACGAGCGGTTTGATACGCACGATAGAATCGGTGATGGAGTATTCGCTGTGGATGCCAAGGTGTACAAATGCCATAGAAGACTCTTACTAGTACGATCAAGAACAAGCTTTAACTATAAATAAATGATTATTATCAATCGGTTATAGCGATGTCGAAAAGTAATTAAGACTTCGACAGCCATCTTGATACGTTTTAAATGGGGTCGTTAATAATATCATTATTTGCGGCAGACAGCCACTGATTGCAAGGGTTTAATCTGAGTGAAATAAGTCACTATACGACTTCCAATAGGCCAAATGGCATATTAAAAAGCCCTCTATACATAATGTATAGAGGGCTATGTTATTGATAATTAAAAACAGTTTGATCTAGTATCCAACCACCGCTGCATCAACTATACGGGGATCAGAAGAGCCATAAACGCCGTTTGGTGTGAGCATAATCGACTGCGTGGAGCCCATGGCTGATTTTGGACTGACCGTGTGACCCATAGATTCCAATTTTTTGATCGTATCGATATTCAGTGCCTTTTCGACTCGAATCTCGTCAGGCAACCACTGGTCATGAATGCGCGGCGCGTGCGTTGCTTCCGCGATATTCATGTCGTGGTCGATGACGTTGGAGATGATTTGGGTGACCGTGGTAATGATACGACTGCCACCTGGACTGCCCGTGACGATATAAGGTTTACTGTCCTTAAACACCAGCGTCGGACTCATCGAGGAGAGCGGACGTTTATTGGCTTCAACGGCATTTGCTTCGCCGCCTAGCAGTCCGTAACCATTGGGTACCCCCGGCTTTGCAGAAAAATCATCCATTTCATTGTTTAACAAAATACCTGTGCCGTCAGCCACGAGACCAGTGCCATAAGAGAAGTTCAACGTATAGGTGTTGGCGATGGCATTGCCGTCTTTATCAACGATAGAGAAATGCGTGGTTTGATCGCTCTCATAAGGTAGCGGGTTGTTGGCTTTGATGGTCGATGCTGGCGTGGCTTTGTTCAGGTCGATTAACGTGCGCAGTTTATCCGCATAGGCTTGTGACGTTAGGCCGCTAGCAGGGACATCGATAAAGTCAGAATCCCCTAGGTACTCAGCACGATCCGCATACGCCAGTTGCATGGCCTCGCTCATCAAATGAATAGTCTGTGCGCTGTTTTGACCGTAGTCCTTGAGGGGATAACCTTCTAAAATATTTAATATCTCAATAATGTGAATACCGCCAGAGGAGGGCGGTGGCATTGATACAATCTCATAATCACGGTAGTTGCCTCTGACAGGTTCGCGGGCGATGGCATCGTAATCGGCTAAGTCCTGCATGCTCATAGTACCGCCTGCTTCATTGACCGCGTTGACAATTTTACGTGCGGTTTCACCTTTATAAAATCCGTCTACTCCCTGTGCCGAAATCCGTTTTAATGATTGCGCAAGCTCAGGCTGCTTTAACCGCTCGCCTGGCTGATAAGCGCTGCCATCTGCTTTGAAAAACACTTTTTTGGTGCTTGGCCATTTTTGCAAGCGATCACTCAAAGCAGTGAGCGACTCGGACAAGCCTGCGGTGACTGTTATACCATCTTCTGCCAAGGCAATCGCTGGTGCCATAACTTGCTCGCGGCTCATCGTACCATGCTCTTCTAGTGCTTTTAACAGCCCCGCTACTGTCCCTGGCACGCCAACGGCTAAGCCATGATAACGAGATAAGTCACTAACTGCGTTGCCCTCATCGTCGAGATACATATCACGAGAGGCGCTACTTGGGGCTTTTTCACGGTAATCAAGGGCGACTGTTTTGCCTTGTTTGGCATCATAAATCATCATAAAACCGCCACCGCCAAGATTGCCTGCGCGCGGTAAGGTCACTGCTAAGGCAAAGCCAACCGCGACCCCAGCATCGACGGCATTGCCACCGTCTTTTAAAATCTGCAAACCAATATCAGAGGCAAGTGCTTCTTGGGTGGCAACCATGCCGTTTTTTACCCATAGCGGATGGTGAATCGCATCTTCAGAGTAGATGGCCTGATCACTATTGGCATTATTGGACGTGGTTTTGAGAGTGCTGGTTTTGGCTCGTGTGATGCGTTTGGTTTCAGATAGGACGGTTGGATTGTCCGCCATAATGGCTAAATTTATTGCACTGGTATTGATAGAGGTATTATTGACCGTCGCGCTATTTGCCGGAACGGTTGGCTCAAGTGCATGGGCTGAAACAGACAGTAGCAAGGCGCTTGTGATTAGCAATATATTAGTTTTTAGCTGGTTTCTAGTTTTTGAATGAATCTGCTGAACAGTCTGATCAGCATGAAAAGGGAGTCGTGACATCGCAAAGTCCTTTTTGGGCGAGTAAAGATAAACCATTAGAGAGATGTCTGAATGATAGCGAAAATAACGAATAGTAGAAAGTTGTTTATTAGCTTCTACAATGAGGTGTTGATACAAGATGAGCAACTCTGTCAGTAATTTCAGTTGTTTTCATTCAAGCACGACCTAGCATAATTGCCTCGTTGTATAGAGGAGATTACTTCTCATTGAAGTTTTCCTTTAAAAAATATACGCTACGCTTACTAAACTGTAACGTCTTGTGATATAAATAACAGTACTACTGTACACTCATTATTGATGAGTCTATCTATAAAAAGAGACTGCTATGCCATTACGTCATTTGAACACCTGCAATCAACAGCGTTTTACTGAGGCTGCACCTACCTGTTTTTCTAATACTAAGCGCCATAATGATCGTTTATATCAAACCTGCAAACTGACTTCTATCGCACTGTTAGTGAGTAGTGCATCGCTTGTGCTCGCAGGTTGTCAATCTGCATCTCTTATATCATCGAATACAGGGTCGACCAGCACACTGATAGACTTTAGCAGTGCAGATACCGCGCAGAGTCAACGCCAAGGACGCGCCTTTACAGCCAGTCAAGACGCTCAGGCCGAGCATTACGCGCAATTGTTTGATCAAGAAAAATACCCTAGTACTGAGAACCAAGCCAAGACGCATTTACTAGCTGCGATTCGTCAGCACTTAGCGACAGAGCATGTGGCCGTCGCCCAAGCGAACTATCAGTCAGTACCGTTCATCGATGCAGACAGTATCGATGCAGGATCAACCAGCTTGCTCAGAACGATCATAGAAACCTATGCCTATCAGCCTGAAGGGATGGCCGATGAATATCAGCCTTATAGCGATGATTATGACGATTCATTGCAGTCTGACTATTACAAAGACAAATACGGTGAGAGTGATCCTGCCGAGGTAGAAAGAAAAGCCATTGCCGCGATATTGGCCGAAGCCGGTGAAAATGAACCAGTAGGTGATCCCAACGCTGACAATAAGTATGGCTATGATAAAGACGGTTATGGCAGCGATGACTACTATAGCAGTGACAACTATGAGGACTATGACTACTATGGCAGTGGCGCAGGAGGTGCGCTCTCAGGTATGTCAAGGTTAAACCCAAAGACAATGGCTGCAAAATATGAAGCCATGCAATTGGCAAAACAGCAGGCTAAGACAGAGGCATCAGCTGATGATAAGCCCTCGATGTCTTCTACTGGGTTGATTGGTAATATACTGACCATGTTCCACCGTACGCCAGAACAAATCGCCGCAACTAACGCCTATCAGTATCAGAACTTGACGTTCAATAGCGTCAGCCAATACAACCCCAAGCAGCGAAAATTACAAAGTGTCTATAGCTACGATTACGCCACACCAACGATCAGCTCATCTATACAGGTTCCTCTCGCATTTGATTTTAATAACAGCAAGGTCACAGTCGACCCATCGGCCATTATGCCACTTGTCGCCATAGTCAATCCTGAAAACACCCCTTTACCTGAACAAATGGCTGCACATACGGTAAGTTTTGGTTTACCTGAAAGTATTACCGCTCAGCTGCCACCAGCAGTACTGTATGACGCCGTGCTCAACGCTATACAACAAAGCATGGCAGAATTGGCACCTGAGCATTTTAGCGCGGTAGATATTGATGGTGATGCATTTGCCAAAGAAGTCGGCGCGACCCGCGTAGTAAAAGTCTATTTTGGTAGTCAGCAAAGCGGTGAGATGATTGGTAAAGTGCTAAAGTATGTGACGCAGTCGCTACAAGCGCATGTCGATGCCAATCCAAAACAATACCCTGATGGCGCTATGCTAAAGACTGCACTTGCCAAAGCGCAGCTGTACAACAAAGGCTATCAAAGTGCTGATGTGGGCTCACTGTTGCAGCTCATCGAAGCTATTGGCCCCATCTCATTTAATCAAATCAATTACTACTACTTAGACAGCTCAGATCGCCTACTTGCCAAGCAGCAGCGTGTCAATATTGGTAGCGATTTTATGGGCTCTACGACGACTATGCTCAGTCAAATACGTTATGACAAAACCAGCTTTAATCGTCATGCATTAACGCCATTATTAGTGGAATCGTTTGGTCCAAAAGCAGCCGCTCCTATCGATGGTAATGCATGGATAGCCGCACAGCGTGAGAAAAAAGACAGACTACAGCTGGCACGCTATGCCCGTTATGACTATCAGAATGGTGAGCTAGAGAATTATTATAATAGTGATGACTATAACAGTGGTGACTATGAGCGTAACTATGGCGAAGAGGCCATCGAGCAGAGCCGTACTGACAACGGCGAAGATGATACAGATAATAAATAACGACTCAGCTGCATTATCTCACTGCATTTACGCTCATATCTATTAGGAATAAATAATGAAAACAATATATAAAACCATCACTCTACGTTTGCCATCTATGATGAAAGCCAATCATTTATTGACCAGTGCCTGTCTATCAGGGGCACTACTACTAACAGGTTGCCAAGCAACTAATATCAGTCAACCAAATACGGCAGCTAAGCCATTACCTAGTACTGCAAAAAAGACATTGGCAAATGCGTTGCAAAAACAGCGCCGTCAATCATTTAGCTACCATAGCAACCTTGAAATAAGTAATGGAATCAGCAATAACCGACCGTTGACTGCTACAGAGCGCCGACACATGGCTGAAGCAGACTATGTGGATCAACACTGTGAGGAGGCGCATGACCAAACGTATGCAGCGCTAATACTGCAGGCAGAAAAACAAAACAAAGAAGTTCTAGCGACTGATTACGATGCTGAGCGTGATAAAATCAAGCAGTCGTACGTCGAATGCGTAAAGGCTTACAATGCTTGGAACGATCATCATTATGATAGCACTATCAAGGTTGCACCAGAGTATCAGGCGCTATTCGATGATTATGAGGACAAACCAAAACCACTAGATAACAAAAAAGCGCAATTGCTTGATGAGTATTTGCTACAACCATTATCTATCGATGCGCAAGGAATCTACCAACCACTCGCGGGTAAGACGACAATGCTCGCCAGCGCCCAGTATCAGGCGCGCAACCACCATAGTAGTATCAATCAGCCTATTTACGTTGATTTAAAAAACGGTGATATTTATCTATGGGCAGATAACCTTGCGCTGATCAACTCTGAGCTGTTAGACGATAAGCTTGGAGAAAAATGGCGTAACAAATGGCTAAAAATAGCCATCGATGATGGTACATTGCCCAAAGGGTTTGGTCGTGCGGTAATAAAAAGCCACTTTGCCGCGTTAGATATGACTTATGATGCAGCCCCAGTTGGTCAGTTTGATTATGTCGCGCCCAACACACTTACGTCGGTATCCCCGAAGCTACCTGCCCATCAGCTATCAGCAATGTTGCCAAGCGAATCCATTATTCGCCGAGTACAGAGTTTTGATGATTATCGTGACGATTATAAGAGTTATATGCAGATTTTCTATGATCGTATCAGCAAGCAATATCCAGAACTCATTGAAGAAGCGGCGCCTATGACAGCCTTTGAGACGATTCAAAACCCACAGGCATTCACTAGCAAAGCGATGGTACAAAAAATACTAGCGATGATAAAAGAACAAATGAACGATGACGTATCAGAGGCGCAAGCAGCTGCCCACACAGAGGTACAAGAGCTATATGGTTTTGATAAAAAGGGTCAGCTCAAATGGCAGCATGTCCATCGCAAGCTTGATATCGACAACGCCTCTGATAAAAGCAATCATATGATGATAGACGTGTTGCAGCAGTACGCTGCTATCAATACCAAAAATATGGCGTTCCCAAATCTACCACGTGATGTTCAGTCGCCGAATACAAGCAATAGTATCGATCTTAGAGAATACGCGCCAGAGTTACTGCAATATTACCGTGATGGTAATGGCACGGTAGTGGGTAAGATGATATTTAACATGCTACCGATGGCCAAAGAGCGTCTTAGTTCGATTGATTAATGCGTAAGACCAGTCGTTGATGAGCAGAAAGATTTTCAATAAAAAAGCGCACCGTTTGTACGATGCGCTTTTTTGTTCATATAGTGATGGGTACTATGTCGATAAGCAATACAAAGACAAATTAGTACCGATCAGTACAGGGGTAACCGCTTACATACCTGGACGTTGCTCATCATGACCTTTACGGTCTTTTGAGTGCTTGCGTCCTTTTTCTTGTCTTTCTGATTTCATTTGTTCCATTTTTGCACGCTGTTCAGCCGTTAGGACTTGAGAGATAGCATGCTGAGTTTGTACACGCTCGATAAAACGTTGTTTGGTTTTGGCAGCTTGTTGATCAGCCAAGCGGTTTAGCGCAGCGTTATTTAGCGTACTTGCGTTGGTCAAAGCTTGTATTTGCTGATCCATCTGCGCGCGCTCTGCTTGATGCTGTGCACGATCAGCAGTACGATCGCCACGCTTTTCTTGCATGATGGCTTTGATTTGGGCTTGCTGTGTGACCGTTAGATCCAGCTTTGACATTGGACCTTTCATAGCGCCATTTTTATGTTTCTGTTGCATTTGAGTCGCGGGTGTTGTATCGGTGGTTGCATTAACACTAGTACAGGCGGTCACGGTAAACACGCTAGAAGCTGCTAATACTGAACCTAATAATAATTTTTTCATGATGAGATCCTTTATGAAGTTGAGTGTGGTTTAGTAGACACTAAAATCTTATCTTGCGAGCATCCTTTTCCAGACTGCGGCACTCGCTGCTGATAGGAGCTATATTACGACAGTTGAAGGTTACGAACATTTATGAAGTATTAAGAAAGGTAACGTTTATAGCGAACTGATACGCGCATGCCTGATAATATGGGTAACCGGACCAATGAAAGCCAATTGAAATCATCAAAAGTAAAAGGAGAGGCGTATGCCAAATATACTGATAGGTGATGATGACGAAGAGTTAACTCAGTTATTACAAGAGTATTTGTACAATCATGGCATCCATTGTGACTGTGTTCACGATGGCGCTGCGGTTATACAGCGATTAAAAGCGGTGGCGCACGACGATGCTGCCTACGATTTACTCGTGCTCGATATCATGATGCCCAAAATAGATGGGCTGAGCGTATTGCGTCAACTGCCAAGTATCAGTGATATTCCTGTGATTATGCTGACGGCAAAGGGGGAGGAGATCGATCGTATTATTGGCTTGGAGTTAGGCGCTGATGATTATATCACCAAGCCCTGTAACCCGCGCGAACTGCTGGCACGTATCAATGCGGTGATCAAACGAACCAATACCACCACATCTGAGCATACACCGCTACCAGAGAGTCGCTTATATCTCGACCAAAACCAGCGTGTCTGCGAGATAGACGGCGTGGCGTTACAAGTGACTGGAACGGAGTTTGACTTGCTTGTGGCACTACTTAAGCAAAAAGGAGAAGTGGTAAGTAAGGCATGGTTATCAGAGAATGTCTTGCAACGTGAGTTGCAGCCTTTTGACCGTAGCCTCGATGTGCATGTGTCTCGTTTGCGCAAAAAATTACAGCCTTTTCATGACGAACCAATTAAAGCGGTGCGTGGAAAAGGCTATCAACTGGTGCTCTAATGACAAACTCATCAATAAAAGCGCCCCAGCAGGACACTAACAAAAACGCTCAAAAGTCACCCAAGCTAAAGGTGCGTGTGACGCTGTTTTGGCGTTTGTTTTTGAGCTTATTGCTGACGATCCTGATTACCTCTATTTTATCCATTGTGGTCGAGCGCTGGTTGGCCGAAAAGGAGCTGACTGCTCGGATGGATGTCCAAATTGAGAGCCTATTAATTAAACGTCAAGAGATGGCTGCAGCACTACGAGTAGGCGATTTGACCACGGTCACGCAGATGTATCGTCAGGACAGACGGCTGATGAATCAAATCAGAGTCTACGACGAGCAGGGCGCTATTATATTCCCGCGATATCGAGACCGAGAGGATCGAACACAAGAGCGGCTACAGAACGGTCAGCAGTCAGTTGAGCGTGCTATACCACCGATGCCGCAGCCCAGAATGGACAACAACGATAGACCAAGAAATTATAATGACGAGGTACCAAAAAAACCGCCAACGGTCTTGCATGAGATTTTGAAGCCATTAACCTCGAGTAGTGCTGCAATTGCAGAGATAGATGCTCGTCCTGAGCTGGCCGATATCTCGGTTGAGCTACCCGATGGACAGTCAGTTATCATACAGCTGCGCCCGCACTTGCGTTTCTCAGATGTCGTTGCGTTGCAACACGGCAATTTTCCTATACGTCTGCTCTTGATTATCGTTTTTAGTGTGTTGATCTGTGTATGGCTTAGCCGTACATTGATCCAGCGTATCGGGCGTGTACAAAGCACGGTTCACCGTATGATTGATGGGGATTATCAAGCCAATCCAGCATTGTCAAAAATGGGTGATGATGAGCTTGGGTTACTGGCCAAAGACGTGGCGCATTTGTCGACGAGACTGGCTGAGAGTGAGCTAGCGCGCAAACAAATGCTAAGCGACATCTCTCATGAGCTACGCTCACCACTTGCACGACTTGATGTGGCAACTGAGCTGACTCGCGACTTTGCCCCTAATGCCAATCGCTATCTTGACCGTATTGACAAAGAGTCCACGCGGATGAATGAGCTGATTGAGCAAATCATTCATATTCAATCACTACAAATGCAGCAATATACGATCGACAATCTAGAAAGTGACGCCGTCGATTTGACTGAAATCATCAGTGATATCGGACAAGATGTGTGTTTTGAGTTTCAGCATAAAGAGGTTTACTGGCAGTGGCAGCCACCTGAAGGTTTGATGTCTACGGGTACAAAAAACGCAAAAGATGCTTGGACAATACAGGGCAATCAGGAGCAATTGCATAGCGCGCTCGAAAACATCATCCGCAATGCTTTTATGCATACTGCTGCAGGTTCGACAGTCATTGCTGAGATGAAAGCAGTTCAGACAGATGATGGTCGATCTGCCATTCAAATCAGCGTAAAAGATGAAGGCGGCGGTATAGCGGATAAAGACCTAGAACGTATCTTTCAGCCATTTGTGCGGTTAGACTCTGCGCGTCATCGTGATACTGGGGGGTATGGGTTGGGATTGGCTATCGTTCACGCTGTTGTGATGGCGCACAAAGGCTCTATCACGGCCTACAACCGACAGGATGGTATCAAAGGATTGATAGTACAAATCGTTTTGCCTATGAAAGAGAAAATAAAGTATTAAAAAGCAGCTTAAATGAATCGTTTTCGCTCATGCATATATGTAGTGTACATAAGTCCATAACCTGTATGAGATTATGGACTTATGTTTATAAAGAAGCATCGTCTTGACAAATACACTCAATAATAAAAGTCTGTTATATTCACTAATATGAATATAAAAGACAAACGGTATTAAATAACGGACGAACGGTATTGTCTCTCTCTATATATTCGGTAATACTAATATATAAGAGAGTGATACATAACTTACAAAACGAAACGTCTTACTTCTTAAACCTTAATATCAGTAATACTTAAAAAGGCTTTACTACCGCACACATAACTCGTCTTATTTTGTCATATCGACTCTCTTGCAAGATGGATTTTATCTCTGATTTTTTAAATCTGACAAATCTGTAAGGGAGTACATATCATGAACCGCATCTATAAAGTCATCTGGAATGAAGCCCTAAATTGCTTTACCGCAGTCGGTGAGTATGCAAAAGGGCATGGCAAATCTTCCAAATCTAGTGTCAGTGCTAACACAACCATCAGCACGACATCTCGTTCATCTACTATCAATACACTACGCCTGAGTGCCATAGCACTTGGGCTCATAACGGCTGGATTCGGCATGCAGGCAAGCGCTGTAGGCACAGAAAATCACCATAATGGTAACTATAGTCACAGTCATGGTAGTCATGGTGTCCATAGCCACACCGCTGGTAACAACAGCCATAACAATTCAGGTCAAGGCAACCCCGGAAGTTCAATAGCACTAAAATTTGAAGGCGATAATGCTACAACTATTACACGCAGTAATGGTGAGACGCTCAATATTTTGGGCGGTGCAACAGGAGCGCTAACGAATGGCAACATCGGGGTCTTTGGTATAGGTGATACTTTGACCGTTAAACTAGCAGAAGATTTGACGGGTTTGGAAAGTACTACCTTTAACAGCGGTATTGTTATTTCATCCACTGGTATCAATGCTGGTAATAAGAAAATAACCAATGTAGATAATGGGCTGGTTAGTGCTAGTAGTAAAGAGGCGGTCAATGGCTCACAACTGCATAGTTTAACCAATACCGTCGCCGCTCACAAAACCAAGTACTATAGTGTCAATTCAACTGCCTCTGGCAATGCCAATAACGATGGCGCAACCGGACCCAATGCTATGGCAATGGGTGGTAATGCTAGTGCTACTGGCGGGCAAGCTATTGCTATTGGTAGCGGTCAAAGCGGTCAGAACACCGTAGCGAGTGGACAACAGTCTATCGCCATCGGTGCAAACGTCGTGTCAACAGGGCATTCTTCTATCGCCATTGGCGGCGATGATCTAGATGATGCCTCAAAAGCCAATATCGATGGGACCTCAGTATCCACAATCAATGGCGGCGATGTCAATACTACTTTCTTCTCCTATACAGGACGTGATTTGGTTGAGACGCCGCGCTATAAGGTAAACACCGAGTCAGGTGGTGCCGCCTCTATAGCTATTGGGGCAAAGTCGTTATCTGAAGGTGCACTATCTACCGCTGTTGGCGTACAGTCCTCTTCATCTGGTGTTGCGTCTTCTGCCTTTGGTATCGGCGCCTCAGCAAGCGAAAAAGGAGCAGTCGCACTAGGTGCAGGTTCAGTGGCTAATGTTGCAGGCGGTGTGGTAGGTTACATCCCAACAGGCGTAAGTACAGCAGATACGATGGCAATCAAAAACACTAAAAGTAATGCAAATTCTGGTGCAGTCTCGATCGGTAGTGCCAACGGCACTCGTCAGATTGTAAATGTTGCAGCAGGTAGTCAAGACAGTGATGCAGTGAACGTATCTCAGCTAAAAGCGTTAGATGCTGTCGTTGCTGACATTGATTTTCCTATCCGCTCTAGCAATGCACAGCCATACACCACATCAGTAACAGGTACTGATGCTCTGGCCGTTGGCTCTAATGCCAATGCAGACGGTAGTAGCTCAACCGTTATTGGAGAAAATGCGTTTGGAAAAGGAAATGCGACCGTCATTGGTGAAGGTGCACGATCTTCATTCAATGGCTTCGCGGGTGGTCAAGATGCAAAAGCAGGTGTTAATTCAGTTGCGATAGGTCAACGAGCCACAAATGGAAATGCAAGTCGTGCAGTTGCAATAGGCTATGAAGCAAAAGCAACTGCCCAAGACACCGTTGCACTTGGTCTTGGTGCGCAAGCTCAGGCTGTAGGCGGCGTTGCACTAGGTAAAGGTTCTAGTGCCAATGCTCTAAACAGCGTGTCTTTAGGTCAAAACTCTATTGCTGCAGTACAAAGTGGTGCTTCATTTTTAACCAACGTTGCTGCTGATGCCAATAACGGCACAGTCTCAGTGGGCGCTGTTGGAAGCGAACGTCGTATCATCAATGTGGCAGGTGGCTCAGCAGACACTGATGCAGTGAATGTATCTCAGTTAAAAGCGGTTGCAGACATTGCAAATGAAGGCTGGGACATTAGCGCACAAGGTAACAGTACTACCGCAAGTACGGTAGAACCTGGCGACGCAGTGGACTTCAATAGTAAGAATAGCAACATCACTGTCTCCAAAACCGCAAACAGTAATGGTGTCTCGTTCGAGCTTAATAACAACCTAGACCTAGGCAATAACGGTAGCGTGGAAATGGGATCAAATGTTCCCTTTGGATTTGGTAGCACTACGACACTTGATCGCTCTGGTCTGACAACAGGCAACTCGTACTTTAGTACAACGGTAGATGGCTTAGGGGTCAAAACAGGTAGTGTACTAGCTAGTACGACAGTCAATGGTGCAGGAGTATTTGTAAATGGTCCATTGGGTATTCCTAGTACTGCTTTAACTGGGAATGGCTTAACCATTATCGGTGGCCCAAGCGTAACAAGGTCTGGTGGTATCAACGCCGGAAATAAAAAGATTGTAAATGTTGACGATGGTGAGAGTCCAAATGACGCCGTCAATGTCAGCCAGCTCAACAGCTCATCTGCTGCTGCTAGAACCAAAGTGGTCAAAGGCACTAATGTGGCCAGTGTGGACTTTTCAACTGACAGTAATACAGGCCAAGACGTTTACACCGTCAATGCTAATGGTACCAAAGTATCAGAAGGATCGTCAGCAGTAAAAGTAAGCAATACTACTGATGGCAATAACTTGACTGACTACGCCGTTGACTTAAGCGATGACAGTAAAGCCAGTTTGGGTAAAGCGGATAGCGCGTTACAAACTGTCGTCACCCAAATCGATGGTAACGAGGTTAAAACCCTGAACCAAGCGGACAATACTGCCAACTTCTTAGCCGGTAAGAACATCGTTCTCACCGATAAGAATGGTGATATCGAAGTTGCAACAGCCGCTGTAGTTGACTTCACTAGCGTCACTACAGGAGACACCTTACTCAATACAGGTGGTGTGAGCTTCTTAGGTGGCAGCAGCGTCAGACTGAGCAGTACCGGTCTTAATAATGGTGGTAACAGAATCACTGAGGTGGGTGATGCTATTGAGTTAGATGACGCAGTCAACCTCAGTCAGCTAAACAGTGTCACAGAAACAGCCAGTAGAGGCTGGGACATTAGTGCACAAGGTAACAGTACTACCGCAAGTACGGTAGAGCCTGGCGACTCAGTAGACTTCAATAGTAAGAATAGCAACATCACTGTATCTAAAACCGCAAACAGCAATGATGTCTCGTTCGAGCTTAATGACAATCTTGATCTAGGCAACAACGGTAGCGTTAGTACAGGTAATATCTTTGGTGGTACTCAAGTTAATCGCTTGGGTATGGTCACAGGTGGCCTAGCTATGGGCGGGGTGACAACGGTTAGCGGGCTTGGCGTGAAAGTAATAGGTACAAATCCACTATCTAAGGCAACGTTGACCAGTGATGGTCTAAGTATGTTCAATGGCCCGAGTATCACGAAAAGTGGCGGTGTCGATGCGGCTCACAAAAAAGTTGTGAATGTGGATAATGGTGATGTCACGGCGACGAGTAAAGATGCTATTAATGGCAGCCAGCTGTTTGATACAAACAAAGAAGTTGCTAAAGGCATCAAATTCAACGTTGATGGTATAGAAAGAACTTATGCCCTTGGTCAGACAATTGGGGTGACAACTGACGACAACATTGACGTGACAGCGACTGCAGACGGTGCCAAATTTGGCTTAGCCAACGTTATCAATATCGGTATGGCTAATCCTGTGCAAATCGACGGTATAGCAGGGACTATCTCAGGTTTGACCAACACAACTTTTGATCCAAACACTGCTTACACTGGTGGTCAGGCGGCTACCCAAGAGCAATTGAATGATCTGAACGACGGTATCAATACTGCGGTCAAAAAAGGTCTGAACTTCGACGGTGATACGGGTATGCCCGTTAACCGTCAACTCGGTGAAAAGCTAACGATAAAAGGTGGTGCAACCACGGCATTATCGGACAATAATATTGGCGTAAATGCTGATGGTAGTGATACCCTAAATATCAAACTAGCTAAAGACTTAACCGGCCTTACCAGCGTAACCACAGGAGATACCTCACTCAATACAGGTGGTGTGAGCTTCTTGGGTGGTAGCACCGTCAGGCTCAGCAATACCGGTCTGGATAATGGTGGCAATCAAATCACCAACGTCGCAAGCGGAGTAGGTGATGAGTTCAATGCCGCAAACATCGGTGATGTGAATCGTGCATCGAGCGCTGCTAGAACCAAAGTGGTGAAAGGCACCAATGTCGCCAGTGTGGACTTTTCAACTGACAGCAATACAGGTCAAGATGTCTACACCGTCAATGCTAATGGCGTCAGCGCTTCAGCTGGATCTGCTGCAGTCACCGTCACAGCGGGTGAAACAGACGAGATGACCAACATCACTGATTATGCCGTTGACTTGAGCGATGACAGTAAAGCCAGTTTGGGTAAAGCGGATAGTGCGCTACAAACGGTGGTCACCCAAATCGATGGTGACGAGGTCAAAACCCTGAACCAAGCGGACAATACTGCTAACTTCCTCACAGGCGACAACATCGTTCTGAGTGCCGAGGATGGTGGTATTAGAGTCGCTACAAAAGATGACGTCACCTTCACTAGTGTCAGTTTCACTGACAGTACAGTTCGTTTGAGTAATGAAGGACTGGGTAATGGCGGTAACAGAATCACTGAGGTAGCCGATGGTGATGAAGATACGGACGCTGTCAATGTTAGACAGTTAAATGCAACCAACAGTACAGTTGACTTGGGACTGAACTTCACAGGAGATGACACCGAAGTCACTGTCAATCGTAAATTAGGACAAACCTTAACGATTAAGGGAGGTGCAACAGCGCTAACTGATAATAACATCGGTGTGGTCGCTGATGAAGATGGTAACCTAAACGTTAAGTTGGCTGAAGATGTGAGACTTGGTCGAAACGGCAGTGTGAGAATGGAAAGCACTGTACTTAACAATGCAGGTGTGACCATCACTGATGGTCCTAACGAAACCATTACCTTAAGCAACGAGGGTCTTGATAACGGTAATAATAGAATCATTAAAGTTGATAAGGGGATTGCACCAACTGATGCCGTAAACTTTGCACAGCTCACTATGACCAATGATGAAATCGCCAAAGGTATCAGGATTGGTGATGGCAATAGTGATAACGATCAGCAGTTTGCATTAGGCGATACGATCAATGTCACAGGTGATAGCAATATAACCACTACTGCTTCTGCGACTGGTGTTGCAGTCCAGCTCAACAACCAGTTAGATCTTGGTAATGATGGTAGTGTGCAAATAGGCAATAGCATCATGAATAACGCAGGCTTTACTTTCATTGATAGTGGTCTGGGCAGAACGGTCACACTCAGCAGTCGTGGTCTGGACAATGGCGGCAACCCTATCAGCAATGTTGGTAGAGGAGAGCTAAACTCTGATGCTGTAAACGTTGGGCAATTGAGAGAAGTGACCATTGCCTTGGATCGAGGTTGGGATATCACCGCTCAAGGTGATATTGCGACTCAGGTAAGACAAGGAGATGCAATCGACCTAAATAGTAGAGATGGTAATATCAAAGTATCTAGAACGTTAGTCAATGATACGGCCACCTTGGATGCTAGCACAGGTTTACGTGCAGCAGCTGTACCTGGCAATCCTAATGACATCAGTTTTGATCTAAATCCAGATATTACCTTGGACAGTGTCACTACTGGTGATACCACCATCAGTGATAATGGACTGACCATAACTGATGGTCCAAGCATCACGAAAAGTGGTATTGATGCTGCTAATAACAAAGTCACCAATGTTCAAAATGGTGAGGTTTCAGCGACCAGTCAGGATGCGATCAACGGTAGCCAGCTCTACACCCAAGGAGTTGGTATCAGTAGCATCATTGGCGGCGGTACTGTCTACAATGCTGAGAGTGGCACCTTCACTAATAGCGATATCGGTGGAACAGGTCAGAGCAATATAGACGGTGCCATTGCTTCTATTAGACAAGGGACGATTGAGATCAACGAAAGTGTGCAAGTGAATACCACAAGTATAGCTACTAACTCGACCAGTATTGCCACCAATACGACGAATATTGCTAATAACACCAGCAATATCACAACCAATACTACCAACATTGAGACCAACACAGATAGACTCGATGCAGGACTTAGCTTTGGTGCAGACAGTGGCGATGACATCAATAAATCAATCGGAGACAGCAGTGTCCTAAGCTTCACAGGTGGCAGTAACATCACCACCACAGCAGAGGGCAGTAGCATTAAGTTTGATCTGAATGGTAATATCAGCGTTGATAGTGTCACAGCTGGGACGACAGTTATTAATAGTAATGGTATCAGTATGCAAGATGGACCGAGTATGACAGCCCAAGGTCTATATGCTGGCAATCAGCGCATGACTGGAGTCGCTGATGGTGTCGAGGCAACAGATGCCGTCAACTATAGTCAGCTGAGTGCGCTCGATAGTAGACTAGGTCGCAATATGAGCGATCTTGGCTATAAGATCGATGAAGTAGAAGATGATGCCAATGCAGGTATATCGGCTGCGATGGCCATGTCTTCACTACCTCAAGCCTATATCTCAGGTAAGTCACTGATCGGCGGCGGTATCGGTACGTACAATGGAGAAAGTGCCGTAGCGATTGGTTTCTCTAAGCTATCTAACGATGGTCGCTGGGTTATCAAAGTGAACGGAACAGCAGATACCCAAGGCAACGTAGGCGGCGCAGTGGGTGCAGGTTTCCATTTTGACTAAAAGGTTTCGGATTATGATGCTTAGTAACCTATAAAAAGCAAGATATTAGATATCTTGCTTTTTTTGTGGCTGATGGATAGGTGTTTAAACCAACGATGGCATAACGATTCTGCTATTAGCTGTTATTGGTTGTTATATTGGTGTTTCTTGCTCAGTCTGCTACGTCTTGTCAGCTGAGTTTATTGAAAATGCAAGAGAATGGGCAGTAGATCTCGCACGCTTTTTTATTTATCAAATCATCAAACAAATCCATATACAGGGTTGTTTTTAATGCGTATTCTATTAGCTATGATGATACCAAACCCATTTGCCCGTCCTATCACTGCTTGGATCACTGTGTTCGTTATTTTACTGCACGGGGTTACGGTGTGGGCAATGGTATCTATGGACAGTCCACCACCGCTGACAGACACTAGCAGCGCCAATGCTATAGAGGTGGAGTTTATTACACTGTCTTCACAGCCCAAAAAACCGCCACAGCCCAAAGAGTCAATCAGTACGGACATGCAACCTAAAACAGCGACGACAAAGCCTGCACAGCCTAATGCGCCTACTATGCAGTCGCCTTCAATAGAGCGACAACCTATTGAAACCATATCAACAGAAGCGCTAGCGCCTACTCAGCCATTGTCAGTTGCAAAAACACCCGAAACCTCTGAGACTGAAACTTTAGAGGTTGAGTCCTCTATGCCTAAATCCTCGACACCTGAACCTTTCATACATCATATACAGCAACAGCAACAGCAACAAAACAAAAATATACTGTCATCAGAAGAATCAGCCAAAAAAAATATGCCGCCTGATACATCATCATCGGTAGCAAACCTCACGATAGTAGAGTCCAAAAAAGTAGCGAAGACCTCTAAGCAAGCAAACCAAGCAGAAGCCGAAGAAGAGGATTATCTGTCCTATATGATTCGTGCTGTGACAGAGAAATACAATAGGGAACAAGCCGTACAGAAGCAGGCAGCAGCCAAACGAGCCAATAGAAAACGCAACGAACAGGCGCAGTGGCAAGAACAAGCAGCTAACGAAACGGTCAGAAAAATGCTAGCGCTGGCTGCTGCTCAAGCTGAAGAACAAACTATGGATCGATCGGCATCAGACAATGATGCTAGTCAGGCAATTGACGAGACTGTTTTTTTGGCAGAGTATGGCAGCTGGATTGAGGGACAGGAACCTATTACTAGTATTCCATCGCTAGTATGGCGTAGTGTCGATAGGGAGTTGGGTGACGTCTTTATTGTAATGCTTGAGCTACACGTCGACACAGCGGGCAGTATTACCGAAGTGCAGTTACTTGAATCGTCGGGCAGTCCTATCATCGATGCCATAGCAACGACCCAAGTAAGAGCAGGGCAACTCAATCCAATACAACAAAATGACGTAGCAGTCGATGCTATCGTACCGATGTCATTGGTCTATGAGCGAGCGAAGCGCTAAAAGGCCCGCTCAAAAAACCACCATAGCGCCACCAAAATACCAATCAATGATCCTATATAAAACACACCCCATTTATAGAACTGCGTGTGACGTAGTAATAGTGCTATCGGAAAGACCACAGCGATAAATACTAGCTGTCCCAATTCGATACCAATATTGAAGCTCAATAGCGCCAATACGCGTGCGCTTGTGGCAAGTGGTAAATCGACCAGTACATTGGCAAAACCAAAACCGTGAATGAGTCCAAAAAAGAAAGCCAAATAAACAGCTCGAACGCGTAGCATCGGTACCAAATTATTTAGCGCAGCAAACGCAATAGACAGCGCGATGACAGACTCAATAAAGCGCGCAGGAATACTAACGATTTGTAATGCTGCTAAGCTCAATGTGATGGAGTGGGCAAGCGTAAAAGATGTGGCGATCCAAAAAACTTCGATTAACGCCGCTTTTGGGTTGGAGACAGCTACCAACTGTTTTTGTTGACGTATGTATACGGCAGGAATGAGGAGTATGAACAAAAACAGCAAATGGTCCAAACCGATTAGCAAATGGTGTATGCCACTTTTTAGGAAGTTTGTTACTATTGCCATCCAACCAGAATCTGCTTCTGTGCCCAATGGGCTTTGTCCGACCGTCAGTACTTGCAAGGGTGTGTCAGTGTTCGCTTGTGTCAATATTAAGCGATGATTGGCATCAATACCTGCCAATATCTGATAATCAAGACTATCGATTGGCTGATCACAGTTCAATGAAAAACGAGTATATAAGTAATTAAAACCGCCACGAGTGTTGACAGCTAATGGTGCAAAACGTGCTACTTGACATGCTTGCGCTGCGTGAGCCAATGTTACTTTAGAGGTTATAAGCTGCTCTATGAGCGGCGTCTGTGACGTCACTTCTGCCCAGCTCACTTGATTATCAGAGTTTGCATCGATATCTATTAATAATGCCAAATCGCGTAGTGATAGCTCATAGGTAGCATCGTATATAATATCAGTCGTGCTGTCAGCATCCTCAAGTGCGAGATTTAGGTAGGCGGTACTAGACTCATGCGCTTGTGCTAGGGTGCAGGTCAGCATGAGCAGTAATACAGTCAAATAGCGGTACGTATGATGCCAAATAAGTCTACAAAGAATGGTCATAAAGTCTCATCCTTAGGCTCAACTGGTATCCATGTATACGCTTTGGTACTCACTTGGTTACTGTGAACTTGGTTGCCGTGAACGTGGTCATTGTGAACAGAAGCGTTTGCCGCTTGTAGGCTTGATTGTCGTTCACTTGCAGCTTGGCAATGTAGACAATCGCTTATGTTGCCCTCACGTAGAGCACGCTCTAATGCAGGATATTCAAACTGCGTATCGGCCATAAACTCGCGTATCAGTTCGATATCTTTTTGGCTGTCAGCTTTTATCGCTGCGGTAGCGTACAGTACGATGTCTGCCGTTTCGCGCTGCTGTTGCCAATTTTCTTTTGCCAGTTGTAGGGCTGAGTCCACTTGATTGGCAAGTAGCGCATAGGTGGCCTGTTCGCGCATATGGGCATCTTCTTGACGTATTTGCCAGACGTTAATGCGCTCTTTCATTAATGCTAAATTTTGCTTGGCTTTTGGGTCATTGAGCGCCATTTGAGCAGTAATCAGACGTAGTAGCAGGGCATCTTTTTCGGTATGCGTCTTTAGCAGCTCACGGACTTTTTTGTATTCACCAATACTGAGTAGCCAATCAGCGCGCGCCATAAGTGCAGGTACGGTCTGATCATCTATCGCATCAAATACTTGAGTGGCAAGCACTGTATCGTGGCTACGTAATGCAGCGTCAGCTTGAATCAGATACACCCAGCGCGCTGTCGAAGCGTCCAGACCAGGTGCAATAGTGGCTAGACCATTGAGCGTTGTTTTTGCAGTGTCAAGCTCTCCTGTCATGGTTTGTATCTGAGCGGCACATGCCAGCTCATAGACACGCAGGTCAGGATCGTCAAGTTTTTTACAGTAGCGCATCGCTTCTGTAAATTGCCCTTGTACAAGCAGTAATGAAGAAAGCGTCAGCAGAGCATCTGGATGAGCGGGTTCTTGATTTAGTATTTGCTGCAACGTCTGTTTTGCTTCAGCGAATTTGTGATCCGATTGGAATGCTCGCGCCTGTAGCATCAAAGCATCTATACTGTTGTCTGTACTCTGGTCTAATTGCGCACGTGCTTGCCCGAGTGCCCTTGGGTCACCTTGTAAATAAGCACGCTCGAGCAATTGACTGGTCTGATTAAGGTTGCTTTCTTGTTTGTCAGAGGCAAAGTCAGCTGAGCTTAGGTAGCGAGGTGGCGGCGAGTTTTCTGGTAGAGTGGCGAGAATTTGTTGATCGTCCGTGGGAATAAATGGGGCAGCATAAACCGCTTGGCTACCGACAAATACTAAAAACAGTAATTTGACAAGTGTCTTAATCCAATGCATAGAAATTACCTTGGCTCAATATATAAAGAAACACCTAATCAGTAGGCTGATTAGGTGCTGGAACAATCTCATATCACACTATAGTGAAGCGTTGGCGTCTGTGACAGCAACAGGCTCAGCCAAATTGGCTTCAGGAAGAATAATTCTATCGATATCCTGAGGCTCATCAGTGTCTGGACGGTTACTAGCGTCAATCACATCAGAGGTTCTTTTAGCAGCCAGCTCAGCTTTTGCCTGGTCTACTGCAACGTCACTTTTCCCTATATTTGATGAACTATCGTTATCATTGAAACAACCAGCAAGCGCAGCTGATCCAGTGATCAATACGGCTAACATTACATAGCGCATAGTATTTCTCCTTGGTTGAATTTCAGCTTATTGGTCATCTGTGGTAGAGCTTCGGGCACCTGGGGTTGGGGTTTTCAGATATGGAAAGACTGAATCAAACCCTTTAGCAGTTTTGAGTGCGCCATCTGTGAACAGACCTTTGCCAGCTTTGGCATCAGTAGGGGCGCAGGGAATAACCTTGGCATCTAAACCAGAATGGCAGAGTGCGCCCATCGATACTCGCAAGGCAATATCAGTGACATCATCACCAGGGCGTCGACCGTTCGGGAATCCGGCAGTATCTGCACCAGCATTGGGGAGACCATCGGTTTGAGCATCAATAATACTGAGTAAGCCTAAGTCATTTTGATTGTCAGCCGCCACAGCTGCGATATTGGTATTCAAGCGTAGCATATCTGCAGGTACTTGATTGTCATTAGCAGGCTTGTTGACAGTAGGTATACCCGTCAAAAATGCCGTGACTAAATCCTGACGTGGGAAGTTCGTTGGCGCTACTGCACCGACATCGCCATACAAAATTTCAATCAATTTTGGCAGCGTTGGATAAAATACATAAGGGGCAAAATTATCTACATCATCTTTTGGCTCTGAGGCATTAAACTTGTCTTTGTCTTTTAGACCAATGACCACTTCGTTGACGAGCGGCATACCCAATCTGGAAACTTGCGTCCAGGCGCCGCCTTTTTTGGCAGTTGTGCTAATACCAGATTCAGGAGATGGATTGACTAGGGTCGCTTGACGGACACTAGCCGTCGTCCAAGCGCCAATCACAGGGTCGTTACCGGTGCTATTGACGAGACAAGATTTGGGTACTTCCATCGCAATAGAGGTGACGTTTTTGTCCGCCAGTATGTTTGTTCCGGAAGTACGCGTGTCTAACGGGTTTAGATTTACTAAGTCAAATACTTTACCTAAATCAATAGCAAAACCTTCAGCGCGCTGACCGACGAATACTTTACCTGTACCACAGCTACCTAGGTTTAATGGTTTAATAAAACTTCGCGCGTATGTAGGGTAGTCTATCTCTTTAAAAGACTTAGTACCGATATAATCGAATGGTTTATCAAAATTGCCTAGTGAGGTGCGCGAGCCACTACGGCGATCGCCTTTGACCATCGTGACATTATAACTTTCACTGGTTTGTACATTGGCAGAGTTTGAAGCATCACCCGCATTAGATAAAGGAATAGCGACATTTGCTGTTGATGGATCGTTATCCGTATCAAGTTCAATACTGTTTAGGTTTTGCGTGAAATCAAACTGAAAGGTAATGTCTTCGACCGCATCGCCGTTATTGTCGATATGAATTTCATAAAGGGCATCTGGATCTAGAGCAAAGTAGTTGGGCCCGCCATACGCATCTTGTAGAGGCAGGTAGTTGGCAATAATCGTCACGTAGTCCGATCGATTATTCTCATAGCTATTGAACATATAAAAGTCAGACGCGTCGACTTTTGGGGTCTTGGTGATGGAAGGGGCTTCGCGGTGACTGGAGGCAAAGGCGCTTGCACTCATACATAATGTCATCGCGGCTATTAGCGCTTTGGTAGTATATTTCATACGGATCCTTGTAGAAAAGCTTTAAGTGATGGGGCAGTTGATATTGAGTCTCACTTGCAATTACCAGTTAACGAAATAATGTCCTTATTAAGTTGGTTTTAACTATACACTTGTTTGCTGTATTGTGTCTACGATTTTATCCGTTTTAACTTTTTGATATCTCTTAATTTTTTGGTGCGTCAGGTTGCATCATAGGAGCGGCATCCATAAAGGCTTGTATGGTTTGGCAATGCGTATCAATAGCCACAATGTTGGGATACGCAGTGAGGTCTACCTTAAAACGTCGGGCAGAGGAAACCTGTGGAATCAAATAGCAGTCTGCGAGAGTCGGTCTATCACCGTAGCAGTAGTTTCCGCGATTTTTATCTGCTGCTAAGCGTGTCTCTAAAGCGGTAAATCCTTCAGTAATCCAGCGATTACACCACGCAATCACCTTTTCCTCATCTACTGATAACTCATTACGTAAATACTGTAAAATGCGGCGGTTATTGATCGGATGAATATCGCAGCCAATCATCGCACTAAGCGCCCGCACGTGCATACGCCCAGTAGTGTCATTAGGCAATAACGCGTGCTCAGGATAGACGTCCTCTAACCACTCCAAGATAGCTGGACTTTGGTATAATAGTAAGTCATCAGCTTGCAGGACAGGCACCAATCCTTGAGGGTTAATAGCTTTAAAGGCTGCTTCTAATTGCTCATCTTGAGCTAGATTGATGGCGATATTCTCGTAATCCAAACCCTTTAGATTCAGGGCGATACGAGTACGATAAGCGGTGCCACTACGAAAATAGCCATAAAGTGTCATCATGATTTATGTCCTTATTGTGATAGGTTATTGGTATATCAAATGAGTGCGTGACGAGTATGTACTGTAAAAAATGACTACTATAGAATGGTCATACAAAAACTCTATGTAGATGAAACTTATCTCTCATTGTTGGTTGGCTAAGTAGTCCATCAGCAAACAACCATCACGCATATAATCAAATAAACATAATTGAGCCCATCATGCCAGCAGCCAAAAACGCTTTAGATAACCTAGGCATCAGTAAAAACCAGAGCGGGGTGCAGTCGCTTGAGATTGGGCTATCGATACTTGATGTGCTCATTGATCACAATGAGCCTATGATGCTAAAAGACATCGCTGAAACCATGAACATGCATCCAGCAAAATCGCATCGTTACTTGGTCAGTCTCATCCGCAAAAACTACGCGTGTAAGCTTGAGGATGGGCGTTATGGGCTCGGTGATAGAGTGCAGGCATTGGCTGCATTGGGATACACTGGACTGAGCCAAAACAATATCTTGGCACGTCTCACACAGGTCGCCAATGAAATCAAAGACACCCTAAACTGCGGTGTACAAATTGCTAAATGGTTTAGCGAAGGCCCAATTATTATTCAGTCCGTTGAGCCTGATAGTCCCATTAGTATCATTACGCGTATCGGCTCACGGATGCCCTTGACGACATCAGCCACAGGGCAACTGTTTGCCAGCTATCAACCTCAGAGTGTGATCCAGCCGCTGGTCATGGCTGAATGGCAAGCGGATGAAAACTCAGCCGATAGCCTAGAGAAATGGCAGCGCTTTACCCATCTACAAACCAAGATACGTACTCAGGGCTATGCGACCGTTACGGGTGATATGCTCATGGGTATTAACGCCATTACCATTCCTGTGATCCTGCCGACGATTGCCAGTCATACTAAGAGTCAGTCCGCGACTGAGAGTAAGATGCCTAGTGACAACCTACCTATAGAGTATGCCATTACTATTATCGGTACCACAGAGCAGTTGCCGATAAGCACGCAAAGCAATGTGGTTGAGCAGATATTGACAATTGCACAGCGCTATCAAATTGCGTAGCCACTATACTAAAGTGCTTTGAGAACACTACAGTATAGCGTGCTACTCACCAACGGGTGCAACGTCGCGTGCTTCGGCCAGCTCATCACTGTGTAAAAACTGCGTATGTGCTGGCGCGCGTTTAGTACGTGACCACTCATCTAACATGTCTTGTTTGATGGCATCTGTAATCATCGAGACCTTATCTTCTGAGGTCGGATCATCATAGGTCAGCTCTAAACGATGGCCATTTGGGTCAAAGAAATAGATGGAGTGAAAGATACCGTGATTGGTTACGCCAATGACGTCAATACCTGCAGCCTCGAGATGTTCTTTGGCAACCATTAGCTCATCACGGTCTTTTACCTTTAGCGCTAGGTGCTGTACCCAGTCTGGAGTATTGGGATCAAAGCCCATTTCTGGTTGGTTAGGTACTTCAAAAAACGCCAATACGTTGCCATTACCAGCATTCAAAAAGACATGCATATAAGGGTCAAAGGCTTTGGTTGACGGCACATGATCTTCTGCGAATGCCAAGATGAAATCCATGTTGAGGTTTTTTTGGTACCACTCGACCGTTTCTTTGGCATCTTTGCAGCGATAAGCCACATGATGGATTTTCTCAATTTGAAAGCTCATATCAAACTCCTTTTGATAGGGCGTGTCACTCATTTGGCTTGATTCACATAACTATGATTAAGTGAATGCGCTTCTCTTCCTATCAGCCTACATGAGCTTTTACACGCCTTTTTACTATTTCTATATCAGTGTCATTCGATGAATACTCTTCTCAGTTACTATTCATCAACTGCTATTTGTTAAAGTCAAAGTTAAGCGCAGGCAGCACGGTGCCGCGTACTTCACCAAACCCAACACGAATGCCGTCTTTTTCGCTATAGCCCTTCATAATGACTGTGTCACCATCTTCGATGAAGCTACGGGTTGCCCCACCTTCAAGTGTGACGGGCTTGGTAGCATTCCATGCAATCTCTAGCATCGAGCCATAAGAATCAGGCGTTGGCCCTGAAATAGTGCCTGAACCCATCATATCGCCGACTTCTACTTTGCAGCCCGTTATAGTGTGGTGCGTCAACTGCTGTGCCATTGACCAGTACATATATTTGAAATTGGTCTCGCAAATGACCGTAGCCGTTTTTACATTTTCAGGCAGTAGCTCAACGGATAGAGTGATATCAAAACTGCTATCGCTGTCTTTTTCGTTTAGATAAGCAAGTGGCTTAGGTTCTTGGACTGGGCACGCGGTACTAAACGGCGCCAATGCCTCCATAGTGACAATCCAAGGGGAGACTTGGGAGGCAAACGTTTTGGCATTGAATGGTCCTAGCGGTACATATTCCCACTTTTGAATATCTCGAGCAGACCAGTCATTGAGTAGTACCATGCCAAAGATATGACTAGCTGCCTCATCGACAGCGATTGGTTGACCGATACGATTGCCTTTGCCCACGATAAACGCCGTTTCTAACTCAAAATCTAAGCGCTTACAGGCAGAAAAAACAGGACGCTCATCAGGGTTTGGCTTTAACTGACCTGATGGACGCACGATATCCATGCCGCTAACGATGACAGTACTGGCGCGCCCGTTGTAACCGACTGGCATTTCGGTCCAGTTGGGGAGTAGGGCATTGTTTGGGTCGCGAAACATAGTACCGACATTGGTGGCGTGCTCTTTAGACGAATAAAAGTCAGTAAATCCTGGTACTTGAACGGGCAGATGCATGGTGACGTCTGCTTGCTTGAGCAGCACCTTTTTTTGCAATTCGGCATCGTCACGCAAGGTGGCATTGTCGCTAGACAGTAGCGTTTGAATAGTCGTGCGTGCGTGCGCCCAATTGTCTGGGCCAGAGTCAATAAAGGCGTTTAAGGTAGGTTGGTCAAAGTAAGGGCCGCCTTGTAAACTCAATAACCCTTCTGTCTCTAGTACGGACAAATCAAGCACATGCTCACCAATGGCAACGCCTGCACGACGAGTGCTATCTTGAGTGTCGCTAAAGATGCCATAAGGTAGATTGTGAATAGAAAAGTCAGAGTCAGCAGCTATATCTATAAAAGAGGTGAGGTTGTTGTCAATCGTTGACATGATTTGCTCCTTGCTAAAAATATAGTGAATTACGTTATAGTTAATTACTTACGTATAATGTAATTTATTGATATATTGATTGCAAGCTTTTTGTGGATTGTGCTTTATGACTCATCCTACGAGGGGCTGTCATTACGCTATTGTAAAAATAGCCTAAGTAAAACGAGTGTTATTTTTAGCATTAACTCTGCTTGGTTGATCAAACACTTCGATTAGAAGGGCAAAAGGTAAGCACAAAAAAGCCGAGCAATTGCTCGGCTTTTTTATTATTTATTACGATAGCTTTCTGATAACGCTAGCCTTTTAGGACGTCTGCCATTGCGTTGGCGACATAGTCGATGTTGCTGGTATTTAGGCCAGCCACACACATACGCGAGTTAGATACCATATAAATACCAAACTCGCTTTGCAAGCGCTCGACCTGCTCAGGCGTCAGACCAGTAAAGCTAAACATACCGTTTTGACGAGTGATGTAGTCAAAGTTACGGTTAGGAATTTTTGCTTCTAAGACTGATTTTAGTTTTAGACGCATGGCTTTGATACGATCGCGCATGGCATAGACTTCGCTCACCCATTGCTCATGTAAGGCTTCATCGTTCATGACGATATCGACCACACGACCACCATGTGATGGCGGGCTCGAATAGATACGACGTACCATCGCATTTAGCTGACCAAATACGCGCTCGGTTTCATCTACGGTGAGACAGACGACTGACAGACCGCCAACACGCTCGCCATATAGCGACAAATTCTTAGAGAACGAGTTGCTGACAAAAAGTGGCAGCTTCATTTCAACGGCTTTACGAATAGCGTAAGCATCGCTGTCCATATCTTCGCCAAACCCTTGGTAAGCGATATCCATGAATGGAATCAATTCACGCGCTTTGATGACATTAAGTACCGTATCCCATTGTGCTTGGGTTAAATCCAAGCCCGTTGGGTTGTGGCAGCAAGGGTGCAGCAAGACGACATCGTTTTTGTTCATTGTTTCAAAAAACGCAATCATTTCATCAAATTTGATGCTGCTATTGGCTTTGTCGTAGTAGGGGTATTTGCCTACTTCAACGTCAGAACCTTCAAAAATAGCGATATGGTTGCCCCACGTAGGATCGCTCACATAGCATTTAGATTGCGGGAACCATTGATTGATAAATTCGGCACCTACTTTTAGAGCGCCAGAACCGCCGATAGTGGCAATCGTTGCGACCAGACCGTCTTTTAAAATTTGGGCGTCTTTACCGAACAATAATTCCTGACAGCCTTTGCGGTGTCCAGGCAAACCCGCCATTGGTAAGTAGGGACGAGGAGAGACAGGATCAGCAATACGCGCTTCGGCTGTTTTTACACAGTCGAGCACAGGTAGTACGCCATTCTCATCATAATAGATGCCAATACCTAAGTTGACCTTGTTAGGATTGCTATCTGCTGAGTATTTTTCCATCAGACCCAAAATTGGATCACCAGCGTAATAATCGATACGTTCAAACATGCCATTTCCTTATAAGAATATAAACCAAGCAGCCGAAAATCATAGAGCAAATTGCCGATGAACTCAACACGAGAGTGCGCTATCTTTGATAATTAACCAAATAAATCACCAAATATCTTTTTTGCGCATCTGTCCATCTATCTAGCAGAAGCGTTTGAGTCGTGATTTATCACTTAATCGCCAGTGTGTCAGGCTGATGCAAGTCGTTGTAGTGGGTGGCAAAGTACGTTTGCAAAAACTGCTTAAAGGCAATCGTAGCAGGGGATAATGCTCTAGAGGCGCGCTGATAGATAAAAAACTGACGCATTTTTACCGGTTGTGTGAGTGGGCGCATTTGCAAGCCGTTGGCGCTGACCCAATCGATGACCTCGGGCATATAGGGGAGGCATAAGGTAATGCCAAACCCTTGGCGCGTCATCTCAAGCGCGGTGGACATAAAGTTCACCTTGTAGCGGGCTTGTTGAACATGAGTGGCAATAGCATCATCCAGCTCGGCAGTCACTTGCTCAAGGAAGGGGCCTTGTAGGGTAATAAGCGGAATATCTAATAAATCCTGCCAAGTGATTTCGGTTTTTTGCGCCAATGCATGGTTGTCTGGCATAACCACGCAAAATGGCAGCTTGTATAACAGATCAGCACCGATATCATCTTCAGTCTCTATAAAACTAAGCTCAGTGCCAACCCCCAAATCAACCTCAATGTCTTGAACATGCTTGAGCAAATTCTCTGCTGAGCAATCCAGTAGTGACACCCCAATGTTTGGATATTCCTTAGCAAATTGCGCGATGACGGCAGGTAAGGAGGACGCAGCAAACTGTGACACCGCTAAGCGCACCTGACCTTGCGCCAAGCTGGTCAAGCTGCTGGCTTCATTTTCGAACAGCTGCATCTCATTCAAAATACGCCGCGCTTGTGGCAGCAGATGTCGTCCTACCGCCGACAACGACAGCTGGCGGGTGGTGCGGTCAAATAACACAATACCGAGGCCAGTCTCTAGCTCTTTGATCAATCCACTAACAGCAGACTGGGTCAGATACATCTGCTCGCTGGCACGAGTGAAACTGCCATTGTCAGCGACTTTGATAAAGGCGTTTAATTGGCGAATGCTAATATTCATAAGTAAACCTGATAAATAAATCATAAAAAACAATTAGTCTTATAAATAAAGCTAATCTAATATAAATACAACGTCAACAATAAAGATTCATTACGAACCGTTTTAGCGACTTTCATTATTGATTGACTATTTACTACTCATTAATCGACTTTACTACTAATTGACATTAAGGATGATTGCAATGGCAGATTTATTTGACAACCCAATGGGACTAAATGGGTTTGATTTCGTCGAGTTTGCATCCCCGCAGCCTTATGCGGTCGATGCATTGTTTAAGCAGCTTGGCTTTTCTCATGTGGCCAATCACAGATCAAAAGACGTTGCGTTATATCGTCAAGGGGACATCAACCTTATCCTAAACCGTGAGCCAAAAAGCCAAGCCAGTTACTTCGTTGAAGAGCACGGCGCAGGCGCTTGCAGCATGGGATTTCGGGTAAAAGACGCCAAAAAAGCCTATGAGCGTGCTATTGAGATGGGCGCGCAGCCCGTAGACGTGCCAACAGGCGTAATGGAGCTCAGGCTACCAGCGATTAAGGGTATTGGCGGCTCATTAATCTATTTGATTGACCGTTATGAAGAGGGGGCGTCTATCTATGATGTTGACTTTGAGTTTTTTGCAGATGTGGACAGAAAGCCCGTCGGACATGGTTTTAAAGTCATCGATCATCTGACACATAATGTCTACCGTGGACGCATGGCGTACTGGGCAAAATTCTATGAGCGTATCTTTAATTTCCGTGAGATTCGCTATTTTGATATTAAGGGTGAGTATACAGGACTGGCCAGTAAAGCCATGACCGCGCCAGATGGCAAAATCCGTATTCCACTCAATGAAGAAGCCAAGCAGGGCGGTGGACAGATCGAAGAGTACTTGATGCATTTCAATGGTGAAGGCATTCAGCACATTGCGCTGGCTAGTGATGACTTGTTTGCCAGTATCGATAAGCTAAAAGCCGCTGGTATTCCGCTTATGACTGCACCTACTGCCTCTTATTATGAAATGCTTAGTGAGCGCTTGCCAAACCACGGTGAAAACGTCGCGGATCTACAAACGCGCGGTATCTTGCTAGACGGCACGACAGAGGGCGGCGCACCGCGTCTACTGCTACAGATTTTCTCCGAAACTATCTTGGGTAGCCCAGTGTTCTTTGAATTTATCCAGCGTAAAGGTGACTATGCAGATGGGTTCGGTGAAGGTAATTTCAAAGCGTTGTTTGAATCGATAGAGCGTGACCAAGTGCGTCGTGGCACGGTCGGTCAGCAAGAGACCAATCAATCAGAAACAGAAACGCCGTAGGCCACGCTACATCTAGAAAAAATTTAAAAAACAAACGGACAAGGCAAAAGGAGTTTGGCTTGTCCGATATAAGCACTCTTCAATAAGTACATTACTGACAAGTGTAAGTATAAAGGTAATGTACTCACTGCGATAAAAGGAACACAGGCATGGAACGCCTCTCACAGATAGATTCTCCTAATACAGCCATCGGTGTCAATAGTTCTGTGGCCAATCAGCAGGGCGGTGATACGTCTGCTCATCATAACGCGACCGATAAAAAGCAGCCCTATATCTCACATCAGCCAGATGCCAACGGTCATATTCATTATAGTGATAATGAAAATTCAATGTGGCAAGCGTTGCTTACGCGTCAAGCTGAGCAAATCCCCAACCGCGCATGTAATGCGTATCTAGAGGGTTTGACCAAATTGAATCTATCGGCGACTCGTATCCCGCAACTGCAAGACATCGATGAGGTATTGCAAGCGACCACAGGTTGGCAAACCGCAGCGGTGCCTGCATTGATTAGCTTTGGTAAGTTTTTTAAACTGCTCGCCAATAAATCTTTTCCTGTGGCGACGTTTATTCGCAGGCCCTGCGATATGGACTATATCGAAGAGCCAGATATTTTTCATGAAATTGTTGGCCATTGTCCGCTATTGACCCATCCAGCATTTGCGACGTTTAACGAAACCTATGGTAAGTTGGGTCTGAGTGCGACCAAGGAAGAAAGATGGTTTTTAGCACGGCTCTATTGGTTTACTATCGAGTTTGGGTTGGTCGGTAGTCAGCTTGAGGACCGTAGAATCTATGGCGGCGGTATCTTAAGCTCACCTTCTGAAACAATCTATGCGCTTGATCAGACGGTACAAGATACATCCAAACAGCAGCCTAGCCCCCAACCTGAGCACCGTGCATTTGATTTGCTTGATGTATTGCGTACGCCTTATCGTATCGATCAAATACAGCCGATTTACTATGTGATTGACGAATTAGACATGCTATTTGATATCGTCGATAGTGACATCATGGGGACGGTCAAGCAGGCGATGTCACTTGGGTTGTTTCAGCCGACTTATCCAGAAAAAACTCGTTAAAATTCAAATATAAACATAAACATCAATGCAGTCATTTCAGTACGGAGTATTGAAGTAGCGCTAAAGCTATTTCAATATGGATATACGAGTATTAGAGAAACAGCTATTAAAAACAAACAACTTAAAAGGATTTTATTATGACAGCACTATCGCAAAGCAGCTGCGAAGCCTGCCGCATTGGCGCACCGAAAGTCGACGATGCTGAGGCACGTGAGCTATTAACACAAATTCCTGATTGGTCATTGATTGAGATAGATGGCATCCAGCAATTGCAGCGTCAGTACAAATTTAAAAATTTCGTCGCAGCGATGGCATTTGCCAATCAACTGGCAGATATCGCTGAAGCAGAAGGGCATCATCCGGGCATACTGGTAGAGTGGGGCAAAGCGACCGTCACATGGTGGTCACATAGCATCAAAGGGTTGCATCGTAATGACTTCGTCATGGCGGCTAAGACCGATAAACTACTTGATAAGTAACGCATAAGCCATTCGGTTATTCGCTAGCAAACCCGTTTTTTAACGCTATAAAATTAACACTCCCAAATTCAAACCCACTCTAATGCCAGTATCTACTGGCATTTTAAGGATGTGTCATGCCACCAAAACCACTTACCGAGATCAGTGCCAAGCTCGCCTTTATCATCTCCGCCATCGTCATCGGTATCATGGGCATCACCATGATCGGCTTTGGCTGGGTACCACACCTGTCTCTTATCCTTGCCATCTGTGTGCTACTGGCTATCGGTATGACTAAAGGTCTCAGCTTTGACGACATGCAAGCGCAAATGGCCTCAGGGGTCATGCGCGGTATCGGTGCCATCTATCTGTTCTTCTTTATCGGTCTCATGGTGGCAGCGTTGATGATGTCAGGGGCTATTCCAACGCTCATGTATGTGGGCTTTGAGCTGATCTCACCTGAGTACTACTATATCTCTGCCTTTGTCTTAACCTCTATTATCGGTATTGCTCTAGGCAGTAGTTTGACGACTGCTGCAACGCTTGGTGTGGCATTTATCGGCATGAGTAATGCCTTTGATGCCAATGTGGCGATAGCGGCTGGGGCAGTGGTATCAGGGGCGTTCTTCGGTGATAAGATGTCGCCCTTATCTGATACTTGTACGATTGCGTCCTCAGTAGTCGGTATTGATCTGTTTGAGCACATTCGCAATATGATGTATACGACAGTCCCTGCATGGATACTGACAGTGATATTGTTTTGGATGTTTTCAGACCAGACGACCGGCGCTGATCTGAGTCAAGTGACTATATTACAAGGACAGCTGATAGACAGTGGTTTGGTACATGGGTATTCGGTACAGCCGTTTATCATACTAGTTGGATTGGCACTGTTTCGGGTCAATGCGATTTATACAATTATCTGTACGATTGCAGCAGCATTGATTATTACTTATATCCACAGTTCACCAAGCTTTGGTCAATTGGGTGGTTATTTGTTTGCAGGCTATGCGCCTGCTGAGTCATTAGAGCTGGGTGAGGTGGGCGGTATGCTGTCGCGTGGCGGTGTACAGAGTATGTTCTTTACACAGGCGATTGTGATATTGGCGCTGAGTTTAGGCGGTCTGTTAACGGCACTGGGTATTCTGCCAGCATTACTGTCTGGTATTAAGAATACACTGACGACATCAGGACGAGCGATCTTTGCAGCAGCGATGTCGGCACTCAGCATCAATGTGCTGATTGGTGAGCAGTATTTAAGTATTCTATTATCCGGTACAGCATTTCGTTCGACGTTTGAGCGCCTGCAATTGCATCCTAAGAATTTGTCGCGGACGATTGAGGATGCAGGGACGGTGATTAATCCACTGGTACCATGGAGTGTGTGCGGGGTGTTTATCAGTCAGGCATTAGGAGTGCCAGTATTAGAGTATCTACCGTATGCGTTCTTTTGTTATTTGTCACTGCTACTGACGCTGCTATTTGGTTTTACGGGGCTGACGATTAGTCGGGTGGAAGAGGGGGAAGGTGATTGAGGCATGATAGGTGAGGTTTAATAAAAAAAGGCGTGACTCATATGAGCTACGCCTTTTTTGAATTTAAAATCTGTATTTATTGCTCTGCCGTTTGGGCATCCTGACTTTTCACCACTTTATGCTGATCCTCTGTGCTGTCGACTTTCCAGTAGCTAGACACATATAAATGCGTCTTTGGTATGTCGCGCTCCATTTTAAAATACTGGCGCAGTGCGCGCATGCTATGGAACTCGCAAGCCGCCCAAGCTGCAGGCTGTCCCTTAAGCCAAGTCAATGATTTGACCGAGTCAAACAAAGGGCTGCTATCTGCATTTGGATGCGCGTTAATTACCCAATGAATCTCGACGTTATCTGGTTTTTTGAGTGCTTGCTTATCAGCTTCAGAGGTGATCTCAAGTACCGCATAGCCACGTGCATCAGCAGGCAATTGTGCCAGATTGACCGTGATTGCTGGTAGCGCCGTCATATCACCGACTAACAAAAACCAATCGGCGTCACTGTTGATGAGTTTTTTGGGTCCGGGTCCGCCTACTAGTACTTGATCACCAGCTTGAGTGTTGCGTGCCCACGTCGATGCAGGGCCTGCAGCCTCATGTAAGGCAAAATCAACGTCTATCTCATCATCGCGCTGAACGCTGACGGTGTAGGTACGTACCACTGGCTTTGCATCCTCGCCTTGAGGAAACATCAGTTTGATATAAGCGCTTTCTTGATCCACTGGAAAATCAGTCAGTCCTGTGCCACCAAGCGTGACACGGCACATGTTTGGGGTGAGGTATCTGCTACCAATAACATCAAGTAATCTAGGGGTTGGTTTTGCCATATATTATCTTCCTTCTTTTAGCGCGTGTAGCTTTTCGCGTATAACATTGGTGCTCAAACTATTATGTACGTTCGTTTGATAGTTTATAAGGCAAGAGCACTGCTTTGATACTCTATTATCTTAAAAATCTATATTATCTTAAAAACACATCGCTAGAATGGTCGACTGCCAAACACCATTCTAACGATAACTGAGCTCATAAGGTTTAAAAATTGGCTTTTAGACTGACGGACATTTGGCGTTCAGGTCCCATCCAGCAGTTCTCGGTATCGTAACAAGCGCCGACGTAAGTCTTGTCAAACAGATTATTGATACTAGCACCCAGCGCGAGCATAGGGTTAATCTGATAACTACCACCAATATCGACCAACGTCACGCTTGGGAGCTCGTCTGAGTTTTGCTTATCGATCTGCATGCCATCTTCATAGCGAACGCCAGCATTTAGAGTCAGTTTGTCTGTCGCATAGTAGTCTGCCCATAGCGTGGCTTTGTGCTTCGCCGTTTGGGCAGGAGTGTTGCCGACCACATCTGGATTGAACTCATCTTCGGTAATCTCAGCATCGGTATAGCTGTAGCTTGCAGCCACGTCTACCCAGTCATTAAGCATGCGACTGCCTGATATCTCAAACCCTTGTGATTCAATCTCACCCGTTTGAACTTTCTGTCGATAGTCAGCGGGATTGGTGACGACGACATTTTGCTGTATGATATCGAATACGGCTAACGTTCCTTTGGTCGCACGATCTGGAGACAAGTACTTCACCCCAGCTTCGAGCTGATCAGCAGTGCTAGGGTCAAAGGGTTCATTGGTAGTAAAGTTGCTACCAACCACAGGCTGGAACGACTCTGAATAGCTGACAAATGGGGAGAGTCCATTGTCAAAATCATAAATCGCAGCAAAACGGCCGCTGGTCTCTGATGCATCATTACCAAACGTCTCGTTATTATAAACTGCACCTTGAGAGGCGTCAGTTTGCTTAGTCGTACTCTCAAAGTTGTCGTGACGTAGTCCAGCGACAACGGTTAAATCTTGCCACTTCATTTCGTCTTGCACATAGAATCCAAGCTGGCTTTGTTCGATATCTTGTGTCTGACGATAGGTATCCAGCGGTAGCGTAGCCGTATTTATTTGTGAAAAGTCTGGATTAGACAAGTCAAGATTTGGCGTGCCATTTGCACCAGCATCATAGTAAATCGCGCTGCTGTCTGTCTCTTGATATTCAGCACCAAACAATAAGTTATGTGAGGTGTTGCCAGTATCAAATGTATAGGCCAGTTGATTGTCTGTGGTCCAGTTATTCATGTTCTCATCAGTGGTATAGGCGACGCGATTGAGAATCGTGTCACTACCTTCTACAAACCCTCTATTGTACATATTGCGCTGCTGCGCCTCAGCATCGGTATAGCGCGTGATGTGTTTAAAGGTCAACTGATCATTGATATCCCAGTTCACGGTGACACTTGGCATAAAGACTTCTTTGCTAAATTTATTCCATTCATCACCTGCATAGGCGTCACTGTTCAATTTGCCATAGCTTGCTTTGTAGACCGTACCGATAGCAGGTAATGGGGTAGAGGGCACCATCTCTGGATCATCTTGATAAAACAAATTAGCAAGTACAGAGACATCGTCGGTCGCTTGCCATTCAAGCGATGGGTTAATCAGCAATCGCTCTTCTTCAGTGGTTTGCATTTGACCGTCTTTTTGACGTTTTAGCGCCACTAGTCGGTAGTTCAGCGTGTCTGTGATGGGACCTGTGCTATCGACGGCGACTTCCTTTAGGTTTTGATTACCGAATCGCAGCTGTACTTCATTTTCTTGTGTGCTTTTGGGTGTCTTGGCTATTTGGTTGACCATACCTCCAGGTGCTGCGTAGCCATAAAGCGAGGATGCTGGTCCTTTGATAATTTCTACTGCCTCTGTCGCATAGACGTCGACTTGCGGCATAAGGTTCCAAGCGCCATCGTAGGGTAGTCTCAGTCCATCATAAAAATTAGAGTAAGTTTTGAACCCGCGGATGTTGTACTCATCAAATATCGATACTGTGCCACGGCTTTCAGTGCTCACGCCTGGCTCATAACGTAGAGCCGCATTAACGCTATCTGCTTGTCGTTTTTGTAATAAGTCTTGATCGATTCTGGTATAGCTCATTGGCGCATCGTCTGGGTCCAATGCAGTTTTGGTACCGGTACTGCGATAGCCATCTGAATAGACGGTAATAGCGTCTAAGGTAGTCGATGGCGCTATGTCATTGCCCACTTTATTAGTATCTAGAGAGTTTTCTACGCTTGTCTCAATTACGTTATTTTCAGTATTGTTAGCCGTATTGTTTTCGATACTGTTTGTGGGGTTCTCAGCATAGGCTGAATGGCTCAGACCCATTGCTAGTCCCAGTTGGACGGCTAAGGTTAAACGTTTTTGGCGAATGGATTTGGACGTTGAGACAGAACGCATCATGTTTCCTTGTAAGGTGTTATTGAGTACCAGAAATAGAAGAAAAGGAATAATAACATTAACGATAATCATTATCATTAAAATTTACAAATAAAAAGGTTGTAGAGGGATATTAAGCGAGATGGTGCTGTGTCTATAGTCTGTACATGACCAGTAGTTATCATCATCAACGCTAGTAGGTACCGTCTATCCGCTAAAAGGCGTAACTTATCGATAATTACTGCCACAAGTAATAGCGTTTATAGGGCTTTTCTCGTATGATGCAGGCGTCTATTTGGGCTTAAGTAAACCAGTAAGCATTGTTAAGGGCAACTACTGATAGAGCGCTCTTGTTTATCAGTGACTAAAAAGCGCTAAAGGCCATATTTATGAACGAACCTATGCCGAAACCCACGAACAACCAACGCTACTTTACGGTATGGCGTTGGCACTTTTATGCTGGGATATTCGCGGCGCCTTTTTTGATTGTTTTGGCCATCACTGCACTTGGTATGCTGTTCATGTCCAACACTGCAGGCCGTGATGATGATCGTCTCACCGTGGCTATACCAGAGTTGACCAGCCAAGCACCTGTTTCTATCCAAGCCAAAAACGCGCTGAGCACTTTGCCCAATAGCACACTGGTTAAGTATATCGCGCCTCGCGATACAGATACGGTCGCCTTGTTTCAGATAAAATCAGACGAACACAGCAACATGGTGGCGGTCAATCCCTATACGGCTGATATCGTCCAAAGTACACCGTCTAATAGCGGGCTATATAGCACCTTTAATGATATTCACAGTGATTTGTTGATTGGAAAAGTTGGTGATTACCTCCTAGAGACCGCGGCGTCCTTGACTATATTGATGATATTGTCTGGCTGGTACCTCTGGTGGCAAAAACGCAAGTCCGTCAAAGCGATGTTAATACCTAACGATACGGCAACCAGTAAGAAAAAACGGTCTTTTATGCGTACCATTCATGCCACGCTCGGCAGTTGGGTCTCTATATTACTGCTGTTTTTTTGTATTTCAGGAATGGCATGGGCAGGCGTATGGGGCGAGAGAGTCGTGCAAGCATGGAGCCAGTTCCCTGCGGGTAAGTGGGGTGTGGCACCAGTGCCAGTATCTATTGATCATAGCCAACATAGCACCATGCAGGAATCTGCAGCAGCACCACATGTACATGGTGCAGCCGCGTCTGACGTACCTACACATGGTAGCGCCTTAAACTCAGGAAGCACTAAAGAAGTGCCTTGGGTCCTTGAACTGACGCCGATGCCAGCATCAGGCACAACTATGGGTGAAAATGGTATCGCTACCAATATACCTATTATGATAGATACGGTAGATCGGTTCGCTCGTGAGATGGGGTTTGTAGGGCGCTATCAACTAAACCTACCACAAGGCAGTAGAGGCGTCTGGACCATTAGCCAAGATTCAATGAGCTATGATATGAAAAGTCCAACAGCAGACCGTACGGTACATATCGACCGCTATTCGGGCAATATCTTGGCGGATATACGCTTCGATGATTATAATGCTTTTGGTAAATTTATGGCGGCTGGTATTGCGCTGCATATGGGTACGCTTGGATGGTGGAGTGTACTTGCCAATGTGCTATTTTGCCTTGCAGTAATCGCTATCTGTGTCAGCGGTTATGTCATGTGGTGGCAACGTCGCCCGCGTCATGCTAGTCAGAGCAGTGGGTTAAACCCGCCAGCACGTGGGCAGCACTTTACAGTGTGGTGGCCGCTCGCCATTCCTTTATTAATAGTGGCTATCATATTCCCAACCGCTATTATTGCGATTGTGGTGATTGTGCTATTAGACTTTTTAGTGATTTCTCGTGTTGGGTTTTTGCACAGATTATTAAAATAAATGGTTCAAAAAATTATTCTTATTTAAAAAAGCGGGGCATCTTGTTAAGAGACGCCCCGCTTTTTTCTATTGTTTAAGTTGGCTCTGTACCGAGATGGTCTTTATGACAACATAGCAATGGCGTCCTTACTAGCGCGTTGTCTTTCTTCAGCATTGAGCTCAGTGAGGCGACCTTCTTTCATTAGCAGTAACCGATCAGCGTGCTCAAAGTAACCATCATCGTGGCTGATGATAAACAGCGTTTTACCCAATGCTTTTAGTTCAGGTATCAGTGTCTGGTAGAACACGCGGCGAAACGCAGGATCTTGGTCAGCCGCCCACTCATCGAGTAGTAAGATATCTTTTTGTTCAGCGACCGCGATGAGCATAGCCAAGCGTTTGCGTTGTCCTTGTGACAGCTTGTCTGTAGACAATTGATTGTCAGTCACACTGACTTTGTCTTGTAAGTTCAACTTATGCAGCCACGCACTTACTAGAGACTCATCAGGCTGCTGTCCTTGCTGACCAATCAGTTGCTTAAATAGATGCTGATCGCTAAAGATAGCAGAGTATAGCTGTCTATAGTCAGCATTGTTGTGCGGCTCAACGCGCAGTGTATCGATATACACTGCGCCCGTAGTAGGGGTAAAGATACCCGTAATAATCTTGGCAAGCGTAGATTTCCCGCTTCCGTTAGCCCCAATAAGGAACACCACGTCGCCTCGTTTGAGCGTCAGATTAACATCTTTTAAGATATTATTAGAGTGGGCGCCGTCTTTGGCTGTTAATGTCTGATCATCGATATGGCTATTATTATTGTCATTGAAAACGCTGCTACTCACAGTACCGTTACTGGAAACATGGTAGCGATAGTTTACATCAGTTAGCGAGATGGTCTGCCAATGCTGGCTAGTACCACTTGTTTGAAATGTAGGCTGGTGCTCAGCTAACGCTAGTGATTGTATTTTGTCTAGGGCAACTTGAGCTGTTTGTAGGGTTGGATAGGCACCGACAGCATGGAGCAGTGGTGACTGCATAAATAGGATGGTCAAAGAAAAGGTAGTGGCGATACCCATCGAGATACCCAGGTAATTGGCCACCGAAAATACCACACCAATCGCGGCAAACATCATAATATTAGACCAGTTCACAGCGGATAAATGATAAGTGTCAGACTTGATCACTCGTTCTTTATAAGCTGCCGCGTGTTCTAAAAAGTCATGCGTGTATAGTTGTTCGGCGCGGTGATGGTTGAGTGCCAGCTCTTTACGACCATCGATGATTGACTGATAGTCTTGATACAGCGCATCGTTAATCTCTCTAATGGCTCTTAGATGATGATACACATGCTTGACCAAAATAGTGCTGATCCAAATCGTCATTGCAATCCAAAACATCACGATCAGTAATAGTGGTAGCGAAAGCCAGCCCAGATAAAACCCAACACCAACAGCCAAAATAACGCCTTGTACCAACTCCGGCATACGCACGAAAGCGACGGTAATGGACTGAATATCTGCGGATAGACTGGCGAGGAGTCGTGCGCTACCCAGATGATCGATTTGAGGAACTGTGGTATCGATGATTTGCTTGACCAGTTTGGTTCTGAGCTCATAGACGAATTTGTGCCCCAAGCATGTCAGTGCATATTGCGATACAAAGGTGGTCATCAACAATAATAGTACCAGTAATACAAACTGCCCTAAACTTGCCCACGATAAGGTATTGAATACAGGCTGGCTGATAAAGGTGTGATTGATATAAGCAATAATACCGACACTAACAGCAGCATTGATTAAGTTGAGTAAGATGACTTTTAAAAAGGGCGAGCGATACTGTGCCCAAATCATATGATACAAAGAAGTGCTGGCACGAGAAGACATAATGACTCAGTAATAGTATAAATTTTTGATAGCAGAAAAGGGAGTAGGTCGCGCCTAGTCCCTTCTATGGAACTCAATGATGTCTAGAAATCGAACGTTGCGGATACTTTTAATGCAGTGGGTTCGCCAGCATTTAAGTAACCATAACCTGGCAGACCACCGACTGATTGCCAATAATCTTCATCCGTGACATTGGTGACCATGCCTTTGAGGGTGACATCTTGTCCGCCAAGCATCGTGCGATAGCGGGCCCCTAAATCTAAGGTCGTATAACCATCAACTTTCAGAGTATTGGCAGCATCTGCGTAACGTGCCCCTGTGTGGATAATATCGCCTGTTAACGTTAACCCTTCAACTGCGGCTAAATCATACTCTAGGTTGACATTGCTTTGAAGCGTAGGAATGCCGATGACTCTGTTGCCATCTAGCGCGTCATTGCCCGTGTCTCTTTGCTTAGCACTTAAGTAGCTGACACCAGCATTGAGACGCATGTTTTCACTTGGACTACCAAAGACCGTCAACTCAGCACCTTGGTGACGGTTTTCACCCGCTTCGACAAACGTACTGATGTCATTGATATAGGCACGCGGCTCATCAGTACTGAATAATGCTAGACTGCTGCCAATCATGCCATTGTCATATTTAACGCCTATCTCAGTCTGTTTGCTGACATAAGGGTCTAAGTTTTGCCCCGCATTAGTCAAGGCATTACCATCGCTATCATTCAATGGTGCTGTAGCCCCTTTGGCTAAGCTTTCAATATAGTTGCTATAAATAGACCAATCTAGCGTCGGCTGATAGACAATGCCTATGCTTGGGGACCATTTACTCTCATCATATGCAGACAGTTGAGATTGAGTGTTATAGTCATAGCTTGTCGTTTTTATATTCTGATGACGCACGCCTACCGTAGTCTTTAGCTTGTCATCAAAAAATGAGAGCGTGTCAGCGAGCGCAACGCTCTGTAGCTCGGTCTCAGACGTACGTTTGGGATTGTCCAGATCTCCACCAAAAATAGCAGCACTTGACCACGCGTTATTAGCATAATCGATAGGATCATAGAGGTTGGTCGCAAATTTATTGCTAAAGTCAAACCCATAAGCGCCTTTTACGTCTTGATCATAGTGATCTGCGGCTAATACCCAGTTATGATCAACTTGACCTGTTTGCCACTTACCCCGTAGTCCAAGCTGGGCACTTTGCACCAGATCTTCACGAGTATTATCGAAGCGATAAGTCGTGCCTGTGCCGTCGGCATCCGTGACGGTGAGGTTTGCTAAGGAGTTGGACTCGTCACTGCTTCGAATACCATAGGCACCGTAGCCTGTGATACTGTCATTAAAGTCATACTCACCTCTAATAGTACCAAAGATGTCTTCCTCGTTAGAGTAGGTCCAAGGCTGTGCCCAGTTTTTCGTACCTTTTGGCGCTTTTGGCACATCTGTGACACCATCTAACGTGACATTGGTACGCGTCTCATTGAGCTTATTATCTTGCCAACCAAGATCGGCAGATAAACGGTACTTGTCGGCTCTGTAATCCAAACCAAGCGCTGCTAGTCCTAAAGTTGAGGATTCATCATCGATAGCGCTATCACCATCTTGATAGGCGGCATTGAAGCGCACACCAATGGCGTCACCCGTACCAAAGCGATTACCGACATCTATTGCGACTTTACCTTGATCACCTTGACCATAGCCAACCGTTATCTCGCGCAGAGGCTCATTGTCAGCCCGTTTAGGTAACAGGTTGATAGTACCGCCCGCATTATTACCACTAGGTGCAGCACCATTTAACATCGCTGATGCTCCGCGTTGAACCTCAACGCGCTCGAACAGTTCAGTTGCGATGTATTGTCTTGGTAGAATACCGTATAGACCATTGAACATGGTGTCATCTGAGGTCGTCACAAAGCCGCGCATAAAGTACGCTTCTTGGAAATTGCCATAACCTCTAGCGACACGCACAGTTGGGTCTTTTTTGAGTAGGTCGCCCACGCTTTGAGCCTGCTGGTTGGTGATGTAGTCGTTGGTGTATGAGGTAGTGGAGAAAGGGGTATCCATAATGTCTTGGTTGCCCAAGAGTCCAACACGGCTACCAGTTGCAACTTGTCCACCTTCATAAGCGCTTGGCAATCCAGACGCTGACGCATCGGCGCTACTGGTGACGACGATGGTATCAAGCACCACACTTGGAGAGGCGGACTGAGGATCATTATCTGTCTGTGCCCATGCTGTATGACTGGCGCTTAATAGCAATATTAATGTAGACAGGTAAGATGAGTAACGCACGTTTGGTGGTTGTGGGTTGCGTGTTTTTTTTACAGTATTGATATGAGATAAAGCAGAGTATAGGCGAGACAATTGCATTGGGGGTTCCAATAAGGGTATTAAGCACTTATTGTAATGATAATCATTTTCATTATCAATATTATTTCAGTATTAATGCTGAATATATTTTTAGGTTATGGGGTAGAGGCTTTTATCGTTGGGGTTTGAGAAAGTCACTAACCATAAGCAGGCTATAGCTCATAGAAGTTTGGCGGTACATTGGATTCGAATAGTATCATTTTAGCTTTAGAATCTTAGTAGAGCGTTAATTGCCAGGTACCAGGCAATATGGATCGGTTTAGATATACAAGAATCGGTTTATAGTATTGAAAGTATCGCGCTAGACTTACCATAAGAATACATAATAGTCGGCTAGTTTCTTTTATTTATATCGTTTACGTCAGATAATAAGTATAAGTCGCGAGTATTTTGCAGTTTGCATATACTTATAGGTTTCAATAATATAAGCACATGGCACGATTTGTGCAGTAACTAAAGTTAAAATAAGCCTTAAATATATACCTAAAATTTATTAATCAGGAAATCATCATGGAAAAAGTACTAAAGAAAGCTATGGCTACTATTGTTTTACCTACTATTTTACTTGGTATTTCTGGCTGTGCTGTCACAGGTAACAGTGGTATTGATAATGAGGGTGACAGTCGTAGAGTGAATAATGTCATGTGGAATAATCAAGTCGACATGGATTTTCGTGATGTGCTAGCAAAAGAAGTCAATGCTAATGAAACGAGACTGGTGTTTATTCGTAAAAGTGATGATGACCTAGAACAAACCAGTGCCAATATTTCTGTCAATAACAGATATCAGGTGAGTTTGCATCCTGGCAATTACACGGCCGTTAACTCTTGCGTTGGTATTAATCAGTTAAGTGCTCATGCTACTGGTTTTAAAGACAATAATTTATTGGCAGATAAAAAAGACTATAAGCTTGATGGTGGGCAAACATACTTTTTCTATGTTGACATGGATAATTCTGGCAAAAGTACACTGGAACAAATAACGAGTGATAGTGCATTACCATTATTAGAAACCAAGCGTTATCAAACTCATCAGATTAGCCGAGTTGTACCTAACTGCGCAGTACCGGTAGCCGTTATAGCGCCGATACCTGAGGCTTTACCCGTAGTACCAGTATTGGCTGAAAAAGTAACCATTGAACTTGAAGTGCTGTTTGAAACAGATAAATCTGTTGTACAGCCCGAATACTACTCCAAGATATCTGAAGTCGCAGAATTCATGGCTCAATACCCAAACACTATGGTTACTATCGAGGGACATACCGATAGCCGGGCAAGTGAGCGCTACAATCAATCACTTTCACAACGCCGCGTAGATGCTGTTAAAGAAGTGTTGATCACTCAGTTTGGTATCGATCCTGAACGTTTAAACGCTATCGGTTATGGCGAACTCCAGCCTCGAGCTACTAACGATACAGCTGCTGGGCGCCAGCTCAACCGCCGTGTTGTTGCTGTTGTCGAAGAGCGCATGAATAATTGATACAAATAGATTTATATTACAAATAGGCCGCAGCATAAAAACATTTCAAGCGGCAACACAGCATTTAAAGAAGGGTAGCCAATGAATACTATCATCGTAAAAACTAATAATACTACTGAGACTGTAAGCCAAGTAGAAGTCGTCACTAAAGATGGCATACCGACAGTCATTCAAGCCTCAGAAAGAGTGAATTACGAGTTTCACGACAATGCCATAAATCGTGCTCCTAACCACATTATTACTAAACGTATTAAGAATGACCTCCATGTCTCATTTGAAAAAGAGGGTGAAGAGAGCGATCTTATTATTGAAGGTTTTTACGACAGTGCAGATAGTGCGCTACTAGGTATTGCTGAAGATGGTGAGTATTACTACTATATTCCAGATACTGGTGAAACCTACGATTATGTTACTCAACTAGAAGTAGGTGACGTAGAAGGGCAAGCATTGGGCGGGGAAGTCTATGCAGCTGTTATACCGTGGTGGATACCTGCTGCAGCTGGTTTGGGCATAGCTGGATTGTTAGCAAGTACGAGTAGTAACAGTAGAGAGCGCACATTCATTGAAGATAATACGCCGCCATTGGTAGAAGATGAAGTTGTAACGGGTAGCGTGGGTCAATCGGTCACTATCACTCTGTTAAGTAGTGCCACCGACCTTGAGGGCGACATTGACCCAACCAGCGTCAAACTGATCGATCCAAATACTGGACTTGAAGTTACCAGTCTAACTGTACCGGGTGAAGGCACGTGGAGTGTTAACCCAGAAACAGGAGCAGTCACTTTTACCCCAGAGGCGGGCTTTACCGCGGACCCAACCCCAGTGGCATATATAGTGTCTGACTTGACTGGCAACAAATCCAATCAAGCCACTATAACCGTCGACTACCCACCAACGGCGCCAAACGTTGAAGATGAGATTCAAACAGGCAGTGTTGGTCAGCCAGTCGTCATCAATGTGCTAGATAACGCCACCGACCTTGAGGGCGACATCGACCCAACTAGTGTCAAACTAATCAATCCAAGTACTGGATTTGAAGTCACCAGTCTAACCGTACCGGGTGAAGGCACGTGGAACGTGAATCCAGACACAGGAGCCGTCACTTTTACCCCAGAGGCGGGCTTTACCGCGGACCCAACCCCAGTGGCATATATAGTGTCTGACTTGACTGGCAACAAATCCAATCAAGCCACTATAACCGTCGACTATCCACCAACGGCGCCAAGAGCAGCAGATGATAACCAAACAGGTATCACTGGAGCACCAGTTACCGTTGCTGTATTAGGTAATGACGAAGACTTTGACAATGATATCGATCCAACAACCGTCAAGCTGATTGATCCAGACAATGGTGATGAAGTAACAACGTTGACGGTCACAGGCGAAGGGGAATGGGTCGTTGATCCTACCTCAGGCGCTGTGACCTTTACACCAGAAGACGGTTATACAGGTGATCCAACACCTGTAGACTACATCGTAGTGGACAGCACTAACTTAAAGTCTGACCCAGCTACCATCACCATCGACTACCCACAAACCGCCCCAGTGGCACAGAATGATGCAGACACTGGTGACTCTGGTGAGACTGTCGTGGTAGACGTGGTGGCCAACGACACCGATGCTGAAGAAGATCTTGACCCAACCACCGTCATCATCACCCAATCACCAGCCGGTGGCACCATTGCCGCTGATGGCAAATCGGTCGTGGTAGATGGCGAAGGCAGCTGGAATGTGGATGCAGACACTGGGGCAATCAGCTTTACCCCAGAAGATGGCTTTACCGCAGATCCAACCCCAATCAGCTACAGCGTTGAAGACATCAACGGTTTGGTATCGAACGAAGCCACGGTCACCATCGACTACCCACAAACCGCCCCAGTGGCACAGAATGACGTAGGCGTCGGTCCTTTGAATGCCCCTGTGACTGTCGACATCTTGAATAACGATAGCGATGCTGAGGGTGACCTTGACCCAACGACCGTCAAGCTAATTGACCCAGACAATGGTGATGAAGTAACAACGTTGACGGTCACAGGCGAAGGGGAATGGGTCGTTGATCCTACCTCTGGCGCTGTGACCTTTACACCAGAAGTTGGTTTTACTAATGACCCTACGCCTGTAGATTATGTGGTCTCTGATATCACTGGTCAAACGTCTAATCCAGCGACAATCGTTGTCGACTATCCACCAACGGCGCCAAGAGCAGCAGATGATAACCAAACAGGTATCACTGGAGCACCAGTTACCGTTGCTGTATTAGGTAATGACGAAGACTTTGACAATGATATCGATCCAACAACCGTCAAGCTGATTGATCCAGACAATGGTGATGAAGTAACAACGTTGACGGTCACAGGCGAAGGGGAATGGGTCGTTGATCCTACCTCAGGCGCTGTGACCTTTACACCAGAAGACGGTTATACAGGTGATCCAACACCTGTAGACTACATCGTAGTGGACAGCACTAACTTAAAGTCTGACCCAGCTACCATCACCATCGACTACCCACAAACCGCCCCAGTGGCAATTCCAGAAGTAGAGCGTATTAATGAGGATGTCACCTTAATAGATAACGTATTGACCAATGACACTGACGCGGAAGGTAGTCTATTGACCGTTGAATCAGCAACCATAGACATTAATGGTAGTGGTACACAGACGGTTCTAGAGCTAGGTGTTGTAACAGTTATTACGGATGTCAACGGTGACCCAGTTGGTAACTTGACTTTAAACACTGATGGCAGTTATACCTTCAATCCTGCGCCTGATTTCAATGGCAGCGTACCGACGGTCAACTACACGGTTACTGACCCTGATGGTTTAACAGATAGTACCACCTTAGATATCACCGTCACACCAGTAAACGATGACCCAGTAGCGGTAGATGACGCATACACTGTTGCCGAAGATGGCAGCGTGGAGTTGACGCCGCTTACTACTGGCACCGCAGACAGCGACTTAGATGGCGACACGCTCAGTATCAGCAGCATCAACGGTACTGAACTGACGCCAGGTACCGCACAAAGCATTGCTGTGAACAATGGGGTGGTGAACATCGACGCGCAAGGGGTGATTACCTTTGTGCCTGCTGCCAACTTTAATGGTGTTACCAGCTTTGACTACACCATCACTGATGGCAATGGTGGTACAGACACGGCCACCGAGACCATCACGGTTAACGCAGTAAACGATGACCCAGTAGCGGTAGATGACGCATACACTGTTGCCGAAGATGGCAGCGTGGAGTTGACGCCGCTTACTACTGGCACCGCAGACAGCGACTTAGATGGCGACACGCTCAGTATCAGCAGCATCAATGGTACTGAACTGACGCCAGGTACCGCACAAAGCATTGCTGTGAACAATGGGGTGGTGAACATCGACGCGCAAGGGGTGATTACCTTTGTGCCTGCTGCCAACTTTAATGGTGTTACCAGCTTTGACTACACCATCACTGATGGCAATGGTGGTACAGACACGGCCACCGAGACCATCACGGTTAACGCAGTAAACGATGACCCAGTAGCGGTAGATGACGCATACACTGTTGCCGAAGATGGCAGCGTGGAGTTGACGCCGCTTACTACTGGCACCGCAGACAGCGACTTAGATGGCGACACGCTCAGTATCAGCAGCATCAACGGTACTGAACTGACGCCAGGTACCGCACAAAGCATTGCTGTGAACAATGGGGTGGTGAACATCGACGCGCAAGGGGTGATTACCTTTGTGCCTGCTGCCAACTTTAATGGTGTTACCAGCTTTGACTACACCATCACTGATGGCAATGGTGGTACAGACACGGCCACCGAGACCATCACGGTTAACGCAGTAAACGATGACCCAGTAGCGGTAGATGACGCATACACTGTTGCCGAAGATGGCAGCGTGGAGTTGACGCCGCTTACTACTGGCACCGCAGACAGCGACTTAGATGGCGACACGCTCAGTATCAGCAGCATCAACGGTACTGAACTGACGCCAGGTACCGCACAAAGCATTGCTGTGAACAATGGGGTGGTGAACATCGACGCGCAAGGTGTGATTACCTTTGTGCCTGCTGCCAACTTTAATGGTGTTACCAGCTTTGACTACACCATCACTGATGGCAATGGTGGTACAGACACGGCCACCGAGACCATCACGGTTAACGCAGTAAACGATGACCCAGTAGCGGTAGATGACGCATACACTGTTGCCGAAGATGGCAGCGTGGAGTTGACGCCGCTTACTACTGGCACCGCAGACAGCGACTTAGATGGCGACACGCTCAGTATCAGCAGCATCAACGGTACTGAACTGACGCCAGGTACCGCACAAAGCATTGCTGTGAACAATGGGGTGGTGAACATCGACGCGCAAGGGGTGATTACCTTTGTGCCTGCTGCCAACTTTAATGGTGTTACCAGCTTTGACTACACCATCACTGATGGCAATGGTGGTACAGACACGGCCACCGAGACCATCACGGTTAACGCAGTAAACGATGACCCAGTAGCGGTAGATGACGCATACACTGTTGCCGAAGATGGCAGCGTGGAGTTGACGCCGCTTACTACTGGCACCGCAGACAGCGACTTAGATGGCGACACGCTCAGTATCAGCAGCATCAATGGTACTGAACTGACGCCAGGTACCGCACAAAGCATTGCTGTGAACAATGGGGTGGTGAACATCGACGCGCAAGGGGTGATTACCTTTGTGCCTGCTGCCAACTTTAATGGTGTTACCAGCTTTGACTACACCATCACTGATGGCAATGGTGGTACAGACACGGCCACCGAGACCATCACGGTTAACGCAGTAAACGATGACCCAGTAGCGGTAGATGACGCATACACTGTTGCCGAAGATGGCAGCGTGGAGTTGACGCCGCTTACTACTGGCACCGCAGACAGCGACTTAGATGGCGACACGCTCAGTATCAGCAGCATCAACGGTACTGAACTGACGCCAGGTACCGCACAAAGCATTGCTGTGAACAATGGGGTGGTGAACATCGACGCGCAAGGTGTGATTACCTTTGTGCCTGCTGCCAACTTTAATGGTGTTACCAGCTTTGACTACACCATCACTGATGGCAATGGTGGTACAGACACGGCCACCGAGACCATCACGGTTAACGCAGTAAACGATGACCCAGTAGCGGTAGATGACGCATACACTGTTGCCGAAGATGGCAGCGTGGAGTTGACGCCGCTTACTACTGGCACCGCAGACAGCGACTTAGATGGCGACACGCTCAGTATCAGCAGCATCAATGGTACTGAACTGACGCCAGGTACCGCACAAAGCATTGCTGTGAACAATGGGGTGGTGAACATCGACGCGCAAGGGGTGATTACCTTTGTGCCTGCTGCCAACTTTAATGGTGTTACCAGCTTTGACTACACCATCACTGATGGCAATGGTGGTACAGACACGGCCACCGAGACCATCACGGTTAACGCAGTAAACGATGACCCAGTAGCGGTAGATGACGCATACACTGTTGCCGAAGATGGCAGCGTGGAGTTGACGCCGCTTACTACTGGCACCGCAGACAGCGACTTAGATGGCGACACGCTCAGTATCAGCAGCATCAATGGTACTGAACTGACGCCAGGTACCGCACAAAGCATTGCTGTGAACAATGGGGTGGTGAACATCGACGCGCAAGGGGTGATTACCTTTGTGCCTGCTGCCAACTTTAATGGTGTTACCAGCTTTGACTACACCATCACTGATGGCAATGGTGGTACAGACACGGCCACCGAGACCATCACGGTTAACGCAGTAAACGATGACCCAGTAGCGGTAGATGACGCATACACTGTTGCCGAAGATGGCAGCGTGGAGTTGACGCCGCTTACTACTGGCACCGCAGACAGCGACTTAGATGGCGACACGCTCAGTATCAGCAGCATCAACGGTACTGAACTGACGCCAGGTACCGCACAAAGCATTGCTGTGAACAATGGGGTGGTGAACATCGACGCGCAAGGGGTGATTACCTTTGTGCCTGCTGCCAACTTTAATGGTGTTACCAGCTTTGACTACACCATCACTGATGGCAATGGTGGTACAGACACGGCCACCGAGACCATCACGGTTAACGCAGTAAACGATGACCCAGTAGCGGTAGATGACGCATACACTGTTGCCGAAGATGGCAGCGTGGAGTTGACGCCGCTTACTACTGGCACCGCAGACAGCGACTTAGATGGCGACACGCTCAGTATCAGCAGCATCAACGGTACTGAACTGACGCCAGGTACCGCACAAAGCATTGCTGTGAACAATGGGGTGGTGAACATCGACGCGCAAGGGGTGATTACCTTTGTGCCTGCTGCCAACTTTAATGGTGTTACCAGCTTTGACTACACCATCACTGATGGCAATGGTGGTACAGACACGGCCACCGAGACCATCACGGTTAACGCAGTAAACGATGACCCAGTAGCGGTAGATGACGCATACACTGTTGCCGAAGATGGCAGCGTGGAGTTGACGCCGCTTACTACTGGCACCGCAGACAGCGACTTAGATGGCGACACGCTCAGTATCAGCAGCATCAACGGTACTGAACTGACGCCAGGTACCGCACAAAGCATTGCTGTGAACAATGGGGTGGTGAACATCGACGCGCAAGGGGTGATTACCTTTGTGCCTGCTGCCAACTTTAATGGTGTTACCAGCTTTGACTACACCATCACTGATGGCAATGGTGGTACAGACACGGCCACCGAGACCATCACGGTTAACGCAGTAAACGATGACCCAGTAGCGGTAGATGACGCATACACTGTTGCCGAAGATGGCAGCGTGGAGTTGACGCCGCTTACTACTGGCACCGCAGACAGCGACTTAGATGGCGACACGCTCAGTATCAGCAGCATCAACGGTACTGAACTGACGCCAGGTACCGCACAAAGCATTGCTGTGAACAATGGGGTGGTGAACATCGACGCGCAAGGTGTGATTACCTTTGTGCCTGCTGCCAACTTTAATGGTGTTACCAGCTTTGACTACACCATCACTGATGGCAATGGTGGTACAGACACGGCCACCGAGACCATCACGGTTAACGCAGTAAACGATGACCCAGTAGCGGTAGATGACGCATACACTGTTGCCGAAGATGGCAGCGTGGAGTTGACGCCGCTTACTACTGGCACCGCAGACAGCGACTTAGATGGCGACACGCTCAGTATCAGCAGCATCAACGGTACTGAACTGACGCCAGGTACCGCACAAAGCATTGCTGTGAACAATGGGGTGGTGAACATCGACGCGCAAGGGGTGATTACCTTTGTGCCTGCTGCCAACTTTAATGGTGTTACCAGCTTTGACTACACCATCACTGATGGCAATGGTGGTACAGACACGGCCACCGAGACCATCACGGTTAACGCAGTAAACGATGACCCAGTAGCGGTAGATGACGCATACACTGTTGCCGAAGATGGCAGCGTGGAGTTGACGCCGCTTACTACTGGCACCGCAGACAGCGACTTAGATGGCGACACGCTCAGTATCAGCAGCATCAATGGTACTGAACTGACGCCAGGTACCGCACAAAGCATTGCTGTGAACAATGGGGTGGTGAACATCGACGCGCAAGGGGTGATTACCTTTGTGCCTGCTGCCAACTTTAATGGTGTTACCAGCTTTGACTACACCATCACTGATGGCAATGGTGGTACAGACACGGCCACCGAGACCATCACGGTTAACGCAGTAAACGATGACCCAGTAGCGGTAGATGACGCATACACTGTTGCCGAAGATGGCAGCGTGGAGTTGACGCCGCTTACTACTGGCACCGCAGACAGCGACTTAGATGGCGACACGCTCAGTATCAGCAGCATCAACGGTACTGAACTGACGCCAGGTACCGCACAAAGCATTGCTGTGAACAATGGGGTGGTGAACATCGACGCGCAAGGTGTGATTACCTTTGTGCCTGCTGCCAACTTTAATGGTGTTACCAGCTTTGACTACACCATCACTGATGGCAATGGTGGTACAGACACGGCCACCGAGACCATCACGGTTAACGCAGTAAACGATGACCCAGTAGCGGTAGATGACGCATACACTGTTGCCGAAGATGGCAGCGTGGAGTTGACGCCGCTTACTACTGGCACCGCAGACAGCGACTTAGATGGCGACACGCTCAGTATCAGCAGCATCAATGGTACTGAACTGACGCCAGGTACCGCACAAAGCATTGCTGTGAACAATGGGGTGGTGAACATCGACGCGCAAGGGGTGATTACCTTTGTGCCTGCTGCCAACTTTAATGGTGTTACCAGCTTTGACTACACCATCACTGATGGCAATGGTGGTACAGACACGGCCACCGAGACCATCACGGTTAACGCAGTAAACGATGACCCAGTAGCGGTAGATGACGCATACACTGTTGCCGAAGATGGCAGCGTGGAGTTGACGCCGCTTACTACTGGCACCGCAGACAGCGACTTAGATGGCGACACGCTCAGTATCAGCAGCATCAATGGTACTGAACTGACGCCAGGTACCGCACAAAGCATTGCTGTGAACAATGGGGTGGTGAACATCGACGCGCAAGGGGTGATTACCTTTGTGCCTGCTGCCAACTTTAATGGTGTTACCAGCTTTGACTACACCATCACTGATGGCAATGGTGGTACAGACACGGCCACCGAGACCATCACGGTTAACGCAGTAAACGATGACCCAGTAGCGGTAGATGACGCATACACTGTTGCCGAAGATGGCAGCGTGGAGTTGACGCCGCTTACTACTGGCACCGCAGACAGCGACTTAGATGGCGACACGCTCAGTATCAGCAGCATCAATGGTACTGAACTGACGCCAGGTACCGCACAAAGCATTGCTGTGAACAATGGGGTGGTGAACATCGACGCGCAAGGGGTGATTACCTTTGTGCCTGCTGCCAACTTTAATGGTGTTACCAGCTTTGACTACACCATCACTGATGGCAATGGTGGTACAGACACGGCCACCGAGACCATCACGGTTAACGCAGTAAACGATGACCCAGTAGCGGTAGATGACGCATACACTGTTGCCGAAGATGGCAGCGTGGAGTTGACGCCGCTTACTACTGGCACCGCAGACAGCGACTTAGATGGCGACACGCTCAGTATCAGCAGCATCAACGGTACTGAACTGACGCCAGGTACCGCACAAAGCATTGCTGTGAACAATGGGGTGGTGAACATCGACGCGCAAGGGGTGATTACCTTTGTGCCTGCTGCCAACTTTAATGGTGTTACCAGCTTTGACTACACCATCACTGATGGCAATGGTGGTACAGACACGGCCACCGAGACCATCACGGTTAACGCAGTAAACGATGCACCTGTGGCTGTGACAACTTCAACCCGAGTCTCTGAAGAAGGTCTTGTTTCTAGAGGAGGTATCGTCGATACAATAGGAAATGTCGACACTACGAATAACGCGACCTCAACAGGTGAGATTACATTTACTGATGTTGATAATGTGTCTATCTCTAACTTTAGCATTGAGTTGACAGGACCAAGTGGTATCACTGTTCAGGGCAATGCGGTTACATGGACATGGAATGATGCTACAGATACTTTAACCGGTCAGGCAGTATTGGTTGCAGGTGAGCCGGCAATTGATGTGATGACGATAGAAGTCAATAATATCACAGCTAATGGTTCTAATTTTGTTGCATCTTATGATGTAACGCTATTGCACGCTATTGATCATCCAACAAATAATATTGAGGACGAGCTTGATGTGACATTCGGCGCAGTTGTCAATGATGGTAGTAATGATTCATTAACTGCTGATCTGGTAGTTACAGTAGAAGACGATCGCCCTTTGTTGGCTGAAGGACCTATCGATTTTAGTTTGAATACTGTGAGCTCAAATTTAGCTATTACTTTAGATTTGTCAGGTAGTATGAACACACTAGTAAACCCCAACCAAACTCGCTTAGATATAGCCAAAGCTGCAGCTATCAACTTAATTGATGGTTATGCTGAGTTTGGTGATACGATGGTACAGATAACTCTATTTGCAACCAGTGCTATAACTCAAAACGCATGGTTAACTGTTGATGCCGCAAAAACATACGTTAATAGTCTTACGGGTACTACAGGTGTTACAAATTACGACGCAGCACTCAATACTAGCATACAAGGCTTTAGTAGACCCGGTAAGATCGTAGGAGCTCAAAATTACTCTTACTTTTTGACAGATGGTAATCCGAGTGCTGCACAGGGTACTATAGATTCATTGTCAGGTGCCTTTAATCAAAATGTACCTGATCTTGGTATCGGACAAAATGAAGAAGCTATCTGGACAAATTTCCTAACCGCCAATAGTATTAAGTCTTATGCCTATGCATTTGGACCAGAGGCAGAAGTATCGCTTAGCAGCATATTACCAATCGCTTATGATGGACAGCAAGGAGTAGATGATAATGGCCTTGCAAACATAGTTAGGAATGTAAATGAGTTGAATAACGTCTTACTGGACTCATTGAGTGATCGCCAACCTGAGGTGAGCAGAGATTTGGTTAGAGGAAATCTCTTATCAGACACTGTATCTGAGTATGGGTATGGAGCAGACGGCGGTAATGTATTAGATATTACTATAGATGGTACCACTTATGTCTATAGTTCTACTGATAGTAGTATGACTGTACAAGGTGATAACCGTTCTACTTATGATCAAGCAACCACGACAGTAACTATTAATACGCTTACTGGAGGCGTTGTATCATTGAATTTTGAAACGGGTATTTTTGAGTATCAAGCTAGGGCTACAGATACTGGTTACCAAGAAAATATTGCTTTCTCAGTAAAAGACAACGACGGCGATATTGTGTCCGCTACACAGGTATTAAATATTACTCGTAATGCTGATAATGATTATCTAGTAGGAACTAATCAAGCTGAAACGCTGAGCGGTGGTATAGGCGATGATACTTTAATCGGTTTGAGCGGTGCAGATACTTTGTTAGGTGGTGATGGTAACGATATTTTAATATTTGATGCAGATGATGTGTTAATTGATGGTGGTCAAGGTATCGATACTTTAATTATTAATGACATAAATACTGTATCAGGTGCTAATTTAAGTAATGTGACTAATATTGAAAGTATCAATATGACCAATGACACCGCTCAAATCCTGAGCCTGGGATTGAGTGATGTGGTTAGTATCACTGATAACAACAATGAGCTATTCATCAAAGGCGATAGTACAGACACTGTTAATATATCGGGCATGACTAAATCAGCTACATCTGATCAAGTTGGTTATGACTTATATCAAGATGGTGCTAATTCTGCCAAGCTATATGTACAAACTGCGATTGATGACAATGTGATTTAAGAGTCATTAGCCACTAGCAAATAACAAAGAAAGCGCTCCCAAATGGGGGCGTTTTTTGATATGTGCCTACAGTAATATTATAATTTGATAAGATTACTCAAAATCTATCTTACTTATAGTCAAGAACAGTTATAACTAGAGGTAAAGACAGTACTACCTTTGCTGTAAAATAGAGTCTATAAACTCACACAATAAAAAGTCAGCAAAATATAACCCGTTGTCCATTATGGAAATAACTATGAATGCTTCACTGCCACGCTTATACACTTTTCGCCGTTGCCCCTATGCTATGCGCGCTCGTCTTGCACTTTTATTTGCCAAGGTACCAGTTGAACTGCGAGAGATCACGCTAAAGAACAAACCAGAGCACATGTTAGCAATCAGCCCAAAAGGTACTGTGCCCGTCTTACAGATAACAGAGGAGACAACGATTGAAGAGAGTTTAGAGATCATGATGTGGGCGCTTAAACAGGCAGATCCGCAAGAGTTGCTTGATAATAAATCTCAATCTCAAGCCAAGTCTTTGATTGAACAAAATGACAATGAGTTCAAGCAGTGGTTAGATCGCTACAAATATGCCAATCGTCACCCTGAGATGACTCAGTCAGAGTACCGAGAGAAGGGAGAAGTATTTTTACAAGTCTGACCTATGCTGTCAAATCTGTAGACATTGACTTGGGAGATTTTAGTTACGCAGCTTGACGATAAAAATCAAACCACACCTGTCTTGGCGTTTTATAGCCCAAACCCTTTTGGATTCTAGTCTGGTTATACTCAAGCTCAATATATTTAATGATGTCATTGATAGCTTCGAATCTCATTTTATAATCCTGATGATACACTAACTCATTTTTCAATATGCCCCAGAAACTCTCTATCGGAGCATTATCAAAGCAATTACCACGTCTGGACATTGAACCCTTAAATTTATGCTTCTTAATGATCTTATGATAGTCATAACTACAGTACTGACTGCCTCTATCAGAATGCACAATCAGCCGTTGGTTGGGTCGTTTGTTCTTGATGGCCATATTGAGTGCACGGCAAACTAAATCTGCTGTCATACGCTTGTGGATAGCATAGCCGACCAGCTCTTTAGTGTAGAGGTCTTTAACACCTGCTAAGTATAGCCAACCCTCATCTGTCCATATGTAAGTGATGTCACTAACCCAAGCTTCGTTAGGACGACTGGTATCAAATTTTTGATCGAGCAGGTTTGGATAAATAAACTTGTTATGGTTTGAGTTGGTGGTAACTTTAAAACGCTTGTGACGACGGCAAACAATGCCGTATTCTTCTTTAATGCGTCTTACCATGTATTGACTGATATGATGGCCTTGCTCTGCAAGATGAGCATGCAATCGCTCACAGCCATAGCGCTGCTTAGTTTCATCATGAGCCACGCGAACCAGCAGCTCACACTGGTTGCGGTGGATCTGCTGATTACTAACACCACGATTTATCCAGTTATAATAGCTTGATGGCTTGACATCTAATACGTGACACATACAAGTGATGCTAAATATTTTCTGGTTATCCTTGATAAAGACGTACCTCATCAACTGTGCTTCGCGAAGTACGCCGTGGCCTTTTTTAGAATATCTCTCTCTTCCTGAGCAACTTTGAGATCACGTTTAAGACGTTTATTCTCTTCTAGTATAGCCATGAGCTCAGGATCATATTCTTTAGTACCAATAAGCTGGCCTTTATCAGCTTTGTTTTGCCAGTTAGATAATGTCTGCATGGCGATGCCAAGCTGCTTTGCAGTCGCTGAAACATTGCCCTTATTATCTGCTATCTTTTTAACGGCTTCAGCTTTGAATGCTGCACTATAGGTTCTGATTTTCTTAGTCATGATAAACTCCTCATTGAGTCGTTAGTTTACCAAGTTTGGTTCTACAGTTTTTTCAGCATAGCTCAGTCTTAGAAAGTTTATTGACTGATAACATCTATTTACTAGGAGATAATCCAACCATTGCAGACATCGGTATCATGCCTTTTGTGCGTCAGTTTGCCCATGTGGATCGTGAGGTTTTCTATAATTTGCCCTATCCAAACTTACAGCGGTGGCTACAACATTGGCTTGAGCATCCATTATTTGTCCAAGCTATGACTAAGTTTCAACCATGGCAGGAAGGTGATAAGGTGGTTGTTTTTCCTACTTAGTATGGGTGCCAAATCGATCTAGGAAAACTTACAGTGAGAGTAGAGTAGTGTATAAAACGCTATATCAAATAAGGCTACTATGTCTAATATAAATACCCCAATGCACCAGCGCAGCGTATCGATATCGGATAAATATATATCCAGCAACACAGACAAGGCGAAAGAGGCTTTCTTAACGCTACCAGTTGTCATACAAGCAGCGTTAGAACAATCCAAACGAGTTATCTTAATTGCAAACAATCCTGCAATCACAACAACGCAGCTTGAGAGGTTATTAAAGCCTGATGATGTCCTAGTGCTATTTAACCATTTTATCCACGCTGACTTCTTTGCCAACCATCAGGCAATACGTTTATTACCTAAGCTCTTATTTTTTCGGCAAATTGGCGACAGCAAACTACATTTTGGCTTACCGCCTAGAAGCAACAACCTCCCGATGATAGAGCAAATGGCAAAAGCAGCCCCGTTAGGTATATTGACGAGCAATCAATCTTATCTATTTCCATCACTGACTGATGATCCAAACCCTGACGATGACCCTATTATCACTCATCGCGTTTTGAATGTGCCTTTGCCTATGCAAGAGTTGTTGATGAGCCCTACTCATTGCAGCGTACTATCAGAACGTCATGCAGTCGTTGCTGACTATCCACATTTCGTAGATATTCATTCGTCAGCACCTTCGTCAGGTTTTTTGTTATATCGGTTGATGCTAGCAGCTCGAGAGTATGTGCATCATACCCAAAAAACAGAGCTACCGTTAGAGTTGCTCTTAATTGGCTTTAACAACAATGATAAAACGGCTCATTTTTGGCACGGTCACAACTGGGCGTTTGAGCGTCAGGAGATGAGCACATTACCGCCCCGGGTATCTATCCATCGATACTAAGATCGTTATCACCGAGCGTGTCGGTTACAGCTAAACATAAGGAGCGTTTGGATAGTGGGCATGCTTTACTTCATCGTCGCTAGGCTGCCGTCTCACAGCTATGGGTGAAGACTGTTCTTCTGCCCAATCAATCAGCCCCATGTCAGCAAATTGTGACAGCCATCCTGCCATGGGCCAACACTGCCATTTTTGATAAAAACGATTGGCATTGATAATGATACTATCTAAGTGATTGAGGGGCGGTCGATACACACTATGCTGCTGATGATAGATCACATCGGCAGTAAGGTAAAAATCAATATTCAACTGACGCGCGCTAAAGGCAAAATTTGTGTCCTCTGCGCCGTAGCCTGTATATTGAGTATCAAAGCCACCAATATCGTCGAAAGTCTGTTTTTTAATAGCAAAACATAAGCTCCAAAACGCCCCGTAATCATCAGTTCTCTTAATCGCTGTTGTCCCAGTTTCGGTAGGAATTGAGTCTGCCTCATCGAAGTTATACCGATAAGGGTTATAAACAGACAACTCATTTAGAAAAGAAAGAGACAAGTGATTGCTTTGTAATTGTACACTCTCTACATCTGACAAAGGTCGGATAAGATAGCGCGGTTGTCCCATCAGTAGCGCATCGGGATGTTGCATGAGTTTGTGATACATGTGCTCAATAAATGTAGGGACGACGATACAATCGACATCTAAGAATATCAGGGTGTCATTAATAGCATGCTGCGCCCCAAGATTGCGATTGTGACCGATATCAAACGCTGCAGTCTGTGTATCGCAGTTATCATTCGTAGATGATTGAATAGTAGTCGGTAACTTTATGATATTTAAGGAGAACTCAGCCAGTCGGTCGCAATCGGCGTCATCATTGACGATAATGACCTCAGCCGGTCTTATGCTACTGTTCTCTAGACTGCTGAGCAGGTTATAAAGGTGGCGGTTACGTCCATAGCAAGTCGTGATAATGGTTATCGATGCTGTATTGTTATTATTAATAGTGGTCATTGTGTATGCTCGTCTCGCTATTATATTACTTGTCGTGTTTGACGTATCATTGCTTATGAGTTGATTCAGGCTTTGATTTGATTTTGGTAAGTAGCCAATTCTCAAACCAGAGTTTCGTACTAGGATAAGCGCATAGACTATTCATAAAAGCTTGAGCAGCCATCAACGTGTTTGTTTCGTCTATATCATCATTACTCACTGGTACTCTATATTGTTTTTCTGGTGCATGGCTCATAGCTTGACTCATAGTATCAAAACATTCAGATTTACCATCTTGAGCCATTATCAAGGCTTTAAACTGCTCCCAGTTCAATGCCTTGTCTTGGGCGACTAATGCCTGTGCCATGACCACTTGTTCTTGATGTGGTCGGTCATCAGGTATCACGATAAGAGGGGTTGCATAATGATACGCCTGCGCCACGGCATTCAAACCGCATGCCATAATCAAATAATCGCTATGATTAATAAACGGTGTGACGTCATCTACTTGCGCTGAGATATCGACATAACCTCGTTTATCATCATCAATAGGACCGAGAGAGACAATCAGTGCGTGAGGCAGTAATTCACGAAGTTCAGGCAACTTATCATCGATTGATTGATGTCCACCATAGCCTTTTATAACCGTGACGATAGGCTGAATGGTCGCTACAGGCGTTTGCGAGACTGTATGCTCGGACTCATATATTGATGCAGGTTTACTAAATTGAATTGTTGTAGAGAGACGCTTATCCGTGTCTAGCTGCGTCAGTATGTCTATAAAGTCTTCACGAGTATGTGACTGGGTGTTGCGCGTATAGATAAAATCAAGATATAGCGTCTTATCGCAGACCCACTCAGCAGTATGGGTGGATTCCAGGCTCTGAGGATAAGGTGCCAGCAGGGCAAGCGCGCCCGCGAATGTCTCTAGATGGGCAGTATCATCGCGGATACCTGGCAGTCTAACGTACAGATAAGGGACACTTGCCACGCGGCATAGCATGGCGATTTCGGCACTGACATCAATAATCATGAGATTAATATCATAGTGATGAATAGCATCGAGTATTTGATGGCTGCGCCTTTGAATATCGATATTACCTACAGGAGAGTAGTGCAGACCTGCAGGCTTCCAGTATTCTCCAGCCCGTCCTGTTAGCACGTCATCACGACGCTCATCTTCTGGGTGCAGCCGTATGATCTGCTGCTCATTAATCGAAGTGAAGCGATAAGTATCAGCTTCTAAACTTGTGAATACTATCAGTTGTTCTCTGACATCATCAGGTATTAGTGCTGCGAGTTTGTCGGCTTGTCGGCAGTGTCCTGAGCCATGATGATGAGCATAATAGCCGATACGCATTATGCTCCTCCTGCAATACTGACCAGCTCATGGTCTGTTGCAACGGACGAATGAGCGTCATCATTAGAAACCTCAAAAGAGTCATGCACCATATCAGACTGCATTTGATGGTTAATGGTTTGATCACTACTATCATCGCTCTGATAATCTTTTATGGAACTGTCGTTCTTTAACGCTGTTTTATAAAGTGCCAAGTAGCCTTCGACCATGGCAGCCACAGAACAGAATTTCAGTGCGCGCTCGCGGCAAGCCTTACGTGATATCTGCTTGATCATAGAAAAGCCATTAATAAAAGCGGCTTTGTCGCCTTTAGGGACGATGATGCCAGTATCTGGGGTAATGATTTCGGCACTAGCGCCAACATCAAAACCAATCACTGGCGTACCACATGCCAAACTCTCAGCCAAGATCAATCCATAAGGCTCGTCCCAAGTACTGGTGAACAGCATGGCGGTTGCTTGACACAAATAGCGATTAATTTCGTCTTTAGTGGCATGACCGACGTAGCTAAATAGTTTGTTATTGCCACGTTCATTGTCTTTAGATAATAAGGGGGCTACATATTGATCGAAGTACGCTTCGTTGCTTTTAGGTCCTGCAATAACGAGATTTTTTCCTGCTTCTAGGCAATACTGCATGGCTAAGTGAGTGCCTTTTTCGGGGCAGATACGTCCATACCAGAAATAGGTTTCGTTATCGCTATTTTTACTCGATTCAGTATTGGCAAAAAAAGACTCGACGTCGATACCGTTATAAACGGTGTGCGAGGGGACAAACTCAGAAAACAGTCGCTGTTGGTGGTTGCTCACGGCTGTAAATTGAGTGGTTGTACCAGCACGAAGGGTCAACAGTGCCAACCGCAGTTGCGGGAAGATAGGCGTATGAAAAGTGGTGAAAAATCTTTTGCCAATCGCTTGACCTGTCATCATTGGGATATGATGCAAACTGTGGTTGTGTACGATATCGATTTCACCGCGCTCGTCACGTTCGATGATATCTCGTAGGGCTATCTGATAAGCAAGATACTGATACATCTCCTCGCGATCCATCGCTACTGCTTCGTGCTCATTGTCATAGACCATGTCATCAAATTCATGACGAGTCAATAATGGTACCAGCGTTGCGTTGGTCTCGCTATCTTCGTGCGCATAAAGTAGTACGTCATGCCCTTGTGCCACCAGTTCATCGCAAATCAGTTGGGTGATCATCTCTAGACCACCCGCATAGGGCTGAGCAATAGGGTACAGTGAGTGCGCAATGATAGCGATACGTAGTGGCGAGGTTGAAGACCGAGTCATGTTATTAAGACCTTTATAATGATAAACGTTTTGGCTATCGGTAAGACGATACACAGTAGCCCTAGTATAGAAATGGTAAAAACAAGCTAATAATGCTTAAAATCGACCTCTATGAGTCGATGGTTTTTTTGTCTTTGAATAACGCTGACATATAAGAAGTGGTTACGACTTTGTTCCTATTATGCGCTGTTCTCAAGGTGTACTTGAGCGTTTCATTCATACTAGGCGTGCCTGATGCGATATCAGTAAAATTGTTTATGGCTACACTGGCTGCTGCAAGCTTCAAAATACAAACCAGCATGGCGCATATAAATAAGACAGGGGAGTAAAGCGGTGAAAACGGAGCAACAGCCACTGCGGTAATGATATTTACGATTAGCAGTAATTTTGGTAATGCACTGATGTTTTTTAGAAGTAATGAATAACGGCTACGAACGTCTTTGTGTTTAGGGGTACAGACAAAGGGTTTTTTTTGACCCCACAACACAGGTAGCCATGACAATGCACCAATCTCCCAAAAATTTAAATGCATCAGCCATGCTCGTACGCCTTTCACAAAGTGTGGCTGATGGCTGCGATCTAGTTGTTTGTTCAGAGGCGTCTGATCACGGCAGTATGCCCATAGACGTCTGACGATAAAAAATGCATACCCTGCATAGACCAGATACAAAGGTGCAAGCATAGCCATATTAGAATCACCCATCAGGACTATATTGGCGATTAGAAATAAAGAGCAAATGTGCAGAAGGATAAATAATCCTGTGAAGTTCACCCAAGCGCTCAGTTGAGACAGATGTGCCCGTATGTACCCTAGATGTTCACTGACGTTGTTATATTTAGAAGGTGGTGTGGATTTAGAAGAGTATGGCGTTGATAGGTAGTCCGTAAGCACTTGCATATTGCCATATATCCAGCGTCGTCGCTGACAGATCAGGTCATGTAGGGTATTGGGTAGTAGACCTGTGGCAATTACTTCTGGTATGAACTGACTACGAAACCCTTGTCGATGCATGAGGACACCCATTTGAGCATCTTCAGTGATAGATGCCCCTGACCAGCCACCTATGGTCAGAAGATCTGAACGCCGAATCACTGCGTACGTACCCGTTGATAAAGCACGTGTACGATTAAAAGGTCGATATAAGTGATGATTAAAGTAATGATTTAACTCGCTATGGGCATCCACTTGTCCCTCATTACGATAGAACTGCGGAAACTGGAGTAGCGTATGGTCAGGGTGCTGTGCGATAGCTTGCGCGATAGCATGTCTAGCATGTGGTAATGCCTGATAATCACTATCGACAACGACAATATGAGTACATCTTGGATCCATCAACCCCAGTGCTAAGTTCAAAGCCCCTGCCTTAAATCCTGCGACATGATCGACATGATAAAAATGAACATTTAGCGCATCATCCAAGCCGTTACAAAATGCTGCTAAGGGCTCATATAGCGCCGACTCTGTATTGTTGTTATCGATAATAAGTATTTCATCGTGAACGTTCTTGACTGCTAATAAAGACTTGATAGTGGCAATAACTAGCTCTGGAGGCTCAGACCGCGTCATCAATTGAAAACTGAGCATTGCTGTTGTCAAAGCTTCTGGTTTGGCAGTCATATCTAGTCCTTAGGCATATGAAGCAGGTGAAAGTTATATAAAGAAATAGAGCTTTTATAGAAATTGTGTGCTTGTAGCAAAGGTAGGGGTGTGTATCTCCAACGACTCAATCAATATCAATGAATACTAATACAAAATTAGGTAACTATTTAGCCGATAATTGTTTATGGTGAATTAACGGTGTAAGTCTATGTAATATGACTGGACGACAGTCGATGTTTGGTCAAATAGAAAAACAGGAAGTTGGTCTATAGAAAATTGATCTATAAAAAGTTGGACCATAGAAGGTTGGTATATAGAAGGTTAGGCTATGTAGAGGAAGGTGTATTGAAGTTCTAGGTTATAGCGTTGGGTTTGAGAGAGATGTAAGAGTAAAAGGGTTGTCGGACAGGCAGTATCAGTTAGTGATAGGTATCGGAGTAATTATTGTAGTGTTTATCGAAAGCTATAATGAAAGCTATAATGAAAGCTAAAATACTGGCACTTGCCACTTTAGGTACGTCTTGTCATCAGCCAAAATATCTATACTGCCATCGATCTAACCATTAGGCTAACCGTGATGGCAGTGAGGGTAATCAGCTTCGATATTATAGATATTGTGAATTGTAGAGCGTCATACTCAATAGCATTGTGCTTAAGCATTGTGCTTAAGCATTGTGCTTAAGCATTGTGCTTAAGGGGTGTTGTATCTATGCAGAAGGCGTACCCGAAAAGTAGCTGCTCAACTCCTGAATGTGCTCAGGACCAATACCGCAGCAGCCTCCGATTAATGAGGCACCCTGTGCTTGCCATTTTTGTGCCCAATGCAGATAAGCAGGTGGCGTTAGGTCATCACGTACCTGATTGAGCGTATCATTTGCTGCGGCGTTTTTCGGTTGCGGCGGAAAGGCATTGGCATAGGCACCAAGCTCAATATGGGTCGCATTTTTATCTTGCAACGTGCTTTGGGCGACATCTAATGCTTGATCGATAACATCAGGCTGACAGCAGTTAAACAGTATCGCCTCGATATCGCGGGTTGCCATTGCCGCGACTGCTTCTGCTACCGTCTCTCCTGAACGCAGGCGTGGTACATCGATATCCACGTTATCTTCTAAAGTAAAAGCAATCCATATTGGCTTATTATCTGTGTCTAGCGTACTTAGTAATTCACGAACAGCGATAGATTCTGCGATCAGACTTTGGGTTTCAGCGAGCCAAAAATCTACATACGGGCTCAATCCATTTATAAGCGGAGCCGCAATGTCTTCTACATGGTCAGCATCAAACAAATCGGCACGATAAGAGCCAAATAATGGCGGGATAGACCCTGCTACTTGGGTTGTAGTGCCTTCTAGGATAACTGCTGCACGTGCCATTTCGCCTGCTGATGCTGATAATTCCTGAGCCTGCTGCGCAAAGCGTTCTGCGCCAATATGAAATGGCACAAGAGCGTAGCTGTTGGTGGTGATAACATCGGCGCCGCTTTTGATATAAGCGCGGTGTACGTCGCGAACGACTTCGGGCGCTTCTATCATCGCCAGTGCTGACCATTCAGGTTGACGAAACGGTGCGCCGAGCTTCGCTAATTCTCGTCCCATGCCGCCATCGATAATTGTGGTTTTTTTGGTTGGCATAACGCATCCTTCTTGATAATAAATGTATATATCTACTGAGTCTGTATCTTAAAAAATAGAGTGTTTTGACGGGGCGAAATACTAGGCGCAATACGCAATAGATGCAACCAAAAGTTTGGTAACAATGTTAACGGGTGGTTTTTCAAAGATAGTATGATGCTGGTTATAGCAAAATGGCGATGGGAAGTGCTTGGTTAAATTTGTCATGCCGACTTGTCATGCTGACGCTGTTTGAATGGTTGAGCGCATAAGACAGCGTTAGAGTAAGACAGTGTTAAGGACTTTTAATCCAAACATAAAATAAGGCAGATACTATGATCAGTATCTGCCTTATCTCACTTGAGCTGTATCGTTTCACTCTCTATAGTTAGCAATCTGTTGCTAGGGGCTTGATGTATAGATGTGATTAGCCTTGTGGTGTGATCAAGTATTTCTCACCAGTGGCTTGCTTGCCATAAGTAGCGATTGACTTTAATTGCAATGCTTCCTTTAACGTCACTTCATGGGTATAGCTGCTTGCAAACGTGGTGGTGATTTCTTCTGCAACTCTTTGACGCATCGACATAACGGTTTTGGTACCTAGTTTGCCGAGTGCATTGAATAGTAAGAAACCATTAACACCCCAAGCAAAACCAAAGTTACGATTTAGCGTGATAGGTCCACGGTTAAGAGCGCCGTAAATATAGGCTTGTTTGAACGTGTTTGAGCCGTATACGCTATACTCTTCCACATCGCGGGTGATGGCCGCTTCCATACAGTTTAGGATATCGCTGGTCAATTGACCGCCGCCCACAGGGTCAAATGAAATAGTAGCCCCTGTTTCGACAATCGCTGCTGTCAAATCTTTTAAGAACGTATCGTTGCTTGAGTTGACCACGTACTTTGCGCCCATATTACGCAGTAGTTTTTCTTGCTCTTCTTTACGCACGATGTTTATTAGGTCGATACCATCTGCCATACAGATACGGTTGAGCATTTGACCTAGGCTAGAGGCAGCGGCTGCATGAATGATGGCTTTGTGACCTTCAGCGCGCATAGTCTCGACCATTGCTAGCGCAGTAAGCGGGTTCACAAAAGAAGACGCACCTTCTTTGGCAGTCGTGCCTTCTTTTAACTCGAGGCAGCTCTTTACATTGACGCAGTGGTATTGGCGATAAGTACCACCGCCGATCACAGCAACCATTTTACCCATCAATGCTTGTGCAGCTTCAGATGACCCTGCTGCAACGACGGTACCGGCGCCTTCATTACCTACTGGAGTGTCTTCATTGACACGTGTTTTTAGCGATGGCATAAATTTGGCAGGTATATCGGCAGTAACGACTGGGCTTTGCTCGGTGCCTGACTGCACAGCAGTTGACATATCAGCGGCGCTGAACATCACCCCAAAGTCAGAAGGGTTCAATGGGGCGGCTTCAATGCGTACAACGACTTCATCTGCACCAGGGGTTGGTATCTCGATATCTTGTAGCGCTAGGGTCAGTTTATTGTCATCACTAACGGTCGAGGTCAGTTGGACATTTTTATCAGTCATAAGATTTGCTCCTGCAAATAATTATAGGTATTGGACCACTTATATTAGTGTGTTGGTTAGGTTTTAGATGTTGTTTAATCAACGCACTTATTTTAATAGTGGGTGTTTTTGTTGCTCATTACTTTCATACTTTATTTAGCTTGGGTCGCTTGTATCTGAGCTTGTACATGCTGCATAAATTCAGGCATATTTGCCAAACGATCTTTTTCGACAGTCTGGGCAATATCAGACTGACTCATAGAGGTGCTCCACTCTTTCATACCAGGGATTTGTGCCAGTACATCCCATTCGAGCTGGCTTGAGGCAAAGGTATTAACAATAAGGTTCACATAGTGGACGTAGATGTCAGCCATGGTGAACTGCTCGCCTGCAATCCAAGGTGAGAACTGGCACAAGCTATTTAAAGCGCCGATACCGCGCTCCAACACTTGGCGTACTTCAGCTTTGAGTGGCTCAGGCGCTGCAGTACCCGAAAATACATACGGTATGAGTCGGCGACTTGGCAGCTCAAAGTAAAGCTCTGCTATTTTCATGATTTGACGTACGACAGCACGCTCACCAGCATCTGCAGGGTATAGCGGCATATCAGGGTGAGTCTCTTCGATAAAATCACAAATCACGCTCGACTCTGAAATATTGAGTCCGTCATCAGTGGTGATGGCTGGTACTTTACCCACGGGGCTGACTGAGAGTAGCTCATCGCTACCAGCGAAGATTAAGTTTTCTTCAAAAGGTATCTGTTTGTACAGTAAGGTATGTTTGACGATGTTGTAATAGTTGCTTGCAGCAAAACCGTGCAAAGTAATCATATGTCATTCTTCCATTATTGACGTGATGGGTTATTTTTAGTCGTGTTTTAATCACGTTTTAGTCGTGACGTTCAAGTTAACCACATTATTACTGGTTTTAACGTGGTTATATATAGGATAAAACGTCAATCACTATTGCTTTTAAGACAACAATAGAGCCAAAATACTTGGCTACTCAAGCTTAGATAGTCAATGGAGAAGTGGATTGGATCAATTACGGGCAATACGATATTTTAGTAAAGTGGTCGAAACGGGGAGCTTTACTAAGGCTGCAAAGGCATTCGACGTACCGCCATCCTCACTATCGAGACGCGTGTCTGATTTGGAGAAGAGTTTGGGCGCGACTCTATTACAGCGTTCGACCCGAATGGTTAAGCTGACCGAAGTGGGGCATGTCTACTACAATGATGTGCAGCATATACTGAACCAACTAGAGCAAAGCAAAGAGACCGTTCGGAGCTATCAAACCACCCCGATGGGGCGCCTGCGTATCAGCTCAATGGTAGGGTTTGGGGAGAGGATACTACTGCCTTTACTAGATGATTTTAGTGTTCTATATCCGCAGATTATATTGGATGTCAGCTTGAGTGACGAGCTATCGGCACTCGGACGTGATGACGTCGATATTGCGATCCGCGGTGGCTACGCGCCAAACGAACGTGTGCTTGCTATCAGGCTTATGGACAATAGCTTTATCCCCGTTGCCTCTCCGAGCTACCTAGAGCAGCATGGCACTCCCAAACACGTAATGGAACTCAAGAATCATCGTGGTCTGTACTTTAAAGCGCCAAACGGCCCAACACCGTGGCTGTGTCATGTAGATGATCAATGGCATGATGTTTCAGGGCCTGCGGTTGTGATCTCAAATAACGGACCATGGCTGGCACAAAAAGCCAGTAACGGCGAAGGTATCTTAATGTCTACTCGGTGGGCGCTGGCGTCGTATCTTGAGTCAGGCGCACTGCAAGAGCTGACCTTTGAACACAAGTTAGCTATCACTCAGCATTCGGACATGGCGGTTTATCTGCTGTATCAAAAACAGCGCTACCTAGTACCCAAGGTAAAAGCGGCGGTAGATTTTTTGGTTGGAAGAATACAAGTAGCAGGTGTAGGTAAATAGCCTAAGCAAAAGTAAGATAGACAATTCGTAATGAATTAATATTCTGGTAATCTAGTTTACATAGGTAAGCATAAAGGGTGGAGAGTATAACGGTAGTCTCAATACATCGACCGAGTATCCCAACAGAATCAATATAACCATGTGTTAAATTAACAACAAAGTGTTAGATAACTACAAAGAAATAACATTATCTCTGGTGAGGAATAATGTTATAATTCATACTATGACAAAGTATGGAGAGTTCAATATGTCTAAGTTTTTCAAAGAGTTCTTTAAGCTAAATTTGACTGCAGAAGAGCAAAGAGTACTCGATGCACTCAATTCCTCAGATGTTATATCGAAGAGAGTTGTAGGAAGAGGTACGTTGACTGTAAAAGTATCTGATATCACAAGCTCTGATAAATTTAAATCGTACAGTGCGAAAGCTTCAACTATTGTCTCTTGCCAAAGTAACTAAATGTCTCTACTACTGATTATTCCAGTTTTAATTTCTGGCTTTTATGTCTGTAATAATAATCTTTACTATTTCTATCGAATTCACCGTTACGAAGGCCAGTATTTATATCTGAAAAGTGCGCTCATAGGTTTTATTTCTTTGTTGATATCATCTATTATTGCACTAACTCTAAACAAATTTATTCCAAGTAGAGTTTTAGGAATACCAGTTGATGTAATTGCTTACATTGAAACTTTTGTTTCTCCTATAGTTGAAGGTACAGAAGTTTCAAGTATACAGTTGTCTTGGATACTATTACTTTTAGTTTTAACTCAATTCATGGGATGGGTCTGGGTTAAATTTTCTTATCTTCACATCAAGTTAAAAGAAAAAGACATCGAGAAATCTAAGATATTACTTATGTCTTCTATATTAAGAGACAGTCCTTTAGATAATATCTTTTTGGAGTCTTATATTGAAGAAGCTCCATTAATGCTAACCTTAAATGACCGAAAAGTTTATGTTGGTATTGTCTCTTCACTAGGCGAACCAAACGAATCAGAGGGAATGGATCAAGAGTTAGCTATAATTCCAATTATGAGTGGCTATAGAGACAAGGATGATTTCAGTGTAAGTTTTAATACTGATTACAAAATAATTGATAAAGAACTACAGATTGTATTGAGACAAGAAATGATAAACTCAGCAACGAGATTTGACTTCGAAATTTTTGAAGATTTCGCTAAAAATAATAACAAGACAATTTTCAACAAATTTATCTCTATCTCCTCTAGGCCTAAATTTTTTTCTAAAAACCAAATTTAGATAGCTATACCATAGTTTTTATAATAGAAAAATTATAGCGCTTGATATATGTTTTAATAGTACTAATTTTCTATTATTTAGTCTTTATCTACACATCGTAGAGTTAACAAGATTAGCATATTCATTATGATATTATCACAATGAACAATAATTTGGAGTTATGTGCTAACTAATATACAAATTACTCTCAATCATGTTTTTCATATGCAGCAGGCGAGGGGCAATATCTTCTTCTAACTTGGTACGACTCAGAATAAAACTGGGCGCGCCACAGTTAAAGGTGAGCAAGCCTTCCGTCGGATGCATCAGCGCAATAGCGACCGCATTGACGTCCTTTTGCCATTCACTAATCGAAAAACAATAGCCGTACTCTTCGTAATCTTGAAAGGCTTTATCTAATCCTCGTCTGATTTTGAGCCAATCGTCCTTATACTTACTACGAATAGCATTCAAGATAAACTCTTGCTCAGCAGGTGGCATACTGGCTAGGCAAGCTCGTCCCATCGAGCTTAAATGAATAGGCAGATAAGAGCCGACGTTGCGCTGCATGGTAGTGCTACCGGCACCTTGTACCACATTGAGATAGACCATCATCAGCCGATCGCGGGTCGCCATGGCAACAGCGCTATTGGCGTAATCTGCCAACTCTTCCATATAAGGGGTGGCAAGGTTGTTGATAGAGATGTTGGTCATCATGGTATAACCAAAACCAAGTACGCCTGTCGAGAGCTGATACTTACTGCTATTGGTAGACTGCTTTAGATAGCCTAACTTGACTAAGGTGTAAGTCAGACGAGTGATGGTCCCTTTGGGCAGCCCTGTCAGCTGGCTTAGGTCTTGATTGCCCAGATAGGGACGCTGCGGCGTAAAACAGCGCAGCAGCTCTAGTCCTCGAGCGAGCGCGGTGACAAACTGTCTGTCGTTTTTGTCACGCATCTCTGCAATGGGCTCTAGCAGCTCGATATGCATCTCAGTGTTAGCATCTTCATTGGCAAGGGTATCATTCGTCATATGCAGTCTACTATTCCCAATTAAGTCCATACAAACATCATAATTTCACTACCTAGCGCATCTATGAGCCAATACAAGAGCTTATATTGATTATTACAATGGCTGATAGTATAAGTCTATAGCCACGTGCTAAGGGCAGTTTATCCATTCAATTATACTATAATAAGTTATCATTGAACGCTCAGCATAGCACGATATGTATAGATTGTTTCGCTATGCGGTATGAGTAGTAGCGATATAAGCTACTAAAAGGGGTTGCTAAAGTGGCTACTCAAGGCGTCACTAAAAGTACTCCTACACTCAACGTGCGCCTACGCTTGTTGCGGGTCGTACTGCTTTTCTTTGATAAATAGCGTTGGGATAAGACCACATAAGAAGTAAGCACCTGCCATTAATAGGAGACCAGCACCGATAGAGTTGTGCATCGCCATATAACCAATCGCAACAGGGGCAATCACAGAACCCAAGCGACCAATATTGAACGCACCACCAATGGCCGTACCTCGAATAGCAGTAGGGAAGCTTTCGGTTAAATAAGTGGCGTTGATCGCATAAGGAATACCATACAAGAAACCAAAGGTAATCATGAGCCAACCAATATTGGCTGGGGTATGCATATAGACCAATATCGGGATAAACAATGCGGTACCCATAGTGCCAAAGGCAAAGACGATTTTGCGACCGATCTTATCTGCCATATATCCTGCGACTACTTTGGCAAACATCATGGTCAAGTACGTACCGGCCATATATAGCGCCATTTCTTTAAACTTAATCCCAAGCTCGGTCTCTAGGTAAGAGGGCAGCCAGTTGCTCACGCCAAAATAACCGAACAGTAAGAGCCCTGAGCTCATCGACCACAGAATAAACATGATACGGTGTTTTGGGTTGTCTAATATTGCCTTATATGGGTTCTCTGCTTTTTTGAGTGGATCTTGTGCGCCGCTCAACTTCAACGCTCGAGCGTCTTTCCAAGATTGAGGTTCAGGAACCAGAAAGTACATGGCGACGGCGAGAATAAGGGGTAAGAAAGTCAACAGGTATAGTGTGCGCCAACCATAACTGGGGATGATCCAAGCGGATACACTGGTGATAACCAATGAGCCTAAGGTAAATCCAGTCATCAAGGCAGCAAGGACGGTAGTACGATGCTTGGTAGGCACCATCTCTGACATCAGCGTGTTGGTAGCGATATAAAGACTGCCCAGACCCAAACAAGCAAAGGTCCGTAGGGCTATAAACTGCTCATAGCTCTGCACCATGCCACTAAACCCAGACAGTATTGAGAACATTCCAGTAGCCAGAACAATCACCCGCACTCGGCCAAACCGATCGCAAGCCCAGCCACCAAAAAACCCACCGATAGCCATACCAAATAGAGACCAGCTGCCGAGCGCCCCTGCCTGCACATTGGTCAATGCAAACTCCAGTTTTAGGCTGGATAAAGTAAAGGCGAGAATACCAATATCAGCCCCATCACATAACAGAACCAAAAAACAAAATACAAAGGCCAGTTTCCAAGGTTGTTTTTGGACAGCGCTTGCGCTTGGGTCTGACGTCATAACAGCACTTTTCACAATGTATATCCTTATCGTTGTGAGAACAAAAGAGTAACGAAGTACAAAAAAAGACGGTACCGGCATCCTAGCCAATACCGCGATACATCCTAATGCTCAATCAAGACTACTCGCTGGCTTCTTTGATCATGTTGCGAGCGATGATAACTTGCTGTATCTGAGTGGTACCTTCATACAAACGATAGAGACGCACATCACGATAAAAACGCTCGATACCGTAGTCAGCGATATAGCCTGCGCCGCCATGGATCTGGACAGCTCGGTCAGCCACGCGTCCACACATCTCGGTGGCAAACATCTTGGCGCACGACGATTCGGTGACGACGTCTTTGCCCTCATCGCGCAAACGTGAGGCATCTAATACCATAGAACGAGCTGCATATATCTCTGCTTTTGAGTCAGCAAGCATGCCTTGAATCAGCTGAAAACTGGCAATAGGCTGACCAAACTGTTTGCGATCGACGGCATAGTGTAGGGCATCGTCCAACATACGAGTGGCAGCGCCAGTACTGGCAGCGGCAATATGTAGGCGCCCTTTATCCAGCACTTTCATGGCAGTCTTAAACCCAACACCTTCAACACCGCCAATCAGCGCATCTGCTGGCACGACACAGTTATCAAAGATCACATCGCAGGTATGCGCGCCTTTTTGTCCCATTTTTTTGTCTATCTTGCCCAAGGTAATACCAGGTGTGTCGCTCTCAACGATAAATGCTGAAATCCCGCCAGAACGTTTGTTTTGTGGATCTGTGCGTGCCATGACGGTAAATATGCCAGCCTGCGGGGCGTTGGTGATATAGCGCTTGGTGCCGTTGATGATATAGGTATCGCCATCTTTTATAGCAGTCGTCTTCAGTGACGCGGCATCTGAGCCTGACTCCGGCTCAGTCAAACAAAACGAACCGATAATCTCACCGCTGGCCAACCTGGGTAAGTATTTCTGCTTTTGCGCTTCAGTACCGTCGATTACCAGTCCAGATGAGCCGATACCGTTATTGGTCCCTATAAGCGAGCGAAACGCAGGGGAGGTGCGGCCTAGTTCAAACGCCAATGTAACCTCCTCTTCCATCGTGACACCTAGTCCGCCGTACTCTTCAGGAATAGTCAGTCCAAAAAGTCCCAGCTCACGCATCTGCTCAATAATCTCTTCTGGGAGACGATCGTTTTCTGCCACCCAATGCTCCAATGGGACGAGTTGATCGTTTACGAAGTTACGAATGGTTTGGGTGATATGGTCGAGGGTTTCTTTATCTCTAATCATGTGAATCTTCCTTGTTTGATTAACCGCTACTGTTAATAGTGGTTTTATAAGCATCCTGAGTTGGGAGAAATCTTAGTTTTTGATAAACAATATGATTAATACTGAACAACAATCTAATTGTCTTAAGCAAACAGCATAATCGATGGTTTATTAAATTACAATAGTTTTGGTTTAAAAAACCGCAATGCGGTTTAAATACAAATGTATTTATAAGAAATTGAACAAATATTTTGATATTTAGCCAGTTTTTACTTCACAAATGAAAATAAACGCTATATATTGGTATCAAATATCGCTGTGCGGTATTATTAAGTTTGAAGAGGTGGTTTTTATTATCTTGAATAAAACAAACAAATGTAAAAAGAGGCAATCATGGAAGAACAACTCATTATTTGTGAAAAACAAGGAGAGGGTGTCAGTGTTATCACATTGAATCGCCCCAAAGTGCGCAATGCACTAAATACTGAATTGCGCCAACAAATGGCAGAACTGTTCATTCAATTAAATGACGATCCACAAACCAAAGCGATCGTGCTTACAGGTGGTGATAAGGTGTTTGCCGCAGGTGCTGACATTAATGATTTCTTAACAGCTAAGACAGTCGATGTGTACTTACGTCGTAGTGAGCGATATTGGCGTGCGATTACTGATTGCCAAAAGCCGATTATCGCCGCGGTGAACGGCTATGCGCTTGGCGGTGGCTGTGAGCTTGCCATGCATGCTGACATTATTGTGGCGGGGCAATCTGCCAAGTTTGGCCAGCCTGAAATCAAGATAGGGCTTATGCCAGGTGCGGGCGGCACTCAGCGATTGTTTCGTGCTATTGGCAAACACAAAGCCATGAAGATGATACTAACAGGTGACATGATTGATGCTGATGAAGCGGACCGAATGGGATTGGTGTCTGAAGTGGTTGCAGACGACAGTACCCTCACCCGTGCTATTGAGATTGCCACGCAGCTGGCAAGTTATTCACCCATTGCCTTGACTCAGATTAAAGAAGTATCGATGCTCGGTCCCGACATGCCTTTAGATAGTGCACTGGCGTTGGAGCGTAAGGCGTTTCAAATTCTATTTGACACTCATGATCAAAAAGAAGGTGCCAAAGCCTTTTTAGAAAAGCGTCCTGCAGAGTATAAAGGCTACTAGACTCTATCACGTCCCTTATTTCTTTTAAGGTCCACGCCGACCAAATCCTATCGTAAATTATATAGAGAGTTATTATGACCGTGAATACACTTGCCATTGTTGGCACTGGCATCATGGGCATGGGTATTGCCCAAATTGCCGCTCAAGCGGGTATCCAAGTCCTTTTATATGACGCCAAGGCAGGCGCTGCTGAACAAGGACGAGCATCACTACAGGGTACGCTTGAAAAGCTGGCTGCCAAAGGCAAATTTACTGCTGATGAGCTGCAAGCAACTTTAAATAATTTGACTGTTATTCAGGAGCTGAGCCAGATTGCTAGCGCTGAAATTGTGGTTGAAGCCATTATCGAAAACTTAGACATCAAAAAACAGCTGTTTGCCCAGTTAGAGGAGGTTGTCGCTGCCGATACTATTTTGGCGACCAATACCTCATCGCTATCTGTCACAGCTATTGCCGCTGACTGTGACCATCCAGAGCGCGTGGTCGGTTTTCATTTCTTTAACCCAGTGCCACTGATGAAAATCGTGGAGATTATTCCAGGAATATCCACGCAGCATTCAGTTGTTGAGGCTTTGACCGATTTGGCCAAACGCATGGGACATCTGGGTGTGGTCGCAAAAGACACACCAGGATTTATCGTCAATCATGCAGGCCGAGCGTACGGTACCGAGTCCCTAAAGATACTAGGCGAGGGTATCGCAAATTTTGAGCAGATTGACCGTATCTTGCGTGATGGCGCCGGGTTTCGTATGGGTCCGTTTGAGCTGATGGATCTGACAGGCGTTGATGTGTCACACCCTGTGATGGAATCGATCTATGAGCAGTACTACCAAGAAGCGCGCTACCGTCCGCATCCATTAACCCGTCAGATGCTGGTAGGCAAAAAGCTCGGCCGTAAGGTTGGTGAGGGGTTTTACCACTACGAAAACGGTCAAAAGCTTTCAGTAGATAACGCTCACAATCAAACGTCCAAAGCACTGGCATCTGATGCGACTATTACCTCAGTTTGGATTGGGGCTGATTTGGCAGAAGATAAAACACAGCTGGTCGACTATCTAAATAATCGTGGTGTCCTTATTGATAACAACGACAAGCCGAGTCCTGATAGTTTGGTGCTGCTCGCCATCTACGGAGAGGATACGACCAACGCGGCGATTCGTTATCACATCGATCCGAAGCAAGCGGTTGCCATTGATATGCTTACCGACCTTACGAAGCATCGTACGTTGATGCCAAGTCTTGTGACACAAGAGCAGTTTGTGGCACAAGCTTATGCGTTATTCAGTAAAGGCTTAGATAATAACGTCGCAGCGCAGGATGTGGGTAGTGCCACGTTGATTACCGAAAGTACAGGTTTTGTGGCGCAGCGTGTGGTTGCGATGGTGATCAATCTTGGCTGTGATATCGCGATGCAAGGAATTGCCACGCCAGAGGATATCGATAATGCTGTCAAGCTTGGGCTAGGTTATCCGCATGGTCCTATCTCTTGGGGCGATCACCTTGGTGCCTCGCGTATATTGCTTATTTTAGAGCGTATCTATGCGCTTACAGGTGATCCGCGTTACCGCCCAAGCCCTTGGTTGCAACGCCGTGCCAAACTAGCTGTGTCATTGTTTACTCAGCAAACCACCTATTAATACGAACGACAAAGTATTGTCGCCAAACCATTATTTAGAGTTAAGAAATACGACAAGGAAACGTTATGTTAGATGCCTATATTTATGACGGATTAAGAAGCCCATTTGGTCGCTATGTTGGCGCATTAGCAACCGTGCGCCCTGATGATCTCGTTGCTGCAGTCATGAAAGCGTTGGTCGAAAAGCATCAATTGTCTAGTGATGTTTTTGATGAAGTGTTGCTAGGCAGTGCCAACCAAGCGGGTGAGGACTCTCGCAATATCGCGCGTAACGCAGCTCTATTAGCAGGATTAGATTTCACAACGCCAGGGCAGACCGTCAATCGTCTATGTGCATCAGGTCTATCTACCGTGATCGATGCTGCACGCAGTATCACGTGCAATGAAGGAGACATTATATTGGCAGGGGGTGTTGAATCCATGACGCGTGCGCCCTTTGTCTTTGCCAAGACAGAAAAGCCCTTTAGCCGTGACTTTAAGGTATTTGATACGACTATCGGTAGCCGGTTTCCCAATCCAAAGATTATTGAGCAGTTCGGTAGCGATACCATGCCGCAGACGGGCGATAATGTCGCGCAAAAATATGGCATTACGCGCGAGGAAGCCGATAAATTTGCCGCTGCATCGCAAGCCAAATACCAAGCTGCCAAACAAGCAGGGTTCTTTGACGATGAGATAACGCCTATCACCGCCCCCCAAGGTAAGAAATTGCCCGAAAAAGTCGTTACAGATGATGAGCACCCTCGCGCCAGCTCCGACATTGCAGCGCTAAAAAAGCTTAAACCCTTAAATGAAAATGGTGTTGTTACGGCAGGTAATGCGTCTGGTATTAATGATGGTGCTGCTGCGCTCATCATCGGCTCAAAACAAGCAGAAGAAAAGCTAGGCTTCAAACCGATTGCCAAGATCTTATCATCAGGGGCGATGGGTGTTGAACCCAATATTATGGGTGTGGGTCCTGTTGAAGCGATTAAGCTGGCGCTAAAACGTGCGGATTTAACCCTTGATGATATGTCTGTCATTGAGATCAATGAGGCTTTTGCCTCACAGGTACTGGGTTGTCTAAAAGGGTTGGATATTGATTTTGATGATAAACGCGTTAACCCCAATGGTGGCGCTATCGCGGTCGGTCATCCGCTGGGCGCATCTGGTGCACGGATCGCTTTGAGTGCCGCTCGAGAGCTACAGCGTACGGGCGGTAAATACGCAGTGGTTAGCTTGTGCATTGGCATCGGGCAAGGACTTGCCATGGTGATAGAGCGCGTCTGATATTAAAAGGGCGCACACCGAATTACTGATTATAGTTGATTTAGCTTAAAAGAGAGACCAGGCAACCAAGCGCAGATGACTATGTGGTACTTCAAGTGAGGGCAGCGCGGTAACTCTTTATAGAGGATTGACTATATCAAGGACTATTTAATATCAAGGAAGACACTATGACAACCATACTCAACGAACACGATAACTACCATCAAGCCGAAGACGCGTATGGGTTTCCGTTAATTATTAAGCAGCTGCTCAACCGTGCCAAAATCGCTTCTACCAACCAAACCATCAGCTACGCGGACAAAGTAACTTATACTTATGCTGAGTTTTTTAAGCGTATCAACCGTTTGGCCAATGTCCTAAAAAACATGGGATTGCAGGCAGGTGATGTGGTCGCGGTCATGGATTGGGACAGTCATCGTTATCTTGAGGCGTATTTTGCCGTACCGATGTCGGGTATGATTTTACAGACCGTCAATGTGCGTCTGTCTGAAGAAAAAGTGCTATACACCGTCAACCATGCTGCCCCAAAAGCCTTATTGTTAAATGCTGAATTTGCGCCAATGATCAAAGACTACCGTGACGATGCGCCTTCTATTGAGCATGTGATGTGGGCTGATGATGCAGAGGATGACAAAGTAGGTGGTGAGAAAGCAGCGCTACCTGACTATGTCGATGGTGAGTACGAGGCATTATTGGCCGCCGCCAGTGATGAGTTTGATTTTCCAGATTTTGATGAAAACACCATCGCCACCACATTCTATACCAGTGGTACCACAGGCGATCCAAAAGGGGTTTTCTTCACTCATCGCCAGATTGTACTACAGACGATGGCAAGCACACTGGCATCAGCGCTCAATGCTGAAGGCCAAGGCGCGCGCTATAACGATGTCTACATGCCGATGACGCCTTTATTTCATGTCCATGCGTGGTGCTGGCCGTACGGCGCTACCATGATAGGACTAAAGCAAGTATATCCAGGACGATATCTGGCACCAAAGTTAGTCGATTTGATTGAGGAGCACAAGGTCACGCTGTCACACGGTGTCCCTGCAATATTGCAAATGCTCCTCAAAGAAATGGCAGAACGCGGTCGCAAATTTGAGAATCTCAAACTACTGCTAGGTGGCTCAAAGCTAAACGAAGGCTTGGCAAAAGCAGCTATCGAGTGCGGTATCGAGTTTATGTCAGGGTTTGGGATGTCAGAATCATGCCCTGTGCTGTCTCGAGCGGTATTTGATGACAAGACCGAGTCGATGACCTTGGAGGACAATCTCAATTATCGCTGTCTGTCAGGTTCGCCAATTATGCTGGTATCGATGGAAATCTGGGATGAGAATGGTAAACCACAACCAATGGATGGCAAATCGACAGGCGAGCTTGTGATACGAGCACCGTGGCTGACCCAAAGCTATTTTAAAAACCCCGATGCAGGTAATGAGCTGTGGAAAGGTGGCTGGATGCATACGCAAGATATCGCTTGCATGACCGCTGATGGCACGCTCAGCATTACCGATAGGCTAAAGGACGTCATCAAGTCAGGCGGTGAGTGGGTATCCTCGCTTGAGGTCGAAACGATTTTATCCTTTCATCCGAGCGTGGCTGATATTGCGGTGATTGGCGTCCCAGATGAGCGCTGGGGCGAGCGTCCTCTCGCATTGGTTGTGCTAAAGCCAGATTATATCGATACAACATCGACAGATATTTTGGCATTGGGTCATCAAGCCGTTGAGAGAGGTCACTTGCCAAAATATGGTGTCCCAAGCGAAGTGAGGTTTTTGTCAGAAATGCCAAAAACCAGCGTTGGTAAACTTGATAAAAAACGCATGCGCTCGATGTGCTCAGAAAATCTCATCTAGTCAAACAACTTTATCCCCACTAAAACGACTTCGATGAAAGTGAAAATGTGCATAAACCCTAGTGTCTGACTAAATGCTAGGGATAGGGGAGGTGTGTGTCACGAGCACCCTGAGGCACATTCATCATCTATGTAACAGAATCTGTCTAATAAAAAGAGAAAAACTATGGAAGCTGCGCCTACGTTCCCAGAAATACAAGAGAGTGTCACAAGCGATGACAATCACCCATTACATGACTTTACGGTTATCTATCCTCAGCAAGTGGAATGGGGTGATATGGACTCCTTTGGTCATGTCAATAATGTGGTTTATTACGAATATGCTCAAAACGCTCGTATTTATTACAACAGGCGATTAGGTTTATTTAACGAACAGACGTCTTCGGTGATGGCAGCCTCGTCATGTCGATACCTCAAATCGGTTGCTTATCCGGATGAGTTATGGATTGGCGTCAAAGTCAAAAAAATCGGTAACTCAAGTTTAATTCACGAATACACCTATTATAGTATGGCGCTTGAGACAGTCGTTGCAATCGGTGAGTCAGTGCTGGTCTATCTCGATAAAGCAAGTGGACAAAAAAAACCGATCGATGAATCGCAAAAAGACGCGATTGCGGCGTTAGAGAATGTTGACCAAAAAGCATAACGCTCAACACGTCGATCACGCCGTGATTATATTTTTGAATAGGCGTTAACCCTTATATAAAGGGTAATGCAGCGCAAAATAGCTACTGATAGTGGCAGAGCTGATAGCAACGGAGCTGATGGTGACGGAGCTGATGGTGACGAGGTTAATGGTGACGGCGCAAAAAACGTCACAGCAATTTGGATTGATAAGGATATCAACATAAAACAGGGAATGGATGAATGATGCTTTTTACAAAGAAGCTATCTGTAGGTTTGGCTATAGCGGCAACATGTGCCTCTGCACAAGCGATAGATATTGTGACGACGGGTGATACCACGTTGAGTATCGGTGGTTATATTAAGGCGGAGGGATTGTTTAACTCTCCTGATGGCAAGGATTCGGAGTTTAAGGGCAACTTACGCCAGTCACGCATTAACGTCAAGACGACTAAATCTGTCGAGGACAAAAAACTAACCGGGTTTATAGAAGGTGATTTCTATGGAGATTATGCCAAGGGTGGATCGAACCTACGTTTGCGCCATGCTTACATTCAAGTAAATGATCTAACAGTGGGTAAAACGTGGAATGGTCAGTTTTTGGCAGTCGCGCCACTCTCCACCGAGCAGCTTGACTTCTGGGGTACAGGTATCGGCACAGCCTCAGGTGGAGGCTCATATATTCGTCCAGATTTGACGGTGCATTATACTTATAAGGGACTGCGTTTTACCGCTCAAGATCCTGTCTATGACGATGCTAGCCTGCCTGATATGGTGGTCAGCTACAAAGATAAGGTAGCTGATTTTGATTATAATGTGGCGGTGACCGCTCGTGAAGCTGAGAATGGAGATGATTCAGATGTGGGCGTTGGTATCTCATTAGCATGCAAGCTGGCTTTGGGAGAGCATTCGCTTCATGGCAGTGTGTTCAATGGTGAAGGCATGGGTGCCTATTCTGCCGTCTGTGTCGGTGGACCTCTTATTATGAATGGCGGTGCCGATTGTGACGCTGAGAATGGCAAACTGATCTCACAAACGGGCTATAGTGTCGGTTATAAGCATCAATTTACTCAAAAGCTGCGTGGTAACTTGCGTTATGGTGAGGTGAACGTAAATGATGCTGCAGACACCTCTGCCAGTGTCAAAAGCGCCAATCTTATCTATGAGTATCTACCAGATTTGGATTTGGGTATTGAGTGGAGAAATCAAGATGTCACGACCTTTCCATGGATGCCAGCAGGTCAGCAAATAGAAGTGATGGCCAAATACGAGTTTTGAGAGTGATGAATTGAGAGGGGTGCTATTTTTAATGACATTTATAATACAGCTCACGATAGATTTGTCATGCTACCAAGCGCATTAAACAACACCCTAGATATTTATCAGTGCATAGGGTGTTTTGGTGAGGGTCGCTAATAGTTATCTACAAGTGTTGTATCGATTCATCCCAATAGGGCGGTGAACCGTAATACCCTTCGATAAAGTCAATAAAGCACCTGATTTTGTGCGGCAACAGTTTTCTATGGGCATACACTGCATACAATCCTAGCGTCTCGGGTTCGTAATCAGGTAAGACCATCATAAGCGCTCCTTTACTCAGTGCTTCACTCGCAATAAATGTGGGCTGTAATGCTATTCCAGCGCCAGCCACTGCGGCATTGACAAGCAAATCCCCGTTATTACTGGTCAGCTCTGGGCTTAGCTGATGGGTGGTATCTAGCCACTGATAAATATCTTCTTTGCCATATTTTTCCATATAACTGTAATGCAAATACCGATGGTTTTTTAGGTCTTCAGGTTTACTAGGCACGCCATATTTGTCAAGATAGTCAGGCGCGGCGCACAAAATGACGCGGATAGGCGCCACTTGCTTAGCAATCAGTGATGAGCTTTTGAGCTGACCGATGCGCAGCGCCACATCAAACCCTTCCTCGACGATATCTACTTTGCGATCGTTCAGTTGCAAATCGACATTAACCGAAGGATAAAGTACCTGAAAATCTGTGACCAATTGTGCCATGTGTTTGAGGGCAAAGGATACAGGCGCGCTTATTCTCAATGTACCTTTTGGGTTCTGCTGCAGCCCACCTAGTTTGGACTCCATATCATCGATACTGAGTAACACTTGCTGTGCATGCTCAAAGTAATGAGTCCCTGCTTCAGTCAAGCTAACCTGACGGGTAGTGCGGTTCAATAAACGTATACCCAAACGCTCTTCTAACTTTGACACATATTTGCTCACCAGTTGCGGCGACAGCTGCATGGCTGTTGCGGCATTACTAAAACTGCCCTCAGTCACTACCGATACAAATGCCCGCATCGCATCAATTCTATCCATTATTCAGGTTTTCCTTACAGCGGTTATCAATATTCTCTCGTCAGTTATCTTACGCTTTTGCTTGACTCATAGTAAAGCGTGTCGCCGCACCAGAATTATGCTCTTTTAATAGAAAACCAAATCAACCCCATTGATAGTCGTCCATTTAAAATAAATAAAGCCAAGATAGGATGTGGTTCAACGTGACATATTAGCAATGCCTTCAGATAACAAGGCAGGTTAGGGTCTATCACGTAGCCACAAGAGAAAAAGGTTTACCTTAAATAGGTTTCGTTATAACATAACGATTTTTTTGAAATGTTATATTATAACGGAATATATATGAAGAAAATGGGCTTGATTTCGGTACTGGTGGTGTTGGCAGGACTGGTGTGGTATGTCATTGCTGGCGCGAATACCGCAGGTAACAACGCGGCGAATACCGCAGCAAAAGATGACACCCAAAAAGATTTAATCGTGGTGACGCCGTGGGAGCTGACTTCTACTGATCCCAGTAAGTCTGGATTTATTTTTCAGCGTTTGCAGATTGCTGAAACGCTAGTAGATGCCAAACAAAATGCAGAGCTGCAACCCATGCTGGCGCAAAGCTGGTCAGCCAATGAGAAAGGGGATATATGGACGTTTGTGTTGCGTGATGGGGTGAAATTTCATGACGGCTCGCCATTGACAGCGAATGCTGTGGTCAAAAGCTTGCAAGTCGCGCTCAGTAAACCCACTGCTCTAGAGTCGGCTGCAATATCAGACATCAAAGCCATTGATGACAAAACGGTTGAGATTAGCCTAGAGCGTCCGCTGATGTCTTTCCCTGCTTATTTGGCGCATGCAACCAGTATCATTTTGGCGACCTCGTCGTTTGATGAGAATAACGAGGTCACTCAGCTTATCGGTACAGGGCCATACTATGTCACCAAATTTGAGCCACCACAAAAAATCGAGCAAAAAGCGTTTGCTGATTACTGGGGTGAGAAAGCCAAAATTCAGGACATCACTTACTTAGCCAATAGTCGTAGCGAAATGCGTACTCTGTTGGCGCAGAGCAAACCCAACTATCTGGTTTTTACCTTAGATTCAGCGAGTCTAACCCGCCTAAAGCAAAACCCTAACCTACAAGTTCAGTCAAAGTCGCTGGCGCGTACTATCGAATATAAAGTCAATGCGGACAATCCGTTTTTTAGCGATGTGCGTGTCCGTCAAGCGCTTAGTGATGCGATTGATAGACAAGGCATTGCCCAATCTGTGATGCATACTGACAATGCCGTCGCCGCGCAAATACTGCCACCGATATTTAAAGACTGGCAAATCAATACCCCGACTCAAACGCCTGACCCAGTCGCCATCAAGCAGCGCTTATTAGACGCAGGTTTTATCGAGGGTAGTGATGGCATGCTCCAAAAAGACGGCATGCCCTTTGCATTTACGTTGCGTACATTCTCAGATCGTCCTGAATTACCCATTATCGCCACCGCCTTACAAGCACAGTGGAAAAAAATCGGCGTTGATGTGGATGTGTCCGTAGGTAATTTTTCAGAGATTCCATCAGGTCATCAAGACGGTACGCTGGAGATGGGACTCTATGCGCGCAACTACGGCATGATACCTGATCCAGTGGGCTCACTCGTTGAAGATTTTGACCCACAAGGTAGCGATTGGGGCGTGATGAATTGGCAAAACCCAGAGCTGACCGAGCGTTTATTGATGCTTGAGACGACTAAAGGCAATGATGTAACGACCAAACAGCGCGTCTCGCAAATCATCTTTGATAAGCGTCCTATCGTGCCTGTGGTGTATTACCAACAAAATGCCGCTGCGCATAAGTCACTGAAGGGCTTAGAAATCGATGGTCTGGAGCGAAACTTTTATTTAAACAAGTTGTCTTGGTAAGTCGTGTTTACTGTCATTTGATTTGTAACGCCAATTCTTTATAACACCAGAAAATTGTAATGGATAACTATGTTTAAATATATTGCTCATCGAGTGCTGCAACTGCTCTTGGTTATCTGGTCGGTCGGTACATTGACCTTTGTACTGACTCGCAGCTTACCCGGTGATATGGCGTACCGCATCGCGGCCAGTCGCTACGGTTACGATCAGACCGATGCCGCCGCCGCACTGGTGCGCTCAGAGCTTGGTTTGGATCAACCGTGGTGGCAAAGCTACTTTAATTGGTTGTTTGATTTGGTTCAGTTCAATCTTGGTCACTCCTTAGTCAGTGGCGAGTCAGTATGGGCTGAGATTGCGCATCAGTTCGGGCATACGCTGTCCTTGGCGCTGACGGCATTGGTGATATCGGTTTTTATTGGGCCGCCGCTTGGCCTGCTTGCTGCACAAAAACCCAACGGTCTGTTTGATCGTCTGACGTTGGTGGCCAGTACGGTACTGCGCTCTGTACCGATCTTTATCATTGGTATTGCGCTCATCACACTACTCGCGGTCCAAATAAAATGGCTACCCGCAGCAGGTTATGGCACGCCGCAACATTATATTTTGCCAGCATTGACCTTGGCGATTGGGCTGTCTGCGGTGTCGATTCGCGTCAGTCGCCATGCGATGGTACAGGTACAAACGTCTGAGTATTATGATTTTGCCAAGCTAAAAGGACTGAATAAATGGACGGCGTTTTGTCGGCATGGTCTGCGTAACGTCACCATTCCGATTTTGGCTTATCACTCAGTACAGCTCGTGTATTTGGTAGAAGGGGTGGTGATTGTGGAGAGTTTGTTCGCTTGGCCCGGTAGTGGTCATGCGTTGGTGCATGCCATCGTCGCGCGTGATGTGCCGATGATACAAGGCACCGCGTTGATTATGGGCGGTATGTTTGTGGTACTCAATATGGTGGTGGATTTGCTCAGTGGGTTGATTGATCCGCGTATTGATTTGGCACGTTAATCATTACTGTTAAAGCCGTTATCAAAACGCTTCAACAGTAATGGCAACTACAAACCCAAGCCATAAATTAAAGCCACAAACCAAAGCCACATGAGGAATTATGATTTTATGACTATTTTTAGCGGGGTTCATGCCCTACAACCAGTACAAAAATTTGGTGGATTGCTACTCATCTTGTTATTGGTGTTTGCGTTTTTGCAGCCGCTGTACTATCCGATAGATGCTGATATACAAGACCTTGGCAATATGCTGCAATCATCCAGTATCAACCATTGGTTTGGCACCGATCATTTTGGTCGCGACATGCTGGCACGGGTTGCGTCTGCCATCCGTCTGTCATTTTTACTGATTGTCCTATCGGTGGGTTTTGCGCTGTTTTTTGGACTGTTGATGGGCGTGCTCAGTGGCTATTTTGGCGGCTGGGTGGACAAGGTTTGTACCTTTTTATGCGATATTATCATGGCGCTACCGGGGCTGCTGTTCGTCTTATTGTTTGCAGCGATTGCGCCTAACACCTTTTGGTCGCTCTATCTTGGCATTTCTTTGGTGCTCTGGGTTGAGTTCTTTCGCATGGTGCGTGCCATGACCCAAACGATCGCCAGTAGTCGCGAGATCGAAGCGTCGCGTTTGATGGGTATGGATTTTTTCTATTGTTTTAAACGACATTTTTTACCCAAGATTTTGCCCGTTGTTGCCACTCTAAGTGCTTTTGCGGCAGGTAATGCGGTGTTGGCACTTGCCACGCTAGGCTTTATCAATGTTGGTTTGCGTCCGCCGACCGCTGAGCTGGGACTGATGATGACGGAGCTGTTTCCGTATTATTATCAAGCGCCGTTTGTGTTTCTCCAGCCTATCATTGCCGTCTTTATTTTGGTATTAAGCCTACAATTACTCTCAGGAAAAATGAAATGATCACGCATACTACAGGAGACAATGCTCTCAATGTTGCCAATGTTGATAAGGTCGCCACCAATGTATTGGTAAAAACGGACGACTTGGCAGTGTTTACCAAGTCTGGGCTGGGCTTGGTTGAACCCATCAGCGTTACGTTATATAAAGGCCAAAATCTGACTATTTTGGGTGAAACAGGCTCGGGTAAAAGTTTGCTAGCGCAAGCCATCATGGGCGCACTGCCTGATGAGCTAGTGAGCCGCGGCGATATTTTGATCGAAAACCAAGCGTTGACTAAGCCGCAACTGCGCGAATACTGGGGACGCCGCATGGCGATGCTGCCACAAGAGCCAAGCCGTTCGCTGAACCCCACCATGGATGTGCTCAGTCAGGTGTGGGAGAGCCTGTATTTTGTCGCCAAGCAAGACAGTAAGGTCAGTAAGCAATTGGCACAAGAGAAGATAGAAGCACTAGGGCTAGGTAAATTTGCCGATTACTATCCGCACGAGCTGTCAGGCGGTATGGCGCAGCGCGCGTCTTTTGCGATTGCCACCTCGGGCGGCGCGTATATTGTTATCGCCGATGAGCCGACCAAGGGTCTAGATGAGATAAACAAACAAGCAGTGATTACCCTACTAAAAAACGTCTCCCGCGATGGCGGTACGTTGCTCACCATCACCCATGATATCGATGTAGCAAGAGCGCTGAGTTTGGGTGCTGATGATCGCATCATGGTGATGAAAAAAGGCAAACTACTAGAGCAAGGTAAAGGCGAGCAGATATTAAGCCAACCAACATCAGACTATGCCAAACAACTCATCGCGGCTGCCCCTGATAATTGGCCCGCAAAAAAGAGCGCAATCATCGCAGAGCACCCCTTATTGACCGTTAAAGATGTGAGCTTGGCACGCGGCAGACAGGTGTTGTTTGAGGGGTTGAGTTTTAGGCTCAAGCGAGCTGAAGTACTTGGGGTGATTGGTGGTAGCGGCATTGGCAAAAGCTCACTAGGGGACGCGCTCTGCGGCCTGCTTAAACCTGCCAGCGGTTCCATCTCGTGGCAAAGTAAACCCAAGCGCCATCAAGTGCTCAAGCTATATCAAGATCCGCCTGCTGCTTTTTCCTCGCATGTACCACTGCAAATCTTGCTTAATGATGTTATTAAAAAGCATCGTTTAGATGCCAGCCGCGTGCCTGAATTATTGGAGAAGTTAAAGCTTGATAAGCAGATTCTTAAACGTAATGCGCTCAATGTCTCGGGCGGGGAGTTACAACGGGTAGCCATTTTGCGTGCATTGCTCTTCAACCCTGTACTGCTTTTTGCTGATGAAGTCACCTCCAGACTCGATCCCATCACTCAAAAAGAAACGCTGGATTTGCTGGTGGCACAGTGCCAAGCTCAGGATTGTACGTTAGTGATGGTCAGTCATGATCACCACATCATGCGCCATTACTGCCATCAAGTGATTGATTTGGAAGATTTTGCCAAATCGTAAGGAGCACTGCATCTGATCAATTGTAAAGCGCTAAGCATCTCGTAAACTTTAATACTGTTAAAGCCATTCAGTTTCCACTATTACCCAAGTAGCGGAAACTGATAAATATTGGCATAAACGAAGATAGCAATCAGCACAGCGACGACACTGAACCACACCATATAGCGCTGACGCGCTGACCATACAATACGCCAATTAATTTTGCCCCGCGCGGTCAGCCACTCCATTATGCTAATAGCGATGATTAGCCACAATGACCCTACCAAAAACCCACCCATCACATCGCTAAGATAATGCTCATTGAGTACGATTCGACTCAGTCCTATAAGCAAGAATAGCAATAGAGCAAGTGACAAGACACGTACTTGTCGAACAAAACTTTGGCTAAAACGAATCATCATGTACGCAAGAAACCCATACAGTGCAATGCTGATGGTGGCATGTCCACTTGGAAACGAATAGGTATGCTCTTGCAACAAAATATCAATCGGGCGAGCACGCTGAAAGACCATCTTATTTATAAAAGTAAAAGCAGTGCTGCCAATGGTCGAGATCAGCAAACCGGCGATGATATAAGGCTGACGCAACATCATGCATAAAATAGCAGTCAGTAAGATGATCAAACAGGTGACGGGAGTAGAGCCTGAACTGGTAATTAAAATAAAAAAATCTATAATGCCGGATTCGCGCAGTACACTCATATGCTGCGACACAAACAGATCGGTGGTCACGATAGAGTCAGCACTCACCACATCCTCAACCAACCCTGCAAACAGCGCCAAAATATAGATATTCAACAGCGTTGATACAGTGAGTATCAAGCCCGAAAAGTGACCACGTGCAAAACGTTCTGCGACAAAGCCAAATAGCGCTGGGTATCTACGTTGTAGTCGTACCATCATTGGCAGGCGTGCCAGATGCTCTCTTAGCCAAAAATCAGCGCGAGAGATCAATGCCAATGCGCGCTTACCATAACGAATCAATAAGTGCTGTATCAGCCATAATAGTGCCATAATAAAAATAAGTACCATGCCCAAGCTAATTAGCTGAGGATGTCGTTCAATAAATTGGATCATGGATAGACTTATTCCTTTTATCATAATGGTTCGGTATCCAAGTACCGAACCGTGTGCTTATGGTCATGATTACTATGGCGACTGAATAAATTCGAGAATTGAAAGTATAGGTCATGCATTAGGCAGTCCCAGCATAACCAAACAGCAGACACTGTAACAGAGCTTGTGATCGTTGCTGTCTAATTTTCTTTACAGGCTGTCGTTATTTAAATAAGTGATGATTTTATTGAGCAGCGTTTTGAGAAAATTACTTTTTTGGGTCCAATAGTTGTTTGAAGGGATAGGGTGCGTTATGGTTTTAGCCAGATCATTGTTTTTAGTTATTGTTCTTATCTGACGTCCCATAGATTAAGCTCAGGTCATTGAGGACACAAATCAAATAGTACTTTTAAAGACTTAGAATAATAATTTTTACTTCACTCTAATGGAATGCCCAATCATATGAATATCAATTTTGCGGATCTAGAAAGACTCATCGAACTGGCAGAAAGTGCCGATATACAGTCATTAGAAGTGAGTGAAGGTAATGCATGTATCTCTATCGTTTGTCAGTCTAACCATAGTGAAGACAGCTCAAACCACACCAATATCAATAATAGCCACCCTAAAACAGCACATCTAAAGCCGCAAACTGATGCGCATCAACATAGCAGCGCTACCAACACCGATGTAGAGGGTGAACATAAGGCTGGCGTCAAGGCAGCAGACACTCAGCCCAAAGTACTGTCTCCCATGCTCGGTACGTTCTATCTTCGTGCTGAGCCAACCGCTGAGGTGTTCTTTCAGGTAGGCGATCATGTGGAAGCTGGGCAGACATTATGTATCATTGAAGCTATGAAAATGATGCATGAGGTAAAGGCGGAAGCTAACGGTACGATTCAAGAAATTCTGATCGAGGAAGGTGACGTCGTAGAATATGCCCAGCCCTTATTTACTATAGCGCCAGACAGTTAAAGCGAACTGACATCGCATAAACATTACACAAACGCTGTATTTGATACTATATTTTTAGGGAAATAAATATGTTCACAAAAATTTTGATTGCCAATCGTGGTGAGATTGCGCTACGTATCATTCGCGCTTGTAAGCAGCTGGGTATTCAGTCAGTCATTGCTCACTCTGAGTCGGACAAAGGTTCGCTACCTGTACGTTTGGCAGATGAAAAAGTATGCATCGGTCCTGCTAGTGCCACTCATAGCTATCTGAATCAAAGAGCGATTGTTTCAGCTGCCAAGCTGACCAACGCGCAAGCCATACATCCAGGCTATGGGTTTTTGTCCGAAAATGCGGATTTTGCCGCTTTGGTTGAAGACTCAGGTCTCGTATTTATCGGCCCAACGGCTGACAATATCAGAAACATGGGCGACAAAGTCGAAGCAAAAAAACAAATGACGATGGCAGGCGTGCCTTGTGTACCTGGTTCTGACGGCGCGTTGCCTACCGATTCAGATGAGGTTATTAAGATTGCCAGTGACGCGGGTTATCCAGTCATTATTAAGGCGGCAAGTGGTGGCGGCGGACGTGGTATGCGCGTGGTCGAAAAAGAGTCTGATTTGTTGTCTGCTATTGCTATGACCCAAACAGAAGCCAAAGCCAACTTTGGCAGTTCCATCGTTTACTTGGAGAAGTACTTACAAGCCCCTCGTCATATTGAGGTGCAAGTTCTATCCGATACTCACGGCAATGCACTGTATTTGGGCGAGCGCGATTGCTCAATGCAGCGTCGCCATCAAAAAGTCATAGAAGAAGCGCCAGCTCCCGGCATTACAGAAGCACAGCGTGAGCAAATAGGGCAGTCATGTGTGACCGCTTGCGAACAAATGCAATATAGAGGCGCAGGCACGTTTGAGTTTCTATACGAAAATGACGAGTTCTTCTTTATCGAGATGAATACTCGTGTGCAAGTCGAGCACACTATCACTGAGATGGTGACGGGTATTGATATTGTCCAAGAGCAGATCAGAGTAGCGGCAGGGCTCACGCTTGCTCACAAGCAAAGCGATATTGCCATGACTGGACACGCTTTTGAGTGTCGTATCAATGCTGAAAACGCGCAGACGTTTTTGCCCAATGCGGGGCGCATAGACTACTGCCACATGCCAGCAGGGTTTGGCATCAGAGTAGATAGTCATGCTGAATCTAACTACACCGTGCCGCCCTCTTATGACAGTTTGATTGCTAAGATATGCGTACATGACCGTTCAAGAGAAAAAGCGATAGAAAAAATGCGTGCAGCATTATGGGAGGCGCAAATCACGGGTATTGATACCAACATTGGTTTGCATCAACGTCTGTTTGAAGATGAGGTGTTTTGTCAGGGTCAAATGAGCATTCATTATCTAGAACAGTGGATACAAGACAATATATAAGTCCAGTCTTGCCCGCAAAAATGAAAACCAAATTTGACATTAGCGTCGGAAGCATAAGAATCAAGATGTAGTCGGTTCAATATAATTTGGATACAAGGAAGGCGAGTGAAAGTACTACAAGTTGTAGACTAAGCGAGCCTGACACCGTATCCAATTTATAGAGGATTTGACTGTAGTAGATAAAAAATAATGGAGCCCATACTGATGGAACTACAATGGCAAATATGCAGTGAAACCAATCTAGCGTTGTTTTTCCCTAAACCAACCACCTTAGAAAAACAACAAAAATGCTGGGCGCTATCAGACAGCATCCAGAAAATGTCAGAAGTCATCGAAGTAGTGATTGGCATGAATACACTCAGTGTATTCATCGTGCCATTAACTTGGGCTGAGCTGAATACTTTTAAAGATAAGCTATCAGATCTACTCAATGATATTCCTTCAAAAACCATCCAAGGTAAGCACGTCGAGATACCAGTGCATTACGGCGGTAAATACGGCCCCGATCTAGCGGCCATGGCGAATGACCTAAATCTCTCAGTTGAAGCCGTTGTCGATCTACATACCAAAGCCACTTATACCGTTTATTTTATCGGTTTTCAGCCAGGGTTTCCTTATCTTGGCGGCTTATCTGAGTCGCTGTATTTCCCAAGACATGCCATACCTAGGACCCAAGTGCCAGCAGGCTCAGTGGGTATCGGTGGCGAGCAAACAGGGGTTTATCCTTTTGCTTCCCCAGGGGGTTGGCAGTTACTAGGTCAGACGGATACTGCTTTATTTGACTTGACCAAGTCTGTGCCAACGTTGCTGAACGCTGGTGATACCTTGACATTTACCGCGATTGATATTCATCAATAAGCGGTAAATAAAAGCCACATAAATTCAAAAGATATATAGACAGGTGGTATCGATGAAAATTTTAACGGCGAGTGCCCTTGCCAGCATTCAAGATTCGGGTCGAGTAGGTTACCGAAGCATGGGCGTGGGTAGAAATGGCGTGATGGACAGCTGGGCGCTACAAGCCGGCAACGCTTTGATGAAAAACGAAGCCAACGAACCCGCTATTGAAATAGCGCTCGGTGAGCTGACCATACAGTTTGAAGAAAGCGTCAGTTTTTGCTTAACAGGTGCTTTGTACGAGGCATATTTAGACGACAAGCGTGTTCCTTGCTATTGGCGTATCAATGCAACAGCTGGGCAGACGCTTAAGCTGTTGCGCCCGCTACAAGGTATGTATAGCTATTTGTGTGTGCACGGTGGCTTTGATATTGAGCCAGTATTACAGTCAGCCAGCACCAATCTCAAAGCCGAATTTGGCGGATTTGAAGGCAGGTACCTAAAAACCGAAGACATCTTAACGGTAAAAACCGAATCAAGCCTACCTGTGATTGGCGTTGCCCGCATTGCCCCAACCGATATTATTAGAGTGATAAAGAGTAGCGAATATGACTGCTTCACTGAGTCGGCTCAACAAGCCTTTGAAACACAGCCTTTGAAACTACAAACCAGTAGCAACCGTATGGGTTACCGTCTTGAGGGAGCAACAGCGCTTGAGTTTAGTAAGCCTGTAGAAATGAGCTCACATGGTGTTGATATTGGTATGATTCAGGTGCCACCGCAAGGGCAACCGATTATTTTGATGGCGGATGGGCAAACGACGGGTGGCTATCCGAAAATTGCAACCGTGATTCAAGCAGACATAGGTCTGATGGCACAGATTAGATTTGGCAAAACCTGTCAGTTCGTCGTTGTGTCATTAGAGCAAGCGTTAAAGGAACAGCAAAACAGACAACACTATATCGATCAAATAAAGGAGTATGCCAATGAAAATTGATTTAAATGCTGATGTGGCGGAAGGCTGCGGGCAAGACGATAAATTACTAACGATAGTCAGCTCAGCGAATGTCTGCTGCGGCTTGCACGCGGGTTCTTACAGCGAGATGCTAGCCACGTTGCAATTGGCAAAAGCAAACAACGTGAGCGTAGGCGCACATCCTGGTCTAAACGATAGAGAAAACTTTGGCCGTATTCATAAGCCGTTAAGCGAAGCCGACTACCGTGCTTTATTGGTGTATCAGTTGGGTGCAACCAAAGCGCTCTGTGACTTGGTTGGTGTGTCATTAGACTACGTAAAACCGCACGGAGCATTGTACAACCAAGCTGCTATTGATGAAGGCTTATCAGATATTTTGGTAAGTGAAATCAAACGATTTGATCCAAACCTAAAGGTTATGGGTCTGTCCGGCGGCTATTTGGTCAAATCAGCTAAGAAGCATGGTTTAGAAGCCATATCAGAAGTGTTTGCCGATAGAAACTATGAAAAAGACGGCTCGCTGGTCTCTCGTAGCAAGGACAACGCCCTGATAACCGACACAGATGATGCGGTTAGGCATGTGTTGCAGATGATCATTGAAGGGACGGTCACCAGTATTTGTGGTCAGACCGTACCAGTAGAAGCGCAAAGCATCTGCCTACATGGGGATAGTGAACACGCCATTTTATTTGCCCAAGAAATCAAGAAACAACTAGAGCTCAAAGGTATCACGATATCTGCCTACTAAATATTTCGGTCTCAGTTAAAAATTAAGTTAAGGAATCTATTATGGATATAGAGCAAATAGCGCGTGTGGTCACATTGGTTGAAAGCAGTCAATTACATGAAGTTACTATTGCTGATGGTGATCAGTCCATCAGAGTGGTCAACAATCTAGGATTGCCAAGTAAGGCAAGTCATGTAGCCACTGACGATACTACTAACGATGTTACTAGCGCTGCTACTGAGCCCAATAAACCAGATAGCAAAATAAGGCAAGTCTGTGCGACTTATGTGGGGCAGGTCTACTTAAGCGAAGACGCTACAACTGACAATCTCATTAAAGAAGGCGACCATATTCAAAAAGGTCAAACCGTTTGCTTTATTGATGAGTTGACCCGCTTGCTACCAGTTGTGAGTGATAAGAATGGTGTTGTCACGGCAATCTTGGTTGAAAGTGGGCAGGGTGTTGAGTATGGGCAGCCCATCATGGTACTCGCAGACCACGTGTAATTTAGGTACTCCTATATCATTATGGTCACTTTTATTGCCTTTATTGCCTTTATTGCCTCAAGCGTTTAATACGCATATTACATCAATGTCATTGTTATCCATTTTTTCTACTATTCAATACCAAACCAATTATAAACACTGTGTTGATAATCATTCAATATAAGTGGGCTTACTCTTTCATATCGACGATAGTAAAGTATGTTTATACCAATATTCAATCACTTATCGCACTAATACGTTATGGAGTAAGTACTAATGACATCATCGCTACTAAATAAAATGTTGGCCTCTAAAGCTGGGATAGCGGCCCTAATTCTTCGTGTACCCGTCGGCTTGATTTTGATGGCGCACGGTGCCCAAAAGCTCTTTGGCTGGTTTGATGGCAATGGGCTCGCAGGAACGGCACAGTGGCTGAGCAGTATGGGCATGGAGCCTGGGTTGCTGATGGCCATATTGGCTGGCGGCGCTGAGTTTTTCGGTGGACTCGCTCTAGTACTCGGGTTACTCACACGACCTGCTGCACTGGTCGCTGCATTCACAATGCTAGTGGCTATTTTTTCTGTCCATATCAGCAATGGGCTATTTTCTGCTAACGGTGGCTACGAGTATGCATTGACCTTGATGGTTGCTTTACTGTCTTTGGCCGTACAAGGTGGTGGCTCTTTTAGTATGGACAAAGCATTAGCAGCAAAGCTAGGACGCGCGTCATAGTTGGCTTTAGAGATCACCTTTTGACAGTTATGTTTAAGAGCTTACCTGTAATCGTAATCAGTACAGATAAAAGTCAGTAAAAACCAAAGCCAGTAAATATAAAACGACCTACTATTAACAGTCACCTTTGATGAATAGGACAAGGAGAGAATTATGACAGCACATTCATCTGGCCAGACAGTTACTCAGCCTGTCCTATTTATACCGCATGGTGCCGGACCCTGTTTTTTTATGGACTGGCAGCCTACGAACACATGGGATAGTATGGCAAACTTTTTGACAGGTATTCATACTCGACTTCCGGAGCGTCCAAAGGCTATCTTAATCATTAGCGCGCACTGGCAGATGCCTGAGTTTACAATTACTACGAGCATAGCGCCTGATCTCATTTATGATTACTATGGTTTTCCTGATCATACGTATCAGCTGACTTATCCAGCATCAGGTGAGCCAGCGTCGTCTAAACGAGTTAGTAATTTGCTGACAGCGGCAGGCATCCCAAATACGCAAGATGCGTCACGCGGTTTTGATCATGGGGTGTTTATACCGCTAAAGGTGATTTTTCCTAAAGCAGATATTCCAGTAGTACAACTGTCACTGCGTAATGATCTAGACCCAACAGCGCATCTGACGGCAGGTCAAGCACTGCAGGCATTACGTCAAGAAGGTGTATTAATCATCGGAAGCGGTATGAGCTTTCATAATATGAGGGGCTATGGCGATGCGCATTTTACAGCGCCATCAGAGATTTTCGATGACTGGTTGACCCAAACGATTGAATCTGACTCAGAGCAGCGAGATGCAGCGCTTAGAGACTGGTCGATGGCGCCTCACGCGCTTGACTCACATCCCTTAGGTGCAGAGGAGCATTTACTGCCGCTGATGGTAATAGCAGGTGCAGCAGGTAATGATAAAGGCACCAAAATTTACTCCGAGCAAGTACTTAAAACGCAGTTATCGGCTTTTCAGTTTGGCTAAATGCTGATACAACAGTTCTCGTTTTCTTAGTAATGTAGAGTAGTGGTCTCTCAAAATTTGCAAGTATGACTCTTATCGTCTTATCAGAACGGGCCTGCAAACGATAAAACCCTTACGTTTGTCTCATAACAATCTGCACAAGAAAACAGTATTATTCTAGGGCGTGTCTTCAATTCAATCGATGGTCATCTAAGTGGACTAAAAATGGCTAAATTTTGCCAAACCGCGTCAAATAGCTGGTTAATATCTCGATATTAACCAGCTATTTTCCTTGTTTGACGGCAATTTATCTCATTTTTATTACCATTTTTAAAATAAAGACACGCCCTAGAGGAAAGTCACTGTTTTGATGGTTATTCAGAAGATAGCAGGTAGGCAATCGACAAAAAATAAAAAAGGAGTAGCAGCCATGATGATTAACAAGGTGAGTAGGGCGTGTCGAAAGGTGGTCATTGTACTGTTGAGTGTCAGTATGGTTTCTGCATTTGCTGCAAATAATGAAGGGGAAAAAATGAACATTACCGTTTCTCAAGGTGAGTTAAAAGGCAAAGCAGATAATGGCGTTACTACTTTTTACGGTATTCCTTATGCACATAATCCTTTCACAAAATCGCTTAGATTTAAGGCACCGCAGCCTTACGAGAAGTGGGAAGGCGTATTAGATGCTACCGCCAAAACGGTACCAGTACCGCAGCCAGGACGAGAGAAAAAAGTTCAACTTGTGGGCGCTGCGGGTGACTTGATATTAAATATATGGGCACCCAAAAATGCCCTAAAAACAGATAAGCAATTACCTGTCATGGTTTGGCTACCCGGTGGTGCCTTTATACGAGCAGATGCAGGCGAGGAAGCCTATAACGGTACTAGCTTTGCAAAAAACGACACGATTGTTGTCACGGTAAACTACCGAGTCGAGTCAGTACACTTTTTGCTGAAGCGCTTGGGGTAGCACCTACGACGACCGATATCTCTCAGGTACCACTTGACGATTTGGTCTCTGAAGTGATTAATATTGGCAAAACAGTAAAAGATAGAGACGAGTGGGGCATGATGTCTTGGGGTGGTACGGCGTTTTTGCCTGTGAACGATGGTGATATCATCAAAGAATCACCAATGAAAGACCTGATAAAATATGCAGATGCATCTACCAAAAAAGCGAAATTCACCTCCACCCGACACTAGGGTGGAAGTGAATTTCGCATCACTGGCTAGCATCGCTGATTCTGAATATACTGTTTAATAATATCTAATGGCGTATCACCACAAGCGCTTGTAAAATAGGAACGCGACCAAACACACACTCATTAATAAAGAAAGCATTTATGAAAATCAACAAAGCGTATAAATTTAGGCTTGAGCCTAATGCAGAGCAGGAGATTATTTTAAATAATCTTGTCGGCTCTGCACGTTTTGTTTGGAATCAAATGCTAGCGATCTCATTTGAGATGTTTGCTAAAGATGAGTTTATCAATGCCACCAACCTTGTTAATAAAATTATAGATCTAAAGAATAACCCTGATTTCGAGTTCTTAAAAAGCAGCTCAAACGCGGTGTCTTTACAACAAAAAGTACGTGATCTGGCATCGGCTTGGTCGCGTTTCTTTGATCCTAAAGCACATGCCAGGTTAAAAGAAAATAAAAAGAAACCAAGAAAACCCAAGTTTTTTAAACTGGCGGATGGCACAGAGATTCAACGACGACCATCGATGCCACAATTTAAGCGCAAATCCGCTGGCTGCGACTCAATTCGCTTGGTTCAGTTTGACAAATACTGCCGTGTTGAGGGCAATCGAGTAAAACTGCCTAATGGTGTGGGCCTAGTGACGTTTAGGAAATCGCAAGACATTATTGGCACGATTAAAAACGTCACCATCAGCAAGAAATCAGGGCACTGGTACGTGTCGTTTGGCACAGAGCGCAAACTGACTGAGAACCCTCGTCACCCCTCTAAAAGCGCCATTGGCTTGGATATGGGTATCAGCAAACTACTGACCACTTCAAATGGTGAATACATCAAACCGAAAAACAGTTTTAAAGCCAATCAACTCAAACTTGCCAAATTGCAACGAGGGCTAGCAAAGAAAGTAAAATTCAGTGAGAACTGGAAAAAGCAAAACCGCAAGATTCAAAAGCTCCACAGCCACATTGCCAATATTCGCCATGACTACTTGCATAAAATCACCACCCGCATCAGCAAAAACCACGCCATGATCGCTTGTGAGGACTTAAAAATAGCCAATATGTCGAAATCAGCCAGTGGTACGGTGGAGAATAAAGGTCGTCAAGTCAAAGCCAAGTCAGGATTGAATAAATCCATCCTAGATCAAGGCTGGGGCATGATGGTTAATATGCTTGAGTACAAGCAGCAATGGGGCGGTGGATTACTGATTAAGGTGAACCCACGCTACACTAGCCAAACTTGCTCTGGATGCCAGCATATTGCTAAAGAAAATAGACAAACTCAGTCTAAATTTGAGTGCGTCAAATGTAGGTATGTTGCGAATGCAGATTTTAATGCAGCTCGTAATATATTAGCGGCAGGACATGCCGTGTTGTCTGCGGAGGGAGGATGCAGTAAAGGTCGCCCGTTGAAACAGAAAACAAGTGACCTTCGTGAGAAAGTCACCTAAGAGCGTTTGCTTTTAGAATCCCCCACTTAAGCTTCGCGAAAGTGATGGGAGTATGTCAATCCAGTGATTGTCGGTAGTACCGATCAAGAGGCAAGGCTTTACTCTGTACCAGGAGGTGCTATTGATAAGATTACCTCTACACAAAGATCTCAATTGCTAAATGACTTATCATTGAATGGTAAGCCACTTAAGGTATATGCACCTACCAATAGCGACAAGTCTGTTGGCGATAGCTTTGCTGAGCATTTAATCAAAAACGGTAATAAAGTATGGCATTATAACTTTTCGTGGTTGTCACCAGCATTCGATGGACGGCTAGGCGCGGCACACTTTGTGGATGTGCCTTTTACCTTTAACGCGCTCGGTAGCGAGCAAGCCAAAAATTTCGTTGGCGATGAGCCACCGCAAAAACTTGCCAATACCATACACCAAAACTGGATTGAGTTTGCTCGTACTGGGCAGGTGAGCTGGGATAACTATAAGCTTACAGATCGAACAACCATGAGATTCGATGTAGACTCTGAAGCGGTTAATGACCCTGAGCGCGACGTCAGAATGTTATGGACCGATTACTCTTTCTAAATGGATTGTATAGCTGATGACGGCCTTGCTAATGTAAGGCCGTTATTTTGTTGTGGGGATATAAATGTTTGATGGTATGAGAAGCAATCTGACTGAGCAATAGTGGGTGTAATATCCTAGTGTTTTTAGACATAGGGCGCTAGTACCGTCAGCTTAGCAAGCTTTTGACTTGAAAAGAATTGTACCATGACCAATTAAGTGTAACGGTTATAGACGCTAGCAAAATAAGTGTTGAGGTAAAACCATCAGCTTATAACAAACCGATAGAGTACGATCATAATAATGAGATAAGGAGCCATTATGCATATTACGGACAATTTCGACGCCGGTAACATTGAGGTTATCACTGTAGATGATAACAAAAACATTCAACTGGCGATTCGTCCGGACGTTGGCGAAGTATTTTTTCAGTGGTTTAACTTTCGCCTCTCAGGTGAGGTTGGAGAAGAGTATGTTCTCAATATTGTCAATGCAGGAGAGGCATCTTATGTAGAAGGGTGGGAGGGTTACCAAGCAGTAGCGTCTTATGATCGTCAGCATTGGTTTCGTCTGCCGACTTCTTATAAAGATGGCACATTGACCATTGTAGCAGCATTAGAGTGCGAAACCATTCAAATTGCTTATTTTGCCCCTTATAGCTATGAGCGTCATCAAGACTTATTAGCCGCCGTCCAGACGCACCCGTTAGTTACTCTAGAGCATTTAGGTGACACCCTCGACAAGCGTGATTTGACTCTGGTAAAAATCGGTGACGGTGATGCTAATAAACGCAACATCTGGATCACGGCGCGTCAACATCCGGGTGAAACGATGGCTGAATGGTTGGTTGAGGGATTGCTATATAGCTTGTTAGATAGCGATAATGCAACAGGCAGACAGTTATTGGACAAAGCCAATTTCTATATCGTACCCAATATGAATCCCGATGGTAGTGTGCGCGGGCATCTACGTACGAATGCTGCCGGAACCAATCTCAATCGCGAATGGACAAATCCAAGTTTGGACAAAAGCCCTGAAGTCTTTCATGTGATCAATAAAATGGAAGAGACGGGTGTTGATCTGTTTTATGATGTGCATGGTGACGAGGCACTGCCATACGCGTTTCTTGCTGGCTCTCAAGGCACGCCAAGCTATAATGAGCGTCTGGCACATCTTCGTGATAGATTTTCAGAGGTATTGACACTCGCCAGTGCGGATTTTCAGACGGAGGTTGGCTATGACGTTGATGCGCCAGGTAAGGCAAATATGACACTGGCAACCAACTGGGTCGCTGAGCGTTTTGATTGTCTGGCCAATACGTTAGAGATGCCGTTCAAGGACAATGATAATCTACCTGATGAAGAGAAAGGGTGGTCACCGGAGCGTTCTATGCAGCTAGGGGAGGCTTCGCTCATTGCTATGCTGGCTGTCGTTGATGATTTACGATAATTGACGCTAACTGAAAATTTGGACAGACAACTCATAAAAGGCACTTAAGCTATTATTTAAACGCTAGTAAGTACTCACTTACTAGCGTTTTTTTGTCCATCATATCTTTATGATTTTCATACAGTAAACAATCAGATAAAGCGTTCGTTATTTTTAATAATAACACTGAAAAATGATCAATAGTAGCTGTATGAAGTACAACACTTTCATTACAATAGGTGCCATGAGGGTGGATAAAATAAACCATATATCCAGAGCGATAACTATAATTGGAACCATAAGGATGGTTGATAACTATGAGTAAAACTAAAACTATTTTGATCACCGGTAGCACCGACGGTATCGGTAAATTGGCTGCTTTAAAATTAGCAGAGGCTGGGCATCACGTTTACCTGCATGGCCGCGATGCTGACAAGCTTGCTAGTGTGATAGCTGAAGTCCAAGCAGTGGCAACAGGCGAAGTGATAGATCATATTGATGGGTTTGTCGCTGATTTCTCCGACCTCACCGCTGTATTGAAGATGGCCGCAGACATTAACGAAAAGCTACCAACACTGGATGTATTGATAAATAACGCAGGAATTTATACCACGTCATCAGCGATGACTAAAGAGGGTATGGATGTACGCTTTGTGGTCAATTACCTAGCGCCTTATGAGTTGACTAATGCGCTACTACCTTTACTCAAGCAGTCTAGTAAAGCGCGTATTGTGAATCTAAGCTCGGCTGCTCAAGTTCCAATATCATATAAGGCATTTATAGGACAAGAGCGTCTAGATGATAAAGCCGCCTATGCGCAAAGCAAGCTGGCACTAACGATGTGGAGTATGCACTTAGCGGATAGGGTTGCCAGCGATAACATTAACGTGATTGCGGTCAACCCAGGGTCGCTATTGAATACCAAAATGGTCGATGAAGCGTATGGTGAGTATTGGTCATCAGCAGACAAAGGCGCAAATATCCTAACAGCATTGGCTGTCTCAGATGAGTTCGCGGACGACACGGGCAAATACTTTGATAACGATATCAAAGATGGCGCACATGGTGATGCCAGAGGCGAATTTGGAAAACCGCATGCCGATGCGTTAAATAAAGACACCATTGCAGAGCTAGAACGCCAAACACAGAAGGTGTTACAGTCGTTGTATTAGAAATATATTGCCTCCTGTTAAACGCTATGTATTTCGGTACTGTTCGCGTGAGGACTCTACTCAATTTATTTATTATTAGGAATAAAAACAATGCAAAATCAGACAATAAGAGCCATTGGCTATCAAGACAATCTCGCCATCGATAACGAAAAAGCGCTACAAGACATTACCCTTGATAAGCCAACTGCGACAGGCCATGACATTCTGGTAGAGGTCAAAGCCATATCCGTAAATCCAGTGGATTATAAGATCCGCCAATCACGTCCTGCACCAGAGGGTGAGTATGTAGTGATTGGTTGGGATGCCGCGGGCATCGTGACAGCGGTTGGCGAAGAAGTCAGCTTATTCTCAGTCGGGGACAAGGTGTATTACGCGGGGGATCTGACCCGTTCAGGCAGCAACGCTGAGTATCAACTAGTTGATGAGCGCATCGTTGGGCGCATGCCAGCATCGCTATCATTTGCTGAGGCAGCGGCATTACCACTCACCACAATCACGGCTTGGGAGATGTTGTTTGAGCGTCTGCAAGTGCCTGTTACTAACAGCTCGGCAGATAAAAACGGTAGTGATGAGCGTGCTAATGACGTTTCAGTATTGGTCATTGGTGCAGCGGGCGGGGTTGGTTCTATTTTAACGCAGCTATTAAAAACACGGACCTCTGCCACAGTCATCGGTACGGCATCACGAGAGGAGAGTGTACAGTGGTTAAAGGGTCTAGGCGCAGATCATGTGATCAATCATCGTAACCCATTGTTTGATGAGCTACAGAAGACAGGTATCAGAGAAGTAGATTATGTCATCAGTCTAAACAACACTGATGAGCATTATGCAGAGATTATCAAATGCTTAAAGCCACAAGGTAAATTAGGACTCATCGATGATCCTGAATCATTAGACATTAAGGCGCTTAAAACTAAATGTCTGAGCCTACATTGGGAATTTATGTTTACGCACTCTATGTTCCAGACACCAGATATGATTGAACAGCATCGTTTATTGACGGACGTTGCCAACATGATTGATGCAGGCGAGATCAAAACCACCGTTGCTCACAATCTTGGCGCTATCACGGCTGAACATGTGCGTCATGCGCATCAAATGCTAGAGAGTCAACAAGCGCATGGCAAGATAGTGTTGGAAGGTTGGACTGCGTAAGACTTAGAGATGTATTAGAAAGCACAATTTTAAAAACAAAAAAAACCACCCTCGCTTGCATGGCTAGGGTGGTTTTTTTGTGTGTAATGAGAGCACATGTTTTTAACGCATTTTTTACTTCTTTTAAGTAAAGTAGCTAACGTCATATTGATTGATGCTTTCTTTGTAATTTTAGCTTCACATTCGCCAGTAATAATCCGGATAAAATCAATAACATTGCTAACATCTTCCACCATGTTACGATTTCTCCTGTGAGCAGCACGGAGGTCACCATGCCAAACAAGGGTACCAGTAGGGCAAAAGGCATAACCTTGGACGCAGTATTTTGACTGAGCAAATGCGCCCATAGTCCAAAGCCGATGAGTGTTGAGATGTACACAATAAATGCAAGCGATAGCCAAGATTTTAGTGAGGCTTCGGTAAACGTTGCTACTTGCCAGGCTTCGGGCTCAAAGATGAGAGAAGATAGAGTCAATATCACGCAAGCAATGAGACCGCCCCAAACTACTAATGCTAGAGCAGATAATGCAGATGCCTTGTTTTTGTCAGTGCTAGGCGAGACAATACTCATTTTTGAACCCTGTTGCGCAGTTTTTAAGGCTGCTTGCGCTGATGCTTGCTTTGATGCGATATTGCCAAAGCTCCAACCTATTGCTGCAATCAAAATACAGATAAATCCAGCTAAAGGCATATCACCACCAAGGTTTAGCGCAATCACACTGAGTCCAAGTACACCAACCAACATACCAATGATTTGCACTCGACTTACTGCCTCACCCAATATAAAGTAAGCCAATAATACAGTGATAAAAATCTGAATCTGGAGTAATAGTGCCGTTAGTCCCGGTGATGAGCCCAAATGCATGGCAGTGAATACAAAAGCGTACTGCATAACAAATGTACCGATGGCGTATATTAATAAAGTACGGTTAAATTTAGGTGGTTTTAGAAATAAAACCAATGGCACAGCAGTAAAGAAAAAACGAAGTGCAGTGAGCATCAATGGTGGAAAGCTCTCAAGCCCCCATGCAATAAAGGTAAAGTTTACGCCCCAAATAAAAGTAACTAGTATAGCCAATGCGGTATATATGGGAGTCATGTAATTGACCTAGGAAGTTATGGTTGGTTATGATTTTAATAAACTATTTAGGAAGTATAGAATTGTATATGAATTTATAATGTGCCAGCCACTCTTATGGATTCCTTATATGGCTTATTACCGCCATATCTCACCTAGCACACTAAACCAATTCTTTGAAGTAACCTTTTCAATAAGCGTATCAGAGAAGTGTCGTTGTTGCATCCGCCCAATCAGCTTGGAGATTTGACTGATATCAGATAAGTCATCAGGTGATAAGCACCCATCGAAATCAGAGCCAAATCCAACGTGATCTTCGCCTAAATGGTCGATCAGATAAGCAAGATGATCGACAATTACATCAAGTGAGGTCTGCGTATCTCGCTGTCCATCCGCACGCAAAAAGGCCACATCGAAGTTCACCCCAACTAGACCACCATTTTGTTTGATGGCAGCCAGCTGCTGGTCAGTCAGGTTTCTGGCTTGCGGACATAAGGCATGCGCATTGGAATGGGTTGCGACAATGGGCTGATTCGCAATCTCTAACGTATCCCAAAACGCGCGCTCATTCATATGTGACACATCAACCAGCATATGCTTATCACGGCATGCCAAAATAAGGTCTTTGCCTTCGCGGGTTAGACCAGAGCCTGTGTCTGGAGAATGCGGAAAAGACGCATTTAAACCATCACCGAATAGACTTTTTCTATTCCACAGTGGGCCAATACTTCTAAGCCCCGCTTCATAAAAAACATCCAGTAAGTCAGGCTCAATAGCCAAAAACTCAGCACCTTCAAGATGCAGCACGATAGCTAATTGCTGGTTCTGCTGACAGGCTTGAATTTGTGCTAGCGACGTACAAATTTGAATCTGACCTTCCGATCGCGCTTGTAATTGCTGAGCAAGCGCCAATTGCGCACAGCAAATATCAACGATTTCTTGCGGAGTAAAGTCTGAATTTGACAGGTTGGATAACTTGTCAGGATGGTTATTTTTTACATAAGCGTAGGGCGGTAAGAAAATAGAGAATAAACCGCCCATCCAACCTGCTTGCTGGCAGCGCTGCAAATCTAAATGCCCCGGTAGCGTACCATAAATAAAATCATGCACAGGATCATCAGCCGAGCTTAACCATAGGCGGGTTAACAGATCGTTATGACCGTCAAAAATTATAGGCTGGTTATTCATCATTAATCCGTAACCGTACGCGTGGGAATCAGTTGCTCTTGACTCATTTGTTTTTCATTTGCTTTTTTACCACTTAGCCGTTTAGAGTTTTTAGGATTGCGAAAGCGTAATTCCTCAAAAGGAACAGGCGTCTCGCTATTGACGCGTGCTTCCTCGATCAGGTAGTGATAAGGCGATTTGCCACACACAGGATCGGCGTTTTTGGCATCGCCCGTCAGCATAAACGCTTGGCAACGACAGCCGCTGTAATCGCGTTCTTTATCGGGACAGCTTTGGCACATATCAGGCATCCATTCATCACCGCGAAACTGATTGAAGCTGTCTGAGTCATACCAGATATCTTTTAATGGCGTCTGCCTGACATTGGGAAAGGACATGGGCAGCTGCCTGGCAGCATGACAAGGTAGAGCGGTGCCATCGGGCGCGACGGTCAAGAAAATCTTACCCCAGCCATCCATACAAGGTTTTGGCCGCTCTTCGTAGTAATCAGGCACTACGAAAATCAGCTTGCATTTGATACCACGTGCTTCGATTTTTTGGCGATACTCATTGGTAATGCGTTCGGCTCTGACCACTTGTTCTTTGGTCGGCAGTAGGCCTTCGATGTTTTCAAATGCCCAACCATAAAACTGGCAGATAGCTAATTCAACCGTATCGGCCTCTAGCTCTAAACAGAGATCAATAATCTGGTCGATCTGATCGATGTTTTGCCGATGAATCACAAAGTTAAGCACCATCGGATAGTCGTAATGTTTGACCAGACGTGACATCTCATACTTTTGCTCAAAAGCATGTTTGGAACCTGCTAAGAGGTTATTTACTGTCGGATCACTGGCTTGGAAGCTGATCTGAATATGTTGCAGTCCTGCGTCTTTTAGACTCGCGATTCTAGCCTCAGTAAGTCCCATACCTGAAGTGATAAGGTTGGTATAAAAACCTTTCTGATGCGCATAAGCGACCATTTCTTCCAAGTCTTGACGCACCAGTGGCTCACCGCCAGAAAACCCCAGCTGCACCGCGCCCATTTTCCGCGCCTGATCAAACACATCAAACCACTCCTGTGTCGTCAGCTCTTCTTTATACTGAGCATAATCAATGGGGTTGGAGCAATACGGGCATTGTAAGGGGCAGCGATAGGTCAACTCAGCGAGTAACCATAGAGGCAGTCCGACGGGCGTAGTCATATCAAGTCAATCCAATATTCACGCTGGGCGACCAGCATATATTCAATGATATCTTGCTCGATTTCAGGCACGTCGCCAAACATGGCTTTCACCTTCTTGATAATATTAGCAATGGATGTCTGACCATCAATATGCTGTCCAATGATGCTAGCGCTGTCATTGAGTTTTATCATACCTTCAGGGTAGAGCAGGACATACGCATCTTGCGCTGGCTCAAACTGGAAGCGATAGCCATGACGCCATGTGGGAACCAGAGATTGATCCAGCTCAGGTAAACTAGCAGTTATATTCATTTGAACAATCCTTTATGCCAGACATTCTCAGTGGTGACGCTTTGATAAGGGGCTTGGTCATGGACATAGGCGAGGCTCAAGGCATCCAAGATCGTCCACAAAATATCGAGTTTAAATTGTAATATCTCGAGCATGCGTTCTTGCTGCTCAGCCGTCTTGAATGAATCAAGGGTAATGGTCAGCCCATGCTCAACATCGCGGCGAGCTTGGCTGAGGCGCGAGCGAAAATAGGTATAGCCTTCTTCTTTGATCCAAGGATAGTGCTTGGGCCAAGACTCTAGACGCGATTGATGAATCTGCGGGGCAAACAGCTCGGTCAATGAACTACTCGCCGCCTCACGCCATGACGTACGGCGGGCAAAGTTCACATACGCATCAACAGCAAAACGCACACCCGGTAATACCAATTCTTCCGAAATCACCTGCTCACGCGTCAAGCCAACTGCTTCCGCCAGACCAAGCCACGCTTCACGCCCGCCACCATCAGGATAGACCCCATCTTGATCGATCATGCGCTGAATCCACTCTTGACGCACGCGTTGATCAGGGCAGTTCGCCATGATTGCCGCGTCTTTTAGCGGGATATTGATTTGATAGTAGAATCGGTTGGCGACCCACGCTTGGATTTGCTGCTGCGTCGCGCGTCCTTCGTGCATCATGATGTGAAACGGATGGTGGATATGATAATACTGACCTTTAGCCATAATCGCTTGTTCAAACGCTTCTGGGGTGAGTGCTACGGTTTGTTCTTGCATTATTTTTACCTTGCGATTGCTGTCTTTGTCTTACCGTTTGTCTTAGAGCTCTATCTGCATGCCATCAAAGGCCACTTCAACACCATGCTGTTTTAATGTCGCCGCTTGTTCAGATTGCTCATTTAATATCGGATTGGTGTTATTGATATGGATGAGTACTTTGCGTGCATTGTCGAGCTGATCTAAATACTTTAGCGAGCCATCATCACCGCTGATATGCAAATGCCCCATGTCTTGCCCCGTTTTGGTGCCAACGCCACGTTCTTGCATCTCGTTGTCTGTCCATAGCGTACCGTCAATCATCACGCAATCAGACGCCTTCATGATTTGCATCACTTCATCATCGATTTTGCCTAGACCTGGCGCGTAGAACAGCTGCTTTTGTGTTCTTAAATCTTTCACAATCAGTGCAATGTTATCGCCATCATGAGGGTCGTTACGATGCGGCGAATACGGCGGCGCTGAACTCCTAATCACCAAAGGCGTCAGTTCTAAATTGCTATAGCCGTCAATTTGAAAGCGCTGTGTTGGGTCAATTTGATTATATCGTAGGCCGCCGTTCCAATGCTTTAACATGTTAAACAGCGGAAACCCTGTGCTAAGATCTTCATGCACCATGTCCGTACACCAAACAGAAATGGGGCAGCCTTCACGTAGGGTCAATAGCCCCGTGGTATGGTCAAGCTGACTGTCCATCAACACCACATCGGTGATACCTGTGTCTCTTAAATAACGGGCTGGCTGAGCGGCTTTAAAGTCAAATAGCTGCTGGCGAATATCAGGGGATGCGTTAAACAAAATCCAATCGGTGCCATTTTCTGAGATGGCGATAGAGGACTGGGTACGGGTTTTTGCGTCTATGGTGCCTTGGCGTACACCGTGGCAGTTTTCGCAGTTACAGTTCCACTGCGGAAAACCGCCACCCGCTGCTGAGCCTAAAACATGAATATACATAGATCAATATTTCCAAATTGCTAAAAAAGTAAAAGCCCTAATCATCTAGGGCTTTTAATGTATTCAGGTTTATGAGTTTTTAGCGTGCTTCAAAATACATAGTGATTTCGAAACCGATACGGATGTCTTGAAAAGCTGGTTTAGTCCACTGCATGAGGTTACTCCGAAACGATCTTACATGTGATAGGTAAGATTAATAAAGTGAGTTTTCAATGGTAGTATAAGCCAACCCTTGCTGTCAATTTGTTAGATGTTAATGAAGCGTTAGCTTATACTACTTAGCGAGGTATTCGTTCATACGCTAACCTCAGTCGCTATCGCCTTTGTACAGAGATGAGGATAGCGGTAGAGCCTAAAAAAACCCTAAAGCAAATATCAATACTATACGCGGTGACCCCAATGATAAGAGAGCTTAAGACCTTTGTTGCAGTTTGCGAATTGGACAGTTTTGCGGCGGCTGCTCGGCACATAAATCTTACCCAGTCTGCTGTGAGTGCGCAGATAAAAAGTCTGGAGGATACGCTGGGTTTGGCGCTATTTACTCGCTCTGCTCGTGCTGTCACGCTTAATCCGCAAGGGGCGCGTGTATTACCAATAGCCAAAGAGATCTTACAGCTCTATGCAACCATGCAGTCGCCCTCAGACACAGACATTGCAAGCTATTATGGTCAACTTAGAATTGGTGCGATCAACTCCGTTCAAGTCGGTATTTTGCCAGAGGCGCTAAAAGCCATTACGATATTGGCACCGCTAATGCAAACTGAGATCATCCCAGGGCGTTCTATAGAGTTGTTTGAAAAACTGGCAGTAGGAAGTATCGACGCTGCCATTACGATACAGCCGGCGTTTACCTTGCCCAAAGACATCGTTACTCAGTCTATTATGACTGAGCCTTATGTACTGATCACACCCAAGAAGTGGCCTTTTCATAGTCTAAAACAAACCTTTGAGCAACATCCTTTTATTCATTACAGCTTGCAGTCTTCTTCTGGGGCAAAATTGAGCAAGTTTTTTAAGCAGCAAGATATCAAGGTAAACACTATTATGGAGATCAATGATCTCGATGCCATTGTCAGAATGGTTGAGTCTGGTTTGGGCGTGGCACTGATTCCGTATGCTGGGCTATGGATTAGGAGTACGGCACCAGTCCAGATTCATCATTTGGGTGATAATAGTTTGGCTCGAGAGGTGGTGCTTGCCTACCGTTACGTAGACCGTCAGCAGCCACAAATTATTGCTTTAAAGCAAGTATTGGGTCTGTGATAACCAGTTTTTATATAACTAGTCTCGTGATAACCGGAGTTTCTATAAATAGTCTCGTTGCAATCAATGTCTTTGTAGTTATTATCCCCACAGTATTATTCCATTCGCTATGCCCGAATTATAAAACGCTTATTTCTATAAATAAAAGCGCCTAAACACTCTTATCCCATTTATCGTATGCCTTATATTTTCCACGCTTTATTCCTCTAAAAAATCTTTCTCAAAGCAGTTGTAAATCAGATGGTTCTCTTTGTAGGGCAATCTTATTTGCTACCTATATCAACGAGCACCAAAAATTTTGGGGCTGAGAGCAGAATGTTTACGTTTTTCTTGTGGCATCTTCTCCGTTACGATGGCTCTGCTTTATTTGATTGAGAGTACTTGTTGGTTGGTTGCAGATTTAACGGCTATGGCGCATGGCGCTGAGCATATTCATGTTTGTCTAGCCCTTTATACTTAGCAACTGGTACCAGTCAGCTGTCAAACAATCAGTATATAACAACCGCTAACAACCGCATTGTGACTTTTTACATTGCCACCTTTTCTATTAAGTCATTTCTAAGAAGAACGAATATATGAGCCATACTGAACGTCTGAGCAACGACCAAACACCTACCCGTATTGAAAAAGACTTACTTGGCAAACAAGCTATACCTGCTACTGCTTTGTATGGTATTCAAACGCAGCGAGCGTATCAGAATTTTAATATCACAGGAGTGCCAATCAGTCATTTTCCTGAGTTGATACGAGCGTTGGCTATGGTTAAGTCAGCGGCTGCCAAAACCAATCACCATTATGACTTGCTGAGCGATGCTAAGCTTAGCGCTATCACCGATGCATGCACAGACATCATCGATGGTAAGTACCATGAGCAGTTTATTGTTGATTTGATACAAGGCGGGGCAGGCACGTCCACGAACATGAATGCCAATGAAGTGATTGCTAACATTGGACTGGCAAAAATGGGACTGACCTATGGTCAATATGAGTACCTACATCCCAATAATGAGGTCAACCGCTCGCAGTCTACCAATGATGTCTATCCTAGTGCCGCGCGTCTAGCCATTGTGTTTGCAGCAGCGCCTCTAAAGGAGACTATCATTAATTTACAGCGCAGCCTAATGGACAAAGCAGAAGCGTTCAGTAGTGTCCTAAAGATGGGGCGTACGCAATTACAAGATGCCGTACCGATGACATTGGGTCAAGAGTTCCATGCCTTTGCTAGCGACTTGGGTAGTGAGATTGTTCAAATCGAGCAAGCTTGCCTACAGCTGTGTGAGCTGAATTTAGGAGGTACCGCTATTGGAACTGGTATTAATGCGCCAAAAGGTTATGCGGCGGTAGCGATTGATGAGTTGGCTGAAATTAGTGGACTACCTGTAAGAGCGGCTGAAGATCTCATTGCAGCAAGTGCTGATATGGGTGCATTTGTGGCATTCTCTGGTACGCTCAAACGCTTGTCTATCAAGTTGTCTAAGTTGAGTAACGATTTGCGATTGCTATCGAGTGGGCCGCGCACAGGACTTGGAGAGATTAATCTACCCGCCATGCAGCCTGGTTCATCCATTATGCCAGGTAAAGTCAATCCTGTGATTCCTGAGGCGATGAACCAAGCGGCATTTCAAGTGATGGGGACAGATATGACGATCACTATGGCCGCAGAAGCAGGTCAGTTGCAATTAAATGCAATGGAACCGCTAATCGTTTATAACCTTCTCAACAACACACGTATATTGGAAAAATCGATTCGTATGTTGGATGAACGATGTATCCAAGGAATTACGGCAAATGAATCGCGCTGCGCACAGCATGTCGAAAACAGTATCGGTATTGTCACCGCACTAGTGCCGCACATTGGCTATGAAAATGCCAGTCGCATTGCAGGACATGCATTGCTGAGTGGTTCAGGTGTGGCAGAACTGGTCAAACAAGAAAAGCTACTCAGTGATGAGGCGTTAGCCGCTATCTTATCGCCTGATACTATGGTGAGCAGCCTATAAAAAGACAAATCCTCGCAGAATAAAAAACAGTCAATACCAATAATAGGTAATATCAGTAAGAGACCGTATCGATAATGGCTTGCTAACAATAAACAGCAATACCGAAAATAGCAATATCGGAAACAGCAAGCAATATAACAAAGCGCTGTACCAGATAGCACAATGTCATCGCTATTTGGTACAGCGCTTTGTCGGGTAGGATAGGGTGTTATATTTATTTACCGCTTGTACATTAGCCAAGGAATTGAATAATGTGCTCACCAATTTCAGTTGGCTTTTCATCGATTAACCAATGACCAACGTCATTAATCCAGATGAGCTGTGCATTTGGTATTGCTTCTTCTAATTTTGGCGCGTATTTTGGTTTTTGGAAAGGGTCTTGTTCACCCCATAGTATCAATGTCTGATGGGGTAGATTGCGCAGCTCGTCAGTGATGGCCTGAGTATATTCTTTGTTTAACCGTCTTAGATTGCGGAAAAACGCCTGCTTACCGTCCTCAGTTGACCAAGGCTGGATATAAGTCTCAATTAGCTCATCAGTCATAACACTTTTATCTTCTACGCCTTTTGGCATAAAACCTTGCATCATGCTAACAAAGTCCTCAAGACTCATGTCTGATTCAGCGCCAGGCTCTTGTAGCGGCTCAAAATCTGGGATAGGCCATGAATCAAAACAAATACTATCGATCAATACAAGCTTGCGAACTTTTTCTGGATAATTGACTGCTATCAGTTGAGCAACCCCTCCACCAATATCATGTCCAATAACATCGGCTTCAGGCGCACCTAGCGCATCCATGAGCTTTACAATCATACTACTTTGAGCATTGATAGACACATCTGCATTTTTTGGTTTTGCAGATTCCCCGTAATTGAGAAGGTCAGGAGCGATAACACGATGTGTTTTGGCAAGCTGTGGAATGATATTGCGCCACATAAGGTTGTTGGTTGGAATACCATGTAACAAGATAACTGGGATACCAGAACCTTGCTCTAAAAATGAAATTTCATGTCCATCAATATATGTACTGTTTCTTGTTATGTTAGTGCTCATACCATTCTCCTAAAGATGAATATCAATAATCGTGGTGTTATAAAGTGATTGTTCAGGAAGTGTATGGTCTTGTCTCACTATCATTCTTTGTGCTTAATCAAATATTCCATCTCAATAAAACACCAAACTTATCAACCTTAATAAACAATGATGTTGCTGAAATCATAAGTGTGTGAAGTGGCAAAGATGAAATGGCAAAATATAGAGCAGCATGATTTTATAAAGAGCGACTTTGTTAACATGAAACAAACCAACCTGACGAAATCCATAATACATTAACGTTAAAAGTATTATAGATTTCGCCGTTATGGGTTTGTACGTCAACCGTTATTGATTTGTTGAACGATCAATCAAGTTGCCTCAAGGTAGAAACATTGAGGCGACTCATAGCAATACAGGATGCGCTTTAGAATGATCATTTATCGACCGACTTTATGTTGTCCGCGTGATCATGACTGGTGTCGTATAGAATGGCTTTTATAAGCGCTATGCCCATCAGCACCATAACGAAGCTAAAGGGTAGGGCACCAATAACCATTGCGGTTTTGATCGCACCCAAGCCACCACTGATCAGGAGTACCCCAACAACTAATGCCAGTATGACGCCCCAAAATATGATATGTGGACGACCTTTTGGACCTTCGTTACCGCCTGAGTTGATCGTATTGATAACCAAAATGGCTGAATCTAACGTGGTCACTAAGTAGGTTAGGAGTAACACTAAAACCAACAAAGCCATCGCCCAAGCAGCAGTCGGCGAGAGCATGACATCGAGCATGGCTAGTAATTGAGACTCCTGTCCTACGCTTGAAATAGCATCCGTACCACCTAGCGTTAAGTCAATCGCGGTACCGCCCACAATCGAAAACCAAATAAAACACATGAGCGCGGGTAGAACGACCGTACCAAGTAGATAAGCGCGAATACTGCGACCCCGTGAGATACGGGCAAAGAACACACCAACAAAGGGACCAAAAGCAATCCACCATGCCCAATAAAAAACTGACCAGTCCTTTTGCCACGTAGCAAGTGTTTCACCAACAGGGGTACCATCTGGCTGCCAAACAGTCACGAGCAATTCTGGCAACGCGACAACATAGTCAAACAAACCGACGAAAAAGGACTGTAAGCCAAAGAATGTTGAACCAAAAATCAAGAAAAATGCAAAGAGAATAACACTTAAACCCATGTTGAGGTTGGATAACCATTTAACCCCTTTGCCGAGACCAGAAAGTGCTGAAAGCGTGGCAACGCCAACGATAACAACCAGCGCAACGATAATCGCTGCTGCTGACGACTTTCCATCAGTGTTGATTAACCATTCACCCATACCGACACGGTGCATACTAGACACAAACTGCTCAACCCCAAATCCTAGTGTCTGAGCCACGCCCAAAATAGTCGCAATAACGGCGACAATATCGATTGCATCACCAAGCCTGCCGGAGAGTCTTTTGCCAAATAACGGTGCAAGTCCTGAACGAATAGTAAGCGGTAATTTGCGCCTGAAAGAAAAGTACGCCATCGACAGACCGACTAAGGAATAGCAAATCCAAGCACTAAAGCCCCAATGTAGAAAAGCCCACTTGTAGGCGTATCGCACATTATCAGCATCATAACCAGTCGCCATGCCTTTGATGACTTCAGGATTATTGGCAAAGTGATACATGGGCTCTGCGGTCGCAAAGGTCAACATACCCACGCCAATGCCTGCGCCGAAGATCATAGAAAACCATGAAAAACTAGAGAACTCAGGCGTGTCACCTGAATCTCCCAAAATCAGCTTGCCATAGCGCGGAATAAATGCCAAAAGCATCGCTAAAATCAAGAAAAAAGCGACGGCTAAGATGTACCATGTCGAGAAGTGGTTGAGTAAAAAACTATTGATCGAACCCAATACGGTCATCGAGTTTTCAGGTGATATGACAGCCCAAACAATGAGTAGGCCAAGCAATATTTTAGCGGTAATGGTAACGTCTTTGTTAAACCCCTCGTAAAAGCCTTTGGTTGCGACTTTTATTGGCAGTTTAGTTAAAGGGGGTTTGTTTTTATATCTCATGACTAATCCTTTAGATGATATCTCTTTGCTTAAGTGAGCACCAAGTTCCACAATCCTTTGAGTCACTTGATGCTTTTTTTTGGGCTAAATTTTGATTTAACTTGGTAAAAACTCATCACCCCAACTGTCACTCAAACTGCCACTGGCGATACCCGTTTCAATGTCCGCCTCACTATAGCCAAGATCTAGCATGATTTGGCGGGTTGATTTTCCGAACTTTTCAGGTCTAGAAAGCGCGTATATCTTGCTGTTAGAGGGTCTAATGGCATAGGGGTCAAGCTGCGTAACTCTATGACCACTTGGATGGTCTTCATAAATTGAGAAAGAGTAACTACCGCGATCAGTGCCCGGCGTGTTATCTGCCGGGTGACTGTATTCGGCACGCAACGCATTGATATCTGCACAAATGACCGCCGCAATATCAGCCGCTTGCAAGCGTTCTATCCAATCATGAGCGGGTGCTTTTTGGAAAATATTAGATAAGAAGGCCGCGCGCTCATCTTTGTCGAGCTGACTAAAACCTTCTAAACCTTCGACTTTCTCAAAGTTTTTGACGTCGCCTTCATAAGCGTTCAGTAGCAAATAGTTCCCCGAAGAGGTGTAGTAAAAACGCGTCAATTCATCGTGACCGTTGGTCTCTCGGCCTGAGGGTTCTTCGAACAAACCCCGTTTTTCAAAGTCGTAGCAGTATGGAATTTGCAACAACGCGCTGTTTGCGACTAATGAGGTACGACCACGTCCAATTTGACCTGTACGATACTTTTGATAGAGTGCTACGCCAATGCTCATTGCCCCGCCAAAACCGCACATAACATCGATAGTACCGACATGCGCATGTTCTTCAGGCGTATCCATAGCGCCGCCGCAGCGTAACATGATGCCAGTAGACGCCTGCACGACATCGTCATAACCAATGAAGTCACTGCATGGACCTTTGCGAACGCCACTGAAACAATCTAGCTTGCAGAAGGTCGCCTCAGGGTTTAATGCTTTTAAACCCTCAGTATCCAAGCCCATTTTTTTGATTTGTGTGTCTGTTGCATTCCAAACAATGACATCGGCTGAACGAACCAGTTGTTCGAATACTTCCCGTCCTTGTCCATAACGAATATCAGCAAGTATCGACTGCTTGCCTACCATTTGAGACATACCGTAAATGACGGTATTCCAACTGTCGTATAGTGGTGACGCAGGATCGAGCTTGATGACTTCTGCACCAAACCGTGCCAAGTAAGCTGCTGAATGCGGTCCAGCAATTACATTACACAGATCGAGCACTTTGATACCGTCTAGCCAGCCATAGGTCTCATTAGACTCCTTCACTGAAGGCAGCTTGGTCTTAATGCTCTTTAGTTTTTTAAAGGCCTCATCAAAATCTACAGGCTTCGGTGGTTTGGGTTGTAGCATTTGTTCGCCGCACTCTTCAAGCCACACAATTGGGCCTGGTTGAATCATCTTGCCATAAGTGGGGTCTTCGACCTCGATCATCAGTCCCGTTGTTTCGGCATGATCATCATGAATCCACTCTTGCAGCCAACGTTGGGGCGCGCCAGGTATACCGCGTTTCCCAAAGATCTTTTGCCACTCTTTTGAGGTACGTTTCAAGAATGCGCCTTTCATTTTTTCAGCAATATGATCTGCCCAGTATTTTGGCATTGGATAAACGCCAAGCGAAGTGTCAGACTGCCACTGACTAGAAGGCACATAAGTATCCTCCTCTTCAGTTAACCCTTCCTCAACTAACTCATCGTACAACCCTAAAACCTCTAGGCAACGCTTTGCATGATGTTTGTGGCTGGGGCATACCACGTAAAACATACGCCCGTCTTTGCACATATAGCTGCGATAAAAAGGATCTAGTAATTCTTGTAGCTCTTCATAGCCCATGTTCATTGGAATGCCTTCGACACGGCGGCGTTGAATCTCAACCTCACGCTGAGTCAAATAGCGCTCAGGTAAGTCCTCGATTTCTATCGAATTGTAGCAGAGACCTTCCATGACAGCCGCTGCAAGCGGAACCTCAATGGCGTCGCCAAGCCCGGTGTTTTCACGAGCTTGTAGAGCAAAGACAACGGCAGAGCCTGCCAGCATGGCACCATAAGCAGAAGGCAGCGGTAGCGGCGAAAATGATGGGTTGATACCCATGAGTACGCGGTTGAGCCCCATGTCAGTAAACACCCCTGAGCTTGCTGAGATGATACTCTCATACGCACGAAGCTCACGGCGATGTTCATCGTTTGAGGCAAATCCAGGAATCGATAAGGCAATCAGTTGTGGACGTTTTTTGCGAAGTGCTACCAGATCAAGCCCCATCTCTGCCATTTTTCCAGGGCGAAAGCCTTCAATCACAATGTCACTTTCCAAGATCAACGCTTCAGCTTGCGCCACGCCCTCAGCAGTCTTAAGATCGATTTTTAGCATTAATTTATTGCGGTTTAATACGGCATTAGCCGGACTGTGCCATTTTGGACCTGACGGCGGGTCTATATGAACCACGGTAGCGCCGAGATCGCCAAGCATCATGCCAACAGCAGGACCTGCAATATATTGACCAAAATCGATGACTTTGACACCTACGAGTGGTAATTCAAAAGTTTCTCGCATAGTTATCTATCCTTAGAATATTATGGTGTTATTACAAAAAGCCAGAACGTCATAGGGTTTGATAGCCGATACACTAAAGGCCATCAAACTGACATAGTCAGAGTGCTCGCTATCTATCCACGGTTAATGTGGGTAAGACGCAAGCACCAGTTTTTGACATACTATTTAATGTTTTTGAGAGCAACGGTGAGGTGATGCTCTAAGAAATAATAGGATTAAGTGGGCATGGAGAATTGCTTTTCATCTCTCACTGCCGTGCTCGGCCAGCGCTGAGTGATGGTCTTGCGTCGAGTGAAAAAGCTCACGCCGTCTGGTCCATACATGGCCAAGTCGCCAAATAATGAGCGTTTCCAGCCACCAAAGCTTTGTGATGCCACGGGTACCGGTAGCGGGATATTGATACCGACCATGCCAACTTCAATATTGTCAATAAAGTGACGCGCCGCCTCACCATCGCGGGTGTAGATACACGTACCATTACCGTATTCATGGTCATTAATAAGCTGTATAGCCTCGGCCATGGTTTGTACGCGCATGACTTGCAGTACTGGACCAAAAATTTCAGACTTGTAGCTGTCCATGTCTTTTGTGACATGATCAATCAGCGTTGGACCTACAAAGAACCCGTCTTCATAACCTTCTGGTTGAACATCGGAGCCATCTGCAACTAAGGTAGCACCTTGATCGGCAGCACTCTTGATATGCTCGACGACTTTAGATTTATGTGCCTTGGTAATGACAGGGCCAAAGTCGTTATTCTTCTCTGAATGGACGCCAAACTTTAGCGCTTCGATAGCTGGCTGTAGAGCGGCAATCATCTTATCCGCGGTTTCATCACCGACAGCCACAGCGACAGACAACGCCATACAGCGCTCACCTGATGAGCCAAAAGCAGCGCCAAGTAATGAGGTCACAACATTATCCAAATCAGCATCTGGCATTACGATCGCATGGTTTTTTGCACCGCCTAAGGCTTGGCAGCGTTTGCCTTGTGCCGCTGCGGTCGTATAGATGTATTCAGCGATAGGGGTAGAGCCGACAAAGCTGACCGCTTTGACATCTGGATGATGCAAAATGGCATCGACGGCTTCTTTGCCACCATTGACGACGTTGATAACGCCTTCTGGAAGCCCTGCTTCATGCAACAGCTGCGCAATAAATAGCGTTGAGCTTGGATCACGCTCAGAGGGCTTTAGGATAAAGGTGTTACCACAAACGATTGCCATCGGGAACATCCATAGGGGAACCATGGCAGGAAAGTTAAATGGTGTGATACCAGCCACAACACCTAATGGGTGAAATTCACTCCAAGAGTCTATATCTGTACTGACATTACGGCTGTGTTCCCCTTTTAATAACTCAGGTGCACCGCAAGCATATTCGACGTTTTCAATACCGCGCTGTAGCTCACCTGCCGCATCATGGACGATTTTGCCATGCTCTTCACCGATCAGGCGGCAAATCTCATCTGTATTTTGCTCCAGCAATGCTTTGAACTTGAACATCACACGCGCACGTTTTAGTGGCGACGTTTTGCTCCACGCTGGAAAGGCAGCTTTGGCAGCAGCGACCGCTTCGCCGATGGTTTTTGCACCACCTAACGCAACTTTTTTGCTGACATCGCCCGTTGAAGGGTTGTAGACGTCTTGAGTTTGGCTGTCATTATTGATTAAGCTGCCGTTGATGAAGTGTCCGATAGTTTGCATAGTTTATGTCCTTTAAACAGGTGTGTTATTGGGTGGTCGATAGTAAATGGAAGTAATGTTGGTATCACAGAGTGCTAGGCGTGATCCGTGCTGCTGTCATCCCACAGCATGGTATAAAGCTGAATCATTTCTTCTAAATTGGGTATGCGTGGGTTGTTATTGGGTGAACCTGATGCAAAGGCTTGCTCGCACATAGTATTGACGAGCTTGTCAAAGTCGGCTCGCTGCACACCAAACTCTGCCAATGTGGGCACATGCAATTCTTTGTTTAAGTTTTTGAGAAAATTGATCAAACGGGTGTTGGCATCATCATCTGTATCGTTAGAGTCAGCGACGCCTAATGCACGTGCGCAGTCAGCATAGCGGTCGGGCGCACTTGAGATACCAAATTCGGTAATCGTTGGCAGTAGCATGGCGTTCGATAGACCATGTGGCACATGGAAAAACGCACCGATCGGGCGGCTCATGCCATGTACCAGCGCAACTGAAGAGTTGCAAAAAGCGATACCAGCCAAGGTAGAGCCGAGCATCATGGTCTCGCGAGCCGTGTCATCTTTGCCATCATGATAGGCCGTTTGGATATTGGGTCCAATCAGACGCAGCGCCGCCAATGCTTGCTGATCGCTATAGGCATTTCGTTTGGGACTGATATACGCTTCGATAGCATGGGTCATCGCGTCAATGCCTGTATCTGCGGTGGTGCGCGGTGGTACGCTAAGCGTTAGGGTATAGTCGATAATCGCTGCTATAGGCATGAACCCCATACCCACGCACAACAGTTTTTCGTTGTTCTCATCATCAGTGATGATGGTAAAGCGAGTGACTTCTGAGCCTGTACCCGCAGTAGTTGGTATGGCGATGATAGGTAAGCCAGTTTCATCAACTTGACGAGGAAACTTGTAGTCACGCATGACCCCGCCAAACTTACCCAGTATTGAGATAGCTTTGGCGCTATCGATAGGGCTGCCGCCGCCTAGTGCAATAAGACCATCATAGTCCTGCGCTTTGACTTGTGAGACGCCTGCGCTAATAGACATCTCAGTAGGTTCTGGAACGGTGTCCGAAAACACATCAGCACTGATTTTCGCTTCTTCTAAAATGTGTTGGATATTATCGACATAGCCAAGTTTGACCATCATATCGTCAGTGATAATCAGGGGTTTTTTGATACCCAAACTTTTTAATATCTGCGGTAGCTTTCGGCAAGCATCGCGTCCAATCTCCATGGTCCTTGGCAGAAGGATACTGTGCGACATAATTACTAATCCTTGTATTAATGACTTCCATTATCAGCTTGCTAGGTCGCTTATTTGTCATGCGTATTACCGACAAAACCAATCGTGCCTAACAATTAAATTTCACATAACGATAAATATTTTCTCGTTATGTGAAAGGTAACAGAATATGTTTGTAATGACAAGACGCAAAAGCATAAATTTTATCGTTATAATGAATAAATTTATTTGCTGAGCGTCAGCTACAAGTTTTGGAGTAATTAATGAGTGAGGCTAAGAAAAAGAAAGGATCGAGTGTTGAGCGTGTTTTACAGATTGTAGAGGTGCTGGCAAGCTCTCAAAGACCAATGAGTGTCAGTGATTTGTCAGAAACCTTGGAAGTGCCAGTACCCAGTATGTATCGATTACTGGATCAATTGCAGGGTCTTGGATTTATTCAATTAGACTTGCCAGGAAAGGTCACTTGCGGAAAGCGCACGTACAAGCTTGCTATGAACTTATTGCAAAATAGTGATTTCAAAAACGAGCGATTGGCAATACTAAATGAGCTATCAGCGAAGATAGAAGAGACAGTTGGTATTGCGATTTTGCAAGACTTAGATGTGGTGTATGTTGATCGCGTCATGTCAGACTGGCCACTACAGATATTTCTACCTTCCGGTACTCATGTACCCGTGTGGGCCAGTGCCAGTGGCAAGTTGCTGCTGGCACAGCTGTCAGATGACAAATGTGAGCGCATCATTGAAAAGATGTCGATACATGCGCTTACGACCCATACCCAAACGGATAAAAAGCAACTCATGCAGACAATTGTAAAGACACGTGAGACCAAGGTGGGTATAGATAACGAAGAATTTATTCCGGGGATGGTCGCCTGTGCGGTGATGATTCCCAATGGCGAGCAGCAAGCATTTGCCACGTTGTTTACTCATGGTCCAACCGTCAGAAAAAGTATGGATGAGTTACTCAGCTATGTGCCGTTGATGCAAGAAGCCGCTAGTGAATTGTCTGTTATCTTTAACCAAAATTATGAATAGGTCAGCAGTTGATATCATCGGTAGTTAATGAAACAGAGCAGAGAGTTTTGATACTTTAAAAAACAGTACCACTCAAGGTATAGACAACAAAGAACCCTTGTAGTATTTAATCTACAAGGGTTCTTTGTTTGTTCAAATAGTCATCAGTGCAGCTCTACTAATCTACCAAGCTACTAATCTACTAAGCGATAACTGGTGGGGTTACCGCTTTATTTAACAGATTTTATAACATTTATCATTTCAAAAAATCAGGATTCATAAAGGCAGGGTTTGGATAAGTGTAGAATCCTTCACCAGTTGCAGACCCTAGCTTGTTTTGATCAATCAATTGCTCTTTTAAATACTTAGCAGCCTTGAACCTTACCGGGTTTTGAGTGGCTTCAGCAGATATTTTGGTGATGTTATAGGCAGTGTTGATACCGATAGTGTCCAATATGGCAAATGGACCTGACGGCGCGCCAGTGACTATCATCCACGTCTTATCTATCGTATGCGGATCGGCAACCTCTTTTGCAACCAATTGCAAAGCTGCATCTATAAAAGGCGCTAACAAACTATTCATAATGTAACCAGGCTGCTCTTTATCTAGCGGCGTTGCCACCATACCAATGGCAGTAGCAAAAGCAACAACATCATCAAATACTTGAGGATCTGTGCCAGGATGTCCCATGATTTCAGCAACATTGTGCATCCAAATTTTATTGGCAAAATGAAGCGCTAGAAACTGAGCGGGGCGTCCTGTTGATTCTGCAAAATGGCTAGGAAGTAAGGTTGAGGTATTGGTGGCAAATATGGTTTTCTCTGGGGCAAGCTTAGCAAGCTTTTCGTAAAATTCGATTTTGATCTTGGGGATTTCGGGAATGGCTTCAATCATGAGATCAGCATCTTTGACCGCTTCTGCTAGATCTGAAGTATAGCTCAAATTGTCAAAGGCTTTGTCCAACTGCTCTTGGGTTGCTCCCAAGTCTTTTCGAAAAGCCTTACACATCAATTGAAATTTTGATTTTGCCTTTTCTAATACCTCGTCATTGATGTCATAGACACTGACATTAAAACCATGAAACGCGGCTTGAAAGGCAATTTGGTAGCCTAGGACGCCGCTTCCCGCGACAGTTACATTCTTATACGTCATTGTAGTCATTTCCTAAATATAGTGGATATAAGTTGCTAGATAAATGTCTAGAACCTACAAACCTATTATTAGATTGTTTTGCGCGATTATTCAACCTTAATTTTTACAAACGTATTGGAGAGAACCTAAAAACATTGCTATGCAAGCATCAGATAAGTTCATACCCCTTGACTTATTATATTATCAAATAATTCAATAACTTGATGAAGGTGTTGCTCGTTTCACATCTGATGATTTTATGATAATTGAAAGCCAATCTAGCATCATAACGACATTTTTAATGACTGTTGATGTCAAAACCCCATTGACGAGGTTGTAAAAGAAAATATAAATAGTGATGTAGGAAGACGCAGTAGAAGTGATATCTGGGACGATTGTGGTGCTATCTAGTGTGTTCTAAAAATATCAGTAGATGCGACCACCTGCTCCCTAAACCATTTATGCTTAGGGTCTTTTTGATATTTTTTGTGCCACAGCATTCGCATGGTAATCGGTGTGGGTTGATGAGGTAGAGCCACGCTGTCTAAATGCTCAAAGCCCAATGTGTTCAATTTACTAGGGACAATTGCCATCAATGCTGACCCTTTAACGAACGTTGCCACAGTTGCAAAACTATTTGTGCGTATGACGGTATTGGCATCTATGACTTGAATAATACGTTTATCTGTTTGGCTGGCAGACAGGCCTTTGGCAAAGCTTAGCCCCACATAGCGGGCATTATCAAAATCTTGCTCCGTTACTGGAGGTGAGCGGTAGGCAGGGTCATAATAGCACCGAGCCACATCATCAAATAAACGTATGCTCATAATGTCATTGTGGTCAGGGGCAAAGGGGGAAAACGCCAGGTCAACATCATGTTGCCGAAGTCGAGTAATATTAGGGTTGCGAGAGGGCAACACATTTAAGCGAAATGAAGCCACTTGTGCGCTAATTTGCTGCATTACCTGTGTCAAAAACACACTTACCTGATAATCATTTGCCAAGATCGTATAATCGAAATGAGCCAGCTTTGGCTCAAACTTTTGGGTTTGGGTTAACTCATCTAGTCGAACCAACAACGGCTTAATTTCTTGATATAAATATTCACTTTTTTTGGTCGGTATCACACTTCTGCCCGAGCGCACAAACAACTCATCGTCAAATATTTGCCTTAGCTTTTGTAGGCTATGGCTGATAGTTGATTGTGTCAAATCCAGTTGTACAGCAGTTTTAGTTACTGTACCCACCTCATGTAAAGTAGTAAATACCAACAAGTGCTGTCCGCTTAAGGATAAATAATCGAAATCTTTCATAATAAGTATGAATAAACCTCTATTTTTATTCATGAGTTGTTAGCATATGATGGTTATCATTGGGTTGCAAGAATTTAACATTCCAAAAATCCTAGGACTTAAATATTACTTCATTAGATACTATTAGATACTAGGTTTTTAATGAAGACTGATTGGTACAACGTCATTCTGAGGTTGATGACTCATGTTACGGTATAGGCGTTCGTGATAGTGAGGAGTACGTTTTAGATAGTGTTTTGAAATTCTATCAATGACTCTTGAGGGGGTTTATGAGTTCTCTGTCGGTGTCTCGTTTGCCCCTTACGCTACCAGTTTTAAGGTTTCTTGATTTATCAACTTCTCTTAGTTTCAATATTTCATCTGTATCTAAATACTCAACAATCTTTTAATCATTAATTTAATCAAAGGGTGTCACTATGAATATTTCAAAAACTACTTTGTTAACCACGGTCGTTATGAGCACACTGGCATTGACCGCTTGCAACAACTTGCAACCCGCTCATCAAGCTCAAAAGCATGCGCAGCACCATAGCCATCATCAAGGTGCTGACGTAATGTCAAACGCCAAAGTGATTGAGATTGCCTCTTTCAAACTTAAACCAGCCAACTCTTACGATGACTTTGCCGTTCTTGATCATAGCGTTGAGATCAATCATGTGGCAAAACAAAAAGGCTTTGTGTCTCGTGAGTCAGCAATGGGCGAAAACGGTGAATGGGTGGTCGTGGTGCATTGGGAGACGTTAGCTGATGCGGATGCTTCTATGACAAGTTTTACTAAAACACCAATGGCAGCTGAGTTTATGGGTAGTATAGATTTAGAGACGATGACAATGAATCGCTATACGTTAGTAGATTAGTTTGAAACAAATAGCAATCTCAATCAGTTGCAAACCAGTAGGTCGATTAGGGTAACTAGATAAACGCTAATCGACTTTTATGCTCGTTTAGCGAATCAAAGAGGTGCATGATGAAAATAGCAGTTACAGCCGCCAATGGAAAACTGGGATCCGCCATTATTGACAATCTCCTACAGGCGCATGCCGCAACAGACATCGTGGCGCTGGCACGCACTCCTGCCAAAGCTGAGTTTTTAACGAAACAGTATGGCATTGAAGTCAAAGCGGGCGACTACGATGATGTACAACAGCTTGAGAATTCATTGCGAGATATAGATAGTGTTTTACTGGTGTCTAGTATGGATGAGCCTGCTAAGTGTATTGGTCAACACCGCAATGTCATCGAATCTGCGAAAAAAAATGGCGTGACGAAAATCGTGTATACCAGTATTCAAGGTTCTAGTACTCAGACTGCGTTTGCGCCGATTGTGAAGAGCAATCAGCAAACAGAGCAAGATATCAAAGATAGTGGTCTCAATTGGGTGATAGGACGTAATGGTATCTATATCGAGCCTGATATGGATTATATTGATAGCTATAAGGAACAGGGTGAAGTTGCCAACTGTGCGGGTGAAGGCAAATGTGGCTATACCACTCATGAGGAGTTGGCTGTCGCTTATAGCCAAATGCTAATTAACGCTAAGCACGATGCCAATACTTACCATTTAAATGGTGAATCCATTACCCAGCAGCAGCTCACTCAGTACTTAAATGACAGGTTTGGTACAACGCTTAGTTATCGTTATATGACCGTGGAGGCATTCAAACAAGACCGTATTAATGAGCTCGGCGAGTTTATGGGTACAGTTATCGCTGGTATCTATGAACAGATAGCAATAGGTGCCATGAACAATCAAAGTGATTTTGCTAAGATAGCGGGGCGCGAACACATAAGCTGGACTGAGTACTTTAATAAACAATAAAAACGTGCCTAAGAGAGCAATATCGATAATGTCATGGATATCAAATCCCAATTTTGATGATTTTACTTAAGTAAAGTATTAACTAAAGAAAGGCTGCTAACACTATGTATAATGCAGTGTTGATAACCCTTTTTACACTATAAAAAATGAGATCGACGTACCATTATATGCCGTTATGCTTACTGTATGGATATCAGGCATAGCCAGCTATTGTATTACATCAGTATTGAAACTAGGACTTTAGAACGAACTTATCATAAAGCTATATGCCAAAGTAAATATCTATTTTGTATGTAAGATATAGATTTTGCCATCACCGTGGCGTACGGCCTTGTTGGATATTGAGTGTTTCATAGGAACGATAAATATCGTTATTAATCGATTACTATTAGGTATTAAATAACAAAAACCCCAGAGCGTATAGGCTATGGGGTTTTTTAGTTGTTTCTAATATTATTCGATGGTGCGCCCACCAAGACTCGAACTCGGATCGATCGCTTAGGAGGCAACTGCTCTATCCTGTTGAGCTATAGGCGCATTATGGAGTGACATTGTAGAAAAAACCAGTCGTAAAAGCAATCGGCAAAAGACAAATAGAGATAATTTATCATCAGTCACTATTACTAAGAGCGTCAGCCACATTCACTGGATTATCCCCTGATGCCTTGCTTGACCCTGAACCTGGTTCAAACAAATCATTTACACTGTTTTCATAGCCATTGATATTATAGTACTCGTATTTTTCTAGTATAGTTTGACCAGCACTTGAGAGTAAAAAGTTACGGAAACTAACGGCAACAGGGTTATGGGTCAAAACCACACCTTCAAGCGCTTGACGGTCTGTTCGAGCGTAATTAAAAGAGGTTAGCGTACGTGCTACTTTGCTGGCGCTATTATCAGTCTTATCGTCATCTGTATTGCTATTGACCGAGTCAGTACTTGTGTGATTTTGACTATTACCATGTTGAGCGGTCTTAAGCTTATCTTGTAGGGGCGAGAGACGCTCTGTAGACAGCTTGCTATTGGCAATAATGATATCTGTATCAAAAATAAAATCAGAGCGTTCGTCGTTCGATATCGTTAGTAGAGTATTAGCAGGAGTATAATTTGCTAAAACTTGTATATGTGGATAGCGCGACTCAAAGCTTACAATAACGTCATCTATCGGTACTTGTAGGCTTTGTTCTGCACGAATAGAAAGCGTACTCTCAGGGGAGGTATCTGTGCTTTCTTCATTTGTGGCAGGTGCAGGTTGCTTCTCACTGGTCATGATAGGCAGTGGATCTGTATTTTTGTGATTACTGGTCCACAACCAAGTAAAGAGAGCGATAAAAATTGCTACTAGCAGTGAAATTAGTCCAACCAGTAGCAGTTTGTAGTCTTTCATATATTACTGCTCTCTATCTATTAATGGGGTCATCTTAAAATTTGTATAAGGCACTATATATTAGCGTTGTATTCAAAGCTTGTGATCCATAACCTCATCAGTTAGCTCCGCCAACATATCCGCAAACACATCTTTTTCCATGGAAAGTGATGAAATGATTTCGCTATCAGTCACTTCTTCAAAGCCCATTGCTTGATGAGCTGCTAATGGTGACTCACCTGCTGTCAGTCTGTCTTTTAACCATTTAAAGCCATGTGTCTCCCACCACAACTCAAAACGCGATAATGTGCTACCACGCACTGCGGCAGGTAAGTCTAATGTGCGTAGTTTTTGTGCTAGTACAGGGTCGCTGATAGCTTGATGAATACTAAGATATAGTGAGCGACTGTCATCAACATACGGGCGCCTGTTTTGCCATGATCTGTCATCGATTTTCATACGTGGTAGGCACCAAAGCTCACCACGATAATAAACAACGTACAACCGCTGCTTAGGATGGACAAAAATAGCATCAATAGGACGTAATGGCATAATATTCAATAACCCCGTAAAAAGTGTCGTTTTAGTATAGGGTGTAACAGCTGATTTGAACAAAGCCACGCCCTTCATCTTGTCATAGTCAAAACACTTGTAACTATGTTCACGTTCAATGCGACAGTAAATGTCGCAAGGTGTGATAATACTCGTATTTATACTGGCAAACGATAACCATCAATGGCACACTGATAAATAGAGTGATTTCTTATCATCTCAATATCTATTACTATCGTACCGAAGCGCTTGGGTCATAAATATCATGACTTTTGCGTATGATGATTAGCATGAACGACCCATATACTAGCAGAAATGCCGTACAGTAACGACTACCAAACATGTATTGATGAGTGTTGTCTTCAGCGCTGTCCATGCAGTGACTGATTGCTGATACGAGGATTTTACGAGTATATATCAGTCCATAAATTACAATAAACAGCCTTTCTTAGCATTCGTATTCTACTCCTACTTTAATCAGATTATTGTCTATGTTTACCATTATTCAGTCACACCGTACCGAAAACCTTGTCGATCAACTACTTGAACAATATCAGTCAAAAAGCCAGCATGTTTTTGAGCCTTTTATTGTTATTGTGCCCTCGATGGTGTTGGGTGACTGGTTGGATAAAACGATTGCCAGCCGCGCTGGGATTAGTACATTGGTGCGTACTAAGTTTTGGGGTCAGTATCAATGGACACTCATGCAGGATGTGCTAACCCGTCACAATGCACATTTATTAGAGGCAGATCCTGAAGCAGTTACGTTGAATGTGCCTGAAGTTGCTGTGTTGTCGCCAACGGTGATGCAGTGGCGCCTGTTTGGTTACCTCACTTACTATCAAGAGTTGATTGTTAAGGATGACATTCACCCAGTACATCCGCTACTGGCATCCTTGATTGATGAGCCACAAGTAGGAACGACGCCAGAGAGCGTACAACAAGACAATGCGCAACAAGATAAGGCACAACAAGACGCCCGTATTTGGCAGCTGGCAAGTGATTTGGCAAGAGTGTTTAATCGTTACTTAACCCACCGTGAGGACTGGCTTGCGCTATGGTCACATAATACGCCGCTCAATGTAGATGCGTTGATAGCAGATAAAGATGCGTTGTCACTACGCTTTGATCAGTACGCACGCGGCACGCCGGAGTGGTTGGTGGCGCATTATGTAGAGCTTGAGGCAGCGCAGCGATTCTTATGGTCGCACCTGTTTGCCGATGTGCATCAGCACCGTGTAAACATTGAAAATACTTTTTGGTCGGCTCTAGAAAATAATAACGCGAATGAGCGTGCTCAGTTGCCCAAAGTATTGCGTATTTTTACTATTCAACAGCTGCCGCAAACTGAGCTCGATTTTTTGCAGCATTTGTCCAAATACATGAAAATCACGCTATTACATTATAATCCTTCCAAGCTATTCTGGGCGGATATTGTCGATAAGTCTTGGCTACAACGCCAGCAAATCATCAACCCTGAAAGCGTATTTTTACGTGATTATGGACATAGCTTGCTGTCACGTTTGGGCAAGCAGTCTCGTGATACCTTTGCCATGCTTGCCAATTTATCGGGTAACGAGCAATATCAAGATGATTTGGTAGAGTGGCATGACAGTTTTGATGAGGAACTGAGTCGTATCAGTGATGAAAGCGAGCACAGTATGGCTGACTCTGGTCGCTCTCAAACCATACAAAACAGCCCAAGCTTATTACAACGTTTGCAAAACGATGTGTTGATGCTTGATGAGCAATCGACCCAGCAAGCTGCGGCAACAAAAGTCTCTCAAGCAGTAAGTGAGCAAATAGTGTTGGGCGCTGAGCAAGAGTCGTCGTGGTATGACGATGACGTGCTAGAAAACAAGCGCTTTGAAAAGGATCGTTTGTGGGCAATCTCTGCTCAGGATAATAGCCTAAGCATTCATTCGTGCCATAACCTGCAGCGTCAGCTTGAAGTACTGCGTATTATGATTGGTCGCTGGCTAAATGAGCCTACCAAAGCTGGCGAGAAGAAACGCCATATATCAGACATTGTGGTGTTATTACCCGATGTTGAACGTCATCATGCACTGATTGGCTCTATTTTTGTCAATGGTAAGGGTCAAGATGGCTTGACTTTGCCTGCTAAAGTGACGGGTGTTGTCGATGCAGATATCCGTCAGTTGTGGGAAGCGATCATTGGGTTTTATAAGCTGCTAGGCAGTCATAGTGCCCGTTTTGAGGCGGCCGAGGTTCTAGACTGGCTGATGCTACCGCCCTTATTCGAGAGTTTTGGGTTGACCCGTGAACAGATGAGCCGCGGCTGCGATCTGCTGCTAGAAGCAGGATTTGTTCGTGGTTTTGATGAGCGTCATCTGAAACAAACTTTAGATATTAACGACTATGATTATCGTTTTAGTTTTGCGCAAGCATTAGATAGGTTGACCTTGGGTCTTGTGATGCCAGAAGCAAATCTCAGCGACTGCTTATACCCTTTAAAGGAGGGAGGATGGCCAGGTACTGCTATGCCCGAGATGAGCTTGCCACTGGCGCAGGTCAGCTTAAATGATGCCATGATTGTAGAAGCGCTTTGCCGTATATATACAGGTTTGGTGGCAAGGCGTAATGATCATACACAAAAAATGAAGGCAGAAGATTGGTTAGATCAGATTGAGTCGCAAGTGATTCATCGCTACTTTGGTGATGTCGATCAAACGCGTACGATGCGTGCTATTTACAATGCAATGAATGGTTTTAAATCAAGCTTACGGGCCAATCGTCACTATAGACAGTACTCTAGTGGTGATATTGACAACAGAGAAGTAGAGCAAAAGCTGGCAGGCGTTGAGCAATTACCACTAAAGCTGAGCTTTATGCTAGACAGTATCGAAGCAGAACTAGAAAGCCAGCAGGTCAGTGCGGAGCCTACAGGTGTGATTACTTTTGGTCGATTTGGGGCGCTTAGAAACGTACCTTTCGAGCTAGTGGTGATGCTCAATATGGACCTCTCCGAGTTCCCAGGGCGTGATCGTGATAACCGGTATGATTTGATGAAAGCGACCAATTCACGTCGCGGTGATCGAGTCAGCGAAGATGACGACAATGGGGCATTTTTGGATGCGCTACTATGCGCTCGCAGTGCGTGCTGGATGTTCTACAATGGCCAAAGCTTGACCGATACCCATGAACACCTACCTGCCAACCCAGTAAGTGAGTTGCTACAGTTTTTGCAAGGTGAGGTACAGTGGCAGGTCAACTCTCTTGATACGTTGCCTGAAAGTATTGATCCAACGACAGAAAGCCTGAAGCGTTATTTACCAAAGCTCATCAAGCAATGGCTGGTCACTGAACATCCAGCACTACCTTTTCATAAGAGCCTATTTGAGACAGATATTGAACATGCCTCTGAGCAAAAGGTTGATACTTACAGTGTTAATACTAATCTAAATAATACCGTTGATGACGTTCAGAGTAGTAGTCCTACCGCCGCGGCCGATGAGCTAGACGATTTATTAAGTAAAGCCATGCGAAGCACCAAACTTGCTCAGAAAAAACAATTCCCACCTGCGCCGCTGTGGCAAGCTGTGTTTGAGACGTTACAAAAAAGAGAAGCCAGCAAATATCCGCAACTGGTTGGTTTGCTCACAAAAGCACAGTATGAGTCAATAGCTGAGCTACTTGGTCGTCGTATGGGGCAGCTTGGACAGGTAGATGACCAAACCGTGTCTACATTGGCTGATATGCTGGGTTTAGATGCGCTTGTCGGTAATAACGATGCTGTAAGTACGGCTAGAGCAGTGCTTATCCAAGCAGTATCTGATAGCGTATTCAATATTGGCGAGATTGATGTTGAAGGTATGTTGACATATCAAGTACGCCACCCTGCCAAAGCTTTTTTGCGTACCCAAAAGGTACATGTGGTACAGGGTGAGGACGCGTTAGCACATCAGGAGCCGCTATTTTTAGACAGCCTAACGACTTATCAGATTAAAGAGTATTTAATCAACAAACTGGCTGCTGATAAGCATACTGACAATACTGCTCCGCAAGATATCTCAACCCTGATGTATCAAAAAATTATCCCAGCAGGGGTAGCGCGCCAAACAACCTTGCCTAATCAACAACAAAAGCTGCAGCAGCAGTGCGTAGAGTTTGAAGAGCAATTAATTGCCAATGGATTTGGTGACAGTAGCGTGTTAAGTGAAGGCGTAGCAGACAATACTACAGGCCTACAATTACTAACGCCTACTGCTGAGCATCCTATTCAGGTGGCGCTGCCAACGATCTTGAACGGTACTGATAACGAGATACTGTGCAAGCTATTACCCGAAATGATTAAGATAAAAGGGATGGTGCCGATATTAAAGTCACAATCAGAATTACAGGCACTAGCACCATCAGTTTCTATAGATAATCATGCTAGTCGCGCTGCTGTTGAGACAGTGACTGCCTATGCTGAGCAATCACCCAAGCAATGGTTAAATATACTGCCCAATTCTGCCAGTCCCAAACACTTACTCAAGTTTTGGCTGTCACATTTATATTGGCAGGTTGCCAGACGCACTACAGTTGAGCAAGTGGCGTCGGATGACGGCGTGAGTATTTGGCGCTTTAATAAACCCAGCGCACAGGTAAGTGCCTACAAAAACTTTATCGCATTTAAACTAAGCCCTATCGTCTATGAGGATGCGCTGATTGAACTGATAAAATGGGCAGTTTTTGGTAAGTTATCGGGTCAAGTGCCCATGACATTACTACCTGAGTATGCATTAAGTTATCTGGATAAGTGCTCAAAAGCAGAGGAAAGTGAGGGTGAGAATGCCAGCTACTGGCCAAAACGAGGTGACTTCTCAGACTGGCTAAGACCTAATTATAACTCAGAAAAGGTATACGATACTTGCTCTCAGCATGCCATTTGGCAATACGTATTACGTGACCAAGATGCATTTAGAGCGTTATCAGCGTCACTAACCACTTTGGCGCAGCCATTGTATGCACCGATGTTTACGGCACTAAAAGGATTGGATAACTAGTGCTTAGTGTCTTTTTTTATTCTTTTGATCTCATTAATAATAATTAAAAGTATGCACTTATATGACAGATTTTACTGACACAATCGACATTATTGAACCTTCTGTACAATCAAATTTATTTGACGACCATCCAGATGTTTTGGGCGACTCAGAGACTATAGCTGAGGAAAAAGAAGAAATAGCGCCAGCGGTTGCGGTTGCATTGACGGGTCGGCATCTTATCGAAGCCTCAGCGGGCACAGGTAAAACGTGGACGCTGACAGGCATTGTACTGCGCTTATTGATCGAAGCGCGGCGTGCGCCGGAACAAATCATCGCCACGACTTTTACGCGAGCGGCAGCCGCTGAGATGCGTCAGCGCATCCATGATCGTTTGGTAGAGTTTTATCAGTTATTACAATGGGTCAATAACCTGAGTGCAGATAGCAATAATAAAGACAATTTATATCCCAATATATTGCAGGTACTGCCTGATAGTGGCGATAACAATAATAATAAGGATAAGCCAACAAGCAACGACTCAAGTATCGAACCAAATGCCAAAACAGAGGCTGATGAGTTTAATCAAGATATTGACCATGACCATAAATATGCTCAGCAGGCGGCTCGAGAAAAGCGCGCGCAAGTCAAAAAAGAGCGTGAAGAGTGGTTGATAGAGCAAGCCAAACACGTACGCCTAGATGGCATCATGCAAGATCCCGTGAATCTGCACTTGGTCGGTTATTTGCTCGATCATGTGTATAGCTATCCTATGGCGGAGGCGATTCGGCGTACCGCATTAGTATTAACGACATTGGATAAGCTATTTGTCGGTACACTTGATAGCTTGGCGCAAAAGTGGCTGATCGAGTACAGTAGCGAGACGGGTCATCAGCAAGGTATGGCAATCATTGAAGACAGCAGTATCGAGCAGGTCACCGATAGTATCATTCACGATGAGCTGCGTCAGTTTCAAAGCCGTTTGTATCATGAGCAGCCCAAACTGTATGCGCTTATGGATCAGCAAGGTAAGCTGACTGCAGTAGGGGATCATAAAAAATTTGTTTCTCGCTCGCTGAATTTTATTTCTGCGCCGATTGATGAGATTACGCTAGACCAAGGTTTTGACTTTGCGGCGTATGAGAAATTGATTGATGAGTTTGCCCAGTTAGATTTGGCAGATATTCAGCCCTATCTAAACCCTGATTATAGAAAATCTCAAGGGTTTCGTGGAAACTCTAATTTAACCAATCATTTCGATGTTCTTGTCGATGTTCATCAAAAAGTAGGGCAATATCAGCTGACATTTAGCAGCTACTTGAATGAGCGTGAAAACAAGATATTAACGTCTTTGCAGGATGCCAGATATCCAAATGAAGATGGCAAAATTAAGAACTTTAATAAGAATAGGGAGAAAGAGCATCAGTCCCTTTTTGAGTTGGAGACCATTAGTAAGTTGATGGCGCTCTTAGATATGGTTGAAGGGTTAAATCAGCATGTTTTGTTGGTTTTAGCCAATCTCAATCGCCATATCGTGCTTGCGGTACGCAATAGACTGCCAGTGATTTTAGAGGAGCGAGGGGAGACCACCTTTAGTCTGCAGATGGTACGCTTAAACCAAGCATTAACAGGTCGACAAGGCGATAAGCTGGCACGTTATATACGTCACCATTACCCCATTGCATTAATTGATGAGTCGCAAGATATCAATGGCGAGCAAGCCACTATGATTGAGAGCATCTATTTGCCAAAGCGTAATGGCAAACAGTTGGATAATGATAAGCAATCGACTACAAAAAAATCCAGTCATGAGTTTCTATTGCTGGTTGGTGACCCAAAGCAGGCGATCTACGGGTTCCGTGGTGGAGATGTGACCAATTATAACTATATGAAAGCGCAGTTTGACAAAAGCACCATTTGGACGCTCAACACTAACCGGCGCTCCACTCTCAGTTTGATTAACGCACTCAACTGCTGGTTTGGTATGCCAACAGCAACGACTACCGAAAATAAGCTGGCGCAGCTGGGTAATGGTATTTATTATCAGCATAGCAAGGCTTCAAAAGAGCAGAGTAAATTGTCTTGGTTCAAGGATTCAGGCGCAAAAGATAGTAGCTTGGTGACTGACGTTCTCTCTGCTCAGCCAGTGAGTGTATTGCACCTGCCTAGTGGCAAAGAGGCAGAGCTTGACTATGATGAGTATGAGATTACTGCTCGTCATATTGCTATTTTGCTCAGTAGTGTTCAGACATTAAACGATCAGCCGATTCAGCCCAGTGATATTGGGGTGTTGGCACGTACCAAAAAAGATTTAAAGCAGGTTGAAGACGAGTTGGTCAAACTGAGCGTCCCAACCCTGACCACCAGCGACGTCAGCATCTTTGAAACGATTATGGCAGAGGATGTCGCAGCGCTACTGAGCGCTATGCTATACCCGTATCGTCATGACATGATCAATCGGGTATTAACCAGTCATCTATATGGGCTAAGTATTAAAGATATCAAAGCCATGATGACGGATCATGAATCAGGTGTGGCTGAGAGTGACGATAGACTTAATAGTATCAATCTAAATAGTAGCGATGTTCAAAATATAGAACATAAAAAGAGCTATCAGGATTTTATTACGTATCTAAAGGAAGGGGCACAGCGCTGGCAGCACTTTGGTATTTTGTCGGCGTTACACTATTTATTGGACAAAAGCCCCGTGCAGTCAAAAGGTGTTTGGCAAGCACTGGCCGCTCATCCAGAAGGTGATCGACATATCATGGATTTACGCCATGTGATGGACGTGTTGGCACAGTATGGCGTAGGCATGGGTGAGCATGAGCTGCTGGCTTGGTTTAGGCAACACATAGAGGCTGCACCTAACAGTGACTGGGCGAAGCAGTATCCGCTACCGACAGAGTCTGGCGTGCAGCTCATGACTATTCATAAATCAAAAGGGCTTGAGTTCCCCATCGTCTATGTACTGGGTATGGGAGACGCCAGTAGGAAGTCAGGCAATAAGGAAGACTATGGGCTGTATTTATATAATGCCCAGCAATCTACAGAAGATCAGTCAATAGGTAATCAGCGCCGTTTTTCTGCGTTACAAGGATCTGCCACTAAAGAGACTTACTTCACTGATATCGAGACAAATGAAGGCTTTGATGAGCTACGTCGTCTTGGATATGTGGCATTTACGCGGGCTAGCGAGCAACTTTATGTGGTGTTGCGAGATCCTAAGAAGAATACAAATCCTGAATTAAGGCCAGTATTTTATTGGTTTGACTCTCCAGACGCAAAATTTGAATTACCTGATAGGCTAAAAGGCACGATAGGCATGCTTAGAGGGCATGATATCAACGAGTTCTATAATAGCAATTATGCTAAAACCGTAACGTCAACAGATAACGAACTTACCATAGAGCCTACGACAGAAGCGGTTGAGTACGTTCCTTTTTCTGATGTCATGAAAACGAGCTATTTTTATGGTTGGGCTAAGACCAGCTTTACGGCATTGGCTCGTCAGCTAGACGAATCAACACAAGCAATGGCTGTTGTAGATGAGCGTATTGATGATGCGATAGACATTGATATGGCAGACACTGCAGGATCGGTTGAGTCTTATCCTAATAGTAGCCTTGACAGTAATGCATCTCTTGAAAAAATTGATGAGCTAAGTCTTAAGGCAGAAGACGATATTCGCTTTACTTTCATAAAAGGCGCTAATGCAGGTACGTTTTTGCATGAGATATTTGAAAAAATTGATTTCACTAATAAACCGCAGTGGTCTGGCGTGATCGATAGAGCTGTCAGTAGTTATCAGCTACCGCTGGTGTATAGCAGTACTGAATATCAAAGTCGTAGAGCACAAGGCAATCGAGAAGAGAGTGCTGTCTCATTTAACGCTGATGCAATAGATACGACAAAGCATGAGGCGTTGATTACTTGGATTGAAGAGGTGCTGCGTACTCCGTTGCTAGCGTCCAATCAGCCACTTTATTCTCTCAACGAAGAGCAACGCTTTGCTGAATTAGAGTTCAATATGGGGCTGTCAGAGCGCTTCAAAGCAGAGGATATCAGTCAGTTATTTCAACAGTATCTAGCTGATGAGACAGACAAGCATGTCAATCTTGTACCGCAAAATAGAACGCACTTGTATCGTTACTTGCGTGGTGAGATTGACTTGGTGTATGAGCATGCTGGCAAGTATTATGTAGTCGATTATAAGAGTAATTTTTTAGGAAATAGCCTAAGCGATTATAATGAAAATACACTCAAAAAGGCTATGACCAAGGCAGGCTACTGGCTACAAGCAGCAATTTATCAAGTAGCACTACATCGATTCCTTTCAATGAGAATCGCTGATTATGCAGGTAATGAAAACAAGTATCTGGGAGCGGTAGAGTATGTTTTTCTACGAGGAGTGTACGATCCCAGCGCTCAAGCAGCCGCTAACGTATCACAAGAAGCTAATAAAACGAGCAAATCATTACACAACGGTCACTACGGACTCGTGACTTGGGATATCCCAATTGATTTTGTTAAGGGATTAGATGCATTGTTTGGTATGCCTGATTAGCGAGCGCTGAATAACGATTCGACAACCAAAAATATTATATTGATTCACTAGATCATTACAGAGATATACCATGAGTAATAATAGCAACAATAAGAGCAAAGCAGTAGTTGGTCTACAGGAAAGTTGGGCCAGTACTATCAGTGACTATATTCTACTACGCCGCGGACAAACCTACTCATCGTATCAGACTACAGACATAGAAGCTGATACTGGCAGCAGCCTAACCGATGACCCAACAGATAAATTAGAAGATAGCTACTTATTTACTGCCTTGTTTATGATGCTAGCGACTCATTTAGAGGAGGGGCATACTGTATTAACAATCAAAGCTACTGAGCACGAAGTACCGTTACAAGGTCAAATTAATAATGAAGTAGTCACGCTATACGGCTGGCAGCGACAGCTACTAGAGATGCTAGCCATGCCAATTTTTGTTCTGATAGATGATGTGCAGCTAAGTAATGATACTGGCAGCGAGATGTCTTTGTTTGATTTATTAGATATTTTATTTAGTAAGCGAGATCAGCTTTGGACACAGCTCTCGCTCAGTAACCATGAAAAGGACATGCTAAACAAGCGTTTTGATACGATTGCTATGCTATATCAAGTACTAAGAGATATGGATTTAGTTTCTTTCATGCATTTAATCGATGTTCATGCTTTATTCGGAGAGGTTCAAACTAGTAGCAATAATAATAAAAATAGCCTAAGCAAAAAAAATAAACCAATTATATACAGAGAAATCCGCAACAGAAGTGCAGGAAAGTCTATAACTTTTTGGCTTCATCGTGCATGGCAGGCTGAATTTAATTTAGCAAAAAATATCAACAATATTTTGAATCAACAAGTAAGCCCTCTACAAATAACAATACCTGAAAGTCTTCACGAAAATCAGATAAAGGCGATTAATGTCGCTAACAATAACGCGTTTAGTATTATTACCGGTGGCCCAGGGACGGGCAAGACATATACTGTGGCTCAACTAGTGATCGCACTACAACAGGCTTCAGAGGGTAGGGGTACTGAAGAGAATATTATATTTAGTACAGATAGTGCCAGCTTAGCGTTAGCAGCACCAACTGGGAAAGCAGCGCAGCGTATGCAAGAGTCTCTACAAGCGGCTCTAGATGCAGCAGATGTAAAGCTGCAATTGCAAGAAGCGAAAACGATTCATCGTTTATTAGGTATTGGTCGAACGGGTAGTCCACGCTATGGTGCTGATAATCCACTGGGCGAAGATATCATTATCGTTGACGAGGCATCAATGTTAGGGGTTGAGCTTGCAAATTATCTTGTCAGTGCGGTAAAACCAGGCGCAAGACTTATATTATTAGGAGACGCCAATCAACTAGCAGCAGTCGATGCAGGAGCAGTATTGGCAGACCTGTGCCGCATTCCATTACTACAACCTATACATGCGGAGTTAACTGAAAGTCGCCGATTTAGTGCCGATTCAGGTATCGGTAGATTAGCTTACGAAATCAACAATACAAAAGCAGACACAAAAGCAATTTGGCAACTCCTAAAAAATGATAACGCATTGAACTTTCAACATATAAATATGATCCAGACAGAAGACTCTAAAAATAACAAACTAACAAATAGCCTAAGCAATAAAAAGAGTATTTTAAAAGTCACGGAAAATTATAGAAACTATCTGAGGAAAATAAGACATCTTTTAGAAATTCCAATAGAAAGATCTGTGCCACATTCGGTAAAAACTACAGTCGCATCACTAACAGAAACCTTCAACGAATTTAGAATTTTGAGTGCTGGTCATAGTGGAGAATGGGGCGATCATTATATTAATAGTTATCTTACCCAGTGGCATCTGACTGAGCTAAAACTACCACTCGGTCAAAACACATGGTTCCATGGTCGCCCAATCATGGTGCTACAGAACAATTATGAGTTAGGACTATTTAATGGTGATATTGGGTTTTGTTTACAAACCTCAGATGATAAGAGCAGGTTGGAGGTATTTTTTGAAAATAAGACACAAGGGATTGCGGTCAACTTACTGAATGAGGAACTGATTGCTACAGCATATGCAATGACTATCCATAAGTCACAGGGGTCTGAGTTCGATCATGTGGCGATTACTTTTGACAACAGCCATACCAGATTACTGAGCAAAGAGCTTATTTATACAGCAGTCACGCGTGCCAAGAAAAAGGTGACGATATATAGCACAAAACATGCTTTTGAAATTGCGGTCACGACACCAACAGAGCGTCACACTGGTTTAGCCTTGCAGTTTTAACCGCCATCATTTATTAATTCTGTTTTCCATACAATAAAAAAGCATCCTATTCGGATGCTTTTTTATGATTTAAGCCTTTTGAGGAGTATAAGACTTAAACTTTATCTTCTTTGATAGCATAAATACCGGGTAGGTGACGCAAGTAACCGTGGAAATCCATACCACAGCCATATACATAGCGATCCGCCACGTTGATACCTACAAAATCAACATCAAAATCTGCAACTTTACGCTCGTGTTCTTTGTTTAATAGTACACAGCACTCAAGCGATAAAGGTTTTTCTTTACTTAGCTCTTCGACAACGGCTTTCAGGGTAATACCTTCGTCAAAAATATCATCAATCAATAATACGTGCTCGCCTTCAATGCTCACGTCAGGCTTGAATTTCCAGTCGAGGTCATTAGTACCTTCGTTGTCACGATAACGCGTCGCATGGATATAGTGCATACGATGATAGAACGTCAGGTGGGTAAGTAACTGGCCAGCTGGAATCAATCCGCCATTCATAACAACCATTACAATTGGGTTCAGACCAGCGTAGTGTAGATTAAGCTGAGCGGCTAGGCGCTCATAAGCAGCGGCTACTTCGATACTGCTGATAAGGCACTCTGAGTTGCGTAATGTTTTTTCGATTTCTTGGTTACTGATTTGGGTCATCGGGTGCGCCTTTGGTAAAAAGTGCCGCTTATTTTAGCAAATTTTGGTGAATTTGCCCAACGTCATAAAGCGTTTAGGACAAAATTAATCTAACTTTTAAGGTTATTCTGGCTTTTCTACAATAAATGGACGGTAATAATTCGCTAAACGGTTGAGCGAGTCATTGGGTAGATCGGGTAATAGCTTGTTGAGAGCCATATTCATACCCTTATCAATTGCAGATTTGGCAACTGGTACTGACTTACGCTTGATCATACCGAGCTTCAAGGTTTCAGCATAACGAGTTACAAAATGAGTTAGCGTGGCGTCGTTCATCGTTTCTAGTGCTGTCTTGAACTTGGCTCTATCGACGTGCTCCGGTGTGATAGCAGCAAACCCTTCGACGATGGTTTTTGCATTTGCTTCAGACAGCTTGAAGCCTACCCGTTTGGCACCTTCATTATCGATAAATGTCGCATGATCTCTCAAAAAATGAAAGCTCGGTAATACTTCTTCGTTATTTTCTTTACCCAATAAGATATTGAGTAGGGTATCGGTAGTACTCTCAATCGTTCCAACGATTTTACGCATAGAAGCTTGACGCTCAGGGTTTGGAATAATCTCTACCAAACCGATTAATAAATTGTCCGTCAAGTCACGAGCAGTCTGGTGTGTAAGCGCATCGCGGTAAGGATAGTATTCCACGTGTTCATCTGAAGCAACGACTTGTTCGGCCTCGCTGATTAATGTTTTTAATTTATCTGAAGGGTGGAATCCAAAATAATGTGCCATTGCGCTTCCTTTATTTGTTGTTTTTCATCTCTTACATACGTTACATTTGTCGTGAAATCGGTTACTATTCAACCAGAATTTTAAATAAAGACTCACCACACTATATGCTACTTAGTGACGTGCTCTAATTGTAAAATGCAAGATTGTATTGATATTGGTCTTTCGACATTCCTACGATTTATCCGACTATGGGTGAGATGAGTCACTCACCGCACACTAATTTAGCATATTTTTTATATTTTGATTTAAAAAGCTTGAACTTATACGGCTACCTACTACTTGTCTAGGGAGAGATGAGATGAATAGTGCTATTGTACTTCTATTCGGCGTTGCTGCCATGCTGTGCGGCTACGTATTTTACTCAAAATTCATTGCTACTAAGATATTGGCATTGGATAACAGCCGTCCCACGCCAGCACACACTATGAAAGATGGGGTCGACTATGTCCCAACCAACAAGTATGTGCTTTGGGGACATCATTTTACATCGGTAGCAGGCGCTGCACCGATTATCGGTCCTGCGATTGCTGTCATTTGGGGCTGGGTGCCAGCCGTTATTTGGGTAGTATTTGGCACCATTTTTATGGCTGGTGTGCATGATATGTCAGCCATTTGGGCAAGTATGCGCAATAGAGGCCAGTCGATCGGCTCTATTGCTGGTACGGTTATGGGCACGCGTGTCCGTAGTCTGATGATGGTTGTGATTTTCTTGCTATTGCTGATGGTTAATGCCGTATTTGGTGTGGCTATTGCAAACATGATGATCAAAACCCCATCTGCTGTACTGCCAGTTTGGGGAGCCTTGGTAGTTGCGCTTATCATTGGTCAGTGTATTTATCGCTACAAAATGAATCTCGTCTGGGTATCTATCATTGGTGTCAGTGCACTATACGGTCTGATCTATCTTGGTCCTATGTTCCCGATTGTATTGCCTGAGACGGTCTTTGGACTGCCTGATAATGCGGTCTGGATTATTATTCTGTTCAGCTATGCAGCTATCGCCTCGTTATTACCTGTATGGATGCTGCTTCAGCCTCGTGATTACATCAACGGCTTGCAGTTGTTTGTCGGTTTGATTCTATTGTATGCCGCTATTTTTATTGGTACGCCAGACATCGTGGCACCAGCAATAAATACATCATTGCCCGTTGATACACCGTCACTTATGCCGCTATTGTTTGTGACCATTGCTTGTGGTGCGATATCAGGATTCCATGGTCTGGTCGCGACAGGGACGACGTCTAAGCAGATCGATAAAGAAGAAGACGCGCGTTTTGTTGGTTATTTTGGCGCATTGGGTGAGGGCATGTTAGCGCTTGGTGCCATTCTAGCAGCAACGGCAGGCTTTGCGACACTTGGAGATTGGCAAGCGGTCTATCAAAAATTTGGCGACGGTTCTATCGGTGCCTTTATTGATGGCGGTGCGACTATTTTGAATGCTGGTGTTGGTATCGATATGGTGTTATCACAGACGATGCTTACGGTTATGGCAGCATTGTTTGCAGGTACGACCATGGATACTGGCGTACGCTTACAACGTTATATTTTCCAAGAGTTTGGTGAATTTTATAATTTACCAATACTGAATAAAAGCGTCGTAGCGACGTTGCTTGCTGTTGGCAGCTGTTTGCTATTAGCCTTTGGTGCTGGTGGTATTGATGGTGCTGGTGGCATGATTATTTGGCCATTATTTGGTACGACCAACCAGCTCATGGCAGCCTTGACCTTAATGATTGTAACGGTCATTTTACTACGCAAAGGCAAGCCAGTCTGGTACACCTTAGCACCGTTGTCGTTCCTGTTGGTTATGACTGTATTTGCATTGCTAATTCAGTTAAAAACCTTCTTTACTGATGGAAATTGGCTACTGATCATCATGGATATTATTATCTTGATCGCTACGGTCTTAGTGACGTTTGAGAGTCTATCCGTACTCCGTAAAGAGTGGTCGATACATAAAGGTAAAGGCGGAGAAATTTAAGCCTTTAGCTGTCTAATATATTTAACAAACAAAAACGCTAGCAGCAATTGCTGGCGTTTTTTGTATCATATAGGCATGATAGATAACAATAAATGGGAAAAGGGGCGAGTATATTATGGAAAATAAAAATATCCTAGCAGATACCAAAAGTGTCCAACCATGGTGGCAACGGTTTGCTGCTGGTCTAAATGAGTTTTATCATGCGCCTTATCGACAGACGATGGCACGAGCTGCCCGTGATGAAGAAGATTTTTTTATGCTGCTCATGTTTGCTGAGAGTTTAGGCATTGATAATCCTGCCAGCTTTTATACATTAGAGTTGCAACCGTTATTTTTAGAGAATTTTCATGAGTGGCATACACGTATGGGCATGGATAGATGTCCATTTGATCATGTTGGTTGCTGCTAATGGTCTGCTAGGTAGAAAAAAATAAAACAGTTTGAAAAATGAGATAGAGATATGGCATTACATCCCTTACATGGATTCGTAGAACAGCTAGCGACACAACCTATTATATTTATCGGTGGCAAGGGCGGAGTAGGCAAAACCACCACTGCGGCTGCACTTGCCAGCTATTACGCAAGCCAACAGCAAAAAACCTTGATTGTTTCAACCGACCCTGCACACAGTTTGGGTGATGTCTTAAATACCCGTTTAAAGAACGAAAAAACAGTCATCTCTCCCTACCTAGATGCCATCGAGCTAGATCCTGATATTATCGTCGACGAGCACTTTGCCCAAGTTGAACGTACGATTAAGTCCTATGCCAATCCAGATATGATGCCCAAAATTCGTGAGCATTTGAGACTGTCAAAGTCAGCACCTGGTGCTCAAGAAGCGGCGATGCTCGAATCGATGTGTCAGCATTTGGTTGCGGCCGCGAGTGCGGGTTATGAGCATATTATATTTGATACGGCCCCAACGGGACATACCTTAAGATTATTGGTACTACCAGAGATGATGGGGGCATGGACAGATGGTCTACTAGCGCAGCAGCGCAGACAGGCCAAGCTGCGCTCAGTGGCGACGCATTTGGACAGTCATAATCAGAAAAATAATCAAAAGAGCCATCAAACCGACAACCTCACAAAAGAGGTGCCAAACCCATTTGCAGCAAAAAAGTCTGATCGCTGGGAGCAAGCGGTATCAGTACTAGAGAAGCGCAAGCAGTTGTTTCGACAGGCAGGGTTGCTACTACATGACCGCGCCCAAACCGCAATTGTGTTGGTTATGACTGCGGATGTTCTGCCATTGGCAGAGACTAAGCGAGCTATTGAACAACTAGAAGAGAGTAAGCTCACACCAGCCGCAATTGTCATCAATCAGCTGATAACGCCCACTCAATCGGATGAGTTTTGGCGCCGCCGTGCTGAACGTCAACAGCAATTGATGCAAGATATCGAAAGTAACTTTTCTAAGTATCCCTTGTATCCGATTTATCTACAGCAGACAGACGTACGCGGCACAGAGGCATTAAGTGCTTTATTGGAAGCACAAAACTAGCGGCACAAAACTAATGTAGCCCTATTAGGTTTTGCTTACTGTGTATAGTTACGATTCGCGCTTATACGATTGCAGCTTACCTGATAGTGACCATGCCATGTCTGCACGCAGCAGTTGCGCTTGTTCGGACTTGCTACTGCTAAGCGATGACCATTGCGGTTTGCCGCGAGCTTTCTTTAGCTCACTTGGCAGTTTATGTGCGGGCCATACGGTAATAGATTGACTCTCTTCATTATCATCATTATTATTTAACGATGTCTCAAGGCTATCTTTTTCGCCTTTGTATAACAGTTGAGTGGCGTCTGTCGCCGCATGACCGCGATGGCGCAGGGCAGTGAGTAAGTCTATCGCTCGGGTCGCAAGCAATGTCAATGTCGCAGGATCGATATATAAGCGTTTTACCCCTGTGATCCTATCAGCAATACTACTGGTGTTAGACAATAACCCGCCTGCGATACCACCTATCGCAGCACCTAAACCCAATGTCGTGCCAAGCGCCGCTGCATCAATACCTAACCCTAGTAGCGCACCTGCTGCGGCACCAGACGTAGTGCGGATACCGTAGCTCTTGAGCAATTCAGGATCGAATGGGTCTTGTTGGTAGGCTTGCAGCTCAAGTGGGGTTGCTGCCACGGCATTATCATAGAATTTATAAAGATTAAGGAGGTTGTGCTGCATCGCACGCTCACTTTGTCTAACCGCTTCTTGCATTTGGGCCAATATAGGCATCGGGTCATCGTCTTCATTGATCTCACGTACGAATGCAGCAACATTCAATAAAAAATCCGCAATGATAATGTTCGCCTCATCATATAGCTGCGCCCAGTCCTCAGTCCGGCGCTGCATCAATTGCTCAAGCATCTCAGAGTGAGTGAGCATGGTGGCAAGATTAGTCCACAAACGCATCTCGTCCTCAAACTCAAACGCAACGGAATCAAAACGTGTGGAGATATGTAGATTGCGTCTTGCCAGCATGGTCTGCCAGCCATCAATATTGGCATCTTGACTGTCGGTAAAGTTAAAAACGGGCATGACAGGAATAGCTGCCCAAGATAAAATAGCCAGCTCGTCTTTATATTTACCCAATACAGGCTCGCGCGCATCTACCACATAGATGGCCATATCACTTGCTAGCAGCTGACGAATCACTTTGGCTTCTTGGCTATAATCATAAGGCAAGTCGTAGCCATCCGCACCTTGAGCAACATCGGCAGCCAAAAATTGCTGCAAGCGCTCAATACCATCACGGCGACTGGCAGTATTATCCTCTAACCAGTCCATCAGTCCCGATGCATCCTCTAGACCTGGCGTGTCGTATAATGCTACCAGTATCTCACCCGTTTTGCTGTCTGTCAGGCTTGCTTGTTCCACATGACGTGTGGTTGCTGCTTCGTTTTTGACCTCACCAAAATACACATCACGCAATAAGGTACGCAGTATGGAGGTCTTGCCAGTATTGGTATGACCAACCACTACTAATTTTAGTGCTTCGCCATTAGCGATGGTTTTCTTTGTCATGTTCTTGGTCATAGCTGGTGCTGTTGTTTCATTTGATACCGGTTGATGGTCATCAGTCAGCTTTGGCTGATCGACTGCCGCTTGCAAGCTATCGGGGCTGTTATTGAGATTGTCATGGTGATCCGTGTCACGAGGTAACGCCTTGTCTGCAAAGAGACCAACAGGCTTATGGTTTTCGTGATTATCTTTTTTATTATCATTATTCATAATTGCGTCTTATCGTTATTGATGACCAAAATATAGTAGATATATACAATAGTCATGCATTGTAAAACAAATCTTATTGGGTGTCGGTTATGCATACGTATTATTGCTTCGATACATTGCCGTTATAAATAACCTATGAGATTGCACTAGGCGGACGTAGTAGTACTTTGAGTTTTTTCTTAAACCCTTTAGCACGAAAAAACCGTTGCCACATGCGGTAAAAAACGCCAAATATTAGGCTAATGATATTGTCATGACTAGCTTCACCGACTGCACCATATTTGACAGGGTTATCACTCATATCTTCTTCTACATAGGTACCAAACCAACGATCAAAAATAATAAGAACGCCGCCGTAGTTTTGGTCAATATATTCGTTGTTGGTGCCATGATGGGCACGGTGGTTAGATGGTGTGTCAAAGATATACTCAATCCATTTTGGAAATTTCCCAACTGTCTCAGTATGGATAAAGAACTGATAAATCAAATCTAGAGCATAAAAGAAAAATACCCATACCGGGTGAACGCCCAACAACATCAGCGGAACAAAAAACAACCACCAGCCCGTCACTGAGTACAGCAAACTCTGGCGCATGGCAGTCGATAAATTCATATTATCATCTGAATGATGTACGACATGCGCCGACCAAAACCAATTCATACGATGTGATGCACGGTGAAACCAATAATAGCTAAATTCAACAGCGACAAATATAGGGATGGCAGTCAGCCATGTCACCTCGATGGTGAACAATCGATACTGATACAACCACAGACAAATAGGCAGCACAATCAGTGCTTGGACAATCAGCTCAAACCCTAAATAGGAACCACCCAAACTAAAATTGGTCATCGCACGGCGCCAGCTAAAGTGCTTACCGTTACCACGCCTAGATTGATAGAACCACTCCGCCAAAAACAATAAGAAAAAGGGACCGCCAGCCAGCGGCAACAACCACTCTTGCCAGTGTGCAGGTAAGATACTTGCCAGCATTGGCTGCCATGATTCTGGTGAGGCCATTAGTATGCTTTGGTTTAGCGCCTCTCTATAATCGTCTAATACCTGACCATACTGACCGAGCGTCAAGAGAGTATTGTCTGCTGCCATATTGGGCTCCTAGCCACTATAAAACATCCTTGTTATCTCAATGACTGTTATCGCTAATTTTTAGCGGGTCATGAGAGGTATAACCAGTGATCTATCATACTTGTGTTATGTTGTTTTAGTAACGTCAACTAAGCCAATGTTTCGCGCAGAGAGTGCGGTTTGCCACTGCTGATAGCGAACGGCTCGTTTGTCTATGGGCACATCGTTAGATGTCAGATTAGCATCCGTAACTGGTTGAGCGTCACCGAGTAGCTGTACAATCAGTCCATCTGTTGCATGAGTGGCGATTTGGTCAAGCTTGCGTAGCGTACCGCGATCAGGCAACGCCTTGCTATGAATACCCAGTAATACTTGTACTGGATGCTTATCCAAGTAGTCTTTGAGACGTGCCATGTCCTCACGATCATCCACAATACCAAAATTCTCAATACCTTCTGATTTTTCAAGACCTGACTGCCACCATTTTTGCTGATCTGAAGGATATTCGAGTAGGGCAACCAGTTTCTTGCCAGCACTCACCGCCGCTTTAGGTGCGATAGGGGCAGGTGTTTCTGTAAAGTCGTCGGCATCAACCACATGGCGCTGCCAAAAATTGATTATCTTTTGATAATACGGCTGCTTGATGTCTAAACGCATTTTTTTGCGGCGGAACATCAAGGCACAAAACGCCCATGCTATCGCGCGCGGCACAATACCGTACATAAGCAAACTACCCACTAGTAGACCTGCCCATTGCCGTGCGACAGACAGTGGCATGGCGTCTGTCACAAGGCGGCTTTGGGCAATGGCAGTACTATCTGGTACATCGAACCCAACCATACTGGGCAGCCAGCCGAGGATTTGAGTCAAGCTTACTAGCGCCTGATCAGAGAGTAGCGTCGACTCCCAGCTAAAGCTATACTGGCGCACAATCAACAAAAATATAATTGCAAGCAGCATACCCGTCAATGTTGCAAGCCACAACTGATGGCTAAATCTGCCCAAATACCAGCGCATACCGCTATGCTGCAACTGCCGTTCATACAGATCGACGGCCGCCTTGGTCACATCGTCCTTACCGCGTATAAGGTAGCTTGGACTGACAAAGCTGGCAAACCAACTGGGTGCTTGTTGGTCTCGATTGATGAGTGTCATGACAAGCCAACCGCCAAGCATAATAGTGTGGAACCCAAGCAAGCAGACCAGTACATAAAAGAAATTCACGACGTTGGACTGCAAGAGGGTAAATAATCCCAAAAATCCCGAGAGGCACCACACCACACTCATGACAATCATAATGCCTTTTATGCGACCATCAATTTTACCAAGTACCCGAGCGAGCGCCCCATTGCTATCGATACGGGATGCGCGTCTGTGCAGTTTTTGGATAGGTGTGCCACTCTCACCCTGTAGTTTTTCAGTAATAAGTAACGGGTCAGTAGCAAACACATGCTGATCGCTCTCTAAGGCACGTACTAGTTCGGTCAATTGGTCTTGAGGTGATAGCATAAGGCGCTGATATCCGTATAAAAACATCAATATAAAAATAAGATACAACAAAACGTCGGTTTAATCGCTAGCAATTATTGTAGCGTATATTGACTATAGTAAACCCTCATAAAATCAGCCAAAATAAATAAAGACTTATAAACAAGGAAAAGTATCATATGAATGACAAAGTTTACCTGATTATCGGTGGTACAGGCGGTATTGGTCAAGCGATGGTTCAGCAGTTGGTGCAAGCCAATAACAGCCATGGTGTACAAATATTTGCCACTTATCATCGCACTGAGCCGAATGTTGAAACAGAAAACCTGCACTGGCTGCCGATGGATATCAGCGATGAGGACAGCATCGAAAAAGCGGCTGATACCATCAAGCAGACAGTCGGTCATATAGATTGGGTCATCAACTGCGTGGGGTTATTGCATACAGATACCGCGCAGCCAGAGAAAGCGCTGCGACAAATGGATACCGAGTTTTTTTTGCAAAATATGCAAATCAATGCGTTAGCCGGGTTACTTATAGCCAAGCACATCAAGCCATTGTTCGCCAAAGCTGAACGTAGTGCTGAGCATCCAGCGATTTTTGCGACCATATCGGCCCGTGTTGGCAGTATTACTGACAATCAGCTCGGCGGTTGGTATAGCTATAGAATGAGTAAGGCGGCACTCAATATGGGTATGAAAAATCTAAGTATCGAATGGGGCAGGTCACTAAAAGACGTGTGCGTGGTTGTCATGCAACCAGGCACTGTAGACACCCAGCTCTCCGCGCCGTTCCAAGGCAATGTCGCTGAAGGACATCTGTTCTCACCAGCGTATAGCGCGGAGTGCTTGTTAGATGTGCTATCAGGTATGACAGCCGCTCAATCAGGCAGTTTTGTCGATTGGGCGGGAGAGTCGATACCTTGGTAGCAGGTATATTCGCTAAATAAGACCATAAAAGATGCGCCGTTAATCAGCCATAGTTAGTAAGCCATGAATAAGTCCATAAACTCATTTACCGGTGTTTGCGTAAGCTTTTCTTGATCGTCACACAATTCAATGATCTGCTGACAACGGCTGTCGACAAAGCGAGTTGCCAGACTGGCACGGAATTTTGCCTCTAATACAGGAATGCCTTCGGCGCGTCGGCGTTTATGACCGATAGGATATTCAATGGCAACTTTTTCTGTGCTGCTACCATCTGCAAAAAATATTTGAATGGCATTGGCGATAGAGCGCTTACTGGGATCATGATAGTCCTTTGAGTACTGTACGTTTTCTTCTACTACCATTTTGCCGCGTAGCTCATCAATGGATAGATGCTCCTCGTGATAGTCGTTCTCGTAGTGCTCCGCCATTAGATCACCTGTCAATAATGGCACGGCTACCATATATTGTAAGCAGTGATCGCGATCGGCTGGGTTGGCAAGCGCGCCTTCTTTCGAGATGATGCGAATCGCTGAGTCATGCGTGGTCAAAACGATTTTTTCGATATCATCCACTCGGCCTTTGACATGTGGATGCAAAATGACCGCTGCTTCACAAGCGGTCTGGGCGTGAAATTCAGCAGGAAAGCTTATTTTGAATAAAATATTTTCCATCACGTAACTGCCAAAATCACGCTGAAAGGTAAAACGGCGCTCGTCTTGGGGCTTTGTGGCCAGATCCTGATTGGTATGGCTGAATAGCACATCATAAAATCCCCACTGCGGTGCAGTTAATGCGCCTGGGATACCCATCTCGCCGCGCGCGGTGATATCTACTAGGCGTACTGCACGACTGGTTGCATCACCGGCTGCCCATGATTTTCGGCTACCAGCGTTGGGGGCATGGCGATAGGTGCGCAGTGCCTGACCATCAACGAGGGCTTGCGAGATGGCTGCCATGATGCGCTCACGGGGTAGCTGGTAGAGTTTGGCAACTACCGCAGTGGAAGCCAGTTTGACCAAAAACACATGATCCAGGCCCACACGGTTGAATGAGTTTTCAAGTGCGAGTACGCCTTGAATTTCATGCGCCATGATCATCGCCTCAAGCACAGTTTTCATTGTGAGCGGCGCTTGTCCTTGGCTGATATTTTTTTGACTAATATAGTCCGCGACTGCCAAGATACCACCTAAATTATCGGAAGGATGGCCCCATTCAGCAGCGAGCCACGTATCGTTATAGTCAAGCCAGCGTACGATACAGCCGATATCAAAAGCGGCTTTGATTGGGTCTAGCCGATAAGACGTACCAGGAACGCGCGCGCCATGCGGTGTTATTTGGTCGGGGCAATTAGGGCCTAAGTGCTTGGTACACTCAGGAAAGCGCAGCGCCAGTAGGCCACAGCCGATAGTGTCCATCAGGCAGTGACGTGCAGTGTTCCATGCCTCAGCAGCGTTTGGTGACTCGTCATCTATTGAATAATTAAGCACATAATCGGCAATTTTTTGGATTTCAACGTCGTATTCCGGACGGACGTTGCTCTCTACCGTCGCGTTTTTTGTATTTGAATGGTCGTTTGACATGGTTGTGTCCTCTTCCTTGAGTGTGCCGCTTTATTAACCAATGATTCTGGTTATCCTTTTAAAGCCATCGCCATTTAAAAGTAGCACACTCAATATGGAACAACCAATTTGAATTGTGTTAAAAATTAAGACATTATCAGCCGTTTAAATCATGAGATACAGTAACCCTAAAATAAATAGCGCCGCTATAATAAATAGCAGAAAACTCAAAACTTTGGTCGTGGTTGATGCGGTATCCGTGCTCTCTTTTTTGATTTTGTTTTTCTTAGCAACATATAGCACCATTTTGACATGTTCGATATTGTCCTCGAGATAATGCTCGCCTTCGGGTACAAAGCCCAAAGACTCATAAAAACTTAGCAAGTAAACCTGTGCCGAGATGATAATCGGGCGTTTTTTGCCATATTTTTTACGGCAGTGGGCAATGGCTTGTGTCATCATCTGCCGTGCTAGACCATCACCTCTATGCTCGGACAGTACGAGCACCCTACCAATGGCTGGCATAGTAGTGTGGTTGGTTTTGATGGCAGGATCAGCGACCGATAAATTTGATTTTAGTTTATTAAATTCGGGCGGAATAATGCGGCAATAGCCTACTAACGCTACGTTTTGATGGGCAATAAGGTGCAAGCAATCAAAATCGACCTCATCCATATCTTGATAGGCGCAGTTTTGTTCGACGACAAAGACCTGAGAGCGTGCTTTTAGGATATGATAAAGATCAACTGAGGTCAGCTCGTCAAAGGTTTTTAGAGAAAATTCACAATTCATAATGGTCTAGCTTCTGGCAATAGGCGGTAAAATAGGGGCATTATAACGATTTAGACAGGCATTCACCATGCCTAACCATTGAGGGTTTGGCTAATCTTATCTAAGTTTAGGCTATCAGACATGGCGCTAAAGATCTCAAAATACTTACCGCGCTGAGCATAGAGCGCTTCGTGCGTACCTGTCTCAACCACTTCACCATTTTCTATCACGACCAAATCATCGGCATCGATGATTTGAGCAATATTGTGTGAGACCATGATGACGGTACGGTCTTTTTTGATGAGATCTAAGCTTTTTTTGACCTGTTGACTGGCGATAGCGTCGAGACTGGCCGTCGGCTCATCCAAAAACACAATAGGCGGATCTTTTAAAAACATCCTTGCCAGCGCGATACGCTGCTGTTGACCACCTGATAGGGACTTGGCAGTGCTCTCATAGCCATCAGCTAACCCTATAATTTGCTCGTGTATAGAGGCTTTTTTTGCAGCCACGATAATTTCATCTTCGCTGGCATTCATATTGCCATAGCGGATATTTTCACTAATCGTCCCTGAAAAAATATGATTGCTCTGTAGTACTAAACCGATGCGCTGACGCAGCTCATGGGTATCACAGTCAGCCAAATCATGCCCATCTAGACAGATCGTGCCAGCGTCTGGGGCGTAGAACTTGACTAGCAGATTAATAATGGTGCTTTTGCCAGCACCTGAGAGACCAACCAGTGCCGTGATACGGTTGGGCTTGATAGTAAAGCTGACGTCCTTTAGCGCTTGTGTGCCATTTGGATAAGTGAAATCGACGTTCTTGAGTTCAATATGGCCTTTGAGGTTTTCGCTACTGATACCAGCAATGTTTTCGACTTGTTTATCGTCTTCTAAAATATCAAAAAACCCTTCGGCATAGGTCAATGCATTATTGATCTGGTCGTAGATACGGTGCAATTGACGGATAGGGGCGGCAACATTTTGAAACAGCATGACATGAAACAAAATCATGCCAATGGTCATCTCACCTTGTAGCACAAAATAAGCAGTGAGCAAGATGATAACTACCACACCAATCTGTTCGATAAAGGTTTTAATGGCGTCATAAACAAAGCCGATACTGCGAATGCGCAGCTGGTTGTCGGTCATTTCCTTTTGAATGGTTAAGTGCTTTTCAGCCTCAATGGACTCACGGACAAAAGATTTCACCACACTGATCGAATTAATCAAAGAAATCACCAAACCGCTTTTGGCTTCTCGAAACCCGCGCATCTGCCGACGAAATCCTTGCAGACGCTTGGCTTGTTTTTGGCTGATAAAGAAGTAAATGGGTATGATAACAAGGCCAACCATGCCAACCCAAAAATTGGTCGAGAACATGATGATAAGTGCCACAATCGCATTGGCAAATAGCGGTAGCATATCGATAAAGAAGTTTTGCACCAAGCTGGTAAGACTGTTAACACCATAGTCAATACGGGTTTGCAGTTTGCCACTGTCGTTCTCACTACTGGTATAAAATGCCATTCGATAGGTGAGGATGCGCTCAATGATTTTTTGCGACAAATCGCGCGACAAGTTAATACGAATTTTTTCACCAAAAAACCGCTGACCAAAAGAGATAAATATCGACAATATCTCTTTGGTCAAAAGCACCGCACTGATAATCCCGAGCATACGCAGACCTGCCTGCCACGGCTCGGAAAGCGTGGCAATTTCGGTCAGCGTATCCACGGTATAACGCAGCACAAATGCATTGACCTGTGCGGTAAAAGAGCCAAGGACTGTCAGTGCTAATGTGGCAATGATAAGCAGGCGGTAGGGTGCAGCAAATACCGCCAGTTTTTTGAGGATATCCCATAGTAGCGCCCGCCGCTCTTTCTTTTCCACGGGCGGTTTTTTATCTAATTGCACACGGCGAGGCTGGGGAGATGTCGGCATAACACTCTATCGTCAATTGAAATAAGCCATGACTGCGCTTAAAACGCATCCGCTGGCACAAAAACTTCGCCCACCATGATACGCCTTGCTGAGCGACTCATCGACACTTTTTTTGCTTGCCAGCGCCCATTGACCAGTTCTGTTTTTCCGCCAACGAGCAATGTACCTGATGGATGACCAAAACGTACCTCGCTAAGTTGCTGTTCAGATTGACTGCCACCAGCTGCTTGACTGACCAGTGTACCTTGCGTGGTTGCCGCGGCAGCAATGGCGACGGCTGCTGTGCCCATCATGGCATGATGCAATTGCCCCATACTCATGGCACGTACGACCAAATCAATCTCGCTTCCATCGACCGATTTACCACTAGAGGCGGTATAGCTCTGTGCGTTACCAACCCATGCGAGTTTGGGAATGTGTTGGCTGGTTTGTGCTTCACTTATGTCTTTGAATAGCCCCATTGCCACGCCACCTGTAGCGCGAATCATCTCAAGCTTGGCCAGTAGCTCGCTGTTGCTATTGATGTCGCCTTGCAACTCAGTACCCGTAAAGCCCAAATCTTCCGCTTTCATAAAGATGGTTGGGATACCAGCGCTGATAAAAGTAGCTTTGACGCTGTCAGAATGTAGACCGCAGCTCGTCACATCGAAGTCATCGACCAAGTTGCCAGTAGGGAACATATCGCTAGTGGCATCTACAGGGTCGATAAACTCAATTTTGACTTCAGCAGCTGGGAAGGTCACGCCATCTAATTCAAAGTCGCCTGTCTCTTGAACCTGTACTTTGTCGTTTGCGTCTTTATAAACTGGGACATGGGCGATAATGGTTTTACCGATATTCTCTTGCCAGATAAGGACTTCGCACATACCGCTATCTGCGTTGTCATCGATGCTGTTAGCAATCTTGCCAGCGTCCACCAGACCCATATTAATGGCACAGGCACCAACGGCTGCGGTTAAGTTGCCACAGTTTCCCGCCCAATCAATCATAGGCTTTGCGATATTGACCTGACCGAACAGATAATTCACATCGTGATCCGGTCTGTCAGAAGCCGATAAAACAACCGTTTTTGATGTACTAGAGCTACCATTTCCTAGACCATCAATCTGCTTACCGTAAGGATCTGGGCTACCGATAACACGTAGCAAAAATTGATCACGTGACTCGCCAGCGACTTGGCAGCGCTCAGGTAAATCAGACAATTTAAAAAACGTCCCTTTTGAGGTGCCACCGCGCATATAGGTAGCCGGAACGGATAGTTGCGGGGCAAAAGAGGGTTTTGATTCAATATCAGATCGGGTCATTATTGGCTGTCCTTTTTACTATTATTAGATATATCAATAAAGAGTTTTACTCTTAAAACTATCAGCTTATACACCAATTGAAAAAGTCTCTAATCTCGCCTAAATCATGTACACAACTTTCAATAGGATCTGTAGCTAATTTTTGTCTAAACTGAAGCCAGTTTTCGCTTTTCTTACTTTCCAAGCATAAGTGTGGTTCTATGGCGCCTTTAGACCAAACCCAAATAGAATGAGATTTCATGGTTTTTCTTATATTATTAATATGAATAGTGGCATCGCTTTCGGCTGCCATTAGCTCATAAACGTCACTGGCTTTAAAGTCTTTATTTTTACAAGGGTGGCGACCTTTTAGTTCAAAACCATGCGTTGATTGAATTTTCTCTATAATATTTAAACACTCTTCAATAGAGGTATTTTGTTTTTCTATTAAGTTTTGTTTTATTGCGCCTGTAAATGCGAAATCTAAGTCAGCTAGAGCTTTGGTGGCTATTCCCATCTTCTCAAGTATGTCTATCATATTTGGAATATTGTTTGCTCCACTTGCAATGACTAGAGCAAGTTTATGTTCTCCTAGAGTCTTTCCAGTCACACTATTGAAAAGAGCTGGCAGTACTGTTTTTTCCGTAGCTCCTTCAGCTATTAAAATCTTATCAGAAAATAATATTTGTCCAAGATTATAGGTATCGAATAGCAGTCTAGCTTGTGAGTCATTATCAAGTAAGGTTTGTTCAAGAGCTTCTTTTAGTCTTGTAGTTACTATAGTTCCATTATTATTCTTTCTAATAATATTCGTAATCGGTATATCTGATTGTTCAATCATATAAGGTGAATGTGTAGAGAATATAATTTGATACCCTCTGTCAGAAAGGAGTTTAAGAGAAGATCGTAATAACTCAATTGCTTGTGGGTGTAAAAATAACTCTGGTTCATCAATTAAAAGTATGTCTTTCCTTGCTTGGCTACATCTTTTGTTATTTCTGCTAAATGTCTAATCAATGTCATTTGAATAGCACGCTGTGAACCATGACCCATATCGATAAAGTCGGACTGTCTTGCTGTGCCAACTTCCCTAACTTTGATTGTTCCTTGTTTAAACAAATCTGCAATACTTGGAGTTGGTATATCAATATTTAATGATAACCCCGGAAAGAAATCACCAATTTTGTCATTTATGGAGGAATCAAAATTAGATAACTCATGCAGTCTTTCACTACCATTTAAATTTAGTTTTTTCCCCACTACTTCAAGAGCACTATTTATCTCTGTTGCTTTAGAATTTATAATTTCTGTTTGTAGGTGAGCAATGAGCTTGCCTATTGTATTGCTGGCTTTGAACTTAGAAACATCCTCTGCTGAATCTTCCATCGAATTTATGAAAGTTGGCTCAGGAAATAATGTGGTTATTGCTTGTGGTAATCCATTAGGATTTATCCACACACCAAGCTGTAGTTCTGAAGGTTTCTGTATACCCATTACAACAGAGTTTTTTCCAATACCAGGTTTTTCTTGAAAAAATCTAACATATAATGACCCTTCTTCAATATGTGGCTCAAGGCTAGTGATTTGTCGTTGGCTTAAATGTTGTAGAGAGTTGTCATTTAAACCTTCTAGTAATGCAATAATTTCGATAGGTTTTGTGTTGTCAAAAAAGCTTGATTCATTTTGACCTTTTCCACGTACTAAAGTATCCACACACTTTAGAATATTTGATTTACCAGCGTTGTTATATCCAACCAAAGGCGTATAGTTTTCAAGAGTTATCTTTGTTTCTTGGCATGATTTATAGTTCTTTATGTGTAATTCTTTAATTTTATGCATTACTACTCCAAATCATATTTATCAAACTCAAGTTGACTATCTAATCCTGAGATAGCTTACCAGAAATCATAGTAAAAGAGGTGAGAGCTGATTTAATATGAGGTATTATTCTTAAGACCATGTACCCTAACTTGACCCGCACTATACTGTTGAATAGACTCAGCTAAATGTGAACTATTAACAGGTGACCTTAATAAGTAGAGTGTTTCCATCAAGCCATTGTAATGAGCAAGCGACATGATAACTGCACCCTTATTGTTTTGACGACCTATAGTGATCAGGTTATCATTACAATTTACAGTATCTAAGACCGCTTCAAGGTCTTTGTTCGCTTTAGAAAAACTGATAGTTTTCATAGAATTTCTCTTAGTAATAACCTCTATAAAATATCATACAAATATCCATTATTATCAACGAAAAAACCGATGCCATATAAAAAACTATAAAGCATCGGTTCTTATGTGATTCAAATTTTGTAGAACCTAAACAATATCTAATGTACCTTCGATGAACTCTTTGGCAAAGCGTTGTAGCATACCGCCAGCATTGTACATTTTGACTTCATCAGCCGTATCTAGGCGGCAGATGATAGATGTTTCAGTAGTGCTACCATCTTTACGATGAATGGTTAAAGTCATGAGCCCGCCAGCTGAGACCTCACCTGTGACATCAAAGGTTTCCGTGCCATCGATATTCAGCGTATGGCGAGTCACACCTTCCTCAAACTGTAGCGGTAGAGCGCCCATACCGACTAAGTTTTGGCGATGAATACGCTCAAAGTCTTCAGCAACGACGGCTTCTACGCCAGCGAGACGTACCCCTTTTGCAGCCCAATCGCGACTTGAGCCTTGACCATAGCCATCACCTGCGATGATGATAAGTGGCTGCTCACGGTTCATGTAGGTCTCAATCGCTTCCCACATGCGCATGACTTGACCTTGTGGCTCTACGCGAGCCAAAGAGCCTTGGATTACCTCGCCATCTTCATCACGTACCATTTCGTTCAATAGTTTAGGATTGGCAAAGGTGGCACGTTGCGCAGTTAAATGGTCGCCGCGATGGGTCGCATATGAGTTATAGTCCTCAGCAGGCAAGCCCATCGTGTCTAAGTACTCGCCAGCAGCGGACGTACCAAGAATGGCATTCGATGGTGACATATGATCGGTTGTGATGTTATCACCAAGGACAGCAAGTGGACGCAGGCCTGTCAGTTTGTTTTTCTTAGCCATTTTGCCTTCCCAATACGGTGGACGGCGGATATACGTGGTCATCTCACGCCAGTCGTACAATGGACTTAGCGCGTTGCCAGTGTCTTTTTTGGCTTCATCAAACATTGGGATATAGACGGCATTGAACTGCTCAGGCTTCACGGCAGCAGCAACGATGGCATCGACCTCTTCATCATCGAACCAGATGTCTTTTAGATAGACGTCGTTGCCATCCATATCTTGACCCAGTACATCTTTTTCGATATCAAAGCGGATGTTACCAGCGATGGCATAAGCAATTACCAGTGGCGGTGATGCCAAAAATGCTTGCTTGGCATACGGATGGATACGACCATCAAAGTTACGGTTACCAGATAGCACTGCCGTGGTAAATAAATCATTTTCGATGATTTCTTTTTCGATATCAGGGTCTAGCGCACCGCTCATACCGTTACACGTCGTACAAGCAAAGCCGACTACATCAAAGCCAATTTCTTGCAACTCTGGCATCAAGCCTGCTTCTTCTAAGTACATCTTGACCGTTTTTGAGCCAGGTGCTAAGGATGACTTCACCCAAGGCTTACGTAATAGACCTTTGGCATTGGCGTTACGAGCAACGAGACCCGCAGCCACCATGTTGCGTGGATTTGAAGTATTAGTACAGCTGGTGATCGCAGCGATAATTACTGCGCCATCTGGCATGAGTCCATCTTTTGGCTCTGGTAGCTTTTGATCAGGCGCGTGGGCGATGCCTTTGGCAACCAAATCATCGGTCGATACGCGGGCATGTGGACGCGACGGTCCTGCCATATTACGACCTACTGATGACAAATCAAACTCAAGTACACGTGCATACTCCGCTTTTTCCATGCCGTCAGCCCATAGGCCTGTCTGCTTGGCATACTGCTCAACCAGTTTAATCTGCTCTTCACTACGACCAGTCAGTCGTAGATAGTCAGTGGTTTGCTCATCGATATAGAACATCGCGGCAGTGGCGCCATATTCAGGCGTCATATTAGAGATTGAGGCACGGTCACCAACAGTCAGCTGACGAGCACCTTCACCAAAGAATTCAATATAGGTAGAGACCACACCTGCATCACGTAAGAACTCAGTCATCGCCAGTACCAAATCCGTACCGGTAATGCCTTTTTGCAATTTGCCTGTTAATTTAACACCAACGTAATCAGGCAGGCGCATATATGATGGGTTACCTAACATGACGCTTTCGGCTTCTAGACCGCCAACACCGATTGAGATCACACCTAGGGCGTCGACCATCGGTGTATGGCTGTCAGTACCAACCAAGGTATCAGCAAACGCGACTTCTTCACCGGCTTTATTGCGCACGACCTGTACGACAGGTGACATTTTCTCTAGGTTGATCTGATGCATGATGCCGTTACCAGGCGGTACGACGTTTACATTGTCAAAGGCATACTGACACCAGTTAATAAAGTGAAAACGGTCATCGTTGCGGCGCTCTTCAATCGCGCGGTTTTTCTCAAATGCATCGTCTTCAAAGCCTGCATGCTCAACGGCCAATGAATGGTCAACGATAAGCTGAGTTGGTACGATAGGGTTTACTTTAGACGGGTCACCGCCTTGCTCAGCGATAGCATCACGCAAGCCTGCCAAATCAACAAAAGCAGTCTGACCCAAGATATCATGACAGACCACGCGGGCAGGATACCAAGGAAAGTCCAAGTCTTGCTTGCCTTCGATATGCTGCTTTAGCGCATCGGTTAATTCTTCTGGTGGGCAACGGCGTACTAGGTTTTCACACAATACTTTTGAGCAGAATGGTAGCTTATCATAAGCGCCTTCTTCGATACTCTCGACCGCTTCGCGGGTGTCAAAGTAGTAAAGGTCAGTATCAGGAAGCGGTTTTTTGAATTCATCGTTCATAGGTTGTACGAGGGCGTTGTCCATAAGTCACCTTGGCTGTTGGCTAATTTTAATAAATAGTTAAACGTCGATATTAGATAAAAAGTCATTCCTTTAGCAAAATCATCGTTTGCGTAGGCTTTGCTAAAGAAGCGATATTGAAAATTAAAAGGGTATGGTCTATAAAAAAGATAGCGTATGACGATTAAACCTGAAAAACTCATAGCAAGGCTCAATCATCATACCTATATCAGCTAGCACTGCCGCTAGCTGATAGTAAGTACGTAACAATAGCTACTCAAAAGAAATCAACTTAACGCGCACTCATCTCTGGTACTGGACGCAGCTCTTCACCCGTATATTCTGCACTTGGGCGAATGATACGGTTATTGGCACGTTGCTCAAACACGTGGGCTGCCCAACCAGTCAGACGTGAACAGACAAAGATAGGGGTGAACAGTTTGGTTGGGATACCCATGAAGTGATAGGCAGAAGCATGGAAGAAATCAGCATTACAGAATAGCTTCTTCTCGCGCCACATCACTTCTTCACAGCGTACCGATACTGGGTATAGCACTTCATCACCAACGTCCGCAGCTAGCTTCTCAGCCCAGCCTTTAATCACCACGTTACGTGGATCTGACTCGCTATAGATCGCATGACCAAAGCCCATGATTTTGTCTTTACGAGCCAGCATACCCATCATTTCTTCTTCGGCTTCATCAGGTGAGTTAAAGCCTTCAATCATATCCATCGCCGCTTCATTCGCTCCGCCATGCAATGGACCGCGTAGTGAACCGATTGCACCAGTGATACAAGAATGAATGTCAGATAAAGTAGATGCACACACACGAGCGGTAAAGGTCGACGCGTTAAACTCATGCTCTGCATAAAGGATAAGCGAGACGTTCATCACTTTTTCGTGTAGCTCGTTTGGTTTTTCGCCTTTGAGCAAATGTAAGAAATGTCCGCCAATAGTGGCATCATCTGTATCAGTCTCGATACGTACATTGTCGTGGGTAAAGCGATACCAATAATTGATAATCGATGGGAAGGCCGCCAGCATACGGTCAGTTTGATCGTTTTGCTGAGCAAAATCGGTTTCAGTCTCAAGGTTGCCAAGCATAGAGCAACCTGTACGTAGCACATCCATTGGATGCGCATCAGCTGGGATACGTTCAAGCACGTCTTTTAACGCTTGTGGTAGGCCACGCAGGCTTTTGAGTTTGACTTGATAGGCATCAAGCTCGCTTTGAGTAGGCAAGTTGCCGTATAACAGCAAATACGCTACTTCTTCAAAAATACATTTATCTGCCAGCTCTGATACATCATAACCGCGATAGGTCAGACCAGATCCTGATTTGCCAACGGTAGATAGAGAGGTTTTACCAGCGACTTGTCCACGTAGACCTGCGCCTGAAAGTTCTTTTTGTGCTGCCATGTTTACATTCCTTTTGTTGGTAGCTTTTTTGAGTGAAAACGGTGTTTCTAATAATAAATTTATTGGTCAATGACTGACTATAGCGCCAGTCCAGCGTTATGCAGGCTGTGGACCGTCTAAATCGACGTTACAACGCTCAAATTCAGCTTCAATAGGGTCATTTAAGACTTCCATTGCACTGCCTTCACCTTCTGCATTGTTGATCTTCATATACTTGGCACCCAGTGGCGACTCCATAAATGTCTGAATCTCAGTCATTTCTTCTGGAGTAGGGTCAGCCATTGGCGTTGCCACCTCTTCGCCATTCATGACGCGCAATTGCTCATTGCCAAAAGCAAGCAGTTTTTTCCCTACATCCGACGTATAAAAGTCATCTAACTCTTTTAACTCTGCATCGGTAAACTGACTCTTATAAAAACGATCGACTTCGGCTTTGCCCAAGTCTTTGTCCCGTGACTCGAGGCAGCTGACTTGCTCTTCACTGAGCGCGCCGCTATTAATGATTGGTGAAAACAATAGGCTGTTGACGGTATCTAGCGTAATCGTCGTCATGATCAAGTCATCTTGAGAGACAGCGTTCGATGGCGCAGCTTGGGTCACAGCAGTATCGTTTGTTTCACTGGTAGTCGTGTCAACGTTATCGACGGTTTCTGGCGTTTTATCACAGCCAGTGATGAGTAGCAGCCCCGCAAGTGTACTACTGAGTAGTGTCGCTTTAAGCGCTGTATGGGAAGTAAACAATGACATAAATAACCTAAAGGTAAATGAATACGAATTTCAAGAAGATAAAACACCCAGAGGTAATTTATCTTCTCAGCGTTGCTAACAACCAATCATTGGTTACTTGTTACCAGCAAATAGCTTGTCTAATGTCTGCTCAAACTCATGATAGTTTAAGAAATCATAAAGCTCCATGCGAGTCTGCATGGTATCGACGACTTTGTCTTGCGTGCCGTCATTGAGTAAATGCTGATAAACGTTCAGTGCGGCTTTGTTCATAGCGCGAAACGCTGATAGCGGATATAGCACCATCTCGACACCCACACTATAGAGCTGATCAGTGGTATATAGATCGGTCTGACCAAACTCTGTCATGTTTGCCAATACTGGAATATCTAATACATCAGTGAACTTATGATACATCTCGATATCGGTTAAGGCCTCAGCAAAAATCATATCTGCACCAGCTTCTTGGAACGCAACAGCACGTTCAACCGCAGCGTCGAGACCTTCAACTGATAATGCATCAGTACGTGCCATGATCACAAAATCAGGATCCGTTTTTGCGTCTAATGCCGCCTTTAGACGATCTACCATTTCTGAGATGCTGACGATTTCTTTATTTGGGCGATGACCACAACGTTTTTGTGCCACTTGGTCTTCGATATGTACTGCCGCGACGCCTGCTTTTTCCATCTTTCTGATGGTTTGGGCAATATTGAATGCGCCGCCAAAACCCGTATCAATATCGACTAGTAGTGGCGTATCGACTGCGTCAGTGATACGGCGAGCATCTTCTAATACGTTATCAAGGCTAGTCATACCAAGATCAGGTAGACCAAATGACGCGTTTGCGACGCCAGCACCAGAGAGATACAACGCTTGATGACCGACTTGGGTGGCCATCATCGCTGTATAAGCGTTGATAGCGCCTGCAATCTGTAATGGTTGATTGTTGTTGTTTTTTTGAGTGAGTGCACTGCGAAAGCGTGCGCCTGCTGAAGAAGTTGTCATGCTAGTATCCTTGCAGATAGAGAAAGTATTATCGTTGTTGTGACTGATTATACTCAATTATTAACTTATAAAAATCTTACTAATAGAATTATTGATTATAATAAATAAAAATATATATTAAATTTTTTAATATTATTCATAATATAAATAGCATTATGTATATATTGGTGATCTGCTAGGATAAGTATTCATATTACTCAAACAACCATGTTTAATCATTATTTATATTTTACATTTAGTTACAATTACTAAGCCGATATTCTTTATCCGCTAAGAATTAATCATCAAAAAAGCCCTGATAGCTAAGCTATCAGGGCTTTTATTTGAGCGAGACTACAAATCTTAGTTTAAGAGAATAGACCTGCTAAGTTTGCTAAGAACAGCAATGCAAAACCTGCTAAGAATACCAAACCTGCAATAGACAGTGCGTTCATACCTGCTGATAGTTTCTTATGCTTTTTGACCAGTGAGTAATTCAACCAACCAAAGATAGGTGCAGAGACAAATGCCGATATCATGGCAAATTTAAGCATAGCGCCTAATTGTCCTGTGAAGAAGGTAATAATCACTAGCCCGCCACCGATGGCATAAGTCGTCCAAAATGCGATCTGCTTTTTATTGATCTCACTCTCACCTTTGAGCAAACGCCAGCACTCAGCATTGGCGCGTCCATAACCATCAGCACAGGTGATGGTCGTGCCAAACATACACATAAAGGCGACAAAAGCGACCAGTAGTCTCGACCATTCACCGATGGTTGCGGTATACATATTAATCAGCTGGTTGATATACGCGCCGCCAACCAATTCAATCTCTTGTCCTGAGCCATACTGGACAAACACACCTAATGATAAGAAAAACAACGCCAAAACTGCTGAAACCGCATAACCCACATTAAAATCAAGTAAGCCTTGGCTGTGGGTCGTGTGATCTGTTTTAACTTTGGCAGAAGTCCACATAGAGGTAATCGCTGCAAATTCAAGCGGTGCAGGCATCCAGCCCATTAGCGCCACAATAAAGCCTAATGTCGCCAAATTCCAAGGAGAGGCGGCAACAAAATCTACTGCCATCACGGTAGGCTTGCCAGCAGCAATGATAACCGCTGCGATAGTCGCTGTCGTAAGTGCAATCATGATCCACTTGGTGACGCCATCGAGTAGCTTATAGTGACCGGCTATCAAAAAGAACCAAGAGACCGCAACGATGATGAGAGACAACGCCATCGTCGATAGTCCAAGGGAGGCGGGTAGCATAAAGCCCAAAATTACTGCCGCAATCAGTGAGACCGCACCAGTGCTAATGACCGCCGATAGGATAGAGAGAATAAAATATACCCATAGATATAGCTTTGAGCGTTTGGCGTAGCCTGCAATTAAGCTCTCACCAGTATCGTAGACATAATCCGTTGCAAAGCGAAAAAACGGATACTTAAAAACATTGGCCAAAACAATCATGATTGCAAGCTGCCAGCCATATATGGCACCAGCCTGTGTTGACGAAATCAGATGCGAGCCACCGATTGCAGCGGTCGCCATTAAAATACCAGGACCAAAGATGCGCCAACTAAAGCCTTCTTGCTGTGCTGTGACCGTATCGTCAGTGGTATTTGGGTTATTGAGTGGTTGTGTGGTCATGAATACCTCTAAATGTTTAAAACGGCAAATTATCACTTACCTGTGTCAGCTTGCCAATGATCAGTAGACAACCGATTTATGAGTTATTTTCTCTAAAACGATTAGTCTTGTATCGACTTTAGCACACCAGTACGCTTCAGGAGAATGATTATTCTATTTATTAATAGTGATAGTTATTACTATTTGTTTGCATTGCCATTCTTTTTGGTTAGCATAATCACTCGCTAATATCAAGCATTAGTGAGTGTTTATTTTTCAGCGGTACTTTATAACACAATATCTATTGGATATCTGCTCATTTAAGCTTGAGAGACAAACTTTTGCGGTCGGTAAGTAATGCCTCGCTGCTCGTATACTTGATAGATGGCGTCTAATAAATTAGAAATACTTGGGTGGACAAAATCTTTGAGAGTATGTAGGTAGATAGGGGAGGTGACATTTTCGTGCACCAAACGCTGGTAGCTTATTTGTTCGGTACGTACGGTTTTTAAGCTGGCAGGCACCAAGGTAATGCCTTCTCCAGCCGCGACCAAACCTAGTGCTACTTGTAAGTCACTTACTGTCGTCGTCATATACGGAGATATGCCGTACTGTGCAAATAAATGTAGCAAAGGTTCAGTGATTGGCTCATTAGATGCAAGTTGCTCGCCTGTATCTTTAACTGGTTTATCTAAATGAGTGTTGTCTGAATAACTACTAGCGTGTGGCGCGGACGTTACTGTGGTTGCTATCGGTAAGTGCGTTTGATGATATAAAATCAAGCGGTTGTTTGCCAGATCTATCAACCGCTGTTCCTCCACATAGGCAAGAGGATGTGACTTGGGTAGTGCAACCACATAGCGTTCATGACGCAGTAGTATTTGCTGAATCCAAGGATCTTGATGCGCAAAACGCCCAAAACCAACGTCAATGTCACCAGATTTGAGTGCGTCCATCTGCTGATATGAGCTAATATCTTTTAGATTAACCTCAATATCAGGGTCAGACTGTTTTAACTTGGCGATGATTTCAGGTAGTAGACCATATAGCACTGAGGGCACAAACCCAATATTGAGCGCAGTACTCGGCGCAGATAAGCGCTGGGTCATACTGGTCACGGTCTCGATTTCTGTCAGTATGGTGCTTATCTTATCGTAAAAAAAATTGCCCGCTTCAGTCAGATGTAGAGGTCTGTGGTAGCGATCAATCAGCACCACACCAATATCGGTTTCAAGCTGCTTGAGTAGGCGGCTCAAACTTGGCTGCGATAACCCTGTTTGTGTCGCAGCAGCACTAAAGCTACGCAAATCTGCGACCGCAATAAAGGCGTTGAGCTGTTTTAAATCCATATTATCGAGCCTATCATGATATATGTGGTCTTCATAAGGTGTTGTCTGAATAGATGTGTATGCAATTATTTGAGATGATACGCATAATATTAGTGATATCGCACAAATTGTGCTTGAAGATAGGAGTGTGAGCAACTATATTGAGAACTAATGCTGCTGTTACATTTTAGCAAGAAAATTATCATTCATCTTAGCAATCATTTACTGCCAGCTGAATAAACTGGCTTGGTGTTATTCTATGAGCGACGACAAAAAAAACATCGGTACTGACTTTGATGAAGAGTTGGCCAAACTGGTGCAAGAAAAGTCGCGTAAGCGTACCAAAAACGATATCTATGAGCGTTTTATTAGCCGTGTTAAGAGCACTGAAGATGACGAAAACATAAGTGACACAGATAAGTTAAAACCACTGAACACGGCAAATAAGCTACCTGCTTTTGAGCCTTTGAGTGCAACAGAGCTACTACTCTTTGAAGAAGACAATAGCGATCAAGCGCAAGTTTTAGAACCAGTAGATATCAAAACAACAAACGCTACCTTTGATTTTTCAAATCAAAACGCACTGTCCCAGATCAGTCGACCGAGTACAGATGCGCTTAGTGGTACTCTTAAAAGCAACACTCTGAGCAAGAATAATTATACGGAAACCCAGCGCCTCGATACTGGCTTGGACGATCAGTATGTAGACGATAATGAGGAGACAGATACTTCTTTTACTGATGAGGATTCGGATACTGAAGGCACATCATCAGAACCACATATCGCAGAGACAGCACCCTCACAGAGTACGACCACAAGTAATAAAAAACCTATCATCATTGGTATGATTTTTGGCTCATTACTGATCGCTATAATAGTGCTCACACTCATATTCACAGGTGTATTATCAACCTCTACATCTGAGGCTGATCGTAGTCTCGACAACAGCGCAGAAGCAGCACCTACCACAGCACCTAGCTCTGACGACGACGCGCTAGTACCAGTTATACAGCAAAGCACTCCAGATGACGATATGCAAAACATATCCATGAGCGATGAAGTAGAGGAAGAGCTTGCCAGCGATGTAACTACCTTAGAGGCTGAGGCAGCCATCACTTATGAGGATTTCAGGGAAGAGTCACAGACCACACTATACCGCGAGACCAATGATTAACTCAGTATGTAGTTATGTAGCATCGTGTTGGTATCTATCATCATCCTATAACATTCTATCTAGCAACTGACACCATCTAACCGCTATTTTCTAGATCTATTAAAAGCATTGTAAAAAACTGACACTTTAGTGCCATCGGTCATATAATCTTGTCCATTTGTACCAAAAGACATTGCAATGTAACAAAAATACCATATTATTATACATATAAGGCGATTAGAAAACCGTCAATCATATGGACTGATTTGGTACTTACTTATGGACAGCTTAGAGAATTCAGGTAGTAAAGGTATAAATCGACCTACCAGCATGTTGTCTCCTACAAATACCAATAAACGACGAAGCACTGTGTTTACCATAGTCAGCGTCTTTCTTATTTTTGTAGTGGTGACCGCATTTGTCTCTTATCGCATCTCATCAACTATCTCTCAAACCTCAAATTCGGGGACTGGTTTAACCATTAGCCATGACCACTCTTTGCTTTCTAGCCCAGAACACACACAGAACCCAGATATCCAAGTCAGCCATGTCATAACTGATGTTAGAGAATCAGACACCATTATTAACTATAATGAGTTTAAACAAGAAGCTCAAAACATATTGTTCCGTGAAGAAGAGGAAGTCATACAGGCACAGTCTAATTCACATAGTGTCGCGCCTACGGTTAGCACAGAAGGTTTTAGAACAGAAGCGGATAAGACCTTATATAGTGATAGTGAGTATTGAATGTCAGTAATTGATGGTGATGGTTACCGTATCAGTGTACTGGTCGGGCATAAAATCCGTACTCGGGACAGTGACGTATACTGTCTGAGAAGTACTCGTACCGGTCCCACTACCAGTGACGCCATTGCCGCTCGCGTTTGCTACGTCGCCCCATATGGCGCCACTAGGACCTGCAGTACGGCGTAACTGATAAGGTACCTTGTCTGTATTGCTACCAGTACCACTCATCATACCAGCGCCAGCTGCATCACCGTTTGATGGTGCTAGCCCGATATTGTAGGGCGCTGCATTTGTACAAGTCATGTCGATAGCATCATTGTGACTGCCAACGATAGTGGTCTGATTGGCCATTTGATTACCCAAATTGATATCAGAGGTTGCATTGATATGGCAGCTAGGGACTACTGTTGCCTGAACGCCAAATAGTAAGGGCTTTGTTTCCTTACCAATGTCGGTAATACAATTAGGGGTGGCTAATAGCGCTAAGGTGTCCGAATAAGTAATGGCGGTACCACTGGTATTAAAATTATTGATATATGTGCCTTGTGTGGCAAGGTTATTGTTATAGCCTGGTAATAAAGACAGCTTGATTGGCACATCGACTGAGATACTACCTCTGGGGGCGATGGTATGTACGACCGACTTGTAGACTGAACCAGACGTATTGCCCCATATCTGCTCTCCTGGTAACGTCATACTAAAGGCTAGGCGAGAGTTATTAATAGTGTTTTTCAAAAATCGCGGCGATATCACACTCGGGTTATTGTCACCACCATCAGCTGATAAGCAAACGGATACCTTCATACTAAGCAGCAGGTCAGTATTCTTACAGGTGTAGTTTAGCGTTGCATTGATACTGGTATCGTCAGCGTTGCTGGGTGTGAGCGCTGTACTTATAGCAATGAGGCTAGGGCTGACACTTGCGTTACAGTCCGCTGTCAAAATAGCATTGGCATGGCGAGCCAGTAGACAGCAGCCCATCAGTAGAACCAACCAATAACACCAGTGCCATAATGACTTCATGGTTGTCCCTCTTTGCAAATGATCGGACCAATAAGCGGAATATTATTGTCCTGATGCTGATAATCAAAGCGCGCTTGGCAAGTATTGCCGTCAGGTGTAGTGACGTGTAGTACATTTTTTTCACCCAACATATCTAAATACACCTCGCCATCAAAGCCCACAACAGCATCTAATGTATCTACATTATTTACAGTTTTGTTCGATATTACCTTTACCTGACTACCTAACGGTAAGTGCTTACCTGTACCGTCTTGTAGAATGACAGATGCTGCATTCACTGGTGTCATGTCTATATTTACTATCATGCCCACTTGTTCTGCTGGCGTTGCTTTCATACTGACTTGATCGATTCTCATGTTGGCAGGCAAATCCATAGGATTGATGCTTATTTTGTTATCCTGATAGGCATTGAGCGGGGATAGTAGCAATAATCCTTTATCATTGGTTCTGCCAATTGGACTGTTCTGCAATAGGATTGGCACATCAGCCACACCGCTTGTAGAGACAACGGCAAAGCTACTATTGATACTCTTTGATGCAAATAGCCCGCCGCCCATCATAACCAGAGCACCTGACGCACCGCCATAAAAAGAATGATTATCCTCATTTAAGGTTATACCTGCTTTCAATTGTCCATAGCGTCCAAGATGGTTCAATTCCGCTAGTATGTCATGACGGTCCGCACTATAGCGAGATTGCGCGCGCCAGCCCATACCGCCAGTATTGGGTGCCGCTTGTACCATATCAGCGACCAACAAAGATTGCTGCCCTTGCTGTTGCAAACTGCTACTTGCTGCGCGCTGTTGACCCAGTGATATAGAGGCACCAACGAGTACACTGCTATCAGCATTGTGAAAGTCGTGGTTCAGGTTGGCAATTAGCCGTATACGCTGGCCTATGTTTTTGCTCCAGTAGGCACGCGCAATTTTTATTGAGTCCTGCTGATTGTACGTGACTTTATTGTAGCCAATACCAAAGCTTCCTGCAGATTGGGTATTATAACCTGCTGATATCTGCTCGCTTCTATGAATAGGGATGGATCCGTATTTGGCAGCAATGTCGCGATAGTTACCCTGTGTACCAGTAATCCCGACTCCTATATTGATACGACGATTACTCCAAGAATAGTTTGCACTATATTGCATACCATTATCGACTGTATCTTGGCTACCCGCTAGCGACGCAAACAAAACCCCACCGGTACGTCCTAACAGCCATGTGCCGCCCATACCTGCATTTTTGAGATTCTTGGTTGCTTCTATATGAGTTTCTGCAGTGAATCGGTTGTTTACACCGTAACGCCACGTACCACTAGCAGCGATATCCTTAGCATAATGAAAGGACTCAATACCGTAATCTTTACGGACAGCGCCTACTTCAAATGACCAGTCTGATAACCCTGCTTGCAATAATCGATGTGTACCATACAACGAAAAATCGAGCGTTTGGTTTTGACCTAGCGCATCAGTTACGACCAGTTGTGCCATACCGGCACCCTCGAAGCTTGGCACAGTGGTAAGCTCAAAGGGGCCTGCAGGTACGTTGGTATCAAACTGCTTAAGTCCATTGACATAGAGTTCTACTGCTGACGGCAGCGTCGCTTTACCAAAAAATGACGGTAGCGGTGTGGTTGTCTTATAAGGTTGCAGCGAAAAATTGCTACCGATCTGTAGACCACCTAGACGTGTGGGGCGCGTCCATGACAATGCACTGGTCAGCATATCTCCTGCTTGAATACTCAACAGACTATCAGGAAATGACCGACGCCAGCTGGTATCTAAGCGTACCGTACGATGGTGCCAACCATCTTGAGCATGACTTTGTGCTGCCGTGATTGCTGTGTTTTTTAGCACTCCAAGTTGATTGAATGCTCGCATCTCTGTATAAGCATTGAGGCTATGGGTACTATCATCACCGTATGTGCCATATAGCGAATAGTTCAATAAGACGCCAGGCGATGTATGAGCCGTTGAATGTTTAGGGCGATAATTGCGATATACCGATGGTTCTATATCTAGAGTATCTATGGGCGCTATAAGGGTTACGGTTTGCAAGCGAGCATTATAATCGATACTCAGTCCAGGAATATCACTTAGTGAGAGCGGTGTCACTGTACTAGGGGGCAGCAAAAAACCAATATGCCGTAATACATTGGCGCTTGCCCATAATTTCTCATCATAATGAATAAAATGAACCAAGCCGACATTCGAGCCATTCAACGTCACTTCTAGATATAAATCAAGACCATCATCCGGGTCGTTTGCATCTAACTCTGCACGTACGTCCTTTATATATGAATCGCTATGATCACTTAGACCAAGTTTTGCCAGTCTTTGCTGATCAGCTTGATCTACTAGCGAGTTGGCAGCATGGCCACTAGATGTAATAGTAATGCATAACACCAGGTTAGTTAGCAATACCTGATAGCGTGATGTCGGGTATGATTTTATCTCCATTCATAAGCACCTCAAATTGACCACCTGTGGTGAGTACGGTGGGTGGCAGCTCGAACACCCATGTCATGGTAGCACCTGGTAATACGTAACCTAATAAACCTCTGGTAAGAACAGTACGGTTGTTATGCTTGTCTACAAAGCCTAGTGCGGCGAGCTGGGCATGAGCATTGCCACTGTTGCTCACCTGCAAGGTTATCTGCTTGGTACTAGGCTGTGTCTGCATCTGCCACTGTAATATCGGCTGAGGTTTCTCTACAAATTTGGGCTGAATAAACACTGGCACAGAGTAACTTAAAACAAACTGTATCCCAGGTTTTTCATTGGTCGTGTCAATAGGCAACTCATTGATCAATAAACGATAGGCATCTTCTACGCCTGCGCCCTTTTTTATTTGCGTATTGGTTTTGATTATACGAACAAGCTGCTGTTCACTAGGGTTAAGCGATAGCATCGGCGGACTGGCAAGTAGCCCACGTGATAGCTGTAATTGATCACCCGTACTATCTTGTGTCCAGTGATACACACGTATTTGTGCACTGATCCTATCATTGCCTGTATTCATCAATGTCAAACCGTCGGCATTTTGGTGACTCTGTAGCGAGAGGGAGATAGGAGATACTTGTAGTCCGCTCGCGCTTGCGCCACTACTATATATAAGTGTTCCAAGAAATCCGCACATCGCAATGTGTCGTAACCTGTGACCTAACATGGTTATCAGTAAGTCACATTGACAGCGACAGTGTCAGAGTAAACACCAGGCTCAACGTCCGTTGTAGAAGTTACTGTGGCATAGACCTTATAGCTATCGGGCGCAATCACCAATCCATTACCGATACCAGAGACGCCATTACCAGTATTAGTTAAGTTTCCAGTATCACCCCAAGCAGAACCGCCTGCTGTCTGCGTCAACTGATAACCAATCGTGGCGCTATTAGGTCCTGTCATAACGCCAGCGCCTGATTCATTGTTATTGGATGGTGTTAAGTTCACGATATAAGGCGTGTTCTTAGAGCAGGTTACGGAGATGTCATTGGCAGATGATTGTTCAGCAATATCTACTATCGCTGTGTTGGCCACATAAGTACCAAAATTAATATTTTGATTGCCTGTTGTGGAGGCGACAGAACAAAAAGAAGTGATTGTTAGCTTAACGTCAAAGGTGCCTGTTGCAGTCGCGGCCTGAGCAGTAGAAACGGCTACTAAGCTAGTAATAGCAAAAAAAGCGATAGTAATTAGGTGTTTTTTCGATGACATGATTATTCTCCAAAATTATTATTTCGAGCGTTTATCAATACAACGTAGCGTTTTTATATGTACCTGCTCAGCACCTTCAGTGACCAGTTTAGTGAATAGAATAATTATTAAGGATGCCTACAGAAACCATAAAACAAATAGATCTAATTTATTATTGCACAACTTTTGTTTGATTGCACGGCAAATATATAGTGCTTTGATCATTGTCAGTGGTCACCATGTTGTTAGCTATTGGCTAATGATCATCACGATTTGGTATATGTTTGATGTCACGTCTCAAACCATAAAAGCTGAAACCGTCGCGCTGTTGTTGTTTTGCTTATGTTGAATATGCTACCGATGGCATCGACCAAGAGCATACATGAACTCATTAAAAACGGTAGGCAGTTTTACTTTACTGTGTATTGCCAGTTTGACCATTATGGTGGGCGTGCTACTAGCACCTGGCTTAGCCAGTATTTCGACGAGCTTGGGCATTACCGATAATAGTGTTCTTTTAATCACTATGGCGAGCTGTACAGTGTTGATTTCTACCTGGTATCAGGGTGAGGCACACCTAAACATGATTGCCAAACAAGGCATGTCTATCGAGCTAGGCGGAGTTATCTTTTGGTTCTTAGGAGGCTTGCTAGCCGCAAAATTTTGGGCATTGCCGCTATCGATTTACTTGTTGGCATAGGTGTTTTTAGCCATGCTGCTACTGTTCATAACATAAAACTATACAGCCCGTACAGAAAGCGAGAAGGTTGTCCAAGATGATAGTAAAACCATTTGAAAAGTCATAAAGCACTTGATATAGCGCTATAGAGGTAAAGTGAAAAAAAAGGGAAGGGGGTGATAATCCTCGTCAAACCATAAACCGTCTGATGCCGTGTTGCCGATAGTATCAGACGGTTTGTATTTGAATTAAGTTTGTTATCCGAAAAGCTGTTAAGCCAGTTGTCTTTTAAGAGTTCTTAGGCGACTTTTAAATTCTGAGCGGTCAACATAACAGCCTTTGAGACGACGCTCACCCACATTTTCATCAAAGGCGTTACGTCCATGCAAGACGCGGCGGTTATCAAAGACGACCATCTGACCAGCAGTTATTTTTAACTCAATTTTATAGCGTGAGTCTTTTAATCGAGCCATCAGCTCTCGATAAGCAAGATAGTAGTCGTGCATGATATCGCTTGGCAAATCAAAGATATCGGCAAGATGCGCATTATATTTGATCTCGATAATATTGCCAAAGTTATCTAGATTAATGACGGGGTGGTGCTCTCGGATATCATGTGCGCTGTCGTGAAAACGAAAGGGGATGGCGTACTCAGCCAGCAAGCGAAAATACTCAGGCTGCTCTTCTCGTAACTCTTCTAATACCTTTAGCCCATCTACAAAAGTAGATTCACCACCAATGCTTTCATTGCTTAAAAAATGTAGAAATTGATACCCTGGTGGCAACTCTTGATTGGGCAAGTCAGTATGTAAAGGCAATGAGAGCGAAGTATAAGCCAAGTTAATCGGCGATTTTTCTGATATCACATCGAATGTCATGCCAAAGTTGGTCTGACGCAGATAATCGACACGCATGGCTGTCTGTACACCAGCATCAGAGTCATCTGGCATATTGTCAATAATCGTAAGTCCATATTTATCCAGAGCACTCATCCATTCATATAAAGCGCTGTCACTGGTCATGATGCTGTGCTGATCATACATGGGAATGTGATTAATAAATGCGCCATCCCAACTTATATAAGGGCTGCTATAATCCTTGACCAATGCACTAGAGTAGTCAAACTCACGCAACCAGCTTTGTTCAAAGTGGCTGATATGTGCTTGTTCTGACCATTCAATCGTCAGCGTTGTCTCATCAAAAGAGACAGTTAACGGATGAATATCTTTTGAGACACTCAGCAAGTCAAAACTACGCTCGCCAGTATGCGGATGAAAAGCAGACGGGCAGTTATCACGCAACCAGATATAATGGTAAGTGCTATCGATGCCATCACTCCAGCGTATCTGAATGGCGCGGTCGATCAGCGAAATAGAGGTTATATGAACCTCTGACTCAGTTGCGACTGGGGTATCTAGTGATGGTTTTGATTGCATCGTTTTCATTAGAGCAGATCCTACATAATCAGGAAGTAACATACATTTTACGGTATCTTGCTAAAATTGGTTATTCAAACACTGAATTACGAATCACCCAATAGGCAATATCAATTAGCATATGAAAGAGAGGATGGTATGGGTAATCTAATCAAAGGTGTCAGACAACATATATGAAAATTCATATTTTGAAGGGTGTTGAGGCTTCGAGAACGAAACCTCAATATTTAACGACAATTGGTATAAGTGTTCTATTTATCTGAAGGCTATTTATCGTAAAGCTACCCTAACCAGTATTTCGTAAACCTGCAGCTAGCGCATTGATACTACGGATTAATGGATCTTCTACGTTAATGTCGCCAGAATCGGCACTGCCTATAGCATCTTGCTGTCTAGCGCGCTTTAGTAGCTCAATCTGGATATAGTTGATTGGGTCTAGGTAAGCATCGCGCCATTGAAGAGAGGCAGCTAGATTTTGCTGGCTAGACAAGAGAGCCTCTTGATCCAATAACGAGTTTAAGCCTGAGTAGGTTAGGGCATGTTCATCAATGACCGCTCCCATTATTTGCTCACGCAATGCAGCGTCTTCACATAACTGGCTATAGGCCTGTGCAATATTCATATTGGCTTTGGTAAACGCCATCTCAATATTACTGATAAATACATTAAAAAACGGCCAGTGCTTATTCATCTCTTTCATGAGAGCTTCATCAGCTTTGACGCTATCTAGCGCACTACCGACACCATACCAAGCAGGTAGGGTAAAGCGTGCCAACGACCAACCAAACACCCAAGGAATCGCTCGCAGTGTGGTCTTACTGGGTAGGCCTTTTTTGCGATGAGCAGGACGTGAACCAATATTTAATAAAGATATCTCTTGTACTGGAGTCACTTCTGAATAAAACTGATAGAACCCTTCGGTATGATCGGTCAGTTTACGGTAACGGTGCTCGCCTGCATCTGCCAATCGTGCAAACAGCGCTTCATAATTTGGTAACTCAGGAGGTTGCACCACGAATCTGGACGAGCAGGCTTTGAGGGTGCCTGTGATAGCCATGGTCAATTCAAACACAGCAGTATCCGTATTGGCATACTTGGCATAGAGCACTTCGCCTTGCTCAGTCACTTTAATCTGACCATGTAGCGTGCCGGCTGGCTGTGCGGCAATGGCTTTGTGCGTTGATCCACCACCACGGCTGACTGAACCACCACGACCATGGAACAACCGTGTTTTGATGCCATATTTCTCAGCAATGCTATTTATGGTTTGCTGGGCACTATACAGCTGCCACGCTGAGGTGATAATACCGCCGTCTTTTGATGAGTCTGAATAACCCAGCATGATCTCTTGTGTGTTATCCGTGTTCTGTAGCAGTCCACGATACAGCGGATTATCTAACACGGCAGGCAAGATTTTATCGATGTTTTTAAGATCTTCGATGGTTTCGAACAATGGTGCGACAGGTAGGTCAGCGGACAACTGACCTTCGTCATCAACTCTGCATAAGCCTGCAAACCGCATGAGCAGCAACACCTCTAGTAGCTGGCTAGCATTATTGGTCATCGAAATCACATAACTGCCGAAAGTAGCCTGTCCCACCAGTTTGCGTAGAGTGGCGACCGAATTCATCAGTGACAATTGCTCACGTGTTTTGTCTGTCAGGTTGTCAGTATAGATGAGCGGTGTGCCTGGGTTTTCTAGCAAGCGTGTCAACCACTCTTGACGTTCGGTTTCGCTTAGCGTCTGATAATCAGGCAGATTAGAGGCACTGGCAAAGATATCTGTAATCACTTCGCCATGGTATGACGACTCTTGACGGATATCGAGCGCTGCCAAATGAAAGCCGCAAGTCTTTACTAGGCGGATGATATCTAGTAACAGGCCGTCGCTATGTGCTGTATCGTGTGTGCTGACACTTTGACGGATAATGCGTAGATCTTCTAGTAATGCTTCTGGATTGGCATAGGCATCTTTTTCAGCTTCACTGTCCGTGCCTTTGCTTTGGATGCGGCGATTGGTGGCATTGACTTTAGTCAGAATGATAGAGAGCAGGCGACGATATGGCTCGTTGCCATAGTCATCTAGGTTATAGTCAAACACCCGCTGATCGAGCTCATCATAACTTTTGATTTTGTCATATACCTCAGGTGAAACGGTAACAATAGTGTCACTATGAATCAGCTGTCGGCGCAGTTTTTTGAGTAGCACTTGATAGTGACGCAGCACGGTATCCGCATGCATCAATACAGCAAGTTCTGTGGTCTCAAAAGTCACAAAAGGATTGCCATCTCTATCGCCGCCAATCCATGAACCAAAGCTCATAAATGCAGGCAGTGGATAGTCTGTGAGCTCTGGATAGATATCGACAATGGCTTTTTTGATATTACGATATACTTTAGGAATGGCATTGAACAAGCTGGCATTAAAGTAATGCAAACCATTATTAATCTCATCATATACCAATGGCTTACGGGTGCGCACTTCATCAGACGACCATAGCAAGTCAATCGTTTGCGCCGTTTGCTCTTTGGCTTGCTCGTAAGCAAAGCTATTTTCAGACACGTTGTTTAGGGCATCGCTGTGAGTGAATAGGCTTTGTAAGATATTCATCGTGGTACGGCGACGTGCTTCGGTAGGATGCGCGGTAAACACGGGTGTGAACTTTAGCTGATCAATCAGCTCTTGCATTTGAGCAGGCTCAATATTGCGCTCACGGCACTCAAGCAAGGTACGGCGAAATGATCCTTCCCAGCTTTGCTCAGATTGCATACGCTGCTCATGACGCTGCTCACGCAAGTAATTCTCTTCGCTTAGATTGGCTAGGAAAAAATAGATAGAAAAGCCGCGTATGACGTTTTTTAAGGTTTGATTGTCTAAAGAAGCAATAAAATCAATTAGCTGCTGTTTATGCGCTTCGTTTGGCTCACGGCGCTGTTGAATAAAGCCTTTGCGTAGTGTCTCAATCGTATCTAGCGTCTGCTCACCGGATTGGCGAGAAATAGCATCGCCTAATAATGAACCCAACAAACTGGTGCGTTTACGTAGTATGTTATTATCTAGCGTCATCTTCAAACTCCTTCTCAAATGAATGGGTACAATACTATGGCTATCTTATGCGTAATATCCTATAGTTTTTTGCAATTTAACATAAATAGGTGAGACCTGCTTGATGTTGATGGTCAATTGTTTGTTTTTCTGACCTTTTTACTGACCTTTGTCATCCTATTGATTATGCCTGGCTCAGTGCGTTTCTAATGTTCTTCATATATTTAACAGGTTTTGGTACAAGTTTTCCTAATTACGTTTTAGGGTTATCTCATAGTCTATCTATCTCGCAGCTCATCTATATAGTCGGCCCAATCCTGCATCATTTGTACTCTGGTATCGATCTCATCAAGTCTGTTATAAGCGCCGCCATGCGTATCTTTTATCCTGTGACCTAGCTGTAACTCTGTGACGATGTCAGAATAGCGTAGCTCAGGCCGTTCCATGAGCAAAGTCTTAGCCGATGCTCGAAATCCATGTGCACATTGCACATCCTTGTATCCGAGTCGATGAAATATCTGTACCAGTGTCGCTTTGCTGATATAAACATTGCTTGAGCCACGCATTGAAGCAAACACATACTCCTTATGCCCAGTAATTGATTGAATGTCTCGTAACCGCGCAATCACTTGCGTGGCTAATGGTACAACTAAGTGCGAGACCATATCATCACGACCTTCGCCTTTGATCGGGGAGAACGACCATATATTATTATCCCAATCGATATCCTCCCAGCGCATCGAGCGTAGATCGATACTACGTACAAACACATAAGGCAGTAGATTCATGGCCTCTAGTGTGATTTTACTTGCACCTTTGAATTCAGACATATCTTTTAGAAGTGTCGCAAATTGATCTGGCTTAGTAATCGCTGGCAAGTGATTGCCTGAATTGGCGGGTGCCAGCTCACCGCGAGTATCGATAGCCACGTTTCTATCGCAAAGTCCTCGGGCCACTGCAAATGAGAATACTTTTTCCGTATATAAACGAGTGCTCGCACCAACAAAGGTGGCTTGATTGTCATTGTTTTGAATTGACTCACACACACTCAGTATCATCTCGCTGGTAATATCGTTCATTCTCAAGTCGCCAATCTCGCTACACATATACCCCAAACATAAGTCCCAAAATTTAAGGGTGGAGTCACTAAATGCGGATTTTGTAGACTTATTTTGATGGCGCCCTGCTGTTTTGTGGTCTCGCCATGCTTGTGCAATCTCAGAAAATGTTGCGTTTTTCAGGTGTGTGTATCTGTTGACTTGTTCCTTTTGCTGTATAGCTTTAGGGTCAGAGCCTTTAGCGACCATGTTGAGGATAGTCTCAGCTTTGTACTTCACCTCATATAAATCAATATCTTCGACTTTGCCAAGCATCATTCTGGGGCGCTTGCCCTCGATATGCGGATGAGAGTAACGCAGGTAGTATTCTTTTTTGCCGTTTGGATAGACACGAAGGCTCAAACCTGCCACACCTGAGACACTAACCGAATAGTCCTTGTCTCGGTATTCAAGTTTACTGATATCGTTTGCGTGGTCGACAGCCATAAGGTATATCCGTAAATTTGTTTAGGCAGTTATATAGGGTTGATAAACTAAAAGAAGGATTCTTCGAAAGCGTACAAATACTCATTGGACACCAGTATGGACACTGATATTAATAAGATAAAATCGAGAAGTCATATTTCATAGGGTATCCATTACATAATTATCCCCAAGGTTAACTTGGGGATAATTGTACCATATTTACCTATATATCCAGTAGACTACGTAATAATTGAGTTATAGAGCATTCCTAGCCGCTATTTTAGGACATAAATTTATAAAATAATTAGCTTAATGCTTTATATGGTAAGCGTTACAGCCGATTAATTAAATATTCTATGGTCTCATACTTGCACAGAATATAATAAACAGGGTGGTAGGACTGTTTTATGCAAGTACAGGTCAACCTATTTTAAGGTCTGTATTTGTATCTTTTATCTTAAAAGTGAATAAGTTCTACAAGTGGCAGATAATTGATCTCAAAAGTCTAAAAATAGCAGTGAATGTTTTATAGACTACTTACACCTAAATTTGTAGAAGGTATCAATAATATTTAAATAGGGTAGGATAAATAACAAAGAATAAGATAAACTGCCATCGCAAGCGTTGACTCGATGTATTGTATTTCAAACCAATCAGCGGTATTGGACGGCTAAGAGCTGTCATTCAAAACGGATAATGCTGAAAACGAGAATAGAGCAATCCGTTAGAAATATAGTAGATCGATCATAAAAGAGCGCTTATAAAAGATTATTGATATTAAGGTGTATTACTATGGAACCAACACAAAACGCTATAGAACATAAACCTGTATTCATGCCCAAAGTCAACAGTGACAATCTGGTAAAAACAGATATGGTAAGGGTTGAGCGGCATGTGGGATTTGCGAGTAGACAAAAGAAAAAAACGATCAATGACTTGCATCAAGTCATTCGCAAAAAGTATGGATTTAAACAAGTATTAGAGCTGTCTAGTAAATCGGGCAATAAACTGAGTTTTCCGCTGAGCCCATTTAGCCTACAAATTACTAATGAGCATGATGGCAAGCAGTATAGTGTCGAAAATGCCTTTCAAGCCAGTATGGTATTTGAAGATGGTGGCCCTTATGAAGACTTGCTGACCGTAGCACCCAGACAAGCCAGAAAGGATGAGCGATTGATGACATCAGGAGAGCTCACTGGTTACGATTATTTTGGTATGGAATGGGGCGTAGAACCATTGACGACGTTTTATGATTGGCTATATGTGAACGCACTAAAGCAAAACCCTCATTTACATGAAGAGGTAATGCAATACCAAGCCTTTACTGATATTACTTTTAATCCTGCAAAGTCTATTCATAATCCAGCCTATGCACTGGCTATGTTTGTAGCGTTAAATAAACGTGAATTACTTGGCAATATTGAAGATCCGATGGCATTTTATAATTTATGCAATGAATTCAAAATTAGCAATACTGAGCACTTATTGGAAGAAGGCTGGGTTTAAGCGTTAGGCCCGCGCTCAAGTGGGTGTGAACAATTTGGAATAAAGATTTGATTGCAGACAGTAGTACTAATCCAGATCTGAATCATCCCGCAAAATGTCATTTATGAAACTAAGACTACCGAGGAAAATTCGGTAGTTCATTAATAATGATAGCGATAACTTATTAAATGCTTAGAAAGCAGTTGTCGCAAAATTTGCGACAGCTCAAATGATAGAGTGTTTTAGTTGATCTGGTTTTTATGTGCTAGCTGTATAAAGAACTGAAAATAATCTATAAAGTTAATACTACATAGGCTCTATTTAACATAATATACATTATGCGAAAACAAACCAGCTGTTTTAGTAATTGACTGAATAGCAATTAGTCATAATATAATTTATATTCTTTGCCGTGTGTTTTATCTTGGCTCAGTATTTTCAATATTAGTTTGGCCGTTGTTAGGTTAGCGGCAAGTTTCAAGCAAATGATTACGCAAAGTATCGCCATCTTTGTTTAAGATCACGTCTGCAACTTGGCAATTAGCACTCTTGTCATCACATGATAGCTCATAATAAATATCGCTACCTTGCGCTAAGCTGACGTGAACCAATCCTTTATCAGTTACTGAAAACTTTTTATCCTGCGTATAGTCAGGATCTTGAGAGTTCCACAACACATCATAATCCACATTGCATGACAGTTGGTGCTTATCAAAATAATCCTGTTCGAGCTGTATGGCTGCTTGTAAATCATCATCAGCATACTGCTGTAACACGGTAGGATTACTCATACCTTCGTCATTAATGTCTTGTTTATACATCTTGGTGATGGCAGCGATTTTCATAGCGGCTTTTGTTTCATCTATTTGTGTTACATCTGCTATAGCACTACCGACGGTTGTCAGTCCTATGATTGATAGCAATGTTAGCGTTCTATACGTTGACATGTCAGTCTCTACAAGCTTTATCCTATAAGTGTTACGGTCTATTACATCATAGCCATATTAGGACTATGATGTAATATCGTATCATTCAGGTTTACTTACCAAGATCTTGATTACATAGTGCTTTTATATTATTCCCTTTATCGGTTTCTATGATGATTTGTAGAACTAATTCATTCATTGCCAAGGACCGTTTTTATGGCTATATTGACCACTTCTTATAAGAAAAAACCTGTAACATTGGCCTGTAGTAGCTTCTTATTAGCTACTTTGACTGCGACTGGTTGCCAGTCTACCTCTGAGTCCATCGAAACTACCAATTCTCAGACTATAAGTAGCCCATCAATGGTTATTAGTACTGACATAAGTAATCAAACCCTTAGACAGCAAGCATTACGTATACAACACGCACTGGCAAATAAGGACTTTTCTAGGATTACTAATGACATTCATCCCACACGTGGCGTTCGTTTTTCCATGTATGCTTATGTACGTCCTGAATCTGATAAAGTCTTTAGTCGCATGCAATATAAGCAGTATTTGAATCAGTCCAATATTCGCTTTACTTGGGGCAAAAAAGACGGCACTGGCGATTTACTCATCACGACACTACCTACATATTTGGATACATGGGTGAATGGTAAAACGTTCGATAACGTAGCCATTAGGGTTAACGAGTCAACCAATAATGGTAATTCAATCAATAACCTAAAAGAAATATACCCACAATCAGAGGTTGTAGAGTTTTATTATAATGGTACTGAAGCGTACGCTGGCATGGATTGGCGTGTACTGCGCTTGGTATTTGACGAATATCAAGGCAAACGTTATCTCATTGCGGTTATTAACGATCAATGGACGACTTAAAGACTTCAAAGGTGGATACCAAAATTAAGGAAGAATTATCGTAGCGTACTACCCTTTTCCGATTTTTAATAGTATATATTCACTTAAAAGAATGTTTTATTGTTTTGACTCGAGAGGCTCTTGACGAAAAAACTTCACCATAATCTCATAAATATCGGGATAAGCATCTACCAGCTTTTGCGGGGTTTCAAAAAACACCTCACTAAGCACCGCAAAAAACTCCGCGGGATTGGTCGCTCCATAGCGATCTAAACCTGACTTGCGATGTGTTTGAAAATCCTCAAAATCACGGCTCATAATCTTTGTCCATCGCGCAGGATCCATACCGGGTTGCATCGGTGGAAAGCCATTGGCACGGCCATTCATCATATCGAGTTTATGGACAAACTCATGAATAACCACATTGTGCCCATCGCGTTCGCCTGAATGTTTGGCATCCTTCCATGAGAGAATGACAGGCCCGCGCAGCCATGCTTCTCCACTACGATGCTGAGTACCTTCGTGGACAATACCGAACTCATCTACTGTGGTACTGCTACTCTTGTATGAGCCGGGATAAATGATAATGGATGACCAACCAGCATACCATTCAAGACTTAGGTTTAAGATCGGTAGACACGCTTGTAGTGCAATGGACTGTCTGACAGCATCGGTAATCTCAAAGTCATGGGCACCAGTGATTGATTTGTCAGCTAAGAATAAAGTTGCTAGATCAAATAAATGTGACCTCTCATCAGCATTTAATCGATCTAAGATAACGATACGTTTGGCAGCCTGCACCCAATCAGCATGAGTGAACTCACTATTGTCTAATATACGCTGCTCACGCCAGTCTTTTATAATACCAAACATCGTCGCTACCCCTATTCTTAAGTTATATGTTATCTACTTTTTTATTGGTACTAAGCCTACTTGTAAGCCAAATGGGCGGAATACTTGATTAAGCAGATCCACACTATAGTTGCCATTATCATTTTCTATATCTGATATTGTCTTACGCGATACTTTTACAAGCGTTGCAAACTGCTCTTGGCGTACGTTTAATACTTGTACACGCAATATCTTTAATGCTTCACCTTGAGTAAGTATACCGTCTTGTAACTGTTCGACGACGTTGTTTTTAAATACCTTACGTGCATGACTGTCAAGCGGCAGCGCGTTTTTTGATGCACGCTGTTTTTGGTGATTATTGACGAGTAAAACCTTGTCTTCATGAATATCTTTATGGTAATTCATAATCCTACCTTTATCTTCGATACGTCTGATAGTGCCTGTGCTATCGGTCGATCTTTAAGTTTCTCAATTATGCAGCTCATGCATGTCACACAATTCATATAGGTCATGTTAATTCAGCAATCGCCACGCTTCTAAATTCTGGGGTAAATAATCAAAACCAATGGCTGGAAAGGATAAAATGCGCTCAGGCACACCCCTAGCAGCTAAGCGCGTCTTCAAATTCAATAGGTTTTTGGCTGTGGTTTTAAGCTCGCCTAACAACAACTCAGGCGGTACTATGTCTGCTAGCTGCTCAGCGATCAAATCAAAGCGATAGCGACCTCCTGATTCAAGCTTATCAGGTGACCGTGCATCTGCCGTTTTCCATTTTATGCTGCGCGGTATCCCTTCAGGGTCTGCACGCATCGGTGCAAAGTCGTATATAGGTGTCAGCCAAATCTGGTCTGCATCTCGCATAAAAGCATGATTGCGTCCATGATTGTCTGAGTTGCCAAATGCAATATTTAATAAATCGCGCTGTACCCATTCGATGACAAATGCTTGCTTATCAAAATAAAAGCCCTTATCCACCATGTTTGAGCTTTCAATGAGTGCAATGAGCTCATGTATCACTGCATGATGATCCAACATAGCACCTGCCCCCTTTTTCAGCATGCTATAAATAGACTCTATCGCAAAGCGTTTGTAGGACGCGGCTGACTGACCTATCTGAATATCAAAACGAGGCAACCACAGTGAGGGATACCTATCACCTTCGATTAGCCTCATACCATCGATATCAATCGTCTTAAAACCCATAGCCGTTAACTCATGATAATAATGATACTCTGCACGCAAGATGTCACAGTCTAGACTCGTCCGCTGACCTCGAGGGTATTTGACCAAATAGTACCTGTCCTCGCTGTCCGCCAGTTGCTGATTATCAATCCAAATCGCTTCGTCATCACGCCAGCGTAATAGTAACTTGGGGGCCTCACCGCCAGCACCCGTTGCACCACCTGCCATGGCACCCTGCTCGCTTGCATACTCCAAAAAATTGACGTCGCGATCCGTGATATCAGCCAGCGTAAATAAACGCTGCTCGTCTTGTGTAGGCAGAGGGACAGCCTCTTTGATACGCAAATGACCTATCGGCGCGATAGTTGCACGCCTGAGCAGCTCATAGTCCTGCTCTGTCTTTGATAGCCGCGTTAAATCTAAACGTTGCATCCAATATCTGCGACTAGCACCAGCTGGTATCATGTCATCTAGGACAGGTAACCAACCCTCTGTTATTGTCGTGCCAAATAGTTCTACAGGATAATTGATAGATACGGCAAAGTGATTGTCGGCTAAAAAATGCTCATAGCTATAATTATCACTGCCCTGATCGTTCTGAGATACATTCATCGTATCATCACTATATATAAGCTCTATCAATTCTTTGTCATCATTAAATATTAGCTTAGCAATGTCTTGCCAGCTATTGTCAAGAAAGGCTTGTATGGTTAGTGATAAATCAGTCATATCAGCTCAAATTTATGATAAATATATTACTCATTATATACAGAATTTATTTATTATGAGTAATATATTTATCATATTATACTAATTTATAAGTTTATGAGTATTATATTACTCATAAAAATGTATTATTTTTTACCTTATCCGTCCTCTTCTAACCTATCGAATCAAGCTGTACTTCAACGACACGCAGCGCCATTGATTTCCAGTCCAAGTCAACGCCATCAGTAAATACCACATGATGACTGATACTGACGTACCCATGCACAATTGCCCATATGTCTAGAGCGATTTGCTGACGCTCTATCATGCTCGTATCTTCGGATAAGTAAGATCCTGCGACTCGCACCAATTTTGCAAATGCGCTGTCCCGTGCAGCAATGGCTTCCTCTGATGGCTGATAGCCTGCATCAGACTCTCCAAAAATTAGCCGGTAATGCGCTTCATATTTTTCAGCCACGTTGAGATACCCCAAGCACGACTCTAGTACTTGCGCTTTGCTGGCTCTGCCATCATCAGGTATGACATCCATGGCTTCACGTACCAGATAAAACCCCTCGATATACAATGCATCTAATATGCCCTGCTTACCTTGGAAATGACTGTATATGCCGATGGTAGATAGTCCTGCACGCTTAGAGATAGCACGTACACTCAAAGCACTCCCGCCACCCTCCAAAAACAGTTGGGAGGCTGCATTTAGGATTTTAGTTCTAGCGTCCATTAGATTCTCACTATGTCTTGACAATTATAACAGTGTTATTCTAGTATATAACACTGTTATATACAAACAGTTGTTATTAAATATCATGGATGAACCATTATCTTAGGAGCAAGGATGCGATGAGTATTCAACAACTAGAAACGGACTACCTAATTATAGGCAGTGGTGCAGTCGGCATGGCTTTTGCTGACGTACTGCTAGCAGAGACAGATGCCAATATCATTATCGTTGATAAGCATCATAAGCCAGGCGGTCATTGGAATGATGCCTATTCATTTGTCACACTACATCAGCCATCATCATTCTATGGCGTCAGTTCGCGTGAGCTATGCGGCGGTACCGTTGATAATATAGGCTTAAATAAAGGATTGTCTGAGCTAGCGACAGGCGCTGAGATCATGTCTTACTACGATAAAGTCATGCGACATACCTTTTTACCCAGCGGGCGTGTCCAGTACTTCCCGATGTGTGAGTATCAAGGAGATGGTCACTTTACATCATTGCTGTCAGGCACTACTCACAAGGTCAAAGTCAATAAAAAGGTCATCGATGGTACTTATTTCAAAACCTCCGTGCCAGCAACCCACACGCCAAGCTTTGACATTGCTGATGGCGTCAAATTTGGTCCATTGAATGACTTACCAAACCTCACTGAACCATGCGATGGTTATGTGGTCGTTGGCGGCGGTAAAACAGGTATTGATGCAGTTTTGTGGCTATTAGAAAACCAAATTGACCCTGATCAGATCACGTGGATTATGCCTAGGGATGCTTGGTTGATTGATCGCAAAAACACCCAACCATCACGCGACTTCTTTGTGCATACTATTGGGGCACAGGCGACTCAAGCAGAGGCAATTGCTGAAGCTAAAAGTATCAGCGATTTGTTTGATCGTTTAGAGCAAGATGGCGTGTTGATGCGCATCGATCCAAATGTACGACCGAAAATGTTCCATGGTGCCACCGTCAGTAGTGAGGAGATAAAACAGCTACGCCGAGTCAAAAACATCATTCGCAAGGGCCGCATCACTCGCATAGATAAAGACACCATTTATTTTGCTGATACGCATATCCCAACGACGACCAACACTATGCATATTGATTGCTCTGCCCGTGCGGTACCAGTGACAGAGACCTATACCGTATTTCAGGATAACACCATCATCGTACAAAATATGCGTACTTACCAGCCTGTATTTAGTGCCGCATTTATCGCGCACATTGAAGCCAGTTACGATGACGACGCCATCAAAAATAATCTATGCCGCGTGGTACCACTACCCAATCATGACACGGACTGGTTGGTAGGTATCGTGGCACAAATGCAAAACCAGATGCGCTGGTCACAAGAGCCTGCACTACGTGAATGGTTGGTGAACAATCGCTTGGATGGTTTTACCAAGTTGGTACAGCCCTGTGAGAGTAGAACGCCTGAAGAGCTGGCTATCTTGCAGCGTCTAAAAAAATCGATGCCACAAGCTGCTGCCAATATGCCCAAACTAATGGGTGAAGTCATGCAAATCAATGCAGAGCGTCAAACTAATACTACCCACGCCTAAATAGATAGCTATCAAGGAGATAGATATGCAAGAATTTCAGACCAATAAAACGGATTTTTCTAAAGCACGTTTACAGGAAACACCAGCATGTACCCTCAATGAGGGTGAAGTACGTGTCAAAGTCGATCGCTTTGCCTTTACGGCTAATAATATTACTTACGCTGTCATGGGTAATCAGCTGCGATATTGGCAATTTTTTCCGCCGAATGGTGACGAGCCTGAAAAATGGGGAGTCATTCCAGTATGGGGATTTGGTGATGTTGTGGAGTCTAGTAGCGACGCCCTACCTGTTGGTGAGCGTCTATTCGGTTATTTCCCGCCAGCGAACGAGCTGATTATCACGCCCAAACGCATCACGCAAACCAATCTGATGGATGGTAGCGCCCACCGTTCCGAGCTACCACCTGGTTATAACCTGTATCAGCGCGTCAATCACGAACGAGGTTATGATCGCGCCAACGACAACCAGCGGATGCTGCTCTTTGTACTGCATCTAACTTCATTTTGCTTATATGACTTACTAAAAAGTAATGATTGGTTTGATGCAGAACAGATCGTTATCATCAGTGCCTCGAGCAAGACCAGTATAGGTTTGGCATACGGTCTGGCCGAGGATACAGATGCCCCGCATGTCGTCGGTCTTACCTCCGACCGCCATACAGACTTCGTTGATTCGATTGAGGCTTATGACAGTGTATTGAGCTACGACGCTCTTGAGCGAATTGATGCAACCAAACCTACCGTTATTGTAGATATGTCAGCCAATACCGATGTCCTGAGTAGGCTACATAAGCACTTAGGCGACAACATGCGTTACACCAGCAATGTCGGTCTTACCCATTGGGATGAGCCGAGACATTCTGAGGGCATCATTCAAGCGCGTAGTCAGCAGTTCTTTGCACCCAGTCATGTGCAGCAGCGTATGAAAGAATGGGGCCCTGAAGCGTTCAATAAGCGCTCTATGCGCTATATTATGATGAGCATGGCAAAGACCAGTTCATGGCTGAACATTCAAGAGCTTGACGGAGTAGATGGTTTATTGAGTGCTTATCAAGATATCTGTGATGGCAGGATAGATGCTGATAAAGGCTTGGTAGTGGTCATGAAGGATGAAGATTGATATAAGTCAAAGTGACTGTTTATTCGTTACTAATAACTAATTAGCTGCTAATAGCGTTACTCATAACATCAAATAAAAAAGCAGAGAGCCAATTACTGCGCTCGCTGCTTTTTTGTGTTGGGTCTTTATTGGGAAGTCTCAAGTTAAGTTTTTAGAGACTATAACTTCAAGACTTAATATCAGGGCGCCAAACCTTCCTCTTGTAAGTAATCATGCAGTCCTTCTGCAAACTGACGATATCCTGTAGCATTGGCATGGATTCTATCGGATTTTAGTGTGTCATCAGATAGTACCGCTGACCAGCCGCCTGAGTATAGCGGTATGTCCTTCTCATCAGCTACCTCTTCATACAGCGGATTGTCACTTACTTTACCGAATAATGCACTGGCACTTAGGTATGGTTCAGCAATCAGGACGACATCAATATTTGCAGAGTGTAAGGTATCAACCGTTCGCTCAATATTGGCACGGGTCGTATCAGGCTTAATACGCTGCAATACATCGTTCCCGCCCACCCCAAGCAGTACCAAATCAGGGGACTGTTTGGTGATATCTTCTACTCGAGCCAGCACATCGGCAGAGGTATCACCGTTGACACCTGCATTCACCACTTCCCACTGGCTCAAGTCAGCAAGCACGCTAGGGTAAGCTGTCTCTGTACTAGCGCCATAGCCATAGGTGAGTGAGTCCCCAAGCGCTATCACCGTACTACCAGCGGGCAATACCTGGTTCTGTGGTTCACTACTGCACCCAGTCAATCCGATACCAAATGAGAGTCCTATACTCGCCAGCAGCGAAAACCGTCCCCGTAGCTTCATGCCTGCTCCTGTTTCTATACCAATTAAATTAAATTTATCATCATCAAGCTGTTATTTTCTAAAACCTATTATTTAACTCTTGTTGTATGTTACTCAGTAACCGTTGTATAGTTCATACAGGAGATAGACTGCCTGTTGGGCGAAATACAAGTGCTACCTAGCTTAGCACAGACAGCGTAGTCGTCATAAAGTATAACTTTACCAAGGATACGTGAGGTACTTATGAACAAAAAATCATCTCAATCCCAGTCTCAGAGTCAATCTCAAGAAGACTCTTCAAAAGATCAAACCAAAGAACAAAGTCAGACGCAAAACTCGAATAAAGCCAAAGCCACCTCTGACGCCAGTATAAAAGACAAAAACAAGGATAATGTTTCGGAGCAAGCGCAAAACCAATCACAAAATTCAGCAGATGCCACCCCCTCACAAGCACCCAGCTTTGATGAACTCCAAATAAGCGAAGGTCAGTATCGTCCAGTTGCAAAGGCCGTTGGTGATTGGCTTGATAACATCAATATGGACGCCCTCAATTATCTAAACGAACAGGCAGAAAACATCTTTTACCGCAAAGGGGTTACCTTCACGGTCTATAGCGATGCCAAGAATATTGAACGTATGATTCCGTTTGATATTATTCCGCGTATTATTGCCGCGAGTGAGTGGAAACAAATAGAGGCCGGCTGTAAACAACGTATTACCGCTCTGAATGCTTTTTTGCATGATATTTACCATGACCAAGCCATTATGAAAGCTGATATCGTACCTGCCAGCTATGTGTATGCCAGTGGCTGCTATGAGCCATGGATGATGGGTATTGAACTCGACAAACCGATCTACTCACATATCAGTGGTATCGATTTGATTCGAGACGAGTCGGGTAAGTTTTGTGTTCTAGAGGACAATTTGCGTACACCATCAGGTGTCTCATATATGCTTGAAAGCCGTAACATATCAGAGACACTACTGTCCGACATGTTCGCTGATACTCCTATTATGGGTATTAGCGACTACCCTAGCCGTCTTAAAGCCTGTCTTGCCAGCTCAACCTCCAAATATGATCCACAAGTCGTCATTTTGACCCCAGGACGTTTCAACAGTGCCTATTATGAGCATGCCTTCTTAGCACATGAGATGAATGTACCACTTGTACATGGCTATGACCTGGTCGTTGAGGACAGCAAAGTCTATATGCAGGGTATTCGAGGTAAGGTACAGGTCGATGTGATCTATCGCCGCATTGATGATCCCTATATTGACCCGCTCGCCTTTCAGTCTGACTCTATCTTGGGTGTGTCAGGATTGATGAGTGCCTATCGTGCTGGCAACGTGGTTATCATAAATGCACCAGGTACAGGCGTAGCAGACGATAAGAGTCTCTACCCGTTTGTACCAGATATGATTAAGTTTTATTTGAACGAAGAGCCTATCTTACCTAATATCGAAACTTACCAGTGCCGTAAACCTGATGATCTTAAATACGTGCTTGATAACCTAGACAAGCTGGTGGTAAAAGAAACGCAAGGCTCAGGCGGCTACGGAATGCTTATTGGCCCAACCTCAACCAAAAAAGAAATCGAAGACTATCGCGTACGCTTGCTTGAAAACCCAGCCGGTTTTATTGCCCAGCCAACCATCTCGCTCTCGACCAACCCTACTGCGGTAAGCGATGGTATTGCGCCGCGACACATCGACTTACGTCCCTTTATTCTCAGTCACGGTGATGGCACGGTAGATATTGTGCCCGGCGGATTGACCCGCGTGGCCATGGTTGAGGGTTCTTTAGTCGTCAACTCATCACAAGGTGGCGGTATCAAAGACACTTGGATCGTTGATGACAGTCATTCAGAGACCCAGTCAGCTGGCAAGTGTACGTCTTTACCATCAGTAGATGCCAATGCGTCAAGCAATGTTTCAGGGCATGCAAACTACTATGATCGCTTACAACCCTTAGAGGCAGGTTATGAGAGTTTGGACGATGCACCTATGATACTGCTACTCTCTACCGCCAGTCATTTAATATGGCTAGGTCGATATAGCGAACGCCTCTATCACTATGACGATGTCATGAAACAACTCATCAAGGGCGATCTTAAAAAATCACAGGTCAAACATCTGATCAGTCACTTAGGGTTTAATGCCGATAGTGAAGAGTCACTTAGAGCCATGAAAACACAAATGGTGTCTGATCTGGAACAAAACATCATTCCCAATATCGTGCAGTCGATTGAGGACAATGTACAAGAAGCCAAGGGTGTCATTGGTAAAGATACGGCTGAACTCTATAACTTGATTAAGCGTCTATCAAGTGCTGGTACTTATCGCGCCGCGACTTTGCAGCTACATGCGTGTAATGCGGCGATGAAACAAGAGAATCCGACAGTGACTTGTTTTTGGCAATTAGGGCGTCACTTTGAGCAGCTTGAGCGAGCCGTCTTGTTGCAGGAGGACTCAATAGAGATCAGTCTTGACTTCAAGTACTGGATCAATCAATTACCAGAGAACACGCGCTGGCGTGAGCTTATCCGCTTGACCAACCAGATGATTCGATCAAAGAAGTTTAGCGACTTTGAGCTGATTAGCAAGGAGTTCAACCTCATACTGCGTCAGGGTGTTTAGAGGGTGCATAAAAGGTGTCTAGCCAATAACTAAGAGTAATTGCTTATTGAGACATACGAAATAAACAAAAAATAGAAAGATGCTATAAGGAAAATGCCATGAAACTTCAAATCAGTCATCAAACCAACTATTATTACGATGAGCTGGCGCAGCGTAGTGTACAGTATATACGCATGACCCCTATGCAAATGCCGCACCAAACTATTCATAAATGGAATGTCATGCTGCCTAAAGTGGCAACCAGCCAAAAGGACGGCTTTGGTAATGACTGGCTCACGCTCAGTCGTAACGAGGCACACAACAACTTACAGATGCAAGCATCTGGTGTCGTTGAGATCAACACCGAAACCGAACGCTTGGAGGACATGGATCATGTCCCCTACCTGCTATTTACGGTACAAACCCCGCTGACCAAATGCTCACAAGCAATGCGCGAATTTGCAGCGCCGTATCTAAAAACGCCTACCCATGACAGCCTAAAATCTATGGCAAATGCACTCATCATGAAAATGCCTTTTGTCAAAGATGTCACGCATGTGGGCACAACTGCTGCAGAGTCTTTTGCGATTGGTGCAGGTGTGTGCCAAGATCATACGCATGTATTTTTGAGTGTCCTACGAGATCAACAGATTCCAGCGCGCTATGTGTCCGGTTATCTGTACGACGATACCGAAAACCATATGGCGAGTCACGCGTGGGCTGAGGTGTGGCTAGATGGTTATTGGTATACTTTTGATATCTCAAATCAGGCATTTACGCCGAACTCACACGTGTATGTAGCTATTGGACGAGATTATCTAGATACGGCACCTGTGCGCGGCGTACGCATGGGCGGCGGCTACGAAAATCTTTACAGTCTTGTACTGGTCACAAAGCTATCATAGCGTTTGCTATTTTTATTACGTTTATTTATTGAGGATACCTTATGACCTATTGTGCTGCCATTCGTCTAAAAGACGGTATGGTTTTTGCCAGTGACACGCGTACTAATGCTGGTGTTGATCACATATCGACATTTAGAAAACTGTATCAATACGGAATTGAAGGCGAGCGCTTCATGGTGCTGCAGACTGCTGGTAGCTTAGCGACATCGCAAGCGGTATTCAACAAACTACAAAACGACATTGATCAGCGTCTTGAGAGTAATCTTAATACGGTCGCCACTTTGTTTGATGCTGCGCAAATGGTTGGTGAATGTATGCGTGAAAAAATGAACTATGCCAAATCAGTCGCCAATTCTAGTCGCGATGGTGCTTTTACCAGCTCATTTATGCTTGGTGGTCAAATCAAAGGGCAGCCCCCTGAGCTATACCTGATTTATCCTGAAGGCAATTGCATCAAAGCCACAGAAGACACGCCGTTTTTTCAGTTGGGTGAAAGCAAGTATGGTAAACCTATTTTGGATCGTTCTGTCAGCTACGACACGGATGTGAGACATGCCGCGCGCGCCTTGATGCTCTCATTCGACTCAACCATCCAATCAAACTTGTCAGTAGGTATGCCTATAGATTTTGTGCTTTATGACAATAATAGTTTAACCTTACCAGTAGGCCGCCGTATCGATGAGAATGATGAATACTTTAATACGATTCGTCATCAATGGTCAGAGGCGCTACGTCGCACTTTGGTTGAACTGCCTAAATGTCCTGATGGTTATTGGGGGTAGTGTTTTCTACTAGGGCGTGCCCTTAAACCCAATTTAAAGACCAGTCGTCATATCCATAAAATCACACCATCAAAAACGGTGCGGTACGACTGTCTTTTGATTGGGCTACCTCTTCTGGTGTCCCTTGAGCGACAATCAGCCCGCCTGCATCACCAGCCCCCGGTCCAATATCAATCATCCAGTCGCTATTGCTAGCCACCTGCATATCATGCTCAACCATGATGACTGTGTTGCCTGCATCGACGAGACTATTTAACTGAGCCATCAGCATGGACACATCAGCAGGATGTAGTCCTGTGGTTGGCTCATCTAGTATATAAAGGGTATCACCTCGCTGGGTGCGTTGCAGCTCGGTAGCAAGTTTAATTCGCTGGGCTTCACCGCCTGATAGCTCAGTAGCCGGCTGACCTAAGCGTAAATATCCAAGCCCAACCTGTAGCAACGCATCTAGGGCACGCAGTATAGACACTTCATCAGTAAAAAACTCATGAGCGGCTTCAACCGTTAAGTTTAATACCTCAGCGATGTTTTTGTCTCGATACGTGATAGCAAGCGTCTCGTCATCATAGCGCTGTCCATGACAGACTTGGCAAGGCGCATAGACGCTTGGTAGAAATAATAGCTCCACACTAACAAAGCCTAAACCTTCACAGTTTGGGCAGCGTCCTTTGGTCGTATTAAACGAAAACCTGCCAGCATCATAACCGCATGCTTTTGCTTGCTCGGTTGCGGCAAATAACTTGCGTACGTTATCGAACAGCCCTGTATAGGTTGCTAGGTTCGAGCGCGGCGTCCGTCCGATCGCTTTTTGATTGATGTTGATAAGACGGCGTATATGCTCCATGCCAGCAACAATCTCTCCGCCGGTTACCGACTCAAGCTCTTGTTCAAGCAAATCGGCCTCACCTACTGGCGCCTCTGCAATCGTTTTTTGTCCCAGTGCTTCGTTGATGAGATCAACTAGGGCTTGGCTGACGAGGCTTGATTTTCCCGATCCTGATACCCCTGTGACGCTCGTCATCACCCCAAGCGGAAACTCAACGTCTAGACCTGCTATGTTGTTCCGCTCGATATTTGCAAGTTTGAGCCATACTGCTGGCTGCCTTGCATTAGATGATATTGACTGGGTATTAGATGTCTTATCAGCAAAGAGATATTGACCCGTATGCGACCGTGCAACGTCACGCAGCCCCTCTACCGGACCACTATAAACAATCTCGCCGCCACGCGTACCCGCCTTTGGCCCAACATCAACCACCCAATCAGCGTGTCTAATGACACTGACATCATGCTCAACGACAAACACAGAATTACCTGCGGCAATCAGCTCATCTAACGCGCCAAGTAGTGCTTGTGTGTCGGCAGGATGTAGACCAGCAGAAGGTTCATCAAGCACATAAACCACCCCGAACAGCTGCGAGCGTATCTGGGTTGCCAGTCGTAGTCGTTGTAGCTCACCAGGAGAAAGTGTCGGAGTGGTACGTTCAAGCGAGAGATAACCCAGACCGAGCCTTGTCAACGCCTCAACACGAGAGAGGATATCGCTGGCAATACGCTGAGCGACAATTGCCTTTTCGCGGTTTGGGGTGTTATCAGCGATTTTGGTACGTGCAGTTTTCTCTAGTTTTTTTGCCATATCTGTAAGTGTAAGCTGTGAGAGCTCACCGATATCGAGACCTGCAAATTTTACTGCTAACGATTCTTTTTTTAGCTTTTTGCCGTGGCACTCTGGGCACTCAGATATCTGCATAAACTGCGAGACACGTTTTTTGGTACGCGGGCTTTGGGTAGTGGCAAAGGAGTGTAATATAAAATTTTTGGCACTGGTGAACGTACCCATGTAGTTTGGCTTTTCGCCCTTTTCAATCGCTTCACGTGTTTGCTTGATATTGTATTCAGGATAGACAGGCACTGTTGGCGTCTCGTCCGTGAACAAAATCCAATCACGCGTTTTCTTCGGTAATGTATGCCATGGTTTATCAATGTCATAGCCTAGTGTGGTCAATATACGGCTAAGATTTTGCCCTTGCCATGCTGGTGGCCACGCTGCAATCGCACGTTCTCGTATGGTCTTGGTGTTGTCTGGAACCAATAATTCTTCGGTAACTTCAAACACACGGCCAATCCCCGAGCAGGTCGGACACGCACCATCTGGTGTATTGGGCGAGAATGCATCGGCATATAGTATTTCTTGCTCTGCTGGATAATCCCCTGCACGCGAGTACAGCATGCGCAAACCATTCGATATCGTCGTCACACTACCCACAGAAGATCGTACCGAAGGTGTCCCTCGCTGCTGCTGTAACGCGACTGCTGGCGGCAACCCTTCTATAGCATCAACATCTGGCTCATCAACCTGATCGATCAGTCGTCTGGCATAAGGCGACACCGAATCAAGATAGCGACGTTGTGATTCGGCAAACAATGTACCAAATGCCAATGATGATTTTCCTGAGCCTGATATACCAGTAAAGACCACCAATGCATTACGCGGTAGGTCAACATCAATATTTTTTAGATTATGAACGCGCGCACCTCTAACCTGAATATTTTCTTGGTCGGGGTTGTATAGAGCGTTTTTTACTGTGCTGGTCTTATTGACCGTCTTTTCTATATTTTTTGGGTTCGCCATAGCGTTATTATTCCTATCAAGTCGTTATTTATTTTTAACGTGCTTATCTGTCTGTATTCTTAGTTATCTTTATTTGATTAGCAGAAATACTAACACGTACCTATGCAAGACCATGGCTGGGCTTACGTATCAATAGCATAGATAGACAAAACAATAACTCAAACCTTCAAGCGTTTAATAATAAAAAACCCGCATTGATGCGGGTTTTATTTAGTACTAAAGTTAGGATAACAGTGACTTGTAGGTTAAGACACCACCAACCGCATCGATTGTGAGCTTACTTGGCGTCTTTTTCAAATTCTGTGAAATCTGATTTGCGAATTTTTGCATGAACACCTTTGGTTTTATCAACCACTTGCGACACTTCAAAGTCGGTTGCAGCACTCAAATAAGCATAAGCTATTGACTCATCAATACCATATTCTTGATTCAAAAAACGAATAGCTTCACGAGTAGACTTTTTCATTGCCTCATCTAAATCTGCATCTAAGCCAGGGGTGATCCAAAATTCAGCATTTTCTGCCAATGGTTGCTCAATTTTTTTGCCAGGTACAGGATCCTTTCCAGCTTTCAACAATGTAAATTTAAATGTTGCACGTGCTGATGCTTCTAATGCTGTCAGTGCTACCTCACCATCACCTTGTGCAAAATGGCTATCACCCGTATAAAACAAAGCACCATTTACTTGAACTGGGTAGTAAACAGTAGCGCCAGCACCCAATTCATTAATATCTACATTACCACCGTAAAACGAAGGAGGTACTGAATGTACCTTTTCTGAGGTGTTAGCTGCAACACCCATCAAGCCCATAAACGGACTAAGCGGAAAACGAATAGATGAACCAGAAGCAGTCTTTAAGACACCTTCATAGTCACCTGAGGCACTTTTTTCTATGGGTGTGAATACCGAAACATTACCATAGCGTTCAGGGTTAGCTGCAGAGGCACCTGCTTGGGGTATCTTTTTAGGAAACTCTCCAGGTAAAGCACCCTTACCATGACGATTGGAAATAACACCGTAAGGAACACGCGGCTCTACCTTTAACACCTCGACCTTTAATACATCACCAGGTTTTGCGCCCTTTATTTCGATAGGGCCTGTCACAATATGAGGTCCATCTTTGTCGAAATCGTGATCCAATGTAGATTTAGTGATAGCTTTTGCTTCATCTAGAATAAATGCTGCGTTGACTCCTTTTGAGGTGAAAAATTTTTCAGCGTCACGCCCTTGATCTTCAAGTAATCCTTCATGTGACACCGTATCAAATGTGACAGTACTACCAGACGCCACAGATAATACTGGCTTGGCGTCTTTATTTGGCAAATAACCCCACGTAATGGTATCTAAAGTCGATGGTACATAATAGTTGCCCTTATAGTCGTCTTCTGTTAACTGAACAGGTTTGTTAGACATTTGCTTAAGCATAATAAAGCTGTCTGCGTAGGATGCTGAAGCACCAAATACGCTAAGGGCAACCAAAGAAAGCACTGTATTTTTAAACATAAAAGATACCCTTAATAGTGATAGATTATAAATGCATCTATAACTCGGCAAGTTTTATGCCATACCCTAACAGCCATTTTAGCTAAGAAACGCACTACTTTATTGCATCAACTTGACTTAATGTAGTGCATTGCTGAATGAAAAGAACTCTTTTAGAGCATTCAGGAATTTTAAGTACACCTTAATATATTAAGACACGACCAACCGCATCAACTGGGTACTGATATAACCGCCAAACGTCCCGACAGCATAACCCAAAATACCCAAGAATACACCAACGGGCGCCAGCGACGGATGAAAAGCTGTTGCAACAATAGGCGCTGACGATGCGCCGCCAGTATTGGCATTGGAACCAACCGCTAAGAAGAAAAACGGTGCGCGAATGAGTCTAGCCACAGCAAAGACAATCACGACATGGATGCTCATCCACAATAAGCCAATTAGTAGTAAACGCCACTGAGAGACGATGCCAGCCAGATTGATTTGCATACCGATCGCAGCGATCAGCACAAAAATGAATACCGTCCCTACTTTGGATGCGCCTATATGGTCAAGGCGACGAATTTTGGTGAACGAAAATACCACCCCTATCAAGGTGATAATGACAACCATCCAAAAAAATGAACTGGCAAAGCTATATTGTACTGCCCATTTGTATGGCGCAAAGAAGGTAGCAATTTGTCCACCAACAAAGTGTGCGACCCCAACCATGGCAAAACATAAGCCGAACATCACCATCAAATCGTTGATAGTCGCTGGGCGGGCATGATCGCGCTCATAGCTCTCGACAGCTTTAATGACTTTATCGATACTACTGGTATCTGCCCTTAAGAATCGATCAATCTTGGCACTATGCTTTGCCATCACTAAAATAGCGAGTAGCCACAATGAGGCGTTGGTAGCATCGACCAAAATCATCATACCAAACAAATCATCACTGACCCCAAACAGCTCCTTCATGGCCGCTTGGTTAGCTGCGCCGCCGATCCAGCTACCCGCTACTGCAGAAAACCCACGCCATAACGTATCGTCAGTGAACATGGCAGGTGACACCCACTTAGCAATCCCTAAGCTGATAGGTCCACTGATAACAATAGCGACACTGGCGGCAAAGAACATGGCAATGGCCTTCCAGCCTAAGCCCAATATTTTGGGTACATCCATAGATAGCGTCATCAGTAACAAGCTGGCTGGCAACAGATAAGTGGCGGTAAACCCATAAATTTGCGCGCCAACCCCGTCAGCGAATACCCCTAAGCTGTTTAGGGTTGCTGGGATAAAGCAGCAGAGCACAATACCAGGCAATACCGCATAAAACCGACGCCAAAACTTACCCGGTAGACCTTGAGTATAAAAAACCAGACCGATGATGGCCATGATAATACCAAAGGCTAACGGCAAGTTATCGATTGCTAGATTTGAGGTGGCAGGCATCAACGTGCTCCAAGACAGACAACTGACAAAAGTAAGTCAGTATAGACAAGGCAAAAAACTCGCGCAAGCAGACATCAATGATTAATTTGCTGAATGCTCTTTGATTGAAATAGCAAAACCACAGTAGCCAAAACACTCACTAAGTACCTAAAAGTATGGCAAGACCACATAAAAAAAACAGACACGCACAAAAAAGCCAGATAACAAGTATCTGGCCTTTTATTACTATATATAAGCGATCAATGATATCAATCGCTCAATATAACAGTACTACGAGTTGTTACCACGGTTGCCGCCGTTAGAGCGACCTTGGCCACGGCTGTCAGAACGACCCGCTGGACGACCTTGGCTACCGCTTGGACGACCGCGACCTGTTGCAGCGCGCTCACCACGTGGAACACCATTGCTATCGCCACGGCTAGGACCACCAGTACGCTTGCCTTGATACGGCTTGCCGCCTGAACGCTCATTTGGCTTGCCAGATGAGTCACGTGGCTTACCTTGATAACCGCTGTCGTTACTAGCACGTTGGCCAGTTGAGGCACTATCGCTTGAACGCCCACGGCCTTGACCACCGCCACTAGATTTACCAGCATAGCCACCGCTTGAACGACCACGGCCTTGACCACCGCCGTTAGAACGACCGCGACCACGGCCACGACCTTTACCTTTATTTTCGCTAGGTACGTACGTTTTCTTAGGCTCCATACCTTCGATAACACATACTTCCATCTTACGATCTAAGTAACGGTTGATGGCGTTTAGCTGTGGACGATCATCCATGCTACATAAGCTGATAGCGACACCAGTACGGCCAGCACGGCCACAACGACCGATACGGTGGACGTAATCTTCAGTCTGGCGTGGTAAATCATAGTTGATGACGTGTGAGATGGCTGGTACGTCTAGACCGCGAGCAGCAACATCAGTCGCTACTAAGATTTTGCATTTGCCATTACGCAAGTCTTGAACAATACGGTTACGCTTGCTTTGTGGCAAGTCACCATGTAGGAAGCTTGCTTTATGACCGGCTTCTTGTAGCTGTTTTGCCAGTTTTTCAGTACTGCGTTTAGTGGCAGCAAAGATAATGATTTGCTCCATATCTTTGTGGCAAACAATCTTATCAAGCAATTTGTTCTTGTGTTCAAAATCATCACAGTAGTACACTTTTTCTTCGATGTGTGCAGATTCTACTTTGATAGAAACACGCTCAGGGTTCTTAGTGAAGCTTGCCGCGATTTTACCTACTGGGCCATCCCAAGTCGCTGAACACATGATGGTTTGACGATCTGTTGGCGCTGCACGAAGGATGTCACTGATATCATCAGCAAAACCCATATCTAGCATGCGATCTGCTTCATCAAGTACCAATACTTCTAGGTTTGATAGATCAACACGGCCTGCATTGATATGATCAAGTAGACGACCAGGGGTTGCAACGATAACTTGAACGCCTTTTTTCAAAGCAGTGATCTGACCGTTGTATGGTGCGCCGCCAACTAGTGGCACACAGAACAAACCGCGCATGTCTTTAGAGTATGTACGTACGCTATCGTGTACCTGCTGAGCAAGCTCACGCGTTGGCGTTAGGATAAGTGCTTTGGTTAGCTTGTCAAAGCTAGTAGCACGGCTCAAGCGATCGAGTACAGGAATAACGAATGCGGCTGTTTTACCACTACCCGTTTGCGCTGATAATAGAAGGTCACGACCTGCTAGTGCAAAAGGAATGGCTTGTTCTTGAATAGGAGTTGGATTGGTATAGCCACTGCGATCAAGCGCAGTAAGAATTGGCTTAGCAATGCCAAGATCGGTAAAGGTGACTTTGTTTTCTTCAGTGGCGTCAGTAGCAGCCGCTTCAGTATTTGTAGTAGTGTTTGGCGTGTCAGTGCTTTCGATGATACCGTTTTCAGCGGCAATTGTAGATAAGATGTCAGTCATAAGAATCCTTGGTAAGTATAAGCTGCTGTAAATTCAGCAAACTTGATGCATACCACTGATAACCGTTCACCACGCTGCTCTTATTAACTGACGACCGAGCAATATAAAATTGTCGATAGTTAGAAACCAAGCCAATAGAGCTTAGCGTCTTTATAATAAATGCGTTCGTGCTGTCTGACGTATTTTGGTGGTAGTGCCGAGTGTCTTATCCTTGCTTGATATACGCTCATTATCGATGCTTTGTCCAAAGCAGATAAAGGCAAACAGCAACCAATCTAGACCCTATTTATGGGGCAGTAGATAAGATATGAGTCAAAAATAACGGATATTGTCATAAAAAGGTTATTTAAGTACACAAAATCATCGGCAACAATTACTTATGGTCATCCTAGACCCAAAATCGCAGGCGATGTTATCAATCTCATAATTCACGATAGCCTGAGCTAACGTGGCGACGCAGTATAGCACAATAAAAAATTATATGTACCTATTTCTTCAGATACCGAGTAAATAGGCTTTATATCATCAATATTGAGACTATTAAATAGTTGATGTCATACGATATATGACTATCTGACGACTTTGACATCAGTGACATAGGTCGGTAGCTGCCAAGCACCGCCCGCGTCGATAAGTCGGCAAAGTCCAGTGGTGCTCTCGTGACTTTTCTCAAACGCGCGTCCTGTCCATACCCAGTCGACTTTGCTCATACAGTCGCCGATACCGCGTCCTTTTTGTACTGAGCTCAGCTTACCTTTGTCGTAGCTTGTGGCACTGGTCGTCACCAATGTCGGTTTATATGGTTTGCTATCATTGAGAACCCATGCACCGCCACCTGCGTTATAAGCGGCTGTCCAGCAATCATGCTGTGCCAGCAATTGTGAATCATTCAAACGACTGACACGCCAAGGAGACTTGTCCGATAGATTTGGGCAGTCGCCATCTACATCCTTCATCGTGCTCTTCATTAGTGACGCTAATTGAGAAGACTTCATGACAAATTTTTTGTCATTACTCGAATCAGCTTTACCACTTGGCTCTACAAAACGTAATACTGGTACCGCTCTAGGGGGTAGTACGCTGCTATTCGACTTCGCTGTGCCATCACTAGTGATAAAAGCGCTTGGCGTGCCTACTCGTCCTTGGACATCATCAGCTTTTAGCATGACCGCACTAGCGCCTTTGTCTGAAAGCTCCCAGCGTGAGTTACGCAGCGTCAATGTGATCTTACTCGATCTCTGCAGTGCATTGATGAGCGCTGTCACCTGTGCTTGAGTGAGCTCAGCGTTACCTGCCGCTGTAGAGTATGGCTTGGTTTCACCGTAATTTCTGTCATTGATAGATAGGGATATTCGATGACGGTTACCCAACTGCATTAAAGCTTTAGAAGAGCTGTCTCTTGCGCCGCCAAGTTTTACCTTGCCATCCACACCGGCATCTGCCCCTGCACGGCGTGTCAACAATATAGATACGGGAAACTCGCTGTTATTTTCTGCTTGATACCCTGCCAGCCGGCAAGTGCGGGTATTGTCACAGACCACTTGCCAGTCTTGACTGGTAAATTCGGTGTGTGCATGTGACACACTCGCTGTACTGAACAATGCAGCCCCGATAGCGGCAATCATGGGTAAGCGCATTTTGTTTTTTGTGCGAAAGACAGAGGCGTTTTTTATTATTTTAGCATCAGACTCCAAATGCCCGTCACTATCCACGTTATGAGCATCACAATTTCGTCCCTTTACATCCATGCGGTGATCAACCTCATTATCATCACTCAAGCCATTGACGCCCAAATGATCAGAACAGCTCAGCAGTGATCCTGTGTTCGTGTTGTTATAGTCCTTCATAGTCATTACCCATCAATCGAATAAGTATAAACACCTGTCCATTACGACAGTAAACTGCTATCTTAACGTACCAATGTTTCTATCTGTTATTCTAATGTAGCATTATGTAAGCATAAAATAAAGTGCACCTCTGTCCCTATATCCATAAACCAACATTAAAGCAAAAAAGGCTGATAAGTGAACCACTTATCAGCCTTGCTATGATGCTTAGACAGCCTACAACGTCTAGGTTAGTTGATTGGCTTTAGCTTCAATGCTATCGCACGTTTGACGGCAGGACGCTCAGCAATGGCATGAGCCCAGCGCTGTACATGTTTATAGTCTTGTACTTGTAAAAACTCTGCCGCATCGTAGAGCTTACCGAGTACCAACTGTCCATACCATGCCCACACGATCATATCCGCTATATTGTAGTCAGACTCGTCATTGCCACATAGGTATTGGTTGTCTTTTAGGTGAGTATCCAATACATCAAGCTGACGCTTAGTTTCCATTGTATAGCGGTTGATTGGGTACTCTAATGGCTCTGGTGCATAGGCATAGAAATGTCCGAAGCCGCCACCTAAGAAAGGCGCGCTACCCATTTGCCACATAATCCAAGATAGACAATCTGCTCGCGCCTTGCCAGTAGCTAGTGGTAAAAACTTATCAAACTTTTCTGCCAGGTACATCAAAATAGCACCTGACTCAAAAAGTGCGATAGGCTCGCCCGCGGTATCTGCAGAATGATCAACCAAGGCTGGAATTTTTGAATTGGGATTTATTTCCACAAAGCCAGAGCCAAATTGCTCACCTTGAGAGATATCAATTTTATATGCATCGTACTCAGCGCCACTAATACCAGCTTCAGCCAGCTCCTCTAGTAATATATTTACTTTGACACCATTGGGTGTGTTTAGGGAGTATAGTTGTAGCGGCGCATCCCCTATCGGTAGCTCTTTGTCATAGCGTGCTCCAGATGTTGGGCGATTGATGCTAGCAAACTTACCGCCGTTATCTTTGTCCTGTACCCAAACTTTAGGTGGCACGTATTTGTCATTTTGCACATTGTCAGTTGTTTCAGTACTCATAAAATATCCTTAGTAATGACTATTCATTATTATTTAGCTTGTATTTACTCTTATTGTTTAGTGACTGTCTTCTTCTTGATCACTCGATAATACGACTGGCTGGCAAGACTTTACTATAACGACAACCTCTATTGACATTAAAGTCCTATCTTGTAATCAATGTTGCGGATTCCATGCCTGTCATGACGTTAGACGATTAATAGATACCGTATGGTAAATACCATAGCTCGCCACATAGTCTATTAGCAGGTTCTTTTATCGCCTCCGTTACCTTGAGTCACTTTTATTATCATTCAGGCTTTCTTATACTACTCAGCTTGTATGGCGCACTCTGATCGCAAACCTACGATCTTTCCTACTTCATAATCAGACCCCTAATGGGATTGACATGCTAACGCTTACCCCGACACAAGATAAATATCTACCCTATGTACTGGCGGTAGCGCTGTTTATGCAAATTTTAGACGCCACTATCTTGAATACCTCATTACCGCAAATGGCGCAAGCATTGGGTGAGTCTCCCTTAAAGATGCAGTGGGCAGTCATCAGTTACGCACTGACATTAGCGATTTTTATTCCTATCAGTGGGTTCTTAGCAGATAAATATGGCACCCGCCGTGTGTTCTTATCAGCGATTGTGATCTTCTGTATTGGCTCAGTACTGTGCGCCGCCTCGCCTACCCTAGATTTTTTGATTGGTTCACGGGTGATACAGGGTATTGGCGGTGCGATGATGACGCCCGTTGCACGTCTGATATTGGTGAAGTCATACCCACGCAATAAGCTGCTCACCGTCATGAACTTTGCGGTCATACCAGCGTTGGTCGCGCCCTTGGTAGGGCCGGTACTGGGCGGCTATATCGTGCAGTATGCCAGCTGGCATTGGATATTTTTGATTAACATACCAATGGGGATAGCCGGATTTATTATGGGCAAAAAACTGGTGCCTGCTTTGTTTGAAGATACCAAGCGCCTGGATTGGACAGGGTTTTTACTATTTGCCGCTGCCGCTTGTGGGTTTACGCTTGCCGTCGAGTTTGGCTCACATACAGGGCGCGGACTTTATGGCTTATTATTTGGTTTGGGCGCGAGTTTATTGATGGGCGCCTATGTTTGGCATGCCAAGCGACGATCAACGCCTCTATTCCCCTTGAGTTTATTTGATATTCGTACCTTTCGTATTGGAATTACTGGTAACCTATTTACCCGCCTTGGTATCAGTGCTGTGCCGTTTTTGCTACCGCTACTGCTACAGGTGGTGTTTGAATATTCACCCTCGCAGGCAGGGTGGTTGCTCGCCCCCATTGCTGTTGGCGCTATCGGTATCAAGCCTTGGGTTAGCAAAATTATCCAGCGTTTTAGCTATCGCAAGGTTCTGGTATACAACACTTTATTTATGGGCTCTCTCATCATTGTATTGGCGCAGTTCAACGATGCCTCGCAGTGGTTGTGGTTTATACCCATACTAACCGTAATGGGCGCTTGTAACTCAATGCAGTTTAGTGCAATGAACACCATTACTATTGGTGATTTGCAAGGAGCGCAGACCAGTAGCGGGAATAGTTTGATGGCGGTCAATCAGCAGTTGGCTATTAGCTTCGGCATTGCTTTTGGGGCAGCGGTACTAAATATCCTGCGTGAGCGCTTGCAAATGGATACGCTAGTCGCCTTCCAAACCACTTACTGGATATTAGGGATCTTGACGATACTATCAGGGTTATACTTTTTGCGCCTAAAACCTGAGGACGGTCGCGGCTTATATTGAATATTAACGATAACGGTTCTAAAAATATACATTGTTAAAGGTCGTTAAAAGACAATGATGTTAAAAATCATGTCATAGATGACATCATTACTTTTAGAGGCAAAGCGTACACACATAAAAAAGCCAGCGTATCACTGGCTCAAAACCAATAGTACGCTGGCAAGTTCATATTACGCTTATCTATAATAATGACCTAAGGCGCGTCATCATCGTTGATCTGTGATTGGATATAGCGCTCTGCACCAATACTCTCAATCAGATCTTCTTGGGTCTCTAACCAGTCCTGATATTCTTCGTTACCATCTTTCAAAGTGACCAGTAGTTGACGAGAGACATAATCAGACTTTGTCTCGCATAGAGTGATGGCATCAGTAATAATACTAAATTTCTGTTTCTCTAAACGCAGATTGCAATCTATGACCTCTGGCACATCTTCACCAACCAACACTTTACCCAGTTCTTGTAAGTTTGGAAGGCCACCTAATAGTAAAATACGCGCAATCAAATCATCTGACCACTTCATCTCAGCAATAGATTGCTTATAGAGTGAATCGTTAAGCGCCTCTAATCCCCAGTGACGAGCGATACGCGCGTGCAAAAAATACTGATTGATTGCAATCAACGACTGCCCAAGCACTTTGTTTAGTGCGCGAATAACTTCTTTATCCCCTCTCATTACCTCTCTCCCTTTCATATTTATACTAAATGCTATGGTGTTTTATTCATGTCTATTATGATATCAGACAAGATTAGGAGTCACCTCAGCCATTTGGCTTTGTAGGTAATTGGGCAGACCAATCATATCAATCAAACGCAGCTGCTGCTCTAACCAGTGTGCATGATCCTCTTCCGTATCTTTTAGCTGCTCAACCAACATCTCACGCGTGACATAGTCATGCTCTGCTTCACAAAGCGCGATGCCATCTTTTAAATGCTGCTGTACTTGGTACTCTAAATCTAAATCAAGCTGCAACATCTCAGGAACAGTGCTACCGATGTTGATTTTATCGACTGTCATCTTAGGGGTGCCGCTCAGCATCAAAATACGGCGGACAATCGCCTGTGCGTGCAGCGTCTCATCATCCATTTCGTGATGGATACGATCATATAATTTGCCGTAGTGCCATTCAGCATACATCTCTGAGTGGATAAAATATTGGTCACGAGCGGCAAGCTCGCCGCCTAGCAAAAAATTCAAATAATCAATAACTTTTTGGCTACCTATCATAATGCGTACTCCTCTATTTATTTTTTGCACTTCACCTTATATTCACAATTAAATATATAAGGACAGCATGATTGGTAAACTGGTCAGTAAAGAGCAAAGTCAACAAAACATCTTACAATCTTAGACAGATATAGTAGCATACAGGCGCTATATAGCATGTAATGTTGTGAACTAAGAATAAGATGCTAATTGAGAATTATAATTGTCTACAATTGCTAATCAGGATACTTGATACAAGTCTGTAGCAAGTAGGTCGGTGTATCAAAGAGGTTATATGGACGCTTGCAACCTACCCCTTATGTATAATGAAAGAGTAAATGCAATATATTGAATATATATTTTTATGTTGGAAATACAATAGCTTACGCTAAATATACTTAAACTGCATATGCTAAAACATCGAGACTGGCATGATGCTCGTCCAAGTAGTCATTAACCATAGGCTCGCAGCATCCACAGCACGTTGCCACATCTAGAGTGTCTTTTAGACCATCAAGGGTATCGACACCCGATGCAATAGCTGCCTTGATTTGCTTTTCTTTTACGTTGTTGCAGATACATACGTACATGAACAGGCTCCTCTGAATACCACTACTTATTCGATGAATCACGATATGCAGTATAATAACGATAACTATTATCATTTTCAATAACATTTAACATCTTTTTTTAGTCGCAGCAGTATTACTATGTCTTTTTTCATCTATTTATGTAAGTGGATATAAGCGTGCATGTAACCGAATATTGTCGAAGGTAGTGAATTAACGATGAACTGTAATTTTGCTTATTTTTTAATCGATTTTGTAGATGACTGCTGTTATATTGAACCCCTATAAACGAAGCCCATTGGAATTTTCCTATGTCTGATAATAATTTTACGATACGACCTATTGATTTGTTTAAAGTCTTATCTGATCCGACACGCCTAAAAATATTTCAAATTCTTTTCAAAAAAGAAACACGTTGCGTGGGCGATCTAGTAGACATGCTTGATCAGCCGCAGCCCACGATATCGCGGCATTTGAACCATTTGAAAAAATTAGGTATCTTAAGCTGTGTACGTGACGGTACATGGATGTGGTATGAGGTCGCTGATGATTTACCAGAGTGGTGTCAGGATATTCTAGACATCACTTATGATCAACTCGCCCCAAGTGATATCGACAAAGACGAGTCAAAACCTGCTTAAGTATCATAATGGCGACAGTTCAGTTCACTGTAACTAAGATGATGAGAGCAGCCAATAAAAAAGCCTACATAAGTAGGCTTTTTTATTGGCTCGTCAACTGCTTATGTCAGATCTAAGAAGTCACTGATAAACGCATTGGCTGGCTGATGTATCAGCTCCTCTGACGTCCCTACCTGCTCTACTCGCCCTTGGTTCATCACCACAATCTCATCTGATACGGCGCGAGCTTCTTCCTGATCGTGAGTCACCATGATGCTTGTGATACCGAGCTCATGATGGATGTTTTTTAGCCAGGTACGTAGCTCTTTACGTACTTTGGCATCTAGCGCGCCAAATGGCTCATCAAGCAGTAATAGCTTTGGCTTTACAGCGAGTGCGCGCGCTAGTGCAATACGCTGACGTTGACCACCTGATAACTGATGTGGATAAGCATTGGCCACTTGTGGGAGCTGTACCAGATCTAGTAGCTCTGCCACACGCTTATTGATATCCGCTTTACTAGGTCGCTCATTTTTTGGTAGTAGTGTTAGACCAAAGGCGACATTGTCTGCGATGTTCTTGTGGCGAAATAGCGCATAGTGCTGAAACATAAAACCAATATGGCGCTTTTGTACAGGGGTATTGGTGACATCTAACTCATCAAACAATACCTGCCCAGAGTCAGCGTATTCCAAGCCTGCGATAATACGTAGCAACGTGGTCTTACCGCAGCCTGAAGGACCTAATAGCGTCGTCAACTTGCCAGTCGGTACAGTGATATTGATATTATCTAAAGCCGTAAAGTTACCGAATTTTTTATTAACGTTGCGAATCTCAATGCTCATAATCGTATCTCTTATTATGTCTTTTATCGTATCGTAGCAAGGTACTGGGTAGTTACTATATCAGTCCTATTAACACTGCCAAGTTGGATATCGTTGAATCGCGTCACTTATCACTTATCAACACTCTCAGCTGTTGCAGTCGTTGCATTGGCACTTACTGGTAGCTCAGGTGCACTCGCTAAGCGCTCAGACTTTGCAAACTTACGTTCTTGCATTTTGGTCATGACTTGCTGAATCAATAGCGTTATCAAGGCAAGTGCGGCCAGTAAGCTCGATAAAGCAAACGCAGCAGTAAAGTTATAATCGTTGTAGGCAATCTCAACCAATAGCGGCATGGTGTTGGTCTCACCGCGAATATGACCAGATACAACGCTGACAGCACCAAACTCACCCATCGCACGCGCATTGGTCAAAATCAAACCATACAGCAGTGCCCATTTGATATTAGGCAGTGTCACATGCCAAAAAGTCTGCCAACCACTCGCACCTAAGGTTAACGCTGCTTGCTCCTCGGAGTCGCCTTGGGTCTGCATCAGCGGTATCAACTCACGCGCAACAAAAGGAAAGGTCACAAATAGTGTCGCCAAAATGATACCAGGTACGGCATAAATCACCTGAAAGCCCATACTCTCAAGCCAGCCACCGATTGTAGAGTTCAGACCGAATAGCAGCACAAACATTAAACCGGCAACAACTGGTGATACTGAGAATGGTAAATCAAGCAACGTGGTCACCAGCTGCTTGCCTTTAAACTGGTAGCGTGTGACCAACCATGCAATCGCAATACCCATCACCATATTGATCGGCAACACAATGGCGGCGGTAATCAACGTAAGCTTGATTGCTTGTAGTGCTTCAGGATCAACTAATGAGGCAAGATATAACTGCCAGCCATTTTTGAACGCTTCATAAAACACAGCCAATAATGGCACCACAAGCATCAAGACCATAAACAGCACGGCAATAACAATAAAGGTGCGGCGTATCCATGGGGAATCTTTAGTCGCTGCGTTTTTTTGGTAGTCGTAGCTATTAGATATTTGCATATTAGCGAGCTCCTACACGGCGCGACAGTTTCCACTGCATGATATTAATGGTCAACAAGATAATAAACGATATGAGCAGCATAAATAGTGCGACCGCAGAGGCGCCTTGAATGTCAAACTGCTCAAGCTTACTGATGATAATGAGTGGCAAAATTTCAGACTGCATCGGTATGTTGCCAGCGATAAAGATAACCGAGCCATACTCACCAGTCGCACGAGCAAACATCATACCTGCACCCATCAGCAAGGCAGGCAATAACTCTGGCAAGATCACTTTACGAAATGTCGTGAGACGATTGGCACCCAAAACCGCAGATGCTTCTTCAAACTCGACTGATAGCTCAGCGAGTACTGGCTGCACGGCACGAACGATAAAGGGGAAACTGACGACGACCAGTGCCAACCAAATACCTATTGGCGTAAAGGCCACCTGAATATCAAACTTGGCAAACCATTGACCAATCAAGCCATTAGGCGCATATAGCGTCGCCAGTGAGATACCTGTGACTGCCGTTGGCAACGCAAATGGTAGATCGACCAAAGCATTGATGAGTGACTTTCCCCAAAACTCATAGCGAACCAGCACCCAAGCGACCAATGTACCAAACACCATATTGGTCAGCATCGCCAAAAACGACATCCATAAGCTCAGCTTGATAGCAGCAGTGACCTGCGGCTGAGTAATGGTATCCCAAAACCCAGTCCACCCCATCTGGGTTGTGGTATAGGCCATCATGGCAAACGGTAGGACTACCAATAACGACAAGCTAAAGACAGTTATACCCATGCTCAGACCAAACCCAGGTAGCACATTGCGCTGACGCAAACGGGTTAGCCAACCCTTTTTATTGGCGGGTTTACTGGCAGAAGAAGATGTTGCACTCATAGTGATGTCCTATTGCCTAACTGGTGGTACTTAGCGAGGGTGCTCACCGTAAGACCATTATTACTATTGTTATAAAAATTATTATTGGTCGGCTTATGATATAAAGGACATAGTGCGTACGACCATGTCCTTTATGGGGTGCTTCATAACTAACTGTCGAGCTAATCAATGTCTAGCGCAGTAGCTGCTCTTATGTACTTAGCAAGCAATTACTGAGGCGCATTAATCGCTAGCTGGTCAAACACACCGCCATCACTGAAGTAAGTTGTCATAATCTCATCCCATGTACCAAAGGCATCGTTCGGACGGAAAGTCTCAACTGGCGGCAGTTTGTCACCGTTTTTCTCAAGTACGCTTTGGACGCTAGGACGCAAGTATAGGTCAGCGGCTAGCTGCTGAGCTGGCTCACTCCACAAGTAATCAAGATACGCTTTGGCAGCATCTGTAGTGCCTTTTTTGTCTGTTACAGTCTTCACAACAGCCACAGGGCTCTCTGATTTGATTGAGTATTTTGGATACACGATATCTACTTGGCCAGCACCAAAATCAGTTGCCGCTAGGTTGGCTTCGTTTTCAAAGGTCACCAAGACATCACCGATGCCGCGCTGAACGAAAGTCGTTGTTGCTGCACGTCCACCGTTTTCATAGACTTTGACATTTTTTAGCATGTCTTTGACGTAGCCTTTAGCTTTTGTTTCATCTTCATTAAAAGCATGTAGACCATAACCATATGCACCTAAGAACGCATAACGACCGTTACCTGTGACCTTTGGATTGGCCATGACGATCTCAATACCATCTTGGGTTAAGTCTTCCCAGTCTTGAATATTTTTTGGATTGTCTTTACGTACCAAAAATACAATTGTACTGGTGAACGGCACTGCGTTGTCTGGGAATTTGCTTTCCCAATCTGACTCAACCAAGCCTTTTTTCTCAAGTAGCTCGATATCAGAGCCTTGGTTCATAGTGGCAACATCTGCTTGTAGGCCGTTAGCAACAGACAACGCTTGCTTGCTTGAGCCGCCATGCGATTGCTTAATTAAGATATCGCTGTCTGGGTTCTCAGCTTTATAGTGCTCAACAAACAATGGGTTGTAGTCTTTATAAAAGTCACGTGCCACATCGTATGAGACATTCAGTAGCTCAATGCTCTGCCCTTCTGCTGCTGCACCATCAGCGTTAGCAGCCGCATCAGTCGTCTCGCTATTGCTACAGCCAGCCAGACCAAGTGTCAAGGCAACGCCAGCAATACTTAAGGCACTAAGAGTTTTACTTTTTTGTTGATAACCGGCTACGTCTGTCATAAATACCTCAAAGATGTCTGTTGTGTGATGCAAGTATGCTAACAGTGCCATCTTATTATGTTTAATGATGAATATGCGTATGTTATTGCCAAAAGGGAATAACAAGCGGACAATTCTAAACATATCAATAATTTATCACACTACGAGTTATGTATAACTGTTGGTTTAGCAATGGACAGTGTTGCTACTGGCACAAATGCGATTTGCCTTACATATGCCTTCTTGTATGTACCTTAGTAATGATAGGCAAGATAGACAGTTCTACAAATTAGATAATCAGCGGCTACTTGCTGCTCGTCTTGGTGCTCGCCAGCTGATCAAAACGGCCGCCATCGACAAAAAATCCATCCATAATTTGGTTCCATGAGCCAAATACCGTCACAGGATCAAACGTCTCGATATCAGGTAATGTATCCTTGTGAGTGGCTAGGACTTGCTCGTTACTTGGGCGCATGTACATCTCTGCCATGAGCTCTTGTGCAGGCTTGTCCCATAAACCTTTCAGATAAGCATTTGCCGCTGCCGTCTTACCTGATTTTTCAGTCACTGCCGTGACCACTGCTACTGGGTTGGCGATGGTAATAGAGTAGCTTGGATAGACGATATCGACCTGACCTTTGGCAAACTGCTTGGCTGTCAAATGCGCTTCGTTTTCAGTCGTAATCAGCACATCCCCTAGGCCGCGCTGAGTGAAGCTGGTAGTTGCTGCACGCGCGCCATTGTCATAAGTGACTACGTTTGCTAGCAGCTTTTTGATAAAGCCATCAGTTTTAGTAGGGTTTTCGCTGCTCTTTTCTTTAAATTGATGCAGCCCATAGCCATAAGCACCTAAGAACGCATAGCGTGCCGTGCCACTGGTCTTGGGGTTAGGGATAACGACTTCGACATCATTACGTGCCAAATCTGACCAGTCTTTAATGTTTTTTGGATTGCCCGTACGAACCAGTAGCACCATCGTACTGGTATAAGGGACAGCGCCATTGGGTAACGCTTGCTGCCAGTCAGTGCTGACTAAGCCTCTCTCGACCAATAAGTTCATATCGGTTTCTTGATTAAAAGTCACCACATCAGCCTGCAAACCATTGGCCACGGACAGTGCTTGCTTACTTGAGCCACCATGTGATTGGTTGACCTTTACCTCGCTGTCTGGATGGGATTTGAGATAATCAGTACGAAATAGCTCATTGTAGTCTCTATAAAAATCGCGAGATACGTCATAAGAGACATTGAGCAGGCTAACGTCTTGTGAGTCGTTATTGCCAGCTGCGACGGCATCATTCTGTGTGGCTTCAGTTGGGCTACACCCAGTCATTATGGCCGCTGCAGTAATGATACTGCTGATACCAAGAGTCTTGGCGGATAGGCGGCGGTCACTCACGAACTGAATGTTTGTTGTTTTTTGCATGAGATTCTCAGTAAAGGTAATAGAACGTTTGTGCCAAAATAATTTTCACTATGAATGACTATTTTGGAGGACGTTTTTATTTTTGGGTTTTGGGTTTTGGGTTTTGGGGAGGATGAAAGCTATGCTATCAGCATAAATAGCAAACGCTTAGTGACGAATTCGCTTATCGAATAGTGATGTTGGCATAAGTGCTGTCAGTCTTTGTTTGACAGCATGAGGAGTAAAAAAAGGTACATCACTGCTGGCAGGTTTATTCAGTAGACTATAATTTGGGTAATCGGTACCATTGTTTGTATACGATAAGGTTTTCAGACCATAGTGATTTGAAAATCTATACTCTTACTCGACCAAAGGCATTTATATGATTCTTTCGTACCGTCGCTTTTATTCTGCTGGTAGACTCATGATGATCACCTCTACCCTTGTAACTTTAATAGGTTGTAATAATGTGTCGCCTACTATGAATAGCGCCAATCACAGCAGTATCAAATCAGTCACTAGTTCAGCAGATGAAGTTTTTGCAGACAAACTTTCAGCGGATTATGCTTCTGCAGACTACGATAAACGTGCTCAAGGCTATGACTGGGTTGGCGTAATGGTACGAGCAGAGAGTGATCAGCAGATTGACATTAAAGTTCGTTCACGCAGCGATATTAAAAAACCTACTTGTCACTTCGATGGCAAGGCGACACTCATGGGGCAAGATGCCGCTCACGGTACGATTTTTCAGGCACAGGTAAATGACAGCACCGCCTTTTTTCAATTTAAAGATGACACTCTCACCATCGACAGTACAGACAAGTATGCACTGAACTATTTTTGCTCAGGTGGTGGCTCGCTTGCTGGAGAATATAAAAAGCTGGCAGCAGGTCTAGAGATCTAATAGTCAGCGTTGGTGTTTGGAAATAGTAGAAAAAAAGGTGCCAGACCATAAGTCTGACACCTTTTTTATAACTGGTTTCGTACGCGTTATTTATACTGATGATCAGTCGTTATACCGCAGACGCCCCTGTTAATTTAACTTCAGCACGTTCTTCGCGAGCGATACCGGCGTAGTAATCACGCAAAATCTGTAATACTTCTGGACGACTAAAGTTATCTGGCACATCCATGTCTTCTGATAGTGCTTTACGCAGTTTAGTACCTGAGACTTTAACGTGCTCGGAGGCATCGTGCGGACAAGTCTTGTCAGAGGCCATTGCATTACAAGCATTACACCAGAACGTCCAGCCAATTTTTAGTGGTTGGGTGATAAGGTCATCTTTACCAACATGTTCAAAAATCGTTTGCGCATCAAACGCACCATAGTAATCACCCACACCCGCATGGTCACGGCCGACAATCAGGTGGCTACAGCCATAGTTTTGACGGAATAGCGCATGCAGTAGCGCCTCGCGTGGACCGGCATAGCGCATGTCTAACGGATAACCCGCTTGGATAACAGTATCTTGTCTAAAGTAATTATCGATTAGCGTTTTGATGGCTTCTTGACGGACTTCTGCTGGGATATCGCCCGGCTTTAGCGCGCCTAGTAATGAATGAATCAATACACCATCACAGATCTCAATTGCGATCTTGGCCAGATATTCGTGTGAGCGGTGCATTGGGTTACGTGTTTGGAATGCAGCCACTGTTTTCCAGCCTTTAGCGTCTAAGATTTCGCGAGTCTCTGCTGGCGTTTTATAGATCTCTGGATATAGTGTTGGGAACTCGCCTTCGCTAAGTACTTCAACGCTACCGGCAATATTGACAGCTTCTTGATTCAGTACTTGCTGAACACCTGGATGCTCTGAATCGGTAGTTGTAAATACTTGCTGGCACTCGTGCTTTTTATCGATAGTGTAGGTTTCTTCTACTGTCAAAATACCCATGACTTCGCCATCTTGAGCAACTAAGGCTACTTTGTCACCTTGACTCAAACTGTCCGCAGTCTCTGTTGGCGCAGATAGCGTGATAGGAATTGGCCAAAACAAGCCTGCGTTTTCGCCGCTCTGCAAGCGCATGTTGTCTACCACGCCCTGCCAGTCCGCTTGATTCATAAAACCATTTAGTGGCGTGAAGCCGCCGATACCGAACATGATCAAATCACCGCGCTCACGTGAGCTGAGGGTAATAGATGGCAATGTGCTGGCAAGCTCTAACGCTTCAGCACGTGCATCATCATTTAATAGTAAAGGTTTAAGTACGTCACTACCATGTGGCGGAACGAGTTTTGACTGGGTCGGAGCTTGAGTTTGAGTCATATAATTTTTAAAACCTCTTAAATAAAAGAATGGTCGAAGAAAATAAGTTGCTGTAAAGTGTCGCTTATATAGGTAGCTGCTAGCAAAAAATAGAGTAATAGTCGTTAGAAGAGTAATAACCATTAGGCATTGAATTTGATACGCATAGGCTACCTAACTTTCGTTATGAAAATTTATGCTGTGTTTGGATATGGATATGTCTGAAAGGAATTTATGATTCTGAGTGCAAGCTTATATCATGTATAGCTGAATTATGCGCATTGCACCCGGCAATAAAACCTATTACACACGCAAATCATTTTCGTCGCTGATTTTAAAATTAAAAACAAAACTGAGATTACGTCATGTATCAATATAATTACGCTGACCAGACTTTGGTAGAGGAACGAGTTGCCCAGTTTCGCGACCAAACTGAGCGATTTTTGGCAGGTGAGCTGCCAGAAGAGCAGTTTTTGCCACTGCGACTGCAAAACGGCCTTTACATCCAGCGTTATGCGCCAATGTTGCGTATTGCCATTCCTTATGGCTTACTTGCCAGCTATCAATTGCGAAAATTGGCTGAGATTACTCGCAAGTATGACAAAGGCTATGGGCACTTCACGACCCGTACCAATATTCAGCTGAACTGGCCAAAGCTAGAAGACGTGCCAGATATCCTAGCTGAATTGGCATCGGTACAGATGCATGCCATCCAAACCTCAGGCAACTGTATCCGTAATACCACAACGGATCCGTACGCTGGTATTCATAAAGAAGAGATTGCTGACCCACGTCCTTACTGTGAGATTATCCGTCAGTGGTCAACCTTCCACCCTGAGTTTGCTTTTTTGCCGCGTAAATTTAAGATTGCTGTGATCGGTACCAATGATGACCGCGCAGCAACGCAAGTACACGATGTCGGTCTACACGTAAAAACCAATGATGACGGTGAGATTGGTTTTGAAGTATTGGTTGGTGGCGGTCTTGGACGTATTCCTGTCCTTGGTAAAGTTATCAATAAATTCTTGCCACGTCAGCATTTGCTGAGCTATTTAGATGCTATCTTGCGTGTCTATAACTTGCATGGCCGCCGTGACAAAGGCAGCAAATACAGATCACGTATCAAAATTTTGGTCGAAAGCATGGGCGGTCCAGCGTTTGCCAAATTGGTCAATGCTGAATGGGAAGCCCACACCAAAGACGGCCCACTTACCTTGACGGATGAGAACTTTGCAACAGCGACTGGTTTCTTTAGTGAGCCTGACTATGCATCGTTCGACGCACTACAAGTACAGTCTGAGCTACAACAGCAACTAAACGCTGATAAAGACTTTGCCAATTGGTATAACCAAAACACCGTAGCGCATAAAGTAGCAGGTTACCGTGCAGTCGTAATCTCGCTTAAAGCGGGCTTGGTTGATGGTAAATACGTACCATCTGGTGATGTTAGTGATTCGCAAATGGATGCACTAGCTGATTTGTCTGATAAATACAGCTTTGGTGAGCTGCGTGGTACGTATCAACAGAACTTAGTATTCGCTGACGTACAGACCAACCATCTTTATGAGTTATGGCAGCAGCTATCTGACCTACATTTAGCACGCGCAAACATCAATACCCTAACAGATATGATTGTCTGCCCAGGTTGGGACTATTGCTCGCTTGCCAATGCAACGACGCATAACATCGCTGAGCAAATCGAAAAGCAATTCGATGACCTAGACTATCTGTATGATTTAGGTGAGATTCGTCTGAACATGTCTGGCTGTATCAATGCCTGTGCGCATCATCATACAGGCGATATCGGTATCTTGGGTGTTGATAAAAAAGGTGAACATTGGTACCAGATCAGTCTTGGCGGTAACTCTAGCGATGATGCCAAACTTGGCAAAATCTTAGGCAAATCCGTCCCTGCTCTTGAGGTCGCCAACACCATACAGCAGATCGTTGATGTGTACGTGGACTTACGTGCCAGCACAGACAATGACGTCGAGAGTTTCGGTCAATTGGTTGAGCGCGTTGGTATTGATCCATTTAAGGAGAAGGTCTATGGCTAATCATCATATTTTGGACAATCATGGCGTAGACATTAGCAGCCAAGACACTTGGCATGTGCTCACTACGGATGATCTGCCTGAGAGTATCGTATCGACTAATATTACGTTGCTTGAGCTACTACAAAAGCAAGAAAAGCCTGACGTCATCGTACCGCTTGCTGACCTATTAAACGAGTCAGGCGCGCAGGCTGGTGGTCTGATTAAAGAGGTTTATGAGCTGATCGTACAGCACAGTAGCCGACTTGGATTGTGGGTTACCGCCGATACTGACGCTGATGCACTAGAAGGCATTAGTGAATTACTATCAGCGCAAGCATTGATAGTAATTGATGTGCCTAAGTTCGCTGATGGTCGTCACTTTAGCTTTGCACGCACCCTGCGCCAAATCGGCTACACCGGTGAGATTCGTGTTGCTGGCGCGTTTGGCCGTGATCAAATTGCTTATATGTTACGTGTGGGCGTTGATAGCTTTGTACTGAGTGAGCATGACCTAGAAGCTGATTCTAAATTTGGCATTGAGCAAGCCTTTACAGCGCTTGCTAGCAGCTATGATGGTCGAAGTGCTTCGGATTTACCGATGTTTGCATCATCAGAGCCATCGGTCGCATAGTTTTAGCACTGACTATAATTTTTATAGTCATACCTAATATTTCTAATTAACACTTTATATTAACAACCATTAAGGAACATATTATGAGCCAACTACACCCAAACCTAGATATTGACCAAGCCAACCAAGACTTGCAAGGTAAATCACCTGAGCAAATCGTTGAGTGGGCACTGACTCAAGCAAAAAATCCAATTATCACCACCAACTTCCGTCCATACGAGTCAGCGATTTTGCATTTGGTTGCTAAGCAGCGTCCTGATATCACAGTATTGTGGGTAGACTCAGGCTACAACACAGATGCAACCTATCAGTTTGCTAACAAATTGATCCGTGACCTTGATTTGAATGTTGTGACCTATATCCCAAAACAAACGGCTGCCCACCGTGACGCGACCATGAACGGTATCCCAGGTATCGATAACCCACAGCACGATGAGTTCACTGAGCAAGTAAAACTAGAGCCATTCCGCCGTGCACTAGATGAGCTAAAGCCTGATGTATGGTTCAATGCGATTCGTAAAGACCAAACTGAGTTCCGTCAAGGTCTTGACGTGCTTAGCTTGTCAAAAGATGGTGTATTAAAAGTAGCGCCATTGTTTGAAAAAACAGATGCTGATCTAGATGTCTACTTAGAAGACAATAACCTACCAAATGAGCATGACTACTTTGACCCAACGAAAGTAGAAGAAAGCCGTGAGTGTGGTTTGCATACTCAGCTATAATCTTTGATAACCGCTCGCAGTATTCTGCAGCAATAAAAAAGCCCTCTCGTTTTGATAGGGCTTTTTTATTGTTGGGAAGATACGTAAGAACCGTTTGTTATTGTTGACGACTATGTTGGCAACTACTAAAGTTATTTGCGACCTAGTACCCAGCCACCATCCATCAAAACGTTAGCACCTTGCATATAGTTAGAATCATCAGATGCCAAAAACACAGCAAGTGCAGCAATCTCTTCAGGCTTGCCAGCACGCTCGGCAGGAATACGCTCTAGACGTTCATCGTCAATACCCTCAGTCATGGGTGTTTTTATAAAACCTGGCGACAATGTATTCACTTTAATGCCCTGACTACCAAAATCAAAAGCCAATTGCTTCGAGAACCCTAAAATGGCGTGTTTGGATGTCACATATGCTGAGCCACCCGGTCCTGCCATTTGTGTCGCTTGCGAACCGACATTAATAATGGTGCCACCGCCCTGCTCAATAAAATGCGGAATCACCATTTTGGAAGCCAAATAAGGCGCCTTGACATTAATCGCCATCAATTTATCGTAAAAATCCTCTTCTAGCTCAACAGCATTATCATAAGCGTCATGAATACCAGCACCGTTGTACAAAATGTCAATCTGACCATAAGTCGTTAATGCTTGGTCAACAACGGCTTGAATATCGGTCTTTTCCGTCACATCAGCTTTGACAAAGATGACGTCTTGATTGCGATCTCTAATGTCTTTGACAATTCGATTGCCGTCTTCCTCATCGCGTCCTGTAACGACTATTTTAGCGCCTTCTTTGGCAAATGCTTTGGCCGTTGCCTCACCTAACCCTGACGTGCCACCAAATAAAATCGCGACCCTGTCTTGTAATTTCATAGTATGCTTACTCTTTTTAATTATTGCTAATTATTGATATACGATTAATTGTCTTAAGACATGCTAGCACAACCTAATTTTGGGATATGTTAGCGTGTGTTAGATTACTTATTCATTTGATCAAGTAAGTTCATCTATTCCTATTAGCAAGAAAAATATCAATTAATATTTCAAAAACGAATATACTAATGCCAATTCACTACGTGAGAGTATGCCTGCGATACCTCATAATGGCGGCATCTCTTATACCTTCTCCAACCTTTATAATAAACAGTTAAATATATGGTGACACTATGAACACCTTCCCGCTATTTTTTAAATTAGAAGGCCGTAAAGTGCTCATCGTGGGCGGCGGCGAAGTGGCACTGCGTAAAGCGGATTTGCTCAGCCGCGCTGGCGCGTGCATTACAATTCTTGCGCCAGATATCAGCCATGAGTTGCAAGCTTTGCTAACGGATGATAAACACCAGTTTATCTACGAGAATTATAATAAGCGCTATATGTTAGGGGCACGTGTGATTATTGCCGCAACTGACGATGAAACGCTGAACCATGAGATTCACGCAGATGCAACTGAGCTAAATATCCCGGTCAATGTGGTCGATACCCCGCCATTATGCGATTTTATTTTTCCAGCCATTATTGATCGTAACCCTATTGTGATTGGGATTTCATCAAATGGTAAAGCACCAGTATTGGCACGGCTATTACGGGCACGTCTTGAGACCCTAATCCCGCAAGGCTATGGTAAATTGGCCAAACTGGCTGGTGACTTCCGCAGTGAGGTAAAAGCAAAAATACCCACACTCACTGGGCGTCGTCAGTTTTGGGAACGCGCGTTTGAAGGTCAGGTCAGCCAGCTCATGTTTGCTGGTAACGAAACTGAAGCTACTGCCCAGTTACAAGCCGATTTAGACAGTACTGCCATTGCTATCCATCATAAAACCCACTCTGATACCCCAGTAAATACAACGCCTACGCTATCAGATGATTCAGATAACAAAGCACCTCCTGTCGGTGAAGTCTATATCGTTGGTGCAGGTCCTGGTGATCCGGAGCTATTGACGTTTAAAGCGCTGCGTTTGATGCAGCAAGCAGATATTGTCTATTATGATGCCTTGGTATCGCCACAAGTGCTGGATCTTTGCCGCCGTGATTCTGATAAAGTATTTGTCGGTAAAAAACGCAGTAACCATACGGTCGCTCAGCTTGGCATCAATGAGTTGTTGGTCAATAGCGCCAAAGAAGGTCGCCGTGTCGTTCGTTTAAAGGGCGGTGATCCTTTTATCTTTGGTCGCGGTGGCGAGGAGATTGAAACCTTACGAGCAAACAATGTGCCCTACCAAGTTGTACCGGGTATTACCGCTGCCAATGCCGCTGCAAGTTACGCTGGTATTCCCCTCACCCACCGCGATCACTCACAGTCCGTACGTTTTGTGACAGGGTTCTTGAAGGCTGGCGCACCCAATAGTAATTTTAAAAATTTCTTAAACACTGATGAGACCATCGTGTTTTATATGGGCTTGCACTCGCTGGCACGTTTGACCGAAGGCTTAGTTGACGCTGGCCGTAGCGCTGATACACCCATTGCCATCATCTCTAATGCGAGCATGCCCAATCAGCAAGTACTGACAGGCACGCTTGCCACGATTGTTGCCAAACAAGAGGACGCTCAGCTGCCCACGCCTGCTCTACTTATTATGGGAGATGTGGTTAGTCTGCATCATGATTTGGCTTGGTATAACTTGCAAAATCAGCAACATAGTGATGCTTTGGCTAAGAATTGGCTGCGCGGAGGAGTCACAGGCGAAGCTACTAAACAGCCTATAGACCAGCAAGCACATGCACTATCGATGGTAGCAAACCTCGCGATGCAGCAAGAGGATGGACCCGAGCAACTGATTATTGATTAGCCTTTCCTTACTATGTAAAGCTTATCAGCAAAAAGATTTTTCTTTATAACTATAAAAAACCCTGCCAATCATATATTGGCAGGGTTTTATTTTGGCAACAGAGAAAATCCCAACGATTCTTGCTAGAATGAAAGCTACCTAACCCCTGTTCTGACGTTTAACGATAAGCCAAACTATGCCTCCATCTATTGCTCCTAAATATACCTCTACTAAACCCTTAAAAATATTGCACACGTCCGATTGGCACTTGGGGCGACGTTTATATGGTCGTCTGCGTTATGAAGAGTTCGAGGCGTTTTTGCAGTGGCTAGAGGACACCATTAGCACACAGCAAGTAGATATATTGATTGTCGCAGGGGACATCTTTGATACCATGACACCCAGCAACAAAGCCCAAGCGCTATATTATGAGTTTTTGGGTAGGGTCTCACGCTCGTGCTGTCAGCATGTGGTCATTGTCGCAGGCAATCATGACTCACCAACATTTTTGGATGCGCCAAGCAATGTACTCAAATTTTTGAATGTCCATGTGATAGGCACAGCTTGTGATGATTTAGAAGATGAAGTACTGGTCTTAGGTGATGATGATAACAATCCTCATTGTATCATCGCCGCTGTACCCTACCTGCGCGACCGTGATGTACGTAGCAGTAGTGCTGGCGAGTCCGCAGATAGCAAAGACGCCAATGTTATCAAAGGCATTCGCGCCCACTATGATGCAGTAGCAAGTATTGCAAAAGGACAGCAGGCAGAATTAATAAAAACTCATCAACGGCATATCCCTATCATTGCCACAGGTCATCTATTTGCAGCAGGCGGCAAAACAACCGACGACGATGGCGTGCGTGATCTCTATGTTGGCTCACTCGGTAAAATCTCCGCTGATATGTTTGATGAGGGTTTTGATTATGTCGCCCTTGGGCATTTACACGTGCCGCAGCGCGTTGGTGGTCGTGAGAGTATTCGCTACTCAGGCTCACCTATCGCCATGGGTTTTGGAGAGGCCAAGCAACAAAAACAAGTACTACTTATACAATTTGGCAATTCTGAATCTTTTGATAATGACAGCTTAAGTCTAAACGTTCTCCCTCAGCTTTCCAGCACAGATGCTACTGTCCAAACCGCAAAAATTGAAAAGCCAATAGAAAAAACAGCTAAGAAAGTAGTTAGCAAAGTAGAGCTGTTTATGGACGATTTGTTTGGTTTTGACGAGCCAATGGAAGATACAGAAGCAGAAAAAACAGTGATTCCCAATGGCACTTCTACTCAGCAAGATCAAAGCAGTCAAACAATACCTGCTAAGGCTACCACTACCAATAAAATGCTGCACCGAAACGATGCCAATCAGATGCAAGTAGTTTCCCTGCCTATCCCAAAATTCCAACAGCTGGCGCAGATATCTGGTGACCTGCCTATAATCTCACAAACGATAAAATCGCTCACTCCAGCTGAATCTGTTTGGTTAGAGGTGGTTTATACGGGTGACGAGATTGTGAGTGACTTACGTGAGCAAGTACAAGCGATGGTAGATGGACTGCCATGTGAGGTGCTAAAAATTAAGAATACCTGCACTTATAATAAAGTACTAAATCAGCAGCAAACCTCTGAAAACTTGCAAGACTTAAATGAGATGGAAGTGTTTGAGCGCTGCTTGAATCTAAATGGCGTGGCTGAGTCACAAAAAGACTCGTTGCGCGTTGCCTATGGTCAGATACTCTATAATATACGTCATGAGGACAAACAGGCGGAGTGATATAAGGGATAAATCATTATCACACTTCTATTTTCTATCTTTCTAAATTTTCGCAGCTGCTGCTATCACTAATAATAAGATATATCCATGCGCCTAATCGAACTCAGACTCAAAAACCTCAACTCCCTCAAAGGTGAATGGCATATTGATTTTGCTGATACAGCATTTATCAATGAAGGTATCTTTGCTATCACAGGACAGACTGGCGCTGGCAAGACCACCATATTGGATGCGATTTGTTTGGCGCTATATGGTGAGACACCAAGAATTAATAGTATTAGCAAAAGTAGCAATGAAGTCATGACGCGGCAAACAGCGGAATGCTTCGCTGAAGTCGTGATTGATTTGAATGGTGAGCAGTACCGTTGCCGCTGGGGACAGCGCCGTGCTTACAATAAAGCGGACGGCAATCTGCAAGACGCAACTCATGAAATCGCTCAGATACACGTTGATGATCCCTCAAAAGAGGACGAGCTGCTAGAAAGCACTCTAAAACATACTAAAAACAAAATCATTGAACTGACTCGGATGGATTTTCAGCAGTTCACTCGTTCCATATTGCTCGCTCAAGGCAGTTTTTCAGCATTTTTGAAGGCAAAAGCCGATGAGCGCGCCGATATTTTAGAAAAAATTACAGGTACTGATATTTATGCCACTATCTCAGCACATGTTCATGATAAGAAACGCACTGAGGAAGAGATATTAAATAAATTGCAATACGGTCTAGATGGCTTAGCGCTTTTAGATACTGTAGAAGAAAGTCAATTAAGAGCCGAATTACAGTCATCTCAAAGTGTTCAAAATACGCAGCAGCAAGACATTCAAAATTTGGCAGAAAAAATTAAATGGCTAGATAGTGTTGCAGAAGCAAAAGAAAAGCTGAGTAGCTATCAACGCAATCTTGATAGTGCCCAGCAAGCGCAGCAAGATTTCATCCCTAATGCCAAGCGTTTAACTGCCGCCAATATGGCGTTGGAGCTTGATAGTCAGTTTAGCCAGCTGACTCATAGCCGCGACAACCTAAAACGCTTGCAAGATGAGCAGCAGCAGATAAATCAGACATTACCGCAGCAAAAAGACCATCAAAAACAAGCCACCACTCGTCTAGAGTCCGTACAAGTCCGAGTGCAAACGGCTAGCAACGTATTACGGGATACTCTGCCCGATATTGCAAAGGCGCGTAAATTGGATACAGACATTGCGCAGAATAGGTACGCTTTAGAAGAGACTGAACAAAGACAACACGCTTTATCTATGAGCACTCAGCATTTGCGTCAAGAAATAAACGATCATAAAAAGTCAGCTGAACATAATCAAACTCAGTTAGTAGAGGTAGAAGGTTATCTCAAAAATAATAACGAGCTTAGCGACATTGACAGCGATATTGCTAATTTTGAGAGTTATTGCAAACATCTAAAGTCATTACTACAAGACAATGTTGACCTAAACATCAACAAAACCAGCCAGCAAAGCGATATAGAGCAGTATCAAAGCCGTCTTAAGAGCTTGCATGAACAGCAAGAGAGACAAGTAATCGAAGAACAATCGCTGCAAACTAAGACCACAGCGCTGCAGCAAGAGCAAACTGCTTTAACTGAAGTACAATCTTTATCTGAGATGCGGAATGAACAAGAGCAGATCGATAACCTCAATCGTCAACTTGAACAAATGGGGCTAAAAGCAGATCAGCTTAATAAGATTAGCGCACAAACCAAAGACATAGATATCACGCTACCAGTGATAAAAAACGAGTTAGTAGAATTGACTAACATCATTGATGATACAGTGTCTGCTATCCATGCGGCTAAAGACAAGTGGCAAGACAAACAAACACAGCTGTATCTACTACAAAAAGTAGCCACGCTAGAAAGTCACATTGCCGATTTAAAAGATGGTCAACCCTGCCCCCTATGTGGATCGCTTGAGCATCCTTATCGCACAAATCATCCCCACGTTGTGTCAGATACCGAAGCGGAGCAGATTCAGCAGCATATAACAGATTTAGACACTACCATATCCAATTTGGAAAACCGATTATCTGCGCATCGTATCAGTCAGGCGACCAAACAGCAGCAGCTTGAGCAGCAGCAAGATCAGAAAAAATCGCTACAAGATCAAGCACAAAAACTAGCGGCTGATACCAATCAGTCAATCCGTTTGGTGCTTGATGGAAGCTACTCGCCATTTATCGCGGCAACGATACCGCCATTGCAGCAACGTGAGCCACAGGTAAATATACTACCTCTATTAGATCGTATTCAACATCAACTTGTAGCACGTAGAGCGTCCCTAAAAGAGACTCTGCTCAACTATGAAACGCTTGTAGAGAAGCTTGCTACCATACGCGATGATATAAGCGTGCTAGCGCAACAACAGTATAAGCTGGCAAGCGACATTAGTGAGATTGAGACGGATATCAAAATTAAGTCCGCGAGTATAGATAATATTAACAAAGAGGTTCACGATAACTTCTCCAAATTGGTAACTCTCAAGAATGATATCGTACAGTTGTTAACCAAATATACTGCTGGCAGATTTCAGTCAGAGTCGCTAGCACAGATACGTACTTCGCAGCTCACTTTATCCCCTCTGATGGATAGTATTGATAACCAATTCATACTAAGTGAGGCGGATTACCATACGCATATCAATACATTTCGTCAGCAGCGTGCAGCGTTACTCAGTATAAGAGATGAATTCAATCAATCTAAAGAAACGCAGCAAACGCTGACGACATCATTAGGTCGTCTAGACATACAGATCGATACCAAACAAACCCAGTTGAATAACAACCAACAGGAGCTTGATAAGCTGGTTAAGCTCGTGACTGAAAAGACAGAGACGCTTGAACAGCTAAAAACGAACAGAGAAGATGTTTTTGCTGATAAAGACCCTGAATCAGAAGAAAAGCGTTTGCGTGAGGCGTTAGAACAAGCGCAAATTGAGCAAACCTCTGTACAGCGGCAGCTCGATAACTCTGAGCTTGAGCTTAAACAATTGCTTAACAAACAATCTCACGTGACTGAGCAAGTGATCACCGTAATAGGTGCGCTCAATACTCAAGAGGACGCTTTTAAATCAATACTTGCCGCCTCCAATTTCATCGATGAAACGGATTTTGCGAATGCGCGCCTGCCCATTGATGAACGTAATACGCTCAAGCAGCAGCAAGAACGTATTGATTATGCGCTAAAGCAAGCGCAGTCTTTATTAAAAGAAACACAGAAAGCATTGGAAGATAAGCAAGCTAACCCGCTGACAACAGACGACAAAGAGACACTCACTCAGCAGCATACTCAAGCACAAGAAGCGTCTAATAAACGTATAGAGTCTATTGGTGCCATTAGTCAGCGACTAAAAGACAATGAGGACAAGAAAAACACGCAACAGGCGCAGATTGAAGCTATCAATGCTCAAAAGGATAAGTTGCAAGTGTGGCAACAACTACACAAATTAATTGGCTCATCCGATGGTAAAAAGTATCGCACCTTTGCACAGGGTTTGACCTTTGACCTCATGGTTAATCATGCCAATACTCAGCTGCAAAAAATGAGTGACCGCTATCTGCTAGCGCGTGACGATGACAGCCCACTTGAGCTCAATGTCATTGACAACTATCAAGGCGGCGAGATTCGTAGCACCAAAAACCTATCAGGCGGTGAAGGCTTTATTATTAGTCTTGCGCTGGCATTAGGGCTCTCACAGATGGCCAGTCAAAACATTCGCGTGGACTCGCTATTTTTGGATGAAGGCTTTGGAACATTGGATGAGGAGTCTTTAGATATTGCGCTGGATACGCTGACTAATTTGCAGCAAGAAGGAAAATTAATTGGCGTGATATCCCATGTGCAGGCATTAAAAGATCGTATTTTGACCCAAATCAAAGTAGAAAAGCTCTCAGGTGGATTCAGTCAGATAACAGGACAAGGCTGTCAGCGAATCGCGAGCTAACGTTTTGTTATTGCACGCGTCTCATAAGGCAAAAATAAAAAACCACCGAACATTGCGCTCGGTGGTTTTTTTGAACATACGGCTATTTTGTGTTTAGTGGCTAATCATTCAGCTACTCGTTACTTAGTAGCTGATTATTTGGCGACTAGTTACTTAATGACTACTTATTTAGTTACTAGGCCACTCAGCTCACTCATCAGTACGGATAGTGTTGAGAGACCAATTTGAGCGTCTGCATCGTCACTATACATATCGTCAAGCTTCTGCATTTCTGTAGTGACCGCTGCCAGTTGGTCAACGTGTCGTGCTCTCCACTCACTAAAGGCTTGCTTGGCATCTGGTTTTGATAGTATTGCATCCATCAGTAGGCGCAAGCTGCGTGACAGCTCATTGACTAGTGCATGACGTGCACGGCGATCCCAGTAGTCTTGCTGTGGTAAATTGGCAATATTGTCCATCATCCAATCTAACTGCAACACTTGATAAGCTTCGAAATACAAAGTTGCGATCTCATCGACAGGACGCTCATATTGCTCAGCAAGCAACGCAGCATCAAGCGCATCGACATGATACGGTAGCATTGCAAATAGCGTAGCATCGTTATCAGACAGCTCTTTTTGCATTAAATGCTTGGTATCTTCTTGCAGATATTGAGCAAATTGCTGCTCGATAAAGCCACTTGGTTTGGTCAGTTTTTCAACACTGTCACTAAAGCGGCTAATCATATCAGCGACTTGCAGATTTTGCCCAAAGGCATTGATAAACCAGACCACACCGCGCTCTAATGAATCACGTAAACGCAGCTCAAGGTTCAACAGCAGTGTTGCATCTACCTGATTATCTAGCGCTTCTAGTGCCTTCCAAGCGCGCGATACATTAAATACATCGCGGCTGATCACATAACCTCGGACGATGGTTGCCAACGATTGATCAGTTTCTTCAAATAGACGGAATAGCGCCTCAATACCTAAGCGGTTGACCACGCTATTGGTCAAGTAAGTACTGATGATCTCACGATGCAAGCGGTGTTCCGTCATCTCATCAAAGAAACGCGAGGCAAGCTCATCTGGGAAGTACTTACGTAGCTCATTAATGAAGTATGGATCATCTGGAAGATCGGACAATAACAGGCTGTCATACACCCACATTTTGCCATATGCCAAGACGACTGCTAGCTCAGGATTGGTTAGTCCTGTATCTGCTTTTTGACGTTTTGCAATCTCTTCGTCTGATGGTAGATACTCAATCGCACGATCCAGACGCCCTTCACCCTCTAGCATCTGAATAAAGCGCTGATGATCACTTAAATTAGCAGCGGCTCTGATGTGACTCAGTTCAATCGCTTGTGGCTGCAAGTAGTTCTGACGTAATACAAGTTCTGCTACGGTATCCGTCATACTCTCAAGTAGCTCATTACGCTGTTTGAGCGTCATATCACCTTGCTCAACCACTTTACCCAGTAGGATCTTAATATTGACTTCATGATCCGAGCAGTTAACACCGCCTGAATTGTCAATCGCATCGGTATAGACACGACCACCGTTTTGGGCATACTCAATGCGTGCTTGCTGGGTGAAACCTAAGTTACCACCTTCGCCAATGACTGCGGCGCCAAGCTCACTACCATTCACACGCAGCACATCATTGGCACGATCGCCAACGTCCGCATGCGTCTCATTCACACTTTTTGCATACGTTCCAATACCGCCATTCCATAGCAAGTCGACTGGCGCTTTGAGTAAAGCACTGATCAGCTCATTGGGGGTTAACGTATCAGCACTGATTTCAAAGAGAGACTTCATCTCAGGACTGATCACGATGGTTTTGTCTTGGCGAGAGAAGATACCGCCACCTTGGCTGATCAATGAGGCTTCGTAATCTGCCCATGATGAGCGTGGCAACTCAAACAAGCGTGCGCGCTCAGCGTATGAGGCTGCAGTATCTGGATTAGGATCAATAAAAATATGCAGATGGTTAAAGGCAGCAACCAGCTTAGTATGCGTTGATAGCAGCATGCCATTGCCAAATACATCCCCACTCATATCACCGATACCGACCACAGTGAAATCATCACGGTTTTGAATATCTTTGCCTTGCATACGGAAATGACGTTTGACTGACTCCCAACCACCACGCGCCGTGATACCCATCGCTTTATGGTCATACCCTACTGACCCACCTGATGCAAAGGCATCATCAAGCCAGAAGTTGTACTCTGCTGCTAGCGCGTTGGCGATATCAGAGAATGTCGCAGTGCCTTTGTCCGCAGCAACAACTAAGTATGGATCGTCTTCGTCATGGCGTACCGTGTTGGCTGGCGGGACAATCGTGCCATCAACGATGTTGTCTGTGACATCGAGCATACCACGCAAGAATGTCTGATAACAGGCGATACCTTCGGCTTGGAACGCCTCACGACCATCGGCCATGCTTTTGGTCTTGACGATGAAGCCACCTTTAGAGCCAACAGGCACGATCACTGCGTTTTTGACCATTTGTGCTTTGACCAGGCCCAGTACTTCGGTACGGAAATCTTCCATACGATCTGACCAGCGCAGACCACCACGGGCGACTTTTCCGCCACGTAAATGCACGGCTTCGACGCGCGGTGAGTAGACAAATATCTCAAACATTGGTTTTGGCTTTGGCAGATTTGGAATATTTGCGGCCAAGAACTTAAACGACAAGCGATCTTTGCGCTGACCATCATTATCCGTCTGATAGAAGTTGGTACGTACCATCGCGTTAATCAGATCTAAGTACCAACGCAAGATACGATCTTCATCTAGGCTATCCACATCTACAAGTGCAGCGGTTATTTGCTCTTGGATTTGCGTAGCTTTTGCTTGGCGATCGTCTTCACTATGCTTAGGATTCATACGCGCATCAAATAAACTACCTAACGCCACGCTGATATCACTGTTTTTGACTACCGTTTGCTGGATATAGGTACTAGAGAACGGCGCGCGTGCTTGTAACATATAGCGCGACAGTGCACGCAGCACCACCACATCATAAGTATCAAGCTTAGTAGTTAGTACAAGCTCATTAAATGAATCACTCTCAACACGTCCTGCCCAGATTTGTTTTAGGCTGTCTTCGAACTGACCACGTACGACTTGCATATTGACGGTATCGACATGCTCAAGGGTCAACTCGTACTCTTGCATCCAGATAGGCTGCTCTGGCAAATCAAACTCATATGTCTGTGCTGAGATGACTGACACACCGAAGTTTTCAAGTATTGGTAATACTTTTGACAAGATAACAGGTTGCTCGCGACCATACAGTTTTAGGTGGAGCTGGTTACGTGCATCGCCTGTCGACTGGTATAAATGCCACAGCATCGGGTTCTCTGTAGTCAATCCAGCCAAACGCTTGGTATCCTCGACGGCAGTACGCGCATCAAAACGCTCTTGGTATGCCGCGGGAATATAATCTAAAAAGCGACGACTCAAGGCATTGGCTTGTTGCTCACCGACATTATCGAGTAGCATTTTTTGGTAGTTATCATCCCATGACTGCATGAGTGCTGATAGTTTGGCTTCAAGCGTTGCAATGTTGACGTCATTTACCTGACCGGGCACAGTACGCACATGGACATGTACGCGGGCATGCGCAGATTCATTAAATTCAGTCGTAAACCCTGATGACATGCCGTTGTAGGCATCTTTTAGGACGTTCTGTACCTTAATGCGTAGCTCCGTGTTGAACTTATCACGCGGGATATAGACTAGACACGACACAAAGCGCTGGTAATGATCGATACGGCTAAATAGACGTAGGCTTTTCTTATCTTGTAATTGACTGATACCAGAGACAATTGGATATAGTTCTTCAACGCTGGCTTGGAACAAGTCATCACGCGGCAAGGTGTTGATCACATGCATCATCTTATGATGAGCATGACCATCACGTGGCAAGTCTGCCATAGCCATAATTTTATTGGCTTTTTCGCGCAATAGCGGAATTTGCTGAACCGTCAGCTGATACGCTTGTGACGTGAGCAAACCGATAAAGCGATACTCACCAACCAACTTACCATTATCATCAAATTTATGGATACCCAAAAAGTCCATATATACCGAGCGATGGATCGGTGATACACGACTTGATTTGGACAGCATCAATACGCGCGGTTCAGTCAATAACTGCTTTAGCCCTTTAGGTAGTTGACTAAAGCTCTCTGACAATTTGTCTTGTTCAGAGCCGCGTAACAGACCAAGTCCACTATTGCCAATGGCAAACAGATCTAAATTGGTCGGTTCGCTTACTTCGATTTCGTGACCACCTTCTAAGCGATATTCGCGATAACCTAAGAATATAAAATGGTCATCTAATATCCAATCTAAGAACGCTTGAATTTCTTGCTGTGAATAAAACACTTCTGGTAATGGTTTGTTAGACAACTCAGCTTTGATGTCATTGAGCTGGGTACGCATTTGTTTCCAGTCACCAACGACCGTATCAAGCGTATCGATTTTGGACAGCAGCATTTGCTGTAGAGCATCCAAGTCTTCATTATCTTGATAAGCGATTTCACAGTGAATCAATGACAAATGAGAGGTTGCACTTTCATGTGCGCCTTCAACATAGGTAATTTGACCGTCATCATCACGCTTAACACTAACGATGATGTTGTACGTGCGGTGTACATCGATGCCTTCAGCCTCGAGGCTCATCAAGATGGTATCGACTAAAAACGGTCTATCGTATGCGACGATTTGGATGACCGTGTGTGAGCTATGAAAGTGTTGCTCTTCCGCCAATGGGTTAAATACGGCGAGCTGCGGCTTGCTGCAATCATAGGCTTTGAGCAACGTAAAATGATGTAGCGCCATGCCCGCCAAGTCAGCATTGCTAATCGCCTCTGCAGTCTCTTGATGCAGCGGCTGATAGTAGCTATGAATAAAATGATCAAATAGTGATTTGTCTTTTTGTACATAGCCGGTAGCAATATCGCTTATCTGGCTAATGCGCTCTTTTGCGATACTGAGGGAGTTTGGCATTGTCCTTCGTCCTTTTTATAGATTTGGTTTGTCTCTTTATTTATGTTTATCAATCCGTATCAACTGCTTTTATTGCACATTTCTTTTCACAGAATCGTTGTCAAAAATTGCAATATAATGGCAGTGTGTCCAGTCACGTGACTTATTATTTTATAACTTCTACAGATTTTCTCCTTTTTCGTTCTTATTTTTATAAATATGTAGCAATCAGGATGTAATCCTACTATTACAGTGAAGTTTAACGCACCTGCGGCGTTAGCTAAAGCGTACAACATCATTTCATGAATCAGTGATATGTCGATAACCTTTGCTAATGAGACAATGATGACGCAGCCAGTAATATTCAAGATTAAATGCTGGCACAAGGATACTCATAGTAATCAAGACTGTTTTTTTGTTAGAATATGTCGACATATTTACGAGCGTACGACTAGCTCATTATTAACTTAATGCTAAGGGCAAACGGTATGATGAATATTTTGGTGATTGGCTCAGGTGGTCGCGAACACGCACTGGCATGGCAGTGTGCAAAAGATGACAATGTCGAAAATGTCTATGTCGCTCCAGGCAATGCAGGCAGTGCACTTGAACCTAAATGCCAAAACGTCGTCTTAGCGTCTGCGAACGCTGATGCGAGTGAGCATGCCGCTGTCATCGAATTTTGTCAAAATAATAGTATTGATATGGTTATTGTTGGACCAGAAGCACCTTTGGTTACAGGTATCGTTGATGCCTGCCGCGAGGCTGGTATTAAGGCATGGGGGCCTACTGCTTATTGCGCGCAACTAGAAGGTTCTAAAACCTTTGCCAAAGAGTTTATGGAGCAGAACCATATCCCAACAGCCGCTTATCAAGGGTTTACAGAGGCTACTGCAGCTAAAGCCTATGTCGATGAGCAAGGCGCACCCATCGTGATCAAAGCGGATGGACTTGCTGCTGGTAAAGGCGTCATCGTGGCTGAGACCATCGAGCAAGCGCACGAAGCAATCGATGATATGCTCGCGGACAACAAATTTGGGGATGCTGGTAGCCGTGTGGTGATCGAGCAGTTCTTGCAAGGCGAAGAAGCCAGCTTTATTTGTATGGTCGATGGGGAAAATATCTTACCCATGGCAACCAGCCAAGATCACAAGCGTGCTTTTGAAGGTGACACAGGTCCGAATACAGGCGGGATGGGTGCGTATTCCCCTGCGCCTGTCGTGACCGCAGATGTGCATAATAAAGTTATTGAGCGCGTCATTCAGCCAGTTGTTGATGCAATGAAAGACGCAGGACATCCCTATACTGGATTTTTATATGCAGGTCTTATGATTGACCAAGCAGGCGACCCATATGTGATCGAATTCAACTGCCGTTTTGGTGATCCAGAGACGCAGCCTATCTTGATGCGTCTGCAATCATCGATGGTAGATTTGGTCGTGCAAGGTTTATCAGGTCAACTACCTAGCGAAGCAAAATGGGATGAGCGTCCTGCTTTGGGTATCGTTGTTGCCTCAAAAGGTTATCCTGAAACCTCATCGAAGGGCGATGTCATCGCAGGCTTGCCAGAACTAGATTCGACAAACAACAATGCTGTCAAAGTATTCCATGCAGGTACAGCGTTTTCTGATAATCATGAAAATGAGATCGTCACTAATGGTGGTCGTGTATTATGTATTACTGCCTTAGCAAGCAATATCTCTGAAGCCCAGCAAGCAGCACTAGCAGTCACTGCTGCCATTAGCTTTGACGGTGCACAATATCGCCGTGATATTGGTCATCATGCCATCACTCGTGAAAATGCGTAACGAGCTTATACCCATCAAGAGCCATTAAACGCTCATCTTGCGTTGTCGTTTCAAAATTGGTGCGTATACTTTACATCATTATTCGACCTAGCTTTATGCTAGGTCTTATTTTTGGTACGCCGTATAACGCTCAGTAATAATACTCGAACCATCTCACGGCTTACAAAGTAACTATCAACAGCCAGCCTACGCTCATAAACCCAATGTGCTTTATATGGTACAATTTTATACCCGTGCATCACATCTCCCTTGTATTGTGGGTATCGAACCCGCAAATCAATAGCAACTGGATGAATGATTATATTTATGGCAAATGATACGTCTAAACCTTCTAGCAACAAGCAATCAATTGATAGTCTAAAAACCTCAGGGTTTGATCGCCGAATGTCGATTGCCAAAACCTCCTTGAATATTGGTCGTCGTTGGGCGGGCAATAGCGTGTCTGGCATGTTTTTAAATAAAGAAGCACGCACAGCACGTAACCAAGCGTTTATGGAAGCTCAGGCAAATTATCTGGCATCAGAGCTTGGCAAGTTAAAAGGTTCAGTCGTCAAAATCGGTCAAATGCTAGCAATCTATGGCGAGCACATACTGCCGCCGGAGATTACACGTGCCTTACAAACGCTCAATGATGACACCGCAACGTTGACGTGGCCTACGATTGAAAAAACATTGCATAAATTATTGGGTGAAAAACTAAGCGAGCTAGATGTCGACCCTATTCCTATTGGAACAGCGTCTCTTGCTCAAGTTCATCGCGCTACCGTACTGGCGACAGGTGAACAAGTGGTACTAAAGATTCAATACCCAGGCGTGGCTGATGCCATCAACTCCGACCTTGCTTTATTCAAGCAGTTGCTAAAAGTAAGTAATATCGTTCCTCAAACACGCGCACTTGATGCTTGGTTTGAGGAGATACGTGACCTACTCCACCATGAGGTTGATTACGAAGCAGAGGCCGCAACGACAGAGCGCTTTTATGATCGTTTAAGTGACGACCCGCGCTATATCGTTCCGAAGATCAACCGTACCTACTCTAAAAAGCGCTTACTTTGTATGTCTTATGAGCCAGGTATCACTGTGGTCTCTGATGAATTACAACTATTACCTCATGAGCGCCGCAGTGCAATCGGTCAAGCTGCTATCGAAATCATGATGCAAGAGATTTTTGTATGGGGTGAGATGCAGACAGATCCTAACTTTGGCAACTACTTAGTGCGAGTCAGCGAAGGCGACGACATCGATAAGCTTGTTTTGTTAGATTTTGGCGCTATCCGCCAATTCGATAATCATTTACTGACTATAGCCCGCGGACTGCTACGAGCAGGATACCGTCATGATCATCAATCAATGATGCTTGCGATGACAGGATACGACTTTTTCGACAGTATGAGTGACAAAGTACGCTCTGATATTGCCTCGCTATTTTTACTGGCGACAGAGCCTTTCAGTGATCCTGAAAATAATAAAGATATTCCTAGTGAGTGCTTGGATGGGGAAAAGTGTTATATTTGGGCTAACAGTAAATTGCATTCGCGCCTATCCACCAAAGCCACTCGCGCAATGCAATCCTTCGAATTCAATCTCCCGCCAAAAGAGTTTATGTTCATTAGTCGCAAATTCATTGGCGCATATACTCTTTTGACAGTTCTTGACGCTTATACCAATTCTAATAATTTGGTTAAACCTTACCTATAGTCGTTAATTCTAGTCTTTAAGTTTGAAATTTTTTGGACTGCTCTTTAGGAGCAGTTCTTTATTCTCTATTTTTAGTCGCTTAGGCTATTTTATATTCAACCTAATATTTAGCATTCTTCTTTTACCTCGATTATTTTCCTTCACACAATGATGTCGCTTGCCAATCATCAAATCTGGTTTTATACCATTTAGGCTTACGGATATTCAACTCCCAGCACACTTCTTGCCGTGCCAAATACTTCACTTCAAAGTGAGTACGCTGACTATCTGCAGGGACTTGATAACGAGAATTTGGAAGACACCATACCTTAGTTGCCTGAAACTCTGCGTTGTCCATATATGCTTCAATATTGGTGACCACTACTACCTCACCATTTACCTGCAAGCGAGACAATAGAAATTCAAAGAAAGGCATATTTAGCCATTGTTGATTGGGGTTCTGCTGTTCGGGGTTAGGATAAAGAATAAAAATCTTGCACAGGCTATTGGGCTTTATAGCATGTACGGTCCAAGCAATAGCATCCGCATGAATCGCATCTAGGTTTGATAAGGCCTGTAGCGTAGTCTGTTTTGAGAAAGCTTCAAATTTATTACGGGTGCGCTCAATCGCTATTAAATGCTTGTCAGGATTCTGCGCTGAAAAGCTTAGCGCGTGCTTGCCCTTCCCTGCTCCGATCTCTAGTATCAGCGGTTTTTCACTCAAATTTTCGTTGATGATTTTAGGTATCACAAAGTCACGCGGTGCTGAGAGTCTCTGTGGTTGAAACGCTCGCGCTTGCTGATGAGTGAGCTCAGTATTGTCTGTCATTTATTATCCTTAAAGCATTTGTCTTTTGTCATTATTCGGCCCCATGCTATTATATAGCCAATCTAATTTAATAGTAATATAGTGATGACCAGTCCTTCAAAATGCATCCTAATGTAGATGATGATAGAAGAAGACTGCGCGTAAATGATACTAATAACATTAAGGATGCTCCCACTTTTATTATGACTGACTCTAATTCCCATGCTACGCCCAAAACCTACCCTTGCCCACGCTGCGGCACACAGACTGCCTGGCAAGACAATAAATACAAGCCATTTTGTAGTAGTCGCTGTAAGCTAATCGACTTAGGGGCTTGGGCAAATGAAGACTATACGCTACCTGCAGAAACCACGCCCTTCTCTGACGAATTATAACCCCCTATTTTACTCAATTTACTATACCAAGGATGTCTTACATGTCTGCTACCTACCTCATGCCTACCTACAACCGTCAACCTATTAGTTTTACACGTGGTGCAGGTAGTTGGCTCTATACCAAAGATGATACGCCATACCTAGATGCTCTAACTGGTATCGCGGTGTGCGGGCTCGGTCACTGCCACCCACAAGTGACAGAGGCGATTGAGCAGCAGGCGTCTACCTTAATTCATACCAGCAACTTGTTCGGTATTGACTGGCAAGAGCGTGCGGGAGAGGCTTTATGTACGGCTGCCGAAATGGACAGTGTGTTTTTTGCAAATAGTGGCGCTGAAGCAAATGAGGCCGCACTGAAAATTGCACGCTTGTATGCACACAAGCAAGGATTTACACGTCCAAAAGTGATCGTGATGGAGCAGTCATTCCATGGTCGTACATTACTATCGCTATCAGCTACTGCCAACCCAAAGGCTCGTGAAGGGTTTTATACGCTAGATGAAGACTTTATCCGTGTGCCATTTGGTGATATTGCTGCAGTTAAGCAGGCAGCTTTGGATCATCAGGATATTTGCGCCATTTTTGTAGAGCCAATCCAAGGTGAAGGTGGTCTAAATACTGCGGCAAATGGTTTCACTTATTTAGAAGAGTTACAGGCAGAATGTGATGCTCACAACTGGCTATTTATGCTCGATGAAGTACAAACAGGTAATGGCCGTACTGGTAAATATTTTGCTTATCAGCATAGCAGTGCTCGTCCTGATGTATTGACGACTGCTAAAGGCTTAGGTAATGGCTTTCCAGTCGGCGCTTGTATGGTACGAGGCCGTGCTAATGGTTTGTTTGGTGCAGGCAGCCATGGCTCTACTTACGGTGGCACACCTTTAGCCAGTCGCGTGGTACATAGCGTGTACGATGTACTCACCAATAGTGACATTATGGAAAATGCAGTGACTGAAGGTTTGTTCATTCGTGAAAGCCTCGTTAATGCATTAGGACAACATGGTGTGAGTAGCCGCGGCGCTGGTATGATGATCGGTATTGCGCTACCAGAAGATATGGACTGTAGCCAGTTGGTAGATCGTGCGCGTGATGAGCAAAACCTAATCCTCAATGTAACGGGGGGTCATGTCGTCCGTTTACTACCTCCACTTAATATGAGCCGTGATGAGAGCACACAAGTTGCTGAGCGCTTGATTGACCTACTAAGACCCTCATTCTAAGGAATGCTTGAATATATATAATCAAAAAAGCCTATAGATATCATTATCTATAGGCTTTTTTCTAGCTATTTATTTGATAATACGACTGTCTAAAACAAACCGCTCTAATGTGCATGGAAATATTTTTTTAACACTTCTAGACAACGAGTGATTTTGGCAGGTTGTTGGTCACGGTTTAGAGTGACCGCATAGAGAACAAAGCTTGGCAGTTGATAGCCAGTTAACACTTCTACTAGCTCTCCACTCTCAAGCTCTTTTTTGATGTCCATTTCCATCATTCTAATCAAGCCATGACCTTCTTTTGCCAGAGTCGTGGCCATAAAGACGTTATTGGTATAAATACGCGAGTTCATTTTGATACGTGTTTTCTTACCAGTCTCTGTTTGAATCATATCAACCTGATTGGCCTCTTTCATGATTTCAATAGATATCAGTTGATGGTCGGCCAAGTCTTTTGGTGTATTAAGCTTAGGGTGGTGACGTAGATATTGAGGCGACGCTACGAGCAACTGACGTACATCGGTGAGCGGATGACTACTTAGGCTTGCATCATTGATCGATGGACTCATACGAATCGCAATATCGATACGCTCATCAATCATATCGATATAGTGATTATCTGCCAGATAGGTGACACTAAGATCATCATGCGCCGCCATCCATGTGGATAGCGCTGGTAATATATGGTTTACACCAAGCTCAGGCGTCGTCGATATACGTAAACTACCTGCGAGCTCATCACGCAACTGATTAACTTTAATTCGACCTTGTTCAGCAGCACTGACCACATCTTTTGCAGACTCATAAAAGCTCTCACCAGCTTCTGTTAAGCTTAGCTTACGAGTTGAGCGGTGTAATAGCACAACACCTAGCTCATTCTCTAGTGAACGAATCTGCTGACTGACTGCACTGGTGGTAATACCAAGCTCACGAGCTGAGCCACTAAAAGAACCATGTCCGACCACACTGGCGAACACAGCCATACCGCGTAAATTATCCAACATATTCTCACCTAAACTTCATTTCAGTTTTTAATATAACTTAATCATTATAACGACTTTTGATTTATCTTATCATTACTAAATATTTTCTCTTATATAAGAGCGCCCATTTGTGCTGCGGTAAAAACAAAAATATCAAGGCGATAGCGTATCATCACCTTGATATCTTATATAAAACCGTATTTAAAACATATTCATATTTGAAATGGTTTTAATAACCGTTTTTTAGAACTTAATACAGTTGGACCTTGCCCATTTTGCCCTCGCCCCGCTCCGTCAAATACTGCATCACTGGTGTGTTCAGCAATTTTGTCTCAGCAACCGTTTTTGCTTGCTCTAATCGTTTTTGTTGACGACGCTCTGGTGTTTTATCATCACTTTGCATGATGCTATTATCGATTTTTAAATCAATCTGTGCCTGTGTGAATTGCTGTTGCAACTTTGCAGCCAGTTGCTGAAAAGTCGCTTGTAAATGCTTGCTGTCCACACTAGTCAAGAACGTTGCATTGCCATTACATTGACCTGTCATTGTGCCTTGACGAGCAAGTGCCAACTCATCTTGAGCTAATACTTCTGCTTCACGAGCAGTCTGCAGCCAGTAATCCCATTTTTCCGAGTTCCACTCCCCCGTCAGTTCTTGGGACGTACAGCGTAACAAAGTGCGCGGGTCTTCATCAGATGGTAATAGTAACTGAGAATTATTTGCATCAGGCTCAACAACAGGTTCAGGCTCAACAACAGGTTCAGGCTCAACAACAGGTTCAGGCTCAACAACAGGTTCAGGCTCAACAACAGGTTCAGGCTCAACAACAGGTTCAGGCTCAACAACAGGTTCAGGCTCAACAACAGGTTCAGGCTCAACAACAGGTTCAGGCTCAACAACAGGTTCAGGCTCAACAACAGGTTCAGGCTCAACAACAGGTTCAGGCTCAACAACAGGTTCAGGCTCAACAACAGGTTCAGGCTCAACAACAGGTTCAGGCTCAACAACAGGTTCAGGCTCAACAACAGGTTCAGGCTCAACAACAGGTTCAGGCTCAACAACAGGTTCAGGCTCAACAACAGGTTCAGGCTCAGTACTGACAGCTGACTGTACTAAGTTGTACTCTTGGTCACTAATATACTCAGAGCGAAAATTCTCGTTATCATGAGTGCTACTTTGCTGCTCATCATAACGTTGCGCTTGGTCATCAATCTCATAAGACTGTAGTGGTTCTGATGCGCCATGCGTCGTGACAGTTAAAGACGTTTTTTCTGAAGAAGACGGCGAATCAGTCGACTCTATTACTGGTGTACTGGTAGCAGATACCTCCCCGTCGTAGGTATTATTGAGTACTTCATCGACCGGCAAAGGACGAAACGCTAGTAAGCGCAAAATGCACATCTCAAGCGCTTGCATAGGGGTACTAGCAAGCTTGACGCCTTCACGTGCTTGCACAACAATCTCATAATACAGCTGCAAGACATCAGGGCTGATATGCTGAGCTAGCGTACAAATATCTTTTGCTTGCGCCTCATTAACATTGAGAGCGACCTCAGGCAACAGCTGAGTCAATGCCAACTGATGCAACAGCTCAGCCAACCCATCAAACATGCTGGTCGCATCTACCATCTGCGCGCGCATTTGCTCGATATGTGCGGCAACGGCTGATTTATCATGATTATAAATATCTGTGATCAAGCTGATGAGGTCAGCCGCATCAATGAGACCGAGCATGGCATTGACAGTCGCATCATCCAGTGACCCTTGACCAAAAGCAATCGCCTGATCTGTCAGTGACAAAGCATCGCGCACAGAGCCTTTGGCAGCGCTTGCTAATTGCCAAATGGCCGGCTGCGTGTAGTCAACCTGCTCTTTGGTCAAAATATTTGCCAAATGTTCGCTAAGTAATACCTGCGGTAGTGGGCGTAGCACAAACTGTAAGCAGCGCGAGATAATCGTAATCGGCAGTTTTTGTGGATCAGTCGTCGCCAGCAAGAACTTTACGTGTTCAGGTGGCTCTTCCAACGTTTTGAGAAGCGCATTGAAACTATGCGTTGACAGCATATGCACTTCATCAATCAGATAGACTTTATAACGCCCTTGGCTTGGCGCGTAAGGCACGTTGTCTAACAGCTCACGCGTGTCCTCGACCTTGGTACGGGAAGCCGCGTCAATTTCAATAAGATCAATAAAACGCCCCTGATCGATAGCGACGCAGTTGTCGCATACCCCGCACGGTGTGCTCGTAATACCAGTATCACAGTTCAAGCATTTAGATAAAATACGCGCAATCGTCGTCTTACCCACACCGCGCGTACCAGTAAATAAATAAGCATGATGCAGACGATTATAATCAATTGCATTAATCAGCGCCTGCGAGACATGCGTCTGCCCAATCAACTCATGAAAGTTCTTGGGTCGATATTTGCGAGCTAAAACTTGATATTGCTGCGACATAGCTATCCATTGTGCCAAGTGGTTAAAATTCTTATTTTAGATGCTGTTTTTCGATATTTATTATAGCAAAAAGCCAGCGCATTCGTCTGGCTTCTCACAAGTTTGATTATGACTGAGCCGCATTCAATAAGCGACTTTGGTTAACGAATAATTAAACATTAATCATTTTTGCGGCGCATATGCGGGAACAAGATCACATCACGGATACTGGCTGAGTCAGTAAACAGCATTACTAAGCGGTCGATACCAATACCTTCACCTGCTGTCGGCGGCAAACCGTATGACAATGCTTCGATGTACTCTTCGTCAAAATGCATGGCTTCGTCATCGCCTGCGTCTTTTTCGGCGACTTGACCACGGAAACGCTCGGCTTGGTCTGCTGGATCATTGAGCTCACTAAAACCATTAGCGAGCTCACGACCGCCAACGAACAGCTCAAAACGATCAGTAATCTCAGGATTGTCATCACTACGGCGCGCGAGTGGTGAGGTCTCAGCTGGATACTCAGTAATAAAGGTTGGTTGACGCAGTTGATGCTCAGCCGTTTCTTCAAAAATAATCGTTTGTAGTTTACCCACACCAAACACATCTTTTACTTGCTGTTTCAGCGTCGTTGATGCGTACTCTGCTAGGTATTCACGATCATTGATACGTGCCATGTCGAAGTTTTCTGCATACTTTGCAATCGCATCAGACATAGATAGACGAGCAAATGGTGCTTTTAGGCTAATGGCTTCTTCTTGATAAGTCAGCTCTGTTGTGCCCAACACATCATTTGCTAACTGATTAAACATACGCTCAGTCAAATCCATCAGATCATGATAGTCAGCGTAGGCTTGATAAAACTCAATCATGGTAAATTCAGGGTTGTGACGGGTTGAGACCCCTTCATTACGGAAACTGCGGTTGATCTCAAATACACGCTCAAAGCCACCAACGACCAAGCGCTTGAGATAAAGCTCAGGCGCAATACGCAAATACAAAGGCATATCTAGAGCATTGTGGTGCGTCTCAAAGGGACGGGCTACCGCGCCACCTGGAATCGGATGCATCATTGGCGTTTCAACTTCCATAAAACGCTCATTCAGCATAAATTGACGAATACCGCTAACGATTTGACTGCGAATCATAAAGGTATCGCGAGTGGTCTCGTTGGTCATCAAGTCAAGATGACGATTGCGATAGCGCGCTTCTACGTCAGCTAAACCATGGAATTTGTTTGGCATCGGACGTAGCGATTTGGTCAGTAACGTAATCTCTTCGATGTGCACATACAGATCACCCTTACCTGAACGACCGATATAGCCTGACACCCCAACGATGTCACCCAAATCTAGAGACTTAATGCTTGCACGCGTTTCTTCATCAAGCTCTTTACGTGCCACATATAGCTGAATACGACCTGACATATCTTGAATCACGATAAATGAGCCACGGTTGAGCATGACTCGACCTGCTACATTTACCTGTGTCTTTTCGCCATTCGCAGCTTTCTCTTCGATCTCTTGCTTTGACACACCATCAAAAGCGGCTTGTAAGTCTTGCGCATAATCAGTGCGTTTGAATGTATTCGGATACGGCTGTTTTCCTGAAGCACTGATATCGTCTAGCTTGGCTTGCAGTTGTGCGATTAGCTCGTTAGTATCTTCTACAGTTGGGGTTTGGTCTTGGTTCTGATTATTGTGCTTTGACATGACACTCTCAATATTATTAGATAATTAAATGGATAAACGAAAACAGAAAAACGAAATCAATACTTATTATTATAAAAGCAGGCACTATTATACAAGGGTATAATAGTGCCAATATTACATAGAATTGGCTACTATTCACCGCCGCCAATACTGGCCATCAGATCAGCCTGATGCTCACGTAACAACGCATCCAGAGTCTCATCCAAGTCGCCTTCCATAATAGAGTCGAGTTTGTATAAGGTCAGGTTGATACGGTGATCGGTCATGCGCCCTTGTGGAAAATTATAAGTGCGAATACGCTCTGAGCGATCGCCACTACCGACCAAGTCACGACGTATGGAGTCCGCCACATCGACCTGTGCTTGTACTTTGGCTTGCTGGATTTTAGAGACTAGCATTTTCATAGCATGCGCACGGTTTTTGTGCTGGCTACGCTCTTGCTGACACTCTACCACGGTACCGGTTGGAATATGCGTCAAACGTACGGCTGAGTCAGTGGTGTTCACGTGCTGACCACCCGCCCCACTTGAGCGAAAAGTATCCATCTTGATATCAGCAGGATTGATATCAACGGTATCATCAATCTCAACCTCTGGCATGACGGCAACCGTACAAGCTGAGGTATGCACGCGACCTTGGCTCTCAGTTTCAGGAACACGCTGTACGCGGTGAGCACCCGATTCAAACTTTAGGCGACCATATACACTATTGCCAGATACACGAGTGATAATCTCTTTATAACCACCATGCTCACCTTCGTTTGCAGAGAGCACTTCTAGTGTCCAGCCTTGGGTCTGTGCATATTTTTGGTACATGCGGAACAGATCACCAGAGAAGATCGCCGCCTCATCACCGCCAGTCCCTGCACGAATCTCCAAGAATGCAGGTACTTTATCATTCGGATCTTTTGGTAGCATCATTACATTGAGAGCTTCTTCCATCTCTACGATGGTATCGCGTGCCGTCTCAATTTCATCTTGCATCATCTCTTTCATGTCAGGATCGGTCGCATCGGCTAGCATTGCTTCTGCATCAGCCTGATCCGTTTCTGCACCCAGATAGTTCTGCCATAACGTCGTGATGTCCATCAAGTCGCTATGTTCGACAGACAATTCACGGAATTTATTATTATCACTAATGACACTAGGATCTGATAACAAGGCGGTGACCTCTTCATAACGGTCTACCATCTGGTCTAAACGCAGGCGTAAGGATTCTTTCATAAAAGGACTTTTATTTAAATGAGGGGAATAAGAGCGTGATTATAGCAAATTTTTTGGGTTAAATTAAAACCTCTGGTCATTCTTGTCGATATTCTCAGTAATCTTGATGTTATCTTTCCAAACATCTCTGTTTATATTTAGATGTCAGGACCTGATTTCAATAGCAAAAACGACAGACAAAAAAATAGCCAAGAACATTCTTGGCTATTTTTTTGTCTAGTTGCTAGTTACTTAGTACTAATTACTGGTCACTTAGTATTAAACCTTAGTAATAAACTAAGGCATTAAACTTTACGCACCAGTACTGACCCGATAGAGTAACCTGCACCGAATGAGCAGATAACACCCAAATCACCTGATGATAGATCATCTTTGTGGCGATGGAATACAATCATAGGGCTCGCTGAACTGGTATTGGCAAATTCAGCAATCACACTTGGTGCAATTGACTTATCTGCATCTTTACCGACGACAGTACGTAAGATCAAATCCAACATATTGGCATTGGCTTGATGTAACCACATCATCTTAACATCAGATGTTGGGATGTCGTTTTCTTGCAAGTGCTCAGTGATAATTTCAGAAACTTTCGGGCAAACTTCACGGAATACTTTGCGACCGTTTTGCAAAAATAGCTTGTCAGTGACCGGTGCTTTGATATCTGGATACATCTCTGTCTGTGCCGCTAGGTATTCTGAGCGATCCATAAAGCCATATTCGTTTTTGATGTTGGTCGAAAACTGCGTAAATAGTTTAGAGTTTAGAATCTCGTACCCTTTTGGCGTATCAAGCTCTTCTACGATAGAGGCAGTCGCCACATCGCCAAAGATAAAGTGGCTGTCACGGTTACGCCAGTTTAGATGCGCTGAGGTAATCTCAACGTTGACCACAGCAATGCGCTTGGCCAAACCTGAGATAATAGAGCCGTGGGCTTGTGATAGACCAAAAGTTGCCGCACTACACGCAACGTTCATATCGTATGCAAAACCACCAACCATGCCGATCTCATTCTGAATTTCGATAGCAACCGCAGGATAAGTACGCTGGAAATTTGAGCAAGCAAGGATGATACCGTCTAAGTCATTGGCTTCAAGTCCTGCATCAGCCAAAGCGTCTCTGAGTGCTGCTGCACCCATTTCAGCCATCACTGATAGCTCTTCGCCCAAATTACGGTATGGGATAACTGGTGCCATGATTTCAGTATTTAAGATACCGTCTTTTTCCATCACATAACGTGATTTGATACCAGATACTTTTTCAATAAAAGCGGCTGAAGAAGGCTCAAGTGCGGTCACAGTCTCTGCTGCTATCTCGTCAGCATGTTCGGTATTATAGTTTTCAACATACTGGTTAAATGACTCTACTAGCTCTTCGTTACTAATGCTATAAGGTGGGATATACAGGCCTGTGCCTGTGATACAAGTCGTCATGATAAGCTTCCTTGTCTACTACTATAGTGCTTGGAATAAGCATAAAAGTGAAAAAATAATAGCCATTCAAATTCAGTGAATAACTGTAAACTTAAAATCAGTGTGTTTATTATGCCTGAATATTATAATTTTTCTAATACTTTGTTACAAATAATCTGTTTCTTGCCATAAATAAGCAAAGACTGACTTCATTTCGTAATAGCTACGTTATAATTAGCGCCATTCTATTCTAAACAACCATACGTATCGCTATAAACTCATACTTAGGAATGCTAATGGTAGAACTTTTCAACTGGTTATTTGGCCAATACGCCGACTACTCTACAACGTTTATTGTGCTTGAGTTAATTGCCGTTGTCTTTGGTGTGGCTAGTGTCTTACTTGCCAGCAAAACCAATATCCTTGTCTTTCCTATTGGATTGGTTAGCACTGCTATATTTGTGTACCTACTGTGGAAATGGCAATTGTTTGGCGATATGTTCATCAATGCTTACTATACCGTAATGAGCCTGTATGGCTGGATCAACTGGTCAAAGAACAAGAAAAATCAGTCTATTGAACACAAGCAATCAGACGCCAATCGCGTCCGTATTGAGCATTTGCACGCAAAGGATATTCCTATACTTACCGCTTTGGCAGCAGGGACAATAGCTTTTGTAGGATTGGTTTATTATTTCCGTCCAGTGATCAATAACGGTCTTAGCTTCGACGGTGCAGTACTTGGCATGCATCTATTTACTTGGGTCGACTATACTGACATGCTCACTACGGCTTGGTTTCTTATGGCGATGTGGCTCATGGCACGGCGTAAAATCGAGCATTGGATACTATGGATTATCGCGGATGCAATATCAGTACCGCTATATTTTTATAAAGGCTTCACGTTTACCGCACTACAGTATGTAGTCTTCACTCTCATCGCAATCTGGGCATATTATGAATGGCAACGGCGCTACCGCATACAACCTCGAGCAGCATACGCCTAAATCTGTCATCAACGTCGCTGTACTAGGCGCAGAGAGCACGGGCAAAACCACGTTGTGTCATGATTTAGCAGCGCATTTCGACAGTGTGTGGGTATCAGAATACATGCGCACCTACTTACAAGCAAAATGGGATAATGAGCAGCTGACATGTACGTGGGAGGATCTACTGCCTATCGCACAAGGACAGATGCAACTGGAGAACACCTTAGCCAAGCAAGTCGCCCAAACTCCTAATAAAAACCGTTATTTGTTTTGCGATACCAGCCTGTTTGAGCTGATGACTTATTCTTATTGGTACTATGGCGACTGCCCTGCTGCCCTTGAGCAGGCGGCATTGGCACATCACTATGATTTGATACTATTGACTGATGTAGATATACCGTGGATCGCTGATGACTTACGTGACAGCCCGCACCAACGTGATGAGATAAATGCCTACTTTACCAGTCAACTAAAAAAATATAAAAAACCATTCCAGCGCGTTGGCGGGAATAGGGAGCAGCGCGTTCAGCAAGTAGTAGCGCAGCTTACTCACATAGACACATAGAGTAGGCACTACGTGTCATGACTAAAAATTACACGACTAAAAACAGGTTGGATTTTACCCACCATTAATATCATTTGTTTTTTAAAACTTAAGAGATATCCATGCTAAAGAAGTTTGAGCTGTACTTAGAAAAAACAATATTCAACAGCCGCTGGATACTGGCACCTTTTTATCTGGGATTGGTATTAGGCATCGTTTTACTATTTGTTAAGTTTGTTCAAAAACTATGGCATATGTTTGCCGATATACTCATAGCCTCCGAAGCCAGTGTGATTGTAGATATATTGATATTGGTTGATATCTCGTTAGTCGCCAGTTTATTACTCATCATTATATTTAGTGGCTACGAGATTTTTGTCTCAAAAATTGACACTGGCGCTCATGACGATCGTCCTAGCTGGATGGGGAAAGTAGATTTTTCTGGTTTAAAGCTCAAAGTCATCGGAGCTATCGTCGCGATCTCAGCAATCGACCTTCTGAAATCTTTTATGGATATCTCTAGCGGAATGAGTGAGCTCGATGCTGATAAACTGATGTGGAAAGTGATCATTCACATGACCTTTGTATTGTCAGGCTTGTTATTCGCTGTTATGGATAAAGTGGTCGGCGATACCAAAAAGCACTGATACTTAGAACACTTACAGGAGCAACTTAGTTTCTCAGTAATCTGGCTTCAAAGTCATAATCTATTGTGCTGTCTTACATCATGATATAGAAGACAGCACGGTATACTCATTATTTGACGATTTTGTTGTTTAATGCTTTAGCCCAGTTTCTACAATTGTCTTCGCATCGCGGGCAACAATGATCAGGGTCAGGTATCTTATTGACATAACCGCAATACATACAGGCATAGTAAGTATTTACCTCTGTTTCTTCGACTGCCTGATACTGCTTAGGGAACAACGGCATACCGTAATCTGTTTTTTCAGCGGTGTGCAATAAAATACTAAAATTGCCGTCAGCTTCGAGCAGACCAACACGAACTTGCCCTAAATGCTCAACCCCTTGCTGGCGCATCTCAGCAAAAAACTCATCATGTGACATCTCACCTTGCTTAATTTTATCAAGTACCAACATGCCATTTTCTACAATATAAAGTGATCTTCCCTCCAACAGGTCTTCAAAAGGCTGGAACTTCATCATCGCCCAGGTGCAAAACCTGTAGAGGGAGATGACCGTACCCATGATCAATACCGCCTGAATAATAGGCAGATCTTCGGTGAACATGGGATCGCCTGCAATAGAGCCTAGCGATAGAATAATGGTCAGCTCAAAGATAGAGAGCTGACGAACGCCGCGCTTGCCTGTGAATCGCAAGAACGTAATAATCAATACAAACATGACAGTGACACGTATTAAAATTTCAACGGCAAACAACCAAGTGGTGTCATGAATAAAAATACTTGCCCAATCCATACTACTGCTTCCTATTTATTTATCTGGTTTATTGTGTTTAATGGTTGTCTTGCTAATGGTTCATTTGATGCGAAATAGATTACCTCTATACTCCAAACCTTATCGTTAATACAACTATCGTTATTCTCATTTAACAAAGATTTTTTGTCACAAGTACGACAAAATATCTAACCTTATAAACCCACTGTCGCTCTAATTTTTATCTTTTTCATTATTACTTCTACTAATAAATAAGCTATCGTTATAGCGACATACCTAAGAAATCAAAGCCAGAAGTTAAAACCAAAAACTAGAAATCAAGACTATAGGCCAAAAATTAAGATAAAAACAAAACACAATGCTTGTCTATTTAGACACACTTACTCATTTTAGGAATCATCCTTGAAAGCCACTATTTATACCATCATTGCGTTAATTGCCTTTGCCGCAAACTCTCTTTTTTGCCGAATGGCATTGGCAGAGGGTTATATCGACGCTTGGAGCTTTACGATTATTCGCCTGCTAAGTGCGGCTGTGTGCTTAGCTTTTATTATGGCGATTCACGCTTACCGTCTAAAACGTCACTCTCGCACGACTGACAGCGCCGCCACTGATGCAATTTTGAATGATAAAGGCAGCTGGCTCAGTAGCATCAGCTTGGTTGTTTATGCATTGTGCTTCTCGATTGCCTATGTAGAGCTTGATACAGGCACTGGAGCATTGATTTTGTTTTCAGCAGTACAGCTTACGATGATTGGCTGGGGCATCTACCAAAAAGAGACGCTGAGTACATTGCAGTGGCTAGCATTTATCATTGCCGTAGCAGGGTTTGTCTATCTGATGCTGCCGTCAGCCGCTATCCCCTCACCCTTGGCTGCATCACTGATGGCGATGAGCGGTGCAGCTTGGGGAGTATACAGCATACGCGGCAAATCGTGTGTGTCACCACTGCGAGCGACAGGATTTAACTTTGTACGAAGTTTGGTAGCCGTTCCCATATTACTGTTAGTGGGCATGATGTATTTGGGCGATATGGGTTTAGCAAATATTGAGATGCAAAGCATCACAAGTGAAGGGATACTGCTGGCCTGTGCGTCAGGAGCGATCGCTTCTGGTCTGGGTTACAGTATCTGGTATAGCGCAATGCCATTATTGAAGAACACCCAAGCGGCTATCGTTCAGCTGTGTGTACCTGTGATTGCAGCAGTGCTGGGTGTGGTATTTTTGTCTGAACAGCTCACCATGCCATTTATTATTGCAAGCGTCGTGATTTTGGGCGCCGTCTTAGTATTTATTTTGAATAAAAGAGCCCCTGTTTAGACCATGCTGACTTACTAAAGTGTTGGCGCATCTTGCTGATCACCCATATTTTAGACCGAGCCTTTACTCACTATCGCATTGAAATATATAAATTATTTATACCTGACACCTTACAGTTCATTGCAATATGCCTGTGTTTTTACAACGCAGTGGTATTCCTCATGGTGCTATTTTTAAACAGCACCATGAGGAATACCACTGAGTCATACCCACATAGGAGTACAAGTAATGAGTAATGTTTATCCTAGAAGTTTTTCGCATGTTGGTCTGTCAGTTCCTGATATAGACAAGGCCGTCAAGTTTTATACTGAAGTCATGGGTTGGTATACTATCGTAGCCCCTACCAGAATTGCAGAAGATGATAGTCCTGTCGGTCAGATGTGTACAGAAATATTTGGCGAGGGATGGAGTCATCTACATATAGCGCATCTGTCTACTGCTGACCGAGTCGGTGTAGAGCTTTTTCAATTCAAAAACCAAGAAGATCCCGAAAATAATTTTGAATACTGGAAAACAGGTATTTTTCATTTTTGTGTTCAAGATCCGAATCTTGAGGAGCTTGTAGAGAGCATCATCGCTGCCGGTGGCAAAAAACGTATGAAACAACCCCGTTATTACTATCCAGGCGAAAAACCTTACCGCATGATTTATATGGAAGATCCATTTGGTAATATCGTTGAGATATACAGTCATAGCTATGAGCTCACTTATAGTCTATAGACCAAGTCATTTGATATATATCAGACAAACAAAAACCGCCCCAATTTGTATAAATCGGGGCGGTTTTTATATGAGCTATTACTTTTGCCAAATGGCTACTAGAGGCCAATTAGAGCCAACATAGAACACCGTTAGACAACAGTAACTTCTAAGCGAGTCTCAACGTTGCCGCGCGTTGCATTAGAGTATGGACATACCTGATGCGTGGCTTCAATCAGCTGCTGCGCCTGCACTTCGTCGATACCTGATACTTCAACATACAACTCTACGTCCAAGTTGTAACTGCCATCTGCTTTCATACCGATACCTACTTGCGCAGAAGTCTTAGAAGAGGTAATAGGCAGTTTCATATGCTGCGCAGTCATGCTCAAAGCGCTATCAAAACAAGCTGCGTAACCCATAGCAAAAAGCTGTTCTGGGTTGACGCCTTCTTTGTCTTGCTCTTGAAAAGAAACCAAATCAAAACCTAATGAGCCATCATCTAGTCCAGTGTGACCAGAACGTCCACCAGTAGCTGTCGCGCGAGTTTTATAAAATATTTTCATGATCAATAACTCCTTGTTTCATATTATTAGAGGTTGTGCTTACGCTGTTGCGATAAGACTATTATAGTGACGTCTGCTTATAGGCGTTAGAACAGACCTCTATAACTCTTGCCTAATCCTATAAATTTTTATACTATCAGGCAACACTCTAAAACAAGCAATGATGATGGATCAGACAACAATTGATCAACTACTCAGAGTACTACCTAAAAACAAAACCATCGAATCAGCTGTGGCAGGATTGTTCTTTTATTGTGCTGATAGGCCGAGCAAAGCTGTCAGCTATATACAAGAGCCAAGCATATGTATTGTCTTACAAGGCGAGCGAGAGATTTACTTAGGAGCAGACTGCCAAAGGTTTGATAATAGCAACCTGATGTTTTGCCCAGTCAATATCCCGCTCAGCATGCATATCAAACACGCTTCTATCGAAAACCCTGTCATTGTCTTATCCATGAAACTAGACCTAGCTATGATTAGAGATATTTTAGCGCGAATACCTGCTAACCAAACAATAGCAAGCGGTCACTCAGGCATAAAATGGCAGTTAGACAATACGATAATGGCGGCGTTTGAACGGTTGATAAACTTGCTTGATTATCCAAATAACATCAAGTTTTTGGCATCTTTGATTCAGCAGGAAATATACTATCGCCTACTCTCAGCAGAACAAGGAACCAAGCTTAGGCAATTGGTCGTCGATGGCAGTCATACACATCGCATCGCCCAAGCTACTGACTGGATAAAGGCACATTTAAATCAACCTATCATGGTCGAGCATCTTGCCAGTCGATGCGGTATGAGCGTCTCGGGGTTTCATCAGCACTTTAAAGAGATAACCCAATTAAGCCCATTGCAATATCAAAAAAACCTGCGGTTGATGGAGGCAAGGCGTCTGATTAAGAGGCACGGAGCACAAATATCACAGATCGCCATGCAAGTAGGTTATGAAAGCCCTAGCCAGTTTAGTCGAGAATATAAGCGACTGTTTGGTGTGAATCCGAGCAGTGATTTGTAGCTATCATTCTATCTTTCAATAACATAAGTTTTTCTGCTTAGGCTATTTTATATCGTATCGTTCGAACCCCTTCTTCAGAAATGATCGTTTTTAAATTAAATAATTTATGGCGTATTTTAAATATATGGAAAAATTGTTTGACTTGTCTTTATATTCGTATTATAACATATACTATATATTCAAATAAAAGAATATATAGACGTAGATAAATCTACGTTCATTAATAGATATGCTGGGGAGGAAATGACATGATTCGTTTAAGCTACACTCTCAAATGCTGGGCACTAGGCATCACTTATTTTTCAGTGTTTTACTTCTTGGTTGTCATGAGTGACCCCGGCTTTAGTAAATATCTATACATGTTAGCCCTAAGCACACTACTCTTCCCCATTGCCAAACGTGCAGTGGATGTAATGACAGATTTTTTTACCCCAGATATCGAGCTATTTAATGGTTTACTCCCATCCATCCTGATCAATGTGGTGATTTGGATACTGACACCATTTATCGTGGCATTTACCGCCATTGCGTTTATGCTCTATAGCATGGGAGTACTGACAGAAAGAATCAGTCATTAACTACCAATAAAAAAGAGGGCTAGATTAGTAATGACTAATCTAGCCCTCTTTTTGGGTTTAATATATAAAGATACTCTATGCTAGCTTACCTTATCCCACATTTTGCTAAGACGTTTGGGTGATACCGCCATACGGGTTTTCATCGGCTGAGCAAATAGCTGGATCCGATACTCTTCCACCATCCAGCGATACTCACTGATGGCTTCCTTATCCGCACGTCCTGCTAGTCGTTCCATATGCAAGTCTAGCGCGTAGACACCATCAAGATCGGCGTCTAAATTGTGCTCTAAACGCTCAAGGCGAATCTCTAGCGCTTCAAGATAACGCGGATACTGTTGCCAATGGCTATAATCCATACGGTAAACAAAATCAGCCAAATGTAAATCTTCTAATTGATCTTCAATATCATCAATAGACTCTCCAAATATCTCACGGTCTAGCATCAGTAGCCCCTGGCGAATACGTTGCCAGCGCGTATAGACATTTTTGAGCGTTTTGATAACGCTTTGACCTGTCAATAAGAAATTACTCAGCACAACTTCGAGCGTCTGTGCATATTCTTCAGGGGTAAATGGTAGCTCCTCACTCAGACCCACTGCAATATCATCAGCGCTCTCTGGTAGGTTTTCGCTATGGTCAAACAGGACATAGTGCTCTTCGAGTGCGGAATCCAATGTGGCATCAATAACGATTGTTTTTAGTTTTTCCATATCACCCAGCGGTGCAAATGCCAGTTTGAATATTTTATCTACTTGACTGGTCAGCTGTTTTTTCTTCGCACCAAGCTTCCCTTTGATCAAGGTTAATACGCCGATACGATGCGCTTGTAGTGCTGCATTGACATCGGTGTACTGGTGAATGGATACTGCTTCTCCTGCCTCATCAGCAACGAGCGCAGCAAACTGCTTCATGACCACGCCTGCGCTATGATGGTTTTTGCTAAAGGCAAAATGTTCAGGGAAGTCAGTATGCGCACCTTGTTGCTCATTAACCGCTTGGCTAGTCTTGGAAGCATGGCGAATCTGCAACGTTTGCAGATCACGACCTTTTTCGATGATACGGTTTTTGTCATCAACCACACAAATTTGTGGTTGCAAATAACGATCAATCGTAGAGGGGCTAAAACTCTCCGGCGTCACAGACATAATACCGCGGCGATTGAGCGCTTGGCACAGTTGTTTTAATAACCCTTGCCCGCCTTGTTGCTGCAACTCGTCAAATAGGCTATCTGCGGTATCAGGTATCGGGACGATCTGGCGACGGATATCTTTTGGTAATGATTTGAGCAACTGTAGCACCAACTCATAGCGCCATCCTGGCACACCCCATAGCAATTCAATCGCATCGAGCTGTGGTAATGCGGCAAGCGGTACGCGTATGGTCACGCCATCATCATCGCTTGCTGGATCAAAGATATAACGCAGCGGCAGTTTTAGATCACCCAGCTGCCATACTTCTGGGAAGTCGCCCGTGGTTGGTGCTTGGCTAGTGAGTACATCCTCGTCAGTAAAAAACAGATACTTGTTGTCGTTTTTCTCTACCTCTGCCCGCCAGTCTTCAAATGTTTTGCGGCTGGCAACATACTCAGGAATCTTTTTGTCATAGAACTGGTAGAGCGTTTCTTCATCAACCAATAAATCACGGCGACGTAGCTTGTCTTCGATGCGCTCAACCTGAGCAACTTTGTCCATATTATGCTGTAAAAATGGCGCATTGCGACCGAAATTACCGGTCACAAGACCATCACGAATGAATATCTCTCGTGACTCGACCAAGTTTACTTGCTCGTAGTTGGTGAGCTGCTTACTGATAATAATCAAGCCAAATAGACTAATCTGCGCGTACGCTTTGACTCGTCCTGTCTTTTTGGACCAATGCGGCTCAAAGTAATGATATTTGAGTAGGTCTCCTGCCGCCGAGGTAATCCATTCGGGTTCAATTTTGGCAACGGTACGCATAAACACTTGGGAGGTTTCGACCATCTCAAACGCCATCACCCAAGGCGGTATCTGTTTAAATACCGTACTGGCTGGGAATATCTTGGCTTTTTGCTGGCGCGCCGCCAAATACTCACCGCGACTTTCAGTTTTGTGCGCGATAATAGACAACAAACCTGTCAATAAGGCTCTATGCAAATTGGCATATTTGACAGCTTTTAACGCTTCGTCTTCGATCGCTGTTGGGTCATTCTTGGCAACATTTTTATCCGATATTTGTGAGTCATTGACATCGGTTAACTTAAGCTCAGTGACCATTTGTACCAATTGACGATGCGTCTGGTGCCATTCGCGTACACGAGGGAAACTTAGATAGTTCTTTTTTGCAAACTGCTTACGCTGATTACCGGACAGCTTATTGCCGTCTTCGTCCTTTTCAAACAGTGCCTTCCACAGACTTAGATAGAATAAAAAATCAGAGTCGTCTTGACGAAAGACCGCATGTTTTTGATCGGCTTGCGTGCGCTTATTGGCAGGACGCTCACGTGGATCTTGTACCGCAAGCGCTGCCACCACGATTAGCATCTCACGAATACAATCAAAGTCAGAACCAGCCACTAGCATACGTGCCAGCCTTGGATCGATTGGCATACGTGCCATTTTCTGACCTGTTGCTGTTAGGCGAAGATGATCGAGCCCTTTTTGACGCTTTGATGATTTGTTTTTATCTTGCGTAGTATCTTGTTTGGATGTGATGGCGCCCAGTTCATCAAGCAGCTTGTGACCATCAGTGACCAATCGACTATCAGGTGGCTCAATAAAATCAAAGTTGTCAACACTACCTAAACGTAGGTTTGCCATCTGCAATATCACAGAGGCTAGATTGGTACGTAAAATCTCAGGCTCAGTAAATTCAGGACGACCACTAAAGTCCTCCTCAGAATATAGGCGAATACAAACCCCTGGCGCGACACGGCCACAACGCCCCTTACGCTGGTTGGCTGCCGCTTGCGAAATTGCTTCAATCGGCAAACGCTGCACACGTGAGCGATATGAGTAACGCGAAATACGCGCAAACCCCAAGTCAATCACGTAGCGAATGCCCGGTACGGTCAATGCCGTCTCAGCGACATTGGTCGCGATGACAATACGTCGACCGCGACCTGACGGCTGAAAGATGCGCTGCTGCTCTTCATAGGTCTGCCGTGCAAACAGTGGCAACACTTCAGTATGGCGTGGACCATGGCGCTCAAGCACTTCTTGCATCTCACGGATTTCTGCTTCAGTCGCGGCAAATATCAAGATATCAGCCTGATCGGCATGACCTTTATTTTGCGCGTCGCTAAAACACTCCTCGACAGCAGCAACCACCGCACGCGGTAGATTTTCTTCAAAATCATCATAGCTGTCATCTTCTGAGCTATTTACTGGTTCATCGGTCAGCGGACGATAACGAACTTCTACTGGAAAGCTACGCCCTTCAACATTAAAGATAGGTGCAGGGACTTGCCGTTTAAGCTTGGCATCATAACGACTGAAGTATTCACTAAAGCGCTTGGTATCAAGGGTCGCTGAGGTAATAATTACTTTTAAATCTGGACGTTTGGGCAGCATCTTTTTGAGATAACCCATGATAAAGTCGATATTTAAGCTACGCTCATGCGCCTCATCGATAATAATCGTATCGTACTTACTCAAAAAACGATCATGACCCAGCTCAGCCAGCAAAATACCATCGGTCATTAGCTTGACTACAGATTGCGCTGATCCTTGCTCGTTGAAGCGAATCTTGAAACTGACCGTATTGCCTAGCTGCTCTCCGAGCTCTTCTGCAATACGGTTTGCGACGCTACGCGCGGCCAAGCGTCTTGGCTGCGTGTGCCCTATCTGTCCAGTAATACCGCGTCCTGCCAGCATGGCAAGCTTAGGTAATTGCGTTGTTTTACCAGAACCTGTCTCACCCGCCACGATAATGACTTGATTGTCGATGATGGCTTGTACCAGATCTTCTGCACGTTGACTTACTGGCAGATTAAGATTTAACTTAGCGGGCAAATCGCTTGGAATACTGTCGATGCGGGCTTGTACTGCTACTTGAGAGCGCGTTTTTATCTTATCGTATTGGGCACGCTTCTTAGTCAGCACATCGTCTCGATTGTTTTTTTGCTCAGAATCATGATTGGATTTTTTATTTTTGGACACCGCAGCGCGCGCCAGCTCTCGTTCAAGACGGCTTAAATAGTAGCTGTCTTTAGCAAGTACAGGTAAATCAGCTGATGGCGTTATTGCTACTTTTGTGTCATTAATTTCATTTTTACTAGAAATGCTTAAATTGTCTCTATTGGAAGTATCTGGCATATTTGCTTAGGCTATTTATTATTAATAAGTGATTAGATTATGGAGGCAAATAGCAGGCGATTCAAGTGAGTCCTGTATTGATTACACACCTGAAATTCACACTATAACTATGCGCGATAGAACGCCTGTCTTAGCTGTGGTAAAAGTATCGACGCACGTAGCTGAGATAGCATGGATATAAACATTAGATTGCACATACTGAAAGCCGCAGAGAAGGCTCAGCTAGTAACATTAATCACTATTGGGATAGGCTTTGGTATAAATAATCTGTTGACTGGCAGCGGCACCTTCAAAAAAGGCATGTATTTTTTGAAGGGATAGTCTAGGAAAAGGCAGATGTAGCGACAGTATCAGTTTTTCAAACCCAACCATCTCATTAGCCAACTCTCTCGCTACGTCAGGACAAATCTGCGGGTTTTCATAAAGGTTGTCAATTAGCCACGTCAATCGTGGAAATTTTGCGTTATTATGAATTTGATAAAGTATGGGCAGTAGGTCATCAGATATCTGGCAGCGCGCTTTGCGGATTAGACCACTTTTGTAGTGCATATTTAAAGACATATTATGACAACTTCCTTAGATTCTTGATACTCAAGTATCCCACATACTCTTTATCTTCTCCAATCTCAATATTGTCCTCCCCTATCTCAGCGATAGGCTCGATCAACAGCTGAACATTTGAGAGCAGATCATTTACGTTATAGATATCATCTATATCCACTTCAAACTTATCATCGATATGAGAGGCGGCATCGAGAGGTGAATCGATATCTGTGAAGGTGAACTGTTTATAAAAATCGCTTTGTTTAGCCTGCTTAATCGCTTGTGCCTGACTGGTGGCGACAACAAGCAATTTATAATGAAACTCTTCAAAACTGCCCCGCTGATAACCGCCCAAATTGATAAAGAACAGCTTTAGGTCGGCCTCTGTACTGACTTGCTCACCTGACTCAAGCAGTTTGATCGTGTAACTATCAACCTTAGTAATCGCTCGATACGAATCAATATGCCATTTATTTTTGACCTCTGGCCAATGTTGGTTGATATCTGCTACCAGTCCACTGACCTGATTGGCGACACCAAAAAACATGTCGTGCTGCTCTATCAGACGCCCTTTGGGACGACCACCAAGTTGAACCATATATAGAGTGAGCATGTAACACCGTCCTTATAATAATTTAATGGTAGATCATGGTTGGTGGCTTTAGTCATTTCGGCTAGCAATAATGCTGAGTCTTCCACACTACAATACTCGCCCAGTATTTAAAGCAAACGCCCAGTCTTCGCGTCCATTTTTGGAGGCCAGTGTAGCTGCTTTTTTATGATCATAAGCCACCTTGATATGCTCAGTTTGCCAACGTTTACCTTGTTGAGTATCAATGGATGTTATAAGAGCATAGTTAGCATAAGGTGAATAGGTCTGCATTTTATGGATGATAGGCAAATCATCTTCGTAAGCGGGGTAACCGACGCTACCACAATTAATAACTGTTTGACCTGATGATAATACTACTGTTCGTGGAATATGGGTATGACCACAGACAATGACCGCACTATCGACACCATCAAGCAGTGATGAAATAGAGGCATCATCACGTACTACTGGCTGCCCTGTTTTAATATCTTCTAGTAAATACATCATGTCATCGGTTGGTGAGCCGTGGCATAGGTAGACATCCTTACTTAAATGATAATCGAACGGCAAAAACCGCATCCATTCAATCGCATCTTTAGATAATTCTGTGACAATAAAACTCAACGTTGAATTGCTAACAATTTCTGCTGTCGTTGCTTCATAAATCTGCCTATCCTGATTACCTCGTATGGTAATAATGTCTTCTTGATGTTCCATTAACAGCTCATAGGTAGCCTGAGGCGCTATTGGCCCATATAAAATATCACCAAGATTTACGATCTGATCAGCACCGCGTTGTTTGATATCAGCAAGCACTGCCTCCAAAGCAAAGACATTACTATGAATGTCTGAAATCGCAGCGATGGTTGTTGTTTTTATTATCTTGTTCATGTCTCTACTCATTCATCAAAAATTGCTTCACAACATCAACAGTTGCTATCGGATTTTCTTCATGCGGTACATGACCCAAATCATCAAACACCACAAGCTGACTGTTACGTATATCCCTGTGAAATAATGCCGCGTTTTCTACAGGTATGAGGTTATCTTTTGCACCCCATAATATCAATGTCGGTATATCCAACTGCTTGATTTGTTCTTGATGACTATCACTATCGGTTTCTTTTAGACGACGAGTCAAGGCTTGCCGATTGCCTTGGCGTAGTGTCAATTCATAGTATCTATCAACTAAGTCATCGTCGACCTTACTCTCATCTGCATACACGCTCACGACGCTTTTTTCGACGACACTTCTGGGCAAGATATAATTTAAAATAGGCGCTATTGCAGGATAGCCTGCAACCTTAAAGCCAATAGGAATATGTTTGGGTACTGCTGGATAACCCACTGAATCCACTAATATAAGCTGTTCTATGCGATCAGGGTATAAGGCTGCGGTACGCCAAGCAATTTTACCGCCCAACGAATTGCCTGCTAGAATGACACGATCTATATCCAAGCGATCAAGCACTTGAATGACAAATTCAGCATAACGCTCACTGCTATATTGTATGCTTTGGTCAATATAAGGACCTGTTAGACCAAATCCTGGTAAATCCATACTCACAACACAGTATTGATCAGAAAGCGCCTCTGTCCAGCCACTCCACGTATGCAAGCTTGCTGATGTTCCATGCAACAAAACAATGGTGCTAGTAGAAGTGGTATCAGGAGAGGTATCAGCCCCTGCGTCTATTGATACTGTTCTACGGTTTGCATGACATATACCGGATTGCGTCATATGTGCCTGCGTACCTTGTATGTCTATAAATTCACTATTAGGTAGCTGCCAATGCTTTAGCTCAGCGACAGTACGGTCTGGTGCCCAATATAGTGCTATGAGTGCCACTAGCACGACAACCATAATCAAAATAATAAAGACCGTTATTTTTAATAAATACTGTGTCATGTGATCAAGTCCATTTAATAGTATGACATTAGGTTATGGCGTTTTTTCTAAGTATTTTTTCGAGTATTGTCCCTAGGTATAATCCTAAGTATTATTCTTAAGTACTGTTTTTAGATATCGATTGACGATCAGTTGCGACTGGCTACAACTGACGTATATCATCAATATTTATCCAACTGCTACTCACTATGGTATAAAAGCAAATTATAAGTAGTTTACTTTTATGAAGCATAACAAGTCATAAAAAAACCCGATGCTTAAGTCGGCCTTAAACATCGGGTTTAATTTCTCACCAGTACGTATGACTGGGTTTTTGGCTACTTAACTATAGCAAGAAAAAATATGCCCAGAAGCCAATAATAATGGTCGCAATAATATTCAATATAATACCAGTGCGCACCATCTCTGTCTGCTTAATTAAACCCGTACCGAATACAATAGCATTTGGCGGCGTGGCAACTGGCAGCATAAAGGCGCACGACGCACCGATACCAATGACCAATACCAGCACTTCATGTGGTAAGCCCATTTGCTCTGCAATCGCTGCAAATACAGGTACTAGGAGCGCCGCCGATGCCGTATTGGAAGCAAACTCCGTCAAGAAAATAATGAATGCAGATACCGCTATCATGACAACCAACAGCGGTGCAGCAGACAGTGCACTTGCCACAGTCTCACCCAGCACCAATGACGCACCCGATACTTTTAAGATAGTCGATAGCGCAATCCCGCCACCGAACAACATGAGCACACCCCAATCGGTATTGTCTGATACTTGCTTCCAAGACACCAGTCCTAAACTCACCACTGCCACCGCGGCTGCCAGTGCAATAATGGCATCCGTATCAGTAATATCGAAAGCGGCCCCAATTTTCTTAGAAAAAATCCAGCTCAGTGCCGTGATGATGAAGACAATAATAGTGGCGATACGTGGCTTATTCCAAGCAATGGGCTCATCTTCGGCGAGCACGACTTTGCGATTGAGATTGGGTTTTAAGAATACATACATGGCACCCAGTAATAGCGGTAGCAGTACCAGCATCATAGGGATACCAAACTTCATCCAATCAACAAATGCAATATCTAGCGCTTTTGCCGCAATCGCATTCGGCGGGGAGCCGACAATCGTACCCAGTCCGCCAAGGCTGGCTGAGTAAGCAATACCTAACAATACAAAGACAAACGTTCCTCGGTCTTTTTCACGATCGACCTGTGTCAAAATACCTAAAGCTAGCGGTAGCATCATCGCTGCTGTAGCTGTGTTCGATATCCACATGGATAAGAACGCAGTCACACCAAATATCAAAAATACAGCGGTACTGAGCTTGCCACCGGACATCGATAAAATCTTGAGGGCTATTTTTTTGTCTAGCTGCTGTACGTGTAACGCGGCTGCCAATGCAAAGCCACCAAAAAACAGATAAATAGTGGGACTAGCAAAGCTCTGCAACCCAATCTCAGCATCGAAATCTGGTATACCAACCAATGCGCCTACCACGACTACTAGCAGCGCTGTAATAGTGACGTGCACAGCTTCTGTGAGCCATAACGCTCCAATAAAAAACAGTACGGCAAGACCCTTATTTGCATTGATATCGAATGGCAATACATTGTAGATAACTATTGCAATAATCGCCGCAATGGCGACAACGATCAACCCCTTACCCGTACCCTTTGGAAAACTATCGGTAAATAAATATTCATTGCCATCATTAGGCAGATGGCTGTCCAGTTTTTGCTCTGACATAAAATGTCCTTATTGAATCAAAGACGGTATAAAAAACCCAATATAAAGACGCATTTTTCTTACTAGCGACTCTCTTCTCATTACCTTGAATGCAAATTTTAATTAAGGTAAAAATCTCTACACATGCTACTAATATATATTTTTAATTATTATCTATATCTAATATAGATATGATTAAAGCGGTTACCTCTGGTAACGTATTCTGTCTAAAATTGGCACTAATGGTTGGTTACACATCGTCACTAAACAAGCGCATATTTTATATGTACAACGTAGCATTGGTCTTTCATACTAGATGAGTTAAACATTACCTACGTCATAACTGGTACAGGCTTGGCGTAAGTTTTCCTATTGGAAACCAAATAAAAATAAACTGGAGCACTTTATGACAGACTCAAATAAAACCGATGCAACGACTAAAATGGCACCAAAGGACATCAACCAAGATGGCTTAGCCAAAGAAGATCAGCAACGTACTGATGATTCTATGCTCGATATGATGCAAGGTATGCATGAACACGAAGACCACAAAGAGTAAGACAAAGAATAGTGTTTTAGGGCAGGCCAATTCTAAATATAGTCGCTTGCTTGTGTAACACAAACAGTAAACATAATAAGCGTTTATCATTTTGATAAGCGCTTTTTTAATGTTGACCGTTTTTTAACAGAGATATAAAAACTGATTTTTGCACAAGCTTTGTTGTCCTACGACTGTGGTCAGAACGACCAGAGGATCACAGTCAACATTAGTAAATCACACCCTACTAGACTAGCACCAAAAAAACAATACCCGATAATAGTATAAGAATCCGATGCTACCTTAATAATAAGATGGTGCGGGAGTCAGTCGACAACACAACTGCGTGGCCTAGCGAACAACAATGATAGTATAAGCAAAAAAGACAACCTATCGGCTGTCTTTTTATATCACTGAACGAATTATTTTAACAACCGTTATGCATGCTAGTCACGCTGCTGAGTGAACAGACATGACTCTCACTCGCAAACAGTGTGTAACCCATTACTTTGCTGGTTCATCAAGCATCATCAGCTGTTCGCTGATAGCAACGGTATTAAACCCTGCATCTACAAACATAATCTCGCCCGTGATACCAGATGCCCACGGCGATAGTAAGAATAATGCTGCATTACCTACTTCGGTCTGGGTGATATTGCGTTGCAGTGGTGCAATCTTTTCGCTGACATCAAGCATTTTGCGGAATGACTTAATACCGCTAGCCGCAAGCGTACGGATAGGACCAGCTGAGATTGCATTCACACGAATACCTTCACCGCCCATAGACGTCGCTAAGTAACGCACGCTAGCTTCGAGACTGGCTTTTGCCATACCCATGACATTGTAGTTTGGCAACACTGAAATACTGCCTTCGTAAGTCAAGGTCAACATAGAGCCATGGCGCATCGCTAACAACTCACGAGCGGCCTTTGCCAATGCAACAAAGCTATAGCTTGAGATATCATGCGCAATATGGCTGCCTTCACGTGTGGTAGCACTGACAAAATCGCCATCTAGCTGATCCATCGGCGCAAAACCAATCGCATGTACGACGCCATCGATACCATCACCCCAGTGGGCAGTCACTTGCTCAAAACAAGCAGCGATTGAGTCATCAGAAGCAACATCACACTCTAGCACCAAATCTGCTTCGAACTTTTCGGCAGCCATATCGACGCGTTTTTTAATTTTGTCGTTTGGATAAGTCAAAATCAAAGATGCACCTTCGCGGTGCAACGCTTCTGCGATAGCCCAAGCGATAGAGAGTTTACTTGCGATGCCAGTTACGACAAATCGTTGTCCTTGCAGTAGCATAAGATTTCCTTTTGAATCAATCGAGATGATTTAGAATAAAAATTTATTTAGAGTAATTAGAATATTGAGACTACTAAATAGTACAAATGAAAAGATGAGTTATTATACACGAATTCATTTAAGTAAACAGTCGTAAACTGTATTTGATTCTTGTCTGTAGATTCGCTAATACAACCAGCTAATCAAATAAAAATGCCTAACAGCGATTTATTAATTCAAGCAATGTCATCAACGAACGCTGTTTGCGAGTCATTGAAGTGCATTTTAGCATTGGCGCCTCACAATAAAACGCGTGAACGTTAATATTTAGCTTATTGTTTGTCAAAATCGTACTTCAAATACTAACGCTGCACTGTTGCGATTAAGTACCAAACACTTCCTTATTGATTAAAGACTCAACCGCTCGCCACAGCAGTATGAAGTTCAGCAGATTTCGAGTATAATCACAGCCCTTCCCAGCTTGCACAATTTTTATAAGAGTCCTCACATGATAGGACTCAGCGTTAAGCTACACCCACATTTTGGATGGCTGCCAAACTTATGAGTAACACCCCAATAACAACTCCAGATTATAAAGAAAGTACCGAATCTTATCGCCAACTGATTGGATCGACTGGCGAGGACTTGGATCGTCCGGGTTTACTAGATACGCCTATACGTGCTGCAAAAGCCTTTGCTCACTTGACTCAAGGCTATCATCAAAGCATCGAGGAAGTGGTCAATGATGCTGTTTTTCCATCGACCAATCGTGAGCTAGTACTGGTGCAGAACATTGAGTTCTATTCATTGTGTGAGCATCATATGCTGCCGTTCCATGGTGTCGCTCATATCGGCTACCTACCTGATGGCCAGGTACTAGGGCTTTCGAAGTTTGCCCGTATTGTCGATATGTTTGCTCGCCGTCTACAAATACAAGAAAACCTGAGTGAGCAGATTGCACAAACTATCATGGATGTCACTGGCTGCCGCGGAGTGGCGGTCGTTATGGACGCATCACATATGTGCATGATGATGCGCGGCGTCAGCAAACAGCATTCGACTACGCGTAGTACGGCGATGCTTGGTGAATACAGTCACAATATCCAAGCTCGTAACGAGTTTTTGGGCGCTGTACCTAAACGTCAGCCTGCTTTCTAAATGCTGTGGATGATTTCACCTATTATAAATAGCAAAAAGGACGCATTTAGCGTCCTTTTTATTTGAGTAGATTATAAAAAACGGTACTAGCTCATTGGTCTAACTTCATCTATCCATTGACCGTAACCAGCGGCTTCCATCTGTGCGAGCGGAATAAAACGTAGTGCTGCTGAGTTCATGCAATATCGCTTACCTGTCGGTGCTGGACCATCATTGAATACATGACCGACATGCGAGTCCGCATAGCGGCTACGAATCTCAGTACGCGTCGAAAAAAGACCGCGATCTTCTTTTTCAACGACCAGCTCAGTATTTAATGGACGAGTAAAACTTGGCCAGCCCGTGCCAGATTTGTATTTGTCGCGTGAAGAGAACAATGGCTCACCAGATATCACATCGACATACAGTCCAGGTTCTTTATTATCCCAATATTCATTGTCAAAGGCGCGCTCAGTACCGTCTTTTTGAGTGACTTTATATTGAATATCAGTGAGCGATTTTTTTAACTCATCTTGTGCAGGTTTCACAAAGGTATCTGGATTGAACCCTGTGCTGACTGTACTGCTGATCGTTTGGCTAGATATCATTGGCTCTGCACTACTTGCAGTAGGTGCAAACTGGCTAAAATCTAGCTCATAGTCTTTGCCGTATACGCTTTCGATAAACTGGTATCGACCAGAATTGAACGTGTAAGCTTTATAGCGTATTGGGTTCTTTTTGTAATAATCTTGATGATACTCTTCAGCAGGATAAAACGTGCTCGTAGGTACAATCTCAATCACGACTGGTTTTTCGTATACCCCAGAATCTTGCAATGCTTGCTTGGCAGATTCTGCTATTTGCTTTTCTTGAGCATTGTTATAAAAAATCGCTGGACGATACTGTGTGCCGCGATCGACATACTGTCCTTGATCGTCAGTGGGATCAGCAATTCTCCATAGTGCTTGTACTATACCGTTATACGTGATTTTCTTGGGATCATAGTATACTTGTGCCGCTTCTGTATGACCCGTGCCCCCTGCCGATACTTCTTTGTAGGTTGGGTTTTCGGTGTTACCGCCCGTGTAGCCAGATACCACTTCTACTACGCCTGGGATTTTTTCATAACCTGCTTCAACACACCAAAAACACCCGCCAGCTACTGTGGCTACTGCCAGTCCTGGAGTAGTCGGTGCATAGGGATTAGCGCCTGCTGTGTTTTTTACAGTGGTGCTGTTTTCAGTAGATGCACAGCCCGCGTAAAGTGCACTGCTCGCGATGACAATCAAACCCATAATTTTAGAGGGTGATATGCGATTCACAAAAATCTCCTAAACGTAATGTTATTTAACTATCCTAACGCCTATGTGTCACCATAACATTCCTGTATTGTTACATATTACAATTTATTAAGTTAATTTTTATCAAATTCGTATGAGTAGAAGATAAATTAAACAATGATATGATGATCATTCTGTATTTTGGTCAATACAGTATATAAACATTATGATCGATGTATAAAGAAAAATCGGATATTTAGCAGATATTTTAGGCATGTTATTATCTCAAACGTATTAAAAAAGCCTATCCTCAAAAGAAGAATAGGCTCTTTATTTATCATAAGCGTGTTAGTAAAAAACTATGACACCTTCTGGATATTGTCTTTTGCTTCATTGTCACTTGCCTGCTTAATTTTCGTTAATATCTCTTTGATTTCAGATGCTGAGAGATACGTCGGTACCGCGTAGGTATCGCTGACTTCTTTTGCAGCAGCTTTTGCAATGTCATCGAAATCACTGGTTTGCATACCATTAACAGTTGGATCGATGTTCAAGTCGGAAATCAACTCTCTGACTTGTACAATGAGATGGTTTGCTATTTCGCTATCATTATTGCTCGCTTGACCGTCCTGTACCATACCTGTTCTTTTTGCCAGTGCTGCCAGTCTCTTTTTACTTGCTTTGCGATTGACGTCAAGTACATAAGGCAACACGATGGCATTAGCGCGACCATGAGGAATACTATAATAAGCGCCTAACTGATGTGCGATAGCATGGACATAACCCAAACCTGCTTTGTTAAAAGCGATTCCACCATAATGGGCAGCGATCCCCATCTCTTCTCTCGCCTTTAGATTGCCGCCATCTTTATACACCAGTGGCAGATAATTCATGACAGATTTGACGGCAGAGGCGGCATAGTAGTCTGTCTCTACGCTTGCATTAGCGCTCATCCATGCTTCTAATGCATGTGTCAGTACGTCAATGCCCGTATCGGCTGTAATATGAGCTGGCATTCCTTTCATGATAACAGGATCAATCGCTGCGGCGAGCGGCACCATTCTTGGGTCGATAGACAGGGCTTTTTGGTGTGTTTTATCATCAGAGACGACTGCACCTAGGGTTGCCTCTGAACCAGTACCTGCTGTGGTCGGCACACAATATAGTGGTGCTGAAGGCTTTCTTGCTTTAAGAATGCCGATTAGTTGTTGAGGCTTGCACTTATTGCCTTGAGACATCGCGATCATTTTGGCAGCATCAATCACTGAACCACCGCCAATAGCTAAGACAGCATCGCAATTGGCACCTATAGACTGACGCAGTCCTTCTTCAACAACCTTGAAGGTTGGATCTGGCGTAATACCATCATAGACATGATAACGGATATTTTTTGCATCTAGATAGTCAGTAATCTTCGCAGGTATACCAAGCTTATTTAGTACGGCATCAGTGACGATAAACACATTGGTATTACCTTCATTTATGAGCATGTCGCATAGCTCGTCACAAGAAGACTCTCCAATAAACAACATCGGTCTTCTAATAGGTATCACATAAGAGACTGCTTTTAGTACTTTGGCACGTGTCTTAGCAACGGCCAAGTAACCAGCATGCTGGAGTCCTGTGCTATTGACCAGCTTGGTCATACTGTTTTGTTTTTTCATGGGTACAAAAATCCTTTTCAATGATGATTTTAACCGCGATAACAACTGTGTGACCAGTTGATGGTGTTTGAGTACTGTTGGCAGAATAAATACTTATGCCTGTAACAAAAAGGCTCAGCTAGAACTTAGTTAAAATTTGGTTAGCGCTGGCGACTGTTGAGAATAATTGTACCACTGCGCTTTTTGGTATGTCGCTATTATTATGAACTGCTATGTCCTTATTGCTGACAGCACGTTACTCCAAGCTGTTATTTAAAATGCTATTTGGTAGATCGGTTCAACATTTCGTCCAAAATAGCGATCTTAGTTTAAATTGTACTCGCTTTTAGTAACTGCTGTGCATATGGGTGCTGTGGGTTGTTAAAAATATCTTCGGTATGTCCCGACTCCACGCACATGCCTTGTTTTAGTACCATAATATGCTGACATAGTGCGCGTACTACTTTTAGATCATGGCTGATAAAGACGTAACTGACTTGCAGTTTTTCTTGAATTTCACGCAGTAGGCTGACTACAGTGACTTGCGTGGTACTATCTAGCGCAGAGGTAGGCTCATCCAATATGAGTAGACTTGGTTTCATGATGAGCGCGCGCGCCAATGCCACACGTTGACGCTGTCCACCAGATAGCTCATGTGGATAGCGCTGCGCAAAGGACAAAGGCAGATGTACTGTTGCTAGACTCTCCATTACTGCTTGCTGACGAGCACCTTTATCCACGCCCTGTACCAGCAGCCCCTCTTCCACGATCTGCATGACTGTCATGCGAGGATTGATACTAGCAAACGGATCTTGAAACACCATCTGTATCTGCGAGCGGAACGTACGCAGTGCACCCTTTGACAAAGCCGAGATATCTTGGTCGTTGACCACTATCTGTCCATGCACACGTGCTTGATTACTGAGTAATTGACTGAGTGCGAGAGCAATGGTGGTTTTGCCAGAGCCAGACTCACCAACGATACCGAGTGCTTGTCCTTTTTGTAGGGTCATATCGACATCTTTGATCGCATCAAACCAGCGCTTGGTACTGCCGAATAGACTTTTTTCGATAGGGAACTGTACTTTGAGATCACTCACTTGTAGTACGTTCAAGCGTGTGTCTGCGTTATCGCCCGTTAGCGTTAATGCTTGACCAAAATCTTGCTGAATGAGCGTACGAGTATAATCTGCTGCAGGCTGCTCAAATACCGTAGCGGTATGACCCTGCTCTATCGTTTGACCTTGACGCATGACGATAACCTCGTCGCTGTAGCGCCTGACCAAATTCAGATCATGGCTGATTAGTATCATTGCCATATTATGTTGGCGTTTGAGATCATCCAATAGTGTTAAAATCTCATGCTGCAAGGTCACATCTAGTGCTGTGGTGGGTTCGTCAGCAATCAATATGTCAGGCTGCTGTGCTAGCGCCATAGCAATCATCACGCGTTGACGCTGACCACCTGAGAGTTCATGCGGATAGCGAGCTAACTTATCAGCAGGATCGGTAATATTGACATCATTTAGCAGCGCGATGCTGATGTCACGCCATTGCTTTTTGGGTACGCCGCTTAGACGTAGAGACTCCGCAATTTGCTTAGCGACTGTATGCAGCGGATTTAACGCTGTCATTGGTTCCTGAAATACCATACCGATACGCTGCCCACGAATAGGACGTAGAGCTGCGTTACGTGCTTTGTCATTCGCTATAGGTAATACAGACATATCTGAGGTGTTTGATGTACTTGCCAGCTGAACGGTACCATCAATAGTCAAGCTCTCTGGTAGCAGACCTAGGAGCGCTAGGCTGGCAATCGATTTGCCAGAGCCTGACTCACCAACGATCGCTAGAGTCTGCCCTTGTCGTAGCTCATAAGACAGCTTGTCTACTAAATTGATACCTGTAACGGTTGTGATCATCAACTGATCTACGCTCAGCACAAGCTTACCTCTCGTCTGGTGAATGCCTTTGTCTGGCGTCTCTAATACATTGTTTTTAGTAGCAATTATAGTATCAGTCATATCAAGAGCGCCTCGGATCAAATGCATCACGCAGTGCTTCGCCGACGAAGATGAGCAGTGACAAAATAAAAGTCAGACTAAAAAACCCTGATAAGGCCAGCCAAGGGGCATCAAGGTTGTTTTTTCCTTGCACCATAAGCTCCCCTAAAGATGGTGAACCAGGTGGCAACCCATATCCCAAAAAGTCCAGCGCGGTCAATGCAATAATATTGGCGGTTAAAATAAAAGGCAACTGCGATAAGCTTGACGCGAGCGCATTGGGTAGAATGTGTCTGAGCATGATTTGACTATCAGAAACGCCCAAATTGCGAGCGGCGCGTACATAGTCAAAGTTACGAGCGCGTAGGAACTCTGCCCGCACCAAACCCACCAGACCCATCCAGCCAAAGAGCAGCATCATAGCAAACAGCATGCTGATACTGGGACTAAACAGACTCACTAAAATAATAATCATGAAGAGCTGCGGCATACCGCCCCATACTTCCATGAATCGCTGTCCTGCCAGGTCCACCCAGCCACCATAGTAGCCTTGCACTGCACCTACGATAATACCAATCAAGGCACCAGCTAGCGTCAAAGCCAGGCCAAACAATAACGACACTCTCAACCCATATAGTATCCGCGCCAGCACATCGCGTCCCATATCATCAGTACCTAGCCAATTCTGCGCATTGGGCGCCGCGGGATAAGGCAGACCAAGCTCAACGTTGGGCGTCTGATCAGCAAATGGAATGGGCGGCATCACATAGTAACCTTGCTCATCGATTAGCGACTGCACTGCAGGGTCTTTATAATTGGTCTCAGTCTCGAACACACCGCCAAAGGTGGTTTCAGGATAGGTTTTTAAAACAGGGAAATAATAGTCATCTTGATACTTCACCAGCAGTGGTTTGTCATTGGCGATGACATTGGCGGCCATACAGATGACAAATATCACTGCAAAAACGAACAGCGATATCACGCCAAGCCGATTTTGGCGAAAGCGCGTGAGCCTGGCTTGCCAAATAGGATTTAAGCGCTGTTGTTTTGTGTTAGACGAAGGCTCAGGTATTTGCAATTTATCTGGTTCGCTATTACCAGTCTTACTCTTTAATGGAGATTGATTGCTTGACATTAGCGTCCCTCAAAATCAATGCGGGGATCGATCAAGTGATAGCTCAAATCACTAATCAACTGTAATAGTAGTCCCACCAACGTAAAGATAAACAGCGTACCAAATATCACTGGATAGTCGCGCTGCTGAATCGCTTCAAAACCTAGCAAGCCCAAGCCATCAAGTTTAAAAATAATCTCAATCAAAAAGTTACCCGCAAAGAAAATACCCACAATAGCAGCAGGAATACCAGCAATGATGATCAACATCGCATTACGAAACACATGTCCGTACAGCACCTGACGTTCACCTAGACCCTTAGCGCGAGCGGTCAATACATATTGTTTGCCCAGCTCTTCTAAGAAGCTAAATTTGGTCAGATACGTTAATCCTGCAAACCCGCCCACTGTGCTTGCCAGCAGTGGTAGTGCCAGATGCCAAAAATAGTCTTTGACCTTACCAAGCGCGCTTAACTGATCAAAATTCTCAGACGTCAATCCTTGTAGCGGGAAAATATTCCAGTAGCTCCCTCCTGCAAAAAACACCAGTAAGATCACGGCAAACACAAACACAGGTATCGCATGCCCAATAGCAAGCAGCATGGCTGTGGCTTTATCAATACCTGAACCATGGTGCATGGCTTTATACACACCTAGTGGAATGGCAATCATATAAATAAGCAGTGTACTCCACAGCCCAAGCGATATCGAGACCGGTAGCTTCTCTATAATAAGGTCAGTTACTGTTTGACCCTTAAAAAACGACTCACCAAAGTCCAATTGAGCATAGTTTTTTAGCATCAGCCAAAACCGCTCTGGTGCCGATTTATCAAAGCCATATTGGGCATTGATTGCAGCGACCATCTCCTCAGAGAGACCACGCGTACCTTGATAAGCACTGTCACTACCACCTGCACTACCCGCACCGATATTACCACTGAGCGCGCTGTCTTTTGCGCCCTGTTCAATCAGCGCCAGCTGCTGCTCAACAGGACCTCCAGGTGCTGCTTGTACAATGACAAAGTTGGCAAGCAATATCAAAAATAGTGTCGGCAATATCAGTAGTAGTCTTTTTAAGATATAACGACCCATAATGGCGACTTCCTAGATGAGATAAAAAGAGATGGTAATAACGACAGTAGCGGGCTATGTTGTATTGAATATAAGCAAGAAAGCAGTTGCCGCATCAAAAACGTGCTTTAAAAGTTGTTTTTTAGCTCGCGTAATGCCGCGAACACCGTTAAAGACTTCTCATCATCGATATTCGTTTTGGACTCAACCCCAGCAATGACACTTGGCTCTTGAGTACGCAAGAATACATTGACCGCGCGCTCATGCTCTAATGTCACTGGTAGTGTTGGCACGCCGTGGGCAGTATTCGTCTCAGCCTGCGCGAGCGCTTGCTGCATTTGCTCATTGGCAGGCTCAATAGATAGCCCAAAGCGTAGATTACTAGCCGTATACTCGTGTGCAGGGTACAACAACGTATCTTCAGACAGACCATTTAAGCGCTTAAAGCTATCATGCAATTGCTCAATGGTACCTGTAAATACACGACCGCAACCTGCACTAAATAGCGTGTCACCGCAAAAGCAATGTTTTTGCCCATCAATATCTAAGATATAAGCCATATGGCTAGCCGTATGCCCTGATACATCCCAAACCTGTGCTGAGCAGCCCCATGCACTTACTGTGCTACCATCTTTTATCGTTTGGTCTTCATCAACCCCATGCTCACTATGCGCAACCAGATGAGTCATAGGATACGACTCTTGTAGCGCTACAACGCCGCCGATATGATCATGATGATGGTGAGTGGTCCAAATCGAGGTCAACTCCAGCTCATTTTTCTCTAAGTAATCAATGACCGGCTCAGCTTGACCGGGATCAATGACGATTGCTTGTTTATTATTGTCATTAATTAACGTCCAAATATAGTTATCATTGAATGCTTTAATAGGGTGAATACGGATACTCATGTTAAATCCTTACCAATAGTTATTTTTGTTGCTCGTTATTTTTGAGTTATTTAATATCGGTTTTATTCCATAACCGAAGCCTGCACACCTGACCATCAGTTATTATAAGATCAGCGCTGTCAATAGACGCGGGATATTACTTTGAGCGCTGATTATTGCTTTAAATACTTATTGATGCGCCCTTCTGCTTCTTTATCAACCCACCAGTAGTCGATACCAACGGCATTGGTTGGCAAGGTTGCTATATGGCGATATTGATCCCAATACGCCACATTGGTCCCAGACTTGCCATATAATGGCACGACGTAATAACCCGCTCGCAGCAACCGATCTAGCACTTGCGTATACAGTACAATCTCATCGCGGTCTTTAGCACTACCAAGTGCAGCAACGACCTTATCGATGGCCGCATTTTTGATACCAGGGCTATTGTGATTGCCTGGCTCATCAGCGGCAGCGCTACCCCAAAACGCAGCCTGCTCAGCACCAGGAGATAGGCTTTGAGCGAACACGTCAACGACCATATCATAGTCAAATCGGCGCATACGCTCATAGTACTGCGGCCCGTCTACTTGACGCAAACTTGCATCAAACCCCAAACGCTTTAGATTACGAATATAGGGCAATAATACACGGCCCATGGTCTCACCCGTCATCAGCATCTCGATCTGGGCGCGCTGACCATCAGGCTGATATAACTTCATATCGTCATAATAAAACCCAGCCGCCAGTAGTAACTGCCGCGCTTCTAACAATCCTGCACGATTAAAACCATTGCCATCACTGGTAGGCAGCTGCCATTCGGCCACTGTTGCTTTGCGCTGAATAGGTTCAAGCTCAGACAATAGAGGCGTTAGTACCTGCATCTCTGCGTCAGACGGTGTGCCTGTTGCGGCAAGCTCCGAGCCATGGAAAAAGCTCTGCAATCGCTCATACTGACCATGAAACAAAGTTTTATTCATCCATTCAAAGTCATAAGCCGCTGTTAAAGCCTGTCGAACCCTAATATCCTGAAAGATCGGTCGACGCATATTCATGACCAGCGCTTGCATCGGCACTGGGTTTTGACTGGTTATCGTTTCTTTTTTGATCAGTCCTGCTTTTACCGCTGGGAAGTTATAGCCACTTACCCAATTTGATGCTTTGTTTTCGGGGCGGAAGCGGTATTGACCAGATTTAAAACCCTCAAAAGCAATCTCGTCACTTTGATAATAAACAAACTTAATCATGTCAAAATTATAGCGACCACGATTGACCATCAAATCACGGCCCCAATAATTAGGGTCACGTAGATAACTGACCGAACGGCCTGCATCAACGCGCCCTAATTTGTAAGGGCCACTGCCCATTAATGGCGTCAGGCTAATGGTCTCAAAATTTGCATCGATTGAGGATTTGGCAAAGATAGGAAACTGCCCGACGGTCAATAATATCTCTTTGTTTTCAGTAGAAGCAAAGACAAATTTTACTTGCTGATTATCGATAATCTCAACGTTCTTAATATCTCCCAAGTAACTCCGGATGTACATGGGACCCTTATTCAATAGCGCATCAAAAGTTGCTTTAACATCGCGACTGGTCACAGGTGATCCATCCCAAAAACGGGCTGCAGGATTAAGATGATAAATAATCCAGCTCGTATCATCTGGGTCGTAGGTTACTTTGCTTGCCAGCTGCGGATACATGGTAAAAGCTTCGTTCAATGAGCCTGTCATCAATGTATCGTACAAATAATCGGTACCGATCATTGCCACACCCGTGGTCATCCATTTGTTGGCACTGTTGAACGTGCCGCGGGCATCGAGAGAGAGCGTACCCCCTGATGGTGCTTTTGGATTGGCATAGGGCATGTAGGGTGCATTGATGTACTCGGTAGGGCTATTATGTCCAAGCGCTGTCTTTGTAATGGGCGCAGCGATACTGCTTGGTATCCAGCTGACAGTGGCGGTTAGCAACGCAGCTTTTAGCAGAGTATGTTTTATCATCATGATGTTCTAATCGACCTCTGTGCTAACCAATGTGAGTACAAAAAATGAAGTGCTGACGGCAAAATATCATCATCGCAAAATTTTATCATAACAAACTTAGGTTTTTTAACCTAATGGTTTGCCATGTCGCCCAGCATAGATGTCGCATTATCAATCATAAATATTTAAACTTATGCCAGTAAATAGACTCACAAAAAAGGCGCAACCGTTATCAGTTGCGCCTTTTGCTTATAATTTTATGTGTTTGCGTCCCTAGACATCTACATTTAAGTATTGAGGTACCTATTAAATTCTATAGCCACCTCTTGATCGACTCACCTAAGCATGTTTTTGTTCAAACGCGATCATAAAGTCAACCAACTGCTGTACCCACTCAAGCGGTACGGCGTTGTAAATACTGGCACGCATACCACCCACATCACGATGGCCCTTTAGATTGAGTAGACCGGCTTTTTCTGACTCTTCTAAAAACACCTTATCCAGACTACTGTCCGCTAACGTAAACGGTACGTTCATGATAGAACGGTACTGAGGGTCTACTGGGTTGTTATAAAAGCTACTGTCATCAATTGTTTTGTAGAGTAGATCTGCTTTTTGTTGATTGATCTTACCGATAGCAGCAACCCCGCCCTGCTCTTCTAGCCAATCAAATACCAATCCAGCCAAGTACCAAGAATACGTTGCTGGCGTGTTAGACATCGACTCTTTATCTGCTTGGTGCTCATAATTCAGCAGCATAGGACACCACTCACTAGCCTGTCCAAGCAAGTCATCACGGATGATAACGATAACCAAACCTGCAGGACCAATGTTCTTTTGAGCGCCCGCGTAGATCATACCGAATTTGGACACATCGATAGGCTGTGACAAGATAGAGGATGACATATCAGCAATGATTGGCGCCTCTACTTGTGGCGGCTCAAATATCTGCAAACCATGAATGGTCTCGTTGGCACAGTAGTGAAAATAAGCAGCATCTTCACTTACGCGCCAGTCACTTTGAGGCGGTACGCTAGTAAAGTTGCCTTCTTTGCCAGTTGCAACCAAGTTAATCTCACCCAAACCGAGCGCTTCATAACGCTTAGCTTCTTTGATAGCCTTACCTGACCACGCACCTGTCGTCAAATAATCACCACGCCCGCCGTTCAATAGGTTTAATGGAATAGCAGAGAACTGCAAGCTGGCACCGCCTTGCAAAAACAGCACTTTATAGTTGTCTGGTATCTCCATAAGCGCGCGTAGCTTGGCTTCTGCTTTATCAGTGATTGCCATATACTCTTTACTACGATGACTCACTTCCATGACCGATAAGCCACGTCCTTGCCAGTCAAGCAGTTCACTCTGTGCACGCTCTAATACCGCTGTTGGCATCGTCGCAGGTCCAGCACAGAAATTTGGTAAACGATGTGGTGAGGTACTGCCAGTTGGGCTAATAGAAGCAGTTGGATTGGTGGGCTCTGGGTTGGTAGGCGTTGAGTTGATGGACATAATTACGATCCTAGGTGTAGGGAAATAAATAAGCTTATTTTATTTCGGTTTGTTGATAAAAAAGGTATCTCAATATTTATGTAGACGTATCTTACGAAGATATCTGTTCCCACAACTGTCGCTTAGCATCGCTGTCTGCAAGCATATCGTCTAATGTCGGTACGATAGTAAGATTGGGATGATAAAGACCGTCAGGTAGCGCTGTCAATGCAGCAACCTGTATCTCTTCGCGCAGGCCTATTCGAAAGATATAACCAGCAAGACTAGCATTAGCAAGCTCAGCTGTGTCCATACCAGCGCAAATGGGGAACGATGTCGTCTCATGAGTGAGTGATAGCGCTTGGGTAATATTTTGCCACAGCTTTTGGCTGTCACTACTGAGTGCTTGAATATCCACCAGTATCACCCAGTCACCGTAACGACCACCTTGCAAGTTGAATGGCGCTACCTTTTTTGAGCCAGCATCATTATTGCTGCCTTGAGCAAATGAGTGTCGCGCTACAGGTTCGGTCGTCGACTGCTCTATTTCGTTGATGGCTAATCGGTCTGGCTCTATATTTGAGGTATCATCGTAACTTGAGGTATTATCATATTCCGACAGCGTATCAAAGCTATACGTGACAGGGTTTTGAACGCTGGCTTGGGGTACACCGTCATCTCGTCCATTAAAATCACTACTAATGTCGTTATCACTGCTGATGTCGTCATAGCTTGTGATATCAGAACTTACGATATCAGAGCTATCAGTACCATAATCCATCAGTGACGGATCTACTATGTCTATAGAACCAGCACTCGCTAACTCGGTATTTTTTGATTCAGTATTTCTCGACTGGTCACTTGTTAACTCAATAGTAGGATGGTCAGTATTTGATTGATCAACTGGTATTGCCGCAATATCCGCTATATTTATGGTTTTTGACGCAGGCTGCACCCAGTGATCGATACCCATCATCGCTAGTATTTGGCGTTGCTGCATACGGCGCTGCAATACACTCAGCGGGTCTTGGATATCACTCATACGACTCTACTGTCCTGATTATGTTGTCTATACTATTTACAGATGGTGTTATGGTTTTGATGGCACTGATCGCATAGGCATCATACTATCTATTGAGCGTGAATCATCGAGCGCGTATCAACCCAGCATGGGTCAAAAAAGCTGTCGAACACCCAGCCAGTGCGCTGCCATTGCAAGCAAACAATCATACTCATCTTGGCTGATTATCGTATCGTGTAGCATCACAGTATGCAATGTACTTAGCCACTGTCGATAGTCATTATGAGTAGGTCTGAGTGCATCGGTATCATTATAATCTATTTGACTGTCATACTGTTGTCTCTCTTGATCACTATCAGCATTCTGAGCACTTTTGGAGCTATTAATAGACTGTTTGGTGTTAACAGGAACGGCAGCAACCACCGTCAATAACTGTATACTATTTAAGTGTCGAACAGTCAATAATAGCCATTGTAAATTTGCATCGGTAACTGTCGACAAATCAATATCAATCAAGCGCGCATGACGTCTCAAGTCAACAATATAATGCACCACACTCTCATCACCTTCACTCAATCGCGACCGAGCGTGCATTGAGATTATCTGACCTTTGGCATCTTTTGATAATCGATAAGCCAGTAACACTATAATCGATACCTCAGCCGTATTGAGACTCTCAAATACCTGTCCTGACGGATCTAGCTGCGTACATATGTCTTTTATACCAGAACTCAGTGTCTCTAGCTCCAAAGATGGCGCATCTGTATCGTATAAAACCTCAGACAGCATCGGTAGTAATTGCCGCAAATGTAGTGCTTGCCATAATGACGATATGGGTGACTGCTGCTGCGCCAAAGCTGCCAAATCATTCGAAGAAGTCGAGCCTGAAGAAGTGCCATCCTTAACTGACTTTTTATCAGATGAATGATGAGTGAGGCATTGGGTGACATCATACGCTCGTTGTTGGTTCAATAAACCTAATATCCCTTGCTGATAACGCAACAACATCGTACGGCAGTTTTCTTGTTGTTTATAGTGCTGATAGCTATCATGACTATGATTGTCATAGCTCTTGAGCTTTAATTTTTTGATAGAGCTCTCAGATAGATCATGCTGTCTTAGTTGCTTTAACGCAAGCTCAATCAAAGCGCTGTCTAAACGTCGATCTACACTGGCAACTTGCGTCAATAGCTTAGTATCTACCCTATGTGGTAAGAGCTGCTCGTCGCTAGAGTTATTAGCATCCATCTCGCCAGTCGCGCACCAAATATCTACCAAACTATAAAACGCATTCGTTGATAGTGGTCGCCTTTGATGACAAAGCATAACTGCCTCAACCAATGCCAGCGCCCCTAGAGAATGATGGCTGTGATCAATGATGTATTGCGGTAATGATACCTTTTGCCTATCGCTGATTTCTATCAGTATATTTTTTGGCAAATCCGCATTAGGTCTTGCCTGCCATGGCTTTAGTAAACTATCGTTGTCTAAGGATACAGCTTCTACTTGTAAGCGACCATCAATAATCTTGTCTGTCTCTTTAGTAAACTCAAGACCTTCGTCTGTTTGATAACTACTTTTACTTGTGTGACTATCAGAAATAGAGCGCTGTTCGCTAGAGTTGTCATTACCGTTCCCCCTCATGGGTCCATCTATGCTTTCATATTCAGTGCTACTTTCTTGACTGAAACTTGAAGATAATCGGCGTGAGGATTGGTCTGTTACTTGTAATTTATCGCTTAGGCTATTTTGAGTAGTCACTGCCTCTGCTTCACCCCAGTTACCTAACCGGCGCTGCCTATATATTTCTTTAATTTTTTGTTGGTTGAGACGTTTTTCTGTCGCCACTTGTATGGCAAAGTCATGGTAGGCATCCGCATTAATAGCACTCATACGCTCGGTTAAGCTTGGATGAGTGGCAAACCATGATAAGTCTCCCAAATCAGCACCACTACTGGCAAAGAAAAAATGACTGAGTCCATTGATATCAGCAATACCAGTCAAACGTGACCCAAGCGAGTCTTGGTGAATGGCTTTTAAGGTCTCTAAAATGGCAGGTGTGCGCGTCAATTGTACGCTGGTTGCATCAGCGAGTAGCTCACGCTGACGATTAAAGCTATGCTTAATCAGCTGAGCACTTGCCATGCTCGAGAAGCTCAAACCATGCAGCAGCAATGTCCATATACTACGTGGGGCACGTCGATCAAACGTTGGTCTATTTTGCACCCATTTAGATTGGCGCTTGGCAGACGACTGCTGTTGCTGCGACTGTGTCTGCCAGTACGTCACCCACTCACTATGTGTGGTAAAACTGGCCGTTTGCGCTTCTGTACTGCGCGCAAGTACATCAACCTGCCTTTGTGATAGTGACTTCTGGGAGCTGGTATCGCTATCAAAGTAACGATAATTAGAGATATGATTGGAGATCGGATCACTCCAGTCGTACAGTATCTGCAGACCCGCCAGCACTACCATTAGCTGTAGGTTAAAATTGGCATCACCATGCAAAATATGACCATACTCATGACCAATGAGCCCATATAGCGCTTCATCAGATAGTTTATCTAGCGCTCCTTGGGTAACGACAAGTACCATATCTTGACTGTGGCGACCAGCGACAAAACCATTAATACCTTGCTCATCAGGCAATACATATAGTATTGGTGTGCTCAGTCCCGACGCGATCGCTAGCTGCTGTGCTATTTCATAATAACGCCGATAAACTGGTGGAAAGTCACGCTCGTCACTTACTGCGATATGGCGCGCGCTATAACGAACCTTGTCTTCACTTTTATGTTGATGCGTCACCCCTTGACTATGCTGCCAGGGTACCTGACTGTTATCAATGAACAATCTAACGCCTCCTACCCGCTGAGCAATAGCACGTCCACCCGCTCTCAAGCGCTGATACTCTAAAAAACTACCAACAAAAAAACTGCCTAGCGTCAGGATAATAACCAGTATCAATACCCAGCGGTATACACCACCTGTAAATATCGTCAGTAGTAAGCCCATGACAGCGAGCGCTACTGCTATATGAGCAAGCACAATTAAAAAAAACAGCCCATATAGCAATAGACTGCGCCGCGTACGTATGCGCTGCTCACCAAAAAAATCCATGATCGTAGACTACCTAGTATTTGCTAAATTTGTCGAAGCCTTAGGCCATATTGACGTTCGGTGCTTGAGCAATGGCTTCTCTGTCCTCGAACACTAAAGGACTGAGCGGACGAAAGCCAAAGGTCGTACTGACAAGATTATTAGGAAATACTTCTCGGTCATTGTTATAGAACATGACGCTGTCATTGTAATGCTGGCGAGCAAAACCGATTCGGTTTTCAGTATTGGTCAGCTCATCCATGAGCTCCTTGATCATCCTATCGGCTTTGAGCTCAGGATAGGCTTCCACAACTGCTGAAAACTGACTTAGCGCTTTAGACAGCATTCCTTCTGCTTTGGCAAATAGCGCCATATGCTCTAGTGAGTCTGGCTGATGTTTATTTGAATTTTGTAGGTCTTGAGCATGATTACGCGCGCTAATCACTCGTGTTAGCGTCTCTTCTTCGTGGCTCAAATAACGCTTGGCGGTTTCGACTAGGTTTGGAATCAGATCATGACGACGCTTTAATTGTACATCTATTTGAGCAAAGCCGTTCTTTGCTTGGTTGCGTGCGCGTACCAATCTATTAAATACTGACACGCCAAATACGACCACGAGAACCACAAACGCAATGAATAGCCAAACAAACATTTTCATAACCAAACCTTAAAGTGTCTAGAATGTTAATAAAAGTTAATACATTGTATTTTAACTCATATTAACCAATGAAGCTTTTGAATTGAACAAGAAATTAAATAGCACATCAAACCAAAGCTTGGATGAAATTTTAGACAAAAAAAAGCCCTTTGCAATGAAGGGCTGGACGCATCGTAAAAGCATTTTAAATAAAAAGTATCTTTAATATAAAACGTTTTATCGATGTCAGTATCAAATTTTAGGCAAAAAAAAGCGACTCCAAAAGCACATCCTCGGCACACATTATAACTATTACCGTTGCTACCTTCCGGTCCTGGCGGGATTCATAGAACAATGTTGCGAGGCTACCAATGGAGCCACCGGATGTAGATTATACAAGGATTTTTTTATTTTGCAACCCCTGCGGCCAAACTGCTTTTAATAAGTCGGTTATAGCTCCCACTCAAACGATGTTTTTTCTTCTGACACTGACCAAAGCTTGGTGTCTAACCCATTATCCGTAGCTCGTAAAAAACGCTCAATCGCACAAAACACTATTAGTGCTCTAAAGAATAAAATCCTGCTAAAACCGCCACGATTATATTAATGGTTTAATTTAATAACTGAGTAACGTAGCTCACAAAATTCTCACAGCAAATCAGACAGATTTTGCTATTTTAGGGAATGAAGTTGCACACATGTCAACATTTAGAGCACAAAAGAGACAGCTTCTCATATAAAAATGGATGGTAAGACATTCATATAAAAATTAACAAAATCAATTAAGGAGATAATGATGAAAAACACGTTACTTAATAAAGCAGCGCTAGCGTCTGGTACGGTTTGTCTAATGACGGCAATGATGGGAAGCGCCCATGCAGAACCAACAGGCTACGATCAACTGACATTTCAGACAGAAATAAAAGAAGAAATCCAGAACGACGAAGTACGAGCCAGCTTGTACAAAAAGGCGCAGGCAACGGATGCCAAAATGCTAGCCACGACGCTCAATACCTCAATTAATAATGCCATAAAAATTGCCAAACGCTATCCTAGCGTTACTGTGACCACAGGACAACAACGTACCTATCCACGCTACGATAAAAACGATAAAATCATCGGTTGGACAGGTCAAGCAAATATAGATTTGAAAAGTACCGATTTTGCCGCTACTAGCCAACTTATTGCTGATCTACAAGCAACCTTGGTCATGGACAATTTGAACTTTGGTGTCTCAGATACCAAAAAAGATGCGTTAGAGCAAAAACTAATGACGGAAGCCTCCCGCGCATTTCAACAGCAAGCTAAGAGCCTTACCCGTGCTTGGGACGCGCGTGGCTATCGTGTCATAAATGTTAACTTAAACACTGGTAGTAACTACCCACGTCCTATGTACAGCGCCATGAGCATGAAATCAGGCATGGCAGACGAGTCAGTACCAAGCCAAAGCTTTGAATCTGGTAACAGTACCATCTCAGTCACTGCTAACGGTACCATCGAGCTAACCAAGTAAGTTAACTTACCTCTCAAATAATCAACTGACATTAAAAAAGGCAAGCATCATCGGTGGTGCTTGCCTTTTTATTTGGCGAATGATATCTATCTCAATTAGTCGTTACTGAGACTGAGCCACTTCCTGTTGACGCAGTTTCAACAGTACCTTTTGATACCAAGGCAAGTTCTGATAAGCCAAGAGCTGCTGCGCAATTTTTTTATTGTTTTGTAGTGTCGTATTGTTTTGGATGACGTATACCGTACGTGTGACTTGCCGTAGCACCTGACCAGTTTTATTTTGTATGACCACTTTGATCGTATGGGCACCTGGTAGCACATCTACAGTCCCAATCGACGCGCTCAATCCTTGTGCTACTTCCTTATCATCTAGATAAATACCCACGCTGTCATCCGCTTGTAGCGCAGGATTAACCTGTACAGCGACATCGATACTTTGCGCTGGACGACGATAGGCTCTTTCTTTGCTAGGCTCAGCAATTGCCAATTGATAGTTTACTGGTGCGTTGGTCTGAGTATTGGCGGCAGAAGCCGTAGGAGTGACTCCCATTTGTGATACATTCGATGGCAGGCTATTTGCATTAGAGCTACCTGCCATGCTAGAGCTGGCTGACCTGCTTGTCTCATTGCCTGTCGTGATAGACATCTGACTGACTTGTTTGCCAGCTTGCTGCTCATAATCCTGCGGTCGATCGGTAAAAGTGACTTGACCGGTTTGCTCATCAACCACTTTATAGATAGGTGCTGCATTGCTTAGCGGTGCATAAAGACTTGCTATCGCAGCAACCATCAATAGTCCTACCTTTACATTGCCTTGTATAGAGTGTTGCGTTGATAACAAAGTCATGGTCAATCAGCCTAATTAGTGTCTGCTATTAATATAATAGTATATCAATCATTATGCGATATTTTCGATGCAAAATCAGCAATGTTTGGTGTGGCTTCACTATTCATCTCAAATAGCATTATCTGATGCTAGTACATTCTTGTCTTAACGGCACAAAAAAACCAGCCAAGATTAACTTGACTGGTTCTTTCTTGTTGAATTAACTCAACAGATTAATTCATTATTAGCAGCTGTAGTACATATCAAACTCAACAGGATGCACAGTAACATTCAGGCGTTGTACTTCTTCTTCTTTCAATGCAATAAAGGCTTCTAGCATATCTTTAGTGAACACGTCACCTTTTAATAAGAAGTCGTGATCATCTTTCAATGCTTGTAGTGCAACATCTAAACTCTCTGCAACCGTTGGGATCTGTGCTTCTTCTTCTGGTGGCAAGTCATACAAGTTCTTGTCAGCAGCTTCGCCTGGATGCATCTTGTTCTGAATACCGTCAAGACCTGCCATCAATAGCGCAGCAAATGCTAAGTATGGGTTAGCTGTTGGATCTGGGAAGCGAGCTTCGATACGTACCGCTTTTGGGCTACTTACATGTGGCACACGAATAGACGCTGAACGGTTAGACGCTGAGTAAGCAAGCTTAATAGGTGCTTCGTAATGTGGCACCAGACGCTTGTAGCTGTTCGTTGATGGGTTGGTAATTGCGTTCAATGCACGAGCGTGTTTGATGATACCACCAACAAAGTACAATGCTGTCTCAGATAGACCGGCATATTCATCACCAGAGAACGTGTTTACGCCATCTTTTGAGATTGACATATGAACATGCATACCTGAGCCATTATCACCAACGATTGGTTTTGGCATAAAGGTCGCTGTTTTGCCAAACTGGTGAGCAACGTTATGCACCACATATTTCAATTGCTGAACTTCATCCGCTTTACGTACCATCGTGTTGAATGCAACACCGATTTCAGACTGGCAAGAAGCAACTTCGTGGTGATGAACTTCGACGCGGCCTTCACCAACAATTTCTTCGATACGTTCACACATAACAGAGCGCATGTCATGCGAGCTGTCGATTGGTGGTACTGGGAAGTAACCGCCTTTGACACGTGGACGATGCGCCATGTTGCCCCATTCATACGACTCATTAGTCGACCATGCTGCTTCTTCAGCAGTGATCTTATGACTAACGCCAGACATGTCAACTGACCACTTAACGTCATCAAATACGAAGAATTCAGGCTCAGGACCGAAATACGCCGTGTCACCGATACCAGTAGACTTCAAATACTCTTCTGCGCGGCGAGCAATAGAACGTGGGTCACGATCATAGCCTTGTAGCGTTGATGGCTCGATGATATCGCAAGTTACGACGACAGTAACTGCATCAAAGAACGGATCGATAAATGCCGTTTCTGGATCAGGACGCAAGATCATATCAGACGCTTCGATACCTTTCCAACCAGCGATAGATGAACCGTCAAACATTTTGCCATCTTCCATGACATCTTCATCAACAGTAGATGCTGGAAAGCTGATGTGCTGCTCTTTGCCGCGTGTATCAGTAAAGCGAAAGTCAACCCATTTAGCATTAGAGGATTGAATAAGATCTAATAATTTGTTCGACATACATAATCTCCGTTGTGTTGGTCACGTTATTGCAATTTAAAATTATTGGTACCATTTTCTTGTTCAAGTATTCCAAGTGTACTCTTTTCAATACCAAACAGCGCATTCGATATTATGCTTATTATCAGCACTATTTATCGTATTAGTCAAGACACTGATCTAAGACGTTTACTTAATTAGACCCGCTCCATCTTAATAGTCTAAAATACGCCAAGTCAATTCTAACGTCATTCTAGCAGTATATAACTGATAATACTGAACGCTTCAGGCACTTATTGACGATCACTGATTAACGATCATTTGAGACCACTTTTTGTAATCATAGACAATCATAGCAGCGTCAATGCAAAGGGTGTGCCAATATATTAAATTGATTACCAAAAATCGGCTCATACAAATGCTTATTTTCAATAATTACAGCGTCTTATAATAAAATCCAGTAGTTGTCAGCAGTAATATTTATTCAATCGCCTTTTATTTTGCTTTTACTTAACGCACCAACAGTAAACATAAAGCACCAAGTTAGTGCTAATGACAGTCGTAATGATGCCATTGTTCTGTTGTGGTGCGCTATCAAAATATTAAGTTACGATTTTATTTGTAATAATTAACCCAGGTCGATCAGTATGATAAAAAATCTATTTCGAGCCTCGGTTGCCTAGCTTGTATGTGTCCTACATTTGATAGCGGAGAAAATAGTGGTAAGATAACGGCGGCGTCCAGAAGCCGAGAACATCATGGCTTGTTGATGTTTGCTATTTGATGCTCTCTATCAATATCTACCCCATATGTATGCCCCATTCTGAGAAGTATAAAAAACCAATAATTTGGAACGCTCATGATTCTGATGATCGATAATTACGATAGTTTTACGTACAATATCGTACAGTACTTCGGTGAATTGCAACAAGACATCATGGTTTGGCGTAATGATCAGGTCACTATTGAGCAGATTCAGACCCTTGCCCCTACTGTGATTGTTATTGGCCCAGGTCCTTGCGACCCTGATCGCGCTGGTATTTCGCTAGAGGTGATTGAAGTGTTCAAAGGGATGATTCCTATACTTGGTATTTGCTTGGGACATCAGGCTATTGGGCAAGCATTTGGTGGACAAGTTGTTAAAGCTGGTGAAGTCATGCATGGGCGGTTATCTGCTGTGTATCATAATGACCAAGGTATATTTTCTGGACTACCCAACCCATCAAAAGTGACACGTTATCATTCACTCGTCATTGACAAGAGTAGCCTACCCAACTGTCTTGAGCTCACTGCATGGACACAGAGCAGTGACGGTAGTATCGGAGAAGTCATGGGTATTCGTCACAAAGAGTTGGCTGTAGAGGGCGTCCAGTTCCATCCTGAGTCAATATTGAGCGAAGCAGGTTACCAGTTGCTCAATAACTTTTTGCAGACTCATGGTTTGGCTACCCTGACATCCGATGAGCTACCACAAGTTGGTTAGATCTAACTAAAAGCATGTCGATAAAAAATACTGTTTGCATAAACTCATTCCAAATTTCACACAGATTTACATAAAGAATAATCATAAGCGAGATCATAATGAATACAACAAAAACAGAAGAAACGCACACCCCAGAGAGTATCGAAAAACTGTCTGACGACCAAACGCATCAACTGCTAACGTCAGCGCTCGGTAGAATTTTTCAGCATATTGACCTAACCTTTGATGAGATGTATCAAGTGATGCTTATCATCATGCAAGGCAGATGTAGTGATGCCATGATGGGCGCTATCTTGACAGGTCTACGCATGAAGGGTGAATCGATCGATGAGATTACCGCATCAGCCAGTGCCATGCGTGCACTAGCCGCCAATATTGAACCAAAGAACTGCGATTATTTAGTTGATATCGTTGGTACTGGCGGTGATGGTGCTAATTTATTTAATGTTTCGACTGCATCAGCATTAGTGGTCGCGGCGGCTGGCGCTCAGGTTGCCAAACACGGTAATCGCGGCGTCTCGACCAAGTCTGGTAGCTCAGACTTGCTTGAGCAGGCAAGTATCAGTCTAGCGCTTAGTCCAGCACAAGCAAAAGACTGTATTGAGAACGAAGGTATTGGCTTTTTGTTCGCTCCCAATCATCACAGCGCCATGCGCTATGCCAATCCTGTGCGCCGTGAACTAAAAGCGCGCACGATCTTTAATATTTTGGGACCATTGACCAATCCAGCAGGTACGCCTAACCTAGTCATCGGTGTGTTTACCGCGCAGTTGTGTGAGCCGATCGCAAAAGTAATGAAAAACCTAGGTGCACGTCATGTCATGGTTGTCGGTGCAAAAGATGGTCTAGATGAGATCAGTCTGGCAACGTCGACCACAGTCGCTGAACTGAAAGATGGAGAAATCTCTGTTTATGAGATGATGCCAGAAGACGCAGGTATCGAATCCCAAACCCTGATCGGTCTCGATGTTGATTCTCCAGCGCAAAGCCTTGAGCTTATTCGCGCCGCTCTGTCTGGTAATGATACTCATGATCGCGCCGTCCTCAAAGCACGTGACATGATTGCGTTGAATGCAGGTGCGGCGATATATACTGCAGGCCTTGCCAGTAACTACCCTAATGGTGTCAGCCGAGCACAAAAAGTCATACAAAATGGTGATGCTTTACTTAAACTTGAATCTTTGGCTGCTTATACACAACAGCTCGTGGCTCAGGATTAGTTTACTGCCATTCATAAAACATAAACTTGTTCATTAGTTTCTACTCAATTTAACGATATTCGGACACTCGTATGACCACAACTCACTCAGACATACCTTCGGTACTACAACGCATCGTCGCCACCAAAGTAGAAGAAGTAAAAGCAGCTCGTGCAGCACTACCCCTTGAGGATTTGCAAGCACAGGTCGCAGCGGATCATAAATCCCGTCGTGGATTTGCAGCTGCCTTACGTGCCGTCAGCTCTACGAGCAATGGCGTTGGTATCATCGCTGAGATCAAAAAAGCTTCACCATCTAAAGGGGTCATCAATCATAACTTTACCCCTACTCTGTTTGCTCAGCAGTACGAGCAAGCAGGCGCCACCTGTCTGTCCGTGCTGACAGATCGTGACTACTTTCAGGGCGATGACATCTACCTGATTCAAGCAGCCAACACCTCAAGCCTGCCAATACTGCGCAAAGACTTTATGATTGATGCGTATCAAATATATCAATCTTACTTGATGGGTGCTGACTGTATTCTGCTCATCATGGCCTGCTTAGACGATGCACAAGTACAAGAGCTGCACGCGCTAAGTATCGAGCTTGGTATGGATGTATTGATAGAAGTACATACCCAGTCCGAACTTGAGCGAGCCCTACAATTGCCACGTTCAGAGCATAATATCTATGGTATCAATAACCGTGATTTGAATACGTTCGATGTGGATCTACAAACCACGCTTGATCTAAAAAGCAGGTTGATCGAAGCACTCGCTACTGATAGTGATGCAGATAACGCTGATAAAAAACCGCTGATCGTGACCGAAAGTGGTATTCATAGTAGCGATGATATTCGTCTGATGCTCAACAATGAAATTCAGCACTTTTTGATCGGTGAACAGTTTATGAAAACCGACCATCCTGGACAAGCGTTACAATCCTTACTTGCGGGCGTTACAGTAGACGAGTAAAGTAACTCACATATTCAAGCGGCGATAGCACCAAATAGTTTCTACAAAGCAGGCGTGCTATCAGCTAACCCAACATTCATTAATCAACGATACGTTAACTTTTATGTCAAACTCTCTGTTTTCAAAAGAAATGCAAGACCAGCTCAAAGAACTAAAAGGCCAATTGAGTAAAGGTCGTGATACCAATTCACCTGAAGGTGAGAACCAAAAACCAACTGAGCCTGTATCACTATTGACTCAAAAACAAGTCAAAAAAACCGTCAAACAGCTCGATAGCGAACATATCGATGATGATAAGGTGCTGTTCATGCAAGCCATGCACGGGGTGAATCAGTTAGAAGACAAGAACGTCCGCTCACCTGCTAGCACAACTAAAGCAGGCAAACCTGATGCAGCGACACTTTCAAAACGTGCAGCAGCTCAGGGTAGCGAAGCCAGTGATTTAGGTGCAGGATTGTCAGATATGCAAGCCCTACTGAATCCTGTTGCAGCTGAAGCTTATTTGTCCTATAAGCAGCCAACGCTCCAAAACAAAATTTTCGATCAGCTTAAAAAAGGTAAGTTGCGCTGGTACGATGCAGTAGATATTCATGGCTGTACGATAGAAGAAGCGCGCGATGCCATGACTAAGCTGCTGAGCCAAGCAAAACAAAGTAACGAGACCATGGTAAAAATCGTACATGGCAAAGGTAGTGAAGCAATTCTAAAAACCTGTATCAACGGGTGGTTGCGTCAATTACCAGAAGTACTGGCCTTTTGCTCTGCACCGCCAAAAGACGGCGGTAATGGCGCTGTACTCGTATTGCTCAAGAAGCCAAAGGCAGACGGCGAATAGATTACTCGCTAACAATTGAGCGGTATTAAAAAAAGGACTACAACCAAGTAGTCCTTTTTTTGTCTGTAGCTTATACATTTTTCTAATTGTTTAACGTTTAGCCCTCTGCCTACTAACGTTTAGCCACTTGCCTACTGATATAAACCCACCACTCTTTGCTATGATATCCATCAAAATATCTACTCATTAGAAAAGCGATCTTATTATGAGCATACAAACTATTGAAAACAGTCAAGAGCTACAGGAGAACATCACTGCGTTGATTGCTATTGAGCCAAAATTTGCCTCCGTCTATGAACAGGTAGGCACACCTAGTCTAAGACACAATGCAGGTGGGTTTGAGCAGTTGATGAGAGCGATGGTCGGTCAGCAATTATCTGTAGCGGCGGCGGCTAGTATATGGCAACGTTTGGTTAATGCAGAGTTAATAACGCCGCAGGCAATACATCAAGCGACGGACGAAGACCTGAAAGCTCAAGGACTATCTAAACAAAAAACCCGCTACGTCCGCTCATTAGTCGATCATGATATCGACTTTGCAGCATTGGAAACCTTACCAAATGAAGAGGTTATAACAACCTTGACAGCTGTGATAGGCATTGGCCGCTGGACTGCTGAGATGTACTTATTATTTTCTTTAAAGCGTGCAGATGTGTTTGCTGTTGATGATCTAGCCATCAAAGTTGGCGCCATGCATTTACTAGGATTAGCAGAACGACCAACACCTAAGCAACTCAAAAACCTTACTCAGCATTGGTCACCCTATCGCAGCGCTGCCAGCCTACTGCTTTGGTCATACTACGGCTCACTACGTAATAAAACCGCTGTGCCGTTGTAACAACTACTGTCATGAAACATGATGCTATTGAACACAACTCTGTTGAACTTCACACCTGTCGGCATAGCGCTTATGGTTGATTCCATATAGAGAGATTGAATTTGTTTTTTGTGTGCTTAAATTTACTTTTTCTAAGCATATGGCTTTTATGTTTTAATGCTTTAAGCGCCCCTTTTCTGGTAACGGTTGCCATAGATGAATTGGGTTTACTGGTATCGTTTTTGATATTGTCGTTAAGGCCAGTACTAGCATGATTGTCACTGCTGTCTGTGCTTACCGTTGTCTCATCACCATTACCGCTGCTATCATTTGACGTATCTTCTTCTATTGTTTCATCTGCCGTACTGTCTATATGATGTTCAAGCTCAGCCTGATTGACGATCAGCTGCTGGGTGGGCAATGCATGTTCGACCTTGTATTTTGCCACTTGGTTCAATACCTCAACGAACAATACATTTTGCTTGTCATAGAAATCAACGACGTTATTGGCGTTAAGATACGCCTGTAGCTGAATCACGTAACAGTCTTGACGCAGCTCTGAAATATTGACTTGGTTCCACTCTTGGTTGGTCATGTCATGTTCTTTTAGGAAATTATCCAAATCTGTGACCATTTTGAATACCACATCGATATCAGCGGTACGTTTGAGATATAGCTTATGGTAAAACTGAAACATATCACGAGAGGTAAAGTTTTCAATTTGCATCGACGAAAAATCACCATTCGGTACGGTGACAATCGTTCGTGATAAGGTGCGTACGCGCGAGGAGCGAATACCAATATCGATAACGGTGCCTTCGTAAGTACCAAACTTACAATAATCACCGATACGTACGGGCGAATCTGCCACCACCACGACACTACCAACGAGGTTTTCAATAGTCTTTTGCGCACCAAGTGCTAAGGCTAAACCACCCACACCCAATGCAGCAATACCAGTCGTCAAGTCAAAACCCAAATTGCCAAAAATCACGATGACCGCAAATATCAATAGCAACGCTTTGACCACTTTTCGCATCAGTCCCAGTATCGAGACACGCTCAGTGTAGTTTTTCTTATAGCTTAGATTGACCGCGCGCGTAAATATAGCATCGATAACCCGCAGCAACAGCCAAGTGGTTGCTACCCATGAAGCAATATCAGTAAAGCGATTGACAGGCTCACGCAGCGTGACTGACACGCCAGCATAGACCATAACCTCTGACAATATCAGCGCCATAATAACGACAGCAAGTGGTAATATTACTTTGTTCGGTAATGGTAATGGCGTACCACGCACACGAGGATAAGTGATTCTTAGTAAATGATACAGTAGCCACACAGCAATATACGTGAGCACAAAACTACTCACAATCATCGTTAGCGCAGCGACCAAGTCAGCCAACTGATAGCCAAAGAGTTTTTTGCCGTCAAGTGAGTCAAAGGTATAACGCGATACCAACGTCGGCTCAGTATTTTCTATGACTTCTGGTACGGAAGCGAGCGTTTCACTTGAGAACTGCCAGTACTGCTCGTTATCTTCGGATACTACTCTTTCTAGTAACAATGACACGTTTTTTTCACCAATACTGATCACACCCACATTTTCTTGGTTAGGTGGTAACTGGTCGGTGAGATTACCACCAGGCAGATTACTAATCTGCAAATCAGGTTGGAACCGCCCTCCTGCATCCAATGCTTGTTTGAACTGACGCACAACGGTCGTTGGATTATCAGACTTAGATAGGTTTAGGTAGTTACTCGCCAGCAAATAATCGTTTTCGCCCAGCGCACTGATAAATCCTTGCACGGTATCACGCGGCGTATCGCGCCCAAATGAATCAGGTAATGGTCCACTTACCATCTCTTCACTACTGTCGCCACCTACCCCAAGCGCGCCTGCCTCAAGAGCAAAAGCCTTATTGGGCACCGCAATACCCACTATCGTGACCAACAAAAGCAAAATAACTGCTAACGGTATTTTAGTAATGGCGTTTAGTGAAAAAAACGCAGTAGTAGACGGCAGATTATGCTTAGTAGACAAGGCAAACCTCTTAACTTTATAGGTGGCACGATGAAGAACATATAATATCTGTACTATGATAACAATTATTTATAACAGCAGTGCTTTTGATTATGCGTTTTTGTTGTCATCTATGTGAATGAGCGATCCTAATTATTCATCTCTCTCCATAATCAAGAGGAAGTTACCTTTGATCAAAGGATCAACATCTCATCATGAATTCCACTCACGCTACCCTGAATAAATATTAAGTTAAAGTGGTTTATAAAGTGCTAACTTTTATAGATAATGAGCGCAGCCTTACTTATATGCTTTTTTTTGTAACTTTTAATGCCCATCACATCACAATAGTTACCTTTTATTTTTGCCATCCTTTATGGGATTACTCTGGAATTGATTATGTTTTTTTCACGTTCGTCATCGAATACCTATCTTCGTCTAAGTATCTTAAGTGCGCTTGGCTTACTTGCAGTAAATACCGCAATGGCAGCCATTTCTGAAAACGCTTCCATCAATGATAGTAACCTACCACAAGTTGAGCTTGATGAAATTGTCGTGACAGCCACTCGCACACCTACTAAGACAAGTAATGTAATTGCGCAGACACGGGTGATCGATAAGGAAGAGCTACAACGTTATCAAGGTCAGACTGTTTTGGACGTACTCAAACGTCAACCAGGCGTCGCTTTTAAACAAAACGGTGGTCTTGGTACTACTTCAAATTTTTACATGCGCGGCTACGACAGCAAACAAATTCTCGTGTTAATTGATGGTATACGTTATAGCTCAGTCAGCGCTGGAGGCGCCGCGTTAAACTTGCTACCTGCTGATCAAATTGATCGAATTGAAGTTCTCTATGGAGCATCAGGTTCTAGCATCTACGGTGCGGATGCGATGGGCGGTGTCATTCAAGTATTCACTAAAGGCGGCAATATAGATCGAAGCAGTATGTCAGTTACCGCAGGTATCGGCTCAAACGATCATTATGTATACGGTGCAAGCGCACAACTTGCCAATACTAATGGTACTACATTAAGCCTTTCAGCCAGTCACAACGAAACAGATGGTATCAATGCGACCCGTCCAGATCCCAGTAATCAAAATGACCCTTATAATAAAGACGATGATGGTTTTGAGAGCGACAGTGTAAGCTTAGCAGTCAATCAGCGTTTTAGCGACACGTTACTGACAGGTGCTAGCATCTTGTACAGTAAATCCACTACTGAATATGACGATGGTACTTTTGAAGACGCTCATGCTGATCAAGAAAACGGCGCAGCACAAGCTTATGTCGACTGGCAATATATGCCTGATGCCTCTGTTAAGCTCCAATATGGTCACTCTATTGATAAAAGCGAGTCTTATGCTAAGTATCCAAATGTATTCGATGGTACTCAAGACCAGATTAGCTTAGTTGGTAAAAACAAGCTGCTAGCTGGTGAAGGTGTTTATGGTCTCGAATACCTCACTCAAGACTTAGACAGCACGGCTTACAGTATTGATGACCGTAATGTCAAAAGTGCCTTTGCTGGCTATGTCATCGCCAATGACCGCTTTGATGCACAAGCCAACCTACGCTACGATGATGACTCACGCTATGGTGATGAAACCACCTATAATTTGGGCGGTGCAATGCATCTTAGTCCTGATTTCCGCGTTGGTGCGAGCTATGCTAAAGGCTTCCGCGCACCTGTTTTTAATGATTTAAGCCCTGTATATAGTGGTAACCCCGATCTAAAGCCTGAAACTAGCGACAACTACGAAGCTTTTGCTGAATACAACACTCTGCTACAGTCTACACGTCTCACTGGCTATTATAATGATGTTGAAAATTTAATCAGTTACGTCGCAAGCCCTACGCCTAGCAATCCTTATGCAGGAGCTAGTCAAAATATCAATGAAGCTAAAATCAAAGGTATCTCATTAACTTCTGACTGGGAAATGAACGACTATCTGTTTGGCGGCAGCTATGATTACCAGAAGGCAAAAGACAATAGTGGTGGAAGTGATGATGGCAACTATCTTCCCTATCGCCCTAAGCATCAGGGATTGGTATATGTCGGATACCGTCTACCAAGTTTAGATATACGCGCTGAATATCAGTATGTGGGAAACTATTACAGCAGAATTACCAATACTGACGCTCAATTTGTGGACAATTATGGACTGTTGAATATCAGTGGTAACTACAAACTTACTGATAACTTGTCTATGACTGCACGTCTAAATAATATTACTAACGAAGATTATATAACAGATATTGGCTATAATACTGACGGTATTAACTACTTTACCTCTCTAACCTACAACTGGTACTAATTTTGGCTGAGTAGTATCAAAAAACATCTAAATATAAAAGGTCATCTACAGGTGGCCTTTTTTTATACCTATGAAAAGTATACGGAGGCTTATGCCATGACTGCCTATCATTTATCTCAGTCAATAGGTGACAATTAACCACTCATCTATTACAATAACGACCTCCGAGAGGTGTTGCGCCATAATAGTGATTTACTGCATTAATATTCTAAAGTTATGCAATCACAGGTTATGTTAGGCTCGGTTAACTGTCGAGAGACCATATTTTTAGTCGCTCACAGCGCAAACAACGGCACCTGCGTTTTTATTCTTTTTATCATTCGTTAACCACTGATAGGAGCATATTATGGACGCAGTGTCTACTACACCATCTGCCCATACGATCGATCCCTCTTTCACTGACTATAAAGTCGCTGACATTAGCCTTGCTGATTACGGCCGCCGTGAAATCACGCTAGCCGAAGCCGAAATGCCTGCCCTAATGGGTTTGCGTCGTCGCTACGAAGCAGACCAGCCGCTTAAAGGCGCGAAAATCGCTGGCTGTATCCACATGACCATCCAAACGGCTGTCCTTATCGAGACACTAGTCGCGCTAGGTGCTGAAGTACGCTGGACATCATGTAACATCTTCTCAACTCAAGACCATGCTGCTGCGGCTATCGCTGCTGCTGGTATCTCTGTCTATGCTTGGAAAGGCGAAACAGAAGAAGAGTATGAATGGTGCCTACGTCAGCAAGTACATGTTGGCGGCGAAGCGTCAGGTCAGCTTTGGGACGCCAACTTAATCTTGGATGATGGTGGTGATTTGACCGCTCTTATCCATGATGATTATGCTGAGCTTCTTGATAACATCCATGGTATCTCAGAAGAGACCACCACTGGTGTACATCGTCTGGTTGAAATGCTTGGCAACGGCACACTCAAAGTACCTGCCATCAACGTCAACGATGCAGTTACCAAGTCTAAAAATGATAACAAATACGGCTGCCGCCATAGCTTAAACGATGCTATTAAACGCGCTACCGACATGTTCCTTGCTGGTCGCCGCGCTTTGGTTATCGGTTACGGCGATGTAGGTAAAGGCTCTACGCAGAGCTTACGCCAAGAAGGCATGATCGTACGTGTCTCAGAAGTTGATCCTATCTGTGCCATGCAGGCATGTATGGACGGCTTTGAAGTATTATCACCATACATCGACGGTGACAACACTGGCGGCGCAGACAACATCAACAAACGCTTGCTTGAAGACACTGACATGATCGTCACAACCACTGGTAACTACCATGTTTGTGATCGTCATATGCTAGCAGCCCTAAAACCTGGTGCTGTTGTATGTAACATCGGTCATTTCGATACCGAAATCGACACTCAGTTTATGCGTGACAACTGGCGCTGGGTTGAGATCAAACCACAAGTGCATCAAATCTTCCGCTCAGATGACGAAAACGATTATTTGATCTTGCTTGCTGAAGGTCGCCTAGTAAACTTAGGTAATGCTACTGGTCACCCATCACGCGTAATGGACGGCTCATTTGCCAACCAAGTATTGGCTCAAATGTACTTGTTCGAAGAAAAGTTCGCTGATCTGCCCACTGATGAGCGTTTTGACAATTTATATGTCAAAGTATTGCCTAAGAAGCTGGACGAAGAAGTAGCCGCTGCTATGGTTGCAGGTTTTAACGGTACCCTAACTAAGCTGACCGAAAAGCAAGCTGAGTATTTGGGTGTGCCCGTTGAAGGCCCGTTCAAGCCTGATGCTTATAAATACTAAAAGGAGCCTGACTGTGAGTAAGCCTGCTTTCTCCTTTGAGTTCTTTCCTGCAAAAACCGAGCTGGGTCACGAAAAGCTTCTCAGAACTTATGATGAGTTGAATACGCTGTCACCAGCGTATTTTTCAGTGACCTACGGTGCTGGTGGTTCGACCCGCAACCGTACCTTAGATATCGTAAAAGCACTAAGCGCACGCGGAGATACCGAAATTGCGCCGCACATGTCTTGTATCGGTGACGACAAGTCTGAGATCGCTGAATTGCTTGAGTTTTACAAAAGCTTAGGGATCAGACGTCTTGTCGCATTGCGTGGCGACTTGCCATCAGGTCAGGTGGGCATGGGTGAGCTACCATTTGCGGTAGATTTGGTAAAGTACATTCGTGAGCATTCAGGGGATCACTTCCATATCGAAGTGGCTTCCTACCCTGAGATGCACCCACAAGCGCGTAGCTTTGAGTTTGATATCGATAATCTGGTAAATAAATACCAAGCTGGTGCCAATGCGTCGATTACGCAGTTCTTTTATAATGCAGACAGCTATTTATATCTGCGTGACACACTAGAGAAACGTGGTATCAATACCAACGCACAGCCATTGGTGGCTGGTATTATGCCAATCACCAACTCTAGCAATCTGATACGCTTTGCTGATAGCTGTGGTGCTGATATTCCACGCTATGTACGTAAACGCTTGGCTGACTTCGGCGACGACAACAAAGCCATCCGTGAGTTTGGGTTTGATGTGGTATATCGCTTATGTGAGCGCTTGATTAGCGAGGGTGTGCCAGCCATGCATTTTTATAGCATGAACAAAGTTGAGCCAAACAAACGCTTGGTTGAAGCACTAGGCCTAACTGCTGAGTAAAATCAACTGCTTAGTTGTTGATATTTAAGTACAAATCTAATTGATTGATCGTTAACTGGCGCTCTTAGGAGTGCCAGTTTTTTATTGGAAAAATTTTGGACTATTACCTTTTATATTTTATAGGATACACTTTATCTTAATTATTTTTTTATTTTTCCTTCACTGTGCGATAGTATTGTCTATATACCGAGTGGCTGCATTAAACAATAATTATCATAAAAGCCATGCCTTTAGGTGTCTCAAGTGATATTCTATGGACCCGATAATAAACGCTCCCAATCAAACAATAGGAATAAGACCTCGTGCGACGTTTTTTTTATACCATTGATAGTGACAACGCCGATGCCCCGCTACTGCCTAAACTGAGTGAACTGTCTCAGGGTAGCGATATTGAATTACCAGACAGTATCATTCATCACTGGTGCCGAGTTCTGCGTGCCAATGTCGGTGATCAGGGCATCTTGTTTGACGGATTTGGTGGTGAGTATCAGGTACAGCTACAGACAATCAGTAAGAAGAAAGCAACTGCTACCTTACTCTCTCACTTTAACGAAGATCGCACGGCACCTATCATCAGCAAGATTGGGTTGGTGATGAGTCGCGGCGAACGTATGGATTACGCCATTCAAAAAGCAACAGAGCTTGGTGTAACTGCCATACAACTGCTCAGCAGCCATCATGGTGAAGTTAATTTAAAGCCTGCACAAGTTGAAAAAAAGCTGGCACATTGGCAACAAGTGGCCATAGCAGCCTGTGAGCAGTGCGGTCTCAACCGCCCGCCACTTATCCTGGCTCCATTGTCTATTCGTGACTGGCTAGCCCCTACTGAATCCTCAAACAACAAGACAGCAGTCAGCCCTATTGTCTCTACACTCAGTAAAGACAAGTACTATCAAGTACTTGAGAGCACAGCAGATTTACGGTTGCAAATGAGTGTACCGGCAGCAGGTCAACCTGCCAAACCAGAGATACTGGAAACTGTACTTAAACAAGAGACACCCTATATTGAACTATTGATTGGTCCTGAAGGTGGGCTTAGCGATGATGAGTGCCAAAAAGCGGAGTCAGTAGGTTTTGCCCCTTGGCAAATCGGTACTCGAGTGTTGCGTACCGAGACCGTACCTGTCGTCGCTTTGACGACCTTACTCGCCTTGTATAGTTATAATAAATAATCAATAATGATAGTCATTATCTTTTAATTCATGATTAAAGTACAACTTTTGTTTTATATTGTGTAGAATTAAAAGTGATCTTAGCTCAATTTTAGTCAGTTGAATCACAGTCTTTATTTGTTTCTATGAGTCATTATCTTTTGTGAGACATTATTATGAGCAATTTTGACCCTATCCCAGTATCGATTAAACAGCAATTAATGACCGAACTGTGTGAGCAGATAGACGATGCCATATTTATATTGGATGGCAATTTGCGTTATCTCACGGTTAATGCTAGTTATGAGCTCCTGATTGGTTACAAAGAATCATTTTTGGTTGGTCGTCCACTTGGTATTTACGCTGCTGAATTTTTGTCAGAAGAAGAGCAGCTTATTTTAAAAGACATCAAAAGCAATCTAAGCGAGACAGGATTTCATGAGCTTGATTTTTCAATGGCTAATCGCTATGGACAGATGATTGACTGTCATGTGACCTATCGAAAAATCTCTGTCGAGGGTGTGGTATATCATGTTGGCATGCTACGCGACATGTCTTCGGTTGTTAAAGATCAAAAACAAGTTGCGCACTTGCTCAACTACGATCAACTTACCGGATTACCTAACCGTAAGGTGTTTTTGAGTCAGACCAGCGATATTTTATTAGATACTTATCAAGAAGTGGTCATCGTACGTCTCAATATCGACCGTTATCGCAATCTGGCAAACTTATTAGGACCTGATGGTATCAACTCCTTAACAACCAGCTTTGTAGAACGCATTAAGCAACTCGAATTGGCACATTTACGGTGTTTATCTCACTTTGGTGGTGATGATTTTGCATTATTGTTCGAATGCAAAGACGGCAATATGGTACGCCATCAGCTAGATACACTGATGCAAATGTGCGAACTCCCTTTCCCTATGAATGACAGCGCCACAACGGACGCAAATATTTATTGCCATGTTTCAGTGGGCGTCAGTTATTTTCCTAAAAACGATGGTCAAGTAACAGGATTACTGACGAAGGCAGAAAAAGCCTTACAATACGTCAAACAGCATGGCGGTGACGATATTCGCTGGTATGACAAGAGCATTGAAGAGGCAACGGCAGGCAGTCTGCAGTTAGAGGCCGAGCTTAGAGTGGCGACTACTGACGGTCAGTTCGTTCCCTACTATCAGCCAAAATTCTCGTTAGATACGGGTGCCATTACGGGTTTTGAAGCCTTGGTACGCTGGCAACATCCTACACGTGGTCTGCTAAAGCCCATACATTTTATTGACGCTATTCTCACGCACAAGCTATCATTTGAGCTGTTTTCACAGATGGCAAATCAAATCGCCAAACAGTTATCTGAGTGGCAGCAGCAAGGTTTTTGCCAACATATCTGTATCAATGCCGACGCGGCTGAATTTAGCCATCCTGACTTTTTTGATATGGTCAGTGGTCTACTGGTACAGCACAACATTGATGCCTGTCAGCTGCATATTGAAGTGACCGAATCCTCCCTAATTCAGCGCCATGATAACGTCAGGCAGCAGCTCAACTCACTTAAAGAGCTGGGAGTGTGTCTTGCTCTAGATGACTTTGGCACGGGCTATGCGTCTTTGAGTTATTTACAAGAGTATCCATTTGATTTTATCAAAGTCGATAAGAGCTTTATATCCAATATCGAAACGGATCGTACCCAGCATGCGATTGTAAAAGCTATTCTAGATCTAGCCGTTGCTTTAGATATGCAAGTAGTGGCGGAAGGTATCGAAACTGAGCAGCAACGCGATGTGCTCCTAGACATGGGCTGCAAACAGGGGCAAGGTTATTGGTTCAGCAAACCCATCCCTGCTGATGTTGCCACTGAGATGCTGCTCAAACAATATACTACCGAATAATCATATAAATGTTCGTGTCTTAAGACCCTTTTAATTAGCAGTGTTTATTAAACACTGCTTTTTTATTTTATGCCCTATTATCATGGTGTTAATCCTGTCAGTAACATTAGACTCCTATACGGTTGTTATTGATGAGCATTGGTACCTAACGTCGATTGCATAACTGATGCAAGGCGGGTTCATGACTTATCAGTGCTGTGACCAAACTTGTATAATCATCTATGAAAGCCTATCTTTTATAGTGAATTTGTTGGAGCGCATTTAATCTCTTATTGCCCCTAACAATCACTACTCTTTTCAACACTATTTTATGTGATCGACAGCCTGATTGACCTGCTTTGCTGTCTGTCACTTATTTAGATTTTCAGATTGGCTAGGTAAGAACAACGTGCTAGAAAATAGCACAACCGTATGCTTGCTATGAATGATCATCGACTACATTACAAAAAGGACAGGATACCATGCAATATAAAGCCCCTATTCGTGATATGAAATTTGTCATGCATGAGCTTCTAGATAGTACAACTCATTATCAAAATATTGATGATTATGCTCATATTGAAGCAGACATTGTAGATAGCTATCTAGAAACAGCTGCAAGCTTTGCTGAAAACGAGCTATCGCCATTGAACCAAAGCGGCGATGCTGAAGGCTGTCATTTCGAAAATGGCGTCGTGACCACACCAAAAGGCTTCAAAGAAGCTTATAAGCAGTATTGTGAGCTTGGCTTTACCTCATTGACAGCTGAAGAAGAGTTTGGTGGGCAAAATATGCCAATGTCACTAAACTCAGCAATCTCTGAGTTTATGGGTACTGCTAACTGGTCTTTTGGCATGTATCCTGGTCTGTCTGAAGGCTGTATGGCGACTCTAGAGCATCATGGTACTGATGAGCAAAAGCAAAAATACTTACCAAAGTTAATCTCAGGCGAATGGACTGGCGTCATGTGCTTGACTGAGCCTCAGTGTGGTTCAGATTTGAACCAAGTACGTACAAAAGCTGAGCCTAACGATGATGGTGCTTATAACATCAAAGGTAGCAAGATCTGGATCTCAGCTGGTGAGCACGACATGTCTGAGAATATCATTCATATCGTTCTAGCTCGTCTGCCAAATGCACCAGAAGGCACTAAAGGCTTGTCTTTGTTTGTGGTCTCAAAATTCCACGTTAATGATGATGAGAGCTTAGGTGAGCGTAACGAAGTATCATGTGGTTCTATCGAGCACAAGATGGGTATCAAAGCCTCTGCGACTTGTGTCATGAACTATGATGGTGCAACTGGTTACTTAATTGGTGAAGAAAACCGTGGTTTGAACGCGATGTTCACGTTTATGAATGTGGCGCGTATCGGTACTGCCATTCAGGGGGTTACCGCAGCTCAGTTCGCTTTCCAAGGTGGCCTTGCGTTTGCCAATGATCGTTTGGCGTTTCGCTCTTTGAAGGGTGCTAAGGCTCCTGAAAAGCCAGCAGATCCTATTATTGTTCATCCTGCAGTTCGCGATATGTTATTGACTACCAAAGCATTTGCTGAAGGTGGCCGTGCACTTATCGGTTATATGTCTCAGTTTGCTGATATCGTTGCCAAAGGTAATGGCGATGAGCAAAAGTATGCCAATCAGATGCTATCTTTCCTAACGCCTATCGGTAAAGCGTTCTTGACTGAAACAGGTCTAGAAGCAGCAGGTCATGGTGTACAGGTCATGGGTGGTAGTGGCTTCTGTACCGAATATGGTCTAGAGCAAAACGTACGTGATACGACGATTGCTTGTATTTATGAAGGGACAACTCAGATCCAGTCACTTGATTTGATTGGCCGTAAAGTTCTAGGCTCACAAGGCAAGCTACTTGCAAACTTTGTAAAAGTCATTCAAACATTCTGTGAAGACAACAAAGAAAATGACGAGATGGGTCAGTTCATCCGCCCTCTTGCCAAGCACATTAAAGAATGGGGTGATTTGACAGCACGTGTTGGTATGCAAGCTACTGAAAACCCAGATGCTGTCGGCGGCGCGGCTGTTGATTATATGTACTTTAGTGGTTATGTGACCCTAGCTTACCTATGGGCGCGTATGGCACTGGTTGCTCAAACCGCTATTGCAAATGGCACTGGCGAAAAAGCGTTCTATGACGCGAAGATCAAAACAGCTCAGTTCTACTTCGCTAAATTATTACCGCGTACTACGACCCATGTACAACGTATCGGTACTGGTGTTGAGCCGTTCATGAGCATGGATGTTGAACAGTTTGCTTTTTAATTAGACATTAAGCACTACTGACACTGTATTTTATCGGCAACATACCACGGTATGTTGCCGATTTATTTTGTGCATATGCTTATAACTATATAAAAGATAGCCATCAAAAAAATGGTAGTCAGCGTAATTATAATTATGACTATAATCTATACTTGTTAATTAGATACTCTTGATACGTACTGATGGTTTTTAAGGCTTATTTAAACACTACAATAGCTGCCACTAACTTTTGGTGCACGCACTATTCACGAAGAAATACACTAGCATACAAGCTTATTTGTTAAACTTTGAGTATGAATCGCTAAGGTTATATCAAGAGAACAGTTGATAATCTTAACACCTCCAATTTTATTCATTTGAACCAAAGGAATGTTTATGGCTGTTTATAATGCCCCTCTTAATGACATGCGTTTTATTTTAAATGATGTATTTAAAGCGCCACAATTTTGGCAAAATAACGAAAACCTAGCTCATGTCGATATGGAAACTGTCGATATGATTTTAGAAGAAATGGGAAAACTGTCAAAGAATATTCTACTGCCTATCAACCGTAGCGGTGATGAAGAAGGCGCAACCTTTGAGGGTGACGGCGTTGTTACGACCCCAACAGGTTTCAAAGATGCCTATAAACAGTATGCTGAGTCAGGTTGGGTTGGGTTAAGTGGTAACGCTGAATACGGCGGTCAAGGCTTCCCAAAAATGGTAACCATGCTTACTGAAGAAATGGTTTTCACGGCAAACCAATCGTTTGCACTGTATCCAAATCTGACCGTTGGTGCGACGCTTTGCTTGAACGCTGCTGGTTCTGAAGAACAAAAACAGACTTATCTAGAAAAAATGTACAACGGTGAGTGGTCAGGTACTATGTGCTTGACTGAGCCACATGCCGGTACAGATTTGGGTATTATCAAGACCAAAGCCGTTCCTAACGATGATGGTAGCTTTGGCATCTCTGGTACCAAAATCTTCATCACTGGTGGTGAGCATGATCTTACTGATAACATTATTCACCTAGTATTAGCAAAGACACCAAATGCGCCAGAAGGCTCAAAAGGTATCTCACTATTTGTCGTACCAAAGTTTTTGGTTAATACCGATGGTAGCTTGGGCGAGCGCAACACGCTAGCTGTAGGTTCTATCGAGCACAAAATGGGTATCAAGGCTTCTGCGACTTGTGTTATGAACTTTGATAATGCTAAAGGCTGGATGGTTGGTGCAGAAAACACTGGTCTGTCTTCTATGTTTATCATGATGAACTACGAGCGCGTCACGATGGGCCTACAAGGCCTTGGTGGTTCTGAGCTTGCTTATCAGAATGCTGCTTTATATGCTAACGATCGCGGTCAAGGCCGTAGTGATACGCAGCTACAAAGCCCAGAAAAACCAGCCGATGCTATTATCCATCATGCAGACGTGCGCCGCATGCTCTTGAATGCCAAAGTAAACAATGAAGCTTCACGTTGTTTTGCTATGTACGTTGCCAAAAATCTTGATGAAGAGAAATTTAGTACTGACCCTGAATCAGCAAAAGCGGCTTCTGCTCGTGTCGCTCTATTAACCCCTGTTGCCAAAGCGTTCTTAACTGATAAGGCGTTAGAAGCAACCGTTGATTGTCAGCAAGTCTTTGGTGGTCATGGCTATATTCGCGAATGGGGTATGGAGCAGATCGTTCGTGATACGCGTATTGCTCAGATTTATGAAGGGACTAACGGTATTCAGGCACTTGACCTATTGGGTCGTAAAGTTGCTCGTAACAATGGTAAGTACGTCACAAACTTCTTAGAAGAAATTCGTGACTTTGTGAATAACATGCAAGCAGATCACGCTATCAAGCAAGCCACTCTAGATGCAGCAGATACTATTGAAGAGCTAACCAAAACGGTTCTTAGCAATATTGGCGAACGCAAAAATGAAATCAACGGCTGTGCTGTTGACTACATGCATGCTTTTGGCTACCTAGCCTACTCTTACATGTTTGCACTGATGGTCGAAGCTGCCAATGGTCAAGAAGGCGAGTTCTATACCAACAAAGCTAAGCTTGCTGACTATTTCGTTGGTCGTGTCCTACCACGTATCAGTGCTCACGCACAGATGGTCAAAGCTGGCAGTGATCCAATGATGAACTTTGATCTTGGCTATTTTGATGTTCCTGCGAGCTAAATAGTCACCTTGAATACTTTATAATTCTTTGATAAAAAGGACAGTCTCGTTACTGTCCTTTTTTTTGTCAAAATAAATCCTAACAAAATAATTCACTATCGATGCGCCGTTACGATTAAAATAACGCAAGACAAGGTGTCGCTACGCAAAATTAAAATCTCCTAAATCTAATAAAGTCATTGCTACTCATTATGTGATGCATAGTGTCAAAGTATTAAATAATAAAAGTGATAGAAACAACTACAATAAAGGGTGCGACGTGTCAGAATTAAAACGCATTTTACAACAGATTACTGCCCTAAGTGATGTACCTGATGCTACGGTGCTCAAACGCTTAATCGATGAACTGCGAGTCAGTGATAAAGAACCGGCTTTAGCGAACGAAAATATCCAAGCCCTTATTGATATCTTGCATCAGCATCCAGAATACGGCGATGGTCTCTCTAGCTTTGTGCTAAAACTGATTATCCAATACCGTCAAATCGCACTGTATACCGATACTGGCATCATGTCAGATCAAGGATTCTTTAATAGCTTAAGACGATTGGTTGGTCATCGTTTTTTGCCAATACTACCTCAAGATGACTCTGTCGTCGAATTGATTGGTTATCTATTCGACAAGCGTACTGATGAGCGCTGGCTTGCCAATATTGAGGCAGATAAATGGGATGAACTGGTAGAGCTTATCAGAGTAGAAGAAAAGCACTTAGATTTGGTCGCCACGGCAAAAAACAGTATTTTAAACGCGATCATTATTTTGTCTTATCGTATTAGTGGACTTGGCTTGCATCCTGATTTGATGGACTCCTACCCGCAAATGCTCAACTACTCTGCTTCTTTTGTGGCTCAAAACCAAGAAGCCGTACTCTTTGTCAATCAATACAGACAAGCACATGAGCTCGACACTTTAACCGACATAACCCCTGAACATGCAGTTGATCCGGCGCCATTGTTAGTCATGATTGAGCAATGTGAAGATATTGTTGCCACTATCCGCAAACGTATCTACAAGACAGGTATCTCCATTCGCCTGACCAATATGATGCTGCGTTTGGACCAAAGCTTACAGCGCATGCGTATTTTGACAGAGCTCGTCACAGACGATCACCAAAGACGAGATCGCGCCGTCATCGAGTTGATACAGACGCTAATTACTACTGCCAGACAGCGCTATAGTATTGGCTATTTGATTGATAATAATACCAAGCTACTCTCACGCAAGGTCACCGAGAACGCCAGCCGCGTGGGTGAGCATTACATCAGTACCGATAAATCTGGTTATCAAAAAATGTTCAAAAAAGCCTCTATTGGTGGCTTTTTCATTGCATTTATGGCCACCATCAAGATATTGGCTTACCATTTGGCACTCGCCCCTATGGGACGGGCGTTTATCAACAGTATGATTTATGGTTTGGGTTTTGTATTTATTCATATCATTCGTGGCACAGTAGCGACAAAACAGCCCGCTATGACGGCTGCTGCTATCGCCTCTACGATATCTGAAGGCTCTGGAAAAAAATCTCATCAGCTAACCAAGCTATCAGAATTGGTTGTTGATATTTTGCGGACTCAGTTTGTTGCTATCATGGGTAACGTGATGTTGGCTGTGCCTGTGGCACTTATTATTTCCTTCGCCTGGTTACAGTACACAGGCGCGCCAATGATTGATTCAGAAAAAGCTGGTCACTTACTACACGATCTAGACCCGTTTCGCTCGCTAGCGCTCCCCCACGCTGCCATCGCTGGTGTATATCTGTTCTTATCTGGTCTCATTGCAGGCTACTATGACAATCTAGCAGTGTATAACCATGTAGGTGCACGTATACAGCGTCATAGGTTCTTAAAATATATATTGCCTCAATCATGGCTTAAACGTTTGGGCGGCTTTATAGAAGCCAATCTGGGCGCTATTATGGGCAACTTTTTATTCGGGGTGTTCTTGGGTAGTACGGCAACTATTGGCTATATCTTCGGCTTACCTATTGATATTCGCCATATTGCTTTTGCCTCGGCCAACTTGGCACATGGACTTTTCAATATATCTGCTGATGAAATAAACTGGAGCCTCATTCTAATTTCTATACTTGGCGTAGCACTTATCGGTATGGTCAACCTCATAGTCAGCTTTTCACTGGCTCTGTTTGTTGCCCTACGCTCTAAAGAAGTGCGGTTTTTTGAGTGGAGTCGCCTCACAAAACTGGTGTTCGGTCACATCATTAGCCACCCTTCTGACTTCTTTTGGCCTCGTGATAAGCCGATGGACTATGCACGTATCGATAGCCAAGGGCACATGATATTTGACGATACCTCAGCACAAAAGAACGGAAAGGCAATACCAAGCAATTATGTGGTTCGCCGATTATCTGATGTCAGAATACTACCTGAGTCTAAGCAAAATGAAGCTCAAAACTCAAAGACAAGTACAGACATATATTATGAAAGCCAACCAGAAGGTGATCATACTCAGCCTCACAACTCTCCAAAAAAAGTCGTGGATCTAGATGATGGTTTGACTGATGAAGAGCTGAACAATGCTCCTTATACCGATGATATTCAGTATGATAAGACGACTAAAACAATAAGCGCCATCGATAGCGATAACCTCGATGAAGAATATCATGCTGATCCTGATGATAAGCCGACTGGCGATGCCAAAACCCCTTTGCCAAAACCGAAAAAACCACCGAAACTACCCAATTAGAGTGGCAGTTTCGATGGCTAGATACTTGGTAAATAACTGGTTTTAAAGCCATAGTGTTCATAACGTTCGTTATGAGCACTATGGCAGTATTGAGTCAAGCACTAGTAGACACAAACAAGCCAAAAAATAGCAGTGCATAGGATGTAGGATATTGACCTGGCAACCCTTGTACGGTTGATACTTCGAGCATAGCGCTCGCTTTGCAACGCTAAGTCCATAACTAATCAATTTTTGATGCGTTTCAGGTTTAATAAAGCCCGTCTGCATAGTGCTATAGTCATATCTTACCTTTTGAGATTGAAAAACGGTACTATGATAATTCAACTCTGTGAGGCATTGCTGCATAACTTAAGTACGCCAATCTCTGATATACAAAACAGTTCATCTCAAAATATTTTGGTTTCAATAGACCTGCGCAGCTTAGGCCTCGCCTCGTATCTATTAGAAATCCCACACTGTCCTTAGTCCACCAAACCAACATCCTTAGTGAGTTCAAACATGATCCTGAAACTTGACGTCAAACTTCATTATCGTCTATCCGAGCCGATGGACCTTTTACTTCAGATCGAAGCTGCCGATCTTGTCGATCAACAGGTTCGTTCGACTGAGATTTGGACATCAGACGTTGCTCATTTTTCACGGGTCTCCGCCGATGATGGCATAGGAGAGCGGATCTGGATTCGCGCAGAAGGAGATTTTAGCTGTACTTACCTCGCAGAAATTGCAGTTGACCGTCCTGCCTTGGACATATCGGTACTGCCCCAAGTGCCTCTCCATCTTTTGCCCGGAGAGACGATCAGACATTTGATGCCATCTCGATATTGCCCATCAGATCAGTTCCAAGCCTTTGTGGATGCTGAGTTTGGCAATCTCGCTGGCGGTGCACGGATTGCGGCGATGCGCGATTGGATCGAGTCGGCGTTTAGCTATGTGCCAGGATCAAGCCACGCTCAGACCACCGCACTTGACAGCTTTGTTCAGCGTCAGGGCGTGTGCCGTGACTTTGCGCATGTTCTTGTGACACTAGCGCGCGCGTCGTCGATACCAGCTAGGTTCGCGAGCGTTTATGCGCCCGATGTGACGCCACAGGACTTTCATGCCGTGGCGGAGGTCTATCTCGGAGGGAGCTGGCATCTTATTGATTCGACTGGTATGGCAGAAGCCGACACGATGGCCCGCATCGGTGTTGGTTCCGACGCGTCTAGCGTCGCGTTCCTAACGGCGTTCGGATCCATGGATTTTGTCAACCAATCAGTATCTGTGACCAGACAAGCTTAGGGGCCTGACCCTAGGCATGCCATGTGGCGTGTTCAAGAATAAGTAAAATCTGCTATAAGCGAGTAATGGCATCGGTGTATTGTTTGTTTCAAGACCAATGCCATTACTCATGTACGATAGAGACTTCACTAAAGTATCTTAGGCTGCTGTCTTTTTGGGACTCATCCCTATTCTTTCTCTAAACCCATTTTCAAAGTCGTATATTTATTCAAAGAGCTATCGGTATCTAATCAGTGTGGATATAGGTGTTGAGTTGCTGACCGTATAACCAAAGATGAATGGATAAAAAACTAATGACTAGTATAGAAAAAAGACTGACCCAAGCAGATATTTTTTACCAAAACGATGAACCAGAGCTGGCTCTTGAGATCTTAAATGAAGTAATTACTGATAGTAATTCAACAGATAGCGAAATAGCTGAGGCTTTAAACCTCAAAGGAATAACCATAGAGCTTGCTCCATATCTTTCTGAAGATAAAGAAAACTACTCTGGACTTATTTATTTCCAAAAAGCTTTGGAATATGCCCCTCACAACACTAGTATTCTATTTAATGTACTCAATTCATTTTCTTGTATAGACATGATGCAAGACTATACTCAAAAAAACAGAAGTGCTTTTATGTGCGCATACGATGTCTTGAATAATGACTTGTATGATTTTTTAAACGAAGAATCCAAAAGTGAGTTGCATAAATTTTCTTCTAAATATCACGAATTTCAAAATGAATGCCTTTAGGGCACACACCAAAAGAGCCAGTTATTTAGCCCTTTAAACGTATTAATGGACCGCTTAAAACAAATCACTTGCCTAGCCCTATATATCAAGATGTTTATAGCCCTCGGTATGATCTTTAGCACCCTGCACCTGAAGTAAGAACCTGTCCATCACCCAGTCTATAAGCTAATAGATAATTACCCCAAACGCAGCCGCCATCAAGCGCGCGTGCATGTGGCAAATCAATCTCACCTTTTAGCGCCGCCCAATGACCAAACAGTATTTTACGCGTGCGCGGCACTTGCCACTCAAACCACGGCAAAAAGTCTTTTGGCATCGGCTCATCTAGTCCAGCGTTAAACTCAAACTCAAGCATCCCACCTTGCTTACACAGTCTCATACGAGTAAGGTAATTGGCGATTGCACGCATCTTGGTAAAACCATTAATACCTGCATGCCACTCATCTGCTTGTTTGCTATAAAGATTGGGTAGTAGTCGATCAAGTTGCTTTAGGCTACCTTGTAGTTGTGCTTCTAGCTGTTTGGCATATCCTGCCGCTGCCTCGATAGTCCAATGCGGCGGAATACCGGCATGTACGAGCACAGTATGCTTATCTGGATAAGCCAACAGCGGCTGCCGACGTAACCATTCAAGCAATTCATCACAGTCATCAGCGGCAAAGATCGGTGCTGTTTTGTCCTTGCTTTTGAGCTTCGCCGCACCGCGCCAAACAGCAATCAAATTGAGATCGTGATTGCCTAACACAGTGGCTGCGGCGCCTTGCTCACATAACGCTTTGACATCGCGTAATGTATTTAATGAGTCCTCGCCTCGCGCCACCAGATCACCCGCAAACCAAAGCTTATCTTGGTCAGGATCAAAATCTAGCGTCTCAAGCAACTGTAGATAAGCCGCATAGCAACCTTGCAAATCACCGATGACATACTGATGGCGAAAACTCATAATACCTCTATGATCTTTATGTGATGATAATTAGCAGTCTATTAACTCAAATCTTTAAGACTCAACCCTCTACCACTTAAACCTCTAAGTTGCGTGCCTGATTGCTTAGGTTCACAAAATCTGTAACGCTCAAGGTCTCAGGACGCGCCTGCGGATCAATACCACAAGCGTCAAAATCGCCTTCACTCAGTGTTGGCAGCAAGGTTGATTTTTTAAATATAGCCCGTAGGGTTTTGCGGCGATGGTTAAAGGTCTCACGTACCACAATAGCAAAATGCTCTTCGTCCTCTGCTACTACGGGTTTGTTAATATGCGGCGTTAGTCGAAATACTGCACTGGTGACTTTTGGCGGTGGGTTAAAGGCACCACGCGGTACTGTTAACAAATAATCGGTATCACAATGATACTGCATGATGACAGACAAACGACCATAGGTTTTGCTACCCACGTCTGCTGTGATACGCTCGACCACTTCTTTTTGTAGCATAAAATGCATGTCTTGAATCACATCGGCGTAGCTGAGTAAGTGAAATAAGATAGGTGTCGAGATGTTATAGGGCAAGTTACCTACTACGCGCAGCTTGCCGCGCACCTCGCTGTACAGCTCACGGTAATCCACATGCATGGCATTGTCTTTGATGATCTCAAAGTTTGGGTGACTGTTAGCCCCAATCCGAATACGCAAGCTGTCTGCCAAGTCGCGATCCAGCTCTACCACTGTCATCGCATCCACTTCTGCTAGCAAAGGCTCAGTCAGTGCGCCCATACCTGGTCCAATTTCGATCAAATTGTCATCACGCTCTAGACGAATGCTTTCAACGATTTCGCGAATCACGCTGGTATCATGCAAGAAGTTTTGACCAAAGCGCTTACGCGGTTGGTGTTTGGCAGCCTTTAAGCTGTTAGAGATAGATTGCGCATCAAATGTAGAGTTGGACATAAAAGAGTCTTAGTGTATAAAAGAGAAATGGGCTATGGCAGCAATGTGCTGGTATTATAATGGCGAATTATACCACAGCTCATAATTAGGGCGTGTTTTTGAGATATTTTATCTATAAGCCATCTAAAATGTAGCACAACTAACATGGCATCTTTTTGTTCTCGAACTATCTAACATAAGACCTGTTATGAGGACAATGGGGTATTACCGTCAAGCTGTCAAGCTGTCAAGCTGTCAAGCTGTCAAGCTGTCAAGCTGTCAAGCTGCATGATTAAACTAACCCCATTCTGTTAGTACGGATTTGACAGCATAGGTCAAATTTTAGGTGGTTAATTTCTTTCGTCAAGATAGCCCAAGCGAAAACATCTAAAAAAGGTAGGGGATGTGGTTAGTGAAGCCTCCAGGATCACACAAGCATCTAACCAGACGATAAATGATTACTATTTAAATGAGAATGGTGCAACTATCCATAGCACTGGTCAGAAAATTAAACCAGGCTCTCAAACAATATATTGGTCTGTTTGGAAATTTACGAACAGAACCGACAAGTCTGGTACTAGAATTGGGAGTCCTACCCCTATATTATCTCCAAAACTAAAAACAAAATTGATAGTTAACTATTTACCTTAGGATAAGCTCATGAGCAAAATTATGGAACTTGACGATTTTGAAATACACTCAGATATTTCTGGTATTGAAGTAGAATATTATGCAATTTACTTTTTTTACTTAATTGAGTGGGCTTATTCAAGAAAGCTGCTCTCAGATGAGTTAGAAACTTATGAGCTTTTTATTGATAATATAAAGCAAGTAAGAAATAAGGAAATAGATTGCTTTGATTTTTTATCAAAACAATTGGACTTTAAGCTTTGTACGAGCTTTTTTAAAGATGATATTGTCATTGAGTTTATTAAACTCTACATAGGTATCGATTATGATCCTCACATTAGGGAACATATGTGGCAAGGGGGTGAATTATGGATTCAAACCGAGTTAATCACGAATACCTATAAACCTATGGAAAGCAAAGCCTTGATGGAAGATATTGATAATACATTTAAGTTATTTTTGGAAATAAATTACCCTGATAAAGTTGGCGATTATTTTCCATTGAAATATAATAGATAATCTATAGCAAGTAGGTTAGATCGAGTTTAGGACTCTTAAAGAATAAGTTGGCTGCAACTATATGTTTAAAAGCGCAAACATATCTCCAATAACTCTGGTCATATGCCAGAGTTATTTATATAGATTCGATCAATCACTAATGATAATCGGATAAGAAATAGTCCGTGGCACAGCAAGTGGTTGTGATCTCACTACATCCGATAAAGGCTGGTGCGTTGCTTTATCCATTACCCAAAAGTCTATATAGCTATTTTGCTAGAAAATGCTGTACCAACGTCAGTGACGAAATTTAATTGATAGTTTTTATCAGGTTTAGCATCGAAGGTTATCTTAGCAGAGAAAGCATAATGTCCACCTATTCGATAGCTAACCGTGACGATATGCTCTCTTGCTGATATCGGGTATATCCCAAAGGAAACCAGCTATTTATCCTTGTAAACCCATTAATAGATCACTCAAAATAAACCGCCATAATGGAACCACTTATATTAGGTTGTATCTGATTATTCATAAATAGGCATTGTTCGCACCAAAATCATCAAGTACGACGTGAACAATACCTATAAGGCAATGCATCATAAAGAAGGTATCAGCTAGTAAGCGACTTATCCGCCATCTCATTAGCCATATTTAATGCTTGGTATAAACTTGTCGCACTCGCCCCGCCCCGTCCTGCCAAATCTAGCGCCGTACCATGATCGACAGAGGTGCGGATATAAGGCAAGCCCAAGGTTAGATTGACCGTATCGCCAAAACCGTGCGATTTGAGTACAGGTAGTCCTTGGTCATGATACATAGCGATGACCGCATCGCAATTGGCGAGATGCCTAGACGTGAATAGCGTATCCGCGGGCATTGCCTCTGAAATATTCACCCCCGCATCAATGAACGCTTGCAAGACTGGATTGATAATATCAATCTCTTCACTTCCCAAATGTCCACCCTCGCCTGCATGTGGATTAAGACCGCATACCAATATACGAGGCTGCGCAAGACCGAATTTCTCTCTCATATCATCGATGACGATTTGTACCGTTTGGCGCACATTATCTGCCGTGATGGCAGCGGGTATATCTTTTAGTGCCAGATGGGTCGTGACAAGCGCCACTTTCATGGCTTGATTGGCAAGCATCATGACCACTTTGTCACAACCACTTTGCTGCATAAAAAACTCGGTATGACCGCTAAACATAGTGCCATCCAATAGCTTGATATCTGCATCTATGAGCGCTGATTTTTGCAAGGGACCTGTGATGATAGCGGCGACTGTTTCATTTACTGCTAGCTGATGAGCAATATCTAACTGCCTAGCCACCATTGCTGAATTGGCAATATTGATTTGTCCGCCCACAACTGATGCGGCACAAGGAATATTAAGAATGATAAAAGCACTATCAGCATCTATATTCAGCTGTGGTATTTGCTTGAGCGCGTTCATATCAACATCATTTGCATTGACATCAATGGTTTGCCAAGTAGGTGCTTTTATCAGTACGCCAGCAGCAATAAGCTCATCTGCTCGTACTTGCATCGCGCTTGCATCGGCGGTCACCCAAATAGGGCGATTAAAATCTTGTAGCTTGCCTTCTGCCGCCAAACTCAATACGACATCCATTCCAATACCTGCAGGCTCACCTGTCGTGATTAATAATGGACGTTTCTCTTTTGTCATAGCAATCGCCTTATTTTATCTAAATTTTTGATTTTATTATATTTATCGTCAATATTTTGAGTTTTTACGTTTAGACACTGGATGCGATCTCTTATTTTATGCATAACAACCACGGTAGATTTAGTTGCTTATCCAGCCTAAAAAATCACATTATGTGTTAAACTTTCGCTTCTGATTGTAGCATTTGCAGGCAAATCTCAAACTATGTTTTGGTACGTCTATCGTAGAGGTGTGCCATATCTGTTTTGCACTATCACCGACACTTTTCTTATACCCATTTTGACTCATTAGGTACTCATGGCAGAAAACGATAAAACCGACGACTTACTGAATCAGACACCGCCGCACAATATCGATATTGAAAAGGCATTGCTCGCGTCTTTGATGAGTATTGAAGAGGCATATGACAAGATTGCCGATATCGTCACCAAAGATGACTTTTATGCGGGACGCCATCAATATATCTTTGATGCGGTTGCTCATTTGGCAGCCGTGAATGAGCCTTACGATACCGTCATGGTACACGACTGGCTTGAGGCGCAAAAGCTGCTTAAAGGCGCAGGTGGGGATAGCTATCTGGCAGATATCTTGAGCCAAAGTCCGGCGACCTTATTTAACCTGACTGCCTACGCTCAGCGTGTGCGTGAACTATCAACCCTGCGTCAGCTGATTACTACGGGCAATGACATGCTGACCCTTGCCTATAATCCAAAAGACCAGAGCGTCAGTGATATTTTGGACAATGTCGAAGGTAAAATATTTAGTATCAATGAGCAGCATAATAAGCGCGCTGAACAACGTGGCCCTGTCGGCATTACGTCTGTACTTACTAATGTCATTGACAAGATTCAGGAATTAAAATCCAACCCTGACGGCATGATTGGTTTGCAGACGCCATTTGCCGAGCTGAATAACAAAACGCAAGGTTTGCAAGCGGGCGATTTGATTATTGTCGCTGCGCGTCCTTCGATGGGTAAAACTACTTTTGCGATGAACTTAGCCGAAGGGATTTTGTTTAATGAAGACTTGCCCGTTGTGGTGTTTTCGATGGAAATGCCAGCAGAATCTATCGTCATGCGTCTGCTGTCTTCATGGGGCGCGATCAACCAGACGCACTTGCGTTCTGGGCAAATGAATGAAGATGAATGGGCAAAAATGATGAACGCCATTCAGCATTTGCAATCAAAGCACTTATACATCGATGACAGTACCGCCCTACCACCATCTGAGATGCGCTCACGTTGCCGACGTATCGCCAAAAATCATGATGGTCGTTTGGGTGCTATCGTGGTCGATTATCTCCAGCTCATGAAAGTTCCTAGTCTAGATGGCAACCGTGTGGGCGAGATTTCTGAGATTTCTCGTAGTCTAAAAGCATTGGCACGTGAGCTTGAGTGCCCAGTGATTGCGCTATCGCAGCTCAACCGTAGTCTAGAGAATCGTCCGAATAAACGCCCTATTATGTCGGATCTACGTGAATCTGGGGCGATTGAGCAGGATGCCGATTTGATTATGTTCATCTACCGTGATGAGGTTTATAATGAAAATTCAGACCACAAAGGTGTGGCTGAAATCATCATTGGTAAACAGCGTAACGGCCCTATTGGTACTATTCGCTTGGGCTTTGAAGGGCAATTTACGCGCTTTATTAATCTAACGCCAGAGTACTATCAAGGCGTTAGCTTTGAGAATGACGAGTAACCAGTCTTACAAATATCGGATTGATAATACTAAGCCTTGTGAAGATTAAAGCTCAGTTGCAGTCTAACAAATAGTGTTTAATATTTAGTGTTCAACAACATGGCCAGTGCCGCATCAGCCCAATTGATGCAGCACTGGCTTTATCACTTCATAATTCTACTCATAAAGAAGGCGATTATGCGCACCATCACGATAAAACCAAAAGCCATCACTCATAACCTTAACGAAGTAAAAAAGCGAGCACCGCAGTCCAAAGTATTGGCCATGGTCAAATCCAACGCGTATGGTCATGGTGTGGCGGCTGTTTTACCAGCACTACAGCAAGCGGATGGCGTTGGGGTTGCAACTTTGACTGAAGCACTAGAAGTCAGACAGCTAGGCTGGAACAAAACAATCGGTCTCGTAGAAGGTGCCTTTAGCGCTGATGAATGGCAGCAAGCGATTGAGCATGATATTAGCTGCGTGATTCATCATGGACCACAGTTAGAATGGGCACTACGAAATGTCCCGCCAGCCAATAGTGCAACCAACGTGGTTTGGCTCAAATACAATACGGGTATGAATCGCCTAGGTTTTAATGCCGAGGGCGTACTGTCTGCAGCAAAGCGTCTACATGAGGCGGGATGTCAGCTGATACTGGCCACGCATTTTGCCAATGCTGATGACCATGACCATCCATTAAATGCCATGCAAATCGAGCGTTTCTCAAGTATGCTGGCGACTCTAAAAGACACCATTAGTCCAGAAATCCAAGGCTCATTGTGCAATTCTGCTGGCATCGTTAACTTCTCAGAGCACCACTATGACTGGGTCCGTCCCGGTATTATCCTATATGGTAGCTCGCCTGTGACAGATAAGAGTGCGCAGACTTTAGATTTACAGCCAGCAATGGATTTCAGTGCGCAAATCATGGCACTACAGACGGTCTATGCCAATGACGCTATCGGCTATGGCAGCCGCTGGCAAGCACAGCAAGATACCCGAACGGCACTCGTTAGCGTCGGTTACGGGGACGGCTATCCACGTGTGGTCAATGACGGCGCTTATGTCACAGTCATCGATGCTAATAGCAATCAGAGCTACCGCTGTCCTGTAGTTGGGCGTGTAGCAATGGATATGATTGTCGTAGACGTCAGCAAAGCACCAGAAAGTCTGGCTCTGGACAGTATCGTTACCCTCTGGGGCGATACGCCACGTGTCGATGAGGTCGCGGGACATGCTGGTACGATTAGCTATGAGCTGCTATGCCGCCTGAGCATACGCCCGAATCGTATACAGGCATAATGATCAGAACATGTTTGAGTTTGATAATTTTTTGGCTTACCGAATCATTTTTAGTCTAGCTTGCAGGCTATTTAATCTTGGTAAAATTGCACGTTTACATTGAAAGTAAATACGCTATACTAAAAGTTTGTTGTCAACCCAGTATACGCCCTGATGCGATACTATTGAACCCTGATGACGTTTCACTGACTGCGATCGACTGCTAGGATTACTATGAGTTTGCGCCATTTTTTAACTTTATCTGATTTAACCAAACAAGAACTAGAAAACCTGATCAAACGTGCAAGCGAATTGCGTAAGATGCAACATGCAGGCGAGATATATCAGCCTTTTGTTGGTCGTACGCTTGGTATGATCTTTGAAAAATCTTCTACCCGCACCCGTATTTCTTTTGAAACGGGTATGGGGCAATTTGGCGGTAACGCTATATTTTTGTCACCCAATGATACTCAGCTCGGTCGCGGCGAGCCACTAGAAGACTCCGCTCGCGTGATTTCTAGCATGGTTGATATCATTATGATTCGTACCTTTGGTCACGAAAAAGTAGAAACCTTTGCTGAATATTCAAGCGTACCTATTATCAATGCATTGACCGATGACTACCATCCTTGTCAATTGCTCGCTGATATGCAGACGTATTATGAACATCGCGGCAGTATCGAAAACAAAATCGTCACTTGGGTCGGTGATGGCAACAATATGTGCTCATCATTCATGCAAGCGGCTAATCAGTTTGGTTTTGAGCTGCGCGTGGCAGCGCCTTATGGATTTGAGCCTGATCCAAAGCTTATGGAGCGTTTCTCACACTGTGTGAGCTTGGTAGAAAACGTCCAAGATGCGGCAAAAGACTCTAACCTCATTGTCACCGATGTATGGGCAAGTATGGGGCAAGAGTCAGAACAAAACACCCGTGCACGTCGTTTCGCCCCTTATCAAGTGACGCCGTCTCTACTGGACAAAGCCGACCCTGAAGTGGTGTTTATGCATTGCTTGCCCGCCCATCGCGGCGAAGAGATTTCACATGACATGCTAAACGATCCGCGCTCTGTCGTCTGGGATGAGGCCGAAAACCGTCTACACGCGCAAAAAGCATTGATGGAATTCTTGTTAAAAGACAAAATCAAACTAACTGCCTAGCCTAGGCCAGCCTGTAAAAAGCTAGTAAGGTAAATAATAAGATAAGTTATTAATACGTTCAAAAATAAAAAAGCCGTCCAGATTTGGACGGCTTTTCTATTTGAATAAAAGCTTGAGATTATATTCTTAAGACTGTATTAGCGTGTAAGTGTCGTCACGCCATTTGCCCCAGCTTTTAATAGCACATCCGCTTGATTGGCCGCAAAGATACCATTACAAACCACACCTACGATATTATTCAGCTCTTTTTCTAGCGCGATTGGATTACTGACATCCAAGTCATACGTGTCTAAGATAACGTTACCATAATCGGTGACAAAGTCTTCACGGTATACAGGCTCACCGCCCAATTTGGCTAATTGACGTGCGACATAAGAGCGAGCTTGTGGCAGTACTTCAATCGGTACTGGAAACGCGCGACCCAAGATCTCAACGCTTTTGCTCTCATCGACCATACACACAAACTTGTTAGAAGCTGCCGCGACGATCTTTTCGCGAGTCAGCGCACCGCCGCCGCCTTTGATAAGTTGCAAATGTTCATTAACCTCATCAGCGCCATCGATATAAATGTCTAACGTACCAGAAAAATTTAAATCGACGATTTCGATACCAAGCGCACGCAGCTTATCTTCTGTTACCTGTGAGCTGGCAACCGCGCCAGCAAGCTTTAGTTGCGGCAATAACTCAATCAAACAGTTGACCGTACTCCCTGTCCCTACCCCAAGTATCATATCGTCTTCGATATAGCTTAGGGCAGCGCGGGCCGCGGCTTGCTTTTGTGCTTGCTGATCACTCATCATAAATCCTTGGAAAATAAACGTATGGTCTTAAAAGAAGTAAAATGCGCGGCTATTATAACCGATGCTATTAACGGATGTTAGCGCAATCCTAATTCTAATGTATTGTCGTGCATTTTAGTCATGTGGTTTGATCATAGCTTACAGGTGTTGATCACACAGCTCTACGTCATACCTATTCGGGCATGAAACCCTAAGAAAACTGCAATTGAGTCTTGCAAGATACTCAAAATCAGCATAGGCTAATCTATTTCATTTTTATATTCATTCTGTTTAGGGATTACTATGCTGTCACACTGGGTACGAGCCATACTACAAGCCACCGTCTATGACGTTGCTATTCAAACACCACTTGAAACGGCGCCCAAGCTGACCCAACGTTTTACCAACGACATTCGTTTCAAACGTGAAGATTTGCAGCCCGTTAAATCATTCAAATTACGCGGTGCTTACAACCGTATTAGTCAATTAAGCGACGAGCAAAAAGCGCGCGGCGTCATCTGTGCTTCAGCAGGCAACCATGCACAAGGCGTGGCTTACTCTGCACGTAAACTGTCGCTAAACAATATCATTGTTATGCCAACCACTACCCCTGATATCAAAGTAGATGCCGTCAGAGCACTGGGCGGCAATGTGGACCTGCATGGTGATAGCTTCGATCAGGCAAACCGTTATGCGATTGATCGCGCTGAGCGTGAAGGACTCACCTTTATACCGCCTTATGATGATGAGTTGGTAATCGCAGGACAAGGCACTATCGGTCTTGAGCTGACCCAGCAGTGGCGCAATATGGATTATGTATTTGTTGCCGTCGGTGGCGGCGGTCTGATCTCAGGTGTTGCCGCATTTTTGGGAGAAGTGGCGCCACACGTCAAAGTCATCGCAGTAGAGGCTGAACAGTCAGCGTGCCTAAAAGCAGCACTGGAAACAGGTGAGCGCGTCAAACTTGAGCAAGTCGGACTGTTCGTTGATGGTGTGGCAGTCGCACAGATTGGTGAGTTGCCTTTTGACGTTGTGCGTACGCAAAAGAGCGATAACTCAGGTCCCATCGTTGAACCTGAAGTCATCACTTGTACCAATGATGAAGTCTGCGCCGCTGTCAAAGACATCTTTGAAGAAAATCGCAGCATCGTTGAACCTGCTGGCGCACTGTCAGTCGCTGGTATGAAAAAATATATCGAAGCCAATAACATCCAAGACAAAAACTGCGTCGGTATCATCTGCGGCGCCAATATGAATTTTGACCGTCTACGTTATATCGCTGAACGTACTGAGATTGGTGAGAAAAAGGAAGCTATCTTTGGGGTCACTATTCCTGAAACAACGGGTGCTTTCTTAAACTTCTGCCGCAGCCTACATGGTCGCAATATCACTGAGTTTAACTACCGTGCTGACAGCAAAAAATCACCAGACTCTATGGAACCTGCCTCTATATTTGTTGGTATTGCGCTAAAAGAGGGCGAAAAAGAGCGTCAAACCATCAGTGGCCAGCTGGCAGACGATGGTTATATCGCTCATGATCTGACCGATGATGATATTGCCAAGTCACATATTCGTCACTTGATTGGTGGTCATGCCAAGGTCGAAAACGAACAATTACTACAAGTAATATTTCCAGAACGACCGGGTGCACTGCTTACTTTCTTAGAAAAACTGGGTGATGACTTCAATATCACGCTTTTCCATTATCGCAATCATGGTGCTGCTGAAGGTCGTGTATTGGTCGGACTGCAAGCATCCGAGGGTAACTCACGCCAGCTACAAGATGCTCTCTTGGATATTGGTTACGACTGTACGACGGTCAATGACAACATTGGCTATCAACTATTCTTGAGATAATGCGTTCATGAAGTGACCCTCTAAGATTACTTTCCTCAAATGATTTACAAAAAGCGACCTTTCATATGATTGGTCGCTTTTTGCATTGTGATATTTAATCCTGAGTATCGTAATCATAGTTATAACCATAACCATAAAAATCAATTTTATAAAACCAAAGTCATAAATGCCCATTTGCAAATATCAAAGTTGCCCTAATATTATTTAATATAAAAACAAATGCAAAAGGATGATTATGAAGAAAAACACCGATACTAATAGTCAAGCTCTGGTCAAAATTCGTCTAGATAAATGGCTGTGGGCCGCAAGATTTTATCGTACCCGCACGCTCGCCAAGCAAGCGATTGAAAGCGGACGCGTACACTACGGTGGTAGTCGCGTAAAAACCAGCAAGGAGATTTCGGTGGGCGATGAGCTAACCATTCGCCAAGGTTCAGCGACCGCTATGACCGAAAAGACCGTCGTCGTCGAGGCGCTATCTGCACAGCGCGGTAACGCTAGCGCAGCTGAGGTACTCTATTCGGAGACCAAGGAGAGCGAGACGCGGCGCGCCTATTATGCTGAGCAGCGTAAACTTGCCAACCTCGCTCGCCCTGATAACAAACCCAATAAAAAAGAACGCCGTGATTTACAACGCTTTAAAAATAATCAGGATTGATATACGGTCACACCCATATTAGCTGCTTCCATAAACATAGACATACAGCCATTCTTTAATGACGCTATTGTCTAGTCTCTACCCTTGCCATTCAAGGTATTAAGCGTTACGCTAGTAGCTGATTTAATCAATGACATGCTAATAAAAGTCGCATTAATAATGCTAGACTCTTATAGCATGTTTTTTTGTTATAGAAGGTCATATTATGCTGATGAAAGCCTGTACTCCCTCTTCCATACTACTGGTTTGTTTGGGAAATATTTGTCGTTCACCCACCGCTGAGGAAGTTTTTCGTCAGCAAGCGGCCATTGCTGGGTTATCGATAAAAATAGACTCAGCAGGCACCAGTGACTCACATGTCGGTGATACGCCCGATGCACGTTCACAGCGCCATGCCAAATCTCATGGCTATAAAATCAATAAATTAGTGGCTCGCCAAGTTAGTGCCACTGACTTTCGAGATTTTGAGTTAATTTTGGCAATGGACTCACAGAATTTGGCTGACTTGCAAGCTATTAAAGACGGTATCACAGAGACAACGGACGACTTGGGCAAATTAGCACTATTCAGCGAAGAAGATCCTACCTATTGTGGCAGCGATGTGCCAGATCCTTATAAAGGGGAAAGTGATGACTTCGAAGAAGTAATCGAGCGCATCGAATCAAGCGCACAAGCTTGGATCGAGAGTTGGAAAGCCTGCTAGTCATAAAGTCTGTATTTCTACGACTTTTGCATGCGCTATCCTTTATAATGAACAGTTTGTCATTTGTTATTTATTTGCCATATAGGCTATGTTATGACCCAAGCTCTACGCCTTGATCTCGACGCTCAAACCACAACCACAACTGATTGCGCAGTGAGCGTACTGTCCAATCGTTCAGTTGATTTGTCCCATAGCAATACAATGGCACTGGCATGCGCGGCTGATTTTGCAGTGACGTTGACAGATGAGGCGCAGCTTGATGACTTTATGGCATCTAGTACCGAGGCTACGGCAGATGATCTTTCACTATTTGTGTTGTCTGGCGGTAGTAATGTCTTATTACCAGCATCGTTAAATGCGGTGGTCTTGCAGCCAAATATGCGCGGTATTCATGTGACTGCTCAAACCAAGCATTATGTAGATATTGAGGTAATGGCTGGTGAAAACTGGCATGATCTAGTTGTATATACAGTCAATCAAGGCTGGTATGGGCTAGAAAACCTTGCACTGATACCAGGTCTGACTGGTGCAGCACCAGTACAGAATATCGGTGCTTATGGGGTGCAGCTAGAAGACCGCTTACAGTATGTACGTGCGTATCATTTACCCAGCAAAACGTGGCACAATCTATCGACTACCGACTGCGATTTTGGCTACCGTGACAGTATTTTTAAGCGTGCGCCAAATACGTGGCTAATTAGCCGTGTGGGGTTTAGACTACATACCGACCCAACCAATACTCTAGCCAGCTATGGCGATGTCCAAACCGTGGCGCAGCGCTATGCTGAGCAGCAAGATCGCAAGCATCCTACTCCTATTGATGTGATGCAAGCGATTATAGAGATTCGTCAGCAGAAACTGCCAGACCCCAAACAGCTGCCAAATTGTGGTAGTTTTTTTCAAAACCCTATCATTGATCAATCTCAATTTATAGCACTGCAAGCAACCTATCCTGCTATCGTTGGTTACCCAATGCCCGATGCTATGGTCAAAGTTGCTGCAGGTTGGCTCATCGAGCAAGCAGGTCTAAAAGGTGGCGGTATCACGCCTATTTTTACGCATAAGCAGCAAGCACTTGTACTGACCAATCATGCCCCTTACCAGGCAACGCAAGCAGATGTGGCAACCGCCCAGCACTACATCGCTAAGCTTGTATATGAAAAGTTTGCTATTCAGCTATCACGTGAGCCAGTTTGGGTAAATGCTGATGGCTCGATTGGACACGCTGAGCATGTGGTTTAAACAATCATGGTCTAAACGCTTGTGGCGAAACTATTTACGTTCAGCTGAACGAATGCTCAAGCTGTTTCGCATCATTAATATTACTTTTATACTAGGCTCGACGTCTATTATTTTAGTATTGATTAGTTTGTTCACCCCCCTATTTTCGCAAGCGGTTGTTTACGTCTTTGCACTGCTACCCCTACCCAAGATACCGCCTATCGCTACAAGCTCCCCGCCTACTGCTTACGTGGTGCTAGGTGGTGGCCTAACCAATGACAATAACAATCAAATCATTCTCAATCGCTATAGCCTGAATCGTGCACGCACTGCTGCAGGCGCTTATCACGATCTTCCTTTACCTATAGTACTCAGTGGTGCTGAAGCGCCTTGGCTCGGACAGTGGCTGATTGAGCATGGTATCGATGGGCTAATAAGTGAAAACGCCAGTATGAATACTTGTGAAAATGCACGCTTTACGGCCAAACGGATTCCGCTACATCACGTTTATCTTATTACCGATAGCTATCATATGGCACGTGCCCGCAGGCAATTCGCTTTGAATGGCATCAACAGCACACCGCTAAGCGCGCCATTGCCAGTTAAGCGCGACTGGATGAAACCTGCACAAAACCTTACTCACTCACGGCGCGCAGTCTATGAAGTCGCCGCCTACCTGCGTGATGTGATACGGCCACAGATGGACTGTCGCCTCGCCGATGATGTGACTTCGCAGCAGTTGATGACGCCAAGAGGTCGTCCGACAAAAGAGTCTGATGAAATGAAGCCTGATGAATAAGTCTCGACACGGTCATATTGCTGGCTTGCTACTGTCTAAGAGCTTGCACCAATCACTACGGATCATCCCATACCTCTGAGATGGGTGTATAATAATAAAAGACACTGCTATTTAAGAGATTCGCCATGCTCAGTATATTTTTATTAATTCCGCTAAGTCTTATGCTGTTTGTGGTTGCTATTTGGGCAGTGCGTTATGCGGTAAAATCAAATCAGTTTGAAGATTTGGACAATGCATCACAGCGTATCATATTAGATGACCGTCAAGAGCGCAGGCAAACCATGCATGCTCATGATCACTCAACGCAGCCTCAAACATCTGAGGAGCCAATAGCGTTAGATGACAATGTTGACACAGACGGGGTTCATTCTAATAGAGATACAAGCCCAAAAAACTAAACTTCATTCATACATTATGATGATCTTTCGTTAGACCATAACCGTGCCTGTAGACACAGCATGTATAACTTTTAGGAGAGGTGTCCATGACTATAGCTTTACTTGTTGCAGCGTTGCTGATGGGGTTTTTTGGCTCGCCGCATTGTTTGGGTATGTGTGGCGGCCTTGTGACAGCATTCGGTCTGTCTATGAAAGACGTTAGCCCCACCAAACGCCGCGCTTTGGTTGCCACCTATCATCTTGGGCGTCTGACCAGTTACGCTTTGCTGGGTTTGGTCGCAGGCTTTATTGGTATTACCTTGTTAGAGCCGCTAATGAAAGGCAATAGCATGCCGCGTATCTTACTGGGCATGATACTCGTTTTTGTCGGTGCGACCATGCTAGGCGCACCATTTTTGACCAAGCTTGAACGTTTTGGTATGCGTTTTTGGCAGTACTTAAGCCCGCTTCGTCAAAAGGTATTTCCACTCAATACATTTCCGCGAGCACTCACTGCTGGTCTGCTATGGGGATTTTTGCCTTGTGGCTTAGTGTATGGTGCTCTACTGATTGCTGTGGTCGCTCACAATCCACTAAGCGGAGCGGCATTAATGTTCGTGTTCGGCTTAGGGACCATACCGATGCTGGTGGCAACGCATGAAACCGTCGGCTGGTTACGTGACAAGATTGGTCGTTTTCGTCTAAGACAGCTAAACGGCGCGATAATGGTGCTCTCAGGGTTGGCGGTGGCTGTCGTCCCTATCGCTATGACAAGTATGCATGGCGGACACGGAGGTGGTCATGCACAAATGGATCATGGTAGCCACTCTACTATGATGTCTGAGACAGACATCCATGACATGAGTCAAATGGATCACGATATGTCCAATATGGATCATAGTATGCATGATATGGATATGGAGCACGATCCAGACATGGGGCATAATACGGATGATGACACTGCGTCTATGCATCATGCCCATTGATTTTACATCTGTATCAGAATGATATTTGATTGCATTATTTGCATAAATAGCTATTAGTCGTTATGTAAAAGCAATCGCATAAAAAGCCCTCGATATCTGCGTGATATCGAGGGCTTTTATTTTGCATTAGGCTTATTTTTCATTAGGTTTATTTCTAACGCTACTTATTTTTAATGATCTAAGTAGTTTTCAACTCATAGCAACTATTCTTGCCACTGTTCAAGCGAAAATTTAGTCTCTAAATGCTTCTCTAGTGCTGGTATGTTAAACGCATCATCTTCGCTAACAAAGCTGATACTAATACCAGTTTGTCCAGCACGGCCAGTACGACCAATACGATGCACGTAATCATCTGGCTGATCAGGTAAGGTATAGTTGACCACGTGACTGACATCATCAACATGTATACCGCGCCCTGCAACATCCGTTGCTACTAGAATGGAAGCATGACCATCCTTAAAACGCTGCAAATATTTCTCACGTTTTTGCTGAATCACATCACCTGACAACATAACAATCTTATGGTCTTGACGCAGTTTGTGATAAAGACGCTTAACTTGGTCTTTACGATTGGCAAACACAATGACTTTTTCAACAGTTTTATCGCTGATAATACGCTTTAGGGCTTCTAACTTCTGATCTTCTGTCAATAAGTAAAAATGCTGATCAACCAACTCGCTGGTCTTGTGCTCTGGTTCGATTTCAACGAACTGTGGCTCATGTAACCAGCGATAGGCTAAGTTCATGACATCTTGGTTAAAAGTGGCAGAAAACAGTAAGCTTTGACGATCAGTATTAGCCGGCATACGGCCTACTAGGCGTTTGATATCAGGAATAAAACCCATATCTAGCATACGGTCTGCTTCATCTAGTACCAACACCTCTACTCGGTCAAGATAGACCATGCCTTTATTGGCAAGATCAATCAGACGACCTGGCGTTGCTACCAAAATATCAACGTATTGACGCTCAAGCTCATGCTGCTGAGTTTCGTAGTTCGTACCGCCCATAATACAAACACTATGCAGTGACGTGTACTTGGTCAATGCTATACAGTCATCAAATATTTGCTGAGCAAGCTCACGTGTCGGCGCCATAACCACTGCACGTGGCTCACCCAAATAGCGCTCTTCATCGGTAGTAAAGGGACGCTTGAGTAACGCCTCCATAATGGTCAGCAGAAATGTTGCTGTCTTACCTGTACCCGTCTGCGCCTGTCCGATAGCGTCTTGATTTGCTAGTGTATGCGGTAGGATTTTTGCTTGGATAGGGGTTAGTTCCGTAAAACCCAAATCACTTACTGCACGCAAAGTCGCGGTTGAAAGCGGCAAATCAGTGAACGTTGTAAAATTACTCAAAAAAATATCCTTTTAAATTTATTGATTGTATCTCACCAATCACAAGTCAGCTCACGATAAATCTCTATGCTGCTACAAGCGTGACCAGTAATGATAGCCACGTTGTCTCTATAAATAACTGTCAGACATATAGGCACAAAAAAAGCCAAGCCCGACACCTGACCTACCAAATATGCTGCCGTTAACTCAACATGGTAAGACAAGATGGGCTTGACTCAGTAGTATATCAGTAGTTCGTACAGACCTTATAACTAAACCGTTTAAATGTCTGAATAGATTACTCTTCTAACTTTCTGACTTCTTCAGCTTGAAGGCCTTTATCACCTTCTACCACACTGAACTCAACTTTTTCGCCATCCTTCAAAGAACGATAACCATCACCCTGAATCGCGCGGAAATGGACAAAAATATCTTCTCCGCTGTCACGTTGAATGAAACCAAAGCCTTTTGAGTCATTAAACCACTTAACGATACCTTGCTCACGAGCTGACATAATATTACTTCCTAAAAAAGTCCGCTTAGCCCCAAATTCCTTTGCAACATTGCATATAAACGGGGTCTAAGATTATGAAATCAAAAACTTAAGAGTACTGCTCTCACTACAGTCATCTTTGTATTGCTTGTACAAAAAACAGTTTTTTTGAACAACCTATCCTTTGTACTCACGACTGTAACAAACTTGCAATGTTTATTGCATAAAAAATATCATAGCACGGGTTTTTAGCAACATAAAGACTTTTAACACGCTTTTTAATACCTAATTTAATTTTTTATATAATTTTTTTATAACCCGTTCAGCAAGCTGTTATGATAAATGGATAGCGTCAATCAGCTTATACAAGCTTATTACGTAGAAACTTTCCCATTGCAATAGATCATTCACATTTTTCAATAGCGACAGAGAGTATTATGACGTCCTCCTCTTCATCTCTTAAATCTCAAAAAACGGCTTACCAAGATACTAACCAGACACTTACCCGTAGACTGCTATTGGTTAATGGTGTCAATTTAAACTTACTGGGCAAGCGTGAACCTGAGATTTATGGTTATATGACATTAGCAGATATCGAGCAACGCCTGGTTGAGCGGGCAGCCAAATATGGTGTTACGCTGGTGTGCATACAGTCAAATCATGAAGGCGATCTGGTGGATCAGATCCAACATCATGGCTTACTCACAGACAAAACTGACCAAGTCGATGCAGTGATTATCAATCCTGCTGCATTTACCCACACTTCTGTAGCCATACGTGATGCGCTATTGGCCACACAAAAACCATTTATAGAAGTGCATTTGTCAAACGTGCATGCGCGTGAGCCTTTTAGGCATCATTCTTATCTGAGTGATGTTGCTGTGGGTGTGATTTGTGGTTTGGGTCATATGGGCTATGAGATGGCACTCGACTATTGGCTACGCACTATTTATGCAGATCAGATAAACACTTAATGTGCTGCTCGTTGTTTATCGATCTCTTTATGTATACTGTCAATCTCTTCTTATCTTTCACACAGTAGTCAAACAGTAATTGTCTGATGAAAATAATAGAATTACAGCTGAGCACACAACCCACTATATGGTGATATGAATGGCAAAAACGTCCGGAAAGCGCTTTATGAAACTCGCTGGTATGACAGCAAGCATCGCCGGTAAAGCCGCTAAAAACTCATTTAAGCACCTCTCAAGCGATGAAGAAAAGCGACTGCAAGCTCGTTCAGACTTGATGCAAGATGTGGGTGTTCAGATTGCCGAAACTTTAGGTGAGATGAAAGGTGCGGTGATGAAAGTAGGACAGATTGCCTCACAATACAAAGATGTGTTTCCACCTGAGGTTGCCACTGCTCTAGAAAAGCTCCAAAAAGATGCCCCGCCAATGCCCTATGCGCAGATACGTGCGCAAGTCGAACGTGAACTCAACGCGCCTATGCCAGAGTTATTCAGTGAGTTTGACGAGACGCCATTTGCCGCAGCATCTATCGGACAAGTGCATAAGGCCGTTTTGAGCTCTGGTCAAAGAGTGGTGGTCAAAGTCCAGTATCCTGATGTTGATGAAAACTGTGATAGTGATCTCAAACAAGTTCGCATGGCGCTAAAAATTGCCGGCGTACTCAATATGAGCAAGCAATTACAAGAGCAGCTTTTTAATGAGATTCGCCAAAGCCTACACGATGAGCTTGACTACGTTAAGGAAGCACATAACTTACGTGTGTTTGGTGCTTTTCATGCAGACGATGAAGGACTTATCATTCCTAAGGTTATCAGTAGCCATTCTTCCAGACGGATTTTGACTTTGACAGAAGAGATGGGAGAAACACTGACGGTTGCCGCAACGTGGGACAATGATATAAAACAAAAAATAGCCGAGCGTTTGTTTCACTTTACCGCAGGACAGCTATTTGGCTTGTACCGCATGCATTGTGACCCACATCCAGGTAACTTCGCCTTTCGTCATGACGGTAGCGTAGTTGCCTATGATTTTGGCGGTATTCGTAGCTATAGCGATAGCGAAGTCCAACTGTTCCGTCGTTTCGCAAGACATGCTATCAAAGGCGATGTGACCGCACTCGAGCAAGACCTTGTCGCTCTAGATATTCGCCGTGAAGATGACAAAAACATCCCCGGTGAGTTCTATGAAAAATGGCTATCGATTGGCCTAAAACCTTTATCCATTAGCCCTTATCAAGAAGGTGCCTTTGATTTTGGCAGCAGTCAGATACATCATGATGCTATTGCCCAAATGCGCACGTCATTGAAATACTTTGGACAGTTTCAGCCTTCCGCCACAACGATGATGTTGGATCGTACCATATCAGGACAGTATTGGAACTTGGTCAATCTAGATGTCGAAATCGACCTATCACCACTCGTTGACGAATACATTGAAGCCTAATGAATCAGCTTAACGGGCGCTACCACACTGGTTACTGGCTACAAAATTGCTCACTAAATATGTAACGCATGACCACAGCGATCGCAAAAGTCTGCGCCTACGGCATGTCCAAATTTACCGCAGTTGGGGCAAGTCACTGGATTGAGCTGTGGACGCATATTACGAGCAAGCTCAGAGGTAAAGATACCTGTCGGTACCGCAATAATCGAATAACCTGTGATCATGACCATGGTTGCGATTGCCTGCCCTAGCGGTGTCTTGGGCGACATATCACCATACCCAACTGTCGTCATCGTGACGACTGCCCAGTAGATAGACAGTGGGATACTGGTGAACCCATTCTCAGGCCCTTCTACCACGTAAATAATGGAACCAAAGATAGTCACAAGCAGTACAAGTGATAAGAAAAATACCGTAATTTTCTGTTGACTGGTCCTTAGTGCAGAGGCCAAAAAACCAGCCTGTTGCATGTATGCTTTGAGCTTGAGTACACGGAATATACGTAAAATACGCAATACTCGTATCACCAGTAGATACTGTACGCCCACAAACATCAAACTCAAATAACTCGGCAATACAGACAGTAAATCCACTATACCAAAGAAACTAAACGCATAGCGTAAGCGGTTGGGTGCTGAGAACAGTCTTAGCACATACTCAATGGTAAACAGAATAGTAAAAAACCACTCCGCATAAAAAAACAAGGTGCCATATTGCAAGCGCATATACAGCACACTATCAAGCATGACAACAGCAACACTGGCCAAAATCGCAATCAGCAAAACAATATCAAAAAGCTTACCCGAGCGGGTATCTGTCCCTTCGATGATGATGTGTATGCGGTTACGCAAGTGTGTCAGAGCTTCGGCAGTGGGTTGCTTCATAGAATCAGTACTTTATAAAATCAATGGCTTGATAGCACTCAATGATTTAAAATGTGATGGATAAGGGCAAGTTGGTCAAGACGGCTAAAACTGGTTTATAATATCGCTCACTTATCATAGTGAGTACAATCTATAAGTTGCCACAGTGTAGCAAAAAAGCACCTTTAACAACATACAAATCGTTAACGTGCTAGTAGCGCTACTACCTCAAGCAGACAAAGTAATGATAGTATGGAATCAGACAATCACATACTAAAGAGTGCAACTATAATTCTTTTTACCCACAAAAAATAATACGTAGAATCTAAGGATGTTATATGGCAGGCCATTCAAAATGGGCAAATATTAAACACCGCAAAGCCCGTCAGGATGCAGTAAGAGGCAAGATATTTACCAAAGTTATCCGTGAAATCGTCTCAGCAGCCAAACAAGGTGATCCTGATCCTGATAAAAACCCACGCTTGCGTGCCGTTATCGAAAAAGCCCTATCGGTCAACATGACTCGTGACACGATCAACCGTGCTGTCGACCGTGGTACAGGCGGCGGCGATAACGAAAATATGGAAGAAGTCAGCTACGAAGGCTACGGTGTTGGCGGTGTGGCGGTACTTGTCGAGACCATGACTGACAACCTCAATCGTACGGTAAGTGAAGTCCGTCACGCTTTTACCAAATGTGATGGCAATCTTGGTACATCAGGCTCAGTGGCTTACCTGTTTACCAAACGCGGTGAGATCACTTTCAATGATGTAAGCTTAGAGGATGAGGTGATGTTAGTAGCACTAGATGCTGGCGCCGTTGATATCGAAAACGATGGCGAGAGTTTGCTTGTCATTACTGAATGGGAAAGTTTCGGTAAAGTCCAAGATGCTCTAAATGCGGCTGGTCTTGTTTCTGATAATGCTGAGGTGACTATGTCGCCATCTACCACGGCTGAGATCGATAATGTCGATGATGCTGAAAAGATCATAAAAATGATTGATATGTTAGAAGATGCCGATGATGTGCAAGAAGTTTATACTAACGTGAATTTCTCTGCTGATGTCATGGCGCAGCTTGAGGCATAATCTGATTAGCAGTCTAAAAAAAGGGCCAAATACTGATGTGTTTGGCCCTTTTTTCTATGGAAAAAATAAATAAAACTACTTTTTATACCATGCATTTTCAAGCGCTAGCAAATATTCCTTTTTATCCAGCCCGCCTGTATAGCCACCAAGCTTGCCATCGCTCGCAATGACACGATGACAAGGAACGATGATACTAAAAGGATTCTTACCGTTAGCCTGCGCGACCGCACGGAATCCCTTTGGACTGTTGACACGCTGGGCGAGTGTGGCATAGCTAATGGTTTTGCCATACTCAATACCCTGCAGTGCCTGCCATACTCTTTGCTGAAACTCAGTACCCATAGAAAAATCCAAAGGTAAATCCAGTGTCTTACGCTTACCAGCAGCGTAATCTTTGAGTTGGGATATCGTTTCTATTAACAACGCTTGAGCAGGTTCACTCATGCTTAGGCTATTACTATCTATAAAGGTGAAATCGTCATCTGACATACCGTAATACTTTTTGATTTTAGGGACAGATTTTGAGCTATGCCATGAGTTACCTGCCAGCAGCCAGTTGGCTTCAACGAGCACAGGCTTACCATTCTCATTGACACGAGCAATCAGTGTGAATCGATGTAACCCAACAGTTGCAGTAGTAACGATCATGGCGTCTACTTCCCTATTCTTTTAAAAATAATTTACCAATTAACTGGCTCTCTTATTCTTTATCGTCGGTCTCAAACAAAGCGGCGACAAATTGTTTTGGACTAAAGGCGCGCAAATCATCAATAGACTCACCCACACCAATGTAGCGGATAGGCACATCTGTCGTCTCAGCGATATTGAATACCACGCCCCCTTTAGCAGTGCCGTCCAGTTTGGTAATGGTGATACCCGTCAGAGGTACAACCTTGTTGAATAACTCAACTTGATTGATGGCGTTCTGACCTGTACCAGCATCGAGTACGATCATACCTTCATGCGGTGCGCTGGGATCAGCCTTACGCATCACGCGTACGACCTTCTCTAATTCTGCCATCAAATGTGTCTTATTCTGTAGACGACCAGCTGTATCGGCTATAAGGACATCGATATTTTTGGCTTTGGCAGATTGCATGGCATCAAAGATGACAGAAGCACTATCAGAGCCATGCCCTTGCGCTACGACTGGGATATCATTACGCTCACCCCAAATTTGCAGCTGCTCGGTGGCTGCTGCACGGAACGTATCACCTGCTGCTAGCATGACTGACTTACCTTCACCCTGTAAGCGCTTGGCAAGTTTACCAATGGTTGTTGTCTTGCCCACACCATTAACGCCAACCACTAAAATAACAAATGGTTTTTTGCTGGTATCAATGACCAACGGCTCAACTTTAGGCGTCAAAATATCAACCAGTTCGCTTTGCAGGGCTTTATATAACGAGTGTGCATAGATCAGATCACCGCGAGCAGTCTGCTCGGTGAGGCTCTTAATGATACGGTTGGTCGCGTTGACCCCAATATCAGCAACTAGCAACTGATCTTCGACCTCTTCTAACAGCTCATCATCGATCTCTTTACCACCGATAAGAATACTGACCATGCCTTCGGCCAAGTTTTTACGCGACTTACTGAGTCCCGTTTTCATACGGTTAAACCAGCTGCCTTTTTTCTTATTCTCTTGCGGCTCTACTGGTTCTTCTACTGGCTCTTTTGGACTATCAGTTTGTATACTGCTGCTGTTAGTTGGACTCACGCTTGGCGTGTCTCCCAACTGCTCTTGCAATGGCATGGTGGGTACGGTTGACACGGTATCAGAGTTGTTTGCAACATCTGTCTCTGTGACACTCGAAAAGCTTTCAGAATCTCCTTTAGGTACGTTATGCTCTTCAGTCATAATGATTGGCGTGGCCAAAGCAATATTTTCTTCTGCATCGTTATTTGAGATGTCTTGGATTGTCGTACTGTCCTCGAGTACAGCTGCGCGCTCAGAATCATCAACGATGGGCACCGATTGCACCGGTAGACTGGGTAAGGTAATATCATCGTCATCTAAGTCATCAAGACCATCATCTAAGTTAATGACTACGCGGTTGTTATTGTTTGGGTTATTCATAATTTTGCCCTAAAAGTTATCATTATCAGTTATTTGTTCATTGTAGATAAATTTATATGTCTTTATACGCTTATGAGCGACGTGACAATGAGTTTCAGCCTATTTTAGCATAATTAAAGTCGTGCTCAGCCCTTACCATAATAGACTATCGTTAAAATATATCTGCTCTAAAAGTCACTCAAAAATTTTAGAAAGTTTTGCTTAAGGTTTGGACACAAAATTCTGACTTGTAACTTGATAGACTTCGCCTACTCTACCAAGACTATCAACGACTCTTTATTAGGAAATGCTCATGTCTCTACTATCTAAGCACTACAAAAGCATCATCAATATCAGTGCGGCTATTTTGTTAACGACAACGGTATTGTCTGTGGCAGGCTGCAGCACCACGCAAGAGTTCAGACCCACAGCTAGTGTCATGGTAGGCACTCAAACCTCTTTATGACGTCCATTATCACTATGACTCCTTAGCACTACGATCCATTATTACTATAACTGTCGTCATTCTCTTTAGTCATCATTTTATATAAGTAGACCATACCATGCCATTGCCTTTACCACTACCGATCAGCCCATTACGTATTGCTTGTGCCTTGGCGATAGCAGCGTCACTGACCGCCTGTCAGACCAGTACGATATCTGCTAGCTCTACAACTACTGCTACTAACTCAGTCGCAGCAATCGGTACAGGGCAACCTACTTCAGACGCAAGTAGAGAGTCAGCACCATCTGCACTGGCAATGGACATGTCAGGTCGACATGAGTATCAGTTAGAAAACGGTCTAAAAGTAGTTATAAAAGAAGACCACCGTGCACCAGTCGCCATGACACAAATCTGGTATCGAGTAGGCTCGGCAGATGAGCCAACTGATAAGGGAGGTATCTCACACGTGCTTGAGCATATGATGTTCAAAGGAACCACTGATGTATCAAGTGACAATTATGAACGGTTGATTGCCAAATTTGGCGGTGTCAACAATGCCTTTACCAGCTATGACTATACGGGGTACTACGAGCTGTTTCCTGCTAACCGCATGCCTTTGGCTTTAGAGCTTGAAGCAGATCGCATGAAAAATCTGACTTTCGATGATAAAGAGTTTGCCAAAGAGCATCAAGTCGTTATGGAGGAGCGCCGTCAACGTACTGATGACAATCCACTTGCCAAAGCTTACGAGTCATTTCGCCTGCTAGCACTACCTGACAGTCCGAAGGGTGAGTCTGTCATTGGACCGATGAGTGAGCTTGAGTCAATCAAACTCTCTGATTTAACAGACTGGTACAAGACATGGTATGCACCCAACAATGCCACTTTGGTCATCGTTGGTGACGTACAACCACAAGATGTGCTCGCGCAAGTCAAACGCTATTTTGGCACGCTTGCACCAAGCGACGTACCTAAACGCAATGCTGTCACTCAAAAGGGCTTTCGAGGGTATCAAAAAGTAGAGTCTGAGCAGGCCGTCCAAGTGCCTGTTCTCTTAATGGGTTACAACGTGCCTAGTTTGGTGACGGCAGGCGCAAATGACGAAAAACAGGCCTATGCCCTCTCCCTTGCTCAAGACGTACTCGACGGTGGTCTATCTGCACGCTTAGAGAGCCGACTGATACGTGAGCAAGGTCTGCTAACTACCGTTGGTACTTCTTATGACTTACTTGATCGCGGCGATGGACTATTCTTAATTCAGGCAACACCGCGTGAAGGTGTCAGCTTAGAGCAAGCGCAGCAAGCCATAACGTCAGAAATAGAAAAGCTCAAAACAGATCCCATTGCTGCCGACGAAATCAGCCGTGCTAAGACCAATACGGTCACAGGCTTGGTTTATGCGCAAGATAGCATGGAGGGACAGGCACGTATGATAGGCTCGCTACAGTCTATTGGTTTAGATGATAGATTGCTTGCCAAGCTACCAACCAAACTCGATAGTATCAGTGTAGATGACATTCAGGCTGCCAGTAAAAAATACTTGGTTAAGAACAACCTTACGGTGATGCATATCGTGCCACCCAAAGAAAAGCAAAACCAAGCAAAGTAATGGCTGCCTATCATCAAGCGTCTAATAAAAATGACGACAAAAACGTATTCTTAATAAGAAGAACATCATGATTCAGAATAAGTATGACTCTCAAGTAAGACAGAAAATATCAAGTGCTAGCTCATTGAAAAAATGGTCATATCTTAGCACCAGCCTCGTACTTGCTTTGGGTATATTGACTACTACCGCTCAAGCTGAGACAACAGGTGCTGAAGATTACCGCGCACCTGCTGCCGTCGATGCCAGTGCGCCTATTGCGGCACTGTCTAAGCTGACTAGTATTGATAACGCCGAACCTCTAAAAGTCACCGTGCCAACAATCCAACAATTTAAAACTAAGGCTGGCGTCCCTGTAAAATTCGTAAAAACCACCGCCTTGCCAATCGTCGATATAGACCTGCGCTTTAACGCTGGTAGTGCGCGTGACGGTAGCATCAACAAAGATGGTTTTGGCATCGCCAACATGACAGCGACAATGCTTGAGCAAGGTACCACGAGTTTAGATGAAAACGCATTCACGCGAGCCGTTGAAACTTTAGGCATCAATTTGAGCAGTAGCGCGTACAAAGACATGTTTATTGTTTCACTACGTAGCTTATCTGATGACGAGCACCTTCTACCGGCTGTTGACTTAATGACGCAGATGGTGAGTGAACCTACGTTTAATGATGATGTTCTAGCACGCAACAAGGCACGACTACTGGTTGGTTTACAGCAGCAAAAACAAGACCCTAACAGCCTTGCAAGCATTGCTTTTAATAATGCATTGTATGGCAACCATCCTTATGCGCACCCCTCGGTCGGTACACTCGAGAGCGTGCCTACCATCCAAAAGCAGCAGTTATTAGACTTCAAAAATCGGTATTTAGTGACAGCAAATGCTTCTATCGCTATGACGGGCAATTTGACATTAGTCCAAGCGAAACGTCTGGCTGAAGAGATCACTACGAAGCTGCCTACAGGACAGGCCGCAGCAGAATTACCTGAACCCACACCCCTTACTACAGCACAGCATATACACATCCCATTCCCAAGTACCCAAACCACTGTCCTAATGGGTCAACTGGGTAGTAAACGTGCAACCGATGCTGTGGCGCAGCAGCAGCAAACCAATTTTGCAGTTGGTAATGAGATCATGGCAGGTAGTGATTTTAATGCGCGATTAATGACTGAGGTTAGACAAAACTTGGGTTATACCTATGGTATTTCAGGTTCAATGAGTCCGATGCTAGCACGAGGCCCTTATCAGATTGGGTTTTCGACGCGCAACGATAAGGCGCGCGCAGCGATCGATGCAAGCTTAGGAGTTATTAATAAGACACTAGAAAAAGGTGTCACTCAGGATGAGATGCGCTTGACAACAGACAACTTAAAAAATAGTTTTCCAATGGGCTTTGCAAGCAACGCAGGTATTAACGGCTTGTTAGGAATGATGAATTTTTATCAATTGCCGAACAATTACTTGGCTGATTATACCAATCGTATTGATCAGGTCACGCTTGTAGAAGTGAATAAAACCATGCGTGATACGCTAAAGCCTGATGATTTTTTGATTGTAACTGTGGGACAAGATGACCCTTGGAAAGATAAACCAGTGAACAAGTAGCTGTTCTGAAAATACATAAAGACAAATTAATAACGTAAGTGATGAGAAACACAAAACACACCGCTCATAACTTACGTTTTAAGACTTAAAACACTGTGCTACAAAGCTCATGGTAGACGTTACTATAAATATGCTTTGTCAGAAATGGTCATTGCAACATCATAACTGAGGTCTTTTGGCTTATGGGTTGCACCGTTGTAGCTCAATCGAATGATGTGCTTGTCATAAGAGGTTACTTGGTAACCTCCGTTAGCGAAATTATGTACCGATGGAACTATCAGTAATGCTTCGATTTGACGATTGTTAGTTGCTACTGAAATACTTTGACCATCTCGCGGGTATAGAAAATAGTCGCAATAGTCGTTCACCATCACTTCTTCAAGACGCTCAATGACCTGACTACCATGCTCTTCTTCTATTAGCTTTGGACAGACATCAGAGCGTTTTGATGCCAAACGTGCATAAGAGTTTTTAATACCGTCTTCAATATTTTTAGAGTTTTTTTCAATATTATTACGGCTGATTGTATTCTTATCTGTGACCGATGAGCGGCTGTCAGAATGCGTTTGTGGGCTGCAGGCACTAACAAGTAATGCGGATAAAAATGCCGTACCTACTAACGCGCCATACATATATCTTGAACGAAAAAAGCTTTGGTTCTTATTATTTGACTGACTGTACTGTTTAAGTGTCGCGCGCTGCTTTGTCATAAACCCTGCTTGTGATAACGTAATCTTCTTCCTTGAAGAGCGACAAGGATACAAAGATAGGTAAGAAAAGTACTATCATTAAAGCATAAACCATAAATACCAAACAAATTTTCAGTGAACTTATGCGTCTAGCTTATCGTTCTATATCTACTTTTATCCTAGAACTTATCAGCGCTATATTATAACGTCTCTATCTACTTTTACCATGTAAATCTAGGTTTTTATCTGCTAATTATTTGCTAGTAACGGCAAGAAGAGCTGCTACTTGCATGGTTGAAGCCCCATTTACGATAACCATCTGTGTCGAGATGGATGGCACCTGTAGAATACAACCCTAGACCGAAGTTATAGGCTTGACCTTGATATTGCCAAAATTGACATAATCCATCTTGCATAGTACTAAGACGCCATAGATTATCTTCATACTCTGGCACCCAAACATCTATCGCACTAGCATTCATATGTTTACTACCATCTGCACCGCCTGCACAGTCATTGAGACCAGGACTGCGGTATACCGAACGTATCTCAGTGCTCGGTGGCAATATCCCTTGGTTTTTTAATTCGCTATATAGATGTAGTGTCGGTACGATATTCGACCACAGCTCTTGCGGTGGCAATTGATAGGGCTCATAACCGCATTTCTGCCAGCTACGCGCTGTGGTCAGTAACTGAGACAATGGCGGTACATTTCGCGCCCCTAAGCGCGAGCTCAGATAGCTTTGGTACTCTGCCACCTGCCTAGCACGGTAACTGTTACTATTGAGCCATGCATTGAAATCCATGCTGGTAAAGTCGTTATAAGCGCTATTATAAGTATTGCTTGCTGTGCTGTAGCTATTATTACTGTAGGTTGTATTGTAGATGGGCTGGCGGCGGTTGATACTGACGCGTTTGCTTTCTTCGATAGATATGCTGGCATCAATATTGAAATCACGCTGCTTTTGTGCAATCAAGCTTTGCATACTATCGCCACCTGATGAGTTTCCCCCATTCGACTTAGTCCCATTCAACATAGTCACGCCGGGACGCTGGTTGGCAACATTATTAGAGGGCGTGATATAGGCATTACTACTGTCACTATTACTCTGACGCACTACGATACGGCGCTCACTATTATCACTTATAATAGCGGCATGTACACTGACACTGCTTGCAAAGACAATTAGTGCCATAATAGACTGGCTAAACTGCCTACGGTTATGGTTGTTTGATTTTATCATTGCAGGAATCTACCGCTAAAAACGTTTTATCGATACTATCAAATTTTCAGCAAGCAGGCTAAACTATCGCCTCTAATCTGAGGCATGCTATTCGTAATTAACACTTATCCTCATAATCTTTATAATTATGTGACTTTATTGCCTAGATGTTAAAAATCGACTCACTGTTTTTTCTATAGTTTTTAATAAAATAGATAAACCACAGTCTTATCAGACATTTTAGACGACGTCTCCCTCTTACCTAATTGCTAGTCAAACTCTGCCTATGTCTTCTAATCCTCAATACCGTTTTTCACGTCAAAGCCATCACCTAGGTCAGGGTCATGCACCGACGCTGTGGCAGCGTATTCATATCGATCCGTGGCTGACCTTGTTATTGCTAACGGTTTGTTGTATTGGCTTGACGATTTTGTATAGCGCGGCCAGTCAGGATGTGGGTATGGTCATACGCCAGATGGTGAGTTACGGTGTGGCTTTCATAGTCATGTTTATTATGGCTCAGATACCGCCCAGTCTCTATCGCACCTTCACGCCTGTATTTTATGTACTAGGACTTATACTATTGGTGCTAGTAGATGTCATCGGTGAGGTGCGTATGGGTGCCCAGCGATGGATTAGAATACCTGGATTTGGCAGTGTGCAACCCTCAGAATTCATGAAACTTGGTATGCCTATGATGTGTGCTTGGTTTTTATCAAAACGTGATCTGCCACCCTCAGCATCCAGTATTGCCATTACCTTGGCGCTCATTATCGTTCCTGTACTATTGATTGCAAAAGAACCGGACCTTGGCACATCACTATTGGTAGCAGCAAGCGGTATCTTTGTGCTGTTCTTAGCGGGGCTATCTTGGCGCCTTATTTCTGCTGCGGTTGTTTTGGCGATACCCTTTATTGCGTTTGCATGGAATTTTTTATTGCATGATTATCAGCGTACGCGAGTATTGACCCTACTCAATCCTGAGGCTGACGTACAAGGCGCCGGATGGAATATCATTCAGTCAAAGACCGCTATTGGTTCAGGTGGTCTTACGGGAAAAGGCTACTTGGAAGGCACACAGTCACATTTGCATTTTTTACCAGAGGGACATACTGACTTTATTATCGCTGCCTTCTCTGAAGAGTTCGGTCTGATGGGCGTCATGCTACTCATGTTTATTTACTCTTGCCTACTAACACGCGCCCTTTATATTGCGCTAACTCACCCTGACGTCTACAGCAGGCTATTAGCAGGTGCTATCGCCATGTCTTTTTTCGTATACATATTCGTTAATGTCGGTATGGTTGGCGGTATTTTGCCTGTCGTTGGTGTCCCTCTACCTTTTATTAGTTATGGTGGTACTGCTATTGTGACTTTGATGGCAGGATTTGGTTTGCTCATGTCCATTCATACGCACAAGTCTGGCTAACCAGTGGTAGCTATCAATTTAATACTTTATAAATCAATATCTTATATGGTATAAACCAGCACTCAACCCTTGAAATATCCATACAGGCTTACCATATAACCATTTATATTCTGTACATTCCATCTTTGTGTTCTACTACAAAAAGCCCTAGTATATTGATAGCTTCACGGTCGTTAATATTTTGTTACTTTTAATAAATAGGACATAATTTGTGCTCAGAATACTCTATATTCGACTCCGTATGCTATATAAGCTGTTGTTATTTAATTACTTATAAGATAGGTTAGCAAGCAGGTATTTTTCCAACATTATTTGATTATAAACTAAGGCTAAAATATTTTATTCCTTGTTTTTTATAAAAAATTGCGTTAACCTCATTTACTGTACTTCGATACATAACCAGTACATAGCTACTAACAAACTTTGCATTTAATTATATTTGAGTTGTAGCCCGGCCGTATAGTTGTCATCTTGTCGATTTGAGGCTTTCAAATACACTACTTAATTAACGGTTTAACAACAAAGCATCACGTAATCATATTTAAACCACTCATTAATTTAGCGCTATCGGAAAGTTTTCATATCGGACATTTTGTAGATACGACGTATAGTGATATTTACTTCTAAAGCTAGATATAATTATCTAATAAATATCACTAACTATCATTTGAGCATGACCTAAGTAACATTAAGAGCTTTTACCGTTACTTATGATCATAAAATGAACATTACCATATATGAAAACCTATAAAGGTCTTATCATTAATCGTCAATAGACTGACACGTTAATAAAGACTTCAGAGAATAAATTACAGTTAGCTCACTCTAACATTATCATTCTCCATCTAAAAAATTTAGAGCTAGGTTTTGATGTATAAGCTATAGAGGTATTTATGAATAAGCGTTTATCTGGTTTACTTACTATGTCAGCAGTTTTATTTGCTGGATCTGCAGTTGCTACAAATGTAAATGCTGTGGAAGCCAAAACCTCCCTTGCAATGATTACGCAAGATAACGCCTCCCATATCGATCGTGTACTTGGTGAGCTTAGCCGTCAACATGATGGTGCATCAAGTTTGGTCAAATCAGCACGTCAGCCCACCTCATTAGCGCTTAGCAGCTCTCTATTGGCTAGCGATACGACACAGGTCACCAATGATGAAGACGTATTAGAACGTCTGACAGCTGTCGCCTCTAATTCAGTGAGCAAGTTTAAGCAAACAGGTCTAGCTTCTTGGTATGGTCGTAAGTTTCATGGTCGCAAAACAGCCAGTGGTGAAACCTTCGATATGAATGCCCTAACAGCAGCACATCGTTCACTACCATTGAACTGCTATGTCAAAGTTACTAACAAAACCAATGGCAAAAGCGTTGTCGTAAAAGTTAATGATCGTGGTCCATTCCATGGCAACCGTGTATTAGACTTATCTTACGGCGCTGCCAAAAAACTCGGTATTACGAGTAAAGGTGTGGGCAATGTCGCGATTGAGCGTGTTTCAGGTCCTTAGTTTCGAGCCAAGCATTTAGCCACTTAGCTGAATCAGAGCCATACAAATCAGATAGATAAAAGCGCCTAGCTCATGATGAGTTAGGCGCTTTTTTATGGTGGGATGTTATTTTGTACAAAGTCAATCATACGTCTTAACATTAACTATAATTCAAACGCGCTTTCGATAGCATCATCAAGACGTTCAACTGCGATTACATTAATTCCTTTAAACTGTGGCGCACCTTTAGCAGGTGCATTGGCCTTTGGAATGATCGCATGCTTAAATCCATGTTTCATCGCTTCTTTCAGACGTTCCTGCCCATTAGGTACTGGGCGAATTTCACCAGAGAGACCGACTTCACCGAACACTGCTAATGACGAGGGTAACGGTTTTTCTTTAATACTTGAGGCGCATGCCAACAACACCGCTAAGTCAGACCCCGTCTCTATAACTTTGACACCGCCTACAACATTGACATAGACATCTTGCCCACTGGTATGAATACCGCCATGACGATGCATAACCGCGAGCAGCATCGACAAACGCTGAAAGTCTAGTCCCAATGCCATCCGTCTCGGTGAGCCTTGAGAGTCATCAACCAATGCCTGTACTTCTACCAGTAAAGGCCTTGTACCTTCACGGCTAACCATGACCACAGATCCGGCAACAGGCTTATCATAACGACTCAAAAATATGGCTGATGGATTGGCAACTTCTTTTAACCCCATATCAGTCATACCAAAAATCCCTAGCTCATTTACAGCGCCAAAGCGGTTTTTGACCGCGCGAATCATTCGAAAGCGTGAGTCAGACTGACCTTCAAAGTACAGTACCGTATCAACCATATGTTCAAGCACACGTGGACCTGCTAATGTACCTTCTTTGGTCACGTGACCGACTAAAAATAGCGCAGTGCCTGTTTGTTTTGCATAGCGTGTCAAGATAGCAGCAGACTCTCTAATCTGGCTGACACCACCTGGTGCTGAATTGATGGCATCGGTATATATGGTCTGAATAGAGTCAATGATAGCGATGGCTGGCTGCTCTTGGGTCAAGGCGGCACAAATAGTTTCCACATTGGTCTCTGCCAATACACGAAGCCTATCAGCAGGTAGGTCTAGGCGCTTAGCACGCATGGCCACCTGAGCAAGTGACTCCTCACCTGTGACGTATAGCGCACTCCCTGCTAGTGATTCAGCACGTGCCATATTGGTCGCTGTTTGCAACAATATAGTTGACTTACCAATACCAGGATCGCCACCGATTAGCACGACAGAACCAGCTACTAACCCGCCGCCCAGCACTCGATCAAACTCACTGATGCCTGTTGGCAAGCGGGTATCTAACGTGACGCTTACTGCATTAAGTGGCATGACCGCACTATGAGTACCTGAGTAGTTACCAGCTGCTGCACCCGTATTACGAGGTGTGGGGCGATTCGGTGTAGACTTTGCACTACTCTTATTATGATGCGGCATGCTGACATTTGGTGCTTCAACCAAGCTATTCCATTCGCCGCAATCTGTACACTGCCCTGCCCATTTGCCAAAATGCGCACCGCACTCTTGACAGACATAACTGCTTTTATTTTTTGCCATAAATAATGAGCCTTATTCAGGTGGTTAGTCGAGAATAATGAATGAAGTATCGATATGTTTTTGTAAGCGTTAAAGAGATAGAATACTCAGCCATTAACGTTATAGGCTGTGTGTTATAGATGGGTTAATATTCAACGTATAAGTATTATGGTTGCTATTATAGCTATAGGAAATGTGCTTACTGCTGGTCTTATGGGTCAATTCACAATACTAGATCCAGCAGTCTGTAGAGATATAGGTATGAGAAAAAAATATTAGGTTCTTAGACTATACTTGAAAGTCCTTACCCAAATAGACGGATTTTACCAAATCATTATCCAATACTTCAGACGACGTTCCTTCAGCGATGATCGCACCCTCTGAAACGATATAAGCTTTTTCACAGATGGCTAATGTATCACGAACATTATGGTCAGTGATCAAAACACCGATACCACGGTTTTTCAGTGTTAAGATAACGTCTTTGATGTCACCGACAGAAATAGGATCTACACCTGCAAACGGCTCATCCAATAAGATAAACTTAGGATCAGCTGCCAGTGCACGAGCAATCTCACAGCGGCGACGCTCACCGCCTGATACGCTCATCCCCAGCGATGTACGTACATGTTCTAAATGGAACTCACCAATCAGTTTTTCAAGCTCCTGCTGCTGCTCAGCTTTACTTAACGCTGTACGAGTTTGCAGGATGGCTAATATGTTGTCTTCGATAGAGAGCTTGCGAAATATCGATGCTTCTTGAGGCAAATATCCAATGCCAGCACGAGCACGCTCATGCATAGCATATTTGGATAAGTCCATTTTCCCAAGAGTGACGCGGCCCTTATCCATATTGACCAATCCGACTACCATATAAAAACTGGTGGTTTTACCTGCCCCATTGGGACCTAATAGCCCGACAACTTGGCCCTGCTCAACAGAAAACGAGACGTCTTTGACGACCCAGCGTTTACCATAACGTTTGCCTAAGTTTTGCATCGTCAATCGAGCGACAGGTGCCGTATTGGTATTCAATGCTGAAGGGTTTGTATTTTTATTATCGCTCATAGCTCACTCTTACTTTCACAAAATTCAAGCACTGCCAAAGCCTTGTTTAGCTGCTCATATTTTAATCTTACGACCATACTGGCATAGACTAGCGTACACCGCTTTGGCTAGTATTGTTGTTAGGCGGGAACACGAGCTCTACTCGTTGATTACCACCAGCAGTTGCTTCCACATCACCAGCTTTTAAGCTATAACGAATTACATTACCAGCAAAACTTGCCCCATTCTGTACCAGCTTAGCATTTCCCGTTAGCGTGATGATGCCGGATACTGCATTGTAATCAATCTTATTGGCTTGACCTTTAGCCAGTCCTTTTTCTTGCGTGACCACTTGCTGCATAGTGGCTGGACGACCTGTTGCTACCGCTGAGTTGATACTACGTTGCTGAGAGAGATTGACAGTGATGTTATCAGCAGTCATCTTAAATGTACCCTGAGTAATGATGACATTACCTGAATAACTGGTGACACCAGTACGCTCGCTATAAGTAGCCTTATCCGCTAGCAATTTTATTTGTTGATTGGCATCTGATGGTAATGCATGACTATATAACGGTAGCGCTAATAGCATAACTACTGGCACGGTACGTAAGTTGTGTAAGCAGCGTGATGATGCACGTAAAGCAGGCAAAAATTTAGATTTCATATAATGGCTCATTTCATAATTCGTGATAGAAATTGCAAACGTCATGCTAGCTGCTATTTTCACATAATGGATAAAAAGGTTATGGGTTAAAACAATGCTTTATCTTGACGATCAGCTGGCATAAAAGCGACCGCGACTTGACCAAATTCATACTCACCTGTTTCAAGATTGGCTGTCATACTAGACGCTTCAAAGCGGTTCATGCCTTGTTCGATTTGGACGGGTTCTTCACTGTAGACTTGACCTGACTTTGTATTGCCTTTTAGCGTAGTACCCGTCACTTTTATCGGCTCGATATCGGATGCGTCTTTATTCCCTTCGCTCACCAATGTAAAACCACCTGACAGGCTTAACTCCCCTGTCTGTTGACTGATAGCGGCAGTGCCCGCTTGAATACGATAACGCTGTTCTGTTGATGGCTCCCAATTCATCGTGATACCTGACATCTCATCTTGATCGGTTTCAGGATTATGAGTTAAAGATTCAGCAGTAAGCTCATACTCAGTTTCGCCTTCATCATTCGTTTGGACTGCTTTGATGTCAGTGGCTTCATAATCGACATCTGTCGTTTCAATATTGACTGGCGGCGTTACGTCGCCCTGCTGCTGAAAAAACCAACCAGCAATGCCTGCAATGATTAATGCTAGTACAATTAAAACACGTGTATTCACGACTGTTTATCCTGAGTTTGAGCTTCATCAAGCGTATAGCTCGCGATAAAGTCTTGATAATGTCCATGTCCTTTTAAGATGAGGTCACATATCTCACGTACTGCGCCAGTACCACCCGCTCTAGTGGTCACCATATCGCTACGCTTAATGACCTCTGCATGCGCGTTTGGCACTGTCGCAGCAAAACCCACTGTCTGCATCGCTTTGATATCTGGTAAATCATCACCCATATAAGCACAGTCGTCAGCAGTAATGTTAAGTTCAGGATCTAGAGACGATAACAGCTCGTTTAATGCAATGAGCTTGTCATCACGTCCTTGTACCACATGGTTAACACCCATCTCTGCAGCTCGTTTATTTACCATCGCACTACTACGACCAGTAATAATAGCGGTCAAAATACCATAACGCGCGAGAGACTTAACACCTACGCCATCATGCACCGAAAATGCTTTGGTCTCGATACCATTAGCATCATAGATGATTTGACCGTTGGATAAAATCCCATCGACATCCATAACCAATAGCTTTACTTGTCCAGCTTTTTTTATTAAGTCTTGCATTATTTTTCTCATCCTGACGGCTGTGTTACTGAGTATTTTATCTTGTCACATCATCGACGATCGATAGTATTATTTAACACCAGCTTGTAATAAATCATGTACGGTAATAATTGCTTCTAGATGGTCTTCATCATCGATAATCAGTAATTGACTGATACCATTTTCATTCATGACGCTCAAAGCATCCGATGCACGCATGCTTTTGTTAGCACGGCGTGGGTTGCTGACCATCACTTTATGCATAGGTGTTTGTAGATCAATGCCTTTTTCTAAGCCGCGGCGTAAATCACCATCAGTGAATACGCCAACAACTTTATCACTATCATCAGTCACTACTGTCATGCCTAAGCGTCCAGCAGACATTGTAAATAGCGCTTGCTGTAATGGTGCTTGCTGATCGATTAGCGGTAGGTCTTCTGATTTGGTATGCATCAAGTCTGCGACACGCGTTAATAACTGACGACCCAAGGCACCAGCTGGATGCGATAGTGCAAAGTCCTCAGACGTGAAATTTCGCGCATGTACTAAAGCCACCGCTAGAGCATCGCCAAGTGCTAAGGTAGCGGTCGTGCTCGACGTAGGTGCAAGGTTGAGTGGGCAAGCTTCTTGTGACTGACCAAGCGTCAGCACAATATCAGCGGCTCGTGGTAGCATACCGCGCTTATCACGACTGATACTGATTAGGGGTATATTAAGGTGTTTGACCACTGGCAAAAGCATTTTGATCTCATCAGACTCACCAGAGTTTGAAATAGCAAGCAGCACATCACCTTTTACGAGCATGCCCAAATCGCCATGCCCCGCTTCACCAGGATGCATGAAAAAAGAAGGCGTACCAGTCGATGCAAAAGTCGCTGCTATTTTACGTCCAATCAATCCTGACTTACCCATGCCAGTGACTACAACGCGACCCTGACAAGCCAAAATAATATCGCATGCTTGTGCAAACCGATCATCGATCTGCTCTGTCAGTAACGCCAATGCGGATATCTCGGTATTGATCGCTTCGATAGCAGTAGTAATGAATTGCTCATGGGTCAAATTATTTTTAGTATCACTCATGAATCTGCTCTATTTTTATGGTGAATCAGTATAGTATTTTACTATACTCTGCTTCATATTAATAATGGTCTACAAGATTTATAATACTGTCACAGTCTAATAGCTTTCCTAACAGCCATGAACCTGTTGATATAAAAAAAACCCACTATCGTAGCAGGTCTTCAATGGATACATCATAGCTTGATAGTGTATTTTATGCAGCACACTAAGATCATATAGCTATTTAGCTGTTGCTGTCATTTGATCCATCATCTGGCTTGTTTTCAAAGCCTGTATTGTCTATTGATGCATCAAAGCCGCGATCCTGACCAAAGCCGCCGCGCTCAAAACCGCGATCCTGACCTTGACCAAAGCTACCACGTTCAAATCCACGTTCTTGACCTTGGCTAAAACCACCACGGTTGAACCCACTACGGTTAGAAGCAAAACCGCGTTCGTCAAACCCACCAGCAGAATTGCTACCACGTTCAAACCCACCGCCTTGGTAGCCAGCTGGTGCCGCACTTTGAGGTTGTGTAGTAGAGCCTGTCGTTGTACTGCTACGTGGATTGCGTGCAGGTACAACTGTTGAGATCGCGTGTTTGTATACCATTTGGCTGACAGTGTTTTTTAGAAGTACAACATACTGATCGAATGATTCAATTTGACCTTGCAACTTAATGCCATTGACCAAAAAAATAGAGACAGGAATGCGATCTTTGCGCAGTGAGTTCAAGAATGGATCTTGTAAAGTTTGTCCTTTTGACATGAAATCTCTCCTAAATATTATATAGTTATGTTTTGGATGCCAATTATTCTAAGTGTCAATTTAATTATAATGGCTAAAAGGTAGATACAATGGTATTTTTTCTTTGTAAAACGTATCTAAATCAATATTGGTTGCTCTTAAGTGATTCCACTTTATCGCGAATACATTGTTATTGTAAATAAGTAAGTAACTACTTATTTCATTAATTATTTTTATCTACAAAAGTCAATTATTACTGGTTTGTGGCTTAGAAATTTGGCAAGAAGCATTGTGCCTTGCTCCATTTTCAGCCAATTCAAAGTATAACAGCTATCTATGCTAGTTTTTGAAACTAATTGTGATTACTTTCTTATACATACGTGGTATTCGTTATAGTAGTGAATCGTACACATGATATGCGCACAATAAATTAACAGTCAAAAATTATATTTATATATCTATTTGTATAAGTAGTCTCTTGCCTGCGCCATTGTAGCAAATGTTTGCAACACTATATTACTATCAATAAGTTCGGTAGTGGGGTCACAACCTACTGCGTTATCTAACGAAGTATTAGGCAACTGCATAACTTTTCGTAACCATGTGTACTGACGCTTGGCCAGCTGTCTCGTAGCATATAATGCCTTATTTTGCATTTCCTGACAAGCAAGTGCCTCAGCCTCGTGAGTTGTTGGCATTGACTGAGCAGTTGATTGCATCATGCCATATTGCGATTTGTTTTCTCTGGTTAGACTATCATTCTCTTCAAAAGCGTCATAAAACTGAGCTTTCTCTAAGTGCGGTTTATCAAATATCTCATGATCAATGCGAACCAAATACTCTAATACTTGTCGATAGCCGACGCAGCGCATCGACGGCATGTTAGGTGTCAACGAATATTTCTCAAGTAAGCCAATAACCTCAGTTACTAGCCCCTCATTCCACATAATATCTAGACGTTGTTCAATACGTACGTGCAGCCATGGACGCTCAGGCATAACCGATAACGCATACCACTGCTGAGCTGGATTATGTGCCAGCGCTTGTTTTGGTTGACGCTGCCACTCACTTATCGGCTTATTTGTCTGCAAATAGACTTCAATCGCGCGGGTAATACGCTGGGTATCAGTAGCGTTCAAACGCTCATAACTTATCGGGTCAATGTTACCCAGATAGTCATACAGTGCCGAAATCCCCTCTTGCTGGCGCCATTGTTCGACGCGCGCACGTACACTATCATCACTATCAGGCACTGGAGATAACCCATCGAGTAATGCCATGTAATACATCATTGTACCACCTACCAACAGCGGTATCTTTTTGCGCTCATGACACTCATCAATAAGGCGTGCCACATCAGTGACGAATTCAGCAACGCTATAGCTTTGTGTAGGGTCAATGATGTCAACTAAATGATGAGGATAGCGTGCCAGCTCAGCCGCTGTTGGCTTGGCCGTACCAATGTTCATGTCACGATATATGAGTGCTGAGTCTACCGAAATCAGCTCATAACGCCCCGTATCGTATAGCTCATATGCCAATGCTGTTTTGCCGCTAGCGGTTGGTGCCATTAGACACACTACACTGTTATCCGGCAAGTTTTGAGATACGTTATCAGACGAGGAATACATGGCGTTGCCTTTAGTCAAGTGAGGATGGCAAAAGTGAAGCTCAGTTTAACAGCTATGATTTTGAAGATAGCATCAACGCTACTAGACGGCTGCTGTCTATGACTTTGAGCGAACTATTTTTTAGTATCTCAGTGAGATCGGTCTCAAACATTATAGAGTCCTGTGCAGACATTTGAGAGTTGATCTCATTGAGTTGTTGATTGATATCGCTAGCACTGTTTGGCATTTGATTTTGATTAAATGCTTTGCTATCGAATAATTGCGATTCAAATAATTGATTCACCTTGGACTGCCAGTCTTTGACACTTACTAATAGACATTGACCTTGGTTGTAAAATAGCAACCAAGGCAATGTATTGTCATCTATGTTCGAGTTAATAGACGTAGCGGTTACCACGTTACCCAAACCAGTCACGATATCTAAGCAAACTGGTAATGAAAATGCGCGCAGTTTCATTTCAGCAGAATAATGTGGAGCGTCACTATTATTTTGATCTGTTGAATCACTAATGTGAGAATGTGTTGATTTTTGAGAGGATGTTTCTATTGGGTTTGATCTTGTTGGATCTGACTGATAGGACTGCCTAACAGACTGTACTCGCGGGCGACGTCTGTGAGTATCTGTAGGCTGCGTACTCGATGTGAACATTTCAGACGAGCGACCTGTAAGTGAGCCACCCATCAAAGCATTACCATCTGGTAGCTCTGAGCAAACCTCTTCAGCAGTATCAACCATCGGCGTAGATGTGGTCTTGACCGTCTCAATCGTTTTCAACTGAGTGCGGATCGTATGGCTTAAATGCGCCATGATGTTATTAAGTGGGCTTATTTTGATACGCTGTTTCGATGGATGAACATTGATATTTAACCACTGGGTTGGTAATTCAAAATAAAGCGCGTAACCCACACTTGCCAGCTGGGCGCTCTGAGCCAGTTGACGCATCTGGTTACTAATCAAGGCCTCTTTTACCAATCTCCCATTCACATAAATCAGCTTCGGTAAGGCCGTTTGCTCATGATGCATCGGCCACAGCCAACCGCTAATCGAGGCTTGGCTTGTCACCATATTATCGTACGCTATGGGTTGTTGTATAAGGCTCGATAAATCTATCGATATATTGATCGCATCATCCGTTAGTGCCATACCAGTGGCTTGCTCTAGACGCGATAGTGGCAAACGTTTATTGTCACTACTACTGTGGTTGCTTGCAGAGAGCGATAGCCGTTTTTTATTATCATGACATAGTGTTAAGGCAACATCAGCTCGCGCTAGTGCAACTTCGCGAACAATCGTCTCGATATGACCAAACTCAGTCGCAATAGATTTCAGGTTACCACGGCGTGCAGGCACATTAAAATATAGGTCTTTTACGATAATGGTTGTACCACGATTATGCACGACTGGCGTCAGTTTTGGCGTATCATCCAGCACACCAGCGACCTGTAATTGGCGACCAATGCCACTATCATCATGGCTACTCGTCAAACTTAAACGAGAGACAGCAGCCATCGCCGCTAACGCTTCGCCGCGGAAACCCAGCGTCGTGATACCGTGCAAGTTGGCAACATCAGCGACTTTGCTGGTAGCATGACGCGTGATAGCCATGACCATATCGTCAGGATATATACCTGTACCATTATCTACCACTTCTATCGTACCCATACCACCTTGTGTGATGCGCACGTCAATATTGGTCGCGCCTGCATCAATGGCATTTTCAAGCAGCTCTTTGACTACTGCGGCTGGACGCGTCACGACCTCACCTGCTGCTAGTTGATTGATCAGCAGCGGTGATAGTTTTTTGATACGGATATAGGAATGGCTATCTGGCATTATTGACTGTCATGTTTTGGAAAGTTTGGAGCGCATTGGTAAGCATTGTTTAGATTTGCAAGTTTGTTAGATCTACACCTTGTGCTTGTCCTGTCTTCGATAACCGTAGTATCACTTGGCGGGCGTCATTTTCCGTACCATCGCTTTCATCTTGCGTCATATCAATATACAAGGTTGGCAATGGTAGATAGCCATCAGCGCGGCTTGCCCATTCGATGATAACTAGTGCTTCAGGCTCATCTAAATATTCATCAAAGCCAATAAAAGAAAGCTCTTCTGGATCTTGGAGACGGTATAAGTCTGCATGATAGACAGGCTTGGTTGTACCATTATTTTGCTGGATACTATACGGCTCAACCAAAGTATATGTCGGGCTCTTTACGGCACCAGTATGACCAAGTGCCTGCAACCAGTAACGCGTTAAGGTGGTTTTACCAGCACCCAAATCCCCTGCCAGCCACACACTACCCGTTAATGGCAATGCTGCCAGTTGCTTGGCCAATAACTGTGTATCTTGCTCAGAGTTCAGTATCAGCGTTTGCACAGTGCAACTATTTTTTATTGATTGGTCGTTATGCATTAGTCTGAACCTGCCTGTACTTGCATCGTCACCGTTGGATTAGTAAAGCTTTCACCGCGAATCAGCTTGGCATACAGATCAGAGTCAGTCCATTCAGTACGAACTTGCTCACTAAATTCAAAGTCCTCTAAGACCAGCTTACCCATTTGCTCGTTTGTCACATCGTCAGCGAAACACTGCGCGTAGCCTGTCGCCGTCTCATGAGCAATCACTGAATAAACACTAACATCTGCTTCGCCATTTTGCATCTGCGTCTGGCGCAGTATTTCTTGCGCCCAGAAAAATATCACACGTGAGAACTGTTCTGCCGATGGAGATACTGGCAGACTTATCCAGCGCGCGCTGAATTTTTTACACGCTGCAACATACTCAGGATCGTCTTTGTTCCAAAAACAAATCGCATGGTCAAAGCTGTCGATAATGTCTTTGATCGAAGATTTTAGCAGCCCAAAATCATAAACCATTTGCCCATGATCTAAACGATTAGCCTCTAAAATAAGCTCAATCTGATAGCTGTGACCATGAATTGAGTGCTTGCAACGCTCAGAGCTACAATTACGAACAATGTGAGCATTTTCGAATTTAAACAGTTTACGTATACGCATAATAGGGTGACCAAAACAGTGAGCACGATGGTGCTAAATGTTAATAAATAAAAGTTTGCCGCGTTTATTCATCGGCTTTTAGCCATTATAGCAAATCGCTATGTATCCGTAAGTAAGCACTTATAAATACCATGATTGATTGAACAAATTAGCTGTAATGTGATTTGGCTAACACAATGATTTTGCTAAAGAAAGTAGAAGAAATAAATCGTAGGCGAATTGTGCGAGTGCTATCTATTACTAACGCTTAAGCCTATACTCGATTCAGTAAGCGACAATGTTAATTGTCACCATACTTACTTTAAGTCAGCTCAATTGGCTTAACGGGTTGTATGCGTTATCTACAAAGGAGTTACCATGAGTAAGGGTCAAGACAGCAAGAAGAACATCAAAAAGAAGCCGCTTTTAACAGCTAAAGAGAAAAAAGCCGCCAAACAAGCTAAGAAAGACGGCAATAATGGCAGTATCCGAGACAAGCACTAATTTTATATATAGATACTAATCATATAGAACGGTTCATCAAATGCGATCATTTGGCGAACCGTTTTTTATTAGTGGCTATTTACTAACTAGGGTGTGTCTTCATTTTAAAAATGGTCATAGAAATGAGATAAATTGCCGTCAAACAAGGAAAATAGTCTCGATAATATCCAGCTATTTGACGCGGTTTGGCAAAATTTAGTCATTTTTAGTCCATTTAGACGACCATCGATTGAATTGAAGACATGCCCTAGGCACTACGCGGCGCAAACATAATGATCGCCATGCCAAGTAGCGCGACCACAGCACCTATTATGTCCCATGAAGTCGGACGAATACCATCGACAGCCCATAACCATAGTATTGCCATAAAAATATATACACCGCCATAGGCTGCATAAACCCTACCTGCAGCGGTCGGATGTAATGACAGCAGCCAAACAAACGCGACTAAACTCAGCGCGCCAGGTATTAGCAGCCAGATTGACTTGCCTTCTCGCAGCCACAGATAAGGCAGATAACACCCTGCAATCTCAGCCAATGCGGTCAGCGCAAACAACCCAACGGTTTTTAATTCTGTCAAACCTATCTACTCCTCAACGGTGATAAATCCAGTAAGATAAGGTACGGCATTGCCAGAAATGAGTACTCTATCCCCTACCACAGTACAGTCAAGCGCGCCGCCTCGGCTAGATGCTTGATAGGCAATCAATTCGCTTTTGCCCAAACGCTCTGCCCACAAAGGTGCAAGCCCAGTATGAGCCGAACCAGTCACTGGGTCTTCGTCACCGCCATTTGCTGGCCAAAAGTATCTAGAGACAAAATCATAATCCTGATAATTTTCTGAGGTTGCCTCACAAGTTACCACCACATCGTAAGGTGCTAGCTGCTTCAATTTGTCATTATCACGCACAACATTCAATACGTCGGATTCAGAGTCATAGATAACAAAATACGCTTGAGTATTGCGATAGACTTCAGCAGGCACAATAGAAAGCCCTGCCAATAAGCTATCAGGAATCTCATCAATTTTTTCAGGCATTGTATTGGGAAAATCCATTTGTATCTTGCCTGATTCTGTTTGGACAATGGTAAGTATACCAACTGCTTTGGCTGAAAATTGAATAACTTTTACGTTCGGGTTTTTCTTAAACAGCACGTAAGCAGAAGCTAAGGTCGCATGACCACAGAAGTCAATTTCAGTCAGTGGTGAAAACCAACGAATATGATAAAAACCTTTGTCATCAACAACGATAAAAGCCGTTTCAGACAAGTTATTTTCAGACGCAATAGACTGCATCAAAGCATCATCTAACCATTCATCTGTCACAATAACCGCAGCGGAATTGCCTTTAAACAAAGTGTCAGTGAAGGCGTCTATAATATTTATTTCTAGTTGCATGGGATGTTCTCATTTTTTTAATTTTTAAAGATTAACCTTGGTCATCATTATCTTCGGAGAAATCAAAATAAGAAATAGTTGACCAAAACTTAATACTTAGATCAATAGGCAATAGTTTCGGTGATGTTGTACTGTAGCTAACCAGTCTTGGCAACGAGCTAATATACCTAGATTGTTGGGACAACATAATTATTTTAGCACTTTGACATTATTAAAATGGTATGACAGATAAAACCACAGTAAAATCTATCATAACAAACAAACCTCTTAGATAACCGTCTATCTAGGCCATACCAACACTTTAAATAGGAAATTAGCGTCATGATGCGTATTGGATTATTTTTATTGACCAACTTGGCCGTGATCGTGGTCTTTAGCATTGTGTTTGGGATACTGTCCAGATTTTTTGGGATTGGCGGTGTATACACGGCAGGTGGGCTAAACTATGTCAGTCTTGCTGTTATGTGCGGTATCTACGGTATGGTTGGCTCAATGGTGTCACTCTTTATATCAAAGTGGATGGCCAAAAAATCCACGGGTACGATGGTGATAGAATCCGCACGTAACCCAACTGAGCAATGGTTGGTCGATACAGTGGCAAAACAAGCACAAGCGGTAAACATCGGTATGCCTGAGGTTGGTATTTTTAATAATTCGCAGCCAAATGCCTTTGCGACTGGCTGGAATAAGAATAAAGCGCTAGTAGCGGTTTCGTCTGGTCTACTACAGAATATGAATCAAGATGAAGTCGAAGCCGTATTGGCGCATGAAATTGGTCATGTGGCAAACGGTGATATGGTAACCCTTGCGCTCATTCAAGGCGTGGTCAATGCGTTTGTGATGTTCTTTGCGCGCATTATCGGTAGCTTCGTGGACCGTACTGTGTTCAAAAACACCAGTGATCGCCCAGGTATCGGTTACTTTATCACCAGTATTGTGATGGATATTTTGCTTGGGTTTTTGGCGTCTGCCATCGTGATGTGGTTCTCACGCTTACGTGAATTCCGTGCGGATCAAATGGGGGCAAAACTTGCCAGCCGCGAAAAAATGATCAGTGCGCTTGATGCTCTGCGTCCTTCCGCACAGCGACCAGATCAAATGCCTGAGAGTATGAAAGCGTTTGCGATCTCATCAGGACAAACGCAAGGCTTTAGTATTGCCAATCTATTCCGCTCACACCCAACATTGGATGATCGTATTGCGGCGTTGAGAGAATATAATCCTAATGAATTATAGTAAAAACTAGACACAAAAAAGCCTATCTTTTATAGATAGGCTTTTCTAAATAAAACTCGCTAACTAAATATCAAACTCAAGTGCTCTATCACCTTCGCTATCTTTGATACGCGTTGGCAGACCAATCTTATTGAGTAAATTGATAAATGGCTTGGCATCTAACTCTTCGACGTTGACCATCTTGCCTGCATCCCATTCGCCAGTTGCAACTAGCATGGCTGCCGCAACAGGGGGTACGCCTGCGGTATATGAGATACCTTGGCTACCCACTTCGTTGTAAGCATCTTTATGATCTGAGACGTTATAAATAAACACTTCAGTCTCAACGCCATTGATTTTGCCTTTGACTTTGTCACCAATGCAGGTCTTGCCTGTATAGTTCGGTGCCAGCGAGCTTGGATCTGGTAGTACGGCTTTTACAACTTTTAACGGTACTACTTCTTGACCTTCAGCCGTCATTACTGGCTGCTCAGACAGTAGTCCTAGGCTCTGTAGCACGGTGAATACGTTGATATAGTGCTCACCAAAACCCATCCAAAAACGGATGTTTGGTACATCTAAATTGGCTGACAATGAATGAACTTCATCATGACCACTCAGATAGCTGTTCTGCACGCCTACAACTGGTAGGTCATCCGTACGTTTGACTTCAAACATCTTATTAGACTGCCACTTGCTGTCTTGCCAAGAATAAACCGTACCGGTGAACTCACGGAAGTTGATCTCTGGGTCAAAGTTAGTCGCAAAGTATTTGCCATGGCTGCCCGCATTGATATCAATGATGTCGATATCCGTCACAGACCCTGCATCCATCATGTCGTAGCCAAGACGCGCATACGCATTGACCATACCAGGATCAAACCCTGCGCCTAAAATAGCAGTGACATTATTGTCTGCACAGCGCTGTTTACGTTGCCACTCGTAGTTGTTGTACCAAGGTGGCGTCTCACAAATCTTACGTGGATCTTCATGAATAGCCGTATCTATATATGCCGTGTTTGTCTCAATACAAGCTTCTAGAACGGTCATATTGATAAATGCCGAGCCAACATTGATAAGTATTTGTATTTTTGTGTCTTGTATCAGCTGCACGAGTGCTTGGCTGTCCATCGCATCGACCTGATGCGTATGCAAGACCGCAGCCTGCTTAAAGCTGTCTTTTTCTTTTACGCTCTGCGCGATAGCATCGCATTTGTCTTTGGTACGTGAGGCGATATGAATCTCGCCAAGTACATCATTGTGCATCGCACATTTATGTGCGACCACTTGAGCGACACCGCCTGCTCCGATGATCAGTACGTCTTTTTTGTTGGGCTTAGCTTGTTGGTTTGTGTTCAATGAACAATCCTCCTTTGTGTCCCTGTCGATACCATTGATAGCGGCTATGCAAAACAGAAACGAGTGAATGATATGCGTGAATTAAAAAGGAAGACCGAGGAAAACCCACGCACCCGTCGGGCAAATACCACTCCAGTATTTGCCCGAGGCGATTATAACAATTTTTATTCCCTTATCGGTAAAAAATATGCATAAAAAGCAGAGATACTAAAATACTCACTAATACAAACTAAGTCTTTGTTTTTTAATACTTAAAAATATCACAAACCGACAATAGCATTGTTTAAAAAACTAACCCTTAAGACAGGCTGGCTTTGTAGTCTTGGTAATCAAACTCACGCTGGATATCGATACGACCGTCCAAACGACGAATCACAATTGCAGGCATATTGACCCCATTGAACCAGTTTTTCTTCACCATCGTATAGCCTGCGGCATTACCAAAGGCAATCTCATCCCCTATCTGTAAGTTACTTGGTAATGCATACTCACCAAAGATATCGCCTGCCAAGCAAGAACGACCATAGATAATCGTATGGTCTGCTGACTCAGCATTAGCTTCAGACGGTGCAGCTTCCGCTGGATTACCAATAGGTGCGATATCAACAGCAGCATTATTGATCGCAGCAATCGGTGCTGACTCACGGTAAATCAGTAAATCAAGCATATGTGCTTCGATAGAGGCATCAACGACGGCTAAGTTTTTTTGATTATGCATCGTATCTAGGACAGTAGTGACCAGCGTACCCGCACCATGGATACTTGCTTCACCCGGCTCAAGATAGACTTGCACGCCATACGTCTCGCTAAATGCTTTTAATCTGTCAGCGAGCTTTTCTAGTGGATAATCAGGCGCGATAAAGTGAATACCGCCGCCCAAGCTCACCCACTCAAGCTGTGCTAATACATCACCGAATCTGTTTTCAATATCAGCCAAACTCTCACTAAAAGCGTCAAAGCTGTCGTTTTCGCAATTGTTATGAATCATAACGCCAGTGATATCACCAAGCACCGCTGCAATTTTGTCTTTGTCATGCTCACCAAGGCGGCTGAATGGACGCGCAGGGTCAGCAATCAAAAACGATGAGTTGCTGGTCTTAGGATTTAGTCGTAAACCGACGGGAATATTTTGCGCCGCTGCTTGGTCTTTAAAAGCATTGAGCTGAGAGATTGAGTTAAAAATAATCTTGTCAGCGTATCTCAATACTTCTGGCAGTTCATCTGCACTGTAGGCAACGCTATAGGCATGTGTTTCTTTTTTATCTTGGCTACCCGCCTCGGTATTATCACCAAAGGTTTCATATCCCAATCTAACTTCATTGAGCGACGATGAGGTCGTACCATGCAGATAAGGCTGCATCACATCGAACACGCCCCATGTAGCAAAACATTTCAACGCTAGTAATGCCTTGGCTCCAGACAACTCACACAAACGCGCGATGATTTTCATATTGGCGACGATGGCCGCTTCATCGAGCACATAATATGGGGTTGGTGGTAGTGTTGTGTTGGTAGAATTTTCTAGATTTTTTGCATTCATAATAGATTACCTAATAGACACTCTGCTGTTGGTATCTTGACAGACAGATATAAATATTTGCGCTATAGTAGACTAAATTCATCATAATTAGAATATCTTATGGCACTCTCAACCGATTATTCCACCTCTGCCAGCCGATCTCATTCTTCTCAACTAGACCCAAAAGACATAGATTTGACTCATCTCGATCCTGAGGCACGTGCAGTGTTGGATTTTTGGTTTAATGAAGACAATGAAGCCTGTTGGTTTGAACAAAATGATCATTTTGATAAGCAGATAGCGGATAAGTTCTATAGTACTTGGCAGGCAGCCGTGCAAGGTGAATGCGTCACTTGGCGTATTGCGGAGTCTTCACTGGACGGTAATAGCTCGGTTACGGCGCTGGCAGGACGATTAGCAGAGATTATCGTGTTGGATCAGTTTTCACGCAACCTATACCGCGGTCAAGCGAACGCTTTTGCTCAAGACGGTATGGCAATAGTACTGGCACAAGAAGCGGTTCAGCAGCCCTACTTTGATACGCTGCCGATGCAGTGGCGCAGATTCATCATCATTCCATTTATGCATTCTGAATCAGCACTGATTCATGACCGTTATCTGCCGCTATTTCAGCAGTTGAATGATCCAACCACATTGGACTTTGAGTATCGCCATAAAGAAATTATTGATCAATTTGGGCGCTATCCGCATCGCAACGAGGCGTTAGGACGCGACTCAACCAATGATGAAAAAGCCTTTTTGCAACAGCCAGACTCCTCGTTCTAAAGTCAAAACTGCTAATGATTAGTTGTATAACACGCTCAATGATAGTCAAAGGTGTTTTACAAAATAAGGGCTGAACCAGTTATCTGTTTCAGCCCTTATTCTACCCTATCGTCTCAATAGCCGAACTGGTGTTTTAGTTTACCTACTAATAATTTACTTGACCTGTGGTAAACGTAAATGATTGGGTTTCAGAAGCTTGATTGTCAACCAATATATCAAAGCTCACTTGATACTTTGTATTACCATAAAGACCACATTGTTGACTCTGGTCCGCACGACGCTTAACTTCACAGCTTTTGAGTGCATCGGTCAACGGTAATATAAAAGCTTCGTTCTCTGGTAGCTCGTAGTTGGTATTGCTGTACGGATCATTGTCAAAATCAATCAACTGAATCGGTACATCAGTATTACGCTGAGTATCACGGAACTTGATGTTACTGACTTTGATTTTATCTGCTGATGGCATACTCACATAAACAGGCTGTCCGATAGGATCAGTACGCAAATTGCGACCAGTTCCTCTAACAGGGTTTGGCGACTCATTATATAGCGCAGTTACTGTACCAGTCACCCCTTCGCATGGATAAGTAAAGACACCTGATACGGACCTATTTCTTGTCGCTCTTGTCGCTGAGGCATGGCTTACTAAGACATAGCCTTGATTAAGGGTTGGATTTTTGGCATTAGGTTTGTAAGTAACCATCCCTGTGCCGATCAGACTCGACGTTGGCAGCATCAAAGAACGCAGATGATACGGTGCGGCTAGCAATGATTTTGCCATTGAGGTTGCCACCATATCTACACTCAAGAAATTACCTGCTGAGCTGTAATAGACAGATTGAGCGATATTTTCTGTCGCACCATATTGTGCATTACTGTAGTTTGCATTTAACAATCTATCTGAGAAGTCCAAGCCACCAAAGAATGGATTGTTGTCGCCTGTGACGCTAGCAATATCACTGATTTCATTTTCGACATGGGCATTGAAGGTGGTTGGTGTGCTATTAGCAAATACATATTTGATATAGTTTGCATGCTGAATCGCAATATCGTCCAGTTTTGTATCACCAGAGAGACCACTTAGACCACAGCTGGTTCTGGCCAGACTGAATTGATTATTAGCACTTAATGCTGCTCGTGCGTTGTTGTCTACGGGTTCCTTATTTGTATTGTCTGGTACATCTCCGGCTGACTCTTCCTCTTCATCGGGCGACGCTGTGATAGGTACTGAAGTAATTGGTTCTGATACGATATCTTCTTGTGTTTCACTCGGTGGGTCATTAGGTACAGAGCTGCTATCGGAGTCTCCACCGCCACCACCACAAGCCGTTAAAAACACTGTTAAAAATAGTACTGAAGCGAGGTTTTTTTGAGGGATATGAGCTGTCATCTTTTATCCTATAAAATAGTTATGTATATAAATCATAGTGGAAATAAAAAATTAAACCAAAGCTTAGTTATTGATTTTACAGGTTTTTGTATTGGTATGAATATATTGTAATATACTTTATGGACTTTTGCTCGTTATTTCTAGAAAACAGTCTATTAATTCATAATATATGTCGCTTGATTGTTATGGGATTTCGGTACATTCGTGATGATTAAAATGCTCGCTGTTTTGCGTTTATCTACTTTCTAGCGACTTTCGTACTGGTGCAAAACTACGTCTATGTGCTGATAGCACACCGTATCTGTCAATTGCTTCCATGTGAGCGCGCGTCGGGTAGCCCTTGTGTTTAGCAATACCATACTCTGGATATTGCGCATCAAGGCTGTACATGGCCTCATCACGGCTCACCTTTGCTAATATACTGGCGGCGGCAATACTCGTATGGCGCGCATCGCCCTTCACCCACGCTTGGCAATCAACGCCAGATAGCGTCATATCTAATTCGTCAAATATAGCGGGGTTCAGATCAGGGCAACGATTGCCATCGAACAGCACCTCAATCTTTACGTTATTAGGCAATGCGTCTTCAGCGACTGTGGCCGCTAAAATACTTTTAAAAACTATTTTTAATAACGTCTCCGTACACAGCCGCATACCAAGCATGGTTGCCTGCAATATATTTACCTGATCGATGACTGCTGCTGGTATGTCAGCGATGACATACCCTGTGGCATGCTGTTTGACCAGCGGATAAAGGATATCTCGCTTTTTTTCACTCAATTTTTTTGAGTCTGTCAGTATTGACAATGGTGTGTCTTTGAGTGGTTGCTCCTCAATCAGTCCTGACCACATCGGCGGCAGTATTGTAGCAGCAACATTAACGCTCCCCAGTAATGGTCCACGCCCTGCTTCATCGACACCAATTTGCAGTACTGTCTGCTTAGCTTCTTTATCATTGGTGAAATAGTGAGTGAGGAGCTCCGAAGTATTCATCTGCCCATATAAATGTATGGGTGCTAGCAGTTGAATATACTGACCTTTGACATCGATATTTTCGATCTTGATATCAACTGTCTGAATTGAGTTTTCTATATTGTGTTGATCCGTACTATGTTGATCTGTACTGTGCTGAATAGGCATCATGTTAAAAAGTCTTTCTTGTTTAGGTAGGATTGATCATCTTAGTATTTTGCATAAACCACTGCTCAATCACACTATTTGCTGGTTCATGGTTGCTTTGCTGCTGTAATGACTGCTTTGTCGCTAGTAAATCCTTTAGTTGTTCAGCATAGGCACGTGGCTGCAGTAGACGCATCACGGTACGGCAAATATTGTCACCGCTTGCCTGCTCTTGTATAAGCTCAGGCACAATTGGCGCACCAGCAAGTATATTCGGCAATGCCACATAAGGCACCTTTACCAAACGTTTGGCAATCTGATAGGTCAGCTTATTTAATTGATACACCACCACCATCGGTCGTTCAAGCAGCATCGCCTCCAATGTTGCTGTCCCAGAGGCGAGCATCACAATATCTGAAGCTGCCATGGCCTGCTGGCTAAATTCTGGTTGGGTGTCGTCATAAACGACCACAATAGCTTCTCGTAGCTGCTCTGAGCGTTGATCTATAACCTCTTGGACAATATACTGATGGTTTTGATCCACTGTCGGAATGATAAAGCACAGCTTAGGGTCTAGCAGTATTAACTTTTGAATACCATCAAGCATTAAGGGCAAAATAGCCGTAATTTCACCACGCCGAGAACCTGGCATCACACAAACAAGCTGACTCACATCATCAAACCGTTCAATAAAAAACTGCTGTAATCCATCGTTGTGCCAAACGAGCTCGCTGCGGCGCTGATTGATTGGTGTGTCTATCAATGTCTGATCGATAGTTCGTAACAATGGATGACCCACGCAGATCGCCGGATGGTTATGACGCTCATAAACCGGTAGCTCAAATGGAAACAAGCACAACACCAGATTGGTTGCTGCTTTGATATTGTGGATACGTGACTCACGCCACGCCCAAATAGAAGGGCTGACATACTGTACACAGAATACGCCTTGCGGCTTGAGCTTTTTGGATACCCGTAGATTGAAGTCTGGTGCGTCGATACCAACAAACCAATCAATACTAGCCACCCCAAACGCACTCAGTAGCTCGCGACGCGCTTTGAGCAAATCTGGTAGCTGTGACATGACTTCAACCAGTCCCATCACCGCAAGACGCTCTAATGGGAAAATACTCTGCAGCCCTTGCGCTTGCATTTTGGGACCACCAACACCAACCCAGACGATATCATCACGCAGATTGTTCATCTGCTGCATAAAATCTGCACCCAAGCTATCTCCAGACACTTCGCCTGCCACGATACCTATGACTAGCGGTGCGAGGTGTCTGTTCGGTCTTTGAGAGTCCGCCTCTGTCTGGCTGACTAAATCAGTATGTGAATGAGACGTAGCAGAATCTGTCATGACAAGCTCTCAGTGTTAAAGAATAAAAATAAACCGCTATTATAAAATATAACGCCACAAATCAGTGATAAGTATTCACAGATGATGTACAGGTCTGTCTACCATATCTCTAAAGTAACATTTTAGCCACCTACCGCTGATGTCGCTATCATACGTGACGATGATAAAAATAGCTAAACTCGCACGTGAAACCCAATTTATAGAACCTAAGCTATGAGACTCCATTTCTGAAACCTAAGCTATAAAATCTGAGTATCGACCGTACAAATTTAGATTAGTCGTTATTAATAGATAGAAAAAATAAATCCCAAACGTGCATTTGCAGTTTTAAATACAATGCTAAGACGTATCTCATTTTGGAAAACACACCCTAAATGCATGGAAGTATAACTAAGTTTTAGATTCCTCATTCCAGTTATCAGTCAATTAACTGCCTGACTACCCTTGTCAACCAAACATTTTGTCCGCATAATGAATATTCCTATAAATCAGCTAGACGATATATAACCATGACAACATCAGTTACCCATAATGCAGATATTGACGACGTGAATATTGAAAAATTTATTCCTTTGATTACGCCCGCTGAGCTAAAAACTGAGCTACCTCTATCAGATGAAGCCTATAAAACCGTCCTAAACGGTCGAAACACTATCCAAAACATCTTGGACGGCAAAGACAAACGATTGTTTGTGGTCATTGGACCTTGTTCTATCCATGATATCAAGGCGGCACATGAATATGCTGATCGCTTAGCCGTATTGGCAAAAGAGATCGAAGACAGCGTATTTGTAGTCATGCGTGTCTATTTTGAGAAGCCCCGTACTACGGTTGGCTGGAAAGGCATGATTAATGACCCTGATATGAACGACAGCTTTGATATCGAAAAAGGATTGCGCACTGCACGTAAGCTACTGCTTGATCTCAACGAAAAAGGGCTTCCTTGCGCCACTGAAGCACTTGATCCAAACACCCCGCAGTACATGCAGGATTTGATCAGCTGGTCGGCAATTGGCGCCCGTACTACCGAAAGCCAAACACACCGTGAGATGAGCTCAGGCCTATCTTGTCCAGTGGGCTTCAAAAACGGTACTGATGGTGGCATGACGGTTGCTGTCAACGCGATGCAAGCCGTTAAAGAAGGACATAGTTTCTTGGGTCTGTCTTCAGATGGCAAAGTCTCTATCATCAAATCGAAAGGTAACCCTTACGCACATGTGGTACTACGCGGTGGTAACGGTAAGCCTAACTATGATGAAACTGCAGTTGCTCAAGTTGAAAACGAGCTGGCCAAAGGCAAAACCAACAGTAAGATCATGATTGACTCGAGCCATGCCAACTCAGGTAAAGATCCGTACCTACAGCCGATGGTCATCAACAACGTTGCTGAGCAGATTCAAAACGGCAATAAGTCAATTATCGGTATGATGATCGAAAGCCATCTAAAAGGCGGCAATCAAAAGCTAACTGCTGACTTGAGTCAACTTGAGTATGGCAAATCTATCACTGATGGTTGCCTAGATTGGGACAGCACGGTTACAGCATTACGTAGTCTACATGATATGGTAAAAGACGTCTTACCAAACCGCTAATCGGTCTCAACGATTACCGACTGTCTAGCGAAAATTGTCTAGTAAAAGTGGAAAGCCCGTTTGGCACTAATAATCAAGTGCCAAACGGGCTTTTTCTATAAGCACGCTATAAAAAAACTCTAAAGCTCAGTAAGCAATGAGCAATGAGCAATGAGCAATGAGCAATGAGCAATGAGCAATGAGCAATGAGCAATGAGCAATAAATAGTAATTTTCAATCAAACAAAGCCAATCCTAAAATAGGATTGGCTTTGCTTTTATATCATAGACTGTATCGTTGCATTACGGTTCACAATCAATCGTCTGCCGCGCCCAGCACACTGTCTAGACTCTCAGTCACATGTTTAGATGATACATTCTTTTGTAAGTCTAGTAGCTGTTCATGTGCCATTTGACGATGTGGCTCAGCCAATGTATTCCAACGTGCTAGTACTTGTAGCAAACGCGATGCCAATACAGGGTTGGCGTCATCTAACTGTTTGATAACATCGGTATACATTTTTAGACCTTCTGCCGTCCATAGTACTGTTGGTTGCGAGCTAAAGGCACTAATGACTGAACGAACACGGTTAGGCGTATTCCAATCGAAATCTGTGTGCGTAAGTAGCGATTTGACCACATCAGGCGTCACACTATCAGCGGCAGCTTGCACGCTAAACCACAAATCGATAACCAGATCATTTGCTTGAAAACGCTGATAGAAATCAGCAAGATAATGGTCTGCATTTGCCAATTGATGATTGACCATTACTTTGAGTGCACCAAAGCGCTCAGTCATACAGCTGGCACGATCATACTGCTGCTGCGCCCAGTCTGCTGAACCGTCAACATTAGCAGTCAGTGCCATATCAAGTACAACGTTACGCAAAGCTCGGATACCACGAGATTTAGCACTGTCTTCGTAGGACTGCATTGGCAGATTATTGTACAAAACTGCCCATTGGTCTTTGAGTCTGTTTGCTACTTGTTGATATAGTCCATCACGCTGCTCTTTGACTAACGCTGGATTGTAATCCTTAGAGATAGCAGAAGCCAGCTCCTGTGCTGAGGGAATATCAAGTAGCCTTGCCGCCAACATTTCATCATCAGCTGCCAAGACAGGCAACGATTGCTCCAATGCCTCTAGATACACATCAGGGCTACTCTTTTCGCCTTTTCCTTGCAGCAAAATACGATTGACTAGCATCTGAGTCACTTGCCAGCGATTGAACCCATTGGTTTCATGCTTGAGCAAAAATGCTAAGTCTTCATCTTGATAATCATAATTGAGCTGTACTGGTGCGCTAAAATCACGCAACAAAGAAACCACTGGCTCGCTTGTCATATTATCAAACACAAAGGTTTGCGTTGCTTGGTCAAGCAGCAGCATACGCTCAGCAACAATACTGCCAGACTCTTTGTCAAACAGTGCCGTTGCTACAGGTATCGGCAGTGGTTTTGGCGCATTAAAGCCACTAACATGACGTGTCTGCTGGTTCAAAGTGATGGTCAGCGTCTGTGCGGTACTATCATAGGTTTGATGACCTGATAATACTGGCGTACCAGGTTGGCGGTACCAATCGATGAAGTCTTCGACTTTTTCATTAGTGATGCTAAGTGCGGACAAAAAGTCTTCAACAGTTACGGCTTGCCCATCATAACGGCGGAAATACTCGTCTGTTCCTGTACGGAAATCGTCTGGCCCTAATGTGTTCGCAATCATACGTACGATTTCAGCACCTTTTTCGTAGACAGTCGTTGTATAAAAATTATTGATCTCAACGAAGCTCTCTGGACGTACCGGATGGGCTAATGGGCCTGCATCCTCAGCAAATTGATGTGCGCGCAGTGTGGCTACATCATCGATACGCTGCACAGCACTTGACTGCTGATCCGCTGAAAATGACTGATCACGGTAGACCGTAAAGCCTTCCTTTAAACACAACTGAAACCAGTCACGGCAAGTGATTCGGTTACCTGTCCAGTTATGAAAATACTCATGGGCGATGATAGCTTTCACACTAAAGCTACGTGCGTCGGTGGTGGTTTCAGGACTAGATAACACACAAGCCGTGTTAAAGATATTAAGTCCCTTATTCTCCATTGCACCCATGTTGAACTGACTGACGGCAACGATCATATAGCGGTCTAAATCATAGGCGCGCCCATAATTAACCTCATCCCACTTCATAGAATCTTTTAGCGCTTGCATACCAACATCACATTTATCGATATCGGCAGATTTTGCATACACTTCTAGTAAGACTTCTCGACCTTCACTCGTCGTATAAGAATCTGTCAGCACATCCAAATCAGCGATGACACAAGCAAACAAATAACTTGGCTTGTTGGTGGGATCCTGCCAGATTGCATAATGACGCTCTGGCGCATCAGTGACCTCGCCTGCTTCAACTAAGTTGCCATTGGCCAATAGGGTTGGATAGCGCTTATCTGCCTCCAATCGAGTGGTAAATATCGCCAGCACGTCAGGACGATCAGGATAAAAAGTAATCTTGCGAAAGCCTTCTGGTTCGCATTGGGTCACGAACATGGTGTCATCACCGCTACCCGCCATATATAGACCTTCGAGCGCGGTATTGGTCTGCGGGCAGATACGCACCTGAATATCTAAGGCAACCTCATCAGGGGCATCATGAATTATCAGCTTACCGTCTTCTTGGCTGTAGTGATCAGTTGTTAGCTCGTTACCATTCATAGTAAGGGCTAATAGCTCTAACGACTCACCAAATAAGACAATATCTCCTATGGTTTGGCGCGTCATTTCAAGTGTACTGTTTACTAGTGCATGGTCTTCAAATAGCTTGATGTCCAGATGAACCGTCTCAACATCGAAACTTGGCTTCTGATAATCTTTTAAGTTAATTTTGCTAGGTGCATGCGGTGGTACATCAGGCATATCAGGATTGATAATTTGAGCATCAGTTTCAGCAGTGGACATATGATTTCCTATTATTGATTATATAGATGGTTGATATTAATACTGTTGTTATTGCTTTTTTTAAAATACGTATCGCATTCAAGCTCACACTGTTGTAGCTGCCTGACGTTTATAAATAGTCATTTACTATCTGTTATTTATAAATAATCTTGTTTGTATCAGGCTTATACTTAAGTTGATGGCATGTATTGCTTGATATTGCTTATTAATAAGGGACTGTCACCTCACTGTCACCTTATTACCGCTAGTCTGACTATTTTTACTAGCCTGATAGCTAGATTGACCTAAACCCTTAAATTTCAAGTGTAGACATTGAGATAACTGAGTTATCATTTACAGATAATACGCGCCTTTTCTATGCAGCTATGCTTACTCGCATAATTCATAGCGAGCGTTGATCTAAAAATCAAATAAACAAATGGACGCGAGTTATCAATTGGATAATGTCGCTTAAAATGATTTAATAAACACACCTATGACCCACCTTCAATAAACGGCCCATAATATGACAACACATACTGCCAAAACCTCAAAGATCACTCTACCTTTGCTTAGAGACTATGTCGATGCCCTTATGCCATCACTTGATAGCTCACATGACACCTCAATTGATGAGCAGGCACAAACAACGGGGGATCAGACTGATGATACCACTGAGCTGTTATGGGTTGTACATGACAAAACAGAATTATCAGCGCTGCAAACACAGCTAAAGACTTTACCAGATAACAGCAATGTGCCAGTCCAATCGTGGCATATATCGACTTTATCAGAACTTACCAAACAGCATCTACCTAAGCGTTATGAGCTTGCCTGTTTTTGGCTACCTTCCCTGTCCCATGAGACATTACAACAATATATTCCTGCGCTCATGCGCTATCGTGATCTATATGCAGCACATCTACTGGTTGCTCTTGATAGCTCGATAGATCTAAAACCTTATGGATTTACACCGTTTGATATTTTAAGCGAGCCATCCTTGGATGCTAATCAAGTTGAATCAATCACCTCATCCACAGTGTCAGCGACACTTTGGCAGTTCAATTTATATGATTATAAAAAACTACCAAACTGGCTCAATGCTGATTACTGGGCAAATCCAGAGAATTGGGGCAAGCATCGTTGGTGATATAGATTCTATCTATGGTTATTTACAGTAAAAATACTTACATAAATTAACAGTTAGTATATGATAGGAGAGATTGCTCAAGCTTTATGGTAAGCAGTTTAAAAAAACAAATTCAATTAAAATTTCAGGAGCTCGTCATGTCAATCAGTTTTTCTAAGATCGCTGTTCTTGCTGTGCTATCAAGCGCTGTGGCACTAACCACAGGTTGTGCTACCAAACGCTCTACCTCTGAAGTTGTGGTAGCTCCGCTAGGTATTCCAGGTGGTCAAGTTGGCTACAATGGTGCCGTTATTGTTGATAACTCAAACGCTGTAATTACTGGTGCAGAAAACTTACAAGCAGTGGTTTATTTCGCCTTTGATAGTAGCGAAATCACTGCACAAGCAGCAAGTGTCCTTAACCAGCATGTGAGTCTACTAAACTCAAATCCAGCGGCTGGTGTTGTGATCGCAGGTCATACCGATGAGCGCGGTAGCCGTGAATACAACATGGCCCTAGGTGAGCGCCGTGCACAAGCAGCACGTAACTATCTTGCTGCTCAAGGGGTCACTGCCAACAACATCCGTGTTATCAGCTATGGTGAAGAACGCCCTGCTGCTGCCGGCAATACTGAAGACGCCTATGCCCAAAACCGCCGTGCTGAGCTGTCTTACTAAGAATAGTTAAACTATTAGATCCTTAAAAAAGCCCAGTAATATACTATTGCTGGGCTTTTTTATATTTTGTTATAAGCGCTATGGGTACCTGCAACTCATGGGCACGACAGTTGTTTAAAGAACGGCCTACCTTGAATTAGCGTCAAGTAATTTGATATCTGAAAAACCTTACATTTTGACTGAAATCCCTAACGATTAATTATGATAATACCAGCCTCAAACATAACTCACATTCAATATACTCAACTCGGTCATGACATATGGTGCGTGACTGCCAAGGTGAGCGAGTCATTAGCTTGTCTGAATATAAACAGCACGCTGTACGCGTCAGTTCGGTCGTTATCATCTGGGCCATTATGTACAGACCTTACTAATCTGAGTGATTGTAAATGGTATTATGTATCTCTACAAAAGCCCACATCGAAACGCAGCATGGCTCGTAGACGGCGTGAGCAGCAGCGTCAAGGCGTCAGGCACCTTCTACAAAACCTACTTAAGAAACTAGACATCGAAGACACTTTAGACGAGTCGAGCTTCCCTTATCGACTTATAGACAGTAAATATTACGTCTGTTTTAGCCATACAGGTGCCCATGATAAAAATCATAGCAATAGTAATAAGACGTCACCGAGTCAAATAGCTCTAGTCATCAGTCGCCATCGTCCTGCTGGAATCGACATAGAGCACAATAACGTGGCTTGGCACGTCGCACAGCGTTTCTATTCCGATAATGAGATTGCTGTTTTGCAGACATTACCAACAAACAAATGTGACTCTATGGCTAAGTTACTATGGCAAATAAAAGAAAGCTTTATAAAAGTTCACCAGTACACATTAGCACAAGGTTTAGGGATGGATTATTCTGAGCTCTTACCTGATTTAATTGACGGTATGGAGGAAGATACCTCTACTAATGAAACTCGTATCATTCATTCTATTTACCAGATTACAATATTAAAATCTCAGCAAACCGTCATAGTTTTTTGAGAATATGGCACCCTATTTGAAACAAAAAAACGACCCTTTTCAGGGTCGTTTTTTTTATACTTCGATTCTTCTAATGACAGCATCTAAGCTGTGATTAGATTAGAAACGGTAAGTTGCGCCAAGTTTAACGATTGGCATCCACTCTAGCCAGTTTTTATCTTCTAAATCGTTTTCTGCATCACGAGCAGCTTGATTTGCTGCGACAGTGTTACCACCTTCACCAGTATAGCGGACATCTGCGTCTACTTTACCCAAGTATGCTGCACCAACTTCACCAAATACACCGAAATTATTCGTGATGTTAGGGCGGAAGCCAACAGTTAAGTAAGGGGCTAATTTATTGCGATGTTCTAGAGAGCCTTCTAGGTTACCTACATTTTGGCCGCCAAAATCCTCTTCAAGAATTTGCTCTGCAGTTGCCGTGCCAGCATAATATTTGTTGCCATCAATGCTGTAATAACCGTCGCCTTCAGCATTAGCTCTTACATCAATATCGTTGTCAGGAACGATGATACCAGCACCCATAGTGAACCAGTTACCAGTAGGACGCAATTGCACACCTAGATACGGGTTGCTAAAGTCACTATCAACATCATAATTGATGTCATTTGCGTCAAAATCACCACCGAATAAGTCAGCAACATCGCCACCAGCCCAACCAGCTTGTAATTCAACTTTTTCGTTAACGCTAAAGCCAACGTTAGCACCATAACCCAAAGAACCAACCTCAGCGCTTACAGAAGCTGGGTTTGTAACAGTGTTAAATAAAGTTTTGGTAGTACCAACAACAGCACCAGTAGTGTTGCGTACGATACCAGCGTCAGAATTATATGCATAAGAAGGCTCTGCTGCTTGATAAGCAACTGGCTCAGCTTCGTATACTACCGCATCGTTGTTATCAACAACGATAACCGGATCAGCTGCTAATGCAGCAGTTGATGCTAGAACAGCAGCAGAGATAGCTGTAAGTTTAATAAGTTTCATAATTATTCTCCTAAAGTGTAAAGTAACTCGCCCGTAAAAAATGATAGTTATGCTTTTTTTAAACCATCATTTTGTTGAGGAGATTAAAACAATTTTGGCCGTAAAAGTCACCCCTTGGAATGCGCTTTTTATTTGCCGTTATGTAAAGATTGCATAGATACTGTAATAATTGCTACACCAACCTGCAAAACTTCGAATTCCTGTTACACAACGCTCTCAAAGTAACCAAACAGTGTAGACATGAGTGTCGGCGGGGTTAATGTTCATGTAAAGGTATTACAAAATATTTCACTATAATGACTGAGTATAATGTGCAGCTCAATATCAGTTATATAGCTTATTACTACAGAGTGTTGCAGCTTGTGATTGGACGTATCTTATGTTGCTTGTACAAATAAATTGTAAATATAGGAAATAATGATACGAATGCTATTATTTAGTATCACTAAACCTTGTCTAGGCTTTATATTGTGCTAAATTAGAGGTAAGAAGGAATTTGTTCTAAGACGTCTTTTTTTTATTACCCTTTGTTCTACTTATGAAAGCGTTGTGCGCTTCTATACTTTGATCTTTTATTAATACTGAGCCTTTTATATGCCTAAAGTATCGTCAATTACCCGTGTACTAGAGATCATAGAAGCTGTCTCTTACGCTTCTAAGCCTCTGTCTCCACTCGAGTTGTCACAAGAGCTGGATATCCCCAAACCAACCATACACCGTCTGATTCAAAACTTGGTCGATGACGGTTTTTTGACTGTTGATATCGGTGGTGGGATTATCCCTGGTAAGCGGGTACGCAATCTGAGTGTTGAGCTTTGGCAACAGCGATTGTTCTTCAATGAGCGCCAGATGATTTTGCAAAAACTGGTTGACGAAATCAAAGAGACTTGCGGTATCGGTGTTCCATATCATATGGACATGATCTATACCAATCGTGCGCAAACAACCCTGCCCTTGCAGATATACCTTCCTGTAGGAGCCAAGTCGCCCATGTGGTGTACAGCGACAGGTAAGCTATACCTCAGTCAGCTGTCTATTACCAGCCGTATGAAGATACTACAAGGATTACCACTAGATAAATTCACCAAAAATACCATTACTGATATTGATGCCTTGAACGCTGAGCTTGATCGTATCGCTGATACTGGTATCGGTATCGATAATGAGGAGTTTATCTCTGAAATGGTGGCTGTAGCAGTGCCTATATTAGACAAGAAATCACGCTATCTGGCCTCGTTGTATCTGCATGCACCGACGATACGCGTGTCACTCGATGAGTTACTAACTTATGTACCTCGACTACAGCAAGCCGCGCAGGATATCCAAGCCCTCGTGTATGACCTACAAAGCTGATATCGTCCTTATCATGCACCAAAAAGCGCCACGCTATAGTCCTTAGCGCGGCGCTTTTCTGTTTTATCTGATATCTAACAAGTATCTATTGGCACATCGCAAGTGTCTATTGATAAGCACCACCTATTAATAAGCAACAGCTATTAATAAGCAACAGCTATTAGCAACATTACTAATATTCCCTATAGCAGTCTTTAAGACAACAGCGAGATATCATGACGCCCCATGATACTAGAAAAGTCTTTGTCGCCATTCTCTAGAGTATGTGATGCGTACAACTCCGTTGCTTTTGCACCCATCGGCGTGTCTACATGAGTGTCTTGAGCGGTTTGCATGGCAAGATTCAAATCTTTTTGCATGAGCTTACTCATAAATCCACCTTGGTAACCATTACTAGATGGGACGTTTTCCATGACTTGTGGATACGGATTGTAAACTTCTAATGTCCAGTTACGACCTGAACTCTGTAGCATAATATCCGACAGCACTTTTGGATCTAGACCATTCTTCACTCCTAGGTTAATAGTCTCTGCTGTCCCTGCCATCAAAATACCTAGCAGCATATTATTGCAAATTTTTGCTACTTGTCCTGCGCCATGCGTACCTGCATGAAAGATGTTTTTGCCCATAACGGCAAGTATTGGTTCAGCACGAGCGAATGCTTCGGCGTTACCGCCAACAATAAAGGTCAAACTACCAGCAATCGCGCCGCCCGTCCCACCAGACACGGGCGCATCCAAAAACTCAATACCCAGTTTACTCGCGGCGTCTGCCACGGTTCTGGCATCAGCAGCTGCTATCGTACTACTATCAATCACTAGCGTACCTTTATTCAGCTCTGCAAGTAGACCACTGGAACCGTTGTCGCCTAAGTACACCGAATGCACGTGCTGCCCTGCAGGCAACATACTAATGACAACTTGAGCATTACTCACAGCCTCTTTAGGACTTTGCGCGACGCTAGCACCTGCCTGCTGCAGACGCTTAGTAGCAGCATCAGATAAATCAAACACAGAAAGTGTATAACCCGCCTTTAGTAAGTTCTCTGCCATGGGAGCACCCATATTACCAAGTCCTATAAAAGCAACGTTTGGTTTAGAGGTGTCATTATCTATTGTACTTGTATCCTTTGTACTCATCTCATCACTCCTTGATGATTGCGTAGGCATTGCTACCTACTTATATTGCGTTAACAATGGTTGTTATGATTACTATTTGCGACTCACTGTATCTTATGAACCAGCGAGCCCTATTGTCTTAACTGACATAGATTGTTTGAAATAACATGGTTATTGAGAGTCGGTGGCGCTCCCTGTTGGTAAGTAATCTAGACCTTATGACCCTTCTAGCTACGTTTGAGCTTATCGCACAAGCTGACTGGCTAAAGCAGTGGCATCCAACCAGCCTTCTAAAGGATGCTGACCTTTAGGATAAGGGTTATCGAAGTGCTGATCGATATATGCCTGCCCTTCTACACTGAGACAGTCTGCTAGTGAGCGTGACCACTGTGGATTCTTATCCTTGTCAATCAGTAATGCTCGCACGCCTTCCTTAAAATCAGGATTAGCCGCACAATGTACCGCGACGTTGGTCTCTAGATACAAAACCTGCTCTATCGATAAATCGGCGACTTTATGATATAGCGCATGAGTCAATGCTGCTGTCACTGGGCAACCATGACGATAGGTAGCAACTGCTCGCTGTGTCCAGCTGTCTTCTGCAAAATCTTTGCTCAGCTGTACGAGCGCTTCATCGTTTTGTAGCAGTGCGTCGATATCAGCCAGACCGCCGCTGTTCATGAGTTGCTGAATAGGCTGCCAGTACGTCGTCAGCTTGCTATCGGGTAGATCCGCTGCAGGTAGTGCTGCAAGCGCACGGCTAACAATACTATGAGCACTGTCATTATGGAACTTGTCCGTATTGCTTGTACTGTCTGATGTTTGCCAATTACTTCGTTTTAGACGCTGCATGATAGCGTCATAGTCAGGACTGGCAACAGCATACTCCGCTAGATTCGCTAATAACGCATCACTGCCATTGCACATCGCGCCCGTCAACCCTAAAAATAAACCTGTCTTGGCAGGCATACGCTGCAAAAACCAACTACCAGAGGCATCAGGGAACAACCCAATTGTCACTTCAGGCATAGCAAAACGGGTACGCTCAGTCACCACACGATGACTACAACCTGCCATTAATCCCATGCCGCCACCCATAATGATGCCGTCACCCCAAAGTATTAGCGGCTTTGAATAAAAGTGCATTTGACGATAGAGACGATACTCATGACTAAAAAACTCAGTGGCATAAGGATTGGGCACTGGCGCATCGGTAGACATACTGTCATACAGCTTACGAATATCACCGCCGGCACAAAACGCCTTGTCCCCTGCACCTTTTAATAGCAGCGCTACTATCTGGTTATCAGCTTGCCACTGCACTAACTGCTCTGATAGCAGCTGACACATATCAACGCTGAGCGCATTGAGCGATTTGGGTGTATTGAGCGTCATCACTCCAATGAGGTGACCACAATCTGTCGGTTCAGTATTGAATAATACAGAGGCCTCTTGCTCTGTATTGCTCGAAGGCTTTTGGGTATCGTCGGTAGCTGCTGTCATAAAAGTGACCTACAAAGTTAAAAAATTAAATAATGTCATAAACATTATGACCCAAGCATTTTAAGCAATGCTTATTTATTTTGCCAACTGGGTTTGCGTTTTTCTAAGAATGCTTGTACACCTTCGCGCTGATCCATCGTGTCAAACAATTTTACAAAAGCTTCGCGCTCATGAATAAGGTTTTGGGCAGGCGGGGTATCTCTGGCTGCTTGAATAAGTCCTTTAGAATAACTGACAGCAACAGGCGATTGCTTTGCGGCTTTTTTGGCCAAGTCTTGAGCGGCTAGTAGCCCTGCACCTGTTTCAGTGACCTCCTCAACCAAGCCAATACGTAATGCCGTCTCTGCATCAACGCGTTCGCCGCACAGTATCATGCGCTTTGCCCACCCTTCTCCGACGAGCCAAGGCAGGTTTTGTGTGCCGCCTGCACATGGCAGTAGACCTACGCCCGTCTCCGGTAGTGCCATCTGTGCATGCGCTTCTGCAATACGAATGTCGCACGCGAGCGCACATTCAAGCCCACCGCCCATCGCATAGCCGTTGATCACCGCAATGCTGACACCGCGATAAGCAGACAATGCTTCAAACGCCTCACCAAACGCAATCGCCATACTTATCGCACGGCCTTTATCACCGTCTGAGAAGTTATTGAGATCTGCGCCAGCTGAAAAAAACTTCTCGCCATCACCATGCACGATTAACGCGTATATATTGTCATTGGCATTGAGATCGGTGATGAGTTGTTTGAGCGCACCCAGACTGTCCATCGTCCACGTATGCGCAGGGGGGTTGTTCAATGTCAACGTGGCAGTATGGCCATCAATTGATAGGTTTAGATTGGTATAATCTGTCATAAAACATCCTTGTTTTAGTCAAGCGAAAAAACATGATATCGTCACAATAGTAACCATAACAGCCTATTAGCGCAGTTGGCTTAGCGCCTCGTCTTGTAAGACCTGACGTGAAATAATCACTCGCATAATCTCATTGGTGCCTTCTAATATTTGATGCACGCGTAAATCTCGCACGTGACGCTCAAGCGGGTACTCGTTTAGATAGCCATAACCGCCATGTAGTTGTAGGGCGGTGTTGGCAACATCGAAACACAGATCCGTAGAGAGGCGCTTCGCCATTGCACAGTAGGTAGAAGCTTGCCCATCATTACTATCGACTTTATCAGCCGCTAAATAGAGCATTTGACGCGCAGCGATAGTCTGGGTCAGCATGTCGGCGAGCTTAAACTGTATGGACTGTAAGCTTGCAATTGGACTGCCAAACTGGCTACGTTCCTGTACGTAACTGGTTGCTGTTTCTAATGCAGATTGTGCCGTACCCACGGCGCAGATACCGATATTGATACGGCCACCGTCCAGCCCTTTCATAGCGATACGAAAACCTTGGCCTTCCTCACCTATCAGATTCTCTACTGGGACTTTGACGTCTCTAAAACTAATCGTCCGCGTCGGCTGTGCTTTCCAGCCCATTTTTTGCTCGTTTTTGCCATATTCGATACCAGCGCTATTGGCATCTACTACGAACGCTGAAACGCCTTTTGGACCTGCCGCGCCAGTACGTGCCATGACTACCAATACATCAGTTGAGCCTGCGCCAGAAATAAAGGTTTTTTCGCCATTCAGTACGTAGTGATCACCTTGTTTATCCGCCTTGGTGCGTAATGAGGCGGCATCAGATCCTGCATTTGGCTCTGTTAAGCAGTAACTACCGAGCCACTCGCCACTGACCATATCGGGCAAATATTTTTTGCATAGCGAATCGCTGCCATACTCGCCAATCATCCATGCTGCCATATTATGGATACTCATGTAGGCTGCCACAGAGGTATCACCCCACGATAGCTCTTCAAATACCATTGCGGAGTCGAGCCTTGGCAATCCCAAACCGTCGTATTCTGGATTGGTATACAGCCCCAAAAACCCAAGCTCACCAGATTTTTTGATGACATCTATGGGGAAATGCGAGTTGCGATCCCATTCAGCAGCGTTTGGCTTGAGCTCTTTTTGCGCAAACTGACGGGCCGTTTGGCGAAAGGCAATCTGATCATCGGTCAATGCAAAATCCATAGGGTTATCCTTGTTCTTATAGATCAAATAAAAAGTCTGTTTGATGCACCCCTTGATAAAGTGCGAGTGAGACATCTGATAAGGTGTGCGCGCCGCACGATAGCGGTATAACGATAATAAAACTGCGACCAATAGTATCGCAAGTGGCATCAAGGTTATACCGCAAATATAGTCAATTGATTATTATATTGAAATCGTTGTATTGACACCGCGGCTCGCTTCATCATCGAACCAACGTGCAGTGACGGTTTTGGTCTGAGTATAGAACTGCACTGCCTGCTTACCATAAGGGCCTAAATCACCCAGCTTGCTGGCACGCGAGCCTGAGAAGGAGAACATTGGTAGTGGCACAGGAATCGGTAAGTTGATACCGATTTGACCGACTTGAATGTCTTGCTGGAATTTGTGTGCAGCAGCGCCTGACTGGGTGAATATCGCCGTGCCGTTACCATGTGGATTGGCATTCAGTAGTGCAATCGCTTCATCTAAGCTGTCAGCGCGCATGATGCAAAGTACGGGTCCAAATATTTCTTGTTGATAAATTTGCATATCACTTGTGACATTGTCAAAGATAGTTGGCCCAACAAAGTTACCGTTCTCAAATCCTTCAACGCTAATGCCGCGACCATCCAGAATTAAGTCTGCACCCTCTTCTACCCCAGTACCGATCAAATGCTCGACGCGCGCTTTTGCAGCAGGTGAAATCAGTGGTCCTAAGTCTTTGTCATTTTTGCCAGCTGAAACGATTAAGTTTTCTGCCTTGGCTTTGATATCATCGATCCACTCTCCAGCAGCACCTACTAACACGACAACTGAGAGTGCCATACAGCGTTGACCAGCAGCACCGAACGCCGCGCCTGCTAGCTGATTGAGCGTTTGCTCTTTATTGGCATCAGGCAAGATAACGCCATGGTTTTTTGCACCCATCATACACTGAGCGCGCTTACCTGATTGGCTGGCACGCTCATAGACGTGTTTACCAACGCTAGTAGACCCTACAAAAGAGACAGCTTTGATATCTGGGTGGTCACAGATGGCGTCGACAGTTGCTTTGCCGCCATGTACCACGTTCAGCACACCTTCTGGTACGCCTGCTTCAATCGCTAGCTCAACCAAACGCATGGTGACCATCGGGTCTTGCTCAGACGGTTTGAGAATAAACGTATTGCCCGTAGCAATCGCCATTGGGAACATCCATAGCGGAATCATCGCGGGAAAGTTAAATGGCGTGATACCAGCGCAAACGCCAAGCGGCTGCCAAATGCTATAAGTATCAACACCTGATGCGACGTTTTCTACAAAGTCGCCGATTTGCAAATTGGCAATACCAGCGGCATGCTCGACCACTTCTAAGCCTCGGAACACATCGCCGCGTGCATCAGCAATCGTCTTGCCCTGCTCTGCGGTTAATATTTCTGCTAGCTCATCCATATGCTCACGAATGAGTGCTTGATAGGTTAAGAAAATACGAGCGCGAGTGGTGATTGGTGTTTTGCGCCATGTCTCAAACGCGGTCTGGGCGGCTGCAACGGCTTGATTGATCTCATCATTGGTGGTTTGCGGGACTTTTGCGATGACTTCTTGGGTCGCAGGATCGGTAATATCAATCCATTCATCGGTATTTGACTGTGTGAACTGACCGTTGATGAGCTGTTGAACGTGGTGCATAAGATATCCTTATCTTTTTTGCGAGACTACCGTGTGACGGCACCTAAGTATTCATTGGTGAATGAAACGCGATGAGCGTTTATCTATAAAACATCATTAAAATTCTAAATTTTAAAATGATTTATTTTGTATCGTTATTGACTATAGCAATAAATCATTTTTAGGGTCAAGCGCTTTATCAACATTTTCATTAAGTTTGTTTTATCAAAATGCGATGAGTAAACAGATTGCTATCAGAAAACAGCAGAAACAAAAAAGCCCATGAGGGTTCATGAGCTTTTAAATGGTTGGGTCGTGTCCCTAATCCTAACGTTTATTACTAAATGTGCCAAAAATGGCTAAACCTTTGATAAACGGCGTCAAATAGCTGGTCAATATCTCGATATTGTATGCACTATTTTCCTTATTTGCCTTCGATTTATCTCATTTTTATCACCATTTTTAAAATAGGGACACGCCCTAGTCTAATTTTGATAGGCAGTAGGCAACTTATTAATCGTTTATGATTAATAGTCTTTCATTGATTGCTTAATCGCATCGATAGCGGCTGGGTTATCGAGGGTCGACATATCTCCTGTAGGCTTATCTTCAGCCAATGCACGAATAGATCGGCGTAGGATTTTGCCAGAGCGAGTCTTTGGCAGTGCTTGCGGGAAATAAATAGCCGCTGGCCTTGCAATACCGCCCAAAGATTTGACCACCGCACCGATGACTTGCTGCTCAATACGGAAGCGGTTTTCGGTCGTTTCGACTTGCGTCTGATCTTTTAGTACACAGAATGCGATGGGCAGCTCTCCTTTTAACTCATCTTGAATGCCTACTACAGCACACTCTGCCATATCTGGATGCATACTGATGGCTTCTTCGATCTCTTGCGTCCCTATCCGATGACCTGCGACGTTGATCACATCATCAGTACGCCCCAATATATAAAAGTAACCATCTTCATCTGTCACGGCATAGTCTGACGTAGAATACTGCTGCCCATCAAACAAACCAAAGTAGCTACTGATAAAGCGATCGTCATTACGCCACACCGTAGTCAGACAACCAGGCGGCAGTGGCGCTTTGATTGCAAGCAAGCCTTTTTCTCCCGCTTTGCAGGGGTCACCAGTCTCTTCATTGATCACCTGCGCTTCGTAACCATACATAGGATAGCCAGGTGATCCTTGCTTATGCGGTTTATGATCAAATTTTGGTGTGTGACTCAAGATGGGCCAACCAGACTCTGTCTGCCAATAGTGATCTAAGATTGGCACGCCTAAATGCTGGGTCAGCCAGCCGGCCGTTGACTCATCAAGTGGTTCACCTGCTAAAAAGAACGATTTGACACTAGAGACATCATAGCGGGTCATCCAGCTCTCGTCTTGTTTTTTAAGCATACGCACGCCCGTGGGCGCTGTAAACAAAATATTGACCTTGTTGGCCTCAACGATACGCCACCAAATACCAGGATTCGGTGAGTGTGGTAGGCCCTCGTACATGACACTCGTCATGCCTGCTAGCAGTGGCGCATAAATCGTATAAGAGTGCCCAACTGCCCAGCCGATATCCGATATCGCCCAAAACGTCTCACCTGCCTTACCATCATAAACATAATCCATCGAGGTAGTCAGTGCGACGGCATGACCGCCTGTATCACGCTGGACGCCTTTGGGAGTGCCTGTCGTACCAGAGGTATAAAGCAGGTAAGACGGCGTATTTGACTCAAGCCAGACGGGCTCCACAACTGCATGGGCCTCGCAGCTGTGACGTCGTTCGGTCGCATAATCGACGTCAACATTTCTCGGCTCAAACGGTAAAATACCGCGGTTGACCACCAATACATGCTCAGGCTTGGTTGTTGCTTGCTCGACGCCCTGATTGACAAGGTTCTTATAATTAATAACCTTACCATCACGCAGACCTGCATCTACCGTAATGACCATTTTTGCTTCAGCATCATCCATGCGGATAGCCAAGTTATGGGCTGCAAACCCACCGAAAACGACTGAATGTATTGCGCCAATGCGAGCACAAGCCAGCATGGCATATGCCGCTTCTAGAATCATCGGCATATAAATGATGACGCGATCACCCTTACCAATACCATGGCGCTGTAGGACATCAGCAAAATAATTAACTTCTTTATGTAGGTCGTTATACGTCAGACGGCGCTTGGTATAGTCTGTATAAAATTCGACGTTGTTGCCCAGATCTTTAAACGAATCAACGACTGCTGGAAAGGTTTCTATCAACTCTTGATTGATTTCTGATGATACCCAGACAAACGCGTCTTGCTCGGCACGATCCGCCAGATGACGATCTACGCAGTTATAACAAAGATTGGTCTCACCGCCGACAAACCATTTGGCAAACGGTAGATTACTGTCATCTAGAATTTGCTCAGGCTCTTTGTGCCAGTAGATGCGCTTTGCTTGCTGTGCCCAGAAATCCTCTCGTTCGATAATAGAGTCGTGATAGATATCAGCAAATGTAGGCATGTCTGCTGTGTGAGTAGAGACTGGGTGTTGGGCGTGGTCACTCATAATAGCTGTCCTTAGCATAAACGAGAAATGAGGCAATGTTATTTTATCATCGAAACGCTAGCAAGTCGTCATCGCATTAGAAGCGCTATCTGCACGTCCGAATCTACGAGGCTTACACGGTTCCGATTATAGTAGACAATGTCTGGATAATTACTGGTCATCCTTGCCAGAATTAAAAAACCGATACATTACGTATCGGTTTAAAATGTAGCAGAGCCTATTGCAAAGGTCAACTATTAAGCGTGTAACATGCGCTACATTTTGACAAATACAAATACAAATGTTCAACTGGTAGATATGATTACACTTGGGTTTGGTTGGCATATATCTCACGCATGACTTTTTTGTCATGTTTACCTACTGAGGTTTTTGGCAGCTCATCCACAAACTTAAACTGACTTGGTACGCCATATTTAGGAATGATACCGCGCTCTACTGCTTTCTCTGCGATGGCTTTGATATCGTCAGCACTAGTATCTTGGGCAGTAGGCTTTAGGACAACCAATGCTAGTGGACGCTCGCCCCACTGCTCGTCACGCACCCCTATCACCGATACGTCAGCTACTGAAGGATGTAGTGATAGAATCGTCTCAATCTCAAGCGATGATATCCATTCACCACCAGACTTGATCACATCTTTTAGACGATCTGTAATTTTGATATAACCATCAGGACGTATGTAGGCAATATCTTGAGTGTGCATATAGCCACTTTCCCACAACTCTTTACCAGCATCGTCGTTCTTAAGATAGCTTTGGGTCAACCAAGGCGCTCGTAGTACCAGCTCACCTGTGTTGTCTTGTCCTTTGCCAACTGATTTATTGCCTTCACCCCAGACCTGAGCATCGACCATAAGTACAGGCTTACCTGTCATACAGCGACGAGCAATGTCTTCTTCTTCGCTCATTTCAGGCTCATCAAGACTAAACTCAGTCAAACTGATAAGTGGCGCGGTTTCTGACATGCCGTAGCCTGTATAGACTTCGATACCCTGAGACATTGCTGTTTTTGCCAACCCTTCAGTCAACCTTGAACCACCAATGATCATTTTTAAACCATTGAAGCTAACACCACGATCCTGGGCTTCTTTGAGTACCATTTGCAGGATGGTAGGGACGCAATGAGTGATGCTGACTTTTTCGTTAATGATTAAGTCCATCAATGTATCAGGCGCATAACGCCCTGGATAAACTTGCTTTAGACCGACCATTGTCGCTGTAAATGGGAAACCCCATGCATGGACGTGGAACATCGGTGTCATCGGCATATAGACGTCACCGTAGCTGACACCTTGTTTGTTGGGGAGCATACCTAGAGTGGCGGCCTCTGCTAGGCTATGCAATACCAATTGGCGATGACTAAAGAAAACCCCTTTTGGGTCCCCTGTCGTACCAGAAGTATAAAAAGTCGTCGCGATGGTGTTTTCATCAAAATCTGGAAAATCAAAATCGCTGTTAGCAGCGTCTAGTAGCGCTTCATATTCGCCTGTGACACGGCTTTGGTTATCACCAAAGACACCTTCAGCCGTCACCCCATTATCATCGAGCCAAATGATGTGCTCGATACTAGAGTTTTCAAATTGATAGTCTTTGACCAGTGGCGCAAACTCAGAGTTGAGCATCAGCACTTTGGGCTTGGCATGGTTGATGGTGTATAGAACTTTTTCTGGGGAGAGACGAATATTGACCGTTTGTAGGATGTACTCTGACATCGGTACCGCAAAATAAGACTCAAGATAGCGATGACTGTCCCAGTCCATAACCGCAACCACGTCACCTGCATCAAGCTTTAGGTCTGCCAATACATTGGCCAATCGGTTAATACGTTCGAACAGATCTTTATATGTGAGGCGCTTTTTGTCCGCATAAATAATCTCTTGGTCTTGCGATACTGTTTTTGCACGGTTTAGTAGCTGCTTGACCAGTAATGGATAATCGTAGGCAGATGGTGCGCTGTGATATATATTTGACATAGATTTGACTTCCTTGTTTGTTGTATTTATAGGTTATATAGTCAGAGAACTGCTAAACAGCTACGACGTTATCCTCCCTAGACGTACTATTTGTACAATCTGCAGTCGGCTGCCTTGTACCTGTTTTAGATTTCTTTGACTATACACAGTAATGATAATTCGTAAAAATACTCATGTGGAATGTTTTGCCCAATCATTCTCATTTCTTAGTGAGTTTTTATAATGAACGACAACCTTAGTAGGTTAATAACATCGTTATAGATAGTAAGAAAAAAGCAGCGCCATGTAAAGCCGGCTTACATTAAGTAGCATAATGAGCAAATACATAATGTAGAGATCAGTCAGCTACTTTGACTGCACCGTGGTTTTGACCATCCCAACGCTGGCTATTATCAATGCCAATACTTGTACAATAACTAATAACCCTACTGTCATAGACCATTGCCCGCGTGCATAAGCCATACCGCACAACCACGCGCCGAGTGTGCCACCTGAGTAGTAACCCATATAATACAACCCCGATGCCAATGACCGTCCTTTTTTAACATTGACAGCAATGTAGCTGATGGTCGCTGACTGGGTGATAAACACACCAGATGACATGATGGCAAGCCCCATAACCACGCCCCACAGTGGCGTTACTAACGTTAATAACACCCCGACCATCGAGATAACAATAGCCACCCGTACGGTACGCGCTGAGCCAAATCGACGTAATAGTGATGTAGATAACGGTGTGATAATGACACCAAGTAAGTACACCGCAAAAATATTTGCAAGTGCACCAGTCGTCAGCTGATATGGCTCATCTGTCAGATGTAAATTAATAAAAGTAAAACAACCGACCAGCGAAAATAAAACGCAAGCACCCAGTAAACAAGAGGTGACCACGTAGCGATTGGTGACGTGCTCCCCTAGTGTTTGTATCGCTGAGCGAAAGTTGGGATTGGGTACAAAATGACGAGACGATGGCAGCATCTTACCGACCCATACCGCACCCAGTAGCGTTATCGCTGTCATGACATAGTAACCATGACGCCAGCCGATCAACTCATGCAAATGCCCTAGCAAAAACCGGCCCATAAAACCGCCGAACACTGACCCTGAGACATAAAACGACATCAGCTCGGTTACTGCGCGTCCCTCGAACTCCTCACCAATATAGGCAATCGTCACCACTGTAATACCTGGTACGGACAGCCCCTGCATAAAACGCCATAAACCTACCCAGCCGATGCTGGAGCTTTGGGCGATCAAGAATGTCGGTATGGCTAAGAATAGCAACGCACCAACCACAAATGATTTGCGACCGACAGCATCTGAGAGCATACCCAAAAACGGTGACATGATGGCAATTGCCAGTACCGTGGCGCCAACGATCATGCCAGCTTGTACTTCAGTCGCAGCAAAATCCACCATCATGACGGGGAGTACCGCTTGGATAGAATATATCTGTAAAAAAGCGAACATACCTATCAAACCAATCGTAAGCTTCAAAACCCACGACACTGAATGACTGGATGAAGGCGATGGTTTTGTGGCAATGCTTTGGGATTTATCTGTAGGATTATTCACAAGAGAGCTGACTATATTGGTTATGCTATGACAGTAGATCGAGCGTGTCATTAGCTTAAATGGTAAGAAAATATAACGCGAATTTATGACATCGACTTTTTATAGCTATAGCATAGACATGAAGTCGTAGAGGATAAATAGCTATCATAGTGATAAGAGAGGCATGTTAGCACATCAATTAATATACTCAGGTTTAAATGTGTTATTGGCAATTGATAGTGCTCTTGACTTAGATTAAAAAGTTAGGTTTAGATCATTATGGAGACGCTTGCCCTTATTAGACAAAACTCTATTTACTGATTGAAAGTGAGAGATGGTTTTTGCAATAAGCTCAATAACTACAGTAACTTTTAGCTATCAGACAACAGCTATAATCGCTGATTGTAGACTGATGGGCAGTTTTCGTTTGCTGAGATGGCATTTGGATAACGACTCTATTTCATCTTTACACATCTACATTGCTTATATCTTTTCTTCTACAGACATTATTTACCAAACCATTAATAATCGCATAGTGTTATATATAAATAAGTAAAATGATTGAACAAATGAACAGTAAAGGAGCATATCGATGAATGATGAAATTTATGATTTAGGTGCAGGGTTTTGGAGTATTCGAGGATCATTTATAAAAAATGGCATTATCGATATTGGTGTTCAATGTGCTCTAATAAAGCGACCATCAGGACGATTTATTTTTCTGGATAGTTACACGTTAACGGGAGATTTACGTCAACAAGTCATGGCACTGACTAATGGAGGTAGAGATGTCGAAGCCGTCCTCAACGTCCATCCATTTCATACGGTACACTGTGCCCAAATGGCACAAGATTTTCCGCAAGCGACATTTTATGGCAGTAGCAGACATCCGCAACAAGTCCCTGAAGTGAGCTGGGCAAATGATTTGGTAGAAAGTGACGCGGTCGCTGAGCATTATTCTGAGCTTCAATTTTCCATACCTAAAGGTATTCACTATATTGCGCCTGATGAAAACGTTCATGCAAGCTCATTGCTGGTATATCATCCTGCTAGCCAGAGCATCTATGTCGATGATACTTTTGAGATACCACCGTCAAAGCTATTCAATGCAGTACAGCCTAATCTTGGCTTGCACCCAACCACCAAAAAAGCACTCAAAACGGAACAAAACGCGGGCAAGCACTATTGCGATTGGGCAGTAGGTCTGGCACACGAGTGGCGTAATGTTCGTCATTTTTGCGGCGCACACTCAGGACTGATGGTATTTGAGGAAGGTCAATTTGAAGCAGCGCTCTTGTCAGTCATTGATAACACTCGCAATGAGCTTGAGAATCAATGATGCTAAAGACGTCTATGTTTGAAAGGTACAGTATCTAAAAGCATAATTTTTAGAAGTTAGAATTTTTATAATCTGTTATGTCTATAAGCGATTACAGTAAAATCTAAAGAACAAAAATTGAAAATCGTTGTGATTTTTTGAGTCAACATATTGAATAAGGAGAATTATAAATGTCAGAACAAATTCATGATTTAGGGGCAGGATTTTGGAACATACGCGGGTCATTCCGTATTGGCGGTGTGGTGAACATTGGTACCCATTGCTCACTTGTCAAACTGTCTTCAGGACGCTTTATATTTTTAGACAGCTACGCTTTAACAGGTGACGTTCGAGACGAAGTCATGGCACTGACCAACAATGGACAAGATGTCGAAGCCGTTCTCAATGTCCACCCGTTCCATACAGTGCATTGCGCCCAAATGGCAAAAGACTTTCCGCAAGCAACATTTTATGGCAGCAGCCGTCACCGCAAAAAAGTGCCAGAAGTGAATTGGGCAGATGATTTGGTAGAAAGTGACGCAGTCGCCGATCGCTATCCAGAGCTCAAGTTTTCGATTTCAGAAGGTATCGCCTATATCTCCTCAAACGAGATGATTCATGCAGGATCGCTACTGGCCTATCATCCTGCTAGCCAAAGCTTGCATGTTGACGATACATTTATGAGTCCACCAATGAAGCTACTAGAGGCTGTATTACCTGAGCTTATACTACACCCTACCACCAAAAAAGCCCTGAAAAATGAGCCAAACTCAGGCAAGCACTATTGTGACTGGGCAGAAGCGCTGGCACACGAATGGCGCGACGTTCGTAATTTCTGTGCGGCACATTCTTACCTTGTACAATTTAAAGAAGGTGGATTTGAAAAAGCATTGGTCAAAGCCATCAAAAAGGCTCGACCCAAGTTAGAAACAGCCTAGACTTGTGTATCGACGAACGTAGTCTGTGTACATAGATTTTATCAATACAAAGGAGGCTACCATATTGGTAGCCCCCTTTTCGTGTATCTTGCTCAATATCGTAGAGTGAATCTTTTAGTACTATATCGCATAACTTATAGCTGCAGAGCGGCTACGATTAGAGACACTATTACTATTCCTGTGACATAGGTTCGCACTTTAAAATAATTCTGAGTAATGATACGCGCTTGATTAAGACCATAATCAATCACCCACATACTGGTAAAACTAGCTGCTAATAACCAAATAAAGCTGACCGTAGATAGTATTAAAAACCCGAACCATAAGACAAGCGCTATCATATTGCTTAGAAAGGGTAATTTAATAGCCCATCTATCATTATCAGCTAAGCTCAGATGATTACCCCAATGCGCGCCTGCCATAAACGAAGCAATCACCAAGCCATATATACTCAGCACCTCAGTCGTCTTGCCCAACACCAGTATCGTATCACTATCTATAGCCAGTAAAAGCGCGCAGGCGATAAAGGGTATAGCACCTGCAAAAGTGAGATAAGGACTTGGTTTTTTCATGGTCTAAACCTATTTTGATTGTATGGTTAGTCTATTCAAAGCTGTAGCCTGCGCATCCGCAATGTTTAGCAATTATTCATCGCTCTTTTTAATATTGCCTTGCCAGTGGCGAATAAACGCACCCTCTGGATCGTATTGCTGGGTTTGCTTTTTAAGGTTGAACTGTCGAGATCCTCTTGGATCAGCACCCACACCTGCCAAATACTGCCAGTTGCCCCAATTGCTGCCAACATCGTAATCAATGAGATGTTGCTCAAAGTAAGCTGCCCCGTAACGCCAGTCAAGACCCAGCTCATGGACAAAACAGCTTGCGACCAGTTGCCGTCCGCGGTTCGACATATATCCCGTGGTGTTCAACTGATTCATGCACGCATTAACGATCGGATATGGCGTTTGACCCCGCGTCCATTGTGATAGACGTTCTTCATCTAGCTGAGTTGATGGCATGTGCTGACCGATACCTGTGAACCAAAATAGCTTTTGCTGATGCGTTATCGCGTACCAATAAAAATACTCGCGCCATAACAGCTCAAACCATATCCAATAGGTAGAGCCATTGGCAATAATGTCGCGCTCATAACGGCGCAGACGATTTAATACCGTATTTACAGACAGTGAACCATTGGCAAGCCACGCAGAGAGTTTGGTAGACTGTGTCCAGTTATCAAGCGCATTTCGCGTGGTCTTATACGTACTTGGTGCCTCAGAATCAAAATAACGCTCCAAATGTTTGAGACCGTTTGACTCCCCGCCTCTAAAACTATCGACCTCTTGCAAGTCGCATTGATGCGCGTCACAAAAATACTCACTCTTGTCAGCCATACTCTCAGGCATTGGCGCCAGTGACTCTGGCATTGGAGAAATAGCCGCGTCTTCTTCTGCATGCAATAAATCATGATCGCTTTCAATTTTCTTACGAAATTGGGTGAAGCTCTTGGGTAACTGATCTAGCGGTAACGCATCGAATAACATGGCCGTTGTCTGGACATGCCAGCGTATCTGCGGATGTTTATCCTGTAGTAAAGCATATACTTGGTTCTGATAATAATCAGAGGTTTTACTGACACAGATATCCGTTACTTGTTGGACTTCAATCAGCTCTTGCAACTGCGTAAGAGTGTCTGTCACTACAGCGTCTTTTTTTAGATACAGCAGTCTATTACCAAGCTGCATCAGTGAGGCATTCAAGTCAGCCAAGCTTTCTTGCAAAAACTGCTCGCGAGCACTACCCATAGTGTCATAATGATAAGCGGGGTCACTGTTGATATCATTCAGCCCCTCCGCCAATGACGATGCATAGACAAGCAGTAATTTTCCATTGCTAGATAGGTTAGCTGCTGTCGACAATGTCGCATTGTCCGCTACTCGCAAATCATTATGAAATAAGACCAATGTGACATTTTTATCAGATGACTGATGTGACATATCTAAACCTCGTGCTATGTATTTTAATTATGATGTTTAAGATTTTAGAGTAGCTTGCATAGGCAGTTCAATGTAACTTGAGTATAGAAAAGGCAAGTGAGCACGCTATAGACATGGTCAAATCAGAGAAGCAAGTAAATATGAACCAAGCAAACGTAGAAACAAATAGGCGACATATTTTTTGAAGTAATGATATAAATCCACTATCTTTTGTTGGCATCAAACAGTGAGACAATATAGTGATTCTACTTAGCATATATCAGATGTTGATTAGACAAGATGTCATACCCTAAATATCACTATAACCATTGACTCTCAAGAGCTTGGCTGCTTAAATAACTTACCTCTAGGAGAATATAATGACTAAAGAAAATACAGCTGAAGAGAATAAATCAGACGAAAAACGCAAACTTATTAATCGGTTTTTGATGAAACTGACGAAAGATCAGCCTCAAATGTATTACGCCACAACCTCTGAGATATCACGGAGTATTCATACCATGATAAAGGAGCATACCAATCGTTTATCAGTAGAAGAGCAAGCATTGGTGAGACGTATGACTATCGAAGAGATTGAGGGATTATTAGGCTTTCATGCTAGATAAATGACTAAGGTATATCCTCATTTTGAAAATCGTGGTACGCCCGAGCTGGCTCTCACATATATTGTTCTCAGTTGATTGCTGAACGCCATAAAAAAAGACCGCTATCAAAGCGGTCTTTTTTGTTGCCAGTCATTTTAGTATAAGGCTACTAGAATGGATACTGACGTGGTTCATTTTGCATTGAGATCCAATGCGTTCTAGTGAACTCTTCAAGCACCCACTCGCCGTTAAAGCGACCGATACCTGAGTTTTTCTCACCACCAAACGGCGTGTTGCTTTCATCATTGACTGAGATATCATTGATGTGGGTCATGCCAGCTCTGATACCGCGAGCGAAGCGCAGACCTTTTTGCATATCAGCAGTGAACACGGCACTAGACAGACCATACATAGAGTCATTGGCGATCGATAGTGCATCGTCTTCGTCTTTGGCACGGATGATACCTACCAGTGGTCCAAACACTTCATTACGTGATAGATCCATTTCGCGAGTCACTTCAGTAAAGATATGCGGTGGTACGACTTGGCCTTCAATCTCGCCACTTAATATCATTTTTGCGCCTTCTTCCTGCGCTTTAGCGATTTTTTCTTTAAGCGATTTGACTTGTTTTTCGTTGATGATTGGACCAATAGCGGTGTCTTGCTTATTAGGGTCCCCAACGTTCAATGTTTTGACATGCGCCAAGAAACGCTCTACAAAATCATCATATATCTCGTCTTCCACAATCACTCTGTTAATCGCGATACAGATTTGACCTTGATGTAAGAACTTACCAAAGGCAGCAGCTTTTACCGCTTGCTCAATATCAGCATCTTTTAATACAACAAATGGACTATTACCACCCAGCTCGAGTGCTACTTGCTTGATGTACTCACCGCCATTGGCAAGCTCACCAATGTGCTTACCGACTGAGGTTGAGCCTGTGAATGACACCAAACTTGGCGCTTTATGTTCGACGATTGCATCACCTATCTCACTACCTGAGCCGACCACGACGTTTAATAGACCTTTTGGTAGACCTGCTTCTTCAAACACTTTAGCCAATAGCAAACCACCTGTTACTGGTGTATCGCTAGCAGGCTTGAGTACCACTGCATTACCAAGTGCTAAGGCAGGCGCGATAGAGCGCTGCGTTAAATGTAGTGGGAAGTTCCATGGGCTAATAACAGCTACCACACCGATTGGCTCACGATAAATGAAGTTTTCTTTACCAGGAGTATTCGATGGGCGAATCTCACCATGGACACGATTAGGGAATGTCGCTGCTTCAAGGGTAATCGCGCGCGTCGCACCGAACTCGACCATGGCTTTGATACGTGTGCTGCCCGACTCTTTGATTAGCCAATCAACGATTTCTTCTTGGCGTTGATCGAGTATGTTTACGACTTTATATAACACTGCGGCACGCGCTGCTGGTGTCTGCTTGGCCCACGCTTCTTGAGCTTGGGTCGCCGCATCATAGGCTTCGTTCAACTGATCTTTGGTCGCTTGCTGAATCTCTACAAGCGTATCACCGTTATATGGGTTGGTATTGGTGTTGGTGCTATCATCTTTACCAGTTTGCCATTCACCAGCGATGAACTGCAAATGGAAGTCACTGTATGCACTCGTAGTATTGGTTGGCATAATCATCCTTATTTTTAATTTGTTATGTTGAGTATTGGTTTTCGATTATTAAAATAAAATTGTTAAGTCGGCGATATCTTAATGAGAAAATATCTGGCAGGTAGTAAGTCTGAAATCGTTACCAAGCTATCAATCAATAGTCATCAATTAAAAAAAGCTCTAATGAAAAATGATCTTTAGCAATAAATACTAACGGTAACGGATAACAACAAAACCTACCTTGCTAGACGACTGGTCTAATGCTACCATAACTACTAATAAAACAAGACTATTTTGTCAGTGAATATTGTTGATAAAACGTAACACATATAACTATATCCTATTACAATACGCCATCAACGTGACGTTCAAATGAACGCTAACTGTTTTAACTGACTATCTAATGCATACGCTAATACAAGCAACTACTAAGGGAGATAATCCTGTTTATGTCTAATACAGACGCAACGACACCAGATACTAAAGCTCATTTACTTGCCACTGGCTACCAATTAATCGCCAAAAAAGGTTTTACCGCTGTTGGTCTAAAGCAAATTTTAGATACAGCAGGTGTGCCAAAGGGTTCTTTTTACCATTATTTCGCTTCTAAAGAAGCCTTTGGTGAAGCCATTATTAATCATTACTTTAGCTTATATAAGACTCGGTTGGATGTCATCGATGCACAAGATGTCAGTGCACAGCAAAAGCTATATGATTATTTTCAAAACTGGTATGACACCCAGCAGAATGGCTGTGACCATGAGAAATGCTTGGTAGTGAAGCTCAGCGCAGAGGTAGCCGATATGTCAGAAACCATGCGTAAGGCACTCGATACTGGCTATCAGCAGACGACCATGTGGCTCGCTAAGCAGATCAAAGCTGGCTGGCTCGATGAGTCCGTCCCTCGTCACGATAACATCTCGGCTGAGAGTATGGCCAAGCGTTGGTATTTTGCATGGCTTGGCGCAAGCTTGATTGCAAAGATTAGCCAAACCAATACCCCTTTAGCAGAAATTTGGCAGATGACCACGACCCAAATGGGACGCTAATCGTCAACTGTTCGGATTTCTAGCGACTGCACTTCTAACGTAACCATTAAGGCACATTGAATATTCATAACGCTCATAGATAGTAGCTGTCAGTACTATGCTTGATTATTCAGTGTGCTTCATTGCCTTCTTTTTTTTAAACGAATTTCTTAAAGACATTTGAATACGGCTTAGACAGTTATACGAGAGTTTTGTAAATATAACTAGACGACTGGTCTAATTGGTGTACAATGCGCATAAATATTAAGAATGAATGTCTATACGAGCATTGCTTATCATTCATTGATTGATATCAGACAATATCCCATGTCAAAACCATTTAATTGAACCGTTTTTATTAAAAACTTTTTATTACTAATTAGGAATCTTATGAATAACTTCCAATACTACAACCCAGTCCGTATCGTTTTTGGTGAAGGTCAAATCGAGCAATTATCAGATTTAGTCCCTACTGATGCGCGTGTACTCATTACTTATGGTGGTGGTTCAGCACAGCGTACTGGTACTTTAGACGAAGTAAAGACTGCACTAGCGGCAAGCGGTAACCGTACGGTATTTGAATTTGGTGGCATTGAAGCCAACCCAGAATTCACCACACTACTTAAAGCCGCTGATATGGTTAATGAGCACAACATCGACTTCTTATTAGCAGTTGGCGGTGGTTCTGTGATTGACGGCAGCAAATTTGTGGCACTAGTATCTTCATTGACTGAAGAGGACGGCACTGTCTCACGTGACCAAGCTTGGGATGCCTTAACTGGTTATTGCAAAAACATTGATTCTGCTGTCGACTTGGGCGCGGTATTGACTATTCCAGCAACAGGTTCTGAGATGAACTCAGGCGGCGTGATCAACTATAGTGAACGTCAAGCAAAACTACCGTTTGGTAACCCACTTGCCTTCCCTAAATTCTCGATTCTAGATCCAATCAAAACACTTACCCTGCCTGAACGTCAGGTTATGAATGGTGTTGCTGATGCATTTGTTCATGTAATGGAACAATATCTGACTTACCCAGTAAACGCTAAAGTACAAGATGCCTTTGCTGAAAGCTTGCTTAAAATCCTTATTGATGAAGGTCTAGTTGTTAAGCAAGATCCAGAAAACCTAGAAACACGTAAGAACATTATGTGGACAGCGACCATGGCATTGAACGGTCTGATCGGTACTGGTGTGCCACAAGACTGGACAACCCATATGGTCGGTCATGAGCTGACGTCACTACACGCTATCGATCATGCACGTACGCTAACCATCGTATTGCCATCAGTCATGCGTGAGCTAAAAGAAAGCAAAAAAGAAAAACTGCTTCAGTATGCGCGTAACGTATGGAACATTACCGATACTGACTTAGACGACGATGCCATTATCGAAACAGCCATTGTTTACACTGAAAACTTCTTCCGCGAGCTTGGCTTGCCAGTTAGCCTAGAAGACGTTGACTTGACGGAATCAGCGATTGATCCAATCATCAAGCAACTTGAAGTGCATAACATGGTTAAGCTTGGTGAACATGGTACCAACGACCTAGAAGTATCACGTCGTATCTTGCAGCGTGCTGTAACTAGCAAAGCGTCTTAGTAAGCGCTATAGCAAGAACTGTCAGAACAATTATAAGAAAAATCGCGACAGTAACAATGAGTACATATCGTTATGCTATTTATAGTAGTAGCTATTCCATGCTGAGTAGCTGCTACACTTAACACCACTATAATAATGACAATTAATAAATATAAAGGAGTCCTACAATGAGCTTCGACAAACAACAGAATCAACAAACAAACCGTCAAATCAAATTGGCTAGCCGTCCTAATGGCGAGCCAACTGCTGACAACTTTGACATGGCGACTAGCGACATTCCTACGCCAAAAGATAACGAGATGCTACTACGCACGGTATATCTGTCACTAGATCCATATATGCGTGGACGTATGAGCGATGCAAAAAGCTATGCAGACCCATTAGAAGTCGGTGACGTCATCATGGGTGGTACCGTAGCGCAAGTGGTCGAGTCCAATGTCGATGGGTTTGCTGTCGGTGATTTGGTGGTATCAAACTCAGGCTGGCAAGACTATAGCGTCAGTGATGGCGAAGGTGTCCTGAAATTGGACAAAAATATGTCTAACCCTTCTTATGGTTTGGGCGTATTAGGTATGCCTGGATTCACAGGTTACATGGGTTTGACTGATATTGGTAAACCAAAAAAAGGCGAAACCTTAGTTGTCGCAGCAGCTACTGGCCCTGTCGGTGCAACGGTTGGTCAAGTTGGTAACCAATATGGTCTACGTACAATTGGTGTGGCAGGTGGCAAAGAAAAATGCGACTTTGCGGTCAATGAACTTGGTTTTGATGTCTGCATCGACCATAGAGCTGATGACTTTGCTGAGCAATTAAAAGCTGCCTGTCCAGATGGTATCGACATCTATTACGAAAGCGTTGGCGGTCAAGTATTAGATGCTGTTCTACCGTTGCTAAACGATCATGCGCGTATTCCTGTATGTGGTCTCGTATCACAGTACAACGCAACTGAATTACCTGATGGTAAAGACCGCTTAGGCATGCTGATGGGTCTTATCTTAAGCCAGCGTTTAACGGTCAGAGGTTTTATTATCTTTGAAGAGTATGGCGATCACTTCCCAGAGTTCTTAGAAACCATGAGTAAATGGGTAGAATCAGGCGATGTCAAAACCAAAGAATATATCGCTGATGGTTTAGACGATGCACCCAATGCTTTCGTCGATATGCTAAATGGCGACAACTTTGGCAAAACAGTTGTCAAAGTAGCTGACGTTAAGTAGCTACTGATAGTTGTTAATCGTTGTTAATAACTACTTAACAACATAACTAGCTAAGATCACTACTGAAAATTACGTTTGAAGCAGGAATAATACTAACAGTCATTTAATGACTGCGACTCAACTGCTCACTCACAATAAACAATAAATAAGGAAAACTATGAATATTTTAATGGTACTAACTTCTCATGACCGTCTAGGCGATACTGGTAAAAAAACAGGGTTTTGGTTAGAAGAATTTGCAGCCCCTTACTATGCATTTTTAGATGCTGGCGTCAACGTGACCCTAGCCTCTCCTGCTGGTGGTCAGCCACCACTAGATCCTAGTAGTGATACTGAAGACACGCAGACTAAAGATACTAAGCGTTTTAAAGACGACAAAGATGCTCAAGAGCATTTGGCCAATACCAAAAAACTTGCTGATATGAAAGCGGAAGACTTTGATTCAGTCTTTTATCCTGGTGGTCATGGCCCACTATGGGACTTGGCAGTAGATAAGAACTCTATCAATCTGATTGAGACTTTTGTCAAGCAAGATAAGCCTGTCGCGTTTGTTTGTCATTCTCCTGCAGCACTCAAGAACGTAAAAGTTGATGGTGAGTACTTAGTAAAAGGCAAAACAGTCACTGGTTTCACTAATTCAGAAGAAGATGCCGTTGGCCTAACAGACGTTGTGCCATTCTTGGTAGAAGATGCACTCAAAGCTAATGGTGGTAACTACGAAAAAGCAGCTGATTGGGAATCGTTTGTCGTCGAAGATGGTCTATTAATCACTGGTCAAAACCCAGCATCATCAGAAGAAGCAGCTACGCGCCTTGTCGCCAAGCTAAAAGGTTAAGACCCAGAAACTAATAAATCACATCATGTACTAAGGTCGATATTATGATTCGCTTACATCATCTCAATCAATCACGCTCGTTGCGTACGCTTTGGCTCCTAGAAGAGCTAGGCGTGCCTTACGAAGTTGTTAGTCACCAACGTGATGCCAAAACTCATTTGGCACCAGACTCTCTAAAAGCTGTGCATCCACTTGGTAAATCTCCGGTTATCGAGATCGATGGACAGGTTTATGCTGAGTCAGGCGCTATCACTGAGTTACTGATTGAGAGGTTTGCACCAGAGCGTCTACGCCCTGAAACTGGTAGCTCTGATTATGGCTACTATTTACAGTGGATCGACTTTGCTGAGAGCTCACTCATGTTGCCATTGATGCTAGAGCTATTTACCAAAAAAGCAGGCATCAATGACAATGAGTTTTTGAATGGTTATATTGAGACAGAAAAGACAAGATTGTTCAAATATTTGGACACATCGGTTGAAGGCAAATCCTTTATCGTCGGTGATAAGCTCAGCGGTGCTGACTTTATGCTGTCATTTGATTTGATTATTTTGGCCAAGCGTCAAAAGCTTGACGCTTATCCTCATATCAAACAATACGCTGAAGCGCTTGCCAGTCTGGATAGCTATCAGCGTGCTATGCAGTTAGAATCAAAGTATGACGAGTCTATCTAGACTTTTGTTTTAACTACTGCATATCAATCGTATGATGTACATAAGCAGCTCTTTATAGAGCTGTTTTTTGTGCGTACTCTATTTTGTGCTTGTAGTGGTAGCGAAAGTACAAGGATAACGACAGTGCAGTGATAAAGGAAGTAAAACTCGCTTTGGTATGTAAGAGATTGAGAGTTAGGCGTACACAACCGACACCACGTTGCCACGTGGCTTATAATTTACGTGCACATGACAGAAGCTCCACCGAACTCGTGATAAAATATTTTTAGCGATTATTGAGTTACCCCTCATACTCCCTCAGTCAATCGACTGACCTTTGACGTTTAAAACACCAATGACACTGTCCTGACTCCCCGTCTGGAATTTGTCCTATGTTGCTTCATTTCTTTATACAGATTGTGGTCCGCCCATGACTAACGAATACCAGTTTAAGCCCCATGAAAAACCACTCATGGTAGGCTCTCCAGCCAATCCTGATCACCCTACCCGCCGCAAAGTATTTTATCTACTGATTGGAATATTTATTGGTCTCACAGCCAGCTTCCAAAATGGTCTACTTGTTGCAAACCTCTCTCAAATACAGGGCGAGATGGGATTAGCGCCTATTGAAGGAGGCTGGATATCTGTGAGTTACAACATGACCAACGCTTGTATTACTGTCCTGCTGTACAAGATCCGTCAGCAATTTGGCATGTCACTTTTTAGTAAGATCACTTTATTCTTCCTACTGGCTGCCACAAGTCTGCAATGGCTGATTAGTAGCCACTTGCTAGATACGCCTAGTATTAGAATCGAGCCCTATTATCTAGAGATTGTCGCAAGGGGCCTTAGCGGTATGGTGGCCAGTGGCATGACCATATTGGGATTATTCTATTGCCTACAAGGCATGCCAACCGTCAAACGGACTAGTGGCTTGATACTAGGATTTGGCTTGGTGCAGTTTGGTATTCCTCTATCACGTATCATCTCGCCCTACCTTGCCATCGATGGTCAGCTTGAAAACTTATTCTTATTCCAACTTGGTTTGGCATTGATTTGCTTTGGACTGATTAATCTTTTGGAACTACCACCAGGTAATATCGAAAAAGTATTTGAGAAACTTGATTTTTTAAGCTTTGCTTTTTTTGCCAGTGGTTTGGCCGCGTTGGCTGTTGTACTGGTACAGGGTCGAATATTATGGTGGACGACGCCTTGGCTCATTTATCCGCTTATTATTGCTATCGTTGGGATTAGCATTGCATTATGGATTGAGACTCATCGCAAAAACCCAATGTTACAAGTCCGCTGGATGCGTAGCCGTAATATTATCGCCTTTATGGTGACAGGTGCTGTGATGCGAATCTTGCTTTCTGAACAGACTGTCGGCGCCGCAGGATTACTTGCCACGCTAGGCTACGGCGGTGATCAGCTGATTACCTTTTATATCGTCATATTGGCCGCCAGTGTATTGGCTTTGGTCATTAGTGTTTTTAGCACCAATCCAATGGATTTACGCCGGCCCGTTATTTTTGCAGTAGCATTGATAGCGTTGGGGTCTTGGATGGATGTTGGAGTGTCTATTAATTCAGCACCTTACATGTTTTATCTCAGCCAGTTTTTAATTGCCTTTGCCGCCGTATATTTTATGGGGCCTTTGGTTTTTGAAGGGTTTTTGCGTGCGATTGCCAGTGGTCCTGCCTATATTATTAGTTTTTCCGTGATTTTTGGTATTTCTCAAACGATTGGCGGCTTGGCAGGTGCAGCCGCTATTCAAGCGTTTACGACTGTTCGTACACAATCACACTATGCAGATATGGTCAGCTCACTTAATTTGGGTGATCCTGCTTTTAGCGCTCAAATAGCAGGTACTCGTAATATGCTATCAAGTCAGACCACTGATGCTGCCCAAGCAAATGCTGGTGCAGTAAGCCAAGCGTTACAAGATATTCAGCGCCAAGCAGCAGTGGCGGCGTATAGCGATCTGTTCTTTTTGATGGCCGTCCTTGCCACGGCTGTTACGATTATTTTACTGCTCAATTATATTTATAACCGTTACCACAAACGCAACCCGCTGGCTAAAGAGCTCGCTGTCATTGCAAAAATGCGTGAAACCAAATAACTGGGTCTATTATCCCAACAGTCACCTTTAAACCTGTTTGGTATTTTTATTAAAAACTTAGGAGCACGTCATGAGCCAAAAAAAACCAGATGAGCTTAACCAAACCTCTCAGGCGTCTACTGGTGCTCCAGCAACAGATACACATATAGCATCGTCTTCTACTCAAGCACAGAAGACCACAGATGCAACACAAACAACAGCAAATTCTGATATACCAAATAGCAATAATACGATAGCAGACACTACAGAAAACCCAGCAGATAGCAATCAGACACCCATGCCAACAAAAGAGCCCATCACAGACACCACTGGATGGTCGCCTAAGAAAAAATCCTATCTGAATTTAGCGTTTTTGATTGTGCTGATTGTCATAGGTGTGGCATTGATATTGTATGCGTGGAAGCTCCCACCATTCACGCCTACGACGCAACAGACCAATAATGCTTTTCTCAAAGGTCAGACAACCATTATCAGCCCGCAAGTTTCTGGTTATGTCACTCAAGTGGCAGTGGAAGATTTTGCTAATGTGAAGGCAGGTGATTTACTGATAAAAATAGATGACCGAACGTTTCAGCAGCAGCTCGAACAGGCCCAGGCCAACACTGAAGTCGCTGTCACTAACCGCGCTACTAATGATCAAGATACACAATCGAGTCAAGCACAGATCGAAGCACGCAGAGCGGATGTATACAGTGCCAAAATCAATGTAGAGAGTGCTCGCGAAGACGTCAATCGCTACCAAGGTTTAGATGCTATTGGCGCTGTATCAAAAGCAGAAGTGGCTCATATCAAAGCACAACTCGCTCAAGCACAGGCAAGTTTGCAACAAGCAGAAGCAAACCTACAATCTGCGCAAGAAAACCGGGCAAAAACCAGTGGCAGTCGACCTTCATTGGATGCGAACATCAAAAATGCGGAAGCAGGCGTCAAGCAAGCAAGAATCAATCTAGACAATACTATTATTACAGCACCTGAAGCAGGTCAGCTTAGCCAGGTCAGTGTTAAAGAAGGTCAGTACGTTAGCGCAGGTACTCAGCTTATGTATATCGTACCGAAAGGCATTTGGATTATTGCAAATTTCAAAGAAACTCAGATTGCCAGTATGGCAGTCGGTAAACCTGCAACCATTCATGTCGATGCGCTTGGCGGTGCCAAATTTACGGGGCACATAAGTAACATCTCACCAGCGACTGGCAGTGAGTTTAGTGCAGGTGCGGCCAATCCTGCAACAGGCAACTATATCAAAGTGGCTCAGCGTATCCCTGTACGAATAGACTTAGACCAAAATCAGCCTGAACTTGCACGGTTGCGTCCTGGGATGTCAGTCTCCGTTGATGTCGATACCAAGGCGAAATAAAAAATAATACCGAATAAGCTAAATAATTCATGCAAAAAAGCCACTCTAGATACCAAAGAAACTGGGTCTAGAGTGGCTTTTTTATTTTTGTATAGTCTATAGCGTGAAACCCTAGCAACTATGGTAGCAAACGCTTGGTTGTCCAACCTGTATTACCTTCGTGACCTTTACTATCGTCGCCGCCAATCTGCGTATATATGATTCGATCATGCATACGATTAGCGCGGCCTTGCCAAAACTCAATCTTCTCAACCGTAATCTCATAACCACCCCAAAACGCTGGCGTCGGTACCGTAGTATTGGTTGGATGTTTTTCTTGAAGTTGTTCAAACGTTTGCTCCATGACCTCACGATTGGCAACTTCACCACTTTGCGGTTGACTGACCCACGCACCTACTTGGCTATCGTGCGGGCGTTTTTGAAAGTAGCTCGCAGATTTATCAGCATCAATCTTAGCAATAGGACCACTGATACGAATCTGACGCTCGAGCTCGTGCCAAAAAAACAGCACCTCTGCATTGGGATTCTCTGCAATATCCTGTCCCTTAGCGCTTTCGTAATTGGTATAAAAGACAATACCGGTATCGGTAATCTCGCGCAATAAAACGATACGTACGCTAGGCTTATTATCTACGCCGCATGTCGCTAGGCTCATTGCATAAGGCTCTTGTACCTTTTGAGCGAGCGCCTCATCCATCCACCCCTTAAAAAGCTCAAATGGTGATGCTGGTACTGACTGTTGATCAAGCTCGCCTTTCTCGTATGAAAGGCGTTGGTCGGTAAAATCCATACTCATGATCATTCCCTATTATAGAATTATGATGTCATTATTTTAGTGATTGTTAGCTCAGTATTGATTTTAACCCAATACTGACTTGATCTGATCAGCCAAATCATTTGCCATTACGTCACATTCTATTTCGTCATCTGACTCGACCATGACTCGAATCATAGGTTCAGTACCTGATTGGCGAATGAGTAGACGGCCACGGCCTTCTAAGGTTGCTTGAGCCTTGTCAAAAGCAGCAACCAGTTCTTCATACTGAAATGGGTCTTGCATCTGAGACAGTCGCACATTGACTAGCTTTTGCGGCAGTACCTCAAAACCCTCAACAAGCTCACTTAGAGCACGCCCTCGTGCCTGCATCACCGCTAATACTTGTAAACCTGCGATGATGGCGTCCCCTGTTCTGCTCTTATCTAGACATAAAATATGACCAGATGGCTCGCCGCCCAATATCCAGCCATTGGCTTCTAAGTCCTGCATTACATAGCGATCGCCTACTTTTGCACGGGTAAACTCAATGTCTGCCGCTTTTAGCGCCAACTCTAACCCCATGTTACTCATAAGCGTACCAACGATACCTTTAACTTTGTTTGTCGCTTGGGTTGCAAGCACATACAAAATACCATCACCATCGATTAGATTACCCATCTCATCGACCATCACAATACGGTCACCATCACCATCTAATGCGATACCGACATCTGCTTCATGCATGAGTACTGCTTTTTGTAGGCCTTCAGGATGCGTAGAACCACAATCAGCATTGATATTAATACCATCAGGTGTGTTATTAATAGCGATAACAGTGGCGCCCAGCTCACGCATCACTCTAGGCGCTACGCTATAACCTGCCCCATTGGCACAATCAACCACGATGGTTAAATGACTAAGATCATATTGATAAGGGAAGCTGCCTTTACAGAACTCGATATATCGACCTTTTGCATCATTAATGCGATTGTTTTTACCCAGCTGCGAAGGATCGATGATAGGCATAGTGACATCATTACCATTAGCGCTACTCATAATGGCTGTCAGCTTGTCATTGATAGACGCTTGCATCTCATCACTGATTTTTTTACCGTTACCAGAAAAGAATTTGATGCCATTGTCATAATAAGGATTATGTGAGGCTGAAATAACAACGCCAGCATAAGCATTGAAGCTGCGAGTTAAATGGGCGATAGCAGGCGTCGGTAGTGGACCGAGCATATGAACGTCAACACCAGCCGCATTGAACCCTGCCTGCAATGCGCCTTCAATAACATAACCTGAGAGACGAGTATCTTTTCCAATGACCACACTTGGTTTGCGCGCAGGGTTTTCATTATTTTCTATGAGAACCAGTCCAGTGACATAACCCAGCTTTAGGATAAAATCAGGTGTAATAGGCAACTCGCCAAATTTTCCACGGATACCATCAGTACCAAAATAACTCATTATGTCTCTTCCTCAAGTCCAAAATAAAAGGCCTAACGTATATGTAGGCAAAATCATTATTGTAATAATCTGTTTTGTATTTTACAAAAAAAACAGCCAACAATAACAAAGCATTGTTGGCTGTTTGTATCTCAAGACCACTGTAGCCCTTAAACTGGGCTGGTTTTGAGACCGTATAGGACTATAGAGTAGCGTTTAGCTTACTCGGTAGTTCGGCGCTTCTTTAGTAATCTGCACATCATGAACATGTGACTCTTTCATGCCTGCTGAGGTTACTTTGATAAACTGTGGATTGGTACGCATATCTTCGATAGTCGCTGAGCCTGTATAACCCATAGATGAGCGCAGACCACCAACCAACTGGTTGACAATACCGGCGACTGGGCCTTTATAAGGGACGCGACCCTCGATACCCTCTGGCACCAGTTTTTCTACGCCATCTTTGGCGTCTTGGAAATAACGGTCTGATGAGCCGTTTGATCCTGACATCGCGCCCAAGCTACCCATACCGCGGTAAGCTTTGTAGTAGCGACCTTGGAACAGCTCAACTTCACCTGGTGCTTCTTCTGTACCTGCCATGAGCGACCCAACCATGATGCATGATGCACCAGCAGCGATGGCTTTTGCCATATCGCCTGAATAGCGGATACCGCCGTCAGCAATCAGTGGGATGCTGTCTTTCAGTGCACTAGCGACGTTATCAATAGCAGAGATCTGCGGTACGCCAATACCAGCAATAATTCGCGTGGTACAGATAGAACCAGGACCGATACCAACTTTTACGGCATCAGCGCCTGCATCACGTAGGGCTATTGCTGCTTCACCAGTTGCAATGTTGCCGCCGATAACTTGAACGTGCGGATAGTTCTTTTTGATCCATGATACTTTATCGATCACGCCTTTTGAGTGACCATGTGCTGTATCAACAACGATCACGTCGACGTCAGCTGCGATCAATGCTTCGACACGTGCTTGTGTGTCTGCACCAGTACCAACCGCTGCACCAACACGCAGACGACCTTGGTCATCTTTGCACGCATTTGGGTTGTTTTCAGCTTTGGCAAAGTCATTGACCGTAATCAAACCACGCAAACGGAAGTTATCATCAATCACGATAACTTTTTCGATGCGGTGTTCGTGGAGTAATCTTTTGATGTTTTCGTTACTCTCGCCTTCTTGCACCGTTACCAGCTGCTCTTTTGGCGTCATGATCTGGCTAACTGGTAGCGAGAGGTTGGTTTCAAAGCGCCAGTCTCTGTGAGTGACGATACCCACAACATTATCTGTGCCTTTTTCGACGACAGGGACACCTGAGATATTATTATCTTGTGTCAAACGCAGTAGTTCACCAATCGTCATCTCTGGGTGTACAGTGATAGGATCGACAACGGTACCCGCTTCAAATTTTTTGACACGGCGTACTTGTGTGGCTTGCTTTTCAATATCCATGCTCTTGTGCAAGATACCCATGCCACCAAGCTGTGCCATTGTAATCGCCATTTCAGACTCAGTCACGGTATCCATCGCCGCAGAGATAAGCGGAAGATTAAGCGTGATGTTTTTGGTCAAACGAGTAGAAAGATCAGCAGTCTTTGGCAGAACTTCCGAATAGGCTGGCAATAGTAAAACGTCATCAAAGGTTAAGGCTTCATCGACAATTCGCAACATACAGACCCCTAGTGGTGGTTATTTTGATGGGTAGGAATTCATGGCTTAACATATCAGTCGTTGCAGCTGCCTGCGCAGTGTCGACTCATCGCTAACCACTCAGTTATCCTATAAAAATAACGCCATATTATAACAAATAAGCACCTCTCTGACATAGTCTATTTGTCAGATTATTTTACATAAATGAGTCTTTTTATATTGATAGACAAACTGTGCAGCATTCGCCTATCAATAAGTACTGTATACCCTCGATGAGTTTTTTCTAAAGCTACTCACCTGATTTTAAGGTAAAACGCTCTGTCGGTAGGTACGCGTTTTGCTGCTCATATAAGTAACCAAGCATTTTTTCTCGTACTTCGCAAGCAAGCGTCCACGCCTCTATAGGACCTACTCCTGCAACTGCACCGCGCAGCTGAACGGTATTCTCTGTCACATCAACGACAAATATTTCAGGCTCAGTATCTCCATCCCAGAGCTCATTTTCTTTGGTCACTGATATAAAGTGCTGACGAATGGCCTCAATATCTGCGCCATAATCGATGTATAAGAATACCGGACAAGTCTGATGTACTTCGGTATGAGACCAATTCTCTACTTTTTCGGTGATTAGCTCACGCATTGGCACGATCAATCGACGTTCATCCCAGGTTTTGAGTACTGCATAAGTGTAACGCAAGTCTTCAACGGTACTAAAATTACCTTCCATTATTACACTATCGCCAATACGTACAGGCTGCGTCACCGCTACCTGTACCCCAGCGATGATATTGCCCAGTATAGGCTGTGCAGCGATACCAAGCACCACGCCCGCAATACCAGCCGAGGTCAGTAATGTTTTGCCAAGCCCTTCCATATTGGCAAATTCACTCAGACCTATCCAAATACTCCCCAATACCATGACAAATATAAAGACACGGCGAAATATCGATACATAGGTGCGACGACGACGAACTTTGTCAAAGTGCTCCTCTGCCAAGTTTTCGATCTGTAAGTCTTGATAGCGATTTGCAAAAAAATTGATAACACGTATACCAAGCCACATGGCACTCAGTACCAGTCCAGTCCAAATTAGAGGGCGGATGGAGGATGCGACGGCATCTAGATAAGGAAATCCACCAGATACTAAGGTAAAAACGAGTGAAAAACTGATGGTAAATGTCAATGGTACTGTTAACTTGTTGACCAAGTCAGTCACACCATTAGCACTATTGGTGTACTTGTTATATTTCTCCTCATCGACATATCGATTGATGAGCTTTCCTGTGCCTTTACTCAGTAACCACCCTAAACCCATGGTCAACAAGAAAAAGAGCACTAACGATAAAAACTCCCATAGCGCAATCCCAAAAAACTTTAGTTTTAACCAAATAGGTAGATAGCGTTCAAACTCTGCTGGATGATACTGTTCATACAGATTTTCGATATTGCCAACGGTTTGCGCAGAGAACACCCATGTTGGCGCTTGATCTTCTACTCGTACCCGCTCCAAATGAATGGGCACTCGGCGCTCTCGATATTCAATATAGCCAAGTTGAATCGAGCGCCTAGGAATACCCATGACGCTGCTACCATTGCCAAGCGGCGGCTCAATCAAACCATCGGGGCGATCTGGCATATCATCGAACACATATAGCTCTTTTTGAGTGAGCAGATAATCCAGTTGCTTGGTCAGATCAAGCGCACGACTACGCTGATCTTGCTCATTAATCAAATTCATGTTGAGCGCGTAAGCTGCCAAGTCATACTGCTGCTTCATTACTGCCGACTGGAAAAACTCCAAGGTTGCGAGTGGTGTTGCCAGATTGGGCGGCTTGTCTAGAGGTGGTAGTCCTTCATTGATGGTGTTGAGCAAATAGTAATTTGCGTTATATTCACCCGTGAGTCCAGTATCGCCTTGCAATGTACCCGCTTGCTGTACTGCGCTACGCTCTGTCGGGTCAAATATCTCTTCGCTAATATCGGAGATATTGACGCCAGTACTTTTGACCGTGTTTACCTGCTGAACAGCGTACTCCGCTAGATTGTCCGGCTTACTAATTTCTTGCGAATGATTCTGTTCACTGCCGCTTGTTTCAGCATTAGTGCCTGCTGCATTGGCAGGTGTATGAAGGGCACTGATGGCTATAATCAAAAGACCTAACATAGCTTTTAGTGCATGACGGTGAGCACTAGGACGCTCTGTATTGTGCCGATCTATATTGCGGTGCTCTATATGTCGACTCCTATGGCTTACAGCCGGTGCAGCAACATGAGCATCAACGGTAGTATTTTTTAGAGTAGTCATATTTCAAAGCCAGTAGTCTAAAATGGAAGTGAGTATAAAAGTTGCATTTGATATGCTTTAACCTAATGTAGTGTACAAAAAAAAGCCAGCACAGCGCTGACTTAATTTACAACTATATTCTCACTATTTAAATTATAAATGGTAACTGCTCAATTTAGGCACGGCGCCACGTCGTCCCAGCGCGACTGTCTTCAAGCTCAATGCCAGCATCTTTTAACTGCTCACGAATCTCATCAGCACGTGCAAAATTTTTGCCCGCTTTGGCATCTGCACGTTCGATGATTAGCCCATCAATAGTCGCATCACTCAGACCACCTTCTACCTGATCACCAATCACCGCTTGCAAAAACTGCTGCACTGGCTGTTGTAGGATATTCAATACCTGCGCTAGTGTTTTTAATTGCTGCGCTAACTGCCATGCTGTGTCTATGTCTTCCGCTTTGATGGCTTTGTTGATATCGCGGGCGAGACCAAACAAGACGCTGATTGCCGTCGAGCTATTGAAGTCATCATTCATTGCTTTGATAAAGTGTTGACCCGCGTCACTACCGTATGCGCTAGCAACCAAACCTGCGTCCACTACGATTGTCTGCTCTTTTCGTTGTTCAGCTAATTTTAATGCGTTGTATAGCCTGCTTAGGCTATTGTGTGCTTCATCCAAAGCACTATCAGAGAAATTGACTTGGCTACGGTAATGACTAGACAACAAAAAGAACCTTACCGTCTCTGGTAGGTACTTTGCCATCACATCACGAATGGTAAAGAAGTTGCCTAATGACTTAGACATTTTTTCGCCATCAACATTGATAAAACCAACATGCATCCAGTTGCGTGCATATTCGCAGCCAGTTGCTGCCTCAGACTGCGCGATCTCGTTTTCATGATGCGGGAATTGCAAGTCATGGCCACCACCATGAATATCAAAAGTATTACCTAAGCATTTAGTCGACATAGCCGAGCATTCAATATGCCACCCTGGGCGCCCCTGCCCCCATGGTGAAGCCCACTGCGGCTCGTCAGGCTTGGCAGCTTTCCACAGTACAAAATCAAATGGGTTACGCTTATCGTTTTCGACATCTACTCGCGATCCTGCCTGCATATCGTCGAGATTACGCTTCGATAGTTTGCCATAGTCTGCAAAACTATCGACAGCATAATAGACATCGCCATTATCACTTGCATACGCATAGTCGCTAGTGACGAGCGTCTCAATCATTTGCTGCATGTCACCGATATGATCAGTTGCGCGTGGCTCAGCATCTGGCATCTCGCAACCGAGCGCCGTCGCATCTTCATGCATTGCCGTAATAAAACGCTGCGTCAATACGCCAATCTCTTCACCATTCTCAGCGGCGCGCGCGATGATCTTGTCATCGATATCGGTAATGTTACGCACATAGTTCACGTCATAACCCAATTGTGCCAACCAACGCACTGCCATATCAAACCCGACCATGACACGAGCATGTCCGATATGACAATAGTCATAGACAGTCATGCCACACACATACATACCCACCTGCCCTGCTTTGAGCGGTTTAAACTGACGTTTGCCGCTAGTCAGTGAGTCATATATGGACAGTTGAGACATCGCATCTGTAAGTGGTGTGGTCATAGTAAGAGAACCTTTTAGCATAAATAAAATAGAGAAATTAAAGATATCGGCTGCAGCGAACGAGTCCAGCCATAGCAATAGTATGATTATAATTGTCAAAAATTAACGACGGTAATACCGAAACATAAAACGTAACCCATTATCTTAGCGAAAACAGGCGTAAAATACTACAATGAGCATGCAACTACCACCCTTCAATGATAAAAACTACTAAGGATATAAAGATGGGCAATCGCTTGAGCAAAATATATACACGTACTGGAGATGACGGCAGCACTGGTATGGCTGATGGCAGTCGCCTCAGCAAAGCTAACAACCTGTTCAGCGTTATGGGTGATATCGATGAGCTCAATTCACACATCGGTCTGGTACGCGCACAATTACAACAAACTAAAGACCAGTCCATTAGCGAGGAGTTCTCTCAGTCCCTAGTCATTATCCAGCACTTGTTGTTCAATATCGGCGGTGAGCTTGCTATGCCAGAGTATGAAGGTGTCAGTACCATGCATATCGAATGGCTCGAGCAAAAAATCGATACGATGAATAGCACGTTACCACCGCTAAAAGATTTTATTTTGCCGACAGGTTCTGTACTGGTGAGCCAACTGCATGTCGCACGTAGTGTCTGTCGCCGAGCTGAGCGCCAAGCCGTATTATTAAAAGAGCAGCGCCCGTCTGCTATACGCAACACTGCCATTAGCTTTATCAATCGCCTATCGGATTGGCTATTCGTCGCCGCGCGCTTCTGTACGGATCCAGAACAAATATCTGAAGTACTGTGGGACAGTAAAGTGTTGCAGCATTTTTCTGAAAGTCACTAATTGACCAGACTGACCCTCGAGTTATTATTTTATTACTCACAAAAAACCCCGCAACATTTAAGTTACGGGGTTTTTTACTCAACGATAGTTATTAACTACCTGTTGTAAATTACTGATAAAATTAGGGATAAATCAGACTGCTTAGTACGTAGCGCTCTCGTCTTCGATAATGACCATGTCGATGGTTTCATCTTTAGGCACTACTTTTGGCGTCGTTGGTGTTACTGGTTTGTTCGTCTCAGTAGGAGCGGCAGGCTGATTGTTTTCTGTTGAGCTGTTTTGGCTGCTAGTAGGGTTGTTGATGGTCGGCGGCGTGGCAGGCTGAGTCGGACGGATCGGCTCAACGGGCGTTACCGTTCTTGGCTGCTGACGAGCGGGCGCTGGCTGCGTGTTCTGTGCAGGTGCAGGACGTTCAGCAGCGCGCTGGGCACGTTGCTCGTCCATAGCAGTTTTTAATACAGACCCTGCCATTACATCTGCAACGACCGTAAGTAACGCCGGCTGTCCAGCAATACGAGTGCGGACTTGCCCGCCTTGTGTACCGACAACATAAGTAAAGGCATCATCGACGAGCATATTATTATTGATACGGATATTATCTTGCGCTAAGCGTGACTGTAGGCTTGGTTGATTATTGGCTGCTTGTATCTGACTGGCTTGGTACAAATCTTCGCTTGGCAGCGTCATGCTGACACTTGCTTGGCAAGTTGTCATGCCATTATCGTTGGCTTGTTGCAAGATAGCTGCGTTCTGCACATCGATGACGATACCATTGGTCTTATCACTGACAATACCGCTTGCTAAACTGATCTCAGCGTCATTTGCGTAGTTGGTAGCCAACGCTTGTGCTTGTTGATTGAGCGTATTTCTGAGCGCAGTTTTGAGGCGATCTTGTACCATTGGGTCATCACAACTGACTGCAGGAGCAACTGCCGCATCGGTAGCCGCTGGCTCTTGTTCCGTCATTTCTGCCGCATCGTCAGTCTCTTCCACCTCTGAGCGATCACAACCGGCAAGCGCCAAACTACATACCAACCCAATTCCAGCTACTTTATGCCACTTGCTCAAACTTACATTTGCTACGCTCATAGTTACTTTACTCCCAATTTACTGGTTCTTACCGCCACTGATGGACAGTGTTTAACACTCAAACGACAGCGTGATTTTATAGACCAATCACGTTGTCGCATTGAAAACCACATCATTATACGGTGTTTGGTTGAAATGGTCATTAGTGTAGCCCATGGACATACAAATAGCGCCCCTCATTGTGTGTAAAACCTGTGTTTTGTTGCAAAAACATAACAAATGCCAACGTTGTTTTTCGCTACAGATAATAGATGCAACCAGTATTGGTCATATCAAAGATTTTGTTAGACGCTGCTACTATGACGATATATGATGACTCGTAAAATCCATCAGTAGTCATTTGATATGGTAAATTTTAAAAATACGCGTCTGTTGGGCCATCGAGGCGCACGTGGTGAAAGTTTAGAAAACACGTTTTCAGGTTTTGAGTACTCTCAAAACCTGAAAACAAAGGGCCTGGCAGGGGTTGAGTTTGATATACAACTGAACGCTGATGGTCACTTAATTGTGTTTCATGATGATGATTTGGAGCGAATGTGTGGCCAACAGTCACGTGTGGATCAATTGGGTCTAACAGAGATTCAATGCCGATTGCAGTTTGGTCAGCCCATCATGACTTTGGCGAATATTGCAACGGTGCTTAGCGGGTTTAGTGTGATTGAGCTTGAGATTAAAACTCATAACCGAACCAACTATGCAGTATTGGTTGAAGCACTGGCGCGAGAGCTCATCAACACTACCTTTGCAAACTTACCTATTGTGCTGACTAGCTTTGATATGGAGCTGCATAATCGGTTGCAACGTCATAAGTTGTTGTCTCATGTGCCACGAGGGCTCCTTATTCGTACCCCAGAGGCCTTAGCAAGAGCGACCAATACCGCGTTACAACTTGGCTGTATTCAACTTGGGGTTTACTACCCGCTCTTGACCCATGCCATTATTAAGCACAGCCATCGCTATGGTCTGCCCGTAAGCGCTTGGACAGTTAATGACATCAATACTATCGAGCAGCTTATAAAATGGGATACCGATGTTATTATCACCGATTTTCCTAGTCATCTATTGCTGCCTTAAACGGTCTGTTTATTATTTCTAAACCTTCATCGGTGGTTTTTAATAATCTATACAGCCAATACATATCTTGCGTGTTAGTTACACTTCTCCTTCATGCCTGATAAGTCATTCTTATTTTTGGACAATACCGTCTATAATTCATACAAGTTATTGTTATTTAGCAATATTTTTATAGTGTATAAGTGTTCACTTTATCTGTTTTTTCAGGTACTATGGGGACTTAAATTAATACCGTTAGGGATATTATATGATTGCAAAAAAAGCACTTGGCTTACCGCTTAAAGGCTTACGTTTCGCTATCAAATCTGGTGATACGCTTGTAAAGACTGCCAGCACTCAAGTAACGCGTTTTAAAACTCGTTTTGATGAGAAAAAAGCGCAAATGGCTTTGGATGAGCAGCCTGTTGCAAAGCGCAATTATGCTAAAAACTCTGAGCAAACTGATGCTATGACAAAAGAGCAAAGCATCGATATGCGCGAGTTTGAGTTTACAAAAGCGCCGATCAATTGGATTCCGGCGACTATTTTGGTAGCGACACCCATTGCCGCTGCTATCATTACGCCATGGTACTTGCTTACTCATGACGTTAGTGCACCTGTATGGGGTGTGTTTGGTGCCTTTATGGTATGGACTGGCATGAGTATCACAGCGGGTTACCATCGTTTGCTTGCGCACCGTGCTTACAAAGCGCATCCAATTGTCAGAAATTTTTTATTGCTAGGTTCTACTTTAGCAGTACAGGGCTCTGCGTTTGACTGGGTTTCAGGTCACCGTGTCCACCATCGTCATGTCGATGATCGCTTGGATGATCCGTATTCAGCGAAGCGCGGATTTTGGTTCAGTCATATTGGCTGGATGCTACGTAACTACCCGAGCGGCAAGTTTGATTACAAAAATATTCCTGACTTGACCAAAGACAGAGTGCTACAGATTCAGCATAAATACTATGGTCTGTGGGTCGTGGCTATGAATGTCGGCATGGTTGCTGCTGTTGGTTGGTTGCTGGGTGATGTCTGGGGCACATTGGTCATCGCAGGCTTACTACGCTTAGTACTGACGCATCACTTTACGTTCTTTATTAACTCGTTATGCCATATGCTGGGTACTCGTCCTTATACCGATACCAATACGGCTCGTGACAATTTCTTCTTGGCTATCTTTACGTGGGGTGAGGGTTATCACAACTATCATCACTTCTTCCAATACGACTATCGTAATGGCGTGAAATGGTGGCAGTATGATCCAACCAAATGGTTGATTGCTGGTTTGTCAAAGATTGGTCTGACTTCTGATCTTCGTACCGTGGATGACACGACGATCAAGCATGCTGAAGTTCAAATGCAGTTCAAAACGGCGCAGCAGCAAATTGAGACAGCAACCGTAAGCGGTATTGATCTGCCTCATGCGATGAAGAGCTTCCAAGATCGCATTAAGTTTGAATACGATGCTTTCACGCAAACCGTTGAAGAATGGCAAGCGCTAAAAGCCAAAACAATCGAGCTTAAAAAGACAGAATTCGCTGATCGCTTGCACGAAGCTGATGATAAATTGAAGCATGATTATGCCAAGATTGAGCAAAAAATTCTTGAACATAATAGCAACCTCAAAACCGCATTTCGTTCTATTGGTGTCAGTCAAAAGGCAGCTTAAATTTTAGCCAGCCAATTACCGAGTAATCGATATTGAATGGGTACTGGCTGATTATTATTAATAGTAATGTTTCTCCTTCCCCCTATCTCATAGATAGGGGGATTTTTTTGTCTGTGATTTATATTCTTTACTGGATGAGCTCCCAAGACTATAGACTACAATCAGGCGATTAGGTGCGATCGCTCCGTTCTGCTAGCTAAGAACGGTATAGACTAAAAATTGTGTAGACTAAAAATAGTAGGCAAGGTTAATTTTTGAGGCAGAGATTACAAGAGGTGGACAGAGTGCAATGATGACATATAAGAGCTATGTTATAGTGAAACTCTCACTTTTATATTTTAATGGAAACGGCCTGTATGCATTATCAAAATACCTATGCCAACCTCGACACTCGCCTTTATCATGAGCAGCCGCCGACACCACTCGACAACCCACGTGCTGGACACTTCAATACACAAGTGGCACAGCAATTAGGCTGGGCAGAAAATGACGAGCTGATGACTCACTGGGTGGATATTTTAGGTGGCCAATACGTGCCAGCTGATTTTAAACCATTAGCCATGGCCTATGCAGGCCATCAGTTTGGGCAATGGGCAGGACAATTAGGTGATGGGCGCGGTTTACTCATGGCTCAGGTTCTGGATAATGACGGACAACCACAAGACTTACACCTCAAAGGAGCAGGACTGACACCCTACTCGCGCATGGGAGATGGACGTGCAGTACTGCGTAGTACGATTCGAGAATATTTGTGTGGTCATGCATTGACCCAGATTGGTATTCCTTCTTCTAATGCTCTGGGTTTTGTGGTCTCTGATACACGAGTACGTCGCGAGCGTATCGAAGCAGGCGCCGCGTTGATGCGTGTCGCTGATAGCCATATCCGTCTTGGTCATGTTGAATGGATTGCAAGCTTTGCGCCTGACTTACTCGGTGAATTTACGGACTATATGATTGATACTTACTATCCAGAGTGCCGGGATAGCGAGACGCCTGTACTGGCGTTTTTGACCGCAGTCGTTGAGCGTACGGCACGTATGATTGCTGACTGGCAACTGATTGGCTTTGCGCATGGCGTGATGAACACAGACAACTTGTCTATTACGGGTAGTACCTTGGATTTTGGGCCTTTTGGGTTTATGGAGCGATTTAATCCAGCTTGGATCAACAACCACTCTGATCACACGGGTCGCTACGCCTACCAGAACCAGCCTGCTATCGGACATTGGAACCTGAATGTTTGGCTGCCACATTTTATGCGCTTAGAGGGAGTGACTCGTGAGACGCTTGCTGACTGCTTAGGTCCTTACGAATCAACCTTTATGCAGCATTATCAGCAAGGCCTGTGCCGCAAGCTTGGGTTACCACACCAACGCGAGAGCCTAGGTTTGGCTTTTGAATGGTTAACACTACTAGAAGATAACTTACTCGACTATACCAATAGCTTTCGCGCGCTACTCGGTCTAATCGCACCACATGATCATCCATATGAGCAAGACCTACTGGCTAAAATGACCACTGAATTGAGCGCTGATGCGCAGCAGGTCTGGCAGGACTGGTCGATGCGTTATCTGGCGCATATCGAGCAGCTACCAGTTGAGCAAGCCATCAACGATATGCAGACCAATAACCCAGTGTACGTACTGCGCAACAGCATGGCGCAGCGGGCTATTACTGCTGCAGAACAAGGGCAATTTGAAGAAGTTGATCGAGTCTTCCGCTTATTAAGCAATCCTTATGACGTTCAGAATATTGCGTCCGATTTGGATACTACTGCACCTGCGCCTGACACGCCGCAGATGCCTATCAGCTGTTCATCTTAATGGATACGTATACTGTAATATTTTGAAACATTATGAAATTATGGTTGATATTAGACTGTATTTTTTGGCATTATCAACCAGCTAAATAACGAATATCATTTCATTATATTATTCACACAATTCACCGCTGTTGACTAGGCAGTGAATTGCCAATAGTGCTAGAATGACTATTTTTGCTAGATTGCTTTTTTGACTTGATCTTTGATCACCGATCATGATGCCTATGGTCGCTAGTCGTCTAATGTCTTTGTACCCTCTAATTATTATCTTATAGTAATTTTTGAGGGTTAGACGTTATGTTCATCACCATTTAATTTATTCCAATTTATTCCAACCATGGCAATTATTATGAATGACGATACCACTTCGAATACGGATAACCTCAGTACAGAAAAAGAGCAGTTTGAACAAGCTGCCTTACATTACCATGAGTTTCCACGCCCAGGTAAAATATCAGTAACCCCTACTAAGCAGTTGGCTAACCAACGCGATTTAGCACTTGCCTACTCTCCAGGTGTCGCTGTACCGTGTCTTGAGATCCAAAAGGATCCAAAGCTTGCCTCTAAATATACGGCGCGTAACAACTTAGTTGGTGTCATTACTAATGGTACTGCTGTACTCGGTTTGGGTAATATCGGTCCATTGGCATCAAAACCAGTTATGGAAGGTAAAGGCGTTTTATTCAAAAAATTCGCAGGTATCGATGTTTTTGATATTGAAATCGATCAAAACGATCCAGACAAGTTTATTGAAGCGGTTGCTTCGCTTGAGCCTACATTTGGTGGTATCAACTTAGAAGATATCAAAGCACCAGAATGTTTCAAAATTGAACGTGTACTACGTGAACGCATGAACATTCCTGTGTTCCATGATGACCAACATGGTACTTCAATTATTGTTGCCGCAGCAATGCTGAACGCTTTGCTAATCACTGGCAAAAAAATCGAAGACATCAAAGTGGTCTGTTCAGGCGCAGGTGCTGCTGCTATTTCTTGCCTAGATATCATTTGTGCGCTTGGCGTTAATAAAAACAATATCTTGGTGTCAGATTCTCGCGGTATTATTAGTACTAGCCGTGAAAACCTTGACGAAACCAAACAACGCTACGCTCGTGACACGACAGCTACTGCTATCGAAGAAGTCATGGACGATGTTGATATGTTCCTTGGACTATCCATGCCAGGCACCTTATCAGAAGATATGGTTCGCCGTATGGCAAAAGACCCTATCGTCTTTGCACTTGCCAACCCAACACCTGAAATCATGCCTGAGCTAGCGCACGCTGTGCGTCCAGATGTGATCATGGCGACCGGTCGCTCAGATTATCCAAACCAAGTAAACAACGCGTTGTGCTTCCCGTACATCTTCCGCGGTGCATTGGATGTTGGTGCAACTACCGTCAACGAAGAGATGAAAGTAGCCTGTGTAAAAGCAATTGCTGCGATGGCACACGTTGAGGCAACACCAACCACCAACGTCAGAAACATCGAGACCATGAAAAGCTTTGGCCGCGAATACCTGATCCCAGGACCTCTAGAGCCAAACTTAATCATTGAAATCGCCTCTGCTGTTGCCAAAGCAGCGATGGATTCAGGGGTCGCGACACTGCCTATCGAAGATATGAAAGCGTATCGTCAGCGTCTGTCTGAGTTTGTTTACAACTCAGCGTTTGTGATGAAGCCTATCTTTGCACGTGCTAAATCTGCGCCAAAACGTATCGTGTACTGTGAAGGTGAAGACAACAACATCCTATTAGCCGTACAGGTCGTTGTCGATGAAGGACTGGCTCAGCCTATCTTGGTTGGTCGTCCAGCGGTTATTTCAGCCAATATCGAAAAGCTTGGTCTGCGTCTAAAAGATGGTGTAAACATCACTATCGTTAATCAAGATGATGATCCACGCTATAAAGACTACTGGCAGGGCTACTACGAGAAGAACAAACGTCGCGGTGTAAGCATTGAACTTGCCCGTCGTGATGTGCGCCGTAAAACCACTCTGATCGGCTCTTTGTTGGTTGATAATGGTGACGCTGATGGCATGGTATGTGGTACATTCAGTGATTATCAAATGCACTTAGAATATGTCAAAAACGTCATTGGTAAAAAAGAAGGTGTGAATGATTTTTATGCGATGAATGCGGTATTGATGCAAGATCGTAATATATTTATTGCTGACACCTATGTCCATGAAGACCCAACCGCTGAGCAGTTGGCTGAAATGACGGTATTGGCAGCAGATCAGTTACGTCGCTTCGGTATCACGCCACGCGTTGCGCTAGTGTCTCATTCTAACTTTGGTGCCTCAAACCGCACCAGCGCTGTCAAAATGCGTAAGGTTCATGAGCTGCTGACTGACATGAATGTAGACTTTGAATTTGAAGGCGAAATGCAGGGTGATTCAGCGCTAAATGAGAATATTCGCTTGAACGATATGCCATCAAGCCCACTAAAAGGTGCCGCAAACTTACTTATTTTGCCAACCCTTGATGCCTCAAATATTGCCTTTAATCTACTCAAAACAGCAACAGGCAGTGCGTCTATTGGTCCTATTCTATTAGGTACTAATAAGCCAGTACATATTTTGACACCATCAGCTACTGCACGTGGCATCGTCAACATGACTGCATTGACTGTGACTGAAGCGCAAGACCTAGAAAACGAAAAATAGTCGTATACTGTACTTAGTTACCATACATTGCACTTAGTACAAATATATTATTAGAAAGGGCTCTGTCATTTATTGGCAGGGCTCTTTTGTTATAATAAAACCAGTCAGTGCTCGTTCATAGCATTGACTGGTTTTATTATGGTTCGCTATTGAACTGATGATTTACAGTGCAATACAAAGAGGCTTTTATGCAAATCTACCTTGTCGGCGGTGCGGTACGTGATCAACTGCTAAAACGTCCCATCAAAGATAAAGACTTCGTTGTTGTTGGCGCTACTGCCAAAGAGATGCTTGATGCTGGGTTTCAGCAAGTAGGTGCTGACTTCCCTGTTTTTTTGCACCCTCGCAGTCATGAGGAATATGCGCTAGCCCGCACGGAGCGCAAACAAGGCTCAGGCTATAAAGGCTTTAGCGTACATGCCAGTCCCGATGTCACCTTGAAAGAAGACCTGCAACGTCGTGACCTAACCATCAATGCCATGGCTATCGAGGTCACTAGTCTCACGGATGACACCCCTATCAGCGGCGACGTCATTGATTACTATGGTGGATTGGAAGACTTAGACAGTAAAATCTTACGTCACGTGTCTAGTGCTTTTAGCGAAGATCCATTACGAGTATTAAGAACGGCTCGATTCTATGGACGTTATTACGATTTAGGGTTTATTATCGCGGATGATACTTTAACGCTGATGCATCACTTAGTGAGTTCAGGAGAGCTTGCTCACTTGAGTGCCGAACGCATTTGGCAAGAATCGAGTCGCGCCACCATGCAACTATCACCGCAAGTATACTGGCAGCAGTTGTTTGATATTGGCGGACTCATAGAGCATTTTGCCCCACTACATGATGCTTGGGAAGACACTTGTATACGAGAAACGGTTCAGACTGCCTTGTATTTTGCAGGTCAAATGCGCTTAAACTTATCACAGCGTTGGACGCTATTGATGATAAGCCTTGCCCCTTCACTATTTAAGAGCGAAAACTCTGAATCTGACTTTAACGTATCAACTGCTACAAAGAGCATTAATAGTATCGGTAACACAGCCAAAGTACCCAAAACACATACTCAGTTCGCTACCCTATTTGCGCAGCACGCCAACAAACTACGCGCAATAAACAGTCTAAGCGCTGCTGACAAGATTGACCTATTGCAAACATGCGGCGCTCACAAGGAGCCAGATAAACTATCGCAATTACTTGTGTGTAGTCATGTCTTACAACTGGCCATACAACATCGTCAAATGATGCTAGCGCTAAATAGCTTTCATGCTATCGGTATGACTGACATTGCCTCAGACCTTAAAGGCCCCGCTATTGGGGCAGCCTTACGCCAAAGTAGGATTGATCACTTACAGGCACACGGCTAATATTAGAACGCACTCAAAACAGTATTCTCATTATGAACAAAGAACCTAATGCACTTCAGCGAACAAGCATGAATACTCAAGCACCTGTCATGCTGGTAACGGGTAGCGCCAAGCGTATTGGTGCAGCGATTATTAGAGCAGCACACAGCCAAGGCTACTGCGTCATTATTCATTGTCATCGTAGCGAGACAGCAGCAAACCGTTTAGCAGCTCAACTCAACGATATGCGTGATAATAGTGCCATCGTTATCGTTGCTGATCTGGCAGTAGTCAATGATGACACGGCATTGAACCAATTTGTCCAAAATATCATGTCCGCCTTTGGACAGCTTGATGTACTGGTGCACAATGCGTCAAGATTCTATCCTAGTCCACTTGGTGGCATCAATCATGCACAGTGGGATGAGCTGTTTTTGACCAATACCAAGGCACCTTTGATATTGAGCCAAACGCTACTGCCCTATCTCAAACACCAGCAAGGCTGCATTATCAGCTTATTGGATATTCATGCGAAGGATAAACCTTTTGCCAATTATACAGTCTACAATATGGCAAAGGCTGCCCATCGAATGATGGTGCAATCGCTAGCACTAGAGCTCGCACCAGATATACGCGTCAATGGTGTCGCACCTGGTGTGAATATCTTACCTGATCCTAATGGCGACCAAGCCCTCGATCTCACACAGCAACAAGAGATTATTGACTCAATTCCTATGCAAAGAATAGGCAAGCCTGAAGATATTGCGCATAGTGTGCTGTACTTGATACAGGCACATTATGTCACTGGCGAGATTATCACTGTGGATGGTGGGCGTAGCCTCACGATGGCTGGTAGTGGTTTTTAACTAAGACCATCACTTATAAATAATTTCTCGATTACTTCTTATCTTTTACTTGAAAAATTAAAAAATTCAGGTATCATTGTGCGTCTAACGTTAGGGCCCATAGCTCAGTTGGTTAGAGCAGAGGACTCATAATCCTTTGGTCGTAGGTTCAAGTCCTACTGGGCCCACCATATTTAAGTATTAATAAAAAAGACCTTCAAGAAATTGAAGGTCTTTTTTATTGTCTGCTGTTTTTTGTTGGCATACCAGAACTCTATGTATAAGCGTAAGCACAAACACTTGAGTCAGGCCTCTTCGCTAGCAACGACTAATTGTTGATAGGCAATTGCTGATTCGGTGCCAGGGATATATACTCTTATAAGAGAATGTATCTATAAGGGAGATTAAATTGTTTATTAATCATAGCAAGTGCCCGAAATGTGATACCAAACTAAAGCGCTCTGATTGGCGCTGTAAACATTGCGGTCACCAGAACTTGACGAATTGGAAGTTAACGTTACCTATGTGGGGTATAGGCATTCTTATCGTCATTATGACCATACTGTTTATCATCAACAACTTTTGTGGTGCTGAGTTTTTCAGGCCTTTCACCAATAGCTATAGCGTAATGTGTTAGTTTTAGACCCAAAAAAGCCTAACTATTGATTTAGATAAGCTTTTTAAGGTCAACAAGCGCTCTGCTTCTACAAGTCAGCAATAGATTAATATCATCACTATCTGTCCGCAATTGGCAGTTTTTATGTGCTCATTGAAGATGGCTTAATAAGATCCACGTGCCGATAGCGATCAGCATAAAACCACCAAACACTTCGGCTCTATGACCGATTAGTGAGCCTAATACCCTGCCTAACATTACGCCCAGCGTGACCATTACCGTGGTGGCTAAGCCGATTAGACCAGCCGCTAAGAAAATATTGACCTCTATAAACGCCAAGCTCACACCGACAGCCATCGCATCGATACTGGTACCAAATGCCGTTATAGCAAGTTTAAAGAACGAATGTCTACGCGGTGCTTCTATTGATTCGTTACTTGGCTTTAAGCCCTCATACAGCATATGCATACCGAGAGCCGCAAGAATGACAAAGGCGACCCAGTGATCCCATGCTTCAATAAAGGCAGCATCTACAAAAGAGGTGGCAGAACGGCCAATAAGCCAACCAATGATAGGTGTAATGGCTTCAATAGTGCCAAAGATAACACCCATTCTTAGAGCTTCGGTAAAACGAGGATTTTTTAGATTGGCGCCTTTACTAACTGCCACAGAAAAGGCATCAGTAGACATAGAAAGAGCAAGTAAAAGAAGAGCGATAGGGTTCATTTGATTCTCTCTGGTCGAGTATAAAGTCCACGACATAGCCACACCCTCGACCTGCAGTGTAGATATATCGATGGTCTCGCCAACCGAGAGGTGTTCGTACCATGGCATGTGGCCAAGTATGTTGATACGGACGCTTTCGTAGAACGAAAACAGGCTACTCCCCAAAGAACGCTTAGACTACCATCTATACGCTATAAGTCAATCATAAAATATCAACCTAGCAAGTGTTTGACCTGATATGGTTAAAAACATATAGCGCTAGTAAATACTTACTGGCTACATACACCTATTAAAGCGCTATCAACATTTAATTTTTTATACTAAAAAACCTTTCATACCAAAAATTAGCACGAAAGGTTTTTAATATTGATACTTCTTGGACAATATTACTGTTTAGTAATCAACGGTATAGCTCAAACCATAAGTCGTACCTGAGGCAGGTAGGCGGTTCAAGTCACCAAAGGTCGTTTGATGATAGACTGTTAAATAGTCTTTATTGAGCAAATTATAAACTCCATAGTCTACTCGGCCGACTGGCATTTTTACTTGTCCCAATACATCGAGAGTCATGTAACCTGTAACTGGCAATGCACTAGAGTCAGGATCTTGCTGTTGATCCTTATAAGCTCTGTCATCACCGCCAATTGCTAATGCTTGCAGGCGAATATTGCTGCCTTCATCAAACTGGTACTGGGCAAATGCGGTACCTTTGAGCGGGGTTAGACGTACTGCATCCAATTCTAGCCAGTCGCCATCTTTGTCATACTGACCACGGGTATAGGCGACACTACCGCCCACTTGCCACTTATCATTGATATCATGACTAAGCGAGCCCTCTACCCCATAGACACGCTCATCGGTATCGACAACTTCTACGGTATAGCTGTCAGTAAAGCGCACGACTTTGTCTGATTCGTTATAGAATCCACTCAAGCGTGCTGCTGTATCACCATGCTTGCCTTGCCAGCCAAACTCGTAGTTGTTGATCGCAATCGGTTGTACGTTGTCTGAGTTGACCACAAAGCCTGCACGCACATCACGCAGCGCGCGTTGTATATCTGCTGTCGTAAACCCTTGTGAAAAATTGGCAAATACTTGATCATTTGGGGTTATCTGATAGCTGGTACCAAGATTGAACAAGGTTTTGTCATGGTCGGTACTGCCTTTTTTTACGTCGCCTGCTTGATAGTCAATACCATAAGCTGCGCTTGTCGCACTGATAGCAGAACTATTAAAATACTCTTCAAGCAGCTGCTCATAGATGGGCGTAAAGGTATCAGTCTCAGATTTGAGCTTTTGGTAACGTACGCCAGCACTGGTATGCCATTTGTCAGTTATATCTACGTCTGCATTGACAAAAGCGCCCCATTTATCGATGGTCGTATCTGGTCCACCGTTATAAGTAAGCCCATTGGTTTGGGCGGTCAAGCCATTACTAGCAAGGAACGTATTTAGGTCTTGACCGTAGTAAGTTTGCGCACTATTTTCGCGTTCGAAATCAGCACCGTAGCTAAATAGTGTCTTTTTTCCTGCAATTTCCGTTTCGGTTTGCATGGCTGCTCGCAAACCCATTACTTCAATATCAGCTTCTGACTGAGTGACAAATGTTGCAGCACCTGCCAGTTTCTTCAATGTGTCTTCATCAGTTAGCCCATTGGCTTGCCATACCTCAGTCGCTTGGTCTCCTGCGGTTTTACCAGAAGGGTAAAAACGGCCTTTTTCATCTCGGTAGTAACCCGTCAAGCTTAAGCTAGACCCTGATCCCACAAAATCATCATCACTATAATTTAAATTTATCGAGCTTTTTTCGGTATAAGGCTCATTTTCCACATTGGCACCATCAATGGCTTCTAAAGACGGGCTGGCACCAAATAATACTGCCAAGCCATCACCGTAGTCTGGGCCATAGTCAGTATCTTGCTTATCTTTGTAATAAGTCGCTGCAAGATCAAGACGTTGGGTATCCGTTAGCTCTATACCTAGGCTACCATTCACACTCAGCGATTCAGTATCTTGTTGATCCGTTTGGTTCACATCTGGACTGATACGATCGCCATGGCTATCGAATTTGCCGCCTTTGCTATCATAGTCGACGTCTAGGCGACCATACATCCGCTCACCGCCATATCCTAACGTCTGCCCCACATGATAACCCAATGAGTCAGACTCGAAATCACGACTGCTACTGACACCCACTCTGGTCTGTCTGATAGGACCGTAACCTACGAGAGATTTGGTCACAAGATTAATCAAACCACCTGCTGCACCAGCACCGTAGATACTGGTAGCGCCCGAAAGTACCTCTACTCGCTCAAGCTGCGCAGGATCAATACTGTTTAACTCGCGTGAAAGACTGCGTGAGCTGCTCAGAGGTACACCATTTAGCAAAAACTGCACAGGACGACCGTGCATAGTGGTGCCATAATTACTGGTTGAGCCACTACTAGCACCTAGACTTGGAATCAGCTGTGCCAAAATATCACCAGTCGTACGGTCGCCTGTTGCCTGCACCTGAATCTCGTTTTCGGTGATTACTTGGGTGACTGATGGCATCTCACTGATTTTTTGTGCCAGTGCCGTACCTGTTCTCGCTTTAGCCGTAACATTGATAGTGTCTAAAGTCACATTAGGTGTCTCATCTGACGATAAATTTGATGCTGAATTTGACGTCAGTTCTTTCGAAATCTGCGTATCTAATACGGTATCCGCTTCACTGGTATTGGTTTGAGCATATAACTGTTGGCTAATGCAGAGGGTAAGAACAGATAGAGCGACTTGATGATGGCTTTTCATGATTGTTTCACTTAGATTATGTCAATGAGTTGATAGATAAATAGTGGTATGAGTCATATTTAGCTAATATTACTGCATGTACTAACTTTGTGAATGATATTCTAAATGATAATCATTTTTATTTCCATATGTATTTTTACATTACTAGCGGGTGAAGATTATGGCTATCATAAGTTTAACTGTACAACTTCCCATTAGGAATTTGATGAGCTATTGAACAGTTTATCTAACTCATCGTTACTATATGCCTCAAAAAATAGTTGGAACTTTACCTCATCCTCTCTATGCTTTTTTTGGAAATCTGGTAATAGCTGCTGTGCGACATTAATGGGCAACACGAAGACCCCGTCATTGTCCATAATGGCGATATCGCCTGAATGAATCGTCGTGGTCTGCTCACCAACATGATAGGTGATATCCGATGCTAGCGTGCCTTGTATATGATCGCTTTTAAATGTGGTCACAGCACTGATACCTTGTGCAAATACAGGAAATCCCAATTGTTGAATTTGTACCGAGTCCGTTGCCTGTCCAATGACAATGACGGCGGATAGCTTCTCATAGATAGCTGCGCAAGTGCGCAGTGCTCCCCAACATGCCTTGATGCCTAATATTTGAGCATCAATACATAACACATCATTAGGCGCTGCTTGAATCAATGCCTGGTTGATCACATCCGTGTTGTCAGAGGTTAATTGTACTGTTAACACTCGACCGACTATGGTAGCCGTGCAGGGACTGAGTGCTTTGATATCTGGTAAATACCCTTCCTCAGTCAGATGACCAATAGTTGAAGTACCTATCTCTTTATAGCTATCTATAAGGTCGTGAATATCGATTTCAGTCATAATGTTCTCACTATCGCACTTTTTAGCTTTTTTGTTTCTCGATAACTTTTATCGCATTGCTAATTGCTGAGTAGCTATTAGTTAGTTAAATGGGTTCGTTGGCTAGCTGATTTTTTAACACGCTTGAACGGATTGTTCGTTTTGCTTTCTCCAGCTGGCATACTGCCATGAGGGTCAGAACCACGGGCAATAACGGGCAATAGCAATGTTTTATGCGGGTAATGTGTACCGTTCAATAGCTCATTACGAAGTATCTGACGTTGATCGTCATCAAAATCGATAGTCACCAAGGATTCCTCAATACTGGTCATTACCTCGTGCCACAGCGTCTCTTCATTGATATGATAGTGCTCAACCAATGACTCGATAATCGCTCGAATATTGACTAGCAATCCTAGCGACTGTAGATAAAATATCAGCGCTTGCGGCGTCTCTCGATATAGACGGTTTTTAAAATCTGGTGGGCTTAAATACTCAGGATTTGCTATTTGATGACGTGTCAGCCATGGTAGATGAATGCGTACGGAGTCATGGTCACGCAATAACAGACTGGTAAAATGATTGTATTTTAATACGATAACAATATTTTGCCCGTGCATCTCAGGCGCAAACCCTAAGCGTAAGCAGCGCAGCATCGTACCCAAAAACACATCACAAAGATTTTTAAAATATGCTATGACAGCAAGTGTTTTGTCTTGTGTCGAACCTTCTTGAAAGCTGTCTTGAGCACTGTTTTGGCTAGTACTATGAATGCCCTCCTGAACAATGCCATCAAAAATGTGATGACTAACACCTTGCTTATAGACCAACATACCCAAGCTTGCCATCGGTAATAGTCGAATCGAATCATCGCATAGATCTGCTGGTAGTTGGCGTAGCATCGCGCCTAGATGCGTGGGCTTTTCTTGATAAAAGTAAGGATTGATAGCGCTTTTATCATGCAAATGAGAGGGCGACATGTAACCCCACCATAGACGTTCATCCCATAACCGTAGCTGTGCTGATAATACAGGGTCTATTGTTCTTGCCTGCATCAATATGGCTTGGTTTTTTTCACCATTGATCTGCTTGAGCGCTGGCAAGTAGCGCTTTGAGTTCAGTGCGTACACACCTATAGGCAGCTTAATACTATTTGGCGTATTAGTATCAATTAACATACTGCGCATGGACGAGCTGGCATAAGTGATGAGCGCTTCAAAAGTCAGGGCGACAACTGTGCCACTGGCAAGATCATCGGCATACATGTCATCAACCACATGAGTCATTTGCCAAGGGTGTACAGGCATCGCAATGTGCGTATCCGCTATGCCTTTGTCATCTAGCTCTCGCATCAAACTCTGCTGCTGCGTAGTGTCCAAAAGGTAGGCCGCTGGATTTTGTATGGTCATGTCTTGAACATGCTCTGCCACCATGACATGGCTTTTGGCAATGGCGACCCATACCAGCGTGATAGGCTGATTAAACTCTGCCATATAACGTTGGTATTCTTGTGAAGTAAAGCCCAATTTACCTTTTGCCAGTGGATGAAACGGACGATCCATGAGTGATGCCCACTGCTCCGCTGCAATCAAGGTTTGATGCCAATGCGGATACTGACAAACTGCCGTTGTGATGTTTGCTGCTACGGATTGTTGCTGAGCTATAAAAGAAGCCTCTAAGCTCTCTTTTAGCTTTAAGACACCGACGTCAGATAAGCTGGTACTGTCCATCATTGATAAAAAAGTATCTAACAAGTGCTGTGCTGAGCTTACTGGCTCTAGCCAAGCATTTTCTACATAATGGTTGTTATTGAGATTGCTATCAACAGTGTTATTGATATTGCCCTTAAGGTTATGTATGACAGGCAGACAAGATTTAGACAATCGCCACGGTGATGCGTAAGCAGGCTCTACCAATAGTAATAACTGTCTATCTTGGTCAACCTGCATCACCATTAACGGGTTATTTCGGTCAAAAAAATCTTGATATTGCTGTGGTAGCGACGCTAAAATTTGATGCGCGTGTTGAGCTTGAGACGCTTGAGTCGTCTGATGATTTGCTAAATACTCATGGGTGGTTGTCACTTGAATAAGTTGCTCATCCACCCATTGCTCTAATAGAAAACACTCTACCAAATGACTAATCAGCGACCATTGAATGGCCTCGATATTTGGCTCAGGGTTTGCATCAAGGGAGCTTTTTTTCATAGGGATTTGCACAGGAAATAAGGTATACATCGTCTTACCCCCGACTTTTAAACAATGGGTTATTGATATATTTAATCGGGAATGCTTTATCTCCGAATAATCGGCGCTTAGCCAATGACTCAATGCGCGTTTGTTCGGCGAATACATCAAACAAGTCAAACCGTACTTGATGCTCTGGATGAGATTTTTGATAGTCGGTCACGCAGTCAGCAACCTGCTGCCAAAATGCAACTTCAGAATAGTTATAATGCGTCTGCATAAAAATTGCAATGTCTGACAACGCCACAAAGAATAAGCAAGCAACCGTCATATCCCGAATGCCGTTGGTATCTTCGGTCTCGATGAATGAGCCTCTATTTAAGGCCGCATGAGCAGGTGGCAAGCTATAAAAATCTGGACGCCAGTGTTGTTGGGTTAAGTGCTCAGGTGAATAACGAACCCCATCATGCAAATCTTTTAATAATATCTTTATGGGATAGCCATCTTCATGTACCAAGACGATGTTTTGCGCATGGCATTCTAGTGCCACACCATAACCAAATAAGATATGTAATAAAGGGGTGATAGTGACCTTAATTAACTGCGCAATCCATGTTTCTACACCATATTTGTCAAGCCAAGGTGCTATAAGATTCGAGCCATCAGCATTGACATAGCTGACACCATTGAGCGGAAATGCCGTTTGACCTTTTGATAGATATTGGTTCACGTTTTCTCGCCAAATCGCAGCTAGCCCGCCATACATATTTGGATGCTGATAGCCGCGCGCACGTAACGCCTCATGGTCTAGACTAACGCCAACGGTCTCACCTAAAAACGCAATAGGTAATGCTTGGGCGGTCTTGTCATCTGCAATCAGTTGGTTTAACCACGTAGTGACAACAGCGGCATTCATCACGGTATGCTTTGCCAATATTCGCGTGCTTGAGGTATTAATCAGATGCATACTTAGCTTTAGGTAGGCTTTATCATTAATAGTGTCATTGCTACCATTGTCATCGCCATTTCCAAGCATCGTCAATGAGCGAATAGACTGCTGAGCACGGTACTGATGACCTGCATCACCCAAATAGATAACCTCTTGCGTGGCAAGTAATGGTTGTAATGCTTGAATCAAGGTGTTTTGCCATTGCCAAGGGTGCGCAGGTATCAGGCAATAGTTATTAGCCGTCTCGTCTACTTCATTACTAGCTGTACCTTCGTCTTGCTTATTTTTGGTTGTAAATACTTCTGTGAGTTTGGCATTGAGGGCAGAAAATTCATCCGCACCTACATAATCTTTTACCCATTCATTTATATCGATGCCGGTAGTGGTATTGCTCACCAGTAGCTCTTTTTTGACCGCCAACCACACCACGCCGATGTTTTGATCAAACTCTGGGCCATAGTCATAGTTATCTTGCAAATCAAAACCAATACGAGACTTAAAACACGGATGATAAGGATGCCCTGCCGTCAAATAGCCTTCGAGTTGCTCGTAAGTTAGCGTATCAATAGGCACAGGCATATTGGAAGCCAGTATCTGAGATTGTGTTTCGTTCACTAAGGTATGGCGCAGCTCTTTGATGAAGCTGTCTTTGAGCTCTGCACCTTCAATATTGAGCAAGATATCACTAATCACATGCTCAAGCATGGCGTCTTGAGCAACACCGTTAACCACTCGCTGCACATTTAGCTCATTCAAACGGATGATGTTAAAACTATAATGTATATAGCCTTGCGCGGTATAACGGACATCATTACCTGCTTTACCTACTTTTATAATAAAATTCAGCAGCGTCTCATTATCAGCACTGTCGTGAGCGGTGTTCGCACTTTCAAATTCAAAATCAAAATCAATAATATTTTCATATAACAATGCCTGTAGCAATTGCTTGATCACTCGTTGCTCAGCGCGTGCCATAATTTTAGAATCGACAGGCACTTGCCACGGTTTAGTCGCACAAGTAACGTCAGTACTATGATGGCTATTATTGTTTTTCGTAGAGTTTGCTAGATTATTGGTCATAGATATAAGCTTCCTGTCTAAAAATCGAATCAAATAAAAATTGTGATGAATTTAAAGCGAATGATAATTATTTACATTAATAAGTTAAAGTAAACCCCTATACGGGGTATTTATTCATGGGGATCGTGGTAATTTGCACGCTGAAGGAATCGTGAATAATAAAAGCACCGCGATTACTACCAATATTTCTTGGATCGCGCTCGCCATACCTTGGCTACTGCCTGCTGCTAATAACTGCGCACCTCGACTGTCTATATAAATGGTGGACAGCGTGATAAATATGGTAGAGATGATGCGGCGACTGATATTATTAAGTGCGGCACCTTCAGTGACTGATTCTTTGGGTAAGCTACTAAAACCAACCGTCGTGGTCGGCAGATACGCCAAACCCACTCCAATACCGCGCATACTCATAATCAGCATGAGCAGCCAAAGCGTTGGCTGATACAAGCACCATGCCAGCATCAAGGTAGATAGAGCGCTAATCCCAATGCCCACGATGCCAATCCCTCTGGCACCTTGCTTATCTACCTTCTTGCCAGCGTAGTGCGTGGTGATACTGGCTATGAGCGTCGCGACCATCAGAACAATACCTGTCCATAACGCACTTTCGCCCATCACATCTTGTATCAACACGGGCAATAGCAAGAGACACAGCATCAAACCGACTGTTTGGCTAATGCTAATGATATTGCTGTGCAAATAGGTTTTATTGTTAAACAAGCGCACGTTTAATAACGGGTGACGCTGACGACGCTCATATGCCCACCAAACCATTGCAGATAGTAAAAATCCGACAGACAATAAACCCAATGTGGCTATCTGTAATAAGCCGTCACTGCTAAGTAACCCACCAGTAAAATCTATTTTCAGCGTGCTCAGCCACACCATCATGGACAATAGCCAAATGAGCAAACTGACAAACCCGATAGTATCGAAAGGGCTTTTTTTATCATTTGAGCGTATGTCAGGAATTAGGCGCCATACCATCGCCATGACTGCCGCACTGAGTGGCAAGGTAATGGCAAACAGTGTCCACCACGCAAACTGCTCAACCAAATAAGCCCCTACCAAAGGGCCAAACGCCAACGACATCATAATAACAATGCCCCATAGCGCCATTACTCTGCCATGCTGCTGCTTCGGATAAATCTGATACAGCATACCAATAGATAGTGGAATAATCAGACCACCACTCAGCCCTTGTATGGCTCTGGCAATGATAACAAAGCTCATACTAGATGCCAGCATGCCAATGGCTGAGCCCAGCATAAACCCGAAAATTGCCGCCAAATAAACATGCTTAAAAGGGAACTTTTTGTTTAAATAGCCACTCAGCATCAGCCCCACACTCATGGCCAATACATACGCATTTAGCACCCAACCGCCCATCACAATATCGACATCAAACACCGACATAAAGACAGGAATTGCTGGATTGAGCGCACTATTACTAAAACTCACCACCGTACCGCCGAGTAGTAATGTCAGTAATACCTGCTGCACCTTTTTATCGTTCAAGCCATGACTGCTACTCTTAGAGGCTTCGTTTATAGGCGACTCATTGGTAAATGCCCTGTTTATAGGAGCGTTGCTCATTAAGCCGTAGTACCGTGGAAATTCAGATAACCTCTAGATTCCAAAAACTCATCGCGATTGCAGAAATACAATGAGGCGGTCTTTTCTGGCATATCAATCAGACGTTGTACGCGATAAGCGAAGCTATCAGCAATCCACTGATATACCTCAACCTTGCTATCCGGCTCGACCACAATTTTTTTGGCTTCAGTATGCTCAAATATAAACTTGCTGATCATCATACCCATTGGTTTTAAATAGCCTTTGCCAACCACCGCCGGATCCCCAAGTAAAATATGCCAACCCATATCCGTCTCTTTGGCTTTGTAATACTGAGACAAGCGATCACGAGCCGTTTCATAAATCTCTGTATAGCCAATCGGCTTATCATCACAAAGTATCAGGTAGAGACGCTGATGATCATCGGCCAGCATTTTTTCAAAATGTGTTTTTAGCTGCGGCATTGGAAGATGAAGCTGCCACTGATCAACCACATGCTCGGCATGCATCCATTTATACAGCAATGGCATATCATCTGGGTATTTGACAGGTCTCAACGCAAACGTCTTTTGATAAGCCTCAATGCTAAAAGTGTCGGGCAGGTTTTGGGTGATGGTCGGCATGACTTGCTCCTAGTTATTATTTTGCTATGTGGTTAGTGTTCTTTAATATCGTTTCTGTTAAATATAAGTTTTATAAAACACTACGTGCCAAATTTTTGAAACACTTTTAAGACATCAGTGTCGTAAGTCTGCTCACCTGTCAACTGATTGATGATGCACCCTGCTCGATAAGCACCCAGCCCCAAGTCTGGTGACCCAACGCCATGAGTATGCACTTCCTGATTTTGCACAAAAATCTTGCCATTAATCACAATATCTTTTTGATGCGTCAGCACATATTTCAGTACATAGTCTCTATCAATGACTGGCTGATCAAACTCATCATGTGCGATGCTAGGCAGTATCGTGTTTAAACACTCAGGCAGACCGTAACGATAGCCTGTACCAGCAATCACACAATCATATTCAGCAGTAAACGACTGATTCTGTTCGCGCTGTCTAACCACCAGTTTTATAGTGTCTGTCGGCTCTGGATCTTCTAGCATTGTTGTCAGTGTTGCTTCAATTACTTCACAGTTGGACAGCAACGTCGAATGCAGATCTTGATTAGTAATACTGCGCTCATAGAGACGATGATAAATATCGCGTATAGTCTCAAAGCCCATGCCTTTATAAAGCAGGTCTTGCTTGGCAGTGACTTGGGGCTTGGTTGCTGAGTCTAAATGATAAAAGTAATCTGTATAAGCCGGGCTAAAATGCTCTAAACCTAATGGAGAGTATTCCATGGGGAAAAACCCTGCCGAGCGAGTCATCCAATCTAGCTGAAACTTAGGATCGTCATTAGTACTATCATCGCCATCAAACTGTTGATCAAACAGCGTTCGATATACCTCTGCGGAAGACTGCCCAGACCCCAACACTAACACTTTGGTCAGTTTGCCTTCAGTCTTGGTGCTATTCACATCAAGGCTACTCGCATTGAGGCTATCCAAGTCAAAATTGTCTGCAAAATGAGCGGTGTGCATACAGCGGTTAGGCGCTTGTTTGGCAATGTCTTGCAATGATGGTGGTAGCGTGGCCTGCGTGCCCGTTCCTATGACTAAGTTTTTAGCATGATAGGTGTTTTGCGTGCCTTGCTCACAGACGGTCACTAACAACCCATCATTATTGTCGTCAAACGCCACGTCGATCACTGCCGCATCAAAGCTCAAACTATCCAGCTGCTCTGCTACCCATTGGCAATAGTGGTTATACTCTTTACGATAAATTTTAAATTCTTCTAAAAAGTAAAACTTAAGCAATCGCTGCTGAGTATGCAGATAATTCAAAAAAGAATACGGACTGGTTGGGTCTATCAATGTCACCAAATCTGCCATAAAAGGCACTTGCAGCGTGGTGCTCGGCAATATCATGCCTTTATGCCAATTAAACTCAGCCTTTTGCTCAAAAAACTTGGCGGTTACGTCGGTCTTTGTCAGTAATGCCGCCAGACTTAAGTTAAACGGCCCTACGCCAATCCCAATAATATCTAACACGGTCGCCCCTTAGTGATTTGGTAGTAGTGCTTTGATAGTTACGTTAATTCTGGTGCTCGTTTCTATCGAACCCCAATTTATATCGTGTGCTTATCTTTGCCATCACAATATGATTTGCTACGTCATCATAGGGTTTGGGATATCGACATAAATAGACTGGGTCTCGACAGGTGCGGTCAGCTCATCGAGCGCATAGAGTCTGGTGAGTAGATTGCCCTTGAACGGCAATGTAGGGCTGCGCAATAGCAAGTCAAATAACGGACGATGCGGGTATTGTTGCTCTAACGCTATTAGACATGCTTTAAACGTCGTAATTAATGTCGCCTCACTCACCAGCTGAGTACGCGCAATAGCGGTAATCAGGCCAAATATGCTGTTACCAACTAGATAATAGGCAAATCTTGAGTCGGCAAAGTCTTCTGGAATGACGCATTCTCCTTCGCTAATCAGCTCTGGATAAGCATCAATGAGCGGCGTGGCATACTCTGCGATATAGCCAAATCCTTGGTTGTCTCTGGCCCAAAACTTAGTAGGATAGCCGCCTGTTAGCTCAATCAGACTGTTTTGCTGATGTACCTCAAAACCAATACCATGCTGATAGTACATATGAATAAGCGGTATAAAACCAACTTGTAAATAAGTATCAAACCACTGGACAGCCACCTGTTCTAAAGGCTCATCTGTCTGTTTATGGATAGACTTAAACAGTGTCTCTAAGCGATTGGTGAGACGAGTGGGATGGTCTTGGCTTAAGCTGGCAAGATTGGTGACTTGCGTATCCTCTGTGAAAGGATTGTCACGTAAGATACAGATGGTTTCATCAATGATTTTTCCATCCACACGTAAGACAATCCAAGCAGGGTCATTCAATACCGCAATCGTAGGGTACTCGGTTTTGAGCTGAGTACCATAGTCGCTACGCCAGATTCGGCAGGCATGCATACCGCGCTTACATTCTTTGGGCAGATTAATCCGCACCGAATTGGTAATCGCCACAGACAACGACAGTTTAAACATCCAAGGCGCATCAAAGGCCGCTAGCGTGCGTACTGATGTCGTCGGATGCAGATACCAACCAAGCTCACCCAAGTCAAACAACTGACCACTCTCTAACAGCTTTTGATACCACGGCTGCTGCTGCAAAAACCTTGCTTGCCAAGGGTGCAATGGCAACAGCTTATAGTCAGGATGCTCAGCCACAAGCTGCTGTTGATAGTCACTCATATCAGCTTGTAATTTAGATTTGAGCGCTGTGGTAATGCTATCGCCATCTACGAATTCTTCTGCAATGCAACTGGGGTGCACTAGCCAATAATGCAGCTGGGTTTTGCTACTGGTCTCGGGCGCATACTTCGCCCACTCATCACCATAAAATCCTGCGCGGCCTTTGGGTGTGGGGTGCATAGCATGACCGTAAATAAGGTTTTGTTCGGTTTGAATAAAGTCTTGCTGATAGTCAACGATGTCATCAATCTCATCATTACGATGCTCTAAGATAGTCTGCAGCCCCTCATAACTCTCAATCCAGCGCTTTAATACGCCATTGGCATCTAGCGTCGCTTTATCTTTATAACGATGCACAATATCTTCAATAATCAAAGATGCCAAACTCATAGCAGAGGACTTTGTCCATTGGCTATTTTGTAATGAGACATCCGTTTGATTGTTTGATAGCTGCTTATTTAATATAAGCGGCATGTCTGCCAAACGATGCTGACCTAATTGACTCACTCTATCAATAGGTACAACCATTACCGTGTTTAAAGGCGCTAGCTTTAGAACTAGTAGTGGCTTATTCTGTGAGGCCTGCTTTTGTATATCGTCTTGCTGCGCTAAGGCAATAATATCGCCGTGCCCAGTCTCAAAACAGTAAGCATTGATTAGATTTTGTAGTGTGAGTCGATCAAGCGTTCTATGCTGCATCATATTATTTTTTCCCATCAGCTTTTAGTCTTTCAGAATTAAGTCGGTTAAAACCAGCAATAGCCATCTGCTCAATGATGTCTGCAATATCATTGATTTGGGTATTGGGATTTAGAATGGTGAATTTAAGGCAAAGGCGCTGCTCAAACTGGGTGGTGGCCACATTGGCAATATTATTGACCAATAATGCTTGCGCAATGTGACGATTAAGCTGTGCGAGTTGGTCATCAGACAGCGCGGTATCTTTGGGTGTAAAGTAAAACAAAACACTGCTGATAATAGGCTTATGTACCAGTACAAAATTTTCATTTGCATCAATCAGCTGTGCCGCTTGCTTGGCAGTATCCAGACAGTTATCAATCAAAGTTGCATAGCCATCTGTCCCTAGTAAGTCTAGCGCCATCCACAGCTTTAAGGCATCGAAACGGCGTGTGGTCTGCAAAGAGTACGTCACCAAGTTTGGGATATTGTCTTGTTCATCATCAGCAGAGTTTAGATACTCGCTATGATGGCGAATACTCTCGAAATTCCGATTGTCTCGTAAAAGAAAAGCGCCGCAGCTGATCGGCAAGAAGAAATGTTTGTGAAAATCTAAGGTAATAGAGTCAGCCTGATTCAGACCATTAATCAAGTGTCGATAGCGCTGTGATAATAGCAATGCCCCACCCCATGCTGCATCGACATGTAGCCATATCTGTGCATCACGGCAGATCTTGCCAATAGCCATTAGAGGATCAATCGCACCCAAATCGGTGGTGCCAGCCGTTGCAATGATGGCCATCACATTGTCCGCACCTAGCTGATTTATCTGATGTTGTAAGTCAGACATCAGCATGGCGCCTGATGCATCGGTCGCTACTTTAATGACGGAACGTTGACCTAAACCTAGTAGCGCGGCGTTTTTTTCGATAGAAAAGTGCGCTTGGTCTGAGCACAGGATTTTGCCACTTCGCTGACCCATCAGGCCATCCTTTTGCACATCAACGCCCTTAGCCTTATAGAATCGATTGCGTGCCAGCAGTAAACCCATCAGATTACTTTGCGTACCACCACTGGTAAAGACACCACCAGCGTTATGGCCTATCTGTTCATCAAAGAGAGCACCAGAGATGTCACCAAACTGACAACGTTGACATAACCAGTGTATTAAGTCTTTTTCGATATAAGTCGCTGCTGGACTTTGATTCCATGAGTCCATACTTTGGTTAGTGGCCGCGATAATCATCTCAGCAATCTGTCCGATGACTAGTGTGGGTGGATGCAAGTGGGCTAAGCAATTCGCATTGGCCGTCGACACACAACTGGGTAAAAAATTACTTTGAATATCAGCGAGTATCGTGTCGATGTCTCGGCCTTGCTGACGGATGCTAAAGGCATTGGTTGCTTGCACTTGTTGCGGTGTGCCGCCCAAATATACGTTGTTGTCGTCTAGCCACTGTTTGATGACAGCGCTTGTTTTTTGCATATGCGTGACATATTGCTCACTGGTTTGCTGGTTTAATAAATGCAAAATGTCCTCACTTGTTTATTCTACGATGGTATAAATCGCAAATAATTGACTTATTATGAGAGTCGTTATCAGAGTTTTTTTTATAAAAGTGTGAATCATGCTAAGGTGCTGGCAAGACTATTGATTGTCTTCTAGCGCCATATCAAGCCTTTGCAAGACTTGCTGCAGCTCATCTTTGGTTATATTGAGTGGCGGTAATAACCGCAGTACGGTGCCACCACGCCCGCCCTTTTCAATCACCAATCCATGTTTAAAACACGCTTGTTGGATTTTGGCAGCCACCTCACTGTCTGCTGGATAACTACCGTCATTTTGCTTAGGCAGGTTTGGATTAACGATTTCTATGCCAATCATGAGACCACGCCCTCTGACTTGACCTATTTTTGGATAGCGCTGTTGGCGTATTTTTAGCTGCGCCATAAACCACGCGCCTATTTCTAAAACATAATCCGCAACGTTGTTGTCTTTTAAGTAATTGAGAGTGGCAAGGCCAGTCGCCATCGCCAATTGATTGCCTCTAAACGTGCCAGAATGATTGCCTGCCTGCCATACATCGTATTGTTTTTTGATACCCAATACCGCAAGTGGTAGCCCACCACCGATTGCCTTTGACATCACAATCATATCGGGATCGATATCCGCATGTTGATAAGCGAACCAACGTCCTGTACGGCAAAACCCTGTTTGTACTTCATCGATAATCAGCATGATGCCCAGCTCTTTTGTCACTCGGCGCACATGCTTCAGCCATTCTATTGGCGCAGGATTGACACCACCTTCCCCTTGTATGACTTCTAAAATGACTGCGGCAGGTTTCACCACACCGCTTTCTACATCTTTTAGAAAATTTTCAAAGTAGCGCATATGGGCGTGGATGCTTTGCTCAAAAGGCAAGCCAAATGCGCAGCGATACATATTAGGATAAGGCAAAAACTGTACCGAGCTCATCAAGCCTTCGATACCTTGTTTAGGTGCTAAGTTCCCTGTCACCGCCAGCGCACCATGCGTCATGCCATGATAGCCACCGCTGAAACTGACAACACCTGAACGACCCGTGACTTGCTTGGCCAATTTAATAGCCGCTTCTACCGCATCAGCACCCGTCGGTCCGCAAAACTGCAAGCAATACTCATCGCTATTGGTCGCGAGTAACTTGTACATGAATTCGCTAAATTTGTCTTTTAACGGCGTGGTGATATCCAATGTATGCATCGGTAAATTGCTGTCTAATAGATCTTTGATACTTTCTATGACCACAGGATGATTGTGCCCAAGTGCCAGCGTGCCCGCGCCTGATAGGCAATCTATATATTCATTGCCTTCCACATCGGTAATCCAAGCACCTTTAGCTGATTGGATCGCAAATGGCAGCTTACGTGGATAACTACGAACCTTCGATTCAAATTGTTCTTGACGATTTAAGTAGCATTCATTGTCAAGTGATTCGTCTAATAAGATCGTGTCCATAGCTTCAGCCTTGTTGTTGTCAGTCGTCTTGGATAAACATTAAAAAGTAAGTTGTGACGCTTACTTCTTAAAATACTGCTCATTTATATTGAATGATAATGTAAATGATAATCATTATTATTAATGAAGCGTAGTATCTACTACCAATAACTTACTGTCAACCCAGTTTTAGAATTTTTCGGTAAATGAGCACGATAAAAAGAGCTGTTAGCACGAAGTTAAGAATGATGAATTTAAAGATGAAGGAAACTATCAAAAACCGTTGACCGATCAGTGACGCACAGCTACTGAGCACAAACAGTTCCAGACTATCTGTGCTCACTTATATTGTTGGTTAATAGCTGTCTAAAGACAGTTATTATCTGTTGGCTGAGGCTGGCACCTTACGAATGAGCCATAAGAAATAACCACCACCGATGATCGCTGCAACCGTACCTGCAGGTAGCTCATAAGGAAAAATAACATAACGTCCGATCCAATCCGCTATTACCATAACACCTGCCCCTAACAGTGCCGCTAGTGGTAACTGCCTTTCAAGCTTCACAGCGCCCAGTGAAGTCGCTAAGTGAGGTACCATTAAACCAACAAAACTCAATGGGCCAACGGCAAGCGTACTGGCTGTGCTAAGTGCCGCTACTAACACCAATAGCGATAGCGTCACAGGCGTCACTGCCACACCCAAGTTTCGAGCGACTCCTGCACCTAAGCCAAGGACACGCAAGGGTTTGATAATCAACACGCTCAGTACCAATAAGATAATCGCGATACCAATGAGGTACCATACCGTACTGGGCTGGGCGCTATAGGTCGTGCCCGATAGCCAGCTGAGCATCGCCTCTAAACGCGGGTCACCTGAGAGCTTGACTATATGCATCACCCCATCCATCATGGCGGCAATGCCGATACCGACCAGTAATAGATAACCTGAACTGACTCTACGTGCCAACCAAATAACCAGCAACAACACCGCCATCGCACCAGACAGACCTGATATCAGTAACGTCCCTGCTCCTGCAGACAGCCCTAAACTTGGCAATAATAAAAACCCTAAAATCACCCCAAGTGCGGCACCTGAACTGACACCCAACACCTCAGGGCTGGCCATAGGGTTACGCGTTAGGGTTTGTAGCAACACTCCTGCGACTGCCAGCACCAACCCTGTTGCCGCAGCGCTCAAGCTACGAGGCAGACGATATTGCTGCGTGAGCGCCCAGTCTGTACTGAGACCCCAACCGTTGATATCTTGCACAAATAAACAAGCAGCTACAATAATAGCGATCACGCCAGCACCCCATCGCCAAAATACAATGCTCGTATTTTGGCCAGTGGTCATAGGTGTCACTGTCTCTATCCGCGCGCGGCGCTGACGCAAGATCAGCCAAATAATAAGCGGCGCTCCCAAAATACCAGTCATCGCACCCGCTGGAATTTGCATATCCAATATCGGTTCAAGCAACAAAGCAACGTTGCTGGTCAATAGCAATAGCAACGCACCAAGTCCAAATGCGGTTGTCAAACGCTTACCAATAGAGGAAATACCTAGCGCATTGACCAAACTTGCGGCGCCAAGCCCAATAAAACCAATCAAACCAACTTCGCTAATAACCAGTGCCGTCACCACCGCCACGACAAGTACCACCAGAGCTCGAATACCATTGATAGGTACGCCCAAACGTCTCGCTTGCGAGTCATCCAAACTCATCAGGGTCAGCGGCTTTAACAAAGGCAAGCATACTAACATCGCTAGGACAGCCGTTGTTATCAGCGCATAACTCGTATCCCAGCTGCTTTGAGCCAAAAACCCAGCAGCCCACGACAACATACCATTACTGCGCTCCGCAAAGAACAATACCAGTACATTGGCCACTGCGGCGAGCAAAATATTGACCACCAAACCTGCCAGTATCAAAATAAGGGGATTAAATCGACTAGGTGCTGATAGGGCGAATACCAAGCCCATACTGATGACAGCCCCCACAAAGGCCACATAAAGTCCACCATAAATCGCCAGACTGGGTAAAAATAGAGTGACGATAAGCATAGCTAACTGTGCACCCACTCCCACACCTAACGTGGTGTCTGATGCTAGAGGGTTCTTGACCAGCTGCTGTAATAAAATACTAACAACACCCAGTAATCCACCTGCTAAGAGCGCAACCACACTGGTGGCGACTAAGTGGAGCTGTGTCGCCATACTGGCAATATCCAGTTGCAAACTTGGCAAAAACAGCTCGCTGATTGGACGCGTCCAATCTCGATCTAGTAGTGCCCAACCACTCCATCCTGATAAAGCTATCAGTCCAATAAAGGTCACCCACAGTCGCCATGGTGTATTGCTCGATGACGTCGCATAAGTTTTTGGTCGATTTGGTAGCTGCGGCGATGCGTGTGTTGATGAGGTCGACGTGGATAGCGATGATGGCGAATTCGCAACCGTTTCCGTTTGAGAAGGTGATGTCATAGCATGAACACTGTCAACGTTATTATCGATGTTACTATTGATATGATTCGTGGTATTGGCGCTCATAGTGTTGCCCCGCCTTTTAGTGAAACTTCCGACAGGTTATGTGCCAAACTGACTAGTGACGACATGCCCCCATAAATCCATACTGGTGGTAGCTCCGCCATACAGCGATCAGCTCCGTAACCTAAACGCTGCCACACCAAACTGTCTTTGATCTCAGCTTTGGTTATCGGACTAAGCGGATCTATGATAAGTAAGCACGTCTCGTCGTCTAACTGAGCCAAATCTCCCATTCTTATAGGGACAAATCCCCATTGATTGCCCTCCCCTAAGACTACAAGTTCTTTATTCATTTTGTCTAATGCCACTTTGAATAGACTGTTATCCACATACATACGCATGTTGTTGGCATCGGCAAACTGTACAACAGCGAACTTTTTTGCTTTTGGATAACGCTTCTGGAACTGCTGACTGGCAAGCTGTATCTCTTTCTGACTCTGTAAGATATAGTCTTCAGCCATTTTGGTATTATGAATAAGTACGCCAAGCTCCCGCGTCGGTTCGGTATAATCAGCCCATGTTGCTATCTCGCCTTTCGCTGCAAACATCACTGATTCAGCTGGGACATCGCCATATAGGTTGCGAGCATGCTCATAAAAATAGTTATCTATGACCATATCAACTGGTAGCTGCGCGACTAGCTCAGCATTGGGTTGATAGCGAATGCCTAAATCTGTTATAGACGCTGGTAGCTTAGGACTACCAACCCATCTATCCCACACTCTGACGTCACCTGTCGCAATCGGTGCATGTCCCATCGCGGTCAATGTCGCCGCATTACCCCAGTCAGGGGACACAATATTGAACCTGTCACTGGGGTTATTTTGTGACTTATTACTTTGTGGCTCATTTTTCTGGGATTTAAAGTGGTCTTCAGAGTGAGTCTCATCAAGTTGGGTAATGCTTTTTTCGGATGCTGAGTGACTACAAGCACTTAACATTAGGATTACTGCTATGGAGACTACAAATGCTAATGGCTTAACTAACATCAACATGACTATCAAGCGTTTGAAGAATGGATACTGATAATGAACACAAAGCATAAGGGCGTATCTTTTTAGACGAGTGAGAAAAGAAGAGAGGCAATGCGATATTAAGCGACAGCGACGAGCTGTCCTGTTATAGGATGACTGAGCAGCTGCATATCGACATTGAAAATATCGTGTAATACAGTAGGTTGCATGGTGCTTGCGATATCGCCGCTGTGACACACGTGTCCGTTTTTTAGGGCGATAATGCGATCCGCATACTGCGCGGCCAAATTGATGTCGTGAATGATAATCACCACACTCAAGTCTTGCTCATCTACCAAGCGACGAATAAGCTGAATGACCTCAATTTGATAGTGCATATCAAGAGCAGCAAGTGGCTCATCGAGTAATAAGTAGCGAGTATCTTGAGCTAAGCACATGGCAAGCCAAGCACGAGCGCGCTCACCGCCTGATAGTGTTGCCGTAATACGATCCGCGAATACCTCTGTTTGAGTAACCTTTAGCGCTTGCTCGACTTTATCTCTATCAGTCTGAGTTGGCTTTTGTAGCCATTTTTGATGCGGATAACGCCCCAGCATCACCAGCTCACGAACAGTGAATCCAGCAGCGTCAGGCAGTTGCTGCGGCAGATATGCCATTTGCCGTGCCAGCTCTTTACTACCGTAATCGCTAATATTGGTCTCATCTAATGTGATCGTACCCCCACTACTCTTCATCTCCCCTGCCAGTGCCTTGATCAGAGTCGACTTGCCTGACCCATTGTGCCCAACTAGCGCCACCAACTGCTTGGGGTCAATCTCACAACTCACATTGTCTAGTAAAGTATTGTCTTGACGTCTGATGGTCAGTTGGTTTGCACTTAACATATAGGCACTCATTGTTGGTCAAAATTGAGAAAACTAAGGGGTAGTCGCAATCGTTCTCTCAAAACGAAAACGACAATTAAGATGATTTTACTCGTAAATGATAATAAAAACAATTATCATTAACTAATTGGATGTTTAACTTCCTATTCTATAATTTCTGATGAGTATCAATATGACCAATATCCTCTTATCTTCTAAACGTAATAGTTATAGTACAGACAGACCATACACCCCCTTAAACGCCCCTGAATTACAAGACATCATCAGTCATATTAATGAAGAACACATAGATGAGCTGTTAGGGTTTTTACAGGTATTCACTCCTATATCCACCGCTGAATTAAATAATATAGAGGTACGATTGACGACGGTTTACGCTGAAGGTATCGACATACAAGTGCAACCAAAAAACGTAGAGTATCAATCGATTATGGCTCAAAACCAGTTTGAGCAGAGTCAGACTTTTTTTATCGCTTTTGCCGACTCCATTACGCATCCTGATGAGCTGCAAGTTCAATATATTGCGCTCAAACAAAAAGCCGATAAAAAACTGGGCAAAAAAACAATCAAACTGACCAAGCAAGTATTTGATGTACAAGACAGTTATAGAGTCAGCAAAAATATGCTGCGCCTCCAGTTAAGCATGCCCATACCCAGCAACGCCAGTGAGGTCGAACGCGCCGCCTCAGTACCCGTAAACGAAGCCGGCTATGCTTACTTATTTGATTTGGATCACAACGCGCTGACTCAGGAGGCAACAGCTGACACTACTGATAGTAGTGAAGAAAACAATCTACGCCCTGCTCGATCTCATTGTTATTACACTTTGAGAAAAGCGTGGCAAACGTCTACGGATATGCAGGCTTTGGTCGATGTGTTTTTGCATGGGGATACGCCAGGCGGCAGTTGGGCTCAGTCGCTACAATCAGGTGACACCGTGGTGACCAAAAGAGAATTTCCCGAAAAAACTGAGCATTTGCGTGACGGACAGGCGTTACTGATTGCGGATGAAACGTCTATGCCGACGGTCGCTCGTCTACTGGAGCTATGGAAAAACCCTAAACCACCATTGGTTATTTGTGTGACGCAGAATATAGCCGATCAATGTTATTTTGATGCTGTAAAAATGCGTAGCAGCCTTGATGGTATTGATAACGACAACAGTGACACTGATAGTGATTGCAATACTGAAAGCCGCAAGGACAATCACTTTACCGTATTGCCTATAGTGACCAATCAAGCAAACTCGGGAGCAGAATTGGCTACGCTGATTGACAGTCAGTTAGGGGATTATTTGACTCATAATCCTCTACAGATCGATAAAGTTTGGGGGGCATTAGAAGCGAATACTGCCAAAGCATTGCGCCCACTATTAAAAGACCGACTAGCGCTCAGTCGTACCGATGTTGTGGTTAAGGTATATTGGCGTCACGATTAGTTTAGGCCTATAAGATAAAACGCAAAGCCTACCCTATACATAGTCAAGCCTACTGACGCATCCACTATTAGTGTTTGCAGCAACGAATGCTTGTAGGGTATAGTTTTCATTTTGAACGTTTAATCAATATAGTGTATAGGCAGACAGCTTTATCACTGATATTACAAATGATAGTCGAATAGCACGCAGATGCTCATTGCTAATAGACTGTCTAACCTCTGTGCAAGAACGCACGGTTATTTATTCAATTCAAGGACGACATATGAAAACCCTTAGAACCCCTGACGACCGTTTTACTAATCTACCCGATTATGATTTCTCCCCAAACTATCTGATGGTCGATGACACCGAGGGCGGTGAGCTGCGCGTACATTACCTCGATGAAGGTCCAAGAGATGCTGATCCTGTACTACTACTGCATGGCGAGCCTTCTTGGAGTTACTTATATCGTAAAGTTATTCCGTTACTGACGGCTGCAGGGCACCGTGTTATCGCGCCAGACCTCCCGGGTTTTGGTCGATCGGACAAGCCTGCATCGCGTACTGACTACACTTACCAAAGACATGTCGACTGGATGCAATCTGTACTTGATCAGCTAGATTTAAATAATATTACGTTATTTTGCCAAGACTGGGGTGGTCTGATCGGTCTACGATTAGTAGCAGAGCATCCAGATAGGTTTGCTCGAGTAGCTGCTGGCAATACCATGCTCCCAACTGGTGATCATGATCCTGGTGAAGGGTTTCGTAAATGGCAACAGTTCTCACAAGATACGCCTCAGTTCAATGCAGGAGGTACAATCAAAAGCGGTACCACGACGACGCTATCGCAAGCGGTGATTGATGCCTACGATGCGCCCTTCCCTGATGAGTTATACAAAGAAGGCGCTAGGCAGTTCCCATTACTGGTGCCGACTACGCCAGATGACCCTGCTTCAGAAAAAAACCGTGCCGCATGGGCCAAACTTAGTAAATGGGAAAAGCCTTTTATTACGCTATTCAGTGATTCTGACCCAGTGACTGGCGGTGGCGATCGTATTTTGCAAAAACTCATCCCTGGTACGAATGGTCAGCAGCATACAACTATCGTTAATGGTGGGCATTTTCTACAAGAAGATCAAGGTGAAAAGTTGGCTGAGCTGCTTCTCAAATTCATTCGTGATAATCCTGATAAATCTAAACCTTCTCAATAAGCAATTGAGTCATGACGCCATATAGGCACCATCAATAAAAAGCACCCTTACTACCATTATGGCAATAAGGGTGCTGTTGTTAGAAAATATCTTTTTTGTATTGTATTTTTACACTATATTTTTGAAAATATCATCGATGTACCTTTCGACCGCAGCATCGTCGCTAGTCACTTGAGCATAAGTTCTCAGACCTATGATCTGAATCTGAAGATAGCGTGCCAATTCAGTCGATTCTTTTTCTGCGCTGATTTCACCGCTCTCAATAGCTTGCTCAAACCAAGTGGCAAATGAGGTCTCTATTCCTTCTAAAATCCCTGTCGCGTGTGCCAGTAGTTCTGGACTATCATTCTGAGTCAGTTCGGCGACCGTTTTGACGATCATACACATACCGCTTGGTGCTGTTGCCTTATTACACACGATCACAGTGTGAATAAAGTGTCTTAGTCCACCAAGCACCGTGTCTTTTTGTGCCATACAATTGGCCAGTCTTTTTGCGCCTTCTGCTGCATAGCGATTTAATGACTCTATAAATAGCTTGTCTTTGCTACCAAAAGCTGCATAGATACTGCCAGGATGCATGTTGACGACGTCTTGTAAGTTGCGCATCGACGTTGCGTGATAGCCCTTTTCCCAATAGAGATTTTTGGCTTTTTCGATCACATCCTCACGATTGAATTTTATCGGAGCACTCATAATTTTCACCTTAATAGCTTTGCCTTAAAACCTATTTTAAGGCAAAGTTTGTAGAATCAACCTTAGTTCTTGGTTTTAATCACTTTTTATATTATAAGGCTTATTGACCGCTTTTGCTTTGATTAACTGTTTTTATCAAAATTTTGTGGATAAAGTGCGCGTGCCGCAACATCATCAAAGTCAGTCTTAAAATCAATACCTTTAGGGATATCGCGAGCTTTTTGTACCGCAGGACGGGCATCAATGTTCGTAAACCAACGCTTTAGATTAGGATAGTTGTCCAATCCTGCATCACCTAGTACGACCGCTGCCTTATCAATCCAGCCCCAAGCAGAGATATCCGCAATCGTATACTCATCCCCAACCAGATATTCGCGATCTTTTAGATGCGTGTCTAGCACTTCGTAATGACGCTCAGCTTCACGAAGATAGCGATTGATGGCATAAGCGATTTTTTCTGGTGCTTTGTGTCTAAAGTGAACTGATTGACCAGAAAAAGGACCCAGTCCTGATGCAATGAACATAAGCCATGACAGCATCTCGCTACGGTCTTCTGGCTTGCCTGCCAATTGTCCTGTCTTTTCCGACAAGTACATCAAGATAGCAGTAGAGTCAAATACACGTTTGCCATCATCTTCGAGCGCTGGAGTTTTACCATTTGGATTGATAGCACGGTACTCAGGCGTATGTTGCTCACCTTTTAACGTATCAACAGCGACGAGTTCGTATGGCAAACCTGTCTCTTCAAGAAACAGTGCCACTTTCATTGGGTTTGGGGTTTGATGAAAATAAAACTTAAGCATAATCTTATCCTATTGGGAAATAGTCGTTTGATGACTATAAAAGGCTGTAGAAAAAACATAAAAAATAATAGAGAGAACAAAAATAGGCGTCATGATTTGAAGCGTTTTCTTATTGTCTGGCAAACACTATAGCCATAAATGAACGTTCGTTCAAGTAGCAATATATGTTGATATGATAAATTATGTACCCATACAATCCACTCTAACTGTCTCACCAACTCATAATAAAAAGGATCAAACATGTCTGAATTAACGATTATTGCTCATATAACCGCAAAAGATAGTAGCGTTGCTCTTGTCAAATCTGAACTTGAGAAACTGATACCCATAACACGCGATGAGGAAGGATGTATTCGTTATGATCTGTTCCAAGATAACGACAGCCCTGCTCATTTTATGTTCCATGAAAGTTGGGCAACGCGTGAATTATGGCAGGTTCATATGGAAAACCAGCATCTAAAAGATTTTTCAGCAGCGACTGAGGACGCCGTCGAGTCATTTGTTCTGCATGAGATGACTGAGGTTCGTTAACCTCCTCTCCAAAGCTCATACCCACTCGATAAGTGTCAACGTCAACATAAAGAAATAGAAAAAGGATAACAGTCTGCTCCCTTTTCTATTTCTACTCCTATTCTTTGGTATATCTCTGCTTCGGTACTGTCATGGTGCAGCGATGACTTAATTATCTCTCTTTGTCAGTGCTGCTTATGACCCGCCAATACGCTTTTATCACTTTATAAACGTACTCACTTACACAGTGTTACTTCATTAAGATATTGATATTATTATCATAATTACTACAGATCGTAGAAATGTAATTTGGTCATTACAATTTAGTTGAACGATTACTCAAATAATTATTGAGCGATTGCTCAATATCATTTATAGTAGTCTCTATTGATTCGCTTACTAAGCAAAATCATCAGTTTTGAGTAATCATTCAAAATAATGATCGATATCAAATCAACGATTACTCTTGGGCTATCTTGAAACCCTAAAACATATTAAGTTCAAACCGACTACTAGGAATTGTATTATGACCGAATTTACACTACACGATAAAGACAGCGCGCCACAAGAAAGCAAAGCATTGCTTGATACCTCTATCAATGCTTTTGGTATGATCCCAAACCTACATGCTGTTATGGCTGAAGCACCAGGCTTACTAGAAGGCTATCAGCGTCTTCATGAGCTGTTCTTGAACAGCAGCTTTGACGATGAAGAAACCACTGTCGTATGGCAAACTATCAACGTCGAGCATGCCTGTCATTATTGTGTTCCTGCTCACACTGGTATCGCCAAAAGCATGAAAGTAGATGATGCTATTACTGATGCGCTACGTGATGAGACTCCACTACCAACTACACGTCTAGAAGCACTGCGTGATTTTACACTTTCTGTTGTACGTGGTCGTGGTAATGTAGACGATAGCGCCGTTCAAGCGTTCTTGGATGCAGGTTATACCAAACGTCAAATTCTAGAAATTATTCTAGGTGCAGCTCAAAAAGTCATGAGCAACTACACAAACCATCTGGCTGATACACCTGTAGACAAACCATTCCAAAAGTTTGAGTGGCATAAAGCTGGTTAATAGCAGCACCAGCCTATCGCTGACACCGTCAATTTGATGTTTTCATACTGTTGTTCGAAACATCTTCGGGCAGCAGTTTTTCATTTTAATATATCGCTAATGAGAGTTAATATGGAACATTTAGAGAAACCCTTACAAATAGACATCGTGTCAGACGTGGTATGCCCTTGGTGTGCCATTGGCTACAGTCAACTGGCTGCCGCATTAAAGCAAACCAACACCCCTCATGAGATTCACTGGCATCCCTTTGAGCTCAATCCCAACACGCCAGTTGAAGGACGGAACTACCGTGAGCATATCATGGGAAAATACGGTACAACTGCTGAGGATGTTAAAGAAAGCCGAGCTAGAATGACAGCCGCAGGCGCGGAAGTTGGCTTTAATTTTCAGTTCACAGATAACTTTCGTACCTATAATACTTTCAATACCCATCAGCTACTACACTGGGCAGATCAGCAAGGGCGTATGCACGATTTAAAGCAAGCGTTGTTTGTCGCACACTTCGTCGATAATCGAAACGTAGGTGACAGTACAGTACTTGCAGATATTGCAGCAGATATTGGACTGGATCGAGCTGAGGCACTTGCGGTCATCGAAGATCAACGCTTTGCTAATATGGTACGTGAATCGGTACAGCATTCAAAACAGCAAGGCATTCAAAGTGTGCCATCGGTTGTATTTAACGGTCGCCATCTGGTAAGCGGTGCTCAAGGCGTCGAGAATTATAAAAATATTTTAAAGCAATTAGCAGATATGCCAGACTAAAAAACGGCCTTACCTGACTCATTACTTGTATCACGTCTTATCTATAATATTGAGCACATTAACCTAGAAGGTACCATAATTATGTCAAGTTCTAATCATTACGAACCGCCTATTATTTGGACATGGGATGCCGAAAGTGGCGGCAAATGGGCGAGCGTTAACCGCCCTATCGCAGGTCCAACCCACGAAGGCAAATTACCTCGTGGTAAGCACCCTCTACAAATTTATTCGATAGGCACACCCAATGGGCAAAAAGTCACTATTATGGCAGAAGAGCTACTGGCTTTGGGCGTTGTAGAAGCTGAGTACGATGCGCATCTGATCGAAATCGGTGAGGGAGATCAGTTCTCGTCAGGGTTTGTTGATGTCAATCCAAATTCAAAAATCCCAGCTTTGTTTGATACCGATACCGGTAGCCGAGTATTTGAAAGTGGTTCCATCTTATTTTATCTGGCCGAAAAGTTTGGAAAATTACTTCCAAAAGATGCAGCGGCACGTACCGAAGTGATGAACTGGTTATTTTGGCTACAGGGCTCTGCCCCCTATCTTGGCGGCGGTTTTGGGCATTTTTATTTTTATGCACCAGAAAAGTTCGAGTATCCTATCAATCGCTTTACGATGGAAGTCAAACGCCAATTAGATGTATTGGATCGAGAGCTGGCAAAAAATCGCTATCTAGGTGGCGACGAATACACGATTGCAGATATCGCCACATGGCCTTGGTATGGCAATCTGATACTTGGAGAGGCCTACGATGCAGGAGAGTTCTTGCAAGTTGAGAGCTATAAAAACGTGCGCCGCTGGGCCAAAGAAATTCTTGAGCGCCCTGCTGTACAGCGCGGTCGCAAAGTAAACCGCGCTTGGGGTGAGCCCTCCCAGCAGCTTCATGAGCGTCATGATGCTTCAGATTTTGATTTAAAGACTCAAGACAAGCTGAACGCCGATAGTACTGATGCAAAATAGCGGTATTTATATAGATTGTGTACTTATAGATTAAATATTATTTTTTAGAAATGAGTGTTCATCATTTCTACTCTTAATGTTGGTACCGTTAGGTACGGTTATAACGTGCTGTTGTAACGTACTGTAATAAATCAACATTTCATCCGTAGTGATTGTTAAAGTAAGTATTAAGTACAGTCACCTATAACATAATGACAATATCATAAAAACTGAAAAGGATAAAAATATGTCAGATAATTATGCTCAAAAAATAAAAGCCGGTGCCACTTTCCCTGAAATGAAAGTACAAGTACTCAATGGAGAGCTGACAGAACTTGGCAAACCTGAGAACGGTTATGACTGGAAATTAGTGGTTGTATACCGCGGTAAACACTGCCCTATCTGCACTAAGTATCTCAATACATTAGAGACTGTGCTACCATCATTTTATGACAACGGTGTCGATGTGATTGCTGTATCTGGCGATAGTAAAGAGCAGCTAGAAGGTCATTTAGAAGACTTAGATATCAGCTTCCCTATCGCCTATGGGTTAACTGTCGAGCAAATGAATACGCTCGGACTCTATATCTCTGATCCACGTTCAGCGAAAGAAACTGATCATCCATTCGCCGAGCCAGCCGTATTTGTCATAAACGGCGAAGGACAGATACAAATCGTTGATCTCTCAAATGCACCATTTTCTAGACCTGATCTCGAAGCGCTTGCGAACGGTTTGGTATTTGTTAGAAAACCAGAAAATAATTATCCTATTCGCGGTATGCATGTCTAATCAGTCCTACTCTGCATAGACGAAAAACATAGACAATAGCTTCTAAAAAGCGTATCAAGGTCATTCCTTGGTACGCTTTTTTACGTCAAAAATAACCTTTTTTACGAAAGTCACTGTTTATTATTTGTTGTTAACACTCGTGCACTGAGATTTATTTCTGCTAAAATTGATAACAACACTACCAATATCTTATCATTCAAATACTATTAACATCTCATCATCCGTATGAGCAAAAGGATCTACTATGCGATTGAAATCAATCATCCAAAAGCTACACGAACACGCCCCAATCTTGGGCAAAGCGGCATCTCTAACGACGGCAACAGGTGTCATTACTTTTAATAGTATGTTGGCAGGCCCGCCGGTATGGATCATGGGCGCAGCCAAGGCCATTACTGGAGCAGCTATCGCTGACAAAGCCGTCATCGATGTCACTAATTATTGGATCAATAGCAATAATGCCGTCATCGATAATGTATTGCCGCGCAAAGATTGGCGCATCAGCTTACCCGATGACGTACATACAGATGGTAAATACTTACTGGTCAGCAACCATCAGTCGTGGGTCGATACCAGTATCGTGCAATATATCAGTGAAAAGCGATTACCATTGACGCGCTTTTTTACTAAGTTTGAGCTTATATATATTCCCGTGATTGGTCAGGCTTTTTACTTTCTAGACTTTCCGATGATGCGTCGACATTCTAAAGAAGCCATCGCCAAAAACCCTGCGTTAAAGGGTAAAGATATTGAAGAAGCAAAACGCGCCTGCGCCTTACTAAAAGACAAGCCCTTTACGCTACTGAACTATCTAGAAGGCACCCGCTTTACGCCTAGCAAACGGGACAAACAAAACTCGCCTTATAAGCATCTACTAAAGCCGCGTGCTGGTGGATTGTCACTTGCTTTGAGTGCTTTGGGCTCAGAGATCGACGGCATGCTAGACATGACGATTGTCTATCCTGATGGCGTACCCACCTATAGTGACCTATGGAAAGGCAATATTAAACGTCTAGGCGTCGATGTCCGCCATATCGAGATACCAGAAGATCTATTTACGGCGATCAAAAACGGCGGTTACGAAACAGATGAAGCGATAAAAGCACAGATGTTTGATTGGGTTGAACAGGTATGGCACAAAAAAGATCAGCTTATTACAGAAATGCTGGCTGAATTTGAAACCAAAGACGCCATGCAAGATGCTTAAGCTAAAAACATTCTAGACTAAAATACTGCTAGGTTAAAAACAGAATAAACGCTCTATACCAATAATCTTTATTATTTGATAACCTCAAAGTAATCAGTGCAGGTACTAATATAAGATAGGTAGCGCTATATAATGATGAAATTTCGTGAAAAATGGTTTTGGGCATTAGCTCTTGCGGTACTGGTGCATGTGGGCATTTTTCTCGTTTTTTATTTCAATGCCAATCATGCTGATACGGCAGAAATGGCTGACAGTAGTATGAATACAGATCAGCCAGTCGCTATCAGCAGTACACCCTCAGCGCCTAATGATAAAATCTATACCACCACTGTCACTAGCACTAAAACGCTAGACAACGAAGGTAGCGGTACCGATAGTCGCGATAAGGTAGTAAACGTTGATATAGTAGAAAATGACGGCGTTGAGAATAGTAACGCTTCAAAAAATACTGCAAGTAACAGCAAACCTATCACCACCGCAGATAATGAAGATCCCAACTCACCTGAGGTATCTAATAGCAAGGCTAACGTTGCCAAACAATCTACCACTGCTAAACAGTCTATTACTACCACCGTAGAAGCACCGCAAAGAATCAGGCTTCCTGCCCAAAGAGAACAAACCCAAAGAAACCAACCTTTAGAAAACCAAGTAGACAACACTCCTCAATCTATACCCGCAAATTCTGAAAATAATATGGAGCAAGCAAAAAATAATGCAGGGTTACTAGATCGGGATATCCCCACACAAAAGAGCAATGTAAAAGTAGATAAAGACTATCTCTCAGCAAAATCTGAAGTGGAAGCAGTTAATGATCAGTTGAGTGCAGCCATCAACGAAGTCAAAAAACGCAATCAACAAAGAATCGATGAGCGGCAGCAATTAAGAAGTGAGGCAAATATTCAAGATAGCGAGATACCAATCAATCAGTCTAACCAAAACAGTAGAGGCTCTGAGTAACCATATGGTGAATACTTGAGACATCTAAGCGGTTACGTTCACATACAAAAACCCCTAGCGATTAACTAGGGGTTTTTGTATTGTTGTTAGTCATGATTTGATATGAATGAATTAGCGCTCACCTAGACCTTCTGACAATGTCTTGGTGATTGGCTTGGTTAGATATGATAATACGGTTCGTTCCATGGCTTTGATATCAACAGAAGCGGTCATACCCGGCTTAATAACAATCTCATCACCACGACCCTTAAATTCCGCACCATTGATCACAATAAGTACACGGTAATAAGGCTCTTCTCCTTTAGGCGTTTGCTCCATCAGGGTATCTGGGCTGATATAGTTGACCGTCCCTTCCATCGCACCAAAGATAGAGTAATCATAGGCATCGAGCTTAACCGTTGCTTCTTGACCTTCTTTGACATAAGCAATATCGGCAGGGCTGACCTTGGCATCGATGACCAAATCACTACTGGTCGGCAGAATTTGCATAATGACCTCACCTGGCTTGACGACACCGCCAATAGTAGTCACGTTAATATTTTTTATTTTACCTTCTGTTGGCGCCATTAGCCGCTTCTCTTCTAGCACTTGCGCCCGATCTCGTAACTGTTCAAGCTCGGTATCCAGCTCTTCTTGAGCTTTGGTCATTTCAGCCTGTGCTTCTTCAAAGTACTTATTACGCTTATTATTTATTTGCGCTTCAATATCAGCCACTTGACGACTTAGCTTGATGACGTCGGCCTGACTGACATCGCCATACTCTAGCAATGGCTCGTTCATACGCAGTTCTTGACGTGCCAGCACCAGCATTTTTTCAAGAGAAGAGACCTCTTCATTGATAGCTTGACGACGTCTATCGTATAGCGCTCTTTGGTTTTGGACATATTCAGGATACTGTTGCACCCCTTCAGGGAATACTAATGGCTTCTCAAAAATCTCAGCATTTAATCTTGCAAGCTTAGCCGTCAATGCTGCTGTTTTGGATGCCGAGTTATCAACAGCAGCTTTGGCGCGCTCCTCTTCTAGAACGACCAGTAACTGACCTGCCTTGACGTCTTCGCCTTCTGAGACAGCCAATTGTGTCAACACGCCGCCTTCTGATGCTTGAATTTCTTGGGTTCGAGCACTGGCGATGACGGTTGCTTGAGCACGCGTAACTTGATCAATCTTGGCAAATGATGCCCAAACTATCAAACAGATAATACCAACGAGTGCAATCCAAATACTCAATCTTGAACGATTAACCTTGGGCTTGGTGGGTGTGTACTTATACTCTGACATGCCTACTTCCCTTGATCATCTGTTGAGTTTTTGATTTTAGTCGGTTTTATACTGATGTTTCTAACTCTAGATGCTGCAGGTTTGGTGTTATCAGCATGCTCTGATGATGGTTGATTGGTTTTATGAATAATCTTGTCTTTTTGCTGTACGGTTGTCTTGTTTCTCGCTTGGTCGTTTTTTCGAAGCTCATCGAGTACCGCCTGTTTTGGACCGTCAATAATAATACGCTGGTTGTCCATAATAATGAGTCGGTCAACCAAATCTAGCAAGGCGGTTTTGTGAGTGGCGACGATAAATGTCTGCCCCTGTGTCAACTCCTGACGCAGGACCTGCAGGCAACGCTGTTCTTGTCGATTGTCCATAGACGCAGTCGGTTCATCCAATAAAAACACATCAGGCTTGGTCAATAATAAGCGCGTAAACGCAACCAGTTGTTTTTGTCCACCCGATAACCCTTTACCGCCTTCACTAATCGGTAAATCCAAACCGCTTGAGTGACTCGATACCAAATTGATGAGCCCTGTCCTATTCAACGTGTCTTGTAGAATGTCATCATTAGGTGCTGCCATACCGATTAGCAGGTTTTCGCGCAGCGTACCCTGAAAAAGTCGATGGTCTTGTTGCAAATAGCCCAAGCGTTCACTGAGGGTCTCTCGGCTGATTTGATGGATATCAAGACCGTCTAACAGCACACGCCCTTGAGTCGGCGCATACAGCCCTGCCAGTACTTTGAGCAAGGTAGATTTACCTGAACCGATAGGTCCAAGTATCGCGATACGTTCTCCTGGCTTGATAGAGAGCTGCGGAATGCTAATGGCTGGACGGTCGTTGTCTTTATAGTTGAATGCCAAATCATCACACTGATAAGCGCCTTTGATATGTGTGGGTGACAATGGGTAGGCAACGCCTTGATTGTCCTGCTCTAAGGCAAATAGACTCTCAATATTCAACTTGGCAGCTTTGGCATGAGCATACTGCACCAGTAAGTTGGGTATAGACATAACAGGCGCTAGCACTCTACCACCTAGGATCGAACAAGCAATCAATCCACCCATCGTCATGTCGCCTTGCATCACTACAAACGAGCCGACAATCACGATACCCACATAGCTGACTTGCTGCAACATCTGCGTGAAGTACGTTAAATTGTCATTGGCATGCTTCATATCCAAATCGTTTTTGATAGTGACGTTCATCACATCAAGCCAACGCGAGAGAAACTTCCAACTGCCCGCCCCCGCTTTTATGGTCTCAACACCTTCTACTGCTTCAACTAACAGACCTGTTTTATAATAAGAGGCAGTCGCACCTTCTGACGCTATGGCATCAATGCGTTTACGCGCAACCAGCCCCATCGTAATCGCAATGACTGCGGCCACCACTGGCACAACAGCTACTAGCGGCGATCCGATAAAAGCGATCAAACTGATAAAGATAATGGTCATCGGTAAGTCGACCAAACCAAACAGCGTGCTTGCCGTAAAAAAGCTGCGTACTTGCTCATAGCCGCGTAGCTGTGCAGCCATAGAGCCAACAGACCCTGGCATCTGGTCGATACGTACTTTTAATAATCGTTGGAATACTTCTCTAGATAAGTACTGATCAAGACCGACCACCACTTTGTCCATGATTCTCGATCGTGAGAATTTCATGAATGCTTCAAAGACAATGACTAAAAACACACCACTCGCCAAGATAATGAGGGTATATTCGCTACGAGTCGGTATGACCCGGTCATACACCTGCATCGAAAATAAAGAGACGGCTAGTGCCAACATATTAATCAAAAAGGTTGCAATAACAGCTTCAGCTAGAATGCCTTTATAGTTGCCCAAGTCAGACTTTAGTAAGTCAGAAAACGATGCTTTACGCTGCTTAATATGATCTTCTTTTAAACGAATCCGTAATACCAAAGCTAGCTCATCGACACGGGTATGTACCTGCTTTTCCGCTTGTCTAAAGTTCCAGCTTTTTTGCGGTGTTTGACCGTCGATGACGCCCCATCCCAAATCTGATCGATATGCCAATAGAGGCAAAAAGGCCGCGTCAGGCTGCTCTAATATCTCAGGGGTATCAGTAATACCAATCCCTTGTAACACAGCAATGACACCGCCCAGCTCATGAATGCTTTGACCTTGTCTGTCCGATTGCTCACTATGGCGCTTGACGACATCATGCAGACGGATATTGTCTACCGGATAGCCTTGCTGACCAAGTAAGTGCTTGATAGCCTCGGTCAGCGTTTCAGTCAGATCAACGTGCTCTGCGTGCTGCAACTCATTGTGACCAACAGACTGAGATGATGTCTTTTGTAATTGTGCACTCATATGAATCACTTATTTAATATTTTAGATGGTTGCGTATACAAGATATAACGTGCGCTTAAATGACTATCTAACGGTTTGTCATACTTCTTTGTTCCGTTATCGGCGTGATGCTGTAGTCATCATTCAGCATGAGATACTCGCCATCATTTAGTCCCTGCTCAGCAGTTGCAGGCAAACTAATCTCAATATACTCTTCTTCTACATCGTTTCTGCCATAACCAAACTCACGACTGGCGCTGCTTTTGTCTTGCTTATTGAACCACTGTTTTACAGAATCTACGGGATTGAACAAAGTCACAGGCTGACGGTTGTGAGAAAACTGCTGCCACTGCATGATACCAAAGTCTACTTGAAGACTATAAAATGCGCCCAACATCTCTGCTCGGGTCTGCACCAGCTGTACTTGATAATCATTGTGCTCACGTACGGCGTTAAGTACCTCAAGCCATGACTTACGACCTGCGATAAACTGTCTGCGATAAGAGTTGACCACAATCTGAGCGCCAGCTACAGCAGCCACCAGTGATGTCTCTCTGTCTTTTGCGCTGACGAACTGCTGATACTGTACTTGAATATTTTCTATCACGTTACGCCGCGATGCTTCTTGGTTTTGCACCAAACTGTTGACTTCTGCCTGTGATGCTCGTGCTAGTGCAAAGTTGGAAAACCCCGCACCTGGTTCATAGGTTAGCCCCAAAGAAAACTGCCCATCATTTTCATTATCTTCATGGTAATAAGCTTGCTCGTACTGAGCATAGACCGTTGGGTAGCGCGCTGCTTGTTGTGACTCAACCCCTTGCTTAGCAGATTCGATTTGATAGTGCTCTTTTACAACAGTAGGATTGTAGAATCCCGCCCTATCAAAAGCCATTCTCTCAAAATCAACAGATTGACGCTTGGCCTGCTCGACCAATACTTTGATATTCGGTATGCTCGTCACGCTCATTTGAGACAACGGCTGACCAATAATTTGCTCGAGCCGAGCAGCGGCAATACGTTGCTGCTCAACTGCTGCTTGATAAGACGTCTGCTCTTGCAAAATCCGGTTCGTCACTAGGTCAAGCTCAATACGGGCTGATACACCCTGACCAACACGGCGCTGCATCATAGCCTCAAAATCACCAAGCTCTTCTAGATTCTCAACATGGACACTTTGTGTGGCGACAGCTTGTATATAGCTCTGCCAAGCACCGATCGTCGTTTTGGCCACCGAGTTTTGCTGCTCATAGATATATTCTACAGCAGCTTTGTCATCAAATATGGCTTGATTCACATCTGCTGTAAGTTTACCACCCGTCCATAGAGGCTGACGGAGAGTCACCTGTGAGACAAAGTCATTGTCTCTGTCATAGCCTGAGCTAACGCTTGGTGTCGGTAAAAGGTTTAATTTAGCTGCGTTGATACCTTCAGTCGTTGCTTGTTGACTGGCGCGGGCTGATCCTACCAGCGGATGAGTTTGAATCGCTTGCGCGACCAGACTGTTGATTTGAAAATCCTCTACTGCTGCTTGGGCCGTCATGGTAAAACACATGCTCGTTATTAGAACAGTCATAAGATGATGCACTGCATGACGGCTGGTTAACTGTTTTATATTTGGCGATTTTTTCATATTAGTTTTCAATGAACGCTCTTATTGATATGCTCTTGAAGAAGTATATAACATCTATGCACTAAACCTTACTAGACCTTAGTCTATAAGGCAACAATTCATATGCGATATCAGATGAAACTTTCTGAGCTTTCCATACATATATAAAGCTAAGTCATACCTGGTTCTTTTTACTCAAACTTACCTTTTTCATTGTGTTCACTTTGCTCACCTAAGATAAGTACCACCTATTCTAAGTTTACAATCGTAAAGCCAACATCTCGCAATAGAAATACACCCAAAATGCCAGCTCTAGATTCCTTCTAAATTTATCAATATTTGTTGATAATGAATAATTCCTGATAAAGAATGTTCCACATCATCAATCCACAATCTAAACAAATGGTGGCGTATACAAGATAGTCTGTGGCATCTTATAGAACATAACCATCTCTGGAAAGAAATAACCATTCATCAGTCAGATAGCCCTCTGTTCGTCCATATCTTAATTATGCCTTATGGTTTTTTACTTTCTTATTTAAAAACCAGGCTATTATATTTATTGCCTAATATACTTTACTCTATCTCAAAAATATCTATAAAAACGTCGTAAAAAACGCCTCCATTTTGGAAGCGTTCTGTGCATTAAAATAAGATCAGCCAGTCTTAGATGATATTGACGATGTCAGTATCAATATGAACCTGTGTCTCATTAGATGACTGCCATACGTTATACATCTCACCTTCTGAGGTAGTCTGTCCAGTATTGGTCCAACTATCACCTTCTAGATTGACTGTATCATCGTTATCACCTTTGACATAAATAGTAGCATCAACGTCTTTATCTGCTATATTTAAAGTATTCGCACCAATACCGCTAATATCAATGATATCAGGCTGCATCATGTCAGAGAGGCTAATGATTTGACCTGAACCTTCAAAGCTTAGAGTATCGATCCCTTCGCTCGAAGTGGTTAGTAGCGTATCAGGTAATTCTATAGTGTCATCGATGGCAAGTGTGAAACTTTCATCTAACGATATGCTCCGTGCAGCAAACGTTCCACTATTGGTACTGTAATCGAGCGTAAGATCCAGATTTGCAGTAGAAGACTCACCATTCTCTGCAGTGATCGTATACTCAAAGCTATCTACATCACCATAAGCGCCTGTAAATGTCGCGTCAGCAACATAATTATAACTACCGTCTGGATTGATAGTAAGTGTGCCATATATACCATCAATGGCACTACCACCAACCTCGACAGGCAAACCATCTACTAATGAGACAACGGTACCAGAAGTAATCGTATCTGCACCATCAGAACCTATGTCAGTAATAACATTTCCACCTATGAAAGCACTGACTGTATCAGGCGGCGTATAGTTGGTAACGACATCAGAGGTGGTACGGATAGTAAGGCTACTTAATAATGAAGCATCTAAAAGTCCGCTACTGTTACCTAGCGTCACATAATATGTGCCACCATCTTGAAACTCTGGTAAAACTAGATCATCTGCGCTCCACCTAGCGGGCAAGACACCTGAACCCTGAAGCCAATTCTCCTGCGTAAAGGTTAGCGTAGCCTCAGAGCTGTCTTCTTCTACTCGATAGACTAAAAGATCAAAATCATTATCTCCAAGAGCCAAGAGATCAAAAAGTCCACCTAGACTCAGTGTAGCAGACCCACTGCCATCAACGGTTACTTGGCGAGTGGTATTGTCAGCCATAGTGAACGACAGCGCGTTATCAACGCTCAGTAAATCTACGTCAATGGTATCTGCGAGCACGCCGATATTGAGAAGCCCTCCCACTTCAGTACTTTGTAAAGGTGCATTGGTGGTAGATGACTCAAAACCTATATCTAATGTCACCTCATTATCGAACGCTATTGGTACAGTCGTGTCAACAGTAATAGTAGCAGTCGCGGCGGTGCCCGTATTTCCAGCAGGGTCTGTTGCGGTAGCGCTCAATTGCTCAGCACCCTCACCCATTGCCCTTACTTCTGCCTCATCGACATTGATACTCCAGTCACCAGCTGCGTCGACAATAGCCGTACCTAAGATATTGTTTGAGCCGTCAGTCAGCGTAATTGTGTCGCCTGAAACCCCTGTACCTGTTACAGCAAAACTTGCTGCGGCTTCGGTACCATTAACGATGTTGTCACCAGCGATAGGCTCATCAATCGTTGGGGCCTCTGGTGGCGTCGTATCAACGACCGCATCAAGATTAATCACCAGCTCTGCTGTATCACTAATAACGCCATCAGAAACTGTATAAGTAAATGTCTCCGATTGACCTGACGACGCAAAATCACCATTTGCCGTATACGTATAGTCACCATTTTCATCAATAACTAAGACACCATACTGACCTTGTATCGTAAACACCGTTGTACCATCGACTACCGCAGAGGTAGGTTCCGATTGGCTATCATTACTGTCGATATCAGTCAGTACTGTATCCACCGTTACCGTATCTTCGCCCAACTCACCTGAGCTCGATACATCGGGATCAATCACATTACCAGTAATGACAGTATCATCGGCATAATCAAACTCAGTCACTGTCGCTGTAATATCTGTGGTTTCAAGTAGGGTTAGGGTATTGCTAAGAAGCACAGCAGTGATGTCATCAAGTAATGGATCTAAAACACCTAATCCTAATACATTATCTGCCAGTATATCTACTACAGCATCGAGACCTAAACCTTCATCCCCAGCTGCAGTTAATGCAATATTAAGAAGACCATTAACAGTGCCTCCTAAAACTGGACCTAATGCATTATTGATTGTGGTAAACACAACTTCTTGATTATCAGGACCCAGTACAACTCCTGCTTCACCCAACTCGGCTAAGGTAAGACCATTGACTAAAGCTCCTAAGGCGCTCTCACTATTTCGCACCACAATAGTATAGTTATCTGGTTCTAAACCAGAAACTGTCGCAGTCAATGTATCATTGCCAGTTAATCCCAATAACTCGATTCCAATAACATTACCTAACAATGGCTCACTACCAGTAGTGCCAACGTAAACAAGCTCATTGTTACTATTATAAACCTCTATATTAATTGCATCCGCTACTGCCACTAATGCCGTCTGACTAACTTCGATACTGACTGTACCATTTGTACCTGCACTCACAGTAAAGCCAAGACTGCTATCGGCACCACCAGTACCTTCAGCAACCCCCAAAACATCTAAATCAGATTCACTGATCGGATCATAGTACGTAACTTGCAACACTCCTAAATCAAGATCATCCAGATCATCACGGGCAGTAAAGGTCGTATTAAGATCGAATTCGACAGCAGCACTCGGAGCACTGACATTTTCATTTGAATCTGTCACCGTAGCAACTACCGTATAAGCACCATTATCACTGATACCATCAACGCCATTTGGAATCGTGATTTCAGCGATGCCATCTCCATCATTGACATCAAGGTCAGCTGCCGTCACTTCATATTCCACGGTAATAGGGTTACCAGCATCAGGCGTCACTGTTAAGGTCACCGTGTCGCCTACAACGGTGCCAGGTGGTAGGGTCACTTGGGTTTGAATGCCATCTGCAAACTCTTCCGCATTGACACCATCAAGTGCTTCAGGAATCAATACCGCAGGCACCGTAGTATCACCAACTGTAGCACTGTCGCTACCTATCGGACCAGCGTTCCCCGCCTGATCAGTCACATTCGCGTTAACTGTTAGTACTGCCCCTTGTGGTGGAACTTCAACCGCAAAGTTATACCCGTTGTCTAGCATGTCTTGAGTAATCAAAGTCGCCATACCATCGACCGTTACAATGTCATCAACCTCAGCGTTGTCTGGTAAGATCACAGTAACCTCAACCAACCCATCGTCGTTTAAGTCAAAGCCGTTAACTAAATCATCACCATTACCAATGATCACAGTTGGTTGACCTGGCGCCACGGTATCTACCGTAAAGCTCACCGCGTCACTTGGCACACTCACGTTACCAGCCGCATCGGTTACGGTGGCGGTCACACTATACTCACCATCGGCAGTGATGCCGTCATCCATATCATTTGGAATGGTCACGTCAACAATACCGTTACCAAGATTTGCATCAAGGTCATCTGCGGTCACGACATAGTCAACGGTGATCGGATCGCCACCAGCCAGAGTTACCGTCAAGGTCACTGTGTCGCCTGCAACCGTGCCAGATGGCAAGGTCACTTGGGTTTGAACGCCATCTGCAAACTCTGCGGCATTGACCCCATCATCTGCTTCATCATCAATGACCACGACTGGTGCTGCGATAGCGGCATCTGCTTCGCCGCCAGGCGCCACGGTATCTACCGTTATGGTGGTCGCAGGAGACGCGGCACTCACGTTACCGGCAGCATCGGTAATGGTGTAGCTGATGTCATAGGTGTCATCGGCAAGTGGGGTGTCAGGCGTTAGGGTGTTCCCTATTAAGGTGGCTGGTACGGCCTCGCCATCGACCAACAATGTCGGTGTGCCGTTAGCCAATTCACCATCTGGTATGACCACACCTGGGGTGTTGTCGTTGGTGATGCCATCATCAGGGATGGTTTCGGCAGGATCAAGCAAATCGCCATTGCCATCTACGTTGTCGGTGATGACTGGTGCTGCAAGCGGTGTGTCAGGCGCCACGGTATCTACCGTAAAGCTCACCGCGTCACTTGGCACACTCACGTTACCAGCCGCATCGGTTACGGTGGCGGTCACACTATACTCACCATCGGCAGTGATGCCGTCATCCATATCATTTGGAATGGTCACGTCAACAATACCGTTACCAAGATTTGCATCAAGGTCATCTGCGGTCACGACATAGTCAACGGTGATCGGATCGCCACCAGCCAGAGTTACCGTCAAGGTCACTGTGTCGCCTGCAACCGTGCCAGATGGCAAGGTCACTTGGGTTTGAACGCCATCTGCAAACTCTGCGGCATTGACCCCATCATCTGCTTCATCATCAATGACCACGACTGGTGCTGCGATAGCGGCATCTGCTTCGCCGCCAGGCGCCACGGTATCTACCGTAAAGCTCACCGCGTCACTTGGCACACTCACGTTACCAGCCGCGTCGGTTACGGTGGCGGTCACACTATACTCACCATCAGCGGTAATGCCGTCATCCATATCATTTGGAATGGTCACGTCAACAATACCGTTACCAAGATTTGCATCAAGGTCATCTGCGGTCACGACATAGTCAACGGTGATCGGATCGCCACCAGCCAGAGTTACCGTCAAGGTCACTGTGTCGCCTGCAACCGTGCCAGATGGCAAGGTCACTTGGGTTTGAACGCCATCTGCAAACTCTGCGGCATTGACCCCATCATCTGCTTCATCATCAATGACCACGACTGGTGCTGCGATAGCGGCATCTGCTTCGCCGCCAGGCGCCACGGTATCTACCGTAAAGCTCACCGCGTCACTTGGCACACTCACGTTACCAGCCGCGTCGGTTACGGTGGCGGTCACACTATACTCACCATCAGCGGTAATGCCGTCATCCATATCATTTGGAATGGTCACGTCAACAATACCGTTACCAAGATTTGCATCAAGGTCATCTGCGGTCACGACATAGTCAACGGTGATCGGATCGCCACCAGCCAGAGTTACCGTCAAGGTCACTGTGTCGCCTGCAACCGTGCCAGATGGCAAGGTCACTTGGGTTTGAACGCCATCTGCAAACTCTGTGGCATTGACCCCATCATCTGCTTCGTCGTCAATGACCACGACTGGTGCTGCGATAGCGGCATCTGCTTCGCCGCCAGGCGCCACGGTATCTACCGTAAAGCTCACCGCGTCACTTGGCACACTCACGTTACCAGCCGCATCGGTTACGGTGGCGGTCACACTATACTCACCATCGGCAGTGATGCCGTCATCCATATCATTTGGAATGGTCACGTCAACAATACCGTTACCAAGATTTGCATCAAGGTCATCTGCGGTCACGACATAGTCAACGGTGATCGGATCGCCACCAGCCAGAGTTACCGTCAAGGTCACTGTGTCGCCTGCAACCGTGCCAGATGGCAAGGTCACTTGGGTTTGAACGCCATCTGCAAACTCTGCGGCATTGACCCCATCATCTGCTTCATCATCAATGACCACGACTGGTGCTGCGATAGCGGCATCTGCTTCGCCGCCAGGCGCCACGGTATCTACCGTTATGGTGGTCGCAGGAGACGCGGCACTCACGTTACCGGCGGCATCTGTAATGGTGTAGCTGATGTCATAGGTGTCATCGGCAAGTGGGGTGTCAGGCGTTAGGGTGTTCCCTATTAAGGTGGCTGGTACGGCCTCGCCATCGACCAACAATGTCGGTGTGCCGTTAGCCAATTCACCATCTGGTATGACCACACCTGGGGTGTTGTCGTTGGTGATGCCATCATCAGGGATGGTTTCGGCAGGGGCAAGCAAATCGCCATTGCCATCTACGTTGTCGGTGATGACTGGCGCTGCAAGTGGTGTGTCAGGCGCTGTGGTGTCTCGAATAGCGTTGGCCGTTACAGCAGGGGAGATATTACCAGCCGTATCTTCGATTCTGACAGAAACCTCTAATGCAGCTCCTTCCTCTGGTGCAGATATTTCCACCTCAACATTACCAGCTTCAATATCGTCATTAGTCAAAACTTTTTCGACACCGTTGACAACCACGCTATAACCAACACTCGAACTCTCTGGCAAATCAACAATAACATCTACCTGATTGCCCTCTATCTCGTCAGCTGTGATAAAGGCATCTCCGTTACCGATAGCTACACCGTCTGGCGCTTCAGGCGCATCATCTGTGTCTCGAGTAGCATTAACTGTAACAGCCGTCGACTCGTTTCCAGCTATGTCTGTGATACTGGCAGTGACTTGCAGTGATTGACCTTCTAGTGGTGCATCAATAGTTACGGTTGCCATACCATTTACGATGTCATCATCGGTTATTAGCTGGTCGATACCATTAACAGTAACAGTGTCACCTACAGAAGCATTATCTGGTAAACCAATAGAGACAGTGACTTGATCATCACTAATCTCATCAGCGGTGATCAAGGCGTCACCATTACCAATATCAATACTTGGAGCATCAGGAGCAGTAGTGTCGGGGGCGTTTACTGGATCAGATTCTACTGAGGTATTACCTGCCGCATCGGTAGCAATGGCATTAATCGTCTCACCATTGGCAAGCGGTGTATCAAGAGTTACCTCGTAGGCACCTGTGGTAGCATCTGCTATTGCTGTACCAATAACATTGTCATCTGCATCTAAGATGTCTACGCGACTGCCAGGCTCAGCACTACCTGTGACGGTCGTACCATCGAAAGCATCAATACTTGGGGCATCAGGGGCGGTAGTGTCAGGAGCATTTATTGGATCAGACTCTGCTGAGGTATTACCTGCCGCATCGGTAGCAATGGCGTTAATCGTCTCACCATTGGCAAGCGGTGTATCAAGAGTTACCTCGTAGACACCTGTGGTAGCATCTGCTGCTCCCGTACCAATGATATTGTCATCTGCATCTAAGATATCTACGCGACTGCCAGGCTCAGCACTACCTGTAACGGTCGTACCGTCGAAAGCATCAATACTTGGGGCATCAGGGGCGGTAGTGTCTACTTCTGAATTATCATCGTTATTATTACTACTCCCTCCCCCTAAAGCTGCTGCTGCGACTCCTGCACCTGCTAGACCCAACAACCATGGTAACGCTGCAAACCCTTCAGCATCTGTTGCCCCTATCCACCAAGGACTGGAGTACGCATTTCCGCCCAGAGAGTGACTTTGCACCTCGCCTACCTGCATCTCAGTAACGTAGTCAGTCACGTCACCTGTATCAGGAAGGTAATAATAGTAATTTCCATTTCCAGCAGCACCGACGAGCGCGCTGTCAATATCGTAGAACCCTTCAATAATCAGATCAGGGTTCTGGCTATTATTCTCAAAAGAAACATGTAGGTCTTTATTCACACGCTTAGTGACTATATTGTTGGGCGCTCGTCCAGCTGCTACATCAAAAATCTCATAATTCGTTTTGTCAGTAGCTTGTATGACTGTGGGTATATTGTTTTGTGTGATCACAGTGTGTTCAGCAACTGTCCCTACTTGATTGTTGGCCTTAACGGTTATAGTTTTCATAGAATCATCCTTGATTAAAGAATTCTAAACTAGGTTGCAATCTAGAATCATAAGTGAATTTTGTTGTCCTTAATTTTTAATGGCGATAGCTGGATAATGGTTTGGAAGACATGCTCAGTATCACCAGTAGTGATTGACATAGCATTGATGCAACTCATGATACTGAAGTACATAGCCTCTATGTCATCTCGTTTTACTAAGATGTTGTCAGTATGAAATTGAAAGAGATTTGGCTTATGGCTTTTGGTTTCTTGGCTGTACGGTGTTTGACCATATACAGACTTGTGCAGAACGGTAAATGTATTACAGAGACCACCGATGATGGAGTGAGCCACATTTTTCAATAGCATGTTCTTATCAGGTGTTATGCGCTGGACGATAGAAGGCTTTACTTTGGGTAAGTAAACCTGCAAGTGCGGTGTTATACGAGGGATATATTGATGATCTTTGGAACGAAGAGCGATGTTATCGGTCACTATGCTAACTAACGTTAATGAAGGAGTAATGCTACAGGCAAACAGCATTCGAGCAGCCTTGATAATCTGGCAACCTACTAAATTGGCTGATTTAGCCGATAATAGTATGGTTATGCTGTTCATAGCAATTGACCTCCTATAGATAAATCACTTAATTTATTGACGTTTCATTTTTAAGATAAACTTCCAGAATCATTTTTTATTTGTAGCAAAATTACTAAAATGATCATTCTTGTTATAAAAAATATTAAGCCATAATTTTTATACTGTTGTTACCATATTAGCTTTTTATGTATATATATCAACGTTTATAACTTTGTCTAAATGTAAACAATGTTTCAGTATGTAAAAGTCACTGCTAAGTATTTATAATAATGACAGTTCTACTCCAAGTTAAACGCCTTCCCAAAGTAAGGAAAAATTCCAGCTGACGTTTTTCTAGTTACATAATTACTCTAAGTTCCTGTATCTTTTGTATATTTTATCATGTCCAATCTGAAATTTTCTAACTTAACACAAATGTGTATCCTATAATCCTCATCATAAAGCTCTTAACTTTTGATGTTTTTGATGCTATCTAGATGTGGCTAACCCTTTGTATCAGCACACTTAATCATTATAAAACTAAAAATAAGTACTGTTTATGAATACGCATAACTATTTTTAACTTCTATTAAATAATGCGAATTTTTTACAATTTTTTCTTAAAAATAAATTTTATAAATCAAATACTAATTAATATTCGGTTATTTAGTCAATATATAATCAAATCTATTTATTTCAACGAAAAACCTATGGGATTTTTGGAATGATGCCATAAATATTAGCCGACATAACTAGGCTAATATCAGATGATACTTATTCCCTATCTGTTTTATGCCTATAAGTATTTTGAGAACACTGATAGGCGTCTTAGGTCCTTAGACTATTAGTAGGGTCTGATGTGCTCAACGGCATGGGATACTATATGGATGGCTTATTTTTGCAAGACGATAGTAGACCTATCTTATTTCAGATATTACTGCTTGATAATTTGTGAATGTGCTGGAGTGATATTGAACAGAGCGCGAGCTAGAGAAACTGTGTTTATGAATGCAGATAGAAAATCTGATACTACTATACGAGGAGGTGTTTTATCGACACAGAGTTATACAAAGTCGATTTTTAAGACACCAGCTCGCCGTATAGTTGACACATCAAATATAGAAAATTAGTGTGTCAACTATTTTGCTCGCTGGTCGTTTATATGGGTAATATGCTTCCAGAACGATTTTTTAGGTGTTGTCTATTTCTGAACCCACCACTTGGCTAAGGTGCCCTATCTTTAGATATATCGTAGCACCCTTTGGTCCTGCCTTGGTCTGTGCATATGTGTCTGTAGGTAGACGTATCCACCCATCACGCTGATATACTTGTCCCTCGTCTAGCAGCTCACCTGCCAACACTAACAACTCTGCACCGCCGCTGACAAGATCAGTAAATAGCAACTCGCCAGCGTCTATACGTAGCAAGCTCACCTGCTCAGTCCCATTTGAAAAAAGAGGACAGACATCACGGTTGCTTTGTCGCTGCCAATTGGTCCTATCTTGAGTGTCGATAGCCACATGACTTGATTCATCAGATGTCATTTGTCGCAGTTTAACAAAGATCACCGCGCCTTCATCGCTATAGGGTTTGTGACCTGAGTTTGGCGGGTTACGTAAATACCAACCTGCTGGATAATGTGTGTCGTCTGCAGAAAATGTTCCTGACAGTACTAGAATCTCTTCTCCGCCCGGATGCATATGATGCGGAAAATAAGAGTTCGGTGCATAGCGCACAAGACTAGTTGCACGGGCTTTTTCTTCACCCACGCGGTCTAGCATGACACGCTCTACGCCGCTCTGAGGCGACTGTACCCATTGATGGTTTGCAGGTGTAAGGGCAGCACGGCATGAGAAATCTGCATTGATACGCATAAAGTATTCCTAGGATAATGTGAAGTTGCTGAATCACTCATCATCCAACTCAAGCGGTTATTTGGCGCGCTAGATAACCGCTTATGACAATGAATAGTGAACGCTGACGATATGTGCGTAGACCATATGTGCTTAGACCAATAGCCTAGCAAAAGCTTGTGTGAGCTTAATCTAGTGTCTCTCTAATAAAGAAACAAGCAGCCTAACAAAAAAAGCAGCAAGGACTTACTGACATACCAATTAACGCACTAAAATGACAGGTGACAACGTACTGGCGATGATTTCTGTTGTGGTGCTCCCAAGGAATAGCTGCTGCCACTTAGAGTGTCCGTAGGCACCTACCACCATAATATCGATATGATTATCCACTTGAAATGTTAATAACCCATCAACAGTATCAGCAGCAGATAAGTGGTGTGCTTCAACCACAAAGCCTGCGTCCTCTAGCTCAGCCGCGGCGCCGCTCATACTTTGCTTGGCAGCCTCATTATGATTACCCACCATCACGATATGACCTTTCAAGCCTTTTAATAAAGGGCTTTTTGCTACCATCCATGCCGCTTTGATGGAGGTTTTACTCCCATCAAACGCAATCATATAGGATTTAGGCGTTTCAAAGGTCTCTGAGCAGATCAGTATGGGTATGTCTGATCCACGAGCCACCGTCTCGATTTGGCTACCAATATTGATTCGGCTGTTTTTATGATCTTCACCGCGCCGTCCCATCACGATTGCACGGTTTTCTGTTTTGAAGTGTTCAATACTAGGCAACAGCTTACCGTGGCGCTGATACACGCGCACATTGACATCGGCAAAGTAATTTTGGATATGACTTTTTGCGTCTTGTACCAAGGCATTGCTATAGCTATTAACGACCTTTGCTCTTTGCTCATCTAATTGCGACAACTCTTGTAGCAAGAACTGGCGACTGTTTACCCCTATCGCCCCTGACAAGTCACGTCTGACTGAAGCGGGTACATCGCTGACATGTAATAGCCCAACAGGTAGGTTCAGTCTGCTGGCATACCATGCTGCATAGTCACAAACCGATTCGGTTACTGCTGAGCCGTCAATACAAGCTAAAATATGCTGTGAGGTTGTCATAATCCATCCTTAGATTGTGTTATTTATTCTTATATAGCTTGGCATATACCGCCAACCTACGCCCTCTATGCGAGAGAAAGCGTTACAAACGCTATCCCTTAATTCGATGATAACCAATTTGGACGGTTTCAGCCAGTGCGTAACCACAAGCGCTACTAAAGTTTGCTACAATACCTCCTTTAGTATTTATGATTCAGCATTTAAGACTTACGTATCGTTATTTAGGTGATTAAATTATGGCAAAAAACGCCCTACAGGCTCAACTATTAAAGGCTGGATTGGTCGATAGTAAAAAAGCCAAAAAAATCAGCAAGCAAACTCAGCATGCCAAGCGTACTGGCGACTCAGAAAGTCTAGAGACCAAAAAAGCGCTGGCAGATGCCCAAGCAAAAAAGCTTGAAAAAGATCAGCAGCTCAATCAACAAAAACAGCAAGCGCTAGAAGAAAAAGCATTAAAGGCTAATATCATCCAAATGATTAAGCAGCATCAAATAGCGGATACAGATGGTGAAGTCAGTTATCAGTTCGTCGATGAGTCTAAAGTAAAGAAAATTGCTATCACACAGAAGCTGTATGATCAGATCGTAGCAGGTCATGTCGTGATCGCACGACTAGAAGACAGCTACGCTCTACTTCCTCGTCCATTGGCAGATCGCATCGATACAAAAATGGAAGGCTTCATGGTCGTGTCTAATGGCACCGCTGAAGAAGTACTAGAAGAAGATGATCCTTACGCCGCTTATGTGATTCCAGACGATTTGATGTGGTAGGTATCTTTTACTGCTGTACTGCTTAGATAAGTTTGTAGTCAAAACCCCTTCATAGAATCAGTGTTCTATGAAGGGGTTTTGCTATCTAGAGTCAGCTGGCGTAGACATTCGCTTACCAAACTGCTTGGAAATGCATTGTCTACAATCAAAAAAACAGCACCGATGACCGGTTATGCTTCTTTAAGCGACTATTGCTGGTTTGGTCGAAAAAAGTAACCAAGCCCTATAAATACCATATTATGAATGTATAAGCTTGAACAGTCATTCAATAACCACTACAATGCGATTTTAAGGTATTCAGCGGTAATCTTTTATTTATATTTGAGTAATCACTCAAATATATAAGTATGTCGACTATGTCTATTGACATGTAATAGCAGACGTTTGCACTGTCATCATCTACGTAGATTACCTATATAGCTGTGTTTATATCGTTTTTAATTCACTTTCACCCTTTCTTAGAAGAGATCACTCATGCCAAAACACTTACCTCTCTCATTACTATTACTTCGACTGGGTGTTTTTATTGTCTTTCTTGTTTGGACACTAGACAAATTCGTAAACCCTGAGCATGCTGCCAATGTATTTGCTAAGTTTTATGCTCTAGAAAACTTGGGCACTAGTATGGTTTATGCGGTTGCTAGCTTGCAGATCATTCTCATATTGTTATTTGTCGCGGGTTTATTCAAAAAATGGACATACGGTATTATTTTATTGCTCCATGCTGCCTCGACCTTTGCCACCTTTCATCTTTATCTTCAGCCCTTTGACAACTTGCTGTTCTTTGCCGCATGGCCGATGCTAGCTGCTTGCTTGGTACTGTTCTTGATGAGAGACTATGACACTTGGACACTGGGAAAAAACGCTGCTGTGGCATAATTTTTGGTTGCATCTGCTGTTAGACTCTATAATTACCAAATAATATAAATACCAGACAGCAGGTTGCAGGTCATATACTATAGTTCTGAGGTTTTACGTTTTGTCTCAGGCATACCAGTAAACCGTTCAGCGCAGTAGCTCTATACAATTACTACCATCACGTCATGACACTACTCATAGTGCAATGACGACGACTTTAGCCTTCGCCATACTATTGGGCCGGATCCCTCATGATTAAGAGAATATTTTTAATACTATTAATATTGATACTAGCGGCAAGTTTTTTTTATTTTGACCTCAATCAATTACTGACGCTTGACGGCTTAAAAGGGTCGATGGCTCAGTTCAATGAGTATAAGGCACAGTCGCCGTTATTGGTTATCGGTGGCTTCTTCTTACTCTATGTGGTCGTCACTGCCCTATCCTTGCCAGGCGCTGCTATTTTGACTTTGGCAGCGGGAGCACTGTTCGGTTTGGTTCAGGGCTTACTGATTGCCTCATTTGCCTCTACTATAGGTGCAACGCTCGCTTTTTTGACCTCACGTTATCTGCTGCGCGATACCATCAAGCAGCGCTTTCCTGAGCGTCTGGCAGCAATTGATAAAGGCGTTGAAAAAGAAGGCGCGTTTTACTTATTTACCTTGCGATTGGTACCGATATTTCCGTTCTTTTTGATTAATCTGTTGATGGGCGTTACCGCTATCAAGTCATGGACTTACTATTGGGTGAGCCAAATCGGTATGCTTGCTGGTACTTTTGTTTTTGTAAATGCAGGGACACAGTTGGCACAAATTGATAGTCTATCAGGGATCTTATCATTCGATTTGATCCTCTCATTTGCGCTATTGGGCTTGTTCCCATTGATCGCAAAAGGAGTGATAAATATGTTCAAAAAAAGACGCGTCTATAAGAACTATAATAAGCCCAAAACATTCGATCGCAATATGATCGTCATCGGTGCAGGTGCAGGCGGTCTAGTGACCAGCTACATCGCCGCGACCGTCAGGGCAAAAGTCACCCTGATTGAAGCAGGAGAGATGGGCGGGGACTGCTTGAACTATGGCTGTGTCCCAAGCAAGGCCATTATTAAAAGTGCAAAAGTCGCAGAGCAGATGCGTGATGGTGAGAAGTATGGTCTTGAGAATACCATGCCGCATTTTTCATTCAAAAAAGTCATGGCGCGCGTGCACGATGTCATCGCGGAGATTGCACCGCACGATAGCGTCGAGCGCTACACTGATCTGGGCGTTGAAGTCCTAAAAGGGTATGCCAAACTGATCGATCCATGGACAGTAGAGGTCACCCTCAATGATGGTGGCACTCAGACGCTCACGGCACGCACTATTATACTTGCCACTGGTGCACGTCCCTTTGTCCCGCCGCTTCCAGGTATTGAGGAGACAGGTTATGTCACCAGCGATACTTTGTGGGAGAAATTTGCAACGCTTGATGAGACACCCAAAAAGCTCGTTGTGTTAGGTGGTGGCCCTATTGGCTCTGAGCTGGCACAAGCATTTGCGCGTCTAGGCTCAGACGTCACCCAAATCGAACGCAGCACACGTCTTATGAAAAAAGAAGATGAGGAAGTCTCCGAGTTTGCTCAAAACGCACTAGAGGCCAGCGGTGTCACGGTTTTGACATCACATCAAGCGGTTCGCTGCGAGATTCGTGATGGCAAAAAGTACATTATCGTTCAGCAGCTGGGTGATGAGGATAAAAGCAGTCAGCAAAAAGGCCTACAAGAAAATCTACAACCAGAGATGGCGCTTGAATACGATGAGCTACTGTGTGCAGTCGGTCGCAGCGCTCGTCTTGAAGGTTATGGACTAGAAGCGCTCGGTATCGAGACAGATCGTACGGTGGTTACCAATGAATATCTAGAAACGCTGTATCCTAATATTTATGCAGCAGGCGATATTGTTGGGCCTTATCAGTTCACACATGTCGCCTCACATCAAGGGTGGTATGCTGCGGTCAATGGCTTGTTTGGTCACTTTAAGAAGTTCAAAGTTGATTACCGAGTGATTCCATGGACGACCTTTATTGATCCAGAAGTCGCTCGCGTGGGTTTGAACGAGCAAGAAGCAATCGATAAAGGCATTGATTTTGAAGTGACGCGCTACGACTTTGAAGAATTAGATCGTGCGATCACTGATAGCGCTGCCAAAGGCTTTATTAAAGTCATTACACCCAAAGGCAAAGACAAAATCCTAGGGGTTACGATAGTGTCCGAGCACGCTGGTGATTTGATGAGCGAATTTGTACTCGCAATGAAACATGGCTTGGGACTGAACAAAATACTTGGTACTATTCACACCTACCCAACATGGGCGGAGGGCAACAAATATGTTGCTGGCGAATGGAAACGCAACCATGCCCCTGAAACCGTATTGAACTGGTTAGAGAAATATCACACATGGCGTCGTGGTTAGTCGCCTGTATGGCCATTGAGTGACCTGATCGACAAAACAAGCCTGAGATCATCTGGTTGAGCTAAGGCGTGTCCCTAATAGTTTTTATCAGCTCAACTCAGATATATAAGCATAATGGAAGCTTCAATGGACCCAACCTCTTCTCTACTGATGCTAAGACGCTCCACAAGATGCAGTGCTTATGCAGCAATGCTTGGCATTTGTATTGGTATTTCTGCCAGTACCGCATCAACCAATAGCACCATGAGTGACCAAGCGTTATCGCCATGGCAACAGATAGAGGCGCAAGGTAAGAACCAAGACGTTTATTTTTATGCGTGGGGCGGCGATCCACAGATCAATGCTTATCTACAGTGGGCGGCCAAGCAGGTTGATGATAAATATGATATCAACTTGGTTCATGTCAAATTGAGCGATACCAGTGAGGCTGTCAGCCGCGTACTCGCAGAAAAATCAGCCAACAATAACGATCAGGGTAGTGTTGATCTGGTATGGATTAATGGCGCTAACTTTGCCACTATGAGTGAAAACTCATTGTTACTCAAGCAATGGGCAAATAAACTGCCAAATTTCTCATTAACCGATCCCAATAATAATCCGACAGTCAATTATGATTTTGGTGTACCAACCGAAGGAATGGAAGCCCCTTGGGGACAGGCATCATTGACCTTTTATTATGACAGTCTCTCTGTCAATACACCGCCGACCACCCTTGATGAACTCAGCACTTGGACAGCACAGAATCCTGGACGCTTTAGCTATCCAAAGCCGCCTGACTTTTTGGGTATGAGCTTTTTAAAATACGCCTTGGTCATGCTCCATGAGCAGCACGATACTGACACGAGCGAGAATACCAAAGCACAATTAAACCTGCCTGCCACTGAACAAAACACCGCGCTCGTACTAGATCCATTGTGGACGTTTTTAGATGATTTTCATCCAACGCTATGGCGTGATGGTGAGCAATTTTTACAGACAGGAGCGCAGATGCGCCGCTTAGTTGATGATACCGAGCTGAGTCTCGCCTTTACCTTCTCAGCGCCTGAAGTGCCTGCCGCCGTTCAGCGGTTTGATCTGCCCAAAAGCATACGCAGTTATGCCATGAGTGATGGTAGCCTGAGTAATACGCACTTTGTTGCCATTCCTTACAATACAAGTCACCCACAAGCCGCGCAGCTAGTCGCTAACTTTTTGATGAGTCCAGAGGCGCAGGCGCATAAGCAGACCCCTGCCGTATGGGGTGACAAAACGGTATTGGTCCAGTCGACGCTCAGTTCTGAGCAACAAGCATTGTTTGATAGTAAGCAAACACATCCAAGCGCCCTACCCTTTGACAGCATCACGCGCACAGTGAGTGAACCGCATCCAAGCTGGGTAGATGCCATTATGCAAGGTTGGCAAATGCGTTATGGGGTAAGCCCATGAGTCAGGGTTTTGACAAAATAGCAAAGACGCAAGCGCGCGCCAAACCTATTGTCCTTGAGCAAACAGACTGTTTTACACGTATTGTCACTTTGAGTCCAAAACTCTTGGTTCTGATACTGATACTACCTGTGCTGGGTGGTTTGATTGGTGTGGTGCTACCTGCTTTTGGCTGGGTGCCTGCGCTCGATAGAACCACGCTCAACTTACAGGGGTTTACTGAGCTTTGGCAAACGCCAGGACTTACTCAGATGGCAACCTTGAGCGTTGCTACTGGACTCATCAGCACCCTACTTGCTTTTATTCTCGCACTGATGATATTGGCAGCCTTTTTTAACAGTATTTGGCTACAACGTATTGAGCACTTACTAAGCCCTATCTTAGTCATTCCTCATGCCGCAGCCGCTATTGCGGTAGGGTTTTTGATTGCGCCGTCTGGGATGTTTGCAAGGCTCATCTCTCCGTGGCTCAGCGGCTGGGCGTTGGCACCGAATGGTATATTGCCACATGACCCTTATGGCATTAGCATCATTTTGGGCTTGACCTTAAAAGAGCTCCCATTTTTGTTATTAATGGCGTTAGGCGCGTTAGCACAGCCTGAGCTTGGTAAAAAGCTACGACAGCAATATAAAGTCGCACTCAATCTCGGCTACTACCCGATCACTGCTTTTTTTAAGGCAGTATTTCCTCTGTTATACCCTTTTTTACGTCTGCCCATATTGGCGGTACTCGCTTATGCCAGTGCAAGCGTCGAGATGCCATTGATACTCGGTCCTAACACCCCGCCCACGCTCGCCGTCTCTATCATGAATTGGTTCAATGATGTGGATTTGACCTTGCGTATAAAGGCCTCTGCTGGAGCACTATTACAGCTGGCATTGACGGCAGGGTTGGTCGCTTTTTGGTTGGGCAGTGAAAAAGCCATCAAAGCGTGCTGCGGCGCTTCTTTGATAAATGGCAAACGCCGATATGCGGATACAGCATGGCAAAAAGTTACTGGTGTACTTACTGTCTTCGTTATCGGTTTTATGCTGCTCTCGCTTGTGGGTTTGGTATTATGGTCTATCGCTGGATATTGGCGATTCCCAGCAATGCTACCGGAGCAGTTTGTCTGGCTGCATTTTGATAGTGCCTTTGCACAGATGGATACGCCACTTTTTAACACCCTAACTATCGGTCTTGTCAGCACTGCATTTGCGATTGTACTTGCCCTATTGTGTTTAGAAGCTGAGCAATTGCGTGCAAGGCACCTTTCAAACTTGACCAGTTTGATTATTTACTTACCACTACTGGTGCCCAGCATTGCCTTTTTGTTTGGCTTGGTGTGGATGCAGCAATTGATCAATTACCAATCAGCATTTTTCAATGTTGTCTTTGCGCATGTGTTATTTGTCTTACCATATGTTTTTTTGTCACTTGCCAGTAGCTATCGACGTCTAGACCCTCGCTTTGCCCATGTGGCAGCCAGCCTAGGTGCAGCACCAATTAAGGTGTTCTTTCAAATCAAACTGCCGCAATTATTTGCCCCGATTTTGATTGCTATCGCACTTGGTCTAGCGATTAGTTTTGGGCAATATTTACCAACATTATTAGCAGGCGGCGGTCGTATCGCCACGATAACGACAGAAGCGGTGACACTCGCGAACGGTGCCAGTAGGCGCACCAGTGCCGTTTATGCCATCATACAAATGGTGCTGCCACTCATCGGTTTTATACTGGCTTGGATATTACCAAAGTTATTTTTTAGAAGTGGCGCTCGCTAGCAGTCTAATCGTTCATAAAAACGGTCACCAAAAATATCAACCATAAAAATATCAGTCGTTCAAAACGCATATAAAGGGTTCTCGATGCCATCAACTTTACAGATAAAAGACTTGCAGCTGTTTCGTCAAAACGAGCGATTACTCAGTATGGATGAGCATATCGCTGGTGGCGACATACTCACCGTGATGGGACCTTCTGGTAGCGGCAAGTCAAGCTTACTGAACTGGTTGACGGGATCATTATCCAAGGATTTTACGGCAACTGGTACGGTATGGCTAAATGATCAAGACGTCACTCACCTGCCAGCGCATATGCGAGGTATTGGCGTACTCTATCAAGATGCATTGCTATTCTCGCATTTGTCAGTGGCAGACAATATTGCTTTTGCGATGCCAAAAAACAATAAAAATGGTGGTAAAAAACAGCGGCTTGAAAAAATAGAGCACGCGTTAGCACAAGTAGGTTTGGCAGGTATGGGAGATCGGCATCCTGATAATCTATCAGGTGGTCAACAAGCGCGCGTGGCATTACTACGGACCTTGCTTGGCGCACCCAAAGCCATACTACTGGATGAGCCCTTTAGTAAGCTTGATACTCAGCTCAGACAAGACACGCGCCAGCTGGTCTTTGAGCAAATACAGACATACAAGCTCCCTGCTATCATGGTGACACATGATGAGAGCGATGCCAAAGCAGCAGGCGGCAAAATCATTCATCTTGAGCGATAGCCAGCCAACCTTGATCATCATGCTCAGACGTCCAAAGACAGTATAGTTGATCCAATTTAAGAGTGGTACAAGGCAACCGAGTGAAGATGTATCTGTCATACTTCAAGCGAGGTTAACGCTGTAACGCTTTTATATTGGATTGACTATATAAGCAAAATACAAAAGGCAGATCGCATGCTAGACAAATTTATTACGCCTATTATCAAACCGATATTGAGTCCTGTCGTCGTGATCTTGCACCAACGCGGTGTCACCGCAGATCAGTTGACAGTCGCTGGGTTCTTGATTGGGATGCTAGCATTGCCACTCATTGCCTTTGGGCTGTGGTATGGCGCACTAGCAGCCATTATTGTGAATCGACTCTTTGATGGTCTCGATGGCGCATTGGCACGTCATGCACAGCAAAGCTCAAGCGCAGGTGGTTATTTGGATATTACGCTCGATTTTTTATTTTATGCCGCCGTGCCACTTGGGTTTATATTGGCCAACCCTGCACAGAACGCTATTGCAGGCGCGTTATTGCTAGCGGCGTTCATAGGAACTGGGTCGAGCTTTTTGGCATTTGCGATTGCCGCAGAAAAATTCAAATTGGATAAACCTCAGTTTAAGTACAAAAGCTTTTACTACCTAAACGGCCTCACTGAAGGCACCGAAACCATCGCGCTATTCATCGCTTTTTGTATTTGGCCACAGCATTTTGTGCTACTTGCCAGTATCTTTGCGACTGCTTGCGCGATTACGATCTTTACCCGCATCCATGGCGGCTACCATACCCTCAAGCAGTTAGAGGCTTCACAGCGATAGAGATATCTAATCCACTGCTAGGCTTTTGCTGAATGATCAAGTCGCAGCGCTTCTATAGATGAGGCCATATCTTCAGCAAGATTATGAATCGCCGCACTATCGACATCACGCTGTGCGAATGCACGCAGACCCATGACCTCCGCCTGTAGTCGTCGTCCTAGCCTCACTGCATCTAGCTTACTGTCTATCTCACCTATCTGCTGAGCCTTTTTAAAGCACTCTATAAATCGCGTCTCCATCCCTACCAGTAGTAGCTCAACTTTCTCTAGTGCCCCCTGCTCACGAGCACCTAGCTCCAATAAGCTTTTGACCAGCATACAGGCGCGACTCGGCAATGCTTTATCACGAATACCGCCCAGCTGCCTGATGTAAGCGGCTAAACCTGATAAAGGCGTTTGGTGATGACTTAATACGCGCTCAAGCTCAGTCAATCCTAGACGGGCATAGTATTCTAGCGCTTCTTGAAACAGGCCATCTTTACTACCGAAAGCGGCATAAATGCTCCCTGGACGCATATCGAGCGCTTGTTCGATGTCTTTTAATGAGGTGGCATGAAAACCTTTTTGCCAAAAAAGCTGTAAAGCTCGCTCCAAAGCATCTTGACGATTATAGAGTGCGGTGCGTGACATACTATGCCCCATGTAAAAAGCCGTGACCTCATATAAAAATGAGCACGGCGATAAAATTTGAATGATTGCTCAATTTTATCCTTAATAGGCGCTTCAGTAAAGTGAATACAGGAAAATAGACTGGGTCATAAAATAGAGAACGATCATGCCCCTAGCTATCAATAGTCATATAGCTAGGGGCGCGGTTCTAAAGTATCTTATAAAACCATAAGCAATTTAATAAGTCAGCAGTACGTGTTTGCTCTTCTGGTAAGCAGATAAACCATCGCCGCCCAGCTCACGGCCGATACCGCTTTGCTTAAATCCGCCCCAGCCCGCTTCTGGCAACACGATTTGCTGCTCATTAATCCAAAGGTGACCTGCTTGAATTTGTAGTGCCATTTCCAGCGCTACAGTCTCATCTGCACTCACGATAGTCGCTGCCAAGGCAAATTTGCTATCATTGGCTAAGCGAATAGCTTCTGACGCTTCGGTAAAAATTGTACTGACCAATACAGGACCAAACACTTCCTCTATCCATAACTGACTGGTCGTTGGCACGTCTGTATAGATGGTTGGCGTCGCAAAATATCCTGCGCTATCCATGATCTTGCCACCCGTTAAGCACGTGAGCTGCTCGGTCGTGGCAATATCAACGTATTTTTTGACTTGGTCTAGTTGCTGCTTGCTCACCAGCGGTCCCATTTGCGTCTCGGTATCAAAACCGTCACCGATTTGTAGACTTGTCGTTTTTGCTTTTAAAGTCTCAAATAGCGCCTCGGCTATACTTTGGTGGACGATTAGCCGTGAAGTTGCCGAACATATTTGACCCGCGTTAGTAAATATACCACCAATAATCAAATCACAAGCGTGATCAATGTCAGCATCTGCGCATATCACGATGGCAGATTTACCGCCCAGCTCTAGGCTGATGTCTTTGACGTTTTTGGCTGCTTGACTCATGACCTTTTCGCCCACCGCATTACTGCCGGTAAACGAGACTTTATCAATCAGCGGATGACTGGTCATAGCAGCGCCCACTTCAGCTGCTCCTGGTAAGATATTTACCACGCCTTTGGGCAATCCTATCTGGGATAAGATGTTGCCTAACATCAGCTCTGGCAATAGTGTCACCTCAGACGGCTTTAATAATACCGTACAGCCCGCTGCTAGCGCCGGTGCTAGCTTCCAAGCTGTCGTCACCATCGGGAAGTTCCAGGGGGTAATCAGCGCACAAACACCTACAGGCGCGTACGTCTTTAGCAGCCTGATGCCCGACTCAAGTGTAGATACCTTAGACCATGTGGCCTGATCGGTGATGAGATCGGCATAATAGCGATAGCAAGCAATCGCATCACCAACGTCTATCTTGGCCTCCTCAATTGGCTTGCCGTTGTTTAGCACCGATAGCCCAACCAATTTATCAAACTGCTGCTCCATGGACTCTGCAATCGCGCTTAGATAACGGGCGCGTATGCTCACATCAGTCTGTGACCAGCTGGCATAAGCCTCAGTAGCAGCACTGACTGCTGATTCGACATGAGCGCTGCTACACAAGCGTGTCGTGGCAATTATTTCGCCTGAGTTGGGGTCATATAGGGCATGGCTATTTTTATTATCAGAAACGGTAGTGAGGCTGTCAATAGCGACCCAGTCGCCATTAATATAAGCGGCATTTAATACCACTTCTTCTTGGGCGACCTGTTGGGCCTTTTGTCTGGTTAGGTATGTAGCGTTTGCTGTATTCATGAGTATTCTTACCTCTTATTTTTCACGGTGTTTACTTTACTGATGGTGGTTATAGGCATCCTATAACTACTGGCGACCTACACACTTATGTCAAAATAGCAGGACCACCAGTTGCCGTATCGTTTAGCCAAACCTCATCGTAACGTATCTGTTTAATACAGTAGATGCGCCACTGAGGTAATCACTACCAAGCTAATAAGCGTACGCAGCATAAAGATAAAAAACAGCTCTAATACGTTGAGTTTGATGTTTGATTTTAAGATAAGCGCACCGACTTCAGACATGTAGATAATCTGAGTGATTGAGGCCGCACCAACGATAAATCTTGTCATCTCACTCTCAATACTCTTGCCAACCAGTGCTGGCAAGTACATATCTGCAAAGCCCATAATCATAGCTGGCGCAGCTTTTGCGGCCTCCGGAATCTGCAACCATTCAAGCAATGGCACAAGTGGGGTCGCGAGCCAATTAAAGACAGGCGTGTACTCTGCTAATCCAAGACCAATGGTGCCGATAGCAAAAATAACAGGAATCAGTCCAAAGTAGATATCGAACAAGTTACCAACGCTGCGTTTGAACACATAACCCAAGCTCGGCATAGAGTGTGCACGCGTGACGGCGCGGTTCACTGCCCATTGATAAGTGGTGTACTGTGCAGGAATACCTTCGTCCAGCATGCTTTTGCCAGCATGATAGGTATCGGGTTTTAGTGATAGTGGCGGTATACGCGGCATAATGATTGCAGCGATAAAACCAGTCAGCGCAATGGTTAGATAAAAGTAGACAAAGTTATTGTCCACGCCGATGGTTTTGGCAACAACATAGGTAAAGGCGATAGAGGTCACTGAAAAGGTAGTGGCGATGATGGCTGCTTCACGCTGGCTATAAAAGCTCTTATCATACTGCTGCATGGTGACCAGCAAACCAATAGACGCCGCTCCAAACCAAGAAGACATGGCATCAACAGCTGAGCGACCCGGCAATTTAAACAGCTTTATAAAAATCTTACTGGCTAAGGTGCCCAAAAACTCCATCAAGCCAAAGTCAGTCAAAAATGGCAGTGATAAAATGGCAAAGAAAAATAACGGAATGAGGATAGGAATCAAATCTTCAAAAATGACGCCGCCGGTATTACGATTGATAATAAATTCAGGGCCAACCTGTAGATAAATCATCCACACAAATAGCATTCCCAAAAATCGGGTGGTCAGCCAAAACCAATCAACATCAAAAAGGTTTTTTATCAGTGAGTCTTCAGGTAAATTGGGTTTTAGCACCTTGACTGCCAGCGCGCCCAGCGCAGAAATGGTCACAATTGCTATGGCAATATAAACCACAAACCCGCCTAATACTGCTTGCAACGTATCGGTCAACACGCCCAACAAAATCGTGACCTTACCATCCCACTCAAACGGTATGATAAACAGAGCGATACCCAATGCTGAGAACAATAGAAACTTCCACATTGCTGCACGCCACTGCCCTGCCTGCGGCGTTTCTGGGTCGACAGTATTGTTCCCTAAAATCGGCTGCTGAGATTTATCAATAGCATTCGTCATTTAACTTCTCCTTAATGGGCGATGATCGCCAGTTTTTCCATTTTTCTGTCTGACCGATACCTGGATTTAACGAGTTGGTTGGATCCAGTTTTTTATAAAAGTGCTGTAACTCAGCCTTGGCGGGATACATGTGCCCGACATTATGTTCAGCAGGATATTCAATATGACGCTGGTCATAAAATGCTAAGAGCTCTTCCTTGAACTGCTTGGCATTAGTAGTTGGGTGTAACAAGTAATCTTGATGCAGGACATGACAAAAAAAATGTCCCAAATAAAAGGTTTTGCTGACTTGTTCTTGCAGATGCTTGGGTAACACTTCATCCCAATCTACAGCGTTTCTTGGCAAGGCGATGTCAGTCGATAGCAGCTCACCAAATTCAGTGTGGTTGAGATTGTGGTAACGGAACATAGCAGCTGTAGCAGCACTGCGAAAAACCAATAGCGCTTGTGATTCAGTCTCTGTACACGTATGTAATGTGCCTTGATACTGCTGCATATGGTGTTGCAAAAACGTTTGCGCAGCGGCAATGTCATCGTCATTACTGTTGCTACGACTACCATCAATGCCATTTGACACCTTAATAATCAGATGGTACTGATATGAGCGCGCCTGCGTACTCAGCGAGATAGGTAATGATGGCGGCATAACCCTAGAGATCAGTTGCAATATCCGATCAGGCAACGTCTTTGGTAGATGCCACTTGTCCAGATAATAGCCTATGGTTGCTTGCAGCCGATACAGCAATCCTATCTTGCTAGCAGGTAGTTTGCGCATACTCAGACAAGTGTCACGACCATAATCCAACGTAATCTCGTTGTAGTCTTTGTGCATATATTCTGCTAAGACAGGCAGTGCCAGCTCGCTTTTTAACCACTGCTGCCTGAGTGCCGTTAAAGTATCTGCATCATCGGACGAAATATAAAACGTTTGCTCTTGCTTGGGTTTGGCAAATGTCGCCACTCTAACCGCAAATACGATCACCTTGCCCGCTGAGCCAGATGCTTCATACAGACCGCTAGCATCATTATTAAATCTAGCCGGAGTATCGGCATCGCAATCACGTACTTTGTGTTGATAGTGCTGGTTGCAGGCTTTACTGCTCGTACTGTCTAACTGTTTTTGGAACCTGCCTGTTTGCAAGTTCTCAAGTATCTCTTCTGGATGCGTCCCCAGATTCAGCCCTAAATGATTGATCAGCTCAAACGCGCCTTGGGCATTGCGTCTGGCAAATAACGCCATCTCAGTATAGGCAGGGCCACGCTGCACCAGCATACCGCCTGAGCTATTGCAGATACCGCCTATCACCGATGCGCCCACACAACTAGAGCCCAGTACAGAGTGTGGCTCACGCCCTAACGGCGAAAGCGTAGTCTCTAACTGCTGCAAAGTGGCAGCTGGCAGAGCAACCAGCTCTGCTGCATCATTGAGCAAGTGCACGCCGCCCAATAACTGCATAGATATCACGACTAGTGGTCGATCATACTTACCGTTCGGTGTTGAGCCACCGGTCAATCCTGTATTGGCCGCTTGCGCGATGATAACTACGTCCGCAGCGGCACAGATATTAATAGCGCGCCATAGTGCCACAAGTGAGGGCGGTGTCACAACGGCCACGGTAACATCCGTCACTGCCTTAATCGCCCCTTGTACATAGGGTTGTTGCTGGCTACGGCTGGTCAACACATTGCTCACGCCAACCACAGCCGTCAAATCTGCTAACAAGCGCGGTATTCGCTTCTGTCTATTTTCCGACAAGTTGTTGGCATTTGGCATTATTGACGTACTTCCTTGAACAATCAGTTTTATTATTAGTAGCGCTAATATTGATAGCGTTAGCTAAAATAAGTGACAGTTTTCCCCATTTCTTTTAAAAACTCATCCGCTTCATCAATCTCATAGATGATTGGCTGCTTGCCTTTGATGTCTGATTGCAACGACTCTAGCAGCTGTTGCTTATCGGTAATTCTGCGATAACCAGCGCCAAACCCTGCGGCTAGTGGCTCAAAGTTTGGTGTTTTAATATTGACGCCGATCAGTGGCAAACCGCCCTCTTCCATATAACGGCGAATCTCGCCATAACCTTGGTTGTTCCATAGCAGTACAATCAATGGCAGTTCAAGCTCGGCTGCACAAATAAGTTCCGCAATGGTAAATTGAATCCCACCATCTCCGATTAAGCTAACAACAGGTAGGTTTGAACCAATCATGGCACCGATCGCTGCAGGCAAGCCATAACCCAGCGTGCCAAAGCCCGTTGAGGAGTTAAACCATTTGCGCGGTGCCAATGCTTCAAAACCAAGGTTGCCACTATAGACAGGCTGGGTTGAGTCGCCCACAAAAATCACGCCTTCCACCTCATCCCGAATCAGTTTTAGCAAGGCGTTTTGACCGGCAAAATCTGGGGTTGTCTCTTCTATGAGCGCTTGTTTTGCAGCATTCACTCGTGACAATGCCTGATGGTCGAATACCTGCCCGTTTGATATCTGAGTTTCTAAACGATTGCATAGACCATTGACAGCCATCTGTGCGTCAGACAATACCGCGATATCCGCTATAAATGGACGCTGCAATTGCTCAGCATCGCAGTCGATACGCACTAATGTGCCATTGATCTTGAACTCACCTTTAAAGAACACATCGTAATCAGTCTCGCCAAGCTCAGTACCAATGGCGAGCACCCAATCTGCCTCTGTAATCACCGCTCGACCCGCGTCTAATGACTGGTTACTGCCTAGACTTAACGGATGGCTAGGTGGCAGTAATCCTTTAGCATTGATGGTCAAAAACGTAGGCACATCGATCAGCTCTGCCAGTCTTTGCGCATCGTGATCGACATCGACACAGCCACCGCCATAAAGCAATACTGGTTTTTTTGCGGTTTTTAATGACTCGATAATCAGATCTAACTGCGCAGGGTTTGGCAGTGGTCTCATCACTTGTGGTAGGGTCAAGCTGTTCTTGTCAGCTTGGCTATCAGCTACACCCTTTAGACTAGGCGGTTTGGCAACATGGCTGGCATCAGCGGTAATAACATCAATAGGCAGCTGAATATGGACTGGTCCTGGACGTGCGCCATTAAATAATGCAAACGCTTCGGCGATAACTTTGGGCAATGTCTCAGGCTGCCAAATGGTTTTGCTCGTGAGTGCTACCTTACTGACCATACCTTGCTGGTCATGCAACTCATGCAAATGCCCTTCCCCGCTTCCCGTGTCTTTTACCTTATTGACGCTAGAGATAACCAGCATCGGTATAGAGTCAGCCAGTGCTTGCGCCATCGCTGTCATGATATTGGTCATGCCAGGGCCTGTGATGATAAAACACACACCAATCTTGCCTGAGGCACGGTAATAACCATCTGCCATGAACCCAGCACCCTGCTCGTGACGCGGGGTTATATGACGAATATTGGTACTCGGTAGACCGCGATATAGCTCTACCGTATGCACGCCCGGTATGCCAAACACCGTCTCTACCCCATAATATTCTAGCCACTGGACGAGCAACTCACCGCAAGTAAGAGACGGGATTTTGGGTGATACAGGAGGCGTTTGTGTCAATTGGGTCATGAGTCAGTCATCCTAAAAATTTAATAAGTATTAAGTTAGATGTTTTATTGGAAATAGCTTTTTATTTAGCGTCGTTATTTTTTAGTAGCTATTTATTTAGAGTGATAATTAAATGCGCTCAATCACAAATCATGATGGCGTAACCAATCATCAATCATCACATGCAGACGCTTGCCTGAAAAACTGGGGAAATGACCGCCATGAACGACACGCACAGGCAGAGCATTGAGGCGGCGCATACTCTTGGCATAGTCAGTCATGTCACTGTGCCATGTATCTTCGATCAATGGACCATCATAGATAAGATCACCTGAGATCAGCGTTTCGCTAGCCCCTTCCCACAAGGCGATACCGCCTGGTGAATGACCAGGCGTATGAATCACCTCAAATTGACGATTGCCCAAGTCGATCATGTCGCCATCTTCTAATGGCATAATTTTGGCGGGTGCTGCGATTTTGTAGCCGCAATGAGCGTAAGGCTCGGGCGGCAACGCGTCAAACATCTCGTCATTGACGAACATATCTGCCAACGTACGGGCATTGTCTGGCTCAGCGAGAATATGGGCTTCAGCAGAATGGACGTGACAGCAGTCAAATTCGCTGGCAGCGCCGATATGATCAAAATGCGTATGACTGGCAACGCCCACGATATCGCGATCACTGAGCAAAGCGACATGGCGACGCAGCGGTACTGCCCCTAATCCAAAATCGACTAACAAATCGCGCTGGCTGCCGCGCACGTGCCACAGATTGCAGCGAAAAAACGGCTTAATCCACGGCTCATCGATGAGCGTGACACCATCGCTATGCGCGGTGGTGCGATACCAGTTCTCTGGTTTGATACGCGCTAGTGATTGTTTACTCATAAGTCAGCTCCATTAGAAATATCCAAGCGGCTGAGATTTAAGTCACTGAGATAGTTTTGGTGCGTACGGCTTTCATCAATACGGGCGAAATCGATATCGACGATCATCGTACCAGCCGTTAGGCCAAGTCTGCCGAGCACCTCACCATCGGGACCGGCGACAATGCTATTTCCACAATAATGAAGGTTTTCTTCTATGCCCGAGCGGTTGATACAAGCGACAAAGCATTGATTATCCATGGCGCGAGCGCGCACTTGAAGCACCTGACGTTCTGCATTTGGCAGCATATTGGCTGTCGGTGATAGGATGATCTGCGCGCCTGCTTGCACAAGCTCTCTAGCTACTTCTGGGAATTCGTTGTCATAGCAAATCATCAAGCCTAATTTGCCAAAACGCGTATCGACCACACAGGGATTTTTACCTGCTGTAAAAAACTCGTGTTCGCGATCCCACAGGTAGCGCTTGTCATAAGTGGCAAGGCGCTGTCCGTTGTCGTCTATTAGAACGGCAACATTACTCAGCCCACCACTATTTCGCCGCTCAGCGAGACCAAATAACACATGTAAGTTGTACTGATTAGCAAGTCTCGCCACCTCAGTGACAATTGGCCCATCGATCGCTTCCGCTAAATCATCAAGACGCTCAAAGATGTTGTAGCCTGTAAATGCAAGCTCTGGCAGTGCGAGCAGAACTACTTTTGCTTCTGCAGCTAGGCGGCAAAGCGACTCTAGTGCGCCTAGGTTAGCGACTGGTTCAGACCATAAGGGATTGGTTTGAGCAATCATCAGTTTCATAATGATGGCTCCTCGTTAGCGGAAATACTGGCATCATTCGGACGGGTAAACACCGTCGCGCCTAACCAGTAGAGTCCACCTGTAATAATAAAGACGGGTAACGATGCACCAAACGACGGCGGAGCAATCAATGTCCAATAAGCCGCTAGAGCCGCACCTATCACATAAGCTGCAATCGCAATCTTTGCAGTAGGACGTCCCAACTGATGAGTCGCATCAAGCAGTTTTGCCGTATAGCCTTCTCTACTAACAAGGTAATAATCGACAATCATAACGGAGAATGCGGGAATAAATAGCGCGCCTACGATCAGTAGAAAGTTTTGGAATTGATCCAAAATACCCGGAATCAGTGCGCCAAAAATGGTGACCAAGCCAATGATAAGGGCAGGTTTCCAAAAGCTCATATTAGGCTTGATATTCATGCAGGATAATGTGGCGCTATAGACAGCCATAACATTGGTGGTCATGACCGAGAAGAAAATAACCAGTGCGGCTGGCAAACCAAAACCAAAATCAGCAAGCAAACGCGTTGGATCATAAGTCTGCTCCATACCATACATGATAGACAGACCTGAGATGGTCGCGCCCAACCCCATGGCAACGATGGCTGCCACAATGTAACCAAAATATGTACCCCATATGGCTACTTTTGGGGACTTACAATTACGATTGTAATCAGCGGCAGACGACATCCACGAAAAAGCAGTAGCAATGACAATATCAAAGGCGATTCCTAAGGTAATGCCATTACGCGACTCAACAGGCATCTCAAACAGTCTTGAAACATCGTAATGTTGGTTTAACTGATAGAGCACTATAACGGTAAGCGCCGCCATTGCCAATGCGGCCCAGCGTTCAACCAGCTCAATGCCGAGGTGACCTCTCAGCACGATGAGCACCACCACGGTCTCGCACAAAATCACAAACAGTGGCAAGTTACTATAACCTGTGGTGGCCTCAACCGCGTAATCAAGACTCATGCCAGCCAATAGCGCCTGAATACAGCTCCACGCAATCAGTACACCCATATTTACTAACGAGATCAATTGACTACCAACGGGGCCATAAGCACGGCGCGTCAACGCCATCGATGGCAGTCCGGTACGCTGCCCCATTAGACCGACCAACAGCAGCGGAATCGCCCCAATCAATGAACCAATGAGCACGGTGGTGATAGCCGTCGTGAACTGTAAATCAGGTACGAGTAACATGCCCGTCAAAATGGTCGTGACCACAATATTGGCACCAAACCATAACGCAAACGTACCAATCGAGCCTAGACTTTGTCCAGCCTCATTTGGAGAGAGTGTGTCTTGACCAAAAAACGAAGCGGATTTACTCATTGGGGTCTTCCTTAACCAAATTGCATTCATACCAGCGGCTCAAAAACGCTGATAACCATGTCCTTATCTACTCACATACCCTATTCGGATAGCTGCTTTATCTGCAGCTCTAACTAATAAGCGGCTGCTCTTAGTAGACGGCTTTGACCTTATCGTCATAGCGTACGCCTGGTAAGATACATAGCATCTCAAATAGCAGATTTGCCGCCAGTACAGAGGTGTTGCCAAATGGATCATATGGTGGTGATACTTCGACCAAGTCACCACCGACCACATCAAGACCGCGCATCCCGCGAATGATTTCGATACCTTGCGTGGAGGTCAAACCACCAATCTCAGCAGTACCCGTACCAGGCGCAAACGCAGGGTCAATCCCATCAATATCAAAACTTAAATAAACAGGACCATCGCCGAGCTTTTCGCGTACTTCTGCCATGAGCGGTGCAAGCGACTTATACCAGCATTCCTCAGCAGGCACGACGCGAAAGCCTTGCTGGGTCGACCAGTCAAACTCTTCGGCGCTATAACCTGTACCGCGCAGACCAATCTGTACCACACGGTTGCCATCGATTAGGTTTTCTTCCACAGCGCGGCGGAACGGTGTGCCATGAGCGATTTTTTCGCCGAACATGTCGTCGTTGATATCAGCATGGGCATCGATATGCACCATACCGACAGGGCCATGTTTTTTGGCGAGTGCACGCAGGATAGGTAGTGCGATGGTATGATCGCCGCCTAGCGTGAGCGGAATGGCACCATGCTTAACGATTTTTTCTGAATAGAATTTTTCGATGATATCAACGCTTTTTAGCAGGTTGAATGTATTGATAGGAACATCGCCGATATCAGCCACTTGTAGTGACTCGAAGGGAGCCGCACGCGTGGCGACGTTATAAGGGCGAATCATTCTTGACTCATCACGAATCTGTCTAGGGCCCAATCTAGCGCCGCTACGGTTGGAGGCACCAATGTCTAGAGGCACACCAACGAATGCCACATCTAAGCCTTCAGCATCAGCCTGAGTTGGCAGACGCATCATAGAAGCAAAGCCGCCAAATCTTGGCATGTCGTTGCCGCTTAATGGTTGATTGAATGTCATAAGTTACTTCCTTGTCCGTTTTGTTTATATACACAATTTGCTACATACGATTGACAATACATAAATATAAGGGAAGGAACCATGGTAAAATTTAGAAGTAAACTTTTGGTTTTTCGTAGTAAAGTGTCTTTATTGGTTATTACCAGAAGTGTAGAAGCAATAATACTGATCAGATACCAGCGGCTAAAAAGATACATCGTCGAGGCAGGACAACGTTAAGACAGTACGTCATTGAAAAAAGGAATCGATTTTGATATTAGATGAGCTGATAAAAATAGACATCAAAACACTACGTAGCTTTATGGCTATCGTGGAGTGCCAAGGCGTCACTGCCGCTCAGTCACGTTTGAGTGTCACAACCTCGGTGATCAGTGGTCATCTCACTCATTTAGAAGATCGTTTGGGCATGACATTATGTCACCGTGGTCGAGCAGGGTTTAAGCTAACGGAGGACGGTGCGGCGGTCTATGAGGCATGTTTGGGTTTTACCGAATCAGTCGCAAGTTTTCAGCATCAGCTGCATTACATTAAGCAATTAGACTCAGTACACGGGGGCCATATCAGGCTGTGCTTGATTGATCAGATGCCCAAGTTTTTTTATGACGCGCTTAGACAGCGTCTTGCCAGCAGCTACCGTGATAACCCACTGATTCACTTTTCTATCGACGTACAAAGTCCTGAGAGCATGTTAGAAAAGCTCGTAAGTAACGAGAGCGATATCGGTGTGGGTTATTTTGGCAGCTTTCCACCGTTACTGACATTTAAACCGGCATTTGTTGAAAAGCAAGTGGTCTGCTGCGGACGCGAGCATAGGCTTTTTTATAACTCAGATGATTTGACACTTGAGGATTTAGAGCAAAATTATCCATGGATAAAAAGAGGCTATGTGGTTGAACATCATATTAATCACATCCGACCCAAAACCTTGAGCGCCACCACTTACCATATGGAGGCGACGGCGCAGCTTATCCTTGCAGGCCATCATGTTGGCTACTTACCACGTGATCTGGCGAGGCGTTATGAGGGTATGGGGCTGATGAAGATACTACTACCCAATGAGGCAAGCTATGACGTCGAGCATCACTGGGCATACCGGGAAAACCAGCCCAAGCAAGCGGCTGATTTTTTAAACAAGATGATGAACTTGCTATAAAAATAGAGTAATTATTATATTTCTGCAGTAGACGGTTGTTGATGCTTTAGACCGATGCTTCTTAGCTTGCCTTTATCACCCACTTCTTTGATAACCAACGACCATTCGTCATTTACCACGATGGTATCGCCTGAGACTGGTGCGGTACCTAAGTGTGATGTGACATACTCATCGACCGTCTGCTCCCACATGTCATCTTGGCTATTGTTATCCGTCTTTTTCAGCTTTTTTACTAACGTATCAGACGCCATTACTTCTGCAAAAAACGGTAAGTCCCCGAGTTTGACGCTGGGTGACAGCAACCAATCGCCATAAAAATCGTCGATAGCCTTACGATCTAGTGTCGTATCATTAAAAATTTTGGCGATTTTGCTCGCGTGATTGCCGCGCATAGCATACCAGACGCTATCGCCAAATCTTAGCTTTGTGTTTTCGTCCACCACAACAATTTGCTGTCCCCGCACCAGTGCAAAGATGCTGATCTCATCGGGGTTGATGCTTCTAGATATTCCCATAGGATGACGACCAATGGCAAATGCGCCTGATTGCGCTTCAAACTCGTATAAAGTAATACTCGCCTTATCTGATACCCAGACCTCGTGTTCCTCTTTCGGGTCTTTATTGGTCGGAATACGTACCTTAAACAAATTTGCCATAGTAGGAATGGTCGTGCCTTGTAATATGAGCGACAACACCACAACCCCAAACGCAATATCAAACAGCATAAAGGCATTATCTATACCCGCCATAACAGGCAAAATAGCAAGGGTAATAGGTACCGCACCGCGCAAACCAACCCAAGAGATAAACCCAATCTCGCGGTCTTTAAACTTGAATGGCTTCACACTCGTATAGACCGCGATAGGACGGGCAACAAATATCATAAAGACCGCTATCGCCACTGAATAATGCCAGACATTAAGGACGTTTGATGGCGTGACCAATAGTCCCAATACCACAAATAATACCGCTTGTGATAGCCAAGCAAAGCTGTCCATCACGCGCATCACATGCTCGGTTGAGCGTACCTTGTGATTGCCTATTAGCACCCCTGTCAGATACACTGCCAAAAACCCACTACCGCCAATCAAGTTGGTCGCGGCAAACACTGCCAAGCCTGCTGATAGTATCAAAATGGCATACATACCCTCTGCCAGATGTATCTTGGGCAACAGCCGAGATAGCAGATAACCAAAAATCAAGCCCATCCCTAACCCAAAGCCCAGCTGCTCCAACAGTAAAACTAAAAAACCAAAGACCGTTTGCCCAGCGGGATCAACGTTCAAGGCAATCAAACCTGTCACCAATAAAATAGCCAAGGGATCGTTGGCACCAGACTCTAGCTCAAGCGTGGCTTGGACACGATCGTTGAGCTTGACGCCGCCGTTACGCAATAGAGAGAATACCGCTGCCGCATCGGTCGAGCCCACAATCGCCGCCATCAATAGACCAAAACGCCAATCGACATCGAGTAGCCATGTGACAAACACTCCGAGCACCAGCACGGTGATCAGCACGCCCCATGTCGCTAAGGTAATCGCAGGTTTTAGACCGACCCGAAATGATTTAAAGGACGTACGCAAACCACCGTCTAATAGAATACAGGCGAGCGCTGCTTGACCCACAAAGTTGGCAATCCCATATTGAGAAAACTCAATACCCAAGATACCCTGCTCACCTGCCAGCATACCGACGATCAAAAATAGTAGTAGCAGTGGCACACCTAAGCGTGCCGACAATGTGCTCGCCATGATACTGGCAAAGATTAGCACTGACCCTACAAGGTATAGGATATTTAAGGTATCCATTTTTGAAGCCCTATTTTTATCGTTGTTATATTAGTATGTGGTGCAGCATAATAGTAATCGATTGCCAAAATATTTGCGTTATTCCACTGTGAGCAAACATCACGCCAGACAGCCTCAGATCATAAATCTTTTGCTTGCCTATCTACACTTCTTCTATCTTATCGAGCACCCCTATTCTCACAGAGTGCTCTCTATCATAAAACTTTACGTCTGAATATACTGCCATGCTAATACCAAAATTGCCGCTGCAATCAGCCAAGCGACGACGCCTAATAGAAGTGCTTTATACAGTCCGATATAACTGATGCTAAAAAATACGGCAAAGGTATAAATCAGGTGCGGTATGACCCCCAGCATACTAAATATCAACGCGACCTTTAAATCTGCGGGACTACGCTCAGTACCAACAATAAAGTGACTGATCAATGTAAAGGTAGGAAACAGCGGCGCAAGTGCAGCCAAATAAAAGAACCGAGTTTGTGCAAATAATTGAATAGCCAGTACCATCAACGCGCCAATAAGCATTTTTAACCAAATCACGACGGGGTTATCTCCTATTGAATATAAAGGCTAAACATAGCCCAATCAGCCATGATACTAGAGTCTACGAATTGAAATAAGAGGCATCGCTGATTAATTGACTAGGGTGATAAAAAAACGCAAAAACCCCATTTAGCGACGTTGCTAAATGGGGTTTTCGCTTTTATTAAGTAAGCTTTTACAAGTTACTTAATCCTTCTTTGGTTTTAGTGCGGCGCTAATATCGGCTAGCAATGGCGGAATATCATGCTTATCAGCGATGACTTCTATCATTACGAGCTTATCGGTAGTCGCGGCAGCTTTGTTTAAAGCCGCTTTTAGCTCGCCTGCTGTTTCTGCTTTGAGCAATACACTATTCGCTTCGGTTGCACCAAACGCTTTTGGCATGATCTGCCAATCGCATTTAGGAATATCGTTGTAGTATTGGTTCTCGCCATGGATGGCGCGCTCCACCGTATAACCATCGTTATTGATTAGGACGATGACTGGATTGATACGCTCTTGAATCATAACCGCCAGTTCTTGGATAGTAAGTAGTGCTGAACCATCACCAATCAATAAAACACTGCGCTTATCTGGCGAGGCAACCGCTGCACCTAAGCTGGCTGGCAACGTATAGCCGATCGACCCCCACATTGGCTGCCCATATGACGTCACGCCCTCTGGCAGACGCACATCACTGATACCAAAGTATGCTGTTCCTTGCTCAGAGAACACTAGGTTATTACGATCTAAGCAGTCAGCAATGATATGCCATAGGTCGTCTTGGCGAATCGCCTCATTATCCCCGCCTTTTTGTTCATGCGGCTTAACTGGCTCACAGAATGGTTTTGGTACGATATTAATGCCAGAGGTCATGACTTCATGCAAGGCCTGTAACGCATCTTGCAAGGCAATCGGTGCAAAGTTCTTTCCACTGATAGAAGCACGCTCATAATGCAAGTCGACTACTATACTCTCGTCAATATCTTGGCTAAATCCTGCGGTAGTGGTGTCCGTATATTGCACCCCTACTTTTATGAGACATTCGCAGTTTTCTACCGCATCTTTGACGATAGGACGTGAGGCAACACCTGCATAAGTCCCAGCCCAGCGATCGCTGTTTTCATCAAGTAAGGTCTTACCCCAAGACAGCGTGGTATAAGGAATATCGGTGTCAGCGATTAACGCTTTGAGCTGTGGCTGTAAGCCCAAACGATGCACCATCAGATCTGCCATTAGTGTGGTGGTCTTATTTGGCAAAAATTCTGTTAGCGCTTGCTTGAAGTCCGATAATGCCGCTTGACTGGTGATATCTTCTTGACTATCGATCAGCTTGGTCGTTGGTGGATAGATAGGCTGACGCGCGACGTCTGGTGAAAGCAGTAGGTAACCTGGACGATGCTTTTTGAGAATCAAGCGAATGACTCTATCAATTTCTGAGGCGGCATTTTCAGGGGTAATCTGCGCTCGTGCTACCGTCACAGGCTCGACCATCTTAATAAAATGATTGAATACGCCATCGCCCAGCGAATGATGAATACGGCGCTTTGAATCTTGCAAAGCGGTGCTTGGTGCCCCTACGATATGCAATACAGGCGCGTACTCGGCAAAAGAACCTGCCGTCGCATTAATAGCGGATAATTCCCCTACGCCAAAGGTCGTTACCATAGCGGCAAACCCACGCTCGCGTGCATAGCCGTCGGCCGCATAGCCTGCATTTAGCTCATTGGTGTTACCTACCCAGCGTAGCTTATCAGAGGCAAGTACATTGTCCAAAAAAGTTAAGTTAAAATCACCTGGTACGCCGAATATCTCAGAAGCACCTGCTTCTGCAACACGATCAAACAAATAATCAGCGATGGTATACTGTTGACTCATTTTTTATCCCTATGACTTATCTTTATAAGTATTGATAACTGTGAATGTAATTAAAGCGAAAGTATAAAATGCGTTCCAGCTTATTTATATATGCAAAGCTTTTGGAATACATATTATAATAAACCGTTATAACATACATTTGTGGGCAGAGGACATGCCTATTTTAATAACTTTAATTTTTTTCGTCATAGGTGTTGACACCCAAAAAAAACTGCGTATAATACGCCTTCATCAACTGACGATAGTCAATTGATAATTAGCGGGAATAGCTCAGTGGTAGAGCATAACCTTGCCAAGGTTGGGGTCGAGAGTTCGAATCTCTTTTCCCGCTCCAAATATGGCTTGAAAGAGCACTAAAAGCCTCATTTCTTACATAAGAAATGAGGCTTTTTTTTGTCTAATTTTCGGGGTTTGTAGCGATTTTTAGTATGGACTAAACAATCCAGTTGCTACGCAAATAGAGCTACTAAAGAAAATCACCGTGAACAGAACGTAACCATTTCAAGCTAACTTTTTAAAGCGAAAAGCTAATTCCAACTGTCAGAGTTATATTGTAATTAGAAAGCTTTAAGCTGATAAACCGTTACTATGGTTGAGTTTATTTTGCGCGTTTTTGATACACCAACACAGGTTGCGCAATGTTTATATCATTAGTATCATCTAGTTTTAAAATAGCTCAACGACAATTAGGGAAAACCTTATGGCAAAGTTAGAATCAAATATCGAATTAGAAGCTGCGGCATTTCGTCGCTTATTGGCGCATTTGGATGAGCGTAAAGATGTACAAAATATCGAGCTGATGAATCTTGCTGATTTTTGTCGTAATTGCTTGTCTAAATGGTATAAAGCTGCGGGTGAAGAGCGTGGTATTGACATCGACTACGAAGATGCGCGCGAGCTCGTTTATGGTATGCCTTACGCTGAGTGGAAAGAGAAATATCAACAAAAAGCCACGCCAGAGCAGTTAGCGCGCTTTAATGAGATTGAAGCTACCAAGAACAAAACCAATTAAAGCCAACGGGTAGCGGCTCAAATAAAATAGCCACTACCTGTAAGTTACATCAGACGAGCTCATATGACTACTAGATTAGCGGTTTTCTATAGATTTGAGTATGCTACTAAACCCTATGGTTCCTTGTTTTTGCATTTGACGGTCGAATAGACGACCAACTAATGGCAATGGTACTGTCAACCGACCCTCAGATACCCACGTCACGTGTGTAGTGCCATCACCCAAGTCTTTTAGGTCAATGACGCCTTTGTCGTGTCGCATCTTGATAGGTTTAGATTTTTCGATTTGGTATTGCATATGAGTAGGACGCTCAAACGCTGTAATTCGCTCCCAAAACTTAACAGGTCCTGTCTTAATGGTGCGTAAAGCGCCAACGCCATTGCGCTCCTCATCACCTTCAGTGACTAACTTAGCTACTCCTACCGCTTTAAATGATCCATAGCTGGCATGGTCGCTTAAGGCTTCAAAAACGTCATCAATTGGTTTTTTGACAATGCGTTCTACTTTTATTTTAAACATAATAGTGTCTCGTTAAGGTTAGAATTATTTAGCTTACTGGCATTTCAAAATAAGTAAAGCAATCAGATGTTAACGTGAAGAGCGCTTAGCCCCTCGACCTTTTGAGGGACGCTTACCGTTTGTAGTGGGCTTACCATTGCCGCCAGCATTCTTGCCGCGACCAGTGGGACGTCCATCTCTGCCTTTAGACCCTGCGGGCTTTCTGGCATCATCCTTAGCATGTTTGTTGCGCCCTTTTGAAGCGCCCGCCGATTTTGAAGATGGTTTTGACTTGGATGAGGTATCGTTATAAGGCTTTTTTCTTGGCGCTTTACGAGATTTTTTGCCTGAATGATTATCTTGTGACGAAGAGTTCTCTACAGCCTTAAGCAAATCAGTTAACTCCTTTGGCGTGAGGTCTCGCCAATCGCCTACAGGGAGTCCTTTCAGACTGACATTCATAACTCGTGTACGTTCAAGCTTGACGACATCATAACCAAAATGCTCACACATACGGCGAATTTGGCGGTTCAGACCTTGAATGAGTGTGATATTGAATATGTTGGGCGCAACTTTAGTTACGGGGCATTTTTTCGTCATTTTGCCCAGCATCGGCACGCCACCTGCTAGCCCTTCAATAAAGCTGTCCGTTATCGGCTTATTGACCGTGACCAGATATTCTTTTTCGTGATTGTTACCAGCACGCAATACTTTATTGACCAGGTCGCCATTGTTGGTTAAAAAGATCAGTCCTTGAGAGTCTTTGTCCAGTCGACCAATCGGAAAAATACGAACCCCATGTCTGACAAAATCAACAATATTGTTTTTCTCAGAGCTTTCTGTCGTGCTCACGATACCCACGGGCTTATTCAAAGCAATAAATACAAAATCATCAGGCTCTCGTGGCTCAATCAGCTGTCCGTTTACTTTTACGGTATCGCCAGCGACCACTTGATCACCCACCGCCGCACGCCTGCCATTGATGTATACGTTACCTTGTTCCACAAAGCGGTCAGCGTCACGCCGTGAGCAAATACCACTTTCGCTGATATATTTATTTAGACGAGTCGAGGAAGCGTTAAACATAAAGCACCGTTTTACCTGATAAGGAGTATTTTTACTAAAAAAGTCTACATTGAATGGGACGTCTATAACGAGACTGCTGACATTATATAGGAAATCCAGCAACCCTTTGAACAGAGATGGGCAAAAACCTAGAAATATATACAGAGTCGTGTAATCGTAAATAGCAGTAAGGCAACTTATTAATGATAGCGACTCTCAGACAGGCGTATACGGAGTCATTCGTAGTGTACCTTTTATAATGACAATGGTACTGATACAACCCATCAACTTTGATGCTTACTTCAGTAAAAGACTGTCTTACCATTCATCGCTTTCAATGACCAAAGAACTCTGATACAAATAATAAGGTTAAAGGATTAACACAGATATCACACAACGTAGATATGACGCTCTGTTTATTGTGCGTGTTATCAGACTCAATAGTGTTCACACAAGGAAAAGATCATGCCAAATATTAATGTCAACGGAACCACCCTGTTCTATAGCGATGAAGGTCCTAAAAATGCGCCAGTATTGGTACTAAGTCACTCGCTATTTTTTGATCACAAAATGTTTGTTCATCAGATAGAGCAGTTATCTAAAACCATTCGCATTATAAGTTATGACGATCGAGATCAAGGTCAGAGTGCGCGTTCAGAGCTTGTGAGCGTTGATATGGATACCCACACCAACGATGCTATCGCTTTGATTGAGGCGCTTGAGCTAGGACCTTGTTTCTTCGCTGGTAACTCTATGGGCGGATTTATTGCGCTACGTTTAGCCGCTCGTCGCCCAGATTTATTAAAGGGTTGTATTGTACTTGGATCTAGCGGAGAGCTTGAGTACAAACTAGCCGATTTTTCACCTTTGGTAGAAGGATTAAGTGCACAAGGTACTGAACCATTTATCGATACGCTTATGTACATAATGTTTGGGGATGATTACTTGGCAGATGCCTCTCGAGCAAGCGAGCGTGAGTACTGGCGCGAACATATGCTAAAGCTAGAACCAGACATTGCGCGTAGTGCCGATGGCGTTATTCATCGTACAGGTATACTAGATGAGATTGAGGGCTGTCAGGTACCTATGCTGGTATTAGCAGGTGAGCAAGACCATGCGTATGAAGTACCCCTGTCAGAAAATATTGTTAAAAAGGTAGCAGACGGCAAAATGTTTGTCATTCCAAAGGCCGGTCACTCCGTAGCACTTGAGCAGCCAGAAATCGTAAATAAGTTTATTGCCGACTTCATCTCAGCACATTCGTAATGATACGAGAGGCACTTAACCATAGCAATCAAAGGGCGCTTTAGATCTATAATCTAAAGCGCCCTTTTTTGTGGTGTACCAAGTGACTACTCATCTTACAAGATAGTGCTTCACCTTACTCGGCATCATCTAAAAGCCTATTTAACTCATCTACCATGGCATCGTCTATGATACTGTTTTCTACATAGCTGACCATTTCATCTATAGTTGTCAGGTCCATTTCTCGAATACCTAACTCAGCCAGTTGCTTATTGATAGACGCTAAGCTATCGTTGTCTTCAGCATCATCTAATAAGTCTTCTTCGAATCGACCTCTAACGAACCAATACATCTTTTCGAGTACCGTGTCTTTTTTGGTCAATGTAGAATAACCATCGCCGTAGATAAATAGATTGAAATGATAAGGTATCTCTATATCATTAATAAAAAATTTACGCTGACACTCTAACGTGTAGGCTTGGATCTCTTCACCTTCCACACTATCCGCGCTTGTATCGTCTTCGTCGTATTCAATCGCTTCCTCTACCAGTCCGCCCAGCAGTTGATAGTCGCCTACTTTGATTTTGTGATTATAAATAATAGCAGAGTCTGCGATTGCATCGAAAATAATAGCACTAACATCTAACGTATGATTATCAATATCATAAAACGCTTTGAGCGCTGGCAGAAACTCTGTCAGCTTGTCTTCGGGTACTTGAATAAGGAACTGCTGCTCATATATTTTGATCATATCTTCAGGAGCATAGGTATTGGCAGTATCGTTCTCATTTCTACCAGTAGGCTGCAAAGGTAGGAAATTATATGGGTTATTTGTGGTCATTCAGAACGGCCTTTTTGCTTAAGTTAATGTGTTGAATAGCGGTAAGTATCGAACTAGCTAAACCTTTAAGCGCGTGATTTGTGAATATCATAGTGCCTTAGGTTCTATATGTATATTGTCTCTTATTCAGACGATTTTAGATAGACAGTTATAAATATACACGTTCAATCACTTTACTTTAGACAGGCAGTCTAAATGGTACAGACTAAAGAGACGATACTAGCCAGCAGCGGCTTGGTATCGCCTTCAAGCGCTAATCCAACTTTCACTTTTCGCTAAAGCTACTTACATACTAGTCGTTAATTGATTTGCTGCCATCCAGACGTTGTATGATGCTCGTCTTGATGTGCAAATAATGGATGCGCTTTAGCTTCATATAAATTCAATACAGGCGTCACACAGACATCCGTTGCTGCAAATACGCCCTGCCAATGCTCAAGCGTCTGACTGGCGAATGTCTCCGCCATTGTTTTGGTGGCTGTTTGACTTTCAGGCGTAGTTGGCATGACCCCAAGCTGCCAATGTATGTCTTTAAGGGCAGGCAAATCCAAAACCTCGCATAAACCTTGCCAAAATTTTAGCTCCAATGCACCAACGGCCATATAGCGTAGGTCAGCGGTTTGGTACAGTCGGTAACATGGCAATGCGCCACCTAAAAAATCGTGCTGCGGCATAGGCGGCGTTGCTGAAGTATCACCTGACAAACGATTGATTAACTTGCCGGTTACCTTTGGCATGACCATATGATTATAAAGGCTATGCGTCATACTAATAGCAATATGTCGTCCTTTGCCGGTACGCTGGGCGGCAAACACAGCAGCCAGTAGCGCAATCACTGCTGTATCACTACCACCTGCCAAGTCCGCAAACTGGATGTTGGGCATGGCCTGCCCGCCTGCTGCTGTTTTTAACTGATCAAGCACACCGCTCATAGCCATGAAATTGATATCGTGACCGGCCTTGTCAGACCAATGATGAGTTACTTGAGAGTTATCTTTTAAGTGGGCGTCTTCTAAGTAAGCACCTTCTAGATGCACACCTTCTTTTCCGTGAGACTCTTCTTTTGTGTCTTTGCCTGCCACACCATAACCAGTAATCGACACCATGACTAGCTTTGGGTTGATAGTATGAAGCGTCTTGGCATCTAGTCCGATGTCCGCAAGGATACCTGGACGAAAGCTGTCTAGCATCACGTCAGCATTTTTAAGATGTGCTTTTATACTGTCTATCGCTTTAGGATCATGAAAGTCATGCTTCTCAGTCGTCTTACCATGGTTTAAAGCCGCAAATAGCTCACCAAACACGCGCGCAGGATCGCCTTGTTTGGGTTCTATTTTTAGGACGTCTGCCCCTAGATCTGCAAGCAGACGCGTGGCAAAGGGCCCTGGTAGGTTACGAGTCAAATCGACGACTCGTAACCCTTGTAGACAATCTGTCATTTGACCATGATTTGATACATGTACATCAGTCATCAGAGAACGCCTCGCCTTTGGCTGCCATGTCTAACAATATCTTGGCAGGCTCGAACCGTTCACCATATTTTGCCGCCAGCTCGCGACTACGCTTGACGAACTCATCGACGCCCATCGCATTGATAAACTGTAGCGTGCCGCCGTGCTGCGGGGCAAATCCCCAGCCAAAGATAGACCCTATATTGGTATCGGCGACCGAGCGCACGACGTTTTCTTCATAGCATCTCGCAGATTCATTGGCTTGAATAAACATTAAGCGATCAACTAGGTCCTGCTGTGAGGGTTGCTCTGACTGTGGTGGATACAAGTTGATAAGCTCAGGCCATAAATGCTTATTACCGTTTTCTGGATAATCATAGAACCCTTTGCCATTTTTTTTGCCTTCGCGCCCATGCTCATTGACCAGTGTCTTTAGTATCTCGTAAGAAGGGCGCACAGTGACAGATTTGCCTTCGGCTGCCATATCCACCTGCTGCTGCTCGCTGACATGTAACGCTAGACTCAGTGACACTTCATCTTGCAATGCCAGGGGCGGCATAGGCATGCCCGTTCTTAATCCAGCGACTTCGATACTACGCGGATGGACACCCTCGCCCAGCATCGCGATGCCCTCTGATACATAGGTACCAAATACTCTGGAAGTATAAAATCCATGGCTGTCATTGACGACGATAGGCGTTTTGCCGATTTGCAAAACATAATCGAACGCTTTGGCGAGCGTCACATCGTCGGTTTGCGCGCCTACGATGATTTCGACCAGTGGCATCTTGTCTACTGGTGAGAAAAAGTGCAGACCAATAAATTGATTTGGACGAGTGCTGGCTTTTGCCAGTCCTGTAATAGGTAACGTTGAGGTATTAGACGCATAAATAGCTGTGCTTGGAATCACTGCCTCACTCTGCTGGGTACACTTGGCTTTGATTTCTCGGTTTTCAAATACTGCTTCGATGATGAGATCACAATCAGCCAAATCATCGTAAGAGACGGTTGGCGTGATACGTGTTAAGAGGGTTTGCTTTTTCTCTTCGGTAGCGCGCTTTAGGCTGATGGCTTTATCCAAAATGTTAGCAGAATACGCTTTGCCTTTTTCAGCATTCGCAATATCTGTATCCAATAGCACGACATCTATACCTGCTTTAGCAGTGACATAAGCGATGCCTGCGCCCATCATACCAGCCCCTAAGATACCGACTTTTTTGGTCGGTGTCCGCTCAAACCCTTGAGGGCGAGACTGACCTTTCTTGATATTATTCAGCTGCGTCCATAGGGTGTTGATCATGTTTTTTGATTCAGTCGACAGCACACAAGCGGCAAAATAACGCGACTCAATTTCAAGTCCCGTATCGATATCTACCAAACAGCCCTCAAACACACAAGACATAATATGAGTAATCGCTGGATAGTTGCCGTGAGATTTTTGATTGGCCATAGCTGGGGCGATGGAGAATATAGGCACCACTTTGGGGTGTTTGCTATCACCACCAGGGATTTTAAAGCCTTTCTTATCCCATGGCTGCTGCACGCTTAGATTATTTTGAATCCAGTCCTTAGCCTGCACCAGCATATCTGCATGATCGATAGCTGTCGCATCAATCAGACCGATGTCTTTCGCCGCAGCGACGCGCAGCTCTTTACCTTGCGTCATCAGCTCTAGTGCCACTTGAATACCGACCAATCGCGGCAAGCGCTGCGTACCGCCGCCGCCCGGCAGCAAGCCCAATTTCACCTCAGGTAGACCAAGCTTAGTCTTCGGCGTATCAATGGCAATGCGATAATGACAGGCAAGCGCCAACTCTAAACCACCGCCCAGCGCCGTTCCCGTCATCGCAGCGACCACAGGCTTGCCTGAGGTTTCAAGCTGACGCAAACTCCCTTTGAGCGCTTCAGTTAATATAAATGCTTGCTCGGCTGTCTCGATCTTACCCAATTGGTCGATATCTGCGCCAACTACAAAGGTGTCTTTGGCAGAAGTGAGAATCAAGCCTTTGGCTGAGTCATCATTGATAACGCTATCGACCACTGTGGCAAACGACTCCGTAAAACCGTCACCGATGACATTCATTTTGCGTTTGCTTTGGTCAATTGTAACGGTGACGATGCCATCGTCATCACGCTGGGCGGAGAAGTTTTCTAATGCTTTAATGACTGTCACGCTATCTGTTGTCTGGTTAGCTGCCTGGTTGTTTGTCATCATTTTTATCCCTTAAATGATTCTTTATCTATTGTTTTTTGCCTACTTGTTTTTCATTTTATTTGAGAAAGAAGTTAAACGCGCTCGATGATGGTGGCAATGCCCATACCACCGCCCACACATAGCGTGATCATAGCGGTCTTGAGGTCACGGCGCTCTAACTCATCGAGGACGGTTGTCATTAGCATCGCACCCGTTGCCCCAAGCGGATGACCCATGGATATTGCACCACCATTAACATTGACAATATCAAGCGAGATTCCAAAATCATCAGCGGTATTCATCGGGACAGCAGCGAATGCTTCGTTGATTTCCCACAGGTCTATATCAGAGGCTTGCATGCCCGCTTTATCGAGGGCTTTTTGGCAAGCTGGCGTTGGACCTGTCAGCATGATGGCAGGTTCTGAGCCAATAACTGATGCCATCGTGATTTTGGCGCGTGGTTTTAGACCTGCTTTTTGACCAGCAGCAGCACTACCGACCAAACAAATCGCGGCCCCATCAACGATACCTGAAGAGTTACCTGCATGATGCACATGGTTGACGGTTTCAATCGTGGTATATCGGTCCAATATCACGCTATCAAAGCCCATTTTACCTGGCATAACAAAAGAAGGTTTAAGACCTGCTAAAGTCTCGACATTGGTATTAGGGCGGATGGTTTCATCTTTATCCAGCAGCATCATACCGTTGAGGTCGGTGACAGGGACGACAGATTTGTCGTAATAGCCCTTCTCCCAAGCATTTGCAGCGCGGCGATGCGACTCGGTGGCAAAGGCGTCGACATCACTACGACTAAAGCCTTTGAGCGTCGCGATAGTATCCGCACCTACGCCTTGCGGTACAAAATGCGTCGCTTCATTGACGCGTGGATCCATGTACCAAGCGCCGCCATCAGAGCCCATCGGCACGCGGCTCATGGACTCAACGCCGCCCGCCACCACCATATCCTCCATTCCTGACATGACTTTAGCAGCCGCCAAATTGATAGACTCTAGACCAGAGGCACAAAAGCGAGACAAGGTTACTCCAGCCACACTTTGTGCCCAGCCAGCATCAATCACGGCGATACGCGCAATATCAGAGCCCTGCTCGCCCACTGGTGTCACACAGCCAAGCACCACATCATCAACCAAGCTGGTATCTAAGTTGTGGCGCTGCTCCATCTCTTTTAATAAGGTACGTGTTAGCCAAATCGGTGATGCCTGATAAAGAGAGCCATCCTTTTTTCCTTTACCACGTGGCGTACGCATAGCATCATAAATATATGCATTCTCAGTCATAAAAAATCCTTTTTTATTTTTAAACAAACCATCATTTCAATCAATAAGCGACACGTCTACATAAAGCGCGAAGCCAGCTCTTTCATAATCTCATTGGTACCGCCATAGATTTTTTGTACGCGGGCATCAGCGTATAGACGTGCGATAGGATATTCTGTCATATAGCCATAGCCACCAAACAGCTGTACACACTCATCCAACACTTCACATTGTTTTTCGGTAACCCAGTATTTGATCAATGACGCATGCGGTACAGACAGTTTGCCATCTAACATGGCATCTACTGCCGCGTCACACATGCTACTAGCAGCAAGATAATCGGCATAGCACTCTGCCATCTTGAAGCGGGTATTTTGGAACTTCCAGATGGGCTTGCCAAAAGCTTCGCGACCTTTTACATAATCTAGGGTCAAGTTAATCGCCAGCTTCATCGACCCAATACCTGATAACGCAATGATCAGACGCTCACGTGGCAACTCCTGCATCATTTGTATGAAACCCATACCTTCTACCGTACCTAAGAGGTTGGTTTGCGGCACACGTACATTACTAAAGAACAGCTCTGAGGTATCTTGCGACGTCAGACCAATCTTATCAAGATTGCGTCCACGCTCAAACCCTTCTACTTTATCGGTTTCTACGATAATAAGTGAGACACCTTGTGCGCCTTTTTCACGGTCTGTTTTGCAAGCTAATAAAATCAGATTGGCATGCTGACCGTTGGTAATAAAGGTCTTTGAACCATTAATGATGTAGTCATCACCATCTTTTATCGCATAGGTTTTGATGTTTTGTAAATCAGACCCTGTACCAGGTTCGGTCATAGCGATAGCGCCAATGTATTCGCCTGTTGCCATCTTGGGTAGCCACGCTTGTTTTTGTTCTTCAGTACCGTGGTCTAAAATATAGGGCGCGACGATACCTGAGTGCACCATGCCGCCAAATCCTGACTGATTGGCCTCAGTCTGTGCGTAGATAAGCGCCGCCTCATGACCAAAATCACCACCGCCGCCGCCATACTCGCTTGGTATCGCCGCACACAGAAACCCCATTTCGCCCGCCTCTTCCCACGCATCGCGATCAATCATGCCGTTTTTGCGCCACTGCTCGTCTTTGGAATCCCAAGATTGGAACATTTTTAGGGCACTGTCGTGCACCATCTGATGCTCTTCGGTCATCCAGTTCGGAGTGAATTTTTCGATACTCATAATGTCTATCCTTGACAAGGTTAAGTGAACAACAACGATATCTACGTTATTTTGGTAGAAAAACAAATTACGGTAATTTATATTACCATTAGATATATACTATAGATTCATTGTATTTATTAACAACTGAGTCTTATACTAGGTGATGAAAAATAAATTCGCAATCAAATGAGTAAAAATAGTAATTATCGTTACTCATTAAATATAAATTAAATAGGCTTTTATCAATCAGGCTATATCATCAGATATCTAGCAAGTGCTATGCATGAGATAGACCATGACTTAACGTAGTGATAAATAATCGATGCTGAATAGGTAGTGATAAACAGGCAGTGATAAATAAGGAATGATAAGTATGACCGTCGCCAATCAGTTAGATGATGCCAACCCAACTCGAGCTCTAGCCTCGCTATCCGATATGCGACCTGCAACTTTGGAGAAAATCGAGAAGGCGGTTCGTCAAGATTTTGCAGGATTTGATGCGAATGAGGTAACGATGGCGCAGATTGCAAAATCTGCAAACGTCTCATTGCAAACGCTTTACAAGTACTTCGGCGACAAACAAACGCTGTTTTATACCATTATGGATATTGTGCTGGGCAGATTGGCTGCTCGTATCATGGATCATCTGCAAGGTATCGATAGCGTCCAAGATCGTCTGCGAAAGACGCTGTGGGTGTGTTTTGACTTTGTCGACTCGCACCCAGATGCAGTGATGGTGCTCTCATCTGTGTCGGCATCACGGATACGTAATATCGCAATCTACGAAAACAAAGAGCTGATTGGGGCGTTTTTGGCGGTACTAGAAGATGGGCAAAATCGTGGGGTACTCAATGATACCGTTCCCTTGCATATACTCTTTGATGTGTTTATGGGCTTTATCAGTCGTCTTGGACTCATGCATACCATTCGCCAAACAGAGACACCCATAAATGCAGAGTTTGATGCACTATTCACTATTTTGTGGCGTGCTATCTCTAAACCTGAGGTTTAATATGATACTTGTACAACGATTCTTATGCCTCAATGTTTAGCACAAGAAGGTATTCAACACACCAACCGTAATTAAAAAAACCAAAAAGCCCCACGAAAAAGTGAGGCTTTTTTCTGTCTTTTAAAATTTTTTGTTTTTTGAAACTATTTGTCTTTTAAAATCAATCTGATTATTCAGTCAATATAACTAATCAGTTAAGCTGATTGTATATTCACAGTATTTCAGATGCTACTAGATTTCGGCAATCCGTACTCTATATGTTCGATCCTGTGATTGGGTTTCTCGATAGTCAGCTGATAACTTTTTATAACCCCATCATATGGCAAATGGCTCTCATACTGCTGATAGTGCTCACAGATACACTCTTCAATCGCTGACTTACGTGCAGCATCGTCTAATTTGGCAAAACCATTGGGCAGATATACTTGCGCAAAACGCGACGCTGCATCGCGAGACATCCAGTTTGTGCTACTGACAAAGGTAAAACCCACATCGGCACGCAAGCTATATTTGGGTAGTGTATTGGAATGGTTCGCTACATCATCCTTAATCTGAGCGATGTCTTCTGCGAATGGCTGATACGGTATCTCAAGCACAGCGAAAAGTGCTATCAAAAATTCATCTGCCGTAAAGTATTTATCCATATAGCTGCCATCGAGTCCGAGGTGCTTGTTCGATAGCACATGGCGCAGGCGGTCATAGGCAGGTATGGTGTGTTTGAGAGGATAGCCCATTTGCTTGACGATATCTTGCGGGCGCAGCTCAAGCGACTCTATTTGATTAATTATATACTGCGCTAGAGAATGGCGTGGATGATAACGACGGGTATATTTAGATGGATTAGTAATGTGGCTCATGATATTGAACACCTTAGACTCCTGTAACTCCGACAAAAAAGGTTGAGATATGCCAAATAGGCAAAAAATCAGGCACAAATGAGGGTGTCGGAGTACAGGCTCATGCGCTTTACCAGAGTTGTTTTATATCGTGCTGGAAGTTGCAAGGTTCGAATGCTGTCATAAGGATTGCCTTATGATCGACCACTCAAAACTGTTAAACCCACGATAGATCGTTCAACGATGATAGCACATCAGATGACAGAAAATAAATACCGAAATGTTTACTTATTTTTCGTATGTCAGCAGCTGCTTTTTGGGACTACAAATATGTCTTAATCTTCATTGTGGTACGTTGCCTCGTCAATCCAAATGATAGAATTAAAGCGCTCTAATATCATTGCTCAATAGCACTGTATACCATGCTCTCTTTTAGTAAAGTCTACGTAACATCTCTTATCAGAAAATATCTATGACGATCCTCTTTGACTTGCTATCTTGCACCGCGACCCTTGTATTACCAAATGTCTACCCCACCTTGAGTTATCACCCGTAGTATTAGCACCTGCTTTATATTGGATCTTATGACACATAACCTTGAGGCCAGCGCAAACGCTCGCCGAACTCAATATTTTCAAGTATTTTTGATGGGCGTTAGTGCCTTCATTATGAACACCACAGAATTCGTTCCTGTGGCACTGCTCAGTGATATCGCTCAAGACTTCTCTATCACTACGGCGGAGACGGGATGGATGCTGACACTCTATGCTTGGATTGTCGCAGCGATGTCATTACCGCTGATGCTACTGACCAGCCGATTTGAGCGCAAACGACTGCTGTTGGGAATTTTTGCGGTATTCATCGCCAGTCATGTGCTGTCTGTATTTGCATGGAGTTTTGACGTGCTGCTCATTAGCCGCGTCGGTATTGCACTATCGCATGCAATATTTTGGTCCATCACAGCAGCTATTGCCATACGCGTGGCTCCTGAAGGCAAAAAAGCGTTGGCACTCAGTGTACTGGCGACTGGCACTTCATTGGCAATGGTATTGGGTGTGCCGCTAGGTCGCTTGGTCGGTCAATGGTTCGGTTGGCGCGCCACTTTTGGCGGTATTGGTTTCATTGCGCTGGTGGTATTTGTGCTACAGGCGAGGCTTTTGCCCACGCTGCCCAGTATGTTTGAGGGGTCTTTTAGAAAAATTCCAGAATTACTCAAAAACCCACTATTGGTCTGCTTATATTTGCTTATCTTATTGGTCTTTACCGCCCACTATACGGCGTATTCTTATATAGAGCCGTTTATGCGTCAGGTTGGTAACATCAGCGAGAACGCAGCGACTTTTGTGTTGCTGCTGTTTGGCGCGGCAGGTATTTTGGGTAGTATTATATTTAGTCGTTGGGGCGATAGATTCAATACTCAGTTGATGCTGATGTCGACGATATTGATACTGGTAGCGATGCTGACACTATTGTTTGCCGTAACCTCAGTGTGGGCACTTAGCATCAACGCCATACTGTGGGGTACGGCGCTCATGCTACTGATCATCTCAATGCAGGCCAAAGTCATCATGGTTGATGTCAACGCCCAAGACATGCTCATGTCGATGTTCTCAGGTATTATTAATCTGGGAATCGGTACGGGTGCGCTATTTGGCGGTTATGCTGTCACCCACATCTCGCTGTCTAGCGTGGGCTATGCGGGTACTACGATTGCCAGCCTTGCGCTACTGCTCATGCTATTTATGATAAAGCGTTTTCCTGAGCTGAGTCGGCGACTGGGTTAACCAAAAACACTATCAAAAGATAGTCATTAAAAAATAGCAGTAAACATGCCAGCCATATAAACAGGCTGGTATTTTTTTGTCATTGTCTCTTAGTTCATTGCAAGAATTTACTTAAACTTTCATTGAACGAACGTTCACGTATCGTTATACTGATTTCTATTGGACAAAAGTATGCTTAATCGATAAGCATACTTAATAAAAGATCGACAAGGATTGAGCACACAAGGATACGTGTAAAATGAATGACACTAAAAACAGGGACGCTGTTGTCTACGCTCTGCCTTTAACGGCATTGAATATTGCCAATTTTCAGCTTGTTGGAGGTTGGTGATGTCGAACGGATCAACTCAACGAGAGAACCAGAACAGCACCGCACCGCTTAGACTAGGCAATGTGCATTATGCTTGGATCGTCGCTATGACTGGGTCTGTGGCAATGTTCTGCGGACTAGGATTGGGGCGATTTGCCTTCGGTATGCTATTGCCATCTATGTCATCTTCTTTGGGGCTGAATTACACCCAAAGTGGCCTATTGGGATTTACCAACCTAATAGGCTATCTCGTCGCCGTACTTCTGAGTCCATTGGTGCTACCGCGACTTGGCACTCGCAATACCGCGACAGCCAGTCTGTTCCTTATTGCAGTTTCTATGCTTGGTATGGCTTTTACGACAGGGTTTCCGGCATTGTGCGCACTCTATGTGCTGACAGGTATCGGTAGCGGCGGTGTGGTTCTACCAATGATGAGCGTCATGTCACATTGGTTTTTTCCATCGCATCGCGGACTTGCCTTAGGATTGGTTATGGCAGGCCCGGGATTTGGCATCATACTATCAGGTTTTGTGGTACCCAAACTTGTGCCCCTTTTAGGCCTACTATCTTGGCAGACAGGCTGGCTCATTTTTGCTGTTATCAACGTGGTAGTGGCTTTGCTAACTTTTACTTTGATTCGCAACCATCCAGATGATGTGAGGCAAGACCCTTTTGGGCGTATCCCTACCTCACCTGTCAAAAACAAAAAAAAGCTAGAACGCAGCAATATCAAGCTACTTGTACATTTGGGTATCATCTTTGCGATTTATGGTGCCACTTATATGGTTTACGTCACCTTTATCGTCACTAGCATGGTCGGCGCTTATCAACTGAGCGAAGCGACTGCTGGTGGTATTTGGGCGTGGATTGGACTGCTTAGCATGTTTTCAGGCATGTTGTTTGGTTGGATCTCTGACCACATTGGCAGACGCCTTGGTCTTGCCTTGGCTTTTTTCTTCTTGGCTATCGCTTATCTGTTGGTCGGACTCACTGATTGGCAGTTAGGGCTGTATTTATCAATTGTCTTGTTTGGCATAGTGGTATGGAGTGTTCCTGTCATTATGGCTGCCTCTGCAGGCGATTATTTTGGAGCGGCAGCCGCAGCAAGTGCGCTCGCGGCACTGACGTTTGCTTTTTCGGGTGGGCAGGCGCTTGGACCTGTGCTGGCAGGTTATCTTGCAGAGATCACTGGAGATTTTAGTATCAGCTATCTGCTATCTGGCATCGCAGCTTTTGTGGCACTTGGGCTGGCTCTATTCTTGCGTCCACAAAAATCATCTTAATATTGCTATAGGCGACACTCTCTATACTATATATGGTTGGACATGTTTTGAGTTGAATAGAGAGGTTGGTCGGCTAAAGCAACTGATTTAAAAAACGCAATCTTCATATGTATCATATACTTACTGTTCCTTTAAAATAGAGGACCGCAATTAACTGCCACAGACTTTTTGAATATTTGCAATTGATATTTTGACCGCTATGTTCTTTTTTTTGCTATCAAAAAGATTGATAGCTTGCCCAAAAGCGGTTACACTCGGCTGACAAACTATTACATTCACGACAAGGAAGTCGCTATGCCTCGTAATATCTCTCGCTCACAGGTTGGTCATACCACGCTCAAAACTCTTACCAAAAGCATGCTGGCCATTACGCTATGTACGGCAGGATTTGCTCATGCTAATGATTATAGTAGCGTGACCTTTTTTGGTGATAGCCTAACCGATGGCGGCTATTTTAGCCAAGTTGTGCCAGGTCCTGCTCAGTTCACTACTAACCCTGATAATACCTGGGCGACCTCATTTGCTGAACAGCTAGGTACAACCGCTACCCCTGTGGTGTTTGGTAGTCCTCAAACTGGTAATAACTATGCTATTGGCGGTGCAAGAGCAGGCGAAGAGGAAGTTTTCCCTGGTGGTGTTCCCATTGATTCTGCCAGTACCCAAGTCAATAACTACTTAGCTGATAACAACGTCGATCCTAATGGACTCTATGTCGTGTGGGCAGGTGCAAATGATTTGCTAGCGGCGGCTGAAGATTCTGATAATGCTCAAGCTACCATATTTGGTGCCGTAGATAGCCAAATCGCAACGATTAACACTCTAAAGGATAATGGCGCGAACTACATTTTAGTGCCTAATATCCCTGATGTTGGTCTAACGCCTAGAGCTATTGATCAAGGTCCTATTGCTCAGGCGCAAAGTACCGGGGCTACCAGTCTATATAATCAATTTATGTTGAGTGGCGTGGCGGGTACTGGGGCCAACATCATACCCCTAGATATGTTTAGCTTGTCACAAGAAATCATTGCGTCACCTGCTCAATATGGCTTTACCAATGTTACGGACGAAGCTTGTGGTGACAACAACAGCTCTCTAACTTGTGGACCTGATGATCTTGTAGAGGCAAACGCTAACGAAAACTACTTCTTCGCTGATGGTATCCACCCCACAGGGCGCACGCATCAGTTGATTGCAGATTATGCAAATGCGGTTGTCACGGCACCCAGTCTGATAGGCGTTTTACCTCATATTGCGACGACCACTGGACTTGCAACCAATGAGCGCTTGCAGTCACACATCAATCAAGTCCAAAATAGCGCGCAAAAACCTGCCCGTACCCTATGGGCAGTCGGTGAGGTTGCCAACCAAGAGATTGCAGGGTTTGACGGTGACAATAATACTCAGGTATTGCTTGGTGTAGATTTTGCTCATCCGGGCTCAGCCAACGCGGTGACTGGTTTATATGGTCATATCACCCAAAAAGACTTTGAAGACTCAGACGTCGGTACCGGTTTGAGCGATATTGATCTCGGAGAGGTTGGTTTTGGTGTTTACCATAGCAACAACCTTGGCGGTTTGCAGCTTAATGGCGCTGCAGGGTTCGGCAACATGGATGTCGATGTTACACGTAATGTCACACTTGGTGGCAACCGACAACAGTTTGAGTCAAATGCTGATGGCAAGCGCTTCTATGCCAATGTACAAGCAGGCTACCCTATGCAAGTCAGTCGCATTGCCATCACCCCTTATATCGGCGCAACAGCGAGCCGCGTAAAAATCGATGGACTCAAAGAAAAAGAGATGTCTGGTATTGCCATGCAGTTTGATGAACAAAAATACTCTACGACATATGGCAAGCTTGGGCTAAAAGCCAATCATACTTTGATGGAAAACCTCAACGTATTTGGTGATATTCATTATCAAAAGCAGCTGAGTGACAATCGCGATGCGGTAACCGCACGTTTGAATACGCTACCGGATATCAGTTTTGAGACGCCTACGATCGAAACTGATGATGATAATGTTGCTATGACACTTGGTCTATCTAGAAGCTTTGGCTTGTTGAACGCCAATGCTGGCGTCACGCATTCACAAGGTGATGATGACGACTCAACCAGCTTATTTGTTGGTCTTAGCGGTGCCTTCTAAACAACTAGCGAATCTTTAATAATGGAATACGGTATAGGTGATAACTAATCCCCTATACCGATTTTTATTTTAGAATACCTACAATTGTTCTTACCGCGTAGCACCTTCTACTGCTTATTACCTTCTACTGCAAATATGTCTTAACAACAAAATCTGATATAGCAAACCTTCTAAAAATCTACTTTACCGCGTAAGGCTTTTGTTTTACCACGCTGGGTTTTTTGGTCTACGCGTTTGCGTTTGGCGTTTCTACTAGGTTTGGTCGGCTTTCTGGTTTTATTGATGTAAGTGGCTTTGGTGATAAAACTTTGCAAACGTTCAAGCGCATCTATTTTATTGCGCTCTTGCGTACGAAACTGCTGCGCCTTTATGATGAGCACACCTTCTTTAGTGATGCGGCTATCTTTGCTATCTAGTAATCGCTGTTTGTATTCATCACTCAGACTTGAGTCATGAATGTTAAAACGCAGATGAATAGCTGATGAGACTTTATTAACATTCTGCCCGCCTGCACCTTGGGCGCGTATCGCACTAATCTCCACCTCATTATCATTGAGGCTAATACGGTTGTTGATAAATATCATAATATGCTTTTATAAAATACGAATGGATAGTGCCTCATGATAAAGCATTATAGATTTGCCTGCTACTCGGCCAGAAATTGGTTCAGTAATTGACGACTTCGCTCTATCACTGGTGCATCCACCATTTCTCCCTCTATTTTGAACACTGCCTGCCCGTTGCGCTCGTACTCATCTACCACACGTTTAGCAAAAGATAGCGCCTCATCTGTTGGGTGCAATGCCTGCTGGACGACAGCCACTTGTTTGGGATGAATACATAGCATTCCTGATAGGCCCATCTGTGACCATAGCTGCACTCGCGCGCTCAGTCCTATTTCATCGTCAAAGTCTGCATAAATAGTGTCGATAGGCGGCGATAACTGATGTACTGTTGACGTTAGAATGAGTTGATAGCGAATCTGATTGGCGATGACATCTGCAGCAGCTGTCCCTACTTGCACCTGCAAATCGTTGCATAGGTCCAAAAACCCATAGCTAAATGCCACTAGCCCAACTGCCTTTGCCATGCTATCGATTTGGTATAACCCAACAGCACTCTCAATCAATGCGATGACAGGTAAGCTTGTGACCTGATGTACACTATTAATGTCTTCTGCTTTCTCAGCTTTGGCTAATACCACACCTGCTAAGTGTGGCATTTTCTGACACAGTACAATATCTTTGAAGAACGCTTCACTGCCTGCTTTGTTGATACGGACCCAAATCGATCGATAATCTTGAGTGCTCTCTTGATCTCTGGTTTGATTGTGGTGCTGGTGGTCATAGTAATCTTTTAATGCTGCACGTGCTGTTGCTTTATCCTCTGGCGCTACCGTATCTTCTAAATCTACAATGACCGCATCTGCACCACTAGTAAAGGCTTTGTCTACTCTATCGATTCGAGTCGCTGGTACAAACAACCATGTTTTGTTTTGAGAAATGGCATGTACACGGTCATTGTTCATCGATCCCATACTGCACTCCTTTTATAGTTCATCAAAAATTGAATGAGAAAAACCGTATGAGCATTAGTCTCATACGGTTTTCGATAGTAACAATCTTTTGACTGACGTCATGTTAATTAAGCCAGCATACCACCGTCGACAACAATAGTTGCGCCAGTCGTATAGCTTGAAGCATCCGATACCAGATAGAGTACTGTACCTGCCATTTCATCAGGGTCAGCCACACGTCCTAGCGGAATCGAGTGTAGCGCCATTTTCAAGACTTTATCGTTAGTCGTCAAAGCCGAGGCAAATTTGGTATCGGTCAAACCTGGTAATAACGCATTGACACGGATATTGAGCGGGCCGCACTCTTTAGCAAATGCTTTGGTCATGCTAATGACGGCAGCTTTAGTAATTGAATAGATCCCTTGCTTATCGCCTGCTACTAGACCATTGACCGATGCCGTATTCAAGATGACACCGCCGCCCTGCTCTTTCATCATTTTGCCAGCGGCCGTTGACATAAAGAAGTAACCACGAATATTCACTTCAACGGTTTTGTCAAAAGCGGCTAAATCTGTATCTAAGATATGACCGTAGTATGGGTTGGCTGCGGCGTTATTGACCAAAATATCAATTTGACCAAATTCGCTTTTGATATGTGCAAACGTCGCATCAATTTGCTCCATATCGCCCACATGACAAGCAAAAGCGCTTGCTTTATAACCATCGGCGACAATGCTGTCAGCGACTGCTTGGCAAGCGTCGATTTTGCGGCTAGAGACGATGACATGTGCGCCTCTTGATGCCAAGAGACGGGCAATAGACTCACCAATGCCTCGGCTAGCGCCCGTTACTAGGGCAATCTTGCCCGTTAAATCAAATAAATCTTTCATCATTATTCCTTATATTTTTAGATATTTTATACGTGTAAGACTCACGGCTATACATATTAGTGGCTAAAGTAATTCGGTTACTAAGCTTGTATGTTTGAGACTATATATTAAAGCCTATATATTCAAGCCTAGACCGCTGAACGCAGACAATCGCTGTCATACACAACAGCGATTATCAAGCACTAATGAGCAAAATACACGTGCTCACCGATTACGCTAGCATACCACCATCTAAGGTGAATGCATGACCGTTCATAAAGGTGCTCTCATCACTGGCAAGCCATGCAATCGCATTAGAAATCTCATCAACGTTTCCTAAGCGACGCAGCGGACTGGCTTTGATGGTTGCTTGCTGCGTACGCTCATCCATAGACGCCATAGTATTGCGTACCATTGGCGTATCGATGAAGCTTGGGCAGACCGCATTAAAACGAATATTGGCGCGAGCATACTCATGGGCTGCTGATTTGGTGAGACCCATAACTCCGTGTTTGGCAGCACTATAGGCTGAAATCATAGGCGCTGAGCGTAGACCTGCAATAGACGCTACGTTAATCACATGACCACCGCCACTCGGTAACATACACTTAACTGCGGCACGCATACAGTGCCAGACGCCTTTTAAATTCACGGCGATATTGCGATCAAACTCTTCATCACTCAGCTCATGCATCGGTGATGGTTTATGATCGATGCCAGCGTTGTTTACCACCACGTCTAGACCGCCCAGCGTTTCCATGGCAAAATCAAATAACGCGCGCACTTCATCACCGCTGGTCACGTCTACTTTTTTGAAGACAATACTGTTACCAGCATCCTGACCTTGCTGCGCAACAGCAGCGCCCATCTCTTCTGCCATATCTCCGATGACCACTTTTGCGCCGCGACTGGCTAACAACAATGCACTTGCGGCACCAATGCCTGAGGCACCACCCGTGATCAAAACTCGTTTGCCAGCTACATTACTAGCTACGTCTGATGCAATTCCATTTGTATTTGATGTCATGATTTATCCCTCTACCTTAAGTACTAGTTTGCCGAAGTTTTCGCCATTAAAGAGCATCATAAGCGTATCAGGGAACGTCTCAATACCCTCAACAATATGATCTTTCACCTTCATGTCGCCTGACTGAATCCAGCCTGCAATTTCTTTCATGGCGATTGGATATTCTTTGATATTATCGAACACAACGATGCCTTCCATCCGAGCACGGTTGACAAGTAATGACAGATAGTTCGATGGACCTTCGACCGCTGTGGTGTTGTTGTATTGACTGATCGCACCGCAGATTACGATACGCGCACGCAGGTTAATCTGAGTAAGTACATCATTCAAGATGTCACCGCCAACGTTATCGAAATAGACATCGACGCCGTTTGGACAGGTTTTTTTCAATGCTTTTTTCACGTCTTCGTTTTTGTAGTCAATTGTTGCATCAAACCCAAGCTCATCGACCAAGAATTTACACTTCTCAGCCCCGCCTGCAATACCGACGACGCGGCAGCCTTTGATCTTGGCAATTTGACCGACCAAGCTACCCACAGCACCAGCAGCACCAGAGATAACAACGGTCTCGCCTGCCTTTGGTTGACCTGTTTTTAGCAGACCAAAATACCCTGTCATACCTGGCATACCAAGTACGCCTAGGTAATAGGACAACGGCGCTAGGTTTGGATCGACTTTATGCAACCCATTACCATCACTTACCGCATACGACTGCACGCCATTATGTCCTGCCACATAGTCACCGACCGCAAACTTTTCATGTTTACTCTCGATCACTTCACCGACCGTACCACCGCGCATCACATCACCAATCTGTACCGGCTCGATATAGGATTTTGCATCATTTAGCCAGCCGCGCATAGCAGGATCGATAGAGATATAGTCAACTCTAATCAGTAATTGACCATCACTGATAGTCGGTACTTCTGTTTCGGTATAATCCCAAGTCTCGGCGCTTGGTGCGCCAACAGGTCTTGCTTTTAGGCGCCATTGTTTGTTTATCGTTGTCATGTCTCTTTCCTTAGAGTTGTACTTAGAACCAATCCGCTTGCATATCAGTGCAAACAGCGTTGGTGTTGGTTAATATCTCGATATCGCGCTTGATTAATGGCAATTCCCAATCGATAAAATACTTAGCCGCTTGTATTTTGCCCTTATAAAAATTCTGCTGCTCAGTATCTTGTGTAGTGCTTAGTAGCTGCTCGGCTTTACTGGCTTGGCGAATCCAAATCCAGCTCAGAACGATTGAGGCAAAGATATTCATCAATGCTTGGGCATTACCAGTAAGCGTTAATGCCTCTTCTGTCTGCAACACTTTGCTTAGATGTACCAGCACTTCATGCAGATGACCCATATAAGGTGTCAGTTTACCCGCAAGCGCTGCACTCTCAGGCGTGGTGATACTCTCTAGGTCTTGGGTGATTTCACGCTTTAGGATTTGAATACCCAAACCACCTTTTTGCCACAACTTACGAAATGACAAATCTAGTGCCTGTACACCATTTGTGCCTTCATGAATCGGATTTAGGCGATTGTCACGCCAAAACTGCTCAGCATGATACTCACGCGTATAGCCTGCGCCGCCCAATACTTGGATACCCAAATCATTGGCTTTTGGACCATACTCAGATGGCCATGCTTTTAGTACTGGCGTGAGGAGGTCTAACAGTTCGGTGAGCTCGTTCTTTAGCGTTTCATCTTCACAGGTATTGATACGGTCAATCAGGTTTGAGCCGTATAGGCATAATGAGATACCACCTTCAGAATAGGCTTTCTGTGCCAGTAGCATGCGCTTTACATCACCATGTTGAATGATGGCAGTCGCATCATCTTCAGGTTTGTTATTCGGTGCAATTCGACCTTGGGTACGTTCTTTGGCATAATCTAGCGAATACTGATAACCGCGATAGCCGATCATCGATGCACCAAAACCAACAGCAATACGGGCCTCATTCATCATCTTGAACATATAGCGCAGACCAAAGTGCTCATCACCAATCAGATAACCATAGCACTCGCCTTCATCACCGAAGCTCAATGCCGTAGAAGTCGCCCCTCTATACCCAAGCTTGTGAATCAGTCCTGTCAGATGCACATCGTTACGCTCGCCAACAGACAAGTCATCGTTCAAGCGATATTTCGGTACGGCAAATAAAGAGATGCCTTTGACCCCGCCTGGACCGCCTGGAATTTTGGCCAATACCAAATGCACGATATTGTCAGACAGTTCGTGATCGCCGCCTGAGATATAAATTTTGCTACCTTTGACTCGATATGAGCCGTCGTCTTGTTTGACTGCGGTGGTCTTGATATCAGCAAGTGATGAACCAGCATGTGGCTCTGTCAGCGCCATGGTTCCAGTGAACTCACCTGTTAGCATACGCGGCATAAAGGCAGCTTTGATCTCTTCGCTAGCAAAATGGGAGATAACGTTGATTGCGGCAGTGGTCAAAAATGGATAAGCCGTTGTCGACGGGTTGGCTGCCATAAAGTAGCCTGCCACGGCAGTCATGACGGTTTCAGGCAATTGCATGCCACCATCTTCGAAACTATAACGACCGGCGATAAAGCCAGATTCGCGAAACGCATCAAAAGCAACTTTGACATCGCTTATCATGCTGACTTTTTTGCCATCGAACTGCGGCTCGTCTTTGTCTGCAATATGATTGTGCGGCAAAAACAAATCGGTTGCGATTTTGTTTGCGGTCTCTAATACTGCGTCAAACGTCTCGCGGCTATGTTCTGAAAACTTTGAGTGCTCGGTGAGTGTCTCAGTACCTAGTACGTCATACAACTGGAACGGTAACTCAAAATCATTGAGGAGGGTATCTGCTGCCATAGTATTCTCGCTAACGAATTAAATGTGGTTATCAATTGATATTAATCTAATTTAACCTGCCTCCGTATTGTCATTTATGACATAATTATGGTCAAATAAGACAGATATGGCGTACACAGTTGGACAAAAACACCACCCAAACGGCTGTTTTGGTACATATATCAATGGAGAATTAGTGACTGATGCCTTACTTCAAACCTTTTAAAATGATTATCCTTGGCTTCGATGGCGTGCTTGGTAGTGTCCTCTCTGGCGCATTGGATTTATTTTCGTTTACAGGCGTCAGCTGGCAACGGTTCTCGAATGAGTCTGTAGAGCCTCGGTTTAACGTGCAGATAGCAAGTCTAGGCGGTGGGGATATCAGATGTAGTAACCGTTTGATCATGCAAGCTCACTGCGATATTCAAGATGTGACAGAGTGCGATTTATTGCTCGTCCCTACTATTGGAGATTCTATTGACAAAGTATTGACGCAAAACAGCGAGCTGCTACCACACCTAGTGCGGCTTGCAAATACCAATGCTGATATTGCGAGTAATTGTAGCGGGGCGTTTTTTTTGGCAAAGGCAGGATTATTGGATCACAAAGTAGCCACTACTCACTGGGGCTACGCCAACAAATTTAAAGCAGATTTTCCACTGGTCGATTTGCAAGAAAACCAGTTTGTCACGCAGTCAAGAAGTCAGTCGAGTACTCAATCAGGCAATATATTCTGTGCGGCAGGTGGTAGTGCTTTTTATGACCTAGGACTTTTATTAATAGAGCGTTACTGTGGCCGTGAGATGTCTACGCAAGTAGCAAAGACCCAAATTATCGATAGTAAAAGAGGCAGTCAAAACAGCTATACCAATGTGACTTTGCACAAACCACATTCGGATCATTTGATTAAACAAGTCCAAGACTACATAGAAGAAAACTTCCGCCAACCGTTACAGATCAGTAGCCTAGCTGCCATGATAAACATCACACCGCGGACGTTGAACAGACGCTTTCAGTCTTGCGTCGCGATGCGACCGATTGAGTATATTCAAGCTGTCAGAATCGAGCAGGCCAAACGCTTACTAGAGTTGGGCGACGTCTCGATAAAATCACTGGCCTATCAAGTTGGTTATGAGGACATCTCGTCATTTACCCGACTATTCAAACGTGCAACAGAGCTCACTCCTAAGGAGTATCAAGATAAGTTTTCACGGTTGGCGATTTAGCAATGCTAATAATTATTGGTTTAAAGTTAGTAGTTAGAGACTAATGCCCAATGCTTAGTATAAATACTAAATACTTAGTGCTGAGCGCTCAAGGGCTAAGTAGGCTGCCACAAGCCCTCTACATGAATAGCGTCAGCCTTGATAGTTGGATAGTCGCTAAATACCAGCTGATAGCCACCATCTGTATCAGGGTTGAGCTGGCACGTGGCACCAAGTGGGAAGCTGTGCTTTTGACCGATATGACCAAAACGCATACCACTATAAACCGGCAATCCTGTTAGTTCATGCAATTGGCGAATGACTGTAGCAACATCATAGCGCTTGTCATAACTGTCCTCGCCTGCACCAGACAACGCCCCAAGTACAATCGCTTGTTGGTGTTTAAAGGCACCTGCTAGGTACAAGTCATACAACATACGCTCAATACGATATGCCTGCTCCCCCACGTCTTCTAAGAACACAATACCACCATCAATGCGAGGCAGATACTCACTACCTGCCAATGCAGATACCACGCTCAAATTACCACCCCAGATAGTACCTGTTATTGGTTTTGGCTCACCACTTGCTAAGATACTGGGCAAATTTTGACTGGTCAAAGATGCGTCTTGTATGCTGATGGTTAAGCGAGGATTGATTAGCGCTTCAGCAAACTGCCGACAACTGACGTGATCGGGCGCGGACTTGCCAAACTCACTATAGAGCATGGGGGCCGCCAGCGAGCTCATTGACCCTTTTGCCAGTAACGCACACTGGAGAGCTGTCACATCGCTAAACCCTGCGAGTATCGTGCCGCGCTCTTTTGTGATACGTCCAAGTGTCACCCAGTCAACCATGGGCAATAGTCGCATCGCACCGTAACCACCGCGGACACCAAGTAGGAGTTTTGGTGCCGCTATCGCACCAGTAGCAATATTTTGAAAGTCACTTGCCCGCTGGAAGTCCGTACCCGAAAAGCGCAAATACTGACGATTGGTAATTGTAGGATTATTTACTTTAAACCCCGCACAAGCCATACGATCCAATGCCAATTGGTTACGATCGTCACTGCCGCCCACATTGGAGCTGGCAAAAATCCGTGTCTCAATAGTTGGGGTAATACAGCGCGTTTGGGTTGATGACGACTGTGAGGGTAATGATGAGTGCTCACCCGATAGTGCCATTGGTAAATCGTCTTTGGTCAGCTGCGATATATTATTAGCATCGGCAGTACTCTCGGCAAGTACTTGAGAGATGCCTTGAGTCGCTAATGCAACTGTGCCCGCACCGATACCCACTTGACGCAAAAACTGCCGGCGGTTTAGTCTGGCGCTGATACTAGTCACTAGTTTTGAGCGCTCATTTCTAGCTAATAGAGTGTTTGAACCCATACGTTACTACTGCCTATATACTTTTATTTTTGTTGTTTATCTATGCTGTGCGATTTTGTACTGATATATATTTATCGCAAGACATACTTATGTCCATACCCGTTACTATAGTCGTGCGCTCATATTGTAACGTATCTCACCAGCAGACAAGTTGCCCAACCTTTACCTATATTTACTTTTTCGCTACCGAGACACACAATATAGGTTGATTGAATTTGTTACTGTAAATACGAATTCATCGAAAATAATAAAAGGTAAAATTTATGTTTAATAAAAAAACGAACAAAGATAAAGCGCTTGACTCTAATTTGGAATATTTACTTAGTAAAGAAAGCAAACTAAAAGAAAAGCTAGAAGACAGCGGATACCTTGAACCTTTTAGTGATGATCTGATGCTATTTATGAGTCTTGTCAAAGACTATTACAAAGGTGACTACCGTAAAATTCCTTTTAAGACAATTTCAGCTGGCGTCGTCGGTGCGATATATACGCTAAACCCAATTGATTTGATTCCTGATTCTATTCCATTCATCGGTCATATCGATGATGCACTGGTACTTAGATTTTGCTTAAAACAAGCCAAAAAAGATCTGCAAAAATACAAAGAATGGAAACAAGAACAATCAGATGCCAAAGCTAAGTCAGAAGCCAAAAAAGATGCCGATAAAAATAGTGACGACAAGGCTATTACTGATAAAGAAACTAACAGTGATAAGAAAGATGGCGACAAGAAAGACAGTGATGAAAACAGCGCCGACCTAAAAAAAGCATAATAGCCATTAATTAACTAATCCAAGTAATCAATCGATCAAGTTTTATGACACATTAAATGCTAATAAAACTGTATTATCGAACAAGCTGATAAACCAAAGCCACGACCGTTCATTTAAGATTCGGTCGTGGCTTTTTGCTGTCAGCCCATCTACTGGCATGCTTTAATCAGGGACATCGTATCTCGCTTTTTCTGGATTGAGTCCGAACGAATAGACAAAGGTCGCCACCAAACTATTGATAATAATAAAAGGTAAATCAATCGAAGCATGACCAAGTGCATAACGACCAATCAACCACGAAACAATGAGCATAATGATAAAAAACCCACCCAAATATGCCAAAATAGCAGGGTGCTTTAGATTGTAGGGCTGTTCAGGTGTCGGCTGTTTTTCTAATACATAGGTTCTTATCGCCCAGCCCGCTGCATAAGAAAACCCGCCTAACACGACATAACTAAAAAAATTCATATTGCTTAACTCTAATGGTATGACTGTTTATAGCAAAATACGGTTTTAAGATACGATCTAAAAATACTGTCTTTAATCAATAATGCTGATGGAAACCGTTTTAGATACTCTCATTGACATTATCGATAATAATATCCGCATGGGGATTACCTAAAATATTCGTATTGATATCATCACACTCTACTCGGTAGATAGTGTTGGCACCTCGGTAAATATAAGACAAGTACTCACTGTCCAACAGCGGGTCGATATTTGCATAGGAGGGCTTGACATGGGCCAGTACCAGCACTCGATCAGGACGACCAATAACCGCATCAACGTTGTCAGGGTCAATAGAGAAGAACTGCGGTATATCACTATTGTCGATCACCTCTAATGTCTCAGGATTATCCCAAACACGTTTGGCTGTGGCCGGCTCTTTCATCTGCATCACCCAAGCGCCTTCTTGTTGGCTAACCTTTATCTGGGCAGGCTCGTCTTGGCTCACGGTATAGCAACCCTCAAAGACAGACAGGTCTGTCGCAACCTCACTATCTGCTTGAGTACTGCTATCATTACAAGCACTCAAAAAAAGCACGCTACTGGCAGTCACACTGAGCATCAGATACATCAGTCTTTTATAAGAAATGTTTGAGCGTAAGGACATAATAGGGTTACCCTGCAGTTATGTATTAGAAGCTGTCTTTGAGCGAATCATTATTGCATAATCATCAAAGCGACGTTGTCAAAGCAATATCAAGGAGCCATCTAGAACCAGTTACCTATAACTGGTCATCTATAACTAGTTATCTACAACTTAGTTTCGCTACTTTTTGCTACGGCGCTTGTGTGTGATGTTGCTGGCAGTACGCTAATGTTATTTTAACAGAAAACAATCAGGTTACTATTATGTTGTGAGTAGACAGAAGGGTTTTGCGATTTTGTGCGTGGTGGTTGCCCCTATTTATTATAGATTTGCTATACTCACAACGTCAGCACTTGGTACATATAGCATGAACAAGATGCTTTAGCACAATGCTATGCCCATCCTTTATCAGGTCAATATTCTTTTATGTCAGACAACGGTAGTAACCCTATGCCATCCATCACAGACAATGCAACCAATCCACTAGCCGCCAAAGCAAATACCACCGTCGCCTATACTGATGGCGCCTGCAAAGGTAATCCTGGCGCTGGCGGTTGGGGCGCGCATCTTATATTCAGTGATGGCAATACACAAGACCTATATGGCGGCGATACCGAAACCACCAACAACCGCATGGAGCTAATGGGTGCGATACAGGCCCTGACGCATAGTCCACATGAACAGACGCTTGAGATTTGGACAGACTCCAGTTATGTCCAAAAAGGCATCACCGAATGGATTAAAGGTTGGAAGAAAAAAGGCTGGAAAACAGCCAGCAAAAAGCCCGTCGCGAACAAAGACCTATGGCAACAACTAGATAAACTGTGCCAGATGCGCGATGTGAGTTGGCACTGGGTCAAAGGTCATGCTGGACATGCAGGTAACGAAAAAGCAGATGAGCTGGCAAATTTAGGAGTCACATCAAATAGCGGTCATACAGCAATAACTGAGTCAGACAGCACTAAAAAAAAAGACCACGTGACGTCTGATAAGACCCAGAACTCATCTAATGATGATTGGCTGAAGTTCGACCCATTGGGTTTAGATATGGCAGACGATGAGTATGACGAAGACATATTAGAGGATGAGTCGCAGGTTTATGACTCCCATCAAGCTACCACCAGCACTACCACAAATAAAGATGATCGCGCACAGGCTACGCATCATCACAGCAATATCAACACCAATACCCCGATGATTACCAATGATATACCAGAGGTCAAAACATCTATGACTGATACCACCATAAATAGCGAAACGATGAGTATAGATCCTGATACTCCTAAGTTTGATGGGGATACGAGCCGTGCCAACCCTCATTTCAAACCGCTGCTACCAAAACCAATACATCGTCATGAGGCAGATCGCCAGCTCATTATGGATACGGAGACCACAGGACTTGATGCCCTAAAAGGTGACCGAGTCATTGAGGTGGGTATTGTAGAGATGGTTGGACGTAAATTCACTGGTGAGAAACTACACGTCTACATCAACCCGCAGCGGGGCATGGATGAAGAAGTCATTCGTATTCATGGTATCTCTGAGGCATTCTTGACCGATAAGCCTACTTTTGATCAAGTGGCACAGGCCTTATATGATTTCATGGATGGCGCTGAGATTATCGCTCATAACGCCACGTTTGATATGAACTTCTTAAATATGGAGTTTGCGAAAGTTGGTTTGAATGACTTTGCCAATCGGGTACAAGTCACTGACTCTTTGGTCATGGCAAAGCAGCAATACCCAGGGCAAAAAAACACCCTAGATGCCCTAGTGCGTCGCCTAAACGTTGGCAAGCAAGACCGTACCTTTCACGGCGCCTTACTGGATTCAGAGATTTTAGCCGAAGTGTATTTGGCAATGACAGGTGGACAGGTCACCCTCGCCATTGAAGAGGACACTCAAGCAGATGGTGGACAGACCGCTCATGCAAATTTCGCTGATTTGGCAAATTTATTGCTAGCATCATCTACAGACGAGACCGCCAATCAAAGCTGGTATAGCGCTTTGGCAGAAGACTACCCTGCACTCAACGCCAATCTCTAGCTGATGTCTAGTTGACGTTTGGCAGCTGATGGTCGTTAACTCAGCGCAAACAAATATAGGCAGTCAAGTGCCGAAGCACGATGCATACTGTAAACAAAATTGTCTAATATTCTGTTGCCGTCGACTGACTCCACATCGACAATTGTACAATATAGTCTTGATTATTATTAAATAAAACGTTAAAACATCACTAACAACTATTTTATAATTCGAATTTATACCATTGTTATTCTCATCAGTACATTATGGAAAAATACTTATGGACCAGTCTGCGCAAATGAAGTTAACCGCCCCTACGCTTAGTGTTACTGATTTTAATCTACCCTCCCTTCATTTGTTGCATGATGAGGTTGTCGCCACACTTAAGGATACTGAGATTCACTTAAGTGAGTTCAACGACGATAACAGTCAAGCCCCTTTATTATTAGACTCTATTGGTGTCCTAAAACAGCTGTCCCGTATTTTTAAACTGATCTCTTTGGTCGGTGCAGAGCTGTTGAACGATGCCATCGTTGATGGTCTACAGCGTCTTTATGATAGTGGCGATAATAATGATGTCGATCTAATCATGGATCTATCAGAAGCCATCATGACGTTGGATCGCTATATCGAGTTTGTCCTACTAACTGAATCGGTAGAGCCGACTTTATTATTACCCGTGGTCAACAAGCTTAATGCTCACGGGCAGAAACCGCCTATGGTGGTCGAAGACTTTGCTGCCTTTGGCAGCAGTAGCGTCATTATCGCCAATCCGGAACAAAATTTCGAACCGCTCAGCTCACTTAATTTGGATACAGAACTACTCACTGATGCGTATCGCAGTGGTCTTGGAGTAGCGCTACTGAATCAAGATGGCGATATCGATGCCAACGAGCAGCAAAGACTCGATGCGATGAGCGCTGCCTGTGCATTGATAGCGTCACAGACCAATAGTTTATTTTGGCAAGCAGCGACGACTGCTGTTACTGATCTTGCAGCGGCTATGCCATTAAGTTTGAGCCAAAAACATACGTTAATTTATTTAGAGCAGCAATTTCACAGCTATTTACCAGTGATGGACACACGCTTTGCTGATTTGGTTAGCTTTGCCTGCCAGCGTGATAGCGCAGCGGCACAGCACTTGCGTGAGCAGTATGCAAGTAACCATTTAGAAGGTACTCAGCTTGATGAAATGAAGCGTTTCTTGTTTGGTCCCAATCGCGCGCTTACCGATACCTTAAATACTATTATTCAAACGCAGATTGGTTCGATCAAAGAAAATGTGGACAGCTATGCACGTGGTGACTCGATCAATCCAATCGATATGCATACCGCACAGATAATCGAAGCTTTGACTGAGCTCAGCTCAGCACTACGTCTGCTTGGACTGTCAAATGCTGCCAATAGCCTTAGCACCGCAGCAGACGCTGTCAGTCATTGGCAAGCGCCGTCACCAGATGATTTTGACCATTTATTATTGGCATTAATGCATGCAGAGAACGCAGCCATTGCCATGGCAGAGATGCATACACCAGGGGCGATTTATCTACCGCTAAACAACCCTCACATCTCATTGCATCAGCTCAATACAGCCAACGATACGTTGATACAAGAGAGTCGTACTGCTATCGCAAGTGTCGAGCAAGCCATCAATGACTACTTGGCAGAGCCTGAGCGTGATATGTTAAATATTCAAAACGTCCCTGGCATGATGCGTCAAGTCGCAGGTGCAGTACGCTTCTTACAGCTGCCTACTCCTGCTAGTATGCTGAGTCAATTGGCTAACTATATCGAGCAACGTATAGAAAGCGAACGACGCATTGAAGACAGCACATTGGCCTGCATCGCTGATGTCATTATGGCCGTCGATCATCATTTAGATGGCTTTGAGAATAACCGTCCTGTTAGCAAGCAAGCCCTTGATATTGGTCAGCAAAGCCTGAGCCACTTACTTGCTGCGTGATAAAGTGGTCTGAATGTCATGGTTATAACGTTACCGCCATGACATTTATCTTAACTATCATCGATAAGATCATTTACTTTAAATAAGTCTGTATCTAAGCCGATGCAGGTTTATCTCAAACTGTTTGGAAAACTTTATGGCACATGCTTTCGTACTGAGTGGCGACACTGTTCTATGTCGTCAAATGCCAGATGGCTGGTGGCCGTGGCAAATTGAACTGCCCTCAAGTCACAATAACTCAGATGAGCCTGGTTATCAGGTTGGTCATGTCACGCTACACGAAAGCCTGTCGCCGCATCATTGGCTGTCCAACAGTACTGCTGATAACGAAGACGCTCAAACCTTTACTGCCCAAGCAACCACTGCCATGACTTATGATTATGCAGTCGCGCACGGCGTAACGCTGCCTATCATCGCTGAAAGCAGTGATAGTGTATTTGTTCCTTATCGCCAGCTGATGACTCATTTGCCAGTTGCTTTGTCAGATCAGATTAGCCAAGCCATACAATTATTGGGCTGGCAAGCAGATACACGATTTTGTAGTCGCTGTGCTAGCCCTACGGTGCATGCCAACCAAGGCGAACGTGCTATGGTTTGTCCTGTATGTAGGCTGCGCCAGTATCCTCGCGTACAGCCGTGCGTCATTACTGCCATTACTCGCCCAAACCCAGTGACCGGCGAGCTACAAATATTATTGGCTCATCACCATCGCCATGGACAGCAAAAACTGCCACCCATGTATGGTTTGATCGCAGGATTCGTAGAAGTCGGAGAGAGTCTAGAGCATGCAGTTGTCCGCGAAGTGGCAGAAGAGGTGCATATTAGCGTTTCAGACATCCGCTATGTGAGCAGCCAGCCATGGCCGTTTCCCTCCAATTTAATGTTAGGGTTTCGCGCGTCTTATGCCGATGGTGATATCATTATTCAAGAAGAAGAGTTGTCACATGCTGACTTTTTTGATCTATCTAATCTACCCAGAATCCCGCCAAAAGGTAGCATCGCTCGAGATTTGATCGATCAAATTGCTACCGAGCAAGGCGTCTTACTATTAGATTAGAATGCGCTGATATCAGCGTGATGCTGCATTATATTGAGAGTTCTGTAGTGGCTCACGCATTGCGCAAGCCCACACGCTGATACTGCCATTCTACCAGTCTAGGTATCAACAATCCTGCAATCACAATCGCCATGCCTAACAATTGCAAAGCAGTCACTTGCTGACCATAAGCAAACGCGGTGAGCGCGGCAAATACGGGTACAAAATTGAAAAATAAAGAGGCATTGGTAGCGCCTACTTGCTTAACACCAGAAATCCATAGTAGATACCCACCAACCGTACCAAAGATACCAATGAACATCAGGTCACCAAAGACACTGCGACTGATCGCTAGACTCTCTTGTATAGGATGGACATCTGCGCTAAACAGCACCATAAGTGAGATCACCCCAAGCCCTGATAACATACCAACCAAAGTATAAGGAATCATTGGCATCCAGCGACTGATACCTTGGGTCAGATAGGTATATAGACTCCAGCACAGCATGCCCAAAAAGATAATTTGATCACCATGATTGAACTCAAACCCTAATAGTTTGGCAAATGCGCCATCGGTCAGTACCAGTAATACCCCAGAGAGACAGACCACCAAACTAAACAATGCGCCTCTCGTAGGGAACTGGCGCTGCGCCACAGAACCAATCAAAGAAGTAACCAACGGACTCAGCGCCATGATCAAGGCGCCATTATTGGCATTGGTCTGCGCCAAGCCTGTGAATAGCCCCAAGTTTAAGCCGCCAACACCGATGATAGAGACGCCAATCGCCCATGCCCATTGTTTTGGTGTGAGCGTTGGCAGTGGCATGTGCTTGTATTTTGCATAGAGGTACAGACATACCGAGGCAATACCGAAACGCCACACGACCAAAGTCAAGGCATTGACCTCATTCAAAGCGTGTTTGCCAACGGGAAAACTTGCACCCCAAAAGAACGTGCACAGTAGCAAACACAATACGGCGGTGGTATTCGCTGAACGGCTCATATTGCATCCAAAAAAATTGCGAAAAGATAACCACCAGTGTATATATTTTAAATACGGTATAAAGAAGCAATAACGAGAGCATAGATTCCGAATATGAAATTTAACTACTCCCTTGACGATATGCGCAGCTTTTGTGCGGTTGTACGCTATGGCAGCTTTCGCCAAGCCTCAGTGATGCTTGATATGCCACTATCCACCTTGAGCCGCCGCATTGCCAAATTAGAAACCGATCTGGGACTGAGATTGCTCAATCGTGATGCACATCGTGTTCAGCTGACCCATGCAGGGCAACAATATTATAAAAGCAGTGCTCATCTCTTTGACGAATTAGAAAATGTCGCATCTTGCTTGCTACAAGATAAAGACCAAGCCAAAGGTACTATCAGAATCAGCGCCCCTGTCAATTTTGGTAGTGATATTTTAGCGCCGCATTTCAACGCCTTTTTGAAGCAATATCCAGATATCAACTTAGATTTACGTTTGTCCAATCAAACCATTGATATTGATGCGCAGGCAATTGATATTGCTTTTCGTATTGGTGAGCATAGTGCCGATCATTGGATTGGACGACAGTTGACCCATATTCGTTTTATGATTTGTGCCGCTAGCAATATCGATGTGTCTGATATTCAAGTGCCTAGCGATTTGGCGAAGTATCCTACGGTACTGTGCACGCCTATGTCGACTTGGCATCTACAACATCGTATGACTGGAGAAGTACACACCTACCAGCCCATGAACGATGTACGTCTAAGGGTTGATAATATCAGCCTATTGACTGGAGCTATTACTGATGGTATCGGTCTAGGCTTTATTCCTGATTATGATGCAAATCCTTTGATCAACTCAGGCAGTTTGCAGTGGGTACTGCCTGAATGGAACAATCAGCCAAGAGGCTGCCAGATGCTCTATCGTGACCGTGATAACATGCCTCATCGTATGCATTTATTAATTGATTTTATCCTCAAACGTTTTGGCAAATAAGCGCTACGCAAACACTTGTTTTGTAATACCTATTAGCATTATTAGGTTTGAGCCGATGGCATTAAATTGTCATCGTTAGGTTTGGGCTTATACTTTTTGAGGATGCTGTGGCTTTAAGGCAGTGCTGTTTTTTTGGTAATGCTGTCTTTTTAGTGTTGCTATCTTGGTATTTGATCAGGATGTTTTACGACTACAAATATGTTAATCTTTTGCGGCGCAAGACAAGAGCGATTATTATAGATTGTGTAGATAAACCGCATAGATAGACTGGTTAGCTATTAAACGTATGATACTGCTAGTTAGACCTGTGATATGTCTATAGCACATCCGACAAGTCGTTACTTATCTACCTATTAATCCCTATCAATGACACTACTGACAATGACTGACATTAAGGCCAGTAATACCATGTCTCAGACCGACGACTATCCACAAGCAGCATCACGTGTCACTAAAAATGCTGAGCAGACACGTTTGACAGACTTACCGATTTTGTTTAAATCACTACATATCGATACCCTGCCCGCTGAGATACAGACAAAAATTGCACGCGTGGATGCTTGTCTACCGCAAACACAATGCGGACTTTGTGAGCATCCAGACGGATGCCTGCCGTATGCAGCTGCTATCGTATTGGAGGGAGAGGCGTACAACAAATGCGTGCCTGGTGGTCAGCCAGTGACTGATGCGATCGCTCAGACGATTGGGATAGACACTCAGAGCCATACCCTGAGCGCTGCGCCCTCACAGTGGCCGATAGATATGACATCTGGTCGTCCAACAGAGGTTCGTGCGGTCATCCGTGAGGACGACTGTATTGGCTGCACCAAGTGTATCCCAGCGTGCCCAGTCGACGCTATTGTCGGTACGGGCAAACACATGCATACGATCTTTACCGATTTGTGTACGGGCTGCGAGCTGTGTATCGCGCCCTGCCCTGTCGACTGCATCGATCTAGTCACTATTGATCGCGAAGTATCTGCACCTGAAAGACTGGCCGAACAAGAAGATTTGAGACAGCGCTACCACACGCATCTCAAACGTGTGACAGAGCAACTGGCTGATACCAGCAATAGCAGACCTGTGGTCAGTATGGTCGAAGCCAAACTGAATAATGCAGCGAGCCAGTCTCTAAACATCAGCGAAGCACAAGCAAAAAACACCATTGCAGCTGCCAAACTACGTACCAAAATCAAAAAATTAGAGAAACAACTCAGCGTCCGTGCTAACGACAAAAAGCAAGTAGAGCTTGAAGCGCTGCAAGCAGAGCTAGACTCATTGCAAATAGCCTTGTGATTACGTGATTGATACCTTAATGAGTAATATAACTGGTCTTACTATCATATAATTTTGCATACTCACTTCATTAGATAATAGCCATAACACCATGAGTAAAACGGTCAAACATAAGACAGCTGATACCCCACCCTCGCGACGAATGCCCAATCGCGATGTGCGTCCATTCTTCGAAAAGTTGGAAGCGGCCATCGATGAGCCCGTCACTGAACTGCATTATAAGAGTAACTTCGAGCTGCTGATTGCGGTCATTTTATCCGCACAGGCCACCGATGTGAGCGTTAATATTGCTACTCAGCAACTATATCCTGTGGCAAATACACCTGAGGCGATACTAGCGCTAGGTGAAGAGGGTCTCAAATCTTATATCAAAAATATTGGCTTATACAATGCCAAGGCTAAAAACGTCATCAAAACCTGCCGCGATTTGATTGAGAAATTCAATAGCACCGTCCCTGATAATCGCAAAGATTTAGAATCACTAGCCGGCGTTGGACGTAAAACCGCCAATGTGGTGTTGAACACCGCTTTTGGTCAACCTACTATGGCGGTTGATACGCATATTTTTCGGGTGGGTAATCGTACCGGTCTTGCTACTGGTAAAAACGTGCTAATCGTCGAAAATAAACTGGTTGAACGTATACCCGATGACTTCATAGTTGACGCCCATCATTATCTTATTTTACACGGGCGCTATACCTGTCAAGCACGCACACCCAAATGCGGTGCTTGCCCTGTCTATGAGGAGTGCATGTTCAAAGGCAAAGCTAAATTTTTAGAACTATAATGACCATTGATTGTTTGCCGTCTGATCACTGTGTTTTACTTTTATGGACCGATAAAGTATTGATGGTGTGATGACATGTCATGATATGGTGTGACAAGCTGCCATAATACGATAGCTGTACTTTATAAGAGATACTTTTAAATAAGGGTGCCACATGCGTACGATTACCGCGCTAGTGTTCGATGATTTTGAGACCTTGGATTTATTCGGACCCGTTGAGATGTTTGGGAGCTTACCTGAGCATTATCGTATTCAATTTACTTCGATGGCTGGTGGCATCATTCGTAGTAAGCATGGCGTGGCTATGGAAACAGTCGCTGTCAGCGAGTTAGCTCATCAGACGGATATTGTTTTGGTACCCGGCGGGTTTGGCACGCGGCAGCTGGTCTACGACCCCTCCTTTTTGCAAACGCTAACAACTATCACTGATGAGGCTGATTGGGTACTGAGCGTCTGCACTGGTAGCGCCTTGTTAGCAAAAAGCGGTGTGTTAAATGGTAAGCGTGCTACCTCTAATAAAATGGCATGGCAATGGGTGACTTGTCAGTCGGATAAAGTTGATTGGGTCGAACAAGCCCGCTGGGTCATTGATGGTAAGTTTTATACCTCGTCAGGGGTTAGCGCAGGCATGGATATGGCACTTGGTTTTATCGCTGATAGACATGGTGTCGAGAAAGCCTACCAAGTCGCCCAACATACTGAATTTCGTTGGCAAGAAAATAGCGACATTGATGACTTTTACTGCCCTTAATCCATCACCAGTTACCTCACAACACCATACATTGCTAGAGTTTTACCTCGATACACGGTAAAATATGCTAATTTTTTGATTCGTTTTCGTCTTTCATTTTTCTATACATTTAATAATGACTGAGTTTGTCGACTACAGTCCCTGCAATTAAGCGACCCCATTATGCGTGAATACAACTTATTTACCTCAGAATCTGTGAGCGAAGGCCATCCTGATAAAATGGCTGATCAAATATCAGACGCTATCCTCGATGCTATCTTACGTGAAGACCTGCATGCTCGCGTAGCTTGCGAAACTTTAGTAAAAACAGGCGCAGTCATCCTTGCTGGCGAAATCACCACAACAGCAAACATCGATTTAGAGCGTCTGGTTCGTGATACGGTTAATGGTATTGGCTATCATCATTCAGATTTAGGGTTTGATGGCGAGACTTGTGCCGTCATCAACATGCTAGGCAAGCAGTCTCCTGAGATCGCCCAAGGTGTCGATCGTAGCGATCCTGAAGAGCAAGGTGCAGGCGATCAGGGCTTAATGTTCGGTTATGCCAGTAATGAAACTGACGTATTGATGCCCGCCCCTATCGAATATGCTCACCGTCTGATGGAGCGTCAGTCTGAGCTGCGCCGTGCAGGCGATCTACCGTGGTTGCGCCCCGATGCTAAAGCACAGGTCACTCTAAAATATGATGGCAATCGTCCTGTCGCTATCGATGCAGTCGTTCTATCGACACAGCATGACCCAAGTATCTCGCAATCAGATTTACAAGAAGCGGTGATGGAGTCTATTATCAAGCAGGTACTACCAGCTGATCTGTTACATGCTGGTACACGCTATCATATCAATCCAACGGGTAAATTTGTGATTGGTGGTCCTGTCGGTGATGCTGGTCTAACGGGTCGTAAGATCATTGTAGATACTTATGGCGGTATGGCACGTCATGGTGGCGGTGCATTCAGTGGCAAAGATCCCTCAAAAGTAGATCGCAGTGCCGCTTACGCGGTACGTTATGTTGCCAAAAACATCGTCGCCGCCGGTCTTGCTGATCGCTGTGAGATACAGGTCAGCTACGCAATTGGGGTGGCTGAGCCAACCTCTATCTCAGTCAATACTTTTGGGACGAATAAAATCAGCAATGATGAAATCATCCGCCTGATTCGTACTCATTTTGACTTGCGTCCTTATGGTATTACTCGTATGTTGAATTTACTACAACCTATGTATCAGCAAACGTCTACCTTTGGACATTTTGGTCGTCAAGGCTCAGAGACTGCTTTTACGTGGGAAAAAACAGACAAAGCTGAAGTCTTAAAAGCTGACGCTGGATTATAGGCGTCACTGCTTTGGGGGCTTTATAACCCATTTTATATACTAAAAATTACCGACACTTATTACTAGGAGCAGCTTATGTCTCAAGACAATATTCAAGATGGCAACACTCAAGACGGCAATGTCGAAATTACTCCTGAAATGCAGGCGTTTTATCAGCGTGCGGACGCCATTATTGGCATTGCAAACAGCCAGTTAGGTCCTGATGCCCATTCAGGACAAGTAGGCGCTTCTCTGTTGTATGCAGCTGCTCGCTACAGCGCATCAGTTGCTTCTATTGGCTTTGTCAAAGGCGATGATTTCGCCAAAGAAAAAGACGATATCGTTGAGTTTTATGTCAAACAGTATCGCCAGATGCTAAGCGACAACTTGACAGATTATGCGCAAAACTTCGATAAGTATGTGCAGCTAAACCAAGATGATAAACCAGCTGAATAAGTGGGTCTTATCCTCCTAGAAGCTTATATCTAGCAGGATAGTATAAAAATAGTCTTCACTAAATAAAAACCCAAGCTTATTAAGCTTGGGTTTTTTGTGACAGATCATTGAGTAAACAGTTATAGATTGGCTATTATACGATTTAGCGGTTTCACTATATAATTCATAGGCGATAACAGGACGCTATCGAACGACACAAACAAGGAAGCAGTCTCATGCAACATAATCTACCTCAATTACCACTCTTAACATTCGCTAACCCGTTTAAATCATCATGGCTTATTTTGTCACTCGCTCTTGTCTTTTTACTAACACTAACAGGTTGTAGCTATACTCCTTATAGCGTTGTACCTATTCAGTCAGGCACGGACAATATTGGAAATACGTTCACCCAATGCCCAGCTTCTACCTCTAACAACACCATGTGCACCATGCAATATAAACCTGTCTGTGTAAAGACTCAAACAGGCTCAATGATAAGCTACCGTACTGCAGGCAATGCCTGTTCGGCCTGCAATCTACCTGAGGCCACCGGTTATACAGAAGGTGAATGTAAGTGACCGCTATAGCATGACTAGTAGCGATATCTATTCAAACCCGCATAAAAATACCCAGCTGTCACAAGCTGGGTATTTTATGGCGGCGAAGACCAATGGCACCATTAACATTAAAACAGTCAATCTAAGAATTAAACTTCTTTTTCAATGGCTGGTGGTCCTTTTAACAACTCTTCGTCACGGAATTCATTGGCAGAGTTGTGCTCTGCTGACTCTTCGGTAGTGAACCACTGCTGATTGCGATACAGTATCAAACGATCTCGGCTCAGGCCACGTAATAAAGAATACATCATCACGACGATTACAATAGCGAATGGGAAACCTGAGACAATAGAGGCAGCTTGTAGTGCACTCAAACCCCCTGCTGCTAATAATACTGCAGCGATAACGCCCTCAGAGCCTGCCCAAAATAAACGCTGGATTTTTGGCGGGTTGGTATCGCCACCTGATGTCAACATATCGATAACGAAACTGGCTGAATCTGATGACGTGACAAACCACAATACAATCATTATTACGATAAGCAAATTGACCGCGCCCGTTAGCGGATAAGACTCCATCAACTTAAAGATAGCACTACCTGTATCTGCTTGTACCGCCTCGATAAGTCCTGGACTAGCAATACTGGGATCTGCTGCTGCCATAAGTTCCATATTTACTGCAGAACCACCAAATGCGGTAAACCATAAAAATAAAATCGTGACAGGGATGAACAGCACTCCTAATATGAACTCACGAATGGTGCGTCCTCGAGAGATACGGGCAATAAACACCCCAACGAATGGTGACCAGCTGATCCACCATGCCCAATAAAATATCGTCCAAGAGGACTGCCAGTTTTCTTCGCCCTTATAAGACTCTGTCCAAAGACCTAACGGCACAATTTGATGCAAATAATTACCGATATTCTCTATCAGACTATTAAAAATAAATTGAGTTGGCCCAAAAATAATCACAAAACTCAGTAATATGATAGTGAATAATATATTAATATCACTTAGGCGTTTGATACCTTTATCAAGTCCTACAAATAGAGACAACCCTGCTAGCATCGTAATAATACCTATCAAGATAATCTGCACCGTAATACTATTAGGGATACCAAATAAGGTCTCAAGACCTGAATTGATCTGTAGGACACCAAGACCTAACGTCGTGACTACCCCAAACATCGTACCGAATACCGCTAGTGTATCTACCGTATGACCCCAACCACCGTAGATCTTTTTACCCAACATTGGATACAAGGTTGAGCGTATAGCCAGTGGTAAGCCTACCCGGTAATGGAAATATGCCAGTGATAGCGCGACCATGCCATAAAGCCCCCATACATGAAAACAGTAATGAAGGAACGAGATGTTCATCGCTTGTTTTGCTGCAGCAACAGTTTCTGGTTCTCCTAACGGCGGTGCCATAAAGTGATACAGTGGCTCAGCGGTACCCCAGTATAGCAGCCCAATACCGATGCCTGCCGAAAACAACATACCAACCCAAGAAACAAGATTGTACGCAGGTCTCTCGTTTTGATGACCAAGCCTGATATCGCCATAACGACTAAATATCATATAAATACTCATGACCAATGTTAAATTGACCACGACAATAAAGAACCAACCAAAGCGCAAAGAGACAAATGCTTTTGCTTGATTGAACACTATCTCTGCTTGCTCGTTGAATAACGCGCCAAAGATAATAAAAGCAAGTATCAATATTGCTGACGTCAAAAATACAGGTTTGCTTACCCGCGGAAAAGGGCCTACTCGGCCAACTTTTACATGATCCATAGGTATTCCCCCAAAAAAAAGTGCGTAACCATACCAAGGTATGAGCCAATTATCAAATATAACACTCAAAAAACAGTCGCTAATGTATAGGTATGGTATCGACACTTTGGTAGCTGTTTTAACTGGGGTTCATTTATTCTAAATAATCCTCATTTGTAGACACCAATAAAAAAGCCCCAATTTATTGAATTGGGGCTTCTCTGAACAACCTGAATAACGACTTTACTGCTTAGTCACCTTTTACAATCTTAGGTGGACCTTTGAGTAAATGCTCATCGACGAACTCGTTAGCAGAGTTATGATCTGCTGACTCATCTGTGATAAATTGCTGCTGCGCACGGTATAGAATCAGACGATCTCGGCTGAGCCCGCGCAGTAACGCATACATAATGACAAATATCACTAGAGCAAACGGTAAGCCTGCGACGATAGCTGCCGCCTGTAGGGCAGAAAGTCCGCCAGCTGCTAACAATATAGCCGCGATAATGCCTTCTGTCGTTGCCCAAAACAAACGCTGAATTTTTGGTGGATTGGTATCACCACCAGCTGTCAGCATATCGATAACAAAACTGGCTGAATCCGATGAGGTCACAAACCATAGCATGATCATAACCACAATCAATAGCGTGATAGGTTTTGCCAACGGATAGTACTCAACCAATTTAAAGATAGCACTACCACTGTCTGCTTGTACCGCTTCGACCAACCCTGGGCTGATACCTGTCACAGCAGAAGCAAGCTCCATGTGAATAGCAACGCCGCCAAAAGTCGTAAACCAGAAGAACAAGATAAGCATTGGGATTAACAATACGCCAAGCGTAAATTCACGAATGGTACGACCACGAGAAATACGGGCGATAAAGATACCAACGAATGGTGCCCAGCTAACCCACCATGCCCAATAGAACACTGTCCAGCCGCTCTGCCAATCCGTTTCGCTATAAGACTCGCCCCATGTACCTAGTGGTACAATCGCGGTCAGATAGTTACCGATGTTTTCGATAAAGCTATCAAAGATAAATAGCGTTGGTCCTAAAATAACCATAAACGCGAGCAATACAACTGTAAAACCGATGTTGATGTCACTAAGACGCTTGATACCTTTGTCCAGACCCATCATAACGGAAGCCGCTGCTAGCGCTGTGATGAAGGCAATCAAGCCAAACTGTACTGTCAGACTATTTGGCGTACCAAACAGCTTTTCTAGTCCGGAGTTGATCTGCATGACGCCAAGTCCGAGCGAGGTAACCACCCCAAACATCGTACCGAACACAGCCAAGATATCAACAGTGTGACCCCATAGGCCATAAATTCTTTTACCCAGTAAAGGATACAAAGTGGAGCGAATCGATAACGGTAGACCGCGGCGGAAATGGAAATAGGCCAACGACAGCGCTACGATTGTATAGATTGCCCAAGCATGTAGTCCCCAATGCATAAACGAGATATTCATCGCTTGCTTGGCTGCTTCTACTGTCTCAGCCTCACCCATCGGCGGTGCCATAAAGTGATACAACGGCTCCGCTGTACCCCAATATACTAGGCCAATACCGATACCTGCAGAGAATAACATACCAATCCAAGAAAACAGATTGTACTGTGGTCGCTCCGTTTGGTTACCAAGCCTAATATCGCCGTAGCGACTCATTGCCAAGTAAACACAAAGTATAAGCGCGACGTTGACTAATATAATAAATAGCCAACCGAACTTATCAGTAATAAAGTTCTGTAAAAAACTAAAGACAGCCCCTGCTGTTTCGGTGAAAAGCGCACCGAAAATAATAAATCCAATAATCAACAGTGACGATGTAATAAACACAGGTTTGCTCACCCGTGGAAAAGGCCCCAATCTACCTACTTTTACTTCTTCCATGTGCAAGTCTCAAAATTCAAGGAATATTACCTTAACAAAATAGGCTTTAACTATCAATCAATTACAAAATAAAACTTGATAAAACCTTTTGTTTATTCTAAAAGATTTGATGCTTATTTTAGAATAACTACATAAAATCATAACCATAAATCATCTAATCCAATGACTATTTAGGCATTAATCTGAGTAGTTGTCCGCCATCACCATCCTCTAGCGCCCACACTTGCCCATCGACTGCCATCACGCTACGAATACGCTCACCCATATCATAACGATAACGCTCAGTAGCACTATTATCTTCATTGACACGCACTACGATAAGCGCCTTCGAGGACAAGCCACTGATCAAAAAATCACCTTGCAATGCTGGGAAGTCGTTATGGCTACCAGCAGTATATAGACTGAGTGAAGATGGTGAGATAACAGGCGTCCATGTAATTTTAGGCATCTCAAAATCAGGACGAGTGTCATGGTCTGGGATTGGTGTACCTGAATAATTGCGACCATTTGAGACAATCGGCCAGCCGTAGTTCTTTCCTTTTTCAATCAGATTAAATTCATCACCACCCTTTGGCCCCATCTCATTGGCCCAAAGCCTGCCATTTTCATCAAATCTAATGCCAAGTACATTGCGATTGCCCATTGTCCAGAACTGAGAGGCAATGTCATTGCTGTCACTGACAAATGGATTGTCCTTTGGCACAGAACCATCAGCATAAAGTCTAATGATTTTACCCAAATTCATGCTCATATCTTGTGCTGGTTCTTTGTCTTGGCGTTCGCCTGAGCTGATATATAGATAACGTCCATCCGGCGAAAATAGCAATCGATGACTATAATGCCCTTGTCCTGTCACTTTTGGAAACTGCTCCCAAATGGGCGTGATAGATTGTAGTGTGGGCGTATTAGTATCTAGTCCTGCGAGCGTCGCCTTAATAACTTTTGCACCAAATGTATTGCTCTCACTTCCCGTCCCTGCTTCTGCATAGCTTAGATACACAGCATTAGAAGTCGCAAAGTCTGGGGCTAGTATAATGTCTCCTAAACCACCTTGCCCACCATAAGCAACTTCAGGTACGCCTCCGACCTGTGTTTTGCTACCTGTTGCGGTATCCACAATGAATAACTCGCCTGTTTTTTGGGTGACCAGTAGCTGTGGCGATTTGTTGGTGGTACTGGGTAGTGCGGCCATGGCCCAAGGCTCATCAAATGTGGCCACTGACTTTGTTGTAAACTCAGGCTTTTCTAGACTGACCTGAGCATCGCTTACCTGCATATCCGCTTTAGGCACTTGCACTTCTTTATACTCTGTCACTTTGTTGCTGGTGTTTACTGTTGAAGAGTTAGAGCAAGCTGCAGTACTGAACAGTAAAGCTGCGATTACTAGTGGCAATGCTAAAGGTTTATTAATACGCTCGATATGAGTTGTCATTGTTTTTCCTCTTTATTAGGTTTGCGCTTATATTGCTAGTCATTTATTTATAGCACAGTCCTGATAGTTAAGAGAGATTTAAAACGTAAAAGAATCGTAGCGTAAAATAATTGTCTAAACGAAAAACCCCTTACCTACGATTGTAGATAAAGGGTTGATTTAGCGCACATAATGAGGTCAAACAAGCGTCAACGTTAAAGTGATTAGCTCATTCTTAGCTTGTCAAAAGTCAGCTTGTCATCTGCGCCAACATCAACTTTGATGATATCACCCGCAACGAAATCGCCCGCCAGTAGCTTCAATGACAAAGGGTTTTCGATCTCTTGCTGGATGGCACGTTTGAGTGGGCGCGCGCCATAAACTGGATCATACCCTACTGCCACCAATTTATTCATCGCATCGGCTGATAGCTCAATATCCATCTCACGCTCTTGAATGCGCTGACGCAAGCGATCTAATTGAATGTCGGCAATACCTGCCATCTGCGACATACCAAGCGGATGGAAGACCACAATTTCATCAATACGGTTGACGAACTCTGGACGGAAATGCTGCCCAACCGAATCCATCACTTCTGCCTTGATATCATCGTAGCTCTCACCTACCATCTCTTGAATCTTATGCGACCCTAAGTTACTGGTCATGATAATCACGGTGTTTTTGAAGTCTATCACCCGTCCTTGTGAGTCAGTCAAGCGACCATCATCCAGCACTTGCAGTAAGATATTAAACACATCGGGATGGGCTTTTTCCACTTCATCGAAGAGTATAACGCTATACGGTTTGCGGCGTACCGCTTCCGTCAATGTGCCGCCCTCTTCGTAACCGACATAACCTGGAGGCGCACCAACTAGGCGGCTGACGCTATGTTTTTCCATATATTCACTCATGTCGATACGTACTATCGCCTCTTCAGAGTCAAATAGGAAGTTTGCCAGTGATTTGGTGAGCTCAGTTTTACCAACACCCGTAGGTCCCAAGAACAAGAACGAACCAGAAGGACGATTGGGGTCAGACAAGCCCGCACGGCTACGACGTACCGCGTTTGCAACGGCTTCGACCGCTTCGTTCTGACCGATGACCCGCTCATGGAGCTTTTCTTCCATGGCTATCATCTTATCACGCTCACCTTGCATCATTTTGCTGACTGGAATGCCCGTTGCCGCTGCCACGACTTCTGCGATTTCGTTGTCTGTTACCTTATTCCGTAGTAATTTGACACCGCTACCTTCACCTGTCTGCTCTTTTTGCTCAGCCAAGTCAGACTCATGGATACGACGCTCAAGCTGCGGAATAGTTTCGTATTGCAGCTTACTCATGGTCTCGTAGTCGCCTTCACGGCTGGCTTTATCATAGGCGATACGGGCTTTGTCCAGCTCGTCTTTGAGCTGCTGACTGCCTTTGACCAATGCCTTCTCTGCTTGCCAAACCTCATTGAGATCAGCATACTCTTTTTCCAATTCAGCTATTTGGGCATCGAGCACTTTTCGCTCGGCCTGTGCACCAGCGTCTTCTTCATTTTTGAGCACTTCACGCTGCATTTTTAACTGAATGAGGCGGCTATCGAGCTTACCTAATGACTCAGGCTTGCTGTCCATCTCCATACGCAGACGACTGGCTGCTTCATCAATCAAGTCAATCGCCTTATCTGGCAACTTGCGATCGGTGATATAGCGATGACTCATACGTGCTGCTGCGATGATGGCACTGTCTTGAATATCGACGCCGTGATGCAGCTCGTAACGCTCTTTTAGACCGCGTAATATCGCGATGGTATCTTCGACCGTTGGCTCATCAACCAAAACCTTTTGAAAACGACGCTCAAGAGCAGCATCTTTTTCGATATACTTACGGTACTCGTCCAGCGTCGTAGCTCCAACACAATGCAGCTCACCGCGTGCCAGTGCTGGCTTTAGCATATTACCTGCATCCATCGCGCCTTCTGATTTGCCCGCACCGACCATCGTATGTAGCTCATCGATGAACAAGATGACGTTACCTTCTTGCTTCGCTAAGTCACTCAATACGCTTTTGAGTCGTTCTTCGAACTCACCGCGGAATTTTGCCCCTGCAATGAGCGCCCCTAGATCTAACGACAGCACTTCTTTGCGGCGCAGACCCTCTGGTACGTCACCATTAATGATTTTTTGTGCCAATCCTTCTACGATGGCGGTTTTACCGACACCTGGTTCACCGATGAGTACAGGGTTGTTTTTGGTACGGCGCGACAGTACCTGAATAGTACGGCGAATCTCTTCGTCACGACCGATTACTGGATCAAGTTTACCCAGCTCTGCTTGTTCAGTCAGATTGATCGTATATTTATTGAGTGCATCGCGCTGATCTTCTGCGTTTTGGTTATTGACCGTATCATCACCGCGTAGCTGCTCAATGACCGCTTTTAGTTTGCTAGCCGTTACGCCGGCACTTTCAAATATCTTTTTGGTTTCGCCTTGCTCAGCGAGTGCCAACATCACCCATTCAGTCGCGATAAAATCATCGCCTTCTTTTTGAGCCTGACGATCTGCCAAGTTCAAGATTTTAACCGAGTTTGGGTTTAGATTGACGTCACCTGTCGGTTCCGAAATAGTCGCCTGATTGTCTAATGCCTTGGCAACGCCATTTTTTAGCGCTGGAATAGAAGCACCCGCTTGCTGACAGATAGATAAATTAGACTCATCTTGCAGTAGTACGCCAAGCAAATGCACAGGATCGATACCGGTATGATCGCGACCTAACGCTAGGCTCTGTGCTTCTTGAATGGCGGACTGCAGTTTTTGAGTGAATTTCTCAAATCTCATATGTATATCCTTTTATAATTCGTATTATCAGAGGTCATTTTAGACGCTAGTGCCCTCTGTTATCTGTCATTTATATAAGGTATATATACAATTATTTCAAGACAGTTACGCCATAAAACCTTACTAAAAACAATGATATTTAAAATAGGGAAAAACTATCCTTTATAAAGCATCAATTTATACTTACATCTTATAATTATCATAAACTTAAACCGTTTACTCAACGATTTCAATCACCGTACCAACCTTAACGGCTGCCATAATGGTATCCATCTCGTCATTGGTAACCGCGATACAACCATCAGTCCAATCGCGGCTTTGGTTCAACCAGCTCAAATGTCCAAAGCCATTCATTTGTCCATGAATCATGATATCGCCGCCTGGGCTGACGCCTAGCGACTTTGCGTGTGCTTTGTCCGCAGCATTTGGATAGCTAATATGAATGGAACGATACGCAATAGAGTTCTCATTTTTATAATCTAAGGTATAAATCCCTGTCGGCGTACGCTGATCGCCTTCCTGCTGTTTATGACCAACTGGGCTGTCGCCAAGCGCAATACGGTATGACCGTATGACATTGCCACGCTCCATGAGCTGTAAGACACGATCTGATTTATCCACAAAAACTTTATCAATAACTGTCGAGGATGGCATAGGATCATTGGATGTTGATGGACTTTCACTATAGGCAATAGCGCTAGTGCTCGCAAAGGAAATGAGGCTAATACTGATAAGTATTAGCAACGAGTGCGGATATGATTCGCTTAATTGGTAAGATTTTTTGCAAAAAAATGACATGAAACTTGATCCTTATCATTAACTCTCAAGAGTAATTAATAATACTGTATCAAAGAATCATGCCATATTATGTAGATCAATTTTGTGTGAAAATAATGAAAGCAACAAGAGCTAGACCATACGAATGGCACCATCTAAGCGAATGACTTCACCATTTAGATAGGCATTATCAATAATATGGGTCACCAATTTGGCAAACTCATTGGGAGCGCCCAAACGTTTAGGATAAGGTACGCCCGCCTCCAACTGTTCGCGGGCTTTTTCTGGAATAGATTCCATCATCGGCGTAGCGAAGACACCCGGTGCGATAGTCATCACGCGTATACCGTGACGAGCCAGCTCGCGAGCAAGTGGTAAAGTTAATCCAACCACGCCTGCCTTGGACGATGAGTAACTGGCTTGGCCCACTTGACCATCAAAGGCGGCGATAGATGCCGTATTGATAATAATACCTTGATCCGCATTTTTTCCTATATGGTTCTTTTCTGCATTGGCATCTGTAGCGCTGTCACTGGCCAAACGCTTGGCGATACTCGCTGCGACCAAACGGGCAACATTGAATGAACCGACCAAATTAATGTTGACCCCGCGGCTAAATGCCTCAAGATCTGCCGGGTTGTTATCACGATCTAGAAGCTTTTGTACGACTACGATGCCCGCACAGTTGATTGAGCCTTGTAAGCCGCCGAAAGCTGACTCTGCCAGCTCAACCGCTAATTGCACTTCATCACCGTTGGTGATATCACAACGCACAAAACGTGCGCTATCACCTAGCTCGGCAACCAATGCTTGCCCTGCTGACTTATTCAGGTCAGCGATGACGACGTTACCACCTTGATCGACAATAGCCCGAGCCACTGACTCGCCCAAACCTGATGCACCGCCTGTGACCAAAAAGCTGTTTTGTTTAACTTGCATGATTATTCCTTTAGATTTTGCTTCTTATTAGATACTTTTCTATTAAATTTATAGACGCTTTATCAACTCATTCATGCAGCAGACAGACTACGTAGCAAAAAGCGTTGAATCTTACCACTTGGCGTTTTGGGCAGTTCTGTCACAAACTCAACCTCACGCGGATACGCATGAGTAGATAAGCGTTTGCGTACCAGCTCTTGGATTTCTTTGGCGATTTGCTCACTGCCTTCGACACCGTCTTTTAGCACCACATAAGACTTGATGGTATGACCACGCACTTCATCCGGCACGCCCACGGCCGCAGATTCTGCAACGGCGTCATGCTCTAATACGGTGTTTTCGACATCCGTAGGTCCGACGCGGTAACCTGCGGTAATAATAATGTCATCATCACGGCCTGAGAACCAGTAACTACCGTCACTATGACGCTCGACCACATCGCCTGTTAGATAGTAATCCTCTACAAAGGCTTGTTTTTCATTCCAGCTATAACCACGGAAATAGAACGCAGGCGACTGACTGACCACGACTGCTAACTGTCCTTGCTCACCATCTGGCAGTACAGTCATATCATCACCTAATACCACTAACGTATGACCTGGTAGTGCCATTCCCATTGACCCCACTGGAGACTCGTGCGTTAACGCATGATGCGCACAGCAAGTCATGCCAGTTTCTGTTTGCCCATATTGATCTTTTACCTGACAGTCTAGATAAGTTTCGACCCAGTTGACCACTTCGGTGTTCAGTGTCTCCCCTGCTGAGTTGGCGCAGCGCAAAGACAGCTTGGCATTGGTATCAAGGTCAACGTCATTGTTGTCTTTATTATCAAATACGCCGCTAGATTTCATCATTCGAAATGCCGTCGGTGAAGAGGCTAAATTGGTAATCTTGTGACGTACCATAAAATCACGGGTATTAGTCGCGTCAAATCCTGCCTCATTAAAATAAGTGGCGATGCCCAGTAGCAGAGGCCCTGTAATGGCATAGTACAAGCCATATGCCCAGCCTGGATCTGCCATGTTCCAATATTGATCATCTTCGCGTAGATCGATGGCATAACGCATATATAGGTAAAAAGCAGGTAATGCGGCTAACGGAACGCTGACGCCTTTTGATTTACCAACCGTGCCTGAGGTAAACATTTGCAAAAATGGCGCATCCGTATCGAGCATCACTGGTTCGATCGTTTGCGACTGCACTGCCATAGACTGGCTGTAATGATCGTCACCCCACGTCTGAGCATCTTCTATACTGCCGACCAATACCATTTTGGTTTGCTCAGCCAAATCTTCAAACTTGCTGCGATTTTCTAAGTTAGTAAAAACGACTTTGGTATCGGCTTTATCCATCCGATATTTGATTGAGTCATAACCAAAAGCAGTAAATAGCGGCTGATATACGGCTCCGATACGCCATGTTGCCAATACAACGGTTAGCAGCTCGGGCGTGCGCGGTAGCATAGTCGCTACTTTGTCGCCCGCTTTTACCCCATACGACTGTAGTAAGTTAGCGATTTGAGCACTTGCTTTGTCAAGCTCACCAAAACTCATGCGTGTTATGTTGCCTGCTGTGTCTTCGTGTACTAACGCAGCATTGTCAGCGCGGCCATCGCGTACATGGCGACCACAGCAAGCCATATAAGCATTTAAACGATCATCCACATGCTCGCCAAATATTTCTGACAGCAGTGTATCCATATCAAAATTATTATAGTAATCGGTATAGTTTTTTGGTGTGACGGTAGTATCTGTATCAATATTCGTCGGAGTTTGAGAGGGGGTGTTCATAAGCTAATCCTTTAGCAATATCAGGTCACTGGTAAAATGGTGAAATAGTAAAATGGGATTGTATGATTGCAAAACGGCCACATCCTATAGACCGTTTCATAGGTTCGTATTTATCATGCTCTATTAGTAACGCATTTTTACGTTTATTTCAATACATAACGTATCATTTTTATTTTATAGAAATAGAGATAATCTATAACTAATTATCATTAATTCGTTATAAATCCGCAAAGACACCTACAATCAATAGCCAAAGTACTGCCACATATTTTCAATTTCCTATTAAAGAATTAACACTTCAATATTATTGTCTAAAACCTCACACTTAAACATCAGCTCTTAAAAACCCTAATAACGCTTTCTCTTCACAGCTTTGGTATTTCTTAGTTCGACCGCGGCGCGCTTGTTTGTAAGTTTCAAAAAACTGTCCTGCCAAAAAACGCTCAATGACAATGGGATGAATATAAGAGGCACGGCATACGGTCGGCGTGTTGCCCAGCTCTGCTGCCACACTTTTTACCATATCAGTAACTAATTGCTGTCGCTCAGTGCTTTCTGGTGCACTGGCTAGTATGCTAGCGCCTGCAGACGTTTGTAGCTCATCATATAGGTAGCTTGCTGCAAGTACACTTGCCATCCATGTGCGAAAATCCTTTGCGCTGTACAGTTTACTTTCGCAGTCCATGCCGCACGTATGCATCCGTAAGTAGTCATTGATATCACTACTGTCAACGACTTGCTTATGACCGTTGTCATTTAAGTATTTGAATATTTGATAACCTGGCAGTTCAGAACATGCTTGCACGATGTCAATCAATCGCTCATCTTGCAGCTCAATATGATGCTCTTTTGCACTTTTTCCGACGAAATCAAACGCCAGTCCATTGTCGGTTTCACTAACATGCTTACTACGTAACGTACTTAGACCATAGCTTTTATTTTGTTTGGCGTAGCGGCTATTACCAATACGAATCAAAGTGGTCTCTAGCAATTTAACAACGGCAGCAAGCACATTGGTGCGTGACAGCGACTCTGCTTCCAAATCTGCCTCCACCTGCGCGCGTAGATTGGGCAGTGCCTCTGCAAATCCTATCATCGCATCAAACTTTGCTTGGTCACGGATGTTGTTCCATGACGGATGATACAGATACTGTTTGCGCGATTTTTCGTCTCGCCCTGTTGATTGCAGATGGCCTCGTTCGTCTTGGCATATCCACACCTCTGACCACATAGGCGGTATCACCAATGCATCAAAACGCTGACGCAATGCTTTGTCTTTGACCGTGTTGCCTGTTGCATCACGATAAGTAAAGCCGCGACCCCAACGTCTACGCTCGTAGCCTGGTTCATTGTCACTCACATAACGCAAATTAGCGCGGCGTGCGAGATGCTCGTAATCATAACGCACATCTTTGGTCATTGTCTGCTGGCTAGTCTGTAATTTTGCCTTTGTCATAAACCTATATACCTTTGAGAATTCATGGTTTTAGCATAATTAATGACGGTAGTTTTTGCTGTTTATTTGGCACAGACAAAGTGTAATGCTGTGTAAAATAAAGCAGTGATAAAAATAGGGATAAGGGTTCTAAGTGCTGTACTTTTGAGGCATAATTCAGCATTACTCACGACTTAAGTTTATAAAAAATGAACCATTCACCTGTGAAAATAAAGCCACTCGCTCTCGCCGATCACGATCTTTGGGCGCACTTATGGCAAAACTATCTGACATTTTATGAAACCAATTTGCCATCAAGCACGACGGAGACGACGTGGCGCAATCTGCTTGATGATGACGTCTCTGTTTATGGATTTGGGGCGTGGAGGGATGGTATTTTGGTAGGCATTACCCATGTGGTACTGCATCCCAACACATGGAATACTAACGCGTGTTGTTACTTAGAAGATTTATATGTCGCGAATAATGTCCGTGGTCAAGGCGTAGGACGTGCATTGATTGAACATGTATACTCCTTTGCTAAGGATAAGGACTGCAACCGTGTCTACTGGACGACACAAGAAAGCAACACCACCGCTCGTAAACTCTATGATGCCATTGCGACTCAGACAGATATGGTTCAGTACCGTAAGGACTTATAAAGAGTGAGCTAGAGAATGAAATGCCCACAAAAAACGCCAAGCATCAAATACTTGGCTTTTTTCGTTTTGATACTGCTATAACTTAGAAGTCGTTATTTACCATATACACATAGATAAGCGGTTTCGACGTCTACTTTTACTTGGAACTTCTGATTAGCTTCAACGGTAAACTGCTCGCCAGCGTTAAACGTTTGCCACTCATCACTCTCTGGTAATTTTACGGTCAATGCACCGCTCACCACGCTCATGGTTTCAAATTCACTGGTGCCAAACTCATACTCACCAATTTCCATGACGCCGACAGTCGCAGGCTTGGTAGCCGTTTGAAAAGCAATAGAAGTCACTTTATCATCAAAATAATTATTAACGCTTGGCATAATTTTCCTTAATTAAATATTGGTTACTATTTCAATTAGTTACTATTTTAAAACGGCTGCTTATTTAAAACAGCCTTTTACAGTCCTGCTTTTAGACTCGCTTCGATAAACTGATCGAGGTCACCATCTAGCACCGCACCAGTGTTAAAGGTTTCAACACCCGTACGCAAGTCTTTGATACGTGAGTCATCGAGCACGTATGAGCGAATTTGACTGCCCCAGCCGACGTCAGACTTGCCATCTTCTACCGCTTGCTGCGATTCCATACGTTTTTGCATTTCCAGCTCATAGAGCTTAGCACGTAGCATTTTCATCGCCGTGGCTTTGTTACCATGTTGACTACGCTCATTCTGACAGGTCACTACCACACCTGATGGCTCATGGGTAATACGTACCGCAGAATCTGTCGTGTTTACGTGCTGACCACCCGCCCCAGATGAACGATAGGTATCGATACGCAAATCTGCTGGATTGATATCAATCTCGACGTTGTCATCAATCTCAGGCGAGACAAACACCGCAGCAAACGAGGTATGACGACCATTATTACTATCAAATGGTGATTTACGCACTAAACGGTGAACGCCAATCTCGGTACGCAACCAACCAAACGCATAATCGCCTTTGATCTCAATGGTTGCCGACTTAATACCAGCCACGCTACCTGATGACACTTCAATCACATCTACTTTGAAGCCATGTGATTCTGCCCAGCGTGTATACATGCGCAGCAGCATTTCAGCCCAATCTTGCGCTTCAGTACCGCCACTGCCTGACTGAATATCCAAGTAGCAGTTATTTGGATCCATCTCACCGCTAAACATTCGGCGGAATTCTAAATCAGCAACACGTTTCTCAGCGCTATCTAGCTCGCTCTGCACATCGGCTAGCAATGACTCATCTTCTGCTTCGACTGCCAACTCTAGCATGGCAGACGCATCTTCTAATGTCGTCTCAAGTGACACTACCACATCGATGACACCATCAAGGTGACTTTTTTCTTTATTAATCTTGGTCGCGCGCTCTGGATCATTCCATAGCTCGGGGTTTTCTAACTCTAAATTAACTTCTTCTAAGCGTTCTTGCTTACCATCGAAGTCAAAGATACCTCCGCAAATCCTGCCCACGCTCTGATAAATCTTTAATTTGCTCTTGATACGGATTGATTTCCATAAATGTTCCTGTTTTTCTAAAAAAATAAATAATGAATGTGGCGCTATTTTAAATGAGATTGATGCTAAATGGTTCGCTAATTAACGCTATTGCTAATGTTGCTACTATTACTAGCTTAAATAATCTAAATTGACCAATCTTCTACTGCCCAGCGATGTGCCAAAGCATGCGCATGTAACGCATCATCAGGTGATACGCAAACGGCCACATCAGCCCATTCGAGTAACGGAATATCATTTTTGGAATCTGAATACGCATACGTTTTTTCAAAGGTGATGCCAGAGGTTTGCTGTTTATTTAGCCATTTATCTAAATGGTATATTTTGCCCGCTTGGAAGTTTGGTCTGTCAGTTAGCTTACCTGTATAGCGATTGTCTTTGATCTCTAATGGCGTTGCCAATACATTGGCTTCTTCCACGCCAAAACGCTTGGCAATAGCCGATACCACAAAATCATTGGTCGCAGAAATAATCACCACATCGTGCCCTTGCTCAATGTGCTGGCACAACGCTTCCATCGCTTTTGGGCGAATATGTGGCTCGATTTCGCTTTTAATATAGTCTTCTCTTAGCTCATCAAGTCTATCAAGCGGCAGACTGCTCAAAAACTGCGCGACGAATTCATTGTACTCTGTCGCGTCTAGCGTACCTTCAATATAGTCATTATAAAATTTCTGATTGGCAGTGCGGTACTGCGCCTCATCGACAAGGTCATGCTTTACGATATACTCACCCCAGAGATAATCGCTATCGACATCAAGTAATGTATGATCTAAATCAAATAATGCCAGTTGTTTTTGTTGTGTTTGTGCTTGATTTGCCTGCATGGTGAGACCTTATCGTTGGTTGCGAAAAAATATGAATTATTTAATAAAATTGGGTACAGTTATCTACTAAGGCTGACCGTATTAATTGAACAGTCTATCAATGAAATAAGTATGCACCCTATCGTCTATCTATTTAAACTTAGCTCGTTTACTTACCCTTAGTCAGGCATCGCTATTTCTGTTAAGCCTGTTTTAAATTTCTGGCAACGCTCAGCATAATGTAGCGCTGACATTTTTAGCATCGCTGCTTGCTCATCTGTCAGCGTCTTGACTACTTTTGCAGGCGCGCCCATCACTAGCGAGTTATCAGGAATCACCTGACCTTCAGTAATTAAGGCTTTCGCCCCTATCAGACAGTTTTTACCGATTTTGACATTGTTAAGTACCACAGCGCCAATGCCAATCAAGCTATTATCACCGACTTCACAGCCGTGTAGCATTGCCAGATGGCCGATGGTAACATAATTGCCGACTGTGACCTTTATGCCTGCATCGGTATGAATCACACTATTTTCTTGCACATTACTATAGTCGCCGATATGAATACGATCATTATCACCGCGTATCACGGCACCAAACCAAACATTGGCTTGATGACCCAGATACACATCACCGATTACTTGTGCCGAGTCAGCAATCCAACCGTTGAACGGTACAGCAAACTCAGGGGTTTTGCCTAAATATTTAAATATCATCGTTTTTCCTTAGTAAGGATAATGTTATTTTGGAGTAAGTCATTGGTTATACCACAATCATTTTTATGCTTATTTGATTCGCATGTCAAAGAACCATCTCACTTTGGACCATAGCCATAAAAAATATATTTTACAGTATACAGTCCCATTTAATACCTTATCGTGTGTCCACTTTATAGTACAATTAGCAAGGCCAACATTCTCATTTTGCTATCGTAGCGCCTGCCCTAACAAGTACCGCTACCCTACTAAGGACGCATCCATGCTTCGCGAAACACACGTACCTATTATCTTGTTGGCAAGTAGTGTGATCATCACCGCGCCCAGTTATGCTGAAGATACCTCAAGTTTGGAGAGAGCCGGTGACATTGTTGCGGTTGCCATACCTGCCATTGCTTATGGCAGCACGCATTATATGAATGATAAAGAGGGACGTCAGCAATTTTATCAATCATTTGCTACCAATCTTGCCGTGACCTATGCTGTGAAGTCAACCATTAATAAAGAGCGCCCTGACCATAGCGACAATGACTCCTTCCCATCAGGACATACTTCTTTGGCATTTCAGGGCGCAAGCTTCATTCATAAACGCTATGGATTAGAATATAGTATTCCAGCTTATGTTGGCGCAACTTTTGTGGGTTATAGCCGTGTTAAAGCTGAAAAACATGATGTGGCTGATGTATTTGCTGGTGCAGCACTAGGGGTTGCCAGTAGTATGTATTTGACCAAAAGCTATAACGATCAGCTTCTCATCACAACCAATCTTGCGCCTGACTATTACGGGCTGTCTGTCCACTACCAGTTTTAATCACTCAGTTTGCCCTTGATACTAGCCATAAGTTACTATTTTGTATATAATACGCAAAATCTGTGCCTAAGCGAGCGGACATGATGCAAGTTACCTATTCACTATCTAGTGGGTTTTGTAGTTTTCATCAATAATGTCTTCTCGCTTTTTTGTGGAAAATTTTTGTGTATCGCCCTTTTTTTACTTTTATATGACAACAGTCAAATGCCGTAAATAAAAGGATACGGAGCAATTTTAGTCCAACAAAACATGATGGCACTCACCAATAACAGCGGAGGCAATCCTTGAATTCATCGGCAGAAATACAAGCAATTTTGGCACTAGCAGACGGTACAATCTTTCGCGGTGTCAGTATCGGCAGCCTAGGTCATCGTATTGGTGAAGTGGTATTTAACACAGCCATGACAGGGTATCAAGAAATCCTAACCGATCCAAGTTATGCCCGCCAGCTGGTGACTTTGACTTACCCTCACATCGGTAATACAGGCACCAATAGCGAGGACACAGAATCTGGCAATGGTCACAAAGTATGGGCAGACGGTCTTATCATCCGTGATGCCACCATGGCAACCTCTAACTTCCGTAACTCAGAGTCACTTAGCGACTATTTACAGCGTAATGAGACAGTGGCTATCGCTGAAATTGATACGCGTCAGCTAACACGTCTATTACGTGATAAAGGTGCACAGAACGGCTGTATCATGACCGCATCAGATGGTGAGACTATCAGTAGCGACGATGAGCAAAAAGCGATTGAGTTAGCGAAAGGCTTTGCAGGTCTAAAAGGCATGGACTTGGCAAAAGAATGCTGTACTAAAGAGAACTTCGAGTGGACAGCAGGTACCTGGGATTTATCAGACACCCTACTCAACCGTGATATTCATGGTAGTCATGATAGCGGTACTGGCGGCTTCTTTAAGCAACTTGGCACTCACATCGATTCTAAATACAACGTCGTTGCTTATGACTTCGGTAGCAAAACAAACATCCTGCGCATGCTCGTCGACCGCGGTTGTCACGTGACGGTTGTACCAGCACAGACCCCTATCGCAGACGTGCTAGCGATGAATCCAGATGGCATCTTCTTATCAAACGGCCCTGGTGATCCTGCAGCTTGTGATTACGCTATCGATGCGGTACGTCACATCATTGAACAAACTGACGTCCCAACGTTTGGCATCTGCTTAGGCCATCAGCTGATTGGTCTAGCAAGCGGCGCAAATACCATCAAAATGAAAACTGGCCATCATGGTGCCAACCATCCAGTACAAGACTTAGCGACTGGTACGGTTATGATTACCAGTCAGAACCACGGCTTTGCGGTTGATGAAGACACGCTACCTGACAACGTTAAATCTACTCATCGCTCATTATTCGATGGTACTAACCAAGGTATCGAGTTGACCGATAAGCCTGTATTTAGCTTCCAAGGTCACCCAGAAGCCAGCCCTGGTCCACATGACTGCGCGCCATTGTTTGATAAGTTTGCGGATATGATGGAAGCATCTAAAACTGCCCAAGCGTAAACGGTTGATTATAACTACATAATAAGTAAACGCTTGAATCGTCCATAGCGCTTCAAGCGGCACTAAATAAAGCACTGCAAGTATCAAACGCCTTGAGCGTTACTAAAAATAAAGATTACTCAAATTATCACCCAAACGAAGGTAGCTCTAACTATGCCAAAACGTACCGACATAAAAAGCATTCTTATCATTGGCGCAGGCCCTATCGTCATCGGCCAAGCATGTGAGTTTGACTATTCAGGCGCACAGGCGTGTAAAGCACTAAAAGAAGAAGGCTACCGCGTCATCTTGGTCAACTCAAACCCTGCGACCATCATGACTGACCCTGTCATGGCTGACGCGACCTATATCGAGCCGATTACTTGGCAGACCGTTGAGCAAATCATTGCCAAAGAACGTCCAGATGCAATCTTGCCAACGATGGGCGGACAGACAGCTCTAAACTGTGCGCTAGAGCTAGACAAGCACGGCGTATTGACCAAGTATAACTGCGAGTTGATTGGCGCGACCAAAGACTCAATCGAGATGGCAGAAGACCGCAACTTGTTTGATAAAGCCATGAAGCGTATCGGCCTTGAGTGCCCTCGCGCTGAAACCGCTGAAACCATGGAAGAAGCCTTTGCTACTCAAGAAAAAATGGGCTATCCGTGTATTATTCGTCCATCATTCACGATGGGTGGTTCAGGCGGCGGTATCGCCTATAACCGCGATGAGTTCATTGAAATCTGTGAGCGCGGTTTTGATTTGTCTCCAAACCATCAATTATTGATCGATGAATCATTGATTGGTTGGAAAGAATACGAGATGGAAGTGGTTCGTGACAAAAACGACAACTGCATCATCATCTGCGCTATCGAAAACTTTGACCCAATGGGCGTGCATACCGGTGACTCAATCACCGTTGCGCCAGCACAGACCTTGACGGACAAAGAATACCAAATCATGCGTAATGCGTCATTAGCAGTACTGCGTGAGATCGGTGTAGAAACTGGCGGCTCAAACGTACAGTTCGGTATCAACCCTGATACTGGTCGCATGGTGGTCATCGAGATGAACCCACGCGTGTCACGCTCGTCTGCCCTAGCCTCAAAAGCCACTGGCTTCCCGATTGCCAAAATCGCAGCGAAACTAGCCATTGGTTACACGCTAGACGAATTGCAAAACGACATCACTGGTGGCAAAACGCCAGCCAGTTTTGAGCCTGCACTTGATTATGTCGTGACCAAGATACCTCGTTTTAACTTCGAAAAATTCCCACAAGCAGACAACATCCTATCGACTCAGATGAAATCGGTCGGTGAAGTGATGGCGATTGGTCGTAACTTCCAAGAGTCTATGCAAAAAGCATTGCGCGGTATGGAAACAGGTGCGGATGGCTTTGACGAGCAAATTGACTTGTCAAAAGTAAGTGCCGAAAAAGCGCGTAGCGAAATCATTAACCGCCTAACCATTCCAACACCTGAGCGTATCTACTACGTTGCTGATGCATTCCGCGTCGGTATGAGTGTCGATGAAGTGTTTAACTTTACCAAGATTGACCCATGGTTCTTGGTACAGATCGAAGACATCGTCAAAACAGAAGCTACCGTAAAATCACTTGGTTTTGGCGGCTTGAACGAGAAAAATCTACGTAGCTTTAAACGTAAAGGCTTATCAGATTTGCGCTTGGCTAAATTGCTTGGCATCTCACAGAAGCAGCTACGCAAAAAGCGCTGGGATCTAAACGTCTATCCAGTCTATAAGCGTGTAGATACCTGTGCAGCAGAGTTTGCTACTAGCACTGCTTATATGTACTCGACCTACGATAGCGAATGTGAAGCAAACCCAACAGACAAAAAGAAAATCATGGTTATCGGCGGTGGCCCTAACCGTATCGGCCAAGGTATTGAGTTTGACTACTGCTGTGTACATGCAGCGCTTGCCATGCGTGAAGATGGTTACGAGACCATCATGGTCAACTGTAACCCTGAAACGGTTTCAACCGATTATGACACTTCTGACCGTCTATACTTTGAGCCAATCACGTTAGAAGACGTGTTAGAGATCGTTCGTATCGAAAACCCTGATGGCGTGATTGTCCAGTTCGGTGGTCAAACGCCATTGAAACTTGCTCGTGCACTAGAGTCAGCAGGCGTTAAAATCATCGGTACTAGCCCAGATGCAATCGACCGTGCCGAAGATCGTGAACGCTTCCAGCACATGATTCAGCAGCTGAATTTAGTACAGCCATCAAACGCTCTAGCGACCAGCTTAGAAGACGGCTTGGTTAAAGCAAAAGATGTAGGCTATCCATTGGTTGTACGTCCATCTTATGTACTAGGTGGCCGCGCGATGGAAATCGTCTACAACGAAGACGAGCTAAGACATTACCTACGTACTGCGGTACAAGCATCGAACGAAGCGCCTGTCCTACTAGATCGTTTCTTAGATGATGCTATCGAAGTCGACGTAGACTGTGTATGTGATGGTACTGATGTCGTCATCGGCGGTATCATGCAACATATCGAACAGGCTGGTGTCCACTCAGGTGACTCAGCATGCTCACTACCACCATACTCACTGTCTAAAGAGCTATGTGATGTGATGCGTGCACAGACGGTCGCCATGGCAAAAGAGCTAGGTGTTATCGGTCTGATGAACGTACAGTTCGCAGTAAAAGGTGAAACGGTATATATCCTAGAAGTGAACCCACGTGCTGCACGTACAGTACCGTTTGTCTCTAAGTGTATCGGTACTTCGTTAGCACAGGTTGCAGCGCGCTGTATGGCTGGTACTTCGCTTAAAGACCAAGGTTTTACCACTGAAATCGTTCCAGCATTCTATGCGGTCAAAGAAGCGGTATTCCCATTCGCCAAGTTCCCAGGTGTTGACCCAATCTTGAGTCCTGAGATGAAATCAACGGGCGAAGTTATGGGCGTGGGCAAAACCTTTGGCGAAGCATTCTACAAGGCCATTATCGGTAGTAATGAGCGTCTGCCAGGTCTACCGACTGAAGGCGAGACAAAAACGGTCTTTATCTCAGTTCGTGATAGTGACAAAGCCCAAATTGCTCCGATTGCTCGTCAGCTTGCAGACTTTGGCTTTAAGATTGTCTCGACCACTGGCACGCAAAAAGTACTGAGCGACGCTGGTATCGAATGTCAGCAAATCAACAAGGTCACTGAAGGTCGCCCGCATATCGTTGACGCCTTGAAAAACGGCAAAATTGACCTTATCATCAACACAACTGAAGGCAAGCAGGCACAAGAGGACTCGTTCTCTATTCGCCGCAGTGCGCTACAGGGCAAGGTATTCTATGTCACCACGTTAGGTGCAGCCGATGCGGTTTGTAAATCTTACGCGATTGACTTACCGTTTGATGTCTATAAGTTACAAGATTTGCATGAGCAAGCAAAGTCTATTGGCTAGTTCTATTGACTTGGTAGAATAATTTCAGTAGATTAAGCATAACCATTAGGCTTGCCTAATCGCTCACAAAGGCATCGCTAAATACAACCGAGCGCTGCCAGAGAGCGACACCTTTATCATGATAGACCCAAAAGCATAGTGGCAATATTGCGACTATGCTTTTTATTACGTAAGCTTAAGCGTGGCTATGCTTAAATTGAGGTGAGATACACTCATAAATGATAGTCAGCTTACTTATTACGACGTCTTAATTATCATTCTTTTATATTTTATATCCATTGCAACAGCACTGACACCATCTCATTATGAGGTGGTGTGGTGTTATTGGTTTAAGGAAAAAACATGCAACGTTACCCAATGACTCCGCAAGGACATGCGGCTTTAGAAGCCGAATTAAAACAGTTAAAAAGTGTCGACCGTCCACGTATCACAGCATCGATTGCTGAAGCACGTGAACATGGCGATCTAAAAGAGAACGCTGAATACCATGCTGCTCGCGAGCAACAAGGGTTTTGTGAAGCACGTATCCGTGATATCGAAGCCAAACTTGGTGGCGCTCAAGTCATCGATCCTTCAACACTACCAAAAGAAGGTCGTATTGTCTTTGGTGTCAGCGTCGTGATCGAAAACATGGACACTGAAGAAGAAAAGCAGTACAAAATCGTTGGTGATGATGAGGCTGATTTTAAAGCAGGTAAAATCTCAGTCAACTCACCAATCGCGCGCGGTCTGATTGGTAAGTTTGAAGGCGATGAAGTACGCATCGAAACCCCAAAAGGTGTGGTTGAATACGAAGTCATGAAAGTTATCTACGATTAATCATACGCTCTGAATGGCAGGCAATTTAAGCAGTACATTATTAGTTAAGGCTTTATACTGCCAGACAATAAACATTTACTTTGTAAGTAGCCGCTCGATTCAATTGTAGACATTTTTCATCATCATAGATGCGATTTTCGATCTAGTGCATGTCCTCAATGCAACCCATGTCATAACGAAAAATGACATTACGCATTGATAGCATTTATACCGCTTTGGTTACACAATGCAGCTTTTATACATGATTTGTTTTGGCGCATAATTATTTGAGTTTATGAGTGCGCCATTATTGTGATATTGAGCATCGTTGATATTGAACACAGTCGACGCTACGTCACATCTATGAGCTTTCGAATAAGTTCATACTGCGTTGCTCATTACTCAAGATAATGATGGTCTGATCATAGACACCGGCTATCGTCAGTACTGATACCCTCGTTATTTGGCATACTTTGTGGTGTCAATTGGCGGGGGTTTCGCTTATCTGGGCATTATTTATTGCTGCTTTACTTACTGCTACTTTGTTTATTGATACTGCTAAGGAGTCTATTATGACCATGAGAACTTATATACCAACAGCGCTAACCAACACTGTATCTGCCATATTCGCAGGTACGATACTTGCCGCCTCTTCAGCACATGCTGCGCCTGAAATCGCTATCAGCTCATCTGCAGGCAGTAGTACCACGGTGGTTGAGCAATACTCCAATGGTCAAACAGCCACTATCACGGCAACACCAAACGGCATCACGATGCAAGATGGTATGCCTTATGCGGTGACGCAGGTCACAAACGTGCCACGCTATGTCGTTCGCCAAGGTGCCAACAGCGCAGTCATCACTCAAGGTAGCACGACGGTGACAAGCGTACCCGTGACCAATCGGATGACCAACAGTGTTACTAAAGTAGATGTCATCGCCACACCTATCAATACCGTGACACAAGTATTACCTGTAACCAGAGCCACTCAGCTACCAGTCATAAACGCGCCAGCGACAACCGTCATTACCAATCAGCCTACAACGAGTCAAGTAACTACGACTACCTTAGACACCCTGCAGTTGACCCCTACGTTTAGTACGCCTGGTGTCGTAAACGCGAACACCAAAGTGATGAAAATCATGAAAAATGGTACTGGCCGTGAAGTCGCTGTGCCTGCCAATCATATTGCTCCAGGTGATGTCATTGAATATCACACCACCTATACCAATACCACAGCGCAGCCCGTTAATGATATTAATGCTATGATCTCACTCCCTAGCGGCGTGCAGTTGGTATCGTTGAATAGCCCGCTACCGACACTTGCCACCATTGGCGGCGACACCTATCAAACCATCCAGCAAGTTGGCAATACGGTCACCATACAAGAAAATTACTCTGGTTTGAAATGGAACTTGGCAAACCTTAATGCCAATGGCAATCAAACCGTTGTCATACGTGCGAAGGTTCAGTAAGTATCTGCCTCGACTATAGCGTATGTTTTTTATACGTATCGCTCTAAAACAGGTCTTGAATGTTCAAGACCTGTTTTAATATATGACTCTTCTAATATTGGCATGGTATAACTGGCTCTTAATCCTCTTTCCATAATTTACATCAATCAGTATTGATAATTATACCCATCACCTCCCTCCTAATCCCATTGTCGTATACGACACTATCTGTCGTGTTGTTTCATTAATTTTCCTATTAATACAATGACTTAATACATATTTTGGTAAAATAGTCGTTCATTAATTAATTGGTAATAACCGACTTATGGCAAACATCAATTATGAAAGATTACAGGGCAAACTTAATATTTTGGCCGATGCAGCAAAATACGATGTGTCTTGCTCATCCTCGGCTGGTACGCGTAAAAATCAAGGCGGCGGTTTAGGCGATGCCTCAGCCACTGGTATTTGCCACAGCTATACCGAAGACGGTCGCTGCGTCAGCTTGCTAAAGATTCTGTTGACCAACCACTGCATTTATGACTGTGCGTATTGCACCTCACGTAAAAGCAACGACACCCCGCGTGCGGCGTTTAGTGTCGAAGAAGTCGTGGACTTGACCATGCAGTTTTATCGTCGCAACTATATCGAAGGGCTGTTCCTGAGCTCTGGTATCTTCAAAAATGGCGACTATACGATGGAGCGACTAGTCGAAGTTGCCAAACTCCTACGTACTCGTGAGCGTTTCAACGGTTATATTCATCTAAAGACCATACCTGGTGCATCAAAGGAACTGCTGCTAGAGGCAGGACTCTATGCTGACCGACTGAGCGTCAATATCGAGATTCCGACCAAATCAGGATTGGCTTTGCTTGCGCCAGAAAAATCACATGAGCAATTAAAAGCGCCGATGGAAACGGTTAAAGAAGAGATTATCACTATCCGTGAGAGTCGTAAAACCCACAAAAAAGCACCTAAATTTACGCCCGCAGGTCAGACCAGTCAAATGATTGTTGGGGCGAGTAATGAGACCGACTTACAGGTGATACGGCTATCCAGTCATTTTTATAAAACCTATGATCTAAAGCGTGTCTACTATTCAGGTTATGTACCGATGCTCTCTGACAACCGATTGCCTGCAATTGGTACTCCTGTGCCTATGGTGCGAGAGAACCGCCTATATCAAGCAGACTGGTTAATGCGTTTTTATGGGTTTGGCGCGCACGAGATTGTCGAGCCAGAGTCACCATTCTTGGATTTAGATTGTGATCCAAAACTGGCTTGGGCGATACGTCATCGCGAGCATTTCCCAGTCAATATTCAAACAGCGACTTATGAGATGATTGTACGTATACCAGGTATCGGTACCAAAACTGCCAAGAAAATTGTGAAGGCGCGTCGGTTTAACCAATTGACCCTACATCACCTAAAAAAGATGGGCGCTGCGGTCAACCGTGCCAAATACTTTATCGCCACCACTGGCAAGAACGAGCATTTGGCTCACTTGACGCGCGATAATTTTCGTCAATATGTACTGGCACAAACACAGACCAAGTTTAAAGATCAACGTAGCGGACAGTTGGCTTTGTTTTAGATAGTGTTTGCTAAAAAAATAGCCTTTCCGCTACGGTATTTATGATGGTTATTTGCGATAACTATTTACCATAAAAATGTAGGACCAACCATGTCAGCACTTATGCAAAACGACGCTTACGCTATCGGTCAGTTAACGCCTAGTATCGTGCTATATGAACCAAGTTTTGAGGGGTGGCTCAGTGCGGTATTTTATGTCTATGCCAACCGATTGCAAAACGACATTTCATTAAAGCTCACCGCTCAAGACTGTTATGTGCCTTCCTTAATAGCGCAAGCGACTAGCGTTGCTATGGATGAAGGCAACGCTGAGCGCGTGTTGGTAAAGCTAAATACGTTGCTAGGACGCTCTGGTATGCGCAATCTTTTATGGGGGTTCTTGTCGGAGAAGGATGATATCGGTACGACGTTGTTTCGTGTGGTCAAGTATGCCATCGATTACCCTAGCCGTCAGATCATACAAGATTTAGGTCATTTAGACGTTCTAGAGTTAGCACAAACGGTCAAGTCGGTCGGGCGCGAAAAGCATCGTATGGAGGCATTTGTACGCTTTGAGCACACGACTGATGATATCTATTTTGCGCGGGTCGAACCTGACTTTAATGTATTGCCACTGATCGGAGAGCATTTTCGCCAACGTTATCAAGATCAACACTGGGCAATCTATGATCTGACGCGTGGTTATGGCATTTATTATGATAAAAGTAATAGCACGCCTACTCGCCCTGCACCGCTACAGACCATTACTGATCTTGACGATGCTGTACTACGCAATCCTGCCAGTATTCATAGCCCTGATGAGCAGCGCTATCAAAAATTTTGGCAGGGTTATTTTACCAACGTCAATATCAAAGAGCGCAAAAACTCCAAGCTACATAGACAGTATCTCCCGCAGCGCTATTGGAAGTACTTGAGCGAGAAGCAAGTACTGCCCAATGCTGAACATTTACAAAAGCGTCGTTAGTAAGTTTTAGCGTGTCAGCCAAGACAGGCATACTGATATATCTTGAGAAACCAAACCTCTGAGTCATCTTTGTATCTTGATGGTTGAGTTTTAATCGCTTTTAACTGACAATAGCAGCTCAATATTCTTAACCGGTGACCAACGCTATTATGAAGATTATGCGCTTACTGTCGTCTTTGAAGCATGATGAATCCGAGCGCGGTATTTTTCACCTTGGGCGTGCATTGGTCAAAAACGAGCATACCTCTATCATCGTCTCTAGTGCAGATGAGAGCAATGATCTGGTCAGACGGCTCAAGCGCGATGGTAATATCTATCATCAGCTACATATGAATAAAAAGTCTTGGTTGTCATTGCTGCAAGTCTCAGCACTACGGCACCTGATCGAAAAGTATGAACCTGATGTTATTCATATACATTCGCGTACCCCTGCATGGATACTGCATTTAGCGCTGCGACGTGCACGAGTTAAGCATTTCCCAAAGCTGGTCTCCACCATGTATGGGTTCTACCCCATCAATAAGTACTCCCAAGCGCTACTCAATGTCGATACCATTATTACCGTATCTGATAGTGTCACCCAATACCTACACAAAGGCCTGCGCCGAGAAGATGTAGACCCAAAAAAAGTCGTACGTATCCATCGCGGCATTGATACTCGACGTTATCCTTATCGGCACAATCCTTCGGTCTATTGGCTACGTCATACGTTTGCCGAATATCCTGAGCTTGAGCATAAGAAGTGGCTCGTTTTTCCAACAGTTATCGGAAATGAGTATGGTCAAGAGTGGCTGATTGATATTTTGGGCAACCTGCAAGAGCAGTTTCCCAATATTCATGTCATTATTATGGATGATGATTATAGAGATGGTGATGTCATTCATGAAGACTTTCGTCAGCGTACCAATAGCTTGGGACTCTCTGAACGTATTACCTATGTGGGCAGCAAGCGTAATGATATGCGCGAATGGCTCTCAGCCGCCAACATCGTTATGGCGCTTGCCAACGAACCTGAATCAATTGGTATCAACGCCCTACAAGCGATCCACTTGGGCACACCTGTGATTGGTTGGGATCAGGCAGCCTTTAGTGAAATCCTACAACCGCTCTATCCGCAAGGACTGGTCAAAAAACACAATGCTAACTCGTTATGCAAAGCTGTACGCAATCAGTTAGAGAGTGTGACTCGTCCTGAAATGACCAACCAATTCACGATGCGTGAGATGATCGAAAAAACGCTTGCAGTCTATCAAAGCTTACATGAGGCGGCGATAGCAGAAGAGCAAGCCAGAGCCGATGCAATCGCCGTACGGCGAATCAAAAAAGCCCTTAAAAAACCTGCCGTTGGTGCAGCGGTGAAGCATGTCGAGCCTATTCCTAAGCGCCCTAAAGTCAAACTGATCAAGAAAAAATCATATACAGCTGAAGCAGATGCAGTAGAAGCAAATAAAGTAGAAGCGTCGTCGAAAGTAGACATAAACCCAGAAGTCCTTAAAGACGATGAGAAGTCATAAGCTGATCATGATAGTGTCCTTACGCACAAACTCATTTATAATGATTTTAAGAGACATGGTTATTTAATTGAGTAAACTAAAAAAGCCTAACGTTTGACGTTAGGCTTTTTTATATAGCGAATTCAGATACAACTAGTTTTTATATGGGTTTTCTTTTAGCCACTGCTGGTTAGCAATTTTTAGTTCATGTAGTTCATGATCCATGATCTCTTTACTCTTGCCAGGGTTTTTCATAGTAGCATAGCCATATAATGCAGCCCCTAAAACTGTCCAGCCAAGGAAGATCCACCACTCAATAGCGACGAGTGCTGACGGCATACCTGGTAAGTAGAGTGCCAGCATACCCAGACTAAGCAGAATAGTAATGACGCCAACCAATTTACCCGCTGGTACTTTAAACGGACGTACCATATTAGGCTCGCGGTAACGCAGCACTAAGAATGAAAGCGCCACACAAGTATAGGCGATGACGATACCGAATCCGCCCGCATCCACAATCCATACGAGCATTTTACGACCAAAGAGTGGCGCTAGTGTTGCAAGGCCACCGATCAACAAGATGGCATTGACTGGGGTGTTGTACTTAGGATGCAGTTTGCATAAGAACTGCGGTAGCATATGCGTTTTACCCATCGCATATAGCAGACGACTACCACCGATAAGAAACGCGTTCCAGCTTGACAAGATACCAAGTACACCGCCAATAACCAGTAGCGTACCTGCCCATTTACCATTCCAAGCATTGGTCATCGCATCAGCGGTTGCCAATGTTGAGTCTTGCGCTTGTAGTAGTGGCAAGGTTTTGCCCACACTCCAGGCGACAGCAACGTACCAAAGCACGGCGATGATAATAGACACAATCAAGAACTTGCCGATATTTGGACGAGATAGATTGATTTCTTCTGCGGCTTGCGGAATGACGTCGAAGCCCACAAACAAAAACGGTACCATTACCATTACCGTCATGATGCCGCCTATACCACCGATAAAGTTAGGCGCTTGTACGGTAGTAGAGGTCTCAGTATTAAACAATAATGCCCCAACGAACAGTAATATACCGACAAGAAAAATACCTACGACGGCCAGCTTTTGAAACCAAGCACTGACTTCTAAACCGCGTATATTGAGCCATGTGACAATCACTGAGCCGAGCATACCGACAGCGACCCATGTAGCATAGACATCCCAGCCAGCGATATTCCAGAGATAGCCTTGGCTATAATTTGGAATGATATACTCAACAACGGTAGGCAATGCGACCGCCTCAAAAGCCACGACAGAGAAATAACCGAATAAAATACTCCATGAACAAATAAAGGAAATGTTTACTCCCAAGGCACGGTGGGTATATGTATGCTCACCTCCCGTGATAGGCATGGATGCAGCCAACTCAGCATAGGTCACACCGATGAGCACAACGACCAAACCACCGATTAAAAAGGCACTGATGGCCCCCCATATGCCTGCCGAGATGATCCAACTGCCTGCCAGTACTACCCAGCCCCAACCAACCATCGCACCGAATGCCAGTGCAATGATGTCAAAAACACCTAACGATTTTTTTAATTCAGACATAACCTACTCCTTGTCTGTGTGTCATCCGTGTACGCCTTTTATAGCTACACTATTTCGATTTATTGGGATAAACCCATCATATTTACTGGTTTGCCCAGACCTTATCGTTTGATATTTTCTAATATTCAAAAAACAAAAACGGCGTCTTGACTGGCAAGACGCCGTTCAGAAACACACCATAAGTGAGTGCTACGAGGGCAGCCTTGCCGTTATCTTAAATATAACTTTTTGACCAAAATCCGTGTTTTGTCAAAAGCGATCCATCGCTACAGTAAATGACACTCGGTAACTATTAAGCCGTTAGGATATCTTTGATGATATCAAGACCTTCTTGTAGCACTTCATCTTCAACCGTCAATGGCACCATGACGCGAATGGCATTGCCATACATACCACAAGACGCTAATAGTAGACCTTTTTCAAATGATTTTGCTTTTAGATTGGTAGCGGCTGCGGCATCAGGCTTGCCTTCGCTATCAATCAATTCAAACGCTAGCATAGCGCCTTTATAGCGGATATGACCGATACTGCTTAGGTTCAAACCTTTTAAGAACTCAGCGATGGTATCGCCAATCTCCACACTACGCTCTAGTAGGTTTTCTTCTTCAATCACATCCATGACAGCAAGCGCAGCCACACAGGCGAGTGGGTTACCAGAGTACGTACCACCCAAACCGCCAACTTGCGGGGCATCCATGATATCAGCACGGCCGATGACCGCAGAGATAGGATAACCACCTGCCAAACTCTTTGCAGCGGTCATCAAGTCAGGCTCAACGCCTAGCTGCTCAGTGGCAAACAACGTACCTGTACGGGCAAAACCACACTGTACTTCATCAAAAATAAGCACGATGCCATGCTCATCACAGATTTCGCGTAGTGCCTTGGCAAATGATGGTGTCACCTGATGGAAACCGCCCTCGCCTTGGACTGGCTCAACAATCATTGCGGCCACTTCGCTAGGGTCGATATCTGCTTGGAAGATCATATCAAGGCTATGTAGCGCTTGCGCTTCTGTCACATTCAACTCTTCTGCAGGGAACAGCGCATGGAACACAGGTCCTGGCATTGGGCCGAAGTTCTTTTTGTATGGTAGTACTTTACCAGTCAAGCTCATGCACATCATCGTGCGACCATGCCAGCCACCGACAAAAGAAATTACGCCTGGACGACGGGTTTTAGCACGCGCAATCTTGATGCAGTTTTCGACCGCTTCTGCGCCAGTGGTCAAAAAGAATGCCTTGGTATCGCCGCTGATTGGCGCTTTTTCGCACAGCTTTTCTGCCAAATCCACATAGCACTCATAGTTGATCATTTGCGCCGCAGTGTGCGTAAATTTGTCGAGCTGCTCATGCACACGCTGGGTGATTTTTGGATGGCTGTGACCAGTATTCAATACTGAGATACCACCGACAAAGTCGATATAACGCTTGCCTTCGATGTCCCAAATTTCTGAGTTCTTTGCACGTTCTGCAAAGATAGGAAAGGCAACCCCAAGTCCTGTTGGTAAAACAGCTTTGCGGCGCTCAAGTAATGATTGATTGGTAGTCATGGGAATGTCCTTTTCTGTGTTCGTAACATAGATGCCATCTAGGGATTGGCGGTTTGTAGTAAGGGGTGACTTAATTCATACGTGTTGACTATCGAATGGCACCTTTTTCACGGCACCAAAGATATTCAAAACTTTGTTAGCTGATATCAGAGCACCAGTATTTGGTCGTGATATAGTCTTCGATACCGTATTTTGAGCCTTCACGGCCAAAGCCAGATTGCTTCACACCGCCAAATGGGGCAACTTCTGTAGAAATCAAACCAGTGTTGTGGCCGATGATGCCGTACTCCAGACCTTCGGTCACGCGCCATGAGCGGGCATAGTCACTACTATAAAAGTAAGCGGCCAAGCCATAAATCGTATCGTTAGCAGCACGGATAACTTCTGCATCGTCTTTGAATGTGAAGATTGTCGCGATTGGTCCAAAGATTTCTTCAGACGCAATGTCCATATCACTGCTGATATCAGTGATCACGGTTGGGTTATACGTCAGTTCTGAGGCGTCATTGACACTACCGCCAGTAACCAGTTTGGCACCTTTGTCTAGAGCATCCTTGAGCAGGGCTTGTACTTTATCCAATGCTTTTTGGTTGATTAGCGGGCCAATATCGACGCCCTCTTCCAAGCCATTGCCCACTTTTAGCGCAGCGACTTTTTTGACAAAAATCTCTAAGAACTCATCTTTGATACTGTCCTGCACGTAGACACGGTTGGCGCACACACAGGTCTGACCTGCATTACGATATTTGGAAGCGATGAGACCTGCAGCAGCTTTTTCAAGATCGGCATCATCAAAAACGATAAATGGCGCGTTGCCACCCAGCTCTAGTGACAGCTTTTTAATCGTTGGTGCACATTGCGCCATCAGCGTACGACCGACTTCTGTCGAGCCAGTGAATGACAGCTTATGAATACGAGCGTCGCCCGTTAGGATTTCGCCAATGGTTGATGATTTACCTGTCACGATTTGTAGTACGCCTGCAGGAATACCTGCTTGCTCTGCTAATGCACCCAAAGCTAATGCTGAGAACGGTGTCTCGGTGGCAGGTTTGACGATAATCGTACAGCCTGCTGCCATTGCGGGTGCAACCTTACGTGTGATCATTGCTGCTGGGAAGTTCCAAGGAGTGATAGCGGCGCAAACACCGACTGGCTGCTTGAGCACAACGTGGCGAAGCTGGGTACTGTTGGCAGGAATGACATCACCATAAACGCGCTTGCCTTCCTCGCTAAACCAGCGAATAAAGCTATTGGCATAGCCAATCTCGCCACGTGACTCAGTGAGCGGCTTGCCTTGCTCAGCGGTCATGATGATTGCAAGATCTTCTTTATTGGCATCGATAAGATCTGCCCACTTTTGTAGCAACTCTGAGCGTTCTTTGGCAGTTTTTGCAGCCCACTCTGCTTGTACTTCATGGGCATAAGCAACGGCTTCATCGACATCGTCAGTCGTGAGACTAGGTACTGTACCGATGAGCTCGTCGTTGAAAGGATTGTTGACATCGAGTGAGGCGTTATCGCTAGCAGCATGCCAGCCGTCTTTGATGAAACAAGATTGTTTGAGTAAGTCTGGATTTGATAACTGTAGCGTATTTGACATATTGACGCTCCTTGTCATATAGGTGGTATGGTTATAAGAATGGATATAATCGTGAGTAGTAAATACTTATTGATAAATTTATTATTGTTCAATATACTGAACACTTATTCTATATACGAGACGTCATTATAAGAACGATAAGACGCGATTTGCAACCTTTAATCTCATTATTTTAATAATTACCTTGTATTTTTCTTTTATTTCACTGTTATAGGTTACTTATGAACTCAACTGCCGTGCCTGCATTAGACAAAACGTTTCAGATTTTGGATTTGATTACCGATAGCTCACAGCCACTCACTGCGGCTCATATCGCAAAAGAGCTTGGGCTACCGCGCAGCTCCACCCACAATATTTTGCAGAGTCTGCTGACCAAGCATGTCATCTATAAAGATACTGACAGCCGCTTTCACCTTGGCTCTTATTTGATGTATTGGGCAGGTAAGTATGAGCAGCAGCAGGGTGTTGTACAGCTATTTAAAGATTTGATTGTGCAGTATCCAGTGCTCCTTCAGCACACGGTCACGTTGTCAAAGCTGGATTTGGGAGAAGTGGTGTTTTTGGCTTGTCATGAATCACCCGCCCCGCTTGGCTTTACGTTTCGTGCCGGTGTGCGCGTGCCTGCGGTATTCTCAGCAACAGGCAAAGCCATGCTATCTACATTGTCTATGGACAGTATCAAGTCATTGTATGAAGAAAAGTTTCCGGTACCTATGACTCAGCATGGGGTCAATAATTTTGCGGACTTATCCGCTGAGCTTGAGGCAATTCAAGAGAGTCGAATATCACTCGATGATGGGCAACTGCGTGATGGGATGTATTGTTTGGGTACTTATATCCGCAATGCGTCAGGTACAGCGGTTGCCGGTATGGCAGTGAGTTTTTTGCAAGGAGAGTATGAGTCTAAACGGTCTGAGGTCAGTGCGGTACTGATTGAATTGGCAGAGCAAATTGAGCAGTGCTTGGGCTTTAATCCTAACGCTGAAAGATAGCATTAGGATTGAATATCGGTGCAAAACTAAAAACAATCTAAAAAATGCTATTAAACAATACCGTCGGCTTTTAGCTTAGCAATCACCTCACTGTCATAACCCAAATCAGTAAGTGTGCTATCAGTATGTTCGCTTAACTGCGGTGGCGGCGTACGATAGCTAACAGGTGAGGCAGATAGCTTGATAGGATTGCCAAGGGCGCGTACTGGACTGCCCTGCTGAGCAAAATCAACCACCATCTCTCGTGCTTGTGCTTGCGGCATGGCCAGTGCTTCAGCGACATTATGTATGGCGCCGCACGGAATACCCGCCTGATCCAGCACCTCTAGCCAGTAAGTGCGCGGTTGCTTAGCGAATTGCTGAGTCAACTCACTGCACAGCAGTTCGCGATTGGCGACGCGTTGGGGGTTGGTCGCAAAACGCTTATCAGTATGCCAATCAACTGCGATCACATCGCACAGTTTGGCAAACTGACGGTCATTGCCGCAAGCTAGGATAAAGTGCTGCTCACCCTGACCGGCAAACACCTGATACGGCACGATATTGGGATGCTGATTGCCCAGTCTTGGCGGTATCTTATCTGATGCCAGATGATTCATACCGACATTGGCTAGCATAGACAGCGCACTGTCGAGCAACGCGACGTCTACGTGTTGCCCAGTGCCAGTATGTTGACGCGCCAATAGCGCCGCCTGAATACCTATTGTCAGCTGCAACCCTGCAAACAGATCAACCACTGCGACGCCAACTTTGTGCGGTTCGCCATCGCTAGGACCCGTGATACTCATCAGCCCTGACAACCCTTGAATAATATAATCATAACCCGGACGCGCCGCATCTGGTCCTGTCTGACCAAACCCTGTCAATGAGGCATAAATCAAACGCGGATGGTCTTGCTTGAGACTGTCATAGTCTAAGCCGTATTTTTTCAGACCACCAACTTTAAAGTTTTCGACCAAAATATCACTCTCAGCGATGAGCTGCTTAATAATGGTTTGTCCTGTTAGCGTTGTGATATCCACTGTCAGTGACTTCTTATTGCGGTTAATGGTCGCGTAATAAGCGGAGGTATCGTCACTGAATACTGGCGGTGCCCAGTGCCGCGTCTCATCACCAATGTGTGGACGCTCAACCTTGATAACGTCTGCGCCCAGATCAGCGAGCACTTGCGTGCAAGAAGGCCCTGCCAACACTCTCGATAAATCAAGCACTTTTATACCGTGCAATGCACCCTCTGGCATATTAGCTATATCAGTCATATCTGCCATGAAATTCCCTTACCATGTCGCGTATTTTTTGATTTTTTGATCATAGAGTTATTCTTCATGATGTAATTGCCAAGCAGTTAAATCATGAAGAATAACTGAAGAACGTACGCTACTGCTTATATATGCTTCGTAAAAAGCCAAGCAGCAACGTACGTTAGGGCATGTTCCAAATCTGAACGTTTAACTTAACATCAGTTTAAAAGAATGCTTGGATACCTGTCTGTGCACGGCCTAGGATAAGCGCGTGGATATCATGTGTGCCCTCGTAAGTATTGACCGCTTCCAAGTTCATCACGTGACGGATAATGTGGAACTCATCAGAGATACCATTACCGCCATGCATATCACGAGCGATACGAGCGATATCTAACGCCTTACCGCAGTTGTTACGCTTGATCATGGAGATCATCTCAGGCGCGACATTGTTCTCATCCATCAGACGACCGACACGCAGCGCGGCTTGTAGACCTAGACTGATTTCTGTCTGCATATTGGCCAGTTTTAACTGTACCAGCTGGGTGGCTGCCAATGGACGACCGAACTGCTTACGATCTAGCGTGTACTGACGAGCCGCTTTCCAGCAGAACTCTGCTGCGCCCATCGAGCCCCAAGCGATACCATAGCGGGCTTTGTTTAAGCAGCCAAACGGCCCTTTTAGACCACGAATATCAGGGAAAGCATTGGCTTCAGGAACGAATACTTTGTCCATGACGATCTCACCGGTGACTGATGCACGTAGCGAGAATTTGCCTTCGATCTTGGGCGCAGACAAGCCTGTCATGCCTTTGTCTAAAACAAAACCACGAATCTCACCAGCATCATCTTTTGCCCATACGACAAACACATCAGCGATAGGACTGTTGGTAATCCACATTTTATTGCCCGTCAGCTCATAACCACCATCTACAGCGCGCGCACGCGTTGACATCGATGACGGATCTGACCCTGAGTCAGGCTCAGTCAGACCAAAGCAGCCGACATACTCACCGGTAGCAAGTTTTGGCAGATACTTTTCTCTTTGCTCTTCTGTGCCATATGCCCAAATAGGATGCATCACTAGGCTTGACTGCACGCTCATCGCTGAACGATAGCCTGAATCAACAGCTTCTACTTCCTTAGCAATCAGACCATAAGCAACGCTGGACAAGCCAGCACAACCATAACCTTCAATCGTGACGCCAAGCAGACCCATTTCACCCATTTGACGCATAATATTACGATCAAAATTTTCATTGCGGTTGGCTTCAACAATGCCTGGCATTAGCTCTTTTTGAAAAAATTGGCGGGCGCTGTCGGTGACCATACGTTCTTCTTCGGTGAGCTGGTCACGTAATAAAAAAGGATCTTCCCAATCAAAGCGCGGGCTAGTAGATGTTGCCATGTGGATCTCCTTGATATCAGTCATCCTGACTGACGAATAGTGATTGATACATCATTTAATTTAACAAGTTATTGACTTCATTATTCCGCTGTGCGAAACTTAGTTTCATAATTTAAAACTATTAAAACAAACTTTTGCCACCCTGTAAACCTTTATCAAAAAATATCACCATTAAAAGAGATAGAAATGAAATGACAAAACCCTTATCGACAGCTACGCCACTACTAGAACGCATGCATGACGTCATGAGTCAGAGCAAAGAAGATAACGATCGCCAGTTTGTGATGGCACTAGGTCGTGGATTGGTCATCTTGGCTGCTTTTGAACATGATGAGCAACTCACCCATCAGCAATTGTGTCAGATGACAGATTTACCAAAAGCAACCATCACTCGCCTTATCCATACTTTGATTACGCTTGGGTTATTGCGTACGAATAAATACGGGCAATATCAATTAGGCAGTAGTGCGGTACGTCTTAGTGCGACTGCATGGAGTCGTCATGACATGGTGGCATACGCTGAGCCACTATTACGTCAGTTCGCTAGTGAAAATGAAGTATCAGTGAATCTAGCGACCGAAGTCGAAGGAGAAATGCGCTATCACGCCTGCTGTCGTAGCCCTGCTCGACTATCGGTCAACTTACAGGTTGGCTCCGCTGTACCCGTCACACGCACTGCCATTGGACGTGCTTTTTATGCGGTAAGCTCGCAAGCGAGACAGACGGTCATTATTAGCAATCTACAAGAGAATTTATCTGTTGAGGAATTCAACCATGCACAAAGCGCTCTATCTAGCGCAGCGGAGCATTATGAAAAATACGGCTATACCGTGTCTGATGGAGAGTTTTCTACTGACATATTGGCAGTCGCGGTTGGGGTATATGATGTCGCTACGGGGCAATACGCGTATTCGCTCAATGCCAGTGTGCCAAGTGCCAACTGGGAAGCCGATGAGTATGCTGCGATGATAGTACCAAAGTTACAGGTGTTGGCTGAGCGGATTGGTGACGGGGTTTAATTAGCTATGGGTGAAAGCCTGATAAAAATTGGCCTGATAAGATAGCATATGCAAGGCTGTTACCCATTGATACCGACGTCGCGACCTCATACGTGTATGATGTACGCGACAAATGTAAGCATCTTATCTATCCAAAGAACAACTATTGAGCCTCGTTATGCCTGAATCTCGCACCAACCTAAATCCTGAAGCCAAAACCAGCTCACCGTATTTTATCGGATTATTGCTGCGTTATAGTATGTTTGGGGCAGCCATCTGTCTACTATTAGCAGGATTGCTACTGATGCATGGCTGGCTGATTCTGATTGGCGGCTTAGGAGTTGCATTAGGCATTTATGATTTGACTCAATCCAAGCATTCAGTGCTAAAAAACTACCCAATAGCTGGGCATATTCGCTATGTATTGGAAGATTTTCGTCCTGAGATTCGTCAGTATTTACTTGAGGATGACAAAGAACAAGTACCGTTTTCACGCCAACAGCGTGCTTTGGTGTATCAGCGGGCAAAGAACGTCAGCGACACCAATGCGTTTGGGACCTTGGACAATCTCTATACTCATGGCAAAGAATGGTTTTTGCAATCTGCTATCAGTGCCCCACTAGAAAACAAAGACTTTCGCATCACGGTGGGCGGCGAGCGTTGTCAGCAGCCACACGACATGTCGGTATTTAATATCTCAGCGATGAGTTTTGGTAGTCTATCAGCGAACGCCATTATGGCACTCAATCAGGGTGCAAAAATAGGCGGCTTTACGCATGATACGGGCGAAGGGGCTATCAGTCCTCATCATCGTAAGTTCGGTGGTGATTTGATTTGGGAGTTGGGTACTGGGTATTTTGGCTGTCGTGATGTCGAAGGTAATTTTGATCCACAGTCTTTTGCCGAAAAAGCCATTGATCCACAAGTTAAAATGATCGAAATTAAATTATCACAAGGCGCTAAGCCTGGTAAAGGTGGCGTGTTGCCATCAAGCAAAATCACGCAAGAGATTGCGGATACCCGTCAAGTACCTACGGGTCAAGACTGTATCTCGCCCTCCTCGCACACTGCATTTAGCACACCGCGTGAGCTTGTCGCCTTTTGGCAACAGCTACGTGACTTATCTGGCGGCAAGCCTGTTGGTTTTAAGCTATGTGTGGGTCAACCTTGGCAGTTTATGGCAATTGTCAAAGCCATGATCGAGACGGACAACTATCCTGATTTTATTGTCATTGATGGGGCTGAGGGCGGTACAGGTGCCGCTCCCGTCGAGTTCATGGACAATGTCGGTATGCCAATGGTTGAAGGGTTTTTGCTCGTTCATAACACTTTAGTCGGTGCAGGTATCCGTGACAAGATCAAGCTTGGCGTCAGTGGTAAGATTGTCTCAGGTTTTGATATTGCACGCATGATTGCGCTGGGTGCAGACTGGTGTAACTCAGCACGTGGCTTTATGTTTGCGGTTGGCTGTATCCAGTCGCGCTCTTGTCACACCAATACTTGCCCGACAGGTGTGGCTACCCAAGACCCATACCGTCAACAAGCACTCGATGTCCCAAGCAAAGCAGAGCGCGTTGCCAGCTTCCACAAAAATACGCTAAAATCGCTCGCTAGCATCGTCGGTGCTGTTGGTTTACAGCATCCTAGCCAATTACAGCCTTATCATATCGCTCGCCGTCTCGATGATGGACAGATTAAGCTATTGTCCAAGTTTTTCTATTTTGCGGACAAAGACGCCTTGCTCGATCATAGCGCCCGTGCCGATATTTTTAATCAAATGTGGGTCATGGCAAACCCTGATAGCTTCTTAGCCAATAACGATGCGCTCATTGCTTATAACAAGGACTCACGTGATAAGGGTAAAGAGACAAGTGCGCCAACAGAGCATAGTACTGGATATAACGCTGAATATGACTCTGAACACTCGGATGCTACTAACGGCGGACAACTCATCGGCAATGTCAACAATACCTTTCGTAACTTCCCACCGACTGGCGATTGATAATTAATGATTAAAAGATGCTGATTATTGATAAGAGCCAATAAAAATTCGATATGCCAGCGAACCTTAGTAATCCCATACAACCACCCTGTTAAAAGACGCGTGATCGATGCCGACCTCTATTTTTACTCTATCGCTATCATTGGCAGTGCTTACGCTCAGCCTTAGTGCTTGTCAGCAAGAAGACACTGTTGTCTTGAGCACTGATACGGACAGCTGGTCTTGTCAGACAGCAGACTATCCCTTTACTTATAGCGTCTGCCGTGTGAATGCTAGCGCGTTGACAAGCACCCGTTATTCGTTACAGTTATTTTGGCAGTCCACCAATAGTGCTCAGCCGCTATTGACCTTTGATGGATTGTTGGCAGCATTACCAGAAGACAAAACCCTCAATTTTGCGATGAATGCCGGTATGTATGATGAGCGATATGCGCCGATTGGCTACACTATCATTGAGGGCAAAGAGGTCAAGTCACTAAACCTAAAAGAAGGTGGCGGCAATTTTCATCTATTGCCTAATGGGGTGATGTGGTGGGACAAAGCTGGCAACGTGCAAATCACCGAAAGTAACGTGTTAAATGAACAGCTAAACAATGGTGATGTGCAGCCTTGGTATGCGACGCAATCTGGCCCCATGCTGGTCATCAATGATGAGATACATCCGCAGTTCAACCCTGATAGCACCTCAGTCAAACTGCGTAATGGCGCAGGCGTCTGTACGGATGGCAGCATACAATTTGTCAATAGCGATGCACCTGTGACTTTCTATCAATTTGCAGAATTATTCAAGGATGAGCTGGGTTGTCCAAACGCGCTGTTTTTAGATGGCGGCATTGCCTCAGCGTTATATGCGCCTAGTATCGACAAACAAGACAAAAAAGAGATGGGCGTGATGATAGGACTGGTTGAAAACAAGAAATAGCCATAGTACTTATTATAAAATATGAACTTGCCATTTTTTATCACTATTTGTCACTCATTAAAAAAGCACTTAAGACTATAGCATCGTCTTAAGTGCTTTTTATTTTGCGCATACGAGCGTAGCAATAGCATTACCGCGCCATATATTGAGTCATCTCCTCAACACCATGCAAGGTCATCGGGTACATTTTGTTTTCAAACAGCTTTTTGATCTCAACGATGGTTTGGGTGTACTGCCAGTAGCTTGGATTTTCAGGATTGAGCCAAGTTACTTTATCAAAATGCTCAAGTACGCGCTTGAGCCATACGATACCCGCCTCGTCATTCATATACTCGACACTGCCGCCTACTGTCATCAGCTCATAGGGTGACATAGAGGCATCACCGACGAAAATGACTCGATACTCTCGACCATATTTATTAAGTAACTCAAAAGTCGGCATCGGGGCACTGTGTCGACGGTTGTTATCCTTCCACACGTAATCGTACAAGCAGTTGTGAAAATAAAAGAACTCTAACGTTTGAAATTCATTCTTTGCTGCAGAAAACAGTTTTTCTAGTGTTTCAACGTGGATATCCATACTACCGCCCACATCGAACAGCATCAGTACTTTGACGCGGTTACGACGCTCCGCTTGCATATGAATATCGAGCACGCCCTTTTTTGCGGTACGTTTGATCGTCTCATGAATATCGAGCTCATCTGCACTGCCCGTACGTGCAAACTGACGCAGGTTACGTAGTGCCATCTGGATTTGACGGGTACCAAGCTGATTGTTGTCATCGAGGTTACGGTATTTACGCTGCTCCCAGACTTTTGCGGCGCTGCGTTTGCGTGATTCACCGCCGACGCGCACACCTTCTGGATGATCACCGTAAGCTCCAAATGGCGAAGTGCCACCTGTGCCGACCCATTTACTACCACCTTGGTGACGCTCTTTTTGCTCTTTTAACCGCTCTTCTAGCGCCTTCATCAACTCTTCTAATGAGCCATACTTCTTCAGCAGACGTCTTTGCTCTTCGGTTAGGTTTTTTGGATCCAGCTTTAGATCAAGCCACTCTTTGGGTACGTCTGTCAGTTTTGCCAACAGCGCATCCATATCAAGGCTATCTACCCCTTCAAAGTAATCTGCCATTGCCCGATCAAATTTATCAAAATGACGCTCGTCTTTGACCATACACAGCCGAATCAACCGGTACATGTCTTCACGACTCGCAAAAGTAGTGAGTGCTGGGTCTTCAGGATGCGTCTGCATCATCAGCCCTTTATCTAAAGCGGCATTGAGATCAAGCAGTTCACGCGTACTGACTGGCACGCCATAGGTCCGCAAAGTATAGAATAGTTTTATAAACATAAGCACTGCACCACTAATTGACGTAAAACAAAAAAAGCATCTTCACCTATATGCGCTTAACGGCGCATCATATTGGCAAAACGCTGCAATAAATTCACATCCGCTTCGTTTTTGAGCAGCGCGCCATATAGTGGCGGAATAGACTTTTCGCCACGTAGGTTTTCTTCTAGCTCCTCTTGTGCCATATCATCAGCTAGCAACAAGGTCAACCAATCAACCAATTCAGACGTTGATGGTGGCTTTTTGAGGCCCTGAATATTACGTAATTTATAGAATATATCCAAAGCATCGTTGACCAGTTTTTCTTGAATATCAGGGAAATGCACCTCAATGATCTGGCGCATGGTTTGCTCTTCTGGAAAGTCGATATAATGGAAAAAACAACGACGCAAAAAAGCATCTGGTAGCTCTTTTTCGTTGTTTGAGGTGATGATCACGACAGGACGCTGCTCTGCGGTGATGGTCTCGCCCGTCTCATAAACATAAAAAGACATCTTATCAAGCTCATGTAGCAAATCATTTGGGAATTCAATATCTGCTTTATCGATCTCATCGATCAATAGTACGCTACGCTCTTTACTGGTAAAGGCATCCCATAACTTACCTGGCTTGATATAGTTACCAATCTCATAAACCTTGTCATCACCCAACTGCGAATCACGCAGGCGCGATACTGCATCATACTCATACAGACCTTGCTCAGCTTTGGTGGTCGACTTGATATGCCAAGTAATCAGCGGCATACCTAAGCTTTCTGCGACCTCTTCGGCCAGCAGAGTCTTACCAGTCCCTGGCTCACCTTTGATCAGTAGCGGCTTTTGTAATGTCATAGCCGCATTCACTGCCAGTTGCAGGTCATCTGTTGCGATATAGTTTTGTGTGCCTGTAAAGGTTTTGTCGGTCATAGTCAGATCTCGATTGTTGTTATAAATGAGGGGTTATAGATGAATGGGTGTAAAAAGTGGATAACAAATCAATATAATAAATTAGATTATCACAGCCTGACGTATTGCCAAAATACTCATGCGTTCGCAGTTATTAACAATTGTTATGTGTGCCTAATAATGTGCCTAACAAGCTGTCATTGTTGATATAACCTACAAACAATCTTGCACACAAATAGTTTGGCGCGAAAGTAATATGCCACAACATCAATCTGGCACAAAAAAAGACACGCCTTGGTGTCTTTTTTATTTACTCTTTATATTCTGAACGTATGAGTCCATTGTGTAAGCAGGCACTACCTTTCTGTCGCTTTCCAGACTCTATCGCTTTCCAAATTCTATCGCTTTTCAGAGATTTTATTATCTGCTTTTTTGGATAGTGTACTGTCTTTCGTTAGGCTAACATTGTTGTCTGCTTTTGTACTAGCACCGTCTTTATAAACATTGTCTTTATGATGACTGGTTTCAGTCTTAGCAGACAGTGTAGACTCATCAGACGGTTCACTCAGCGTAGCGCTGTCCGCCAAATAGCTGCCTGTCGTCAGTTGCATCGTCGCCTGTGTATCTTCTGCGCTGCGGCTACGTGCTTTGTCCAGACTGGAGGCAAAAGCACCGCGTATCAGCTGCCACAAAAAGCCGATGAATAATCCGAAAACCAATACCACTAATATCGGTAACATATTGGCAATCGCACCTGCAAAATCTTTCATCATGATAGCGTAGACCACACTGATACTGGCTGGTGCAAGCTCACTGGCATCACCAAGCGCTGTACCTGGCGCTAATAGCACGGCAAACAATATCATCCAACTCATACCGCCTAAGGGTTTTGGCAGTACACGAGCGACCAGTAGCCACAATACCAGCACCACGATAGCACCGCCAAGATAAGCATACATTGGCAGATCCGCGGGCGGTACGTTCTTTACCATCTGACCCCACCAAATAGCAATCTCGCCGAGAATGTCACTGATAGATTCTAATGGTAAGCTGTGTAAGATATTTTTTAACCAGTCCATGCGTGTGTTGTTACCTGCGTTTATCACCGATGACACATTGTGCCTAGCAGTGTATGGTGCGTGCTATCGTACCAAAATAAGACTCAATAAATAATCGATACATATCATCGGTGCCGATTATTTAATTCTCTATATAGATGTCGCGGACTGTCAGTTTATCACGACTCTCTACCCAAATGCATGTGAACGAATGTGTCACGGACGCTTTAACCATACCGCTGTAGAGACCACACTCTAGATCACTTTGCCATCATACCTCAACCAGCACACTAATCATAAATGCTGTCTTGTGCTTCACGAGCGCGCAGCTCTGCTTGGCGACGCATCACATCTTGCGGCGGCAGCTGTACAAAATAGCCTTGAGACTGCAGTTTTGTCAGTACTTCTGCTTTATCAACACGCGCAAGTGTTGGCGTCGCTGCCAAGTCCAAATGCATGACAAACTTGCTACGACCTAACCCTGCACGGAAATCTTTTGGTAACACACCAAGCCAGTCTTTTATTTCATCAGTATCATCAGGATAATCAGGACGCGCAATGTAGACATACATATCGTCATGTTTGGGAAATTTATAAATATCGCAATGCATAAAAACCACCTATCAGAAACTATGGGCGTAGGTTAGCATATTTCAGGTAAATACCAGTAGTTGCTTTGCGTTTTGCTATGGTAATTTTTGCGATTATATATGGTTTGAAATGGTTTAAAAACTGCTATAGAGACAGAAAATACAATACTAACGCTCGCATACTGTCAGTAAGCTGCCCAAACAAAATATGATTTTTGCTAAATTTATCGATTTTAATGGCTCGGATGACTTGTAAAAGCGCTTTGAACCTTTCATAATAAAAGCGTTTTTCAGGAGAGCGTTATAGGCGCCTATTTTTTTGTATCGAACCCTATTGGTGATACAAAATTCACGACCGCCATATAACCACCGAAGGCGCATCCACCCTGCCAATCGCTCAGGTAAAAGGACTGAAAAACGCATGTCACTGTTGTTTGATAGTGTCGCGCTCATAGCGCACTACACCTTCAAAACACTTTCAAACCTCAGGCATAACAAATCTGGAGAGTGGTAAGAACGGACGACGTCTTACCCACCGAAGGGGAGAAAATACGCTATCATCGATTATAGGGTTTATATCATTGCCCATAAATGATGATTCGTGTTGAAAATCTCAGGTCACAGGACAGATGGGGCTTTAGCTCAAATTGACGTTCAGCGTCTATTTGGCTTACGTCTTTATCTTTGCTTTCTGTGTCAACCTTTGATGTAATATTTGCACCTTGCAATATTGCTTCTCGCTACTTTCACGTTGCGCATTATGCCCGGCTCTACTGAGCTTGACTGATGTACACATAAGGATTTGTTATGACTGATACCCAAGATACTCACTCTAAAGCGCCTCAGCGTACCCCTTTTTACCAGTCTCACATTGATAGTGAGGGCAAACTGGTCGACTTCTCTGGTTGGGAATTGCCCATCAATTACGGTTCACAAATCGAAGAACATGACGCTGTAAGAACAGATGCTGGTATGTTTGATGTCTCACATATGGTGGTGACTGATATCAAAGGTGCTGATACTAAAGCATGGCTACAGAAGTTACTTGCCAACGATGTCAATAAACTCACTACCACTGGTAAAGCGCTATACTCTGGTATGCTCAATGAGCAAGGCGGCGTCATTGATGATTTGATTGTCTACCTGATGAATGCCGATGAAACTGAATACCGTATCGTCTCTAACGCCGCCACTCGTGACAAAGACTTAGCACAGTTTAATAAAGTTGCTGCAGGTTTTGATATTACGATTACCGAGCGTCCTGAACTTGCTATGCTTGCTGTTCAAGGTCCAAATGCTATTGCAAAACTGGCAGCTACCAAGCCAAGTTGGGCAAATACCTTAGCAGGACTAAAACCTTTCGTTGGTGCTGATTTGACAGATATTGAAGGCCCTGATTGGTTTGTGGCTCGTACTGGCTATACTGGTGAAGATGGGGTCGAGGTCATCATGCATGGTGATGATGCCCCTGCTTTCTTTGAGCAATTAAAAGCAAATGGTATCAAGCCTGCCGGTCTTGGCGCGCGTGATACGCTGCGTATGGAAGCCGGTATGAACCTGTATGGTCACGATATGGATGAGACCATCAGCCCTTACGAGTGCAACATGGGCTGGACGCTTGCACTAAAAGACGACCGCGCTTTTGTCGGCCGTGAAGCATTGGTCAGTAAACGTAAGCAGTCAAAAGAAGACAACACCGCTATGAAACAAGTGGGTCTACTATTGACCACGCGCGGCGTATTGCGTGAAGGCATGACAGTGACTATCAATCAAGGCACTGATAACGAGCAAACTGGCATTATCACCAGTGGCACATTCTCCCCTAGCCTAAAAAACTCAATCGCAATTGCCCGTGTGCCTGCCAGCGTATCAGAAGATGACAGCGTACAAGTCGATCTACGCGGCAAAGGTAAGTTCGTCGATGTGCGCGTATTGAAGCTACCTTTTGTCCGCAACGGCAAGCAACAGTTTGACTCTTAGGTCTTATAAATTCTATCATTAGAGCGCGTTGTCATTTTGCACACGATTATAAAAATGACAACACGCCCAGCCTCCATTACTTTTGTTAATTAACCTCTATCATTTAGGAGAGAGACCATGAGCAACATCCCAGCAGAGCTAAAATATATTGCGAGCCATGAGTGGTTACGCCTAGAAGACGACGGTACGATCACTGTTGGTATTACTGACCATGCTCAAGATCTATTGGGTGATGTGGTATTCGTTGAACTACCAGATGTGGGCGACATCATCGCTGTTGATGACGAGATCTCAGTGGTAGAGTCTGTAAAAGCGGCTTCTGACGTGTATGCGCCTATCTCAGGCGAAGTCATCGCAATCAACGAAGCGCTAGAAGATGATCCTGAAATCATTAACTCTGACCCATATGGCGAAGGTTGGTTCTTTAGAATGAAGCCTGACAACATCGCTGACTACGAAGCACTAATGACTGCTGATGAATACGAAAGCGACTTGTAAGACTTTAGAACTTATAAAATATTAGCTCATAAAAATTATCAGCTCCGACTAAACGTTATAGATACTGGCACCAGCTGGTATCTATACTCTCTACTTCAATACCCTGTCTCATCAAAAGCGCTTAGTCGTTTTATGCGTTTGTTATATGAGAATAGCTGTACATAGATCATATAGACCGTCATAAATCATGACCGCTCGATGTTATTGCTCTCAAGCGTTATCTTATTGGCTCGTATTGCTCACATGTTTGACCTCTATTATAGATGTGCCCCAATACCGACTCGGACAGATGACCCAATCCCCAGCATGGATCCTAATATGAACTCAGACGCCGCCACCTTAGAGACCGACAATAAAGACCTAATTGCCACGCCTACTCATACGCCACAGCTACAAGCGTTTCGCGATATCGTAGAGTCACGCCGTTCAGTACGCCGCTTCACTGACACACCTATCCCTGACGACGTATTGGCAGACTGTCTGCGCTTGGCAATGCTAGCGCCGAACTCTAGCAACTTGCAGCCGTGGGAGTTTTATGTTATCGATGATGCTGACAATAAAAAACGTGCCATCAAAAACTGCATGAATCAAAACGCAGCAAAAACATCAGCACGTTTGATTGCAATCGTTGCCCGTACTGACATTTGGCACGACCACGCTCAGCAAGTATTGCGCGAATATCCTGATCAGCCAGTCCCAAAGAAAGTGAAAGACTACTACAACAAAGTCGTCACGATGGACTTTTTGCGCGGTCCAGCCAACGTAGTCTCAGCAGCCAAATGGGGCGCGACGCAAGTAGTTAGGCGCGTGAAAGGGCCAATCAAGTCGCCTTACTATACGTTTGAAGATACCAAAAACTGGGCAACCAATAACACCTCGCTTGCTGCCGAAAACTTAATGCTAGCATTACGTGCTCATGGGTTTGATAGTTGTGCCATGGGCGGCTTTGATGAGCCTGCGATGAAACGCTTACTAGGCTTGGGCGATGATCAACATATCATTATGATGATTGGTGCTGGCGAACGCGCTGACAATGGTGTTTACAACACTCAGTTCCGCTTTGATCAGACTCAGTTTGTGCATTACGTATAACGTACCGCTCACATTATTCCCTTAATTGCTATTTTGTTTATTACTCCCTTAACCAAGGATTGTCATGACTATCTCTCAAAACCCATCGTTTGATACCTTCCAAGGATTGTTCAACGAAGCTGAATTTGTCTATCGCCATTTAGGCTCAAATGAGACCAAGCAAGCTGACCTACTCAGCGCTGTTGGTTATAAAGATATGCAAAGCTTTATCAACGACACAGTGCCTGAACCAGTGCGCTTGCACAAAGAGTTGGATTTGCCAGTGGCGATGAGTGAGCATGCTGCACTTGCCAAACTGCGCACGATGGCAGACGACATCACTGTTAATAAAAGCTATATCGGCCAAGGCTACTCGCCTGTCCGTATGCCTGCTGTTATTCAGCGTAATGTCCTTGAAAATCCAGGCTGGTATACCGCTTATACGCCTTATCAAGCTGAAATCGCTCAAGGTCGTCTAGAAGCATTGCTAAACTTCCAACAAGTATGTATCGATTTGACTGGTCTGGAGCTAGCTGGTGCCTCATTGCTTGATGAAGCAACCGCAGCGGCAGAAGCCATGGCTATGTCAAAGCGCGTAAGCAAAAGTAAATCAACACAGTATTTCGTTGATGAACGTGTCTATCCGCAGACGCTAGATGTGATTAATACGCGCGCGAAATACTTCGGTTGGGACGTGGTTGTTGGTGATTTTGAAACGGCTAAATCTGGCGACTACTTTGGCGCATTATTCCAGTATGTTGGCGTAGAAGGCGACGTTAAAGATTTAACAGATGTCATCAGTGCCGTAAAAGAAAACAAGACTTACGTCAGTGTCGTAAGTGACATCATGAGCTTGGTGTTATTAAAATCACCAGCTGACATGGGTGCAGACGTGGCACTAGGTAGCACGCAGCGTTTTGGTATTCCAATGGGCTTTGGTGGTCCACATGCCGCTTTCTTTGCATTCTCTGATAAAGCCAAACGCTCAGCGCCTGGACGTATCATTGGTGTCTCAAAAGACGCACAAGGCAATACCGCACTGCGTATGGCACTACAAACACGTGAGCAGCATATTCGCCGCGAAAAAGCCAACTCAAACATCTGTACGTCACAGGTATTGCTAGCCAATCTCGCTGGTATGTACGCGGTCTATCATGGTCCAGGCGGCGTCAAACGCATTGCCACGCGTATTCATGCCTTTGCGACTGCTTTCGCTGATGCTATCAAAGAAGCCAATGACAGCAGCCTAAATGTAGTACATGATCAATTCTTTGATACCGTTGTGATTGATTGCGGTTCAGAAAAACTGGCTACTCAAATCTTCAAAAATGCAGACAACGTGGGCTATAACTTATGGCGTCTAAGCGACACCAAGTTAAGCGTTGCTTTTAGTGAAACCAGCGATCAGCAAGATTTTAAAATCTTGACTCAGCTTTTTGTGAGTAAGTCTCACGAGCTACCTGAAACCGCTCGCGTTTCTCTCGATAACGCGCATCTGCGTACAGATGATATCTTGTCACATCCAGTATTCAACTCGCATCATACCGAGCATGAAATGCTGCGTTATCTCAAGTCGCTCGAAGACAAAGATCTAGCGATGAACCGTAGCATGATTTCACTGGGCAGCTGCACCATGAAGCTAAACGCCACCAGTGAGATGCTACCAATCACTTGGCCTGAGTTCGCAAATGTGCATCCTTTTGCACCGCGTGATCAAGTCACTGGCTATATCGCGATGATCGATAGCTTGCAAGATCAGCTCAAAGCCATTACTGGGTTTGATGACGTGTCTATGCAGCCAAACTCTGGCGCCTCTGGTGAGTATGCTGGTCTACTCGCCATTCGCCGTTATCACGCGTCACTCGGCGAGACCGATCGCGATGTGTGCCTGATTCCAATGTCAGCACACGGTACCAACCCTGCAACCGCCATGATGATGGGCATGAAAGTCGTCGTTGTCAAAACCGATGAGAATGGCAACGTTGATATCGATGATCTGACAGCCAAATGTGAAGAGCACAGTGATCGTCTAGGTGCGCTAATGATCACTTATCCATCGACGCATGGTGTGTTTGAAGAAGGTATCCGCAATATCTGTGATTTGACTCATAAGCACGGTGGTCAGGTCTATATGGATGGCGCTAACATGAATGCTCAGGTTGGTATGATGCAGCCTGCAGACGTTGGTGCTGATGTCTTACATATGAACCTGCACAAAACCTTCTGTATCCCGCATGGTGGCGGTGGTCCAGGTATGGGTCCTATCGGTATGAAGGCGCATTTGGCACCATTTATGGCCAATCATACCTTGAGCCCTGTACACAATGCGCAAAAAGACTGCTCAGCAGTATCGGCAGCCCCTTATGGTTCAGCGAGCATCTTGCCTATCTCGTGGATGTACATTGCTATGATGGGCCGTGATGGTCTGCTAAAAGCGACAGAACTGGCATTACTAAACGCCAATTACGTAGCAGCCGAGCTAAAAGGTCACTACCCTGTCCTATATGCGGGTAAAAACGGCCGTGTGGCTCACGAATGTATTATTGATATTCGTCCGTTAAAAGAAGAGACTGGTATCACTGAAAGCGATATCGCTAAGCGCTTGATGGATTATGGTTTCCATTCACCAACGATGAGCTTCCCAGTCGCTGGTACGCTGATGATTGAACCGACAGAGTCTGAGTCAAAAGAAGAATTGGATCGCTTTATTAGCGCGCTAAAATCTATCAAAGCAGAAGCCATCAAAGCCAAAGCGGGCGAAGATAACTGGACGCTAGAAGACAACCCATTGGTCAATGCACCGCATACTGCTGCTATGATTACTAGCGAAGAGTGGACGCATCCATATAGCCGTGATACTGCTGCATTCCCGCTGCCATACATCCGTGCAAACAAGTTCTGGCCAAGTGTGGCACGCGTTGATGATGCGTACGGTGATAAGAACCTAATGTGCTCTTGCCCAAGTATCGAAAACTATATGTAATCGTTACTGTTTGAACGCTAAATGTATAAAAAACCTCCAAGCCAGCTACTGGCTTGGAGGTTTTTATTTTGCTGACTTTTTATCTACTCGATTAACAGGTACTATTACTGATAGTAGTATTTATAAAAATGAAAAATGTATCCAAAACGAGACACTTAACTTAGATTTTTCAAAGCAGTTAATTGGGCAATACTATGCAACACAAATCACCTAAACGAAAGACGCGTGTCATCCTAATACATGGTTTACACCAGACAGCTTGGGTAATGCGCCCACTTGCAAAACGTTTGCAAGCCTCGGGGTTTGATACCTATCAATATAGCTACCGGAGCATGCGTGATAGTATCAAAACCAATAGCACACGCTTAAACCATTGGTTAGAGAAAAACCATCATCCAGACCATCCCATAGATCTGGTCGGACACAGCTTGGGCGGTCTAATCATTCGTGATTTTGTCGCTCAATACCCTAAATGGCAGATTGGCCATTGTGTGACGCTAGGTACGCCGCATGTCGGCAGTGTTTGTGCCGATTATATCTGGCGACTGACTCCTGCTATCGTAGGACGCTCCTACATTGATGCCTTAGATGGCACTGTCGCACCACTACCACAGCATGTGACCCTTGGCGTGATCGCTGGCAATCGTCCCTATGGTTTGGGTCAAATGTTTTTGCAATATCACAATCGCAAACTGCGTAAATCAGATAAGCCGCCACTCAAAGAGCATCTGGCACATGACGGAACCGTCTATATAGAGGAAACTAAGATTGAGGCGGCGGCAGATCATATCACCCTGCCTGTCTCTCATACTGGTATGCTCGTAAACCCAGAAGTCGCTGAGCAGACCAAATACTTCTTAGTGCACGGCGTCTTTAAACGCTAACGATTAAACGCCATCTTGGATATCAGCTCTTAGCTTTACTAGACGTTGTTAGGCATTGATGCCCATACCTTGACGCAACTCAGTTTTGTGCTTTTCGATCACTGGTATCAAGGTTTGTATGACCCAGTCATTACGCCAGCCCTTCAGCCCTTGTGGCAATTGGCTGACATCTTTATCGAGAGCGACGACTTCATACAATTGTCCTAGCCATTTTTTGCGCATTAGTACGCTAGCAGGTACACCAGTCTCTCGTGCATGCTCATCAATCGCTTGTTGCACAGCTTTGGACAGCACTTTATTTTTTGAGCGATATGGCGGCACTAGGCAGTCTGGATGTTCTGTGAATGGCAGACTCTTTGCCTCTCTTATTACTTTTAGCAGCTCTTCACCATACAGACGCAGCATACTGCGGTGCATTGTTGTTTTGTGCGACAGCTCACGCATGCTGTTCGGTTTTTCGGTGACGATCTCACGTACCGCTTGTTTCTTGATGATAAAGGTACGCGGTTGATTGGTCGCACGTGCCAGCTCTTCTCGCCACGTCGCCACTCCTTTGAGGATTGCCATTTGCTGTGAGGTATAGCGATAGTCGGCCATCGTAAGATACATCGCATCGTCTTCGACATGCTGCGTATCATATAAGTCACTGGCATAGAGCTGACAGTCAGCCCAGACATACTCGTACAGCCCTTGTGATTTTAGTGCATGCTCGATACTCAGATATAACGCTGGCAAGTAGCGCACGTCATCGATTGCATACTGCTCTTGCTCATCTGTCAACGGGCGCTGTAACCAGTCAGATTGACTGTGCTCTTTATCGATATGCATATCCAGCTGGTCAGCGAGCGCCTGTTGGTAGCCCATTTGCAATTGACCTGTTAAGTAAGACAAGGCAATTTGCGTATCAAAAATATTGGTCAGTGGCGGACAACCAGACAGCAGATAAAAAATCCCTAAATCTTCGCCGCAAGCATGCCAAATAGCCACATCGACTTTACGCAGTGCCTCCCATAACTCTGCCAGCTGTAGTTGCGGGGCATCTAGCAGGTATACATGATCGCCAGTATTGAGTTGTACCAGTGCCAAACGTGGATAATAAGTGTCACGCTTGATAAATTCAGTATCTAATGCCACACGTCCGCAAGTCGCTAAGGCGTCAATGACTTCATCTAATTGACTCTGCTCACGCACCCAAGTGATATCAACCGCATCGGCAATATCCAGCAATGCGTCAATGTCTAGTGTATCAACGTCTAACGCTGTTGGCATCGTTTCAGTACGAGCTGATTGCTCTGAGACATCAGTAGTCATGCTATCTGGGTCAGAATGGGCTGGAGCGTTTGAGACATTATTGGACACGGGCAGATACCTGCATAAATAAGAGAAAATAAAACGCTAATATGCATCTTATTAAGATAAAAGGAGAATACAATTATAACAACTTCACGAAATAAAGTGGCTAAGACTTAGTCTTTATCAAATACTATAAAGAAGAGCGGTTTTGCATGGCTTGACCAAGTGTCATACTATCAAGATACTCAAGCTCGCCGCCCATCGGCACGCCTTGTGCCAAACGAGTGACTCTGCTCACATGACGATTGACGGCTTCGCTAATAAAATGAGCAGTGGTCTGACCTTCAACGGTTGTGCCCGTTGCCAATATAATCTCTTCTACGGGTTCTTGCTTGACTCGCCACACCAGTTGGTCAATATTTAGATCATCAGCACTGATACCATCGATAGGTGATAAATGCCCGCCCAGCACAAAATAACGACCACGGTACCCTGCTGTCTGCTCAATGGCCATCACATCTGCCGCCGTCTCAACCACACATAGCAAACTGTCATCGCGCCTAGGGTCTTGGCACAGAGGACATACTTCTTCATCACTAAAGCTATGACAGCGCTGACACTCAACGATATCGCGCATGGCTTCATCGAGTGCTTGGGCAAGTGCCATGCCTTGCGGGCGTTTTTTGCTGAGCAGATGTAACGCCATTCGCTGGGCGCTTTTTTGACCGACACCTGGCAAAATACGCAGCTGTTTGACTAGCTGATCAAATTTGGCTGTAAGCAAAGTGACTTTCCTTTAGTTGACTTTATTTAACTGAATTTATAAATCGTAGCTATAAAAATGGGGTCGTATCGTGTCGATAACAACCCCATTTTTGACTTCAGTATGACATATTTAGCGCTTAGAACATGCCTTGCATACCTGGTGGTAGACCCATACCTGAGGTCGCGCCTGCCATTGTTTCTTCATACAACTCGTCCGCTTGACGAACCGCATCATTGATGGCTGCCGCAATAAGATCTTCGATCATATCAGGCTCGTCTTCTAGCAAACTTGGATCAATAGTCAAACGCTTGACCACATGACGACCCGTCATCGTTACTTTAACCAAGCCACTGCCCGCTTCGGCTTGTACTTCTTTGTTAGCCAGCTCTTTTTTAGCCGACTCAACGTTTGCTTCTACTTTCTTTTGCATCGTTTGTGCTTGTTGCATCAATGCTTGAATGTTCATAGTTGCCTCTTTATCTTTTATATTTGAATGTTATACGGTGCGCATCGTAATTAGTAGTCATGAACCACGTAAAGTTCATGTCATGCGTGAACAGTGATTATACCGCTATCTTTACAAACTGTCTAAACCGCGTGCCAAGTCTTTGATGATATCTTCGACATCTTCTAAACCGACTGATAGACGAATCAGACCATCTTTAACCCCCGCTTCGGCACGAGCTTCAGGAGTCAGGCGGAAATGCGTGGTCGTTGCAGGATGAGTAATCGTGGTTTTGGCATCACCCAGATTATTGGTGATAGAGACCATTTGGGTCGAGTCAATCACATGCCACGCTGCTTCTTTTGTATCGCGGCTGTTTGACTTATTACTATCAGACGCTTTGACTTCAAAACCCATGATAGCACCGTAGCCGTCTTTCATATGATGCTGACGTGTGGCAAGTTCGTGTGCGCTATGATCGCTCAAGCCTGAGAAATGCACGGTGCTGACATTAGGATGATTGACCAAAAACTCTGCGACTTGATTGGCATTGTGACAATGCGCCTGCATACGTAATTTAAGTGTCTCAAGTCCTTTAGTAAATACCCATGCATTAAACGGGCTCATGCTGATACCGCCTGAGCGTACCACGGTAAATGCGTCTTGCATCAGCTTATCACTACCAACCAACGCACCGCCCAATACCCGACCCTGACCATCTAAATACTTAGTCGCCGAGTGAATAACCACGTCCGCACCTAAATCTAGTGGGCGCTGTAGAGCTGGCGTGGCAAAGCAGTTATCAACGACGAGTAAGATATCATTGGCTTTGCATAGCTCACTCAAGTAACCGATGTCACAAATCTGCGCTAGCGGATTGCTGGGACTTTCGCAATAAATGACTTTGGTGTTTGGTTGAACAGCATTTGCCCATGCATTATTATCAAAACAATCCACATAGCTGACTTCCACACCGAACTTGGCCATATAGTTGTTGAATAGACCGATAGATGAGCCAAATAATTGATTGGCTGCGAGTAGATGATCGCCTGCTTTGAGATACGCCAGACACATGGTCAAGATCGCGCCCATACCAGAGGCCGTTGCAACAGCACGCTCACCATTTTCTAATGCAGCCAACCGACGCTCAAAAGTACGTACACTTGGGTTGGTATGACGAGAGTAGACATTACCGGTTTTTGTACCGTCAAAATGAGCAGCAGCATCAGCAGCTGATTGGTAGACATAAGAGCTGGTAGTAAAGATAGGCTCTGAATGCTCACCCTCATCGGTACGGTGTTGACCTGCCCGTACAGCAATGGTTTGCATACCATAGTCAAGACCCAAATCTAAGGCATCATTGCGCCAGTTTGGATCCAACCCGTTGGTTGAGGCTTTTTGGTTCAAACTGCTTTCATCTTTCGTTTGCGACTGACTCATAGACGTTCCGTTGCTTTACTTTGGTTGGTATAAAATGACTGCTTATTTTTCTGATTATCAAGCAAATTCATCAGGGTTATCATATCATGTCGCCTTATTCTACACATCTGGTTTCAGAGTACCCCGAAATATTATTATCATATGCTGCACTGCTCACGTATACAGATTCTGTTATCGCGATATAAATTGGCTAGATTATAGTAAAAGCAGCCATTTCATCTAACAAAAATAACGTATTTATAATAGGCAGATATGCAAACAGCTGCTAAGCTGAGCGGCGATTTGGGTTTTGCCGTTGGTGATATGATGATAGAGCATCCAATCAATGCTATTATCTCTAAAATAGCTGAACGATTTCAGCACATTACTTATTCATACATTTTATTTATCAGTATTATTTAGACTCACTAAGGTAAACTCGTTATGTCGACGTTCAGTATAAAAGCAAACACTTTATCGCTCAGTCTAACGCTTGGTCTGACTTTGGGTCTAAGTGCTTGCCAGAGTCTACCTGAGCAGCCGCACCTGTCTGATAGCCAAGAGTTATCTGCCCGAGTCAATGCATTATACCAACAGTCAGATAGCCCAGACTCTGAACCAGCAACCACAGCAGAGCCAAGTCCCACTGATCTGGTGACTGCCATCACTGCCCAAAATGAGATCCACCCTGACTTATCAGGCTACCATCCGATTGTCACTGGGGCAAATGCGTTTGCAGCGCGTAGTATCTTGACAGGTATGGCCACGCGCAATATCGATGCCCAGTACTATATTTGGCATAATGACCAAGCTGGGCAGTTACTTTTAAAAGACTTATGGGAAGCCGCTGAACGCGGTATCATCGTGCGTTTGTTGTTAGATGATTTTAATAACAGTGCAAAGTTTGATCAGCACTTGCTACGTTTTGCTAGCCACCCTAATATCGCAGTGCGCATCATCAACCCTTTGATGCACCGCAAAATGCCGACCTTAAACTACGTCACTGGTTTGCCGCGTATCAATCGCCGTATGCACAATAAGAGCATGACTTTTGACAAGCAAATCACCATCATTGGCGGACGTAATATCGGCAACGAATACCTAAGTAACGATCAAAGCAGTCAGTTTGCAGATTTGGATGTTTTGCTTATCGGAAAGGTGGTCGCAGACATTGACAATAGCTTTGGCAGTTACTGGTCATCTCCTTTGGCGTTTGATATTGAGACCTTAGCCGAATTTGATACTGACGTTACGCCTGACTTTTTAAAGGCTTTGGACAAGCTCGGTATCGATGAGCAAAACAACGAAGGCAGCAGTTTGACTGTCTATAAGGCCGCTATCGAAGACTCTACCATTGATACTGATCTGATCAACAAACAGGTGCCTTTTCGTTGGACGGACATGCAGTTCTTGAGTGATGATGTGGGCAAACTGTCTAAAAGCGTCTCCTCTGAAACCAATTTGGTTCACCAACTGCGTACGTTACTTGGTAGCCCAACCAAACAGCTGACCATTATCTCTTCTTATTTTGTACCGACCAAAGATGGCGTCGATACGTTGGTGAAACTGGCTGAATCTGGCGTTGATATCAAAATATTAACCAACTCATTTGATGCGACCGACGTGACCGCTGTTCATTCTGGTTATAGTCAATGGCGCCCTAGCCTGCTGCGGTCAGGCGTAAAAATATACGAGCTAAAATCGACGGCAGCTGAAGAAAAACGTGACAATAAACTCTGGCGTGCACGCAGTCAGTCATCAACCAGCCTACATGCAAAAACGTTTGCGGTAGACGACTATCAAGTGTTTATCGGCTCCTACAACGTTGACCCTCGGTCTGCCAATATCAATACTGAAATGGGTGTAATCATCAATGATGATGAGTTGGCAAGACAGCTGCACGGGGCACTGAGTGATGATTTACTAAACCAAGCTTATGAAGTTAAGCTGCTAGACAACGGTAGCTTGGAGTGGCACACCATGGAAGATGGCAAAGAAGTTGTTTATGACTCAGAGCCACGGGTCGATATGAGTGATCATATCTGGCTTACTATTATGTCTTGGTTACCCATTGACTGGCTACTGTAATATGTAAACTCTTTTCTAAATAGTCCCTAAAATTGCAGGATGTGCAGTTTTGCTTTTGTTAAAAGCCAAATCCTGTAATCAAAGTTCTTATTACAATACACAAAATTACTGTTCCGGCGAATCATTGTTTATATACTTTGATTTGCCGGTTTTTATCATGGCCGATTATCTAAACGATGATCGTCTTAATGACCACTTTACTCCGTGGATGCGTGATCTATTATGCCGACTCGTTCTCAATACGCCCTGATGTCTAAAAAAGACAAAAATACAGTCATATTCGTAAGCTTTATCAGCGCTGTAATCTTTTTTGATTTCTTGATTTATTTGTACATTGCAGACATTGTCTCAGCTGCTATTTTCCCCGCTAATAACGATCCTACGGTTGCTAAGCTGCAAGGAATGGGGCTGTTTGTCATTGGTTACTTGGCTCGGCCATTTGGTGGTATTCTGTTCGGGCGTTATGGTGATCTCAAAGGTCGAAAGCCGACCTTTTTCCTGAGCATAATCGTTACGGCAGGTAGCTTGCTCGCAATGGCGTGTCTGCCTACTTATGCGCAGTGGGGTGCGCTTGCACCTGCGTTATTCATATTGCTGAGAATCATACAAGGTATGGCATTTGGTCTTTACGTACCGCTATCTTGGGTATTTGTGGCGGAGCATGTCCCTCGGCAGTATTTGTCAGTGGCTTGTAGCTACGTTACGGCTAGCTTTTTGGTAGGTGTACTGTTCTCTAATGCGTTTTTTCTGTGGCTGACTGACTTTATGACCACCGTACAGCTGACTGATTATGGCTGGCGTTTGCCGTTTTTTGTTGGCGCCTTACTAACCTGTCTGCCATTGTTGGTATGGCGATTGGTTAAAGAGACTCCGTTTTTCTTGGCGTTAGATAAGCCAAAAACTGGTAAGAATTTGGGTAGACCATTTACGGTGTTATTCAAGCGCTGCAAGCATTCTATCTTTGTCAGTATGGTACTGACTATAGTGATATCTAGTATCACCTCTGTCATTGTCCTACTACTGCCAGATCTAATAGAAATCAACTTTACTTTAGACAGTGATTTGTTTAGCTTCTCTCACAGTTTGGGCATTGTATTTATGATTCTTGGCTGTGTCTTTTATGGCATGATCTCGACCCATGAGAACTTTGGTAAAATTTTGGTCATTGGTTCTGTTCTACTTATCGCTCAAACGTTGGCGTTCTTTTATCATTTGCAGGCGGGTGGCGATTATATATTGATTATGTATGCACTTTTGGGATTCTGTGCCGGTATCGTGGGCATGGTCCCTGCCATTTTAGTGCAGCTATTTCCGACCAATGTACGTCTCACAGGTATCGCTTTTTGTTATAATATTACCTACGGTATCGTTGGTGTACTGATCCCCTTTGGTCTTGGTTACGCCACGACGCTTATCAGCTTCTCACCAGCGCTATATATTGCCTTTGTGGGCTCTATCGGTATTATTATGGGGCTTTACTTCTATAATTTGCCCGAATTCAAAAAAATTGATCATGTTATTTTATAAATAATGGATCAGTCACTGATTTGAACAAAGCTTAAAACTAAGGTGCAATGGGATGTCTCATCCATTGCACCTTATCCATTTATTTAAGACACAAATATTAAGGCTCAATAATCATGGTTGATATGACCAACAAACGCCTCTCAGTAGCTCCTATGATCGACTGGACAACTACAGATTATCGCTACTTTGCACGACTGTTCAACCCGCATACGTATCTATATACCGAGATGATCAGTACTGGTGCATTGATACATGGTAACCGAGCACGGCATCTACGTTTTGATACGCTCGAGCATCCGCTTGTATTACAGCTTGGCGGTGCAGACATCGATGAGATGACGCAGTGTGCTGAGTTTGCTCAGCAGTACGGCTATGACGAGGTCAATATCAATGTCGGCTGTCCCTCTGATCGCGTACAACATAATAAGATAGGTGCTTGTCTGATGGCAGAGCCCAAAACGGTTGCCGACTTGGTCAAGCACATGCAAGCAGCTGTCGATATTCCAGTGACGGTCAAACACCGTATTGGTATTGATGACTTTGACAGTTACGAGTTTATGGTAGATTTTGTGCAGACTGTTGCAGCAGCTGGCTGTACGCGTTTTATCGTTCATGCACGTACCGCGTGGCTACAAGGGCTGAGTCCTAAGCAAAACCGCGAGATACCACCGTTACGCTATGATGATGTCTATCGCTTAAAGCAAGACTTTCCTGAGCTAGATATTGAAATCAATGGTGGTATCGACACGATAGAAGACATCAAAACGCACCTGCAGCATATCGATGGCGTGATGATAGGACGAGCGTTTTATCATAACCCGTACCTATTAGCAGAGGCCAATAGCTTGTGGGGCGAGACAACACCCGAGACTATCCCTAAGCGCTCAGAAATCTTGGCACGGCTATATCCATATCTAGAAGAACAAATTGAAAAAGGCGAAGCACTCCCAACAATGACGCGACATTATTTGGGATTGTTTCAAGGGTTGATGGGCGCACGTAAATGGCGACAAGCACTAAGCGGCAAACCTCAGCTTACCCTCGATGATGTCAAAAGAGCGGCAGATGAAGTATTGTTGTTAAATCCTGACGCATAGCACAGATTGGCATGCAGTCAATTTAACAGACTACAGATTTTAGCCACTACTGTCATATTGTCACTATTACAATGTCAATTTTGGCTACGATACTTGTGAGAGATACTGCCACATCGCTGCCCCATTATTAATGATATGTAGTGCGATTGGCAGTAATAGTGACCCTGACTTAATACGGGCATAGCAAAATATCAGTGCCAGTACCACAATAGTGCTGATCTCATAAATACCGTACTGCACATGGATAATAGCAAATATCAAACTTGTCACGATACTTGCTACTATCGCACCGTGATGCACAGAGTATGACGGCGCTGTGAACTGCTCTGCAATCGCTGACCATAAGATGCCCCGAAAAATAACTTCTTCGTAAATTGGGGCAACGACTACCATCGCAAAGACCAACAGCCATATTGAGCTTACCGATTGATATAGTGGATCGACAAAAACCAGCGGTGTCATATCTAGCATATAGGTCAGCGCTTGACTGGCAATCATAAATATCAATAGCACGCCCAGCATACCCATACCTACCGCAAATGAAAACGGCTTCAATGTTAGGTACTGACGCACCTTACCGCCTCGTAGACGAATAATGAGAATACTGGTCGCTACCAACAGTACGCAGCCTATGACTATCGAGATACTTACGACCGTCCCGTCATTACTACCAAAAAAGAATATATCCCCCATCGATTCATTTTTTGTAGCAGGTAATACCAGCTTGCCAGCGATATACACGCCTACCAATTGACTGATAAAAAATGCCAACACCATGCCTACTGTTAGTACAAACGCCCCTAAGCGCGAAAACAATGGCGCACGATGAGGCAAGCGCTCTCTGTCAGACGGTTCAGCTAGGTTATTTGGCGTAGAGTTTTTCGGCGTAGAGTTTTTCGGCGTAGAGTTTTTTGGCGTAGAGTTTTTTGGCGTAGAGTTTTTTAGCATAGGTTTGTTGGACACAGAGTTCTTGGACATATCAATATCACTTAGCAAGTAGACAGTCAGCTCAGATCCAAGAGCCTGACAAATTGATGATACATTACTTTTATTTTGGCAGTTGCTGCTCGATCAAGGCGAGCACCTGCATTGAGACAGACTCTGGATGCTCTAGCGGGAACATATGACCCCCTTTATGCGTCTCATAAGGAATGCCTAAACGCGACTGTATCTGTTGAGGGAAGCGACGTTTTAAAAAGATACTATCTTGACCTATAATCAAGGTAACAGGCACCTTCGGACCACGATTTGGTGCTAGCCAATACCAAGAAGGATTGGTGCGGAACACTTCGACTTCACTGGCTTTGGGAATGGCCAATGTGACCTTACCGTCCGCGCGTTCATGCAAGCCATGATCGATATATCCTTGAAAACTGCGTTCATCAAAGTTTTTAAAAAATCCTTTGTGGCGCATCTTTTCATAGGCCTCATTTCGGTCATCCCATACATCACGGCGATGTTTGGACACGCCTGCTGGTGATAGTTTGTCCATCAAGCGGTTATTCATAAGTGGCAATCTATCTGCTGTTTTTGCCAAATGCCACAATAAGCTGACTTTGCCATAAATCCAAGGCGGATCCATCAGTACGGCTTGAGCAAATAGTTCTGGCCGACGGTACGTTGCCTGCAAGGTACACATGGCTCCTAGGGAATGCCCAACACCTGCGACCTGCGCGACGCCATGCTTGTCACAGGCATCTTTTACACTGTCAATAATCTGCTGCGTTAGACTACGCCAATGATCGTCTACGGGGTAATCGGGGGTATCGCCCAACATGGCGATATATTCAATCGTAAAGAACGCTGACAATCTCTCAAAGAATGGCTCGTAAACAGCGCTTGGCATCCCATTGGCATGGGCAAAATGTAGCACAGGTTTATTGGTGATCTTGGAGACAGGTAGCACCGCAAAGGTCTGCGAATTTATTTCATCACTCATAACAGGCTCTCTTTGAATCGTTTGGTTTGTCTATTATTTTTAGTGGTTGTCATATTATTGCATTGTCATATTGTTGCATTGCCAACATAAATACCAGACATGCTCTATAGCAAGTCTGATAATTGGCATATATACGTCGCTTATCTGGTAATTCTTATAACTTTAAACCATATGTTTTATTTAAGGTTGCACAAAATTAAGGCTGAGCATAATTATATGCCCAGCCTTAACAATCATACACACTATATCTAAAACATAAAACGCTTAACGCATTTTTGCATCACCATCTTCTTGCGGTAAGAAACCATCAAGGCTGACGCTTGAGCCGATACCTGCCCCTAGTTTTACGGCAAAACGATCCATAAACATTTGGAACGGGTCAGTTGGACTATAGCTGATTACGGTATCTAGCTCTAACTGACGACTCAAACTGGTAATGCTACCGTTGTCGTCTGCTAGGCCCAGCTCGATAGACTGCTCACCTGTCCAAAACAGCCCTGAAAACAGTTTGTTTTGTTCAGGGTTTTTGAGACGGTCGCCGCGACCTTCTTTTACTGCATTGATGAAATGCTTATGCGTATTAGCCAGCACTCCTTCAACATGCTTTTCTTCATAATCAGTCAATGGACGTGACAAGCTTAAGATGTCTTTATACTCACCAGCGGTAATCGTACGATCTTCTACACCAACTTTGTCCATCAGACCTTCGACATTGTAGCTTGGCATAATGACACCGATAGAGCCGACCAAGCTCGATGGGTTGACATAAATCTCATCTGCTGCAGAAGCAATATAGTAAGCACCTGATGCGCCGATATCACCGATCACTGCATAAAGCTTTTTGTCCGGATACTCTTCACGTAATTCCATCATAGTCTGCCAAATTTCATCAGACTGTACAGGTGAACCACCAGGTGAGTTAATATCTAATGCAACGGCTTTGGAGTTGCTGTTTTCAAAGGCACTTCTTAGCGCATCATTGACATCGTAGGCGTTGGCCACATCATCGCTACTAATTACACCTTGCAGCTCTACTACAGCTAAATGCGGTGAGCTGGTATCTACGGCATCCATACCTGTTGGCGCGCTACTGCAACCGCGACCTAGGGTCAAAAATATCAATAAAATATAACCAAAGGTTAATAATTTAAAGAAAATGCTCCAGCGACGAGCGCGGCGCTGCTCGACCACACTAGCTAATAAGGTATTTTCTAGCACCTTCCATTCTTGTCCACTCGGCGCGTTTGGTTGCTGCATTTGTGTTGGCTGATGTGGCGAATTATCAGGACGTTTGTTAGGGTCTGGTGGCCAGTTGGGCATATAACTTCCTAAGTCAGAAACAAGCTAAAACAATAAAAAGATGAGGTTGACAGATACCACTAGAAGTAATGGTCTCTATGTCAAATCAGTCATCGGTATTCATGGGGTGCTAAGTATGGTTGTATTTCGACCATGGTTCAATAGTATAACTGTGAAATATCACTATATTGTAACGCTGGTAGTATCAGCATTATTCTTGAGGGCGAACAGCTTCAATATCAACACTATTATCAAGCGTGTTTAACGACAATGCCACTGGTAATGGCTTATCATCGTAGGTCATGACAGTATCAACGCTTTGACGAACCATGACATCGGCTATCACCTGAGAGGTACTATGACCAAGCCAGGTTGTATTTTTAAATACTGCGCGCCCGTCAGCTAGATCGGCCGTACATAGTAGCGACCACATTTGCCAGACGCGCTGGTGTGTATCGGTATCTAAAATCAGTCGTGAGCGAGAAGCATCTGTACGACTAGTCTCCAGATAACCACTGGATAATTGCGAATGAGGGTTTATAAGTGGTGACTTGAGTGGATCAGCTGCATTGTATCTTCGTACTTGTATAGGTGTGCGACTATCAATGGCAATTGTACAGTCCCAAACACTAGCGTCGGCTATCTGGCTCCAGCCTGTCATTGCCTGTATTGATATATCTCCGTTTGCAAGCTGCCATACACTTCCCTGCTCGCAGTTTTGGGCACTGATATTTGTTTGACTCTTGACACCGCTTGTTGTTTTGTATGCTTGCTGAAACGTAAGCCAATGCTCAGAGCGCCCTGCTTGCCAATATCGACTGATCGGTAGGCGCTCTCCCAAATGAATGACTGTTTTCGGTAATAACTCAGAGTTGTTGGTGCTAGAAATCATGCGTTGATTATCAGAGGTCAGCGTATCCGTCAGTCCGACGCTACTGCTCTGTACTATGACACTCTCCAAACGATTAACCGATAAGCTCCCCAGTTGCTGCTCTAAAGAAGCAGACAGTGTATCTGCTGTCAAACTACTCGGCATGGTTCGTGTAGAAGCGGGTCTGTGATCAGCTAAGAATAACCAGTTACTACTTTCTTTGTTTACGGTAGGATATGTTAGCAATGCTGCCGTTATATACGTATCACCCGTCGGTAGGACATACAGTGTCGGCACTATGGTCAGCGACTGCTGATTGGCATACACCGTCATCATCAATAGCGTCAATGGTGGCAGTATCAACCAACGACTGAGCAGACCTCTAGGCAATAACCAAGGGAGGATACTCAATACCACCATAAATAATATAGCCATACTCACTGGTGTATAGAGCCATGCCTCTGACAGTGCTGGCAATGACGTTAACCAACCAATCAGCTCATGTAAGCTGCTGACAATAGTAATCACTAGCGACCAAATACTATCGGCTACCATAGGTGATAACAGATAACACAGTCCTGCTAGTAGATTAAGCGGTACAATCACCCAACCCAAAAGCCCAATGGCAAATAAATTGACCACCAATCCCCATAATGAGGCCTTGCCAAATAAGATCAATGTGATGGGCAGTAAAGTAAAGAATAGCCAGAACTGTAGCTTAAAAATACGCCTGACAGCTCGTAAAGTATGCTTCAATAGCGCCGTGCTTACGTGAGTGCTTTTATTATTCGTATATGGCCCTGCCAACTCAGCGGTACTGTGCTGATGTAACGTATCGTCATATTTGAGCAATAGCGCTACTGCAATAAAGGACAACCAGTATCCTGCCTGCCAGAGCACATAAGGATCATACCATGCCATCAGTATGGCCAGCGCCAATAGTACTCGAATCGTACTAATAGGTAGCAATGTCACTCTCACAAGTCCAATCGCTAGTAGCATCCAAGCCGTACGAGCAGCAGGTACATCAAAACCTGTAAACAACGCGTAGATAAAGGCTGCACCAATCATTGTCCACCAACGCACTTGCCAGCGCGGAATATAACGATAAAGTGCTGGACATAACTGATTAAGCAGCAGCACAATGAGACCACCTAGTACAATAGCCAAGAACAATACGTGCGTCCCTGAGATAGCCAGTAAATGAGAAATACCTGCCAGTTGATACAAATCTTTGGTATCTCGATTAATTAGACTACGATCGCCTGTGAGTAAGCTCAACGTGACAGCTTTAGCCTGCTGTTCTGCTGTCGTTTGTGCTGACCAGTCTCTATAAAAATGCTGTCTTAATTGCCAGCGCCCTATATCAATATGCAAGCGCAAGCGCTCAAGATACGAGTCAGAAGTCGGATTTTGATGTGACGCCTCATTCAGGCTAGCTTTGTTATTACTTACGGTCAATGGGCTGATAGCCAAGATATTTGCGCTGCCATTAATATGCCGACCTCGCAACCAGCGATAGCTATCAAAACCAGAAGCGTTGTTTATTGTTTGATCGGAGGCCACCAATGGCGCAAGTGCTAAACTCATAAATAGCGTATCACCAGGCTGCAAATTATTGAGGTTTGAGAGTGTGGCATCAGTCGACGCACTTTTTGGATAAGCATTAAGTAATGCTCGGTACGTGACGTTACTCTCGTTGTCTTGGTTAGAACGATTGGTGTTGTTATTACTTAGGCTATTTTTTGCTATATAGTCTCTTGTACTATTTGCCAAATCTTGAGGCGTTAATTCAGTTATTAATGGCGTTACATTTGTTAGCACGGCTACTTGTCGATAGCCACTATCTGCGGATGGACTATAGACACTATCGCTTAGCCCTTCAATACGAACAAGCGCTTGCACACGTATAGGATCGGTGATTTCTGCGGCTGCAGCTTTATGATGTGTCACTAACGCCTGTAGCGCGCTACCTGCTACCAACAAAGTGGCTAATATGGTAAATAAAAAGTACTTAACGATACGAGATGAGCGTTCAGCATTTTTGAATATGCTGCTTGAGGTGTGATGATTTGTTGCTGAGGAGACATGACACTGGGTAAGTGTCAGTAGAATAATAGAAAATAATATAAGTAAGATGAACAAACCAGACGTACTAGCCAGCCCTATCGAAAACAGTTCAGTAGGGATCGCCACCTTGTCTGCGACTGTCAAAGTCCCCATCATAGCAATAACGACGAGGCTGCCAATTAACCAATACACCAGCACTCCTTGCTTGATGGGCAAAATAAGATAACGTCGTTCGCTATGGTTATTTATGCCAATAAAGGCATAGACATAACTGCATTCGTAGACATATTGGAAGCAACTGAATGAGCATAGTTATGATGCAATAGCATTTATATTTATATTACCCTATACTGATGAGAAATACGAAGGTGATGCCTGTCTGACATCACTGCCCTATGTATACTCACTATTACTTTTTATCCATAATATTACTCTATACCAGCCCCTCAACATCATTGAGCGGACTGTGGTTAACGATTAAAGGCGATCCTGTGCCCCAAAAACGTCTAAAAGACTTACTTCCTACACCAGAAAAAGTCCTAGAAAGTCGCACCTTAAAATTATTCGCGCCGCATTTAGCAGACCCACGTTTATGGCATTTTAATCGCCATAGTCTCAACAAGGCGGTTTATATTGGTGTGCTCAGCGCGTTTTTTCCATTGCCAGGGCAGATGTTATTGGCCTTAATTGGCTCGCTTATTTTTCGAGCCAATGTACCTATGGCGCTCGGTCTGACATGGATTACCAATCCACTGACTAGTCTACCAATCTTTTATGCTGGATATTATATCGGCGCAAAAATTATTGACGCACCTGTGATCAGTTTGCGGTTTATCGGTAGGATGATTGCAGACTTTAGCTTATGGGCGCTATCGGATGGTGCCAATCCATTTATTACCTATAAAGGCACAGTATCGCTGACAGCATTTTGTATCGGATTAACGCTTTTGGCGGTTGTAACCAGCATTATTTGTGGACTTGCCTTTAAGGCAGTGTGGCGCTATAAAACCGTTGCAAGTTGGCAAAAACGTCAGAAAAAACCCACTGACAAATCCTTTGAGCCTTAATACCGCTTATGTCAGTCCAGCGGTATTAGGGTTGTTTTTGATTGATACCGCTACTCTGCTTTGTTCTTATCTATGGCGGCTTTGAGCTTATCTGTAAAGTCTTTGTCCATAGAGACAATCTCAATAACTTCATCGTTTTTGCATAGCGTATAACGTTTACCAGTTGCGCTGTCTTGAACCTTGAGATCAAAATCAACCCCAGCTAGAGTAATCGCATCAAACACTGGCGAGATTAAATCCTTTTGCTCTTGACTATCGATAGTCTCAAACACAGACGGATCGATATACGGCTTTAATGGCTCATCACCTTCTTCAGCACTACCAAAAGCAGCGATTGGATCGTCATCTAAATTCATCATATGTGTTCCTATAAAATAGATACAGCAGCTGATTGGTAGCCGCCTCAGTATCTCTTGCTATTAAATATCTACTCGATAATACAACAATACATTTCGCTAGAATAGCCCTTATTAGCGCCAATAGACAATACTTATGTCAATCTGAAATTCTCGTCATATGGAGGGTTAATACTGCTCCCAATGACCATTGCGCAGTAACAATTGACGGTCAGCAAGCGCCGCTAGATTACGATCATGTGTGACCATCAATAATGCCGTTTGCATCGTGCTCTGTAGCTCTGACAACAGTCCAAAGACGCTTTGCGCATTGTCGTAGTCCAAGTTACCAGTTGGCTCATCTGCCAAGATAAGCGAGGGCTTGGTCACTAGCGCACGCGCAATCGCCACACGTTGACGCTCACCGCCTGAAAGCTCACCTGGTCTGTGCATCAGTCGATGCTCAAGACCGACATTCTCCAAAATCTCAATCGCTTGGGTGCGTGCCTGGGTCGTTGAGACTTCTGGACGCATGAGCAGCGGCATCGCAACGTTTTCAACAGCGGTAAACTCTGCCAACAAATGATGAAACTGGTAAATAAACCCCAAATGCTTGTTGCGCATGGCACCGCGTTCAGTCTCATTCATGCTATTTAGTAGCTGACCATGTAGCCATACTTCACCGCTGGTTGGTGTATCGAGACCACCAAGTAAATGCAGTAAGGTACTTTTTCCTGAGCCACTGGTACCAACGATAGCGATGCGCTCACCAGCATGAACCGTTAGATCGAGACCCGTCAATACTTGTGTACTGACTGCACCCTCATCATATATCTTGTTGATATTGGTCGCCTTCAAAATGGCAGACATAGCGCTTCCTTTATTTTATTTATTTTGATATTTGTGCGTTTAGGCTATTCGTAGCGTAGCGTTTGAGCTGGCTGAATCTTGGCTGCGCGACGTGCTGGATAAATAGTCGCCAAAAAGCTCAGTACAAACGACGCCCCTGTAATCAATAACACATCAAGCAAACGCAGCTGTGAAGGCAAGTAATTCACAAAATACGCATCAAACAGATTTAGATTAAAGACTTGATTGATAAAGCCCAAAATATCACTGACAGTCAGTGCAAATATCACACCCAATATCGTACCAGCAACCGTACCGATCACACCGATAACCACACCTTGAACCATGAACACTTGGGTAATCAGTCGAGGTGATGCGCCAAAGGTTTTCAAGATCGCAATATCGGCTTTTTTATCAGTAACGAGCATCACAAGACTTGAGACAATATTGAAAGCGGCCACTAAGATGATCAAAAACAGCAGCAAACCGACCATGGCTTTTTCCATTTGAATCGCCCCAAATAGATTGCCGTGCGTCTGTGTCCAGTCGTTAGGATACAGTTGCTGAGGAGCAATAGCAGCGGCTTTCTCTGCTGCAGCTGGCGCTGTAAAGATGTCGTCCAGTTTCATACGTACGCCCTGCGCACCCTCAGGCAGACGTAATAGTTTGGCGGCATCACCCATCGGGATAAATGCCATGAGACTATCGACTTCTGGGCTAATAGTGAAGATGCCTGTCAAGGTGAAGCGCTTAAATCTCGGTATTACGCCTGCGGGTGACGGTGAGGCCTCTGGCAGTACTAGAGTCACCTTATCCCCTATCTGCAAGCCCAAAGACTGAACCATCTCCTCGCCTAATACGATACTAAAGTCACCGCTTTGCAAGGTATCAATACTGCCTTCGATCATATGCTCATTAATGATGGAGACATCTTTTTCGTATTCAGGCTCTACGCCAGTCACCATGATGCCTGCGACTTGACCGTTAGATGTCAGCATGCCCTGTAATTGGATAAAGGGTGCCACCGCCGCCACTTCTGGGTCTTCTTTTATTTTATCCGCCAATTGTTCCCAATCGCCGATGATCTCAGTAGATACCACCGTGGCCTGCGGCACCATACCCAAAATACGGGTTTTTAGCTCGCGATCAAACCCATTCATGACTGATAGCACCGTAATCAATACGGCAACCCCAAGCGTCAAACCGATCATTGAGATGAGTGATATAAAGGAGATAAAGCCATTACTGCGCTCTGCTCGGGTGTATCGTAAGCCGATAAATAACGCTAAAGGACGAAACATATTCAAACTCTTTATCTTATCTACGTGCGACTTTATATAGGTTGGATAATGAGCAGCAGTCAATGCATCAGACATTTGCTACTGCTCACATATAAATCGAACACAAAAACAGGGTTTCAGACGAGCCAAAGACAGCCGTCAAAAGGGAGCTAGTTTGACACAATTTGGCTGATATGTGCCAGTCATTAGCAAGTACTGAGAGGATTTTTTACCAAAAAACTGGTTTCTGTTATTATTTTTGAGAGAGGGTCTTGCTATTAGCTGGGTCCATACCTATATATTATATGCTAAAGACAATTGTCGTTAACCCCACATTGTGATTTGTTCATGCTTTGCTGATCATATCGCTGACATCATAAACCAGTAATTTGAAATACTGAATGGTGTGTAAGTAACAGCAGTATTAGATACAAACCTCACGCTGACTTAATTTTGAGTATTTTCATGACTATAAATTATCAATATAAAAACATTCAATCTCCTACCAAGATCACGTTGACCGACGAGCAGTCTGCAGGTCACGGTGATCACTGGCGTATTTTGACCGATGACATGAGTCAAGATGTGCCAGAGTGGCTACAAAAAATGATTGAAGTCGCCGCCATGCCCAAAGGCCTGAACAACAATGTCAGTGCAAAAGACAGCTGTTTGTTGTTATCAGAAGATCAGCCTTGTCATATTAATCAAGTGCTAGCGATGAAAGATGGCAAGCCTGAGCGCTTTATCAATGCATATCCTTGCGTCGATAGCCCTTACGGTCTTGACTGCAAAATCGAGCGCGTCATCGCCAATGACAACTCGCACGATGCAGTGTTACGCCTGCGTACTGCTGATGGCAGTATCATTTATGCATTTGATCAGCTCTATACGACCAACCGCCATCTGTATCAGCGCGATACCTCTTATTTTGTGAATTTTAGCGCATGGGCACATGAGATTAAGCTAAGCGAACAAAATGAGGTAATCATGGTAGAAGATCAAGAATCTATCCGCTATCACCGTGCCTTTAACGATATCGTTGCAGCAAATGACGGAAAAATTCCAGATGACTTACAAGCGCAAATCAGTGAGTGGAAACCTGAAACCAAAGAACAAATGGCGCCTGTCGAAATAAATCTAGGTCATATGTGCGCTTACTTGTTTGGCGATACCTTAGGACAAGAAGACGAAGCTTGGTGTCAAGGTCAAGTCCTTGGTAAACAAGAGACTGAATTTAATGGTAAATCCATTATTTTGTTTGATGTGGTGACGCTACGTGAGCAGGATGCAGATCCGTTTGTGGTGCGTATCGGTGCTCTAAACACACCAGAGACCGCCAGTATCAAAGTACACGACTATGTACAAGCCAATGTGTGGTTACAAGCAGCGATATATAAAGAAAATCAGCAAAGCGCAAAACAGCCATCAAAAGCCAGCTAGTTACTGGATAGCTGACTGTATTATGTGCTATGACTCGTCTTCACACAAACAAAAGCCCCTAACTAGTATTAGGGGCTTTTTTGTATCTTATCGACCTTCACCATTCAAAACTCTAGATTAAAAGTCGTACAAATACGTGATTAAGTCATTGTCGTCATTGATTTGATACGAGTATATAGCTCTTTTTGCTCTGCACTTGGGCGAGCAGTTTGTACTGCCATCAACTGTGACATATCACCTTCAACACGAATTTTGCCACTCATAAAGGCACCCATGATTTGGTTGGTGTCAAAATCAGTGATGATGGATTGTAGAATGCTGCGATCCAATAGCAATGTCGTGGTCGCATCGCTATTCAAACCGCGATGCAATAGGCCATTAGCAAAATTGGCTTCGATATCTTTTTCCGTATCAGATACTTTTAGGTTGACGATCATATTAGCCAGTGCTGGTGGCAAGTTTAACTCACCCGCTTCACTACCCATCTTCTCTACTTGCTCAAACCATTCATCTGTCAAAAAAACTGCCATGTTATTATCCTTAATTGGTATTTTGTTGGGTTAATACTACTATTTAGCGTATTGACCTCATTATCAATTTATTGAAATGATTGTTATTGATAGACCTATAAGACATCGCTATCACTGATGTTCAGGCTCATTATAAGGGGCGATTTGATAATAAGTAAAACCTATTTGTATCGCTTGTAAGCCCATTGTTACAAAATTATTTTAGAAGCGCGTATTTACCTCTAATGAAGTTTGTCTCGGTTTGACACAGATACACATCTAGAATCGTGATAAAATTGAGTATAAAATAGGCAAATAGCGCAATAATAATAAGTTGCTTGCGAATTTTTATACCAAAGAGTTTGTATTTTGGCGCATAGTTCTGATGATATTTGATTAGGATTGCGTTACAATACCCTTAAACAGAGTCGGGAGTTTTAACCTAACATTACATAAAAATATTTTTTGTCAGCCGCCGCTAGCATACATCTATGGTCAGTGCGTTTTTATAGCCCTATAGTATGGGTATCTATCTTCATTAGTACCGATTTTTTCGTAATAATTAAGATATATATTTAGCCTTACAAGATGTTTGATGCTCAAAAACGGCGCGTCTTCTTATTTATCTCGATAATCTATTAACAATCCTACTATCGATTGGCTGTAAACAAGGTGCACAAAGCGCCTCTTTTTATCCATCAGTACCTACTGATATAAAACACCAGCCCATATTGATAGTTAATGAGATTATGATGATAAGCGCGGCAAAGAACAGTATGTACCGCAGCTATTATAGTTTGTCAGTTTTTATAATACCTATAGCGCGGACTGTTGGTTAATTCTGTTGATAATTCGGGCTGTAAAGGAATCATCCAATGAGTTTACAAAACACAGCAGTCGCCCCAGTTGACCGTGAGTATGAAATTACTGTCGTAAGATTTTTTACGATCATGGCTGTCGTTTGGGGCATCGTCGGCATGAGTCTTGGTGTGTTCATTGCTTCACAGTTAGCATGGCCAGCACTCAACTTTGACATTCCATGGCTGACCTTTAGTCGTTTAAGACCGCTACATACCAATGCGGTCATTTTTGCGTTCGGTGGCTCTGCCCTGTTCGCAACGTCATATTACATCGTTCAGCGTACCTGTAAAACGCGCTTATTTGCGCCATACTTGGCTTGGTTTACCTTTTGGGGTTGGCAAGCGGTTATCGTATCCGCCGTTATTACCCTTCCTCTAGGTTTGACCTCGACTAAAGAATACGCTGAGCTTGAGTGGCCTATTGATATCTTAATTGCCTTGGTATGGATCTCTTATGCCATTGTATTTTTTGGTACGCTCATCAAACGTAAAACCTCACATATCTATGTGGCTAACTGGTTCTTTGCCGCTTTCATCATTACGATTGCATTACTACACATCGTAAACAGCATGGCGATTCCAGTTAGCGCGTTCAAATCTTATTCGCTATTTGGCGGTGCAACTGATGCGATGGTGCAGTGGTGGTACGGGCATAATGCGGTAGGTTTTTACTTAACGGCAGCCTTCCTTGGAATGATGTATTATTTCGTTCCTGTACAGATTGGTCGTCCTATCTATTCTTATCGTTTGTCTATCGTTCACTTTTGGGCATTGATTGCTTCATATATGTGGGCCGGTGGTCACCATTTGCATTATTCAGCGCTTCCTGATTGGACGCAGTCATTGGCAATGGTATTCTCTATCATTCTATTCGCGCCATCTTGGGGTGGTATGATTAATGGTGTACTCACGTTATCAGGCAGTTGGGATAAGTTGCGCACCGATCCGATCATCCGCTTTATGATTGTGGCATTGTCGTTCTACGCAATGTCGACGTTCGAAGGCCCAATGATGTCTATTAAGACAGTCAATGCGCTATCGCACAACACGGACTGGACAATTGGTCACGTACACTCAGGTGCACTTGGCTGGGTTGGTATGATTACTATTGGTTCGCTATACGTATTGTTACCACGTATTTATAACAAACCAAAGATGTACTCTATTAGCTTGATCACCACGCATTTTTGGCTGGCGACTGCAGGAACGATTTTCTATATCGTATCTATGTGGATCTCAGGTATTGGTCAAGGCATGATGTGGCTTGCTACGAACCCAGACGGTACTTTGGTATATAGCTTCGTTGATACTGTTGAATTCTCGCATTTCCCATATATCGGTCGTGCTTTTGGTGGCTTCTTGTATGTATCGGGTATGTTTGTTATGGCTTATAACTGCTATAAAACACTCAAGATGCCAGAAGGTAAGCCTGTAGATGTCGCTGATCCAACGGATCATGAACCTAGTGTCGAAAAACCTTCGACAGCTAACGTATAAGGAGCGATCATGGCTGGTACACCGCATGAAATTATTGAAAAAAATACAGGCTTGTTAGTCATTGGTATCGTGATTGCTATTAGTTTTGCAACGCTGGTTGAAATCGTACCATTGATTTATGATAACAAAGGCCCTGAGGAAGGTGGGGTGAATGCTCCCCTACCTGCTATGGAGCCTTGGACAGCGCTTGAATTCGAAGGTCGTGATATTTATATCCGTGAAGGATGTCACGTTTGTCATACGCAAATGGTTCGTCCACTACGTGCAGAAGTCGAACGCTATGGACCGTATTCGCGTGCCGCTGAGTCAACGTGGGATCACCCATTCTTATGGGGATCGAAACGTACTGGACCAGATTTAGCACGTGTAGGTGGTCGTTATTCTGAAGACTGGCAAAAGCAGCATTTGATTGCGCCACGTTCGCTAGTGCCTGAATCAGTGATGCCTGGATTCCCTTGGCTTGCTGAAAATGAAGTAGATGGTGAAGACATTCAAGCTAAAATGCGTCTATTCCGCGATCGTTTTGGTGTTCCTTACACTGAAGAAGACATCGAAGGTGCTCCAGATGCTGTACTTGGTGCCACTGAGCTTGACGCTTTGGTTGCCTATCTACAGCAGTTAGGTACCGCAATGGAAGGACAGCGCTAATGGGTATTGGTGAATTACAAACAATTGCGACCGTTTCTGCCTTTATTGCCTTCGTAGGCGTTGCATGGTGGGCGTATTCGCCAAAAAACAAAAAACGCTTCGAAGAAGATGCACAACTTGCGCTTGATGACGAGGATATTAAATCCTTGTCTGAAGAGCAGCGCAATAAGGATAAACGATGACATTTTTTTGGAGTTCTTGGATCACGCTAATCAGTATCGGCTGCTGGGCTTTTATTCTTGGTGTCTTGTTGTTTGTTATCAAATACAAACCGAGCCTAGAAGACGACGGTACGACTGGTCATGAGTATGATGGCATCCGAGAATACGACAAAGCACTCCCTAAATGGTGGTTGGTAATCTTTTTTGGTTCAATCATTTGGGGCGTTGCTTATTGGGTATTTTTCCCAGCCATGTTTCCTAAACACTGGGAAGGTATCGCAACCGTAGAAGTCGATGGCGAAACAGTGCCTTGGACCTCTAAGAACGAGCTATTTAGTGAGCTTGAAAGCAACAACAAAGTATTTACAGATAACTTTGAAAAGAATATTTTGGTCAAAGCCGATGCAGCGGGCGCAACCGCGACGCTAGGGACACTGAATGAGTTGCAAGCGACCATGCGTCGTAGTGACAACCCACCAGCAGACTTACAGACCCAAATCGATGGTAAAGTGGCAGAACTTGCCCCCTATGTCGAAAAACTGTCTGAAAACCCAAATGCATTGAAAGTCGGTAGCCGTTTGTTCTTACAGAACTGTGCAGTATGTCACGGCTCAAACGCCAAGGGTGCCACAGGCTATCCTAACCTGACCGACAATGATTGGTTATATGGTGGTGAAGCCAGCAATATCCTAACGACGTTACATAACGGGCGTGTCGGTGGTATGGCAGCATGGCGTGATCAGCTTGGTGAAGATGGCATACGTGCTGTTGCCGAATATGTCTTAGCGATGTCAGGCAACCAAAATGACTATGAACTTGATCAAACGAAAGTGGCTCAAGGTAAGGTTATTTTCAACGAGCCTACCAACTGTGTTCTTTGTCATGGACCAGATGGTAAAGGTATGATTTCAGCGGGTGCACCGAATTTGACTGATAATATTTGGTTATATGGTGGTGACCGCGAGACTATTCGTGAGACGCTACGTTATGGTCGTGCTGGTGTGATGCCTAAGTGGGATACTAAGCTAGGTAATGAGCGTATTATGCTTCTTGCTGCTTACATCTACTCACTATCAGACAAGACTGGTAAATCACCTGAGGGATCAATGGTTACTGCAGTAGCGACTCAGCCTGTAGCAACTGAAGAAGCAACTGCTAACTAAGTACAGATACTGTACATGGACGAGATTTGATGAAGGGAGAACTGTCATTACAGTTCTCCCTTTTTATATATTTTTGCAGAATTTTATTCAAAATGACTATGAATTCAGAATGACTATGATAATCAGTCATAGATAGTAAACATTATCACGATATAGTAATTGCTTTTGACGATTATAACCCCATTATTAGTAGGGATAATGTTAGAATAGCTGTCGTTCAAAATAGCCTGTTAAGTATGACGCTATAAAGTCCTAACTTAGTTCCTACTAATTTGATCTCTATAATCGACTATTTGGTAAGTGGATGAGACTGGTATTTGTCCAGTTCTCTACCCTCTATTTACTGACATTGATAACATCGTACACTCATATACTTCAACGCTAGAGGTATTTGTTCATCATGCCAGCAGACTGATTCTTTTTTTAAAGAGGCACGTTTATGTCAGCACAACAACCACCCAATAAAATCCCTGTCCAACAGATTGATCTTGATGCGACCAAGCATCGTGTCCACCCGAGGTTTGTCACAGGTTTTTATCAAAACATTCGTGTCATCACGATGTATGCGCTCTTAGCCGCTTTTTTACTTTTGCCGTGGCTGCGCTATAATGGTAGACAAGCAATATGGTTCGATGTGCCCTCACAGCACTACTATATTTTTGGCATGACTTTTTTGACTCAAGATTTTTATTTTATTGCCGCATTTGCCATCATTGCCGCGTTCACTTTGTTTATGGTGACTGTCTATGCAGGCCGTGTTTGGTGTGGTTATGCTTGTCCGCAAACGATTTGGACACATCTGTATCAGTATGTTGAAAAATGGGTCATTGGTGATCGCAATAAACGCATGAAATTTGACAAGGCACCCCTGAGTGCGAGTAAAATCTTCAAACGTACGGTGGTCTATTCGATTTGGCTTTTGCTTTCAGTTATCACAGCGGCGACTTTCGTCAGTTATGTGGCGGGCACAGACTCTCTGTATCATAGCTGGCAGACAGTAGGACTGATTCCTATACCTGATTGGCCTACATGGGTATGGGTATCGATGTTTATCTTTACCTTTGCCACTTATGCCAATGCAGGCTATATGCGTGAGCAGATGTGTGTACAGATTTGTCCTTATGGGCGTTTTCAGAGCGTGATGTTTGATAAAGATACCTTGATTGTCTCTTATGACTATGAGCGCGGTGAGCCGCGCGGTGCCCGCAAAAAAGGCACAAATCCTGAGCATCTAGGTGACTGTATCGAGTGTACTATGTGCGTACAGGTCTGCCCCACTGGTATCGATATTCGTGATGGCCTGCAAGTCGCCTGTATCCAATGCGCAGCCTGTATTGATGCGTGTAATGAGATCATGGATAAGGTTGGCTACCCGCGCGGGCTGATTCGTTATACAACCGAGCGTCAACTGGCAGAAAAAGAGCCTAGCCGCGTACTTCGCCCCAGACTGTTTGCTTATTTGGCTTTATTAGCGGTACTGTGTGGTGGGGTCATATATGCTCTAACAGATCGCGTGCCGTTAGAGATTGATATTCGCCGTGACCGCAATCAATTATCCTCGATCAATACTGAAGGCATGATAGAAAACAGCTATATCGTTAAACTGACCAATAAAACACAAGATGCGCATGCTTATAAAATCACGCTAGCACCGCAAGATGGACTGAGTCTAGAGCTACGCTTTAATGATGTGCCATTAGAAGCAGGCGAAAGCTTTGATATGCCCGTTAGTATTTATGGTGACCCTGATGTGATTGAGTTTGGTCAAACGCCAGTGACCCTAAATGTGGTCAGTGAAGACGGTAAGTATCAGGTCAGTAAACAGAATGTCTTTACCACCCAAGGGCAGTAAACCTTTGGATTTTATATATTTCATTCGATAGTTAGCGATGCAGCCTATTATAAGCTATCGAATGAGGAATCTATTATTGAACTGGCAGCGCTTAGCCGTCAAATTATCCGTTGATACCGTTTGTAGATATCTGATGTATAGATTTCTGATAAATAAGTATCTGATGAATAGGTATTTTATGTCTAATCAAGCACCGAACTTTAAGCATCAAGATACTCAGCCATGGTACAAGAACTATATGGTTGTTATCTTTGTCATAGGCATGCCAGCTGCGGTAGTAATCGCGTGCATCTGGTTTGTTTATTATTCTTACCAAATCCGTGACAGCGTGGTACGTGATGACTGGTATATGGATGGCAAGACGCTCTACCACGATGTATCACGTGATAAGCTCACTTATGATTTAGACTTGCATGGCGAAATGCAATTTGCAGATAATGGCGATATTGTGTTTTATCTTAATTATCCTGAGCAAAGCGTGCAGTCAGGCAAGCTACTAAACGGTGCACCACTCACCTATCCTGATACGCTGGATTTGTCTATCTCGCATGCAACCGATGTCAAAAAAGACCACGACGTCGTACTACAGCATATCGAGGACAATAAATACAGCGCGCAAGTAGATCTTGATGTGGTAAAAGCCAAGTATTATTTGCAAGTGAGCAACGATGGTGAGGATGACTGGCGTATGCAAGATGTGGCAAAACTACCGCGCTCAACAGTTAGCTTTGACCCATTACCAGTCTTCGCTAAGAGTTAATGTTATTAAGTTATATCCTAGCTCTACTATCCATACGCAAAAAAACCAGCCACTCATAACAGTGGCTGGTTTTTTATGGTTTACTCAATGAGTATTTATTTATAAAGGTTAAATAATAGGATTAATCGTTGGGATTTTTTGGGCGGTACGCTCACTTTTTGAGGTACTGTCTGACGCTGAGTCCGACGCTACCGAATGTAACTTCTCGCTGGCGAACTTTGGATTGAACGTCTGCGTTCTTGGTGATACTGGCAAACCAATATCCGCCAAGCTATCAGTCTGCCCTGCCTGAATATTGTCACCCTCAAACAGACGCTCATCATTATCACGATCAAGACTCAGTGTTTCAAAGTCAAACAACTCACGGTCAGCTAATTGCGATGGCGCTACGTTTTGCATGGCCTTAAAGATAGAAGCCAAACGCTGCGGATGCGCATCATCCCATTCACGTAACATGTCATTAATGATAGCGCGTTGTAGATTGGTCTGACTGCCACACAAATTACAAGGAATGATCGGAAATTCTTTTAATTTGGCATATTCAATGATGTCCTTTTCTTCGACATAGGCTAGCGGGCGAATCAGCATGTTTTGCTTGTCATCGCTCAACAATTTAGGTGGCATTGATTTGAGCGCACCGCCATGGAATAGGTTTAAAAAGAAGGTCGCAAGCATGTCGTCGCGATGATGTCCAAGCGCAATTTTGGTAGCACCGATTTGTTTGGCAAAACCATATAGTGAGCCTCGGCGCAGACGTGAGCACGCTGAACAGTAAGTTTTACCCTCTGGTACCACGCTTTTGACGATACTGTAGGTGTCTTTTTCTAAAATATAATGGGCAATGCCTTGCTCATTGAGATATGCAGGTAAAATATCCTCAGGATAGCCAGGCTGCTTTTGATCCAGATTGACCGCGACGATGTCAAAATGAATGGGGGCAATGCGTTTTAATAACAATAAAATATCCAGTAAGGTATAGCTGTCTTTACCGCCTGAGACGCAGACCATCACCACATCACCATCTTCGATCATATTAAAATCACGAATGGCCCATGACACTTGACGGCGTAGCTTCTTTTGGAGTTTACGAAAGTATGCAGACTTAGTAGGCGCTTGAGTATCGGCAGCTTGCTCAGCAACGACATCCTCATTGCTAGACGCTTTAGCCTCTGTGTCGGTATCGTCCTCTAGAACATAGCTACTAAATCCCGTTTCACTAGACATATGATCAGACATCTCATCAAAACTAGGAGCGATGTTTGGCGTAAATAAAGTTGCTGCAGTCATAAGTTACTCAATATCTTTATAAGAAGGGTTTTGCGATAAAACAGTTTGCAGTAAAGCACAGTGAATGACCTGTGGTGGCTGGTGCTTTTAAAGCGGCAATTATAACAAATATTGCTAACAGATTGAAAAGAGGACAGTCATTTGGACTTTATTTTTATCAGCATACTGACCACGTTCGCCTTGGCTACTTAATGACGCCTGATTGGTCGCTTCATGGTTCTGTAGTCGCTGTATTTTTGCTAAAATAGCCGTTTTCGTAAACCAACAATAGATATCACTATGACTAACGTTACTTTGCAGGATACTTCTCTCCCTCAATCCTCTGATACTGAGCTGGACGCCATTAACAAAAACCAAAACGCTGTTGTCCTATTATCGGGTGGTCTTGATTCGGTCACTTGTTTGTATTGGGCAAAAGCACGCTATGCCTCTGTAACAGCGGTCAGCTTTAATTATGGTCAACGTCACAACAGCGAGCTTGTCGCAGCAAAGACCATCGCAGAGACAGCAGGTGTTAATCATAGAATCATTGATATTGACATCGCCCAACTTGGCGGATCGTCACTCACTGACCATAGCATGATCGTACCAGATGGTGATTCAGATAAGTTCCCTAGCAAAAAGCGTGACGAGATTGACAATGACGCGATCCCAAACACTTATGTGCCTGCACGCAATACAATCTTTTTGTCTTATGCACTAGCCGTTGCAGAAGTAACGGATGCCAACCATATTGTCATTGGGGTCAGCTCAGTTGATTATTCTGGCTACCCAGACTGCCGCCCAGAGTACATAGAAGCCTTTGAGCACATGGCCAATCTTGCCACAAAAGCTGGCGTTACCGGTCATCGCCTGTCTATTCAAACGCCACTGCAACAACTGTCTAAAGCACAAACGATTGAGCTTGGTCTGTCGTTGGGTGTCGATTATGGACAAACGATTTCTTGTTATCGTGCAGATTCAAATGGCCTGGCTTGCGGAGTTTGTGACAGCTGTGCATTACGTCGTCAAGGGTTTAGCCAAGCTGGCGTCACTGATCCTACTCATTATCAAGCAGGATAGAGACGACAGACTGCGGATCAAACAGCGCTACCAATCAACATTAGCGAAACATTCGCTTGCATTAACACAGCACGTCGCCATTGTATTTCAATCGATATAATTGCTATGGTATGAACGATTATCTGTGTCATCAGATGAAATCGATCGTTACAGTCAGCCATATACCGATGAGCTGATGACGCACTGAATACCAAATCTATAAAACTGACGCTACCTGTAAGAGGAAATTTATGAAGTTATTGCCAGTATTACCCCTAGCCTTGGCTGCCGTATTTGCCATGCCACAAGCCAATGCTACCGATATCAAGCAAGATAATATCAACTCTTGTGTCAATGGCGCAGTCAAATATAAAGTTGCTAGTAAAAACGATGCTACTAAACTGTGTAATTGTACTATCGGCGTGCGTAGTAATATGACGATTGGTCAGATGTGGGAGATCGAAAGCTACGCAAAAGACAAAAAGGATCCCTCTGGCTTGCCTTATGTAAAAACCATGCAAAAAGACTTGCAACAGTGTACGGTCGGATTGGATTTGAAGCAGCCACAGAAACCTGCTTAACCGACTACTTATTTGATATACAAAAGACTGGCCATTGCCAGTCTTTTTTGTTGGCAATGAATGAGCAAAGTGTAAAACTGATTATTTATTTCTATTAATCTGCCTATAATAAGAACACGATAAATAAAATCTCAAATAAAACCAACATATAATCAAAACCAACAAGGATTTTACAATGGCAAAGCCAACCACAGAAACCATCGACCTACCTGACTTTCCAGTAACAATAGTACGCAAGCTCGCTGGTAACTTCATCCATGATGAAATCAGTCTAAAAGAGATGGTTGCCAATACGGACAAAGGTCTTATTCTCTATTTTTATCCAAAAGACAGCACCCCTGGCTGTACTACTCAAGCGACTGAGTTTACCGCTCATCTCCACGAATTTGATGATTTAGGTTATGACATCATTGGTGTCTCTCGTGATAGCGTCGAGTCTCACGAAAAGTTCATCGACAAGTATGATCTACAAATCCCGCTTATCAGTGACACTGATGAGCAGCTCTGCCAGTATTTTGAAGTTATTAAAGAAAAAAATATGTATGGCAAGATTACTCTAGGTCTAGTGCGCTCTGCATTTGTATTTGATAAAGACAGTCAATTGACTCATGCGCAGCGAAACCTACGTGCCAAAGACTACACCAGTCGCTTACTGACTATATTAGCATCATAAATTAGCACCATAATCTATAAGCTGAGCCATTTAATCAGCAGTTACGCACTATCCATAAACATGATAGTCGCGTAAACATAAAGGTCTTTGCCAATAATAAAACGCGCTGCTACTACAACCCTTCCTACTAGAGAATAATATGAACAAACCGTCTGATACTACTGATAATGCACCACATAACATCACACGCCACGTTTCTGTTGCCGTTATCGGCGCTGGTACCGCAGGTCAAAATGCATTTCGCCAAGCGAGCAAAATAAAGGACGACGTCGTCATTATCAATGAAGGGTTTTGGACAACAACCTGTATCGCAGTCGGTTGTATGCCTAGCAAGCTACTTATTGCGGCGGCTGATCGCGCACATGATGCCAATAACTCTAGCGAGTTTGGTGTTCATGCAACGGCAACGATTGACGGCAAGCAGGTCATGCAGCGCGTGCGTGACGAACGCAGTCATTTTGCCAGCTACATCAAAAAACAAGTAGACAGCTGGCCCGATCACAAAAAAATCGATGGACGTGCTCGTATCAATGAGCATGGATTGATCGAGGTAAATGACGAGATCATCTCAGCTGAACAAATCATTATGGCGACAGGCAGCTCACCGTTTATTCCTGATGGCTGGGCAGACATGCTTGGCGACACTATGCTCACCTCTAATAGTGTTTTTGAGCTGACAGATTTGCCCAAATCTATGGCCGTCATCGGTGCTGGCGCTATCGGTCTAGAGCTTGCGCAAGCATTCACGCGTTTGGGCGTAGAGGTCACGCTCCTAAACCGTGTAAAACAAGTAGCTGGTCTCAAAGATGAGGATATTAATCACAAAGCCATCGACTGCTTGAGTAGTGAGCTCACCATGCATTTGGGAAGCACCATCAACAATGTCGGCACAACATCAGATAGCGGTAACACGAGTGCGTTTATCGAATATGAGGACAGTGCAGGCACATCTCAGCGATGGCAAGGTGAGTATGTGCTGGTCGCTACTGGTCGCCGCAATAATATCAAACAGCTCGGAGTCGAGAACTTAGGTGTTGAGCTTGATGATAAAAACCGTCCAAAAGACTTAAGTAAGAAGACAGGGCAAATTGGCGACTTGGATATCTATATTGTCGGTGATGCCAATGCCAATATTCCGCTGCTACATGTCGCTAGTGACGAAGGCTATAGTGCAGGCAACATGGTCTGCGAAAATACAGAAAACGCATATATCCGTCCACCTGCCCCGCCTTTTTCTATTGTTTTTTGCTCGCCGCAAATCGTCAATATCGGTATGTCATTACCAGAAATCCAAGACGACTCAGAGCTTGAGTTTGTTATCGGTAGCGTGAGCTTTGACAATCAGGGCCGTAGCCGAGTGATGGGGGTCAATTGCGGGTTGCTACATATCTATGGGTGCAAAAAAACCGATAGGATTTTGGGTGCTAGCATGGTTGGTCCTGATGCTGAATATATCGGTCATATATTAGCTACTGCGATTACCAATGATTTGTGTATCAAACAACTGTTAGACACGCCTTTTTATCATCCTACGATACTAGAGGGACTACGTACGGCGCTGCGTGATGTTCAGGATAAAATGAAAATTCCATATCAGTCTCAAGACACTCAGGAAGACAATTTTTAATTGATGACCAAGCAATCCTATGTAGTCATGAGCAGCATCTTTAGATATAAGTCATGCTCAGTAGTAATATATTTGATTGCTTTGACCACTTGAGGTAATTTATTAGTAGATACCTCATATATAAAAATTTGTACAAACACACCCTGCATGGATGAGACAATGCCGATCGCCAGTGTTACCGACTTTTTCAAAGAGATCATTCGTGACCTGCATACTAGCCTCTACCTTGCTCTGGGTGGCTCCATAGATGAAGAATCCCTTAATTGGTCTTCTCAGGCGGTAGAGCTGACAAGTACTGGCATCAAAATCCTAATACTGCTTGCAGTATTGGGGTTTTTTTATTGGTTGGCCAATTATATCCTGAGACAAAGCAGAGCCAAAATTCATCTGAACGAGCGCCGTACCAAAATCGCTCGCTCAACCCTGCGTTATGTGTGGATTGTGGCGAGCCTGATTGCGATCATGAGTCAAATAAACTTTGAACCGGAAACGATCAAAGCCACAGTAAAAGCAAGCACTTGGGCTGGTATTTACTACGTGCTCTGGGCATCATCAGGTCAAATCATTCATAAAGTATTGCAGCATTACGGTCTCAACGCCTCGATAGAGCAGCTGCTCAAAAATATTTTATCAGTGCTCATATTGGTACTCGGGCTTGCCAGCGTGATGGCACAATTTGGCTTTGATATCGTATCATTGGTTGCTGGTTTGGGCATTGTTGGCTTAGCAGTCGGCTTTGCAGCTCAGTCAACCCTTGCCAACTTTATTGCAGGTATTACGATTTTGCTAGAGCAGTCCTTTCAGGTTGGCGACTGGATTCATATCAATGATAATGAAGGGCGCGTGGTGCTCATTGCTCTACGCACAACCCATATCCTGACGCGAGACAATATCACAGTCATTATCCCAAACTCCAACGTTGCCTCCTCTGAGGTAATCAATTTAACCTCCAAAAATTTCATACGTTTTGATATACGTGTGCGTATTGCCTTCGAAGACGACATCGAGATGGCGCGCAAAGAAATTTTGCAAGTGCTCAGCAATACCGATGCGGTGCTCAATCGTCCTGAGACTTCCGCCACAGTAGCCGAAATCGGAGAGTATGGCGTGTTTTTTATTGTGCGTTTTTGGGTAAAACCAGCAGCGGTTGCACGTATACCCAAAATCAAAGAAGTATTGCAAGAAGAGATCAAAGTTGCTTTTGATGCCGCTGAAATCTCGACGCCCTACCCGCATATGCGCCTGCTCATGCCAAAAGACGTTGACTACCCTATCGCGACCAAACCTTTTGCCACTACTACCCAAGTGGTGTCAGAAGAGTGACCTTTAGCAACAGATAAGTAGACACGTAACGTCTATAGACACATAACGTTATATGTTTGATCAGATTCTATGGGTTTGATCATATATAGTCAGCGAACTATTAAACCGCTACGGTGTTATCCTCCCTAGAGGTACTATGTGTACAATCTGCGGTCGACTGCCTTGTAGCTGTTTTAGATTTCTTTGACTATAGGTACGTCCTCATTTTGAACTATCCCACTACGAATTATGGTAAAATTGCGGGTTACACCGTCCTCTTATGATTTGCTTTTTTGTCAATTTAGCCCACAGGTATCCGTATGACCGAACAAACTGCCCCCGCATCTCTAGCAACCGCTACACCAGAGTTGATGCTTGATCTTATCATTACCTGTGCCGATGGGCTTGAGGCACCGCTGCAGACTGAGCTGACCAGCTTTGGTATTGAGAGCGACATCAAGAGTACGGGGCGTCTCGCCGTCACTGGTAACTTGCGTGACTTGTATACTATTTGCCTATGGTCCCGTGTGGCGTCACGAGTATTAATGCTCATCAAACGTCGAAACATCAACGCAGAATATGATGTCGCAGAGCAGCTCTATGGTTTAGCAAAATCGGTCAATTGGACAGAGCAGTTTAGCTTAGAGCAAACCTTTGCGATTCGTCTCTCTGTCGATAAGCGTGTCGCGGTGAGCCAGCAGTTTGCCATGCTACGTGTCAAAGATGCTATTGCAGACACTTTCAATGAAGTTTACGACAGCCGTCCTAATGTCGACAGCAAAAACCCAGATTTCTCTATTTTTGCCACCATCAATGACAAGCAAGCTGAGTTGTATCTAGATTTATCAGGCACCAGTTTGCATCGCCGTGGTTATCGTGTGGCCATGACAGAAGCGCCTTTAAAAGAAAACCTAGCAGCCGCCCTACTTTATAGTGCTGGCTGGCACAAGAAAAACGATGCAGGCAATGCGCCTTACTACAATGCCTTGATCGATCCTATGTGTGGCTCTGGAACGTTCCTTATCGAAGCGCTACTGATGCACTGCGATTACGCTGTGGGTATCGACAAAGCCGCCAATCAATTTGGATTTTATGAGTGGCAGCATCATGATGAGACGCTATGGCAAGAGATGATCGATGACGCTCAAACACGCTTTCGTGATGCCTTAGACATTGCCAATGAGCAACCAGATACCTTGCCACTGATGCTAGGGTTTGATGCCGACAATGGCGCAATCATCGCCACCGAAAAAAACCTCATTGCCGCAGGGTTACAAGACCTGCTACCACTACTTGATATCGAAACCCGCGCCCTTGATCAACTGGGCAGCACGCTAAAACCACTAGTGAATGATGGGCGATTGAGTAATCCTCTAATCATTACCAACCCACCTTATGGTGAGCGTCTGGGTGATGAGGAAATGATTAAACCGTTATACCAAGCAATTGGACTTATTGTTCAGGACAGCTTTGCTGGTAGCGGTATCGACCCAATGCTCGGCATCCTAGCGTCTCGCGTTGAGCAAGTAGACATACTCCCTATCAAAGAGCCGCGTACCCTGCGCTGCCATAATGGTGCGATTACGGTTTATTTCCGTTACGGAACACTGATCTCTGGGCAAACGGGCCATCTTGTCAGTCAGTTCGAGAAGCGTGAAATCGAAGTGGAAGAAGGACAGGATTTTATCAATCGTCTACAAAAAAATCTGGGTAAGCTCAAAAAGCTGGCTAAGAAAGGCAACGTGAGTAACATTCGCGTATACGATGCTGATTTACCTGATTTCAAAGTAGCTATCGACTTGTATGGCGACTACGCCCACGTACAAGAATATGCACCGCCAAAAACCATCCCACCTGAGACGGCCAAAAAACGCTTCAACTTGGCACTGATGGGTATTCGTGAAGTGTTTGATATTAACCGCGAACAAATCTTTATCAAGACACGAGCACGCCAGTCAGGTAATGATCAGTACAGCAAACAGAACACCACTGAAAAACGTGGCAAGTTTCATGTTGCTCGTGAAGATGGTGCCTATTTCTATGTTAACTTTACCGATTATTTAGATACGGGATTGTTCATCGATCACCGTAATATGCGCGCACGTATCAAAGACAACAGTCGCGGTAAGGCCGTCCTCAATCTATTTGCTTATACTTGCACCGCTAGTGTACACGCTGCTCTCGCTGGCGCTAAAAAAGTCACCAGTGTTGATTTGTCACAGAACTACCTAGATTGGGGCAAACAAAACTTTGTATTGAATGGTCTGGACGTTAGTCGAAATAAGTATCAATTTGTCGCGGCTGATATCTTTGAATGGATCAAAGACAATACCGAGCAATTCGACGTTATCTTTATTGATCCGCCGACATTTTCGAACTCTAAAAAATTCCAAGGTACCTTTGATGTGCAACGCGATCATGCCGCACTAATCAATCGTGCGATGAATCGTCTGACCTCCGATGGCGTCTTATACTTTTCTAATAACTTCACGCGCTTTGAGCTAGATAAGCAGTTGATAGAGCGCTACGATATCGTCGATATTACGCAAAAAACCATTGGCTTTGATTTTAATATCAAAAAGCCTATTCATCAGAGCTTTGAGATTCGTCATCGCCAGAGCCTATAATGTATTAAATATAAAGGTTCTTTATATGAGTAGAGCAATGAGCAGTAGTCACATAACTGTCTGAAACGTAAGTTTTTTGCTCAATGTATATGAAATATAACCATGACCCAATCGGCTTTGATTGGGTCATTTTTTGTTGTTATGATAGAGCGTTACTAGGCGATGGGTTTGCGCAAATATAGCGTAACCATCGCCTTTTATTTCATAGTACTTCAAATAACAAGGATAACATTATGGCTTTATCACTCAACAAAGGCGGCAACCTATCACTCACAAAGACGGATCCAAACTTAACCAAGTTACTTATTGGTCTAGGTTGGGATGAGCGCGCCACCTCTGGTGCTGAATTTGATCTTGATGCCAGTGTGTTTTTGCTAAATGGTGCTGGCAAAGTACGCGGCGATCATGACTTTATCTTTTACAATCAGCTCAAATCTGACAATGGTGCGGTCGAGCACACTGGTGACAACCGTACTGGCGAAGGCGAAGGCGATGATGAAGTCATCAAAGTCAACTTAACTCAAGTTCCTGCTGACGTAGACAAAGTGGTTGTGACTGTGACCATCCATGACGCGGCTGCTCGTAGTCAAAACTTTGGTCAGGTGGCAAATGCCTTTATCCGCGTAGTCAATGAAGAAACGGGCACTGAAGTCGTTCGTTTTGATCTGGCAGAAGACTATTCTGTTGAGACGGCAATGGTGTTTGGTGAAGTATATCGCCATAACGGCGAATGGAAATTCCGCGCGGTAGGTCAAGGTTACTCAGGGGGCCTACAAGCGATGTGTCAGCAGTACGGTGTCGACATTTAAAGGCGTATCTATATTGGCATTTAGACCCTCATCGGTCTTAAATATCACGTCCAAAACGTAGAGCAATCATCGTTGCAAATAGTCACAATTTTTAATGCTCAAATGACTAGTAATGCTTTACGTTTCGTTTAAAATTATGCATAAAAAGTGGTTAGCAATAGCCACTTTTTTGCGGCTTGTGTCTATACTAGACCAGCTTTACGCAACCAGACAGGATGTGTCATGAGACATTTTTATTTAGATTTTATCTTTACCGCAATTGCGTTGGCAATCGCAGCATGGTGGGGATATTCACATGGTGGTATGGGTGGCATGATTGCCACGCTCTCTATTACCGCTATTTTGGCCGTCATGGAAATTTCGTTATCTTTCGATAACGCGGTGGTCAACGCCTCAGTCCTCAAAGGCTGGGACGAGTTTTGGAAAAAGATATTTTTGACCGTTGGTATTTTGATCGCGGTCTTCGGTATGCGCTTGGTATTCCCTATTGTCATCGTCGCCGTTACTGCTGACCTTGGTATGATGCAAGTGATTGATTTGGCATTGAATAACCCTCAAGAGTACTCAGCCAGACTGATGGCACATCATGCTGAAATCTCAGCATTTGGTGGTATATTCTTGTTGCTGGTCTTCTTAAACTTTATTTTTGATGACAAAGACGTACACTGGTTTAATTGGCTTGAGAGCCGCTTAGCAAAGCTTGGCAAAGTCGATGCCATGAGCGTGTTTGTTGCGCTTATCGTCTTGATGGTTGCCGTATCGTGGGCTTCTGCTGAACAATCAAGTGCTGTCTTAATCGCTGGTGTTTGGGGTATCTTGGTCTATCTTGGTGTGCAGGTCGTATCCGGTATGCTTGAGGGTGACCTTGAGGAAGACTTAGAGAACGAAGAGAATGGATCAGGTGCAGCTGCAACCAGCGCTATTATGAAAGGCGGTATCATTGGTTTCTTATACTTAGAAGTCCTTGATGCTTCATTCAGTTTCGATGGTGTGATTGGCGCATTCGCCATTACCAATGACGTTATCGTTATCATGCTGGGTCTTGCGATTGGTGCGATGTTCGTACGTTCTATGACAATCTTCTTGGTGGATAAAGGCACGCTTGATGAGTTTATCTATCTTGAGCATGGTGCACACTACGCTATCGGTGCCTTGGCAATCATCATGTTGTTGTCAGTCAAGTTCCATGTTCCGGAGATTATCACTGGGCTTATTGGTATTGCCTTTATTGGTTGGGCACTGCTGGCATCACTTCAGCACCGCAAAGCTGAAAGAGCAAGCTTAAACTAAGACAGCTTATTAGTATTGTATCTGCTGTTACGCATTTAGGCAGGTCATATCATCAGGTATGACCTGCTTTTTTTCGTCACTTTTAGTGTGACATAACCCCATCCTTTATTCATGTATGCGTATACTACGAGTACGTCATTCTGTATGATGAGCGCTTAACTATAGGCACCCCGCTTCATTACCAAATGCCTTATCCTTCAACAATACGACAAAACTAAGACCTCATGATTGATATACAGAAAATTCTTGATGATATCGCCGCAGAGATGGCAGTTGAAACCGATCGCGGAAAGGTAGCAGACTACATACCTCAGCTGGCACATGTGGACGCAAACCAGTTTGGTATGGCAGTCGCAACCCCCGATGGACAGCTCTATACCGCAGGGGATGCCAGTACACTTTTCTCAATCCAAAGTATCTCTAAGGTATTTACCCTGACCATTGGTCTTGGCAAGTTAGGTGATGGGCTGTGGACACACGTTGGCCGTGAGCCATCTGGCGACCCCTTTAACTCGATTGTGATGCTCGAGCATGAGACTGGTCGACCGCGCAATCCGTTTATCAATGCCGGCGCTATCGCGGTGGTGGATGCTATTATGATGGGTCACAAACCTAAAGAGACATTGGGTGAGATTCTTCAATTTGTTCACCTCATTGCAGATGACGAGTCCATTCGCTTTGATCATAAAGTAGCGGCGTCTGAGATGGCGCACAAAGACCGAAACGCCTCTTTGGCACATTTTATGAAATCCTTTGGTCGTCTAAAACATGAGGTGGACAATGTATTAGGTACCTATTTTCATCAATGCTCGATTGCCATGAATTGCCAACAGTTAGCCAGTGCCGGTCTGTACTTAGTCTCTAATGGGGTTGATAAGCACTCAGGAGTACGTGTGATCAATGAACACCGAGCACGGCGTATCAACTCACTAATGATGATGTGTGGTCATTATGATGGTTCTGGAGAGTTTGCTTACCGTGTGGGCTTACCTGGTAAAAGCGGGGTTGGTGGCGGTATTTTGACCATAGCGCCCGGTAAAGGCTCTATCGCGGTATGGTCGCCAGGGCTTGATCATATAGGCAACTCTAAACTTGGGTTAAAAGCGCTAGAGCGTTTTGTGCAGGAAACTGGTTGGTCAGTTTTTGCAGAATAAGCACGACATCTATATTTGCTTAGATTAGACATTTACTTTTCATAACAATGTCTTATCCACTATTGCTAAGATGATTAAAAAGTATCAAGTTTGCAGGGTTATTATGTCCCTTGGTAAGCATATAGTAAGCGCACAAAATACGCCTTGCTTAGTGAGCGAACGCTTAGTATAGTAAAACGTAATGATATACAGCATATAGCGTACAGCTCAGATTTTTGCTGTTCTGGCTGATATATCAGTCACTGCACAACTTTTAATTTATTTTTTATAACCAATCCACTTAACTATTAATCCAAAGGATATTTGTATGGCTATTAGCTTAACAAAAGGCGGCAACGTAAACTTATCAAAAGAAGCGCCAGGTTTAACTAACATTACAGTCGGTCTAGGCTGGGATCCGCGCGCAACTGACGGTCAAGAGTTTGATTTAGATGCCATTGGCTTTTTGATCAATGAAGCAGGGAAAGTCCGTAATGACCAAGATTTTATCTTTTTTAACAACCTAAAATCAGATAACGGCGCTGTCGAGCACACTGGTGACAACCGCACTGGTGAAGGCGATGGCGATGACGAAAAAATCAAAATCAACCTTGCCAACATCCCATCTGATGTAAACAAAGTAGCCATTTGTGCCATCATTTATGAAGGTCAGGCACGTAACCAAAACTTTGGTCAAGTTGGCGATGCTTATATCCGTGTCGTAAACGATAATGGCGAATCTGAAATCGCTCGTTACGACCTATCAGAAGATGGTAGCACCGAAACGGCTATGATCTTTGGTGAGCTATATCGTCATAACGGCGACTGGAAATTCCGTGCCGTTGGTCAAGGCTTCAGTGGTGGTCTTGGGCCATTAGCTGCTTCTTATGGCGTCAACGTATAATATTCAAATAACGTAAACGTCTGACCAGCCAATTATCGCAATTATATAATTGCGATAATTATGAGCCATCAAGTGTGCCCTTTTAACGCATTTGATGGCTTTAAATTTAATTGGCTGACTAAAAAGCTATTTAAAAAAGATATTAGAATAAGGATTTGTCACCCATGTCCGCAACATTCAGTTTGATCGGTACTATTGAGCCTTTTTTACACTGTAATCTCAAAAAAGGCGATTCGATATATTGTGAAGCCAATGCAATGGTAATGATGGAGTCTAACCTTGAGTTAAAAGGTAAGCTCCAAGGTGGACTTATGCAGTCACTCATGCGCCGTTTCGCCAATGACGAATCATTGTTTCAGCAGCAGATTGAAGCGGTCAATGGTGAAGGCGATTGTCTGCTCGCACCTACGCTAGATGGTGATATGCAAATCATCGAGGTCGGCAAACAACAATATACACTCAGCGATGGTGCGTTTGTTGCCGCGCAGACAGGGGTCGATATTAGAGCCAATATTCAGCGTAATCTGGGCGGTGCCGTATTTGGGGATACTGGTGGCTTCATGGTCATGCAGACCCAAGGTCAAGGACAGGTAGTGGTATCTGGCTTTGGCTCACTATTTGAGATTGAGGTGACGCCAGACAAAGATGTCATCATTGATAACGGTCATGTCGTTTGCTGGGACTCGAACCTTGAGTATAAACTATCAGTTTCGACCAGTAAGAAAAAAGGCATTATGAGCAATATCATCAACTCTGTAACCAGTGGCGAAGGTATGGTTCTGAACTTTTCAGGAACGGGCAAAGTGATTATTTGCTCGCGCAATCGCGATAGCTATCAAGGTTGGTTACAGAGCGTCCTAGGCAGTAGCTCAGGTGGACGCGGCGGCGGAGGCGGATTTTTAGATAATATCTTATAGCATTTTTTAATCACGTTTTTATTCGCAGTTTTTACTCACAATTATTATAAGGATACTCATATGGCAGTTAGTCTACAAAAAGGGCAGAAAATCTCCCTAAGCAAAGAAGCTGGCGGCGATTTGACTCAGGTTAAATTAGGTCTGGGCTGGGATGTCGCTCAAGGTCCACAAGATAAAAAAGGTGGCTTTTTAGGCAAACTATTCGGCGGCGGTAGTGGCGGCGACTCTATCGACTTAGACGCTTCATGCATTATGTTCGATGCCAATAAACAAGCAGTTGACGCTATTTGGTTCAGTCAGCTGAAGTCAAAAGATGGCAGTATCGTCCATACAGGTGATAACCGTACTGGTGATGGCGATGGTGATGATGAAGTTATCAATGTTGATCTCTCAAGAGTCCCTGCCAATGTAGTCTCTCTAGTATTCACGGTCAATAGCTTTACCGGTCAAACTTTCGAAACGGTAGAGAATGCATTTTGCCGTATCGTTAACGCTAACAATAATAGCGAAGTAGCACGTTATAATCTGTCAGCACAAGGTGGACATACCGCGATGGTAATGGCAAAAGTCTATCGTCATAACAACGAATGGAAAATGCATGCGATTGGTGAAACTGCCTCTGGTCGTACCTTCCATGACTTGATGCCTGCTATTACACCACATGCATAATTGACTTGATATTTTGATTGGATAATAATTTATCTGATTTATTGACTCATTTTATAATAAGAAAGCCCGTCTATTCACAGACGGGCTTTCTTATTTGCCCATTCGCTTTTGTAGCAACGGGATTTTTTCGAGTAGTATGGTTCAAGCCATTACTTACGTCCACGCTTCCAACTAAAACCCCAGTTGAAGGCTTTATCCATTTCTTGATGGCCTTTAAAGTATTGATTGATACGTTCAACATTGATACTACCTTGCTGATTGACCAAACGCGCAATTGCACACATCGGCAAGTTACCAGCCCCTTCTGTTAGACGGGTCTCAATCGGTGACTGGTCCGGTACATGAATGGTCACAACACCATCGGTTTTTTCCCAGTTTGGCGCGCCTTCATAAATAAAGGCAAAAATAAACACCTCCTCAATCTGTGACCACTGCTGACCATTGATATCGAGCCACTCACCGCCACTCACCTGCCCCGTTCTATCATCGGCTCGCAAGCACACATATGGCGCTGATTGCAGACTACCAAAACGGTCACCCAACGCTTGAATCAAGGTTTTTTCGCCGTTCTTTAGATGGATCATTGCGCCAACATCGAGATCAATACCGCTCGCTTGATGCTGTTTAAATAGATCTCCTAGGATGCCTTTTTTGGGAGCTGATTTGTTACTCTCTGGACGTTGGTTCCAGTCTAAGTTCACTGAAATCTTACCAAAATTATCGCGTTTTTTAAGATTGATGCTCGATTGGTTTTTGGTTAACGTAATTTTGCTTAGATTAATCGACGGACTGGTAGGAATCGGTGGCGGAGTACTCGCTTGAGAGGTGTTGCCTGCTTTTTGCGTATTGATAGGTCGCTGCGTATTGATTGGTTGCGACTGATTTTGTACAGGGTTTTGCTGCGGCGCTGGTGCCTCATCTGCGATTTCGACTCCGAAATGTTCAGACAACGGTTTTAACCCACCTTCAAATCCTTGAGCAATAAAACGAAACTTCCAACTACCCTGACGACGGTAGCACTCCGCCAAAATAATGGCTTTTTCGTTACGCCCAGCAGCACTCAATTGGCAACTCATGAGTACCTGACTGCCTTGTAGGACTTGAATATCCACGTCGCCAACTTGGGCCAATGCCTGCGCGCTAGAAAATGCCAAAGCGATTTTTTCGATACTCGTAGGTTGTGCAGGTAAGTTGATATCAAAAAACCCATCACTATCGTGACCACGAAAGCTAACGCTGCCATCATCGCTACGGGTCTGTCCATAAAATATCATATCGCCATCGCCGCGTACTTTGCCATCTGTGGTTAGGCGATACGCCGCGCAGTCGATAGCGCTTTGGCTCAAGATACGAATACTGATATTGTCAGTTGGTAGCGGTGCATTGGCACCTGCCACTAATGTTTGAGGTTGCACTTGACTCATTATCTGTCCTTTGGATTATTTATTATCTCGTTGTCGTTTTGATTACTATGTCCATCATCGTCATATAGTAGCATGGATATTATGAGAGTTTTGAACCGAGCAATCATACTTTGAGTCACAAAAACACTCTGAAAAACCCATGTGACTATTTCACGAGAGGCATTTATAAGAGGCGCCATTTGTATATAATACATGCTGCTAGATGATATCGTCTTGCCCTTATTACTACCAGTTTTGCGGTAGCAATGCTGATTGATCCTGTTTCCTACACACAATGATAACGCTGAGAAAATTATGAATAACCTTGCTAACGATAGCGCCCACTCCACACCAGTAGCTGCTTGGTTAGCTGAAGGTCAGTCCAGCCAGCGCGATATGTTAGAGAGCCTGCAGACTCTAAAAAACCAGTTAAACGACTCTTTTAATATTATTGCCTCACACCGTCACAACCGTCCTGAGATTTTTGAATTTGCTGATAAGATCTATCGTGAGCCGTCTGAATCATTTATCAATGATGAAGCGCAAGCAATGAGTGCATCAGCTACGCCGCGCTGGCAATTTGTCTTAGAGCACGCCAAAGCAAACAATGTCAAAGTATTGCTGACTGGGCGTAATGGCATTGATTACGAAACACACCGTGAGATATTTGATGCGGCGGGTATTCGTTTGCTAACAGGGGCAATGAGCGTTGCGGCATTGGAGTCAATCGAGGATAAATTTGCCTTTATGCAGCAGTGTCATGAGCACAGTATTCCTGTCGCTGATGCTTGGCGCTTTGACAATACCGCTGAGCTTGAGGCTTTACTCGCTGAACACGGTCATCAGCCCCTATGCGTCAAACCTGTCGTCGGTATTTTTGCCCAAGGATTTTGGCGCTTGGATACAGGCAAGTCTGAAGACAGTGCTTACGATAGCTTTGAGCATTTATACTTTACTGAAGAGAAAAAAATAAATACCGCGCAGTTTATTAATGCTTACAACAATAGCGTAATGGTACATAAGCGCCCTATCCCTATGCTGCTTATGCCTTATCTATCAGGCCAAGAGTACTCAATCGATGTGGTCTGTGAATATGGTGAAGTACTAGCGGCCGTTACTCGCTATAAGACAGGCAAGATCCAGCATATTGGCTATGAGCAATCAGTCATGGATGTGGTTATTCCATTGATTAAAGCCTTTGGCTGTGACGGTATCGTGAGTGTACAAACCAAAGCCGATGATGACGGACAGCACCGCGTCCTTGAGATTAATAGCCGCCCATCTGGTGGTATTGGTTACACCACGCATAGCGGGATCGATTTGACGCAAGTCGGTTTTGGCTATTGGCTTGGTTTAACCGATAAACCAAAGCTGGCTGATATCACACGGCAAATAGAACCGTGTCAAGTACGCTCTATCATGGTGAGTGTCAAAATTGACGACACTACTGAGTAACTGAAGATGCTGCTGAGTGCCTGATTGCATACTTAAAAATACGACGTGTCAATAACCACATTAGTAGGCTCAAAAAGTAGCCACAAAAAAAGGGTTTTAGATAATCATCTAAAACCCTTTATGCTGTATTCTTGTTATATCAATAGCAAAACAGCAACTTAAAACTAGTCACCAAATACCAGTGTTGCTTTTTTAGGTGCATTCTTAGATGCAATAAACCACAACAAGCCCAATATGATAGCCGAACCGATAAAAATCATAATCGATGAAGATATAGCACTGTCATGCGTATAACCCATATCCATCATATTACCAGTCATATTCATCTCCATCGCTGCCATACCAACGTAATGCATACCGCAAACGGCGATACCCATAATAAACGCACTACCAAAACGCTGTAGCGTACCGCGTAGATTGAAGGCCAGCCATAGTGCCGCAATGGCAGCCACGATAGCAATCACAATAGATGTAATCAGAAGCGGTATGTTGTATGACATAGTCGCATCCATTTGCATCGAAGCCATACCAGTATAGTGCATGGCTGCAACACCCAGACCTGTCAAAACACCACCGCCGAGCAATCTACCGGTGCTAGAGTCGCCGCGTCCTACAATGATAATTCCCACAGCCACAAAGCCAACAGCCAGCAACATCGAGACAATCGTCAGACCTAAATCATACGTAACTGGCATCTTCATATCGACTGCCATCATGCCAATATAATGCATCGACCAAATAGCACCACCAATCGCAATCGAAGATAGCGCAACCCAAAAATAAAGGTCTGAACCTGGTTTTGCAGAGGGTACTCGAATGGCAAGATTTAAACCAACATAAGAGCCTAATACTGCAATGGCATAAGAGACCAATACCAAAAGTAAGTTATATTCAACTTCAATCATTTTTTTGCCTTTTGTGTTTAATAAAAACTGAGCCATATAACACTGATTTGGATCAACTGCAGGACATCATACGCTCGTTATTGGTTTACATAGACAGTGAGTTATCTATGCGTCGTGCTGACCTACCCGATGGTAAATTCGCAAATATTGGTACTACTGGCGCCGCAATTAGTCTCTTCGACTTGCACCCTATCTACAGCAGGGTTACTTGCCAAAAACCCTTCTATATATCCCACAACAAAGTGGCACCCTGAATGATTGTGGTTTGCCGACTTGCAAAATGGACATTTGATTAAATAAATGACATTGTCTTTTGCTTTAATTTTGGACAACCCTTTCAGTGCTGGCACAAGCTCACGACTGATTGTCTTGGGCATTTTTAATGGGCTACCCAGTGAATAATCTCGCTGATAAATACCGCCACCCACCTTGCGTCCCAACTCTTGCAACGCTGTTACACGGCGATCAAAAGGTAGGCTTGCCTCATACTCGCTAACAATGTCTGCTATCTTAGGATAATAGGCACCAATGGCGGATAGAACACTTTTTTCGTCTAAAACCTTTTGTGCAGGCGCGGTTGATGAGCTACTCTCGTCATCTATTTCTAAATTAAAAAGCGTGCACCCTTCAATCGAAGAAAGATCATCGATTAGTTCTTCTTGTGTCTTGGAGCTCATACTTCTCGCAATGACGTGGATGATATTGCCACCATTTCCTGACGACTCTTGTCTTTGGGAGACAAGTTGATAGCCCGCTTTGATAAGTGGCGAGATGACATTAACCAAACGGACACGTTCAGAAGACGTCTCTAATGCACAAGAAAATTTCAAAGGTCACTCCTTTTCTAAAATACGACTAAGCTGCTATACCGAACCATTTATATATCAGGCAGCATGTCTAATGGAAGCATCGAGCTCCTATACCATTGACTGTTGTGCAATATAGATATTATGGAAAGGCGATATGTAAAATTCTTTTTTAACCATGCTATTCAGCATAGAATGACTAAACCGTCTTATTTTTAATAACTGATAAAAGTGTAGGCATAGTTATCAAACATGGCATTACTTGCAGCTGGGCAACTTTTAGCTTTTCGTATAGTTAAAGATAAAAAGTGAGCTTTAAGATAAGATTGGAACGGCTGGTCTTGAGTACTTCAAGTAGGTGGTTAATTAGTACTTAGTAAGTGGTTACTTTATAGCGTCTCTATTTACCTTGTTAACAGTAATCTGCAATAAAGTTACTAAACAGTAATGAATTTTAATCGCATTATCATGATATTTATCTAGTCAAGCAAGACTTATTGATAGATTGTCCGATGGATGGTGACTATATCCGATAGATGGCTATTTGCTATATAAACAAACATTAGTCTACTTAATACAATGTTTTAGCGTTATTATTGTGCTGTCTTCTATACATACTTTGATCTCTGTCATTTGTACTTGCCATAGATCGCCGTTGCTAGTAGATAAACATGCTGCTTATTCTAAAATATAGCGATACTTTTAATTTTCTATTTATATCATGATGTATGAGCACTACTTTTTATGTCACTAGTACAACTACATTCAACACTATAATGACCGTGTGGATAAATAAAAAATCAATTAGGACTATACGATGACAGCACAGACCGCGCTCGTGTTAGGCGCCAACACCTTTATCACAAACGCGCAGTGCTCGATTACCTTCTCTACTACCACCCCGCTTAAATTTGGACAGCAGCTTGGGCTACTATGGCTGCCTCTAGATGCGAATCGCAAAGCGGTTTGTAGCCCAGCCTATCTGCATGAATCGAAAGACTGGGCGACAATAAATAATTCAAAAGACCCAAATATATGGCAGCTTGACTTACCTACATTATTTGATAAAAAAGGCGTTTATTTTTTACAGCTGATTGCCTATGTTTATCTTGATCCTAATCTCAACCTACCTGCGGTTGAGCTAAAGGATGTTTGCTTAACAATCGATGATGGTGCCCTTCGCTATGACTTTACGGCGCGCGAACGTCACGTGAAAGCCGCTATCATCTTAGAGATATATCAGCGTAATGGACAATTCAAATGTCGGGCGCTTGGTGAATCATCGACCCAAGGATTGGCAAGTCTTGAGCGGCGCGCACAGGTCAGTCTCGATATGCGACCACCTGATACACATACACGTATTATGGAGGCCCAACAACAGCAAGCGCGTCCTAATAACGAAGTGCGTACGCCTCGTCAAGTGCAGTCAGGTGAGACGTGGACAGGCACGGCATTTGCCATTGATCCGTATCACCTGCTTACCTGTTATCATGTAATCGAGTCAGCCCAAATGATTGGTATACGCCAGCAGGGTCAGCCCGACCGCGAGGCACAAGTGGTACTCAGCGATATCGGTAGCGACTCCGCTATTATCAGAGTTAGCGACCCATTGCCTCACTATATTCCATTGGCGCAGCAGTGTAGTGATATATTGGGTGAAACCATTACAACGCTGGGATTCCCACTATCGGGACTCAGCAGTCAACTACAAGTGACGCAAGGCTGTATTTCAGGGCTAACGGGTTTGAATGATGATATCCGTTATCTTCAGTTTACCGCGCCCATTCAACCCGGCTCTAGTGGTAGTCCATTATTACTACCAACTGGCGAGGTCGTTGGTATGGTAACTGCCAGTCTGGTCCATGAACACGCACAAAACATGAACTATGCGGTAAAATTTCAGTTATTATCTGCGCTGCTTGCGAGTGCTGGCATCAGCTTGGAATGTACGCCTGATACCTCAAGCGTGACACCTGTGAATATGCCTCTGACCACACCGCAACTCAGCAAGCAAAGCCGTAGCGCGTTATGGCTGGTTGGCTGTCAGGGTTAATGGTCTACTACAATGATAAACTCAAAAGAAAAACGGTATTAAGAAAGGACTGTTATATCAATGAAACTCAAAAGCATAGCCGTTCTTATCGATGCCGATAATGCTTCAGCTAATAACATTAATTATATTTTACATAAGATAGAGGGCATTGGTCACATTGCTTGTAAAAAAATCTATGGTGACTGGGGCAACGTACATATTCAAGGTTGGCAAGAAGCACTGCTAAAGCATGCTATCGACCCAATACAACATTTCGCCTATGCTAAAGGTAAAAATACGACTGATATTGGTCTGGTTATTGAAGCTATGGACTTACTACATAGTAGACACTACGACGGTTTCTGCTTAGTATCTAGCGATAGTGATTTCACCGCTTTGGCGCTACGCATAAGAAAAAACGGTATTAAAGTCTTTGGTTTTGGCAAACAACAGACCGTCAAAGCGTTCACACAAGCCTGTGATAACTTTTACTACGTGGAAGATTTAGTAACTTTACCAAAAACACTACCCATCAGCGAAAACAAAGACGCGCCCAGCCTTGATATTAAGACTAAACCATTGCTTCCTATCACCGAATCCAAGACATCACCCGAAAAATGGACAACCAAAGCACTTCAGAAGCAGACACATCTTATTAGCGTTTTAAACAAGCTGATAAAAGAAGACCCAAATTCTGCCAAAGGCTGGTCAAATTTATCTTATCTTGCTAGCCAGATTAAACAACACCATACAAATATCAAGTTAGATAGATACGGCTATGCAAAGTTTTCAGAATTAATTATAGCAATGGCGTTATATGATATACGCACTGTGAACAAAGTTATTTCTATTAAACTAAAAAACTATGCATTGCCAACTTCAAGTGTAGCGCCAAACGACAATGCCACATCAGTATGGGATGAGAGACGCTTAAAATGTGATACCAAATTATTGAATAGTCTACGCGCCTCCATCATTGATCACCCAAATGCAGATAGCGAACGCTGGGTAAATTTTGGAATAGTTGGTAATGCTATGAAAACGCATTACTCAACCCTAGATCCTAAAAGTTATGGCTATACCAGACTCTCTGACATGATTAAAAATATCAGAATATTTGAAACCAAAACGGTAAACTCTACGCTCTATGTACGTCATAAAGCCAAATGAACATAAGCAATAAATGAGATCTGATAATACATAGGACAACAAGAAACAATGAATAATACAAATCAAAATATACCATCTAACAAAACCTATAAACGCAGCATCACCCTACCTCGTGGCACCCTTGATCTGACCTATCAGACCAATTCAATGGCTAACAAGAATAGCTTGGAACACAGCGACAACTATCAGCTAGAAGATCTGCTTGGTTTTGCCCAGCGCATTAACCCAAAACGGGCGTTTTTGTTTGTCTCAAAAGTATTGGGTCGTCATATTCCCGTGGCACCCAGCACCATGCGAAATGCGTTTACTGATTTGACCAATTTAGTTCCTAATGATTTGCCCGAGCCAATTTTAGTCATTGGTATGGCAGAGACCGCGGTCGGTCTATCGGCAGGCGTGCATCAAGCGCTACAAACACGCTATCCGCAGGCGCTGCTACTGAACTCTACTCGTCATGCCCAACATGATGAAAGCCTTGATCAGGGTGAACAAAGCGATACTAACTCGTTATTCACGACTTTTTGTGAAGACCACAGTCATGCCAGCCAGCATTTGATTTATCAAAGTACAGATAGCATCACACAAGCACAACTGCTCACTAGCAAAACGCTAATCATGGTCGATGACGAAGCGTCAACAGGCAATACCTGTGTTAATGTCGTCACAGCTTTACGTGATGCAGGTCTGATACAATTAGAGCAAGTGCATCTAACAACTCTGGTTGATTGGTCATTGGATCAAGAGAATACAAACCAGCAGACAAATGGCGCTCAGCCTGCGCGTATGGCGGATCGTTTGATTGGTATTGAGTTTCATCGTCATCATCTGCTTTCTGGTGCATGGCAATGGACCGATGCGCCTAACCCAGAGCCTATCACTATGCCATCGGTTGATACTACTGCAGCAGGTAGTCAGGCGCTTGGGTTTACGGGCAACTGGGGACGTTTCCCCACGCTCGATAGCACAAATGGGTTTGATAACTATCTTTCAAGTTTTAAGGCTACATTTGCAGGCTTCTATAATCAAGACCGCTTTGATGTGAGTCAACTGCCCAAGAAAATATTGGTATTGGGCAGCAACGAGTTTGTGTGGTTGCCGTTTTTATTAGCCGAATGGCTTGAGGCAGCGTCTCAAAACCTCAAAGCTGACAGGGATGCTATTGTTAAATTTAGTGCATTGACACGCTCACCGATTGCGCTTGGCGGTGCTATTACTAACATACTGAGCTTTCATGATAATTACGGACTGGGCATGACCAACTTTGCTTATAATGTTGAGCCCAGTGATTGGGACTTGATTGTGTTGTGTGTAGAAACGGCTGCTGATAGCGTCGATGCGATGTGGCGCGGTTTGGATAATGTTTTGGTGGTCAGTCCGACGACTTAAACCATTCTTTCACCTTCATATTTCCTGTTTATGGACGACGTCATGACTATCCCATTTTTCAAGCCTAACCCCGATATCATTAAGCCTTACGCGCTAATGGATTTGGACGATACACTTTTTCAAACCCAACGTAAAATCGACGCATGGAATTTGCCTACTGCTGAAATTGAAAACTTAGTATGTGCGACGGTTAACAAGCAAGATGAACCACTCAGCTTTATGAGTCAGCGCCAAGCGAGCTTTTTTAACTGGTTACTGGCTAGTACCGACCTAATAGTCGTGACGGCGCGTGATCGTAGTGAAATTAAGCGTGTTAAATTACCGTTCGACAGTTGGCAAGTATTGACTCATGGTGCCATTATTTTAACGGCTGATGGGCAGCTACTAAGCAAATGGCAGCAGCTTATGTATAGCAAGCTTGCACCATTGCAAGATAAGTTAAACCAACTGAGCGAGCTATTTGCTAGTCATAGCAAAAATGAGCAAAGCCAGTTGGTATTTACGCCACATATTGATTGCTTTAACAATGGCTCTGTCGAGGAAGAATTAACCATTTATTTAGCGATCAAACACGCGCAAAAAGACCATCAAGCGTTAATAGATTTGGCCAAAAAACTGCCCACGTTAATACGTGATTTTGAGCAAGATTTTTATGTGCATGTCAATGCCAATAATCTAGCGATATTGCCCCATGCGGTTCACAAGCATCATGCCGTACAGTTTTTGTTAGACAATTATTTAGATCATCAGCGTCCCAGTTTTGGCTTTGGTGATAGCTTGGCGGACTTACCTTTTCTGCAACTGCTTGACTGGTACGGTATGCCAAGCCGCGGTCAGATGCATGAACACTATCAGTCTGAGCCATCTATTTAATTTTTTGGGCTAAACAATCAGTTAAAAAAACAGACACATAACCTCATTATCATCACAAGTGCCATTATTCATACTATGACTTTACCTAATATACAGACCCATAGAGCCAATCTAAACAACTACGGCTCAGGCAGCTATCTTGCAAGCGATGTGACGGTCCTACTCAATATCGTCGATAAAGATGCTGTTGCCGATGTGCAGGTCAGTCAAAAAGAGGCACTCATTCAAAGTGGGCAACGTCACTACTCTGACATGTTGACCTTAGAGCAAGCGCCTACCGCGATGCACGAGCAGCTATACCGTCAAGCGTTGGCGCAAGGTAGTGAGAGAGCCGCAACTGATATCGCACACTTAGCGCACACCATACATGATGTCTTTGGTCATGATGTCAGTGATGAGCATCCGCTGGTCTTGGTGAGCTTGGTACGGGCAGGTCTGCCGATTGGCGTACTATTGCAGCGTGCGCTGTCGGACACAGATAGCAGCTACTATCTACCAAGCAAGCATTATGGTATCAGTATCATCCGTGATCGCGGGCTTGATCCTGCGGCGCTGCAAATGCTGCTGGACGCGTACCCAAACAGTCCGATTGTATTCGTCGATGGCTGGACAGGTAAAGGCGCGATTTATAAGGAGCTTGCGCGCAGCTTAGACGTATTTAGCGATACGTCTCATGCCAATTTTGCCAATATTTTTCACCAAGGCGCGAATGTTATTCCGCTATTGACTCTTGCCGATCCGGCGGGCGTTGCTTGGCTCGCGGCGAGCGCAGAAGATTGGTTAATTCCATCAGGCTTGTTAAATAGCACCGTATCAGGCCTGATTTCGCGCAGCTTATATACCGAGCCGCAATCAGGTCTTCATCGCAGTGTTTTTTATGAGGATTTGATAGAGGCAGATCATAGCTTGGCATTTATCGATCATGTCGATGCAGCGAGACGCTCACTGACCGCGCCACCAGAGTGTTTGCCAACCTATCAGCAGCCGCGCTACCAGACAGCTGCATTGATAGATACGCTCGCAGCAGACTATGGCATCACTAATCGCAACCGTATTAAGCCAACTATCGCCGAGGCGACGCGCGCTATCTTGCGCCGTGATCCGGAGCGTATATTGCTCGCGACCGCGGCGCATCCCGATACCGTACTACTGCGTCATTTATGTGAGCAACGAGGCATCACTATTGACGTATTAGGTGATAAAATACTGCCTTATCAAGCCATCACTCTGATCAAGCAACGCACGAAAGACCGTTAATACCTGTAGCACAAATTCATCTCGCATGATTGAACGCTTGCCCCTTATTCCTCTATTTATGATGCCAACTATGTCAGATACCAAACACAATGAGTCAGAGCTTTACCACGATACCCAGTCTTATGCGCATCTGATTACTGAGCGTCATGCGATGGTCAGACCGCATACGCATCATCCCTATCAGCTGGGTGCTAGTCTATACATGCCTGCTACTCGGCAAGATATTTGGCAAGTCATCAAGCGCGACAAGCTACCTACGATCAACAGTATTATTATTTGCCTAGAGGATGCTGTCAGTCATGAAGACGTTGAGCTGGCACTTGAGCGCTTGCGTATACTGCTGGATACTTGGGCTGAACATGTCAACAGCATCAATGCGCCCTCTAGAGCCGCTGCTATTCACGCACAGCATCCAACGCGACCATTGGTCTTTATACGTCCGCGTAGTCCATCGATGCTACAACAACTGGCGGACTATGCTCATATCGACCTGATCGACGGTTTTGTTATGCCAAAGGTCGATATGTATAGCTTATCGAACTGGCGGATGGCTTGTCAGAACCTCAGTATCGACCATCTACTCATGCCCACACTCGAAACTGCCGCGCTGTTTAGTCCGCATCATAACCAAGAGCTGGCCATTGCTTTTAAGGAGGCCTTTAGTCAGCCTGTATTTGCACTCCGTATTGGTGGTAATGATCTATTTGCAGCACTGCGTCTACGTCGACCAAAAAACAGCATTATCTATGATACGCCTATCGGTACCCTAGCCTATCAGCTGCTTGGCTGTTTCGTGCCGCATGGGTTTTATCTGAGCGCGCCTGTATTTGAATATCTGGATCAGCCAACACTGTTCATGCAAGAGCTAAACCATGATGTCAGCTTAGGTCTAGTGGGCAAAACGGTCATTCATCCGAGTCAAATCGCCTTAGTGCAGCAAGCTTACTGCGTGCCACTCAGCACATTAGATGAAGCACAAGCCATTCTACATACTGACGCAAAAGCGGTGTTTAAATATAACAACACCATGCTAGAGCCCGCGACCCATCGGGCATGGGCCACCGAAGTTGTCAACCGTGCAGAAGCTTTTGGTACCATTGATGATGGACATACGCCATATAGCTCACGGCGCTAGTCCTCCACTGCTTATTATATCTACAGTAAAAAAAAGCCGATACCACATAAGCGATAGCGGCTTTTTTGTTAGGTTATTGAGTACTTTTCAATCAGCAAAGTACTGCCGTGCATCTGCTCATTATCTATACTCTACTCGTTGTTTATACTAAGCACAGCTTTCCAAGAACTTATTAAGCACTCGATTGACCTGATCAGGCTCCTCTACTGTTGAGGTATGGCCTGCCCCTTTGATAACCGCAAGCTTAGATCCAGCAATGGCAAAATGCATTCGTTCAGACTTATCATAAGGCGTTGCTGCGTCTTCATCCCCAACGATGATGAGTGTCGGTGTCGTAATCTCACCCAGTTGCTCATAGGTGCCTGTCCGCTCGATGACGCCCATGGTCGCCTTAACCACACCGCCTTTACGGTTACCCTGCAACATAGTGAGCCAGTGCTTACGGTCGGACTTGCGTAGCTTGTCCGTCAAAAACGTACTGCCAAACATAATCGGCATGACTTTGCTACTCACACGCTTTATACCGAGCCAACGAATAGCTTTTACCAGTTTACGATACTGCGGTATGTTTTTTGGATCTTCGGCGTCAGATGATGTCTCTAGTAAGCTGAGCGATAGCAGTAGTTCAGGACGCTTTATGGCGATACGCTGAGCCACAAACCCGCCCATGGACAGACCAACAAAATGACAGCGATCAATACCAAGCGCGTCGATTAGCCCAAGCGTATCTTCGGTCAGTGTCTCCATATCATAGCCAGATTTGGTAATCTGTGACTGACCCTGTCCGCGGAAATCAAAAGCAATGCAGCGATAATCTGATTTAAAGTACGCCACTTGTTTTTCGTACATCTGCGAGCTCCACAGCAGACCATGAGCAAATACAATGACAGGCTTTTGCGTATCGTTAGGCGCGCTGTCTTCATAATAGATATCAGCATTATTGATATTGATAGTTGGCATAATCACATCCTTGTTTGATTCATTGAAAATTTATATGTCACATGACATTCTTCTATGCTCAGCTTGGAATATTAGCATAGTCTATAAATGCATTCGGCAATGACCTCCTTGCTAGACAATCACGTCCTTGGATAATCCCTATCAATTTATACGACAAAACAGCACTCTTGACCAGTGTATAGATGTGTCTTGAGCGCTCATAAAATACTCTTTTATAATCCGAGCAAGCTGCTATAGTAATTGGTATTGAATCATTTTTACCTTTATCTCATAGCATTCTCACTGATACAAAATATTAAAACCGTCATTTAAATAAGGAAATCTCAGATGTCAGAGCCTTTAGTCGATTATCAAGTTGAAAAACACATTGCGATCATTACCTTTAACGATCCAAAAAGCCTAAATGCTTTTGGTACCCCCCTAAAAAACCAAGTCTTGGTAGCACTAGACAAGGCTGAAGCAGACGATCAGGTACGAGTGATTATCTTGCAAGGCGCTGGCGGTAATTTCTCAAGTGGCGGCGATATCAAAGAGATGCTATCTGAAGGGCTGGATAAAGAGGTTGTCTCTACCAAACTAAGAGGTATGGTAGAGGGCGCAGGAGAGGTCAGCTTAAAACTACGCCATGTGCATAAACCTATCATTGCCAAACTAGAAGGCGCTGTAGCTGGTGCTGGTATGAACTTGGCACTTACTTGTGACTTCCGTATCGCCGCAGACAACGCAAAATTTGTACAAGCCTTTGTCAATATTGGCCTAGTGCCAGATGCAGGTGGTATTTATTTACTGAATCAATTGGTCGGTGCCGCAAAAGCAACGGAACTTGTGATGCTGGGTGATAAGTTAAAAGCAGAAGATATGGCGCGCTTAAATCTAGTAAATAATGTGGTGAGTGCTGATGAGCTAGATGCTACCGTACAAGCATTGGCGCTACGATTGAGCCAACTACCAGGCAAAGCATTGGCTGCTATGAAGGAGAGCTTCAACGTACACGCCTTTGCTGGTTTGAGCGCAGCATTAGATACGGAAGTAGAGCAACAGACAGTAATGGCAAAAACCGATGACTTTATAGAAGGGGTTAGCGCATTTATAGCAAAACGTAAACCTGTCTATCAAGGTAAGTAACAGGCTCAATGACAAGCCAAGCTAAACGCCAGGTTAAATAACGAGACTGTAAGCACTTTAATCTGACAACTGAGTTTGTTTTGCTTAGACGGACTATAAGGATACTATCAAAAAAGGGCTGCCACTATGGCAGCCCTTTTCTATTCAGCGCCCTTTATCAAGAGGCCGTCGCGGGGTCATAATGATAAGGCAAGGTAAATATTTTATCGAAAATAAAGGTAAATACAAAGTTATATATTAAGAAGAAAACCATCAAAGCTGCCTCCATCATAAATGCTTCGATCAAGCCGACATCGTACCAGATGATGTATATTGGTAAGCAAATCAATACCAGACCGATTTCAAAAATCAGCGCATGCGCACTACGAATTAGCAGCGTACGCTCAGCTATACGCCTGCGCTGCTCCCAAGTCTCAAAAGCGGTGTTGTATAAGAAGTTCCAAATAATCGCAGCGAGCGATATCATCATAGCAGCGGGCAGCGATTCTGATGCATCACTATTGCTAAGCTTCATGAGTACAAAGGTAGAGGATATGATTGCCAGAATTTCAAACACAATCACATAGACAATACGGCGTTTAACTGGGGATAAGGTAATCAACCAAGACTCCAAAGCACCTGTATTTAAACAGCAAAGTGCATATCAAAGTATCGGTCCGTCCCGAGATAGAAAAGAGAGGTCAAATGCAGAGCCACGGTTTCCGCCTGCCCCTATATTATACATAAGATAGCGTATAAAATCAGCTGGTGCACTTATCGTAGCATGAGATTCAATAGAGCACCTTGAAGTATAAAAAGTTTATACAAATCCTATTTAGAAAAATACTTAATATTTTATAGATAGATTATTCCTCACTTTCTTCAGAATAAATCTCTTTAACTTTTTTTACAAGAAAATCCTTAGTAGCTTGATACAAAAGGCTTATTAATGTATAGCACATAAATATAATAATAGGCCCCATAAGTATCAATACTAGGTTCTGACCATCTATACCCAAAAAATTTCCAATTTTATTTTTAGATACAGCGTTAAAAAAGTTTAAAATTAATAGTAAAACGAATAGTAAAAATAAAAATATACTTTTTATAGACTCAGGCTCTTTATAAACTTTAATGTTGCTAATTCCTCTAACCCTAGCAGAAACCTCTAGCTCTTCCCTATAATCACTTAGAAGGATATTCAAATTGAAACTGTCATTTGGATTAAGTAATAGAGGTTGAATTTCGACGCTATTTTGCATTTTTAAAATACTTATATCCAAGTCTTTCGGACTTTGTTCTAACACTTCACACGTCAAAATGTTTGTATTACTACCAAGTTGTATACTGATTGGTCTTGCAAAATCGTCTATTGAAATCGGTTGGTTACCACTATTAATTATCCTAATTGATACTAGATGTACATTTTCAACAATTTTATTTTCATAATGAATTTTAATCTTATTTTGAACTTCACTTTTAACTCCAACTAACTGTGTATTTGAAACAACTTCATAAGCCAATCTCTTTTTACTTTTCTGCAGGAAATAGATAATGAGTGGCACAGTAATAGCGGCTATCACTGCTAAAAATCCTAATAGTATCTCTATTGAAAAACTCATTCTAATTCCTATGATAATTTTATTTCTTGATTATACATATATTTTAATAATTTTAAGTATAGACGTATGTCTATTATGACAACTCCTGTCGTGATTATAGTTAAATGCATTATTGATATTGAAAACGAAAAACCCCGCATCATCACGATACGAGGTTTTGTTTATTTAAAAACGTTTAACTTAAGCGTCAACCAAGACTAGCTCAACTGAGCAACATTGATCTTGTCTGCTTCTTCCGTATAGTCTTCCATACGGTCGAAGTTCATGTATTGATACACTTCATCACCCATGCTGTTTAGCATGCCAGCATACTGCTGATATTCATCGTTAGTCGGCAATTTACCAAGTACCGCTGCGACTGCTGCAAGCTCGGCAGATGCTAGGTATACGTTAGCGCCTTGGCCTAGACGGTTCGGGAAGTTACGGGTTGAGGTCGATACCGCAGTAGACTTCGGTGCGATACGTGCTTGATTACCCATACATAGTGAACAACCTGGCATTTCAGTACGAGCGCCGGCTTGTGCATAGATGTTGTAGTAACCTTCTTCCATCAACTGGCGTGCATCCATCTTAGTCGGTGGTGCAATCCATAGACGAGTCTTGAGGCTACCTGCTGGTACGTCTTGTAGCAATTTACCAGCGGCACGGAAATGACCGATGTTGGTCATACATGACCCAATGAATACTTCATCAATGGTATCGCCAGCGACGTCTGCTAACGTTTTTGCATCATCTGGATCGTTCGGGCAGCAAAGGATAGGCTCTTTGATGTCTGACATATCGATAGTGATGTCGATAGCGTATTCAGCATCATCATCAGCACGCATGAGGCTTGGGTTAGCCAACCACTCTTGCATTTGCTCAACACGGCGACTGATCGTACGCGCATCGCCATAGCCTTCACTGATCATCCACTTAAGCAGCGTGATGTTTGAGTTTAGGTACTCAGTCACTGATGCTTCAGATAAAGTGATGGTACAACCAGCAGCACTACGCTCAGCTGAGGCATCAGACAATTCGAACGCTTGCTCAGCGGTCAAATCTTCTAGACCTTCGATTTCAAGAATACGACCGTTGAACTCGTTGATTTTGCCTTTCTTATCAACCGTCAAGTACCCTTCTTTGATCGCTTGATAAGGGATCGCATGTACGAGATCACGTAGGGTGATACCCGCTTGACGCTCACCAACAAAACGAACACGAACAGATTCAGGCATATCAAGTGGCATGACACCAGTTGCAGCTGCGAACGCAACCAGGCCAGAACCCGCTGGGAACGAGATACCCATTGGGAAACGAGTATGCGAGTCACCACCAGTACCAACGGTATCTGGCAATAGCATACGGTTCAACCATGAGTGAATGATACCATCACCTGGACGTAAGCTGACGCCGCCACGGTTCATGATAAAGTCAGGTAGTGTATGCTGAGTCTCAACGTCAACTGGCTTTGGATAAGCAGCAGTATGGCAGAATGACTGCATGACTAGGTCTGCTTGGAAACCCAAACATGCCAAGTCTTTTAGCTCGTCACGCGTCATTGGACCAGTGGTATCCTGAGAGCCGACCGTAGTCATCTTAGGCTCACAGTACATACCTGGACGTACGCCTGTTAGACCACACGCTTTACCAACCATTTTCTGCGCTAGCGTAAAGCCTTTACCCGTATCGGCTGGCTCTTCTGGCTTAGCAAATACGTCTGAATGACCAAGACCCATATATTCACGAGCACGGTTAGTCAAACCACGACCAACGATCAATGGGATACGGCCACCAGCACGTACTTCATCAAGCAATGTTGGTGAGTTTAGTGCAAACGTTGACAATACTTCATCAGAGTCATGCTTAGTGATTTTGCCTTCGTATGGATAGATGTCAAACACATCACCCATGTTTAGGTTATCAACGGCAACTTTTTCGATTGGCAATGCGCCAGAATCTTCCATGGTGTTAAAGAAGATCGGAGCGATATTGTTACCCAATACCAGACCACCACCACGTTTGTTTGGCACGTTAGGAATATCTTCACCCATCAACCACAATACTGAGTTGGTGGCAGACTTACGGCTAGAACCAGTACCAACGACATCACCAACATAAGCTAGCGGATGGCCTTTTTCTTTTAATGCTTCGATTTGCTTCATTGGACCAACAACACCCTCTTCGTCAGCAGTGATGCCGTCGCGAGAGTTTTTGTGCATGGCTAGTGAATGCAATGGAATATCAGGACGGCTCCATGCGTCTTGCGCAGGCGACAAGTCATCTGTATTAGTCTCGCCAGTGACTTTGAACGTCGTATAAGTGGTTTTTTCTGGTACTGCATCACGGTTCAAGAACCATTCTGCGTCAGCCCAAGATTGAACCACTTCTTTAGCAATGGTGTTGCCCGCTTCAGCTTTTTCAGTCACATCATTAAATGCGTCAAATACCAATAGCGTTTTCTTTAGTGCTTCAGCAGCGTCTTGTGCAACTTCACTGTCATCAAGGGCAGCAACTAGTGGCTGAACGTTGTAGCCACCTTGCATCGTACCTAGGATTTCAACCGCTTTTTGCTTGCTAATAAGTGGCGATGACGTCTCACCCTTTAGGATAGCAGCCAAAAACGCAGCTTTTACGTAGGCTGCTTGGTCAACACCAGCAGGGATACGGTTTTCTAACAAGTTCATCAAAAATGCATCTTCGCCTGCTGGCGGGTTCTTTAGTAATTCAACCAACTCTGCTACTTGTTTTTCGTTTAATGGTAGCGGAACCGTTCCTAGCTCAGCACGTTCTTCGACATGTTTACGATAAGCTTCTAACACAATAGTCGTCCTCGTCAGTTGGGGTTTAGCACATTGCGTGGGTAGTCAGCATGACTGCCTGCGTCTATATACTATAGGGAATAATTATCCGTGCAATCATAGCTTAAATCGCTCTAAATGTTAATGGCTCAGTCCTGAAAAGGCGCATAGTAAGGCCATATCGAACATTTATTATAAAAATAGTGCCATCAATAATATGATTGTCACGCTCATTATAACTGGCATTCACTCAGGCACACGTATCAATAAGTGCTTGCTTTATGACTGAACAGGCACCATATGACTGTTATGCGCTTTTATAAGACATTATTAAGGACGACGAGATATGGACGATAGTAATATGAACAACAATACCAACTATGACAATGGGCTCAAAGTACGCACAGAGGTGATGGGTGAGCAGCATGTGAAGCGCTCGCTTGACGCGGCAACAGGATTTACTCAGCCACTACAAGACTGGATCATTGAACATGCTTGGGGCAGCACATGGCAAGATGATTCAGTGCTACCGCGCAAGTACCGCTCATTAATTACCATTGCCTTTTTGATTGCACAAAAAAGCCCAAACGAGTTAAAAGGACATATTCGCGGTGCCATCAATAACGGGGCAAGTGTCGCTGAAATACGAGAAGTGCTGATGCATAGCCTCCCTTACTGCGGCGCGCCTGCCACGCAAGAAGCATTTCGTGCCGCCATAGATACCCTAAATGAGATGGAAATCGATATAGATATTTAAAACTATGGTCGCTAGAGCAATCGTAGTAACCTTAATGATATTGTACAAAAAATACCTGCTAAATTTCTGCTATAATATCGTTACTCATAAAACATTTTGATAATTCCATAAACCCTTATAATATAAAGGGTTAAGAGATAATTCTATTATGACAACTGCCGTACAAACACATGTACCTGCTGCTAAGGTCAAACCAAAAAAAGCCATCCAAGGCGAAAAGCTACGTGGCTACGATAAAGTTGCCCGTATCCCAATCAAGGTAATCCCGACCGTCGAGGCTAAGAAAAAGCCAGATTGGATTCGGGTAAAAATGTCATCACCTGCTGAAGTGGCACGTATCAAAGCCACTTTGCGTGAGCAAAAGCTCTACACCGTCTGCGAGGAAGCGGCCTGCCCTAACCTGCCACAGTGTTTTGCTGATGGTACAGCGACCTTTATGATCATGGGTGATATCTGTACCCGTCGCTGCCCATTCTGTGATGTCGGTCACGGTCGCCCTAATGAGCTAGATAAGGATGAGCCACGTCATACCGCTGAGACTATCGAAGGTCTAAAGCTCAAATATGCGGTAATTACTTCTGTCGATCGTGATGATCTAAAAGATGGCGGTGCTGGACATTTCGTTGAAGTACTAAACGAATCAAGAGCGCTTAGCCCCAATTGTCTAATCGAGATTTTGGTACCCGATTTCCGTGGTCGTATGGATATCGCTTTAGACCTACTGACAGAGACCGCGCCTGATGTGTTCAACCACAACATCGAAACCGTGCCACGTCTCTATAAAGCCTTCCGTCCAGGCTCTGATTATCAGCATTCACTCGACTTGCTTAAAATTTACAAAGAGCGTCGTCCTGATATCGCAACCAAATGTGGCTTTATGGTCGGTCTTGGTGAGACTGAAGAAGAGATCTATGCCCTACTTGATGACCTAAAAGCGCATGACGTAGACATGATTACCATTGGTCAGTACTTACAGCCTAGTAAGAATCACGCGCCCGTCGATCGTTACGTCCATCCAGATGAGTTCCAACGCTATATGGACTACGGCAAAAAGATTGGCTTCTTTAGCATTTGGGCAGGTCCAATGGTACGCTCAAGCTACTTTGCAGATCGTCAGTACTACGGCGAAGACTGCCCAGCACCTATCCGCAGCAAAAAAGCATTAGAAGCTGAAGGCAAACTTGGCTGCTAATCTAGCTACAAAGCGATGCGAAATTAGTTGCTAACAACGATCGCTAAGAACAGTTTTTAAGAATACCAAAAAGGGTGAATAACAAATTTGTTATTCACCCTTTTTTTCGCCTTGATAGATTATCAAAGGATTCAAACCCAACGTTTTACACGGTTAAAGTTGGCGTTGGCTTTCCAGCTGTTTTTATGTTGAGTACCGCAATACCTAGTACGATGATACCGCCGATGATCCCCGTCAACATCTCAGGATAAATTAATAGCAAAGCACCAATCGCTAAGATGACACGAGTCACGGTATTCATCTGACCTCTAAAATACCCCTCAAGTGCTGAGCTTAGTGCAATCACACCTGTTACTGAGGTCACAACCACCGTGATGATATCTACAATAGGCGGTAGTGGAAAGTCTTTTGCCGTGACTGCTAAACCGGTTGGATCAATCATCAGCATCGTAGGATTATAGATGAACATGAACGGTACGATAAATCCAGCGAGTGCCAGTTTGAGTGACAAGAATCCTGTCTTCATCGGATCGCCGCCCGATATACCCGCACCAGCAAAGGCCGCCAGACACACAGGCGGGGTAATATTGGCAAAAATACCAAAATAAAAGACAAACATATGCGCTGACAAGATTGGAATATCAAAACCAGCCAACGCTGGTGCCGCCATCGTCGCCGTAATGATATAGGCAGGAATAGACGGTAATCCCATGCCTAATACCATAGATGCTAGCATGGTCAAAATAAGCGTAAAGAACAACGATCCCGCGCCTAGCGTAACGATAGAGGATGTCATTACGGTACCGAAACTAGTCAGACTCACCACCCCAATGATAATACCAACGACCGCACAGGCCGCCATAACTGCAAGTGATTGACGCGCACCATCTTCCAATGCACCCAAAATATCAGAAAAGCTCATGCGTGTCTCAGCACGTAGCATACTGATGACAACCGTAAAACCAATGGTATAAGCGGCAGCATAACCGACAGGTACATTTTTGATTAACAAGAAAACCAAAAAAACAATCGGCAATAGCATATGACCACGTGCTTTTAGTACTGCTTTTACTGCTGGCAGATTTTCTTTAGCGATACCTTTTAGATCGCGGCGACCAGCGCGAAAGTGTACCTGTGCAATCACACCCAAATAGTACAGCACGGCTGGTAATAGGGCTGCAAGCGCAATCGTGCTATAAGGCAAACCTGTGGTCTCTGCCATAATGAACGCACTGGCACCCATAATTGGTGGCAAAATCTGCCCACCTACAGACGCACTCGCCTCAACTGCACCCGCGAAATCTTTGTGATAGCCGACTTTTTTCATCAGCGGAATCGTAAAGGCACCAGTACTTACTACATTTGATAATGCAGAGCCGTTGATACTGCCCATAAAGCCACTAGAGATGACCGCTACTTTTGCAGGCCCGCCTTTCTTATGACCTGCGATGGCCAATGCCAAATCATTAAACAGCTGCCCCATCCCTGAGCGTGCTAAGAACGCACCGAATAAGATAAACAAGAAAATAAACGTCACTGACGCACCGATCGCGACAGAATATAAACCTTCTGTTTTTAGGAATAATTGACCAAAAATATCACCCATATCGTAAGGGCGAGTCAACAGCCTGTCAGGCATAAAATCCATGTGACTGACAAACGGATAGGCTAAGAATATCCCTGCCAATATTGGCAAAATCCAACCTGTGATACGGCGACTGCCCTCTAACACACAGACTACGGTGATTAGTGAAAATATCACATCCATCTGGTTCGCCATACCGCCGCGCGAGGTCACAATATCTTGATACTCGTAAATCAAGTAGCCCATGCCAGATAAGGACAGCGCAAACCAAAGCCAGTCATACCATGCGACTCGCTTACGACTGCTTTTTTTGCTGGCGGGGAAAATCAAGAAAATCAAGGCAAAACCAACACCCACGTGTACGGAGCGCTGTAACAACGCTGGCATTGGGTTAAAGGTGATATACAAATGAAAGAGCGAATAAAGGATACAAATACCAGCGATAAAGTACTTCACTGGTCCTTGCGTGATATGACGTGTGATTGACTCTCGGTCGTATTTTTCCAATACCGCTCGGTTGACAGCCTCAGCATCTTTATCAACGTCAGCATCTGGCGTGGTATTCACGCTATCGTGATCCGTCACTTGGGAGTTCATGACAAAAGTCCTTTTTAAATCTATCAATTAAACCATACGTCTTAGGCATGATTACCACTTCAGAATAGTCTGGCACCCACTGGTGAATCAAGAAACGATGACCACCGTAATCGATCTCACCCTTGGTCAGTCTAGACACGACCCAATTGAGATTGGGCAGTTCTTCATTAATTTGATACCCAAGATAGCCAGGTTTTTGTATGGGAGCGAGTGGTTCAGTTGAGGGGGTCCCAGCACCGAACGCTTCAAAGTAAGTGGTGGTGAGTAATAACGTAGCATCTTCTGTACTGGTTTTATCTAGACGCTGATACTGCTCTTCCCACCACTGCTTCTCTACAGAATGTATCCAGCGCAGCTGAAAATTAGGGTCGGCGAAATAACAAACCTTGTCATCATCACCCTCGACTGCAACTCGCACTTCCACAACGGATTGGAGCATCAAACCCATCCATAGCATAAAAAAAACCAGCGCTACAATGAATGCGGCGCCAGTTGATAACCAACATGAATTACTTGGCTGCTTGTTCGTCATAGTATTTCTTAGCACCAGGATGGATTGGAGCGACCATACCCTCACGAGCCGTTTCTAAGCTGATGTCATTAGCCGCTTGGTGTGCTGTTTTTAGACCGTCCAAATTATCAAACAAAGCTTTGGTTAGTTTATAACCATCAGCTTCAGACAGATCAGAGCTAACCAACAACGCATTCATGATTGCTGCAGTTGGAACATCTGTTTCATTGCCATAAGTGCCCGCAGGGATAGCAAAGGTTTTAAAATAAGGCTTAGCCGCAATGATTTCTTTTAGCTTGTCTTGGTCGATAGTCACAATCTGTAGATCGAGGCCTTGCTCTAGCTCCATTAAAGATGAGTTTGGCAGACCACTACTAAAGAATGCCGCTTCAATCTTACCTGCTTTCATGCCGTCAGCCGCTTCAGCAAACCCTAGATAATCAACGGTGACATCATCATAAGTGATGCCAAACCCTTCTAGTAAGGTGCGAGCGTTTACTTCCGTGCCAGAGCCTTGATCGCCAACAGCGATACGCTTGCCGCGCAAGTCTTCAATATTTTTGATGCCAGATTTTTTCGACGTGACGATTTGCACCACGTTAGGGTACAGTACTGCAATCTGTTGAATGTTCGTGATTGGCTGCTCAAAGTTATTTTTACCTTCGACTGCGTCAGTGACCACATCACTCAATGCCAATACCATATCGACTTTGCCTTGGGTCAATAGATTGACGTTTTCAACTGATGCACCCGTGGTTTGGGTTTTGGAGTTAACGCCAAAGTTTTTGACATACACCTCAGACAGTGACGTACCGATGATGTTGTAAGGACCAGAGGCGCCGCCGGTCGCGATAGTCACAAATTTAGTATCCAGCGTGTCAGTGGCAGCCTCAGTTGCCGTACTATCTACAGCGGCAGTATCCTCACCTTCTGAGCTTGGTGATGAGCATGCGGTCAAGCCTAGTGTGACGCTTAACATGGCTGATAAAAGTAATGGAGACTTTAGAGAATTGAGCATTGAGTTCATCCTTGAAGTAATCGATTTAATACATCTAACGGTATTAATAAATTGGCATTAATCCGTTACAGCTGAGTCATGATATAGCAATTTTTGTCATAAATAAACTAAAGTATTTTTTCTCTTTTGCTTTCAATGCCTTATATACAAGGCGCTTTGAGAAATCAACCTTACTTTAATGTCTGATTTACGCGTTACAATGTTCCGCTGAGTGAAACAGTGTTCCATACATTTAATCAAAGTTTGTTTGCGTTGTAAACCTTTATCGCTATCAATGACTACTCAGCAAATACTTATTCTTATTTCATATTGTTTATAACAACATAGTCGATAATGGAGAGTGGGTCAGATTTTTCGATTTATTTTTATTACTATTCAAGTTCTGCTATATTTCTTACAGACATTCTTTATTGATGCGGTATCTAAGATATAGTCGGTTCAATATGATTTGGATACAAGGAAGCCGAGTGAAAGTACTACAAGCAGTAGACTCAGTAAGGCTGACACCGTATCCAGTTTATAGAGGATTGACTATATATGGATATATGCTTTATCAGCTAAGACAACATCATCGTTTCTTATAACCCAACTTGGATAACTTTTATGACAATATCTACAATAGAAGCATCAGAACCTTTGTCTGCTGATATCGCTATCATTGGCGGTAGTGGTCTTTATCAGATCCAAGCATTGACCAATAAACGCAGTATTACGGTACAGACGCCTTATGGCAGTCCATCTGATGATATTGTTTTGGGTGAGCTAGAAGGTGTGACCGTTGCTTTTTTGACGCGGCATGGTCAAGGTCATAGATTAACCCCATCTGAGGTCCCCTATCGCGCTAATATTTATGCGCTAAAAACATTGGGCGTACGCTATATCGTCTCGGTATCAGCCGTTGGCTCTCTACGAGAAACACTTAAACCATTAGACATGGTCGTGCCAGATCAAATGATTGATATGACCAAGCAGCGAGTAAGTACGTTCTTTGGCGAAGGCGCAGTTGCTCATGTATCAATGGCAGATCCACTATGCCCTGCTTTATCGGATATATTGACACGTGCCTATCACCAAGCAGATATTATCGAGGGTAACTGTCACTCGCAGGCAACTTATATCTGTATTGAAGGGCCTCAGTTCTCAACTCGTGCAGAGTCAGAGTGGTATCGTCAAATGCAAGCAGATATCATTGGCATGACCAACATGCCCGAAGCCAAATTAGCACGTGAAGCCAGCATGGCTTATGCAACATTGGCGTTAGTAACCGATTTTGATTGTTGGCACCCGACCGAAGAAGCTGTCAGTGCAGACTATGCGATAAAAAATCTGATGAAAAATGCTGAAAATGCTCAACAGGTGATCCAAAAAGCCGTTGCTTTGATTGCTGCTGAAATGCCTGAATCCATCGCTCATAGTGCGCTTGCACAAGCATTGGTCACGCCTGTGGATATGATGGATGAACATACCAAAATTAGATTGGCAGCGTTGCTAGCGTAGTCTTAAAGCGTATCCTCCATTGTGAACTGACTACTTCTAATCAAAAGAAAGGCTATTATCTCAAATAATAGCCTTTCTTTGCTTCAGCATATAGGTCTGAAATTTATACTAAATACACGCCTTTACTCTTAACAACAGCCGCCCATACCAGACGATGGCATCATAGCCTGATCAAATGGCATCAGCTCACCGCACCCTGCAAAAATGCCATAGTGGCGACTGTCATCACCAATAAATTCAAAATGCGGTGCAAAGCGAGATTCTTGTAGCATCCTAAAGGTATTGCCGCAGACAGGAAATACCCGGCCCGCCTCAATCGCATGATGCTTATCTAGATCAAACCGATGCGGGGATTGCTCGATAGATCCTTTGTATATCACCGCTTGTCCATGATCTTCACAGGCATCTTCTAGCGCGGCAATCTTAAACAGGCGATAAGTGGCTGAGAAAAACTGTATATCACCGATTTTGGCAGCCAGTACTGGATCTGTAATCTCAAGCGGGCGATCTTCGACCAGACGTGGGTCTAAAAACCCTGCGCCTCTTGATAAACGAACAAAATCTTTCCAGTATAAAGCGCCACTTAAACACTCTCCATATAAGACAGGGTCATCGATTAGATGCTGCGGGATACGGCGATCAGCATAGACGTCAGAAAAATAAAATTCGCCGCCAGGCTTGAGCAGTCTTTGCACGCTCGCCATCACGGCAGCCTTATCTGGTGATAAATTGATAACACAGTTTGAGACGATAATATCGAAGCTACCATCAGCAAGATCCAGTTCATCTAGTTTTTCGATATAACCATGTAAAAACGTCACATTGTCATAGCCAAACTGCTCAACATGATAGGCTTGATGTTCCTTTGCAACGGCTAGTTGCTCGTCAGTCATGTCTACACCGACCACATGACCGCTCTCACCAACCAGTTGCGCGAGTGCATAGACATCGCGACCTGAACCACTGCCTAAATCCAAAATTCGGCAGCCTTCAAGCAATGCAGGACATACCAGACCGCAGCCGTAATAACGATTCAATACTTCATCGTGGATGTTTGCGAGCAATGGTTTTAGCCATTCAGGCATATTGCTAATATCACAACATGCCGAGGTTTTTAGATCATCGGTACCTTGCAGCTCTTTTCCATAGTAATTTTGCACGACATCATGCATGACAATATCCTTATTAGTAGTAAAATCTATTTAGGGCGTGTCATCAATTAGCCCATTAGATCATTTAGCGGTCTTAAAATGAGATAAATTTTAAGCCTCGCTATATAAGTGATGACACGCCCTAAAACGTAAATGAATAACGGTAGAAAATCATATTTGATTTTTAGATTTTGTTGAGCGTATTGCACCAACCTGACGGTAAATTCTGTAAGTCTTCAGGCTCGTCAATGTCATGCAGCGCTGGCAATAGCGTCAGTGTCCTCCCTGATGCCGCGATACGTTGCTTGGTGACTTCAGCGACGCTCGCCGTACTCCAGCTGATGTCTGAAAAAAGGCTGCTATCAATCTGCTTGAACCCAAGCAACACATAACCTCCATCGGTTGCAGGAATCATCACCGTGTCGTATTTCTCCAGCTGCTGTACGGCGGTCTGTATACGCTCTGCCGTGAGGCTAGGACAGTCTGTCCCGATTAAGACAACTTTTTCATATTTTTCTAATGCGCTCTGACTGGCTATCAACATACGCATGCCCAAATCGCCATCTGCTTGAGCAGACCATTGCATTGACTTGGGTAGATCAAATGCTTGCCAGCACGGGTCGTCTGGCGTGGGACTCACGCATAGCTCGACCGCAAAGTCGGTAGCAACCGCTTGCTCTATACTATGTAGTAGCAGATTTTTTGCCATATGTGCAGCGCCATCAACACCTAATGCAGGCTGTAGACGAGTCTTTGCCATATTTGGTGCAGGATATTTAGCAAATAGAATAATGCCTATTTTTTGCTGGCGTGCTTGCGAGTCAGTTCTCGCGGTGTGAACAGTGCGAGGGCTTGAGTGCATTAGTAAAAGTCCCTTTCTTTTCTTGTCTACAATATCGATAAATTAAGTTGTTTTCTTTCGATTTAAATACTTATCGCAACCTCGATGTTGAATGCTTATCGCCATATTATCTGTGCTGCTTGTAATAGCGCTGTTTCAAAACATCAGGCGATACGCCGCGCCAGTAATCAAAACGCAAACGCCACATCAAAAAAACCGTACGAACATTTCCATGTTGCTGCCAGCGCCGCGCTGATGTCGTCACTTTACTCTTTAGACAAGCAGGTCTACTGATATTTTTTAAGCGCTTACATAGCTCAATATCTTCCATTAACGGCTGATCAGCGTAACCTCCGAATTGTTCAAACACGGATCTTTTGACAAAGATGGCTTGATCACCTGTTGCAACACTGACCAAACGTGAGCGCTTATTAATCATTGTACCAACGACTTTAAGAAGCGGATGAGTGCTGTCCAAGCGCACATCAAAACGCCCCCATTTATGCTGACGCATTGCTATCTCTACCTTGTCTATCGCGTCAGTCGGCAGCTGAGTATCTGCATGCAAAAACAGCAATACCTCACCCGTCGCTTGCCCAGCACCAGCATTCATTTGCCGCGCGCGTCCAGCGATAGACTCAATAACAAACCAGTCAGTCAATGAGTGCGTCCTACTTGACACATCTTTTAGCAACTCTCTAGCGATAGAGACTGAACCATCATTTGAGCCACCATCGACTAGGATAACTTGCTGCGGAACAGGTCTGAGCCTACTGATATGACCAATAAGCTGCGGCAAATTATTCGCTTCATTTAACAATGGAACAATGATAGAGAGGTTCAATGTATGTACCGTCATAGTAGGCAACTGCTAACCAATATCAATTGGAGCCTCGTCTTATTTTTTGTTCAGATTCCAATCATAATCAGTGTAGCTGATTTTTATCTTGCCCTGCTTTAGATCTGCTGTTTGCGCTTTGTTCAGCCCTAAAGATGAGCCATAACGACCCAAAAACCCTTCCAGATCATTGGTACCACGCCAATTGGTAGCAAAGTCTTCTTTATACCATTTAAAAATCGGCGACACGCTTAGCGTACTTCCCTTTAGGCGGTTACGGCTACCGTCTGCCAAAAACTTAGAAGTTGCCTGCTCTAATTGACTGTTTAGACGTTTACCAGTAAAAGCATCATCTTGCAGTGCAGGACAGCCAATACTGGCACAGTTGACCGCAAAATGAATACGCGGATCGTTATAACGCTTGGAGCCACGAATGAGATTGTGCTCGATATCATCAAGCGAGCGTGTCTTACCTAATAATGGAATAAAATCCTGTTTCCACGGCGAACCAAACAGACCACCGATATCTTTGATGGATTTAATATTCGGATATTTCGTCAACACCAAGTCGACCGTACCAGCATTGTAAACATTGATCAAAAATGCCAACTGCTCGTTTTTGCTCCAGCGATTAAACTCTGCTTGAGACACTTTACTCGTCGCCTCAAGGTAACTTGTCAGCTTGCTCTTGTCCGCCTTCATACCAGCATAATTGACCACAGAGGCTTTGCCACCATTGGTCATGGTCACATGTTTGTTTAATAAACTGTCCCAGCTTTGATGGTTAAAGTCAGCATAAGCGGCTGCACTTGATGATAAGATCGCGACCGCAAGGACTGGTTGCACGATTACCGTTTTCGCTGAAAAATTGAATCTTGACATAAAGCTAACTCCATTTGAGTCGATGATATTCTTTGTATAATTCTTTCGTTGTGCTTTTTACAATCGTGTATATAAATGACAGACAGTAATGACTGCCAATAAGATCTTACTGCACATAGATATTTACGGTACATAAGCGCTTATTACAGATAGTTGCTTATCTTTGCTAATCACTTACGACCAGTTGTCATCTATTATGGGTATAAAATACTAAACAGCGGTATCTACTATCGTTTGATCTGTAGTCTCTTCCTCTAGCGCACCGCCGCAACTACTGCCCTGTCCTGCTGTACAGCCGTAGCAGTGGTCAGCAATGGCAATGGCATCTCCAGAGGGGTCTTGAGTCAATAGGTCACTTAAATGCCGACGGGATTTATTGGGTACAGGAATCTCTAGTTGCTGATTGAAATCACAGTCAAACAATTCACCAAGCCAGTTGACACTGATGGTCGAGCGACACATCACCTCGGCTAAGTTGTCTGCCACGTAGTTTTCTTTGAGCAAGTCCATATAGGGATGGAATTCATTTTTGGCCAGTAGTACTGCACCAAAGCGCTGGATAGGCATATTGGTCAATGCAAACAGATGATTGAACTCGATATCGAAGTGTTCTTTTAGCTCACGCTTATAATCCGCTTCAAGCTGTTGCTGATTGGGCGGAAGCGTAGCACCTTGTGGGTTGTAGACCAGATTCAACGTTAGGTTTGAATCGGACTTACCGTAGCCTAACTGGTTGAGCTTTTGTAGCCCCAATATACTGTCGTCAAACGCACCCTTACCGCGCTGCTTATCTACGTTTTCTAGGGAGTAGCACGGCAGAGATGCGACTACCTCCACTTGATTGTTTGCTAAAAACTGCGCCATATCCTCATAGCCATCCTCCATGAGAATAGTCAGATTACAGCGATCTATCACTTTAACACCCAGTGCACGAGCTGCTTTTACCAGATACTTAAAATCTTCATGCATCTCAGGCGCACCGCCCGTCAAATCGAGCGTATCTATATTTTGTGCTTGTAGCACCTTGGGTATCAACTCAACCAACTCACGCGACATCATTTCTGTACGATAAGGGCTGGCTGCCACATGGCAGTGCACGCAGGACATATTGCATAAATAGCCCATGTTGACTTGTAGTATCGTCAGTTGACGACGTTTGATAGCTGGAAAGTCAGTATGCTCAAGTAATTCGATAGTCGATTTCATAATGGTACAAAACCCTGTTAGTCACACAACTAAAAAATAATAGCGCAAAGTCAAAAAAGCTTTAGACAAAGACAAGTTACTGCTTTCGCTTACTATTTTAGAAATAGCACCTTGTATACTTCCCCGTTACTTTACGGTTTACCTAACCAATCATACCTCATTGTGAATCAATATTGACAACCAATATGATGGTTATTATCTTTTATTCCAAATGAGCATGACTACGAATAGGATTTTACAAAGCGCTTATCAATATACCGTTTGAGATACCATAGCCCGCGACCTTGTAAGCTCCAGTCTCCCCAACTGGCAATGGCGTATTTGTCACCGCAAGACAATAGATACAACGTGCGTGCTTTTGGTTGATACTCTTGCATAGACTCGCCTTTTAGATATGCAAATAAATTATCAGCTTCTACCGCCCCGCCATGCACCGCATGGACACCTGAATGCGCTACCTCTTTATCTACGCGCGTGGCGACATCACCAACTGCAAATACATTAGGGTGAGAGATGCTTTGTTGCAGATTATTGACTGCGATAAAGCCTTTATCTAGTGTCTGAAGATCCGTGTTAATCGTCCATGCAGCACCCACTACGCCAGTTGCAGCGATCACAGCATTCATCGGCAACGAGTCATCTGTCGTCGATAGGTGGCCGTTACGATAGTCAATTGCTCGCTCATAAACTATTTTAATACCGTGGCGATGCAGCTGCCTAATAACGCGCTCTTTAAACCGTGTATTGAATCCTGATAACAGTTGCTTACCGCACACCAAGGTCACTTGATGGTTATTGTTGATATGCTGTAGCGCGACTTGAGCTGCCATGACCAACTCGGTCGCAGCAGCGCCTGCGCCAACGATAGCCAGTTGATAATTATCAGACTGCTGAGCATCCGTCAAAATCTGCTGCCAGTGTGTAATGAATGCTGACAATGGACGAATAGCAATCACGCCTGTGCTTGTATCGACATCGTGGCTAACATCACTACCTGACGATCCCGACCACCCTATATCCGTATCTGCGCCCGTGTTAAGTGACAGTACATCATAATAGAGCGTTAACGCCGTATCATCAGTTAACATCTCGTCACCAGACGACGTCTCATTACCACCCGTCACTACGGTATTTGATGCGGCATGGACCTGAGTAATTGCCTGCTGAATAAAGCGTACACCCGCACGCGCGCAAAGTGATTGTGTATCGATACTGATGTCATCAAGTTGGTAATGTCCAGCCAGCCAGCCAGGTAGCATCCCAGAGTATATGGTCTGCGTCTGCTCACTAACCAAACAAATATCAATACTGCTTGGGTCTAGAGATGCGTCATTAATTCGGCGCAGCATACCTATATGAGCGTGACCCGCCCCTGCTAATAAGAGTTTCTTTATCGGTGAAGGTTTCATAGGCAACTTTATCAAGGCTAACAGTGTGTTTAAGGTGTGTCTTAATAGACGACTTTGGACATATGCTTATTAGATATTTTCTAAAGGTAACATATAATTGAGAGTCTTCTGTTACGGGCAGACAGTAAGAGCGTAAACGGTTTGAAAGTCTCAAATGCTTTTGACAATATTGACCACACTCAGCTTTGTCGTTAAATTGTCCATAGCGTTTGTCCGGCGCACGATGAATTTTATAAAAATACTGCTTGAAATAATAAAAGAAGGTAAAATTATTTACCTACGTTGATGACAAAACACTTAGTATAGTGAGTCGTAATAGAAGCCACGTGATAGAGTGATTTTTTAGAATGCTATTTTTCAAGTTTTCAAGTAGCTATTTTTGAGACATTATTTTGGAGCATTATTTTAAGATTTTTTCTTTAAAACATAGCGCTTTAAAACATAGTTCTTTGTGACCCTGCTTTGTAAGCTACTGCTCTGCGAGATATTGCCCAATGCATTGTCACTCTCAAAACATATCAACAAAAAATACAGACAATCAAAACCCGTCAAGGAACCTTATATGAGTACCCCTCTCGATACCAATAATGACCACATTCTCTCATCCGATAACACCCATTATTTACATCATGACTTCTTTGAACCTCGTGACAAAGGCATCGATATTCGCGCAACGTTGCTGATCGTGCATGGAATGGCAGAGCATGGTGGTCGTTATGCAGATTTTGCGCAGTTTTTGGCGGACAATGGTATTGCGGTAGCAACCTATGATCACTTGGGTCATGGGCAAACTATCAAAACCGACGCGGATTTAGGTTTTTTTGGTGAAGAGCATCCCGTGCAGTCGCTATTAAAAGACGTAATTGTGATGGCAGACAACCTAAAAGCCCGCCATCCCGATGTGCCACATTTTGTTATGGGTCATTCTATGGGCTCTTTTATCGTGCGCAACGTGCTCAAACATCACGCACATAACTTTACTGGGGCGATACTAATGGGCTCGGCAGACGCCAACCCACTGACCAAAGTTTTGCTTCCTATCAATAAGATATTAGCAAAAATAGCACCAAGACAGCCCAATACAGTGCTGGCAAATACCATGAATAAGATACTCAACAGCCAATTAAAAGATCGTACTGCATCATCGAAGTTTGCGTGGTTGAGTGAAAACACGGCTAACATTGAGGCCTATGAAGCCGACCCAAAAACAGGTTTTGACTTTACTAATAATGGCTTTATGACCCTATTTACCCTAATGGATACAGGACTAAATAAAGGCTGGGCAACCACCATCGCCAAGAATTTTCCAATGCTGTTTATTAGCGGTGAGGATGACCCTATTGGTAATATGGGACGCGGTATCCGCAAAGTTGTTGGCCGATTACACAAGCAAAAATTCAATCGTGTTGATATTCAGCTGTATCCCACTATGCGCCATGAAGTGCTACACGAAACAGACCACCAGACTGTTTATCAAGATATTTTAGCGTGGATAGACAACACCACGCCAGATGCTTAACAGTGGTAGCTGATTCTTTTTTACAGCATGTTTCAGGGATTTTATCGTCCGTACTTTCATCACGAGACACTGAACTTATTTGCTAAACGCTGCCAAATTAGCGACAATACGGCAAGTAAGTTTTTGACCCAGTGAATCCTATAAATAAGCCACACCTCAAAATCAATTATATTGTGAGGTATGGCCTATTTGAGATCGGGTCAAACCCGTTATATCACTATAATACTGAGTTACCTCCCCTTTCACTTATCTTAGGAATTTTTATGTCGTTACAACAAACTATCGAACAGGCTTTTGAAAATCGCAATGAGTATAGCCCAAGCACTATGCCACAAGACGTACGTGATGCTATCAGTCAAGTGCTTGAGCAGTTAGATAACGGTAGCCTACGCGTCGCAGAAAAGAAAGATGGCGAATGGGTCGTCAACCAATGGGCAAAAAAAGCCGTACTACTATCATTCCGCATGAACGACAACTATGTCCAGGCAGCAGGCGAGCATGTGCAGTTTTATGACAAAGTACCAACTAAGTTTGCTGACTGGACTGAAGCACAGTTCAAAGAAGCAGGCGTACGTGTGGTACCGCCAGCAGTTGCCCGTAAAGGCTCATATATCGCAGCAGGTGCAGTATTGATGCCATCATACGTCAACATTGGTGCCTATGTTGATCAAGGCGCTATGGTTGATACCTGGGCAACCGTTGGTTCATGTGCCCAAATCGGTAAAAACGTCCATCTATCAGGTGGCGTTGGTATCGGCGGCGTATTAGAGCCATTACAAGCCAACCCTACTATCATCGAAGACAACTGCTTCATCGGTGCACGCTCTGAGATCGTTGAAGGCGTGATCGTCGAAGAAGGCGCTGTTATCTCTATGGGTGTCTACATCGGTCAATCTACACGCATCTATGATCGCGAAACTGGTGAGATTCATCGTGGCCGTGTACCAGCAGGTTCTGTTGTCGTACCGGGTAGCTTGCCTTCAGAAGACGGCACGCACAGCTTGTACGCTGCAATCATCGTAAAAAAAGTCGATGCACAAACTCGTGCAAAAACATCAGTAAATGAGCTATTACGTTTAGCCTAGTATTTTTCATACTTATATTCTCGTACCCGAACGGTACAGACAGTAATAAATCTTCTTTATCAAAGACGCTGAAGCAAACTTCAGCGTCTTTTTTGCACCTTAATAGATACTGTTGCGTTATAATCCATTTTTTGGCTTTGTCCAAACAAAATCATCTATAACAAAACCTGCCTTTTTTACTACGATTGACAACGGCTTAATCGCTTTGTCAGCCTTTAACTGTATTTGACATATTATGAGTGAATCACTATTACGCAACGCCGCTATTCCTGTTACTGATCCTGAAGCCGGACTGCGTCTGACCGAGATTTTTTATTCTTTACAAGGTGAAGCAATAACATCAGGCTTACCGACGATATTTGTCCGTCTCACAGGCTGTCCGCTGCGCTGCATTTATTGTGATACTGAATATGCTTTTACTGGTGGCGAACGTCAGTCTTTAGAGACGATTGTAGAAACCATCAAAAGCTATCCATGTAAGCGCATCTGCCTGACAGGCGGTGAACCATTAGCGCAGCCGAATGCTATCGAGCTGATGAAACGCTTGCTGAGCGATGGTTACGAGATATCTCTTGAGACAGCAGGTGCCCTCACCGTAGAGAATGTGCCGCCAGCAGTTAGTAAAGTCATGGATCTCAAAACGCCTAGCTCAGGCGAAGTCGACAAAAACCTATGGTCAAACCTCGACTACCTCACCGAACATGACCAAATCAAATTTGTCATCATGAATCGTAAAGATTACGACTGGGCCAAAGAAAAATTAATAGAGCATAAGCTAGATGAGCTGGTCGGAACCGTTTGGTTTTCGCCAATGTTCAACGTTGCAGATGATATTGATGAGCAGCTTAGCCCTGAAGTACCTGTATTGGCACGGGAGCTTGCTGAGTGGATGTTGGCAGATGCCCTGCCTGTGCGCTTTCAGTTGCAACTACACAAGATTATCTGGGCGGACGCCAAAGGCAAATAGCATAACCACAGATGACATATCGTCTGCCTAAAACCAGATACAAACCGCAAGCATTTTCAAGGAGGAAATATGATAAGACTGATCTTACTGGGGCTACTATCAGGTGCGTTTTTTAGCTCAACGTTTGTGTTAAATGAGCTGATGAGCGCGGCTGGTGGGCATTGGTTTTGGTCAGCGAGCTTGCGCTACGTATTTATGTTGCTGCTACTGACGGCAATGATTGCTGTTCAGCACGGTATGGGACGCATCAAAGAGCTTTGGACGATTTTCTGTCAGCATATAGGCTTTTGGTGCATCACTGGCAGTATTGGTTTTGGTTTGTTTTATACCGGTATTTGCTATGCAGGTGATCATGCTAGCGGCTGGGTTGTCGCGGCAACCTTTATGTTTACGGTCGTCACCAGCTTGCTCGTCTTATTGGCATTTGGGCAGCGCTTTGACAAAAAATTCATCGTCTATGCGCTGATTGTCTTCGTTGGCGTCGTGCTGGTCAATATCAGTGAGGGTCTACACGCGCCTGCTGATACCAATGCTATTCCACTGACCCAAATGCTGCTATATGGTGCACTACCGGCGCTAATCGCTGCATTTAGCTACCCTATTGGTAATCAGTTGGTCTGGCAGGCCTCTTATAATGCCAAGCAGCATAAAATTAAAGAACAAGACAGCCAGCAACAGGCGCAGCCAATGCGTGCTGAGACCGCATTATTAGCCAGTGCTCATGATACCGCTGATACCCATAGTACTCAGCATGACACTACCGGTAGCTCCACCCTTCAGACTCTAATCGGACGCATCCCTGTTATCGATACAGACTTACTGCAGAACGCCTTTAACAAAGTATGGTTAATGACCGTAGGGAGTTTGCCATTTTGGCTTGTGTTAGGCATTATAGTCCGCCCTGAGTTGCCAGGCGGCGCGCAGGTATTCAATACGCTACTGGTTGCTTTACTATCAGGCGTGGCTGCGACCAGCCTGTTCTTATATGCACGTGAGCAAGCGGTGACCTCAAGCGAGGTAGCGGGCGTCGACTCGACTCAGGCAAGTGAAATTATCTTTGCTTTGATCGGTGGTATGATCCTGCTGGACAACCCACTCCCATCAATCTTAGGATTGGTCGGTATTGTGCTGATTATTATCGGACTGATACTGTTTGCAAAAGATGGCTAAATGATGATCTAACAGCAAAATAGCTTTAGTTTAGGTCATCATCGTCATACCCGCTTTAACAACACATTTAATTATTTTTGATGATCAAGATTTGGCAATATAACCATGGTTAATGATTTAATTTTTCCTGATATTCTATTATATTTATTAGATATGGTAGGTATCATCGCTTGTGCGATTGCAGGAACGCTACTCGCGCAGCACAAAGGCTTTGATATTGCTGGTTGCATATTGGTCTCTATGGTCAATGCCATCGGCGGTGGAACCCTACGTGACATGGCACTAGACCGTCATCCCCTATTTTGGATGACTGATCTCAATTATGTGATTGTGATCACTGTAACGTCTCTTATCCTGCAGATATTTTTCCATCTTTATCATAAGATTGATAATGCACTGAAGCTTTTTGATGCTATTGGTTTGGCGGCGTTTAGTGTTATTGGCTTTAAGGTTGCATTGACACAAGACATGTCTCCTATTATCGCGATAATGATGGGCGTTTGGACGGCCATTATTGGCGGGATGCTACGTGATATTATCTGTAATGAGATACCCCTAGTGCTACAACGTGAAATTTATATCACTGCCAGTATCGCAGGATCTGTGACTTATTTATGTCTACAGTACTTGGGCGTAAGTGCTAGTATCAATGAGTTTATTATGCTCTTTGTGATTTTTGCCGTGCGTATGCTAGCACTTAGATATGACTGGCATCTGCCCTCTATTCGTTTGGTTGCTTAGTTATTAGCTGCTTAGTTGCTAATTACTTAGTTGCTAGCTACTGCATTTGCGATGGCAGGCTTATGGTAGTTTATTGACTAAGACAGTTCCGATGACGATCATTGAAAATAGTGAGAATGACTTATGTTGGCTATCGCACTGGATCCTGCCGTCCTAATCACTACTTTTGATCCGCGCTCTTTGATATATTTTTTTGATATGATCGGCATTGTCGCGTGTAGTGTTTCAGGAACGATTCTGGCGAAGCACAAAAACTTTGACGTCTTTGGTTGCTTGCTGGTTTCAATTGTCACCGCTATTGGCGGCGGCACGGTACGTGATGTGATTTTGGACCGTCATCCGCTATTTTGGATGGTAGATATGAGCTATCTGACGCTCATTACTATCTCGTCACTGGTGATGCAAATCTTTTTTCACCCGAACTCAAGGCGCGTCGACAAGTTTCTCAAGCTATCCGATACCATCGGTTTATCTGCATTCACATTGATAGGTATCAAGGTCGCTGATAGCATGGGCGCCAATGTACCGGTAGCACTATTATTGGGTGTGATTACCATTATTGTTGGCGGCATTATCCGCGATATGATCTGCAACGAGATTCCACTGGTGCTACAGCAAGAGATTTATATTACTGCCGCATTAACTGGTGGTATTCTCTACTTTGCGCTCAGAAACCTAGGCGTGACAGACTGGATCGTTGATATCTCTACCATGAGTACGATATTTACTTTACGTATGCTGGCTATCCGCTATGACTGGCAGTTTCCGACACTCGAATGGAAATACTAATCCGAAATCAAAAGATGGCGACTGGTATGAGTGCCCTCAAGCTTGATCGCACTCACACTATTTTAGTCTTAGCCCTGTTCTACTACCGCTAGATCTTTTATCATCAGCTGTAGGCTTTGCTTGCCATTCCATTCATTAATATCTAACTGAAACAGCAAATGTACTTTTTTGGCACGGTAATCCCAAGCATCATTGTCAAAATTAAAGCAAATTGCATCAATTGGATACTGAACGTCTGGATAGCGCAGCGACAGCTTCAGATGCTTGTCTTTTAATATTTTAAAGCTGAGCACTTCAAAGACACCATCAAACAGTGGCGGTGCAAACCCATGACCCCAAATACTGGCATCTGCGAGATGTTCAGCAAACCATAGACTAAAGTCACTCGCCTGCAAAGACCCATCAGTGAATTTTTGCTCTGCAAACACGTCGTCGTTCATTTGAGCCATTACTTCATTGAATGCGGTAACAAATGCTTCAAAGTTACGGCGTTTGAGGGTCAAGCCTGCTGCCATCGCGTGACCACCAAAATGGCTGATCAAATCCGGATATCGCTCGGCGACTTGTTCAATCGCATCACGAATATGGATGCCGGGGATAGACCGTGCCGAGCCTTTGATGGCACTGTCTGCATCCGTATGCTCAGTATCTGCTGGCGCAAAAACGATACTAGGTAGATAGTGGCTTTCTTTCAATCGACCAGCGACAATGCCAATGACACCTTGATGCCAGTCATCTTGATACAGAACGATACTACGAGCGCCTGTCTTGCTTGCCAGACCAGGGGTAGCCTCTAAAGTGATTACATCATCATGACTCTCATTCTGGTTATCGCCTATATGCTCATCAGTATTAACATCAGTCTCAATATTGACACCGCTATCATGAATATTGTCAGTGGTTAATGCCTGCACAATACTATCTGCTTGTGCCCGCATCTCGCCTTCTACATGACGACGTGTACGATTCAGCTGTTCAAGCTCTTGCGCCAAACGCTGCGCAGTACTCCAATCTTCAGTTAATAAGCACTCAATCCCAATACGCATGTTATCCATACGTCCAGCAGCATTGATACGTGGTCCTAACACAAAACCAAAATCCTGTGCCTGAAGCTGTTTCGGGTCACGGCCTGCTTGCTCAAGTAATGCCAATATACCCATACAGCAGCGACCTTGACGAATAGCAGACAATCCATGATGTACCAAGATACGGTTATTCTTATCGAGTACGCCAACATCTGCAATGGTTCCAAGCGCAACTAAGTCCAGATACTGACTGACCTGTACTGTAGACTTGCCCGCTTGGCGGCGCAGCTTTGCCAGTCGTCCAAGGACATAAAATGCTACGCCAACCCCTACCAGTGCTTTACTAGTAAAGTCGCAAGCAAGTTGATTAGGGTTTACGACGGCCTCAGCAGGTGGTGTCTCTTTAGTCGTGAGATGATGGTCAGTGATAATCACCGTAATACCATCAGCTTGGGCGCGCGCCACGCCTTCATGGCTAGAAATACCGTTATCGACTGTCACTATCAGATCTGGACGATAAGTCTCAATCCCTAGCTCAACAATCTCTGGCGTGAGTCCATAACCATACTTAAATCGATCTGGCACTAAAAAATCAACAACCGCATCCATCGCAGTCAGCGCACGCATCATCAGTGCGGTACTGGTTGCGCCATCGCAGTCAAAATCCCCAACAATAAGGATTCGCTTACGCTCATCGATAGCAGTATCTAATAGATGGACAGCGTCAGTAACACCGTGCAGCATATCAGCTGGCAACAGACCAGACAAAGCTGTCTCAAGCTCATCAGGCTCCATGATACCTCGCCCTGCATACAGTCGGGCAAGTGTGAAAGATTGGGCGGCAAGTGGTTGCAACGCAGTGGGTAGCTCGTCGATGCGAGTACCAGTATAACGGGAGGTTAAATTTAGCATGAACGTATTCTACTGGCTTTAGAGCGTGCTCACAACGACAATTTATAATGCCTCTGTATACTATTCATGGTTGCATATGCTTATCAAAATATTAGCTTCGCAAACACTTTAGATAGGTGATTGATTTGTATTTTCATCATCATGTAAAGGCTGACATGTATAGGCACAGGCAGTCCTGTATTTACAAAAAGGGTGCATAGTGACCGTACTTTTCTGCATTTTGCTACAAAGCAATGATTGTATGCCGCTGATAAATACATAGAATAGTAAACAACTGAGAGACTTGCTATTTATTGAAATTTTAATTATCAATATTTTAACCATTTATAAGGACACTTTATGAAAACCACCCCAGCTGCTGAAAAACTACCGAATACAATCGATCCTAGCTTGGATCTTGATCAAGTCAAAAAAGAATGCCTAGGCATGGTAAAAAAGCGCGCCAGAGTATCTGCAGGTGTTGCTGTTATTCCTGTACCGTTTTTTGATGTGGCGGTCGATGCTGGTATGTTGACGCAATTGATTCCTGAAATCAGTGAGCGCTTTGGTTTGATTGAAGATCGTCAGTCAGCCATCAATTTAGAGTCACGTGAAGTGCATTGGAGTGCTGTTAAAGACCGTACGGTAGACTTTGCTGGTCTGATGGCGACACGTGGTATCGTCAAAAAGACAATCCAAGGCTTCGGTGGTCGCATCGCTGCAAAACAGGTTACTAAGTTTATCCCATTGGGCGGTCAATTGGTTGCTGCTACTATGGGCTATACCATCTTTAAGAAGATCGCTACTGACCATATCAATGAATGCTACAAGCTAGCAAAAGACATTCAGCAAAAAGAGCACGGCAAAAACGTCTAATATCAGCCATATTTTGCAAAAAGCCAGCTGAGAGACATTCTCTTAGCTGGCTTTTTTATGCGTTATCTAGTTGAAAGCTGACCCCAGCCATTGGTTCATGATGTCATTGCGATGTTTTACTGATAATATGTAGCTTTAGAGACTACCCAACACCTTAAAGGATTAATTCATGAAAAAACTTTTGGCTTCAACAGTCATGCTAGCCACTTTTGCGCTAGCTGGATGTACCACAACAGGTGCTACAAATAACGGTACAGGTACAGCAATCGGCACCGCAAACGAGATTGGTATGAATGTCTTTAGAGCTGCGATCGACAACCAATGCCGTAGCCAAATTGAAAAACAAACCGCTTGGCGTGTTGCCAGCGTCGCCATGACGGAAGCACAGCAAGAATCTGTTAAAACCAACGTTTGTGGTTGTGTCAGCGAGCAAGCACCACAGCAGGTCACCATTGTTGAGTTGGGCAATGCCGCTATTGACTCTCAGTATCGTACTCAGTTGGTAGCGCAAGTAGTCGCAAAATCACTGCAGAGCTGCTATGCAAGTTTTGTTCAGTAGAATATATAAGCGTTAAAAAATAGAGAAAAAAAGGGGTGCACTATAAGTAATGCACCCCTTTTTTTCTACTCAGCTCTATACTACGCAGCCTAGAACTTGTTTTCGTCCACTGGATTTTGTGATATAGCAGCAGTAAAAGGAAGCACTTGGCTACGACGAAAGTACTTAGAAGAGCTATCAATAATTTTATCTACTTCCTTGATTAAATCATCGATTACGTCATCATAGATACCATGATACAGCTCTTTCTCAAATGCTGTAAATGGGTGCTTACGCGATGCCGAACCTACTTCTGTCACCCCTTCTTTGCTATAAAAAATATCTACGCGGCCGTCACTATTTAGTACACAGTTCAATCGACCCCCTTCAAGCTCCATCTCTACCCGCTCAGGCATAAAAATATAATCATCCACGTTGATGAGCTTTTTTTCTACTTCTCTTTTAAAAAACGACTTGATATCAAACATAGTACAGTACATCCCTAACTTTATAATTATCAGATAAGTGAGCATGCCCAGTTGTATATTATTTATACGACATTTATATATGTGCTTATCGGGTCATGCATTACTGAACCATCCTATAAGATAGACAAAAGCTATTTAAGGTACAATATGTAAAACTGCGTTTGATGTTGGTAAAAACCCGCGGTCAATTTTGGTGTCGGAACATAGATGAATAGATATAAAGCAGAAAATGAAATTGCTCAGTGGCAACTTCCCTACTGCATTATCAAACTACCTTAACGAATCCAACTAAACCCAGCCTTTATCACGAAATGATTTGAGCACTTTTACAAATACTGCCATCTCATCAGGTCTGCCAAGCGTTAGCCGATTAAATCCAGTGATTGGCGCAAACTCCCGACCGACTGCGATACCATGATCTCGCATTCTATCGATGTAGGTTTGTACGTCTCCTTTTATCTCATGAAATATAAAGCTGGCTTGCGATGGCAGGTAGCGTAAGCCCAGCTCATCTAACGTCTGCTCAACTAACTTACGCGATTGGTTGGCCGTATGTAGACTCAATGACAAGAACGCATCATCATCGAGAGTCGCTAACGCAGCTACAGCGCCTGACAAGTTGGTATTATCAATCGAGATAAACGCCTCTAGTTTGGCTATCATTTGCGGGCTAGCCACTGCATAGCCGATACGCATGCCAGCGAGCGCACATAGTTTTGAGAAAGTACGCACAACAACCAGATTATCCGATTGCTGCTGGCTGAGCCAGCCAATACCACTCTCAAAGCTAGAGTCTATCACATACTCCGAATAAGCTTCGTCTAATAAAAAATAGTGATCGGCTGGCGCAGACCCTACCCAATTTTTTAATACTGCAGTATCGGTAATAGTCGCTGTTGGGTTATTTGGATTGCATAAATAAAATAAGCTAATACCGTCAAAGTCGTCAGCGACTTTTTGCATGTTTTGTAAGTCGAAATCGTAGTTTTCAGGGGTCAAAGGCACTTTTACCACGGGTATATCAATGGACGTTGCATATAGCTCAGCATAGGCAAAAGTTGGATGCGGCACGATGACTTGAAAGTTTTTACCTTCTATTAAGGACTTATTTTTTAGCATTTGGACAACGGTACGGATGTTCTCACTAGAGCCGCTGCCTAGTGAGATCTGGTTCTCTGCTACGCCGTTTATCTCAGCGACTTTGGTGGTCAGTGCTGCACGCTGATCGTCTGGATAACGAAAGCCGATATCTAAAGAGTCGATAACAGCTTTTTTGGCAGCCGCTGACATACCCAGTGAGTTTTCATTGGAGTTAAGTTCTATCAAATGGTTAATAAGCACAGTGAATGATACGCCTAGTTTATGACTATTCCAAAAATTCAGTCTTGGATGACAAGCTTATCTATAAAGCCTGGTACAAGTTTTGGAATGCGATGTGGATAGTAAGAATGGTGCGCATATGGTAAGTGTCATTAAAACGTATTACAAGCGCCCTACTATTGAAAAAGCCATAAAAAAGGTGAGGTACTCAATAAGCACGTCACCTTTTTTTGTTTATCAAACCAAACTATCAGATTAGATGTGCTTTTAACTCAAGCACTTTATCACGTGTTTTTGCTGCTTCTTCAAACTTCAAATCGCGCGACATTTGCTGCATCTGTTTCTCTAGACGTTTTATTTCTTTAGCAAGCAAATCAGGACTACGTAATATATTGATGTCGACATCTGGTAGGTTACTCTTAACAGGGATAGCCTGATTATCATTGGCATCCAAGCTTTCACCCGTATCAATCTTATCAGTAATACTGCGGCGAGCGCCTTTTGGCGTGATGTTATGCTCGACATTAAAGGCAATCTGCTTATCACGACGACGATCCGTCTCGTCTATCGCTTTTTGCATACTTGGCGTAATACGATCAGCATAAAGAATGGCTTTACCATTTAAATGACGTGCGGCACGACCAATCGTCTGAATAAGTGAACGCTCAGAACGCAAAAAACCTTCCTTATCAGCATCAAAGATCGCCACTAGCGACACCTCAGGCATATCCAAACCTTCACGTAATAAGTTGATACCGACCAACACATCATGCACGCCTGTGCGTAGCTCATGGATAATCTGCATACGCTCAACCGTATCAATATCCGAATGTAGATAAGCGACTTTTACGTCGTACTCTTTGAGGTAGCTGGTCAAATCCTCTGACATGCGCTTGGTCAGTGTGGTAATCAATACACGCTCGTCTTTTTCTCGGCGTTTAGTAATTTCTGATAGCACATCATCGACTTGCGTCAAGACGGGACGTATCTCAATCTCAGGATCGATCAGACCAGTTGGACGGACAACCTGCTCTACTACTTGCTCACTGTGTTCAAGCTCATATAATGCAGGCGTCGCACTGACATAAATCGTCTTAGGCTTGATACGCTCCCACTCTTCAAACTTCATCGGGCGATTGTTCATTGCACTTGGTAATCTAAAACCATAATTGACTAAGTTTTCTTTACGTGATCTATCGCCTTTGTACATCGCACCAATCTGAGAGACCGTGACATGTGATTCATCGAGGAACAACAAGGCATCTTCTGGAATATAATCAAACAACGTTGGCGGCGCCTCTCCTGATGGGCGACCAGAGAGATGCTGTGAGTAGTTTTCGATACCATTGCAGTAGCCCAGCTGCTGAATCATCTCAAGATCATACTGAGTACGCTCCTTTAGACGCTGGGCTTCAATCAGCTTGTTGTTATCACGGAAGTATTCTAGCCGTGGCTCTAGTTCCTCGCGGATGGTATGACTTGCTGCCTCTAGTTTATTTCGCGGAGTCACATAGTGCGATTTTGGATAAATCGTAATACGTGGCACGCTGCGTACTGTTTTCCCTGTTAAAGGATCAAACCACGTAATCTTCTCGACTTCGTTGTCAAATAAATGCACACGTACGGCTAGCTGCTCAGACTCAGCAGGATAAATGTCAAGCAGCTCACCACGTAGTCGATACGTACCACGACCGAAATCTAACTCGTTACGTGTGTACTGCATTTCTACCAAACGCTTGATAGTCGCCGTACGGTCTATGTTGTCGCCCACCACAACATGCAATAACATTTTTAGATAGCTCTCTGGGTCACCCAAACCGTAGATACAAGATACCGAGGCCACAATAATGGCATCACGGCGCTCTAAAAGTGCACGCGTAGCAGACAGACGCATCTGATCAATATGATCATTGATGGCACTGTCTTTTTCGATAAAAGTATCACTGGCAGCAACATAGGCTTCTGGCTGATAATAGTCGTAATAACTAACAAAGTACTCGACAGCATTGTTAGGGAAAAACGATTTAAACTCACCATATAGCTGAGCGGCTAGTGTTTTATTATGCGCCATAATAATGGTCGGGCGCTGCGTCTCAGAAATAACCTTTGCCATGGTATAGGTCTTACCAGAGCCGGTCACACCTAATAATAGCTGCTCATCCATATCAGAGTTAATACCGTTGACCAGTTTTTTTATGGCTTGCGGCTGATCACCTGCTGGCTCGAAATCAGTGACCATCTCAAAAGCACGACTCGATATTTGCGTCCCTGACGCATTGACACCAGTAATTTCAGCTTCACCTTGGAGCTGTGTGGCCAATTGGTTTAACTGACGCGATGAACGCGGTTCAGGCATTCGCATAATTGATTTCTTCTTATTAAAGTTTATAACAATATGGGGTTCAAACAGCGGATTTTAAAGGACAATAATGCCGCATATCTAAGGTTTATAAGTATTGGCTGATAAGGATTTTTATTAAGCAAAGCGCGAGTATGTAAAAGCGCTATTTACTGGACGAATAGCCTCAATAGTAGCGGATAAATATTGCATCGTTATAAAAAACGCACACAGCCTCTGATAAATTTACAAAGATTTTCACGGTTAACAAACCATTTACACGACCACTTAACAAAGCCTAACACTCAGGGGTTCCATCATAGATTTAAGCTGCTATTATCGATCATGAATTAACAAGCAAGTAGATGACACTTGATAAAATAACGAAGTTAATTGATCAAGTATCATCAAATAAGAACTAATAAAAATACATTGGATATTTAATTCAATATAATAATTTTAAACAAATAACGGAGTACAATATGAGAGAACGTTACGCAAGTGGAATTTCGGACGAGACTGCAAAGAAGATGATTGATCTGCTAAATGCAAACCTAGCAAACGTTATTGATTTAACTCTAGATGGTAAACAGTGCCATTGGAACCTACAAGGTACTGGGTTTATTGGTGTGCATCAGTTATTAGATGAAACATCAGATCGTATTCTTGAAGTGTCAGATACGATTGCTGAGCGCATTGTTATCCTAGGTGGTCAGCCGAATGGTCTAGCCAGCCGTGTGGCAAAAGAGTCTATCTTGGATGATTATCCAACTGATATTACTGAAGTGGACCAACACGTTCGTGAGCTAACTGGTCGTTATAAAAAAGTAGCAGAGACGTTAAGAGAAGCGATTGCTACTGCTGGTGATGCAGGCGATGAAGATACAGCTGATTTATTCACCGAAGCAAGCCGCATTGTTGATAAAGACGCATGGTTCATCGGTGCTAACGCGCCTAAGAAATAACTAGTTATAGACTACTAGACACTTAAAATTTATAGCCACAAAAAAAGCCATCGATATCGATGGCTTTTTTATGTTTTTAAGATTGCTTAACGACTGATTTATTGTATGTACAATCTTTTAACCTTATAGTGACCCGAACTACTTTTCAAGCTGGAGAGCTTTAATCTCTGCGACCATTTTCGGTACAGTGCTCTTCACTTTTTTCATAGTGGACTCCATAGCAATAGGCATCACTTTTTCCATATAATCGTTGAGCATAGCAGGTTGTTTGTCGATGATGCTTTGACCTATTTCACTACTATAGAAGGCTATCTGAGCGTCAACTTCTCTTTGGTCAAAGTGTTGTTTCGCTGTCTGCATATAGACGTTGATAATCTGCTTATTCATATCTCCTATTTGGCTACTATTTGTCATTTCTTTACTATACTTACTAACAATCTCATCGAAACGTTGGCGTTTTTCTTGGCTTATGTTATCACTAGATATCGAAGATAGTATTGACTGCGTGACCTGTTCTGCCATACCACTGCTATTAGAAATATCGTTCGCTCGCTCTACAACCTTGGTCACTTCTGCCAATCGTACTAAAGAACTGTCCGTTGGCACAGCTGCTTGTGTGGATAGCATAGGCATGAGTATCAGTCCCACGGCACTCAATGACATAGAAAATATGGTATTTCTTGAAAAAGCTTTCATATGATTATCACTTGATTGTTGTGGATTAAGTTTATAATGAAATATCTGATAAAGTCAAAAGATCAGCATTTGGCACCGATAGTGTCAAAATAGCTTCCTGAAATATAGGATTGGCTCGAAATAGGTTCTCAACCTCTTCGAATTTCTGTGCAATCTGCTCTTCTTTTTGGTTACCTTTGATATCTACAGCCGCAACCATAAACATTTTTTTGGGACCGACCCACTCTAGGTGTAGATATGACACACTATCGATATCTGGATGATTAAGTAGTTCGCCCAAGACGTACTCATGCATGCGTTCAGCAACTCGATGTCCTACCAAAAAGTCTCGGTTACGACTGATCAAAAAGATAGCGACCGCTCCCAGTAGCAAACCTACAATGATAGAGCCTAGCGCATCCCAATATGGCTCTCCTGTATAAGCATGCATACCCATCGCGGCAGCCGCAATCACCAAGCCAACAACAGCTGCCAAATCTTCAAAAAACACTCCGCGCAGCGTTGGGTTAGAGGTATCTACTACATAGCCAATCGCGCTGATATCTAATGCCTCTCCATGTTTTTTACTTTGTCTATAGGCCTGAATCAGTGAGAACCCTTCAAGCACAAATGCTACTGCTAGAACAATAAAAGCGACCGTATAATTGGTCTCAGACTCCGTAGCATTCCACTCTTTGATACCAGTATAGATAGAGACAATTGAACCTGCGGTAAATACACCAAACGCAGCAATCATCGACCAAACATAGGATTCTTTGCCATAGCCTAATGGATGGCTCTTATCTGCAGGTTTTATAGACTTTTTTTCTGCCACAATGAGTAATGTGCCGTTACCGGCATCTGCCCACGAATGAGCGGCTTCTGCAATCATCGAGGCAGAGCCTGTCATAAAAGCAGCAACTGATTTTGCAATTGCGATAATAAGATTGGCACCAACCGCAATCAATACCGTAACGAGTGAACCTGAATGCTCATCATTGATTTCAGAATAGTTGTTGGTATTAGAGTTTAGGCTGGTATCATCTGATACTTTTGGATGACTGGCACCGCGAGCACGAGAGGGCTGTGCTTTAGGAGAGGATGATAGATGACGCTGGGGATTAGCGATAGATGGTTTTAGGCTCATGCTGGACTCACTAAAGAACAGGTTGATACTGAACGTATTTACTATAGATGAATAAATTGGAATACACATCAGCTTAAAGTAAGCGCGCTACAATATCAGTGTCTTTTTAGTGAGTCGTTACACAGGGTAATGATGGCTAAATATTCAGAATTGAAAAGCTATTCGTTCTGTTTAGTTTCTTGTTTTATTTAGCCTCATTATCATGCTTATCGAATTTTTGGCTTATGCTCTCAAAGTCGCAGCTTGGGCGATGTGAGCTTTCCATACGTTGCTGTTTGCGCTCTTTTGCTGCGTCAGCTCGGCACTGCTGCATTTCGTTTTTTATATCGAGTGGCGGCGCAGGGGTTGGTTTACCATTATCATCGATAGCTACCATCGTAAAGTAACAACTGTTGGTATGGCGCACTGTACGAGCACGTACGTCTTCTGCCTCAACGCGAATACCTACTTCCATCGAAGTGTTACCTACATAGTTGACACTCGCTGCAAAAGTAACCAACTCACCCACATAAATAGGCTCACGGAACATCACTTGATCGACAGACAGTGTCACTACATAGTTCCCGCTATAGCGACTGGCACAGGCGTAAGCAACCTGATCAAGCATCTTGAGCAAGTCACCACCGTGTACATTACCGATGAAATTTGCCATATCAGGCGTCATCAATATCGACATATACAACTCGTGGTTTAGTGGGGCTTTTTTGGCAGTTGAGCTGGTATTGTATTGTGGCATAATATTCCTTAATGGGTTTGACATTTATTATGCCTACCATTTATACAGTAGGTCAGCCTATAGCACAAACAGCCCTCTGTCAGTAAACAGTCTAGGTTATGTAAATCACCGCTCTACAAGTAGAGCGATATGTCAGTACTATATATATACGACATCATAGAGAGCAAGACGATATACCTTAACCTTAGCTCAACCAATGAAAACGATAAGCAAGCCAAGCAACAATCGCACTGACGGAACCTGTCAAAACACCGCCCCACACAAAATCAACCAGCGCCGTATCTAATGTAAATCCTTTATAAAGTGCCAAGTTGGTAAAGTCATAGGTACCATAAGCCATCAAACCAATCAAACCGCCAAGTAAAAAGATATGACCAACTGATGCGCCTGCTTTAATTTGTGGATATAAAACCAATATACAAAGTGCCAGTATATAGAACATATAGAACACACCAGCAGCCATCATATTTGGCTCATCAGCCAAAAGATGACCAATGCGCGACTCATAAAAAGCGCCTTTCATGGTCGTCAACCAAACAGCGTCAACACCCAAGAAAATAACCACAGCGGCAAGATAGATAAAAACGTAGCCCATAATGATATCCCTTATCAAATGAATAAAAACTATAATGTCAGCCGCGGCTGAATGAAATCTAGAAATGCTAAAATACGCGACGATACAGCACTGTTTCTATAATAAACCGCCTGTATCGATTCGCGATTGTTCGGTCTGTCTACCGCCTCAGGCAGTACCTCAATCAGTCGCCCAGACTCTATGTCTTTGCCAATCATAAAATGAGACAACAGCGCGATGCCTTGATGCGCCAAGCATAGCTGCCGCAGGGTCTCGCCACTACTCGCGGTCATATGAAAACTAAGATCCACGGACGACGTCAATGGCCAACTCGCAAGCTTTGATGCGTCATTAAAACTGATCAATTTGTGATGGATCAAGTCTGCGACATCAGTGACTTGGTTATGGCGATATAAATATTCAGGACTGGCTACCAGACGCAGTTTACTTCTGCCTAGCATACGCGCGTGCAAGTTTGAGTCTTTTAAGTCACCGATTCTAATCGCAAGGTCAGTTTTGTACTCAAGTAAATCGATAATATTGTCATGCGATGTCAAATCAAGCGTAATATGCGGATACTGCTGCACAAACTCACCTACCAATGGCGTGAGTTGATGCAAAACAAACGGACTGGCTGCATCAATTCGTAAGTGTCCACTTGGCGCTTGCTTTAACAACTTAATCGCCTCTTCACCAGTATGCAGAGTATTTAAACTCTCACGTGCATATCGGATAAAGACAAGCCCTTCCTCTGTCAACTCTAAACGTCGCGTCGTTCTATTTAGCAGTGTGCATTGCAGCGTACCTTCGAGTCTGGACACAGCACGAGATACTTTAGCGACCTGCTGATTTAACAAGTTAGCAGCGCCAGTAAAACTGCCCGTATCCACTACCGTCAAAAATATCTCTATATCTTCTGTTCTAGCATGTCCTGTCATTACTGCTACCTTTACAAAACTGACAAAAGTATTTTGTCATTTGTGCTGTTTTTTGCAAACTATAAGTACGTCAAACTACGCACATCATTTAATGCTTAGGATGTCGTTATGCCACTCGCTTTATGGGCGCTCACGCTGAGCGCATTTGCAATCGGGACAACCGAATTTGTCATTGTTGGGTTAGTACCAACTATCGCAGCTGATCTAGGCGTCAGCTTGCCTTCTGCAGGGCTACTGGTCAGCTTATACGCGGTGGGCGTCGCTATTGGCGCGCCCATACTCACTGCACTCACTGGTCGCTGGAATCGCAAAATAGTGCTCATGAGCCTCATGGGTTTATTTGTCATCGGCAACTTGCTCGCTTGGCAAGCGCCCAGTTACGAGACGCTGATACTTGCACGTATATTGACCGGTCTGGCTCACGGCGTGTTTTTCTCCATTGGCTCTATGATCGCCACCAGTTTAGTGAGTAAAGAAAAAGAGGCCAGTGCGATTGCCATTATGTTTACCGGACTCACTGTTGCGCTAGTCACTGGTGTACCGCTCGGCACATGGATCGGTCAGCATTTTGGCTGGCGTGCCACGTTTTTGGTCGTCTCGGTACTGGGCGTCATCGCTTTGATTGGCAGCGCTTTACTGGTACCCAAAAACCTCAAACAATCCATTCCTGCAACATTTAAAGAACAACTGCAAGTCATCGTAAAACCACAATTGCTGCTGGTATACCTGATGACTATTCTTGGCTATGGTGGTACGTTTACAGCGTTTACTTACCTTGCCCCTATTTTGGAACAACAGACCAAATTTGCACCTTCTGCTGTTGCCCTCATCATGCTGGTATACGGTGTATCCGTTGCCATCGGCAATATTTGGGGCGGCAAACTTGCCGACAAACGTGGTCCTATTAGTGCGCTTAGTATAATATTTAGCGCACTTAGCATTGTCTTATTGCTGTTTACCTTTACGATGCAATCAAAAGTTGCAGCGGTGCTGACTATCTTAGTATGGGGTGCTTTTGCCTTTGGAAACGTGCCTGGTCTACAGATCTACGTCGTCAAACAAGCCGAAAAATACACACCAAATGCTGTCGATGTCGCCTCTGGGTTGAACATTGCTGCATTCAATATCGGTATCGCACTCGGCTCTATTATCGGCGGCAGCGTGGTCGAAAACTTGAGCTTGCAAGATACCGCTTGGATCGGTGCTGTTATCTCTTTGATGGCATTGGCAGTGACACGCTATTCGGGCGCCCTTGATAGACGGTCTGCACTAGCTTCCTAAGTCTGTCAGCACATCGGTCTCATACTCTACTGGTAGTATGAGACCGCACAAGCTTGGCGGCCAAATCTTATATACTTATACCGAGACTGTATCTGTCACACCTGCATCGTTAAATGTTCCTTCATTATCTGAGACCGTCCTGTTGTTCAAAACAGCAGCTGGCAAATCAGAAAAATGCAAGGTATCGATATTGTTTGGTTTTACTGCAGTGACCTGCACCACACCAATGGTGCGCTCCAAAAACCCACCTTCGCAGTAGCAGAAGTAAAACTCCCACAAGCGTATAAAGGCATCATCATAGCCAAGCGCTTGGATCTCTGTACGCTGTGCCAAAAACGCAGCACGCCAATCACGTAATGTATAAGCGTAGTCAAAGCCATAGTCGTGTAGTTGCTTGATGACCATGTCCGTCTGCTCAGTGAACTGAGTGGTCAGCTCTTGGTTAGAGAGCAGGCAGCCACCTGGGAAGATATGCGTCTGGATAAAATCGACCGAACCGATATAATCTTGGTAGTTTTGATCATTGAAAGTGATCGCTTGAAGTACCATAAGACCCGTTGGTTTAAGTAGGCTGTCACACTTAGCAAAAAACGTTGGCAAGTACTCATGCCCTACCGCTTCAATCATCTCAATACTGACCAGCTTGTCGTATTGTCCCGTCAGCTCGCGGTAGTCTTGCTTGAGTAGCGTGATCTTATCTGACAGACCTGCTGCCTCGACGCGCCGCTGTGCCTCATCGTACTGAGCATCAGATATAGTCGTGGTCGTCACATGACAGCCATAATGTTTGGCTGCATAGATAGCAAACCCACCCCAACCTGTGCCAATTTCAATCACATTGTCATCAGCGCTGAGCTGTAGGCGCTGGCATATGAGCGACAGCTTATGCTGCTGGGCATCACTGAGTGTCATGTCAGGCGTGGGATATACCGCCGATGAGTACATCATCGTATCATCCAAAAACCGCTGATACATGTCATTACCCAAATCATAATGCGCTAAAATATTAGACTTAGAACCCGATTTGTCGTTACTACGTAGCTGATGCTTGGCTTTTTCGAACGCCTTACTAATACCTGCAAAACGATTTTCAAGCTTGTTTAGCACGGCTAAGTTGCGAGCCGCCAAGCGAATCAAACCAGTCAAATCATCCGTATCCCATTCGCCATTGATATAGCTGTCCGCAAGCGCGATTGAGCCGCCTAACAATAGCTGGCGATATACGGCGCTATCATGAATTTTTAAGGTGACATGTAGCGGATGGCGACCCACTGCCGAGCTGCTTGCTGCATTGGACTCGACCTTGCCAAAACTGCTCGTCTTTGATTCTGGCTCAGCAAATGTTTCAATTAAAGTAAGACTGCCAAACTGAATATGCTGCAGTGCACGAAATATAAGTTTTCGAGCGACATTGTTTACGCCATCGCTTACTGGCTGTAGCACAGCGCTTTCATTGACGACTTTGCTCATGCGAGCGCTTAATTTCTCTAGTGTTGTGACTGGTGCTCTGTCGGTCGGTCGTGCTGACATCGTATGGTTGTCCTTGTCTAAGTGCTTTGTATTTTGGAATTGAGTATATAAAGGGTATGGCTACGTTTTAAGTTGATGCATCTTAAGATTTTGACTTTTGAGGTTATGGAGCGCTAATCCTCTAATCGTTCAGGCTTTTTTATGATGCGTACTTTTCTGCTGGCTGTCAGCTAGTTTTTCGTCATAATTGACGTAAGGTACTTTTTTGATCGCGTATAGCTTAAAAGCATGCCAATAGATACGTACTAAAGACGTGGTATTCATCAATGGATTTTTGCGCAAGCTATTACGCACAGAGCGATCTGTCATCGGTACGCCCGATATTTTTATACCCGTTTTTAGGACTTCGCCGCGCTCATCACTGATATTGATAGCGATACGAACCTGTAATCCAGTAGTTGATTGCTCATCTGCCATATCTGTACTGCTACGCTTAACTGTGACCTGCCAGCGATATAACTGATCAATAGGGTTGAAAGGTGACACGTGGAAGTTTTTATCATGACAGAACTCGGTGTCCTCCCCTTCTAACAAAAACCCATAGTAGTGACGCTTATCCCAGGGCGTATTGGAAACTTCAGCCAGCAAATGCGTCGGTGTCTGCTGCTCGTCAAACCCTAAGTAGAAATTGACTGGGCTAAAATACATACCTGCATTGCGGCAAACGAGTAATCCCAACATATCCCCTGTAGGTGTACTGCCTGCATGCTCCAAGAATGCTTGGCTCAAACGCTGCTCTAATGCTTGATCAGGCTGAATATTGTTATCTACCTTTTTATCGTCACTTAGGCTATTAGAATGTTGCAAATAGTCTTCAGGGCAGAACCGTTGTAGCGCCTTTGATTTTGCAGAAAACAAAGGCAATGCTTTTGCCAGTAATTGCTTTGGCAATATCGTACTCAAAGGTGATGTTCTGATAGTCTTATGATCGCTGAAGGCTGCTGTACTGATTTCAGGCAGCGCGTGACCTGCTGCCAGTGCGCTAATATTGACCCCCCAATAGCGATACGGATAAACAAACTTATTGATACTGGGTAGCAAGCGACTGTGCCATGTCGTACCCTCAAATAACTGATGCGGCACTATAGGACGCTTACGAGTTAGATCATGCGCGGGCATAGCATTAGCAGATTGAATGGGTGTGGCCATAGACAGTCTCATTTTTAACGTCATATTTTTATAACATACATTCTTTAAAATATCGTGATATTACTTGGCTTTACGGCGACCAAATAAACCACGTTTTTTAGGTTGGCTGCTACCCCCCGTCTCACTCTGTAGACGCGCAGCGTATTCAACCAGCTCTTGATTGGTGGTCGCAATAATCACCTGACGTTTATCTAGCTTGCGCTGTTTTGTGTCAGCCTTTACTGGCAGGTCTTTATAGCGAAACGGCGTATGTGTACTCGTAGCGTCAGGCAAGTGTGCTGGATCAACCTCATCTTTGATATCGATATCATAACCGAGTGCCTGACAGACACGTAGACCACTGCGTACGCCATCTTCGTGGAACCCATTGAACCAATAGGCACCGCAAAAATGAGTGTGCAAGCCGGCACCAGATATATTTGACCACTTGGTTTGTGCATCAACCATTGTGAGATCAAATACTGGGTGACTATAATCAATGCTTTTAATGATTTGTTTGTCATCTATATCATGGTTAAGCGTAACCAAATAATTATGCTTTTTGGTTAGACGTTGCAAGATATTCATATGGTAGGTCAGCACGGGCTTTGCAGGTGTTTTCGTATTTACGTCATTTTGTTTATCACCTGTTTTAGCACCTGAAATACTCTCATCTATCAGGTAATTCCAACTTGCCCATGCCAATGGCTTCTTGGGTAAAATACTGGTATCGGTATGTAGTACAGCGGTGTTTTTGGTGAAGCGGAAATGACTCAGCACCTCAGATTCATTGGTGCTGGCATCTTTCAAGATACTCAATGCCGTATCTGCATGACAGGCAAAGATAACTTCGTCAAATACAAGGTGTTCGGTATCGCTATCATCACCTTTGTTCTGGACAGTCAATAACACTTGCTCACCATCACGCGCCACAGACTGGACTGGGCTATTTACTCTCACTTTACCGCCCGACTTGATAAAACGTGGAATCAACTTATTGACGTATTGTTTTGAGCCACCCTTGATCGTAAACCACTGTGGACGATTGACCACATCGAGTAGACCATGATTGTCAAAGAACTGCGCAAAAAACACCAGCGGGAAATCTTGCACTTCATCCAAGCTGGTCGACCAAATAGCAGAGACCATCGGCAGCAGATAGTTATCAGTGAACAGCTTACCGTAGCTTTCTTGCGCTAGGTAGCCGCCAAGGGTTTGCGTGGTAAAACCGCTAACATCCTCTCCTTGTACGCGTGCATTATCATAGTCTTGACGCAACTGCTTGATATGGTTATTGAACTGTAATATATCTTTTATAAATTGCCAAAACTTTGGATTAAGGACGTTTTTGCGCTGTGATAATAAGGTATTTAACGTATGACCGTTGTATTCAAATCGACGCGCCGTGTTTTTTACCGAAAAGCTCATGTCCGTCGATTGAAACGGTACTTGTAGCTCGTGAAGTAAACGAAAGAAATTCGGATAGGTACGCTCATTAAAAACAATGAAACCGGTGTCTATTGCACTACTCTCTTCATTAGCGCTCTTTGCCTTTTTGCCATCCTGTAGTGCCACATCAATAGTATTTACATGCCCGCCGATATAATCGTTGGCTTCAAAAACGGTCACTTCATGCTGCATACCCAAGTAATGCGCACAAGTCAATCCTGATACCCCTGAGCCAATGATGGCAATACGTTTTTGCACGGGCTGACCGCCTGAATTTTTTATGTTGCTGTTATCGGTTTTTTGGCTGGTTGCACGCTTGGCGCGAATAAACGGCATAAAGGCATTCCCTGTTATATTTTTACTATGTTAGTGAGTCATATATTCTGTGATAAATTATTTTTTATTCAGCTTTTCACTGACTTGCTGCCAGACCAGATCAGGCAGCGTACCCAATGCTTTTAGTGGCATAGTAAGTTTTTTGGGAAACTCGATAACCTCATGACCGCTATCGATACCATCACGGATGGCTTGACTTGCTTGCTTTGGCGTCTGGATAAACGGCATAGGAAAGTCATTTTGCTTGGTCATTGGCGTCTCGACAAAACCAGGTACGACAAGGCTGACCGACACCTCATGTGGCGCCAAGCTAATTTGTAGCGTTTTCATCAGGTAATGTATCGCTGCTTTTGAGCTACCATAAGCTTCAGCACGCGCAAAAGGCACATAAGCAGATGCAGAGCCGATACCGACAAGGCGACCTTTTGAAGCAATCAGATGTGGTAATACTCCTTCGATAGCATGAGACAACGTACCCATATTGACTGACATGACTTTCATAAAGGCGCTGCTATCGAAATTTGGCATGTCCAGATATTCACACATGCCAGCACCGCAAATCGCGAGATCAACCGTTTCGATTTTCGCAAAAGCTTCAACGACTTTATCTCGATCCATAAGATTCAAATCAATCGTTTCTGCACCCAATGACTTAAGTTCGGCTAATGCCTCATCATCCCGGCCAACGGCGTAGACGGTGTGTCCTTCTAATAGGTAATCCTTTGTTAACTGATTACCGATACCAGATGTCGCACCCGTAATGAGAATATGTAGATTTTCAGTAGAATTTGTCATGGTAATTGTCCTTTTTAATATTCTTATAGTATGAAATATATATTGTAAAGTGTGCCCTTCATCTAGAATCTAAGGAGACTTATCTTGGAAAACCACACGAGACTCTTCAATGAAGATTATTTGTCTTGCTTGCCTTTGACCGACTGTCTTATTTCTAACATGCCGTATTGACTCACGCATCGTATTGATTGATTTTGATTAAGCGATAAGCCATCTTATTTAACAAACCTAAATAATTATAGTGTATGGCGATAGGTTTATTGTTGTGACTTCGCAATTGCTGATATAAAAGCGCAATATCTTCGCAAAGCTTTAGCTATGCAGACAGGCAACAACCTTAATAAATGGTACGGTTCGCGATATCGCAACCGTTTACTATCGTTTTGTCATAGAGGCGATAAGACAGCTCTATACGGGCATGCTACAATATCAAGATAGCCATACGTACATTAGTGAACCGGTTCGTTGATGGGCAAATAAAGGCTATCTTCATGACAACATGAGACTGGCGTTATTATTGTTCAAGCCACTTAACATCTTGTCCTGACAGCTATAAAAACATTAAATCATTCATATCAGATTTTCTCCAATCCCACTCCCATATAAAAAAGGATCTCTCATGAGCGAGTTGCAACTGTCTGACCGCGTCAATAGCATTAAACCTTCTCCTACGCTAGCGATTACTAACAAAGCCAAAGAACTAAAAGCAGCTGGTAAAGATATTATCGGTTTGGGCGCTGGCGAACCTGATTTTGATACCCCTGATCACATCAAAAAAGCAGCAATCGATGCAATCAATGACGGCTTCACCAAGTATACTGCTGTCGATGGTACGCCAGAGCTAAAAGCCGCTATCATAGAAAAATTCAAGCGTGACAACGATATCAGCTACGAGCCAAACGAGATCCTAGTATCGGTCGGTGGTAAGCAGTCATTCTTCAACCTTGCCCAAGCCTTTATCAACCCTGGCGACGAAGTCATCATCCCAGCACCATACTGGGTCAGCTATCCTGACATGGTTATCATCGCAGAAGGCGTACCAGTCATCGTTAAGTGCCCAGCTGAACAAGACTTTAAAATCACCCCTGAACAGCTAGAAGGTGCCATCACTGACAAAACCAAAATGCTGGTACTGAACAGCCCTTCTAACCCAACGGGTATGATCTATACGCTAGATGAGCTAAAAGCCATTGCTGAAGTATTGAAAAAGTACCCACACGTCTATGTGGCGTCTGATGATATGTATGAGCACATCCGCTGGACAGGTGATAAGTTCTACAATATTTTAAATGCAGCGCCTGAGCTAAAAGACCGTGCCATTATCTTGAATGGTGTGTCTAAGGCCTATGCCATGACCGGCTGGCGTATTGGTTATGCTGGCGGCCCTGCCAAACTCATCGGTGCGATGAAAAAAGTACAGTCACAGTCTACTTCATGCCCAACGTCTATCAGCCAGGTTGCTGCAACCGCAGCGATCAACGGTGATCAAAGTGTGCTTAAGCCAATGATTGAGGCGTTTGAGAAGCGTTGTGACTTGGTTGTAGATGGTCTAAATGCTATCAAAGGTATTACTTGCCTGCGTCCTGATGGCGCATTTTATGTGTATCCAAACATTGTGCCGCTCATCAAAGCGGCTGGTTTGTCTTCTTGTACTGAGTTTTCAGCTTGGTTATTAGATAAAGTTGGTGTGGCAGTCGTACCTGGTGATGCTTTCGGTCTTGGTGGCTATATGCGTATCTCTTACGCGACTGACGAGGCTACTTTAAAAGATGCCTTGTCACGTATCGAAAAAGCCGTTGCTGATTTAGACGTTGCCGAGTAACTAAATCAACGCCAATTAGTGTTGCCAGTATTCTAGTAGATCTCGTATCTTGATAAATAAAGACGCCACATATTCTCTATGTGGCGTCTTTTTTAGGTAGTCTTTGGTTAGTTTTTGCCAAAAACCTTCTCTCAAGCTATTAAAATGATAATTTTTACTAATTATGCAAAAAAACGCTTGACGTATTTTTTATCTTTGCTAGAATACGCCCCACTTAGCAAGAACTCGTTAGAGGCTTCTAAGGCTCGTTGTAAGCGTTCAAATACTTACAACC